>NZ_CP197499.1:0-1017500 GCF_052218455.1 Leeuwenhoekiella sp. H156
ATGAGTATGACTGCGCAAACAGTATGGGATAACTGTCTCTCGTTTATACAGGACAATATCACCCCGCAGGCCTACAAAACATGGTTTGAACCCATACGTGCGGTAAAACTTACAGATAATGCATTAAGTATTCAGGTACCCAGTAAATTTTTCTACGAGTGGCTTGAAGAACATTACGTAAAGCTCTTAAAAGTATCACTTACCAAAGAACTGGGAGAAAACGCTAAGCTGGTTTATGTTATACGTATGGAGAACACCTACGGCAACAGACAACCTTTTACCGAAAAAATTCCGAGTACAAACAGGCCTTCAGTGATGAAGTCTCAGGAAGTAGATGCTCCCCTTAAAAATAAAAACCCCGAATTAAAAAATCCGTTTGTAATCCCGGGAATTCGCAATCTGGAAATCGAATCCCAGCTGAACCCCAATTACAATTTTGACAGCTTTTTAGAAGGAGACTCTAACCGTCTGGCCCGCTCTGCAGGTTTAGCAGTGGCTAATAAGCCGGGAGGCACCTCTTTTAATCCGCTGTTGATTTTTGGAGGAGTTGGTCTTGGAAAAACCCACCTTGCACACGCCATTGGAGTTCAGATTAAAGACCGATATCCTGATAAAACTGTTCTTTATATTTCTGCTGAAAAATTCACGCAACAGTATATTGAATCAGTAAAGAAGAATAACCGCAACGACTTTATTCATTTCTATCAGGTGATAGATGTATTAATTGTTGATGATATACAATTGCTTTCCGGTAAGGCAGGTACTCAGGATGTATTCTTCCACATTTTTAATCATTTACACCAAAACGGCAAACAGGTTGTCCTTACCAGTGACAAGGCTCCTGTTGATATGCAGGATATTGAACAGCGACTGCTTTCACGATTTAAATGGGGACTTTCCGCAGAATTGCAACAACCCGGTTTTGAAACCCGCGTTTCGATTATAAAAAACAAGCTGTATCAGGATGGTGTTGAAATGCCTGAAGAAATCGTGGAGTTTTTAGCCAATAATATAAAAACCAACATTCGCGAATTAGAAGGTGCTATCATTTCGCTTATTGCACACTCCTCATTCAACCGAAAGGAAATAAATCTAGACCTTGCCAAAAAGATTGTAGATAATTATGTGAAACATACCAAACGGGAAGTTTCTATTGATTACATACAAAAGGTGGTAAGTGATTATTTTCAGATGGATGTAGACACACTACAATCAAAAACCCGTAAGCGTCATATTGTACAGGCGCGTCAACTGGCGATGTTTTTTGCAAAGAAACTCACCAAGGCGTCACTGGCAAGTATAGGTTCACAAATAGGGAAACGAGATCACGCAACGGTATTGCACGCCTGTAAAACAGTTGACAACCTCTCTGCTACAGATAAGCAGTTTCGCAAATATGTAGAGGATCTCAACAAAAAACTTACGATGTAAATTGAACCTGACCCGATAGTAAAGGTCAGGTCTTAAGCATCCTATAAAACCAAAAGATTTCATGAAAACACGCATCCTCATGGTATGTCTGGGCAATATTTGCAGATCTCCTTTGGCCGAAGGTTTATTAAAATCTAAACTGGACCCCGCCAAATTTGAAGTAGACTCTGCAGGTACTGGTCACTGGCATGTAGGCAGTGCCCCGGACCCGCGAAGTATTGCCGTAGCTCAAAAAAACGGACTCGATATCTCGCAACAAAGAGGGATGCAGTTTAAACCTGCTTTTTTTGAGCGATACGATCACATTTTTGTAATGGATCAATACAATTACGAGGATGTTACAGCCCAGGCTTCTAATGATGAAGAGCGGGCAAAAGTACAGATGATTTTAGATGAGTTGTTTCCGGGTGAGCGCGTAGACGTCCCCGACCCTTACAATGATAGTTTAAAAGGTTTTGACCGGGTTTATGAAATGCTTGATGAGGCAACCACAAAAATTGCAGAACGCCTTTCCTGAATAGATTCTTAACTTATGGCGGTTAACTCCCACTTCGGTAAATTGTATTTAATTCCTGTTACGCTGGGGGAAACAGATCCTCTGGAGGTTATGCCTCAAAAGGTTCAGACTCTGATTGCCGGGATTGATGAGTATATTGTTGAAAACGAAAAAACGGCCCGCAGGTTTATCAAAGACATTTACCCTCAAAAATCACAACCCACTCTCAAACTACACCCACTTAACAAATACACAGATCCTCTTGAGGTGCCCTCGTTTTTAAATGCGTGCCTTGATGGTCGTGATGTAGGCCTGATGTCTGAAGCCGGAGTTCCCGGAGTTGCAGATCCCGGTTCAGAGGTCGTTCGTTTTGCCCACGAAAAAGGCATTCAGGTTGTGCCACTGGTAGGCCCCTCCTCTATTCTTATGGCTGTAATGGCAAGCGGTATGAATGGTCAAAACTTTGCTTTCAATGGCTATTTACCCATCGATCAAAAAAAAAGACGTAATGAACTGAAGCGCCTGGAACGCATTTCGAAAGAAAATAACCAGTCTCAATTATTTATTGAAACCCCCTATCGCAACGGGAAAATGCTTGATGAGATTTGCAATAGCCTTCAGGCCTCAACACGTTTATGTATAGCCTGCGACATTACATTACCTAGCGAATTTATCAAAACCCAGTCAATAAACAACTGGAAACACAGCAAGGAAGATTTACACAAAAGACCTGCAATATTTATTATTCACGCATAAAAAAAAGTGACCTATTCGGGTCACTTTTTTTATGCTGTTTAAAGAAATTTACTTCTCCAGATTTACTTTTGCATTGCGATCAGGTACGATAAACGAAACATCATAACCTCCGAATTTTTTGATATAACTGTATATTGAAGTACCAAAAGCGTCTTTAAAACCTTCTACTCCACCGGAACGAAGATAACTCTTTACACTACCGGGGCCTGCTAAATGCGCTGCAGCCAGTATACCTGATTCGGTAACCTTAACACCATTGATTACTTTTCCTGAAAAGCGTTTGATGTCTTTACGCAAAACCCATTTATTACGGGATGCGTTGGCTATAAATGCTTTTTCCTGTAAAACGGGATCGTTCAAAAACGCATCAGTATCTGTAATGCCCAGTAAAAGTAAAGTGCTGCGACCAAACTGGTATTTGCCTAAATACCCTAATTGATTTATTCGTTTGTAATCGTTTTGTGATTCTTTAAAGCCCAGAGCTTCTTTAAAACCGGTAAAAGATTTTCCGGTGGTTGCCAGATTGATATTAAGCGAATGATCCAGCTCTACGGTTTCGGTCTCGTCGACCTGAGGCACGGTATAAAATAACTCTAAACCTTCAGTAGAATTTTGACTCGGCTTCTCGGCGTCTTTTACAGACATGCTTAAGGCTACAAGGCCAAAAACAGACGGAAGCGCAGCTAATTTTACAATGTTTTTCGTCATAAATTAAGTTTCAGACCGTTGCTGTGCGCCACTACAGATCAAGTCTATATTAATGCGCAAATATACTCAACCTAATTAATATACTGATTACTAAAGGGTTAAGCTTTTCCCAAAAGCCGCAAAACACGGTAAAATAGGCGGTTTATCACAGAAATACTTGCGATTAAAGCAAGTATTTCAAAAAGCCGGTATCTATTTATAGGAAACATCTAAAACTTTAACATTTTAGCCCCTTAAACTCAAGGATGATAAAATTTAACAAAATCACGCTGTCAAAAACTAAATTTCAACAGCATTAATTGCATTTTATCGATTTATACCCTGAGCATTTATCCAATCAATATATTGTTTGCGATTAGCATTATGTTGCGCAACGGTTTTAGCAAACAAATGATAACCGGGTTTAGAAACGTCTGCAACAAAGAAATAGTATTCGTGCTTTTCAGGATTTAACACTGCATTAATAGCAGAGAGATCCGGCATAAAAATAGGACCGGGTGGTAAACCTCCGTATTTATAGGTGTTGTATGGCGAATCGGTCTCCAGGTCGCGGTACAAAACCCGCTTAATAACCTGATCAAAATCGTCCTGACTTTTCTTGACAGCATAGATTACGGTAGGGTCTGCATCAAGCTTCCAGCCATTTTGCAGGCGATTTAAATATACCCCGGCTACTCTGGGACGCTCGTCTGCCCTTGCAGTTTCCTTTTGTACAATAGCAGCCAGCGTATAAACCTGCTGAGGATTTAGGCCCTGGGCTTCTGCTTTGGCGATGCGCTCAGGAGTCCAGAAACGCTTATACTCCTGAAGCATTCGGGCTCTAAATTCTTCTGCACTGGTATTCCAATAAAATTCATATGTATTAGGCAGGTACATCGTTAAAGCCGTCTCTTCCTCAAAACCATGTTCTTTTAAAAACGCTTCATCGGTAAAAGCCTTTAGGAGTTCAAGACTATCAGCCTCGATCTGAATGCCTACGCGCCCGGCCAGATTCTGTAATCGCTCCTGATTATTAAAGCTAATTTTCACCGGTATGTTTCCGCTGCGAATGGCATTTACAATCTCATTATTATTGCTTCCTTTCTTTATAATGAAATGTCCGGGTTTTACAGCGTTTACATAACCTTTTCGCTCTGCTACCTCATCAAAGGAAACGGGATCCTGCAATAAGGGTTCTAAATCTTTACGTACATCTGCATAAGTAGCATCTGAAGGAATGTAGAGATGAGCCTCGTCATTATTAAAAGCGGTGTTGGGAGAAAAAAACTTTCCATAAACCATATAAGCAAATATGCCTGCGAAAACCAAACCTATTAAAGCGGTAGCGGCCAAAATTTTTCTAATGTACATCGGTATAAATCAATTGGTATAAATATTCATTTTTAAAGCTGCCTTCGAGACGAAGCCAGTCTTTTTTAAGACCCACAGGTCTAAAACCCTGTTTTTCAAACAGGCGTATGCTCGGGGTATTTTCCTCTAAAATATTGGCATAGAGCTGATGCAGTTCGAGCCGTTTAAAGCTGTAATTTATCATTAACCGCAAAGCCTCGGCGCCATAACCCCTGCCGCGCTCTACCTCACTAAAAATCAAAATACCAAGACCGGCTCGTTGATTTTTAGGATCAAAATCAAACAAATCTATAAGACCTAAAGCTTCATTGGTATCGCTATGACAAATTACCAGCCGCAGTTGTTTGGCCTCATAAATGTCTTTGTGGGAGTTGCGCAGGTACTGCTTTAGTAAAAATTTGGAAAAAGGAGTAAGTGTGGTAGTAAGTTCCCAAAGATCTTCATCATTTTCAATCCTAAAAACGAGATCCAGATCTTCAGGCTCTAAAGCCCTGAGATATACGAGTTCACCATGTAATGTTAGTCCGGCCATACTCCGGTATAAACAGGCTTTGCGGGCCCGATTAAAAATATGTTATTGTATCCTGTACCTGCAGGCTCAAAAGTAACTTTAAGCCGGCCTCCTTCCACGCGAAGATCAACTTCGTGACTGTTAGTCTTACCCTGATGGTGAATGGCCAATGCTACTGCTGTGGCACCGGTACCGCAACTTAAGGTCTCATCTTCTACTCCGCGTTCGTAGGTACGCATAGCGAAAGAATCCCCGGTTTGTTCCACAAAATTGATATTACTCCCGGCTTTACCGTAAAGATCACCATATCTCAACAAGGCTCCTTCAGCTTTAACATCAAAAGCTGCCAAATCATTCACCCATTGAACATGATGGGGTGAGCCCGTGTTTAAAAACACATGATTTTCATACCTGGTAATGCTGCTCACATCCTGCATTTTTAAATGTACAAGATCATTTTTGATGAAGGCCTCGTGAAGACCATCTACAGCCTCAAAAACAGTTTGATCTGTAATTACGCCTAATTGTTTAGCAAAGGCAACTATGCACCTGCCACCATTACCACACATTGAGCTCGGGTTACCATCAGCATTATAATAGACCATTGTAAAATCTAATGTGGGATGGTTCTCAAGTAAGATGAGACCATCTGCACCTATGCCAAATTTTCGGTCACACATCCATTTTACGAGTTTGGTATCATTTTTGGAAAATAATTGCTGTCGGTTGTCGATCATTATAAAATCGTTGCCCGTGCCTTGATATTTGTAAAAGGGTATTGCCATAACTTATTTTTAAATCCCTGCAAAAATACATAAAGCCAAAATTCTACGGCTTGTTAAGGCTTAGTTAAATCGTGCAACACGGCATACCACAACTCGTATTTAAATTGTTATTCTAAATAAAGAAAAGAAAAAGTATTATGAAAAAATTTGCCAGCTTATTAATCGTAGCCATTTTGGGTGGAGCGATTACCTTAGGTGCGTACAAGTTTATAGAAGATGAACACGTACCCACGACAGCTACAACTTCAACCCCAAATTTTAGTCCCGTAAATTACAACGGCACCCCGATTACCAGTACCAATGCAGATTTCACAGAAGCTGCAGATCGCACGGTTCACGCGGTTGTGCACGTTAAAAACGTACAGATTTCCAGACAACCTCGCAGCATGCAAGAATATCTACTTGGTGGAGGTGAATTACGCAAAGGTCTTGTAGGTGCCGGAAGCGGTGTAATCATATCAGCTGATGGCTATATCGTAACCAACAATCACGTTATTGACGGAGCTACAGAACTTGAAGTTTCTCTAAATGACAACCGAACCTTCAAAGCTGAAGTAATAGGTAGCGACCCTAACGCAGACATTGCGCTTTTAAAAATTGATGCAGATGAAGATCTACCCTACCTCCCGTTTGGGGATTCAGATAATGTACGTTTGGGAGAATGGGTACTGGCAGTAGGTAATCCCTTTAACCTTACCAGTACAGTAACGGCCGGAATTATTTCAGCCAAGGCGCGTGATATTGACCAGTATGACCGCAATCCGCAATCATTTATCCAAACCGATGCAGCGATTAACCCCGGTAACAGTGGTGGTGCGTTAGTAAATATCAATGGAGAACTGATAGGTATCAATACAGCTATCACTTCACAAACCGGTAGTTATGTAGGTTACGCCTTTGCAGTACCTTCAAACAACGCCCGTAAAATAGTAGAAGACATTTTGGAGTATGGTGATGTACAGCGTGGTATTCTTGGTATTCAGGGAGGCAGTATTAATGCAAACACAGCAAATCAATACGACCTTGAAGTTTCTGAAGGCGTTTATGTTGCAGGTGTTGATCCCGATACCGGAGCTGCCTTAGCAGGTTTAAAAGAAGGCGATGTTATCATAAAAGTTGATGATGTCAAAATTTCAAAATTCTCTGATCTATCAGGTTACCTTGGAGCCAAAAGACCTAATGATGTTGTTGAAGTAAGCTTCATTAGAGACGGAGAAACCCGCACGCTATCGGTTACTTTAACCAAACTCAACACATTTATAATAGAAAAGCCGGGACTTGAAGTACGTGAGGCATCAAAGGAAACACTTCAGGAAAATGGTGTGAAAAACGGAGTAATTATAAGTAAGGCCACAAACAAACAATTGCAACGCTATAATCTAAGCGGAATAATTATAACCGCAATTGACGATCAGAAAGTAAACTCAATAGAGGATGTTAAGCGCATTATTTCTGAAAAAGATCCGCGCGAACCTGTAAGCCTCAATTTTGCCAGTAAAAATGGTGAAAACAAACAAATCATTTTTAATTAGAATTCGATTTTTAGTAGTAAAAAAGCTCTTCGTGACTGAAGGGCTTTTTTTATTTATTTTCGTTACGAAAACGATATAGTTAAGTATCTTTGCCGAAAATTTTAAAACACACATTAAAACCCATTCATGAGTTCGTCAAATACTTACGAGAAAGAACTGGCTTTTCAGGCAGACCGTCGCCGTGCGACTGTCGAATTTATTAAGATCATAAGCGATCTTTGGTATGACAAGAATATCGAACTGGTACTTTTTAGAAATCAGCTTTTAGATCGCAATGTGAGTGAAATTCTCAATTTACACGCTTACGCCGGAGCTTTTGTTCAAAAACCTATTTCTATTTTTGATAGCGTCGAGTTAGCCAAAGCTATCCTGCAGGCAAACCTGCCGCCTTCAAAATTAGATATTGGCAAACTCACTTACGAGTATCATTTGGAAGATAATGAGTATACAGACGCCCTGATATTTATTCACCATAAACTGAAAGATGCACAAAGTTCAAAAGAAATTACACCTCGAAATGTGGTGCTCTATGGTTTTGGGCGTATAGGAAGGCTCGTTGCCCGGGAACTTATGACACGCACAGGAAGCGGTGCTCAATTAAGATTAAGAGCCATAGTCGTAAGAGGTAATCTGGATGAAGATATTCTAAAAAAGAGAGCATCCTTACTCAAAAGCGATAGTATCCACGGGGATTTTCCGGGAACAATCTCGGTAAATAGTGCCAAAAATGCCTTAATTATCAATGGTACTACCGTTCAGATTATTTCTTCAAATGAACCCGAATCTATAGACTACACCGCTTATGGTATAGACGACGCCGTAATCATAGATAATACGGGTGCTTTCCGAAACAAAGAACAATTAAGCAGACACCTTATCGCAAAAGGAGTTTCAAAGGTATTACTTACTGCTCCGGGTCAGGGCATCCCGAATATCGTGCACGGAGTCAATCACAAAAACTACAATCCGGATGAATGGGATATTTACTCAGCTGCCTCGTGCACTACAAATGCAATAACACCGGTGCTCAAAGCAATTGATGAAAGTTTTGGTGTAGAAAGTGGCCATATAGAAACCATACACGCGTATACCAATGATCAAAATCTGGTAGATAATATGCACTCCAAATACCGCCGGGGTCGTGCTGCTGCTCTAAATATGGTAATCACCGAAACAGGTGCAGGTAAAGCAGTATCTAAAGCATTGCCCGCTCTTGAAGGCAAACTTACCTCCAACGCGATCAGGGTTCCGGTACCTAACGGCTCTCTTGCCATTTTAAATTTAAAGCTTCAGCAAAAAACAACAATCGAAAGTGTCAATGCAAGTCTTAAAAAATATGCACTTGAAGGTGATCTGGTTGAGCAAATCAAATATTCAATCAACAATGAACTGGTTTCCAGTGATATTGTAGGCTCTTCAGCACCTGCTATCTACGACAGTCAGGCTACATTGTTAGGCCCCGATTTTAAAAGCCTCGTACTCTATATATGGTATGACAATGAATACGGTTACAGTCACCAGGTAGTACGCCTGGCTAAATATATTGCCAAGGTAAGACGTTATACGTACTACTAAAGTTCTTAATAGTACAGATGTATTTAGAAATAGCTGCCAGCAGGCAGCTATTTTCACGAATTACGCAGTTTAAAACCGTTGGATTTAATTATTTTTGCGGCTTTATTATACTAAGTGCGAAAGCATACCGTTTTCCCACAAACAGCAAAAAGACTAACTCAAAATGACTACGATACGCATTAGCTTACTAATAAGCCTATTCTCAATTTTAGGCCTTAGCGCTCAGGAGACAGAGACCCCAAAACCGAAAACAAATACCATTTCTCAACAGTTTGAAGATTTGTTAGAAAACTCAAACAATTTTCAGGATTATAAAGTCGTAAAACTAAACAGCCTGAATAAGTTGATAGCCAATACTGCAGATAGTATTTCGGTTTTCAAAACTCAGATAACCGAACTACAGCAAGAAATAACTGCACAACAACAAGAAATAAATACTCTAAATAATACACTCGAAGAGACTAAGACAACCTTAGACCAAACCAGATCTGAGAAAGATTCCATATACTTTTTAGGAATTCCTATGAGCAAAGGCGGTTATATGGGAATGATGTGGGGTATTGTTGCCGTTCTGGCACTGGCGCTGGTTTTTTTCATTTTTAGATTTAAAGGAAGCAACGCACATACGCAGGAAGCCCGCAAAAAACTGGCAGATCTTGAAGTGGAATATGACGATTACCGTAAAAAAGCTTTAGAAAAAGAGCAAAAGATGGGACGATTACTTCAGGACGAGCGCAATAAAGCGGTCAAGAGTACCAAAAAATAAAAATTCACACAAGCCGAGAATAAGGCTTCTTTTAATCGAATACCAGCACACTTAAATTCTATGCGCATTGACATTATTACGGTAGTACCCGATTTGCTCAAAAGTCCGTTTGAAGCTTCAATAATGCAGCGTTCTATAGCAAAAGGACTGGTTGAAGTAAACTTTCACAACCTCAGAGATTACACCACCAATGCTTACAAACAGGTAGACGACTATCAGTTTGGCGGCGGTGCCGGCATGGTTATGATGATAGAGCCTATAGATAAGTGCATCAGTGAGCTCAAATCACAACGGGACTATGATGAGGTGATCTATATGACCCCTGATGGTGAAACCCTGAATCAAAAAATAGCTAATCAAATTTCACTTCAGGGCAACATTATCATTCTGTGTGGTCATTATAAAGGAGTAGATCAGCGGGTACGCGATCAATTTATTACTCGGGAAATTTCAATAGGAGACTATGTGTTAAGTGGGGGCGAACTTGGAGCACTTATACTTTGCGATGCCGTTATCCGATTAATTCCTGGAGTTTTAGGAAATGAAACCTCTGCCCTCACCGATTCTTTTCAGGATAACTTACTCGCTCCACCGGTATATACACGCCCTGCAGAATATAAGGGCTGGAAGGTTCCTGAGATTTTAACATCCGGTAATACTCCCAAAATCGAGGCCTGGCGCGAAGAGGAAGCTTATAAACGCACTTTAGAGCGACGCCCCGATTTAATAAAAAACCAGTCTTAATCTTTTTAAATAATTAAATTTCAGGGCTTGTCAAATTCAATTTTTATAGTAAATTTGCAGCCTTGTAAGATCAACCTCTGGCGAAAACCGTGAATGTTGGTATTATACCACTTTAAAAATCTTAAAAATGGAAGATTTAATCAGTTTTGTACAAAACGAATTTGTAGAGAAAAAAGAATTCCCTGAATTTAGTGCTGGTGATACCATCACTGTTTATTACGAAATTCGTGAGGGTGAAAAAGTACGTACCCAGTTTTTTAGAGGTGTTGTAATCCAGGTTCGCGGAACAGGTGCAACCCGCACATTTACTATCAGAAAAATGTCTGGTACTGTAGGTGTTGAGCGTATTTTCCCAATCAATATGCCTGCTCTTCAGAAAATTGAAGTTAATAAAAGAGGTAAAGTACGTAAGTCACGTATTTACTACTTTAGAGGTCTTACCGGTAAAAAGGCAAGAATCAAAGAAATCAGAAAATAAAAACTACTCACCTGGTTATAAAAATGCTCCGTCTTACGGGGCATTTTTTAGTTTAAGGCATAAGCTTATTAACTTTTGTGAAAAACCAACGTTCATAACCGGTTGATATTTAACAACCTAATAGCTTGATTTTTTAAATTTTTTTCTGTTACTTTATGTAAAGAAATTATAAGGGTGAACTTAAAACTGTTCACAATTATGTTCCCAGTGCAGTTGCGATAGCCTTGTAGGGTTTATACAACTTTAAAAGATATCTGAATTATAAAAGACATCAGTGAGCGTTTAAAGTTAAAATGCAAATGTATTGGATCGGGATTTAGAAATTAAATCCCAATGTTAAGGTTCACGGTGCAAGTACTAATATTCTTGCTTTAGGGCTCCAAGGGTTCACCGGTAAAAAACCTAAACATTAGAAGCTCTGATAGAATTACGAAATTCTATCAGAGCTTTTTTTACTTCTGAATCCTTCCATCTCAATCCGACAGTTTAAAATCATACATTTTTAAGAGGCTTTAAGAAGAATTTAAGTGTTAAAATCTGCCATAAAATCCTATATTTGCAATCCGAAAAAAACGCTTCACGCGACAAACTGTAAACCCTAGATGCAGATTTGCTTTTTCAACCAAACAATTAGAAATCAGGATTTATAAACGAACACATTTATGTCTACTAAAACGTCTACAATAGCCTACACCAAAACAGATGAAGCTCCGGCTCTGGCTACTCATTCCCTGTTACCAATTCTGCAAAAGTTTGCCAAAGAAGCTAATATAGAGTTTGAAGTTAAAGACATTTCACTTGCAGGTAGATTGCTTGCAAACTTTCCTGATTATCTGGAAGAAAATCAAAAAGTAAATGATGCCCTTGCCGAATTGGGCGAACTGGCTAAAAGCCCGGAAGCAAATATTATAAAATTGCCAAACATTAGTGCTTCTATACCGCAGCTTACGGCTGTTATTAAAGAACTACAGGCAAAAGGCTTTAATATCCCCAGCTATCCTGAAGAAGCTAATACCGAAGAAGAAAAAGAACTTAAAAACCGTTTTGCTAAAGTTTTGGGAAGTGCGGTAAACCCGGTATTACGTGAAGGTAACTCAGACAGACGCGCTCCTAAACCCGTCAAAGAGTATGCCCGTAAAAACCCGCACAGTATGGGTGCATGGGATAAAAACAGCAAATCACATGTTGCGACCATGAGCTCCGGTGATTTTAGAGCCAATGAAAAATCTGTCACCTGTGATAAACCCACATCGGTAAGCATAATCCATACAGATGCCAATGGTGCTCAAACCACACTTAAGAAAGATCTGAATTTACTTAAAGGCGAAGTAATAGATGCCACCCTAATGAGTAAATCGGCTTTAATTAAGTTCCTTAAGGAGCAGATTAAAGATGCTAAAGACAAAGGTGTTCTTTTCTCCATTCACCTTAAGGCAACCATGATGAAAGTATCTGACCCTATTATCTTCGGGCATGCGATGCGCATTTATTTTGAAGATGTTTTTGAGAAGTATGGTGACGATCTTAAATCTATTGGCGTAGATGCTAAGAATGGATTGGCAGATTTGCTTAGCGACATAAACAAGTTACCCGAAGCTAAACGCTCGGAAGTAGAAAAGGCTATTTTAAATACCCTCGAAAACAGGGCTGATCTGGCTATGGTGAATTCAGATAAGGGTATTACCAATCTGCACGTACCCAGTGACGTTATTATTGATGCCAGTATGCCTGCAATGATTCGCAACAGCGGTCAGATGTGGAATGCCAAAGGTAAATCTCAGGATACCAAAGCTGTGATTCCAGACAGTTCGTATGCGGGTGTTTACCAGGAAACCATTGATTTTTGTAAGGAAAATGGTGCTTTTGATCCTACTACAATGGGAACTGTTCCTAACGTAGGTCTTATGGCTAAAAAAGCTGAAGAATACGGATCTCACGATAAAACTTTTGAAATTCCTCTTAATGGAAAAGTTTCTGTAATTGACGCAGAAGGCAAGGTTCTTATAGAGCATACTGTTGAAGAAGGAGATATCTGGAGAATGTGCCAGACTAAAGATGAGCCGGTACAGGACTGGGTAAAACTTGCTGTAAGTCGTGCACGCGCCACAAATGATCCTGCGATTTTCTGGTTAGACAAAGACCGTGGTCACGATGCAGAGCTCATTAAAAAAGTAAATCTGTACCTTAAGGATCACGATACCGAAGGCTTAGACATTCAGATCATGTCTCCCGTTGAGGCTACACTATATACGCTTAAGCGCATGAAAGAAGGTAAAGACACTATTTCGGTTACCGGAAACGTATTGCGTGATTACAACACAGACCTCTTCCCTATTCTTGAAGTAGGAACCAGTGCCAAAATGCTTTCAATAGTACCGCTTATGAATGGCGGCGGACTTTTTGAAACCGGAGCCGGTGGTTCTGCTCCAAAACACGTTCAGCAATTTGTGGAAGAAGGACATTTAAGATGGGATTCGTTAGGAGAATTTCTGGCGCTTGCAGTTTCTCTGGAGCACGAGGCAATAGCAAACGGAAACGACCGTGCTAAAGTATTAGCTGAAGCATTAGACGAAGCGACTATAAAATTTCTGGATAACAAGAAATCACCGTCACGCGTGGTTAATGAACTCGACAACCGCGGCAGCCATTTCTACCTTGCGCTTTACTGGGCACAGGCATTGGCCGCTCAGGATAAAGACAAGGAATTACAGGTTCACTTTGCCGAAATTGCAAGCGAACTCGAAACCAATGAAGAAAAAATCAATCAGGAATTGCTGGATGCACAGGGTTCTGAAGTTGATTTAGGAGGATATTATTTCCCGGATGAAGATAAAGTAACAGCTGCGATGCGACCTAGCGCAACTCTAAATGCAATTATCAATTCGTAACACGTGTTTACAACAACGACAAAAGGCTTCCTATATCGGGAAGCCTTTTTTTATTTCATTAACGTTTTCTTAAAATAGTACAAGTAAAGCCGAAGTCTGCTATTTTTGAACAAAAACAATTTGCTAAAATATTACTACTCATTTATTTTCATCTTACTGGTTGGTAACCTTTGGGCTCAAAAAAATTACACCTTGAGCGGCACGGTTACCGCAGAAAATTCAAATGAAACCCTCATCGGTGTTAACGTTTTATTTCCCGAGATCAATAAAGGAACAGTTACTAACGAGTATGGCTTTTATTCCATAACACTACCTGAAGGATCTTACAATCTTCAAATAAGCATTCTGGGATACAATTCCATTCAGAAAAAAATCGCATTAAACAGTGATCAGCGCCTCGATTTCAGTCTCGAAGAAGCTACTGAGATGCTTGATGAAGTATTGATTGAGGAGGATGTTGAAGAGCTAAACATTCGCAAGCCTCAAATGAGCGTAAATACGCTAACTGCAGAGACCATCAAGCAAATACCCGTTGTCTTTGGCGAGGCAGACGTTATAAAATCTATACTGCTGCTTCCGGGCGTCACGAGTGCAGGTGAAGGTGCTTCCGGCTTTAACGTAAGAGGTGGCGCTGTAGATCAAAATCTTATTTTACTGGATGAAGCTATCATTTTTAATTCGTCACACCTTTTCGGTTTCTTTTCAGTTTTTAATCCCGATGCGATCAAAGACCTTAAACTATACAAAGGTGGAATTCCTGCACGATACGGTGGTCGCGTGGCCTCGGTACTCGATATTTATCAAAAGGAAGGAAACAGTAAAGAATTTCACGCAAATGGTGGAATTGGAGCGATTGCCAGCAGACTACTTGTTGAAGGTCCTATTGTAAAAAACGAATCTGCGTTTCTAGTAGGTGGCCGGGCTTCTTATGTGCACCTCTTCCTGCCTTTATTTGATATTGACAACAAAGCCTATTTCTACGACCTGAATGCTAAATTAAATTACCGTCTTGGAGATAAAAACAGCCTCTTTCTGTCAGGGTATTTCGGTCGCGATTTATTTAGTGTAAACGAAAGCTTTGTAAACACCTACGGTAATGCAACCATAAATCTGAGATGGAATCATCTATTTAGCGACAAGTTGTTCTCCAACCTATCCCTTATTTATTCAGATTACTATTATGGTTTACTGTTAGATTTTGTGGGCTTTAAATACGATTCGGGCATTCGTAATTTCAATCTTAAATACGATTTTCAGCATTACATCAGCCAAAATCTTAAAATGGGATATGGCATAAATAACATTTATTACCGCTTCAATCCTGCGACTATAATACCCAATCGGCCGGACAGCGGTATATTACCTTCGCAACTCACCCACAAGTACGCCAACGAATTTTCGGCCTATATTGAAGCCGAACACGACTTAAGTGATGCCCTAACCTTACGCTATGGTTTCAGACTTAGTCATTTTACGCGTCTGGGTCAGGATCGCTTTTTTAGATATGCTGATGACCAACCCTTAATTTTTGACGATAATCTAAAAATTTACCAGCCTGCAACTCCATCAGAAACACAACTAAACACAGGAACCCTCGCTCAGTTTACAAATCTCGAACCGCGTTTCTCGCTCAGTTGGGCTCTTAACAGCAAAACGTCCTTTAAAGCCAGCTATAATCGCATGGCTCAGTATCTGCATTTAATTTCTAACACCAACTCACCCACGCCTCTTGACGTATATACGCCGAGCGGACCTTACGTAAAACCGCAGCTTCTTGATCAGTATGCCATTGGTTTTTTCAAGAAAATCAAGGACGGTGCGTTTTCGTTTGAAACTGAAGCGTTTTATAAAGACATCCAAAACCGACTGGATTATCGTAACGGCGCACAACTTATCGCCAATGATGCCATTGAAGGCGAAGTGCTTTCAGGTATAGGCAGAGCCTACGGACTCGAATTTTTACTGAAAAAAAATGACGGCAGACTCAACGGCTGGCTGGCATATACCCTATCGCGCAGTGAACAGCAAACCCCCGGTCGCACACCTGAAGAAATAGGTATCAATAACGGCAACTGGTATGCTTCGGCTTATGATAAAACCCACGACATCAGTGCAAATGCCTACTACAAGCTCAGTAACAAATGGAGTTTCGGTGCCAATTTTGTGTTTCAAACCGGCCAGCCAACCAATTATCCCGTGAGTCAATCCCTTTTTCAGGGTTTGGCCATATCAAATTACAGCGGTCGTAATGAACAACGCCTGCCCGCTTACCACAGGTTAGACCTCTCGGCTACCTTAACACCAAAAAACACAGCCAACCGAAAAATAAAAGGGGAATGGGTTTTTAGTATTTACAATGCCTACAACCGCATGAATGCCGCATCTGTTAATTTCAGAACCAATGAAGACACAGGTCAAAATGAAGCGATTAAGACTTCGATTTTTGGCATCCTGCCTTCTGTAACCTATAATTTTAAGCTCTAATGAAAGCCATTAAAACGATTTTTATTCTTTTGGTTTTACTGAAGCTTTTAAACAGCTGTCAGGAAACGATTGACGTTGACCTGCCCGAACAGCAGGAACGACTGGTTGTAGATGCCCTAATGCGTATTCCTGATGGAAATACCAGTCTGGTGAACGCTTACCTGAGACTTACCCTGACCGCAGATTATTTTGCAGACGATATACCGGTTGTGGCAGATGCGATAGTCAATCTCAACAGCGCATCAAACACCTACAGAATGCAGTACCGCGGTGACGGGTATTATTCTATTGCAGTACCTCGTGATGAACTTACTCAGGATCTAATGAGACTTACCATTTTTTATAATGAAAATACCTACAGAGCTACAGCCCAATTTCAAACAGCTGTCCCTTTTGATTCCATTATTCAGGGAGATGGGAGCCTCTTTGCCGGTGACGAAACCGAGGTGATCTTTAATTATACAGACGAGCCGGGTATTACAAACTATTACCTGTTTGATTTAGATAAGGGACAATTTTTGACCAGTGAAGACACCTTTTATAAAGATCAGGCATTCTCATTCTCCTATTTTTACGAAGATGTGAAACCTAATGACACCTTAGAAGTCGATTTGATAGGCATTACAAAACCCTTTTTCGATTACATGAGCATTGTGATCAATCAATCGGGACAGGCTTCAGGAAACCCGTTTACAGCGCCACCTTCCGAAATACGGGGCAACGTCATTAATGCCACCGATGAAGCTAATTATCCCCTGGGATATTTCGCAATAGGACAGGTTTACAGCGGTCAGATTGTGATCGAATAGCGATATTTGCCAAAGGCGAAAAAATTCAGCATATGAGCTTCACTAAAACAACCGAACAGGATTCAAACTATAACGGGCTTGAGAATATGGCTGTCTCAGAGCTCCTGCAAAATATCAACGCCGAAGACAAAACGGTCCCGCTCGCCGTTGAAAAGGTATTACCACAAATAGAAAAATTAACACAGGAAGTAATCAGACAGTTAAAGCAGGGCGGAAGACTTTTTTATATGGGTGCCGGTACCAGCGGAAGACTTGGTGTGGTTGACGCGTCGGAGTGCCCGCCCACATTTGGCGTACCCCACGGAATGGTAATAGGTCTAATTGCCGGAGGCGAAACTGCCATACGCAAAGCCGTTGAGTTTGCTGAAGACAGCCCTACTCAGGGTTGGGCAGACTTGCAGGAGCACGCGATTTCTGAAAAAGACATGGTTATTGGTATTGCAGCGTCGGGCACGACTCCTTATGTCCTCCACGCACTGGAAGCCTGCAATAAAAATAACATCCCCACCGGAAGCATCACCTGCAATGCCGGAAGCCCTATTGCGAAGACTTCAAAATTTCCGGTTGAAGTAGTCGTTGGTCCCGAATTTGTTACCGGAAGCAGCCGTATGAAAGCCGGTACCGCACAAAAACTGGTTTTGAATATGATTTCAACAGCAACGATGATTCAACTAGGCAAGGTGAAGGGAAATAAAATGGTAGATATGCAGCTTAGTAATGATAAGCTGGTAGATCGCGGGATACGTATGATTCAGTCTGAAATACCTGTTGATGCACAAGAGGCCGCTCAATTATTAAAGAATCACGGCTCTGTAAGGGCCGCTATAAACGCATATCATGGCAACAAATAAAGAAGCCCTGGCACGTGGCGTGCGCACATTAGCCATGTCATTACTTTTTATGTTTTTGGGTCCCGGTATCCTATACCAGGCTTTTAAAAATCAGGAGCATCCGCTTTATATACCCGTTTTGATATTGGGCATTGTTGCTGCAACACTGGCGATTTACTTTGGGTTCAAGGGAATCAATCGCATTATGAAAGCTTTATTCAACGATTAAATCAGTACCCTGAAGCTAATTACGGATCATTCTCAAAAGTTGTGTGTGAATTGAATGAATAGTTTGATTTTTGTTTTCTAAACAGGAGGCATTGGACGCATATATAGATTTACTTAAGATTTTATTACCAGAATTATTGATTACCCATTTTAACCTTACCGGTCATCAAACAGAGGGAGATATACTGCACCTGCATTTTGAAGAAAAACCAGAGGTCCCTAAAGAGTTTTCTTCAAGCCTGGTCACAGCGCACGGGTTCCATAAAGAAATAACCGTTCAGGATTTTCCTGTGCGTGGCAAAAAAGTATTCCTGCATATAAAGCGACGTCGATGGCTCAACAAACAAGACAAAAAAGTTATTCAGCGTGACTGGAACTTAGTAGCACAGGGAACCCGAATGACCGTCGAGTTTGCTGCTTTTTTAAAAGTACTTAATCAATACTAAAGCTTCTGACTGTCATACCATAGGTGGGTTCTACGGAGTAAACGGTAAAAAACTTCAACGCCAGTACAAAGACCAATTAAGCGACTTCAAAACTTGGGAGCAAAAACCACATGCTAAGCAATGGCTCATCTTTCCAGAGAATATAGGAAGATACTTATCTATTGACGAAACTGCGCTATCCAGAGGGGAGCTCTACACCATAATCACAAATAAAAAAGCAAAAGGTAAAAAAGGATGCATTGTTGCGATCTTTTCCGGCACTAAAGTAGAGCCTATCATAGAGCAGCTCCTTCAAATACCAGCAAAGAAACGAGCCAAAGTCAAAGAAATCACTTTGGATATGGCTAATTCAATGAAGACCATTGCAAGAAAATGTTTCCCAAAAGCAATACAGGTTACAGACCGATTCCATGTACAGAAACTGGCACTGGAAGCCTTACAGGATATAAGGATCAAACACCGATGGGATGCTATAGATA
Organism: Leeuwenhoekiella sp. H156; assembly: GCF_052218455.1. Classification (NCBI taxonomy): domain Bacteria; kingdom Pseudomonadati; phylum Bacteroidota; class Flavobacteriia; order Flavobacteriales; family Flavobacteriaceae; genus Leeuwenhoekiella; species Leeuwenhoekiella sp. H156. Next base: position 19,297 of record NZ_CP197499.1, read on the forward strand.
TGGAGAACGAACAAATTAAACAAGCCCGGTTAAAACAGAAAAGTTTTACTCCCAAAACCTTTGACAATGGGGATACCAAAAAACAGTTATTAGCCAGGAGCCGGTATCTGCTCTATAAAGCACCTTCAAATTGGACAGAAAACCAATACCAGCGAAGTAAAATACTCTTCGAGCACTATCCAGATATAAAGTTGGCATTTAAGCTCACACAAAGACTTAGGGATATATTCAACAAAGCAAAGTCAGTGGAAGTGGCTTATACAAAACTGGCTCATTGGTATAAAGATGTAGAGAACACAGGATTTAAGGCATTCAATACCATTGCTAATACCATAAACATTAATTATAGATCAATACTCAATTACTTTATAAACAGAAGTACTAACGCTTCAGCTGAGTCCTTCAATGCAAAGATCAAAGCATTTAGAAGCCAATTTAGAGGAGTAAAAAACATAGAATTCTTTCTATACAGATTAACTACAATTTTTGCTTAAACACAACAATTAGGATTGATCCCTAATTACCTTTGGACTTACTAAAAATTAATTATAAGGCACCTCAGATGCTGCCAATAAAAAAGCCTTTGCAAATGCAAAGGCTTTTTTAGTATATCTGTTGAATTCCGCTTACTTAGCGAATTTCTTGTATTTGTTTTTGAACTTATCAATACGACCAGCAGTATCAACCAGTTTAGATTTACCGGTATAAAAAGGATGTGATGCTCTAGAAATCTCCAGTTTTACAAGCGGATACTCTGCACCGTCAACTTCAATCGTTTCTTTTGTATTTGCTGTAGATTTAGTTAAAAACACTTCGTCGTTAGACATGTCTTTAAATGCTACTACTCTGTAATTCTGTGGATGTATATCTTTTTTCATCTTAAATGCTTTAAAATCTGCTGAATTTTGAGGTGCAAATTTAGAAATAAAAAACAATCTGACAAGGCGATATTAAAATAATATTTTCCTTGGCGTTTATCTTTAGTCTTCAAATGTAACAAAATTCACAACAGCACTACTTATGCCTCATTAAAAACTAGGTGTATCTCGTGCTAATATGTACTTTTACACCGCAATTCATAAAATCATGGAAGCACAAAAACCATCAACAGGGCAAATCGCCTTAACTTACGGAGCCCTTCTGGGGTTTCTCACTATTGCACTAGCTGTAGTACTTTATGTAACCAACTCATTACTGGATCAAAACTGGATTACAGGCCTGGTGGGCTTTCTAATCATGCTTGGAGTTATTGTTTACGGGCAACAGGTATTTAAAAAGGCAAATGGCGGTTTCTTAGAATTTAAAGATGCCTTAAAAGTAGGATTAGGTATTGCCCTTATAGGAGGCATTCTGGGTGCTCTTTACAATTATATTTTTCTTACCGTAATAGAACCCGACTTTATTAATTTAATCATTGAAAAGCAACGTGAAGCGATGATTGAGTCTCAGCCCAACGCGACCGAAGCCCAACAGGAGCAGGCTTTGGCTATCGCTGCTAAATTTGCCCGTCCGTGGGTACAGTCATCTATTCAAGTCATAGGTGGTATATTCTTTGGGTTTATAATTTCTTTGATTAGTGGTCTTATTTTGAAAAAATCTAATCCGCACCAATACTAAGATTCTATGCAGCTATCGGTAGTTATACCCCTTCTTAATGAACAGGAGTCTCTACAGGAGCTTTACGACTGGCTTACCGCTGTACTCGTTAAAGAACAACTTTCTTACGAGCTGGTCTTTATAGATGATGGCAGTACAGACGGTTCCTGGAATACCATAGCACAATTGTCAAACCTCGATAAACGGGTTAAAGGAATACGTTTCAACCGAAACTTTGGTAAAAGCCAGGCTTTAAACGCAGGCTTTCTGGCCGCTGAGGGCGATGTTGTAATTACTATGGATGCAGATTTACAGGACAGCCCTGATGAAATTCCCGAATTATACCGCCTCATTACCGAAGAAGATTTTGACCTGGTCTCTGGCTGGAAAAAGAAACGATACGATTCGGTGATTTCTAAAAATCTGCCGTCTAAACTTTTTAATGCTGCTGCCCGCAAAACCAGCGGACTCCAGTTACACGATTTCAACTGCGGTCTCAAGGCTTATAAAAGTGAGGTAATTAAAACCATCGACGTATACGGCGATATGCACCGTTACATTCCGCTATTGGCTAAAAATGCAGGCTTTTACAACATAACCGAAAAGCCGGTACAGCATCAGGCCCGTAAATATGGGGAAACCAAATTTGGCGCAGATCGTTTTATAAAAGGCTTCCTCGACCTCATAAGCATCTGGTTTATCACGCATTTTGCCAAAAGACCCATGCACCTTTTTGGAACATTAGGAGTCATTATGTTTATCCTTGGCGGCTCATTTGCCGCGTATCTGGGCATAGACAAATTATTTATCAACCCAACTGCACGCCTGTTAACACAGCGACCGCAATTCTACCTCTCGATCACCAGCATGATTATCGGAGTACAATTGTTCATCGCGGGTTTTATTGGTGAACTCATTCAACGCTCACAAAACAACAGTCCGCGCTACTTAATCAGAGATAAAAAGGGTTTTAATTAACATGTAGTCAATCATTGAAATTAAAACAATTCAAATATTATCCCTTTAAAAATACAGACCCATTTATTCGTCTACGGGTTTGCTGCGAAATAGTTTACTTAAACCGAAATGTCTATTTTTGACTTTCAAAATCGAATTTAAAATTATGAACGCCGAAATACGAGAAAAAGCCGAAGCCTGGTTATCCCCTACTTTTGACAACACCACACAGGAAGCCGTCAAAAAAATGATGAATGACAACCCGGAAGAACTCAATGAAAGTTTTTACAAAAACCTCGAGTTTGGAACCGGTGGAATGCGAGGCATAATGGGTGTTGGTACCAATCGTATCAACAAATATACGCTGGGCAAAAACACACAGGGCCTTTCCGATTATCTAAAGAAATCCTTCCCGGGAGAGACCGTAAAAGTTGCTATCGCTTACGACTGCAGAAACAACAGTAAAGAGCTGGCTCAAGTGGTTGCAGATGTATTTTCGGCAAATGACATTAAAGTATTCTTGTTCAGCGATCTGCGCCCTACTCCAGAACTCAGTTTTGCGGTTAAACATTTAGACTGCCATTGCGGTATCGTACTAACAGCCAGTCACAACCCGCCGGAATATAACGGGTATAAGGTTTACTGGCAGGACGGTGGTCAGCTTGTACCGCCCCAGGATTCTGAGATTGTTAAAGTAATTGAGTCTCTGGATTATGATGCTGTTAATTTTTCTGCGAAAAAAGAACACATCACCTATATTGATAAAGATGTAGATCAGGCGTTTATCGAAGCTTCCCTGGCTAACGGAAGCTTTCCGGAACTGGCCAAACACCGCGATGCTGTAACCATCGTTTTTACTCCGCTTCACGGTACTTCGGTAACTATTATTCCCGATGTTCTTGAACAGGCCGGATATAAAAACGTACACGTTGTTGAAGAGCAACGTAAACCCGACGGAAATTTCCCTACCGTAAAATCACCCAACCCGGAGGAACCAGAAGCCCTTAAAATGGCCCTTGATCTTGCCGAAGAAAAAAATGCCGATATCGTAATTGGTACCGACCCTGATTGCGATCGTCTGGGTATTGCAGTGCGGGATAATTCCGGAAAACTGGTTTTGCTTAACGGAAACCAGACGATGGTTGTGATGACCGACTTCTTATTGAAACGCTACTTTGACCAGAATACACCTAAGGGTAATGAATTTATTGGTTCGACCATTGTTTCTACCCCAATGATGGAGGTTCTTGCCAAATCGTATGATCTGGAATGCAAACTGGGCCTTACCGGTTTTAAATGGATTGCCAAGATGATTAAAGATCATCCGAAACAGCATTTTATAGGCGGTGGTGAAGAAAGCTTCGGTTATATGGTAGGTGACTTTGTACGGGATAAAGACGCGGTAACCGCTACCCTGCTTGCTTGTGAGATTGTAACACAGGCAAAAAGTGAAGGTTCTTCCTTCTACAAAAAACTACAGGATTTGTATGTAAAACACGGCTTTTACAAAGAAGATCTGACCTCTTTAGTTAAAAAAGGAATTTCGGGTGCCGAAGAAATCAAGCAAATTATGATTGACCTTCGTGAAAACCCGCTAAGTACGGTAAATGGCGAGCGTGTGGTGCAAATTGACGATTATGCGTCTTCCAAATCGCTTAAAATATCAACCGGAGAGTCCTCATCTATTGATATCCCGAAATCTAACGTGCTGATTTACCATACAGATCAGGGTTCGCGCATTGCTGCCAGACCAAGTGGTACCGAGCCCAAGATTAAATTTTACATCAGTGTACACGAGCCTGCCAAAGATTTAGAAAGTTTGCCGCAGGTGGAACAAAAACTCGATCAAAAAATAGCTGGAATACGCAAAGACCTGGGTCTTTAAACTTGATCTAAGCTAAAACGCAATACCTATCCCCGATTAGTTTCGGGGATACGTATATAAACCGACTACGGTTCTTATGAATTATTTTAAACAAATCATACAATTTGCTAAGCCTTATAAGCAGTATGCAGTGTACAATATAGTTTGTAACATTTTGTATGCACTCTTTAGCACGCTGTCTTTTTTGGCGCTTATACCTGTAATCGAAATCCTATTTGATAAAAGTAAACGGATTACCGAATTACCGGTTTGGAAAGGCTGGAGAGGATTTACAAATTACGCGACAGATTATTTTTACTATCAGGTAAGCTCCAGGGTTTCAGAAAACGAACTCTCGGCACTGGTATTTATTTGCGGGATTGTTGTAATCCTGTTTTTTCTAAAAAATATTTTTGGATACCTCGCTACCTTCTTCATTACCTTTTTAAGAAATGGGGTGATGCGGGATTTACGGGATAAAATCTACGATAAGTTGATTGAACTTCCGGTTGCCTATTTTTCAGAAAAACGGAAAGGAGATACGATTTCTCGGATAACTGCAGACGTAAATGAAGTGGAACGTTCGTTCCTTTCTATACTGGAAATGGTAGTAAGAGAACCGCTTACCATTATTTTCACTATCGGGGCGATGTTGGTAATCAGTGTTAAGCTTACCATCTTCGTTTTTGTGTTTTTGCCTATATCGGGCATGATCATATCCCGAATTGGGAAGTCATTGAAAAAGCAATCCCATAAGGCACAGGAAGAAAATGGGGCTTTTTTATCAATTGTAGAAGAAACCCTTTCCAGCCTTAAAATCATTAAAGGTTTTAATGGCGAAGATCAATTCCGAAAGAAATTCAGGGATAGCACCACTCGCTTAAATACCATTTTAAACACACTCATCAACCGGCAAAACCTGGCCTCACCCGCCAGTGAATTTCTGGGTGTATTTGTGATTGTGGTGATTTTGTGGTTTGGGGGCCAAATGGTTTTAGTTGAAGGATCGCTTCCTGCAGCTCAATTTATTGCATTTCTGGGTCTTTCCTATCAAATATTAACTCCCGCAAAGCAAATCAGTAAAGCTTCGTATAGTGTCAAACGCGGTAATGCAGCAGCTGAGCGTATTCTTTCGATTTTGAATACCGAAACCACTATTAAAGATAAACCCGACGCAATTGAAGCCGCCGAGTTTAAAGAAGCATTGACGATTGAAAATATTTCATTTAGTTATGAGGATGAAAAAGTCCTGAAAAACTTTTCAGTAAAAGTCGAAAAAGGACAAACCGTTGCCCTGGTAGGACAAAGCGGAAGTGGTAAGAGTACAATCGCCAATCTCGTCACCCGTTTTTATGATGTAGATTCCGGCGCGATTAAATTAGACGGTATAGACCTGAGGAATTTGACTAAAAAATCGGTACGTGCGCAAATGGGACTGGTTACTCAGGACTCAATTTTGTTTAATGATACCGTGCGCAACAACATTTTGCTGGGCAAACCCAACGCGACCGATGAAGAAGTTATTGACGCTCTGAAAATTGCCAATGCCTGGGAATTTGTTAGTGAGCTTCCGCTAAAGCTGGATACTAATATTGGAGACAGCGGAAACAAGCTAAGCGGTGGTCAAAAACAACGCCTTTCGATCGCTCGTGCCGTCCTTAAGAATCCGCCAATTATGATTCTGGACGAGGCCACTTCGGCTTTAGATACCGAAAGTGAACGTTTGGTACAAAAAGCCTTGGAGAATATGATGATGAACCGTACTTCGATCGTAATCGCACACCGGCTTTCAACCATTCAAAATGCAGATCTGATCATCGTGATGCAACGCGGTAAGATTGTAGAACAAGGCAAACATCAGGAACTTCTTGCAGTTAACGGGACCTATAAAAAACTGGTTGAAATGCAGTCTTTTGAATAGCCTATAAAAACTACTGGTTCGCGATCAGGACCGCTGCACGATTGACTAACTGTTCTAGCCTTTAAAGAATCCAAATAAAAAAATCCACACGCTTTACGATGTGGATTTTTTTATTGTTGTTGACCGTAAGCTTTGGCTGTTGGGTAAAATGCGGGGTGAAAAACTACTTTTTAATTTGGGACAAAAAAGGAATTAAACAATTATAATCGTGTCAACAACAGTGTCTACACTTTCAACGAAGTCAAAGATAATCTGAAAATCCTAAAAATCAAAGACTAATTGCACTTTAACTAATATTATTGCATTTAATCGTTTGTTTAAGTGTGAAGAAAGGATTTACATCCAACCTAAAAAGAAGCGGATTAAGAGTATTCTTGCTAACTTTAATCAATAGATTAAACCTTTTTTAAAATTCAAAGTCCAAAGAAATAGAATTTCAGAATTGAGTAAAACCGCTACATATCCTACAGACCTCAAATTTGAGGATTTGGTAACCGAGTACAAAGAGCGTTTGTACTGGCATATACGGCGTATGGTGGTTTCGCATGATGATGCTGACGACGTTTTACAAAACACCTTCATCAAGGTTTATAAAAATCTGGATGGTTTTAATGGCGAAAGTCAAATTTACACCTGGCTCTACCGCATTGCGACTAATGAAAGTATAACCTTCATAAATAAGAGAAACCGTAGGGCCAGTGTGGGCAGTGAAGAATTGCAAAGCGCTATTGTAAACAACCTGGCCAGTGATCCCTATTTCAACGGAGACGAAGCTCAGGCCAAATTGCATCAGGCTCTGGATACGCTTCCGGCAAAACAGAAACAGGTTTTTGTGATGAAGTATTTTGACGAATTACAATACAATGAAATTTCTGAAATACTAGGCACATCTGAAGGTGCCCTGAAAGCAAGTTACCATCACGCGGTAAAAAAAATAACCGACTTTGTAACAAGTCATTAAACCTTCAGGATTTTTAAAAGTCAAAAAGACAATGAATACCAACGATAAACATATACCCGGAGATTTCAAGTTGCCCGAAAATTATTTTGAGCAGTTTGAAGACCGTCTGTATACCGAGCTCAAATTTCGGGAGCTGTATCCTGACAATCAGGATGGCTTTACGGTTCCTGATGGCTATTTTGATCAGGTTGAGACTTCAATTTTAGCCAAAACCACTAGAGAGCCAAAGGTTATTTCATTAAACTATAGAAAATTTGCTGCGGCTGTTGCAACTATCGCCGCACTTTTCGCTTTGCTCTTTTATGCGGAAAAACCTAATGCAAATGACGCCGGTTTTGAAGGTCTAAGTTTAAGCAGTCTCGAGAATTATCTGGTAGAACAAGATCGCATTCAGGACTTCTTTTCTGATGAAGAATTAAACAGCATTGAAGCAAATACCTCGTTTTTTGATGACGACCATCTTAGTGATGAAGTGATTCTTGAATATGTGGATCAGGATGTTATTGAATATGCTTTGAATACAGACGATTAATTTCAACTCTAAAAATTACTATGAAAAAGTTTATAACTATACTCGTGCTGCTGGTTTGCCTGGCTTCTTATAGTCAGGATGGCGACAGACACGAACGCATAAAAGCCCTTAAAGTTCCTTTTATAACTGAAGAACTGGAGTTAACTCCTTCAGAGGCCGAAAAATTCTGGCCTATTTACAACAGTTACGACAAACGCATGCACGACTTGCGTGAGCGCGAGCGGGATTTATTTAAAGAAAAGTTTTCCCGTTCAGGGTCTAAAAACAAACTGAGTGATGCTCAGGCACAAACCCTTATTGAAAAATACAACGCGCTTCAAAAAGAAAAATACCAGGTTGAAAGTGAAATGCTTAGAGACTTAACCCAAAAATTACCTGCCTCTAAAATGGTTTTTCTCCCGGAAGTAGAACGCAATTTCGGGCGGAAACTCTGGGAAGAATACAAGAAAAGAAAAAATGAATAAGTATAAAAAGCGGCTGTTTCTCAAAACAGCCGCTTTTTTTTATCGCTTGAATTTCAATTTTGAAACCCTGTTAGTCCCGGCGGCATAAGCTGTTGAGTCGTTTAAAAACCGAACGGTAAAAAAGCTTTCATCGCTCAGGTGCTTCCAGGTTGCTCCCTGATCTGCAGAATAATCAATCCCTTCAAAACCTATTGCAACCAGCCCCTTTCCGGCGCTGCCGGGTACAAACCGAACACAACTTCGGTAACCGGGGTTTTGATTATCGCCTACCAGCTCCCAGGTTTTACCGCCATCAAGCGTCAACGCTTTTACCGCTTTATGAGCTTCGGCATTGCTGTAATCGCCACCTACGATAAAACCCGTATTTTCATCATAAAAATCAATGGAATAACCTCCGGTTGTAGGGGTACCCTGTATGAGAGGCGTTTCAAAAACCTCCCAGGTTTTTCCTTTATCTGCGGTGTGTAAGACGCGCGACTTCATTCCGCCGGTAATAATCCAGGCGTGATCCCCGTACACTTTTATGTTGCTGTTGCTGGCTGCAAAAGCGGCCTCCCCCTCTACTGCTTCCGGCAACAGGTCGCAGCTTAATTTGTTCCACGACTTGCCGCCATCACGGGTTATGATAACCGAAATACACGAATCGGTTGGATCACCCATCGCAATACCCTCCTGGTCGTTCCAAAAGGTCATCGAGTCATAAAAAGCTTTGGGATCGTCTTCTTTATAAACCACTTCCATCCTACCCGTATCACCTGTTTTATAAAGCAGCGCAGGGCTTTCAATACTCAACATAAAGAAATCCTGAGTCGTGTGAGCTACTGCCCTAAAGTTTGGTGTGATCGAATCGTAGGTAATGACACCGGTATTCCAGGTTTCTGTCTGAGGGTTGAATAAACCGTATTTGCCCATAGTACCCGCAAAAGCAAGGCTTCCGTCAGCAAGGATCTCAATCGCCCGTATACTTACCGAATCACTAAAAATAGGTTCAATCGCTACAGATTGTATGGGTCCGGCCTCCCGCTTTTCTTCCGTTTGCTTACAGCTTGAAAAGGCCAGAATAAGAAAAAGTACTGCTATTAGTCGCATAATCTAAAATTTCGCCCAATTTAAAACTATTCCTTTTGAAACCTGTACCTTTGCGGGCATTTTAAAACAAAACGTATGCGTTTACACCGCAATCTGGTCTTTGCCGTAATTGATGGACTGATCGAAATATTTAATGAAGGAGGCTATGCCGATAAGGTAATCGCAAAACAACTTAAACGCGACAAACGCTGGGGCTCCCGCGACCGCAGTTTTGTAGCCGAAACAACCTACGACATTGTACGCTGGAAACGCCTGTACGCCGCTATTGCAGATGTGGGCGAACCCTTTGAACGCAAAGACCTCTGGCGCCTGTTTGCCGTTTGGTGTACGCTGCGCGGAATAAAATTACCGGACTGGCCACAGTTTGAAGAAACGCCTACCCGTCGCATCAAAGGTAAGTTTGACGAATTTTCAAACATCAGAAAATTACGGGAGTCTATTCCCGATTGGCTTGATGAATTGGGCGAAAAAGAATTGGGTGAAAAATGGGATGCAGAGATCGCTGCGCTAAACAAGCAGGCGCCTGTGATTTTACGCGTAAATCGCCTGAAAACCAATATTGGTGAACTTCAGCAAAAACTGGTTGAAGAAGGTCACGAGACCGAAAACCTCAAGGCCTACAAAGATGCCTTACAATTGCAGGAACGCGCTAATGTTTTTACCACTCAGGCTTTTAAAGACGGTCTGTTTGAAGTGCAGGATGCTTCCTCACAACTGGTTGCTCCCTATCTGGGTGTAGAACCGGGAATGCGGGTGATTGATGCCTGCGCCGGTGCCGGCGGTAAAGCCTTGCACCTGGCTGCCGAGATGGATAATAAAGGGCAATTGATTGCGCTTGATATTTATGCCAATAAATTAAAAGAATTGAAGCGCAGGGCCCGTCGCGCCGGAGCTTTCAACATTGAAACCCGCGCGATAGACAGCACCAAGGTTATCAAAAAACTGCACAACTCGGCAGATCGCGTTTTGCTCGATGCACCCTGTACCGGACTGGGCGTTTTAAGCCGTAACCCCGATGCCAAGTGGAAATTAAAGCCGGATTTTGTTGCAAAAATTCAGGAAACGCAGCAGACTATTTTAAGAGATTACTCCAGAATGGTTAAGCCGGGCGGAAAAATGGTATATGCCACCTGCTCTATACTTCCTTCCGAAAATCAGGAACAGGTCAAAAAATTCCTGAAAAGTGAGGAAGGTAAAAACTTCAGTATCGAGAAACAACAGACCGTACTTTCAAGCGAAAGCGGCTATGACGGCTTCTATATGTGCCTGATGGTTAAGAAGGACGAGAAGAAATAAACTATTTATTGAACAGATTTTAAACCTCACAGGTCTCCAGTACCTGTGAGGTTTTTCTTTTCTATAGCGGGTAACCGGCGGCTGAGTAAATTTAAAAACCCTTGGTTTTTAAATTTATATCGAAGCCCGGTTATCAACAAAAAGCGATGATTTTCTGTTGATTTTGTTTCGGTTTTAGGGCCAAATAAAAAAACAAAAAAGCCTAAATTTGTCGCTTCTTAGCAAACGCATTATGATTCACTTTTTCGGTTCTCAGGACACCAAAATTTTCGCAGTTCAAAGCAAAAACGAACTTTCAGAAGAAACGACTAAAAAGCTCATCTGGCTCTTTGGCAACCAGCCCAAAATACAAGCGTCTGCAATCGACGCTTTTTTTATTGGTCCGCGTGCCACCATGATTACGCCCTGGAGCACCAATGCTGTTGAAATCACCCAAAACATGGGGATTGAAGGCATCATCAGGATTGAAGAATTTGTTGCCGGCAAGGCCGAATTTGACCCGATGCTTTCGCAGGAATACAAAAAACTCGATCAGGATATTTTCACCATAAATATCAAGCCCGAAGCCATCAAGCCTATTGAAAACATTGAGGAATACAACAAGCAGGAAGGGCTGGCACTTAGTGCTGAAGAAGTGATGTATCTGGAAGGTGTCGCAGAGCGCATCGGGCGTCCGTTAACCGATTCGGAAGTGTTTGGCTTCAGTCAGGTAAATTCTGAACACTGCCGCCACAAGATTTTTAATGGAACTTTTGTGATAGACGGAGAAACCAAACCGGTTTCGCTTTTTAAACTCATCAAGAAAACTTCAGAAGAAAACCCGAACGAAATTGTTTCGGCCTATAAAGACAATGTTGCCTTTATCAAAGGTCCAAAAGCCACACAATTTGCCCCCGAAACCGCAGATAAACCCGATTTCTATACCGAAAAAGAATTTGAAAGCGTGCTTTCGCTTAAAGCCGAAACCCACAATTTCCCCACAACCGTAGAGCCTTTTAACGGGGCTGCGACAGGTTCCGGGGGTGAAATACGCGACCGCCTGGCCGGTGGAAAAGGTTCGTTACCCCTTGCCGGTACTGCCGTATATATGACCGCATACTCGCGATTACTCGACGATCGCCCGTGGGAAGAAACGTTTCCGGCGCGTAAATGGTTATACCAGACCCCGATTGACATTTTGATCAAAGCTTCAAACGGAGCTTCAGATTTTGGAAACAAATTTGGCCAACCGCTTATTGCGGGTTCGGTGCTTACGTTTGAACACGAAGAAGCCGGCCGAAAGCTGGGTTACGATAAGGTCATTATGCAGGCCGGTGGTATTGGCTACGGCAAAAAAGCGCAGGCACTTAAAGAAAAACCTCAAACCGGTGATAAAATCGTCATTCTGGGCGGTGACAACTACCGCATAGGGATGGGTGGTGCCGCGGTTTCTTCGGCAGATACCGGTGCATTCAGTTCCGGGATTGAGTTGAATGCCATTCAGCGTTCAAACCCCGAGATGCAAAAACGTGCTGCCAACGCCATCCGCGGGATGGTAGAAAGCGACGAAAACACCATCGTTTCGATTCACGATCACGGCGCGGGTGGTCACCTCAACTGCCTATCCGAACTCGTTGAAGAAACCGGCGGAAAAATTAATTTAGATAAATTGCCGGTGGGTGACCCTACCCTTTCGGCTAAAGAAATTATAGGTAACGAGTCTCAGGAACGTATGGGGCTGGTTATCGGAAAAGAACAACTGAAGACTTTACGCACGATTGCCGAGCGTGAGCGTTCTCCTATTTACGAAGTGGGTGACGTTACCGGCGATCACCGTTTTACCTTCAAATCAGCCACCACAGGTGCGGCACCTATGGATCTGGCGATGGAAGATATGTTTGGCAGTTCGCCAAAAACCGTGATGATCGACTCCAAAATTGATCGTAAGTACAGCGATGTGGCGTATAGTCTGGAGCATTTTCATGATTATCTGGAAAACGTACTGCAGCTGGAAGCCGTTGCCTGTAAAGACTGGTTGACTAATAAAGTTGACCGCTGTGTGGGCGGAAGGGTTGCCAAGCAGCAATGTGTGGGTACGCTTCAGTTACCGCTTAACAATGTGGGCGTTATGGCGCTCGATTTTAAGTCTAAAAATGGAATCGCAACCTCCATTGGTCACTCACCCGTTAGCGGACTCATTGACCCCGTTGCCGGAAGTAAAAATAGTATCGCCGAAGCACTGACCAATATCATCTGGGCACCGCTTGATAAGGGTCTTAGATCGGTTTCCCTTTCTGCAAACTGGATGTGGCCCTGTAATAACGAGGGTGAAGATGCGCGCCTTTACGAAGCGGTTCAGGCGGTTTCTGAATTTGCGATTGATCTGGGCATTAACGTGCCAACGGGTAAAGATTCGCTTTCTATGAAGCAGAAATATCCTGATGGCGATGTGCTTGCTCCGGGAACTGTAATCATTTCGGCAGCCGGAAATTGCAACGATATTGACCGCGTGATTGAACCGGTTCTTCAGGCCGATGCCGGAGCGATTTATTATCTAAACCTTTCTAAAGATGCCTTTAAACTGGGCGGTTCGTCTTTTGCCCAGGTGCAGAATAAGATTGGTGCCGAGGCTCCGTCTATACAAGATAATATCGCATTCGCGAAAACATTTGACGTTATTCAATATTTGATCAAAAACGATATGATCGTAGCCGGTCACGACGTGGCTTCAGGAGGCCTGATCACGACCCTGCTTGAATTGTGCTTTGCCGAAAACAAACTGGGAGCTGCTTATGATTTTTCAGCCTTCGGCGAAAAAGACATTATTAAAATCCTGTTTGCTGAGAATGCCGGAATCGTCATTCAGGCCGCTAAAGACCGGGATATCGAAGCGGTGTTGAATGAATACAACATCGAGTTCTTCAAAATCGGTACCGCCAATACTTCGGAAGAATTAACCATTAAAAAGGATCTGGTAGAAATCGGTTTAAACATTCCTTCGCTGCGTAGAAAATGGTTTAAAACCAGTTATTTGTTAGATCAAAAACAAACTGCAAACGGTCTGGCTGATGCGCGTTTTGAAAACTTTGATAAACAAGATTTAAAATACACCTTCCCAAAAGGCTTTACCGGTTTAAGACCCGGAAACCGCGCTGCGGGAAGCCGACCTAAAGCGGCGATCCTTCGCGAAAAAGGAAGTAACTCGGAACGCGAGATGGCAAACGCGATGTACCTTGCCGGATTTGATGTCAAAGACGTGCACATGACCGATTTGATAAGCGGTCGCGAAACGCTGGAAGATATTCAGTTTATAGGTGCTGTGGGTGGATTCTCAAACTCCGACGTATTGGGGTCAGCCAAAGGTTGGGCCGGTGCTTTTCTCTATAATGAGAAGGCAAACACGGCTCTGAAGAATTTCTTTGCACGACCTGATACACTATCGGTGGGTATTTGCAACGGCTGCCAGTTGTTTGTAGAACTTGATCTAATCAATCCCGATCACGATCAAAAACCCCATATGCTGCATAACGATTCGCATAAGCACGAAAGCGGCTTTACCAGTGTAACCATTGCAGAGAATGATTCGGTGATGCTTTCAACACTTTCGGGCGCGACCTTAGGCGTTTGGATTTCGCACGGCGAAGGCAAGTTTGACCTTCCGTTAGGTGAAGAAAACTATAAGATTGTTGGTAAATACGGTTATGATGCTTACCCGGCAAACCCTAATGGCAGCAGCTACAATACTGCGATGATGACCGATAAAACCGGTCGCCACCTGGTGACCATGCCACACATTGAACGCTCTATTTTCTCCTGGAACTGGGCCAACTATCCTAAAGATCGCAATGATGAAGTTACGCCGTGGGTTGAAGCTTTTATCAATGCGCGGGAGTGGATTGAGAAGCAGTAAAGCATTTAAATTATAAATTATAAAAGCAGGGCTTGATAACAGAATTCACGCCCTGCTTTTTAGTTTACAAGCAATTATTTCGCGCAACTCAAAAAATCAACTCCGTTTAAGCCCTATTGAAGCTATCTCAAGACCAGGTCTCACTTCTTTTTATCTAAAAATTATTCAGGCTTAAGGACATACAGTTTTTAGTTCGCCATCAACAGCCGTATACCAGTGTTTAGCGTAATCGCGAGACATTCCTTGTTAAGGTTTATGCCCTGGTTATCTGTTTCGATTATAGCAAAGTTAAGAATGGTATTTCTTCCTGAAAAGCCCTTTTTAATATGCTTAATTCAAAATAATAGAGAACTAAATGAGATTTAATTTTAAATTTTCTTTAACAGTTGTGCGATTAAATTATATTTGAAACTAATTTTTTAATTATTCAAATTTCTTAGAATGAAAAGACTTCTACTTATTCCATTAGTTTTAATGATTTTTTTAAGCGGACTGCAAGCTCAAATCAAAATTGGACCTATCAGTATAAACCACGGTCAGGAGATTGAGGAAGACAGAGAGAAAATAATTGTTATAGCCGGTGAAGCCAATGACCGCATTTATACTTTGGCTACCAAAGGTAAAAACTACTTTATAAAAGTCTTTAGTTCGGCTGAAATGGAACTTTTGTCTGTTAATGAAGTGGTATTAGATGAGTTCAACGGCAAAGATGTTGAGTTTGATGATATTCAGGTTTTAAATGACAAAATATATGTCATGGGTAGTGTCTTTGATAAAAGTGACGACACCAATAACCTTTTTGGCTTTGAGGTATCGAAAGAGGGAAAATTAACCGGCGCCAAAAAAAACCTCTTTTCAACTGAAGTCACCAAGAAGAGAGAACAGGGTGCTTTTTATTTCAAAAAATCTCCTGAAGGAAACTTACTGCTCATTCTGCACGCTTCGCTTTTTGATAAGGAAGAACTCATACAGTACGAGATAAAACTCATCGATGAAAACTTAAATACGGTTGCTAGCCATCTAGAACAAATACCTTTCACAGACCGTAATGATTTGGAGTTTAGCATAACTGATTTTGATGTAAACGTGATGGGTGATATTTTTCTCGCCACCAATGAAAGTTACAGAGATAAAGACGCAAAAGAGAACATAGAGAAATTTGAAGTTCATCTTTTTAAAGCAAAAAATAATTATAAAAAGGAGATCGTGAAGATTGACTTCACAAATAAAGAGGTAATCAATTGTGAATTAATGGCTACCCGTGATGGCCTTGTAAATCTGGTAGGTTTTTACTCGGGTGTACGCAACAACGGCAGACCCAATAAAGAACTGGAAGGTGTCTATGCGGCAGTTGTTAATAGCAATACAAACGAAGTGAATAACTTAAAATTTACCGAGTTTGACATGGATACCAAAATCAAACTCCTGGGTGAACGAAGAGCAAAAAAAGGTAAAGATGTAAAGCCAATGTATGTAACCCATAGCCTAATTGAGAAAGAAGATGGCGGTCTTATTCTGCTTTCAGAATATCAGCAGATATTAGTAGGGCGTACTTCCGGGATTGGCCCGCTGGGTGTAACACCGGTGATTTATGATAACAATGAGATTATTGTAACCTCTTTTAATCCTGATGGTTCTGTAAAATGGACTAATGTCCTGGCCAAAGACCAGCAGGCTGCATTCTCCACCCTATCACTTGGCTTTTATGGTTTTGGAGGAAACGCCAATTTCACAGTAGGTGCAGGAATTTCCATTCCCATTGCGGTTTTATCCAAAGGGCCTGAGTATCTGAGTGCAATGCCCATTTATGAAAACGGCATTCTAACCGTGATTTTTAATGATAATCAAAAAAACATAGGCGTCACAGACATAGAGGAAATTAAAACTCTAGGTAATTACAACAAAGCTTTACCAACTGCATTTCAATTTGATTCAAACGGAAGTATCACCCGAATAGATCAGGAAAATTTTGAAGAAGGTCAGCTTATATTGCGACCTAGGGTATTTTTAAGAAAAAATCCAAAAGAGTATATAATCTACTCTTCAAGAAAATCTGAAGATCGAATGGGGAGAATGTTTATAGATTAATTACATCTTAAAAACACGCGGTCTTCGAAGACATTAACTCAAAAACTCAAATCTAGAAGGCTGTCTAAAAAGTCTTAATAACTTGAACTGTCAGGTTGAGCCTGTCGAAACCGATATTGATAATCAGTAAGTTGAAAATATTTCGACAAGCTCAATTTGACATGTTCTTGCTTTTTAGATAGCCTTTTTCTTTAAATGAATCCACTTTAGTTTTACTGCATAGTAAGACATCAGAAAATCAAACGAACCCATACAGCACCATCGGCTTAACATCTGTGCTATTTTGATATTCGCAAGTTTTCATCGTAAATTTTTCTAAAACGATATAGTAAAGCAACTAAATTCGTTATTTTGCATTGGTATTTGGTTTGAAGCCCTCCTCTTAAGGATAATTAATTTCGAACTAATTCTACCCAATTCAAATCTGACTAGTCCTAATAACTTTAAACTCGTCAATCGAGCCAACCCTATTTTATATACCTATGGAAATTAAACGCCTTTTTGACTTCCCTTATCATCAACTGGAGCAATACAACCTGAAAGAAGCTTTGGTCACCAAGTACAATGGAGAGTGGAAAGCCATTTCCTCTCAGGAATACGTTGACCAGGCAAATGCTGTAAGTCGAGGTCTGTTGAAACTGGGAGTAAAACCTAATGATAAAATTGCTGTTATTTCGACAAACAACCGTACCGAATGGAATGTGATGGACATCGGTATCTTGCAGCTGGGTGCTCAGAATGTTCCTATTTATCCAACTATTTCGGAAGAAGAATATGAGTATGTACTCAATCACAGCGAGTCTGTGTACTGCTTTGTATCGGATCAGGAAGTGCTCGATAAAGTAAATGCCATAAAGGCAAATGTTCCTTCATTAAAAGAAGTATTTAGTTTTGACACCATCGCGGGTTGCAAAAACTGGAAAGAAGTTCATGAGGCCGATACCTCAACCCAGGCAGAAGTTGAAAAAATAAAAGCTTCCGTCAAGGAAGATGATCTCGCGACTTTAATTTATACCTCAGGAACCACAGGAAAACCGAAGGGGGTTATGCTTTCGCACAAAAACGTGGCATCAAACGCTATTAACAGTGCGACACGATTCCCCATAAATCCGGGTCAAAGTATCGCTTTGAGCTTTTTACCGGTATGTCACATTTACGAGCGTATGTTGATGTATTTGTACCAGTACGCAGGCGTAAGCATTTATTTTGCTGAAAGTCTGGAAACCATAAGTGAAAATCTAAAAGAAGTAAAACCTCAGGTAATGACAGCGGTGCCACGCCTCTTAGAAAAAGTTTATGATAAAATCATTGCAAAAGGTGCCGATTTAACCGGAGTTAAGAAAAAACTTTTTTTCTGGGCGGTAGAAGTTGGTCTGCAATATGAACCCTACGGCCAAAACGGCTGGTGGTACGAGCAAAAGCTGGCATTAGCGCGTAAATTGATCTTTAGTAAATGGCAGGAAGCTCTAGGCGGAAATCTTAAAGTAATCGCTTCAGGTAGTGCTGCGCTACAACCCCGACTGGCTCGTGTATTCAATGCTGCAGGAATGGGTGTTATGGAAGGCTACGGTCTCACTGAAACCTCCCCGGTAATTTCGGTAAATGACATTCGCAATCACGGTTTCAAAATCGGGACTGTAGGTAAACCCATACCTGAAACAGAAGTTAAAATCGCAGAGGATGGAGAAATCCTGATCAAAGGTCCACAGGTAATGATGGGCTATTATAAAGACAAGGAAAAAACAGACGAAGTTCTAGAAAACGGCTATTTCCATACCGGAGACATTGGGGAGATTGACAGCGAAGGCTTCCTCAAAATCACCGACCGTAAAAAAGAAATGTTTAAAACCAGCGGCGGTAAATATGTTGCTCCTCAGCTTATTGAAAACGCGATGAAGCAATCCCGCTTCATCGAGCACATTATGGTCATTGGTGAGGGCGAAAAAATGCCGGCTGCAATAATTCAGCCCAATTTTGAATTTATAGCAGACTGGGCTAAAAAGAAAGGCATTTCTGTAGGTGCTACCAATAAAGAAATCGCTGAGAACGAAAACGTGAAAAACCGCATTATGGAAGATGTGGAACTTTACAACGAGAAGTTTGGAAAATGGGAGCGCGTTAAAAAAATTGAACTCACTCCGGACGAGTGGAGTATAGATGCCGGGCACCTCACTCCTACTATGAAACTCAAAAGACGTATCGTAAAGGAAATGTACATTGATAAGTACAACAAGATTTACGAACACAAATAATATTCAAAAAACTCCTTAATTTTTAAGGAGTTTTTTTATGCATCTACCCAAAGACAAAGTTTAAAACAGCTAATCTGATAAATTTTCCTTAACTTATTATGCGTGCATAGTATTTTTTTCTAACTTTACGCAAACGTATGAGTAAAAAAGAAATCACTATCGATCACGCCCTTAGGGCAACCTGGCAGGCCATTACCAAAATGTATAATGAGCAGGCTGCACAACTAGACAGTACGATGGCTACAGGCTTCGCATTGTTAAGTATAGATCCCGAAGAAGGCACCCCCTCAACTGCTTTGGGTCCACGTATGGGAATGGAGGCTACCAGTCTTTCCAGAACCCTGAAATCTATGGAAGAGCGCGGGTTGATCGAAAGACGGCCGAATCCGGCAGATGGCCGCGGTGTCCTGATTTTCCTTACGGAATTTGGAAAAAAAAACCGGGATTTTAGTAAAGACCGGGTATTGAAGTTTAACGAAGCCATCAGAAACAATATTGAGGCCGAAAAAATAGATCACTTCTTTGAGGTCATAAACGTCATCAACGATTTGATTCAGAATAAAAAAGTTTATAAAACCACCGAAACGACTATAAAATAATGAGTAAAAGACGAATAAATAAAGTTGCAGTTATTGGCTCAGGTATTATGGGAAGCGGTATCGCTTGTCATTTTGCCAATATTGGAGTTGAAGTACTGCTACTCGACATTGTTCCGCGTGAACTAACCGACAAAGAAAAAGCAAAAGGTCTTAGCCTTGAAGATAAAGCGGTGCGCAATCGCCTGGTTAACGATCATTTGCAAAATGCACTAAAATCAAAACCTTCACCCATTTATCATCAGGATTTTGCACAACGCATCACCACAGGTAATATGGAAGATGATATTGCCAAAGTGAAACATTACGACTGGATTATTGAAGTTGTGGTAGAACGCCTGGATATCAAAAAACAGGTTTTTGAAAAGCTTGAAAAACACCGTACTCCCGGAACCCTGATTACCACAAATACCTCCGGTATTCCGATCAAGTTTATGAGCGAGGGACGCAGCGAAGATTTTCAGAAGCATTTCTGCGGAACGCACTTCTTTAACCCTGCCCGTTATTTAGATCTTTTTGAGATCATTCCGGGACCAAAGACCGATAAGGAAGTTCTTAATTTCCTAAATGAATACGGTGAAAAATTCCTGGGTAAAACTTCGGTGGTAGCTAAAGATACTCCGGCATTTATCGGTAACCGCGTGGGGACTTTCAGTATTATGAGCCTTTTCCATACGGTTAAAGAACTTGACATGACCGTAGAAGAAGTTGATAAACTGACCGGCCCCGTAATCGGCCGTCCCAAGTCGGCGACCTTCCGTACGGTTGATGTGGTTGGTTTGGATACTTTGGTACACGTGGCAAACGGTATCCGTGAAAATGTAGAAAATGATGAGCGTGCCGAGTTGTTTTCACTTCCCAATTATATTGACACCATGCACGGCAAGCAATGGTTAGGAAGTAAAACCGGCCAGGGCTTCTATAAAAAAGTTAAGAAAGACGATGGCTCAAGCGAGATTCTTACGCTTGACCTCAATACGATGGAATACCGCGAAAACAAACGCGCTTCCTTCGGTACTTTAGAAAAAACAAAAGGCGTTGACAATGTCGCCGACCGCTTCCCTATTTTGGTTGACGGTAAAGACAAAGCAGGCGAATTCTTCCGTAAAAACTTTGCGGGATTATTTGCCTACGTGCAAAACCGCATTCCTGAAATCACAGACGAACTCTACAAGATCGATGACGCGATGCGTGCCGGTTACGGCTGGGAGCACGGTCCGTTTCAGATTTGGGATGCTGTAGGTGTTGAAAAAGGAATCGAATTGATGAAAGCCGAAGGTTATGATATCGCAGACTGGGTTTCTGAAATGCTTTCGTCAGGTAAAAATTCATTTTACACCGTTAAAGAAGGGAATACCTGGTATTATGACATCCCTAAAAAGGAATACATCAAAAAACCGGGTCAGGATGGCTTTATCATTCTCGATAACATTCGCGAATCAAAAGAAGTATTCAAAAACAGCGGCGTAGTCGTTGAAGATTTAGGTGATGGAATCCTCAATGTAGAATTCCGTTCAAAAATGAATTCCATTGGTGGTGACGTCCTTTCCGGCTTAAATAAAGCCATTGATCTGGCCGAAAAAGATTTCGCCGGACTCGTGGTTGCCAATCAGGGGAAAAACTTCTCGGTAGGTGCCAATATCGGAATGATCTTTATGATGGCCGTTGAGCAGGAGTATGACGAACTCAACGCTGCGGTTAAATATTTTCAGGATACATGTATGCGCCTGCGCTACTCGTCAATCCCTACCGTTGTGGCTCCTCACGATATGACCTTAGGCGGGGGTTGCGAAATGACCCTGCACGCTGACCGCGTCGTGGCAGCAGCAGAGAGTTACATTGGTCTGGTAGAATTTGGCGTTGGGGTGATTCCCGGCGGTGGTGGTTCTAAAGAAATGACTTTACGTGCTTCAGAAACCTACCACAAAGACGATGTCGAATTAAACCGTCTTCGCGAATACTTCCTGGCAATTGGTATGGCAAAAGTTTCGACTTCGGCCTATGAAGCCTTTGATACCGGTATTTTAAAGCCCGGTAAAGATATTGTTGTTGTAAATAAAGACCGCCAGATCGCAGCAGCCAAAGAGGTTGCGAAGTTTATGGCAGATCAGGGTTATACCAAACCTATAGAGCGTACAGACATTAAAGTATTGGGTAAACAGGCTCTTGGTGCATTCCTTGTTGGTACCGATCAAATGAACGCCGGTAAATACATCAGCGATCACGATAAGAAGATCGCAAACAAACTGGCTTACGTAATGGCCGGTGGTGACCTCTCTGAAGCTTCTTATGTAAGTGAGCGGTACCTGCTTGACCTGGAACGTGAAGCCTTCTTAAGTCTTTGCGGCGAGCGCAAAACGCTTGAACGTCTGGAGCATATGATCAAGAAAGGGAAACCGTTGAGAAATTAGGATCCCCACCTGGCCTCCCCCAGGGGGAGGAACATTTAGTGTTGAACAATAAAAATCCTATTTCCTCCTAATAGGTGTTCCCCCTTCGGGGGATAGGGGGCTTAAAATGAGCAAAACAGCATATATAGTAAAAGCATACCGAACAGCCGTAGGGAAAGCTCCCCGCGGATTGTTCCGATTTAAAAGACCCGACGAACTCGCTGCGGAAACCATCGATTATATGATGAAAGAGGTTTCTAACCTCGATAAAAAACGCATTGATGATGTTATGGTAGGCAACGCGATGCCCGAAGCCGAACAGGGCCTTAACGTAGGTCGCCTGATTTCCCTGATGGGATTGAAGATCGAAGACGTACCGGGTGTAACCGTAAACCGGTATTGTGCATCCGGTATTGAAACCATCGCAATGGCTTCGGCAAAAATACAGGCCGGAATGGCAGATTGTATCATCGCCGGTGGTGCCGAAAGTATGAGCTACATCCCTATGGGTGGTTACAAACCGGTACCCGATTATAAAGTAGCCAAAGCCGGAAACGAAGACTACTACTGGGGAATGGGACTTACCGCAGAAGCTGTAGCCAATCAGTTTAAGGTTTCGCGTGAAGATCAGGATGAGTTTGCGTACCATTCGCACCAAAAAGCCTTAAAAGCTCAGGAAGAAGACCGTTTTAAAGAGCAAATCGTTCCGATAGAAGTAGAACATACGTTTGTAAACAACAGCGGTAAAAAAGAAACCAAAACCTACACGGTAAGTAAAGACGAAGGTCCGCGTGCCGACACCAGCCTTGAAGTATTGGGTAAACTGCGTCCTGTTTTCGCCGAAGGCGGAAGCGTAACCGCAGGAAACTCCTCGCAAATGAGTGACGGTGCAGCTTTCGTATTGGTTATGAGCGAAGAAATGGTAAAAGAATTAAACCTGGAACCCATCGCCCGCCTGGTAAACTTTGCAGCCGTGGGTGTTGAACCGCGCATAATGGGAATTGGACCTGTAAAAGCCATTCCGAAAGCGCTAAAACAAGCCGGACTCAAGCAAGACGACATCGACCTGATTGAATTAAACGAAGCCTTTGCTTCGCAGTCTCTTGCGGTAATCCGTGAATTGGGCTTAAATCCCGATATCGTAAACGTAAACGGCGGAGCGATTGCATTGGGTCACCCGCTGGGATGTACCGGAGCCAAACTCTCGGTGCAGTTGTTTGACGAAATGCGTAAACGTAATATGAAAAACAAATACGGTATCGTAACCATGTGCGTAGGTACCGGTCAGGGCGCCGCCGGGGTTTATGAGTTTTTGAACTAAGGGCCAGAAAAAAGATAATAGAACAGAGATCAAAGATTTATAACTATGAACAGAAAAAGGCATAATTATAAAAATTTGAAGATTTGGTCTTTAGGTTTAGAGATAGCTTGCGACATCTCAGACATATTAGAATCTTTTCCCAAACACGAAAGATTCGACCTGTCATCCCAAATGAGCAGGGCGGCTACATCTATTCCAAGTAATATATCAGAGGGATCATCAAGAACAGATAAAGCATTTAGCACATTCATTGATTATGCTCTGGGTTCCTCATTTGAATTGGCAACACAATTACATATAGCACGACACAAAAACTATATAGACGATAAAAAATTAATTGAATTAGAAACTAAAATTCAGGAATGGCAAAAAATGACAATGGGTTTTCAAAATGGTTTGTAACTATAAGTCTATTCTCTTTTTTCTCTATTCTTTATTCTTAAATACACTACAATGGCAGAAACAGCAGATAAAAAAGACATCCTTCGCGGTGGTCAGTTTTTGGTAAAGGAAACTCCTTGCGAAGACATCTTTACTCCCGAAGATTTTAACGAGGAGCAGAAAATGATGAAAGAAACGGTTAAAGAATTTGTTGACCGTGAGATTGTACCACACAAAGAACGCTTTGAGCACAAAGACTATGCACTTACCGAAGAGGTGATGCGCAAAGCCGGTGAGCTGGGCCTTTTGGGTATCGCAGTTCCTGAAGAATACGATGGTCTGGGAATGGGCTTTGTTTCTACGATGCTGGTTTGTGACTACATTTCAGGAGCAACCGGTTCTATTGCGACCGCTTTTGGTGCGCATACCGGTATTGGTACCATGCCAATCACCCTTTACGGGACCGAAGAACAAAAGAAAAAATACGTTCCTAAACTCGCTACCGGTGAGTGGTTTGGAGCCTACTGTTTGACCGAGCCGGGTGCGGGTTCTGACGCCAACAGTGGAAAAACCAAAGCAGAACTTTCGGCAGATGGGAAATCGTACAAGATCAACGGTCAAAAGATGTGGATTTCCAACGCGGGATTCTGTAATGTCTTTATTGTTTTCGCCCGAATTGAAGACGATAAAAACATCACCGGCTTCATCGTTGAGAACGATCAATCTAACGGGATTTCATTAGGTGAAGAAGAAAAGAAACTGGGTATTCACTCCTCTTCTACCCGTCAGGTATTTTTCAATGACTGCGTGGTTCCTGTCGAAAATATGCTTGCCGGTCGTGGTGAAGGCTTTAAAATTGCAATGAATGCACTTAACGTAGGCCGTATCAAACTCGCTGCTGCCTGTCTTGACGCACAACGCCGCGTGATCGATATGGGCGTTAAATATGCCAATGAGCGTGTGCAGTTTAACACGCCTATTGCCAAGTTTGGTGCGATCAAATCGAAATTGGCTGAAATGGCGACCAATGCCTATGCCAGTGAAAGTGCTTCTTACCGTGCTGCAAAAAATATTGAAGACCGAATTTCAATCCGTCTTGAGGAAGGTGCAAGCCACTCAGAAGCCGAACTTAAAGGTGTTGAAGAATATGCGATTGAATGTTCGATCCTAAAAGTAGCCGCTTCAGAAGATATGCAGAATTGCGCCGATGAAGGTATCCAGATTTATGGCGGTATGGGTTTCAGTGCCGATGCGCCGATGGAAGCAGCCTGGAGAGACGCCCGTATTTCGCGTATTTATGAAGGTACAAACGAGATTAACCGTATGCTTGCGGTAGGTATGCTGGTCAAAAAAGCGATGAAAGGTCACGTAGATTTGCTCAATCCTGCAATGGCAGTGGGCGAAGAACTTACCGGAATTCCTTCATTTGACACGCCCGACTATTCCGAAGTGCTTTCGGAAGAAAAAGCGATGATCGCCAAACTGAAAAAGGTATTCTTAATGGTAGCCGGTAGCGCGATCCAAAAATACGGTCCTGAGCTTGAGGAGCATCAGCAGTTATTGCTGGCCGCTTCAGACATCCTGATCGAGATTTATATGGCCGAAAGTACCATTTTGCGTACCGAGAAAAACGTGAAGCGTTTTGGTGAAGAAGCTCAGAAAGAGCAGATCGCAATGGCGCAGTTGTACCTGTATCACGCCGTAGACACCATCAACCAAAAAGCTAAAGAAGGCATAGTCTCCTTTGCCGAAGGTGATGAGCAGCGTATGATGCTTATGGGTCTTAAGCGTTTTACCAAATATCAAAATCAGCCTAACGTGGTGGCGCTGCGCAATACCATCGCAGAGAAAATCACAGCTGAAAACACCTACCCCTTTTAGATTTTCACCCCTAAAAACGAAATTCTAAAATCAAACAACCTGTAACTTTAAGTTGCAGGTTGTTTTGTTTTGGGCGTGCCCTTCGGGCCAGGCCTGCCTGCCGGCAAAGGCAGGCTATACGTTGCAATCTTTAGTCGCTCCCGCTCCTAAAGGATTTCCTCTACTATCCCTCACGCGGATTTGATTCAAGGTTTAAAATTTAAAGTCTACGTCAATTGTCACCTCGACGGCAGGAGCCGTCACATCCTACTTGGCAAAAAAACAAGCTCCCGTGAAGGACTGCTGCGATTTCTCCCTACTGGTCGAAATGACTACAAATGTCACCTCGACGACAAGAGCCGTCACATCCTACTTGGCAAAAAAAAAAGCTCTCGTGAAAGACTGCTGCGATTTCTCCCTACCAGTCGAAATGATTACAAATGTCACCTCGACGACAGGAGCCGTCACATCCTACTTGGCAAAAAAAACAAGCTCCCGTGAAAGACTGATGCGATTTCTCCCTATCGGTCGGAATGACTACAAATGTCACCTCGACGAAAGGAGCCGTCACATCCTACTTGGCAAAAAAAAACAAGCTCTCGTGAAAGAATGATGCGATTTCTCCCTATCGGTCGAAATGACTACAAATGTCACCTCGACGACAAGAGCCGTCACATCCTACTTGGCAAAAAAACAAGCTCCCGTGAAGGACTGATGCGATTTCTCCCTACCGGTCGAAATGACTATAAATGTCACCTCGACGACAGGAGCCGTCACATCCTACTTGGCAAAAAAAACAAGCTCCCGTGAAAGACTGATGCGATTTCTCCCTATCGGTCGAAATGACAATACTAGTATTTCGTTTTTCTACTTTTTTAGTACTCTATTTCCTTTAGAAATCCACAACCTTAAATTTTAGACCTTGAATTTTAAATTGACCCAAAACGGCTCAATCCTTGTGAGACTCTTTACACAAACATCTGTATCTTTAAAATCTGAATCACGACTATGCTTAAATCATCACTTTTTTTCTTCCTCGGACTTTTAGGCTTCAGCCTTTACGCGCAAACCGCTCCCGAAGTTTACCTTTTTGAAATCAATACCACGCCCACGACTCTGGAGGTTAAGGACGGCCAAAACATATCCCAAAACCCGGGCTACGACAATCAGCCTTCGTTCTACGATGACAACACGCTGCTTTACAGCCGCACAAAAGACAGCCTTACAGCAATTGGCGTTTACGATCTGCAAACTCAGAAAAATTCAGTTTTAACAAACGAACCCAATAGCGGATTCTTTTCGCCCCAGCGCATCCCGCAAACCGATCTTGTGGCTGCGGTTCGCCAGGACCCGGAAGGCAGACAGCGCCTTGCTACCTACGACTTTAAGAGCAAAGCCTTTCAAAAATTGCTGGACAGCAGTCAGGTGGGTTACTTTTCGTTTTACGATAAAGAAACTTTTATCGCTTCGGTTTTAGTGCCCAATCAAATGGATTTATTCCTTTCAGCTCCTACTCATGACAGCCTGCAAAGAATAGTGGCAAATGCGGGACGCTCCCTTCATAAAGTGCCCAACAGCGACTCGATGAGTTATTTGGTAGAAAACGACGATCAGAATATGGACTTGTATATGCTTGATCTTTCCGGAGAAAGCCCTACCAGCTATTTTGTATGCGAACTCCCCATCGGGCGGCAGGATTACGCCTGGCTTGATGAAAACCGCATTTTGGTGGGTAGTGGTGATAGCCTATTTGTTTACGACCTTTTTGGAGAACCCGCCTGGGTTTTTGCTGTGAGTCTAAACAGCTACAAGCTCACCAATATCTCTCGAATCGCGGTAAGCCCCGATGGAAAACACCTCGCTCTGGCAGCAGAACCGGTAGAATAACTTTAAGACGTGCCGCAAAAGAACCGCATCATCTTCCTTATCGTTCTCGCCCAGTTTTTGGGGACTTCGCTGTGGTTTGTGGGCAATATCGTGGTACCGCAGTTGCCGCTGGCGCGTTTAGATACCGCCACCGGGGTGAGCGGTATTCTGGCTTCGGTGCAATTTGGTTTTATTAGCGGTACGCTGGTCTTTGCGCTTTTGGCTTTTGCAGACCGTTTTTCACCTTCCAAAGTCTTTTTAATTTGCGCCCTGCTGGGAGCCCTTACCAATCTGGCGCTGCTGCTGCCCGCTGTTACGTATTCAACCGTACTGGTCTCGCGCTTCAGTACCGGTTTTTTCCTTGCCGGGATTTATCCGGTAGGTATGAAAATCGCAGCTGATTATTTTGAGCAGGGCCTGGGCAAAGCATTAGGCTTTCTGGTAGGTGCGCTCGTTCTGGGCACTGCCCTGCCCCACTTTTTAAACAGTTTTGGACTTTCGCTTAACTACAAAAACATCACACTCATCACCAGCGCACTGGCCGCACTGGGCGGAATACTTATCGGTTTTGGAGTACCCGACGGCCCCTTTCGCAAGGCGCAGCAGAAGCTACAAATCAAGGCGATTCCACGGCTTTTTAAAGAGCCTAAGTTTAGAGCAGCAGCTTTTGGCTACTGGGGTCATATGTGGGAACTCTATGCCTTCTGGGGGTTTGTCCCGCTGTTTATAACCTATTACGCGCAAAAACACGTTCTGCTGCTTAACATTCCGCTTTGGTCATTTGCCGTGATTGGCATAGGTGCCATCGCCTGTGCTGTAGGCGGAAGTTTAGTCGCCCGCTTTACCAGTAAATCTGTGGCCCGCTTTGCACTTATAGCCTCAGGCATTTGCTGTTTACTTTCACCGGTTGCGCTGCAATTGCCGGTTTGGCTTTTTGCCTCCTTTCTCCTGTTTTGGGGTGCTGTGGTGGTGGCAGACAGTCCGCAATTTTCAACGCTCGTTGCCTCAAACGCCCTGCCCGAATACCGCGGTACTGCGCTAACACTGGTAAATTGCGTAGGTTTTGCGATAACGATTGTGAGTATTCAGGCGCTGGGATATGCCATTCTGCATTTTGAAATGCCCTATCTCTTTTGGATTTTGGCGCCTGGGCCTATCTTTGGCGTTCTTAGTTTGGGCAAAACACGCTCATGAAGGTCCATAATGGGCATTTGGCAAACAAAGTGCATTCCCTCCTACATAATCAAAATACTGAAAAACAGATTTTTGTATATTTTAAACAGATGAAATACCTCTTTTTAGTTTTCGCTTTGCTTGCTTTTTCCTGCGGAAAAAAAGAAGACCCGGCACCCTTTCCCAAAGCTGAAGCTCCACAACTGGAGGTTTCTAAAGCCACAATAGCGCCCAGGATTGACGGCAAGCCCGATGACCCAGCCTGGCAAAAAACCGATTGGCTTAAGCTCGACCAACTCTGGCAGGGCCAAAAATCCGACCAAAACATCCAATACAAACTCACCTGGACACCCGATGCGCTTTATGTTTTGGTACATTTTAAAAATTTAAATCCGCAACCAAATACGGGAAATCCGCTTGAAGATTATGACCGGCAGGACCGGCTTGTGATTTATCTGGACGAAAACAACAGCGGCGGACTTTACGATTCCGGCTTCGAGGTTTTTACCTATAATGTGCTGCCCAATGGTTTTGTAGTGGGTTATGATGCCGAAAAGCTTCCGAAAACCTATAACAATCACATTAACCACAAAATTTTCCGAACTAAGCAGGAAGCCTATCACGAATTACGCATTGCTATTTTTGACCAAAATTTTAAACCGGGATCACCCAACATGGCCGTATCGCTTTCGCCCAACAAAGAACTGGGTTTTGCGATGGCTTACGTTAGTATGGCTTCCGAAGAAAAAGATTCCAATACCATTCTGGGATCTGTAGCGATTCCCGAAGATTATAAAAACCGCATCAATCTGGATTCGGGACTTTTTGCTACATTACAACTTGTTGAATAAAACCTGTTATGAAAAACACACTAGCCCTAAACGAAAACCTCAGCCTCTCACGCATCATTCACGGATATTGGCGCCTACGCGACTGGAACCTCAGCGATGCTGAACTTTTAAAACTCATGGAGCAGGTGCTCGAACTGGGGATCACCTCGTTTGACCACGCCGATATTTACGGGAATTATACCTGTGAAGAATTCTTTGGCCGTGCACTGGCGTTAAAACCGGAATTACGCGAGCAGATGCAGCTGATTAGCAAATGCGGTATCAGACTGGCTACAGATTTCAATCCGGAACTGGACGTAAAAATTTACGAGTACAGCACCGCGTATATCATCAAGCAGGCTGAAGCTTCGCTTAAAAATCTGGGAACAGACCGTCTGGATTTGTTGCTTCTGCACCGCCCGGCTCCGTTTTTTGAGCCTGAAGAAGTCGCGAAAGCTTTTGACCATTTAAAGCAAAACGGAAAAGTGTTGAACTTTGGAGTTTCAAACTTTACGCCCATGCAGTTTGACAGCCTTCAGGCGTATCTCGATATGCCGCTGGCGACCAATCAGGTGGAACTTTCGGTTGCGTGCCTGGAGCATTGGGATAATGAGAATATTGAATTTTTCCAAAAGCATAAAATCAAACCCATGGCCTGGTCTCCCCTTGCCGGCGGTAAGCTATTTAAACCCGAAACCCAGCGCGAACACCGCCTGCATTCGGTTTTGAAAGAAGTAGCTACCGAACTGGGTATTGAAGCTATTGATCAGGTGATGTATGCGTGGTTATTAAAGCATCCTGTGGGCGCATTGCCTATTGTAGGCTCCCAACACATAAATCGCATTAAAAGTGCCGTAGACGCGCTCGAAATTGATTTAAGCCTGCAGCAGTGGTATAAAATCTGGATTGCTTCTAAAGGAGAAGATTTGCCTTAAGAGCTATTCTTCTATCTCATAATCAACACTCTTATAGCCTATTTTACCATCCAGGGAGATGACTTCTACAAGAACCGTTTTAGTTCCCGGGATGGTATTGTTTGGGTATTTCACGTTAACAGGTTCTCCATTTTGCAGACTTATGTTGGGATCCCAATAAAGCGTTACTGCATTATCACCGGGGCCTAAAGCCATTGCTCCACTCTCGTATTTCGGGATATAAAATGCTTTGGTAGACGCAAATAACGGGATGCTGGTCTTGAGAATGCCTTTTGATTTTGTGGCCGTGTAAAAACCGTTACCGCTGTAGGTATAAATAGCCAAAATGCTTCCCTGTGTTGGTGTCGAAAGCATACTTCGGAAAGGATAAACCCTGCGGTAAAGCGGCATAAAATTTTGAGTGGTGCCATCTAAAATTTCAACACTTTTCACTTCGCTGGGCGGCAGATTGGGCAAAAACTGATAGGCGTCGGCCAAAACCGGAATCCCATCAACCAGCACAAGAGTTTCCATCCCACCGGTGACCACCGCTTTTTGATAACGTACACCGGTGCTGTCCTGGTAGAGTTGAAAACTGATTTTATCTCCAAAAGACTGCCTTAGCACACCATAAAGGCCATGACTGTACTCATTTGCTTTCGTTTCAATCTCCCGACCATCGATCACCACATCGGGCTTGCCATAGGTGTCCATTACTTTTTTACGCTGTGGGGTAAGCTTATAATCGCTTATGAGTACTTCATCCAACTTGTTGATACTGGGATCGTAGTCAAAAAACGTATCTGCTGTTTGCTTCTGCTCTGATTTTTGCAAAACCTCAGGTTGCGGCTCTTTCTTTTTGAAGAAGGCTCGGTTACGGTCGTATGTTATTTGCGGTTTAATGGCCTCATCCAGACTGAGGTTATAATCCCGGTTTTTACCGGCATCGTTTTTGGTTTGTAAAACCGCCCGTACCCGTCTGCCCTCGAGCGGAGGCAACAGAAAATTGAAGCGTCCCAGACTGTCGGTTTTCTGATCGTAAAACTGTTGTTCTTCTCCAAAAACCATCAGGCTCACGTCTACACCCTCTTTCATTTTATCCTTATCAAAAAGCGCTGCTATCTCTCCCTGAACCCCTAAGGTAAATTCAGGAAGAAAAGGCATTTCCTGCTCATCCGGAGAAGAATTGAAGGTATAGCCCCGCCAGCCCTGAGTGAGCAGCAAATTATCCAGTTCATCGGGTTTTATAAGCTGTGTACCTTCAAAATAATACGCTGACTTTTCAATAGTTCCTCTTAGTTCTGAACTGAGCATAAAATAAGTCCAGATATTTTGCTCATTTTTCAATTCGTTGGGGATGACCAAAACCGAAGCGCTGGCATCCCGGGTAAGCCCCGTTGCAGAAAGCGTCAAGTTCACCTCTTCTTCCGTTTTAAAAGAAGGTTTGTTCAGTTCTATATCCAGCTTAAGGGCTTCGGTTTCTAAATGATTAAAGTATAGGCGTTCCGCTAACGGATTTTTGTTTTGGTCTTTAAGCGTAAATACCAAAATTCCTGCGGGTAACGATTCCTTTGAAAAAACCAGGTTTTGCTTTCCGCTTTCAAGTTTTCGCCCCACTTCACCAAGTGCCAAACCTCTGCTGCTCACTGCTACATAGACCGAATCATTCACAAGCTGGGTGGAACGTACCTGTACCGCGAGATTAGTACCTACGGGATTTACCGAAAGTGTACTGCCTTTCTCAATAACCTTAGGAAATGAATAAGTGAACTGAATATCCCTGTTTGACTCTGTTAATTCAACCCTATAAGTTGTTGATGCTTTTGGAAAAAGATATACCCGTCCCATCCCCAGCTCATTGCTTTTAAACGAAGTGACCTGAATTCCCTGATCGTCATAAACAGTCCCGGAAACCGCAACGCCTTTTCCGGTCTCGTCAATCGCCTTAAAACCTATAAGGTTGTTGATTCCGCTCAATAAACTACCACCCTCGGGTAAAAACTGAATATCTATCGCAGGTTTGGAAAGTGGTATACTCTCACTGTATTGCTTACCCGATTCGGTAAGGATTTTAAAATGCACCCAGTCTGTATCTTCGGCAAAATTTTCTTCCAGAACAAAATAGCCCGCGCCATTCTTACGAATGATGCGCTTTTTTACCTGATCACCATAAGCGAGTTCCAGATCAAATTTATTCCCGGCAGTGCTGTCTATAAGTTCGGGTTTGAAAATGAAACGGATAGCATCCTTACCTTCAATCTCCATTTTTTCAACAACAGGTTCCGGGCTTTTGGCTTCGGCAATGTTGAGATAGGTTTTAAAGATAAAGTCGGCATCAAAATTTTGATTCCATTGTGTGTAGGCCCGCAACTGATAGGTCCCCGGGGCATAAAAATCTTCAACACTGAAAAAATTGCTTCCAATCCCGTCATTGAGTTTGATCATTTTTTCGCCCACAAGCGTTTCAAACGGGTCTATCAGTTCCACATGCAAAACTCCGCTTAAGCCTGAAGGCACATTGTCTTTTGCCTGGGCAACAATAGCTTTAAACCAAATGGTCTCTCCCGGCGTATAGGCTTTACGATCGGTTTGCAGGTAAATCTTTTCGGCCAGGGCTTCCTGAGCGCTGATGTCCTGCTGAGCGGTAAGCCTGGAAGCAGTTATTAAAATTATAAAAGCACAAAGGCCCGTTTTAAATTTGATGAAGAAATTT
Organism: Leeuwenhoekiella sp. H156; assembly: GCF_052218455.1. Classification (NCBI taxonomy): domain Bacteria; kingdom Pseudomonadati; phylum Bacteroidota; class Flavobacteriia; order Flavobacteriales; family Flavobacteriaceae; genus Leeuwenhoekiella; species Leeuwenhoekiella sp. H156. The sequence goes on from NZ_CP197499.1 coordinate 52,250, forward strand.
GGTAGGGGGCTCTTCGATACTTTTACATGGTGCATAGTCTTTTAGTTTATGGGTTTTATGAGAAAGCTATATTGGTAATCTCCGGGCAGCAGCCGGTATTTTTTGTGAGGTTTGGCGCCCCAGCTGTTATCACCGCCTACCCCGGTTTGTTTGTAATCTATATTCAAACTGATCAGGTCGCGGGGTTTAATATCGGTCGTATGTCGCTGATGTTTCCATTCGCCGGGATCAAAATCGGAAACGTAATTGTGATGCGCACTGAAGGATACTACAGGCAGACCTACAATTTTAATTCCGGCACCGGAATCGTTGGTTAGGCTTATCCATCTGTTTTCGGTGCGGTAACCGTTTTCCTGGGGTCTGATGTATGGGAAATACAAATCTGCTACGGAAGACTCATAGATACCCACAAAAGCCGACTCTTTACGGTCCTGATAGTTCTCGTGCGGCCCGCGGCCATACCAGCTCACCTGATCGTATACGTCGGGCAAAATAAAATTCATACCAAAGCGCGGAATTTCGGCCACCTCTTCAGAACCCGTGTAATTTAATCGGTTTGTGATCTTCAGGCTGCCATCTGCATACATAGCAAAACGGGTAGTTGCCTGCGCCTGTAAAGTGTCTAACTGATAAACAGATTCTACAACCACAGAATCCCGCGTTTTAGAAAGCATCTTAAATGAGATTAATTGCTGCTTTTCAGAAGCATCTTTCCACAGTTTCCCTCGTTTTTGATAGTTATTACCAAAATCATTATCGGTTGACGCGCGCCAAAAATTAAGACGAGGTTCTTCTTTCAGGTAGTTTTGGTCTTTATAGACATACGATTTTAAGCGTCCGCTTTGGGTGTCAAAATTGAGGCTTACCGCATCGGTTTTTACCGATAGCGCATTTTTGAGCTCTTTAACCTGAAGCTTTCCTTTTCCTGTGCTGTTCACACGATTGTTAGCAGAAGGTTGTTTGAGCAGGATCTGCTCCCGGGCCACCACAAAACCTTTTGGCAAGAGCGGCGAAGCCGTTTTGGTAATCACATTAAAATTGATAAAATATTCGTGTTCATCTTCAGGAATCTGCAATGCGTTCAGTTTAAATACTAAAGAGTCTTGCGGAACCACGTTGAAAGACCCTAAGTTATTGGAAGAAACCACAGCTCCGTCACGCAACAAATCATACTCTATTTCAAAACCTTCCAGATCGGTAAAGAAAAAACGGTTTATCAGGTTGAATTTTAAACTTTCGGTATCGAGCGCCTCGATCTTCACGTTTTGGTACACGTGCTTCACCTCTGCCAATGCCGGATGTGGCGTACGATCTGGGTTTACAATACCGTTGAGCACAAAGTTCGCATCGTTGCGATAGCGGTCAGGACCATAATCCCCGCCATAGGTCCAATATTTAGTACCGGTGCTATCCTGCTTTACAAAACCCTGATCTACCCAGTCCCAGATAAAACCGCCCTGCATTTGCGGTTGTGCGTAAACAAAATCCCACAAATCCTGCAGATTACCGGTACTATTACCCATACTGTGCGCATACTCACACCAAATAAAAGGCCTCTCGGGATACTTGCCGATGTAGTTGTTTTTGATATAATCAAGGCTGGCATACATCCAGGCAATAACATCTGTATGTGGTTCCTGAAAACTCTTGCCGCGTTCTGCGCGTTCATACTGTACCGGACGTGAAGTGTCCCGGTTTTTGATGTAGTGATACCCGTCTACAAAAGCAGGGCCGTCACCTGCCTCATTACCCATAGACCAAATAATCACTGACGCGTGGTTCTTATTGGTCTCGACCATTGCCTCTAACCGGTCCTGATGCATGGCAGCAAATTCGGGCTTGTTGGCCGGGGTTTTATCTTCATCATAACCAAAACCATGGGTTTCCAGATTGGCTTCATCAACCATATAAATGCCATATTCATCGCAGAGTGCGTACCACAACGGATCGTTTGGATAATGCGAGTTGCGCACGGCATTGATGTTGTTTTCCTTAAAAAGCTGAATATCCCTAATCATCGATTCTTCAGTAATCACGTGACCGGTATATTGATCGTGCTCGTGGCGGTTAACGCCCTTGAGTAAAATGGGTTTTCCGTTTACCAGAAGCTTTCCGCCTTTAATTTCAACAGATCTGAAACCGATTCTAAACGAAGTGGCCATCAGCGTATTTGAGCCTTCAGCAAGACTAAGGGTGGCTGTGTACAGATTAGGGTGCTCTGCGCTCCAGATTTTTACTTCTTCAAACAGATGCTGAAAGCTGAGTGTGTCTTTTGAGGAAGCTGTTAGACGAACTTCCTGTTGAACTTTATGAACAACACCGGAGTCATCATAGATTTTTAACTGAAGCTGAAGCATTCTGGTTTTGGCACTTTCATTAGCAAGGCTTACCGAAGCATCCAGAACTCCGTCTGTGTAGGTCGAATCGAGACCCGCTTTAAAAAACGCGTCGGCGATGTATGCCTTTGGGGTTTTATAAATATAGACATCCCGCTCAATGCCGCTGAGTCTCCAGAAATCCTGATCTTCAAGATAGGTGCCGTCGCTCCAGCGATATACTTCAACGGCGAGTTCGTTTTCGCCGGACTTAACAAAGGACGTAATATCAAACTCAGACGGGGTTTTACTGTCCTCATCGTACCCCACTTTCTTTCCGTTTACCCAAACGTAAAAGGCGCTGTTTACTGCTCCAAAGTGCAACACGACGCGCTGGTCTTTCCAATTTTCGGGCAGGTTAAAATTGCGTTTGTATGAGCCAACCGGATTGTAAAGCGTATCTACAAGTGGCGGATTGATCTCGTGGGTGTATCCCTCACTTACATAAAGTGGAAAATCATAGCCCTGCACCTGCCAGTCGCCCGGAACTGCTATGTCATCCCAACCGGAAGCATTATACCCGGTTTGATAAAATTGTTCAGGGCGCTCTTCGGGTCTGCTAGCAAAGTGAAACTTCCAGATACCATTTAATGATATCAAATTATCTGAATCGCGATAGTTATTTACAAGCGCCTCTTCTTCGGTATCATACACGTAAAAGGTAGCACGTGGCGCCAGGGTATTAACTTCAAAAACACTCAGATCCTGCCACTCCGGTGGATTTTGCTGGGCGTTAACACGGGTTAATACGAAAAGAACAAACAAGTAGCTCCAATATTTTTTAACACTAATCATCAATTAATCAATTAAAGAGAGCCGTTAAACTATTTAAAAATTATAAACTAAACTGAACAGGAATTAATCAAAATTGATAGTATATAACTCAGAATCGCTCATCAAAACCTCTATTTTGCCATTTTTGGCACTCAGCTTTGTCACCGGCATCAATTCGGCTTCAGTAAAATCCTCGCCCGATTTTTTCCAGAGCATCAGGGTGGCGTAAATGTTGGTTTCAGCCTGCGGCGAAAAGGTAGCCGAGACATTGATGGTTGTACTTTCTTCAGAAATCGGATTGAGTCCGCTGGCAGATACAAACTCTGCATTTTCCCAACCCTGAAGCGGGAGCATCGCCAGTTGATACTCTCCATTATCTAAAACAAGAGCAGCAGTACTACCACTTTTCTGGATATAATGCTTGACTTCCTTGCCTTCGATTTTTGGCAACGCATAATGTCCCAGGCGCATTTCAACAGGAACTTTACTGGTCTGTTTATCAACACGTAAAATTCCGTTAGGTAACGGGATGTCTGCCAGTTGCATCGTCACCTGCTCGTTCGTTTCCAATACCGCATCCCGGCGGTACACGCCATTTTCATAGCTTTTGAAGGTATACAACCGCCAGGGTTCCCATTCGTTTTTGGCATTTTTAAAGACATAATTCATCGAGATTTCACCCTGCTCTCCGTCTGCCTGCCATGGAAAAGCGGAATTATACGACAGCTTGTTGTAGTTTTCGCTGCTGCGAAAGCCCTGCCAGTCGTCTGCCTTTTTCTCGTGGCACCATGCCCGTATTTCAGAAGCTCCTATATTTGGGTAATCGGTGATCAGAATATTGGAAGCAGCCTGAAACTTATTGTACACCTTATCCTTTTCAAAAGTAGTATCCCAAGGGCCCAAATTTTCAGTCGCAGTCCAAAACGGATTATCATCAGGCACCAACAATCCTAAAAAAGCCTTTCCCATCCAGAACACGCTGCCGCGGGCGCTGTACACCTGTACGGCAGGTTCAAAATGTCCGTAAAAACCTAAAGTCGGGATTCGATCGAGTAAAAAGTCAGGGTTCTGTAAAAACTGAAGTAAGGTGCCTGAAGAGATGCGGCGCAACCAGCCGAAATTAATCGTGTCATCCTGCAGCGTTCCGGTAAAGGGAAACGGACTGATAGACCCGATGCGGTAACTGATGCTGCGACCCCACATAATCATCTCGCCATCTTCCGAAAACATATAGGGATAATGATACACCAAATCCTGAAAATTGGTTTTAAAGGCTTTGGCTATCTCGGGATAATGCGTATCTCCATAGACCGACGCCCACATAGGCCCGTAGACCTGAAAGGCCCACATACTGTAATAATCATAAGCCGGGTTGTCGTTATACCAGCCCTGCCCGCGGTAATGGTCTAGCGATTTTTGCAGGTATTCTTCAAGCAAAGGCTTGTTGACTTCATAGCCCTGAGCATCAAAAAAACTGAGTACAAAAATGTTGAAGAATTTCCAGTTGGAAGGCACGGTAGGCCCATCACCGTAACTCAGCATTGATGCTGCCAGCGCGTCTTTATCCTCCTGACTTAAGGGATCCCAAAGCGTTTCGGGTGAAATAAATAAGGAAATCGCCAATGCCCCGTACTCTACCAAATTCTGACTGGGACCGCCGTTACCCCGTGGTTTTATGTAAGCTTCGCTATCCGGATTTGCCAGTTTGGGCAATTGATGTTGGTAATATTCGGCGACCTTAATCCCGTTTAAGGTAAGATCAGGTTCTTTTTTTAAAAGGGGTGCAGCTACGAAAAGGGTACGCACCAGACCTTCCAGTTTTTCGGTAGGTACCCGGCTGATGTCCTGCGGATAACTTTTACCGGGAAGCTTAGGAAACTTCATCGGGTCATCCAGATCGTCGATATAACTAAAAGCTCCTGCCAGTAAATACCTGGCGGCATCTTCCCAGTGTTTTTTGGTCATTCCGGTATACGGACTCGTTTGAAAATCGGGATTTTCTACCTCAAACAACGGCATTTCGCCATCCACCTGTTTTGCAGGTTTGATTTCCTGAGCAGTTAGCGCTGAAGTAATTAATACTATTGAAAAGAGAATAGGTTTTCTAAAAATCATCTTTTGAGTTTAGTTTATTTGACCATTCGGTACATTTCAGAAGCGGCAAGTAAATAGGCTCCCACTCCAAAGTCGGCAGTAGAATTGACATCAACTACCTGCCCGGGAATGGCCCTTTCGCCTATGGGCTGCACATAACCCACGGCTCCGTTTTCCTGTAAAGCCACTTCCGTCAGGTACTTCCAGCTTTTTTCTACAACCGGCAAATAGGTTTTTGCATCCAGAATACCGTTATTGATACCCCATAAATAGCCGTAGGTAAAGAAAGCCGTACCGCTGGTTTCAGGCCCGGGAGCGTGCTCGGGATCGAGCATACTGCGTGTCCAGTAACCTTCGGGCTGTTGGGCTGCTTTTAAAGCTTCGGCCATTCGCCTGTAGCGGGCTTCAAATGCGTTTCGGTATTTGGAATCTTTGGGAAGATCCTGTAAAACTTTAGCCAAACCGGCAAAAACCCAGCCGTCGCCGCGTGCCCAGAAATCTTTTTTACCGTTTAGGCTTTTGTGTTTGGGATAGACGTATTTCGCATCGCGATAATAAAGCCCCGTCTCTTCATCAAGCATTATACTATCTGAATACTTCAGGTATTCGTTTAGTTTATCTAAATACTGCTCGTTGCCGGTTACCTGATAGAGTTTAGTCATCACCGGCATCACCATATACAGGCCATCAGCCCACCACCAATAGTCGTTTTGTGGCGTGCTCATCTGGTATTCCATCACCTCACGGGCGCGGGCAATTTTTGAAGGATCTTTTGATCCATCAAGCGTATACAAATCGATATAGGTTTGAAAGGCAATCTGCCAGTCGCCAAAAAGCACATGATCGTCAGTCTCACCATAATTGTATTTCCATGCCGATTTATCATCAGATTTTGCCCCTTTCCACTCATTATGCTCGGCCCAGGCCGTGGCATAATCCAGAAAATCTTGATTTCCTGTCACTTTATAAGCTTCAATATTCCCGGTCTGATAGGCCGCAGGATGCCAGAATGCCGATGCGGGCTCGGGATGCGTCTCTTGCCAGTGGGTATTCACGTTTTCTATAATGGCCAAAACCCGATCGGGTTTGGGAAGTGAAGCTTCGTTTAAGGCCGAATCAGTCGGTTTTGCTCCTCCGCAGGAAGTGAATATTCCTGCCAAAATTGAAAAGTAAATGAGCTGTGTTTTCAAGGATTTGTATTTTAAATTTTGTTTCATAATTGAGGATCTGTTTTCTGATACACCCGTACATAATCTACCAGGTATTCTTTAGGAAATTGCGTATTTGAAGGATCACCACCGTTGGAACCAATCGCCAGATTGAGTAAAATATAATGCAGTTGGTGAAAGCCGTTAAACCCGTCGGGATTTTTGGTTTCGGCTAAATCAATCTCGTTGATTAACGCGTCGTCCAGATAAAGTTTGATAAACTGCGGAGTCCACTCCATTTTCCAGATGTGGAATTTTTCAGGCCATTGCGGGTCTTTCTTTAAAAAGTCAGTAAACGGAATTTTAGCACTGTCCCACGAAACATCCTGCCAGTTTGCTCCCCATGCGGCATTAGCCAGAATGTGGGGTTTTCCGTCAATCTGATAGTATTCCATCATATCGATCTCGCCGTTATAAGGCCAGCCTTTTTCCACTCCCAGCGTCCAGATTGCCGGCCACATTCCGCTTGCGGTATCAATTTTAGCCCGTACTTCTACAATACCGTACATAAACTCAAACCGATTCCGGGTATTGATACTTGAAGACGTATACTGCGCTGTTTCGCGGCTTTTGCTCCAATTGGTACTACCAGGTTCATAACCGGGATTTACAAGCTCTTCGCGTTTACCTGTGATGACCAGATTTCCGTTAGCAAGAGTGGCATTGTCTTCCTGATACCATTGCAGCTCGTTGTTGCGTACAAAACCGTACTCATAGTTCCATGAATCCCGATCGGGCTTAGTACCGGTGTCAAACTCATCGTGCCAGATAAGCTCGTAGCCTTTTGGCGTTTGAATAGCAGAATCCCCCACCTGCCCGGATTTTGAAGATTTACACGAAATCACAAAAGCATAACTAAGCAGCAGGAACAGGATTCTCATAATTTGTATTTAATAGGTGTACAGACCGGGCCCGGCGTTGTTGCGGGTGACCAGTACGGATTTTTGACCGGATTTTGTATTTAAAATGTTTAGGGATTTTATATCACCATCTAACCACAGATTAGCGGATTGAGGCATAAGGCGAAAATCACCCTGATTAAAGCTAAGCAACGAACCGAAAGAAGCGTCAAGCGGCCCCTGACTCACGCGAAACGGATACAGGTTTCCGGCAGTAAGAATCTCAGAATTGCCGTCACTATCAAAGTCTGCAACTACAAAATCCTGAATGGGTGCATCCTGAACCGCTTTGGGCAAAGCCTTTATACTAAACGTACCATCACCTTTATTTTCTATAAAAGCCGAAGCAAGCATTTTGATCTCCAGAGTAAAACGCGGCTCAATTTTATTGGTTTTTAAAAACTCTTCGGTATTGGTTTTCGCATAACTCTCGTACGACTGATACTGTTTTTTTAAGGCGGAAACCTGCCCCATGAGTTCGTCGCGAGTAGGCCATGGATAGCTAACCCCGTCAATAAAGTACGTCAAAATAGGATCTATACGCCCGTTGTTGTCAATATCCTGAATGTAATAGCGCATAGGCTCTTCAACCGAAGCTTTAAACTGGTTGTTTTCGCCCAGATTACCGGCCAGAAAATCAACATCCCCGTCGCCGTCAAAGTCCCCGGCCTGCAGGCTAAACCACCAGCCGTTTGAATTGGCCAGGCCTGCTGCTTCTGTTTCATTTTTTAAAGTACCCGCATTGTTTTTAAACAGACTAATGGGCATCCACTCTCCTGCTAAAACCAAATCAGGCCAGGAGTCGTTGTCAATATCTACCCAATCTGCATCGGTTACCATACCCACCTGCTCCAGATCGTAATTTCGGGTGACGCTAAACTTCACATCAGAGCCGGAAGTTTCATTGGTAAGTAACACGCTTCGGGGAGCCATCGGGTAATTTCCTCCCGAAATCCTTCCGCCTACGAATAAATCCAGATCGCCATCCTTGTCGTAATCTGCAGCTTTCACCACTCCCCCGCTGAATTTCATATCGGGCAGCGCGTTTTCAGCTTTGCTGAATTTACCGTTACCTGTATTGAGATATAAACGGTCCTGATAATAGGCATCGCCATTAAACTCTTCATTACCACCGCTTACCACATACAGGTCCAGATCGCCGTCATCATCAGCGTCAAAAAACAGGGCGTCGTAATCCTCGTGCACCACCTCTTCAGATAAAGTCCAGGGCTGGCCGGCATTATTCAGTTTAAATTTGCCAGAATCGGAACCCAGATACAATTGCGAAGCCTGACCACTAGCGCCGAGGAAGAAAATATCGTCGTTACCATCGTTGTTAAGGTCACCAACTGCGGCTTTTCCGCTGGTTTTTGAGACCTGATACGGGATAAGACTTTCGTAATTATAGTCTACATAATCATTCTCCTGATGGATGAAATCGATATTCGAATTTGCAGTAATATCGGTAAAAAAGGTTTCAGGTGCTGTGATCTTATAATCATAAGTTTCAGTCGCTTCAGCCTCCTTCAAAACCAAAGCTTGATTGGCCTGAACATTTTCAAGACGGGTCATTTTTTTAGAAGGCCAAATTATTTCAAGACTCCGGATAGTTTCGGCTTTGCCTAAACCAATAGTCATTTTGGGCTCGACCGAAGACTGATACCCCCGAATGTAATAGGCTTCCTGATAGATTTGCTTACCATCTTCAAGCTGAAGCATTACTTTGGCACCCAGGGCCTGAGTGTTTTTCCCTTCGCCATTAAGCGTCAGAGACAAAAAGTTGTTATCCAACTGCTCATTTTCCCTGTTTTCATAAACCAAAACCGGGTCATTGAGGTTGTTGATGATCAGGTCTAAATCTCCATCGTTATCAAAATCGGCATACGCGGCCGCATTAGATACCGTTTTTTGGTCAAGTCCCCAGGCCTGAGTCTTATTTTCAAAGAGGAGTCCGTCTACATTTTTATAGATGTAATTAGAAACTTTTGTAGAAGGAATTTTACTGATGAGTAAGCCCAGATCGAGATTTTCTCCGGTTGCACGCGCGCGATCATTGGCCTCGTGCACCGTGTAATTATTAAAATCGAGATTGCTGTAATCGCGCAGATAGCCATTTGTGATAAAAACATCTTTCAAGCCATCGTTATCGTAATCGGCAAATAAGGGCGCCCAACTCCAGTCGGTATTCGAAATACCGGAAAGCTGAGCTACTTCGGTGAATCTTAGATTTCCTTTAGGATCTTTACCTCTGCTCAATTGGAGGTTGTTGCGCATATACTGCTTGTGGTAACCGCTGTCTGTAAGGCGAACCGATTTGTTGTATTCGTCAGGACCCTTAAGTACTTTCTGGCGGTAATTGCCTTCCGGAAGCATATCAACCACAAACAAATCAGGATTCATATCGTTGTTGATGTCTGCCACATCAGAACCCATAGAGTATTTAGACAGGTGCTCAAACGATGCCTTAGAAGTTTCGGTAAAGGTACCGTCGCCATTATTGAGATAACAAAAATCCTGTTCGGAATAGTCGTTAGTCACAAAAATATCAGGATACCCATCTTTGTTTAAATCACTGATTGCGGCACTCAGCCCAAAATTGATACCCGTACCGTCAATACCCGCTTCTTCTGAAACTTCCACAAATTGATTATCGCGGTTTTCGTAGAGTTGATTCCCGTAATACGGATGCCGCTTGCTGCGTAACAGGGTTACGTTGTAGAAAATGTTGTAAAACTTGTTGGCGTGATTGAGCAAAAACAGATCAAGATCGCCATCGAGATCGTAGTCCAGGAAATAGACCTGCGTGGTGAAGGTGCCAATGGCATCAACCCCATATTCTTTAGCCTCATCCTTAAAAGTGGGAACCCCATTAGCGTCAAGCCCCTGATTGATAAACAGCTGGTTTGAGCGGGGTTTATACTCGCGCACCACCGGTTCAGTCACCCCTTCCTGCGGGGCATTGCCCGAGTAGCAAACATAAATATCGAGTAAGCCATCGCCATTAACGTCGGCCATTGCGGTACCGGTTTTCCAGCCCTCTTTTTCCTGAATTTGCGATTTGGCGGTGATATCTTCAAAACTTAAACCTCCTTTATTCAGGTAGAGTTTATTTTGAACCTGATTGCCCGAAAGATAAACGTCTGAAACTCCGTCATTATTAACGTCTCCCACTGCAACACCGCCACCGTTGTAAATGTATTCGTAGGTGATTATGTTACTTTCTTCGGTCTCAACCAGTGTGTTTTCAAAGTCAATTCCGGTTTTTGAAGCATCCAAAAGCCTGAACATGGTATTGGAATCTGCTGCAACGGTCTTCTCCTCTTTGCCGCAGGAGGTCAAAATTAAAATAGTTAAAACAGAAAACAGAGTAGGGATAGATTTCATAAAATGCTTTTAAATGAATACAATCAATTACCGGGATGCTTCGTGCAAAAAGGCTTAGTTGCTACTGATCACAGCACCGCCTTCTCCCAGTAATTTGAGCTTCAATTTACCATTTTTATTGATTTTCATTAGTTTAAGACCGGCTGTTCTGTCTAATTTATCATAAATAAGTGTGATTTCCGCATTTTTAAGCATGGGCAGGTCGAGCTCGAGGCTTCGCTCTTCTTTTTTGCCGTTTGTTACCGCCACATACCATTGCTCTCCTTTTCGTCGTGCGATAGCTGCATAATCACCGGGTTCACCGCCTATATAAACCGTCTCATCCCAGGTTGCGGGAACTTCTTTTAAAAAATCGAGTACAAACTGTGGCTGTTCGTCCAGATTATTTGGCGTGAGGCCAAAATGCTGAATGGGCGAAAAATACAGGACGCCGGTCGCCAGTTCAAAAGCTTCGGTGGTTCTACGAATGGAACCGCCCTGTTGATCTTTGGTTAAACGTTTATTGAGAAAAACGGGACCAAAATCCATCGCTCCCACGGTATTCCGAATAAATGGATGCAGGGTGCTTTTATACGCGTGCTGGTCTGAAGCTTCCTGTGTAAAAATCAAATTTTCGGAGGCCAGTACCGCTTCTGAAGACATATAATTCGGGTACATACGCTCCCAGCCACGCGGTAAGGTACAGCCGTGAAAAACCACACCCAAACCGTAATTATTGGCATCGTTAAGAATGTCTTCATACAGCTGCATGGTGGTTTGCTTATCACCTCCAAAGAAATCAACCTTAATTCCCTTAACCCCTATTTCCTGCATCCAGGCCATCTCGCGCTGACGCTTGTAAGCGGTGTTCATAAAATCCTGCGGGGTTTGGGGCGCATTGCTCCAGTAGCCGTTTGAATTGTACCAAAGCAGGACTGAAACATTTTTAGAGCGGGCATAATCTACCAGTTCTTTCATTTTATCCCGGCCAATATTGGCATCCCACCAGTTGTCTATGAGTACGTATTCAAAATTCAAAGCAGCCGAAAGATCAATAAACTTAATCTGATCTTCGTAGTTGATGCTGCCATCCTGCCAAACAATCCAGCTCCAGATTGCCCTTCCGGTTTGGTAGTCTGTCGAGGCTTCGTATTTTGGTTTTACCAAATCAAAAGCTACGGTCGATTCTACGATAGGCTTCAAGGTTTTACCTAGTGTAATCGTGCGCCAGGGCGTTTGAGCCGGCATCGCCATCGCCGCATACGTAGCGCCAATACTATTATTCTCTCCTTCCTGCGGAAACAATAATTGAAACAGCCCGTCAGTACCTGATGCACCCAATCGCGAACCGGGATAGGTACCATCTACGCCTGTTTCTGAAATGAGTAACCAGCCTTTACTTTCATTTTTAAAAAGTGCCGGAAACGTATATCCCACCCCATACTGCGAAGCTTCTCCCAAAGGCGCATCAAAGGTATAGCCCTCTTCGTAGGAAGGCTTGGTCTGCTCCCAACCGGTCATTGGCAAAGCCTGAGCGCTTAAAAATGCGGTTGCCTGATCGGGCAGATTAAACGCAGTTGCTTCGTTCAGAATTTTCACCTTGGTATTGAGATCTTTCCCAATTAACTGATAGGAAAAGGCCACGTCACGATCGCTTACCCTAAAAATTACTTTGAGGGTATCTTCATTTGAATTTGTAAACGCAGCGACCATTTCATTTGCACGGTATTCAACCTTACTGACTTTAGCTCGATTCAATTCGTAGTACTCCGCAATAGTGTTTAAGATTGAACTCTCAAAGGTGAGTCCCTCGCCAAAATCACCGATTGAGGTTTTTAGACCTAGAGGAGAATCTTCCAGGAAAATATCAGAATCGTGAGCAACGCTGTAAAAAAGTTTTCCATTTTCTAACCTGACCGTAACCGAAATGTGACCGTCCGGCGAATTCACCTTTACAGGAGTTTGCGCCAGGCCTGCATTTACAGCAAACAGACCAAAAATGATTGGTAAAAAAAATGAAAAACCCTTCCGCATAGAAATTCTTATAATAATGAGATGGTGTAACTGTAGCTGTAGTTTCCGTCTTCGAGTCTGTATTCTTTAAACGGATACTGCCCCCAGCTGTTAAGTCCGCCAAGACCGCGTTGCTTTAAGTCCACGTGTAAAAACACCTTATCCTGTACCGTAAGGTCTGTAGGATGTCTTTGATCTTTGGTCATACCCGGATCCAGATCTTCGGTTGAAATATTAAGTGCGCTAAAACCAAGCGGCTGCCCGCCTACAATTTTAAGTCCGTTACCGGCATCGTCAGTAAGCGTTAACCAGCGCGTATCAGTGTGATAACCGGATTCCTGCGGGCGGATGTACGTCCACGTAAACTGGTTGGCTACCTTATCTTCGTAGGTACCCATAAACGCAGACTCTTTTCGGTCTGAATAATTTTCCCAGGGACCACGGCCGTAATACTCCAGATTGTCATACTTCCCCTCCAGGATCATACGCATCCCAAAGCGGGGCATTTCGGGTGTTTCTTTAACCGAAGTGTCCAGGCTTGCGTTTACAGTAATTCCATTAACTGCATCAATCAAATACGTCACGGTGTACGGCAATTCAACCCCTGCAAGCTGGTAGGTAAATGTCACAGGTAAGCCATTATCTTCCTGCGTTCCTACCTCTGCTGAGAGCAGCTGCGGGTTTTGGGTTGCTGTTTTCCAGGCTACTAATTTTCTGGGCATTCCGTTACCAAAGTCATTGTCGGTAGGAGCTCTCCAAAAATAAGGCTCAGGGAAGGTGTTAAGCACACTGCTTCCGTCTTTAAGCTGATACTGCTCCAATTTACCGGCCTTCAGATTTAAAACACCCTGAGTCTTAGCCGTGCTGAAAACCAGTAAGGAGTCGCCCTGTACCTCATAAACCAGTTTATCTTTGGTCAAAGAACCGGTATTGTCTGCAAAGAAGTCTTTTTCGCCCAACTGAAACTGCTCGTAGGCAAGTTCGTAACCCGCAGGAACTAATGCACTTCCTTCTTTTGTGAAAGCATGAACACTCAAGAAATACTCTGCGTCATCAGTCTCAGGAAGATTAAAGGCCACAGTCTGAGACGTATTTGGCAAAGCCGAAACTTCAAAGCTTCCGGAATCGATTTGCTCACCATTTTTAAGCAACTTCCACTTGAAGTTGAACGCATCCAGATTGGTGTAGTTGTATTTGTTTTGAACCGTAAGGTTGCTTCCGTCAAAATCAAACTCGATGTTTTGATACACTTTTTTCACTTCCGCCAGGGAAGGATGCGGCACTCGGTCTGCGGTAACCAATCCGTTTGCGTTGAAGTTTTCATCGTTTTGCAGGTTCTTTCCGCCCAAATCACCACCGTAGGCCCAAAATTCGCGACCGTCTGCAGTCTCTGCCCGTAAACCCTGATCTACCCAGTCCCAGATAAAACCACCCTGCATATGCGGACTGCTGTCTATAACATCCCAATACGCGCGGAAGTTACCGCTGCTGTTTCCCATCGCGTGCGAGTACTCACACATAATAAAGGGGCGGGTAACCGTATTATCTTCGGCATATTTTATCATATAATCCATTCCCGGATACATAGGCGCCACGATATCGGTATTGCGGTTTTGACCGGCCTGTTCAAACGAAACCACGCGGGCGGGGTCTGTTTCTTTTAACCAGTCGTAAGCATCATAAAACACAGGACCGTTACCACACTCGTTACCCATAGACCAGATGATTACCGAAGTGTGGTTTTTATTGAGCTCGTACATACGTTTGATGCGGTCTAAATGTGCCGGTGCCCATTCGGGTAAATACGCCGGGTGCTTTGATTTATCAAAATTACCCTGCCATTCTGCACCCATGCCGTGGGTCTCAATATTGGCCTCGTCTACAATATAAAAACCAAATTCATCGGCCAGATCGTAAACTTCCTGTCCGTGAGGATAATGACTCATACGCACCGCGTTGATGTTGTTGCGCGCCATCAATTCAAAATCTTTACGCGTCATCTCAAGATCGGGTACGTGACCTTTATCGGGATGGTGTTCATGCAGGTTTACCCCGTGTACGGTAACGGCTTTTCCGTTTACCAAAAGCTGTGCGTTTTTGATTTCGACTTTACGGAAACCAACACGTCCGGAGGTAGCAACCACGGCATTGCCTTTTTTGTCTTCAAGCTTCAGTGCATAGGTATAGAGATACGGTGTTTCGGCACTCCATAACTTAACCTGAGGAACTTCCCGCGAAAAATCAATGCTTCCCCCCTGTGCAGGAACGGGTTTCTTTTCGGCATAAACCAGATTGCCCTTTGCATCGTAAAGCGAAATTCCCAAACGGGCTTTCTTAAGTTCTGCCTTTCCAAAATTGCGGATGTCTACTGCTGCCGAAAAGGTTCCGGTTTTATAGTTGGAGTCTAGTCCCCCTGCAACTTTTACATCCCAGATCGTAGTTTTAGGCATCGCTTTTAGTAAAACCGAACGCTCAATACCGCTAAGACGCCAGAAATCCTGATCTTCTAAATAGCTGCCATCGTGCCAGCGCGTTACCTGTACGGCAAGCTGGTTTTTACCGGGATTGATAAGCTTTGTAATATCGAATTCGGCCGGGGTTTTTGAGGCTTTGGTCATACCGGCTTCCTTTCCGTTAACATAAATACGGGCGTAACCGGAGATCGAACCAAAACTCAACAAAACCTCTTTATCTTCCCAGTTTTCAGGAATAGTAAACGCAGTACGATAGGTGCCCACCGGATTGTAGTCGCCGTTGATAAAAGGCGGATTTTTTTCGAAGGGATAGGCCACGTTGGTGTAGATTGGAATGTCAAATCCTTCGGTCTCCCAGTTGGAAGGAACCGTGATTTGATCCCAACCGGCATCATTAAAATCGGTTTTGTAAAAATCCTGAGGGCGTAATCCCGGATTCTTGACAATGTTGAACTTCCACTCCCCGTCCAGGCTTTTTTGCAGGTTGCTATTCTCCGGGTTGAGGCTTTGTGCCTGTTCCAGATTGGGATAAAGGGTAAATGAACTGCGCCCTTCTACTTTGTTGCGCTCTATGATTGTGGGGTTCTCCCACTCATTGATCGCCTGTGAAAAAGCGGTGTATGCCTGTAAAAAACATACCGATAAAAAAATGATTAGTCGTGATCTGTTGTTAATTTTCATGTGTTGTGAATTCTGGTAATGTATTGTACTCTAAAATTTTTATGGGTGTGGGAGCGCTGTTTTGAAGCCCCTCGCCATCCACCTGATTCACCTGTTGCACAAATAGGTGAAGTTTTCCTGTTTTTTTAAATAATTCTTTGTCAAAATTGGGTTCCCAATCCCCAACTGATACTGCAGTCAGGTCGGTTAGCTTCCAGGATTCTTCTTTATTTAAATCCCGCGAAGCGAGGACAATTTTTGATCCGCGTTCTGCATCGCGAAAGAGCAGGTAAAGCCTCTTGCCCGTAGATTCACCGATAAAAATTTCAGGTCGCGAAATGGGTATTTTTTTTGTTCCGCCGCCGCCCAATTGAAAACCTGTTGTTCTGAAAGCGGTATTCTCTGTTTGCCATTGGCCGTTTTTGAGGTAAACCACGTGAAATTGGGTTGTATCGCCCTCATTCCAATAATTAGCAATGTAGGGATTGTCCTGACTGTCGGTAGTCATCGCTGTCTGATTGATCAGCGAACTGTTTTGCGGAATGATAGCCGCATATTCTGCGCTACCCTTCGTAATGGGTAAGTCATAAAGGCTCCCTTCTGATTTTTGCCAGGTTTTACCGCCATCTTTAGACTGCGCGTAAGCGATATCGTGATTGGTGGAAACGTCCCAGCTTTCGCGCCATACCCAGGAGAGGTGAATCGTTCCGTTATGATCTACGTACGCCTGCCAGTAGGCATTACGCTTTTCTTCACCATCTATAAGGTTGCTGTGCAACGCAAACCACTTTGCCTCAGCGATATCGTAGTGGTTGATAACTAAACTCCCCCTACCCGATTGCCCGGAACGATACATAAAGATTAAATCTCCTGATGGCAAATTGTAGAATTGCGGATAAGAGACTTTATTTTCATCGATACCGGTCATGGGTTGTATTTCAGCAAGTTCAAGACCAAAAGGTTCTAAACTCTTAGCATAACGCAAGGCATTGTCGTGATGATCCCAGCTTACATGCAAATAACCTTTCCCATCAATAGCAATACTAATAGCATTGTGGGCATCTTTTGCATTGCCTGTATATTGCGTTTTATAAACCTCCCATTCACCACGGGGCAATTTACGTTTGCCTAGAATTACCCGTGCTTCAGCATCATAATAGGCTGTAAACTGGGTATCCTCAAAAGTCGTAACCGCGTTCTGTCTAAAGATTACCGTATTTACCGAATTGGAAGACCAGCCCTCACCTACAACACTTTCTTTAGCAGCTTGGGCTAAACGAACACCAGCACAGCTCCCCAGAAAGGAGCCAATAATTATAAAAAAGAAAGGTATTCTAAATTTCATAACCGGTTTATAAATGTAAATAAAACATTTATAATTTTAATTTGATTTTCAATCAGATGTTTAATTCTGAATATTACCTAGCTTCGGGAACGCGATAATTAGGCTTAAGGCTTTACAAGTTTCTTAAAAAGCTAAAGTTTTTACAGGGTATGGATTGACAAATTAGGGGGTGCAGGATGGTCAAAATTGATATGGCCCGCGTTCAACTTCGTTTGAGGGTAAACCGTCTTCTTTAAAACCCTGTATCAGGAGAGCATTCATAATCTCACAAATCATCACCAGAATCTTCTTGCGCTCCATTTATACCATAGTGCCTTATCAAAAGCTTCTTTTATGTGTTGATGGTTTTCATTACAGGGATTGACCTTGTTTTATATTCAGACCTAATCTAATTTCCTATATTATGCGCTAAAAAAAATCGGAGAGCTAAGAGCAAGTCTTTCACCCTCCGATTTAAGGAAAACTTGAATTAATTTACTTCTTGGAAATGTCCCAATTCATTATTTTCCAATAACTCTGATCGATAGTAAAATCGGTTACAACTCCTATTATAACATCTTTAGTTTCTAAAACTTCAAAATCAAAACTGTACGTTTTAGGCTCTGTTATTCTGCTATAACCAAGAACATCCGGATTATTTTCAATGTTATCAACATCTGGAATAGCCGTTCCGTTTGTTACTACTAAATAAACTTTAGTACCAGCTTCTCCCAACTTATTTCCATTTCTTACAAGCACTTCTAAAGTATATTCTGATGGTTCAAGTAAAACAGGCTGATAAATTTTACCATTTCGTATGAATGGAGAACCCCAACTTTCCTGTCCCATGGCTGCAAGACCCTCATTATCATCAAATCCGCCAACAGGAGGATTGCCAAAAGTTTTAGCAGCATCATTGGTTGTCCAGTATGCAAGTGTACCCCAACGGTTGTTTGCTCCTACTTCGCCTCCTCTTTTTGATGTTAAAAACGGAGCAGAATCATTACCTATAGTTGACATCGGTTTAAATGAAGCATAATCGGTATAGAAGGTGTCTAATGCGGTTTCTTCCGGAAGAAATAAAGTTCGGTAGTTGTAAGTCGTCAAGGGCTCAAAATCACCTATTCTCTCTATTCCTTCTTCAATAGGAACAAATACAGTATTTTGACCGTTATCACTTTTTGTATAGACAATTTCAGTACCTATAACACCTGTAGTCAAGTCCATCGTGGCATAGTTCACTACTAAGCTATCTCTTATAAGCTCGTGAGAAATGACCGGTCTATTGAAAAGTGAATTTTGATAACGATCTCCGTAAACTTCAGCCGACTGAAATACGGCAACGGATTGATTATTATTTTTATCAAATGTGCGGATCTCAAAATTGTAGACATTTTCCGGTAGGTTGTCTATTTCTACAGAAACCGTATCGACTCCTGCAGTTCTGTTTACAGGTACCACGACTGAATCATTTTTGACATTCCAGTAAATCCTGACCTCGGTCACTTTTGGATCTGAAATAATTAGACCTTCAACCTTAACCCGATTACGACCCGGATAAATTTTAAGTGAATCTATTTTACCCGTATAGGAAATCTCTCCTCCTTCGGTATATTTTAGGTACTCGTCTCCATCTGAGCATGAATAGATACTCAGACTCGCGCAAACGACAAGAAGACCAAAAATTTTTATATATATGTTTTTCATAATGTGCTTTTAAAAATTAGGATTACCAAATACCTGAACTTCAGAAACGGCCATAAACTCTCCCCCGGCCCAGTTTTCTAAACATTGAATTCGCAGGTATCTAACAGCAGGTGCATCAAGGGGTATTTCATAATCTGCACCATCGCGTGCAGCTACCAGATCATCATTGTTTTCCTGTGCATAAGGAAGTCCTGATGGTTTAACTACCTCGTATTCCCCAAGCAAAGTCCATCCTGACAGGTCTCCGTCATTCAGTTCATTTGCTCCCCATATTCTAAAATGCTTCATTGCACCGAGATAGTAGTACAAACGTTGTCCACCTATTGGTTCTGAAAAGTTCCAAATGTGCAGGCGGCTTAACTTTGTGGTTTCACCTATATCCCAGGTAACTAAGTGATCTTCTGTATCAATAGTTCTGCTTGTAAAATAAGAACCCCAGTATTCTAATGTCACACCATCAAATAAATTAGAAACCGGATAGCAGCAAATCACTTCTGCATCATTAGGCAGATTTACCCCGACGAATTGAGATCTTGGCATAAGCTTCTCATAGAGTGGCTTGATTGTGGTAAACAAGGTATCGGTTACATTAAGCCATCGATCCCTTACGGCAATTGCAAACTCCTGAGACACGGTGTCAAAACCTCTTAATGCCTGATCAACCTCACTAGCCGAAGTGTAAATACTATTAGGCAACGGCTCAAAGTCTCCCTGTTCATTTTTTTGCATTACCAAAATGGCAATATCCTCTGTATCTGGATTTTGAGCACGTATTCGCAAGCCTCCAAAATCGGTCTGAGCTGTTAGGGATTCCTTGATGTCATATATCGCCGCCTTCTCTGGCTTAACAGTGATAGTAACCGGTTTGGATTTTACCTCACTTCGATTGACCGCATAAACGTCTACGTCTATCTCTTTTAATCCCGCAAAACCTTCTAAAAGCATAGAATTGGTATAATAGGAAGATTTAACCTCCATTTCTCTACCATTCTCTAACGTATACTCTGCAACTATATAGAGCAGATTCTCGTCGGCGGGAGCGGTATAGGTAAGTCTGGCCTTTCCGCTTAAATTCTCTATACTAATATTACTAACTTCACCAGGAGGGGTGCTTCCACCTTCCAATGGTTCATGATTTCCGTCTTCGGCGCATCCTACAATAGATAGTATTGTGAAAAAACCTAGAACTGTAAACCCGTATTTTACTATTCTTTTCATAATTATTTATTTTTACCATCCCGGAGCCTGTACCAGACTGGGATTTTGAATTAATGTATTTTGATCTAGTGGCCAGAAGTAATCTCTCGGAGCAATAAATCGCTGCTGAAACAAGGTTCTAACCTGATAATAAGCCTGTTCTGTAGATTCAAATACACTCCAGCCACGTATAGGCTCATTGTATTCTGTGGCTGCTTTTTTCCAGCGTCTCACATCCCAGTAGTTTTTACCTTCAAAAACCATTTCTATATTACGCTCACGGTGAATGATTTCTCTTAAACCGTCTTTAGTAGTATACTTATTCGGATTTGTGGAAAAATTGGTCCAGGATTCCTGAACTCCGGCAAGACCAGCTCTTTCACGTACTGCATCTAGGTATTGAAAAACTTCAGGTGTAGGACCATTAACCTCATTTAAAACCTCTGCGTAAAGCAGATATAAGTCTGCCAGTCTGATTTCTGGCCAGGCATATTCTTTATAAGGTGTACCTCCAGTAAATGTTTGTTCCCAGTTAATTAACTTCTTAATGTAGTAACCCGTTACATTGAAATTAAATGCATCAGAACTTCCACCATAATCTTTGTACTTGGTTTCATAATGCCAGCGTGTATCGTTTGAGCCACTGTCAAACTTGTAAAAAACAGAACCATCAAAACCCAGATCTGCATAAAAACGAGGTTCCCTGTCAAAATTCAATATTGACGTTCTATAGCCTAGAGCGATATTGTACTGATCGTCTTCCCCCGCTTCTCTCAAGGTGGTAATATCGCCAAAACTTAAGGTTTTATCTTCTTCAATAGGGACACCGTTCTTGGTATAAAACATCTGCGCCGTTTCTAAAGTTGGTGAAAGAGCCCTTCTTGCCGTTTGAGCATTGGAGGTAATATCAACCTGATTCATAGCCAGTCTTTGTAACTCATAGGTTCTGCTATTGGGATTAGCCCAAATGATCTCACGATTCCAACGCTCGGTAACGGCTTGTCTGATATCAAGCTTTGTTTGCGTAATGGGTTCGATATCAAAGCTCACATCCTCCTTATAGAAAATTTCGGCTCCGTTTGCTTCTGCAACGTCAATTGCCTCTTTAATAGCAGTGAGCGCACGTTCCCATTTTGCAGGCTCATAGTTTAAGTTAAAGTATTGGGTACCGTCCTTACCCACAAAGCTACTCATGTCCTGATTTCCGTTAAATAGCGGACTAGCTGCCATGGTCAGCATTTCGGCTTTAACGGCTAAGGCGATAGGTCTGGTTATACGCCCCAGGTCTTCCTGAGTATCGGTAATCATAGGTGGTAACCCCACAACGGCCTCGTCAAATAATTCAACCAGATAATCAATACTTGGATCAATTGGCTCTCGAGGTACCTGAATTTGATCTTCAGGCGCGTCAATTGGGATTGCAGTTCTCATAATAGGAATAGGCCCATACATTCTCAACAAATAATAGTGGTAATAGGCTTTTAAAAATTTGGCTTCACTGATCCATCTTAAACGCTCTGCCTCCCCAAGATCGGGCACTTTAGAGGTGTCCTCCAGGTTTGTAATGAAGATATTGCAATGGCGAATACCATCCCACAACTGATAAAGATCACCTGGGCCACCTCCCTGATAGCGGCCCTCCCAGGCATCCATATAGGGATTTGTGCTACGTTGCAAATTACGTGCAATGTCAAATGCAAAGCTGTTAAAGGAAGCATCCTGAGGTGGAATCCAGGTTTCATCCCCTGCTAAGAAAGCTATGTTGTAAACCGCATCTCCATTTTTTGGAATATAGGAGTAGCACGTAAATAAATACTTCTCTGCCTCATTTCGCAGTTTAAAAGCCTGATCTATTGTCGCCACATTATCTGGTACAACGTCCAGAAAGGTATCCTCACAGGACTGAAAAACTAAAGCAGCTACAGCACAGAAGGTGAGCCTAAGAGCAACCTTCATTCTTTTAAATTTTCTTTTGAAATTATTCATATTCATTTTTTTTATTTTAAAAATCTACGCGAAGACCCAGGTTATACACAGACTGAATTGGGTAACCTAAACCATTACCTCCCATTTCAGGATCCCAAAGTTTGAAAGAGCTCCAAACCGCCAGGTTAGTTCCACTGAAGTAAACACGAGCTGCTTTAAGACCCAATTTGTTAGTCAGCGACTCACCTAAAGTATAGCCCGCTTCAACATTCTTAAGTCTCATAAAAGCTCCGTTACGCATCCACCAGGTAGAAGATTGATTATTATTCTCAATAAACGTGTCTCCCAGTCGTGGCCAAAATGCATAAGAATCACGATTGGATTCTGACCAGTAGTCGTCTGCCACAGCTTGTAAAAGGCCATTTTGATAGCCCTTGAGTTCGCCATCTCCATCATTCACATTTAGAACAAAAGGAGCTATATTCTGCGGATTTATAAAGAAAGATGTTCTAGCTGCTCCCTGAAAGAAGACACTAAGATCAAAGGATTTATAACCTACTGTACCACCAAATCCATAAATTATTTCGGGAATGGTTGGTAACCCTATAGGCACCTGGTCATTTACAGTTATCACTCCGTCTCCATTAACATCGCGGTATTTAATATCTCCACCAGTGTACTCTCCAAATTGTTGGGGTGAATTATCTACTTCGTTTTGATCCACAAACAAACGCTCTGCGATGTAACCGTAAACCTGACTTACATTTTGTCCGATTTGGGAACGGTAGGCTAAATTTTCGGGATAACTTACCTCGTCATATTGAAGTATTTCGTTTGTAGCATAAGTCATATTGCCTCGAAGCTGAGCGAACCAATATTTGCCTATCTGTTTGTCATAATTTAAAGATAAGTCCATTCCTCTACTCTCCACTTCTCCGAAATTGGTTTGAGGTGTAGCCGTTAAACCAAGTACCGAACCTATGTTAGCACGTTCCTGAAGAATATTATCCCTGCGTTGTCTGAAAACATCAACAGTAAAGTTAAGAGACTTCCAAAGCTCAAGATCCATACCTATGTTGATTTGCTCAGATTCTTCCCAGCCAATATTAGGATTAGCATAACGAGAAGTAAACACCCCGGGACGGTAGTTACCAAATTGCTCCCCAAAAGCAGCACCATAATTGCCATCATTTAAGTTTACATTTGAAAGATAGAAAAAGCGGTCATTGACATTACCTATCTGATCGTTACCTACCAAACCGTAAGTTCCTCGAAGTTTAAAATTGGTCACCACATCTTTAATGGGCTCCCAGAATTTCTCTTCGGAAACACGATATGCAAGACCGAAAGAGGGGAAGAAACCGTATCTGCTACCGTAAGCAAAACGTTCTGAACCGTTATAACCAAAATTTAGTTCGGCCAAATATTTGCCATCGTAACCATACGTAAATCTACCTGAAAGACCGTGGTTCCGGTTGGCCAGCGAGTTTTGTACGCTACCGGCATTACCCTGTTCGAAACTAGAAAGCAAATTGATTAACATTCCCGATACCGCGTGCTTTTCGTTAAATGTCCTGTCATAACTAACCGCAGTTTCTAAGTATATTCGGGAATCAAGTAACTTATTTCCTTCATTATAATTTAAAAACTCAGTTCCTGTTATTCCAATTGAATTTGGTCCTCCATCATTAAGAACATTGATTGCCAACTCACCCGTCTCCGGACTGATGCGTGATTCATAATAAAAAGGATTATACTGTCTGGATACCTGATAATAGCTGTATCTTCTCAAATAACCCATTGCACGGGCTCTTAAACCTTCTGTTATAAAACCAAAATCCTGTTTTATCTCCAATTGAGGCTGTATTGTAGAGGCTTTTGATGTTTGATAACCGCGTACCATCTCTGCATAAGGGTTAACTAAAAATACATCTTCTCCAGATCGTGTACGGGCTCCACCAAATAATGGATGCTCTATGAACGGGAGTTGACGCGCAGGATAAACCTTTGGAAACTGTACGGGATTAGACCAAAGAGCCAAATTAAAAATACGTGCTCCTCCACCAACAGGACCGTTGTAGTCATCAAATTGACCGGAAACACGAATTATTCCCACCGTAGTAGGAGTCAAATCAATGTCTACGTTACTCCTAATTGAATAATTTTTAAGCTTAATGTTGTTGTTAAAGTTGTTAATCCCTTCAACATCAAGCACACCATTGTCTACATTATAGGTTCCTGATATGTAATATCGGGCGTTCTCCCCTCCACCACTTGCACTTAAATTAATACCCTGATTAATGGTGTAATCTGAAATCAATTCATCTATCCAATTATTATTTGGATAGAGTAAAGGGTTATCTCCTGCTGCAGTACGATCTATTTTATTTTGACTATAGGGTAAGATTGCGTTAGGATTTCGGGTAAGCGCAGCCTCGTTAGCAAGCTGCATATAGGTAATATTGTCCGCGAAATTAAAGTTTCGGGTGTTTGAGGAAACCCGGGTCTCCGATCTAAAATGGAACTTGGTTTTACCCTGTTTACCCATTTTAGTTCGAATTATAACCACACCATTCGCACCACGTGCACCATAAACAGCAGAAGCAGCCGCATCTTTAAGCACAGAGAACGAATCGATATCATCGGGTTGTAATCTCGCCATGTCTGTACTGGTTGATTCAATACCATCAATAAGTATAAGAGGGTCACGCTTCCCGGAACCAAAAGTACCCAAACCTCGAATGAAGAAATCAGAGTTGTCTGCACCCGGTTCACCACTTCTTTGAAAAGCAATCATACCTGCTACTCTACCCGCAAGCATGGTAGTTAGGTTACTGGTTGGTCCCTTCAGTTCTGCCGGATTGATAGAAGTAATTGAACTTACCAGACTGCTTTTCTTTTGATTGGTGTTGAAACCAATAACCACGGTTTCCTCTAAAGATTCAAGGTTAGGTTCTAAACTAATATTTATCTCATTTTCTGAACCTACAACGACTTCCTGAGGCTCAAACCCCACAAACGAGAAAACCAGAGTGGCTCCCTGAGGTATTCGCAGGGAATATTCCCCATCAAAGTTTGTACTGGTACCGTTACGTGTACCTTTTTCTATAACGGTCACGCCAATCATAGGTTGACCATCATCTTTTGCTCTTACCACCCCTGAAACTATATTTTGATCTTCATAAGGAGTGCTGAAAGAAGTTTCTGAGGCAAAAACGCTATTACCCAGTAAACTCAGCAGAAAACTGAATTTTAAAACGTTTAGAGTATGTATAAATTTTATCATAGTTTGAGTTATGAAAGTTGAATTAGTTAAAACACCTAAGTAGTATGGTGTCTTTGACTTCTAAAATGGCTGGTACTTTTGTGGGTTTTCTTGTCATATGGTTTTTACAGTTTTATTGATTTAAAGGATTACAGGTTGAGTTGAATGGTTTAATGAAATCGATGTCGTAATCGTTGCGATTTGTAAGACAACCAAGAACAACATCTTAATGCTTTCTTAAATATTCTATATTTGATTCTAACGAAATCGAAATAGTAACGATTTCACTTTGACAATTTTCAGAAAATATCTCTCGCGAAACAGGGGGGTAATGAATAAAACTAAGGGGGGTAATGTTGCAAAATGCCCATTTTTAGGCATTTTCAAGTTTTTAAGTGTTAGAACAACAATTAATTATTAAATTTCTTAATGAAAAATTAAAATTATGACGCCAGCGGCTAATAAGTTTATTTGGTTTATTCTCGTTCTCCTGAGCCCCCTTTTTAATTTAGGGGTAATTGCACAAGAAAATCAATACGAAAACGAGTCTCTAGAATCCAGAAAACTAACGTTCTATAATCTGGATACAGAGCGTGGTCTTTCAAACGGTATTGTAAACGCTATTGAGCAGGATGCGCTAGGCTTCATTTGGGTAGGAACCGCCGATGGTCTTAACCGATATGATGGTAATGAATTTGAAGTTTTCAGAAGGGAAAACTCAGATCTTACCAATAATAATATTCAGAGCATTGAAAAAGCACACTGTGGTAAGATAATGCTTGCTACAGATGAAGGCTTAAACAGTTATGACCCAAAACTTCAACGTTTTGAAAAAGTAGATCAGTCCAACAGTTTTCTGAATAAAAGTGTCAACTCCTATTTAGAGTTGGCCGGCGGCAAATCTGCTGTAGGAGTCTATTATCAGGGAGTTCATATTCTTAAGGATTTAAAGTCATCCACTTTCTTTTACGAAGGACTTTCTTCATCCCGTATCTCCTGTATGACGCTTCAAATAAAAGACCGGGACTCTATTTTGTGGGTTGGTACGTTTGATAATGGGCTAAATAAAATTGACCTTAGAAAAAAGAAGGTTTCGCAGCATTTATTGTATGACTCAAAAAATCTTCAGGTGAATTGTCTTTTTACAGATAGTAAAAATAATTTGTGGATAGGGACTAATTCCGGAATACGAATTTTAAAAGAGGATGGTTCTGAAATCAAACTCACCAGGTCAAACTCCCAAAATGGCCTAAGTGATAATAAAGTTCTTGCAATTGCAGAAGATGATTTGGGAGATATTTGGATAGGCACCAATACAGGCGGACTCAATATCCTGAATCTTAACGCCTTGCTTGCTGATCAATCACAACTTAAAATCTACAAATACACCCCCAGAGAAGATGGCACCAGTATATTTGATGCCACAGTAAACAGCATATTTAAAGACAATCTGGGCAATATGTGGCTGGGTACTAATTCAGGCTTAAACTTCTGTGATCCTAAAGGAGAACCCATCCGGCTTTTAAAAAATAATCTTTCAGGTACCGATAAACTGAAACACGAACGTATTAACGATATCATCCAGAGCAATTCAGGCTTTATTTATATCGCTACCGATGGTGGAGGTGTAGATGTTTATGATCCTGAAACTAACACCTTACAGTATGAGTACCTTCATACCAGTAAAGGTCTTAAATCAAACCTTGTTCTTAGCGTTTTGAAAGATTCATCACAACGATTTTGGATAGGAACTTATCTTGGTGGTTTGAATATTTATGACACAAAAACCAGGCAATGGTCGTACCATTTGCAGGGCACTTCTTCTGAAGGTAGCGATGTACGTGTTATAGTAGAAGACTCAAAAAGAAATATCTGGATAGGAACCAATAGAGGTGGCCTATTTAAATATGATGAGCAACTTAAGAAAACTGAATATGTGACAGATCTTAATAAGGTTGCTGCTAATATGGATATACGGGATATTGCAGAAGATAGTAGCGGAGCACTTTGGTTAGCTACCTACGGAAACGGAATCCTTAGATATGAACCCCAATCTGGCGAAGTAGTATCCTATCACGAAGGTAACCTCAAAGGCTTAAACAGTAATGTCGTCTATTGTCTGACTGTTCTTGACGATGACAGCGTTGTTGCAGGTCTTAAATATGGCGGATTATTAATTTTCAAACACAAAGACAGCGCCGGGCTTAACCTAACTGAAAAAGATGGTTTAAGCAATAATACGATTAACAGTATGCTTGTGTTTGACAAGGATCAAATATGGCTGGGAACCAATAAGGGTATAAGCATCTACAATGCAAAAACGAAAAACGTAAAGAACCTCAATACGTATAATAATATCCAAAAAAGTCATTATAATATTGGCGCGGCATTATTAGGTTCTGATGGTCATTTATATTTTGGCGGAAATCAGGGCCTGAGCATTTTTGACCCCGCTCACCTGATCAATAAAGATCAACACAATAACATTCAGATTAAAAACTTGTTGGTTTCAAACGAGGAAGTTCCTGTTTTGCCTGATGATGCCAATGCAATTCTGAAAGAATCGATTCTATTTAAAAATCAACTTATTTTAAAACATGATCAAAATAACTTCTCTCTTGATTTTACCAGTTTAAAATTTCCGTATGCTGACAATGTCAGGTATTCCTATTTCTTAGAGGGCTATAGCGATTACTGGACAAATCTTAAAACTTCTAACCGAATTAACTTTAGCAATTTACCTCCGGGAACTTATGCCTTAAAAATTAGGGCTGAATCTGACATAGACTCCAATTATTACAAAGAATTTACTATAAAAGTACTGCCGCCTATCTGGAAAACGGTACCTGCTTATTTATTTTACCTCATCACCCTTGCGCTTCTAATCACTATGGGGCTCAAATACTACTCCGAACGCATACACCTTAAAAACTCATTGCTCTTTGAACAGAAACAGCGCAAACTTGAGCACGAACTCAATGAAGAGCGCATTCGATTTTATACCGGGTTTTCGCACGAACTTAAAACACCCCTCACCCTTATTCTTGCACCACTTGAAACCTTGCTGGATGAGATCGTTCATAAACGCCACCGTAAAAGCCTTAAGCTCATACGCCGTAATGCAGATAACCTGCTCAGTTTTATAAATAAATTGTTAGAATTCAGGAAAAGCGAAGAAGGCCTGAGCAAACTGGAGCTTAATGAATACAACCTGAGCAAAAACCTATCCCAATGGCTGTCTGGATACGAACCGGTTGTCAAGAAGAAAAACATCAATCTGATGGTCACCATGCCTCAAAAGGCCGTGAAGGTGTACTGCGACCTTGAAAAAATACACGTGATTGTAAATAATTTGATTTCAAATGCCATTAAATACACCCCAGATGGGGGTAAGATCAACGTCATGCTGGAAGTTGATGAATCCTATGTCAATATCGTAGTATCAGATACCGGAAGTGGAATCAAAACCAGTGACCTCAACCACATTTTTGAATGGTACTATCAATCGGAGAATAGATTTAAAAAAGACGGTACGGGTATAGGACTGGCACTTTCCAGAAGATTTGCACACCTGCATAAAGGATTTCTTGACGTAGAAACCAAGGCCAATCAGGGCAGTACTTTTACCCTAAAAATACCGAACGACGACACCCTGCTAGACGCCTATCTTCAGCTTGAAGAGCGGCCTCAGATCAATAAGAAAGAGGTAGAAAAACGCATTAGTGAGGCCGAGGCTGTTAATCCCGAACCGAAAACAAACAGTGTTTATCTTAAAGCCGAAAGCACCAGAAAATTGCTTTTACTTGTCGATGACAATCCCGACATTCTTGAGTTTCTCGAAAGTGCTCTGGGCTCAGAATACGATCTCATTCAGGCGGAAGATGGCGAGGAAGGTATTAGCCTGGCGGTTAAATATATCCCCGATTTAATCATCAGCGATGTAATGATGCCCGTCAAAAACGGACTCGACCTCTGCCATTTCATCAAAAACAAAAAGGAAACCTCGCATATTCCGGTTATTTTGCTCTCTGCGAAAAGTAATCACGAAACCATCGAAACGGGTTATGAAGAGGGCGCTGATGATTACATCGTGAAGCCTTTTAACGTTCAGGTCCTACGAGCTCGGGTTAAAAACCTTATTGAAAGCCGCCAGTTTCTGTTGAAAAAAGTTCAGGAAACCCGTTCTGAGGTTATTGATAATAAGGAAGATTCTAAGATTCTTGAAAATGAAAAGAAATTCCTTGCCGAATTAAAACAACTCATTTTTGAGCAGACTCAGGAGGGCGATGTTAGCGTAGAGGCTATTGCTGAACATATTGGGATGAGCAGATCTTCGCTCTACCGCAAGGTTAAAGCGATTACCGGCCAAAGCATCAATGAGTACATTAGAGATATAAGACTTGAGAAAGCAGCTTACCTCATCGAAAAGGAAAATTTTACCGTATCACAGGCAGCTTACGAAGTTGGTTTTGGCGATGCCAAATACTTCCGGAAAATCTTTAAGGAGAAATTTGGCAGAACACCTTCTGCCTTTAAACAGAATCCGCTTTAAGCATCTGGTCTTAAAATTTAAAATCTCTCAATCAAAAAGCCCTCTCTACCTTAGTAAAGAGGGCTTTTTAGTATGGTGTTTCAAATGCGCTGTTATCTCAAAAGGCTTACCGGCTCAATGCCCTTCAGCGTTGGCTTAACCGGTACAATAGATCCGTCTTCAGCAAAAGTGAGTTTATCGATACAAACTTCTCTGTTAAAACCTGCCGGACCTCCCATGCTAATGCCTTTAGGGCGTGTAAAACGATGGTAAACAATATACCAGTCATCAGTACCCGGCACGTTGATCACCGAATTATGACCGGTAGCATAAATTTGCTGCTCGTCATCCTTCATAATAACCATGTTTTCATTTGGGATAGTTAAAGGTCCCAACGGACTGTCTGAAGTTGCATAACGCACACGGTAATTGGGGCTTCGGGTGTCATCTTCAGACCACATAAAATAGTACTTCCCGTTTCTAAAGAATACTTCTGTACCCTCACGATAGGTTCCATCGGGGGTCATCTCGGTAATGGTTTCTTCTTTTAAAGAACGCATATCGTCATTCAATTCGGCTCCTGCCATATAACCATTACCCCAGTAGAAATAGCTTTTTCCGCTTTGCGGATCAACAAAAACATCAGGATCTATAAGTTGTCCTCCTCCCCTTTTGATTGCCGCAGGTTTTTCGCCTACAAAAGGCTTTCCAGAATCGGTATACGGCCCGGCAGGATCATCGGCAACGGCTAAGCCTATTTGTTGTGCTGCCGAAAAATAGTAGAAATACTGATACTTCCCGTCAATCTTTCGCTCTGCGATACAGGGAGCCCATGCATTACGATTGGCCCAGCTTACATTTTTAGTCAAATCTACAATCACCCCTTCATCCTTCCAGTTTACTAAATCTGTGGACGAAAAGGTCTTAAAATAAGTCCCTGACCAGCCGTCGAAACCATCGCTGGTGGGATACAGGTAAAATTTTTGGTCTTTGTTGGAATAAATGATTTCGGGATCTGCATAGTATCCATCCAAAACCGGGTTTCCGGCTACTTCGGCTTTCACGGCATAGGTTGTTGTGGTGCCATCCGGAAGGGTGAGCGTATAAGAAACCGGACCCTTTTTAAAATCGGAAGCGGTGTTTTGCTCAACAGCTACTCCGGGAAAGGTAATGAGACCGGGGTTAAAATTCGTTAAGTTGCTGTCTTCATAAACCGGAAGGTAAACCGTCTTATCAGCCGCATCTGTTTTTATATTTTGACTTCTAACTGCTTCGTTTGCTGCACCTACCACCAAAGGCAAATTCTTGGAAGGAAATGCTTTTAGCAATCGGGTAGCTTCTGCCTCGCTTACCGGAATTATAGTCCCGTGACGGGGGTGAAAATTCATCGAAATCTTAGCAGCTCCCAAAGCTTTAAAATTACGTAGGTCTGTGCTTTCGGCAAACTGATACTCCCCGTCTATATACATATCATATAGCAAAATGTACGTATCGCTATCGATCATTTTAAATACCGAAGAACCTTCAACAGCCTTATCAGTCTGATCTACGTAGCCCTCAACGGGTACATAGCCGCCGGTGAGGCTGTCTGAAACTGCAACCCGAATCCCTTTGGTCGCAGAACCTTCGGTCTTGTAAAACATATGATACTTACCGTCTTTTTTGATGATATCGGCATCTATACAGGATTTTTCATCGGGGCTGTAAAAAAGCTGTTTGGGTGTTGTTTCGAAACCTGTAAAATCAGCATTTGCGTAGGCATAATAAATCTTATCGTAGCTACCGGGCTGTAGCATCGAGAAATACACCAAATATTTTCCGGCCTTTTCGTCAAAAATGGTTTGAGGAGCCCAGGCACGGGTAATGTCTGAAAACTCAGGAAATACCTCTGCCAGATTGATTTTGCTCGATTGCCAGTTAATCAGGTCGCTTGATTTGGTAAGGATGATTTCGGTATTGTCCCAACCCTTTTGGGTTTTAAGATCGGTTAAAACCATATAGAACATCCCGTCTTCCCCGCGCAAAATATGGGGATCGCGCACCCCACCGGTATTGCTTATCGCCTCTGTAGCTACAATGGGTTTATCGTCATTTAGCGCATAGTAATCGTAACCGTTACGGCTTAAAGCATAATGTACAGCCTCTTCGCCCGGTCCGTTACCGGTAAAGTACACAAAAAGGTAAGCCGATTTAGGCTCGTCACCGGTTTGAGATTTAACTTCTGAAGTTTTGCAGGATGTAGCAAAATTAACTAGTGCAAACAGACTGATTACAAGAAAATTGGAAAACTTAAAATTCATAATGGATATATTAAAACAAAACTGAAAAACAAATTAACTAAAAATAAATGTATAGTTTACGCTTTATAGTTAGATTTTGAGCTTTCGCCTCCATATTTCACTTAAAACCACCTGAAATTTCTATTCTTAAAACCCGCTCTAAAATTTACCAACGTTGTAGTTGGCTCATTCTAAAAGTTTTAAGTTTTATTAACGAATACTCGGGTTTCTTCTTTTAGATTTAGAGAAATACTTAGATTATGCCAAACACCCTGGACTCTAAAACATCGGTTTTTTTATTGATGACTCTTGCTGCCGGACTGGTAGGCTTTACCATTTTCTTTTTTGTATTGCGCAAATTGGGCAAAAGTCCCAAAACCATGCTGCCGCTCAACTTTGCCGGAAAAATCAGAATTCCCTTAGCTTTATTTATGCTTGCCCTGATCCTGCGCATTTTTAAAACCAACGATCAGTTACTTAGTGTAGTTGATGAAAAGCTACTCTCCCATACCAGCACCCTCCTCTTTATCCTCAGTATCACCTGGGGACTTATCGTCGTCATCAAGGCTTTTAAAAGGCATATACTTACCAAATACGATATGAGTGCTGAAGACAATATCCACGCACGTAAAATTTATACCCAGTTTAATGTACTGGAGCGGGTAATCATATTTCTGATCGTGTTGTTTGCCGTAAGCATTGCTTTGATGAGTTTTGACAGCATACGCTCTATAGGCGTAAGTATGCTTACCTCGGCGGGTATTGCCGGGATCATCATTGGTTTTGCAGCTCAGAAGGCTTTAGGAACCCTTATGGCCGGTATACAAATCGCATTTACCCAGCCTATACGTATGGATGATGTGGTGGTGGTCGAAGGGGAATGGGGCCGTATCGAAGAGATTTACCTTACCTACGTCGTGGTAAAAATCTGGGACAAGCGCAGGCTCGTATTGCCTACCACCTATTTTATTGAAAAACCTTTTCAGAACTGGACGCGTAACTCTTCAGACATCCTGGGTACGGTTTTTATCTATACCGATTATACAGTGCCTTTTGATGCCCTGCGCAAGGAACTCACCCGAATACTGGAAAACACCGAACTTTGGGATGGCGAGGTCAACGTCTTACAGGTCACAGACACCAATAACGAGATGGTAGAATCACGAGCCCTGATGAGTGCCAAAGACTCCCCTACTGCCTGGGATTTAAGGGTTTTGGTACGCGAAAAACTGGTGGTCTTTATTCAGGAAAATTATCCGCAAAGCCTGCCACGCACCCGTATTGAAATGCAGGCAGAGCCGGTATCAAAAATTCCATCTCAACAGAAAAATGACCCCGGAAAATCTGATTTGCTGAAGAAGGAAAATTAAGATCTTGTGATTAAATTAAAATAATATGATTTTTGAACATCTAGTATTGGGGTTTACCTTTGGAATATCGATGTCATTTATTTCCTGGATCGTAGGGATGGCACTTAATGCTATTCTGATGAAAACGAAATACTATGAAAAGTTATCAAATCTCAGTTTTATTAAGAGTCAAAGGCTGAATAGAAAAATCGGAATTCAATACTTCAAATGGATCGTAAAAAATACCTTCTTCAGATTTTTTAACCAGAAACTAAAACTGCAAAATAGAAATACAGATTTGAACGAAATTCGTAAGGAAATGACCCTTTCCGAAATAAGTCATCTTATTGGCTTCACATTTGTGGCTTTTATTGCTATTTATAAAGGCGTAACCACCGGAATACTTTTCGCATTTGCAATGATGATTCCAAACGTTCTACTCAATTTTTATCCTTCCTTATTGCAACAGGAGAACAAGAGAAGGATTAATAGCATATTAAATAAAAAATCGGCAATGACAAGTTGAATAGAGCTGCAGCAAAATTTTAAAAATTATTGAAAATCAGTCACGGGAAAAAGGTCAATTAACACCTCAATAAAAAAACAGGAGTACCTGAGGGAAATAGGGAAACCCTTTTAAAAGGGAGTGCTGGATAAAAAAAATCAGAAATCTAAAACTAAAAGGAGATCACTCGCATTTAGAAAGTTTCCCTTCAAAATTACTCTGACATCCAATCAGAAATCCCATTTTTACAGATAGTCAAAGTCCTTCTCAATCTTAAAACCAGATTTAAATGAAAGCAAGTCTGTTTATCGTATTAATTTCTTACATCAGCCTTCAAAACTTTTCTGCACAGGAAAACCGGGATTTGTATTTAGGCACCTCTTATACCTTACATTCCGAAATCTTAAACGAAAACCGCATCTATTCGGTAAACCTGCCGGAATCGTATTACGAGGATAAGGCCGAAAACAAAACCTATCCCCTGCTCATCGTATTGGACGGAAACACGCATTTTAGGCCTCTAAGTGGTATAGTGCAGTATCTAAGCGCAGCTTCTACCCGCAATCTTCGTATCCCTGAAATGATTGTGATAGGTATTGAAAATGTAAACCGCCGCAGAGACTTTACGCCCGATAAAGTCATCACCACAAGACCTAATGATACCGGGGGCGGAGCTGCATTTTTAAGTTTTTTGGAAAACGAACTCATCCCCGAACTGGATCAAAAATTCAGAACAAATACTAACCGTATTCTTTTTGGTCACTCTCTGGGCGGTCTGCTCGCCGCGCACGCGTATATGCAGGAAGAAAGCCCATTTATTGGTTTTATCGCGGTAGATCCCAGCTTTGGCACCTGGGACGCAGAAACGATGGATGCTAAGATTGAACAGGTTACGCCCAACTCGTTTCAACGTTTTATCTACATCGCCACGGCTAACTGGGGCAAACGCAACATCAGAAACCGCGACCGGCACATAAGATGGCTTGAATCCTTAAATCAAAAATGCGAAGGCCCCCTACCCGCAAAACTTGAATATTTTGAAAACGAAACCCACAGTTCAGTTTCTGTGATCGCATTTTATAATGGGATTACCACGCTTTTTGAAGAAGATGGTTTGTATCGAAAAAACATCTTCTTGAACCCGGAGAACCAATCCCCGGAGCAACAAAATTAGTTTAGGAGCACTTAAACCTGACCACAAAGAAAGACACAGGAAAACGAGCATGAAGAACAAAAATCTAAGCGGGTATGATGAACTTTTTCGACAACTTGAAGAAAAAACAGCACTGACTGAGGATGAAAAGGCCCGTATTCCTCAATTCTTTGAAAGCAAAAACCTCGAAAAAAAGCAGTATTTATTACGACAGGGTGACTATTGTAAAAATCTGGCATTTGTAGCAAAAGGTGCTTTAAAGTCGTATACGCTAGATGATAAGGGACAGGAACACATAAGTTTACTGGCCTGGGAAGGATGGTGGGTTTCTGACTTTAAAAGTTTTATCGCTGAAGAAAAAGCTATTTTAGCTATTGATGCCATTGAGGATAGTGAAGTGCTTCTTATATCACGCTCCAACTACGAAGCGCTTTTAGAGGAAATTCCTTCTATGGAGCGTTACTTTAGAATTTTATATCAAAACAGTCTGGTTACAAAAGACCGAAGATTGATAAGTTCAAACACCTATACCGCCGAAGAGAAATACCTGCATTTGTTAAAGATGTACCCCTTTATATCCCAGCGCATTCCACAAAATCTAATTGCCTCATATCTGGGTCTTACCCCCGAAACCATTAGCCGAATAAAGAAAAACCTGGTAGAATAACACCGGTTTACAGTGCGGCTTTTTTCTTGATTCAGATCAATGCACAGCTGGTAAGCTCCCTGTAATTTTGTTTTATAGTTAAAAACAAATACAGATTATTATGGATAACATAGCATTGATAGTTGGCGCAAGTGGTATTTCAGGTAACAACCTGGCCCAGGAATTACTTAAAAATGGCTGGACAACCTATGGCATTACCCGAAATTCTGAAGTCAAACTCGACGGACTCAAAAATATTAAAGCAGATTTACTGGATCTACAATCCTTAGAAAAAGCGTTGGTTGACCTAAAACCTACCCATGTGTTTTTTACGGCCTGGATGCGTAAAGCTACAGAAGCCGAAAATATTGAAGTGAACAGTAAAATGGTGAGCAATTTGCTGGACGTTCTAGCCCCCAAAAAATCGGTTAAGCATGTTGCTCTGGTAACCGGATTAAAACACTATTTAGGGCCTTTTGAAAAATATGCCAGTGAGGGTTTTACACCTGAAACACCAGTAAGAACAGAGCATCCAAGACTCGAATTGAACAATTTTTATTACGCTCAGGAAGATGAGATTTTTGAAGCAGCAAAACGGGATGGCTTTACCTGGAGCATTCACCGGGCTCATACTATGATTGGGCAGGCCGTGGGTAACCTTATGAATATGGGAACAACTTTAGCTGTTTACGCCAGTATTTGTAAAGAAAAAGGCACGCCTTTTATTTGGCCCGGATCAGAAGCTCAATGGAACGGAATATCAGACGTAACAGATGCTAAAATTTTAGCCAAACAATTCGTTTGGGCAGCCACTACTCCCGAAGCCGGAAACGAAGCTTTCAACATTGTAAATGGAGACGTATTTCGCTGGAGTTGGTTATGGCAACAAATTGCAGAATACTTTGGTGTAAACTATCAGGGCTACGTTGAAAAAAACAGGAGTTTAGAAGAGCTTATGAGCGATGATGAGGCTATTTGGCAACAAATTGCAGATAAACATCAATTGGCTGAAACCCAATTAGACCGGTTGGCTTCACCATGGCATACAGATCTCGATCTAAGGAGGCCTATTGAAGTCATGACAAATATGGCGAAAAGCCGTAAGCTGGGATTTAAAGAATATCAGGATACCAGAGAATCATTTTTCGATTTATTTGACAAATTAAAGGAGCAAAAAATCATTCCGGCTTAATGAGAGGAATAAAAACCTATTAATTTAGTAAACACTAAAGAAATGTATAAAAAAAGGATGTCGGCTTAAAAACTGACATCCTTTTTTTAGTATATCTTTCTATACTTACTCCAATCCTGCGGCGGCATCCTGATCTAAAAACCAGATCAATTCGTCGCTTTTTGGCGCTACCAGGCTGGCCGGGTATTGCTTATAACCTTCGGTCTTATTGATAATTGCGGTTACTTTTTCGGCTTTGCCAGCACCGGTCACCAGAAACGCTACGGTTTTAGCATTATTAATCACTTTTCCGGTGATGGTCACGCGCTTTTGTCCGCTATCGGGATGAGTGGCTACCCGGCAGTTTTCGGGCATATCCCACAAGGCGATCTGGTGCGGGAAGATAGAAGCCGTATGGCCATCATCGCCCATTCCCAGAATAACCAAATCAAAACACGGGATTCCGTTTGCAGCAGGGATGTTTTCCTGCAACACCTCGCTATAACGCTTAGCCTCTTCTTCAGGATCATTTTCACCTTTCACCCGGTAAATATTGGTCTTCGGTATTTCGATTTTAGACAACAAATGATCTACGGTCATTTTATAGTTGCTCTCGGCATCAGCAGGCGGTACGCAACGCTCATCACCCCAGTATAAATACACCTGAGACCAGTCTATATCCTTACCAAATTCTGATGCAAGCTGATCAAACACAATTTTAGGCGTACTGCCTCCCGAAAGCGCAATATGTACCGGCTCTCCAGAAGCACAACACTCCTTAAAAAATGTTGAAAAATCCTCAGCTACCTGCTCCTTAGTTTCCTTTATACGTAATTCCATTTCTCTCAATTCAAAGTTTAAAATTCAATGTTTTAGGTTGGTTTTCAGTTTGCGGTTTTCAGTTTTCCGTTTTCCGTTTCTTAAGCTGTGAAAAAAAATTAATCGTTTATTCGTTTAAAAGTTGAACCGTTGCTGCTTTGCAGTTTTCGGTTTTAAAATAACTCAATAACCTAATAAAACTTCTTACTCCTTACTCTTCAACTTTTACCTCTAACCACTTACTTTTTACCCGCTACAAACCACCATTAACAAATAACACTTAACATCTAAATGATGCAGTATCCCGTTTCATCAGTTAACAACTCACCGGGATTGCGCCAGCCGTTGGCATCTTCAATAAGGTCGTCTGAGTTTTTAGGTCCCCAGGTTCCTGCGGGATATCCGTAGGTGTTTACATTGACATCTTTGGCCCAATATTCTAAAATAGGATCTACAAATGCCCAGGCCGCCTCGACCTCATCGGCACGTGCGTAAAGCGTGGTGTCACCCTGCATCGCATCGAGCAACAGACGCTCGTAGGCATCCATAATATTGTTATCGCTCAGGCTGCTGTAGTAAAAGTCCAGGTTGGCGCGCTCCACTTTAAAGCCCTGCCCCGGCACTTTTACCCCAAACTTGATCAAAATACCCTCATCGGGCTGAATACGGATGATGAGTTTATTGTCTTTATTGTTGATGTCCTGATTTTTAAATACCTGATGATGTGGCGTCTTAAAGTGAATTACCACTTCGGTTACCTTGGTTGGCATACGCTTGGCGGTGCGCACGTAAAACGGAACATCTTTCCAGCGCCAGTTATCTACAAAAAACTTAACCGCAGCATAGGTTTCGGTTTTAGATTCGGGATCAACACCTTCTTCTTCCCTGTAGCCTTTTACACGTTTGCCATTAATACTTGAAGCGATATACTGCCCTTTCATCGTATGATCAAAAAGTTCCTGCTCCTCGCGCATAATCCGCAAAGATTTAAGAGCTTTTACCTTCTCGTTGTGAATCTCTTCGGCTGTTGCATTAATGGGTGGCTCCATCACGATAAGTGATACAATCTGCAAAAGGTGACTTTGAAACATATCACGCAAGGCTCCTGACTTATCATAATAGCCACCACGCTTTTCAACCCCTACCGTTTCGGCATTGGTGATTTCTACGTGATGTATGTAATTCCGGTTCCAAAGCGGCTCAAAAATGGAGTTTGAAAAACGCGTAACCATCAGGTTTTGCACGGTTTCTTTTCCTAAATAATGGTCTATTCGGTAAATCTGGCGCTCTTTGAAGTATTTCTGCAGTCCGGCATTAAGCTCTTTAGCCGTCTCCAGGCTGTAACCAAAAGGCTTTTCGACCACAATGCGTCTAAAACCTTTTGCTCCTCCACTCCCCTTGGTCAAACCCTGATCGTACAGGTTTTTGGCAATGGGCTCATACAGACTGGGCGGTGTAGACAGGTAAAACGTAAAGTTGTCATCTGTCTTATATTCGGTATTCAATTCTTTGATGCGCTTGGCAAGACCACTGTATTCGGAGTCGTAATCGTCTCCCAGATCGGTGTAGAACATCATATCTGCGAACTTCTTAATAAACTCCTTATCTTTAGATTTAACCTCCTCTTTTAAGAATTCGCTATCATACACCACACGCTTTCTAAAATCTTCATCACTGAGGTTGCTTCGACTGGCGCCCAAAACCACAAAGTTTTCGGGAAAATGACCGTCTGAATATAAGTTATAAAGCGCAGGAATTAGTTTACGCGCTGTAAGATCTCCGGAAGCTCCAAAAATGACCAGAAGCTGATTTGATGTAGAATTCATAGAACTAGTTTGGTTTTTTTAGTTTTAGCGATAAGCTCAGGCATCAAAATAACATGAGTTTATAATTTATAACTACCCCATGTCACTATTATCGTTTAATTTTGGCTTACGCGCGTACAAAAATAAGGCATCCTGCCCGTAAAGCAGAGGCTTTATAAAAACATTAGCGTGCAAATTTAAAAGAACAATAACAAATTATTATGGAGCATAAAAATTATGATTTTGGCCTGGTTGGTCTTGGAGTAATGGGACGCAATTTTATTTTAAACGTCGCAGACAACAACTTTAAAGCCTTTGGCTACGACCTCGACTCAGAAAAAGTGGATGCCCTTAAAGAAGAAGGCGGTGATCTCAATAAAGTAGACGCGTCTACAGATATCAAAACCTTTACACAGGCGCTTGCCGCTCCGCGAAAAATCATGCTCCTGGTTCCTGCCGGGAAAATTGTAGATCAGGTTATTGAAAGCCTGCTACCTCACCTCGATAAGGGCGATATTATTATTGATGGTGGAAACTCCTTTTTTACCGATACAGACCGACGCGAAGCCTATCTAAAGGAAAAAGGAATCAATTTCTTTGGCGCCGGTGTTAGCGGTGGTGCCGAAGGTGCCCGTAAAGGCCCAAGCATTATGCCCGGTGGTGACGCCGATGCCTACGAACACATCAAACCTATTTTTGAAGCTGTAGCTGCCGACTTTAAAGGCGAGCCCTGCGTAGCGCATTTGGGACCCAAGTCTGCCGGAAACTACGTGAAAATGGTGCACAACGGCATCGAATACGGCATGATGCAGCTTACTTCTGAGATTTACGATTTACTGCGAAAGTCGGTTGCGTTGAGCAACGACGAATTGCATCAGGTTTATGACCTGTGGAACAAAGGTCGTCTGCAGTCGTTTTTAGTGGAGATTACTGCCGAAATATTCAAGCAGCAAGATGACCTGGGTGACGGAAGATTAATCGATAAAATCCTCGATAAAGCCAAGCAAAAAGGTACCGGTAAATGGACCTCACAAAACGCGATGGACCTTGGGATTCCGGTTCCTACTATAGATATCGCGGTAAGTATGCGCGAGATTTCAGCCTTAAAAGACGAGCGCATCGTTGCCGATAAACTATACGACCGTCCTGAGCCTAAAGCCATTGATAAAGACAAAATCATCACGATGGCCGAAGAAGCTTTATACTTCTCGTTTATCATCGCCTATGCGCAAGGCCTGCACCAGCTTGCCGAAGCTTCTAAAGAATACGAGTACGATCTCGATATGTCTGTAATTGCCAAAATCTGGAGAGCCGGTTGTATCATACGTTCAGGCTTGTTAGACAACATTTCGGAAGCATATCTATCAGACAAAAACTTACCTAACTTATTATTAGCGCCTTCGTTTGTGCCTAAAGTTCAGGAAACGATGGCTTCAGTTAGAGAACTGGTTGCTTATGCGGCTACCAGCGGAATTCCGGTTCCCGGACTTTCAAACTCATTGAATTATTTTGAGGCCTATACCTCAAGTCATCTGCCGCTAAACCTTATCCAGGCGCAGCGCGATAACTTTGGTTCGCACACCTACGAGCGTCTAGACCGCGAAGGTGTTTTCCATACCGAATGGGGAAAGTAATTTCTTGATATCCATTTACAAAAGAGCCTTTAACGAGGCTCTTTTTTTGTTTTGGGCAAAGCCGAAAAATGGAATACCAAAAGAAGGTTTTAAAACCTGAAGATTATCAGCTAAATTGAAGACTTAATCAATCAAGCTATGAAATTCATACTTTCCGCTGTTTTGGGTGTGCTGCTCCTTATTTCCTGTAAAACCCGGGAACCGGAAGCAGATCTGGTGATCACCCACGTAAACCGAATTGATCTGGAGAGCGGCAGTGTTTATCCCAATCAATTTATCTATATCACAGGAGACCGCATAACCGCGGTGTTAGACAGCGCTGAAGCAGCTCAACTCGACGCCAAAGAAACCCTGGATGCCACCGCAAAATACGTGATGACAGGGCTTTGGGACAATCATGTGCATTTTAGGGGCGGCGATAGTTTGATTACCGAAAATAAAAATCTGCTAAACCTGTATATCGCAAACGGCATCACCACCGTTCGCGACGCCGGCGGTGATTTGACAGGTTCTGTTCAGGATTGGCAAAACCAAATTGAAAGCGGTAATCTAACCGGTCCTGAAATCTACACTTCCGGACCTAAGATTGACGGTCCCGGCGCTACCTGGGCGGGTTCGCTTGAAGTTTCCGGCGAAGCCGAAATAGAAGCCGCCTTAGACTCCCTGCAACAACTGAATGTAGACTTTGTAAAGATTTACGACAGCACGATTTCTGCGGAAAACTATCTGGAGGTTATCGCTAAGGCCGAAGCCCGCGGGATGATCACCAGCGGTCATATGCCCTACAGCGTCACGGTTGAGGATGCGGTAAACTCCGGTATCGATGCGATGGAGCATTTGTACTACGTGTTAAAAGGCTGCTCAGCCGAAGAAAAGTCCATCACCGAAGCAGTAAAGAATGGTCAAGCCGGTTTCTGGTCGTCTTTGGACCAAGTGATGCAAACCTACTCAGACACTACCGCTCAAAATACCTTTAAAACACTAAAAGATCAGGATGTTTTTGTGGTGCCCACGCTGCATATTGGCCATACCTTAAGCTATCTGGATGAAGAAGACCACAGTAACGATGCCTATCTAAATTATATAGGAGGCGGAATTCAAAAAACTTACGACGGACGCATCAACAGCGCTAAAAACGCCTCACCCGAGTTTGTCGTGATGCGTAAAAATCTGGATTCTGCCTTTGTAAAACTGACAGGTGACCTGCACCAAAACGGGGTAAAATTACTGGCGGGTTCAGACTGTGGGGCCTTTAACTCCTATGTCTATCCCGGCAAGTCCTTACATCAGGAATTGCAGGCTCTCGTGGATGCCGGATTAGCTCCGTTAGAAGCCCTTCAAACTTCAGCTTTAAACGGCGCCGATTTCCTCAAAAAAGACAAACCGGTAATTCAGGCAGATGCCGTAGCCGATTTGGTGCTACTCAATGCAAATCCGCTTGAAAACATAGAGAATACTCAGAATTTGTTCGCCGTAATCAAACGCGGCAACTTATATTCCAAACAGGATCTGGAGAATTTACTCAAAAAAGTCAGCAATCAATAAATGCTACACTTTTGGAAATTGGTTTCGCTAAGGCCTTAAACCGAATTCCCTATAAATCGTATTTTTAAAAACCACATTTAAAAACTTCCTATGAGATATTCAGTATTCGTTCTTTTCGCTTTGCTTTTAAACACTGCTTTCGCCCAACAGATACAGGTTCCTGTTGATACGACAATGATTTCTAAACATTCGGTAGCTATTAAAGGGAAGACGATTCCGTATACTGC
The DNA here is from genome assembly GCF_052218455.1 of Leeuwenhoekiella sp. H156. NCBI lineage: Bacteria > Pseudomonadati > Bacteroidota > Flavobacteriia > Flavobacteriales > Flavobacteriaceae > Leeuwenhoekiella > Leeuwenhoekiella sp. H156. Next base: position 95,193 of record NZ_CP197499.1, read on the forward strand.
AGAATTGGGTTTTCAGCCGGTTTGGGATAAAAGCGGAAATCCCGTTGCCACCCTAAACTACACCTATTACTCGCGTTCTGACGTTGCAGATAACCAGACCCGGCCTTTGCTCATCAGTTTTAACGGTGGCCCCGGCTCTGCTTCGGTGTGGATGCACATTGCCTACACCGGCCCGCGTATTCTTAAAATTACAGACGAAGGCTATCCGGTACAGCCCTACGGCATTAAAGACAATCCCAATTCGGTACTCGATGTGGCCGATGTGGTTTTCGTCAATCCGGTAAACACAGGCTACAGCCGTATGGTACCTAATGCAGAAGGCAAAATGCCCGAACGCGAACAGTTTTTCGGTGTTAATACAGACATTTCGTATCTGGCAGAATGGGTAAATACCTTCGTCACCCGGCATAACCGCTGGCGTTCTCCAAAGTTCCTTATCGGTGAAAGTTACGGTACCACGCGGGTTTCAGGGCTTGCCAATGCCTTGCAACAAAAACGCTGGATGTATCTCAACGGGGTGATTCTGGTCTCTCCTACCGAAATTGGTTTTGAGTTTGATGGTCCGGTTGAGATTGCAAACCGCCTGCCTTATTTCGCTGCCACTGCCTGGTATCACAAGGCCTTACCTCCTGCCCTTCAGAATAAAGACCTAACTGAAATGCTTCCGGAAGTTGAAGCCTATGCTGTAAACGAACTGCTTCCGGTTTTGGCTAAAGGCGGTTATGCTTCCGCAGCTGAAAAAGAAGCCGTAGCCGAAAAAATAGCGTATTACTCGGGGCTTTCCGTCAGGACTGTTAAACAAAACAATCTTGCCGTACCCTTCAACTATTTCTGGAAAGATCTGCTTCGCGATTCCAAAGGTTTTACCGTAGGTCGCCTGGACAGTCGCTATCGCGGGCTTGATATTGCCGATGCAGGTACTTCGCCCGATTACAACAGCGAACTCACATCGTGGTTGCACAGTTTTACGCCGGCGATCAATTATTATATGCGTGAAGAACTGGGCTTTAAGACCGATCTTACTTACGATCTCTTTGGCGACGTGCATCCCTGGGACCGCTCCAACAACCACGCCGGTGCAGATCTGCGTGACGCTATGGCGATCAACCCCAATTTGCACCTTTTGGTACAATCGGGTTACTACGACGGCGCTTGTACTTATTTCAATGCCAAATACATCATGGGGCAGATCAACATCAACGGGAAGTTTGACGATCGTATGGATTTTAAAGGCTATCGCAGCGGGCATATGATGTATTTGCGTGCCGAAGATCTTGAAGCCGCCAATGAAGACCTGCGTTTGTTTATCGAAAAAGCTTCACAGGGAATTGATCAGGGCGCAAAATACTAGACCTGGGATTTAAGATTGAATTAATATAAAATCGGTTTTAAGGCTGAAGCTTTAAAGTATCTTTGCGGCTATGGATTTATCACAGGTAAAATTGGTCATTTCAGATATGGACGGTACGCTCCTCAATCACAAAGACCAGGTAAGCGATCGTTTTTTTGAACTGTTTAAAGAATTGCAGGCGCACGACATTCCGTTTGTGGCAGCCAGCGGCAGACAGTATTACAGCATTGTGTCAAAACTGGCTCCTATAAAAGATGACATTTTTGTCATTGCCGAAAATGGAGGGATCACCGTAAAAGGTGAAGAAGTTTTGGACACCTGCACCATAGATACCGAAACCGTTCACAAACTCATCAGGCGTATGCGCGACATTGAAGATGCGCATATTGTGCTCTGCGGAAGAGAGCAGGCCTATGTGGAGTCTAACCACGATGAATTTCTCGAAATATTTAAAGAGTATTATACCAAATACAAAAACGTCGAAGACCTTACCGCGATTACTGAAGACTCCTTCTTTAAAATTGCTGTGTACAGCTTTGGCGGTTCTGAGGAAACCACCTATCCTCAGGTTCGGGATATTGAGAACGAAGTAAAAGTCAAGGTAAGCGGCGAAAACTGGCTGGATATCAGCCATCTGAATACCGACAAAGGTCGCGCCTTAAAATTGCTTCAGCAAAAACTGAATATCTCTAAAGATGAGACTATGGCTTTTGGCGATTACAACAACGATCTGGAAATGATTGAGCAGGCAGCATTCAGCTTTGCTATGCAAAACGCACATCCCAATGTTGCCAAAGCTGCTAATTACTCTACTAAAAGCAATATTGAAAATGGTGTAGAACACATTTTGGAGCAACTGGTCGCAATAAAAAACCAGTTACACACCAAATAAGGTAAGAACAACCTTGCGACTGCCGCCGTGATTGCGGTGCTCACAGAGGTAAATCCCCTGCCAGGTGCCCAGATTCAATCGTCCGTTGGTGACCGGTATGTTTACCGAAGTTCCCATCAGACTGGCTTTAATGTGGGCAGGCATATCGTCAGGACCTTCAAAGGTATGTTTGTAATAGGGTGCATTTTCGGGCACCATTTTATTGATATGGCTTTCAAAATCTTCCCGCACCGTTGGATCTGCATTTTCATTTATGGTTAGCGAGGCCGAAGTGTGCTTGATAAACACCTGCAATTGACCGGTGCTAATCTGGCTCAACTCGGTTAACTGACCCGTTATTTCTGATGTAATCAGGTGAAACCCGCGACGACGGGACTGCAGGCTTATTTCTTTTTGAAAAAACTTCATCGATATTTTTTTGGAAGTGAAAATTACAAAATGCAGACTACACCGCGTAAATAGTCTGTGAATAAGTGTTTATAACTCCCCTTTAGAAATTGAAGGCCGGTGCCTATATTCGTTAGAACCAAAAAATCTACGATATGGCAGCTATTCAAAAAATTACCCGCCTTCAAATGCCCTGGGATACCCAGGATCCTTTTCTATTTTGTGCATTTCACAACGACAACTACCCAAAAGGGAATGGCAAACTAGGGCCCGATGCTTCTTTAGCCGGTCGCTATATAGGTCAGGATTTTGTACAAAAAGACGGCTGGGCGATGTACCATGGTTCTAAAGTGCCCGGTTTTCCTGCGCATCCGCACGTGGGCTTTGAAACGGTTACCGTTTGTGAAAAAGGTTTTGTTGATCATTCCGATTCGTTGGGGGCTGCAGGCCGTTTTGGCAATGGTGATGTGCAGTGGATGACTGCCGGAAAGGGAGTTCAGCACAGCGAAATGTTTCCCTTATTGAATGAAGAAGCTGATAACCCGCTCTTACTGTTTCAAATATGGCTGAATCTCCCCGCGAAAAGCAAAAAAGTAGAACCCTATTTTGGAATGATGTGGAATTCAAAAATCCCTGTGATAGAACAAACCGATGCAGAGGGCAATTCCATAAAAATAAAACTCATCGCCGGAAGCTTTAAAAACCAGTCTGCTTTAAACCCAGCACCAGATTCCTGGGCGGCAAATCCCGAAAACGATATTCAAATCTGGTTGATTAGCCTCGACCCGAATGCAAGTTTTACTCTTCCTGAAGGTGCCGAAGGTTCTAACCGTTCCCTCTACTTTTATGAAGGGGAGCAACTGGAGGCCGAAGGTTTTGAAATCCCCGTTATGCACCACATTCGCGCGGAAGCTACAGAACAACTTACCCTTAACAACGGCTCAACAAAAGCGCATCTACTACTCCTTCAGGGAAAACCTATAGGCGAGCCGGTGGTGAAGCACGGACCCTTTGTAGGCAATTCCCGTAAAGACATAGAAGATGCCTTTATGCGCTTCCAGCAGGATTCCTTTGGCGGATGGCCCTGGCCCTCAAACGAACACACCCATGAACCCGAAAAGAAGCGTTTCGCTAAATATCCGGACGGTAAAGTGGAAAATTTATGATTGTAAATGATAAAAAATCTAAAAATTCAATTTATTATTTTACATTTGATCGTCAATATGTGTAATTTATCGATTTGACTTGCATAAAACTTTACTAACCCAACTCTTATGATTAGGAACTCTACGCTTCTTGGAAGAGCAATTTTCGTGCTTTTCCTATTTTTTTCTGTTGGTTTTTCTTCTAAAACCTTTGCGCAATGTGCCGGGGAAGACAACACAATCGATTTATGTGACAAAAGCTCGCAACAAGAGATTGATCTGTTTTCCCGTCTTAACGGAACTCCACAACCCGGAGGAACCTGGACGGATAACGATTTATCCGGCGGGCTTGATGTCAATACCGGTATTTTAGACACCTACGTTATAAGTACCGGTGGTGTTTTCACTTATACCTATACCAATTCAAGTTGTGGAGAAAGTGCTACCATTACGCTCAATCTGGCGGGTTATCCCGGAGGTGACAACATGAATGCGGTGGCTTGCGATGACAATCCAAGTGTAAACCTTTTTCAATTTACAGGAGGAAACCCCTCTGCAACTGTACCCGGAAACTGGTCTCTTACCGCAGTAGATAATGATAATGGAGATAGTGTTGCCTCATTAAGCGGAGCTCTTAACAGAAGTAGATTTAATGCTGCTCAGGCCGGTACCGGTACTTACACCTTTACGTATACCATCACCGATCAGGTAGCTTTGGATTGCTTTCCTCCTAATTCTGACCAGCTGAGTAGTACCGTCGTTTTAGAAGTGACCCCTGCTCCGGAATCTGGAGATCCCAATCCTGCAGCACAAACCACCTTTTGTGAAACTGAAGATCTATCGGGTCAAACCAATTACAATTTACGCGACGCCATAATCAATGAAGACGACGGAGGCTATTGGGAAGAAATTACAACCAATGAAATAAGTGGCGTAAATGACAGCTTTATTAACATTGAGCGCATACGCAATACCCTGGGTGGCGGCACATATATCTTTACCTATATCGTAGAGCCTATAAACCAAATATGTGATGAAAGTCGTATTAACGTCACCATAGTAATTGAGGATGTTGCAGATTTCACCAATGCTTCTCTGGAACTTACGTTTCCAACCGATGATGAAGACATTATATGTGAAAATGAATTACCTGTAAATCCTGTTGCTACCATAACCGGTGACCCGGCTGTCATTGCAGACGGCGATTACGAAGTCACGTATAGCGTAAGTCCTGCACCAAATACCGGCACCGAAACCCTTACCGTTACTATAACTAACGGTGAAGGTAGCTTTCCCGTAAACTCTGCCTTTTTTACCGCAGCCGGCGTGGCTGAATTGCGCATCACACAAATACTAGATCCCAATACAAACGGTAACTGTGAGGCGCTAATTGCCGAACTCGTTGATACACTTACAATCGTCGCTTTACCTGACGCTTCAGATACTCAGATCAGTGTAAACCAACCCCTTTGTTTTGGTGAAAATGCTACGCTTTCTATAGCAGACAGCGGTACTACTCCGGCTATTGAATTAATTGACGGGGATTATACCTTTACGTACACCCTGACCACCGGCACTAGTTCTCAGCAATATACCCAGACCGCTAACGTAACCAATGGCGCTGCATCTATAACTTTAATGGCAAGTGCATTGCCGGCAGCAGGTGATTACACGGCTACTTTAGATTCGGTTGCCAATGAAGCAGCTTGTGTTACGGCTACAGCTATTTCTAGCACATTTACTATAGATCCGCTTCCGGATGCTCAAACCCTTAGTGTAAGTGTTGCAAGCGCCTGCGAAAATGAAGAAGTACGCGTTACGATCACAGACACTTCCAATCCGGCCAACCTGGCAGATGGCTCCTATGATTTTACCTATGACCTCAGTGGTGCGATCAATGCGACCGGTGAGACTGCTACCAACGTTGCGATTACCAATGGAACAGGGACATTCAGTATTCCTTCAACTTTATTGCAAAACGGGGAAACTACGCTTACCCTGACCTCTGTAGTTAATACTACAACTACGTGTACGGCTACTAACCTCACCAATCCCACCGCAAGCTTTACCATCGTTGCTACTCCAAACCTTGTGGAGAGCATGATCACCGCAGAAGCGATTTGCGAGGGAGAAAACGCAAGTGTCGCGATAAGCGCCAATCCTGCACTGGTTGCAGATGGTGTCTACAACCTCAGCTATACCCTAACAGGTGACAATACCGCTGCTGAAACTACAATCCCGGTAACCTTTACTAACGGTGAGACAAGTTTTAGCCTTGATACAGCTACGGTTGCAAATCCGGGTACTACAACCATCACTATTACAGCAGTTACAACCGAAAATCAGGATTGCCCCAGTGCAGGACTACCGGCTTCAGTTGACCTTATGGTAAATCCGCTTCCAGGTTTGGTTGATACGGTTTTAACGACTGACGCATCCTGCGAAGGTGATGCTGTTAGTTTTAGCCTTTCTAACCCTAATGTCGTAGACGGAACCTATGAAATCGTGTATCAGCTTACGGGCGCTAACACGCTAACTGATCAAACCGCCACTCTGGTTTTTGCTTCAGGCGAAAGTGATTTTACAATCGCAGCAGCAGATTTAGTTAACACAGGCAACAATACACTTAGTATTACTCAAATTACAGACCTCAATACAGCTAATGAATGTGAAGCCGCTGTAACCGGACTGAGTATTGATTTCATCATAAATCCAAACCCTGACTTTTCAAACCTTAGCATCAATCAGATTACCGGCACCTGTCAGGGAGACGATGCATCACTGGTTTTATCAGATACTACCGGTACTTTAGCTGATGGCACGTATACCGTAACTTACGATCTTAGTGGTGCTAACACGCAAACGACTCAGACTGCTACGGTAACTATTGCTTCAGGAACCGGTACTCTGGTTATCGACTCTGCTTTAATTTCAAATTCAGGTACCACCACGGTAAATCTAACTTCCTTTGTAAATGCTTCCACTCTTTGTGAAAGTACTAATACCGCCGTAAGTGAGGATTTCACCATTGTTTCTCCTCCAGATTTAACCGGCGCAACTTTAAGTGTTGATGATGTTTGCTTAAATGATTCACCTGTTAATGCCACATTAAACGCACCTAACCTAAGTGATGGAAGTTATACATTTAATTACAACGCCAGTGGCGCATCAACAAGTAGTGCCATTGCGGCTAATATTCCTGTAGTTGGTGGTGAGGCTGTATTTGCAATTGATGCAGCACTTCTGGCAAACACAGGTGCGGTGACCTTAAGTATTACAAGCGTTACAAATGACGACAGCAGCTGCTTTACAGAAAGTCTGGATATTTCAACTGATTTTGTTATCAATCCGCTGCCTGTAATCGAAAGCGAAGACCTCGCAGTAGCCGATATTTGTCTGGAAGAAGGAACCCGTGTTGAAATCACCGGTACAGATCTGGTTGACGGCGATTACGAAGTGACCTATTCGCTTAGCGGAGCCAACACTGCTTCGGCTACCGAAACCCTGACGTTCACTGATGGGGCTGCTACAATTGATTTAGCTGCTGCAACTCTTGCGAATGCCGGTACAACTTCTTTTAGTATTACTCAGGTAATCAATCCTGTTACGTCGTGTGTAAGTACAACTACGGCAAGCGTAGAATTTGTTGTAAATCCTATTCCTGATGTGGCTGATGGACAACTGGAGGCTTCAGATATCTGCCTAAACGAAAACGGATTTGTAAGCTTTACAAACGCTACCGGCCTGGCTGATGGCGATTATAGTATAACCTACGATCTTTCCGGAGCTAATGAAGCAACCGATGTGATAGCAACTTTAAGTATTGCCTCTGGTGCCGGAAGCTTCGAAATCCCGGCTACTTCACTTACCGAAACCGGCATTACAACCTTCACCCTGACTTTGGTGAGTAGTGCTGCTGGTTGTGATTCTGACCCATTAGTAGTTTCTGATGATTTTGAGGTGCTTACATTACCTGATGCTGCCGGACTCTCGGTTTCAATTGCTGATGTCTGTTTTGGTGAACCTGTTAGCGTAAGCTTATCTGGAGCAACGCTTTTAGCTGATGCTGATTATTTTGTAACCTACACATTAAGCGGAACCAACACAAGCGGAGAAATCACGGAGACCCTCTCATTTAGCGCGGGAGCGGCTACCATAGATCTGGATGCGGCATTAATTGTTAACAGTGGCAGTACAACTCTTACGATTGTTGATATCCAAAATTTCACAACAACCTGTAGTTCTGTGAATGTAGGTGCTCCTGCTGCCTCGTTTGTTGCAGAAGATCCTGCTGCTCCTACTCTGGCTGCAAATGCTGAAGTATTCTGTATTAATGACTCACCTACTATTGGTGATCTTGAAGCCCGTGTTAACAGTTCGCTTACCGTAGTTACGTATAATGCGGCTACCGGTGGTGCTGCTCTTAGTGCAAACACGGCTCTTGCAGACAATGCTACGTATTATCTGGGTATCGTTAATTCCGCCAGTGGTTGCGAGAGTTCGCAGCGTCTTGCCGTTACGGTTGACCTAAGTGGTTGTGATTCGGTATTTATCCCTAACGGATTCTCACCTAACGGAGATGGCATCAATGATGTTTTTGAAATGAAAAATATAGACATCATCTATCCCGATTACAGCATTGAAATATTTAACCGTAATGGTAGTGTCGTGTTTAAAGGCAACACAGCAACAGGCTTTTGGAATGGCCAGGCCAATACCAATAACCTGGGAGGCAATACCCTTCCCAACGGTGTTTATTTCTACATCATAAACTTCAACGACGGCCAGACCGCTCCAAAACAAGGTAACGTATATCTTAACCGATAAAAAAGGATTAATTCGATGAAAATTTCAACTTCAATATTTACAGTATTTGCAGGTCTTGTCCTTTTTTGCGGTAGCATGTATGGACAGCAAGATCCTGAGTACACACAGTATATGTACAATATGAGCGTAATCAACCCTGCTTACGCCTCAGTAAACAAAGCCAAAGTAGGTGCGCTCTACCGCTCACAATGGGTAGGAATAGATGGCGCTCCCACAACAGCCAGCTTTTTCGGTCATTTACCGATGTCTGATAACGTCGAACTGGGACTGAACCTGGTTCACGATGAAATAGGCAATGTAGTGCAGGAAACCAACCTTAATGCGGATTTTGCCTATAAGCTCAGAGTACAGGAAAACGCAACCCTCTCTTTAGGTCTTAAGGCAGGTGCATCGTTTTTTAGTACCGATTTTAGCAACATTCAGCTGGGAACCGGCGGACCGGCAACAGACCCTTCGTTTCAGCAGAATATCAATCAGACCTATCCTACCATCGGTATAGGTGCCTATTATTTTTCTGAAAAATACTATGTAGGGCTCTCTGCTCCCAACCTGGTTGCTTCAAAACACATAGAAGATCAGGATGGCGTGCAACGTCTGGGAAGCGAAAACACCCATTACTTTCTTACCGGAGGTTACGTTTTTGAACCTTCGGCAGATTTCCAGATCAAGCCGTCATTTATGGCTCGCTGGGTAAATGGAGCTCCGGTTAGCATTGATGTAAATACTAACGTTCGCTTTTATCAGCGTTTTGAGGCAGGTATAGGTTATCGAATTGATGATGCAGTTACCGGAATGGTAAACTTTGAAGTCACTCCGGGAATACGCGTGGGCTATGCTTACGACTACACCACCTCTAATCTGGGACAGTACAACAACGGAAGCCACGAAGTGATGGTGCTCTTTGATTTTGATATCTTCAGCGACATCCCGTCTTATCGCAAATCTCCCCGTTTCTTTTAAACTACAGCACTAGGACTATGAAAAATATTACCCTCTTCGTTATTCTGCTAGCTGCCTGCCGGTTAGGATATTCTCAAAGTAAAGACCTTAAAATGGCTCATAAGCTTTATGCAAATAAAGCCTATACCGAAGCTATTGAGGCATATACGGCAGAAGCCGAACAAACACCGCTAGACACGCTGGCCACAAAAAATCTGGCAGAGTCGTATTACTACACTCAAAATGCTGCCAAAGCTGTAGAAACCTATGCCCGGTTATGGGAACTTAAACCCGATCAGGATAAGGCTGTGATCTTTAGATATGCAGATGCTGCCAAGCGCAGTAAAGATTATGCCAAGGCAAATGAATTGCTTACCAGCTATACCGGTGAAGAAGTAAATATCCTTCAGGGAATAGAAGATCTGGATGAAGAAGTTGAGCAGTTTTTCTTTCCGGAAATTCTGGATGCTGCTTCTGCTTACAATGATTTTGGTGCTGCCTATTACGACCGTCAAATCATTTTTGCTTCAGACCGAAACGCGGCAAGACCTGTCTATCCGTGGACAGGAAGACCCTATCTTGATCTCTATTATGCCAATGTAAACGGAAGCGCAATTACAGATGACGGCCTTTTCCCCGGAATGATCAATACCGATACGCACGAGAGTAACGCGGTATTTAGTGCAGACGGCAGGAAGATGTACTTTACCCGTACCAGCGATGACTTCACCCGTATTAATGATGCTAAAATTGCCGTATTGCAAATCTACAGTGCAGAGCTGGTAAACGGTCAGTGGGGCAACATAACCCTGCTTCCCATCAATTCTAAAAACTACTCTGTCGCGCATCCTGCTTTAAGTCCTGATGGGAAATCCCTGTACTTCAGCAGTGATATGCCCGGTGGTTTTGGAAGCTTTGATATTTATAAAGTAAACCTGAACGAGGACGGCTCCTTCGCTACTCCTGTAAACCTGGGCAATCGTATCAACAGCGATAAACTGGAGCAGTTTCCGTTTATTTCTGATGCCGGTAATCTTTACTTTGCTTCTAATCGTGCCGAAGGGCTTGGAGGTCTTGACCTGTATCGCAGTAAGGTTTCGGGCGAAACTTTTGCTGATGCTTACAATTTAGGCTCATCTATAAACTCCAATGCAGATGATTTTGCATTGATTATAAAAGAAAATGAGGGTACCGGGTATTTTTCATCAAACCGAACCGAAAAAGATAAATTATACCGTTTTGAAACATTGCCAAATATTAACTACCAGATCATTGGTAACGTAGATAACAAAAAAACGCTGGAGCCTATCCCCGGAGCTAAAGTAACCCTCTTCAGACCTGAAACCGGAACACTTATCACCGAGGTTACAGATGAAGAAGGCAGCTTTAAGTTTGATGTACGTCCCAATAGTTTTTATAAGGTGAAGGCTTCGAAAGAACTCTATGTACCTATTGAAAAAGATGTGCGTATTGAATATTCCCGCAATACCAAGACCGCTTTAAGATTATACATGGAAGCTTATGCAGATACCGAAGAAATCGTGGTGGTTAATGATCGTAACCAGCTTACGCAGATCAATCTTGAGAAAATCTACTTTGACTTTGATAAATCAAACATACGCCCCGATGCAGCGACAACTTTAGACAAATTAGTTGCTATACTCACTAAATATCCGGAAATGAAAGTAGAAATCGCGTCGCATACCGATATGCGCGGTTCAGATACCTATAATCAGGAATTGTCTGAGCGTCGTGCGCAGTCTACCCGGGATTATGTTATTTCTAAGGGTATAGATGCAGATCGTCTTACGGCAAAGGGTTACGGCGAGTCTGACCCCATCAACAACTGTACTGAAATGGACTGTACCGATGCACAACAGGACGAAAACCGTCGCAGTGAGTTTACCATCATCAATTAATAAAAAAGCACTCCAATAAAAAATCCCGACAGTCTGTACTGTCGGGATTTTTTTATTGTATTTAATCTGTAGCTGCTACAATCCTTTGATGTAGCTGCCGTAAACATCATTAAATCGAATACCATCAGAAAGACGGTACTTACTCAGCTTCTTATATTCTACCAAAGCCCAGAGCACAAATTCTTTCATAAAGTATTTGTCTTTCAAATCCAGATCGGGTAATTGGGTATTGATCAATTCTTCCAGCGGAGTGATTGAATCTAAAGTCTTTTTGTACTCCGTTTCGCTTAAATCATCGAGTAACCTAAAATCGGTCTGATCAAAAAACCAGGAAACTATATCATCATACGGACTTTTTTCGCTTTGCTTCTCCAGTTTCTTAATTTCAGGGAAATAGGTAATAAACAGGGTCTTGATCGCATCACCAATTAGGGTTTGCGCGACATTAGCGGCTCCCTCCTGCTCTCCTTCATAAACCAGCTCTACTTTACCCGTTATCGCAGGTATCATTCCCATAAAGTCACCTAAACGCACCATCGTCTGTTCATCACCGGCAATAAGAGCTCTGCGCTCTGCCGTGCTCAACAGATTTTCATAAGCGGTTATACTCATACGGGCACTAACACCGCTTTTAGCATCAATATACTCGCTGTTACGCGCTTCAAAACTTATTTGCTCCAGCAAATCCTTAGCTAATGAAGGCACATAAATGCTGTCTTCTGAACGCTCATCGCGTTTAGCCTCCTGCTGAGTGATCGTTCGGGCGATTTCTATATTTTCGGGATAATGTGTAAGAATCTGCGACCCGATACGGTCTTTTAGCGGAGTAACGATGCTTCCGCGGTTGGTATAATCTTCCGGATTTGCAGTAAATACAAACTGAAGATCTAAAGGAAGTCTCAATTTAAATCCACGTATCTGAATATCTCCTTCCTGCAAAATATTAAACAGGGCAACCTGAATACGCGCCTGTAAATCGGGCAATTCATTAATTACAAAAATGCAGCGGTTAGCCCGTGGAATCATCCCAAAATGAATCACGCGATCGTCAGCATAACTCAGTTTTAAATTTGCAGCTTTAATGGGATCTACATCCCCTATTAAATCGGCTACGGTAACATCTGGAGTCGCCAGTTTTTCGGCAAAACGATCGTCCCGATGCAACCAGATAATGGGGGTATCATCGCCTTTTTCGGCAATAAGCTCTTTCGCATAGCGCGAAAGCGGTTTTAAAGGATCGTCATTTAATTCAGAGCCTTCGACCACCGGCACCCACTCATCAAGCAACTGTACCATCAAACGCGCAAGACGGGTCTTGGCCTGACCGCGCAGTCCCAGTAAGTTGATGTTGTGTTTAGAGAGAATGGCGCGTTCCAATTCGGGAATGACGGTGTACTCATACCCGTGAATCCCTTCAAATGAACGAACTCCGTTCTTTATATTCTTCAGCAAATTGGTGCGTAACTCATCTTTAATACTTCGGCTGGTATAGCCCGATTTTTTTAGTTCGCCCAGTGTTGCAATGTTCGGTTTACTCATTTTTCAATTTTTATTTTACTTTTTCAATTTTTTTAATTCGGCCCATTCGGTCCACGAGCCGTCGTAGAGCTGTATTCCCTTTTGAGCAGCTATTTCGCCCGCCAGCATAATGATACAGGCTGTAAGACCCGATCCGCAACTGTAAACCAGTTTATCAGTTAACAGGGAACGCTCTTCAAACAGCTTATACAATTCGGTTTTGGGTTTAAATTTTCCACCTTCTAAAACATCCTGAAAAGGAAGATTTACCGATTGTGGAATACTCCCACTCTGCAAATGCGGCCGGGGCTCCGGGTCAATACCCTGAAACCTTCCGGAAGAACGCGCGTCTACAAGTGTAAACTTTGGAGCATCGGTATTCAGCTCAATATCCTCAAAAGACTTGACGCTGCCGGCATCAAATGCTGCTTTAAAATTTCCTGCTTTAAAATCACTTTTAAAACCTTCCGCAAGCGGGAAACCTGCCTCGTTCCAGGCCCGCAAACCACCATTCAATACTCTAATGTGCTTGTGCCCCATCACCTGAAACATCCACCAGACTCTTGGACTCGAGTAAATCCCTCCCGCATCAAAAACAACAAGTTTTGAATCGGTATTAATCCCTAAGGCTCTTGCCTTTCGCTCAAAATCCTGAGTCTGAGGCAGGGTGTTGGGAAAGTCACTTTCAGCATCGCTAAACGTATTCTCAAGATCAAAAAAACGCGCTCCGGAAATGGTTTTACCATTTAGATCAAACTCCTTCCCGGATGCGGTCTTTTTCAGACTGCAATCAAGCAATACCAGATCAGGATCATCAAGCATTGCGGAAAGCTCTTTAACCTCGATTAGAGTGAAACGCTGCATTAACGTATTCGCTTTTTTCTGTTAGTTTCGTAATCTTCAAAAATCATTTCGCCCAGTCCCTGCAAGCCGGTATAAAAGGCCTTACCCTGATTGGCCTGCGTAAATTCACGCACAAAACGCATCAAATACGGATCCTGAGCAATCATAAAGGTGGTAATGGGGATTTTGAGCTTGCGAGCCTGGCTGGCCATACTGTAGCACTTGTTTACAATGTATTCGTCAAGACCCACACTGTTTTTATAATAAAATCCGTCTGGCTCCCGCACACAGCTGGGCTTACCGTCTGTGATCATAAAAATCTGCTTGTTGGTGTTACGCTTGCGGCGCAAAATATCCATCGCCAACTGCAAGCCCGCTACCGTATTGGTATGATACGGGCCTACCTGTAAATAAGGCAAATCTTTAATCTTGATCGGCCACGAATCATTACCAAATACAATGATATCTAAAGTATCTTTTGAATATCGGGTGGTAATGAGTTCGGCAAGGGCCATCGCCACTTTTTTAGCAGGCGTTATACGGTCTTCGCCATACAAAATCATACTGTGACTGATGTCTATCATCAACACGGTACTCATTTGAGCCTTGTGCTGGGTTTCTTCGACGATCAAATCCCGTTCGGTTAAATCAAAAGCCCCTAACCCATTGTTTATCTGAGCATTTTTAAGACTTTCGGTCATAGAAACACGTTCGAGCGCATCACCAAAACGGTACTCACGGTACTCACCGGTATGCTCGTCGCCCCGGCCGATGTGATTGGTGCGGTGATTTCCGGCACCGCTGCGTTTCATCTTGCCAAAAATTTGTTCTAAAGCCCTTTTGCGAATGGCCTGCTCGGTTTTTGCGGTAATAGAAATACCACCCGTTCCATCAGGTTCAATCTCTTCTCTGATATAACCTTTGTCTTTAAGCTCCTGAACAAAATCGTCAAGGGTATAATCTTCATTAGTGAGATTATACTCTTTATCGAGTTCCTTAAGCCAGTCCATAGCTTCATCAAAATCACCCGAAGTATGCGTAATGAGTTCTTTAAAAATTTCAAGCAATTGTTCAAAAAGCGATTGTCGGGGTGCATCATAGCTTTTGAATACAAATCCCCGACCTTGTATTTTCTTTTTCATAGTAATTTAAAATTAAAGCATTTTACGCGCTTTTCCTGAATACTTTTCTTAAAAACCAATTAAGGAAAACCACTTTGGCCAATGCTTCCTTATTTTAAGCTTAGAAAATTGAATTCCATAAAAAAACCCTTCGATTTGAAGGGTTTTCGTAATTTATGTAATTCAGAGTATTAGCCTTTTGGCATAACAACTGCATCAATCGCGTGGATTACTCCATTTGAAGCATCTACGTCAGCCATTACAACTGTAGATTTTGCACCGTTAGCATCGGTAAGCACTACGCTACCATCTACCAAAGTTGCAGTTAAAGTTCCTCCCTGTACGGTAGGAATGGTAAAACTACCACCATTGTCATTAATGGCTTTAATTACATCCTCTGCCATATATTCTCCGGAAACAACGTGATACGTTAATATACCGGTTAATTTTTCTTTGTTTGCAGGCTCAACAAGTGTTGCTACAGTTCCTTCAGGTAATTTTGCAAATGCATCATTTGTAGGAGCAAACACGGTGAACGGGCCTTCACTACTTAAAGTTTCAGCAAGACCGGCAGCCTGAACAGCAGTTACTAAAGTTGAGAAATTATCATTTCCCATTGCAATTTCGGCGATGTTTTGCTGAGCTGGAGCTTCTTCTTCAGTCTCTGCACCTTCCATTGCTACTTCTTCAGTAGTTTCTTCTGTTTCTGCTTTTTCGCTGTTTTTACATGAAGTAAAAGCTATAGTGGCAAGCACTGCCATACTTAATACAATCTTTTTCATAATACTTGATTTTTAGTTTTGTCCAAATGTATAGTGAAGGAGTCAAACAGCACAATATTTAGACGTAAGCTTTTGTTAATTAAGGTTTTATTATGTTAAAGAATTTAAAAGGAGCTCAAGAAAGGAGTTTTTAGTACTTTTAAAAATCTTGAGACACTAATCTATCCTTTATGAAAAACCATTTTCTTCTTTTTTTAATCCTAATAGGCAGTCTCACCTATGGTCAAAAAATTGATTTGCAGCTGCTTAAAAATAAAACGCCCAGAAATATAGGTCCTGCAGGTATGAGCGGTCGTATTACGGCCATTGATGCGGTAAAAGACGATCCTGATATCATCTATGCAGGTTCAGCTTCGGGCGGACTCTGGAAATCAACTTCAGGAGGCGTTACCTGGCAACCGGTATTTGAACACGAAGCTACAGCTTCAATCGGTTCGGTCGCCATTCAGCAATCTAATCCTTCAGTAGTTTGGGTAGGTACCGGAGAAGGAAACCCGCGTAACAGTCTTAACGGGGGTTTTGGGATTTACAAATCTTTAGATGGTGGAAAAACCTGGAAATGCATGGGGCTCGAAAAAACGCGTCATATATATAGAGTGCGCATCAACCCTTCTAATCCTGATATCGTTTATGCCGCAGCAATCGGTTCGCCCTGGGGTGAGCACGAAGAGCGTGGCGTTTACCGCACCACAAACGGCGGAAAAACCTGGGAAAAAATCCTTTATGTAGATCAAAAAACCGGCGCCGGCGAACTGGTAATGGACCCCACCAACCCCAATAAACTCATTGCCGCGATGTGGCAGCACAAACGCGATCCCTGGTTTTTTAACAGTGGCGGACCGGGTTCGGGTTTATACATTACCTACGATGGTGGAGACACCTGGAAAGAAATTACTTCAGACAATGGCTTGCCCAAAGGAGATTTAGGCCGAATGGGGCTGGCCATCGCTCCGGGTAAACCCAATGTGGTTTATGCGTATGTAGAGGCCAAAAAGAATGCTTTATACCGCTCTGAAGACGGTGGCGAAAACTGGAAAAAAGTGAATGATGATATGAGTGAAATAGGCAACCGCCCGTTTTACTATTCCGAAATCTATGTGGCTCCCAATAATGAAAATAGAGTCTACAGCATTTTTACCTACGTAAATGTTTCTGATGATGGCGGAAAAAGTTTTACCGAACTCATGCCTGCATACGGTGCAGATAATGGCGTACACCCCGACCACCATGCCTGGTACATTCACCCCGAGAATGCCGATTTTATGATAGACGGAAACGACGGCGGACTCAATATCACCCGCGATGGCGGAAAAACATGGAGGTTTGTTGAGAATATTCCGGTGGGACAGTTTTATCATGTGGCTGTAGATAACGAGTATCCCTATAATGTGTATGGTGGGATGCAGGATAACGGAAGCTGGCGTGGTCCTGCTTACGTATGGAAAGCTCAGGGAATACGCAACTCGTACTGGCAGGAAATCTCCTTTGGCGACGGTTTTGATGTGGTGCCAGATCCCGATAATTCGCAGTTTGGCTGGTCGATGAGTCAGCAGGGATACGTAAGCCGGTACGATCACATTACCGGTAACAACTATACCGTACGCCCCACACATCCCGACCCCGATGTTGAGCTGCGCTTTAACTGGAATGCCGCAATCAACATTGATCCGTTTGACAGCAGCACGCTGTATTTTGGAAGTCAGTACGTACATAAATCTACCGATAAGGGTCTTACCTGGGAAGTCATTTCGCCCGATTTAACCACTAACGATCCCGAAAAGCAAAAGCAAAGCGAAAGCGGCGGCCTTACAATGGATGCAACTGGAGCGGAAAACCATACCACTATTTTGGTAATCGAGCCCTCCCCTGTAGAACGCGGAATAATGTGGACCGGCTCTGATGACGGAAAGGTTTTTTATACCACCGATGGCGGTAAGAACTGGAATGACGTATCAAAAAATATCAAAGGCCTGCCGGAAGGAAGCTGGGTCGCTCAGATTAAAGCTTCGGCAAATAATAAGGGCGAGGCACTGCTGGTAGCAAACAACTACCGAAGATTTGACTACAAACCTTATGTTTTCCGCACCAAAGATTACGGTAAAACCTGGCAAAGTCTGGTTGATGAAGACGATGTAGAAAGTTATTCGCTCTCTATCATTGAGGACAAAGAA
This sequence comes from Leeuwenhoekiella sp. H156, assembly GCF_052218455.1. Classification (NCBI taxonomy): domain Bacteria; kingdom Pseudomonadati; phylum Bacteroidota; class Flavobacteriia; order Flavobacteriales; family Flavobacteriaceae; genus Leeuwenhoekiella; species Leeuwenhoekiella sp. H156. The sequence continues at coordinate 113,088 of NZ_CP197499.1, forward strand.
GAGTCCAACCTGATGTTTTTAGGCACCGATGACGGTCTCTACGTTTCTATAGATGCCGGTAAAAACTGGCAAAAGTGGACCAATGGCTTCCCTACCGTTCCCGTGAAGGATCTGGTAATTCACCCACGGGAAGACGATTTGGTAATTGGTACTTTTGGGCGTTCGATCTGGGTACTCGATGACATCAAACCCCTGCGCGAACTGGCCGCTAATAAGACCACACTAAACACTATTTCAGCCGAAAACACAACGGTACTTGAAGTATTTCCTCCTGCCACCGCTTATCAAAATGCATCTCAGCAACCTACCGGAAGTCGTTTTGGAGCCGATGCAACCTATAGTGGTGAAAACCGAAGCAGCGGCGCGGCCTTTAATTACTTTATCAAGCCGAAAAAGGCTGAAAAAGAAGAAAAAACAGAAGAAAGCAAAGAGGCTGATTCGGAAAAGGCGGAAGCAGCTATAACGTGGGACACGGTGTTTTTAAAAATTTACGATGGCGAGCGCCTCATTCGCACCTTGAAAACCAAAACCCCTGATACCACCGGTCTGTTTACGATGCGCTGGTATATGGATGAGAAAGGCAGCGACAGACCTTCACGCTCCTTGCGCGAACGCAACTACGAGCCGGGCGGTGTTACCGTAAAACCAGGTACTTATAAGGCTGTTATGAGCTATGGCGATCTGGAAGACCAAACTACTATCAAGGTTGAAAGTGACCCGCGCCTGGAGATCTCTCCGGCAGCGATCGATGAGATTTATACAGCTCAGAAAAATTTAGAGTCTATGACTCAGGTTTCGGCAGATGCGGTTAAACAATTGGTTGAAAGTAAAAATACGGCTGAGGATTTTCAGAAACGTTTAAAAGACGCTGACAAAGAAAAGTACAAAGCGCAGATTGACAGTTCGGCTGCAATCATCAAGAAAATTGACGCTAAAATCGCGTTGTTTTTAGGAACCGAAGATGATCGCCAGGGCATCACCCGCAATCCGGAGGTTACCGTTCTTAACCGCGTTTATTTAGCCAATGGTTATGTAAGCAGCAGACCCGGCGGACTTACCGGTACTGAGCGTACATTGATTTCGCAGGCTAAAGATGAATTGAATGAAGCTTTAGAAGAAGTGAATGCCTTCTATGCCGAAGAATGGCCTGCCTACAAAACCGAAATGCAACAGGTAGAACTAGACCCGTTTAAGGAAACTCAGGTTTTTAAGCTTGACTAAGCAATCATAAATTTTATCTCAAGTGGCTGTCTAAAAAGTTGTTTTGTAAAGGGTTGTTAGTCTGAGCCTGTCGAAGTTATCAATAACTAAATAACTCCGACAAGCTCAGTTTGACAACTTAGGACTTTTTAGACCGTTTCTTTTTTTATTCAGATGCTATAATCCCTATTTTCCGGGAATGATTAATCGCCTCACTACTTTGTTTAAAATAACAGGTCGCGACATCCAGCCGCTCTATATTAGTAAGAGTCCGGTCAATTTTTGATTTTTTGGAACTCCCAGTTTGCCGTAAATACACCGCTTTTACATTAAGCGGAAACATTTTACAGATGCGCTCATAAATATAAGCGTCCTTTTGAGAGTCGTCACCCAGCAATACATATTGCTGCTTCGGGTAAAAAGCGATGAGATCTTTGATTTTTACAAACTTATGATCATGGTTGCCTCCTCCGGTACCCAGAAAATCGGTAATTCCGGTTTTGATGTCTTTTAATTTCAATACGGCTTTAGGCAACTTCTGCAATTTCGAAAACTGAATGATAAAATCGTAAAGATTATACTCACTGCTTGAAACGTAAAAAAAGGAATTGTGGGTACCATTGCCCTCGTGACCGCTGCTGCTCAGCGCCTGATAATGCCTTACCACGTCTTTAAAAGTCTTGCGGCGGTTAACATTTCGCGCCAGCATCACAAAAAGCTTTTTAAAAATATTTCCGCTATGCGAAATCAAAAAAGTATCATCAATGTCTGAAATGATGCTGAGATTGCTTTCAAAGGGTTTCAGCAATTCGCCCTTTTCAACAATACCATAGTCCTTTTCGCCCAGCTTACAACTCACCTCATAGGTATGCCAGCCGCTGTCCAGATTCAGGTTGTGGGGGATGTTGAATCTAAAATACCCGTCATCCATCGTGCGGGTACGTATTTTAAGATCTTTAAAGTGCAGAAAGACCTCCACATTTTTTAATGGTGAAATGCGAAACATATGCAAAACCGCAAAAGCGTGCTTAAAACCCTTGCGGTCTATCTGATACTTATCGGGCGCCCACGACTTAAAAGCATGGCCAAAAACAACCAGCTCATCATCATTGGCATAACCCCTGTATAATTGTAAATCGAGTTTCACGTATTGGTATTCTCTTAACGTTGAGTGGTGCTCAAAATACCTAATTTTATGACGAAAACTACTTAATGAAAACACAAAAGACCATTTTACTGGTGATCAATCCCATTGCGGGAGGTACCGATAAGAAACCCATTATAAATAGGTTTAAAACTTTTGTTACAGAAAAAAATTACGTCGCAGAAGTGTACGAGACCACAGGAGAGGGGGATCAAAAAGCTATTAAAGATTTGGTTGACCGCGTCAATCCCGATCGTGTTTTCATCTCGGGCGGTGACGGTACCATACGTGAGGTGGCCGATGTTTTAAAAGAAAAGGATATCAAAATTGCCTTACTCCCATCGGGATCTGCAAATGGTCTGGCAGAAAATCTCAATTTACCCGAAGAACTTGATGAACAACTCAACATTGGCCTTGCAGATCATTTTATGGAACTTGACACCATAGACGTAAACGGACTTACCTGTCTGCACATTGCAGATATCGGTGTGAATGCACAACTCATTAAAAATTACGAGCAGTCTGAAATCAGGGGGAAATTTGGCTATCTGCTTCAGGCATTCCCGACTCTGGTAAGCAGTAAATTTCCGTTTGAAGTTAGTTTAACCGTAAACGGTGAGACCATGGAGAAAGAAGGTATTCTGGTGGCAATCGCCAATGCCAATAAATTTGGCACCGGTGCTAATATTAATCCACAGGGGAAGATGAATGACGGGAAATTTGAAGTTCTAATCTTTAAAAATTTCAGCATTACCGAAATCCTGAAAACCTTCTACGGCAGTACCAATCTCGATCCCGATTTTGTAGAAGTGATCTGCTGTACCGAAGTCGAACTCAAAACCGGCAAGCCCATTGCCCTTCAGGTTGACGGGGAGTATCTGGGTGAAGAAACCACAGTTAAAGCCAGCATGAATCCTCATAAAATTGCCATTGCCGTACCGGCCGACTACAAGCTCTAGTACAATGTTAAGCTATGCTTAATTCTTTGTGTAGCCAATGCCTAACCCTTAATTTAGTTCTACAATTAACTAATACGCTACTATTATGAAAAATTATGCATTGTTTTTTACACTTGCCCTTGCACTGGGTTTTACCTCCTGCAAGAATGACAAGAAAGATAAAGACGCCGAAGAAAATACGGTAACTGAAGCTCCTGCGATGGAAGAAGAAATGGCAGAGCCAAAAAAAGTAACCGTTAAACTGGAATCAAAAAGTGGAAGTACTGCACAGGGAAGCGCAGTATTTAAAGAAGAAGATGGCACAGTAACTATGACTGCCGTTTTTGAAGGTCTCGAGCCGGGTATGCACGCGATACACATTCACGAAAATGCAGATTGCTCTGCAGATGATGGTACTTCTGCCGGTGGTCACTGGAATCCTACTAAAGAGCAACATGGTAAGTGGGGCGATGCCGCAGGTTATCACAAAGGAGATATAGGCAACTTTGAAGCCGATGCTAACGGTAATGGTACCATCACAATCGCTACCGATGAATGGTGCATAGGTTGTGAAGATCCTATGAAAGACATCTTAGGTAAAGGCCTTATCGTTCACGCAGGAGCCGATGATTTTACCAGTCAGCCAAGTGGTGATGCCGGTGCCCGCGTAAGTTGTGGTGGCATTATTGAATAAGACTATCATAAATTAATGAATATAAGCAGCTTTAGGGCTGCTTTTTTTTATGGAATTTGATACATTTAGCAAACCAAAAAATCGCTATGCAACCCGACGAACTGATTTTACGATTACAACAAAAAGATGAAAAGGCATTTGAGCGGATTTACTCCCTTTATTCTGAAAGTATTTTTGGCGTAATCAACAGCGTACTTCACGATACCGAAGCTTCCGAAGAAGTACTGCAAGACGTTTTTGTTAAGGTGTGGGACAATTCAGAATCCTATACTTCCGAAAAAGGACGTTTTTTTACCTGGCTTCTCAATATCGCACGCAACGCCGCTATAGATAAGACGCGGTCTAAGGCTTTTAAAAACCAAAAGAAAAACCTAACTCAGGAATATTTCGTAGATATACTCGAACACAAAAGCAGTTTTACAAGTAAAGTTGACGCTATAGGAATTAAGAAGTATATCAAAACGCTGGGTGAAGAATGTAAGAAAGTCATCGACCTGTTATTTTTTAAAGGATATACTCAAAAAGAAACTTCTGAGGAGCTCAATATGCCTCTGGGAACCGTAAAGACCCGTAACCGACTTTGCATTAATAAGCTGCGCGAAATCTTGGTAAATTAAATTATGGATATTCAAGAATACATAGAATCTGGCATCCTCGAGCTCTACGTTTACGGTGCGCTTACGCCGAAAGAAAGCGAAGAGGTTTCTGCGATCCTCGCACAATACCCCGAGGTACAGCAGGAAGTAGAGCAAATTGAAACAGCGCTTCAAAACCTGTCTTCGGCTGCGGCACCTTATAATCCCGAAGTCCTACTGGCTGCAATCAAGTCAAAATTGCGAAATGCAGACGGCGTGATTCAGCTTCAGCCTTCTGCCTCTCAAAAACGAGCGCGTGTGCTTTCGTACATAAGCATGGCCGCTTCGATCCTGTTCCTCATAGGTATTTTTGCTCTGCTAAACCGAACAAATACGCTGCGTGAAGAGCTTCAGACCGTGGAGGTTGAAAAAACACAGCTCGAAAGCAAATTGAATTATTCTGAAGAGGCCCTTCAGGAAACCAAAGAAATTCTGGCGGTGATTCGCGATCCGCAGGTGACCAAAATACCACTTGCAGGACAGCAGGTTGCGCCGGAAGCTTATGTAAATGTATTTTGGGATAAAGCTTCAAACAAAGCATATATTGATGCTTTAGGTCTTCCCGAGCCTCCGGAAGGATTTGTATATCAGGTTTGGTCCTTAAAACTAGACCCGCTTACTCCTACCAGCATGGGTCTGCTTGAAAACTTTAGTCAGGATGAAAACAAGGTCTTTGAACTGGATAATCCTAACGACTCACAGGCATTTGGTATCACGCTTGAGCCTGCCGGCGGAAGCGAAACCCCAACGATGGAGCAACTCTATACGCTGGGTGTCGTGCAAGGCAATGCCTAGAAGAAACTTTTTGAATCTAAAAAATCCCCTGATCAATCGTTAGGGGATTTTTTTATGCATTTAAGTATGGGGCAAAAAAAGAACCACCCGCTCTCTCCAAAGCATGGTGGTTCCCAACTAACAAAAAATCCAAAAAAACTAATCAACTAACCAATTGATAAATCTCCTTTTCATATTCTCCAAAATAAGGTTTGGATTTTTGAATTCTCAAAAGTTAAATGCCCAACTTAACTTTCTGCCTATATTTACGCAGTAAAGATTAGTGCGGTTTTAAAAAATGCGGTTTTATTTGTTAAAATTTATAATCAATTGATTTTTAAATATTTAATATTCAACCTTCACTTAAATTATTCCTTATGAATCCTTCAGCTCCCGGATGGATTTTAAAACATAAACCTCTTATTACCAAATGGCTGCTTGCAAACCAGCCCGGTGCTGACGACTTCTATACCCAGCTCGTCAAAACCGGCTTTATTTACGGTGTTTCGGTAAGTACCTGCGTCTATAAGAATCACGAACCTTTAAAATGGGATGAAACCGAACGCGCAAAAATCAATCTCTTTGACGCGCTCTTTTTCACCTATCATTTAAAGTATGACAACACTAACCTGTTTTTTAAGGAAGTAAACACCTTCTACACCTTACTTAACAGTCAGGAAAAATCCTATTTCTCCGGTTTTATAAAGGCTAAACAAACAGCAGCCGATCTCGAAAAAATCATACAGAACAGGTTGCAAACTAATGAAGCCCTTTTGCAGCGTAACTTTAGCAACCTCATCACCAATGCCCTGCTATTCCTAGATGTGGTGGTGTTTGAGTGGTATTTAGACCATAAATCCGAAGATGTAAAAGCCTATGCAGCTCAATTTGAAGCTTTGCTGATGCAGCTCATCTGGATGGCTCTTAATCAAAAACAGCAAAAGGACAATTACGACAAGCTTCTGCTTAAGCTTTTTGAAAAATCGCTGCGTTACAACAGCAATCTGGATAAAACCATTACAGATCTTGATAAGTTAGAACTTACCGCCTATACCACTTTATTTGCCCGTCGATATATCTTAGATCTCGCTGCTCTGGCTGTGTGGGATGATCTAAAAATGGATTCGAACGAACTGGAGTTCTTAGAGGAGCTGGGTAGTAAACTTAACTTTGAAACTCAGGTAACTCAAAATGCCATCAGCTGCGTACAGGAGTTTATTGTGAGCAATCGCAATGAAATCTCCTATCTCAATTACAGCAATCCCGTAAAACACTTTTACAATCAGACTTCAAAAACGGTACGCACACTCATTATACGCAATAAAAAACGCCTGCTGCTTGAGCTTTCCGGCAGCAAGGATCTGGTGATTTTACTGGGTTATTCTACCGTGAGGGATTTGAGCAAAGCCGAAAAGAAACGCGTTAAAACCCAGTTGCTCGATATTTGTAAAAGCGTGCCGTCGCTGGCGATTTTTATGCTTCCGGGAGGAGGCGTACTCCTGCCCCTGCTCATTAAATTCATACCGGAATTATTACCCAGCGCTTTTAATGAAAATCGTACCGAAGAAGAGGATATTTAAACATGCTGCGCTTAAACCCGCCAAAAGCTGTTAAGAGAATACCAATTTAAGCCCGGTTGTAAAAATTATTATTGAAATTCGTTTATGCGACAATTATTTACCAAGTTCAAGCTTATTCTGGTCAACCTTACCGCAAACATCGGGTTTTACCCTACCCTTTTTGCCTTTGGCGGATTGTTTATGGGTTTTGCTATGCTTTATGCGGAAAGTAGGGGTATTTCGAGCTTTTTGATCGAGCACGTGCCACAGCTGGTCATTAACGATGCAGACACCGCCCGTACGCTGCTGAGCACCTTTATAGGCGGGATCATTTCGCTGATGGTTTTCAGTTTTTCGATGGTAATGCTCCTGCTCAATCAGGCATCCAGCAATTACTCGCCACGCATCCTACCCGGACTGATTTCCAATAAAAAACATCAATACGTTTTAGGCTATTACATCGCAGTACTTATTTACTGTATTCTTATTTTACTCAGCGTAGAACCCACCGATAATAAATATCAGTTACCCGGATTCTCGGTAATTGTAGGGATTGTGATGAGTATGCTGGTCCTGGCTTTGTTTATCTACTTCATCCACTCCATTTCTGAAGCCATACAAATCAACCGCATTGTAGAGAATATTTTTTCAAAAGCCAAAACGCGTCTTGACCGTCTTATCGAAAACACCGGAGATCACGATCGCAGCACGCAGTTTCCCGACGGGGAAGACTGGTATGAGATACGCATTGACGAGACGGGTTATTTGCAAACAATAGCGATAGATACGCTGATGAATATTTGCAAGGAAAATAATTTTAAGGTGCGCATTATGCAGCCCAAGGGATCGTTTATCCTCAAAAATATACCTATCGCCCGCTGCTCCAAAGAACTCGATGAGCAAACCACAACAAATGTGCTCTCCTGTTTTGCTTTTTCGCGTAGCGAAATTGTCACCCACAATTATATCCTGGGATTTAAACAGCTTACCGAAATCGCACTCAAGGCGATGAGCCCGGGAATAAATGATCCCGGAACAGCCATTACCTGTATTGATTACCTTACCGAGCTTTTCGCGCTTCGACTGAAGAAAGAAGATTACAGCTACATACACAATGAAGACGATGATGCCGTAATTTGTTTACGCACCATAGATTTTAGAGAACTCATCTATTTTGTTTTTGTGTCCCTGCGCAGCTACTGTAAACACGATGTGATCATGTTGCACAAAATGCTTACAGCCCTCTACTTCCTCCTCCAGGTAGAGAGTGTGATCAAAGATTCTGAAGAAATAATTATTGATGAGATTAATCTTATTCTTGAAGATGCCAAAGAAAACATTACAAACCCCAGAGATTTAGAAGGAATTTTTGCCATCAGTAAAAAAATAGCAGCACATAATCGTACCGGAAAGACGCTTGTTGGCCTCGGTTAGGAAAGCCATAGTTTAAAATCCTTAACCCGCTCCCGGCTTACGATGATCTCGTGATCTTCACAGGCTTTGAGTTTAAGTTGCAGGCGGGAGTTGGTATAGCTTATGATGTCCTGTATTGCTTCTATATTCACATAATATTTGCGCGAAACCCTAAAAAAACTGTCGGGAGCCAGCTCTTCCTCGAGGTTTTCAAGGGTGGTTTCGAGCAAATAATCGCGCTTGTCGCGCGTACGCACATAGGTTCCTTTATTCTCGCTGTACACGCACATAACCTCATCGATTGTGATCATCTTCAGATGCTGCCCTATTTTAACCGTAAATCGCTTTTTATACTCCCGGTCTACCGGATTTACCCCCAGCAGCTTGCGGATATCTTCAAAATTGAAGGTGGTATTCTTAAGGCCCGGCCGTTGCTTTTTGAATTTGACCACCGCAGCTTCCAGTTCGTCTTCATCAATAGGTTTTAGCAGGTAATCAATACTATTCAGTTTAAAAGCCTGCAGGGCGTACTCATCGTAAGCAGTTGTAAATATGATAGCACTATTTACGGTCACTGCATCAAAAATCTCAAACGATAAACCATCACTCAACTGAATATCTAAAAAAATCAAATCGGGATGCTCTTCAGTTTCAAACCAGGCTACTGCCTCTTCTACCGAGTGCAACTGCGCCACTACAGTCAACCCCATGGCTTCAAGCATGCGGGTTAGGCGGCGTGCCGCAGGTTTTTCATCCTCTATGACCAGTACGTTCATAAGTCGTTTTTAAAAGGTTTAAGTTGCAGATTTTGACTATTCCCAGCGTCCCATACCAGACTGAGAACGCTCCTCGCGCTCCATGTATTCTTTAATCTTGCGTTCTTCCCATTCTTTACTTACCAAAGGATTCCAGTTAAAGGCTTTCCCTGCCTGAAAGATAAGGCCAATACCCCAACCGGCGGCAGCCCATAAAAACCAGGGATGTGCGAGGCCATCAACATAATAATTAAATATTCCCAAAGCACTGATCACGAGAATGTAACTCACCAGACTTCCATAAAATTTCTTAATCTCGGCAACCTGTTCTTTAGCCTTTAAATACCGGTTTTGTTGTTCAAAATTTTCCATAATTACTGATTTTTAGTTCTTGTGTAAAGTTGAAGATATACCTGATGCTTTCCCATTTAATCATACCCAGCTGTCAAATAGGCTGGATCAATTGTTAAGAGTTGCGTTTATCTTTTTCTATAAGTTCCTGAATCTTGCGCTGTTCCCATCCCTTACCTAAGATTGGGGTCCACTCAAACACTTCAGCTCCGTGAAAGAAGACTCCAAGTCCCCAGCCCAAAGCCGGGAAAATAGCCCACGGAAAATCGGAGGACCAGATATTGAGAATAACCATCGCCGGTATGGCAAGGCAATACAAGGTGAGATTTATGTAAAAGCCTTTGAGTTTAGCCACGTGTTCTTTGGCACGATCGTATTTTTTTTCAAGCAGATAATTTTCGGTTTTCATAAGATTCGTTTTTAATTGACGGGTTAATGTGGGTAATTTGATGATGAATTCATTTTCGGTTTTCTCTATGAAAACCCTGCGTGATGTAAGCAGTGCATAGCGTTGTCTGATGTTGAAAAGCCCTACCCCGCTGCCCTTCTCCATTACTTTTTTAGGCTGAAGTGTATTGCGCACCACCAGATAACCGGGCTCTTCATCGATGCGTATTGCTAACCGGCGGTTGCTGCTCACCACATTGTGCTTCACCGCATTTTCAAGCACCAGCTGAAGCGCCAGAGGTACCATTTTGGCTTCGGGATTTACGAGTTGATCGGGCATGGTAAAAATGATACTGTCCTCGTAACGCATCTTTAAAAGCGTCATATAGGTCTTGGCAAAAGCCAGTTCTTCTTCAAGTGTGACCAGCTCTTTATTCTTCTGTTCTAAAACATAACGGTAAACCTTAGAGAGGGAAGTGGTAAACTTTTGGGCCTGATCGGGGTTTTCATCAATAAGACTGGTAAGCACATTCAGACTATTGAATAAAAAATGGGGATCAAGCTGATTTTTAAGCGCATCAAACTGTGCCGAAGCCGTTCCGGCAATGATTTTCTGCTCCTTTAACTGGTATTCTTTCTGTTGCCTGTAATAATAAAACGAATAGAAAATGGTATTTACTACCATCGCCACAAATAAGGGCACCCAATAATCGTGGTAATCTTCGGTCTCAAAAAACTCAACCAACGAATTTCCCCTCAAAAAACATTTGATAAACAGGCGTATTAAAAAAACACCCAATACAGATGCCAGCATTCCGCTTAAAATAGCAGGAATGGTACGTTTAAAAGTGAAAAGCTCTGCCTTATAGGTTTGATGATAATACCGAAACACCCCCATATTAAACATATACAGTACAATGGAGTACAGCATACTGGTTGCAAAATCCTCGGCGAGGTCGCTGTTAAAAATGAGCGTATTTCCTCCAAGTACGTGAATCAACAGGAAAACCACGTAAATGGAAACTCCTACAATACAGGCATTGGCAAATTCTTTAAAAATCAGATTCATAATAAAATGGCTTTACACTCTGAAGTGTGATTTTCAATCGCGCATTTAAAGGTATTATATTCTTTAGAACTCATTTCCTGTATGGGCAAAGCTTCAGTAGTTTTAAAACGTACCGCTTCAGGATTCATTCCTGAAACAGTAAGTGTGGCTTGAAGCAGATAGAGAATTAATTTGACCATAACGTGCTCGTTTTTTGATTACAGGTCAAAGATGCTAAAGACGTTGCGGCTTTAAAGATTTAAAATACCCAGTTGTAAAATAAGAGGGTTGAATTGTAAAGTCTCGTCTTAAACACAAGAACGTTAACAATCACATAAAAACTTTTAGCCCTCAAATCGTTTACTAATTTTGCGATAACAACCTAATTATTAATGCGATCACACCTACCCTATAAAAGCCTAATCGTTCTCATCGTAACAGGCTTATTCGTTTCATGCGCCAGCGAGCTAACCCAGTTTAGAGACCGGGACCAAAAGATTTTAAAGACAACGGCAGACACTTCTGCTTACCGTAGCTTTTTTGTTTTAGGCAATCTGGGAGCTCATAAAAAAGGACCAAACAATGAACTCCTGAAAGCATTTTATGAACTGCAAAACAGCAATGCCTCCCAAAGTGACTACCTGGTTCTTGCCGGAGATAATATCTACCCTGACGTAGGCAAAAAGGAGGATACTAAAGAGCAATTAGATCCGCTGGTAAAACTTATAAGAGAGTTCAAAGGCAAAACCCTGATTATACCCGGTGAGCACGAGTGGAACGACCGCGGTGTGAAAGGCCTTGAGTCTATTGAAGATCTTATTGAAGAAAAGATGGGCAAAGACAATCACTTTCAACCCGAAAACGGTTGCCCTATCGAGGTTATTGATGTTGACGACGAGACCGAAATCATCATTGCAGATTCCCAGTGGTACATAGAGGACTGGAGTAAACATCCCGGATTTAACGATAAATGTGCCATTAAAACCCGTGTGCAATTTCTAACACTACTCAAAGACGAAGCGCGTAAAGCCCGTCATAAAAATGTGATTTTGGTGATGCATCACCCGCTATATTCTAACGGAATTTACGGCGGTGAAATGAGCACCCGCGCACTCTACAGACCATCAGCCGAGAATGCTTTTATTCCGGGAGTGGGCTTTTTATGGGCTTTTGCCCGTACACAGGGCGGTATCTCCAAGCAAGATCAGTTCAACCCGCTTATGAATGACTTGATGCAGGAGATCAAACAGATGTCTATAGGCCTGCCACGGCTGTTTGTTCTTTCGGCTCACGAGCAGTCTTTACAGTACATCGAAAACGAAGACATCAGGCAAATCATTTCAGGCACAGCCGCAAAAAGCGAGTATGTCCGATTGGGTAAAGACGGCCTTTTTGCTTCGGTGCAACCGGGACTTGCCCAACTGAGATTGTATAAAGACGGCGCTTCAAGCGTTCATTTTTATGAACTGAATAAAACCGGTGAGCTTGTGGAGCGCTTTTCAAAAGAAAGTTTTGCAGCGCCTGAACCGTATCCGGTAGATTCGCTTCCCAATACTTTTCCCAAAACAGAAACCGCCAGCATCTACCCAAAAGATCTTGTGGAAGTATCTGAAGCCTATGAAGAGAAATGGGGTAAGCATTACCGCGACCTTTATGGATTGCAAATTGAAGCTCCGGTAGCCATTCTGGACACGCTTTACGGGGGTCTTAAAGTGGAGCGTGCAGGAGGCGGGCATCAAACCCAGTCTTTAAGACTGGTTGATGCAGATGACCGGGAGTATAATATGAGGGCTTTGGCTAAAGATCCGTTTGCGTTTTTACAGGCTAAAGGTTATAACGATCTTGACGCTCAGCAGTATTTTAAAGGTACGCTTCCGGCAAGGTTAATCGAAGATTTCTACACCGCCTCGCATCCCTACGGCGCTTTTGCAATTCCACGCCTTGCAGGAGCCGCAGATCTCAATCATACACATCCTAAAGTTTTCTATGTTCCAAAACAAAAAACATTGGGAGATTTTAATGAGACACACGGCGACCGCCTGTATATGATTGTCGAAAAACCCGATGATGATTTTAACGGCAATCATATGTTTGGTTTTAATGAAGATGTAGAAAGTACAGCAGACCTGTTTGAAGCCATTCGCGAGGATGAAAAAAACCAGGTAGATGAGCAGGCCTATATCAAAGCCCGGGTTTTTGATATGCTCGTAGGTGACTGGGACCGTCACGAAGATCAGTGGCGCTGGGCCGAGCGTAAAAATGACGACAGCACCTATTCCTACATCGCAATCCCACGGGACCGCGATCAGGTGTTTTCAAAATTTGATGGAAAAATCATCAAAAAACTCCAGAAATTTATGGCCGGCACCCGCGAATTGGGCAATTACGGGCCCGATATTGAATATGTAAAACACTTTAGCGAAAGTGCTATAAATCTGGACCGTGCCCTGCTTCAGCATACCAATAAAAAGGACTGGCTGGATGCCGTAGATTTCATACAGAAAAATATCACTCCTGAGGTCGTCGCAAAAGCCTTTGGCGAAATGCCGAAAGAAATTCAGGATGAAAACTGGAAGCAGCTGCAAAGTGATGTGCTGGCGCGAAAAGAAAACCTGGAAAGTATAGTTGAACGCTATTATGATTACTATATCGACTTTCAAACCTTAAAAGGCACCGATAAAGACGATCATTTTTACATCGACCGAAACGACGACGGAACAACCCGCGTTAGTTCCTACCGCATCAAAGACGGTGAAGACGGAAGCTTGCTTTTTGACCGCATTTTTGATCCTGAAGAAACTCAGGAAATCTGGGTTTATGGTCTGGATGATGAAGATGTCTTTACCGTTACGGGAAAAAAAGGCTCTAAAATTAAAATGGTCATCGCAGGAGGCCAGGACGATGATACCTATGAGATCGAAAACGGAAGCAATCTCACCGTTTACGACCAGCCTGAAGGCAATATCGTTAAGGAAAATAAAGGGGCTCGCCTGCGCTTCAACAGTATCTATGAAAATCACATTTACGACTCAGAGCGCAGACCGGATGAAGCCAAGAAAGTTGCGCTTAAATTACCGTACAATCCCGATTGGGGCGTGGCTCCACATATCAGGATCGCAAGGCAGAAAATGGGCTTCGAGCGCAATCCCTTTACCTCCCAGTTTGTTGTAGACGCGCAGTATTTTTCATTAACTCAGGCTGCCGCTTTTGAAGGCGAGTTGCATTTCAGCAATATTTTCCCGGAATGGAATTTTCTAATTGGCGCCCGGGTTACAACCAATAATTACACCGAAAACTTCTTTGGCTTTGGTAATAAATCGGTTAACAACGCCTCAAACTTTGATGCAAACCGCCTGCTGAATCAGCAATTTGAGTACGCTGCCGGGGTTTATTACAACGGTGAATACGGCAGTTCGTTTAAAGCTGCTCTGGCTTATCAACACTATGCATTTGACCCTTCCGCTTTGCGTGAACCTGGTAATGTAACATCTCAAAACAAATACGCTACCCTAAAAACCGAATACAACTACCGCAGTGTTGATGACGCGGCTTACCCCACACGAGGTATGCATTTTAAAGCAGCCGGTTCAATCTATGACAATCTGAATGACGCCACAACAGTTTATGCTGCAGACCCGTCTATTACATTTTGGAATGCGATAGACAGCTCACGGGATTTGGTTCTAAAAACCGAAGTTGCAGGTCAATTGCGATTTGGCGATCCTGCGGTATTTTTTCAATCGGCACGATTGGGCGGTGGCTCGGGCTTGCGCAGTTATCGCTTGGACCGTTTTGCAGGTGATCAAGCATTACGCGGTTCTGCCGATGTTTTGTATCAATTTACGCCTTTAAAAACAGCCTTGTTTCCGGTACGCACACACATCTTTGGCGGCTACGATTTGGGTAGGGTTTGGTACGATGGCGAAAACTCAGAACGCTGGCATGACAGTTATGGTGGTGGTATTCATTTTGCAATGGGCGGTTTTATCAGCGGAAATCTCGCTTATTTTACCGGCGATGAAGGCGGTCGGTTAAGCTTTGGGTTTAACTTCGGTCTGTAATTAGCTTTGACGAATGTAACCCGTGTTACCGCGACACCCGTAAAGGTGCCTTATCTTTGCCCTATAAATACAGTATCATCATGACTATAGAACAGATTTACACCGGTTGTTTGGCTCAGGGAGCCTATTATATTGAAAGTAACGGCGAGGCCGCCGTAATCGATCCTTTGCGTGAGGTAAAGCCTTATATAGAGCGTGCAGAAGCAGATAACGCCAAAATCAAATATATTTTTGAAACCCATTTTCACGCCGACTTTGTGAGCGGTCACGTTACCCTGGCTAAAGAAACCGGGGCGGAAATCGTTTACGGTCCTAAAGCCAATCCTTCATTTGAGGCTATTATCGCAAAAGACCAGCAGGAATTTAAAATAGGCAAAATCACCATCAGGGTATTACATACGCCCGGCCATACGATGGAAAGCACGACCTACCTCCTGATTGATGAGCACGGAAAAAATCACGCGATTTTTAGCGGAGACACCTTATTTCTGGGCGATGTGGGAAGACCCGATTTGGCACAAAAAGCCAAAGAACTTACTCAGGAAGATCTCGCAGGCTATTTATTTGACAGCCTTCGCGAAAAAATTATGCCATTGGCTGATGACGTTATCGTATATCCGGCACACGGTGCAGGTTCGGCCTGTGGAAAAAACATGAGCAAGGAAACGGTAGATACGCTGGGCAACCAGAAAAAGACCAATTATGCCTTGCGGGCAGATATGACCAAAGAAGAATTTATTCAGGAAGTGACTGATGGTCTCTTGCCTCCTCCCTCCTATTTTCCGTTGAATGTGAAAATGAACAAGGAAGGTTACGACGACATTGACGAGGTTTTAGAACGCGGAACACGAGCGCTTTCGCCCGATGCCTTTGAAACTGCGGCGAACGAAACCGGAGCGGTGATCCTTGATGTGAGACATCAAAATGATTTTGCTAAAGGTCATATCCCAAGATCTATATTTATTGGTATTGACGGCGGTTTTGCTCCCTGGGTGGGCGCTCTTATTGCCGACACCGAGCAGGCTATTTTATTAGTCGCCGATGAAGGTCGCGAAGAAGAAACCATTACCCGACTTTCCCGAGTGGGCTTTGACGGTACGATAGGCTATCTCAAAGGCGGATTTAAAGCCTGGGAAGCAGCCGGTAAAGAAACCGACTCGGTGAATTCAGTACCTGCAAGCGAAGTGGAAACTGCTGTAAAAGCCGATGCCAATACACCTGTTTTTGATGTACGCAAACCCGGCGAATTTGAAGCAGAGCATCTGGAAGTGGCCGAAAGTACGCCGCTCGATTACATCAACAAGCATTTGAGTGCGTTTCCCGATACTAAAGAATTTTACATTCACTGTGCCGGGGGTTACCGCAGTATGATTGCTGCCAGCATCTTAAAAAGCCGGGGCATTCACAACCTCATCGACGTACAGGGAGGTTATGCCGCTTTAAAGGAAACGGATCTAAAAACCACCAATTACGTCTGCCCTTCCACCTTAAAAAAATAGGAAAGATGAAAGCCATATTTAGTTTACTGCTTTTAAGTCTGTTTACTTTTGGTGCAAAAGCTCAGGAAAGCAATCACCTCATTTTAGACAAAAATGCTTTTCGTGACAGCATCAATGCTAAAAAGGTATTGCTTCTTGATGTGCGCAGAGCGGAAGAGTTTGAAGCCGGTCATATTGAGCAGGCACTCAATTTTAATGTGCTCGATTCGCTGAGCTTCAGAGCACAGGTTGAACAGCTGGACCCTGCAACTCCGGTCTATCTCTATTGCAGATCGGGTAACCGAAGTGGCAAAGCAGCGGTAATTATGCAGGAAATGGGTTTTCAAACCCTCTATGATCTCAAAGGCGGTTTTCTGGGCTGGACTGAAGAAACCACAGCAACTAAAAACGAGTAGTTGCTATTAATTAATCGAAAAAGGCTGTTTAAAAATTTTAAGCAGCCTTTTTAATTTTTATACGCCGCCCGCGATTGGGTAATCGCTTCAAAATTGGCGTTGGCCCATTGAACCAGACTTTTTATATGTGGAATCAGCGATGCTCCGCGTTCACTTAAAGTATATTCTACCCGTGGCGGTATCTCGGGATATTGGGTTCGCAGAACCAGACCGTCTGCTTCCAAAGATTTCAACGTAACGGCAAGCATTTTTTGAGAAATGGTATCAATCATTTTATAAATCTCGTTAAAACGCAGGACTTTGGTATCGTCAAGCACGAGTAAAACCAGCGTAGACCATTTGTCTCCAAAGCGATCCAAAACATTACGCACCGGGCAATTTTCAGAATCTGCAAATTTTTTTTCAGAATTTTCCATTATAACACATTGAATTTCAACAAAACTAACTTCCGGGAAAGTGACCTACAGCCTCGTAAGTTCTTCCACAGGAGTCAATTACTTCTTATCTTTGACTTACCAAAAGTAAGTTAATAACTTAAAATAAAAAACATGAGTACTTATTTAATTACAGGAGCAACCGGAGGTTTAGGTAGCAGCGTGGTTGAACACCTTTCTACTACTATAAATCCATCTGAAATCGCAGTATTGGTGCGTGATGCAGCAAGCGATCAGGCAAAAGAATACCAAAGCAAAGGTTTTGATTTACGCATTGCCGATTACGATAACACAGAAAAACTCACGGAAGCCTTTAAGAATATTGAAATTCTCTACTTTGTTTCCGGCAGTGATATTGGGTCAAGAACCGTACAGCATAAAAATGTGGTGGATGCAGCAACTCAGGCGGGAGTGCAACATGTGGTTTACACCAGTGCCGGGAGAAAAGACGAAAGCCAAAACTCTCCGGTCGCTGCAGTGATGGACGCCCACATCAAAACCGAAAACTGGCTTAAAGAATCGGGTATGGCCTATACCATTTTGAGACATAATCTGTATGCGGAAGTGATTGCGCTCTTTTTAGGCGAAAAAGAAGCCTTGCTTCAATCAAAAACCGTCTTTCTACCTACGGGTGCTGGCAAGACCGCCTTTGCCTTACGCGACGATTTAGCTGAAGCCGGAGCGCTTATTTTGAAAAATGCAGCACAGCACCAAAACAAAATCTATACGTTAGACGGACCAAAAGCGATTGATTTTAAAGCGGTTGCTGAAATCCTGAGCGATATCACGGAAGAAGAAATCAACTATGTATCTCCCGATGTAGAAACGTTTAAATCGACTATGGCTTCCTATGGCGTACCGGAAGATGCCGTAAATATGATGCTGGGATTCTCTCTGGGGATTGCGCAGGGCGAATTCAATTCTGAATCTAAAGATCTGGAGAATCTACTAGGCAGAAAGCCTAAAGATGTGGCCGATTTTTTAAAGCAGGTTTACGCTTAAAATTGAAAATTGATGACATCTAAAAAGGGAGAAGCAACAATAACAGCTTCTCCCTTTTTTATTTTATTCAATCTCCTTCCAGTTTCCCTTTCGGAAATACATATTATTGAATTTTGGGGAATTAAAAACTAGAAAAAAGTCCCAAATCTCCCGGTATATAGTTGGATTACTCGTCATAACATGATGTGTTGGGTTTTCCATATTAATCATTAACCGAGCTGATTGAAAAGGAGTTTTAGTTTGAATTGAACCTGTATAAGGTTCCTTTATATTAGCTCCTTCCGTGACGTAGAAGTAAATGGAGTCATTCTTTTTGATCTCAAAACGGAAGTGATTGTACTGCCAATCTGCCTGCTTACCCGGAAAGTAATTTCGATCAATTATATATTCTCCATAAAAATCATTTTTGTCGAGAATTTTTTTCGTGTAAAAAGGTTTAAGAATAGCTGATAAAATCCATATACCTATGATTCCTCCCCAAAGTCCTAAAAATAGAATTCCAAAAGATTTTTTTTTGGAATAAATCAGTAATACAAAGAGAAGAACTGAAAGCGGTAATATAATAAAGATGAAACCTAATCCTGCCATTAACCAAAATTAATGCTTCCGCTTCTTAACCTCCGGTCCGCCTTCTTTCCCCACAATAATGAGGCTGGTGCTATCAAGGAAAAGTCCGGTTTCAACAACCCCGGGAATTTTAAGCAATTTGATCTCAAGTTCCTGAAGGTCTTCTACTTCAAATATATCAATATCCAGAATGTTGTTATTTTCGTCGGTACGGTATTCGTTTCCTTCCTTCATTCGCTGTACAGGCTTTAAACCTTCCGCTTCGAGATAGGTCTTGATTTGTTTGGTCGCAAACGGAATCACTTCCACCGGAAGTTTAAAAGCCCCAAGCTTCTTCACATCCTTACTGCTATCGGCAATGATGATGTTGAATTTGGTATTCCACGCCAGAATCTTTTCGCGTAGCAAAGCACCGCCACCGCCTTTGATCAATTGGAAGTCGCCGTCAAACTCATCGGCGCCGTCAATGGTGACATCGATATGGTCTACCTCGTGAAGCTCCACGATTTTAATGCCCAGTTCTTTGGCGAGCTTTTCGGTTGCATCAGATGAAGGTACGCAGGTAAGGTTCATCCCCTCTGCTACCATCTGCCCCACAGCTTCGATCATATGTTTTGCGGTTGAGCCGGTACCCAGACCTACAACCATGTTGTTTTTAATGTATTTAACCGCTTCCAATGCGGCTTGCTTTTTTTCCTGATCTGCAGTCATGAAGAATGGTTTATGCTGGTTAGAATGCTAAATTAATTCAATTTTTAAGCAAACGACTATAATCGTCAGGCGTATCTATGTCCTGAACGCGGTCTTCTGCTATAAGTGTTAGTGGTTTTGGATTTCCCGAATTCAGTAATTGCCGGGCACCCTGATCACCGTCTAACGTCTTTAACCGGTCAAAAAAAGATTTCGGAAACAGCGCCGGCACTCCGTTTTTTGAACCGTAATCGGAAGCGATGAGGGTATTTTTATGTACAGCGGCCATTCCTATAAGTTGGGTCAGAAATACGGCATCAATACGCGGTTGATCGGCGAGCGTGATTAAGGCATAATCAAAGCCTGCTTTTTCAATCTCCTGGATACCTACCGCAATGCTGCTGCCCATCCCCTGCTCCCAGTTTGGGTTAAAGATCGTCTTTACCGGTTGCCGAATCTCGTTTTTGATGTTCGCTGCGCCCGCACCCAGGACGCAATAAATCGCGTCAGCCGGAGTTTTTAAGGCCTGCTCAATCGTGTAACCCAGTAAGGTGGTATGTTTGTAGGAGAGCAGCTGTTTTACTTTGCCCATTCGTGAGGCGCTTCCGGCTGCCAGAATGAGAATTGCAATTTTATCCATTAGCTGATAGCCGAATTAATTTTACCGGTAAGTGTTTTAAGTGAAAGCGAATTGCGATTACGGGTCACTGCAAGAATTTCAGCTAAAATAGAAAGCGCAATTTCCTCAGGTGTAATAGACCCAATATTTAAACCTGCAGGACTGTAGATTTGTTCCAAAAAATCAAGATCCAGATCAGGTGCATAGTCCAGAAGTTCGTGTTGTATTTTCTCGCGGCGCTTTACCGATCCCAGAATTCCCAGATAGGGAAGTTTCAAGTCTTTGAGTTTTACCAAGTACTGCAAATCCTGCGCGTAATTGTGGGTCATCAGCACAACGGCCGTCTGCGCATCGAGAGTGGCAGCGTCGAAGGTATCGGCGTTGCCACCAATTACCTGGGCCGCTCCCGGAAAATCCTTTAATTCTTTGGGATCTTTCAGCGAGGTGATGACATCTACCTCCCATCCCAGCATCGCAGCCATCGTACACAGTTTTACGGTATCGTGCTCACCGCCAACCAGAAGTAACTTAAATCTTGGATTTAGGGTTTGTTTAAACCGAAGCGCTTCGGCGGAAGCTTCAAGCGTACTTGTATTTTGAAAGTAGACTGGATTCTTTTCGCCCACACGCAAAAAAGAACCAAAATTCCCGGTAGCCTCATCTTCCTTTTTATAAAAACTCACAATCTCAAAGCTTTCGCGCTGCGAAAGCAGATTTTCAAAAGTATGTACCAGTTGGTCTGAAGCTTCAAAACGTTCCAGCAAAATATAGAGAACGCCCTCACAACCCAGGCGGTAACGCCCATCATAGGTCATGATTTTAGATACACCGGTCTTAAAAACCGATTCCGCGCGGCGCACCACTTCTTTCTCTACACAGCCGCCACTTACAGCCCCGGTCATCGCACCGTTTTCGGCGATTAACATACGTACACCGGGTTTTCGATAAGACGAACCATCAAGCGCGACCACAGTGGCCAAAACACAGGAAATACCCTGTGATTTGTAGACTTTCGCCTGATTTAAAATTTCTAAAAATTCGTGTGTCATGTGAATTTTGCTTGCGGAAGCATTAAAGATAAAACTTTGCAGTTAAAGCTTTCGGGTTTTAAAACCAGAAATCGAAAGCTGGCCAGTTTTAGGCCACATTCACTCCAAAAAGATGACCTATTAGCGCACTGGCAACCATGGCGAGTGTACCCCAAATGGTGATACGCATTACTGCGGTGCTCATTTTTGAACCTCCGGTACGTGCCGCAGTAGCCCCCAAAACAATCAAAAACAGAATGGCAGCCGCATATTGCACGTACTCCATTGAGTTCACAGGCGCTAAAAACGCAACCAAAACCGGCAAAGCGCCGCCCACCGTAAATGCAGCCCCACTGCTTAATGCAGCCTGCAAGGGTCTGGCCTGCGTAATCTCGTGCATCCCGAGTTCGTCACGGGCGTGAGCCTCCAGCGCGTTATGAGCCGTGAGCTGTTTGGCCACTTCAAGAGCCGTATCTGCTCTGAGGCCCCGTTTGATGTAGATATCCTTGAGTTCGTGCAATTCCGATTCGGGCATATTGGCGAGTTCTTCTTCTTCGCGTTTGAGATCGGCTTTTTCGATATCGCTCTGCGAACTCACCGACACGTATTCACCTGCGGCCATCGATAAAGCCCCGGCAACAATACCGGCCACTCCGGCAAGGATAATGGGTTCGCGGGTTGAACTGGCAGCTGCCACCCCGATTATGAGGCTCGCAGTTGAAAGAATCCCGTCGTTTGCCCCTAAAACAGCGGCCCGAAGCCAGCCACTGCGCTGTGCGTAATGTTTTTCGTCTTGCATAGGTCTAAAGTACCCTTAAAAAGTTTTGCATTCAAGACTTGCCCGGTTATTTAGGTTACTTTTAATGAATACGTATTGTAGCCATTCTGTAATAATTAATAACTTGCCTCCTTAAATCGTTCCTATGACGCTGGTTTTTGCAACCCATAACACCAATAAACTCAAAGAAATTCAGGCTTTGATGCCGAAAAACATTCAGCTGAAAAGCCTTACCGATATTGGCTGTACCGAAGAAATTGTGGAAGATGCAGACACGATTGAAGGCAATGCGCTCATTAAAGCCCGATATGTAAAGGAAAAATACGGCTACGATTGCTTTGGCGATGATACCGGGCTTGAGGTGGAAGCGCTAAATGGCGAGCCGGGAGTCTACAGCGCGCGCTATGCCGGTGAACACAAGAATGCGGCAGATAATACCGCTAAATTGCTGAACAATTTAAAGGAAAAAGATAACCGTAACGCGCGTTTCAAAACGGTGATCGCACTGTGTTTGGGTGAAGAGGAATTGGTTTTTGAAGGAATCTGTAAGGGCGTGATTACAACTTCAGTTTCGGGAGATGGCGGCTTTGGTTACGATCCTGTTTTTATGCCTGAAGCTTATACACTTACCTTTGCCGAAATGCCATTGTCTGAAAAAAATAAAATCAGTCACCGCGGGCGCGCAACTCAAAAATTACTGGAATACCTGCAGGAACTGACCTGATTTGCTTCGGCTTATCCAAATCCTAAAAGTACATGCCGAATATGTTTGGAAAAAGACGTCTTATTCGGGCTTCTATAACGATGTATTTATAAAAGCGCGCATTTCGGTATTTAAAACTCTCATTTAAAGGAATTTAAATGCTTGCCCAAACAAGTGAATTGCTAAGCTAATTAACTGTATCTTTGCGCCCTCTTAAATCGACGTTGATTTAAGATAATTATTTTATATGAATACATTTAAAGCGTTAGGACTTAATGAGGCTATTTTGCAGGCTGTATCCGACATGGGATTTACAGAACCTTCAGAAGTACAGGAGAAAGCCATCCCGGTCCTACTAAAAGAGGCAACAGACGTAGTTGCGCTCGCACAGACGGGTACAGGTAAAACAGCAGCATTTGGTTTTCCGCTTATTCAAAAAGTTGATGCTAACAATCGCAAGACTCAGGGTCTAATCATATCCCCTACCCGCGAATTGTGTTTGCAGATTACTAATGAACTTAAAAATTACTCAAAATACGTTAAAGGTTTAAACACAGTGGCTGTTTATGGAGGTGCAAACATCCAGGAGCAGGCACGCCAGATTTCCCGTGGGGCTCAGATTATTGTTGCCACTCCGGGACGTATGCAGGATATGATGCGCCGTAATCTGGTTGACATTTCAGGAATTGATTTTTGTGTGCTTGATGAAGCCGATGAAATGCTCAACATGGGCTTTTATGAAGACATCACCACCATTCTTGCTGACACCCCAAAAGGTAAACAGACCTGGTTATTTTCGGCGACTATGCCTAAAGAGGTTGCCCGTATTGCCAAGCAGTTTATGAACAGCCCAATCGAGATTACGGTAGGGACTAAAAATGAAGGAGCAGACAGCGTTTCACACGAATACTATATGGTGAACGCCCGCGACCGCTATCAGGCACTTAAGCGTCTTGCAGATGCCAATCCTGAGATTTTCTCTGTAGTTTTTTGCCGTACCAAACGCGATACGCAAAAAGTGGCTGAGCAATTGATTGAAGATGGTTACAATGCATCGGCTTTACACGGGGATTTGAGTCAAAATCAACGTGATCTGGTGATGAAAAGCTTCCGGGCGCGACAAATTCAGATGCTTGTAGCAACTGATGTGGCTGCACGGGGTATTGATGTAGATGATATCACACACGTGATCAACTACCAGTTACCTGATGAAATTGAAACCTACACCCACCGAAGCGGACGTACAGGACGTGCCGGTAAAACCGGTATTTCGATGGTGATCGTTTCGAAGAGCGAACTGCGCAAAATACGCACCCTCGAAAAAATCATCAATAAGCAATTTGTACAAAAAGATATTCCTACCGGAATGGAAATCTGCGAGGTACAGTTGATGCACCTGGCTAACGACATTCAGGGAACTAAGATAAATGAGGAAATCAATCCGTATTTATTCAGCATCAATGAAGTGCTCGAAGGTATTAGCCGTGAAGATTTGATCAAAAAAGTATTTTCGGTTGAGTTTACGCGTTTCTTCAATTATTATCAAAAAACCAAAGATCTCAATGTCGCTGTAAAAGCCGATATGAAGGAGGAGTCTGGTGAATCTACCCGTTATTTCATCAATATTGGTTCAAAAGACGGTTTTGACTGGATGAGTCTGAAAGACTTTTTAAAGGATGCTACGGGATTAGGTGAAGGTATTTACAAGGTAGATTGTAAAGATTCGTTCTCATTTTTCAATACCGACACCGAAAACAAAGACACCATTCTGGCTCTTTTTGAAGACTTTAAACTTCAGGGAAGACAGGTACACGTTGAAGTTACCAAAGACACCCGCGGTGGCGGTGGTGGCGGTGGCGGAAAACGCAAACGCAATGATCGCAAAGGCGGTGGTGGCGGAAAACGCCGTGACGACTTTGGAGACGGAGGTTTCCGTAAAAAAGGTGCATCCTCCGGAGGTAAAGAACGCCGAAGTGGCGGTGGTGAACGCAAAGGAAAGCGCAAACCAGACGGACCAAAAGAAAATAAGAGTCCGTTTTCAGGTAAACGCAGACGCCGGGACCGATAAATTTTTATTTAATGAGACGGAATTGTCACTTTTGGTATGATTTTTCCGTCTCTTTCTATAAATTGGCTTCCACTATGAAAAAGCTCTTACTACTGCTACTTTTTATTGCCCCGTTTATGCTTTCGGCTCAGGATACTGTTCTTTCTGAAACCGATCAGGAAAGCGAGGATTTTATAATAGGTACGGTACTCAATTCCTCTACAGACGAACCTTTAGAAGGTGTAAATATCATCAACCTGAATTCGGTACGGGGTACCACTACCAATGCTGAAGGTACATTCCGCCTTAGAGCTCAGGTAAACGATACCTTATTTTTCTCTTTTCTTGGGTTTAAAAGCCTTCAGGTACGGGTGACCAATGACTGGAAACGTTTTGGTGACGTAAAGGTAAAAATGACCGAAAGCGGTATCGCACTTGAAGAAGTGGTGGTTAAAGATGTGGAGCTTACAGGCTATCTGGAGATTGATGCGAAAAATGTACCGGTTTATAAAAACGTACGTTATAGTATTTCGGGCCTAAGCTCTGCTTACGAGGCAGGAGATTCGCAGCCCGGTGCCATAGACAAGGTATTAAGCGCTATTTTTAATCCGGCAGATTTTCTCAACAAAGTCTTTTCTAATAAGAGTTCGCAAATGCGAAAGCTTCGCAAGATGAAAGAAGACGATAACATCAGAAACCTATTGATTACTAAATTTGACAGAGAAACTCTTACAGCTTTGCTTCAGGTGCCTAAAGAAGATATCGAAGCCATTTTAAGTCGCTGTGATTATTCGGAAAGTTTTGTAAAAACTGCCAATGATCTTCAAATACTAGATGCCCTGAGCAGTTGTTACGAAGAATACCGGGTTTTGAACCGGGATCGTTAAAAAACGAAAAAGATTTTATAGAAAAGCTTCCCCAACCGGAAGCTTTTTTATTGCTCCTGCTCTGTTTTCCTGTCGCGAAAGTAAACCACCAGAGCTCCGAGTGAAACCAGGGTCCAAACCGCTTCGAGGACGATAAAAGGCACATAATTGAGAAGTACACTCGCCGTGCACGCCATACCGGCGCCAATGGTATTCAATAAAATAAAAATAAGGCTGTTCTTCTTAAGTACATTAGTAACCTGCAGGATGTAGGCTAACAAAATTTGAAAAGTACCCAGCGCTCCTATCCAGTCTGTTAAATTCATTGGGCTGAAGTATTAAAGGTATTCACCAAAGCATCATAATCCTTCAGGTTGCGTTTTAACCAAAGCGTTTTAATTTCTAAAATATCTTCAGGTTTGAGTTTCCAGTCCAGTTGCGAATTGCGTAAACGCTGAGTAAGTTCCTGAAGCAAAATCGCCGCACAGACTGAAATATTAAGACTTTGAGTAAAACCATAGGTTGGAATATAGATGTACGCGTCAGCGGCCTCAATAACGGTGTCTGTTAAGCCATCCTTTTCGCTACCAAAGAACAAAGCCGTTGGTCTGTCCAGTTTAAAATCTTCGAGTTTATGAGCGGTATGATGTGGGGTTGTGGCAACAATTTGATAGCCTTTAGACTTCAAACCGGCCAGCGCGGTTTTAGTAGAGTCATAGCGGTATACCGAAGTCCACTTTTGAGCCCCCATAGCAATCTCCCGGTCTATACGTTTTCCCTTGAGTTCTTCAATCACATGCACGTCCTGAACGCCAAAGGCATCGCAGCTGCGCATTACTGCGCTCGTGTTGTGTAAGTGTCCCACATCTTCAATAGCGACCGTTAGAAAGCGTGTGCGCTGTGCAATCACCTGTTTAAAAAGTTCCTGTCTGCGCGGGGTGAGAAAACCCTCGAGGTAATTAATCAATTCTGAATTCATAGGGATCGAAAATAAAAAAACCCGGCCAATTGGCCGGGTTTTCTGAATATTAAAATGCTGATTAATTAGTTTGCATTTGCACCTACATTCCCCTGAGCTACAATAGTACCCAGTTGAGTTGCGCTTAGATGCACATTAATATAACCATCAATAGCCACCATCTCATCATAAGTGATTGCTGCACCGCCATTAGCAGTACCGTCTTCAGCGTTATAAGCCGTCACATTAGTCTGGCTCATTCCGGTATCACCATCAACAGACATCAACGTAATCAAGATATCACCCGGGGCTTCAGCAACAGAACCTGCGTGAATGTGTGCAGGGTGCTCACCTCCTGCAGGCGTACCGTCAAGATCTAAAGTAACCAAAGTCTCTCCGTTAACACGCTCTTCAAATTTAGCCGTACCATTGATTCCAGGTACGTCTTTAGTA
The DNA here is from genome assembly GCF_052218455.1 of Leeuwenhoekiella sp. H156. NCBI lineage: Bacteria > Pseudomonadati > Bacteroidota > Flavobacteriia > Flavobacteriales > Flavobacteriaceae > Leeuwenhoekiella > Leeuwenhoekiella sp. H156. The sequence goes on from NZ_CP197499.1 coordinate 140,086, forward strand.
TTTAAAACGTAGGTTTTAGAAGTTCCGGTTAATTCATTTTGACCTATATCGCCCTGAGCAACAATAGTACCCAGTTCAGTCGCGCTTAAATGTACATTGATGTATCCATCAAAGTCTAGTAATTCTGCGTAGGTAATAGCTTCTCCGGCATTAGGAGTTCCATCTTCACCGTTAAGAGCTTCAACCTGTACAGCACTCATTCCGGTAGTTCCATTAACAGTTCCTAAAGTGATTTCGATATCTCCACCTTCAACGGCTGTGTTTGCGTGAATATGTGCTGGATGCATTCCACCTGCCGGTGTTCCGTTTAGCGTCAATTCAACTAATGTGGTGCCGTCCATACGCTCAGAAAACAATGCAGTACCATTAATTCCGGCTACATCTTTTGTTGCAAGAACATAGGATTTCGTGTTTCCGGTTAACTCATTAGCTCCTATGTCTGTTTGAGAAACTACGGTTAAGTCAGTTCCATTAAGATGAATATTGATATACCCGTCAAATTCTAAAAGATCTTCATAGCTAACTTCGGTATCGTCGTTTAAAGCAGAAACATTAGTCATACTAATTCCTGTATCACCATTAACCGCCATAAGATCTACAACAATAGCTCCGGTTTCTACAGCACTATTTTCGTGAATATGTGCAGGATGCATTGTACCTGCAATTGTATTCTCAACGTTTAAGGTTACAACTGAAGTACTGTCTGCACGCATAGCGATTGTAGCAGTACCCATCACATTAGCATCCGTTTTAGCCATTAATTCATACTCCTTAGAGTCTAATATCTCATTTTGACCTATATCTCCCTGAGCAACAATAGTTCCTAAATCACTTGCACTAGCGTGAACATTAATATAACCGTCAAATTCTAAAAGTTCTTCATAAGTCACTGGTGAACCGTCGTTAAGCGCAGATACATCAGTCATACTCATACCGGTATCACCATCAACGGTTGTAAGACTTACGACAATAGCTCCATTATCAAGAGTAGTACCTGCGTGAATATGTGCAGGGTGCATTCCACCTTCGGGTGTACCTTGTATGTCAAGAGTTATCAAAGTCTCGCCGCTAACACGCTCTTCAAATAAAGCAGTACCTTCAATACCTTCTACATCTTTAGTAAATAGCGTGTATTCTTTAGATTCTCCTGTAAGTGCATTTTCTCCTATATCTCCCTGCGCTAATAATGTTCCTAAATCACTGGCACTAGCGTGAACATTGATGTAACCGTCAAAATTGATTAAATCTTCATAACTAACGTCAGTACCATCATTCGTAGCTGTAACATTGGTAAGACTTCTTCGGGTAGCACCATCAACAGGAGTAAGATCGATAACAATATCACCTCCTTCAAGAGCAGTCCCTGCGTGGATGTGGGCCGGATGAGAACCACCGGTTGTTCCGTCCATCAAAATGCTGATGTCTGTAGAACCATCTGTTTTTTCTGTAAAAGTTACTGTACCGCTAATATCAGGGTCAGAAACTGAGCTTAAATCGTAAGTTGTAATGTTTCCGGTAGCCTCACCTGGAATGATCGCTACTCCGTCATCATCATTAGAGCATCCTGCAAAAATCAGTACCAATAATGATAATGCAAAGAAATAAATCTTTTTCATAAATTTAATTTTGATTAGAATTATCGCAATAATATAAAATTAAACAGGGCTTTTAAAGGATTTTATTGCAATTAACCTAAAATTTTGAAAAATACCGGACTTGTTCAACTAAAAGTTTAGGCTAAAAAACTGAAAGTGAGCGCTAGAGGATATAATTAATAAAAATATATAAAAACCTAAACGTATTTAATCGTTAAAATCCTAACCCATTCGATTATAAGGATCCACTAAATCCCGATAAATCTTTTTACTAACGGATCATTTGAAAAATCATTAAGTAAATATCATTTTTGAAATTAAAAAACCCGGCCAACTGGCCGGGTTTTCTGAATATTCAAATACTGTTTAATTAGTTTGCATTTGCACCTACATTCCCCTGAGCAACAATAGTACCCAGTTGAGTTGCACTTAGATGCACATTAATATAACCATCTATCGCAACCATCTGATCGTAAGTGATTGCTGCACCGCCATTAGCAGTACCGTCTTCAGCATTGTAAGCCGTCACATTGGTCTGGCTCATTCCGGTATCACCGTCAACAGACATCAACGTAATCAAGATATCACCCGGGGCTTCAGCAACAGAACCTGCGTGAATGTGTGCAGGGTGCTCACCCCCTGCAGGCGTACCCTGAATATCAAGTGTGACCAAGGTCTCGTTGTTCTTACGTTTCTCAAACTTCGCAGTACCATTTATACCTGCTACGTCTTTAGTATTGAGAGCATAGGTTTTACTGGCTCCGGTCAATTCATTTTGACCTATATCCCCCTGAGCTACGATAGTACCTAAACTTGCGGCACTTAAATGTACATTTATGTAACCATCAAAGTCTAGTAAATCAGAGTACGAAACAGCAGTTTCGCCATCATCTAAAGTTTCAACCTGTACAGCACTCATTCCGGTTGTTCCGTTTACAGTTCCAAGAGTAATGGCAATTGAACCTCCCTCAACAGCAGTATTATTATGAATATGTGCAGGATGCATTCCGCCTGCTGGCGTTCCATTAATATTCAATTCAATTAATGTGGTGCCGTCCTTACGCTCTGAAAACAGCGCTGAACCGCTAATTGAAGCAACGTCTTTACTACCTAAAAGATAGGTTTTGGTATTACCGGTTAACTCATTTGCACCTATATCTCCTTGTGCTACCAGGGTTCCTAATTCTGAAGCGCTTAAATGAAAATTGATATAGCCATCAAAATTTAAAAGGTCAGCATAACCTATTTCGGTACCATCATTTAAAGCTTCAATATGAGTAACACTCATTCCGGTTGTTCCGTTCAAAGTAGTAAGAGTTTTAGCAATTCCACCGGTTTCTACAGCAGAATTATTGTGTATGTGACCGGGGTGCATTCCACCATCAGGCGTACCTTCAAGCATAACGGTAACAAGGGCTGCACCACTCTTGCGCTCAGCAAAAGTTGCGGTACCACTTATTCCCATAACATCTTTGGTTACCAGATCATAAACTTTAGTTTCTCCGGTTAATTCATTTTCACCTATATCTCCCTGTGCAACTAAGGTTGCCAGATCATTAGCACTGGCGTGAAAATTAATGTAGCCGTCAAAATCCAATAGACCCGCATAACCGATCTCTGTACCGTCGTTTAAAGCTTCAATATGGGTAACACTCATTCCGGTTGTTCCGTTTAGAGTCGTAAGAGTTTTAGCAATTCCACCGGTTTCTGCAGCTGAATTGTTATGAATGTGCCCAGGATGCATTCCATTTTCAGGAGTACCTTCTAGCATTACAGTTACAAGGGCAGCACCACTTTTACGTTCTGCAAAAGTTGCGGTACCACTTATTCCTTCAACAGCTTTAGTAACTAATTCATATTCTTTAGTATTACCCGTCAGTTCATTTTCACCTATATCGCCTTGTGCAACTAAGGTACCAAGATCCTCAGCAGATGCATGAAAATTGATATAACCATCAAAATCCAATAACTCCGTATACGTAATATCACTTCCATCATTAAGAGCACTGATATTGGTTTTACTTACTCCTGTGGTTCCATCAAGAGTTGAAAGTGTAATGGCTATACCTCCGGTTTCGGCAGCTGAGTTTTCGTGTATGTGTCCCGGATGCATTCCCCCCTGTGGAGTGCCATCTAACATAACTTCAAGTAAAGCTTCTCCGTTAACACGCTCTGAGAACGTTGCAGTACCACTTATTCCCTCTACATCTTTAGTTACTAAATCATAAGACTTAGATTCACCGGTAAGATCATTTTGACCAATATCACCTTGTGCTATCAGCGTGTTTAATTCAGTTGCACTGAGATGGATATTAACGTAACCATCAAAATTTAGCAATTCATCATAGGAAATAGCAGTACCATTATCCAACGCAGTTACATTGGTTACACTAAATTTTTGAGCTCCATCAACCGGATCAAGGGTAATGGCTATATCTCCACCCTCAGCGGCAGTACCCAAATGGATATGCGCAGGATGAACACCGTCAGTAGCACGATTAAGAACCAAAGCAATATCTGTAGAACCATCGTTTTTTTCAATAAATTCAACAGTACCGCTTATATCAGGATCAGATACAGACATTAAATCATAAGTTTGACTCATCCCGGTGTTGTTTTCACCATTTAGAACCAAATTGTCATCATCATTGTCGCAAGAAACCAAAATAAATAGGCTCAATACTAAAAAATAAAGCTTTTTCATAGTTTTTGTAATTTGTTAAATATTTGTTCGATTAATTTATAAATCACTGAATGATTTACATATATGATTACGAAGATATTAACAGATCGGTTTTTGAATTCTTAGTTAAATAAATGTTAATGAAAAAAATAATCGTCTTATCAGGTGCAGGAATAAGCGCCGAAAGTGGCCTAAAAACCTTTAGAGATTCTAATGGACTTTGGGAAGGACACGATGTTATGGAGGTCGCAAGCCCCGAAGGTTGGTTTAAAAACAGGGCGCTAGTCCTCGATTTTTACAATCAGCGGCGACGCCAGTTAAAAACCGTAAAACCCAATGCCGCTCATCAAGCACTTGTAGATCTTGAAGAACAATTTGACGTTAATATTATTACGCAAAATGTTGACGATTTACACGAACGGGCAGGCAGCAAAAAGGTTTTGCATCTTCACGGCGAACTCTTAAAAGCACGTAGTACTGCAAACGAGGAGTTGGTGCTTGATTGGCACGAAGATATTTGCGAAGGAGATTTGTGCGCTAAAGGCAGCCAGTTGAGACCGCATATCGTGTGGTTTGGCGAACTGGTTCCACTATTAGAACCGGCTATCGAGCTTACAGCAAAAGCTGATTGCATTATAATTGTTGGAACTTCCATGCAGGTCTATCCTGCTGCCAGCCTTATTAATTATGCAAAACCGGAAGCGCAGATCTATTTCATAGATCCTAAGCCCAATATTGCCTCGCAAAACAATCTGAAAGTAATTGCAGAGAAAGCTTCGGCTGGAGTTCCTATTGTGGTTGAAGAGCTGCTGAATAATTAAGGCGTGCAGCTTTGGCCCAATTGATTAGGGCTTCTGTTTCTGCTGCAGTTAATTCAGCATCCCCATGAATAAGTGTGTAAGACTCTAGAGGCATCTCACCGTGCTCTACCTCTTCGATAAGCTCATCGAGTTTATGATCTTTCCGCTTTGCAGAATAGCTTTCCCAATTGGCAAAATTAAGATGCTCCTTTCCCTCTTCGATATGATCTGCCAGAAAAAAACTTGCAGGAGCTAGAGTTGCATACCAGGGGTATTGAGTTTGATTGCTATGGCAATCGTAGCAGGAAGATTTTAAAATGGCGGCAACTTCTTCAGAAGGCTTGGTTTCCTGTAAAAAATTGTCTAAAGATGCATAGCCTCCCTCATTCTTCTCAACAGGAATAAATTGAATAACTATCAAGGCAACCAGTGCCAATATTAAAATACGCCTTACCCAAACCATAATTTTATAATTTTAATAGCTGAAAAATACTAAATACTAATGACTGAAGCGGTCTGGACTACTAAAATTTTGAAGTTTTCCTCCAGTCTCGCAGATCGCAGGGCAATGGGATACGAACTGCTCAAATCTCCGGATGGGGTGATCTATTGCCTTCACTTTATTTTTGAGGCTATAAATAAAGAACGGGTAACTAAATCTGCATTTGCGCTTGATCAGGCTGTTCGCAGTGATCTTGACATCCTCAAACCTCATAAGATACTTTTCTTTAAAGCGCTTTGTGTAATTGAAACAGATCCCGTAAAACGAATCTTCGCCAAAACTTTAGAGCTTATCTCTTTCGCCTTTCTAAAAGGCTCCTTTCCCCTGCAGAAACCGGAACAGGATCTAATGCTATCAACCTGTTTTGACTGGCTTATTGCACCTGAAAAAGTAGCCGTAAAAGTTTTTGCGATGCAATGCCTCTACAACCTTAGGAATGCCCAAAACTGGATCATACCCGAGTTGACCGCTCAACTGGAACAGCAATTATCCGAAGCCGGGCCGGCTTTTCAATCACGGGCACGTCACATTCTGAAAAAGCTAAAAAACTGAGTTTTATATCGGGTTAATGCTTGTTACCCGCTTCTGGCTGTGTATCTTTGCAGCTTTAAACCAAAAGCAATTATGTCTTTAACTTCATTAGAAGCTGTTTCCCCTATTGATGGCCGCTACGCAGCTAAAACCGCAGCACTCGCTGCATTTTTTTCTGAAAAAGCACTTATAAAATACCGTGTTAAAGTAGAAATCGAATATTTTATCGCGCTTTGTGAAATCCCGTTACCTCAATTAACAGACTTTCCTAAAGAAAAATACTCTAAGCTTCGCGCCATTTACGAGGACTTTTCCCTCGAAGACGCTAAAAAAGTAAAAGAAATTGAAAAAGTTACCAATCACGATGTTAAGGCGGTTGAATATTTTATCAAAGAAAAATTTGACGCCCTCAACCTCAAGCAGTCCAAAGAGTTCATCCATTTTGGTCTGACTTCTCAGGACATCAATAACACCGCAATTCCTTTAAGTCTGAAAGATGCCGTAAACCAGGTATATCTCACCGAACTTTTAGAGGTTGTAGATCATCTTAAACAATTGGCTGATGAGTGGGAAAGTGTTTCTATGCTTGCCCGCACCCACGGACAACCGGCTTCTCCTACCCGCTTAGGCAAAGAAATTGAAGTATTTGTTGTGCGTATTGAGGAGCAGATAAAACTCCTTAAAGCCATACCAAACGCGGCAAAATTTGGTGGCGCAACCGGAAATTTTAACGCGCATCACGTTGCATACCCTAATATCGACTGGAAAAAGTTTGGGAAGTCTTTTGTAACCGGTACTTTAAAATTACACCATTCTTTCCCTACCACACAAATTGAGCATTACGATCATATGGCCGCTCTTTTTGACAATATGAAGCGTATCAATACCATTTTGCTGGATTTAAACCGTGATTTCTGGAGCTATATCTCTATGGATTATTTCAAGCAAAAAATCAAGGAAGGTGAAGTGGGTTCATCGGCTATGCCGCATAAAGTGAACCCAATTGATTTTGAAAACAGCGAAGGAAATCTGGGTATTGCCAATGCGCTTTTTGAACATCTTTCGGCAAAATTACCGGTTTCCAGATTGCAGCGTGATCTTACTGACAGTACCGTACTGCGTAACATAGGCGTACCTTTTGGCCATACGCTTATCGGCTTGCAAAGTACTCAGAAAGGTTTAAATAAATTATTGCTTAACGAAGGTAAATTCAATCAGGATCTCGAGAATAACTGGGCGGTTGTGGCCGAAGCTATTCAGACCATCTTAAGACGTGAAGGCTACGCAAACCCATACGAAGCACTTAAAGGTCTTACCCGCACCAATGAAGCCATTACCGAAAAGTCGATGCATAATTTTATAGACACCCTCGACGTAAGCAGTGCAATAAAAACCGAGTTAAAAGCGGTAACTCCGGCTAACTATACCGGAATCTAATGAATACCAAAGTTTCGCTAAATCTGTTTCTGGTAATCCTGCTTTACAGTAGCATACTGGTTTGCGGACTACTTAATATTTTGGTTCGTGCCGAAGTATTAACAGGTTTAGCGCTAATTTTTACACTTTTACTAGTCAATTTGATTCGTGGGCAAAGACAACGGTCGATCAACTAATTTAGTCTTCAACCAGATTATAGACCTGATTTGCAATTTCTAACTCCTCGTTGGTAGGAATGACCAGAATTTTTACTGCTGCATCAGGCGACTGAATTTCACGAATGCCCTTTTTGCGTTGCAGATTTTCATCCCTGTCGATCCTGATGCCCAAAAAGTCCATATCCTCACAAACCAATTCTCTGATAGTGCTGCTGTTTTCGCCTATCCCGGCTGTAAAAACGATGGCATCCACTCCGTTTAGGGCTGCGGCATAAGCGCCGATGTATTTACGTATGCGATATGCATTCATTTCTAAAGCGAGCTTGCAAACGGGATCGCCGGCTTCCGCTTTTGCTTCAATATCGCGCAGATCGCTGTGACCTGTTAGCCCCAGCATTCCGCTTTCTTTGTTTAATAAGGTATTGACTTCTTCAACCGTATAACCCAGTTTTTCCTGAAGATAAAACACAACGCTCTGATCAATATCCCCTGCCCGGGTGCCCATGATGAGTCCGTTAGCGGGACCAAATCCCAGCGAGGTATCTATAGGCTTTCCATTTTTAAGCGCTGTTATACTGCAGCCATTTCCCAGGTGAATGGTGATCAATTTTAAGTTTTCGGTTTCCAAATATTCCTGGGCTTTGGCACTCACGTATTTGTGACTGGTACCATGAAAACCGTATAACCGAATATGATCCTGATCTAAAAACTTTTGAGGTATGGCATACTGATAGGCTTTTTGCGGGATACTGCTAAAAAACGCCGTATCAAACACACACACCTGCTCAGCATTCGGAAAAAGCTCTTCGGCAACCTCAATCCCGGTTAAATTTGCAGGATTATGCAATGGTGCAAGCGAAAACAGCCGCTTTATATTTGATTTTACTTCCTCATTTACGCGAATGGTCTCGGTAAACTTCTGTCCGCCGTGTACCACGCGATGCCCTACGGCCTCCACCTCGTCTGCACTGTCAATCACTCCTGAGTGGGGATTCATCAGCACCGTTGCGATTTTTTTAAGACCGGCATTGTGATCTTCAAAATCTTCCTCCAGCTTCAGGGTACCGCGCTCTGATTTGTACTGAATGCTTCCGCCCTCAATACCGATACGCTCGACCATTCCGGAGGCTAAAACGCGGGCTATTGGCATTTCTATCAGTTGAAATTTTATTGAAGAGCTTCCGCTGTTGATCACAAGTATGTTCATCTGTCTGAATCGTATTTAAAGCTGAATAACTTTTTGAATGAATCTGTTGACTTTTCGCTTTGCGTATTAAATACCCTGCGCCTGAATAGCCGTGATTATTACGGTATTAAAAATATCTTCTACCGTGCAACCGCGGCTCAAATCATTAACAGGCTTGTTCAGACCCTGTAACATGGGGCCTATTGCCAATGCTCCGGTCTCCCGCTGTACGGCTTTATAGGTATTGTTACCGGTATTTAAATCTGGAAAAATCAAAACACTGGCCTGCCCCGCAACCTCTGAGTCGGGCAATTTGCTTTTACCAATGGCTGCATCAACAGCAGCATCGTATTGTATAGGACCTTCAATCTTGAGATCAGGGCGTTTAGATTTCACGATTTCGGTGGCTTCCCGCACCCGGTCTACATCTTCACCTGTTCCGCTGGTTCCCGAGGAATAGGAAAGCATCGCGATTTTGGGTTCAATACCAAATGCCAGACTGCTTTCTGCGGAAGAAATAGCGATTTCTGCCAGTTCGCCTGCCGAAGGATTCGGGTTAATGGCACAATCTCCAAAAACCGAAACCCGGTCTTCCAGACACATAAAGAACACCGAAGAAACCACCGAAACACCCGGTTTGGTCTTGATAAACTGAAGCGCCGGTTTTATGGTATGCGCTGTGGTATGCGCAGCACCGCTTACCATCCCGTCTGCATGACCTTTGTAGATCATCATCGTCCCGTAATAGGAAACATCGGCCATCCAGTCGCGGGCGATGTCCATATTCACATTTTTGTGTTTACGCAACTCGTAAAAGGTGTTGACGTAATCTTCAAAATGCTCTGAAGTTATGGGATTGATCACCCGAACCTTTTCGAGATTCAGCGGAATACTGTGCTGTACCGCTACTTCTTTAATTTTATCCAGCTCGCCTAAAAGACTAATCTGTACAATATCGAGTTCCACCAGCTGTACGGCTGCATTTAGAATCCGCGGATCTGTACCTTCGGGCAGCACGATGTGCTTCTTAGCCGTTGCGGCACGCTTCATCAAACCGTATTGAAACATGCGCGGGGTAATGCCTTTGGGTTCCAGATTGATGAGGCGCTCAATAAGCTGATCGAAAGAAACTTCCTTCTCAAAAACGGTTAGCGAAGTTTCAATCTTCGACTTACTGGTGGCGTATATTTTAGACTTGATATTTCCTACACGGTTAGTTACCGAAAACGTACCGTCGTCAACCGAAACAATAGGTACAATCTGTGACAAACCTTCTATCAATTTTAAAATGGGTTCTTCCGGAACCAGTCCGCCGGTTAAAATTATACCCGAAATACGTGGGTAATTAGTCGAAATATTGGCCTGCAAAGCACCCAGAATAATATCTGCACGGTCACCGGGCGTGATCACCAGGCTGTCCTGCTTTAAGTGGGTGAGGTAGTTGCGCAATTGCATCGCACCCACGCCAAAGTTTCCGGTCTGGTTGTCTAAAAATTCGGTACCGAAAAGCACTTTCCCGTCCAGTTCCTGTACGATTTCTTTAATGGTAGGATGCGCGAGTTTTTCGGTAAAGGGAATCGCAAAAACCTCGACATGATCAGGGAGGAAATTCCTAAGTCCTTTCTTGGCTATCTGTAAATTTTCGGGCTGCACCTTATTGGCCACCACACCCATCACCGAAACATCGCGTTCGGTAAAGGAGGTATAGGCAATTTGCAAACTTCCCAGCAGTTCGTCTTCGGTCTTCCCTACTCCGCTGCCAACCAAAATAACCGGAAGCCCCAGGTTTTTAGCAATAAGCACATTGGTATCAAATTCAAACACACTGCCCTCTCCTGTAAAATCGGAGCCTTCAACCAGTACAAAATCAAACTGATCCTCCAGGTTTTTATATTTGGTAATAATGGTATCCAGAATTTCGCCGGACTTCCCTTTGTTCCGTTTTTTAATGAGTTGGCTGGTTGTAAAAGCATAGGCGTCCTCATAGTCGAGCGGTATGTCAAAGAAAGACAGCACGGTGCTGATGTGGTTGTCTTTAGTATCCCCTTTACTATCGTCTATCACGGGCCTGAAATAACCCACTTTTGCCGTTTTTCCCAGCAGCGTTCGCATAAGCCCAAGGGATACGATAGACTTACCACTGTTAGGCTCTAAAGTCGCAATATATATGCCTTTATTCATAACCAATTGTTTGGTGCAAAAATACGACATTAAGACCTGAAACCCGAGCTTTCGCGCGACCGGTATGAAGCCTTTTAAAACAAAAAAAGAGAGCCGAAGCTCTCTTTAATTTTTAGGATTCCCTATTTATTTGAAGACATCCATAATCCCTTCAAAGCCACCGGTATTGAGTGTAGCGCTGCTGGTATCCATCGTTTCGGCAAAACGGACCATGTCTGCTACGTTCATATCCTCACCCAGAACGCGGGCTACCAGAAAGCCTTTGTTTTCGTCCTGAGCAAAGAGCACAACCTCATCAATAGCATCTTCATCGCCTTTGATAAAAATACGCATACGTTGCCCGCTATTGCCTACTTTCATCAACTCGTCATAATTATCGTTTTTAAGGATGTCTTTAAGCTTAGTCGTTTCGGTATTGTAAAAACCCGTATCCTTCAGAGAATAAGCCAGCAGATTGATTTTTTTAACTGAATTCACCACTTTTTGTTGATCTGCCGAAAGCTTTTCGCTTGCCGGGGCAAGAAGGCTTGTGGGCACATCGAGCGAGATAAACGCGTCATTCTCCTTGCTGTCTATATAGTATTCCTGTAGCGATTGCTCATTATTACAGCCTATTAGGCTGAAAATAGCCAGAGCAAGTACGCCTGATTTTAGAAAGTTCATCTTAGTTTACTTTTACGTTCTTAAGTTCTTCGCTGCCTTCAAAATTGATGCTGCTCGCGATCTTACCTATTTCTTTAAGGTCAATGTCTCCGGTTATTTTGATGATAACGGTGTCTTCATCACCTGTGCCGTTTAAAAACATCAGAAACTCGCTTACGAAATCTTCGCTTTTACCGGGCTTGTAGTAAAAATTCACGTTTTTACCGTCGTCCTTAACGCGCATCAACTGCTCTAGCTTTTGCGATGACCTGTACGCATTAAACTCACTCTTCATCATACCCGCGGCAGAGGGATTCTTTGTTGCATATACCTGAATTTCCTTAAGGCTGTTAACCATATTGATGTAATTTTTCATCTCCGGATCTTTAGAGTCGAGATCCATCTTGCCGAGTAGCTTGAACATTTTTTGATTCATAACCATTGCGGTTACATCTTTCATATCTTCAAACTTCTCGAAGCTTTGTGAAAAACCGGTAAGACTCACGCTTACCAAAAGGATTGTAATTACTAATTTTCTCATCGTTTTTTGATTTTGATTATTTTAAAATTTGATTGGTGGTTTCTTCAAAAGCATCAAGCTTATTGAGGTTACCGGTACTTTTGTTTACAAAGTTGCCCATCATAAACAGAGCCTGCTTGGTTTTTAAGGCTGCTACCTCCGGGTCTTTATAAGTACCCAGATCCTGCTCTGATGCAGATTGCTTATTGAAGGTCAAAAACAGACCTACACAAAGCAAAATACTCGCTGCAATGGGTATCCAGTAGCGTTTGGGCTTATCCTCAGGGAGTTCTAAGGTTCGGTTAAAACTACCTTCCCGGGCAACGGCAAAAGCTGCAAACAAAGGCTTGTATTCTTCCAGATGCGCGGCTACCTTGTCACTAGTAAAGTAGTTCTGCAACTGGGCTTCCTGCTCCAAAGAAGTCTCCCCTTCAAAATAAAGCTGGAGCAGGTTTTCAATTTTATCTAATTCCATAGTTGTGTTTTTTTAGCAATTGTTCGCGTATGGTTTTTCGGGCTCTCGAAAGCGTCACACGCACCGCTGTTTCATTTAAATTTAATTCTTCAGCAATCTCACTGTTACTGTACTGCTCTATGTCACGCATATGCAAAACCAGTCGTTGCTGTTCGGGTAAGTCATTCATCAATTTCAATACCCAATTTACGCTGTCCTGATTTTCGGTATGCTTTACCGTATTATAATGCTCATCTTCATAATTGGTGTGTACCAGTTGCAAATTGCTGCTGCTTTTCAGCTTCAGCTTATCGTAACAATGATTCTTGGTTATGGTTACTGCAAAGGCTTCCACACTTTTGAGCTTTTTAAACTTTTTGCGATACGACCATAATTTTATAAGAACCTCTTGTGTAGCGTCCTGCGCCTCGTCTTCAGAAACCAGCAACCGCTTTGCAAGGCGGTACAGCCGGTCCTGTACGGGAGTCACGTGAGCTAAAAATTCCTTTTGGTTCATTTCTTCTTGTGGTTAGTTATCAGGATGACGACTCAGTATAAATTTTGTTACAGCAAACCTTTTTTAAGGTAATAAACCTTTAAATTTAACGTTCAAAAAAAATACGTTGTTAATGAAAAAGATAGCCTCAAGTCTTCTCATCCTGTTTTTTGCGCTTTTTAGTCTCTCTTGCAGTACCGATAGGGATGACGAACTAGGCCCGGTTTCGTTTCTCGAAATTAAAAATTTTATTTACGACGGGATGCAGCTTTACTACCTGTACAAGCCCGAAGTACCGGAACTCGCCAATGACTTTTTTGAATCGCGAGAAGAGCGCAATGACTTTTTAAACAGCTTTGACACTCCGGAAAATTTCTTTTACAATGGTTTAGTGACTCCCGGAGACCGTTTTAGCTTTATAACAGACGATTATCGTGAACTTGAGCGCAGTTTTGCCGGGATTTCTAAAACTTCGGGAATTGAGTACGGTTTATCGCTAGACCGTAACGATCCCAATTTTGCCTTTGCCTGGGTGCGTTATGTGTTGCCCGAGACGCCAGCATCTGCAGCCGGTGTTGAACGCGGAATGTTATTCAACAGCGTTAATGGAGAGCGATTGACCACCACGGCTAATGCTGATGGCACCTATTCGCTTAGCGCACGTTCCCGCGAATTGCTCAATCTGGATGTGTTTAGTATTGACCTGGCCGAATTTGACACCAATGACAATTTACAACCCACGGGCGTAAGCATTGACCTCACTCAGGTAGAATATACCGAAAACCCGGTTTTTATTGCCAAAACACTCACCGTCAATACCCGTAAAATAGGCTATTTGATGTATAACGCCTACCGGCGTAATTTTGACGTGCAGCTCAACAATGCTTTCGCACAGTTTAAGGCAGATGGCATCGAAGACCTCGTGCTTGACCTGCGTTATAACGGTGGTGGCTCTGTAGAAACAGCTATTGACCTCACTTCGATGATCACCGGGCAATTTAACGGTCAGGTAATTACCAAACAACGTTGGAACCCGGAGGTACAGGCAGTTTTTGAAGCTGGGAATCCCGAAAATCTGCTCGACCGTTTTGACAATAGTATTTCAAACAAAGATGCAATAAATAGCCTCAATCTGACCCGCCTTTTTGTAATAACTACCGGCAGCACCGCCTCGGCGAGTGAACTCACCATTATCGGTCTTAAGCCCTACATTGAGGTTAAAACAATAGGCACCACTACGGTTGGTAAATTTGAGGCCTCTCTCACTTTATATGACTCTGATGATTTTAGCCGAAATGACCGGAGTTTAAATCCACGGCATTTTTATGCCATTCAGCCTTTGGTTTACACCTATGAAAACTCAGCAGGCACGGTAGGTCCACCTACCGGAATTATCCCGGATTTTGAACTTCGGGAAAATTTGACCAATCTTGGTGTGCTGGGCGATGAAAACGAACCCCTGCTCAGCCTGGCTTTAGATCAGATCCTGGGAAGAAGCCCTTCCGGAAAAACCAGAAGTGGTATAAAATTTGAACATTTCACAGCGGTTGAAAACCAAAGCCCTGACTTTCAGCGTATGTATATTGACAACCTGCCGGAAGCCTTGCAAAACAAAAGATAAATAACCCCTTAAAGATGACTATGAAAAAGAATTTAGTACTCCTACTCCTGGGTCTGCTTGTATTTACAGGCTGTTCTAAGGATGATGACACGCCACCTGTTGTAGAAGAAACCCCCGAAGAAGAAACCCCGGCACTTACTCGTGCCGATTTCCCGGTTCAGGATTTTATGTACCAGGCGATGAATGAAGTTTATTTATACAAATCAAGAGTTCCCGTTCTTGCAAATAATAGATTTAATTCTGAAGCAGCATACGTTGATTTTTTAGCAAGTGAAGATGACCCTCTCGATTTTTTCGAAAAACTTGAAGCAGACATAGACCGTTTCAGCTTTGCAACAGAAAATTATGTCGCATTGGAAAATGCCTTTTCAGGCATTTCAAAGTCTGATGGTTTAGAGCTTTCATTTGTAGCCTACACACTTGATGGTGTACGATACGCTGCAGGGATAATTCGCTATGTAGTTCCTAACTCTCCGGGTGCAAACGCGGGCTTATCTAGAGGTCAGGCTCTTATAACCATAAACGGTAATAGACTTACTATTGCAGGTAGTTCTCTTAGCTCTCAGGCAATCGACCTGTTAAACTTAGATAATTATACATTAGGTATTTCTCCAGGATTTGAGAATTCTCAAACCTTATCAATTGCAACTTCAGATGTAAGTATTTCAAAAATACAGCTTACTGAAAACCCTATTTTAGTTAGCAAAACCCTTGATGTAAATGGTACTAAAATTGGGTATTTAATGTATAACTCATTTGTCTCTCAATTTGATGATGAATTAAATGCTGCTTTCGCAGATTTTGAAGCAGATGGAATACAAGATCTTGTACTTGACCTCAGATATAATGGTGGAGGCTCAGTTGCTTCAGCAATCGATTTATGTTCTATGATTACCGGTCAGTTTAATGGCGAAATCCTCATCAAACAACGCTGGAACGATGAATATCAGGCATTCTTTGAATCTCAGGGTCCGGAAAGTCTATTAAACAGATTTAACGCTACAATTTTTACAGGTACACCCCAACAAGAACCTATAAACAGTTTAAACCTTTCACGCCTTTATGTTATTGGTTTGAAATCCTATACAGCCTCAGCAAGCGAACTTACGGCTATAGGTCTTGAGCCTTACATCGATGTGCAGCTTATTGGGAATGGTACTGTTGGTAAATTTGAAGCCTCTGCAACGCTATATGATAGCCAAAATTTTGGAAGAGAAAATGCGAATCCCAATCATACCTATGCAGTACAGCCTCTGATATTTACCTATGCAAACGCAAATGATGTTGTTGGACCTCCCTCCGGACTGACACCTGATTTTAATGCGACTGAATCGCTTGACAATCTGGGGATTTTAGGAGATCCGGAAGAACCTTTATTGAAAATAGCTTTAGATCAAATTATAGGACGATCTTATAGTGGAAAAAGTTCTAGTCAGAAAAGTAACCTACTTGAAATACAAGGTTTGAAAGATCAATCACCTATTTACCAAAAAATGTATATTGATAATTTACCTCTTATCAAAAAGTAAGATGTTGTGATAAACTAAAAACCCGGCTTTTGAAGATTCAAAAGCCGGGTTTTTTTATGTGCTTTGCTTAAGCTAGAGCGAAAGATTCAATCCAAATCGAATATTTCTTCCACGTGTGGTATAGCCCACCAACTCTACATAATCGGTATTGAATACATTGTTGAGGCCTACAAAAAGATTGACCTGATTCTTCAGAATCTTTTGGCTCAAATACAGGTCAAACAACCCATAAGCATCAAGACTTACCTGCTCTCCGGTAGTAAAATCACTGTCACTTCGCTCGCCCCGGTATTGATAACTGGCCGAGAAAAAGGTTCCGCTATTCAGATTGAGACCCAGCTGACCAAAAGCCGTATGCTTTGGTAAACGCAGCAATTGGCGGTCTTTAGGCTCGGTAAACGTATAATTGGCACGCAAATCAATAAGTTTAAAAAGTTTCCCTTCCAGTTCAAATTCAGCACCCTGTACCGTAAAATCTTCAGTCACATTCTGGTATTCCCCTTCAAAAGTTACCGGATCGATGGTCACATAATCTATAAAGTTTTCTTCCAGACGGTTGAAGTAGGTTCCGCTAACGCGAAAAGTACCTGCCTTCCACTCTATCCCGCCTTCCAGAGTTCGGTCTTCTTCAGGCTGCAAATCGGGGTTGGCGCCAAAATTTCCATACAATTGCGAAAGCGAAGGCGCGATAAATGAAGTTGCATAGCTTCCAAAAAACTTCAAATAGCCTTCCTGCTGATCAAAAGTGAATGAAGGATTCAGACTATAGGTCAGGTGGCTTCCGTACTCGCTGTGATTATTGAGGCGTGCACCGGCGTTTACATTCAGTCCAAAATCAGACACATACACCACATTAGCATAGGGATCGGTGATTTGAGAGGTTTCCTGCTCCCCAAAATAGGTGCGGCTGTTGATGTGATTCAGTCCCAAAACCGTATAAAATTTCTCATTAAACGTATAGCGGTTAAAGACATCCAAAATATAGCTGTCTGAATCATACGCATTGGGAAAAGCCGATTGAAACTCGCGCTCAATGCTGTTATAGGCAGCATTTAAGGTAATGCTTCCCTTGTTGTAGTTAAACTCGGAATTGACCCCGCCGCGATACTGCTTGCTGAACGAGCGGTAAGCTGCATCTTCCAGAGGGAAGGAATTGTCGTAATCCACATCCATCTTATCGTAGTTTCCATAAGCGGTAAGACTGAAACGTTCACCAAAGTCATACCCAAACTTCACTTGCGTGCTGTAGCGCGAAAACGGGTCTTTCTCGTTGCTGTCTGCGTCAATCACAGCCGAAAGTCCGTCTGTATACTGCTGTGCAAAACCTACCAGATAGGTAAATTTATCGAGCGTACCGTTTACCGAAACCCGGTTTTGGAAATCATTAAAGCTAAAATCCCGGTCATTTTGCGACTCATTGGTCCCGGCAACAGAAGTGGCTTCAAAAGCGATTTTGTCTTTGGAAGCCTTGCGCGTAATGATGTTGATCACCGCTGTAGCCGCACCGCTTCCGTAAAGGGTACTGGCCGCGCCTTTGATAATCTCTATACGCTCAATGCTATTCACATCAAGTAAACGCAAATCGTAATCGGAAGCTATGTTTGAAGGATCATTAAGCTGCACCCCGTCAATAAGTACGAGCACCTGCCGGTTGTTACCCCCGCGTGCAAAAATACTGATGTTTTGCCCCGCATTGCTCTGTGCGCCGTTAATGCTGATGCCGCTTACGGTACTCAGGATCTCGGCAACCGATTTCCCTTCCTGTTTTTCGAGTTCGTCGCGGGTGATGCGGGTCACTACTTTACCGCTGTTTTCGCGTTTCAATTCAAATTTGGAGTCGGTCACCACGACCTCTTCCAGTTTTTGTGGTTCCTCCTGTTGAGCAAAAACCGACAGGGACGCCAATAATGCGCCGCCCAAAACATACTTTTTGGTAATCATTTAAAATAAAATTGTACGAGAAAAGGTATGAAGTCACCTTCATACAAACCTTTATCCCGAAGGTTTGACAAAAGTGAATAAAGGCAGGTCTCCTGGCTCGCGTATAAAGATCAACCTTCCCGCCCGGTGTGGGCAGTGGTATTAAAGAGCAATCTTTACCTTCCGCTAATGCGGAATAAGCTTACAGTTGCGGGAACAGCTCAGGACTTCGTCAATTCAGAATTCAGAATTCTGAATTCTGAATTTTGGTCACCTGATTCCCTTTTAAGGCATTTTTCAGACTGAAAATTGCCACCAAAATTCGGGCACGAAGTTAATCAAATCCATAAGCCTGCACGCCTTTTTTTAATTAATCTTACTTTTGAGGCGGTGTTTAAAAATTCCAAATCCCGTATTATTTTGAAAGCAAAAAACTTAGCCTCCCTTTTAGTCCTGTTCCTGCTCGTTTTTAGCGGCTGCAAAAATGAAAAAGCAAACGATCCCGCTTCCGCGAAAGCATCACAGGAGCAAAAGATGAAGTATGCTAAAGGCTTCAACATTCTGGATTATGAAGCGTATACGCTGCTCACGGTCACTCAGGCCTGGCCCGGAAGCGATAAAACCTTTCGTTATGCTTTACTCAAACAAGGTCAAAAACTTCCGGACAGCGTAAAGGTCAATGCCGTGATAAACATTCCCATACAAAGCATTGTGGTCACCTCTACCACGCACATTCCCGCTTTGGAATTGTTGCGTGTGGAAGCCAGCCTGAAAGGTTTCCCGAATCTCGATTACATTTCGTCTCCTAAAACCCGCGCCCGCATCAAAAACGGCGAAGTACAGGAATTGGGTCAAAACGAATCGATCAACACCGAAAGCGCCATCAACCTCAACCCGGATGCGGTCATAACCTTTGGTGTGGAAGGTGAAAACAAAACCATCAATTCCCTGCAACGGGCCGGGATTCCGGTTTTGTATAACGGCGACTGGACCGAAACCACGCCCTTAGGCCAGGCCGAATGGATCAAATTCTTTGCGGCGCTTTATGACAAACAGGATATGGCCGATTCTATCTTCACAGGTATTGAAAAACGCTATCTCGATCTCAAACAAAAAGCTGCGACCGCTCCGCAAGAACCCACGGTAATCAGCGGTGCGATGTTTAAAGACGTTTGGTATTTGCCTAAAGGCGACAGCTGGGCCGCAACTTTAGTTGCAGACGCACACGGAGATTACCTGTACAAAGACACCGAAGGAACCGGCAGCGCCGCCCTGAGTATCGAAGAGGTGCTCAACACCGCTCAGGATGCCGATTTCTGGATCGCACCCAATGCCTTTGAACGCTTTAGCGATCTGGCAGACGCCAACGAAGCCTACACCCGCTTTAAAGCCTTCAACGAACAAAAAATCTACAGTTTTGCTGCCGCAAAAGGCGAAACCGGCGGGATGTTGTATTACGAACTCGCCTCGTCACGACCCGATTGGGTGCTTGAAGATCTTGTAGCGATTTTACACCCGCAACTCCTAACCGATCATCAATTTCATTTTTACTCCCGCCTTGAAGACTAGATCAGGTCATAGCACCAAATTTACACTGCTGGGCGTAGGCGTACTGCTCCTGTTGCTGCTCAACATCGCATTGGGATCGGTGTACATCCCGCTTTCTGCAATTTTCAAAGTGATTGCAGGCGACGACAGCATTCGGGAAGCATGGACGTATATTATACTCGATTACCGCATTCCCAAAGCCCTGGCGGCTGTGATGACCGGTAGCGGACTAGCTGTCGCGGGGCTTATGATGCAAACGCTTTTTAAGAACCCGCTGGCGGGACCTTTTGTTCTGGGAATAAGCAGTGGCGCCAGTCTGGGCGTGGCTTTTTTTATTTTGGGCGGAAGCGCTCTGGGCCTTACCGCAATACTTCAGGTACACGGCTGGGGCACCATCATCGCCGCCAGTTTGGGTAGTTTTGCAGTGCTTAGCGTGGTGATTGCCGTTGCTTCACGGGTGCGGGATGCGATGGCCCTATTGATCATCGGCTTAATGTTTGGCAGCCTTACTTCGGCGGTGGTGAGTATTCTCGCCTACTTCAGTCCGGCGGAAGAACTGCAGCGCTATATGTTCTGGTCTTTCGGTAGCCTGGGCGATATTTCGTGGGCCGCGCTGGGAATTCTTTCGCTTTGCTATTGTATTGGAATCGGTTTAGCCTTTAGCATTACCAAAAACCTCAACAGCCTGCTATTGGGCGATTACTACGCGCAAACGCTGGGGGTCTCGCTGCAGCGCAGCCGTTTTGTAATTCTGATTTCAACCAGTATTCTGGCCGGAAGCCTTACCGCATTTGTAGGGCCCATCGCCTTTGTAGGCCTTGCTGTACCACATCTTATCAGGCAATGGTTTACAGCCTCTAACCATTGGACGCTTATCCCCGCCTGTATTTTGGGCGGTGCGGTCCTGATGCTGCTCTGCGATATTCTGGCCCAATTACCCGGCTTACCCATCACCCTGCCTATCAACGCGATCACTTCGCTCATAGGCGCGCCCATTGTGATTTGGTTATTAATACGAAAGAAAAAACTCCTGTTTTAAGCGATGTCCTCTACTCCAAAACATAGCGTTTTAACTACCAAAAATCTCGCAGTAGGTTACGGCAAAGCCGAAAAGGAAACTGTGGTGAATACCATCAACCTCGAGTTAAAGGCCGGAAGCTTTGTGACTATGGTGGGCATCAACGGTTCGGGTAAATCTACCCTGTTGCGTACCCTCGCAGGCCTGCAGGAACCGCTTGAAGGGGAAATCTTTCTGGAAGGAAAACCCCTGAATCAACTGGATGCCGCAACCAAATCCCTAAAAATCAGCGTGGTGCTTACGAGTCAGGTGATTTCAAAAAACCTTACCGTACTCGAACTCGTTTCTTTGGGACGCCAGCCCTATACCAACTGGCTGGGCAAACTCACCGATGACGATAAAGCCGAAATACAGGCTGCCCTTGCAGCGACCGAGCTCGAAAACCTCAAACACAAAGCCTGCTATGCCCTGAGTGACGGGCAGTTGCAGCGTGCGCTGATCGCACGGGCTTTGGCACAAAACACCGAAGTCATTCTGCTCGACGAGCCCACCACCCATCTCGATTTACACCATAAAGCTTCGATCTTCTCCCTGCTTAAAAAGATCGCGCGGCAGCAGCAAAAAACCATTTTGTGTACCACACACGATATTGAATTGGTGCTTTCGCTTTGCGATGAACTCATCGTACTGCACAACAACACCGCTATTCAAAACACGCCCGAAGCCCTGATTGAACAGGGGATTTTTGAAAACCTCTTCCCCGGGACCAATGTGTATTTTGACAAAACCTCCCGCCGCTTTTTAATTCGTTAAGACCCCGGCGTTAGCTATCTTTGAGAAAATTCTCCCCCAAATGGATCAAACGCTGTTGCTCATAATTGCTCTGCTTGCCGGCCTTTTAACAGGTGCCGTGATCGCCTATCTGATTACTTCCCTGCGTAAAAATGCACGTTACGCACAGGTTTCTGAACGCCTGAG
The DNA here is from genome assembly GCF_052218455.1 of Leeuwenhoekiella sp. H156. Classification (NCBI taxonomy): domain Bacteria; kingdom Pseudomonadati; phylum Bacteroidota; class Flavobacteriia; order Flavobacteriales; family Flavobacteriaceae; genus Leeuwenhoekiella; species Leeuwenhoekiella sp. H156. The sequence continues at coordinate 161,885 of NZ_CP197499.1, forward strand.
CAATGCCGAAATGCAGCGCGGGCAATTGCTAAAACAGGAAGCTGTGTTGCAGCAAAAAATCGAGCAATTGCAGGAAGACAAGGAGTTTTATCAAAACGAACTCACCGCCCGCAATACCGCATTTGAACATTTGGAAGAGCGTATCCGCGAAAAAACCGGCGAGCTGGAGCAGCTTCAGGAAAAGTTTACCAAAGACTTTGAACTGGTTGCCAACAAATTGCTGGACGAAAAATCGAGCAAGTTTACCCTGCAAAACAAAGAAAACCTGGATACCATCTTAAAACCCCTGCAGGAAAAGATCAACAGTTTTGAGAAAAAAGTCGAAGAAACCAACAAGGAAAGTCTGGGGCGCCATAGCGAACTGCGCGAGCAAATTAAAGGTCTGGCGGCTTTAAACCTGCAAATGAGTAAGGATGCAGACAACCTTACTAAAGCGCTGAAAGGCGATGCCAAGATGCAGGGGAATTGGGGCGAACTCATCCTGACCCGTATTCTGGAAAAATCGGGTCTCGAGAACGGCCGCGAGTACTCCTTGCAGGACGCGCATACCGATGAAAACGGCAAACGCCTCGTCACCGATGTGCTCATTCATTTGCCCGACGGCAAAAAGATGATCGTAGACAGCAAGGTCTCGCTGGTGGCTTTTGAACGTTACGTTTCAGAAACCGACGAGGCGCTTCGAGCTACGTATTTAAAACAACATATCCAGTCGGTTAAAAATCACATCAACACTTTGGCTTCCAAAAAATACGAGCAGTTGGTTGCCCAAAGCCCCGATACGGTTTTTCTGTTTGTACCCATCGAGCCTGCATTTGCACTGGCTTCGGCACACGAACCGCGATTGTACGAGGAGGCTTTTACTAAGAATGTAATCATCGTTACCCCTTCTACCCTGCTAGCCGCGCTTAAGTTGGTCGAAAACCTCTGGCAAAACGACCGGCAAAAACGCAACGCCATAGAGATCGCCACCCATGCCGGCAGATTGTACGACTCGTTTACCCTGCTTACCGAAGAACTCGCGAAAATAGGCAGCCAGCTGGGAACGGTACAAAACACATGGGAGCGCACGATGACCAAACTCACCGGCAAAGGCAACCTCGTTAGCCGGGTTGAAAAACTACGCAAACTGGGTGCTAAAACCGGGAAACAGCTCGATCAAAAGTTGCTTAACAGCGCTGATGATGATACATTAGAAAACTAAAAAGTTATTCCGAATTATACCAATTTTTGGTATTTTTAGGCAAATTTCAAAGTCATGAGTAAAAACACATCGGTTTCATTAGGAACCTATTTTGACGAGTTTGTAAACAATCAGATTTCGGCAGGGCGGTATAAAAACGTTAGTGAAGTGATCAGGGCCGGACTTCGGCTTTTGGAAGATGAGGAAACTAAAACCCTGGCTTTACGAAAAGCGATTCAGGAAGGCATAGATAGCGGTATTGCTTCAGATTTTGATCCTGAAAAACACCTGCAGGCACTTAAAGCCAGACCTAAAGTAAATGGCTAGTTATGAATTGACCAATAAGGCCGTTCAGGATTTGACTGAAATTTGGGAATACACGGTTGAAAAATGGTCTGAAAAACAGGCCGATCAATATTATAATTTGCTCATTCAAAGCTGTCAGGAAATTGCCAATAATCCTAAATTAGGCAAAAATTATAAAGGAATAATCCATGAATTGTTCGGACTAAAAACCGGCCGGCACATTATCTTTTATCGGAACCGAATCAACAAACCCATTGAGATTACCCGGATTTTACACGGACGAATGGATTTGACAAAACGAATCTTAGAAAAATAATCACACCTTAACTAGACTACGAATTAGATTTCGCTTAAACCGAAAACCCATGAAAAAACTCTTAGCCCTTGTCTTAACCGGAATCATCGCCTTTGCGGTGCTCTTCTATGCTTTCGTCTATTTTGTCCCCTACAGTGAGGGTACACGAGCCGGCGAACTCATTAAATTCAGTAAAAAGGGCGTGCTGGTAAAAACCTGGGAAGGTCAGATCAGTCAGGGTATTAGCGGCGCACAGATCTTTGACTTTTCGGTGATGGGCAGCAAGCAGGACGTGATTGATAAGCTCAAGGAATATCAGGGCAGTTATGTAAAACTCACCTATGAGGAGCGCTACGCTACCTTTTTCTTTTGGGGCGACACCAAATATTTTATCACCGACATCAGTAAAGAACAATCCCCGCATTTTAACCGCGAGTAAATCTTAGATACTTTGGAAAACTTTAAAACCATTGAACAATCACGGGTAACCATCAGCGAACTGATGCTGCCTTCACACACCAATTTTAGTGGAAAAATACACGGCGGCTACATTCTCTCGCTGATGGACCAGATCGCCTTTGCCTGCGCGTCTAAACACAGCGGCAATTATTGCGTGACCGCCAGTGTAGATACCGTAGATTTTTTAAGGCCCATTGAGGTGGGCGAACTCGTGGTGATGAAAGCCTCGGTTAATTTTGTGGGCCGCACCTCGATGGTGGTAGGCATACGGGTAGAGGCCGAAGACATTCACAGCGGCACCATCAAACACTGCAACTCCAGCTATTTTACGATGGTGGCCAAAGATAAAAACGGCGACTCGGTGCCCGTACCCGGTCTTATTTTGCAAAACGAAAAGCAGATGCGCCGCTTTTTAAAAAGCCTGAACCGCCAGGAACTCAAGAAAAAACACCGAAAAGAATCCTCAGCCAAACACGAGATCAACAACGAAGATCTCGAGATTCTTAAAAATTCGCATAAGGTGCAGTTGAAGTATTAGTGAAAAAGGGGGCAATTGCCCCCTTTTTAATGTTTTTACGGGATTCAGTAAAGGATTTGTGAGGTGTAAGTCTATATTTACACCAGGCTAAATTCAAGTGATTCAACCGGTTGCACCGGCACTGTAGTGGCTATCATTTAATCTTAAAAACCAAATGAAGAAATTTTTAAAAAAAATCAGGTTATTGATTCCAAAAACCACAAAATACTTTTTCGACTTTTTTGTGGTGTTTATTGGGGTCTTCTTAGCGTTTTGGTTAAATGCCCGAAAAGAAACCCAGGATAAGAAAGAGGAAGAGGTTCAAGTTTATCGTGCCATCTATGAAGATTTGAATGCCTTTTATGTATCGGGCCGGGAAGAAAATGAAAGAGGCTTTATTAATTTATTTCAGAATTATAAAAAGGATTTAGACAGCCTTATTTCTATAAAAAAGATACCCGCTAACAAGTTTCTTTACGGTGATTATTGGCATCTCGAGATCATCAATTCGTTATCGAACAGCGATAAGTTAGCAAATATAAATGCGGAGTTATTTAAAGGATTGGCCAATTTCAATACGTCTCATCAAATGTTTCTGGATGAAATTGAGGGCTTTAATACGAAATACGAAAACTACGTTACAATCGATTACGAAAAAGGGATGGATTATTTTTATAAACCCGATTCTAATGAGCCAAAGGAAAAAATAAAAATCATACAGAATCGGCTAGATCGCATCATTTCACTTGCAAAAATGCTTGTTGAAAATGCGGAAACTGCCAAAAACGGTCTTCAGGAAGAATTTGATTTTAAATAAAACGGGATCGACAAGGAAGATTTTAAGGTTTTTAAAAACTCGTATAAGGTGCAGTTGGAGTATTAATTAGAGTGCTAAACCAGCTGAAAAAAGTATAGACATCCCGCCAATCGCTTTTACAAACAGCTATATTTGAGTTGAATATAATAAGTTGTGGCGCATTATGACCGACCTAAACTACAAAGAACTAGATGAATCAATACGATAAACTCTTAACTCTAGAGAATTTTGAATTAGCTTTTTACAGATTGAAAACAGCTCAAAGAAACTTATACAAGAGTATCTATTATTCAGATTTAAAAATTTTTGAAACTTTTCTGAATTCAAACCTTCAAACTTTAATTGAGCAATTAAAAACGAAAACATATAAGCCTGAAAGAGCTCACAAAATTTTTATTCCAAAAAAGAATGAATTAGTTCGTCCTCTCTCAATGCTTAAGTTCACAGATTTATTAGTATATCAAGCGATAGTAAATATAATCGCAGATTCTGCATATGACAAAATTGCGCCTTTATATGAAAACACAATTTTTGGAAATATTGTAAATCCGTCAAGTACTAATGAGGTAGACAAAATATTTTTCTTTCAACCCTGGAAAAAAAGCTGGAAAAAATTTAGTGAGCGTTCTATAAAATATTTTGAACAAGGATATAAATATTTGTCTGAGTTTGATATCGCTTCCTTTTTTGATACCATTGATCATAATATATTATTTCAAATCCTAAGAAAGAATTATGATATTGAAGATGCTGTCTTGGATTTATTAGATAGTTTTTTAGAAACTTGGACAGGAGACTTCAATCATAAAACTTTTATTTCAAAACACGGCATACCACAAGGACCACTTGCTTCAGCGTTCTTAGCTGATTTATATTTAATTTATCTTGATGACGAAATCACAACTAAAGGTAAGCTAGAAATTAAATATTTAAGATATGTTGATGATATAAGAATTTTCAGCAAAGACAAAAAAGTATCAAGAAAAGCCATAGCCGCTTTAGACCTAATTTCCAGAGACTTAGGACTAATTCCTCAAGGAGGTAAAATATATACGAAAGAAATAGTTGATATTAAAAAAGAGCTAAAAGTTCAAAACAATAAATTTTCCTCAATAAACAAAGAGTACTTCAAAGAAACTGATGGCAAGCCATCTAAAAAACTAAAATCTAAAACTCATCGTCAATTAAAAAAGCGATTCCTTGATTGCTTTGAGATTGATAATGATAAAAGAAAGGAAGAATATTTAGATAAAACAATAATAGGTTTTTCGCTTTTTAAATTGAATAAAGACAAGGACGTGAAAGACATCATAATCTCAAATTATGAATTACTTCTAACTCAATTTGAGGGAATTTTATTCTACTTGCAAAAGCATTATAAAAACTCTGTAGATGTTCTATCGTTCCTAAATTCAGTATTGACAGATGAGGATATATTATTTCATCATCTTACAGCTTTGATCTTTAAATGGTTTCCAAATATTGATTTCAACGAAAAAATATTTGAAAAATATATTTCTAAAGGAAATAGAAATTGGCTTGTTAGGTACTATATGATTGACTGGTTATATCACAACAAAAAAAATGAACTGTTCGAGCTATTATTAGTCGAAAATGGCGGTAATTATTTTATAGAAAGAAAAATTAATGACTATAAGTTTATTTCTTCAACTGACAATACATTCAAAAAGCTGTTTACTATAAGATTATTAAAAGATAAAAAGGATTTACTCGCTCTACAAGGCTTATACCTTTCCCTTCGTAACTTGAGTATATTTCTAGGGTTAGATGTAAATAATGATTATAACAGCTATGTAAAAAGAATTAAAGGTGGCGTCTTTGAAGATTATATAATTCAGACTTTAAAAAATGTTTATAGCATACCAAGTCCTGAAACATTTTTCAATAGAACTATTTGGGATAATGACAAAGTTTACGATGTTTTAAATGAATCTCTTCTCGCTTATGAAAAGTTTAGAGATAGTGAGCCTTCAATAGCAATTTTAAACCTAAACACCTTTAATAACCTATGCTTTGACAAAATATGTGAACGCTTAAACCTAAACAAGCCTGCAAATGAGTTCGGAGTAAATTTAGATGCAAAAGTTATTAATGAAGAGCTTCCAAAAACAAATAGATACTGGATTGAAATAAATTCAAAGAGAAATCAAAAAACAGAAGCTCACCCATACGACAAATACGGAAAAGTTAGAGTTAAAATAGATAAAAACGAATTGAATAAATTACACGGAAAACAAATTGAATCCTTGAAAGAAATTTGTTTATATCGTAAATATTAAAAAGCAACACCGTTACAATGGGTCCAATGAAAATCCCTAGTTCAGTTCTTAAAAGTTAATATTTAATTTTCAGCCTATTATTCATACTACACAATATTTATAGTAGCAAGAATATAATAATGGAAATACATAAATTTTTGAAATTAATCAAAATTCTTACATTTTTAAGTTTGGTAATACTTTCGAGCTGTGATGCTTTAGAATGTAACAACGAAAAACTATCCGACAGCGAATACAAAATTATAGCAGCCCTAAATCAAAATAAAAAACGAATTGACACCATATTCAATGATGAATGCATGAGAGGTTATCTTCACGTTTATATAAAAGAAAAGTCAACTGATTTAGATACGGATAATGAGATTAAGCAAATACTTTTAGAATTAAAAAAAGAAAATATGCAGCGTGATATTTGGGTGTTTAATAGTTCAAATAAATTCTTACATCGATTTTTTTGGTCTAATGTACACGGTGAAAAAGGCATTATGAAGACAGACCTGCAATATCCAAATCAATAATAATTTTCCTTAAAAAATCTTACGTGATCAAATTACTTCAACTTACCACGCTCCTCCTGCTTTGTATTTCAGCCAAGGCACAAGTGGTAGATTCCATTGAGCAAAGTGATAAGCGCGTTAGGATAATTTGCAGTGCCACGCCTTTAGACCATAAGCCCCTATATGTTGTTGAGCTTGATGAAGATCGAATAGAATTGGACAATTCTGAAAACTTTACTTCTTCCATCGATCCAGATTGGATCAAAGCGGTAAGCATTCTTAAGAAAGATAAGGATATCGAAGTACTTGGGGAAAAAGCAAAACACGGAGTCATCCTTATTAAGATTAAAGCTCGTTTTGTTGAACAAGTCAAACAGAGCCTGACAAAAAATTCCAGTCATTAAAAAAATATATTAAGCTCCTTTTTAATGTATTTACGGTATTCAGTAAAAGATTTAAAAAACCGATCTTTATAGTTACCAAAACACAATCTCCAGAAATTTTTAGCAATAAACAAACTCATACAACGTGGGACTATTTAATAAACTCTTTGGAAAAAATAAAACCTACTCCAAACCACAGGAACCGGAACACGCCGTAATTGTACATTTTCGTTATGAAATGGATTCACTTGAGCCACTTTATCAATTAGAAGATACACTTGAAAAGCACATTAATAAAGAAGGCGTTGGAGAATTTGACGGGCACGAACTAGCTATGCATAATAATGATAATTGTTTTTATATGTACGGTGCAAATGCAGAAATCCTTTTTAAAGCTGTCAAACCGATTTTAGAAAAATCAAACTTTATGAAAGGAGCAGTTGCCAAATTACGATTTGGACCACCCGAAGAGGGCGTTAAAGAACTAGAGGTTAAACTTTGAGAACAGAAAAAGAATAGCATCTGTAAAGACTTCGGGACCAATTTCAAAAAGTGCTATCTCAACAGAAACGCTATTTTTCCTCCAAAACAAACCAACTTTAAAGTCCTACCTTTTATTTTTGATGGCCTTTAATTTCAAAAACCAGTCCTTTTGAATTCTAAACCCAGGGCCGAACCCTTCCTTAGAAATCATAAATTCTATACCAAAACGCCTAAAGCGCAAAACAAATTCCTGCTTGCTTTGGCTTTGCTTGCTTTTGCTGTCCTATTGGTTTTGGTTGTACTTTCGATCTATACCGGGTTCTACTTTATCGCGATCCTGGGCTTTGCAATCATCCTGTCTCTGGTTGCTCCGTTTTTTGATATGCCTTCCCTCAAAAAAAGTGGAAAAATGAGCTACTACGCTCCCCTTTTTATCACCGAAAAACCCAAGGACGGCCTTATTAAAATCCACGGAGGCACCCTGTTTGACTATTACTTTGCAATCGACAGAAACCTGAACGGACGCGAACGCACCGCCTATATTATGTATGAATATTTAAACGGACTGCTGGCCCTGATAGAAGCTTATAAAGATCAGCCGCAACTACGGGTGCAGGGTACCAGCTATATCATTAACGAACGTACGGCAAAAAAACTGGGTTTTAAAATTGGTGAAACGAATGGTTTCCAAAAGCTTATTTTAAGCTACAACTACTTCAACATTTTGGTTTCAAGTTCGATTGCCAAAAACAAACTGAGCTTTCCAAAGCTGAGTAACACCAAAACTTTTGAGGCGCAAATAAGCGACTTAGCACTACACAAAGCGCATATTGAAAAACTTCGGGATGCGCTAAAGCACAGGCATCCGCAAATGCTTCGAGACTTTTCCGGTTAGATTAACTTGAAGTCGAAGTGTTTTTTTTGTGCACAGATTGACTGTCCCCAACAGAGGTTAGGGTAATTTTTAGATTTGCGTTGCTTTGGTTAGATCTTGATCCCGTCGCATCAAACAAGCCCTGATAAGGCTTTCCTTATTTCAAAAAATGCAACCAGCAGCCAACTAATGAGTTCCCACACAGCACATTTGCAAAAGGATTTCCCTGTCCCTTTTCTAAACACCAAATAATCTACGTTCTATACAACGCCCTTCTTGGTATCTGGTTTAATACTACTAAACACCTGAATCCTTGTAGATGGTACCTGCATACTTTCCTTGTCCAACCACCTTCAACCACAAAAAATGTGGTAAAGTGTGGTTACAGTGTGGTTGCACTGTGGTTGCAGTGTGGTTTCAGCCTGGATTTGCCTGGGAGCTTCTCAGTACGATTCGAGCGTCTACCGTTAACGCAAGCAACCCAAAAAAAGGAAATAATACTAAAAATAAGGTTACCTATTACATGCTGTCCACTTTAAAATCTGTTTCAGCATAAAACCGGCTGTATGTAAAGCGATCCCGTTCCTAATTTGTATCTTTAATTTCGCTTTAGGGGTATTCTGAAAAGAATTGAGAGAGTCCCTTTGAACCTGATCCGGCTTACACCGGCGTAGGGAAAAGCAAAAAAGAGCTTCTTATCTAAAAGCGGTCTCTTTCTTTGTTTTCGGTTTTTTCCTAAAGCTTTTTTGTTTCACAAAAATAGATCAACATGGAAAAAACACTTTGGAAACACATCCAAACCGTAAAAAATCAATCCCCTTTAATACACAATATCACCAACTATGTGGTGATGAACAACACGGCAAATGCTCTGCTGGCAGCAGGTGCTTCACCTGTTATGGCTCACGCTAAATCAGAAGTCAAAGATATGACAGGCATTGCAGGCGCGCTGGTGATCAATATAGGCACGCTTGACGAATACTGGTCTGAAGCTATGCTGATAGCCGCAGAAACAGCTCATTCCCTAAATAAACCCTGGGTACTTGACCCGGTAGGTGCCGGGGCCACTCCATATAGAGATGAAATCCTTCAAAAACTACTTCAGTACCGGCCTACGGTAATCAGAGGGAATGCGTCTGAGATTTTAGCCCTTGCGCAGTCTCATACCGCCAAAACCAAAGGTGTTGACAGCACCGCATCCAGTACCGACGCTGTGGAGGCTGCCCGCAAGCTCGTACAACACTATGAATCTGTGGTATGTATTTCGGGCGAAACCGATGTCATTTTAGACAATACCCAGCGTTTGCTTTACCTTAAAAATGGTCATGCTATGATGGCAAAGGTTACGGGTTTAGGCTGCTCGGCATCGGCTATTATAGGAGCATTTATAGCTGTGATTGCAGACAAAACAGAGGCTACCGCTGCTGCGATGGCTTTATTGGGAATAGCAGGAGCGCTTGCTGCACAGCAAGCTGCCGGACCGGGGAGTCTGCAAATGCAAATCCTGGATAAACTCTATAACCTGGAGGAAACTGAGTTTGACGCACAGCTTAAAATTTCCCGGGGATGAACAAACAATCCCCGTTTCCCTATAAACTCTATCTGGTTTTGTCTGAAGCCGACTGTAAAGGGCGGGACTTTCTCAAGGTGGCAGAAGAAAGTATCATAGGAGGAGTAGACCTAATCCAGTTACGGGAAAAGAACGATGAGCCGGAGACGTTTATACGCAAGGCACTCCAGCTCAAAGAAATCACCGACAACTATCAGATCCCGCTCATCATCAATGACAATCTGGAAGTCGCAAAGAAGGTAGGCGCAACAGGTATTCACGTAGGAACCCATGACATTCCTCCTGTTGCTATACGAGAATTGTGGGGTAACGCTGCATATGTGGGTTATTCTATAGAACATCTGGAGCAGTTGGATACAGAAGAAACCGCTGTTTCTGATTATTTAGGTATCAGTCCCGTATTTAAAACACCTACCAAAACCGATACCATTACCGAATGGGGATTGGATGGAATCAGAATTATACGCAAGCTTACAGACAAACCTCTGGTGGCCATTGGTAATCTGGATGTGCACAATGTAAAATCGGTTATCGATGCGGGAGCTGATTGCATTGCTGTGGTATCTGCAATCTGTGGAGCGCCCAACCCTCAAAAGGCAGCTTATCAATTAAAAAATGAACTCTTAAAATGAAAAAATACACCTATCCTTCAGTCTTAAGCATTGCCGGTTTTGACGGCAGTGGCGGTGCCGGTATTCAGGCCGATATCAAAACGATTTCTGCTTTGGGATGCTACGCCACCTCTGTATTAACCGCATTGCCTGTGCAAAACACCCGGGGTGTCAAAACTATCTTTCCCATTCCTGTGGAAGCGGTTGCTGAACAGCTGGAAAACTTAATGGAAGATATTGTGCCCGATGCGATAAAAATAGGGATGGTACATACCCCGCAACTGGTGGAGGTCCTCGTGAAGCAATTGCGCAACTACCCCGACATTCCCGTTGTTTTTGATCCGGTTATGGTGGCAACCAGCGGACATCGTCTTATTGAAGAAGAAACCATAGCGGTTATCGTAAAAAAACTGCTGCCCCTTGCCGATATTATTACCCCGAATATGGATGAAGCAGCTATTTTAGCGAAAATAAAGGTAGAAAGTCTGGAAGATATGACGCAGGCAGGAGCTTCTATTAAAAAATTGGGCTGTAAAGCTGTACTGCTGAAAGGAGGTCATCAGAAAACAAAAGTAATTACTTCCCTGTTATTTGATGAAAGTACTACTCCACGTACTTTTGAGTTCGAAAAAATTAAAACCAACAATACCCACGGCTCAGGCTGTACCCTATCTTCCGCTATTGCTTCCTTTTTAGCCCTGGGAAATTCCCTGTATGAAGCAGTTGATCTGGCACAGGAGTATGTCTACCAGGCCATAAAGCAGGGTGCAGATACCCAAACCGGAAAAGGAAACGGCCCCTTAAATCACTTTTTCAACCCTCAAAAGCTTAATAAAAATGAACTGGTCTGAAAATGCCTGGCAAGCTGTTAATGGTATTTACAATTCCATTCTCAAAATGCCCTTTATTGAGGAATTATCTGACGGCAGTCTTCCTATGAAGACATTTCAGTTCTACATGCTGCAGGACTCCTATTATCTGGAGCATTTTGGAAGAGCCCTGGCTTTAACAGGTGCCAAAGCACATGATGTGGAAGATGCGCTGGCATACTTACAATTTGCAGAAAATGCCCTTGTGGTAGAGCAAGCCCTGCACGAGTCTTATTTTAAAGACTTTGGAGTGTCAGACAAGGGAATCATACAGCCCGCCTGTCATCATTATACGCACTTTTTGAGAAGTACTGCAGCACTGGAACCCGTGGAAGTAGCGATGGCTGCAACACTCCCCTGCTTTTGGATTTATAAAAATGTTGGAGAATATATTTATACCCACCATCAGGCTGCCGGAAACCCGTTTCAAAACTGGATTGAAACCTATGCCGGGGAAGAATTTACGGTTTCGGTAGAAAGGGCAATTGATCTGTGTAATAAGGCAGCTTTACAAACCACACCTCAAATACGCCGGCGCATGACGGAAGCTTTTATCACAGCATCGCGTTTGGAGTATCAATTTTGGGATGCCGCATATAACCTGAAGCGGTGGGAGTTGTAGATTATAGTTAGAAATTCAAATATGCTATATACAGATAGTCTGATCGGGAGCTAAATTCTAATTTGGTTAATTTCACAAAGATCGAGTCTCTTTTGATGCCTCTATGTGTTCTTTCAATCCTCCCAAATACCCTACCTTTAAAGCCTAACCAAGTATTTTTACATTGATGGATCAATTGCCTTTAACAGACGATACGGTAATTTTTGGACTCCTGGCGCTTTGTCTGGGTTTGGTATTTTATACCTCTTCCCTGCAAACCCGGTTTTGGCAAAAATTCTATACCGTCGTTCCCACGGTGCTGCTATGCTATCTGTTACCCGCAATCCTCGCCAGCACCGGTATCGTTTCGGAAGAAGCCAGCAACCTGTACTTTGTGGCCAGCCGGTATCTGCTTCCTGCAGCCCTTATTTTAATGACGCTGAGCATCGACCTTAAAGCCATCGTTAATTTGGGCCCCAAAGCCCTTATTATGTTTTTTACGGGAACTGTAGGCATCATCATTGGCGGACCTTTGGCGATTTTAATCGTTTCCATCTTTTCGCCCGATACGGTGGGCGGCAATGGTTTTGACGCTGTATGGCGGGGACTGTCGACCATTGCAGGCAGCTGGATAGGTGGTGGTGCCAATCAGGCCGCGATGCTTGAGGTTTTTAAATACAATCCCGAGAACTATGGCGGAATGGTGCTTATTGATATCGTAGTAGCCAATATCTGGATGGCGCTGTTGCTTTTTGGCATCGGAAAACGCCAGCGCATAGACCGCTGGCTGAAAGCAGACACCTCTTCTATCGAAAGACTCAAAGCTAAAGTGACCACTCATACCGAAAGCATTGCCCGTAACACGACCCTTCAGGACTTGGTGATGTTTCTGTTTTTTGCTTTTGTAGGGGTAGGCCTGGCGCATTTTCTGGGAACACACTTCGCTTCTTTTTTAGAAAACAACTTTGAGGTGGTGCGCAACAAAGAAAAAATCCTTTCTTCGCTGAGTTCAGACTTTTTATGGATGGTGGTTTTTGCTACGGCTTTTGGAATTATGCTTTCGTTTACCAAAGCAAAAAATTACGAGGGTGCCGGCGCCAGTAAAGTAGGAGGACTTTTTATTTACATCCTCGTCGCAACCATAGGTATGAAAATGGATTTGACTAAGGTACTCGAAAACCCGGGTTTGATTGCCATTGGTTTAATCTGGATCAGCATTCACGCAGGCTTACTCATTGGCGTTGCAAAGCTCATCAAAGCGCCCTATTTCTTCCTCGCCGTGGGGAGTCAGGCAAATGTGGGCGGGGCTGCCTCTGCACCTGTCGTAGCCGCAGAGTTTCACCCCTCGCTAACCTCGGTAGGCATACTGCTGGCGGTTTTTGGTTATGTTACGGGTACTGCCGGAGCTTATCTGTGTGCGCTGCTAATGGAAGTGGCATCCAAAGCATAACCGCCCTAAAATTATTGTTTCCTGAAATCTATAAAACCAAAAAGCCCTTCCGGAATCCGGAAGGGCTTTTGTTATAATGCGTGTAGAAGTTTAATCTTTAATCAGTTTTTGCGTAAAAGAGCGGCTACCGTTATCAATCTGAATGAGATAAACACCGCGTTTTAGCGTGCTTACATCCAGACCACTCGAAGCCAAAGCTGAGGAAACTTTATCCTGCTTAACTTTTTTACCCAACACATCGTAAAACGTGATGTCTAAAGAATTACTAAGTGACGGACTCTCAAAAAACAAGCGATCTTTTACCGGATTGGGATAAATCTTATATCCGTCTGCCGTTTGAGATACAACCGATTTGGAATCGGAAACCTTGATACTTCCCTTCAAACTCTTTTTGGCACTACTCTCAAAAGTATAGATCCCTTTTTTAGTGAATACATACTCATAAACCGAACCTTTAGATAGACGCTGGGAAATCCCAAAGTCTGCAGGAGCGCCAAAAGAAGTATTGACAATATTTTGTGGAACATACTCACTAAAAACCCATTGTACGGTATCTCCTACCTGAATTTCAAGCGTAGACGAAAGATCCTTGGATCCTGACTTCCAGTTGATTACATGTGTAGTTTGTGCACTTAATGTGAACGCAAACGTCAAAAGGAAAATGTAAAACCAAGTAAATTTCATACCATATAACTGTGTTTCAATGCGTTGTAAAGATAAAATAACTTTTCAAATAGCATGCCAAATAAAAAGCAATATTATACTAAAGTTACTCTAAAGACGTTGCCACAAATTATATGTTGCAAAAAATTATCGGCTTAGGTACATTTTTCTTCTTGCGTACAGATCGTAAAATGCATCATCCTTCAAACTGTCGATAAACAAGATACTTTCGCCGGTACTCTTCATTTCAGGGCCCAACTGCTTATTCACATTTGGAAACTTATTAAATGAGAACACCGGTTGCTTAATCGCATAACCCTCCAGCTTGGGATTAAACTCAAAGTCAGTCACTTTCTTTTCGCCCAGCATCACCTTGGTTGCGTAGTTTACATAAGGTTCACCGTAAGCTTTCGCTATAAAAGGAACCGTACGTGAAGCACGCGGGTTGGCTTCGATGATATACACCATATCGTCTTTGATCGCAAACTGAATATTGATCAATCCAACGGTATTGAGTGCCAAAGCAATCTTATGCGTATGATCTTTAATTTGCTGAATAACCAAATCTCCCAGGTTAAACGGTGGCAGGGTAGCATTGGAGTCCCCGGAGTGAATTCCGCAAGGTTCAATATGCTCCATAATACCGATGATCTGAACATTCTCGCCATCGCAAATCGCATCGGCTTCAGCTTCAATTGCCCCATCCAGATAATGATCTAACAGGAGTTTGTTATTTGGAATCTTACGCAACAGGTCAACAACGGTTTCTTCAAGTTCGTCTTTGTTGATCACGATTTTCATTCCCTGACCTCCCAATACATACGAGGGTCTTACCAAAATAGGGAAGTCCAGACGGTCTGCAACAGCAAGTGCTTCTTCTGCACTCTCGGCTACATCAAATTCAGGATACGGGATTCCGTTTTCTTTTAAAAGTCTTGAGAAACTACCGCGATCTTCAGCAAGGTCAAGTGCCTTATAGCTGGTTCCTATGATTTTGATTCCGTAGCGGTCTAATTTTTCAGCCAGTTTAAGAGCGGTTTGACCTCCCAACTGCACAATTACGCCTTCGGGCTTCTCGTGACGGATGATGTCGTAAATATGCTCCCAGAATACCGGCTCAAAATAGAGCTTGTCTGCAATATCAAAATCGGTCGAAACCGTCTCCGGGTTACAGTTAATCATAATGGTTTCGTACCCGCATTCGGCAGCTGCCATAACACCGTGTACACAGCAGTAGTCAAATTCAATTCCCTGACCTATACGGTTAGGACCGGAGCCCAGCACCACCACTTTTTTCTTATCGCTTACTTTACTCTCATTATCGGCAAAACGCTCGCCCGATGGCAACTGCATTTCATTTTCAAAAGTAGAATAGAAGTAAGGCGTTTGTGCCACAAACTCTGCAGCACAGGTATCAACCAGTTTATAAACGCGGTTGATTTTATATTCGTCACGCTTGTCGTAGACATTGCTTTCCAGACAGTCGAGCATATGCGCGATCTGGCGGTCTGCAAAACCTTTTTGTTTAGCCTCCAGCAGGAGATCGCGAGGCAGCGTGTCTATGGTATATTTAGAAACTTCTTTCTCCAGTGCGTCCATTTCCTCAAATTGCTTGAGGAACCACATATCAATCTTGGTGATTTCGTGAATACGGCTTAACGGAATACCCATCTGGATGGCGTCATAAATGGTAAACACGCGGTCCCAACTTGGGTTAGTCAGTTTTTCAATAATCTTATCGTAGTTGGTATAGCCTTTACCGTCTGCTCCCAGACCATTACGCTTGATCTCGAGCGACTGGGTTGCCTTATGAAGGGCTTCCTGGAACGAGCGGCCAATACCCATCACCTCTCCTACTGATTTCATCTGCAACCCTAAAGTACGGTCGCTGCCCTCAAATTTGTCGAAATTCCAGCGTGGAATTTTCACAATAACATAATCGAGAGTGGGCTCAAACAAAGCCGAAGTAGATTTAGTAATCTGATTATCGAGTTCGTCAAGCGTATAACCAATAGCCAGTTTAGAAGCGATTTTTGCAATAGGATAACCGGTTGCCTTAGAAGCCAAAGCCGAAGAACGCGATACCCGTGGATTGATTTCAATCGCGATGATATCTTCTTTTTCGTCGGGGCTTACGGCGAATTGTACGTTACAGCCACCCGCAAAGTCACCTATAGAGCGCATCATATGTATGGCCATATCGCGCATACGCTGAAACGTACGATCACTTAAAGTCATAGCAGGCGCCACGGTAATTGAGTCTCCGGTGTGGATCCCCATCGGGTCCATATTTTCGATGGTACAAATGATAACCACGTTGTTATTTTTGTCCCGCAGCAGCTCCAGCTCATACTCTTTCCAACCCATTAGGGCTTTATCGATCATCACCTCGTGAATAGGCGATATTTCGAGACCATGGCTTAGAAGTGCATCAAAATCTTCAGGTTTGTAGACAATCGAAGCTCCGGCTCCACCAAGGGTATACGAAGCCCGTATTACCAGTGGAAAACCAAATTCCTGAGCAATTTCCTTTCCTTTTAAGAAGGATGTGGCTGTAGCCTGAGGAGCCATACCTATGCCTATTTTAAGCATAAGCTCTCTAAACTTCTCCCGATCTTCAGTAATATTAATCGCGTCAATATCAACACCTATCAATTGAACTCCATAATCTTTCCAAATACCTTTTTCATCGGCCTCAATACACAGGTTGAGCGCTGTTTGCCCTCCCATTGTAGGCAATACCGCGTCGATTTGCGGGTGCTCTTCCAGTATTTTAACAAGAGATTTTGTGGTAAGCGGCAACAGGTAAATGTGATCTGCCATTACCGGGTCTGTCATTATAGTAGCCGGGTTCGAATTGATGAGAATAGTTTCAATACCATCCTCCCGCAGGGATCTCAGTGCCTGTGATCCGGAGTAGTCAAATTCACATGCCTGACCTATAATGATTGGACCAGAACCGATTATTAAGATTGATTTAAGTTTTTCGTTTTTAGGCATTAGTGCTCAGATTAAGTATGTGTGTTTAAATTTAGTCTGGAGTATTTATAAAAAAAAGGTGTTACTATTAAAAGTAACACCTTTGATATTTTAAACGATAAAAATCATTTATTTCTTATGTCTTAGCTCAGAAGATACAGATAATCTCTTTCTACCCTTTGCTCTTCTACGTGCAAGGACTTTACGACCGTTAGCTGTAGCCATACGCTCGCGGAAACCGTGCTTATTTCTTCTTTTTCTTTTTGAAGGTTGAAACGTTCTTTTGCTCATTGTGTATCTTCTTTAATCTTCCTTAAACTTTTCTGTTGTAATTCTGAGAATAGCCTTCCCAAAAGCTGGGCGCAAATATACAAAGAGTTTCTAATTCAACAAGAGCAAAGTTTAAAATATTTCAGATTGTTTTTATTACATTTGCAGGCTCAATAAAACAGGCATTTATAAGTATAAGCTGATGCCTTGATTTAATACTTTAAGAATTCCGATAATGTTCAACAAAAATATAAAACTCGTTTTAGCTGTTCTTGTAGTTGCATTGGCCGTATGGCAATTTGCAGATCGTTCTATAGGCAACGGCATTTTATTAATCCTTCTGGCAGGTATTTTCGTCCTGCTCTACTTTAAGAATGAGATTTTGATTCTTGCTTTCCTGAGATTGCGTAAACAGGATTTTGCCGGAGCTCAAAAATGGCTTAACAAAATCAAGAATCCCGAAGCTGCACTGGTGCGTAAGCAACAGGGGTATTACAATTACCTAAATGGTCTTATGGTTTCTCAAACCAATATGATTCAGGCTGAAAAATATTTTAAAAAGGCTGTACAATTGGGTCTAAGTATGGATGCCGATCTGGCAATGGCCAAAATCAATCTAGCCGGTATTGCCATGACTAAAAACAGACGACGGGAAGCAGATTTATTGCTTGCGGAAGCCAAAAAATTAGATAAGCACAATATGCTTGGCGAGCAGATCAAAATGATGAAGCAGCAAATGAAACAGGCTGCAAATATGCCTCGTCAGCAATACGGCCGGGGCGGACGCAGATAGCTTAAACCACCTGCTCTATAATCTGCAAATTCCTGTTTTAATAATAGGTATTCTCTGAAGGCGTCCGGATTTCGCGAATGTCTTGTGTTTTATAACGATTTTACATTTCGTTTTATCGATTAGATTTTATTGCCGCTGATGCTCAGGATATCTTTGCTTTTCAAGGATTTATATGGCAAGAACTCTACTTATACTTCTATTCTTATCGGTTTTTAGTCTACAGGCTCAGGAGGAACAAAAAGTACTTTTCTCTGATGCCCTGGCTGCAAATATGGATAAGTACACCGCACGGGTTGATGAGGCTCTAAAGTACGGTGAGTTTGACTTTGCCAAATCGTTATTTGATACCCTGGTAAAAAGCAAGCTTCAGGGCACATATCTTGATAATCTTGAGTTTGAAAATCTAAACAATTCTTTTATCACCTCTACCGAAGATTTTGAACGCCCCACAATTATACTTACCTATTCTTCGTGGTGTATTCCCAGTGATGGCGAAATTCCTGTTCTAAACAAACTTGCCGAGCGCTATGCCGGTCTCGTAGATTTTATTGTCCTGTTTTGGGATGATAAAAGCACCGTGAAAAAAGAAGCCAAAAAGTTCCACAAAAACATTCAGGTTGCTTACGTAGACGAGGTGCAGAATAAGCATATGAAAACCGTAAACCTGCTAAAGCACGCACTGGGTATTTCGCTTTCGTATGTGATTGCGGCAGATGGACAAATTTTAGACATCAACAGAAGACCTCCCAATCAACTGGGCATTTCCGGCGCTGAGATCATCAATCAGAACCTTAATTTTTTAAACCGCCAGATCGCTGCAATCAATCTGGATCTAAACATCAACATCAACGATCTGCCCGAATCATTGGCTACGTTTTAATAGTGCATTTAACATAACACCTAAAAAAAAGGAGCCTTATTCAGGCTCCTTTTTTATTCTGATTTATCCGGGTTTACTGCCCCACAGTATAAACACCTTTTTCGGGAATCTCAATCTGATACACTTTTCGCGAAGCGTTGTTTAAATGATCTTCACGCAACCAGGGATTGTGAATTTTCAATATTTTATAATTAATCCCAAAGTCCTGTGCAAATTTTACAAAATCGGTAACAGCAGTATCTACTGCAACTTTATAGGTAGGAACGCTGGTATATAAATCATCTTCGGTATAATTGAAGCCATACTTTTTAGGATCTTTGAGGATTTCTTTTAGGGCCAAAATTCTAAAAACATACCTTCCCGTTTCTTCTCCCAAAAGCAAATCATAGTAACCCGTCACATCCTGAGCTTCCAGTCTGCGGTTGATCCCGGCGTTACCGGCATTATAGCCTGCAGCGGCAAGCGTCCAGCTTCCCAGATAATTCTTGGACTTTTTTAAATAGTTACAGGCCGCACGTGTGGCGAGCTCCACATTATAACGCTCATCTACATTATCGTTTACTTCAAGCCCCAGTTCTTTACCCGTACTGCCAAGTATCTGCCAGAAGCCGGTAGCACGCGCAGGTGATACCGCCTGGGTAAGTCCGCTCTCAATAACCGCCAGGTACTTGAAGTCATCGGGCAGGCCTTCTTCCTTAAGAATAGGTTCGATGATGGGGAAATATTTTGCAGCACGCTTGATGATCAGCAACCCGTTAGACTGCCAGTAGGTGTTAACCAGAAGTTCCCGGTCCATACGCTCACGTACATCGGGATCTTCAAGAGGCACCCGCTCCCCCGCAAAATCCATGGCTTCCGGCAACGGAATCGCGTACACATTATAATCGTTTACGAGTTTTTCCTTTTTTGTGATTTCGGGATCGGAAGCCTCTTTCTGAACGGCCTGAACGCAAAATGCAGTAGTAGCCACAAGGCCTACACCTGCAAGAATATTTTTAACTGGGATCATAGAATGTCTTTTTGAAGTTGTATTGCAAATTAGCAAATGATAGACATGATAGCAAGAACAATACCGCGATAGATATCTTAAATTTTTAGTTGGTACACCGTCTCTTTTAATCCCCTATTATTTTGGGAAGATTTTTTGAAAACCACTTACAACGGCTTATGATCATCGCGTGAGTTCCACCTTTAACCGGGATACAGTCTTTGATGTACTTAAATGGAAAAACAGGATCTGCGGTCCCGTGAATATGTATCAAATCTTTAGCATAGGTGGTCTGATCCCAACACAGCATATGCTCCAGAGCCCAATGCAAATAAACCGGGTCTGTGATCGATAAGTACTTCTGGTACAATTCTGCCTTATGCTTCAGGGTTTCGGTAACCGCATATTCCGACAATAGATTTACGTGACGTACCAATCCTACAGGAGCGATGCGATAAAGACCTAAAGCTTTTGAAAAGCGCATGCTTCGGGGCAGTTCGGCTTTAGTCTTTACACTGCTGATGATAATCAGCTTTTTATAGTTTACGTTTTTAGCCATTTCCTGAACCACCACCCCTCCAAAACTTACTCCTATCAACACCGGATTTTCATGCGTCACCTCCTCCAGCATTCGTTTGGCATAGGAAGACATACTTTCATTGGGTTGCGGAATTTTCCAGGCAAGGGGATGCAGGCTGAACCGATCTGAAGGGAGTTTTATATGATCAAAAATACTAGGATTTGCTGCCATTCCCGGCACTAAATAGACGTGTATCATAATACTTAAAATTAAGGCTTTAACAGTCATCCCTCCAAAAAACCTTAAAATTTTTGTATCTTTACAAATACATTAAAATTCTTGCCAAAAGAATACAAATGTATTAGCCAAAACCTTCCAGAAAGCACTATTTTTTCTTAAATCAAATTTTATATGGATGTAATGACAGCGATTGAATTGACAGACAACGAATTTCTAAGACAATTTGAGACCACTATAGATGGTAAATTGGCAAAAATTGAATACTCCCTTCAGGATCGTAAAATCTTTCTTACCAAATTACATATGCCCGAAGGTACAGAGGACAAAATGAACGATTTTATCGTTGCTGTTTTTAAAGAAGTCGAAGATCGCAATATCAGACTGGTACCCACAAGTCCTGAAATTGCCAAATTTATGCGAGCTAATCGCAGAAAGTATAAAGATTTATTACCGGTAGGTATAAATATCTAGCAACTTACTGCTTCACAAATGAATTACAACCTGTTTTAAAAGACAGGTTTTTTTATGCTGTTACCGCAACCAACTCCTCACAATATTCAAAACGCACCAAACCATCTTCATCAATTTCGGTAAGCACCACATCGTGTAACGTGTTTATCAACCCGGGATCCCACGGGGCCTTAACCTTGACGTAGTTTTCGGTAAAACCGTTTATGTATCCCTTTTTATTTTCTCCTTCAAAAAGAACTGTACGCCGGGTTCCCAACTGCGACTCATAAAAAGCTCTCCGCTTTTTGGCAGAAAGACCTCGCAGCATTTTACTGCGCTTTTTTCGCTTACGCATAGAAACCACACCCGGCATCATTGCTGCTTTGGTATTGTCGCGTTCCGAATAGGTAAAAACGTGTAAATACGAGATATCCAGTTCCGTTAGGAAATTATAGGTATCCAAAAAATGCGCATCAGTCTCACCCGGAAAACCAACAATTACATCCACTCCTATACAGGCATCGGGCATCAGGCGTTTGATTTCAGCCACACGATCTGCATACAGTTCGCGCTTATAGCGCCGGCTCATTTTACCCAAAAGCTCGTTGTTTCCACTCTGTAGAGGTATATGAAAATGAGGAACAAAAGTCTCAGAATCTGCCACAACCTCAATGGTATCATTTTTCAGAAGATTAGGTTCAATGCTTGAGATGCGTAAACGCTCTATACCATTTACATCATCTAGAGCTTTAACCAGATCTAAAAACGTGTGCTGATGTTTCTTATTCCCAAACTCTCCCTTACCGTAATCACCTATATTTACTCCTGTAAGAACAATCTCCTTTATCCCCCGGTCTGCAATATCCCGGGCATTTTTCAAGACGTTATTAAGGGTATCGCTCCTCGAAATACCTCTGGCCATAGGAATGGTACAATAGGTACATTTGTAATCACACCCATCCTGAACTTTTAAGAATGCGCGGGTGCGACCACCCAGCGAATAGGAACCTACATAAAAATTAGCCTCTTCAATCTCACAACTGTGCACCTCACCCATGTCATTTTTGGTGAGATCATTCAGGTAGTCGGTAATTTTAAACTTTTCGGTGGCACCCAAAACCAAATCCACTCCATCTACATCTGCAAGCTCCTCAGGCTTGAGCTGGGCATAACAGCCCACAGCCGTGATAAACGCATCAGGATTGACGTTTTGAGCCTTTTTTACTATTGTTTTAAAGCGATTGTCTGCATTTTCAGTCACACTACAGGTATTAATAACATAAACATCTGCAGGTTCACTAAAATCTACCCGCTTAAAGCCTTCGTGTTTAAAACTTCTCGAAATGGTTGCGGTCTCTGAAAAATTCAGTTTACAGCCAAGTGTATAAAATGCGACTTTTTTAGAAGCCTCTGCCCTATCATTCTTCTTCACAAATACCTATTTTTGTTGGATTCTTATGTAATTCTGAAGATTAAAAAATCAAAAAGCGCAAAGTTAACTTTTATCATGCTATAAGTCAAAAGCACCAGCACTTCATTTCTAAAATCACACACGTGACTGCGATTAAAAACTCATACCTGTTTCAGACTTCACTTGTTGCCTGCCTGTGCTTCAGCGTTTTCCTGAACTCCTGCTCCAACCCCAAAGGGCAAAACCGGGAATCTCAGGTTTTCAGATACAATGAGCATTATAACGTAGCTACTCTTGACCCCGCCTTTGCCCGTAATCCTCCTATAATCTGGCCAACAAACCAATTGTTTAACGGCCTGGTACAACAGGATGATTCTCTGAATATTGTGCCCGATCTGGCAAAACGCTGGACGGTAGACTCTTCTGCCACACGCTATACATTTACACTGAGGGATGATGTTTTTTTTCACAAACATCCGCAGTTTAAAACACCCGACAGTACCCGAAAGCTTGTGGCTTCAGACTTTGTTTACAGTTTTGATCGCCTGAAAGACCCGGCTGTAGCTTCTCCCGGAAGTTGGGTGCTTAGCAATGTAGCCGGCTATGAAGCCGTTAATGATTCTACATTCAGCATACAACTCAACAAGCAGTTTCCTGCCTTTCTGGGCTTGCTTACGATGCGCTACTGTTCTGCTGTGCCCCGTGAAATTGTAGCGTATTACGGTAGTGAATTTCGTTCTCATCCTGTAGGCACGGGTCCTTTTAAATTTAAACGCTGGGAAGAAGGCGTTAAGCTGGTTTTACGTAAAAACGAATTGTATTTTGAAACCGATGAAAACGGAGTACAGCTACCCTACCTCGAAGCGGTAGCGATTACCTTTTTACCCGATAAACAAAGTGAATTTTTACAGTTTGCACAGGGCAATCTCGACATGCTCAACAGCCTGGATCCTTCCTATAAAGATGAGTTATTAACCGCAACCGGAAAGCTTAAGGAAAAATACCGGGATGATGTAAAAACTATTACCGGCCCCTTTTTAAATACCGAATATCTGGGTTTCTTTCTGGATAGTCCACAAGATGAAATACGTTCTGAGATGCTGCGAAAAGCAGTAAACTACGGTTTTGACCGGGTCAAAATGATCAAATACCTGCGTAATGGAATTGGTGAACCGGCACAGGCAGGTTTTATACCTAAAGGACTACCCGGCTATGGGACTTCAGGTTTTGAATATAACCCTGCTAAAGCCCGCAAACTCATTGAAGCCTATAAAGAACAGACCGGAAACCAAAATCCCGTAATAAGTATCGGCACAAACAGCCAGTATCTCGATATCTGTGAGTACATTCAGCGGGAAATAGGCAAACTGGGGTTAAGCATCAATATTGATGTGATGCCGCCTTCCACGCTTCGCCAATTGAAATCTACCGGAAAGCTCGATGCCTTCCGAGCAAGCTGGATCGCCGATTATCCCGATGCCGAAAACTACCTCTCGCTGTATTACAGCAAAAATTTTACACCTAACGGTCCCAATTACACACATTTTAAAAATGATGCGTTTGACCGTCTTTACGAAGCCAGCTTTAAACTTACAGAGCTTGAAGAACGCAAAGTTCTGTATCAAAAAATGGATTCTATTTTAATTGCTAAAGCTCCTTTTGTCACGCTATACTATGATCAGGTGATCAAATTTGTGCATAAAGATGTACACGGCTTAAAAGCCAATCCGCAGGATTTTTTGGTATTGAAGCGGGTTCGAAAAGACAAAAAGCCTTAGTTTACTGGTAATTAAAACACCCAATCCTGTAACAAAACTCGGGTTCGCATAACCTATAAGCAAAACTACTGATATGGGATTTGGAGGTTCGGTTTCGGCAATGCTGGCTGCGCTTAAGAACAACAAGCGCGAGCGTAAATCACGTTTTGACAACAAAGGGCTCGACATCAAAACGCCCGGGCATAAACCTTTTGTCGATTTTAAGAAACTCAATACCTCTGAAGAACTCAAATTGAAAAATCAAATACGTGAGGATGCCAGGCAACACCAACGAAAAGTAATTGGCTATACCGCTATTGCGCTATTCATTCTGGGAGTTATTATCTGGTGGCTATTTATAGATTCGGGCAGGCCTCTGGTTTAATACCTCCTGTACTTTGCAGTCTCCTCAAAAACATGCTCCAATATCGCAGCTTCCTGAGCATCAAAAGGAATATTGCGGCGCTCCATCACCAGTTTTGCGGTTTGAAAAGCCTTATCCGTTTTATAGGTTGTAAAGCCTGCTGCTCCTCCCCAACTGAAGGATGGTACAAAATTACGCGGAAAACCGGTCCCAAAAATATTGACACTTACACCGATTACGGTACCGGTATTAAACATGGTATTAATGCCGCATTTGCTGTGATCGCCCATCATCAGGCCACAAAACTGCAGGCCGGTTTTCGCGAACCCTTCGGTCTCGTAATCCCATAAGCGCACTTCCTCATAGTTATTTTTAAGGTTGCTGTTGTTGGAGTCTGCACCAATATTACACCACTCGCCCAATACTGAATTTCCTAAGTAGCCATCGTGACCTTTATTGGAATAGGCCATCAAAACCGAATTGGTCACCTCTCCGCCAACCTTGCAGTATGGCCCAATAGTGGTACCCGTATAAATTTTTGCCCCCATTTTTACGGTTGCATGTTCGCACAGGGCGAAAGGGCCACGGATCAGGGCACCTTCCATGACTTCGGCATCTTTACCGATGTAAATAGGGCCTTCGGAAGCATTTAAAGTGCAAAAATTAAGTTTTGCTCCTGGCTCGATAAATATATTTTCAGAATTAAGGGTTTGCACGTTTGAAGGGATGGGTACTGACTTGCGATCTTCCGTAATCAAATCGAAGTCCATCTGAATGGCTTCATGATTTTTGCTGAACAAATCCCAGGTGTGGGCAATCTTAAAGAGCGCTTCTTCCGGAAGTTCTATCTGCTCATAATCTGAAAAGTCAATATCTTCCTGACCTTCTACCGTATAAAAAGCAACTACTTCTTCCCCATCAAAAAGAGCCTGGTTGGCCTCCAGATTTTGCACAAGTTCTACGAGAACTCCGGTAGGCAGATAGGCTGCGTTGATCATCACATTTTCTTCAAACTCCACCATCGGGTATTTTTCAGAAAGGTAATCTTCGGTTACTGTTGACGTGGTATTGCCCAAATGCTTTTCCCACTTTTCGCGAATAGTCAGAATACCAATGCGCAAATCGGCTACCGGCCTGGTAAAAGTAAAAGGCAGTAACTGTCTGCGTACAGGACCGTCAAAGAGGATATAGTTCATAATAATCTGGATTTTGAAGCAGGTCAAAACTAATTAATTATGCCCGACCAAACTACTATACCGGTTGAAAACTGATTTTTATATCGGGAATCGTTGAATTGTTGAATTGTTGATTTGTTGAATTGTTGAATTGTTGATTTGTTGAATCGTTGATTTGTTGAATCGTTGAATCGTTGAATTGTTGAATCGTAAAAGTTTACTTTCTACTTTCCACTTTCTACTTTCCACTTTCCACTTTCCACTTTCTACTTTCCGCTTTCTACTTTCTACCTTCTACCTTCTATCTTCTACTTTCTACTTTCTACCTTCTACTTTCCAAATTTCACTTTCCCTCAAGCGTTAGGGATTGGAGTGAAAATCCCGCAGTTGCCGGAACTCCAGTGCAGGCAACGAGGAATTGGAACGTAAAGCCTGCCTACCGCCAGGCAGGCCCGGACTTTGCCCTGTGGCAAAGTAACGCCATAAAAAAACCCTTTAACGTAAACGCTAAAGGGTTTTTAAGTATTCTAAAATGAATAGGGATTAGTTACCGCCTTTTTCCATTTTCTTCTTCAATGCTGCAAGAGCATCGTTAGCATCACCTAAAGTAGGTGCACTAGCTGCTGCTGAGTCTGCCGCTTTTTTGGCAGCCTGCTTAACGATTTTAGCCTCTTCTTCTTTGAATAAAGAAGTGTGTGAAGCTACTACGCGCTTGAAGTCTTTGTTAAATTCAATGATCTGGAATTCAACTTCCTCACCTTTAGAAAGTTTGCTGCCGTCTTCCTTCTCCATATGACGACCGGGGATAAACGCCTCGATGTCTTCGTTGAATTTAACTACAGCTCCCTTGTCTACTACCTCATCGATAGTACCGGTGTGCTTGGTTCCCACAGCAAATTCCTCCTCGTATTTATCCCAAGGATTGTCTTCAATCTGCTTGTGACCTAAGCTTAGCTTACGACCTTCTACGTCAAGCTCCAGAACTACTACTTCCAGCTTATCGCCAATGTTCGTAAATTCTGATGGGTGCTTCACTTTCTTAGTCCAGCTAAGGTCTGAGATGTAGATCAAACCATCAATACCTTCTTCAAGTTCTACAAACACACCAAAGTTGGTGAAGTTACGAACGATACCGGTATGACGTGAACCTACAGGATATTTAGAAGTAATATCTGTCCAGGGATCCTGCGTTAATTGCTTGATACCAAGTGACATTTTACGATCTTCACGATCCATAGTAAGAATCTGAGCTTCTACCTCATCACCTACGTTTACGAAATCCTGAGCGCTGCGCAAGTGCGTAGACCAAGACATTTCACTAACGTGGATAAGACCTTCAACTCCTTCTTCTACTTCAACGAAAGCACCGTAATCTGCTATTACTACTACTTTACCTTTTACTTTATCACCAACGCTTAAGTTTTCGCTAAGTGCATCCCATGGGTGCTTCTTAAGCTGCTTAAGACCAAGTTGGATACGTGTTTTATCCTCATCAAAATCAAGGATAACCACGTTAAGTTTTTGATCAAGATCAACGATCTCATTCGGGTGGTTGATACGAGACCAGGAAAGATCTGTAATGTGTACCAATCCATCAACACCTCCAAGGTCAACAAATACCCCGTAAGAGGTGATGTTTTTAACGGTACCTTCAAGTACCTGACCTTTTTCAAGCTGCCCGATGATTTCTTTTTTCTGCTCTTCGATATCTGCTTCGATAAGCGCTTTGTGAGAAACTACTACGTTCTTGAATTCCTGGTTGATTTTCACCACTTTGAATTCCATAGTTTTGTTTACATACGCATCGTAATCACGGATAGGCTTCACGTCGATTTGTGAACCTGGCAAGAACGCCTCGATTCCAAATACGTCAACGATCATACCTCCTTTAGTACGTGCCTTAACAAAACCGGTAACGATAGTACCATCTTCGTGAGCTTTGTTTACGCGATCCCAAGCCTTAATTACACGAGCTTTACGGTGAGAAAGAATCAACTGACCTGTAGCGTCTTCACGCACGTCGATTAATACTTCTACCTTATCTCCTACTTTAAGATCAGGATTGTAACGGAATTCATTTAATGAAATAACCCCTTCAGACTTCGCATTGATATCTATAATAGCATCACGGTCTGTGATGTTGATTACAGTACCTTCAACTACTTCATCGTCTAGCGTGTCTACGAAGTTTTCAGCAACTAATTTCTCAAACTCATCAAGCTTGTCTTCATCGATAGGATCAATTCCTTCTTCGTAGTTGTGCCAGTTGAATTCTTTTAGGAATTTTTCAGGATTTGCCTGTGCAGGACTTGCGTAACCTTTTGGCTCCTCAATAGAATCTGGAGTAGCAAGCTCTTCTGCAGCTGCAACGTTGGTTTTAAGTTCAACTTCTTCCTGAACTTCCGGTTTTTTGTTTTCTTCAGCCATTGCTGATTAATAATTTGTATTTTATGTTCTGGCGAAAGCTTAACAAAACCAAACCATAAAAGAGGTTTAAAATATCTGTTTTTCAAACTATTAAGGTCTTAAAACCAAAACAGCGCCTTTTGTGCTCTCTTACATTGTCAAAAGGAGTGCAAAATTACGTAAAGTTTTCTTATTTTCTATTCATCTATTCAAAAATATGTCGCAGGAAGCAAACAGCACTCATTTTACAGGCGAAATCCCTCATTACAAACTGTTTGGACGCAGCTGGAAAACTGCCCAACAAAGAGCCGTAGTGTGCATTATTCATGGTTTTGGGGAGCATTTGGGAAGGTACACCCACGTAGCTGAGTTTTTAAACCAAAACGGCATCAGTTGTTATGCTATAGATTTACCTGGTCACGGCAAATCTTCCGGAAAACGGGGAGTGATTCGCTCTTTTCAGGATTTTATACTCGCGGTAGATTATGTATATGAAAAAGCCCTCGATGAAAACCCCGACACCCCGGTCTTTCTATACGGTCACAGTATGGGTGGTGGCATTGTCCTGAGGTATTTATTGCTTACTTCCATTCCTCCTACAGGAGCGCTTATCACTTCTCCCTGGCTGAGACTGGTTAAAAACCCGAATGCTGCAACAATTGTTTTAGGCAGAATCGCATTAAATTTTGGCCTAAATCCGGTAAAGGAAACTAAGCTCGATCCAAAAGATCTGTCCCGGGATTTAGAAACAGGCAGGGCTTACAAAGCAGACACACTGGTACATCACAAGGCTTCTCTACGCCTGTATTTTGATTTAAGTGATAACGGCACGCATTTGATGCATAAAGAATTTGACTTTAGAACGCCTATTTTACTGGCACACGGCACCGCAGACCAGATCACACAGCACGACGCCTCGGCAAAACTGGCTGAAAAGCATAAAGCACAAATACAGTTCAAATCCTGGCCCGGTCTAAAACACGAGACGCACAACGAACTGAACAAACACGAAGTGCTTCGGTTTTATACGCATTGGATTTTAGATCAGGTAACGTAAGTACCAAATCGTTCAAAATATCATTTCGCAAAATACCTCAACTAAAAAAGCCCGCTCGTGGAGCAGGCTTCTTTCAACTTTATCATTTCCTAAAACTTAGGAATTCAGTCTCATGATTGCTTTTTCATTTACAAATTCTTTAAGACCGAAGCCTCCGTGTTCACGCCCGTAACCGGAATCTTTAACGCCACCGAAAGGCATGTTAGGCTGCGCTAAACCAAAGCTGTTTATGAATACCATTCCGGTATCAAAATGCTTTTTGGCCAGCTCAAATGCTTTATCCTCATCTTTAGAGAAGATTCCGCCACCCAGTCCAAAACGACTGTCGTTAGCAATGCGCATCGCATCTTCATCATCTTTAGCCTTGATTAAAGAAGCCACGGGACCAAAAAGTTCATCATCGTAAGCCGGCTGTCCGGGTTTTACATTGCCCAGAATGGTTGCGGGATAGTAATAACCGGCTCCTTCAGGCAGCTCGCCTCCACAGAGAATTTCCGCTCCATTTTTAACGCTTTCTTTTACCTGATCGTGCAATTGCTCACGCAAGTCTTTACGCGCCATAGGGCCCATGTCGTTTGAATCATCGGTAGGATCTCCTGCTTTTAGGGCGCTCATTCCGGCAACAAATTTTTTCTTGAATTCGTCATATACTTTTTCAGTAACCACAAATCGTTTGGCAGCCACACAGGTTTCTCCATTATTATAAGTTCTACCTTTGATACTCCATTCTACCGCAAGGTCAACATCGGCATCTTCAAGAACCAAATAGGCATCATTTGAACCCAATTCCAGAACGGTTTTCTTAAGTGCTTTCCCGGCTTTCTCACCAATAATTCTTCCGGCATCGCCGCTACCTGTTAAGGTAACACCGCGTACCAGATCATTTTGAATGATTGCATCAGACTGCTCGTGCGAAATACGCAACACGGTAAATAAGTTCTCTGGCAATCCGGCTTCTTCCAAAATTTCAGCTATTAAAAGCGCAGAACCGGTTACATTTTCAGCGTGTTTTAATAGTATGCTGTTTCCGGCCATCAGATTCGCAATAGTATAACGCATTACCTGATAGGTTGGGAAATTCCATGGTTGAATACCGTAGATCACACCCAAAGGAGCATAACTGATTTGACCTTTGCCACCATCTGGCAAAGTACGCTCGATATCCTGTAATTCTTTAGGACCGTTTTCTGCAGTGTAATCACAAATACCTACACACAGATCAACTTCCTGCTCCCCCTGACTGAGCATTTTGCCCATCTCAGCGGTCATCAGTTTAACGAGTTCATCTTTGCGGTTTGCAAGACTTTTCCCGATGTTTTTAATATGTTTTGCACGAGTCTCTAAGGATTCGTTTTTCCAATTCAGAAAGGCTTTGTGTGAAGCTGCTACGGCTGCTTTGGCCTCATCATCGGTCATTAATTTATAGCGTTTAAGTTCTTTTCCTGTTGCAGGATTTATCGTTTTTAATACGGAATCGTCTGAAGCGTTTGGCTTGGCGATTGGTTTTTCGGCAGTTGCTGTACTCATAATTTTCTTTTTTTAGCTTTAAATTGAGGGATTACTAAAGTTTCTCCCTTGATTTTAGTTAAAGTTAAAAAAGAGGTCCTGATTAAGGGACTCAATTGGGAAAGCCTTAAGTGCATCTTATACTTAATTTAGGATAGGCATAAAAAAAGAGCTCCCTTTTCAGGAAGCTCTACACAAATCATTAGGCTTTTATAATCAAATAGTCTTGATCATCGCATCGTTTTAAATTGGTCTTGTAAAAAAATGCCCAGCAGCTGTACTCCAGCTCAATACCCAACACACCAAAATTAGTATACGAAAGATTGTACAAGTATATTTTAGCCTTTTTTTAAGTGAATTTTGTGAAAACTTCTAATCTTAAGACCCTAAAACTCCCACTTATACTTTAAAATCGACCATCACTTAGTACCTGTATGGCGCGATAATGCCTGAAAAACGAGAATTAAAACCGAAAAGACAAGTCCGGTAGTTGCTACACCCTGCCATTTAAAATGTTGCCAGGCATAGGCCCCTGCGACCGTACCTAACGCCCCTCCTATGAAGTAGCCTACCATATAGATGGTATTAACCCGGTTACGCGCATCGGGATTTTTAGTGAAAATGATATTTTGATTGGTTACGTGCAGACTTTGTAATCCAAAATCAACCAGCAAAACACCTACCACCAACCCGATAATAGAATGGGCCGAAAATTCAAAAACAATCCACGAAAGGATCAGGATACCGGTAAAAGCATAAATCAGTTTTTTAGAATCGTAGCTGTCGTTGAGTTTACCTGAAAGCGTGGCACCTAAAGCACCTATGATTCCCAGAACCCCAAACAATCCCGCAGCACCGCTGCCATAACCGAAATTTTGTTCCATCAGAAAAACAAGTGTGGTCCAGAATGCACTAAAACCTGCAAAGCCAAAACCACCCCGCAAGGCAGCAATGCGCACCTCGGGCTTGGTCTTTACGATATCAATCAGTGAGCGCATCAGCTGGGCATAGCTGCCTTTAAAGTCTGTCGCAACATCGGGTAATTTAAAATACAAAATGACCGCATACACAATCATGAAGCCTGCTGCCAGATAGTACATGAAGCGCCAGCCAAAATAGTCGCCAATCATTCCGCTTATAAAACGGCTACCCAAGATACCTATGAGCAGACCGCTCATCACAATCCCAATCGCTTTACCCCGGTTTTCTTCACTCGCGAGTTGTGCTGCCATAGGAACAAACAGCTGTGGGACCACAGAAGCAAAACCCACACAAAAACTGGAAATGGTAAGCATCCACAGGCTGGGAGCCAGTGCGGTACAAATAAGGGCCGCAACGATGGCAATAAAATCAAACAATATGATTTTTCGTCTCGAAAATTTATCGCCCAGCGGAATGATGAAGAGCAATCCAAAAGCATAACCCAACTGTGTGGCAAGCGGGATCTTGCTTACCTGAGCTTCAGTAACCTGAAAGGTTTGTGCCATTAGATTAAGCAGCGGCTGATTGTAGTAATTGTTAGCCACCACCAGACCGGCACCAACGGCCATAAGGTAAAGCAGGGATTTGCTAAGCTGAGTGGCTTTCATATTAAGAGATCAGAAAAACTAAAGCGCCAGATTAGCACCTGCCGTAAATACGGTCTTTTGCGAGTTGCAGTAAAATATGAAACTGATCTTCAATATTGGTATGGGTATTATCAAGCAGGATCGCGTCTTCTGCCTGTTTCAGTGGGGAATCTTTACGGGTGGTATCAAGCTCATCGCGCTTTTGTACATTTTCGAGCACAGCCTCATACGTCACGTTTTCACCTTTTTGCTGAAGTTCTTCAAAGCGTCTTCGTGCCCGCTCTTCGGCCGTAGCCGTCATAAAGACCTTGAGTTCGGCATCGGGAAAAACCACGGTACCTATATCGCGGCCATCCATCACAATACCTTTATCTTTCCCCATCTCGTGCTGCTGCATAACCAGAAGTTTACGCACTTCGGGCACTGCCGCAACCTGACTTACAAAGTTTGAAACTTCTAAGGTGCGTATCTCGCGCTCCACATTTTCGCTGTTCAGCAATACTTCACCTAAACCTGTATCGGCATTCAAGGCAAACTTGACATTAACCATAAAGAGATGACGTACGAGCGCTTCCTTGTCAAAATAACCTTCTCTAATAAATAATTTGCGCATTGCATACAAAGTGACTGCGCGGTACATCGCACCGGTATCCACATAAATGTAGTTCAGTTCTTTGGCCAGCATTTTTGCCACGGTGCTTTTACCTGTGGAAGAATACCCGTCTATAGCAATGGTTATTTTTTTCAAGAAGTCTGATTTTTTTAAAAATTCTAGCTTACTGTAAATCGAGATTTAAGCCGAAAAATCCCGAACTCGCCGCGCTGTTGTAGCGGGCATAGCTGTAGCTAAGCCGCAATTTATTAAACTTCACAGAAAAACCGGCACTCAAACCCGCAAAACTACGCTGGTCTGCAATACGCAATTCTTCGCCTCTCCGTACGCTGTAACCCAGTCTGATGTTGAACCCCTTATCCGGAAATAATTCCGCTCCAAAAATCATATGCCAAAGCGCTTCATCAAAAAAATTGATCTTCTCCGGAGTGGTGTTTCCATTTAAATCGCTGGTTGCCCTCGCCGGATTTTCAAAAGCCAGGTTCCAGTTTTGAACGTTTTCTAAAGTGAAATGCCAACGTAGCGGTACATGTTCTAATTTCTGGGAAATGCCCAAATCTACTTCAAGCGGTAAGGATTCGCGCGTCACATCATAAGGCGTAAACTGGGTGCCCAAATTGCGCACGACCCCGGCTACATTAAGCCGAAGGTTTTCGTTTACATAAATAAATCCCAGGTCAACCGCACCTCCAAGTGAAGTGTACTGTTCCAGTTTTGAAGAGATCAGTTTCAGGTTTGCGCCCACAAAAAAATCGGTTCGCGGAATGTTGTACGCGTAACCCACCGAAAACGCCACTTCTCCCCCGCTAAAATCTCCGGTTTCGTTACCCTGCTCGTCGTATCCCGCAAAGTTTCCGTAGTTGATATAGGTAACCCCGGCCTGTATAACCTGCCTGCGTCTGTCGATTAGATAAGCATAACTCGCCGTACCGTAATTCACATCTGCCAGGTAATTCACATAATTAATAGCAAATTGATTGTCCATTTCCGCATTAATCACCGCCGGATTAAAAAGCGCAAGCGCGGGGTCGTAGCTGTAATCGGTAAGTAATTTACCTCCCAGTGCAGCCTGCTTGGGTGAGGAAACCAGATTTAAAAACTGATAGGTATCGCGCCCTCCCAACTGCGCCTGTAAACTTTTGGCACAACATACAAGAAACACAAGAAGTGTAAGCGTTCTCAGCATAGTAATGGGATGGCTTCCCGGTTAAACGGTTTACAATGATACTTTATTTTCAGAGCACAAAAAAACCCGCATCCCAAAGAATGCGGGTTTTATAACTCGTTTTGAGTATTACAGAATCTTGGCGTTTTTTACCTGTTCTTTAGTAAGTGCCAGTTCAAGAACTTCGCTCATATCATTTACATAATGAAAGGTAAGTCCTTTTAGGTACTCCTCATTAATCTCTTTAATGTCGCGCTCGTTTTCGGCACACATAATGATTTCCTTGATGTGAGCCCGTTTTGCAGCCAGAATCTTTTCTTTGATTCCACCTACCGGAAGCACTTTACCCCGCAGGGTAATCTCACCGGTCATCGCGATATTTTTCTTCACTTTACGCTGGGTAAATAAAGATACTAAAGAGGTTAGCATAGTGATACCTGCACTCGGTCCGTCTTTAGGCGTTGCCCCTTCCGGCACGTGAATGTGTACGTTGTAATTTTCAAATACCCCTGGATTTAGTTCGAGGGCATCGGCATTAGACTTAATGTACTCCATCGCCAGGGTAGCACTTTCTTTCATCACTTTACCCAGGTTTCCGGTAACGGTAAGATTTCCTTTTCCTTTAGAAAGTATCGATTCTATAAAAAGGATATCGCCACCTACCTGCGTCCAGGCCAAACCGGTTACCACACCGGCAACCTCGTTGTTTTCGTATTTATTGCGCTCCAGTTTAGGAGATCCCAGCACATCAATAACCGTTTCGGTATCGACCTTGACTTTATATTCCTCCTCCATCGCGATATTTTTGGCCGCATAGCGCACCATTTTAGCGATTTGTTTTTCCAGACCCCGCACACCCGACTCGCGCGTGTAGCCTTCCACGATTTTTTCGAGTTGAGGCTTGG
Source organism: Leeuwenhoekiella sp. H156 (assembly GCF_052218455.1). Taxonomy (NCBI): domain Bacteria; kingdom Pseudomonadati; phylum Bacteroidota; class Flavobacteriia; order Flavobacteriales; family Flavobacteriaceae; genus Leeuwenhoekiella; species Leeuwenhoekiella sp. H156. The sequence goes on from NZ_CP197499.1 coordinate 196,807, forward strand.
CGATTTTAAGCTGTTCGGGTTTTACACCGTGCTCCTTTAATTGCTTCGGAAGCAGATGACGTTTACCAATTTCGACCTTCTCCTCGATGGTATAACCGGTCACATTAATGATTTCCATTCGGTCGCGCAACGCAGGCTGAATGTTCCCCAGATTGTTTGCAGTCGCGATAAACATCACTTTTGAAAGGTCAAAACCTAACTCCAGGAAGTTATCGTGAAAATCGGCGTTTTGCTCGGGATCTAAAACTTCAAGCAAAGCGGAAGAAGGATCTCCCTGATTGCTGTTGCTCAATTTATCAATCTCATCCAACACAAATACCGGGTTGCTGGTACCGGCCTTCTTCAAATTCTGAAGAATTCTACCCGGCATCGCACCGATATAGGTTTTACGGTGCCCGCGTATCTCTGCTTCATCGCGTAAACCACCTAAACTCATACGCACGTATTCGCGTCCCAGAGCTTCGGCAACCGATTTACCCAGGGAAGTTTTACCCACACCGGGAGGTCCGTAGAGACACAGGATTGGCGACTTCATATCGTTACGCAGTTTCAGTACCGCCAGGTATTCGATGATTCGTTTTTTAACGTCCTCAAGACCATAATGATCGCGGTCCAGAATGCGCTTAGCCCGTTTCAGGTCAAATTTGTCCTTGCTGAATTTATTCCAAGGCAAATCCAGAAACAGATCGAGGTAATTGCGCTGTATGCTGTACTCCGCCACCTGCGGATTCATACGCTGCATTTTAGACAATTCCTTGTCAAAATGCTTGCCTACCTTCTCATCCCATTTTTTCTTTTTGGCGCGCTGACGCATTTCCTCCAGTTCGTCTTCCTGAGAAACCCCTCCCAGTTCTTCCTGAATGGTTTTCATCTGTTGATGCAGGAAATATTCGCGCTGTTGCTGGCTCATATCGTTGTGCACCCGGCTCTGAATATCGTTTTTCAGCTCCAGTTTTTGCATTTCGGTATTCATGTGCCGCAAGGTTTGCAGCGCACGCTCCTGCAGGTCGTTGATCTCTAAAAGATTTTGCTTCTCCTCAACCGTAAGGTTCATATTAGAACTCACGAAATTGATCAAAAACGAATCGCTTTCAATATTCTTAATCGCAAAACCGGCTTCGCTGGGGATATTTGGCGACTGCTTGATAATTTGCAGCGCTTTGTCTTTGATGGAGTCTATAATCGCCTTAAACTCGGCACTATCCGGTTCAGGTCGCGTCTCAGGCACTTCACGTACGGTTGCGACGAGATAGGGCTTTTCGGTAATTACCTCGGCCACATTAAAACGCTTTTTACCCTGAATGATGACCGTAACGTTTCCGTCGGGCATTTTTAAGACCCGCAAAATACGAGCAACCACACCCGTTGTATTGATATCATCAGCCCCGGGGTTCTCGATTTTTTCATCCTTTTGCGAAACAACACCAATGATTTTAGAACCTTTATTGGATTCATTAATAAGATCAATAGACATATCACGCCCTGCGGTGATGGGGATTACCACACCGGGAAAAAGAACTGTATTGCGCAAGGGTAAAATAGGCAGGGTCTGGGGTAGCTCCTCGCGGTTTATTTCATCTTCATCTTCAGGGGTCATTAGCGGGATTAATTCGGCATCGCCTTCAAAGTCCTGTAATGACAGATTGTCAAGATTTGTAAATTTTGTATTAGCCATAGCATAGTTTGACACTTTGTCACAAAAAATAAAAATTGTGGTTTCGTGCTTTTTTTTATAATTCCTGTTAAGGCCCTAAAAATCAAGAATAACAGGGGTTTAGGGCTCTTTTCACTATCTATAATTCAATTGTTGTGCCAGCGTCTTCAGAAAAAAAAAAGTCAAAACTGTAACAATGTTGTGATGCACGTATCTTTATAACGAAGCACTAACCCGTTGAATACAACTAACCAGGAAATAGAATTATTGCTTTCGCTTTGCAAAGACGGCAATCAAAAAGCGCAGCTCGAAGTGTACAAACGCTATTATAAAGCTATGTACAATACTGCCCTGCGCATTGTCAAGGACACTGCCGAAGCCGAAGATGTGATGCAGGAATCATTCCTCAGCGCATTTACCAAGCTCGACAGCTACAGCGGCGATGCGACCTTTGGCAGCTGGCTAAAACGCATTGTGGTTAACAACAGTATAAGCAGCTATAACAAGCGTCTAAGGCGTAAAGAAGATGATCTGGAAGATACCCTCTACAAGCTGGAGGATGAAGACGGAATCACCGAGTGTGATGCAGATAGTCTAGAAATTAAGCGTGTTCTTAAAACTATGGAAGAGCTTAAAGAAAGCTACAGGGTCGCGCTCACTTTAAACCTTATTGAAGGCTATGATTATGACGAAATGAGCGAAATACTGGGAATAAGTTATGCCAATTGCAGAACCACAGTTTCCCGGGCGAAAGAAAGTTTACGTAAAAAATTGAGCGAAAGCTTTGCTTAAAGAAAAACACTATGAAAACAAATTTAGAAGACTGGTTTAAAGAACAGCGTGATTGTTTTGATATCGCTGAGCCCGCCGAAGATCATCAGCTTCGCTTTTTGGAGAAACTGCAAAAGCAGGAACCTAAAAAGAAGAAGACTTTAGATTGGTGGAAGCCCCTGCTCTCTGCCGCAGCCGTGGTGCTCCTGATTTTTATAGGGTATCTGGGTACTGCTACAGAAAAGCATACCGATCTCGCAGCCGTTTCGCCCGAAATGGCAAAAACCAAAGACTTTTTTACAAAAACCATCGAAGAAGAACTGTATAACATCAATGAAGCACGTACTCCCGAAACTCAAAAACTGGTTGACGATGCCCTGAAACAACTGGAAATCCTCGAAAAGGATTATCAGGAACTGGCAGACGACCTCAGCACGAGTGGAGAAGACAAAAGGGTGATCTACGCTATGATCGCCAATTTTCAGGCGCGCATAGATTTGTTGAATACCGTTCTCGAAAAAATTGAATCAATCAAAAAATTTAACACCCTAAAAAATTATGAAGATGCATTACTCTAAACTAATCCTGTTTTTACTGCTGATGCCGATGCTGGCTACCGCAACTAACGATCCCGATCGTTTTAATGGGCGGTATACCAAAGAAAAAAAGATCACCAAAGACTATAACGTAAAAGCAGACGCCCTGTTGAAAATAAACAACAGCTACGGCAATGTTGATCTCATTGCCTGGGATCAAAACCGAATCACTATTGAAGTTATTGTTCGCACCAATGGCAATGACGAAGAACAGGTGATCAAAAAACTCGAGGAAATCGACGTGAGCTTTGAAGCCGATGCCAGTATGGTTGCTGCACGTACCAAAATCAAGGAAAGCAACAGTTCGTGGTGGAGCAGCTGGATCAATGGCAACGACAATGTTAAGATGGAAATCAATTATAAAGTACGGGTTCCTATTTCTAACACCATTGACATCAGCAACGATTACGGCGGTATTTCTCTAGACAAACTAAAAGGCGTTGCCAAAATCTCCTGCGATTACGGGCATATGGATTTGGGCGAATTGCTCGCAGACAATAACGAACTACGCTTTGACTATACTAACAATACCCGAATCGCTTATATGAAAAGTGGAAAGATCAGTGCCGACTACAGCAGCTTTACTTTGGAAAAAGCCCAAAACGTAGTTCTGAATGCAGATTATACCAAGTCTAATTTTGATGACATCAGCAAATTACTGTACAACTGCGATTACGGAAGCATAGACATCGGAAACGCCGGAAATATTGAAGGCAGTTCTGATTATTTGAGCGTAGAGATCGGTAAAGTAATCGGTAATCTTTCACTCAACCTCGATTACGGGTCTGTGCGTATAGACGAGGTTACTGCTAAAGCCGGCAATATTCGCATCAATACAGACTATGCCAGCGTTAAGATGGGTTACAACAGCGGGTATAACTTCAACTTTACCATAAAACTGAGCTATGCAGGCCTTAAAGGTGAGGATGACCTGGAGTTTTCAAGAAAACAGGTAGAATCCTTCAGCAAATATTACGAAGGCTATCATGGCTCAAAATCTGCCAACAACAACGTCAACATAACATCTGAATACGGAGGTGTTTCGCTTTATAAAATAAATTAATACGCAATCAATCAAAAAACATGAAAAAACAAGTAGCATTTATAGCATTAGTACTTACCGCAGGCCTTACGCAGGCGCAATGGTGGGGAGGAAACAAAGTAGAAGGTAACGGCAATGAGGTTACCCGTGAGCGTCAGGTAGGCAATTATAACGAGGTTGATGTCGCAGGCAGTTTCGACGTGTATTTGGTAGCCGGTTCAGAAGGCACGGTATCTGTAGAAGCCGAAGAAAACCTTCAGGAATACATTATTACTGAAGTTAAAGGCGACAAACTGAAAATTCACACCAAAGATGGTTACAGCCTGAAAACCTCAAGAAATAAAGGCATTGTGATTACTGTACCCTTCAAAGACATCGAAAAGGTAAGCCTTGCCGGCTCGGGCGATGTAATGACGAAAGATGCCATCAACGCACAGAGTTTCAGATGTGCCCTGGCCGGAAGTGGCGATATGGTGCTTGAAGTGAATGCCCAGGATGTGAGGGCATCGCTGGCAGGCTCGGGAGATTTAGTGGTCAAGGGAAGTACTCAGGAAGTGGAACTCGAAGTAGCAGGCAGCGGTGATCTGGATGCTTCAGATCTTAAAAGTAAAGATGCCACGGCTCGTGTTTCGGGTTCGGGAGATATCGTCCTCAATTGCGACGGAGGAACTTTAAAAGCCAGTGTTGCCGGAAGCGGTGATATTCGATATACCGGAAATCCTGATAAAGTGAACTCTAATGTGGTTGGCTCCGGAAGTGTGAGCTACTAAAAACAACTATTCATCAATCAACTGAAAAGGCTGTCTAAAAAGCAAACCGTGTCATATTGAGCTTGTCGAAATATTTTCAACTTACTGATTATCAAAATCGGTTTCGACAGGCTCAACCTGACAACTCAGTTTATTAAGACTTTTTAGACAGCCTCTTTTATTTCTCCAATTTAATTTAAGCTATTTAGGCCTGTTCGATAATTCGCTTTCGCGGAACGAAAAACAGTAGAATCACTCCCACGGCAAAAAAGGCGATAAAAAAGAGAATCGCATAGCGAATGCTGGTTTGTTCGGCGATGAAACCGTAAGTAGACATCCCGATCACTATGCCTATTTTTTCGGAAACATCATAAAAGCTGAAATACGAAGCGGTGTCCTTCTCCCCTTCCGGAATTAATTTTGAATAGGTAGAACGCGATAAAGATTGAATTCCGCCCATAACCAGACCTACAAATGCTGCGGTGATGTAAAACTGAAACGGTGTCGTGATGGTGTAGGCATAAATACAAATGATGATCCATATCATATTGATCACAATGAGCGTAGGGATATTCCCAAACTTCGCCGAAGCTTTTGAAGTCAGCCAGGCGCCTAAAACGGCAACCAACTGAATGAGCAGGATACTCACGATGAGCCCCGTGGTGCTGTCTGTTTCGCCCCAATTTAATTCTTCAATACCAAAATAGGTTGCGATAAGCATAATGGTTTGCACCGCCATACTGTACACAAAAAAAGCAGTCAGATAGGTGCGCATCGGCTTATCGTATTTAAGCTTCTTCCAGATTTTCTTCAATTCTTTAAAGCCATTAAAGAGCACATCGTTGGTGAGTTTTTCCTTTTTATTGCCCTTCGGAAGGTAATAGTAGGTGTATTGGCTGAAGCCTATCCACCACAAACCGGTAAGTACAAATGAAAAACGGGTTGGGAAGTCTTCATTTTCAAAACCAAAAGTCTTGTGCAACAAAATCATGGCCAGACACACACATAGTAAAATTACGCTACCTACATATCCCAGCGAATAGCCTTTGGCACTGATGCGATCCTGCTGATCTGGAAATGCGATATCCGGTAAATAGGAATTGTAAAACACCAGACTACCCCAAAAACCAATCAATGCCAGAAAGTAACACAACAAACCGAACCACAAAAAATCGGTATTAAACCAGTACAATCCAATACAGGAAACAGCCCCGAGGTAGCAGAAAAACTTCATAAAGAATTTCTTATTCCCCACATAATCTGCAATGCCGCTCAACAACGGACTCAAAAAGGAAACCATCAAAAACGCGGCTGCAGTGACGTAGCTGATGAGCGTATCGTTATTAAAATCCCTGCCTAAAAAATTGACGGTATCATTCAATTTGTTGCCATCGGCGTCTTTTACAATGGTAATAGCTCCATAAAAAATGGGAAAAATGGCTGAGGCAATTACCAGGCTGTAGACCGAGTTGGCCCAGTCGTAAAAGGCCCAGGCATTCAAGAGTTTCTTACTTCCTTTTGGCAAAGCTTCCATAAGCAGATGGTTCAGTTTAAGAAGGGGCTAAAATAAGAAAGCCGCTTCAATAGAAGCGGCTTTTGAATTTCTTTTTTAACAAATCGTTATTTGGTAGGATTCACTCCAAATTTTTGAGCTTCGGCTACTGCTCGTGGAGCAATTTCCTTCAAACGCGCAATACGCGTGTCTGCCGAAGGGTGCGTACTTAAAAACTCCGGTGGAGCCTGTCCGCCTGAAGCAGCGCGCATACGCTCCCATAAACTGATTGCAGCATAAGGGTCGTAACCCGCGATAGCAGCGATTATGGTACCAATCTCATCAGCCTGATTTTCGTGACTACGGCTAAAGGGTAACATACCGCCTACGGTTGTACCCAAACCGTATGCCTGATTAAAGATTTGCTGCTTTTGAGGGTCATTACCTATAAGCACTGAACCTGCAACTGCGCCTAAACTTTGTGCCTGAGCAGCTGTCATACGCTGTGCCCCGTGATTGGCCATAGCGTGAGCAAGCTCGTGACCCATTACCATTGCAAGACCGGCCTCAGTTTCGGCAACCGGAAGCAAACCTGTAAAAACTACAATCTTACCACCGGGCATACAGAACGCGTTTACAGCATCATCCTTAATGAGATTGTATTCCCACTGGTAATCATCCAGGTAATTAGGGTATCCAAGAGCAGTCATATAGCGTTCTGCCGCAACCGCGATACGGTCACCTACACGTTTAACTTCGGCAGCTTCAGCAGTACCTCTTACTACATTATTTTCTGCTAAAAATTGGTTGTATTGCTGAAAAGACGACGGGAAAATTTGTTCATTGCTGTAAGCATTGAAGGTTTTCTTGCCCGTAAACGGACTGGTTTTACAGCTTAAAACCAGCGCAAGCGTTATAAAAACGAGTATAAGTTGTTTGAGTTTCATGGTATAGTATTAAATTTTAACAGGATGAAATTACAAATTCTAACTACCTGTTTTTTAACAATTAGCTAAACTTTAATAGTACTTGTGAAAATTATCCTATTATGTGAACTACTGAAAAATCTTCAGGAAGTTTTAAATATTTATCTTCCTTATCCAGATTATTCAAATCATATGCCACATTATCTACCTTGATTTTCTTGATACGAAAAGGTAAGCCTATGAGATTGAGTTTAATGGTATCGTATTCTGTCTCAAAAGTTCCGCCCTTGTGCTGCTGAATGGTTAAGTCTGAAGCCTTACCTCTCAGTTTAAAATTGCGTAAACTGTATCTGCCTTTTTTATAATCATAGCCATCATTAGCATCCTCATAGACTTTAGAGTCTACAACATCTTCCGCGTAGTACACGTCCAGTTTGAGTTCGTCAATAACCTGTTCTCCCACATACTGCTGCACGGGATATCGCGGTATGATGCTCCCTTTCTGCACAAACATGGGAATGCAATCTATATCTGCATCTACCCAAATCTCGCGCCCGCCCTCAAGGTATTCGTTAGTCCAGAAATTGTACCAGCCACCACGGGCGAGGTACATTCTGCGTCCCTTGGAGTTGGGTTCTAAAATGGGACAAACCAAAATGCTGTTACCAAAAATAAACTCATCGCTGCGGTAATGGGTATGTGGGTCGTCCTGATCAAAATACACCAAAGGTTTAAGCATAGGGATGCCTTCTGTGGCATAATCGTAAAACATGGTATACAGATAAGGCAATAAGGTATAGCGCAGCTCGATAAAGCTTCGGGTAATGTCTGTTATTTCGTCATCAAATGACCAGGGTTCCTGATCTCCGTGATGCCCGGAAGAGTGTACCCTGCAGAAGGGGTGAAAAACCCCAAGCTGAATCCAGCGTACAAATAATTCGCCGGTAGGCTGCTCGGCAAAACCGCCAATATCAGTACCGGTGAAAGACATTCCGCTGAGACACATGCGTTGTACCTGATTGTTGGCTATCCACAGGTGCTCCCAGGTAGCGACGTTATCTCCTGTCCATGAAGAAGTATAGCGCTGTGCGCCGCTGTATGCACTACGTGTAATTACCAAAGGTCTTTTAGGATAGACATATTTTTTAACGCCTTCATAGGTCGCTCGCGCCATTTGAGTACCGTAAACGTTATGGGCTTTACGATGACTACAGGGATGCCCGTCAAAATCGTGACGCACATCATCGGGGAAGGTTTTGCCGGGAACTTCCATAACCGCGGGCTCGTTCATATCATTCCATACACCACGTACACCAATTTCTCCTACCAGTTCTTTAAATAAGCCGGCCCACCATTCCCTTACTTCGGGATTGGTATAATCTGGAAAAGCACATTCTCCCGGCCAGACTTTACCTATCATATCTGGCCCGTCTGCACGTTTACAGAAATAGCCATTTTCTAATGCCTGGCGATAGACCCAGTAATCGGGATCGATTTTGATTCCCGGATCTATAATTACAATAGTTTTAAAACCGTCGTTTAACAATTCACGCACCATACGCTTGGGGTCAGGAAAATATTCCTTATTCCAGGTAAAACATCTAAAACCCTCCATATAATCGATGTCGAGATAAATGCCATCACAGGGAATTTTAAGATCCCTGAATTTTTTTGCAATGCCCTTAACCGTGCTTTCCGGATAATAACTCCATTTACATTGCTGAAAACCCAGCGTCCACAAGGGCGGTAGCTCAGGTTTACCGGTAAGGTGGGTATAGCTCTGCACTACCTCACTCATATCGGGACCATAAATAAAATAATAGTTCATCTCCCCTCCGGGTGCCCAGAAGCTGGTAACATCGAGCCGTTCCTGACAAAAATCGAAAGTGGATTTAAAAGTATTATCAAAAAATATCCCGTAAGCCCTTTTGTCCTTCAGCCCTATATAGAACGGAACACTCTTGTAAATGGGATCTGTTTCCTTACCAAAAGCATACGAATCTGTCGCCCAGTTGGAGAAACGCTTTCCTCTTAAATTTAAATGCACGGGTTTATCTCCCAGACCGTAAAAGGCTTCTCCGGGATGAGAGCGCTTGTTCATTTTGACAATGTTTCCGCCAAGCGTAAAACTTTCCTCATAATGAAAACCAACTTCATCCTCATTGATAAGATTTCCCTCTATGTCCAAAATTTTGGTCTGCAGACTTATCTTTTCGATCTTGATGATGAGCTTGGCAGTGGTAACAATGTGAAAATTTTTATTCTCGCTAAGTTCAAGATGGTTGTAACCTATGAGATTTTCAGGATCAACGGCATAGGAAAAGTCCTCTTCAAGAATGCCACGGGTACCGTAGCGAAAACGAATTACGCTATCGCGTAAAACGGTAAGTTCAAGAATTACATTGTTTTCGGTCGTAAAATAGAGGGTATCAACCTCCTGCCGTATATTTTTTATGGTATTGGGAAACTGATTTCCTTTTTGTTCTAATTCGGTATTCGTAATCATGCGTTACTGGCGTTTTACGTTTTAATCAAATACTGTTTATTGGGGAATTCAACGGAAGGAATACTTCCTGATAATCAACGGCTGTTTGAATTTAATCATCATCACCAGGCTTCTTGCTAAGCGCAAACTAAGTTACTGGTTTCCTATTAATATCTCTTTTAGGGTTTGAAAAGATATCAACGAACTAGTAAACAGAAAATCGCTGAAATCAATGTTTATCACTTGTAAAAAACACTAAAAGGAGCTTTTCTGCTCCTTTTAGTGTTTTAAATTATTCTCCTTATTTGTCTGACAAAGCAAAGACCAAAGTTGCCAGAGGTGCCAGGTCAAGCTTAATGCTGTTTTCTCTGGAGTTCCAGGGCACAGCTTCCACCGCCACGCGTTCGGTGAGGTAATCACCACTGCCGCCGTACTCTTTCTTATTGGTATTGAGTATTTCCTGCAGACTGGCTTTCGCCTTAAAAATTTCTGAAGGCACACCTACACGATAGTTTTCGCGGGGTACCGGGGTGAAGTTACAAATTACCAATACCGTTTCTTTTGGTTTATTTCCCTTACGCAGATACGACAGCACGCTGTTCTCAGAATCAGACCACTCGATCCATTCAAAACCTTCGTGGCTAAACTGCTTTTCATACAAGGCCGGGTGGGATTTATACAGTTTATTCAAATCGGTCACGCAAGCCTGCATACCTTTATGGAAATCGTATTGCAAAAGGTGCCAATCCAGGCTTTGCTGAAAATTCCACTCTGAGCTTTGTGCAAACTCCCCTCCCTGAAAAATAAGATTGGTACCGGGATGGGTAAACATATAACCAAACATCAACCTCAGGTTTGCAAAGCGTTGCCACTCGGTTCCCGGCATACGGTCAAAAAGAGATTTTTTACCGTAAACCACCTCATCGTGGGAGAGCGGTAACATAAAATTCTCTGAGAACGCATAGGTCATTGAGAAGGTTATATCATTCTGATGGTATTTGCGATATACCGGCTCTTTCTTAAAATACTCCAGCGTATCGTGCATCCAGCCCATCATCCACTTCATTCCAAAACCGAGTCCGCCCAGAAAAACCGGTTTTGAAACGCCGGTATAACTGGTAGATTCTTCAGCTATGGTTTGCACATCGGGATAGTTTTTGAACACGGTAACATTAAGCTCTTCCAAAAATGAAATGGCATCCAGGTTTTCGCGACCTCCAAACTGATTAGGCTCCCACTCCCCGTCTTCACGCGAATAATCGAGGTATAACATAGAAGCTACTGCATCAACACGCAGGCCGTCAATATGGTACTGATCTAGCCAGAACAAAGCATTACTGATGAGGAAAGCACGCACTTCATTACGCCCGTAATTAAAAATTAAAGACTTCCAATCGGGGTGCCAGCCTTTACGCGGATCCGGGTGTTCGTATAAATGAGACCCGTCAAAATTACCCAGACCGTGTGCATCTTCGGGAAAATGTGAGGGTACCCAGTCTAAAATGACTCCAATACCTGCCTGGTGGAATTTATCAACCAGGAGCATAAATTCTTCAGGATATCCAAAACGGGAGGTCGGTGCAAAATATCCGGTCAATTGATAACCCCAGCTGGGATCGTATGGATATTCCATAATGGGCATAAACTCCACGTGAGTAAATTCCATTTGTTTAACGTAGGCAACCAAATCATCGGCCATTTCGGTATAACTCAGGCTGCGGTTCTCGTTTCCGGTTTTTTTCCACGACCCCAGATGCACCTCGTAAACCGAAAATGGAGTGTCAAGCGCGTTATGTTTCGCGCGGTTTTTCATCCATTTACTGTCTTTCCACTTGTAATTGGTATCGTAGATGACCGAAGCTGTCTTAGGCGGATGCTCAGCCCTGCGGGCGAAAGGATCTGCCTTTTCGGTTTTTACATCATTGTGATGCGACTGAATTTTATATTTATAGATGGTACCGTGACCCACATCGGGTATAAAGCCTTCCCAAATACCACTGCCGTCCCAGCGCACGTTGAGTTTGTGATCGCCTTCAAGCCAATAGTTAAAATCACCTACTACCGAAACCGATTTGGCACTTGGTGCCCAGACTGCAAAATACGTCCCCTTCTTACCATCTACGGTTACAGGGTGGGAACCCAGCTTTTCATAAAGCCTGAAATGCTTTCCGGCTTTAAAAAGCTCAATGTCAAAATCTGAAAATAAACTATATGTGTGTACGTTACTCATGTTTTTTTTGATTAAGTATGTTGGAGATTCCTTTTAAGGGAATTATTGCCCAGCGTGGTCTGGCATTGAGCTCATAGCCCAACTCATAAACCGCTTTCTCCAGCAGGCAATATTGTAATAAAAATTCGATTTCCTTGATGTAGCCAATATTAAGATTGGCTTGTTGCACCTCCTGAATGTAGGTACGTAAAAATACACCTACTATATTACTGTACAACACTTCGGCGATTTGAAAGAGCTCATCAAGCTCATAATCATACTCCTCGTGGTTGTTGAATATAGTAGCATAGATTGCATAATTAAACGATCTGAACATACCGGCCACATCTTTAATAGGTGCTTGCTTCACCTTTCGGTCCCTGATGGTGCTTTCGGGCTCGCCCTCAAAATCGATGATGTAAAAATCCCGCTCGTGAACCAGTACCTGCCCCAGGTGATAATCGCCGTGTATGCGCAGACGTTCACTCTTCAGTTTATCTTCATCAAAATCAAGCAGCTGTTTTCTAATGACCTTTTTATTACTCAAGAATTCCTGTGCCAGTTCGAGCTGCAAGCCATCTAACTTATGCAGATTATTTTCAACCAGATTTATTCGGTTTTCAAACTGATAAATCAATCTGTTTTTGAGCCAAACGGAATAATCATTACCAAAAGGTTGTGGTGTAAAAGCCGTGTTGATGCGCTCCTGCCCCAGACCTATGTGCATCTGGGCGGTACGCAAAGCCAGATTGGAAACATCCTCAAAAAAACTAAGGGGACACCAGGCCAGTACTGTTGAAGAAACATCGGTCACAGCAAGCTGCTCCAGATACTTTGTAGGCCTTAGGGTCTCAAGCTTCGGTTTTTGATTGGATAATTCTTTAAAAATGAGTTTAAGATTGTGGGTAAAATACTCCCAGGCATCCCCTTTATTGGGCACCAGCTCCTGCATCAATCCCAGAGTGATCACGTTTTTATCGCTAAACTTAAGGGTGATACTGCCCAGGTATCTGGGGGTGTTTTTAAAAAACCCTTTCATCGTGAGATACTTACTGATCTCATAATCGGGGTTTTCATCTACATAAACTCTTCTGAAAATTTTCAGGATACAGGATTCATTATAGATAATAGACGTATTGCTTTGCTCTACCCCCATTAATCTGCTGCTCTCGTAGCCTGAAATGGTATTAGACCTGCCTCTGCGGTAGGCAATCTCTTTATAGCGGTATTTTTCGCCCTCAAGAATTTTTAAAAAGATTTGCTTTCGAAAAGACTCCAGAAGCAGCGCATCTACCAGAAAACCTTCTTTACCGTTGAGTCTTAAACGTGCAATAAGCTTATCGCCTACCAGGCTTTGATCGGTTATAAAAGCTATGGGTAAGAAGTAATTCTGCACAAAAGCCTCCTGAAAATTTACTTCAAGAACTATCCCGTAAAACCGATCCTTTTGATCTTCGATAGGAAAACTATCAATGATTTCCAGATACTTTAATGCACTGGCTTTGCCGCCATACCAACGCTGCTTGAGGATGTAAGGTTGTAAAATATCATTGCAGAGTTCGCGATTAAAACGCTCGTTCTCCAATAAATCTTCCCAACGGGACTCGTATTTATAATCTAGTCTGCCGTCAATTTGATTTTCCTCGGCCATGGGTTTGGTTTAATTAGTTAGTTTTCCTTTAAAGCGTGGAGTATTTTATTTAAATACCTGAAAAATGTGAAAAGGTAATGAGGGGTGCAATTCCACATAATTCCATTCTTCGTTCCAGGTATAGGTACTGTCTGTGATTACGTCTTTCAGCGTTAATTCAGAACCCGGTGCCAGATTCATCAGTTCGTATGGCAGGCGTAAACTACCTGCTTGTTTGTAATAGGGATCAAGACTCACGACAACGAGAATTTCGTTTTTAAAACCTTCATCCCACTTATAAAATGCCAGTAAACCGTCGTTATGCAGATCGCAAAAACGAATATTATTGGTCTGCTGAAGTGCTGTATGCTGTTTACGTACTGCGTTTATTTTGCTTATAAGGCGTATAAGTTTATTGTCTTTCTTCCAATCCCAATGGCGAATCTGGTATTTTTCAGAATTCATATACTCTTCTTTTCCGGGAACAGGATCGCTCTCCATAAATTCATAAACGGGGCCGTATAAACCTATATTTGAACTTAAGGTAGCAGCCAGTGCATAGCGAATAAGATGCTGTGCCTCGTTAGCTCCCTGCAGATGCCAGGGGTTGATGTCTGGTGTATTGGGCCAAAAATTGGGACGGTAATATTCCTTTTGTTTGGTCTGCGTAAGCTCGGTCATATACTCGATGAGTTCGCTTTTACTGGTACGCCAGGTGAAATAGGTGTACGACTGACTGTAGCCCTGTTTTGCAAGTTGCTGCATGATTTTTGGACGTGAAAAGGCTTCAGCTAAAAACAGCACATCGGGATGCTCTTTTTTAATTTCTGCAATAAACCAGTTCCAAAAATAGAAAGGTTTGGTATGCGGGTTATCAACTCTAAATATTTTGATTCCCATATCAACCCATTGCAAGGCTACGCTCAGCAATTCTTCCCAGAGTTCTTTATAATCTTCAGACTCCCAGTAAAAATTGACGATGTCCTGGTATTTCTTTGGCGGATTCTCTGCGTATTGCATGGTACCATCTGGTCGCTTTTTAAACCATGACGGATGCTCGGTAAGGTAAGGATGGTCGGGAGCAGCCTGAAATGCAAGATCCATAGCCACTTCAATTCCTAAGCTTTCGGCGTGGTTAATTAGATTTCTGAAATCAGCTTCGGTCCCTAATTCCGGATGAATGGCTTTATGGCCGCCGTGTTTAGAGCCTATACCCCAGGGCACTCCACTATCACCCGGTTCGGCATTGGTTGCATTATTTCTGCCTTTTCGGTTTACTTCGCCTATAGGATGTATGGGTGGAAAATACAAGGTGTCAAAACCCATCGCCGCCACGCGTGGCAACAAGCGCTCACAATCTTTAAAAGTCCCGTGTTTGCCCGGTTCTTCACTTGCTGAACGCGGAAAGAACTCATACCATGTACTAAAACGCGCTTTATAGCGATCTACATAGACTTCAAGCGCTTTACTTTCGTGGGCGAGATTTCGCGTTGGATGATCTCTAAAAATGCGGTGTAAGTCTTCAGAAATCGCGTATTTGCAGGCCTCATCATAACGTTTTTCGTCTGCAAACAAGTCTTTGAGCATTCCTACATAGTGCTTCCCGTTGTCATCCAGTTTTTGGCTAACTGCCTCCAGATGTTGAATGCCGTCGAGCAACTCGCTTTTTACATATTGAGCATCCTTTAGTTTAGCTTCTATACCATGTTGCCAGTTGAGCGGATGATCAATCCACCCACGAATCTTGTATTCATAAAATCCCTGGTGTTCTACTCTAAAAGCGGCAGCATAGGCATCATTTACTAATGGAGCCATTCGTACGGTTTGCCAGGTTTTATCTGTTTTACGCTTAAAGCAAACTTCGGCCTGTAATACATCGTGGCCATCTCCCAGCACATCTGCGGTTACGTGTACCAGTTCACCGGTTACTCTTTTGATAAAAAAATCCCCACCTTGCAGCTGGGGTTCTATATTTTCTATAACAATGCGTTCTCGTGTCAAGGTTGGTTAATTTAAATTTTTGATTAAATAAATAATACTCTTTAAAAATAGCAATTATTAATGATAACTGCTTTTAAAATACAAATTTGACAATTGTGTTAACACTCCTAAGCGTTAGTCTTTTGTTAAAACCCCGACCAAGCGTAGCAGAGCTACAGACTTTGGCTAATTTTAAACAAAAAGAATACTATGAAAAAAATACTGATTTTAGGCTTGCTGGTGAGTTTTGCTGCCTGTAAAGGCACGGCTCAGCAGGAAAAGCAGGAAAATTTTCCGGTGACCAAGACCGAAGCAGAATGGAGAGCTGAGCTTTCTTCTGAAGAATTTTATGTGCTAAGAGAGGAAGGTACCGAACGTGCCTTTACCAGCGATTTGCTCAACAACAAGCAAAAAGGTACTTACGTATGTGCGGCCTGCCAAACCCCGGTTTTTAAAAGCGAAACCAAGTTTGACAGTGGTACCGGCTGGCCTTCATTTTACGATTATATTGAAGGTAATGTCGCCTTTTCGTCAGACAACAAACTGGGCTATACCCGTACCGAAGAGCATTGCGCTACCTGTGGCGGACATCTGGGACACGTTTTTGATGACGGACCAAAACCAACCGGCAAGCGCCATTGCATCAATGGTGTGGCATTAGATTTTGTTCCTGAAGCCCCCTAACCCCCAAAGGGGAAACAGATCTTACCTTAAAACAAAAATTTATATTACTAAAAGCCTCCCTTTGAAGGGAGGTTGAGGGATGTAAATTGGAGGCATCTAAAAGAATACTAAAGCTTGTAGAAGAATGACATTTCAACCGAAACCTTTTATAAGTGCGTCGAAGTGCGGATTAAGCGATTTCCGTCTTCACGGAAATGAAAAAAGAGAATTATAATCATGAAAGAATATCCTGTAAAGAAAACGGAAGCCCAATGGAAAGAAGAATTGGGCCCCGAGCGTTATCAAATTTTACGCGGTAAAGGCACCGAAAGACCACATACCGGTAAGTACAATCTGCATTTTGAAAAAGATGGCACCTACCACTGTGGCGCTTGTGATGCCAGGCTCTTTGAGGCTGACAGCAAATTTGAGAGCGGTTGCGGCTGGCCCAGTTTTGACGAGTCGATCCCCGGAGCTGTCGAGTACGTGCGCGATACCACCTTTGGAATGATACGTACCGAAATTTTATGCGCAAACTGCGGCAGTCACTTAGGTCATGTTTTTGATGATGGCCCTACCGAAACCGGACAACGCTATTGCGTGAACTCGGCTTCAATAGACTTCGAAAAGGAGTAAATCCCTTTTTGGAACGACTCTTGATACTACCTCACTAAATAACCTATTAAAATACATATATATGAAAAAATTACTTTCACTACTCGCCCTATTTGCAGTCATATTAACCTCTTGTACCGGGGATCCGGGACCTCCGGGACGCGATGGGATTGACGGTCTTGATGCTCCACTACCTGCCGTTTATGAAGAGACAGCAAATTTTAATTATAATGCTGACGGCAATGTATGGACCTCTCAAGAATTTGGCTACAACGGAGTTCTTGATGGAGATATCATAATTGTTTATTTGAATCTTGGTGGTAGTATTTGGACAAATTTACCTGCAAGCTATTTTGATGAGCAAGGAGAATTCCAATATGTCTATGACTTCGATTTTGCTAGCGGAACTGCACTGCTATCAATTATAGGTGATAGCGATTTAAGTACTCTTGGTGATTCTTACACAGCAGGAGTTTCTATTAGAATTGCGATTATTCCTTCAGAATTAATAGCGCAGTTTGACAAAACACCTAGCTTTAGTGAGTTAATGACTACACTTGATATAGAAGAAAGTGAAATTCAATTAAGAAAATAATTGACCAGTAATAATTATACAAATAGCCCGCAATCTCGCGGGCTATTTTTTGGTCTTAAGCCAAATAAAAGCTGATACTATTAAAAAGTTACTTCAAGAAATAAGACAATGTAAGTTCTGCGAACCGCAGTTGCCTTTAGGCCCCAACCCTATTATTTCGGCTTCGCCAAAGAGCAAAATCGTTTTGGCAAGTCAGGCACCCGGTCGTATTGCCCACGAGCAGTCTGTCGCCTGGGACGATCCCAGTGGGCGCCGCCTGCGCGAATGGCTTGATGTAGATGAAAAAACCTTTTACAATCCCGATAATTTTGCGATTCTGCCTTTAGGCTTTTGCTATCCCGGTAAAAGCAAAACCGGTGATCTCCCGCCCAGACCCGAGTGTGCTCCGCTTTGGCATAAACAGGTAACCGACAGATTTGAATGCGACCCGCTTTACATCCTAATCGGTAATCATTCCCAGCAATTCTACCTTCAGGATAAGCTCACGTTAACGCGGCGTATTCAGAATTTTGAAGCCTATTTGCCCAAGTATTTTGTACTCCCCCATCCTTCTCCGGTTAATCATTTCTGGCTGAATAAAAACAAGTGGTTTGAAAGCGCTGTTTTGCCGGTTCTTAAAGCCGAAATCCAAAAACGCCTTTTGTAAGCCTGTTTCTTAAAATCCCGAAGCTTTAGCGGTTCGTTTTTTAGGCTTTTTATCCGTAAATTCGTGCCTTCAAATTTCACGGAAACTATGAGTAAATACGATATTATTGTCTTAGGAAGTGGACCCGGTGGTTATGTTACAGCTATCAGAGCTTCACAATTAGGTTTTAAAACCGCTATTGTAGAAAAAGAAAGCCTTGGAGGGGTTTGCTTAAACTGGGGTTGTATCCCTACCAAAGCCCTGCTTAAAAGTGCTCAGGTATTTGAATACCTTAAGCATGCCGAAGACTACGGTCTTAAAGTAGAAGGTGCCGATAAGGATTTTGACGCGGTTGTAAAGCGTAGTCGTAACGTGGCAGAAGGGATGAGCAAAGGTGTTCAGTTCCTGATGAAGAAAAATAAAATCGATGTTATTGAAGGTTTTGGCAAGCTAAAACCCGGTAAAAAAATTGATGTTGACGGTACCGAATACAGTGCAGATCACATCATCATCGCTACCGGAGCCCGCTCTCGCGAGTTGCCCAGTTTGCCGCAGGACGGTAAGAAAATTATTGGCTATCGTAAGGCGATGACGCTGGAGAAGCAGCCTAAAAGCATGATCGTAGTAGGATCTGGAGCTATTGGTTGTGAATTTGGTAGTTTTTACAACTCTATGGGTACCGAAGTGACCATCGTAGAATATATGCCAAACATCGTTCCTGTAGAAGATGAGGAAGTGTCTAAGCAATTTGAACGCAGTCTGAAAAAGGCGGGCATCAAAATTATGACCGAAGCTTCTGTAGAGTCTGTTGATACTTCAGGAGATGGTGTGGTTGCTACCGTAAAGACTAAAAAAGGAGAAGAAAAACTGGAAGCAGATATCGTGCTTTCGGCAGTAGGTATTAAAACCAATATCGAAGGCATTGGCCTTGAAGACGTGGGTATTATTACCGATAAAGATAAAGTGATTGTAAACGACTGGTACCAGACTAATATGCCGGGTTATTACGCTATTGGCGACATCACTCCAGGACCTGCGCTGGCACACGTAGCTTCAGCAGAAGGTATTATTTGTGTGGAAAAAATTGCAGGTATGCACGTAGAGAAATTAGACTACGGCAACATCCCGGGATGTACGTATGCATCGCCTGAAATCGCTTCGGTAGGCATGACCGAAAAACAAGCGAAAGAAGCGGGTTACGAACTCAAAATCGGGAAATTCCCATTCTCCGCTTCCGGTAAGGCAAGTGCTGCCGGAAACAAAGATGGTTTTGTAAAAGTAATTTTTGACGCTAAATACGGTGAGTGGTTGGGTTGCCATATGATTGGCGCCGGTGTAACCGATATGATTGCCGAAGCTGTTTTAGGCCGTAAGCTTGAGACTACCGGTCACGAAGTGCTTAAAGCAGTTCACCCGCACCCTACCATGAGTGAGGCTGTGATGGAAGCTGTAGCTGCCGCTTATGATGAAGTGATTCACTTATAGAGTTCGGAGTTCAAAGTTCAAAGTTCAAAGTTCAAAGTTCAAAGTTCAAATAAAATTAAAATCCCTTGAATGCTAAGTGCTTCAAGGGATTTTTTTATTTATTGCTAAATATGTTGATGTCATATCGAGCGCAGTCGAGATGCTAAACCGGAATTAGATCACAAAACCAAAAGCCGGTGTCCCAGGGTTTTTCGTCATCACTGAAGCAATTATCATCCTCATTTTCGGCAGGGGCATAGCTGCGGAGCACTTTTTCGCCTACGCGAAAGTCGACCGGATTTTTAAAAATCGGCCCGTCAAAAACAAAGGTGTGAAACTCTCCGTTTTCACCACAGGGGTCTACACCTTCCGGCAAATCGGCTATAAACTGCTTATCGATTAACCGGCCTGCAAAAGATTCGTCAAGCAGTTTGGCATTTACACAAACCGTAATCGCTTTAAAACCCAGATCGATAAACTCGTTAATAAGCGCTTTCGTATCCTGTTTCCAAAGCGGAAAAACAGCCTGAAGCCCAACTGATTTCAATTGGTCTTCGCGGTATTTGCGTAAATCTTCCAGAAAAATATCCCCAAAAATAGCGTGCGTGTTTCCCGCGTCCTTCAATCTTCGGGCCGCGTCACCCAGAATTCTGGAATATTCAGACATCGAAACATTTCCGTTTAAAGAAATTTTTTCCAGCGGAAAACCCAATGCTTCAGCCTGTAAATCGAGTAATTCCTCACGCAAACCGTGCATCGAAACCCGGTTTACATCGGCATTCACGGTAGTTATCAATTGGGTGATTTCGTATTCTGATTGCTGAAGTATTTGATAAAGGGCCAAAGCCGAATCTTTACCACTACTCCAGTTAAAATAAGCGTGTTTCAAAAGATAGATTTACAGGAACGATTTGATCGCCAGTTCATAACTCTGCAAACCAAAACCTACAATGATGCCTTTGGCGTGCTTAGAAACGTAGGACTGATGCCGAAAGGCTTCCCGGGCAAAGGTGTTGGAGATGTGCACTTCAACAACAGGCACGCTTACCGCCGCAATGGCATCGCCAATGCCCACCGAAGTATGCGTATAAGCAGCCGCATTGAGGACAATACCGTCAAAAACGCCGTCAGCTTCCTGAATTTTGGTAATCAAATCGCCTTCAGAATTGGATTGAAAATAGGATAGCTCAGTTTCTTTAAATTGAAACTGAAGCGTTGAAAAATAATCTCCAAACGACTGACTGCCATAGATACCGGGTTCGCGTTTGCCCAGCAGGTTGAGATTGGGACCGTTTAGGATAAGTATTTTGAGTTCCTGAGCCATGGGTTGTTATTTGAGTGTTTAAATATACTGCAATTTACAGGAAGCAAAAATCGGGATTTCTGCAATTCGCGAATGCTATTTGCAGTTCGTCATTAATTGATTTAAAAGCTTCTGGTGTCGGGTTTTATTTGTGGTATAAATTTTAAATTGACAACCATGAAAAAAGTATTACCTCAAGTCTTGCTACTCCTCCTGATTTATTTTGGAATATTTTTTATGATAGGTTCTTGGGAGCCTTCTTCGTTTGGTAATGATTTAATTATAGCCAAACAGAATTCTTCTAAATTATCAGATGATAATGAAGCTCTTAGAATTGTAGATGCTATAAGATCTGATTCCACAAAAATGAAATGGGAATATGTGAAGGAACGTTTATTCCCTGAAGGATACACACCTGTAGTGGACAGGTTAAATGACAGTATAATTCTATATACGATCAACGCTTCCTATGCTGATAGCATTGCGATACTGAATGTTTTGGATAGGGTGAAGCGAACAATCCCTCAATTAAAATTAACTTATAAAATTGATTTTGATGACTTTAGATCGTCTTCAAATTATCTAAATAAAAACCAGACGCCTCTCGATGAAAGTATGTTCTTTATAGTTTTTTCCGATGTAAAACCAGATGACAAAATTGGAGGTACTGTGCTTGGTAGTAGTCGAGCTTATTTGAGTAGAAATTATGAAGAGGGATATACTGACCGTGAATTTACAAACACTAAGTCTCTATATGAGCGTGTGATCTTGGAATTAAATTACTATTTTTCAGAAGAACCAAAACCTACTCAAAATGTAAAGTATATTGAGTTTGGCATTTTTCGATTATTGAGCCAAATACAAACTAATTACCAAGCAACATTGGAAGGCGGAAACGGAGATCTCCTGTATGAAGCTCAATTAAACCAGCGCTTGAATGATTCACTAATCAATAACGATATTTTCTTATTTAAGAAACTATATAGTGACGATTTTCAGGAGCAGTTTGAAGAATATATATATGATGCCTATCCTTTGCGGTATTCAATTAATTTTTTGAATAAAGAGAAAGCTAAAGTACTAGCAATATTCATCGTAAGTTTTCTTGGGGTTTTTATAATGCTAATAAGTATTTCTATATTTTACAACCGTAATTTTAAATACAAAATTTTCAATTATGTTTTACCGTTATTTGTCTTTTTTCAATTTTATTTTCTACTATTTCAATTATTTAAATTCCTTACAAATATCAACACCCTTTTTGATTATAAGCAAAACCTAATACAGCATTTATCTTTAATCTTAATAGGAGTTTCTAGTGGTGTTTTACTCTACCTAATTGAAAAATTAGTAAAAATTTGGAGTTTTTTCGTATTAAAATTAATTCTAAAAGTTTTTACTACACTTTTTGTTTTAATCCTTCCAGTTATTGTTATTGGTATTTTGAATAGGAGTTTTGAAGAATTTTACACCCTAAGCTTTTTTTCTGCTTATCTGGGACCTGTAATTGTCTTATCCCTTGGCCGCGGCGTCCTGATATACCTCAACCACTACTCGGAAAATCTGGTCAAAGAAAAAGATCTCGAATTGAGTGCATTGCGGGAAGCAAACACCAATTCACAATTACGTTTGTTACAGGCGCAAATAAATCCGCATTTTTTATACAATTCTTTGAATTCGATTGCAGGTCTGGCGCATAAAGATGCTGATAAAACCGAGCGGATGGCGTTGTCGCTTTCTGATCTTTTTAGGTATACGGTGGGGCAAAAGAAATCAAATACCGCGAGTATTGCGGAAGAGGTTGATATGGTAGAACGTTATTTAGAAATTGAAAAGATACGTTTCGGTGATCGCCTTGATTTTATAATTGAAGTCGACCCCGACTTAAAAAATCTGGAAATACCCCGGTTTATCCTACAACCCTTGGTTGAAAATGCGATTAAACACGGCACTTCAAAACTGAAAGAAAAAGGAATTATCAGGCTTAGCATATGCAGCATTAAAGACAACATTATACTTTCGGTTTATGATAATGGGCCTGACTTTCCAGATGGCTTGTTCAGTGGTCACGGCCTGCAATCGGTATCCGATTTATTAAAGCTAAATTATGGCGAAACCGCTTCTTTGAATTGGGAAAACCTTCCACAGAAAAAAATAGAGATACGACTTCCTAAAACCTTGAAAAATGAGTAAGCCTTATCAGAGTGTTATCATAGACGATGAACCCATAGCGCGGGAAAGACTTACTCGCCTATTGCTTGAATTTCCAGAGGTTTTTAAGGTGATTGATACCGCTGGTAACGGCATTGAAGCCCTTGAAAAAATACAAAAATACCAACCCGATCTTATTTTTTTAGATATCGAAATGCCCGGTCTTAACGGTTTTGAAGTTCTGGAACAATTGGAAAAAATACCTCTGGTCATTTTTTGTACCGCTTATGATCAGTATTCCTTACAAGCTTTTGAAACCCTTAGCCTGGATTACCTGCTCAAACCTGTGCGTAAAGAACGTTTAGAAAAAACTATTAGTAAACTAAAACATGTATCTCAAAATCTTTCCCAGGCATCTATTAAAACATTATTTGCCGAATTTAATAAAGCAGAAAAACAGGAACCTATAACCTCCTTGACCATTCGGGAAGCTGACCGGATCCAGTTTATCAAACTTGAAGATATCATTTATTTTGAGAGCTCTGATAAATATGTGAATGTACATACCCATGCTAAAAAACATCTGTATGACCAGAGCTTAAACTATTTAGAAAAGCAATTGCCATCTAATTTTGTTCGTATTCAAAGAGGCCTGATCCTTAACAAGGATTATATTCTTGAAGTACATAAATATTTCAACAGCCGGTATGCATTTAAAATGAAGGATAACAAATCGACTCAACTTAATTCAGGTAGATCTTATAAAGAGGAGCTTGATCGTTGGCTAAAGTCCTGATAGCAAAGAGAGGCTGCCGAAAATGGCAGCCTCTTTTACTTATAATTTATTAGAAGAAGTTTTTTACCACTTTTAAAAACGATAACCCAACCCAATGTTTAAGTAATTGGTTCGAATCTCTGGAGTATTATCGCTTTTAAAATATTTATTAAGTTGAAAAGTATAGCGTGCTTCTAAAAATAACCTTTCAGTAAAGTCGTATCCCAGCCCTGCACCTGCCCCAATGTTCAGCTTATTGATATCATCCTTAAAAGGACCAAGATCCTCAAGGTTATACGTAAGCTGTGGGCCTGCAAGAACATTAAAGCCGCTATTGGCAATATAAAAGTGCAATGCTAATGGAACCTGTAAAAAGTTAGATTCAGCGTATCTGGCATAATTAAGGCTCCCCGAAATCGCCATAGCACCTTCTAACCTATACTGACCACCAAGACCAAGATAATATCCATTAGCAGTTTCAGTAGAAGTAAATTCCCCAATTAAGAAAGGGTCGTCAGGTGTATAAATATTTATATCTGAATAATCGACGCTTAAACGGGAAGTAACATGCAAATATCCTGCATTCACGTCCCATTTGAATTCCTGTGCAAAACCCGATAAACCGGAAAAAGTTAGACCTAAAAAAAGAAAAAAATGTTTCATCATAAAATGAATTAATTAAAAAAGGCCTCCGAAGAAGCCTTTAAATAAAAGGTCACAGTGAATTAGAACTTATAACCTACACCTATCTGTAATGAATTGATTCGCGCAGTAATACCATCCGCTCCTTCCAGATCACTATTAACTCGGTTAGTTAATTCGAATGCATATCTGGCATTAATAAAAAAGCTTTCATTGATATCATATCCTAACCCAAAGGCTGCATCGATACCCAAGTTATTGATCCCTTCTGCCTCTTCATCGATATTTAAAGTTGCCTGAGGTCCACCCATTAAATGAAAACCGGATTCTGAAATATAATATTTTAGAAAAATAGGAATATAGAGAAGACCACTATCATTAATGTTTCCATAGAGTACTTCTGGCTGTACGTGAAGAGATTCAGTTACCCCTATATCAACCAAGGCTCCAAGATAAAATCCAGAATCTGAACTGGAAAATGAAGCAGCTCCATCTGCAGAAGCTTTGGCTTCAGCGTTTAAAAAACCTGCAGTTAATCCAAATTTAGTTTCCTGAGCAAACAATGAAGAAGTTGACAAAGCAACAAGCAATAAAAAAGTAATTTTTTTCATAATGAAATTTTAATAGTTTAAAACAAACATAATGCGTTTAACTATTAAGTTAGTTCATTTTACAGCGTGTTTTTAGTAATTGACTGAATATCAGAATTCAATCGAATCAATTTATTTTGATTCTAATTAGAACTAAATCGGTTTAAATAAAAAAGCCCCGCAATCGCGAGGCTTTAAAGTGGTTGATTAGTTATTTTAACTACTAGAATACATAACCTACACCGGCCTGTACCGCGTAGTTGTAAGCATTTACATTATCATAAATACGGGTAAACCCACGGGTATAGCGTCCCTGAATAAAGAAGCCGCTATCAAACTGATATTCCAAACCGGCAGCAGTACCTAATTCAAAAGTGTTTGCGCCATCAACGATATTTACATCCCCTCCGTTGCTTACCGGCTGGTAGTCTACTTCTTCATTAACCAAAAAGTTGATAGAAGGCCCTGCCTGAAGGCTTAGTCCATCAACAAGATAAATTTTGGCTAAAAGAGGCACCTGGATGTAATCTAATTGATATTCAATATTCTCGTCAATATCTAAGAAATTATCCTCATCAATCGCAGCGATGGTTGATCCCTGAGCAGAATAAATCACCTCGGGTTGAAAGGAGAATTTTTCGCTTATTGGAAGTTCTGCTACAAGACCACCATTAAAGCTCAAACGGGTATCCTGATCTCTTGAATCACTCCCGGTGATGTTTGAGACATTAAGCCCTGCTTTTACTCCAAATCTATATGCGCTCTGTGCAAAAGTTGCTGTGGTTCCTAAAGCGATTAAACCCGCCATTAAAACTAATTTTTTCATGTTTGTTTGTTTTTAAAATTTTGAACAAAACTAGCAATGACAAGGGCTGAGACGTGCTAACGAAGCCCTAATGTTTAGCTAACAAAATCACAATTGGCAGGGGTTCACAACACTTTTTAAGAAGTGTTTGACCTACTGAATGTTAGCCGATAAATTAAAATTCAAATATTTTTTGACCGTTTGGAGCGGTATGGAAACCAACAAATTAGAACAGCGTCCGGTTTGACCGGAACACACCCTAAATGTGAAATTATGTTAAAACAAATCGGGCTAGGGCATAAAAAAAGCCCCGCAGAGCGAGGCTTCTATTCTTGAAACTACAACTTCTTAGTTAAAGATAAATCCTAAAGAAGCAGCAAACACACCATTTTTGGTGGAATTATCTCCGGTTTCACCATCATAAATATCGGTGAATCCCTGAGTATAACGAGCATTTAAATATAATCCGCCGTTAAATTTGTAACCTACACCCACAGCACCTGCAAAGTCGATATCATTAAAGCCATCTTCATCAAAATTAAGCTCTCCGTTAGGGCCATCAACTTTACTTTCAACTAAAAATCCTACTTGTGGACCTGCCTCTAAATAAAGACCCTGTACCAGGTAGATTTTAGCTAAAACCGGTACGTTGATGTAATCCAACTGAAACTCGGTATCTTCAGCATCTTCACGCTGAATTAAATCAAAACCCTGTCCGGAATAGAAAACCTCCGGTTGAATTGCAAATTTTTCAGAAACCGGAATTTCCAACACTGCACCCAGGTTAAATGAAGTACGTGCACTGTCGTCATCAAATTCTCCAAAACCATCTCCTGTTAAGTTTGAAAAGTTTACCCCTCCTTTAATACCAAAGGCAAGATCACTTTGAGCCATCATTGCTGACGAACCACTAATCACAAGTATTGCTGCTAAAAATAATTTTTTCATTGTTTTAAGTTTTAAATTTGAAACAAAGCTACACGCACCGATCCCTTCTTTTTCCCAATGTCTAATTAAATATTATTTAAAATATTCTAAAATTATCCGACAGAATTAATGAATTGGCAAAAATCCTTAACAGATTACACTATATATTTAAGATTAGAACGCGGGCTTTCTGAAAATTCAGTGCTAAGTTATCGTCTGGATATTGAAAAACTCATCAAGTGGATTGAAGAATATACGATCACTCAAAGCCCGGTTTCCATTGACCGCGATACGCTTCAGGATTTTATTTACCATGCAGCCAAAGAACTTTCTGCGCGCTCTCAGGCCCGCCTGATATCGGGTCTTAAAGGATTTTTCGAGTATTTGATTTTTGAAGATTATCGCAAAGACAATCCTATAGATTTAATTGAGTCCCCTAAAATTGGAAGAAAATTACCCGACACGCTATCTGAAGATGAGATTGACCAGATTATCAGCAGCATAGATTTAAGCACCCCTCAGGGCGAACGCAACCGGGCCATCCTCGAAACGCTCTACGCCTGTGGCCTTCGGGTTTCAGAATTAGTAAGCCTGAAACTTTCTGATCTGTATTTTAAGGAAGGTTATATTCTGGTCACCGGTAAAGGAAACAAGCAGCGTTTTGTACCTATTGCTGCGAGCACCCAAAAGTTTATCAATATCTATAAAGACGAAATCAGGATTCACCAAAAACCACAGGCCGGTTACAGCGATATGCTGTTTTTAAACCGCAGAGGCAAATCACTTACACGCGCGATGATATTCACCATTGTACGCAATCAAACCCAGGAAGCCGGAATTCGAAAAAAAATAAGTCCGCACACCTTTAGACATTCCTTTGCCACCCATCTCCTTGAAAATGGAGCCGATTTGCGAGCCATACAACAAATGCTGGGACACGAGAGCATCACCACTACCGAAATCTATATGCACGTAGACCGCAGCCATCTTGCCGAAATGGTAAACCGCTTCCACCCCAGAAGGTAAATAGGCTCATCACGGCATCTAAAACAAAAATCCCGATTCATTTCTGAACCGGGATTCTCTCACAAACTAACCAAAAAAACTAAACCAAATTATGAGATTTCAATCATACGTTTAGCCTGTACTTTTGCCTCTTCTTTTTTAGGAAGCAAAATATTCAAGACACCATTCTCATAATTTGCACTTATCTTGGTGCTATCTACTGTATCGGGCAGGCTAAATGCTCTCTTAAACGTGCTGTAATTAAACTCCTTTCTAGTAAATCTTCCGGATTTCTCTGTAGTTTCAGACTCCGATTTGGCTTCAGCCGATATGGTAAGCACATCGTTATCCAATTCGATATTGAAATCAGCTTTGGTTTTACCGGGAGCAGCAACAGCTACTTCAAAACTTTCTTCGTTTTCTAAAATGTTTACAGCAGGAATACTTACACCAATACTGTTCACATTTGTGGTTCCACCCAACCAGTCAGTTTTAAACATATCATCAAAAATGGAGGGTAACCAATTCTCGTTTGTTCTTTTTACTAAGCTCATATTTTTAAATTTTAAGTTTATTATATTTTCGATAGGTATTAGGCAATTCTAATACCAACCCCTATTTAACGACTTTATGTCATAAAAATAAGATTTATGTATGCCATTTTGTCAAACACCTAAAGCTAAAAAAACCCGGAAGCTCGCAAGCCCCGGGTCTTTCTACTAACTAAAATTTAAATCTAAAGTATTACTGGTTTCCCTGAAGGGTCACAGGAACGTGATAGGTTTGTCCCACTATTGGCGTGGTTTCAAACTTTTGATAGTTCAATCTGCCCTGAATAAATTTTTTGATACCGGTATCATCTGAATCTACAGAGATCACAACCATCTCATTGTCTTCATTTACCGTAAAGGACACCAGCACAGTAGTCGTTTTTTCAATTTGAAAATCGTGTTTCTCCAGGTGACTGGCCAGTTCTTTTTTCATCGCGATTTTAACCGCTGCGCTGGTCGTTTTTGAAGTTGGTTCAGTTGTGTTTGCGTTTAACGCTGTACCGCAGATGATTGCTACCGCAAGTACCATTGTTTTAAAAGTTTTCATAATGTTTGATTTTTGAATGATGTACTAAAAAGACGCTGAAGCATGCCCACAGTTACACCTGATAAATCACTTTAACAAATCATTAACACTTTTAAGTCTTCAAAATCAAACACTTAGCTCGCTTACTAAATGCATTTAGGAAAATACAGTATGCTCAAAATCAAAATCTTACCACGAAAACGTTTTCTCTTTGAGACCTGATTCAGAAAAAACATTCTTAACACTTGATAACATCTAAATACAAAAAACTCCCGATTTTCATCGGGAGTTTTTTGTGTCACAAACTGTGAACTATACATGCTATAAGATCTTAGGCCAGTACTTTTTGTACTTTATCTGCAGCTTCCTGAAACAGGATTGCACTCTGTACATCAAGACCGCTGTTATCTATTAATTCTTTTGCAATATCTGCATTGGTACCTTGTAGTCGTACAATAATAGGAACATTGATAGAGCCCATATTTTTATACGCATCAACAATACCCTGAGCAACGCGGTCACAACGAACAATTCCTCCAAAAATATTCACCAAAATGGCTTTAACATTAGGATCTTTTAGAATCAGGTTGAAGGCAGTTTCTACACGCTCTGCATCTGCAGTACCTCCCACATCTAGGAAGTTTGCTGGCTCACCTCCGGCTTGTTTAATCAAGTCCATCGTTGCCATTGCAAGACCGGCCCCGTTTACCATACAGCCCACGTTACCGTCAAGATCTACATAATTAAGGCCTACTTCTTTTGCTTCAACCTCAACCGGATTCTCCTCACGCTTGTCGCGCATCGCTGCATAATCTTTATGACGGAACAGTGCATTATCATCTAAAGACACTTTTGCATCAACAGCCATAATTTTATCGTCGCTGGTTTTTAATACCGGATTGATTTCAAACAAAGAAGAGTCTGACTCTGAATAGGCTTTGTAAAGCGCGGCTACAAATTTCACCATTTCTTTAAATGCCGTTCCGCTTAAGCCCAGATTAAAAGCAATGCGTCGCGCCTGAAAACCGAGCAATCCTGTTGCAGGATCAATTTCTTCGGTAAAAATTAAATGCGGGGTTTTTTCGGCCACCTCTTCGATATCCATACCGCCTTCGGTAGAATACATAATCATATTTCTTCCTGTGGCACGGTTAAGCAATACAGACATATAGAACTCATTAGGCTCGCTGTCTCCGGGATAATAAACATCTTCAGCAACCAGTACCTGATGCACCTTCTTCCCTTCGGCAGAAGTTTGAGGAGTAACCAGATTCATCCCGATTATTTCACCGGCGATTTGCTCTACTTCCTGAAGATTTTTAGCAAGTTTAACTCCACCACCTTTTCCTCTACCCCCGGCGTGAACCTGAGCTTTGATGACATGCCATCCGGTACCGGTTTCTTCGGTAAGCTTTTTTGCAGCCTCTACGGCTTCAGCAGGTGTGGTAGCTACTATACCGCGCTGGATGCGCACTCCAAAACTGCTTAATATTTCTTTTCCTTGATATTCGTGTAGATTCATAATCAGGCGTTTCTTTATGTTTGAAAATTGCTGTGCAAAAATAGGTATTTAGCCTTAACCCTGCCAATAATTTGAATTTGATTTAAAAGCCCCCTACTCCCAGGAGTCTCCCAATCTGTATTCGGTAAAGTCAAGCGGATCAAAATTTTTAAAATGACCGTTAAGTTCTATAAGTCTGCGTGTTCGGTTTACCTGCTCCACAATAGGTATGGTCGCAGTAAGATGATCGATAAGAAAACTATACCGGTCTGACTCCCGGGTCATCTTTAGCAAATGCAACTCCTGCTCCAAAGACAAACCCAGTTTATGTGCAAAACTGTAACTGGTAATAGCCTGGAGTTCTACTGCCGGCACTACAGCTCCCAAAACCTCATAAAAACGCTTTACAAGATTATAAAAAGCACCCGGCTGTCCCGGTAACGCATCGTTTATATTTTCAAGAAAGGTTACCGCAGCTCCCGCGTACAGTTTTTCGGAATAATTGGGATAAAACTCGGTAATCTTAAAAACCCGGATCCCTTTGCAAACGACATCGCTGGCTCCTGTGGGATAACGCTTTTTTACAGCTTCGAGCTTAACCTCGGTGCCGTATTTTAAAGTACGGTTAAAATAGGCAGGGATACCAAAGCTGATCTGCTCAGACTCACAGTCTGCAATTAACTGCTGATATCTGTTTTCAAAAATGTGCAGGGGAAGGGATTCTCCGGGAAACACCACCAGTTCCAACGGAAACATTGCCAAAGTAAGGGTCATAGCTCTTCAGTTTTTAGGTGAATTTACTCAAATACAGGCTAAAATGTGCTTTTTTATCAATTTTAAGCCCTCGACGCTAAATTATAGCTGTCTTTAAGGTAAAACTGAGTAATGTATATTAGTTTTGTACGCTTAAAGTTTTAGGATTATGACCCATCAAAACCTTCTTGACATCGCCCGGGAATACGGAAGTCCGGTTTACGTATACGATGCTGCTAAAATTGAATCTCAATACAACAGACTTACTCAGGCCTTTAAAGAGGTTGAACAACTGAGGCTCAATTATGCCGTAAAAGCCCTTTCTAATCTGGCGGTACTACAGCTTATAAATGGTTTTGGAGCCGGCCTCGACACCGTGAGTATTCAGGAAGTGCGATTGGGCCTTGCAGCAGGTGTAGACCCTGCCCAGATTATGTTTACTCCCAACGGGGTTTCGCTTAGCGAACTCGAAGCGGTGGCCGAAATGGGCGTACAAATCAATATTGACAACCTTTCAATTCTTGAACAATTTGGCACCCGCCATCCTAAAACGCCCGTTTGCGTGCGTATCAACCCACACGTTATGGCCGGTGGAAACACCAATATTTCGGTAGGACATATAGATAGCAAGTTTGGCATAAGCATACATCAAATTCCCCATTTACTGCGCATTGTACAAAATACAGGTATGCATATCAATGGCATTCACATGCACACCGGAAGCGACATTCTGGACATCGATGTGTTTTTACATGCTGCCGAAATTCTATTTGACACCGCAAAAAATTTCAAAGACCTGGATTTCCTTGATTTTGGAAGCGGTTTTAAAGTACCCTATAAAGCAGGTGACATTGAGACCAATATCGAAGAGCTGGGCAGGAAGCTTTCAGAACGTTTCAACGCATTTGAAAAAAGCTACGGCAGACCTCTAACCCTGGTTTTTGAACCGGGTAAATTTTTGGTCAGCGAGGCCGGAAAGTTTTTAGTGAACGTCAATGTGATTAAGCAGACTACCTCTACGGTTTTTGCTCAGGTAGACAGCGGTTTTAACCATCTCATACGCCCTATGTTTTACGGCAGCCGTCACGAGATTACAAACATCAGCAATCCCGAAGGCCGCGAGCGCTTTTACTCGGTTGTGGGATACATCTGCGAGACCGATACCTTTGCAACAAATCGTCGTATCGCCGAGATAGCCGAAGGCGACATCCTGGCTTTTAGCAACGCCGGGGCCTATTGCTTTAGCATGAGCAGCAACTACAACTCGCGATACCGTCCTGCAGAAGTCCTGTTTATAGACGGAGAAGCCCAACTTATCAGGGAGCGGGAGACCTTCGACGATTTATTAAAACATCAAATACCTTTAAAAAAAGCGGTAAAAGCTTAAATGAGCTGCGTTTAAAGCAAAGTTAAACACCTAATTAAAAGCCTTTAGTACTCTCTGAAGGCTTTTTTTTGTGCCGGCCAAACATGCGTTGGAAAAAGAAATGATTATTTTAAATAATATTTTATAGAAATACTAATGTATTGTTTAAATCATAGGGTATTGCTTGAAAAATTAAGTATTTTCGTTCAAAATTTTGAGATACCTGTGAGCATACGTTACGCTTATATTTTGCTGCTTTTTTCTGTTCTGAGTACCCCGGTTTGTGCACAGGAAATTGCCGTATTGCATTACGAGGGAGGTGGCGACTGGTATGCAAACCCAACCTCCCTGCCCAATCTGGCGGCTTTTTGTAATGCCAACCTCAATACCAATCTCAATACCAAAACAGCCACAGTTAAGGCTACAGATCCCGGCATTCAGCAATATCCTTTTGTTCACATGACCGGGCACGGAAATGTATTTTTTTCAGAGGAAGCCTTGCAAAACCTGAGGGACTATCTGCTTTCCGGAGGCTTTTTACATATTGATGACAATTACGGTATAGACACCTATTTGCGGCCGCAATTGAAGCGGCTTTTTCCTCAGGAAGAATTGCAGGAACTCCCCGCAGACCATCCTTTGTTTAGCAGTGCTTATCCCTTTAAAGAAGGATTACCCAAAATACACGAACACGACGGGAAAAGACCACAGGCTTTTGGCATTTTTAAAGACGGAAGACTTGTTTTGCTGTACACGCTTGAATCTGATCTGGGAGACGGCTGGGAGAGTGCTGCCGTTCATAACGATCCTCCTGAAGTTCGCGAGAACGCATTAAAAATGGGTGCAAATATTATAAAATACGCTTTTGAAAACTGAGCAACTTACCCATTATAACACACCAAGGCCCAACCAAAGCCTTCCGTTTGTGTTGCTCTGTGACGATCTGCGCAGTCCCGCAAACCTGGGTAGCCTTTTCAGGCTTGCAGACGCACTGGGTGTAGGGCATTTGTATTTTCTAAACAGCGTACCTGATTTGGAGAGTAACCGCCTTAAACGCACCTCCCGCTCGTGTGAGAAGCAGGTAGCCTTTTCGACAACCGATAAAGCCGAAGATTTAATACTTCAGCTTAAAAAAGAAAATTACACCATTATAGGACTCGAGCTTACCACAACCAGTATATCCTTAAATCAATTTGATGCACAGCCCCAAAAAATCGCACTGATTTTAGGTAATGAGCGCCATGGTATTTCGCCTGAGTTGATACAACTTGCAGATCAACTGGTTCATATACCAATGCAGGGGCAAAATAGCAGCATGAATGTAAGCCACGCCGCAGCAATCGCAGCCTTCCACCTTATAAACCACCTTAACCATGGATGAAGATAAATCAAAAGTCATAGCCTACGGAATCCTGAGAGCCCTAGGTATTCTGGGAGGTATTGTACTGGTACTTTGGTTTTTGTATCAGATACAGGCCGTAATTATGTTTATTTGTATTGCCGCTGTCATTTCACTTGTAGGCAGGCCAATTGTTAACTTTTTAAAATACAATCTAAAATTCAGTGCAACGGGAGCCTCGATAACCACGCTCCTGCTGGTAGTACTTCTAATTTCGGGGATTTTAGCATTGTTTATACCCATTTTAATCGACCAAAGCGATCACATAAGCCGCATCAACTTTGAGGAGGTTAAACACAACGTAAACCGGCTTAATATCGAATTCAGCCGTACTCTGGGTGTTGATCAGGTTACGCTTATTGAAGGCTTTAAACAATCTGACTTTATTAAAAATTTTGATATTTCTGTGATCCCGACTTTTATCAATGGGATTCTGGGGAATTTCAGCTCTATGGTTGTAGGACTGTTATCTGTTATATTCATTTCCTTCTTCCTGCTGAAAGACAGCCATTTATTACTCGACAGTATTTTGGTTTTTGCCAATTATGGGGAAGAAACCCGGTTCAGACGGGTCTTTCATAAAACCAAACTATTGCTTTCCCGTTATTTCCTGGGTATTCTGCTTCAACTTTCCATCTTATTCTGCTTCTACTCGATATTGCTGGTGAGTTTTCAAATTCCCAATCCCTTTGCTATCGCGCTGTTTTGTGCGATGCTCAACGTGGTGCCTTACATCGGCCCGGTGGTAGGCAGTTTGGTAATGATGCTTTTGGTAATAAGCGGGTATTTTACATCCGATTTCCAGGAGGTGATTTTGCCCAAAATGCTCTATGTTTTAATAGGCTATATCATCGCGCAGCTTATAGACAATTTTATCCTTCAGCCCCTTATTTTTGGAAGCAGTGTCAAATCGCACCCGCTCGAGATCTTTCTGGTTATTGTCATCGCAGGTCTCATTTTTGGGATATTTGGGATGGTCATTGCGGTGCCGGTTTACACGGCATTAAAAGTAATCGCCAGTGAATTTCTTTCTGAATACAAGATCGTACAGAAGCTCACCAAAAACCTATAAGAATTTGAATTCCCTGATTTTAAAACCTGAGGTACAGGCTTATCTCAGGGAGCATTTAAATCTTGATTCGGCTACTTTAGCCTTAAAAGGAAGTCCTTTTGAAGGAATAACCGGCGCTGAACTTGCCCAGCAACTTACCGGTATGCAAAAGACCCAGAAAAAACTTCCGGTCTGGTTTGAAACTTCAGACATCTATTATCCACCCAAATTAAACCTGGAGCAGACTTCTTCCGAAGAAACGGCTGCATATAAAGCCTCCTTGTTTGAAGGCGACACGCTTGCCGATTTAACCGGAGGTTATGGTGTAGACGCCCTGGCTTTTTCGAAGTCTTTCAAAAAAGTATATTACTGCGAACGTAATGAGGAGCTGGCCAAACTGGTTCAACACAACTTTAAGCAACTGAACGCTCCCCAAATAGAGGTAAAAACAACAGACAGTATCCAATTTTTAAACGAAACTGCTGTAGATTTTGACCTCATCTATGCCGATCCTTCCCGCAGGAATGAGCGTAAAGGAAAGGTTTTTATGCTTGCAGATTGTGAGCCCAACATTCCGCAGCATTTAGATTCGATTTTCAAAAAAACTAATCGGGTTATAGTCAAAACGAGTCCGTTGCTCGACCTGCAAGCCGCGGCCCAGGAGCTGAGACACGTTAGCGAAATTCATAGTGTGGCTCTAAAAAATGAAGTGAAAGAATTGCTGTTTATTTTAGAACCCGATGCAAATTCGCGGACGTTTACAAAAATTGCGATCAATCTGGAGAGCGATTATCCCGAAGCGATAAGCCTAAGTACCGACGAAGAGCAGCAGGCAACCGCCCAATACGACAAACCCCTCGAATACCTCTACGAACCCCATGCGGCTCTTATGAAACTGGGAGCCTTTAACTGGATTGGTCAACATTTCAATCTGGCTAAACTGGCTGCAAACACGCATCTATACACTTCTTCTGAGCTGCTGGAGTTTCCCGGAAGACGGTTTAGGGTAGAACGGGTTCTAACCTATTCTAAAAAGCTTTTGACGAAAGAATTTAAGAATCAAAAAGCCCATATTACCACCCGAAATTTTAAAGAAAGTGTTTCGGCGATTCGGTCTAAATTCAGGATACAGGATGGTGGGGATACCTATTTATTTTTCACCACGCTTGAAGACGGAAAAAGCCAGGTGATCGAGTGCCGAAAAGTTTAAATAAGCGTATACGATTCTTTAAAAATTCCAAAGCCGAGATGCGCACCGGCAACAGCAGCCTCCAGTTCTTCAGGCGTATATTCGCGGTCTGAAACAGCAGCCTTAAAGTCTTGCCAGCGCTGCATTACCTCCTGAACCTTTTTACCAAAAAAATGATGATCCAGATCTGCATCCAGTTTTGAGCAGGACTCCAGGTTTTTGCGTATGAGCAAGCCGCCCAGCATAGAGCCTTCGGCCACATAGATCATACCCAGAAGTGCGGGTGCCGACAGCTGCCGGCTTTCAAAAGTAGGAGGTGTTTCAGCGCTATACCCAAGCTGCAGTAAATCGCGTTTTAAAGCAAGGGATTTAGAGCCGTCTGCAAAAGGTTTTAAATGTTCGGGAAGTTGCGCCTTATTTTGATCTAAAAAACCATCGATACCGGTATAGGCATACCAGTTTTGTTTTAGTAAATCGAGGTATTGAGCCGGGGTTATAGAATGATCGAGAATAAATCGTGCGAGATTATCCTGCTCGGTTTCTTTATGAAGTACTGTTGTTTGCGTCTTTAAGTGGTCTAAAATCATAACCGGTTTTGAGTCGTTTTAAATCTTCCTGTATTTTAAGCATTCCTTCCCGGTGAGACATATTTTCTTTGGAAAAGTTTTCCAGAAAAAGTTCAATATCCTTAACCAGCCGTTTGCTTTCCAGGATTTTCTTACGCACGGGGTGTACAAGATGACCATTGTTTGTTATGGCATTAAAATACGGCTCCAGACGCTTGTGCAGGTTGCTGATATTCTTCTTAAGTATAAAGCCCGAAGCACCATTCAAAATGGTATCGGCGGCCAGTTCTTCATCATTAATGGCACCGGTTACAAACAGAAAAGTAACCGAAGGGGCAATCTCCTGGGCTTCTTCAAGTACCTCGAGACCCGAACAGGTAGGCAGCTTGTAGTCAGACAGGATAAGGTCTGGGGTGTTAGCAGCAACCGAGCTTCTAAATTCATTCAGGTTTTTACACACCTCAACCTCAGCATTGGGATCTGCTTTAAAAATTTCACGCTTAATAAGTGTAACATCTGCCGAGTTGTCTTCAACCAGCAGTACTTTTAGGGTTTCTTGTGCCATTCTATCTGTTGTAAACAATCCAGTAATCCATCATAGCCGGCAGGGTCCTGCTCAGGTCTGTAAATGTTTTTGGTTTTTCAATATAACTATTTGCGCCTAAATGATAGGACAACTGAATTTCGTCTTCCCGGTCAGACGAGCTCAGCATCACCACGGGTATAGACTTGTATTCTTCAATTAATCTGATGTTTTTAAGAAGTTCAAGACCGTTTACTTTAGGAATTTTAATGTCTAAAAGTATAAGTCTGGGAAGCTCTTCCTTAAATTTAGTACTTCTTAAATACTGCAAAGCCTCTTCACCATCTGAAATGTATTTGATGGAATAATCTGGCATTTGCTTTTGAAAAATACGCTTCATCAGCGTAATATCATTCTCATCGTCCTCAACCGCTAAAATGTAATTAGATCTCATGGCAAAAATTTACTCCAAAGTAAATAAAAAGGTACTTCCCTTGCCCGGTGAACTTCTTACTTTTAGTTTTCCATTATGCTTTTTTATGATACGTTTAACAATTGTAAGCCCTACCCCAGAGCCCGGATACTCCTTTCCTACCAGCCTGCTAAACAGTTTAAAGATGCGGGCGCGGTGACGCTCTGCATCAAAACCTATTCCGTTATCTTTTACAAAGTAGAATGTTTTTCCGTGTATATCCTCGACACCGATCTCAATCAGCGGTTTTTCGGCAGCTGCCGAATATTTTAAAGCATTGGTAAGCAGATTCTGCATTATCTGCGTCGTCATCTTGGGATCTCCATTGACTACGGGCAATGCCTCACTAATTTTGATTTCGGTTTTGGGAAAATCTCTGGACACATTTAAAAACCGCACCAGTTCCTCTGTAACCTCTTTCAATGAAAAATTAGTGCGCGATAAGGTAGCCTGGGTAACCCGTGAAAATTGAAGAATATCATCAATAAGATGATTCATTCGGTCTGCAGATTCGATAATCGTATCTACAGACGACTTCCCGAAGTCGTCGAGCACATCGCTATAATCTTCTTTTATGATTTGCGCAAAGCCGTCAATACCTCTTAGCGGAGCTCTTAAATCGTGCGCGACGCTGTAACTGAAGGTTTCCAGATCTTCGTAAGCACTTTGCAGCTTTCGGTTAAGCGCTTTAACTTCTTCGTACTTTTCTAAAATGATTTCAGAAATATCCTGCTTCAAAGCCTGCCCTGCGGCGATCTCATAATCGGCCCAGGGTTCTGAATGCCCGTCCTGTAAAACAGACCATTTGTCAAACGATTTTCGGGGCGACAACCGCACGTCATCTTCCAGAATCACCGGTTTTTCGGGATTACCGGCCCAGTTTACCGTTTCTAGCTTTTCAGTCTTAAACCAAATCAAGGCATCCTTGCGGGCAGAGGAAAGAAAAATGCAAAACACTCCGGAAGCCTTGGCCTTAAGGGCTTCAAACTCTTTAAAATCTTTGCCTAATGCGTTAGAGTAATAAAAATTATCTTCCAGATCTGACCTGGAAAGGGTCTTTATCAGTTTTTTGATCTCCTCTTCATCAGGTGTCTGCCCTATGGTTCTAAGTTGCCCATCGAGCAAAACTGCCCCTCCCTGAGCGTCAGTAACCTGTAACATGGTATAGTCTCCATGAACCAGACCATTTAAGACATCCCAGTCCTTGCTGATTTTTTCGAGCAATTTGTTGCGCAAAACAGCGCTCTCATTCACTTTAAGTAAGGCCTTATTTGCCGAAGACAAAATGATGCGGCTCGATAGGACCTGCGTAAGGTATTTACAGGATTGTCTTTTGTAATAACTTATAAATTTTGGCGCATTGTGGTGACAGGCGATAAGGCCCCATAAATTTCCTTTGGAAATTATAGCCGCCGTAAGCGAAGCGCTTACTCCCATATTCTCCAGATATTCAATATGAATGGGTGAAGATGCCCGGTACTCGCTATGGGTAAGGTCTATAGGATTTTTCTGCTCCTCGCCCGATAAGGCCTGTATGGATACCGGTTTACTTTTGACATCGGCAATAATGCGCACGCCCTGCTTTAAAAATAGTTTCCGTGCCTGCTGCGGAATATCTGATGCGGGATATCGCAAACCCAGCCAGGACTCCATATCCGATTCCTTTTCTTCAGAAACTACAATTCCGTCCCAATTTTCATCAAAACGATAGACCATCACCCGGTCGTAGTCGTAATATTCCTTGATCAAACTTGCCGTAAGATCGCACATCTCCTGCTCGCTCTCTGCAGCATTGAGTTCGGAAACTATGGTAGAAAGGTAGATCTGATGTTTATACGGGTTTTCTTCGGTCTGCAAGGGCTCCAGCTCTAAAACCAGATTGCCGGCGTGTTTATGCGCTATTAACAGAAAATGCTTTTCGTTAAAAAATACCTTTTGAGGTATGGCCTTTTCTTCATCTTCAAGTTCTGCACAAACCTCAAGCGTTTCAGAATCAAAAAAAGCGGAAAGCTTTTCGCCTAAAACATCCTCGTCTTTATCTATCAGCTCGTGAATATTCTCGCTGCAATACTTTATATGCTGGGACTCTGCATCTGCCGCGATGAGATAGCCGCAGGATTGCAGTTTGCCCAATATGTGTATAGGCTCTTTATCACAATTGGTTAGTGTAACTTCTTTAGGATATAAGGAAGAATTCCCCATAGAATCTTAGCGCTTAATCTTAAAGTAAAACGTACTGCCCTGACCAAATTGCGAGTCAACCCAGATTGTACCTTCGTGTAATTTTACAATCTTTTTACAGTGAGCGAGCCCTACTCCGGTACCTTCATACTTTTCTTCGGTGGGTACTCTGCCAAATATTTTAAAGATCGCTTCCAGATCGTCTTCTTTTATACCTATACCATTATCCTGAATGGAAAAGGTATGATACTCTTCATCAGAAAAAGATGAAATACGTATGGAAGGGCTGGTATCCTTTTGACGGTATTTCAGCGCGTTACTTATAAGATTCTGAAACAATAAACGCAGTTCGGTTTCAAAAGCCATCACTTTAGGCATTTTACCCACACTTATTGTTGCCTGCGCCTCGCGGATACTGCGGTTGAGATCATACTTAACAACTTCTATAAGTTCTGTAACGTCAACTTTAGATTTCTCCAGATCTTCCCCAATGCGGCTGTGCTCCAGAAGTGCTTTAATCTGTTCGGCCATACGCCCCGAAGCTTCGTGAATATAACCCAGGTACTCCTTTCCTTTTTCGCTGAGTTCGCTGCTGAATTTCTTACTCAAGAAATCACTACTGAAGCGTATGGTTGAAAGCGGTTCCTGCAGGTCGTGCGAACAAATCGAAACAAAC
Source organism: Leeuwenhoekiella sp. H156 (assembly GCF_052218455.1). Taxonomy (NCBI): domain Bacteria; kingdom Pseudomonadati; phylum Bacteroidota; class Flavobacteriia; order Flavobacteriales; family Flavobacteriaceae; genus Leeuwenhoekiella; species Leeuwenhoekiella sp. H156. The sequence goes on from NZ_CP197499.1 coordinate 237,255, forward strand.
TGTTCTAAATCTGCATTGATGCGCTGCAGGTCTTCTTTTTGCTTCTGCAAGGCTTTCTGGGCATTTTTCAGGTCGGTTATCCCCATAAGGGTACAGCGCCATTGTTTGCCTTTACCTCCGTTTTGATCGGGCAGTAAATCTGCATTGAATAAAATATCAATGTGCTCGCCGGTATTGGTCTCGAGAGCCAACTCTACGTTTGAGATACTTCCTTTTTTCTCCAGTTCGTCAAGCAGGGCTATGGCCTTAACCTTGGTTCGCTTGGGATAGAATTCAAATATTGAGCGCTCCAGCACTTCCTCTTTTTCTGTAAAGCCTAAAGTCTGAACAAAGAGTTTATTACATTCAGTTATCTTACCGGTATGTGAATTTATGGTCACATGCATTACCGGATCATCCTCATAAAAGGCTTTGAACTTTTCTTCACTCTTACGCAGGCGTTCCTGAGACTGCTCGACTTTGTGAATATCAATAAACGTAATAACCACACCATCTATGCTTTCATGGCTGGTTATAAAAGGAGAGATACGTTGTAAAAAGTAGCGCCCGCTCTTGCTTTTTATACGCTTTTCAAAAACCTGACCGGTTTCCATTACCTTGCGCGAATTATCGACGATAGTTTCGCGTTTTTTAATTCCGAAATTGGCCACAAAGTTTTCAATAGAGCGACCTATGTCCTGTTTTACCAGGTGAAAATGTTCGCGTACCGCAGGCGTAAATTTTCTGATGATCAAATTACGGTCAAGAAAAACCGTACCTATACGGGTGCTGTCGAGCAGGTTATCCATATCGGCATTGAGCATCGCCAGATCTTCCATTTTCTCAATATGCTCTGCATTTACCGTATGTAATTCTTCGTTTACGCTTTGCAACTCCTCATTGGTGCTCTGTAATTCTTCGTTTGAAGCCAGCAATTCTTCATTAGAAGCCTGAAGCTCCTCGTTGCTGGTTTCGGCCTCTTCCAAAGCATTGCTGAGTTCGTATTGCGTCTCTTTAAGCTCTTCTTCCAGATCTGCAATGCGTTCCTGGGCAGACTTGTGAAGGTCTGAGCGCTCTACGATGAGCGACTTATTTGATTCTCTATCCTGTTCTAATAAGGTGATGATGTAATTGTTTTCACCATCATTACTGCTGCTAAAAAGTGGCTTAACCAAAACATCCAGACGCGTCTTGATGTTGTCTTTTTCGTCTATAAGTTCTACATCCTTATAAAAAATCTGACTGTTCTTGCGCTTAGCCTTGGTAACCGAACTTTTTATGGCTGCACCCAGTTCTTTGGGAAGCATATCGATTAGGTTTGTTGTAAAACCTTCATCGGGCATCTGGGCATATTTCTTAAAAGCGCCCATTGCCTCAAGTATCGTATAATTACTGTCAATATAGACGCTGGCTGCGCCATACTGCTGAATAATCGCCTTGCTTATTTCTTCGCGCAAACGGCTAGACTGATCGCTGCCTTTTGACTTCAACTTACGCCCACCCTGATCAGATCTGGAGGCGTTGTAACGTTCTGATGTAGAACTCAATATTTCTGTTCTCAATCGGTCTGAAGGATCTATGTTTCGGTATATATTCCATTTACGGTCAATCTCCTCAAAAGAATCGCGGTGTGCACCCAGAGATTCGCTGGAACCCAGAGTTAAAACACCCTGATCAACCAATGCATAATGCAGTACATGTATAACCTTAGACTGTACATCATTTTGCAGGTATATAAGGAGATTACGACACATCACCATATCCATATTCTTGAATGGCGGGTCGTTTGTAATGTCGTGATTTGAAAAAATGATACACTTGCGCAGGTTTTCCTTAACGCTGAAGTTATCACTTTGTTTTCTAAAGTATTTATTAACCCGTTCTTTTGAGAGATCACTCAGTACACTTTCTGAATAAACACCTTTACTGGCAATATCTAAATGATCCTGAGATATGTCGGTAGCAAAAATCTTCAGTTTGATGTCTTTACCCTGCTTGGCTATTTCATCTAAAAAAAGAATCCCCAAAGAATACGGTTCTTCTCCGGTACTGCAGCCTACATCCCAAATTTTCAGGGTATCTCCCGATTGCTTTTCAGCTATGATTTCAGGAACTACCTGCTGTTCAAGAATCTCCCATACCTTAAAGTCCCTGAAGAACTTGGTAACACCTATGAGAAACTCTTTATATAATATTTGTACTTCTTCTTTGTTTTCTTTCAAATACTGGTAATAGGATTCGAGTGTTTCGAGTTTAAGAACCCGCACCCTTCTTCCTATTCTGCGGAGTAAAGTAGGTCTTTTATAGAGACTGAAATCCAGTGCTGTTTCGGTTTTAAGAACCAGCAGGATTTTTTTAAGCAACTCTTCATCGTATTGAAAAAGTTCTGCATCAAAACCTATACTGCTTTGTGCCTCAAAGTAATTAGACAGTTCGTCACTTATACGCTCAACCGGTACGATATAATCTACAAGACCGGTTTTAATGGCGTTGCGGGGCATTCCGTCAAATTTTGCCTGCTCGGGTTGTTGCACCATAACGACGCCGCCCTTTTCCTTGATCGCCTTTACGCCACGCGAACCATCGCTGCCGGTACCACTCAAAATAATACCCGCACAATGCTCTTTGGCGTGATTTGCTAATGACTCGAAAAACAAGTCAATAGGCAGGTTTAAAGTTTTGTCTTTTGGTTTGGGAAGCAATTTAAACAGTCCGTCCTCGATGACTAGATTGTTTGTTGGCGGTATCAGGTAAATGCAGTTTGACTTGATCTCTCCCCCATCTTCGATAACTTCGATAGGAATTTTGGTGTTTTTACCCAATAACTCAGCCATCAGACTTTTATGGTCCGGCGACAGGTGCTGCACCACGATGTAACTGTAAAGAGAAGCCGTGGGAACATTATCGAAAAAATCATTAAGCGCCTGCAATCCTCCGGCACTGGCCCCAATGCCCACAATTACATGAACTGCTTTTTTTACGTTATTATTTGAGGTCACCTGCTTAAATTACGTTTTAAATTTACTTTGCTTAAGAGATAATATTATCAATAATAATGCACTATCCGCCAAACACCCAAAAATAATTTATTACAAGGAATAATAGCAGCATTGTGTTAAGATTTAAGAAAATCTTAAGATTTGCTATTATTAGTAATAATATAATTTCTATATGCTATTCAAAAAAAGCAAAAAAGGATAATTTAATACTGATAAACTGCCGCGTTGATGTTCATCCCTGCTCCTACCGAAGCAAAAACAACTACATCTCCGGGATTGATTTCCTGATTTTCTACCGAACCTTTAAGTATAAGGTCTAATAAGGTTGGTACTGTTGCAACCGAAGAATTCCCAATCCACGAAATAATCATAGGCATTACCCCTTCAGGAACCTCATCCTGACCGTAGAGTTTGTATAGTCGCTGTATGATTGCATCGTCCATCTTACCATTTGCCTGATGAATAAGAACCTTACTTACTTTTTCAATACCCAGCCCGGCTTTATCCAAACATGCTTTTATAGAAAGTGGTACGGTCTCCAGCGCATATTGATACAAACGTCTGCCGTTCATTTTGAGATACAAATCAGCCTCATTCTCCGGCGTAACGTTATAGGAACAGCCCATAGTGAGCATTTCGGCATAGCGATACGTGTCTGAACGGGTTTTATGAGCTAAAATACCCGTTGGGGCTTCACTTTCGCGCCCTTCAAGAATGGTGGCACCTGCACCATCTGCATAAATCATACTGTCGCGGTCGTGTAAATCAATCACCCGCGAAATGGTTTCGGCCCCTATCACCAGAATTTTTTGAGCATCGCCAGACTTAATGAAGTAATCTGCCTGTATCATCCCCTGTAACCAGCCGGGACAGCCAAAAGGCAAATCATAGGCCACGCAATCGGGGTTTTTGATCTTGAGTTTGTGTTTGACACGTGAAGCCAAAGCCGGAACCATATCGGTGCGGTTGGTACCTGCCTTAACATCCCCAAAATTATGAGCAACAATAATATAATCTAAAGTTTCCGCATCAATACCCGCATTTTTGATGGCTGATTCTGCAGCGAAAAAAGCGATATCTGAAGTGACCAAATCATCGGTCACATAGCGTCGCTCTTCAATGGTAGTGATCTCTTTAAACTTGTCTATGATATAGGCGTTATCCTTTTCGATCTTTTTACCGTTTGACTCATAAAACTCAAAACCTAAAAAATCTTCATTAGCTACCCGTTTTTCAGGTAGATAGCTCCCGGTACCGGTAATCACACTATAACGCTCTTTACTCATAAAATTTAATTTCTTCAAAGTGGGTCTTTGCTACACTTTTTCTGATGCATCTGCTATGCTGAATTGACGAATCGGTAAAATAGTGCTGCGTAAAATACAATCTATATTTTAATTAGTTATCAGCGGCTGTAAATTTTACAGTATTCAGACGTAACACTTTTATTTTAAAACACTGAATATCAAATCTTAAAATTGATAATTCCCGTATTTTTCAAACCTGAATTATTGGCCAAAGGTTTCAATCACACTACCACATCCCAGCATCGCATCGCCATAATACGGATTTTTAATTTGTTCTGAATCACTCAGCCACACCGCCCCTTTGTTTTCATTGGCCATTGGGCAACGCTGTAAAAACAATTTTTGATCAAAGGTGGAAGCGGCATTTACCAAAGCCGCAAGGTTCTCATTCAGGATCACAAAATGTTCCCGCTGATTTTCAAGCTGCGTATTATCTACCAAAGCATTCAGCATCTGAAGCAATTTGGAATAATGACTTTTCTCCATTTCCCCTAAATCTCCCGCCGAAACCTGCTGTAACTGCTGCCTGAATGTTTTCGCGGAAGCGCTAACCTTCGCAGCATCAGACGCGACAAAAGCATCTTTAAGCTTCAAATATGCCGGAATAGCCGCTTTAAGACCGGTCTCAAATTTTGCCGGGAGGCTCATATTCATCTCCATAGGTTTCTCACTTTCGGCGGCGTCTTTGCCGCCCATCATCGATTTTTTACCATTGAGCTGAGCAGCAGCATCAACGGTAAACGTACCGTTAACGACGATTTCTTCACCCGGCGCAAGTCCTTCAAGAATCGCGTAAGTATCTCCCTGTTTTGGGCCCAGGGTCACTTCGCGCATTTCAAAAACAGGCTCCGTGGGATTGGGTTTTACATAAACCAGTGAGCGCTCTCCCGTCCACATCACGGCAGTCGCGGGGATGGCAAGGGCTTCTGTGCCTGTACCCAACGCACCTTCAACCATGGCGGTCACAAACATACCCGGTTTAAACAAGTCTTCCCTATTGGTTAAGGTTGCACGTACGGTAACCGTACGCGTACCGGTATTGAGAATGGGATCTATAAACGAAATAACACCTTCAAAACTTCGACCGGGATAGGCGTTGGTCTGTATGTTGAGTTTTTGACCTTTTTTAAACAGACTTAACTGATTCTCGTAGGCGTCAAATTCTGCCCACACGCTGTTAAGATTACTCAGTTTTAGCAAAGGCTGACCCTGCTTCACATAGTCGCCTTCTGCAGCCATAACTTCGGTTACTGTACCGGAAACGGTAGCAAAAACCGGAAAATACTCCTGTACCTTGCCCGACTCTTCAATTCGGTTGATTTGGGCCTCAGAAAGCTTCCAGAGTTTTAATTTTTTACGTACCGCGTTGTAGAGAGCGGGTTGCGAACTCTTTAACGAGGCTGCTGTGATCAATTCCTGCTGCGCCGCTACCAGATTAGGCGCGTAGATGGTTGCCAGTTGCTGCCCGGCACGTACCTGCTGGCCTTCATAATTCATATTTAAGCGCTCTAAACGCCCGTCGAAATAACTGGACTGAACGGCTACTTCTTCGGCATTGGTCGCGATTTTACCCGAAAGGCGGATGCTGCCGGCATCTGCTTCGGTTTGATCACCTATCACCAAAGTCTGAATATTGGCCAGTGCCAGGGCATTTTCGGTAAGCTTAAACTGATTGGCCAGCAATCCTGATGCATTGGTTTCGGCAGGGATCAAATCCATCCCGCAAATGGGGCAATCGCCCGGCTCTTCCCGTAAAATCTGCGGATGCATAGAGCACGTCCAGAGTTGGTTTGCTTCAGCCTCACTGTGATCGTGCGCATCGGTCCCGGGAGCTTCAGCATCTGAACCTCCGAAAATGAAATACCCACCTGCCAGTCCCAGCACAAGCGCCAGGATAATAACTCCTATTGATTTTGTTTTCATAATTACGTTTTTATTCTGCAGCTTCCAGACGCTTAATCATCGCCTTCATCTCTGCAATCTCTTTTTCCTGAGCTTTAATAATTTCTTCTGCCAGTTTCTTTACTTCGGGATCTTTGATATCGGCCCGGTTGCTGGTTAATATAGCGATGGAATGATGCGGAATCATCGCTTTCATCCACGAAACATCTCCTATAGGTTTCTGCGCTCTTACTAAATACAAGGCGCTGCAAAAAACCACCAGACTTCCTATCAAAATAGCTGCATTTTTAAGCTTATGCGTGTACATATTCAGCATAAACAGCAGCATAATTACTGCCATTGTACAAATACCCAATAAGGACATATAAAAGCGGGTAAGGCTAAAGTAAACGTGGTCTATCTCGTAGGTATTTAAATACATCGTGATGTACATCGCTGCGAAAGAGCAGGCCAGCATCAACAGGAATTTGGTATAGGCTTTCGGTTTGGTGTGCGAGTCGTTAGTCGTTTTCATTGGTTTTGAATTAGGTTATTTTCTTCTGCTCCATTTTCTAATCGTGGGCGAACTGATGTACCACAGCACAAAGCCGCTCAGCACGGTTAATAATCCCAAAACGGAAAAGATGCGCAGTAGTAAATTATTGATGTCATCGCGACCTTCATAGTCCATCGTGTGGGTCATCCATAAAAAGTCAAACCAGCGCCAGTCGCGATGGCGTACGGTTTGAAAAGTTCCGTCAGCCACAGAAATATAGGCCTTTAACGCATCGTCGCCTTCATAGCTCACCACATAAGCCGGAAGCAATTTTTCCCGGTACTCGTGATGTGCATCGGTGGTTCTTATTTTTTCAATTCCTGCAACCTTCAGCTCGGGTTTGATGTGCAAGGCCGCAATATTGAGGGCTTCTTCAGGGGTAATTCCGTCTTTTAAATAACCTGTTTGAGCATCGTATAAAGAACTGTTGTTAATCCAGTAATACGGCTTGCTATTGATTTCGCGCAGCACAAGACTTGAGATTTTTAAAGTCGAATCTAATGCTGCCGGACTAATGAGTTCGCCAAAGGCGGTCTTACTGACCTCCTGCCGAAAATGATCGCCGTGAATCTCATCAATATCGGTCCAGCTGAAGTAGAGTCCGCTTACCGTCCACATGATAAACTGAATCCCGATAAACAATCCCAAATACCGGTGTATTTTTCTGATTTTTTTACGTGCTCTTAATTTCCCCATAGATTATTCTAAAGATTTACTGCGCAGGCGCAGGGCGTTTACGATTACCGATACCGAACTGAAACTCATCGCCAGAGCCGCAATCATCGGCGAAAGTAAAATTCCGAAAAACGGAAACAAAACTCCTGCCGCGACCGGCACTCCCACCGAATTATAAATAAGCGCAAAAAACAGGTTTTGCTTGATATTGCGCATTACTGCATCGCTCAGGTTTCGGGCTTTTACGATACCGTGAAGATCGCCTTTTACTAATGTAATAGCCGCGCTTTCTATGGCCACATCGGTACCGGTGCCCATAGCGATCCCCACGTTGCTTTGTGCCAAAGCGGGAGCGTCATTGATCCCGTCACCGGCCATAGCCACACGATGCCCTTCTTTTTGCAGGCGTTCTACTTCGCTTAATTTGTCCTGCGGAAGCATTTCGGCCTTAAAACTGGTGAGATTCAAATCCTGAGCTACCGCACGAGCCGTATCTTCATTATCACCGGTAAGCATAATGACGTCAATGCCTTTATTCCGTAAGGCGTTAATCGCCTGTTTACTGGTGGCCTTGATTTTGTCTGAAATCACCACATAGCCCACCGCCTTTTGATCTACCGCCAGAAACGAAACGGTTTTGCCTTTCTTCTGTTGGGCAAGCGCTTCCTGCTGCAAGGCTTCAGGAATCGCAGCCTCTGCCTGTTGCATCATCTTCTCATTACCCAGTGCCAGGTTTTTACCTTCAAAACTTCCTGTCACCCCCTTACCGGTTACCGCTTTGAAGTTTTCGGCTTTGCCGGGTTTCATTCCCTGTTCTTTCGCATAGCGGATGGTTGCCTCAGCCAGCGGATGCTCACTCTGATTGTTGAGCGCGGCGATGTAGGTGAGAATTTGACTTTCTTCAAAACCCGCAGCACTGCCTATGGCTTCTACCGAAGGTTTCCCTTCGGTTATGGTACCCGTTTTATCAATGATAAGCGTATCTATCTTATCCATTTTTTCGAGGGCTTCGGCATTCTTAATCAGCACCCCATTTTGCGCACCTTTACCCACACCAACCATAACCGACATCGGTGTGGCAAGCCCTAAAGCACAGGGACAGGCTATGATGAGCACGGCAATGGCGTTTACCAGTGCGTAAACGTACACCGGTTCGGGGCCAAAAACAGCCCAGATCACAAAAGTGAGCACCGCAATAACCACCACCACCGGCACGAAATACGACGAAATCTTATCGGCTAGTTTCTGAATAGGCGCCTGACTGCGACTGGCCTTATTAACCATCTCGATGATTTGGGCCAGCAGGGTTTCTCCGCCTATTTTTTCGGCTTTCATTAAAAAAGACTGACTGCCGTTGATGGTACCGCTGCTCACCGAATCGCCCTCGGCTTTAGAAACCGGCATAGGCTCCCCGGTAATCATAGACTCGTCAATAGAGGTCTCTCCCTCGGTAATGACACCATCTACCGGAATTTTGTCACCGGGTTTTACACGTAAAATATCGCCTTTTTCAATAGCATCTATAGACACTTCCTCTTCTTCCCCGTCAACCACTTTTATCGCTTTGTTGGGTGCCAGTTTCAGCAGTTCTTTAACGGCTGAATTGGTCTTGCTGTGGGCACGGGCTTCAAGCACCTGCCCCATAAGCACAAGCGTAAGGATAACGGTCGCTGCCTCAAAGTAGACGTGCACGGTACCCGCTTCGGTCTTGAATTGAGGCGGAAAGAAATCGGGCACCAGCATCCCAAACAAACTGAACAACCAGGCTACCCCGGCACCGATGCCGATAAGCGTAAACATATTGAGATTCCAGGTCTTAACCGATCTCCAGGCGCGCTCAAAAAACATCCAGGTCGCGTAAAACACCACCGGAAGCGAAAGTGCAAACTGCACCCAGTTCCAGTATTTAAGCGGCATCAGATCGTACAGCGGATTGTTGCTGATCATCTCGCTCATAGCAATGATAAAAATAGGCAGGGTAAAAGCCGATGCAATCCACAATTTGCGCAGCAGCTTTTTGTAAGTCTTTTCTTCGGCGGAAAGATCGGGTTCTTTAGGGACCAAATCCATCCCGCAAATGGGGCAGCTTCCGGGCTCATCTTCTACGACTTCGGGGTGCATGGGACAGGTATATCCTCCCTCTTGCTGCCTCCCAGAAAAGGAGGACTGCTCCTGAACCAAGTCCATTCCGCAAACCGGGCAATCTCCGGGTTTGTCATAGGTCTTATCACCCTCACAATGCATGGGGCAGTAAAAAGCCCCCGAGCCCCCATTGGGGGACGAAGCGCCCGTCTTATTCTTCCCTACTGTATTTTTCGGTTTATGTTCCTTATCGTGATGCTGGTGATCGCCGGGCATATGAATGCTGTAGTTGCCGCCATCCGCTTCAAGGGCCTGCTTAAACGTATCAAGTTTTATGTGATGATCCATCTCGATAACCGCTTCCGCTTTTTCTAAATTGACCTCCACATTTTTCACGCCTTCAACCCCGGCCAGCGTTTGCTCCACGTGATTGCGACAACCGTTGCAGGTCATTCCGTGAATGTGATAGGTGTGTGTCATCGCTGCGTGCTCCTTTAACGGGTGAATGCTGTACCCCCCTCCAGCTGCCTTCAGGGCTTTTTGAAAGGTTTCCAAAGCAATGTGCTTTTCCATCGTAATATGAGCCTCGGCCTTTTCCAGATCAACACTCACTTCCTCAACGCCTTCAATCTGTGCAAGGGTTTGCGCTACGTGATTGCGACAGCCGTTACAGGTCATTCCGCTTATGCTATAGGTATGTTTCATGATTTTTTGATTTTAAACCAAAAATAAGCTGTGCCTTTTGCTTTGATTTACAGAATTACAGATAGTATTTACACAATATTGTCAATGCCAATCCTATTCCATTCCTGACTGTTTTTATAGGCGCTCATCGTCATTCCGGTAGTGGTTTTAAACTGTCCCGAAAGGTGATGTATCGACTTATAGCCCAGCCTGTGTGCGATTTCAGAAAAAGAAAGCCTGTTCATCTGTATGAACTCCTTTACCTTTTCAATCTTCAGTTTGATCACAAATTTCTCAAGGGTTTGGCCTTCAACCTTCTTAAAAGTCTTACTGAGCAGGCTGTAATCTCTGTTCAGTTTCTTTACCAGATAGGAAGGGAGGTTTTCTTCCACATTATCATTTATTCGCTCTATCAGTGCCAGTTTGATTTCTTCGGCAAGCAGTACTTCAGGATGTTGCATCAGTTCAAATCCTTTTTTCTGCAATTCGTTTTCAAACAGCTGCTCATCAAAAGCCGCATTAACCTCAAGTACCACATTACCCAATTGCAAATGATCTACTTTAGCCTGTGCTGCTTCAGCAACCTGCTGCACCACCTGCTTGCAGCGATCGCAAACCATATTTTTTATGTAGTACTCCTTTTTCATCCTAAACAAAAAACTTAACAATCAAGCCACCCGCGAGCCAGACATAACAAATCAATGCAGCATATTTAAGGATCTTCTCGAGCAATTCACTCTTAGGCGCCATTTCCTTCATATGCATAATATCCTTTCGCTTAAAAAAGCCCAGATAGATCAAATATCCCGAAATAGCCAAAAAGACCAAATTGAGGTAAAAGGTATAATCGATTTTGAAATACTCGGAATCCTGAATCGTAACCTGTGAAGAATCCGGTAGAATACTGAACACGTCAAACGAATAATGCAGGATTAACGAAGCTCCTACCAAAGCGGTAAAAAGCAGAAAGAGAATAAACAAAGACATCTTCCACCCGTAGTATTTGGCATTGATGCGCAAAATGGGAAACACCACCAGATCACTAAAGATAAAGGCCATTACCCCTGCAAAACTGACACCTTTACCAAAGAGCAAAGCCGCCAGCGGAATATTGCCCATAGAACCGATAAACGTGATAAACGCGGCCACGGGACCCACTACAATGTGTTCCAGAATTTCAAGAAACGAGAAATCAGTATTACCGTTACCGGTGCCGATAAAGAGTGTTTGAAACCACGCATCGGGCACAAATGCGGCAACAATACCTGCGATGGTAAAACCTACGGTGACATCTTTCCAAACCATCTTCCACTCCATCCCATATTGTTTGGAAACCTTAGCCCAACTTTCTTCAGACTTCATTTTGTCTTTCCATGATTTGGAATTCTCATCGTCGTCTTTGTCGTTGTCCTCTAAATTTTTCCGGGCTTTTTCAATGAGCTTCTTAGGGTTGATGAGGCGTATGAGCAGCCAGCTGATGAGTATCAACAACATTCCGCCAACGTACTCGCCTACCACAAACTGCCATCCCAGAAATATCGAAATGATGATTCCTAATTCGATAACCAGATTTGTAGAAGCCAGCAAAAAGGCGATACTCGATACAAAACTGGCTCCTTTTTTAAACAGGGATTTGGTAGATGCCAAAGCTGCAAAACTGCACGAACTGCTGATAAACCCGAAGAAGGTGCCGAGCAAAACGCCTTTGCCCTCGGCTCCTCCCATGGTTTTTTGCATCTTCTTTTCGGTTACAAAAATCTGGATCATACTGCTTATCACATAGCCCAGGGCAAACGCCCAAAGTGCCATCCAAAAAAATCCGGTTGTTGTATAGGCTGCCTCGCCCCATTGTTCTAAAAAGTCATTCATAATGTGATTCCTTATCTCTGATTCATTATTCACAATTCATACGCTGAACTCCGCAGGCAGTTTTATAAAAAGGGTCCCAATATTAACGCGCCAGAGACATTAATCGTTTTAAACTATACCCACAGGTCTATTCCGCAGAATTCGGAGCAGACTGACAGTCTGATTTCAAAGTTGACTACTTGGTAATCGTAGCGGTCACAGAGCCACAGGTAAGCATCTGATCTCCGTAATACGGATTTTTAATAGCCGCTTCATTAGAAAGCCAGTCTCCACCTTTACCGTCAAAGGCCATTGGACAATGCTGCTTGTACAGGGTTCCGCTGTTTAAAGTTCCTTTAAAATAAGCTTCGGCTGCGTTAGAGAACTGTGAAAATGCGGTGCGCTGCACTTTCAAATCTTCACTTGAAGCAATAGCACTGGCAGCAGATTTTAATTTGGCATTGCTTTCGTCAAAAATCATGGCCAGATTTGCAGCCTCCTGCTTCGCTTTAGCCGGGTCTGAAGCTATAAGGGCCAGACGAACGCTGTTGTAGGCTTTCCACACTGCGGCCACGTTCTCATCCTCAAAGCTTAGCGCGGCATCGTCTGTCTTCATTTCGGCATCTGTGTGCATCGAATGATCCATATCTGCGCCATCCATATGGTCCATGCCTTCCATTTCCTGCTCATCAACCATACGCTCTTCTACCAATGCGTCTTCGCCCTCATTGTTATTCTTTTTGTCGTTTCCGCAAGAAGTGATGCTTAGCGCGGTAGCCGCGATCATTACAAATTTTACTGTGTTTTTCATGGTGTTTAATTTTAAAATTGAATTAGATAATTGAGTATTGCGGCCTGCCCGTAATAGCGCTGTACCGCTTCGATTTGTTTGGTTTGAATAGTTAATTGCAGTTCCTGTATATCGAGCACTTCACTAAAATCTATAGTTCCGGTCTCGTAATTTTTCAGCAAAATAGACTCGGCATCCCGTGCCTGTTTTAAGTTTTGCTCCTGTGTATTGTACTGTATGCGGGCGGTGTTTCTATTCTTTTGCGCTTCCGCGAAAAGGCTTCGTAACATGTTTAGGCGTTGCGAACGCTGGGCTTCAACTTCCTGCTGTCTCAACTCGTTTTGCCGGGTGACCGATTTGTATTTGTTATTGAAAATAGGCACCGAAACCGAAACCATAGGCATCACAATATCTTTCCCATTGTCCGGCATCATCATATCGGTGCGTTCCGATACCGGAATATAATCAAGGCCTACTCCAAACTTGGGAGCAGCCTCGCGCTGGTTGAGCGCCTCGGCACTGGCGATACTTTCGTAGATTCGGTCGTATTTGAGCAGCTCCGGGTTTTGCTCCAAAACTTCCAGCGAAGCTTCCGGATCTGAAACCGGAATCGCCAGACTGTCAACAAGACGCACCGGCGCTGATCCCTCGGCATTCAACAACGCATTAAACTGAATCTGTGCGGCCTTAAGTTCTTCGGCAAGCACCCGGCGTTGCGCCTCGAGTTCGTTCTGCCTGATCTGAATTTTTAAAAAATCTACCGCCGAAGCTTTGCCCACTTCAACTGCAGTGAGGGCCAACTCTTCATAGGTTTTTAAGAGTTCTTTGTTTTGCTGTAAAACGAGCATCCGGGCCTTAATGCCGTACATCGTATAATAGCTTTGGGCGACCTCGAGCTGCAGCTTTCGCTTTGCGATCACATATTCCAGATACTCTGCCTCTGCCATAGCATCCTGAGCGGCAATACGGGCGTTAATGGTACCAAACCAGGGCAGCATTTGCTTCACCGAAAAACGGGCACGCTGCGCCCCGGTGCGCGTCTCGGGTGTACTCACAAAATAACCCACTGCAAACTCGGTATCAGGTAGTGTATTCACTTCAGTGGCCTTTTCCTGAGCCACGTTGTAGCGCAGTTCGTAGGCCCTGATCTCGGGATTTGCTACAACCGCCTGCTCCAGATAATCACTGAGTTGCTGAGAGTTCAAGTCCGTGATGCCTAAGATTAGGAGGGCCAAAATCAAGGTTAGCACACCCTTGTGTGGTTTTATGCTGTTCATTATTTATTATTTATTATTCGGTTCTGTAAAAAGTGGAATCGTTGAATCGTTCTATTCCAATAACTCGTAACAATTTCTTCTTACTTTTCACCTCTTACTTTCTACTTCGTATTTCATATTTTCTACTTTAAACACCTTTGGCTTCGATACAAATTTGAAATTGCCCACGCTATTTCAAATTCACTCAGCCGCCGGTTGGTTCTCGACTGCCCTCGAACTGACATCCATTTTCACTTTTTACTTTTTACTTTCTACTTTTCACTTCTTACTTCTCACTTCTCACTTCTAAAACCCCACGTCTGGCAAGCTCCCGTTCCTTGTACCAGCTGTATAAAACCGGAACGATGAAATAGGAAGTTACGTCAATGATCATCCCGCCGAAAACGGGGATGGCCATCGGGATCATAATATCACTTCCCCTTCCGGTTGACGTGAGTACCGGTAACAGTGCCAAAATCGTGGTTACCGTGGTCATCAGACACGGACGTATACGCTTGCCTGCTGCGATAAGCGTCGCCTCACGAATTTCTTTACGATCTTCAGGGCTTTCCTTTTCAAAAGTCTGCGTCAGATAGGTCGCCATCACCACACCGTCATCGGTAGCAATACCAAAAAGGGCGATAAAGCCTACCCAAACCGCCACACTGAGATTTATGGTTTTCATATTGAACAGATCGCGGACATTTTCGCCAAAAAAACTGAAGTTTAAAAACCAATCCTGACCGTACAGCCACATCATAATAAAGCCACCGGCAAAAGCCACGGCGATGCCCGTGAAGACCATAAGCGATGTAGAGACAGACCGAAACTGAAAATACAAAATCAGGAAAATGATGAGCAAACACAGGGGTACAACGACACTCAGTGTTTTTTCCGCCCGCAGCTGGTTTTCATAAGTCCCCGTAAACTGATAACTGATTCCCTGAGGCACGACGAGTTCGCCGGAATCAATTTTAGACTGAATAAGGCGCTGCGCATTTTCGACCACATTAACCTCGGCATAACCGTCCTGTTTGTCAAAAAGCACATAGCCTACCAGAAAAGTATCTTCGCTCTTGATCACCTGCGGCCCCTGCTCGTATTTAATCGTGACGAGTTCGCTAAGCGGCACCGGACTCCCCTTCTCCACCGGAACGTAAATGGATTTTAAATCATCGGGCGTATCCCGCAGTTCGCGGGGATAACGCACCCGCACCGCATAACGCTCGCGACCTTCCACGGTTTGGGTGATGGGCATACCCCCCACCGCGACTTCAAGCACCTGTTGCACCTGCTCTATGCTGATGCCGTAACGCACCAGACGATCCCGGTCGATATCGATAAGCAGATAGGGTTTACCTACAATGCGGTCTGCAAAAACAGCCTCTTCCTTAACGCCTTCAGCCTGTTTTAGAATCGTTTCCAGCTCCAGCCCAAAAGCTTCAATCTGGCGCAGGTCCTGACCTTTAACTTTAATCCCCATAGGCGCACGCATCCCGGTTTGCAGCATTACCAAACGGGTTTCGATAGGCTGTAATTTGGGCGCCGAAGTTACCCCGGGAAGTTTGGTTACCCGCGCAATCTCATTCCAGATATCATCGGCCGATTCAATTTCAGGCCGCCAGTTGCGGTAGTATTCGCCGTCTTCATCTTCTACCAGTTGATCTGCGCTGACCGGGAAAGGGTTCTCGACTGTACTTCGACCCTGCTCAGCAGAACCGCTCGAACTGACATCATTTTCGTCAGATAAATCTGAATTGGGATTAGCTGTCTTTCCGCCGTTCTTAAGTACAAAAAAACCGTCTTCGTCTACCTGATAACGCTGCCGCTTACCGTTTGCATTAAACATAAACTCAGGTTTATACTGAATGATGTTTTCATACATAGACAGGGGCGCAGGGTCTAATGCAGACTCCGTTCTTCCGGACTTGCCCACCACCGTTTCAATTTCGGGAATACTGGCTACTGCCATATCGAGCTGCTGCAATACCCGCTTGTTTTCTTCAACTCCGGCGTGCGGAAGGGAAGTTGGCATCAACAGAAAAGTACCTTCATTGAGTGCCGGCATAAATTCCTTTCCGGTGTTGCTTAGGATAAAACCCCCGCAAATCAACACCGTGAGCGGAACGCTCAGGAATAACAGCCGGTTTGACAATGCCCAGCGCAGGATGCGTTCGTAAAAATGCTGCAGGACCCAGAAGGCTCCAAAAAATACCCCACAGATAAAAGCGACAAAAATAAGATTGATCAGAATGCTTCGGTCGAAGCCCAAAGGACGCCAATAGGTCGCCAATAAAAACACAATTGCCGTAATCACCACAATGCCTTCCGCCTGCGGCAAACCATTAAAAGGTAACTTTTCCGCTTTGTGTAAAAAATAGAGCGCACCAAACGCAATCAATACCAGGCCTAACCAGTATCCCAATACAATGGCCAGTACTCCCAATGCTATTAAAAGTACCTGTAACCCATTGGCGAGGGAAGTTCGCATTTGTTTTCTGCGGAAAATCAAAGCCGCGAAAGGCGGAATGAGAAACAAAGCGATAACCAGGGAGGCTGCGAGGGCCACAGTTTTGGTAAAAGCCAGCGGCCGGAAGAGTTTACCTTCGGCACCAATCATCGTAAATACCGGAATAAAACTGATGATTGTGGTCATCACTGCGGTCACAATAGCACCCGATACTTCGGCAGTAGCATTGTAAATAAGCGTGTTTAACGGAAGCTTTTCGGGCTGATGCTCCTGCTCATCCAGATGTCTGATCATATTTTCGGTGAGGATGACCCCCACATCGACCATGGTGCCTATCGCAATTGCAATACCCGAAAGTGCTACGATATTGGCGTCTACATCAAACCATTTCATCGCAATAAATACCATAAGCACGGCGACCGGCAACAAGCCTGAGATCAAAGCCGATGCCCTGAGGTTAAACACCATTACGATAATAACCAGAATGGTGATGAGAATTTCCATCGTTAGGGCTTCATCGAGGGTGCCCAGGGTTTCCTCAATAAGATGCGTACGATCGTAAAACGGAACAATAGTCAGTTGGGATTTGGTGCCGTCTGCAAGGGTTTTTGAAGGCAAACCACCACTAATCTCGGCGATTTTCTCCTTCACATTGGTAATCACCTCCATCGGGTTTGCACCGTAACGCGCCACCACTACTCCACCCACAACCTCAGCCCCTTCCTTGTCTAAAATACCACGGCGTGGCGCAGGCCCAAGGGAAACCTTTGCAATATCCTTGATGCGGATAGCCGTAAAATCTGACGAAGTAACCACTGCATTTTCCAAATCGGCTACCGATTTGATATATCCCAATCCGCGTACCAGATATTCGGCTTTATTGATCTCAAGGGTTTGAGCACCAATTTCCTTGTTGCTTTCTTTCACCGCCATGACCAGCGCGTCCAGACCAATATTGTACTGACGCAACAACTCGGGATTTACGTCAATCTGATATTCCTGCACGTAGCCGCCAATAGACGCCACTTCAGAAACGCCACCTGCCGAAGCCAGACCGTATTTAACGTAATAGTCCTGAATGCTGCGCAATTCCTGTAAATCCCAGCCGCCGGTAACCTTGCCCTGAGGATCACGCCCTTCAAGCGTGTACCAAAAAATCTGACCCAGACCTGTGGCATCCGGTCCCAGCGAAGGATTAACTCCATCCGGCAATAAGCCCGAGGGTAAAGAATTGAGTTTTTCAAGAATGCGGCTACGGCTCCAGTAAAATTCGATATCCTCTTCAAAAATGATATAGATGCTGCTAAAGCCAAACATCGAAGAAGATCGAATGGTTTTAACTCCGGGAATTCCCAGAAGCGCGGTGGTAAGCGGATAGCTGATCTGATCTTCGATATCCTGCGGGGAGCGTCCGGGCCATTTGGTGAAAACAATTTGCTGGTTTTCCCCAATATCCGGGATTGCATCTACGGCCACAGGATCACGTGGGATGAGGCCCGTGTCCCAGTCAAAGGGTGCATTGGCAACTCCCCAGCCTACAAAAAGCGCCAGGAGCAGGAAGGCGACCAACTTGTTTTCGATAAAAAATTTGATGCTTTTATTGAGCATAAACTACGGTATTGATTACTTAGATTGAAAAATGCACGGTATAAACAGGTGCGTTAATGCTTTCGCGAATGCGAAAACAACCTAAAACCAAATTTGGTTTCAGTTCAAAAAAAGAATCAAATACGAAAAACCTGATCGAGCGTCTGTACGTCCCGTATCAGGGGTGGTGGTAAGTAAGCCTCAAATGAATTGAAATCTGCTTCCTGAGGTTCAAAAAGCAGTGCGTATGAAAATAAAAATGAGGTTATAAAAAGCTGCTGATTGACATCTAAATCGTGAAAAGCAGGTTTTAAATTTTCCTGTGCTTTTGCCGAAAGTTCCTTATCAGAACAGCAGGATTTTTTCTGAAGTTGCAGTTCGCAGTCACTCACATCGTTTGGAGACTGCTCCATCCCACATGATTTTGCGTGATTGGTAAGTGAAAAATCTACAAGCAAATCGCCACAATAGTGCATATTCACTGTAAAGGACATTGTGGTAAAAAGCACCACAAACGCCATTAAGACAGCTCCTATTTGATTTACAATTTGCTTCATAAGGACACAAAGATACAGCAATTAGCCTATACTTAACAAGACCTCATCTCTTCTATAGCAGATTTCACAAAATTTTATACTCCTGATACTTAGATTTTAACCACCATTTTCCCGGTGTTTTTACCGTCAAACAAATCTAAAAATGCCTGAGGCGTATGCTCAAAACCTTCGACGATGGTCTCCTCATAATTGAGTTTATCTTCTTTTAACCAACCGGCCAGTTTTTGAATGCCCTTCTGGAATTCGCTTTGGTAATTGCCCACCGTAAAGCCCTGCATCAAAATGCTGTTTTTAATCAACGTGCTGTTTACCCGTGGTCCCGTTGGAGTTTCGGTCTTGTTATAGTCTGCAATTGCGCCGCATAAAACCACCCGGGCTCCCCGATTGGTGTTGGCCATGACCGCATCAAAAATACTTCCGCCTACATTATCAAAAAACACATCTACCCCACCAGGGCAGGCCTCTGCAACGGCAGCTTTCATATCATCGGTAGTTTTGTAATTGATCCCGGCGTCAAAGCCAAAATCGGATGTAATGAGATCGATCTTATCGTCGCTTCCGGCGATACCCACAACCTTACATTCGAAGATTTTACCCAGCTGCCCCACTACACTGCCTACAG
The DNA here is from genome assembly GCF_052218455.1 of Leeuwenhoekiella sp. H156. Classification (NCBI taxonomy): domain Bacteria; kingdom Pseudomonadati; phylum Bacteroidota; class Flavobacteriia; order Flavobacteriales; family Flavobacteriaceae; genus Leeuwenhoekiella; species Leeuwenhoekiella sp. H156. Next base: position 256,548 of record NZ_CP197499.1, read on the forward strand.
CACCGGCGGCACCCGTAACCAGAATGGTCTCTCCGGATTTTGGTTTACCTATGTCGGTGAGGCCGAAGTAAGCGGTTAGCCCGGTCATTCCTAATATTCCCAGATAGGCCGAAAGCGGAGCCTGATCCGGGTCTACTTTAGTTAATCTCTTGCCATCAGAAACCTGAAATTCTTTCCAGGCCAGCATTCCGTTTACAAAATCGCCTTCCTTAAAATCGGGATGCTTCGATTCTTTGACTTCAGCGATTATTCCGGAAGTGATGGGTTTATGAAGTTCAAAAGGAGGGATATAGGATTTTGCATCAATCATACGACCGCGCAGGTACGGATCGACCGAAATGTATTTGGTTTCCAGCAAAATCTGACCTTCACCGGGAGCTGGCTTTTCTTCTTCTACGAATTTAAAATCAGAAAGCGCCGGTCTTCCTGTGGGTCTGTTTTGTAAGTGTATTGCGCGATTCATAACTCCTGTTTTTTTTCAAAATTAGGAGTTCACAGGGGTTTTGCCGTAAAACGGATGGTAAGGTTTTCTTAAAGCTAAACTAGGCCACCAGCAGGCGTTTTTTAATATCTGCACATAAGTCTCTGGCATTAAAAGGTTTTTGTAAAAAATCATAAACCCCAAGTAATCTGATGTGCTCGATCACTTTATCTTCAATAACCGAAGAAATCACAAAAATGGGTAATACGGGTTTACTTAAACGGATGTGTCTGATGAGTTTGATCCCGGACACAAAGGGAACCAGCAAATCGGTAATTATAAGATCGTAGTCTTCATGCTCCATACGATTAAGCGCTGATAGTCCGTCAAAACAGGCGGTTACCTGATACCCCTCTTTTCCCAGGATATAGCACAGGGAGTCTGCTACCTGAGGATTATCCTCAATAACCAAAATACGCTCTTTCATAAAACAGGATTAAACTACGATTTGAGGTAAAAGACCAGCAGGCAAAGCCTTAAAGGCATTATTCCTTTAAAGGTAGCCTTAATTTCTGATAATCAGAATCTGATCTCTTCCAATCGTCAATTTTATCGTTGTTTTACAAGTTAAAAGCAGTAGTTTATCAATCTGGCGAATTTTAGGGGATATACATGACTTAAGCGGTGTTTAATGTGCTTTTTAAAAACGTTTGATTAAACCTATTGCAGCATTAAACTGAAGGCCTCGTTCTGTAGCCGTGAATTGCTGATCTTCAAGACCGGTTTCCAGGTTTAAGATAAACGAATTACCGAGAGGTGTACGCCAGAAAGCCGCAGCGTTTCTGGAGCGTAAGCGGTTAGTTCCCGAGCCGCCAAAAAGGACGGTGTTGGCGCTGTCATCGGGCGAAAGACCGGTTCCCAAACGCAGCCCCAGATAATCATCCCGCCCGCCTAAATAATAACGCAGGGTAAAAGCTACAGAACCGCTTAATTCGGAGTCGTTGGGAATGATGTAGGTACGCAGGTTTAACCAAAAGTTTTTGAGGTATTTACCGGCACCCAAAGTGTATATGAACTGATCCTCATCAAAGACCAGATATCTGATGCCCGCATCGACCTCAAAGGCAGCAGGCAGATTGGCGTACAAATTAACCCCGGCCCTGAATCGAGGAAAAACACCACTGTCGTCTGAAATTCCGAGATTGATAAAGCCATAAAAACGCTCGGAAATACGTGGATAAGCTTCTGCTTCTGCCTGCAGGGCATTTTGATTGAACCGGCTGGCATAATTGACACGAGCGGTAAAAAGACCGGCTCCGGTTTGCCTGCTGTAATCTGCAAACGCGATGTGCCAGGGATCATCAAAGCGCTTATCAAAGTACACATACTCATAAGAAACACCTACGGCATTCTTTGTGCTCAGGCTATTTTGACGCTGCTGCAGGCTTCTCGCTTCGGTATTGCCGGGATGCGTGGCCAGAACCGCGTCTAAGAGCGATGAAGCTTCTTCCGGCTGCCGTAATTCGTAGAGAATTTTAGCCTTTAAGACACCTAAAGACTCTGAATCGGGATGAAACTCCAGCCCCTTGTTTACCCGTTTTAAAGCCTCTGCGGTATTTTTATTCCAGTATTCTAAATAGCCATAGCCCAGACTGGCTTCCTCGTGGCCTTCTTCCTGCTGCAGCACCTGCTCAAAGGTTTTACGTGCCAAAGACAAACTGTCTGAAAAGGTATATACCCTTCCCAAAAAGACACGCATTTCCAGATAAGCAGGAGCCAGATCCAATCCCTGTTTTAACAGGCTTACAGCACGCGCGTAGTCCTGATTATCAAAAGCGGCCAAACGCGCCTCACGGTATAAGGCATCCGGAGTGGGAGTTTGTTCCTGGCCAAAAGAGTCCGAAATGAAGAGTAAACTTGTTAGTATTAAGGTGAATACCCATTTCATAGATTAGGGGTTTTTATGCTGATTATTTTTTTGTTGTGCTGCCCAAACCTGTACGGGTCATCTGTCCCCAGGATTTTTTGCCGCGTATAAGATCTATATTTCCCTTTACGGCAGCCCACATCACGATGGGATGATAGAAAAGAGGTTCTAAAAGCGCGGTACGCATGAGCTGAAACATGTACTTTGGTTTTTTATACTGCTGAAAGGAATACTCTTCAAAATAGATGGCTGTGATAGAAAACAAGACCGAAAACGAATAGACCACCAGGAAGAATATCGCAAAGACCTGAAAATTTACCTGCCCCAATAAAACCAGAATGATAAAAAACACAATCCCTACAAATTCGAGAACCGGTGCCAGCCATTCAAAAAACATCCAGTACGGGGTACTCAGCAGGCCCAAAACACCATATTTCGGATTAAAAAGCATCTTTTTATGCTTCAAGAGGGTTTCTACCGTGCCCCGTGCCCAGCGATTGCGCTGTCGCATCAGAATCTGTTTATTTTCGGGAACTTCGGTCCAGCAGAGCGGGTCTGGCACAAAACCTACGGTATAGGGGATGTTTTGCTCGCGCATGATACGACGCATACGCACCAGGAGTTCCATATCTTCCCCTACTGTGCTATGATCGTAACCCCCGGCTTCAATAACGGTTTTCTTATCAAACATACCAAAAGCCCCGGAGATCAAAAGCAGACCATCTACCCGAGACCAGGCCATTCTGCCCATTAAAAATGCCCTGAAATACTCAAGGATTTGAGCCCGGGCGATAAATGTGCCGGGCAACCGAACCTCCAGAATACGCCCGTCTTCTATAACGCAATTGTTAGCTACCCGAATGATGCCACCGCTGGCAATAACGCGTTTGGTGTCGTTTAAAAAAGGCCTTATGAGTTTTAATAACGCGTTGCGTTCGAGAATACAGTCGACATCAATACAGCAAATAAGATCATGATTGCAGCAGTTAATCCCGGTATTTAAAGCATCTGCTTTGCCCCCATTTGCCTTATCTATTACCCTTAAATTTTTATAGGCTTTGATCTTTGATTTGTATATACCCCTCACTTTTTTAGTGGGAATATGATGGTAATGCACCAGCTCTTCGGGCTCCAGCTGAAAGGTGTCTATCATTTTTTGCAATGAGTTGTCTTTACTGCCGTCATTGATGATCACAATTTCAAAAGAAGGATAGTTTAAGGTAAGCAGCGAGCGGATGTTTTCAACCACATTGGCCTCTTCGTTATACGCCGGTGCAAGAACCGAAATGGATGGAAGGTTAGCCGACTGTAAAAGTGCCACTTCATCCTGGAAATTGTTTTTGCGCTTATAATCTCTGATCTCGATGATTGAAAAAAAAGCCGAAAAGATATACCCTGAAATTATGATCAGCCCGTAGATCAAAAACAGAACACTAAAAACGTGAATGATATCCTGGATGCTTATATTCAAGTCTTGTTTTTAAAGTAAGATAAAGAACTTCGTTTAAACATGAAGAAAGCTTTAGCTACAAGCTGAATGAAACAGCTAAGATTTAACATTCGCCCTAAAACAGGCTACGGGCTAAAATCGGGTCACCCGCATCGGTGTGCATTAAGCCCCCTGAAGCACGCGTTTTGAATAATACTGATAATCAGCCCAGTCATTAGTTATGTTATCGGGGTTTATAAGTTTGCGTACCGGTATTTCATTTTCAAAACGGGTAGCTATTTTATAATAATCAATCTGCAGGTTTTCTTCCTCCCTGCCTATAGCACTTACCAGCGTACGTAAATCTTTGGCCGTACCTATTTTTTCGATGGCGTAGAGTATGGCTCTTTTGTTTGAAGGGCTCTCGTAAGGGAAATTTGCAGTCATGAGCTGCAGGGCATCTGTAACTTCCATAATCTTAAGGGAGTTGATGGCCTGAGCCCGTACCGCCTCATCGGTATGGTCTAGCGCCTCTATGAGAAGAGGAATGTTTTGAAACTGGTTAAAGCTTACAACCATTTTGATGCAGAAAACAACCACACTGCTTTTGTCGTGATTAAACCACCTGCCAAAATCAGGGACCTCCAGATCAAAATTTATCAGACTGTTTTCAATAAATACCTGTTGCCATAGGCTAAGCTCCCGGTCTAAATCATCTAAAAAAGCCAGAGGGTTTTCCTGTGATGTATTCAGAAAATACAGCATAGCCTGCTGTCGCAATTCGACCCGGTTTGAATGTAAAAACGGGGTAACCAGTGCCTCCGGTACCTTAATGCCCAGTTTTGAAAGGGCATAAAGTGCACGCGCCTGCCTGTACCAGGCTTTTGCTTTAAGATCGCTAAGCAGGTATTTGTACAGGCCCAGCCCATTAAAAAGCTCCTTAATGGCTTCTGATGATTCGCCTTTCAGGTTTTCATCAAAAATTAAAACCTGCTTGATGGCCAATTTATGATCGTAAGCCGTTTTTAAATATCTGAATTTAAAATCGCCCAGTTCTGCTGCTCTCTTAAAATCCTCATCAAACAAAAAATGATTAAAGAATTCGATCAGCTTCCTATCGAAGCGCGTCCTGTAGGCTTCCATTCGGTTTTTACGGATGCGTAAATAAATTACCAGCGCTACAAAGGCTAACGTGAGCATTAAAAAAAACAGGCTGAGCACTAGGTTTATTTTTAGAATAAAAGGCCAATGCTCTGCGCCTTCAAAAGAATTGAATTCCATAATACGATTAAATTATGACTTGGGGAAGCCGGATTTGGTGAACTGTATCTTACATTAGTGTTTCTATAAATTAAACTTTAGCTAAAGAGCGTTTTACCCGAAGCGATAACTCGTTAGGACTAAAAGGCTTGGTGATAAAATCATCTACTCCCATCGTAAATGCTTCGGTGATTATATCTTCCTGTGTTGAAGTAGAAAGTACAATGATGGGAACGTCGGGACATTCGCTTTTAATAAACTCAATAATCTCATTTCCGGAGACAAAGGGCAGCATCAAATCGGTAAGAATGAGATCAAAAGCAGATTCTGACAATAATTTCATCGCTGTTCTTCCATCCTCTGCAACCACCACATCATAGCCGTCTTTGCTGAGCTTAAACTCGAGCGACTTAACCACCATAGGATTGTCTTCTATTACCATTATTCTCTTTTTCATAAGCTATTTTCTTTAGATAAAAAATCCTCACGCAAGTGTTTTTCAACGAGTAGGTATTCTTCATTTAAATCTTCAACATAACTCTTAAAATCTCCCGGGGCTGAGTGATGAGCCAGGAAATTGCAAAGTTCTGCACCCCGCTTGTTGAGGATCATCTCAAAAGAAGGTTTAATGTTATGTGCAACCTCAGCTATCTTTTGATAGGCTTTTGCAGCAGATAGCGCTTTGAGTTCTTCGATACGCGGACCTACGGTTTCGATAAACATTTGTATGCTTTGATTTATAAAAACAGGATCGCCGTCTGAAAGCTCTTTGAGGTAATCTAAAGAATACAACTCGTCTGAAATCTTTTTAGTATAACCTAAAGCAGATTCCACTTTCTGAAATTCGGTTTCATCGAAGGGCTTTTTTAAAACCTCATAGACTGCGCTGTCTGTTTCAAAACTGCCCTTAGACTCTGAAGTAACAAAGGTTTTGGCCTTAAACTGCAATTCGTCGCTTAAGTAGTTTAGGGTTTGTGCTGCTCCCATAGGTTTGGCATTTTCGTTAATAATTAAAACATCTGCGGGTTTGCTTTCCTTTATATGCTGAATTGCTCCCATCGCCGAGTTAAAGTTGTAAACCAGGAAACTACCGGTGTCAAAGTAGGAATTAAACCTGCTTTGGGCTTCCCGATCTGCGTCTACAAAAAGGATATGTTTTACAGGTATATTCACGTTGTTAGGTTGGTTTATTGGACTGTTAGTTTTGTTTTGACTCAGTTAAATTTTTAAAATCAAAGGTTTTATTGGTAATAACGCGGGCTATGCATTTTTTGAGGTCCTCAAGAACAACCGGCTTGGCCAGATAATCATCCATATCCTGATCGAGACAGCGCTCGCGCTCTCCTTTAATCGCACGGGCGGTAAGGGCTACAATGGGTATGCGTTTGCCCTGCTTTTCCAGTTTACGTATGGCCGCAGTAGCTTCAAAGCCACTCATAACGGGCATTTGTATATCCATTAAAATCAGGTCAACATGTTGATTTTTAAAGACCTCTACGGCTTCCCCTCCGTGACTTGCCTCACTAATTGTTGCTAAAGGCACTACCTTGCCCAGGATGGTACGGGTTAAAAATTTGTTTACCGGGTTGTCTTCAGCAAAAAGGATGCTGATCTTCAGGTTGCTCAGGTCTATTTCCTGCTCTACCGGCTCAGGCAGGCTTACCTGAATTTCGCCGGGCTGCTCTAAAGATTCGAGATACTCGATCAACTGCTCCCGTAAAACGGGTTTAACCAGCCTGATGTCAACGTCGAGATCTTTGCTCTTATCGGCGATTTCCTGATCGTGACCCGAACTGTGCATCATAACGATGCCCAGTTGCTTCCGGCTGATTTTGAGTTCCTGTCTTAAATGGCCTATCAGATCTAAGCCGTTTAAATAGGGCATATGGTAATCTACTATGGCCAGGTCAAAATTAGCATCACGCTCCAGGATTTCGATGGCATCGATTCCGTTAGATACCAGAGTGGTCTCGATATCCCGGTCCTTAAGCATTTCCTGCATGATGGTGCGGTTGTTTTTATTATCGTCAACAACCAGTACCCTTTTTAAACTGCGCTTTATAGCAGGCTTGATTTCGCCGCTTTCTAACGAATTGAAATCTACTTCAAACGAAAACGTGGTTCCCTCACCCAGCTCACTTTCCACTTTAAGGTTGCTCTTCATAAGCCCCAGCAGTTTGTTGCTTATGGTGAGGCCCAGACCGGTACCTCCGTATTTTCGGGTGGTGGAAGAATCTTCCTGATCAAATGCCCTGAAAATCTTTTTTAAGTTTTGAGGAGCAATACCTATACCGGTATCGCGAAGGGAAAAGCAGTAACGCATCTTTCCGCTTTTATCTACTTTACCCAACTGGCGCACCTTAAGCTCGATCTCTCCCTTGTGGGTAAACTTAACGGCATTGCTTATGAGGTTTATCAAAATCTGACGCAACCGCAGACCATCTGCCATCACAAAATTATCAAACTCGTTGGGCAGGTTGAGCAGGATCTCCAGTCCTTTTTTATGGGCAGCCTGCTTAACCATTTCTACCGTACGCCCGCAGACCTCTACAATATCTACCCGCTCTAAGCTGAGATTAAGCTTACCGGCCTCTATTTTTGAGAAATCTAAAATATCATTAATGAGGTCCAATAACGAAACCGCCGAAGAATATGCGGTCTCGGCATACTGTGCCTGGTTTTCGTTTAAAGGGGTTTTTAATAACAGATCGGTAAAGCCGATTACCCCATTAAGCGGAGTACGAATCTCATGACTCATGTTTGCCAGAAATTCAGATTTCGATTTGCTGGCAGCCTCTGCTTTGAGTTTTGCATTACGCAGAGACAATTCCATCTCTTTTAGACCTGTAATATCTGTTGCAATACCCAGATACCCCTTTGTACGCCCCTGCTCATCCAGAATGGCTGAGGTTAATAACTGTCCGATAAAGGTCTTCCCATCCTTACGTACATAGGTCCATTCGTTAGAGCTTCGGTCTCCCTGAGTATAGGCATAGGTAAACACCTCAGTAGTATCGATCTGCGTCCCGTATTTAAGCTCCAGATGTTTCTTTTGCTCGGCGACCTCTTGTGGCAGGTGAAAGATACCCGGTGTGTGCTTACCTACTACTTCGGCTGCCGTGTAACCCAGGAGGTTTTCTGCACCCCTGTTGAATTTTTTAATGAGGTGATTTGCACCAGTCTCGATAATAATAACTTCTGAAGTCGCGTCGAGTACCACCTGCAGATCGTTAAGGCTGCGCTGCAGTTCTTTTTTGGCCTTGATATTTTCGGTCATATCAACTACCTGACCTATTAAAGAGCTGATGTGACCAGTCTCATCATATAAGGCAGAAACGGTAAGAAAACAGTGTACTAAACTTCCGTTTTTATGCACGTAACGTTTTTCAATACTATAGGAGTCAATCTTTTTATTGAGTACCTCTGTAAACAAGGCCACATCATTGGCACGGTCTTCAGGATGGGTGATTTCTTCGAGGCTTAATTCTAAGAGCTCATCGTTGGTATAGCCCACCATTTGGGCAAGATTTTTATTGATCATTACCCAGTCTCCGTGTAAATCGACCACAGCCATCCCATTTGGCGAGTTTTCAAAAACGCGTTTAAAACGGGCGGCACTCTTCTGGGCCAGGATCTCCAGTTTCTTTTGCTGGGTAATATCTTCAACCTGGGTAATGACCAGATCCTTATCGGTAATCCCGTCTTTAAAAACAGAAGACGACATACTGCACCAGATTACCCGCCCTGAGGAGTGGTAACATTCGACCTCGAGCTTGTAGTTTGCTATTTCTCCGGCCAGTAACGCCCGGCGTTTTTCCCGCGCCTCCTCCAGATATTCGGGCTTGATGATATCGGAAAAGGTGTACTTTAGAATCGCCTCTTCAGAAAGAGATTGCAATCCAAATATGTTTAAGGCGGCTTTATTAACCATAAAGACTTCCGACACATTTTTGACTAAAATAATCCCAACCGCCGAGTTGTTGAAAATCTCTCTAAATCGCGTTTCAGCCTCCTGACGGGCCAGTTCCTGTTCTTTGGCTGCGGTAATATCCTGAAAGGCACCATATACCCGCAGGCATTTCCCGTCTTTAAACTCAGACTTGGCCACACTGCGCACCCACTTTTCGGCTCCATTTGCCGCCACGAGTATAAACTCTTCATCGTAGGGTTCTCCTTTCTCGACCGCGTTTTGAAAACATTGGGTGATTTTATCCCGGCTCCAGCCTTCTTTAAAAAAATTTATAGCAACCTCCAGCTGTGGAGTATAATCTACCGGTACTTCGTGAATTTTATTGATATAGGGAGTCCAGGTTATTTTACCCCTGACCAGGTCTACCTCCCAGCCTCCTACTTTTGCGAGTTCATTACTCTCCTCATAGATTTCAGAGAAGGAACGCAATCTTTTGATTTTGCTTTCGTACAGATCAATCTGTGCATTTTTGCTGAATTTACGGGTAAACTTAAGAATCAGATACCGGCACTTGTCTTCACATTCAACCACTAAAGCCATGGCTTTTACTACAAGGGGTCTGCCATCTGCACCCAAAAATGAAAACAGGTATTTTTTCTTTAGGGTTTCGCCCTCACGCACAGCATTAATGATACCCGAAATGGTGTAACGGCCGGGTACTCCCAAAATAGTCTCCCAGGCTTTTTCCTGATCTTCTTCTTGAAGATCTTTGTAATTGAGCGTGGTAAAAAGACTTTTGGAAATGTAGAATTCTGATGGCCTATCGATGCTGCAAAAATAGGCTCCGTGATACGGCGTTTCATTAAGCCATTCAAAAACCGTTTCATGAGTACCTATAAGGTCCTGAAATGTTTTCTTTGTGCACGCTCCGGACATTACTAAATGTTTAAGTTGGGTACCACGAAGATAAACATTTTATCTAGTAAAGTAAGCTTTTCGTCGATATTTTGAATATTTAACGTTTTTAATCGAACAATACTACTCTTAAACCCCTAAGTATCATCCTTCTTTTAGGGTTCCAACGCTACCTTTTTCTGTTTTTGTAAGCCGAAATTCGCGATCTACCCGAAGCCCGGGTTCCTGGCGATGCGATACATAAATAATGGCGGCCCGGGTACTTTCGCTTAATTTGTTTATGAGCCCCACAACCAATGCTGCATCCTGGTCTCCCAGTGCAAAGGTGGGTTCGTCAAGAATAAGCAATGGCGGATTTTTGATCATCGCGCGGGCAATAAGCACCAGGCGTTTATTTACCTCACTCAAATCCCGAAACCGGCTGGAGGATTTGGACTCCAGTCCTATTAATGCGATCCACTGGGCGGCGATTGAACGCTCTAAAGAGGTAGGGCGTTTGTAAAGCCCCACGCTGTCATAGATACCACCCACCACCATATCAGAAACGCTATGCATACCGTCAAAGCGCTCGGTAAGCACGGGAGTAACATAGCCTATTTTCTTTTTCAGCTCCCAAACGCTCTCACCGCTGCCTTTTTTAGTGCCAAAAATGTACAATTCCTTGCCATAGCCCTTTACACTGTCTCCGGTAATCATAGAAAGCAAGGTGGTCTTTCCCGAACCGTTAGCACCGGTAAGTTGCCAGGTCTCTGCCTTTTTGATTTGCCAGGTTATATTTTGCAACACACAGGTATCACCAAAGGAGACCGAAACATCACGGAATTCGATGAGCACCTCCGGCACATCAGAGCTTGCAGTCAGTGCCTGAGGCATTTGATACTCCGCTTCTGCTTTCAGGTCGGGGTCTTTAGGTTTGAGTTTTCCGCCTTTATAAAATGCACCGTTTTCAAATACCAGGGTATCTGTACAAAAGGTCAGCAAATCTTCATGCCGTGTGTACAACTGAAGAATCGCAGTATGCCCGGCCAAAAGATGCAATTGGGCTTTAAGGGCTTTTACCGTTTCTAAATCCAGACCGTCAAAGGGATGGTCGAGAATAAGATAATCGGGGTTCTGAGCCAGTTGATAGGCCAAAAGCAACTTCTTGCGTTCGCCTGTAGATTTGGTAAGCAGGCTGTCCTGATCATTCGTCAGGATTTTTTCGCCCAGACGGTATTCTAAATCCAGATACTGTGTAAGGCTATATTCTGAAAAAAGCTGACCTCTCGGGCCGGCTTCCTGTTTTAACCAGTCTGCCTTCAGCAGGGACACCAGATCCTGTTGCCTGATGCGCTGTCCGGTAGTGTTGTATGCGTAATGCGTAGGTGTAGCCATGGGGATTGTTATACGTTAAGCACAATTTTACCGATATGCGCACTGCTTTCCATAAGCCGGTGTGCCGCAGCGGCGTCTGCCAGATCAAAAGTCTGATCGACAAATACCCGTACCCGGCCGTTCTCCAGCAAAGGCCAGACCTGAGCCTGCAATTCCTGCGCGATCTGATGCTTTACCGCAACATCCTGTGGTTTAAGCAGGCTGCCGGTAAGTGTTAACTGCTTGCTCATCAGCATCCACAAATCAATTTGAGGCTTTAAACCATTCATCCCGTTTATGTGAACCAAACGCCCTTTTTGAGCAAGCAAACTCATGTTTTTAAGGGTATAATCGCCCCCAACCATATCGAGAATTACGTGGATTTTTTCCTCCTTATAAACTTCCTGAAAATCTTCTTTCTTGTAGTTGATTACCCTGGCTAACCTGTGTTCATTAATAAAACGCAGTTTTTCGTCTGAACCCACGGTAGTAAACGTATTCAATCCTAAAGCTTTCGCCATTTGCAAACCCATTATGCCAATACCACTGGTGCCGCCGTGTATAAGCAAACCTTCGCCGGCACAGGCTTTAGCCTGCATAAATACATTAAACCATACGGTGAACAGGACCTCAGGTAAAGCTGCTGCTTCCACAAAACTAAATCCTTTAGGCACCGGTAAACATAAACGTGCATCCACACAGATTTCTGCAGCATATCCCCCACCGGCTACCAGCGCACAAACCGGATCACCTACCCGAAATGCAGATACATCTGAAGCTACTTCGAGAATTTCGCCCGCAACCTCCAGCCCGGGAATTGTAGCCTTCTCAGCCTGCCCACCGTAGGCATCCGGATTTTCACGGGTTAAAATATCGCTTCGGTTTACTCCTGCGGCTTTTACCGCAATGCGCACCTGCCCGGCTTTGAGTTCCTGAGCTTCAAATTCCTGTATTTGTAATACTTCCGGTCCTCCGGCTTTTGTGATAACTAGGGCTTTCAAATTGTTCTATTGTTATTGCTAGTGCTATTGTTATTGCTAGTGCTATTGCTAGTGCTATTGTTATTGCTATTGCTATTGTTATTGTTATTGTTATTGTTATTGTTATTTAAAAAATAAAAGCCCTTAATCTGGAATGAAGAAGGGCTTTTAAAGATTTTGCTAAGTCTTAAACGTGCAGGGCACGGTCTTCTGTTGCTGCAAGGGCAGCCTCTTTTACTGCTTCGGCATAGGTAGGATGTGAGTGTGACATACGCGCAATATCTTCGGCACTGGCACGGAATTCCATCGCGGTTACCGCTTCGGCAATTAAATCGGCTACACGTGCGCCTACCATATGTACGCCCAAAACCTCATCGGTTTCCTTATCGGCCAGGATTTTCACAAAACCATCAATATCTCCCGAAGCTCTGGAACGTCCCAAAGCCCGCATGGGGAACTGACCTGATTTATAAGCCACGCCTTCTTCTTTAAGTTGTTCTTCGGTCTTACCTACAGATGCAACTTCAGGCCAGGTGTACACTACTCCCGGAATGAGGTTGTAATCGATATGCGGCTTCTGACCGGCAATGGTTTCGGCAGCAAAAACGCCTTCTTCCTCCGCTTTATGGGCAAGCATGGCACCGCGTACCACGTCACCAATGGCATAGATGTTAGACACTTCGGTTTGCAGATGCGCGTTAACGGCAACACGGCCACGATCATCGGTTTTCACACCGGCTGCTTCCAGGTTAAGCCCTTCGGTATAGGCTTTTCGGCCTACAGAAACCAGGACATAATCGCCTTTAAATTCTACTTCCTGATCTTTTTTATCGGTAGCCGTTACCACTACTTCATCACCGTTTCGGGTAACGCCGTTTACTTTATGTGAAGTATAGAATTTAACTCCCTGTTTTTTCATCACTTTGGTAAGCTCTTTGCTCTGGGCTCCATCCATTGTAGGGATGATGCGGTCCATATACTCCACCACACTTACTTCAGCACCCAGACGGCTGTACACCTGCCCCAGTTCGAGACCAATCACACCACCGCCTATCACGATCATGTGCTTTGGGATTTCGGTAAGTTTTAAGGCTTCGGTAGAGGTAATGATACGCTCTTTGTCCAGCTCAATAAAGGGAAGATTCGCCGGCTTACTGCCTGTAGCGATGATAATATTTTTGGCTTCGATCTCTACATCATCGCCTTCGGCTACAGCGATATGAATGTGGGTTTTATCTTTAAAGCTGCCCACGCCCTGATAGGTGTCAATTTTATTCTTACTCATCAAAAACTCGATCCCCTTGGTCGTTTGCTCCACTACTGAAGCTTTACGGGACATCATTTTCTCGAGATTTATTTTTACTTCTCCGGGAATTTCGATCCCGTGTTCTTCAAAATGCTTGACGGCATCTTCATAATGGTGTGAAGAATCGAGAAGTGCTTTGGAAGGGATACAGCCTACATTAAGGCAGGTACCGCCCATAGTAGCATATTTTTCTATAATTGCGGTTTTAAGACCCAATTGCGCGCAGCGAATGGCAGCCACATAACCTCCAGGACCGGAGCCGATGACTGCAACGTCGTATGTACTCATAATGTTACGTTCAAAATTTGAGTATCAAAGGTACGACACTCTAAAAAGTTAACCGAATTTGAAAGGAAGATATTCAAGTTAATTATGGCCCTAAATAAACAAAGACATTGGTTACAATACTTGCCTGAGAAATGTCTATTGCGGTATTTGGAGAACCTGCATTCACAGTCACTGAATGATCGTGATTACCTGAAGATGCCGTGTTTTCCTCGTCGTCAACATATTGTGTAGCATAGGGTACCGTAATATTAGCCCCAGTCCTGAGATTAACTCCTACAAACTCTGTACGGGTATCGTTAAAAGAATGGGCATGATTACCATTAAGCGATGTATTTCCTGTTAAAGTTGGAATATTTTCTGCTGATAATATAACTAGGTTATCATTCAAGTTTCCTGCTTCATCACCCATGTTTTGAGAACCATCGTTTGCCTTTAAAACTCTATTCCTTGCATTTGGTAAATTCCCACTAAATCCCAGACCTGCAGCAGCAGCTTGAGCATTTGTAGGTAAAGTCACGACTGCTCTTCCATCTAATAAGTACCATCCATTATGATCTGTTACCTGAAAACTGTGTTTTACATCTCCAGCACTTACAGCAGGAGCATTTTGCCAGCTTGCGTTACCGTTAGCATCTGAAGTAAGTACTTTAGCCGCACCCTGATTTCCATCTACATATCTCAATGTCCCATCTACCTGAAGTCTGGCTGATGGGGTGTTGGTTCCTATACCCACATTTGCATTGCCTCCCAGAATCAAGGTGTTATCCTGAGTGGCGTTACTGTTATAGCCAATAGCAGTAGCGTTTAAACCAGAGGCTCTTGCCCCATTTCCCAGGGCCATAGATCGTTCACCGGTTGCGCTTGAATTTTGGCCAATAGCCGTAGCTGAGTTATTGTTTACACTGGCCGTGTTACCAATAGCGATAGCATTACGCCTTCCCGTAGCAATAGTTGCTGATGCCCCTATCGCAATCGAATTGTCTCCGTTTGATTCAGCACCAACCCCAAAAGCAATGGAGCTCTGATTGCGTGCAGCTGCATTTACGCCTATGGCTACAGAAGAATTTCCCCGGGCATTGGTTCCTGTTCCCAAGGCTATACTACTCGCAGCACTGGCCGTTGCTCCATTGCCAAAAGCACTGGTCTCCGTATTAGTTGCCTGCGCATTATACCCAACTGCTATACTTCGATAACCTGTAGCATCAGAATCGGCCCCAACTGCTATCGACTCATTTTGCTGAGTTCCGGCATTCGTACCAATAGCGATGGAGTTTTGACTGCTGGCCGTCGTCGTATTACCTAAAGCAATGGCATTGTTGGCTGAGCTTTGTGCTCCTAATCCCACTGCTATATTCTGAAAATTGGAAACCGCATTTTTACCTATGGCAATAGATTCATTGCCGTTAGCGTCGGCATTATAACCCAGAGCAACCGCATCCTGATTGGCCTCACTCGAATAGCCAATGGCTACTGAATTGTTGGAGATTACGTTAGATTCATATCCTAATGCGATACCTCCACGAGGACTAAGCCTACCCATCTGACTGTTATTGACTTTTACAAAAAGATCATTGTAGGTTGTTGTTCCTAAAAATGTGGAGCCGTCATTGGTTACCCCAGTGAGGTTGTTTCCGTCTAAAGACCAACCATCGGAAACTCCTGATGCCTGTACAGCTATCCACTTATTGAGCGCATCATTAAATACATACAATCCAGCAGCAGAAACATCTGCGGTCTGACCGCCTGGGCTTGTTGCTGCCGCTGTGATGTAAACCAGAGCTCCCTGCTGCTCTTCGGTATAGGTTTTAGCGGCGAGCTGATCCCCGGTCATACGAGGAGCGGCAATTCCATCTAAAGAATTTACATCTGTAGGATTTCCAACTACATCGAGCGTAGTTTTAGGATCTGTAGTGCCTATACCCACCTGAGCATAGGCAGCTGAAAAAAGACAAAAGAAAAGTACTACGAATACATTCGTTTTCATTAGGGGACGGTTTGGGGACAAAGTAGATTTCCTACCTTTTGTTATGTTTTTTACAAGTGTAATTATACTATTAAATCGATAAATGCAAGTACAAAATCAATAAAATACACAGCTAACCCCCTCATAAATTGTATGTTATACATTAAAAAAATGCCGAAAATCAGAATAAATTATGCATTTTGTTTAACATCTCAGGCATTTAAATAAACAAAATGCGACATTCGTGTATCTAAAATGATTTTTTCGCAAAAATTAAGGTATCCCTATTTTTTTAAGTTAAATACAGAAATCTTCCCAATGCAACACCTTTATTATTCGTACTATTTTTACAAAATGAGCTTATAAACTTAAAATCGCAATCCTAAGATTGGGCTCAGACCATCACTATATGTTCATGATAAGTTCCTAATGCGCCCTGTAATTACCTGAAAACAGTCAAGAAACTGCGTCAACGGATATCGTTTTTATTAATCTACGGAAATTGAAAAAATTATTTAGTGAGTGACAACCTGGTTTATTGAAAGAAAAATCGCAAAATACAATCTGTTTATAAATTAGGTACTTTAGATCTATTCACGGCCCCGCCCTACCCGGCCCACACTCACCCCGCAGTGAGTCCACACTGAACCCACCTCTTGCCATACTTTTTGTAAACCTGAGATGGAAGTAGTCTAAAACTGGTTTAAACTTAACAGTAACCTGCAATGGCAAAATTAGATCCCAAAGATGGACTGGTAGGCATTATAACCTGCAGTAACCGAGATCTTACTCAAACACAATTAATTTCGATCACGGCCAGAATCCTTTAGTTTAAAGCGAGAAGTTTTGGCTCATTTTAAAACCAAAAAGCAACTAATCTTTATACTATTAAACAGTATGGGTTTTACAGGTTATTAATTAGTGCTGTTCAGACTGTCTATCTTATCCTGATATTCAGAATTCATACCTACAGTATATTCTTCCAATTCGTTTGCTGCAAAACCAACTAACTTAACAAGCTCTAATTTTTCTTCAAGAGATAATTCTTTTTCGCTTTTCAATAATTCGGAAAGCCCGATAATCGTGGTAAGCGGTCTCCTCATGACATGTGAAATGTCAAAAAGAATTCTTCTCAGGGCCTCCTGATGCTCTTTCTCGTGTGTTATATTCTTGACTATACCATGAATCATCCATAAATCTGACGTCTTTCGTTCACTAGAAAAAATAAGTCGATACCAGACATCTTTACCATTTTCAAGCTTCTGCAAATACTCCAGCTTTTCCTCTCGTTCTGAATTTAGGCTCTTTAAAAAGGATCTCATCATTAAAAAGCGATTATTCGAACTTACCTTACTTAAAATAACCGGTATCGAAATTTCATCCAAGCTGGTATCCAAATGCGGATACAGTTTGGTCATTCCTTCACTTATAAAGTTTATTTTAAAGCTATTTGAGTTCTGCATAAAACTCAGTTCAAAAAGCGCATTCTCATAAAAGGATTTATTAGTCATCTGCTTTAAAAAAGACTCCATTTTCTCCAAATTAAAAATGCGATTGCTGCTCTCCTGAAGTACCTTTTTCTGGGTTGAAATAATAGCTCTTGAATTTAGGTGAAACATCGCCTTACGCGATAAAATCTCCATACACCTGAGTTCATCCTTACTTAATGCTCTGGGTTTATTATCTATGATACAAAACGTACCAAAAACTTCATTCTTACTGTTTTTAAGGGGAATGCCTGCGTAAAACCGAATATTGGGATAACCTACTACCAGTTTACTTGCCTTAAAACGCGAGTCATTTAAGGCATTAGTTACCACTAAAGGTTCATTAGGGTTATTCAGCGTATGATGACAAAAAGAATCCTGTTTTAAAGAACCATCTAAATCTAAACCTATCTTTGATTGAAAAATCTGACGGTCCTTTTCGAGTATTGATATTAACGATATAGGAGTCTTAAACAGGTAACTGGCTAAAAAAACCAGATCATCCAACTCCTTTTGCGGCTGGCTATCTATAGCCTCATAATTGATACGATTTTTCAAGTTTAATTCTTCTTAACTAGTAAATCTTTGAACACTTCGCTTTTTACCGGTTTATTTAAATAGCCCGCTATTTTATACTTAGACGATTTATCCGTATCGTATTTATCTATCGAACTCGTTACAATATAGATATCCATTTCAGCAAAAGACCTTGCAGAAGTTTCTAATTCATCTAAAAGCTCCCAACCATTTATTCCTGGCATGTTGATATCTAAAAATAAAACATCAGGGAGGCGGTTTGTAAGCAGCAAAAATTCCAGACCTTCAAGTGGGTCTAAAATTCCTTTACTGTTTGGAAACCCCAGCTTATTTAAAATTCTTGTAATCATTAGATGATATATAGGATCATCATCAATAATAAGTATGTATAAATCGGGCATCTACTTAAACCGTAAAAACTAATTAAAAGTTATAATTTTTAATTAAATAAAACCAGAAAAAATGCGGTCTGTCAGCAAAAATAGTTTTTTATCGATTATTAACTCCTATTTCACACACTACTTCCTACTTAAAAGCTATCGACATTAGGATTAAAAAGAAACACCCTATTACTAAAATTTTTATCTTCCTATCTGGCATATTGCGTATTGTATTATCATAGTTATCGTGCATCTGCTACCACACTCCAACCACAGTGCTACCACACTGCAACCACACTTTACCACAGTTTTTGTGGGTGAAATTGGTTGAAATCAAGTAGCACTCTATTATCATATATAAATTAACACCTCCAGGCTATGGCAGAGCTCGATTCCAAGACCGGCCTTAAAGGCAACATCGGTGATCTCGTATTTAGAAATGTGAATGGTAAAACCATTGTACAGTCACGGCCCGATACCGGCGGTAAAGCCCGAAAAGGACGCGCAAAACAAACCGCTACCGATTTTGGGCGCGCCTCCCAAATCACCAGCAGCCTTATGAGGGGATTACGTCCTTTTCTTAGCAAAATGTACGATTCCCAGTTTTTTAACCGCTTTCGCAAAGCAGTGTATCAGGGAATGAAAATGAACGACAGCCTCCCCCAGGGCAGTCTGGATCTCTGGCAGGGGGAGCCCACCGTATTGGAAGGTCTGGAAGCCGATCTGAAAAATCAGTATCCGCAATACGTGCAAATGCCCGGACTGGAGCTGAAGCTTGAAGCGGGTAGTCTGGAAATCAGCGTACCTGAATTTAAAGCAGATAACCCCCTCCACTGGCCGGTAAAGGCCAGTGAGGCTGAACTGGGATACTGGATCAGCGTCTATGACTCCAAAACCTACCACGTGCTGCGTCACGAACTTTTTCGTATTCCCATTCCGCACAAAACGCAAAGGATCCCTGCAACCAATTACACCACGACTGCATTGCCTGCAGAGGCCCTGCTTTTAGTTACAGCGGGGGAATTGTACTATACGGCAGACTTTCGTTTGGGGAAGGTATGTATGAATTCAAAAGCTTTTAATCCTACGCAGGTGCTGAAGGTGTTTAGGACATAATCTTTTAAGATTCTTTATAAAATTATTTTCATGAGCTATTAATAATTAAGTGCACAAAAGTCACTTGATTAGAAAGTTACGGCCTATCAGGAGGTTCTCGTGAAATTTGACGTGAGCGCAACGTCGCAGGCGGTTCTGTTTGAGGCCGCCAAAGCGGCCGAGTTAAGCGCATGCAGTGCAGCGAACAATAAATTTAGAGAACCTCCTGTAAGCCTAGATTTTCTTGCCCGGCTGACTAGACGGGTTGTTTCTTTTTTGGGCGATGCAAAAAAGAAAGGGAATAGGAATTGAAGTTGTTATTACTCTTCTTTACTCGCATGATTAATGGAGTACCGAGTGTATGGGATTTGCAGCATCACATTAAAATTTGCGTTGGTATTTTATGTTCTGTTCATTTTCTTTAGTTAGCTATCGCTTATTGATTTTGGAGCTTATGAAGCGCGTAACTCGGTTTGCTAGTCCGAAGAAATTTATTCCAAAGATACTCAGGACAGAGCTTCAAAAATTTTTAACGGGGCACCACCGCTATACTGACCAAAAGGAAACCTGCTATAGCATATTTCTGCAAAGGAGAATAGTTCCAACAGGGTCTAACTGTTCATACTTAACCGGAGGGAGAGCTATTCGTTTACGTTACGGGAAGTAGGTGCTCAAAGTAGAAAAAGAAAACTACCTGCACGCGATACAATCGCGCGCGAACAAAGGTTTGTAGAAGATGGCTTAACACAGCGGTATGCCATCCACAGGACAAGGGATTTGCGTAGTTTTTAAGGATGTAAAAAAATCCTTACTCCAAAGCTTCGGGAATGGTTTCCAGCCGCATCAACTCGCTCAATGACATGCTTTGACATATCAGGACTAAAGAACAGAAATACAATTGGTAGTTAGACTTTTTAGAAACCCAAACCCTAAAGTCTGATAATTTGTGTAGAACAAATTCTTACTTCTACTCAATGGTAAACTGATTGGCTTGAATCACGCCTGAATTACCATCTGGATTTGTTCCCCAAGAAAAGGAGAACTCCTGATTGGACGTAAATTCGTAATACCAAAATTCAAATTTATGTTTGCCTTTTGCCAGCGC
Source organism: Leeuwenhoekiella sp. H156 (assembly GCF_052218455.1). Taxonomy (NCBI): domain Bacteria; kingdom Pseudomonadati; phylum Bacteroidota; class Flavobacteriia; order Flavobacteriales; family Flavobacteriaceae; genus Leeuwenhoekiella; species Leeuwenhoekiella sp. H156. Next base: position 276,904 of record NZ_CP197499.1, read on the forward strand.
TATGGGTTGTGAGGTTGTTGTATTAGCACCTCCATTAGCCCAGTCGCTTAAGACTAATGTTCCGTCTATATAAATACGTGCCCCATCATCTGAACGCTGTGTAAAACTAAATTCTCCAGTATTTTTAACCAGATAAGTGCCTACAATTTTAACGACAAAGCCTTCACCATCACTAGTAGGATTTAGAACCGAAACTCCGGAATTCGGGAGACTTAAATCCCCATTGTACACTCCAGATTTAGTAACTACCGTATCCCTTTCCAAATCATTAAGATCCGGAGAGGTGGTATTAGGGATATCATAGGAATAAAACTGCATCCCAAAAGGCATCTGGTATACCACAGCGTCTTGCCAGCTTGCGTTACCATTAGCGTCTGAAGTCAACACTTTACCTTCATCATCCCCCGGCGAAGCATCTACATATCTGAATGTACCATTAACCTGAAGTCTGGCAGTAGGATCATAAACATTGATCCCTAAGTTACCCTCCGGGGTCAATCTCATTCTATCTTGATTGCCATTAGTCTGAAAAACTAAATCTGAAACATTATCTGTCCCATTGCCCCTGTAAAAACTGGCTATAGACGACCCTAAATAACCCAAATTGCCATTATACCTGGGGACAAATGTTATCCAACCTATATTATCTCCATTTTGAAGGTTAAGTGGGGCTTCAACTGTTCCTCGCGCTTTTCTTAAGCCAAAAAAGCTCGTAGTGGCGTTAGAATAGCTATCTATCATCACATCATCCAGGTCATTATCATTTGAGGAATGCTGAATATGCAGTATACCTGTAGGATTAGTTCTTCCTATACCCACTTTTCCCAGAGTATAGAGATTATCTGTATTAAGGGTCGCGGGATTCGTTGTACCTGCCTCATTCCAGGGTTCGATTGTACTATTTACCGGCAACCAACCGGTCGCGCCGGCATCCCAATAGTGAAATCCTTTAGAAAAAGAACCATTATCTGCGATCAAGTAAACCAATTGACCATCTACTGTACCACTGGATGTTAAGGCATTTACTCGAGGAACCAGAATACCGTCGGTTTCACTAACTGCTCCAAGATGATTAGAGCCTCTGATATCTAACGTGGTTTGCGGCTGTGTAGTTCCTATACCTACCTGAGCATAAGTCCAGGAAAATAGGCAACAAGAAAACACAACGATGAATTTCGTTTTCATTTAGGGGGTGGTTTAGGGATTCAGGATATTAACTCCTGATTGTTATGTTTTACACCTGCAATTATACTATAAAATCGATAAATGCAAATACTAAATCGACAAAATACACAGCTAATCCCCTCATAAATTGCAGGTTACCTGCGTAAAGAATACCAAAAAACAATATGTCTTTTTACATTTTTTTTTAATAAATAATGTTTTTCTAAACAAAACTTCTGAATAATCAATCAAAAATGATTTTTCCATAAAAGTTAAAGCATCGCTATTTTTTAAGTTAAATCCAAGAAATTACCTGTTTCAATGAATTAAATATTCGCCATAGTTTCCTAAAAACTACTTTAACAACCTAAAATCATAATTCTAAGATTAGGCTTCGACAATCACTATTTTGGCCTGATAAGTTCCTCATTATCCCTGTAAGAACCCGAAAACATTCAGAAAACTGCGTCAGCAGATCTCTGTTTTTCTGAATCTAAGTGAATGGAAAACTTATTTAGTGAGCGACAACCTGGTTTATTGAAAGAAAAATCGCACTGTTTAATCTGCTCTTTTTTCTATTATTTTCAGTGTATTCAAACCAACTCACTTAGAAGAGCTGCTTTTGTGCTCGTTTATTTCAGAGAGGCTTAGTGTACAGATAAGAATTAAAAAAACATGACTTTGATGGAAATGTTCTGTTTTCATTATCCATTTAGCTGATATTAATCACTAAAGCCCTACCGAATTCACTTCAGTATCACAACAGGAATTACGCTGCACTAGCTTGTTCTGTTCATTTTCTTTAGTTAGCCATCGCTTATTGGCAGGAGTTCGCGAACCTCGTACCTCGGTTTGCTTGTCCAAAGAAATCCCTTCGACAGATGCTCAGGGCAGGCCTTCGACTTATGCTCAGGGCAGGCTCACCAAAAGAAAAGACGCCTTTTGGGTCGATATTTTTCGCCTTAGGGGGAAGACCGCAGCGATGCCCCTGAATTCTCTGCAAGACTCGAGAATTTTTAACGAGGACTTCTCGGTATGCTGAAGAAAAAGAAAACTACCTGCACGCGATACAATCGCGCGCGAAGGATGAGTTGTACTCTAATTAAAAAGCAGAAAAACATCCCTCCAAACCTCCCTTCAAAGGGAGGCTTTAAGTTTAGTAAGAACAGACTCCCTTCCTTTGAAGGAAGGGCTGGGGATGGATGTTACCTGAAACGCTCTTCAATTTATAATATAAGCCTGTCGGGCAGCTTTGATTATCAAGAATGTCATTTCGATCGTATCACACGGAAGTTGCTCGTCAGGAGAATTAATAAGACACTAAGAAAGTCAATTAATACATCAGTACCGGCCTATCAGGAGGTTCTCGTGAAATTTGACGTGAGCGCAACGTCGCAGGCGGTTCTGTTTGAGGCCGCCAGAGCGGCCGAGTTAAGCGCATGCAGTGCAGCGAACAATAAATTTAGAGAACCTCCTGTAAGCCTAGATTTTCTTGCCCGGCTGACTAGACGGGTTGGTTCGTTTTTTCATCGATGGAAAAAATGAACAGGAATATGAATCGAAGTTATAGGTTCTAAATCATCTTCCGTTCATTTTCTTTACTCGCATAATTATTATCTCACGGAAGCTCATAAACTCAAACACCAAAAATCAAAGACTTGCGGGAGCGGGTGCTTAAGGAAGAATGGGAACTACTATTTGCAAGCGATACAATCGCGCGCAAACAATGGGCTTACCGGTCCAAAGAAATCTATTCCAAAGATACTCAGCGTAGACTTTCGACGATCGCTCAGGGCAGGCTCAAAACAAGAAATGACACTTTTTGGATAAGTATTTTCGCCTTGAGGGCAAAACCGCAGCAGTATCCCTAAATTTCCTGTAAGGCTTCGAAAATTTTTAACGGGGACTTTTCGATATGCTGAAGAAAAAGAAAACTACCTACACGCGATACAATCGCGCGCAAACAATGGGTTTACTGGTCCAAAGAAATCTATTCCAAAGATGCTCAGGGCTGGTTCACCAAAAGAAAACTTTTTAAGTATATATTAGTAAAGAGGAATATATTAAAAATTAGAAATAGTAAGCCAAAGACGAACGTATCTAACTGTCACCAAAATATTTATGAATTTTAGAACTAAAACTATTTAATAATCAATACGTTTAAGAGACAGCGAAACAGTATTGGCAATTAAAAACATATTTACGCCAGAATTATTAATTGAATATGTCATATAGACTCTCTCATTTGCAGCGAGTCTCACTAAAACGGACTTACTTATATGAAATCTTTCATCATGAACGGGATTGTCACCCCAATCTATGGATGTACTTTTATTAATTTTTGTAGCTGCTCCACTACTAAAACCTTTTCTTAAATAAATATTAATATTCCCATCAGAATTATCATTTATAAAAATTCCGTAACTATATGTGATTTCATATACTCCAGCTTCATTTACCGCTATGTAGTCGGTAGGTAATGTACTATTTATTGATACGTTTCTGTTCAGCCCTGTGTCTGTACTATTGAACGTTACATTTGCAGTTCCATTTGAAATTGTAAGGTTTGAAGTTCTGTCAACCTCTCCGTAAACTTGATTTATAGGTGTTCGCCAGTCAGCTAAGCCATTAGCATCTGATGTTAAGACCTTGCCTGCTCCCTGAGTTCCATCCACTATTTTAACGGAACCGGCTACATGTAGTTTTGTAGAAGGATTGTTAGTACCAATCCCGACATTTAGATTATTTCCCAAAATTAGCGTATTAGGATTAGGGGCGTAAACGTTATTGCCTATAGCCACCGCATTCGTGGCCTGAGCCTGAGCAGAATTACCAATCGCAATCGCATCTGATCCTGAAGTATAGGTTGATTTACCTATTGAAATGGCGTGATCACCCTGAACCTGAGAACTTTGACCAATTGCAATCGCTCCAGTTTTATTCGCAAAGGCTGCATCCCCGATAACTATTCCATAAGTCCCCTGAGATTGTGTTGATCTCCCAACGGAAATTGAATTATTACTATCTGCATCCGCTTCACTTCCGATTACAATTGAGTTATTTGAACTTACTCTTGAATTGTATCCTAAAATTAAACTATTAGAGGCTCCGCCAGCATCATAATCAGAAGCATATCCTAAAAACACATTATTTGCGGTCGCTGCATAATTATTAGCACCAGCAAGTTCTCCTAAGTAAACCGAATTTGAAGTGTTTAAGGTTTCTATCTGACCTCTTAAAGTAATTCGAGTTTTTAAAACATTGTTTATTTTAATTTCTAAGGGTAAATTATTTAAGCTACCCAAAAAATTTCCGGAACTGATCGTATTGCCCGTCGGCTTCCAACTATCTCTTGAACTTGATTTTAAGGCTATCCATTTATTTTGAGACGAACTATATACATAAATACCCTCTTCGGTGACATTTGACGTCTGTCCACTAGGGCTTGTAGGAGCAACTGTAACATAAACCAAAGCAGCATTTTGATCTGAGGTGTAAACTTTCGCCTTTAATTGATCACCCGTCATTCGAGGTACAGCTACTCCATCAAGAGAAGTCGCATCTGCTGGTCTACCGGTAACATCAAGGGTTGTTTTTGGTGAGGTAGTTCCAATACCAACCTGAGCATGAGTTGCAAAAAATGCAAATAATGCAAAAATTATGAAATGGGGTTTCATCAATAAGTAATTATCTTCGTATTTTATCTTGTTTTTGTATTCGTTTGACTAGAAATCAGTGAATTATACAAGAACAAATGTAGGACAACAAAAGTAATTAACCTATTAAATAACAAATATTTACGATGAAAGATTTCCTGATATAAAAATTACTCATTTTTTATTTGTTTAAAGATTACCCTATGAGTTTCAAGCATTCAAAACTTCTTAACATAAGCGATCCTGTGTTCTTAGTATTTCATTCATAATCCTTAAACTTGTACAAACTATATAAAAGATCATGACAAATCAGGATGCGGAAGAGCGTAACGAGCAAATTGTAGAAAACAGAGAACTCAGCATTTTTGAAGCCCTGATCCCAATACTCGCATTGGTAGGCATGCTGGCTTATAATGTTTTTGTGTTTGGTGATGATGCCCTAAGTGGTTCTAACCAGTTTATCTTACTTCTTGGTGCTGCGGTTGCCGCAATTGTAGGTTTCTTCAACAAAACCTCTTTTGAACTGATGATGGAAGAAGTCGCCCTCAATATAAAATCAACCGCGGGTGCTATTCTCATCCTCCTGCTGGTGGGGGCTTTGGCCGGAACCTGGCTTGTAAGTGGCATCATCCCCACGATGATTTATTACGGTATGCAAATCCTGAGTCCGTCTATATTTCTCGCAGCCTGCGTGGTGATCTGTGCCATCATTTCGGTCGCTACCGGAAGCAGCTGGACCACCTCGGCCACTGTAGGTATTGCACTTATAGGTATTGCCAATGCCCTGGGTATATCTCTTGGCATGACCGCAGGAGCTATTTTATCGGGGGCTTATTTTGGGGATAAGCTTTCACCCCTAAGCGATACAACAAACCTAGCTCCTGCCATGGCGGGTACCGATTTGTTTACGCACATACAGTACATGCTATACACCACCGTGCCCTCTATAAGCATCACCCTGCTGGTCTTTATTATTATAGGTTTTAGTGTAGAGACCACAGGCCCCGCAGACAGCAGTGCTATTTTAGCCTCTATTGATGAAGCTTTTAATATCACGCCCTGGCTGTTTCTGGTACCGGCTCTGGTTATCTTTTTAATCATCAAAAAAACACCTCCCCTAATCGCCTTACTGGCAGGTACACTTTTAGGTGGAATCGCTGCGCTCATTTTCCAACCGGATTTGGTTGCCGGTTTGGGCGGAAGCACCAGCCTGAGTTTTGAAAGCGGCTACAAAGGGATTATGAATGCCATCACCGTTGATACTGCTATTGAAACCACCAATGAAGATCTCAATGACCTTTTTGCTGCCAGCGGAATGGCCGGGATGCTGGGCACCATTTGGCTGATTCTTTGCGCCATGACTTTTGGCGGTGTTATGGATGCCATTGGGGCGCTATCCCGCATCAGTAAGTTTATGCTTAATCTTTTTGACAGCACCTTTGGTCTATTTGCCAGTACCGTAGCCACCTGTATAGGTCTCAACGCCACTGCGAGCGATCAATACCTGGCTATTGTGGTCCCCGGACGCATGTATGCCAAGGCCTATCGCGATAAAGGTCTGGCCCCCGAAAACCTGAGCCGTACACTCGAAGACAGTGGTACCGTCACCTCGGTTTTGGTACCCTATAACACCTGTGGCGCCTATCAAAGCGGCGTATTGGGCGTTTCGGTAGCAGACTATTTTGTGTATGCCATTTTCAACTGGCTTAGTCCGTTTATGACGCTGATTTTTGCTGCCTTCAGTATTAAAATCCGTTCGCTCGCAGATGCCGGGAAGCAGTAACCAGGTCTTTATTTTTACCAAAGCGCTTTAAGTCGGTAAAGCGAAAACCTTATAGCTTCGTAAAGCTTCCGTATTACGGATGTTAAATATTTCTTAACAGTAAACAGGCTGGCCATTTTGCTTTGCAATACCGGCAAAGACAGGCTTCATTTGCTGCATATTCCTGATTTTTCACTCAAAAGCAACATCAATTTGATAATGCTTTCGGACTAAAAAACAACTATAAGAAAAGCCTATACCGGCATAACTTCTACACATTTTTTGCGGTTTTTTTTAGACGATGTGCTGGCTAGCTTTGCACCAAATTTAAAAACAAACAACAATGACATTAGTAGGAAAACAATTTCCAAATCTTGCAGTAGATGCTATGAATGAAATGGGCGATACCTTTAAAATTAACGTTTTGGAGGAAGCTAAAAAGAATAACAAGAAAATTGTTTTGTTCTGGTATCCCAAAGATTTCACTTTTGTTTGCCCAACCGAGCTTCACGCATTTCAGGCTGCAATGGATGAGTTTGAAAAGCGCAATACGATGGTTATAGGTGCTTCTTGCGACACTCCGGAAGTGCACTTTGCATGGTTAAACACTCCAAAAGATGATGGCGGAATCGAAGGTGTAACCTATCCTATTCTTGCCGATACCAACCGCAATCTGGCCAATCGTCTGGGAATTCTTGACATTACAAACGAGCGTTACGATGAAGAGACCGGGGTGCTTACCGTAGATGGTGACAATGTAACCTATCGTGCAACGTATCTTATTGACGAGGAAGGAACCGTATTTCACGAAGGTGTAAACCATATGCCGGTAGGTCGTAACGTAAATGAATTTTTACGTTTAATTGATGCTTATGCTCACGTACAGAAAAACGGGGAAGTATGTCCTGCAAACTGGGAAGAAGGCAAGCAGGCAATGAACGCCAACCGTGATGGTGTAGCTACGTATCTGGCTTCAAATTAATAGAAAACTTAAAAAACTTGACTATGTTAAAGCAACTCGATCAGGATAATCTGGCAGAATGGGTATCGTCTAACGACACCGTGGTGGTGCAGTATATGGCAAGCTGGTGTGGTAACTGCCGTTTGATGAAGCCTAAGTTTAAAAAACTGGCTACAGAACACGAGGATACCGCATTCTTGCTCGTAGATGCTGAAAAATTTCCGGAAAGCAGAAAGCTCGCCACAGTAGACAACCTGCCTACTTTTGCGACTTTTAAGAACGGAAACTTTGTTAACCAGGTTCAGACCAATAAGTTTGAAAACCTAAAAGAACTCGTTGATGAAATTACCAGTAATTAAACATTTGCAAAAAAACAACAGCAACGAAGCCCTGAAACATACTATTGACGTGCTTGAATCCTTTACCGAACACCGTTCGGTAAGCGATGCGGAAATGGATGTTATAGGCGAGTTGATAACCAATCTCTGCGGTGCTGTTGAAATGCATGAGATGATCGCCGGCGGAATGTCTGAACGCGATGCCGCAAACGGCTTTGCTCAGAAAGTTTTAGGTTCGATAGACCGCTAAAAGCTTCAGACTGAACGACGTTTAAAAACAGGTTCAACCCTTTTAAAAAGCTTCTGCATTATGCGGAAGCTTTTTTCGTTTCGGGAAAAGTGTGAAACCAGAAATTGGCATTCCTTTAATTGGCGTTCGTTTTTTATATGCCTACTTTTACGCCTTACAAAACCAAAAATCATGGCAAACATAACTCTGGGTGGAAACCCTACGCATACCAGTGGCGAGCTTCCTGAAAACGGAACGCAAGCACCAGATTTTACACTTTCAAGAACCGATCTTCAGGAAAGTACCCTTGAAGATTTTAAGGGCAAGAAAGTTGTGATGAATATTTTCCCGAGTGTAGATACGGGGGTGTGTGCCGCTTCGGTACGCAAGTTTAATGAAGAAGCTTCTGATCTTGAGAACACCGTAGTGCTTTGCATTTCTCGCGACCTTCCTTTTGCACAGGCCCGTTTTTGCGGAGCAGAGGGTCTGGAGCAGGTACAGGTACTTTCAGACTTTAAAGACGGGAAATTTGGAAAAGACTACGGGCTTTTAATTGCTGACGGGGCATTTGCCGGTCTGCACAGCCGCGTTGTTATAGTGCTCGATGACAATCACAAAGTGATTTATTCTGAGCAGGTACCCGAAATAGGTCAGGAACCCAACTACGAGGCCGCCCTGCGCGCACTGGCTTAATGGAACAACCCAAAGAACCCTTTATTATAAACCGCCTCAAAGCCTTTAAATATGCCTTTAAAGGCGCATTTTACCTCGTGCGTACAGAAGCCAGCATCAAGGTGCAGGTTTTCTGTGCGCTGGTGGTTTGTTTTTTGGGTTTTTACCTCGACATTACCCCGATCGAGTGGTGTATTCAGTTACTGGCAATTGCTTTGGTACTGGCTGTAGAGGGTCTCAACAGCGCCATTGAGAAAATAGCCGATTTTGTGCATCCCGATTACCATAAAAAAATAGGTATTATCAAAGATGTCTCGGCAGGCGCAGTAACCTTTGCCGCCGTCATTGCAGCCATTATAGGTTTTATAATCTATATCCCCTACCTCTTCTAAAATTTTATCGGCAGAGTACCGTTTGATATTTGTATTTTTACGCCCGACTAAAAAAAACAGATGTAACCACAGCTCCTTTGCGAGCTCTTTTATAAGCAGACCTACTAAGCTTAGTACTACGAATGGCCCGAAAAAAAGCGAAAACCAAATCTACGACTCCTAAAAAGCAGCCGGTGAAAATCAGTTTTAAACTGAGTAAACAGCAAAAAATTGTTTTAGGAAGTTTCCTGTTCCTGCTGGGAATCGCCCTTTTGTTTTCATTCCTGTCCTATTTTTTCAGCTGGCAGGCCGACCAGAGTACCCTTAACAGTCTCGGCGACCGCAGCGTGGAAGCTCAAAACTGGCTCAATAAATTTGGCGCCGCTCTTGGTGATTTTTTCATCTACCAGGGATTTGGCATCGCTGCATTTGCATTAGCCGTATTGGTGACTCTTACCGGTTTCTATTACTTTTTTGACCGGCCCAAAAAAAGCCTGCAGGCCTACTGGTTTTGGGGTATTATCGTTATGTTGTGGTTTTCGGTCTTCTTCGGTTTTTTCGCTCAAAGCAATGCGCTGCTGGGCGGAATGGTAGGTTTTGAACTCAACGATTTTCTTCAGGATTATCTGGGACTTATAGGCACCATTCTCGTTCTCGCATTTGTAGCTATCGTCTATCTGGCCGTGAGGCTCAAACTTACACCAGAGCTGGTGGGGCAATACCTTTCGCGCAAGCGCAATGATTTAAAGTCTGAATTTGATGAGCAGGACGACGAGATCTCGTTTGAAGACACCGCTTTTGAGAAAGACAATATCGAGCTTCCCGTAGACGATGCTGCTGATGAAGATTTGGAGGATTTTGAAGAGCCCGTGCTCAAGTCTGCCCCGGCTCCTGCTCCTGCTCCACCCAAGCCCGTGGTCAACGAAGCTCCCAAACCCGCAGCAGACGAAGAGTTTGAGATTGAAATAGAAGAAACTATTGAAGAAGAAGAGGTCGAAGAAAACCTGAGCACCAAACTGGTTCAGGATTTCGGGGAGTTTGACCCTACTCTTGAACTCAGCAATTATAAATTTCCGTCAATCGAGCTGCTTAAAGACTATACGCAGGGTCAGAGCATCACAATAGATCAGGAAGAGCTTGAAGAAAATAAAAACCGTATTGTAGATACGCTTAAAAACTACAAGATCGACATCGCGCACATCAAGGCGACCGTAGGTCCAACAGTAACGCTTTATGAAATCGTACCCGAGGCCGGTATACGCATCTCCAAGATCAAAAACCTGGAGGATGATATCGCGCTTTCCCTTTCGGCTTTGGGGATACGCATCATTGCCCCGATTCCCGGGAAGGGAACCATTGGTATTGAGGTGCCAAATAAAAACGCCCGTATCGTATCGATGCGCTCGGCGATTGCCTCTCCTAAATTTCAAAATGCAGAAATGGAACTGCCCCTGACTTTGGGTAAAACCATTTCAAACGAAACTTTTGTTGTTGATCTGGCCAAAATGCCTCACCTGCTTATGGCTGGAGCCACGGGGCAGGGTAAATCGGTAGGACTTAATGCCATTTTGACCTCATTGCTCTATAAAAAGCATCCGGCAGAGGTAAAATTTGTACTGGTAGATCCCAAAAAGGTAGAACTTACCCTGTTTAACAAAATCGAGCGGCATTACCTGGCTAAACTTCCCGATACCGAAGAAGCCATCATTACCGACAATACCAAGGTTATACATACCTTAAACTCCCTGTGTATTGAGATGGATAACCGCTATGATCTGCTTAAAGATGCGATGGCGCGCAACATTAAAGAATACAATGCCAAGTTTAAAAAGCGCAAACTCAATCCCAACAATGGTCATAAATACCTGCCCTATATCGTGCTGGTAATCGATGAGTTTGCAGACCTTATTATGACCGCCGGTAAGGAGGTTGAAACTCCCATAGCACGTTTGGCACAGCTGGCACGGGCGATTGGTATTCACCTTATTGTTGCAACCCAGAGACCTTCGGTAAACGTAATCACCGGTATCATTAAAGCAAACTTCCCCGCACGTATCGCCTTTAGGGTAACTTCAAAAATCGATTCGCGTACCATTCTGGACAGTCAGGGAGCCGATCAGCTTATAGGCCGTGGAGATATGTTGTTTACGCAGGGTAACGAACTCGTTCGCGTACAGTGTGCCTTTGTCGACACTCCGGAAGTTGAAAAAATAACCGACTTTATCGGTTCGCAAAAAGCCTACCCTGATGCGCATTTGCTGCCGGAATATGTGGGAGAAGAAGGTGGCACAAGTCTTGATATAGATGTCGGCGAACGGGATGCTTTGTTTGTGGAAGCTGCCGAAGTCATTGTAACCGCCCAGCAGGGAAGTGCCTCGTTATTGCAACGTAAACTTAAACTGGGTTACAACCGTGCAGGACGAATCATCGACCAACTGGAGGCTGCGGGCATTGTAGGCCCCTTTGAAGGCAGTAAAGCCAGACAGGTACTCGTTACAGATTTAAATGCATTACATCAACAATTAAATAATGAATAATATGAAATTTTATAAAACACCTGTAATCGCTGCCCTGGTATTTTGGTTTGCAGCCTTTTCTGCAGGATATGCACAGGATACTAAAGCTAAGGCTCTTTTAGATCAGGTTTCGGCTAAAGTGAAGAGCTATGACAATATGTTTATAGACTTTAAATACGGGCTTTCTAATGATGCTGCAGGCATCAATCAGGAAACGCGTGGGGACGTCACTTTAGATGGTGACAAGTACAAACTCAATCTGATGGGTACCATGCAGATGTATGACGGCAAAAAACTGTACACCATTGTTCCCGAAGATGAAGAAATCACCATTTCCACTCAGGATCCGGGAGACGATGACGCTATTACCCCTTCAAAAATGCTGACCTTTTTCAACAAAGGCTATTCCTATAAATGGGATATCGAGCAAAATGTAAGCGGTCGTAAAATACAGTACATCAAGCTTACGCCTATAGATTCTAACAGCGAACTGAAATCTGCTTTGCTGGGCGTTGATGTTCAAACCAAACACATCTACCGCCTGATCATGACTCAGAAAAACGGCAGTAAAATCACCATCACTGTAAACTCATTTAAGACAGACCAGCCCTTACCCGGCAACCTGTTTGTCTTTGACGAATCTAAATACGGCGATTACTACATCAACAGATTAGACTAATTTGTCTTGAAAATACTGGATCGTTATATACTGGTAACCTTTATCAAGAACTTTCTGAGTACGTTCATCATTTTGATGTTCATATTCGTACTGCAAACGGTATGGTTGTACATCAAAGAGCTCGCCGGGAAAGATCTTGATCTGGTTATCATTGTAAAATTCCTGCTGTATTTTTCACCCCGTCTGGTTACGCTGGTTTTACCGCTTACCGTGCTGCTCACCAGTATTATGACTTTCGGTAATTTTGCCGAAAATTATGAGTTTGCCGCGATGAAATCTACCGGGATTTCCCTGCAACGGGCTATGCGCAGCCTTACTGTTTTCATTTTGATCTTAGCCGGGACTTCGTTTCTTTTTGCCAATTATGTGATTCCCGCTGCCGAGTTTGAATCCCTCAATTTGAGGCGGAATATCGCACAGGTAAAACCGGCAATGGCGATTACTAAAGGCCAGTATAACACCATTGGCGAAAATTATGTGATGAAAATCGCCGATAAGGAAGGTGAAAACGGGCAGTTCCTGAAAGATGTGATCATCTACCAGAAAGATCCTTCCCGCACGGGTAATTTTACCGTGATTAAAGCCAAAGAGGCCGAACTCATAAGCGCCGAAGGAGACAATGTACTTTCGCTAAAGCTTATAGACGGTAATTACTACGATGAAGTAGAGCAAAAAGATTATCAAAAGCAAAGACGCGAGCCTTTCGTAAAAAGCTACTTTGAAACCTATACCATCAATATTGATCTGAGCGAACTCGACAATGTAGATATGGACGAAAAAAGCATCGACAATGCCTATACCATGCTTACCGTCTCCCAACTCAACGACACGCTGATTGATATTTCAAAAAACTACAGCAATTACCTGAAATCACGGGGCACAACCGAATTGCGGGAAATGCAATTGCGCCCGCTGGATACCTCCTACCTCTCTAATATTCCGGTAGACACCACCCGGGTTATGGAGGATGAACTGATCAAAAACTTTAGTTTGTCTTCACAGGCACAGGTGTTGCGCGGAGCCGAAACCAGCGCGAAAAATAATATTACCTCCATTAAAGGGCAAAAGACTAACAATCAGGTTAAGATTAAAACCTTAAGCAAATATGAGATTGCGCTGCACGAGAAGTTTGTTTTGGCCTTTGGCTGTGTTATTCTCTTTTTTGTAGGAGCCCCTCTGGGAGCAATCATTCGCAAAGGTGGTCTGGGCCTGCCTATTGTTATTGGAGTAGCGCTTTTTCTCACGTACCATTTTATTGGGATTTTTGCCAAAAACAGCGCCGAAGACGGCAGCGTTTCTGCCTGGGTCGCCAGCTGGTTAAGCACGCTTATTCTGTTTCCACTGGGAGTTTACCTCACCTACAGAGCTACTACAGATCAGGGCTTATTTGATCTGGAAGGCTTTCTCGATCCCATCAAGAAACTGTTTAAAAAGAAAAATGCCGATGCGATTGATCCCGAACAGCCTCTTGCCGATTTTGATTTAAGCAATTCGGAAAAGGCGATTTTGAAGACCAAAAATCAGCGTGAACTTGAAGACATTGTAGCCAACTACGAGCAATACGGGTATACCGAAAAGTTTAAGGAAGCTGCAGAAACCTTACTGAAAAGCTACAATTAACCCCTGTTCTTTTTAAAGCAGGACTGCCTGAAAGCAGTCTAAATTGTACCTTTGCTTCCCTAATACGAATTTATGACCGTGCAAACCCGTCCGCAAAATATTCAGCTTAATACCATTGAAGAAGCTATAGAAGAGATCAAAAATGGTAAGGTAATCATTGTGGTAGATGACAAAGACCGGGAAAATGAAGGCGATTTTTTGGCTGCTTCAGAAACAGTCACACCCGAAACCATCAACTTTATGGCCAAACACGGCCGCGGCCTCATCTGTGCTCCCATAACCGAAGAGCGCTGCAAAGAGCTGAAACTGGAAATGATGGTAGGCACTAACAGCGACCCGATGGAGACGGCATTTACGGTTTCGATCGATTTAAAAGGTCACGGGGTCACTACAGGCATCAGTGCTTCAGACCGTGCAAAAGCCGTACGTGCACTCATCAACCCCGATATTAAACCCTGGGATTTTTCTAAACCCGGTCATATTTTTCCGCTTAAAGCCAAAGAAGGCGGGGTTTTACGACGCACCGGCCATACCGAGGCTGCCATAGATTTTGCACGGCTTGCCGGTTTTGCTCCCGCAGGTGTGATCGTTGAAATTATGAACGAAGACGGTACCATGGCGCGCCTGCCCCAATTGATGGAGGTTGCTAAAAAGTTTGATTTAAAGATCGTCTCGATTGCAGACCTGGTGGCCTACCGTATGCAACACGACTCGCTCATTGTGAAAAAGGAAGATTTTGAACTGCAAACCCGCTACGGCAGTTTTAGGATCAGGGCCTATCAACAAACCACAAACGATCAGGTGCATATCGCCCTGACCAAAGGAACCTGGGGTATTGATGAGCCTGTACTGGTACGGGTAAACTCGTCTTTTGTAAACAATGACATTTTAAGCACGCTTACTCAGGAAAGTGATAAGAAGCTCGAAAAGATCTTTGATCTCATCAACAAAACCGGAAAAGGAGCAGTTGTTTTTATCAATCAGGAGAATGTAGCCAGCAAGTTGCTTTCGCGTTTAGCAGATTTAAAAGAACGTCAAACCACCGAAAGACCGGCAGACTCCTCACCTAAGATGGATTTAAAGGATTTTGGTATTGGGGCTCAGATTCTTCACGATCTCGGGATTTCTAAGATCAGATTACTCTCAAACAGTGAAGATCACAAGCGCGTAGGTATGATAGGTTATGGCCTTGAGATTATGGAGCGCGTGACGTATTGATGAAACTTTTTTGCTTCCGCTGCAACAAAAGGCTTATCTTGAAGTAATTAGATATATACATCTATCGCATTATGAAAAATCTATACTTCTTAGGTCTTCTGCTTCTGGGCGCGTCAGCTTCGGCAGGTGCCCAAACAAATCAAATTCTTCCTCAAAAAGAGCAGGATAGCATTTTACAAAAACTGCAGCAGCAGCCCTTCCCTTCTATCAACAAACCTTTTAAAGCGCTACCTCTTGATCCTGAGCTTTTGAGTTTGGACCACAACCTGGCCTCAAAATCCCCTTTTCAGTACACCATGCCCATCTTTAAGCCTGATGCGATTTACGACAGGTCTATGAAAGTCCTGGAACCGAGCAAGGCTTACGAATATAAAATGCGCATTATAGACCAGCCCGTGCAGAACACACAGCGCGATCAATCATAAATGGATGATGGTTTCTGAAGTAGCGCGGCGCACTTTTTTAAAGTCGGCAAACATATCGTCCTGAGCGCGATAACCCACGGGTAACACCAGAGTACTGGTGATTCCGTGCGAATTGAGCCCCAGGATTTCGTCATACTGCCCGGATATAAAGCCTTCCATAGGACAGGCATCTATTTCCTCGAGGGCACAAACGGTGAGCAGATTGCCCAAAGCCAGATAGGCCTGGTTTACGGCCCATTGCCGGGTTTTTTCGGCATCCTGATTTTCAAACTGCTTTTTTAGCGTCTCCCGAAAAGGTTTCAATATCGTTTCGGGCGTATCGCGCACCTCCTGAACCAGGTCAAAATAAGATTGCACATAAGGCGCTTTTACTTCGTTCTCAACACAAATAACCAAAACGTGAGAGGCATCGCGCACCTGAGTCTGATTCATGGAAGCTTTAACCAGTTGCTCCTGCAGCTTTTCATCTGCAATCACCACCAGACGCAGGGGCTGCAAGCCGTAAGAGGTTGCGGTAAGATTAAAGGCTTCGGTTAAAACCCCGATTTGGGCGGAAGTAAGTTTTTTACTGGCATCAAACTTTTTAACGGCATAGCGCCAGTTGAGGCTTGTGATCACATTCATAAAGCAGATTTTTTTTCAAAGTTAAGACCTTCGCGGGATTATGTGGAGCTATTCTTTTAAAATGGCTTTATTAAATGCGATTTCGCCTCCTTTATTGCAAAAAGCTTACTAATTTTAAAGCCTGCTCGATACCAACAAGCGTACAACCAACGTTAGAGCATAAGCCCTGTAAACAGGCCAGACACGCAACCTACTATGTTTAAAAACAATTTGGTCTTTCTTAAAATTCTGCGGTATTTAATACTGGGGTTTTTACTGATTTTACTGATAACCTCGGGGCTTTCGCTGTACATCAGGCACACGACCAAAGATTATATTTTTGAACGCACTCAGGATCTGCCGGAAGCCTATACCGTATTGGTACTGGGAGCCAGTGTACGCAGCAACGGCGAACTCTCAACGATTTTACGCGACCGGGTCGAGTCGGCCCTCCTGCTCTATTCTCAGGGTAAGGTAAAACGGTTTTTACTATCGGGTGACAATGGCACTACCAGTTACAACGAGCCGGTGGCCATGAAAAAATACCTGCGGGAACGCGGGGTACCTGAGGAAGCTATTTTTATGGATTTTGCCGGCTTTGACACCTACGACTCGGTGTACCGGGCATCCTATATTTTTGAGGTAGACCGGGCTATTGTGGTGACGCAACACTTTCATCTGCCTCGCGCCATTTACATCGCCCGAAGTATGGGGCTTGATTATTACGGTTATATTGGCGACCGAAGAACTTATGGGATGGAATCGCGTAACCGCTATCGCGAAATTGCGGCAAATTTAAAAGCCTGGGGCGAATTGCTTATCGGCAAAGAGCCTCATTTTAAGGGAGATAAAATCCCGATTACAGGTAAAAATAATTAAGCTAAAAATCCCTGTAATTTTTTGGTCGGAAATTGAAAAAACTTTCTATATTTGCACCCGCAATCAGCAAATAGCTGATGAGACACTCAGGAGAAATGGCAGAGTGGTCGATTGCGGCAGTCTTGAAAACTGTTGAGGGTCACACCTCCGGGGGTTCGAATCCCTCTTTCTCCGCGATCAAGCGCAAGGCTTGAAATACTAAAAACCGCCAAGTTTACTTGAGCGGTTTTTTTATTTAAAGACTTAGGCATTTGCAAAATGCTGAAAGTGGGATGTTGGGACAAAATCCCTCTTTCTCCGCTTTCGTTTTGAGGGTTATACGGAATTTATCTTTATATCGAAATCTATCCTAACCTGATACTCCACTAAATCAAAAGTCCTTCAATATATTAAAGAGAGCGATAGACATTTAATACCTGGCAGTTTACCCAGCTACGTAATGAGTACGCAGGCAAAGAAATGAGTATAGACAGGCCCAGGCTTAAACGGGATTTGTCCGGGGAATCTACACTCGGTCTGGAAGAAGTTGCCAAAAAGAAAAACATCGCAGTTACCAGGTCTTTTGATAGAATATACACCGCCTTTGAGGATATTAGAGAACGTGTGGCCACTTATACGAGTAAAGTAAGCTTCAAGCTCCGAAAACAAAACAGCTCCTGCCAACCGGCCTACCTGCTTATACACACCAACCGTCACCGGAAAGATTTGCCGCATTACATCAATGGGACATCGCTACAGATGCCTTACGAAAAAAATTCATCCCTAGTAATAACCAAAGTCGCGATGGCCGGATTAAAGCGTATTTACCGTGAAAGGTATCACTACAAAAAAGCTGGTATTATGGTTATGGGACTTACTCCAGATACACAAAAGCAACTCGCGTTATTTTATAATGAGGATCCCAGGCACCGACTCCTTATGCAAACCATTGACCAGCTAAACAGGAACTGCTTTGATCAGGTAAAGTTTGGCGGCCAAGACTTATCTAAAGTCTGGAAGATGCAGCAGAATCATCTTTCGAAAAGATATAGTACGAGGTTGAATGAGGTTATTGAGGTGAGATGTATTTGAAGTTTTTATAAACATTCTGTTATCACGAATCCTACACTGATAAAACGTATATTTAGTTTTAATATAACAAGTTAGCCACCATATCAACAAACCCTGTGATGAAATGTATAATTTGTGATAAAAATGCAAATGCAACCGGTTCTCATATAGCACCAGCAAGCCTAATACAGAATTGTATTGGAAAACATTATTGGGAAGAATCATATGAAATCGATTCTAAAAATGCTACCGTGGATGTTTATTTTGGAAGAAATAATTTAAAGAATACGAATACCGAAATAAAAAAACACCATCACAAGGTAGATGAGATTTTATGCCAAACCTGTGAAAACAAGTTAGGCAAATTAGAAAGTGAATTTTCTACTGAATTCTTACAAAAGTTTAGAATTGAAAAATTTAAAAATAATTTTCACAGCTATAATCTCGAAACTGGATTTGAAATTACGGAACCTAATAAATTATCAAATCTTAAAATTCACGCCTATATATATTCAATAATCCTTCGCTATTGCAGAGATGTAGAATTTAAAAATGGTCACCTCGTATTGATGACCGAAAGCGAACTGACCAAAATAAAATCATTTGTAAATGGGTTTTTAAACGAGCAAGAGACTGATTATACAAAATCAATAACTGATTTTAATTTAGTAATTGTATTTGACAAAAATTCAGATAAAGGTTCGTTGGTAATTGGTCTCGAAGAATCAGACAACCCATATCTATTCTATTTTTGCGAAGTTATTATTCAATTGTTTACAAAACAGGTTTCAGAGAAAGCAAAATATCTTTTTAACGGTTGCCTAAATTCAATTAATGAATCTAAATCAAAGATTGTTGTTGGCCCAAGTGAATTCTATCAAGATTTAATGCGTCCAGCCCAGAAAGTATTGATGAACGAGATTATTACTAATGGAACTAATGAATTATGCAGACTTAACAATAAGAGTTATAAGGAAAATCTGATTGAATTTAATCATTTAGTTGCCGAATATGAAAACAAAGAAATTGAATTACCAATATTTAGAGCTTTTGAAGATTTAAGAAAAAAATACAGCGGCTAACAACGTATATATCTCATATCTAATCAGTTGCTTAATCAAAGTTAAGGCATATTTGCGAGTCCGCCATTTTTTTTATTTGGCTTATATAGAAAAAAGGTGAGAAGAAAATTAAAAAATTCGGCTCGTGCTAATCGAAAATTAATCGCTAATTCGCAAACTACTAACCATATACAAAACCATTATGTGTAATTTGCAAATTGCAACCAGAACAATAAAATGAAGTTAGAAATTCCAAATTCGTTTCCAGATGAAATGTCGAATGAAGAGATTCAAAATGTAATCTCTGAATGTGCGAAAAGAGTTACCAATGTTACTAAACCTAATGTAAACGTAACTTTAGGAGCCAATTATTATGTTTCAATGATTCAGATGGGTCAATCCGAACTAAATAACCGAATACAATCTGGACTTTTAGAATTAATTGAGAAAGAAAACAAACAAAACAAAAAAGCCACATCTATAAACTGGATTCTTACAGGACTTACAATTATGTTAGCTCTTATAACTCTAAATATTGGCAATAAATCATTGGGCTTTGCGAAATCCGACCAAGAATCAGATGAAATATGGCAATCTCAACAAATTGAATTACTAGAAAAACAAATTCAAGAATTGAGACAACTAAACGAGAAATTGATTGACCGAATTAAAACCGATTCAATAAATTAATCATATATACAAATCAAAAGTATGGATACATAAAAGTGTAGAAGAATTATGCAAAAATAACGGGCATTACAGGATAAACTATACTTTTTTAAACAAACCAAAAGCTGTAGACTTCATAAAAGTGACCAACGAAATGGCTGAAGATATTACTGACGAAGAACTTTGGAAAAGAGAATACGAACCAGTGAATTATATAGTGCAAACAGCAGCCAATGTAGGCTTCCCTAAAAAGGGGAAGTCTACAGCCTGAACTAATTTTAAGCCACGTCTTAAACTTTTTTATTGCCGCAGCTAACTGCGGTACTTTGTTGAATCGCCGCATAAAGTCGTCGGCTTATCGCTAATGAATAAGCGGCAGTTAGCGGCGGCTTTTTTCGGGTTTTTAAGCGGTTTGCGACGGTAAACATTTAAGTTCCGGTTTATAGCTTGAGGCAAGTATCGTGCAGGATCTATAACCTACCATGACTAAAGATAACCTCAGCTCTATTTATTAAAATTAAAGCGACAAGCAGGTACCCTTAGAGATCGGTTTTATTAGAAGTCGCTCTTTTACTTTTAATCCCTGTACTTTTATTATGAAGCGCCTCTAAAAAAAGAAAAAGAAGATTCCTCTGCCTTAAAAGGTTGTAGTGTAAGTTCTGATACTAAGCCTTCTGTTTCTACCGGATTGATTCTAGACTATTATAGTGCAGAGCTTCAGGATTAATCGCTATTATTTAAAAAATTCCCTAAAATTAGTTCTATTAATCACGGTTATGTCTGTGTTGTAAGTTTCTATAAAAGCCTTTGGGAGTTTTACTTTAGTATTAGGATTCCACTTCATTTCAAAAGCTTTTAATTTTCCTGCCTCTTCTTCGACGTAATCAATCTCCTGTTGTGATACTGTTCTCCAAAAATAGCCTTTGGCTAATGAACCCGTATAGGCATTCTGCTTTAAACGTTCGGCAATTAAAAAATTCTCCCAAAGATTCCCTTTATCCTGGCGAATTTCTATAGGATTTAAATCACCAATGATCATATTGCGAACCCCGGTGTCGTAGAAATAAATTTTTTGATTGGTTTTGATTTCGTTTCGCAGGTTTTTACTGAAACTGGGGAGTTTAAAAATAACGTATGCCTGGCATAATACATCTATATAGGTAGCTACTGTTTTTTTATCAATACCTAACAATTGAGCCAGCTCGTTATAACTTACTTCGCTACCTATTTGAAAGGCTAATGCTCTTAGAAGTTTTTCTAATATTTCGGGTTTACGAATGCCTCCATAGCTTAAAATATCTTTATATAAATAACTATCGGTGAGTTGTTTTAGAATCTCCTTTTCTTCTCCAAAATTAGTAATCACGTCCGGGTACATCCCGTAAACCACCCGTAATTCCAATTGCTGTTCAGCTTTTAAATAGCCTACATGTGATTCAAATTCTGCCCAGGATATGGGATAGAGCTGATATTCCCATTTTCTGCCCGTAAGTGGTTCTTGTGTATGATTATTCAATTCAAAAGCAGAGGAGCCACTCACCAGCAATTGAACAGCTTTGATCTGATCGGTAATAAGTTTTAATGTGAGTCCTATATTATCAATGCGCTGCGCCTCATCTATAAAAACAATCCTGTAATTGCCTATGATGTTTTTAAGTTGCTCTAAATTGGGATTTGAAAGCAGTTTACGAACGGTAGGATCATCCCCATTTAAAAACAGGTATTATTTATCCTCCAGCAGCTTATTAAATAGTGTCGTTTTACCTACCTGCCTGGGGCCTATTAAAAGAATCGCCTTACCGGTACCAAAGCGCTTTTCAATTATTTCTTCCAGACTCCTTTTAATCATATTCGGGGATTATATTCCCCAAATATATGCATATTTGGGGAATACAATCCCCGAAAATCCTGTTTTACTCAAACAGGATGAATCCCTCACCAGGCAAAATCCAACCCTCAACTGCAAGTGTAGAGCTGTACTCCACCGCACTGATACCGTTTTATAGTTTACAATACGCTTCAACTCAACTCATTTTTTCTCCACAGAAATCCCCGTTATCGCAATGATAACGGGGATTTCTTTTTGTGGTTGGCACTTGATCTATACATCAAACCAAAATGTATACATGCAAATTCCTAAAAGACCTCCTCCTATCATTCTATTTTAATCCATTGCAGGGTCGTATCTTCCGGCTGTATGCCGGTCAAATCAACACTTGATTTCCATAAATCTGCCTGGTAGGTTTGATTATAGCTGTCCTGTGAAGATTTTATTTCTTTTGTTCCTTCAAAATACGTTCCTTTTGCTTTTTTATATTTTTCAGAATATGCAAGGTTTGCTAAACGTGTGCCCGCATTTTTTGCGGTATTGGTATTACGTTGAAACAGAATCAGGATTTTCAAGATATAATCAGATACAAATCTCAAAAAAGGCGGATAATTTCTTGCCAGTCCTGTACCCGGCACAAAGCCGGGATCAAAAGCATTTACTCTAATTGTAGTATCTCCCAATCTTCGTTGGAGTTCGTAAACGGTTAGCACGTTACATAACTTTGATGTCGTGTAATACTTTTGTCCAACAGCAAGCGACTGGTCGTCTGTTACCTTTGGATATGCAAACAAATGGGGAGCTGTAAATTCTGGTGCGGGCATCCCCGTTTTTTGTTTTGGATCGTGCGTTCCGCTTGATGTAAACGTGATGCTTCCGTTTTTGTCCATGAAAGGCAATAACAGCAGGGTCAAATAAAATCCACCCAAGTGATTGGTGCCAAATGTCTTTTCAAATCCGTCTGTTGTGTATTGCGTTTTGCCAACGACCTGTATGCCTGCATTGTTTATCAAAGCGGCAATTTTGGGATTGGGCAATTTTGAAAATGCCGTTTTAAACTCCCTGACC
This sequence comes from Leeuwenhoekiella sp. H156, assembly GCF_052218455.1. Lineage (NCBI taxonomy): Bacteria > Pseudomonadati > Bacteroidota > Flavobacteriia > Flavobacteriales > Flavobacteriaceae > Leeuwenhoekiella > Leeuwenhoekiella sp. H156. Next base: position 299,673 of record NZ_CP197499.1, read on the forward strand.
GATTGCAGAGAAGCCAAATCTAACGGTAAAAAAATTAAATGCCTGTGATTGGTTTTTTGTTTGATTTTTTCAATGGCCTCATTTGCTGCCTGCTCATTTCTGCACGCTAAAATAAGTTGTTCATTGGGAGCTATTTTCGCCATGTGCATGGCACATTCAAAGCCTATTCCGCTGTTAGATCCTGTAATAATTATTGACTTCATTTTTATCCTTTTGTTTATGAAGCAAAGGTGCCATACTTAAGAATGAAGTCAGTTGCCATTTGGCAAAAAGCAAACTACCGAATGTTTTTTCTAATCCTGCTTAAGGAAGATTGAGTAATACCCAGATAAGAAGCCAGATACGATAAAGGTATTCTGTTTGCAAGTGTGGGAAAATTATCCAGAAATTTAAGATAGCGTTCAGTGGCATCTTCAGCCATCATCGGGCTGATTTTGTTTAGCTTATCAGACAGGCCTTTTGCTGTTATTTTTGCTATAATTTTATCCCAGGTAATAATGGTCATGGAGAGTTCAAGCATGGCTTCTTTTGAAAGAACACTATATTCGCAGTCTGTAATAGCCTGTACATATTCTGAAGAAGGAATGCCCTGATTGTAGCTGTTGATATCAACCACAAAATGGTTTTCATCTATGAAATATTTGGTAATGTCCTCCCCTTTGTTGTTGTAATAACAAATCCTCAAAATACCTTCAGTTAAAAAAATGACTTCACGAGGTATTTTTCCTGCTTCCTGATAATACGTGTCTTTTTTAATTTTCTTAGTTACCGCTTTACTTTTGATCAAGTCAATTTGTTGCTGGTTGAGATGTCCAAACTGCAATAGGTAATTAATCAGTGTTTCCATAGTTACAAAGTTATTCCCTAGCATTTTGCAGGATTTGCCATTTGGCAAAAAAGTTGGATTCCTGAGGGTTCGTTTTCAAGTCGTCTGTAATACTGGTTTATAGATACTGCTTTGGTCAGACTAAATTAAACACAGGTTAAATGGTAAAGGGAAATCAACAGATACCTCTCTATCTTAACGCACTGGGATTCTGGCCGGGCGCTTACGGCAGAAATTTTGAGTCCGTTACTCTTCCCGAAGCTCCCGGGAAATGTACGTTAACTGCTTTCATTGTATAGGCTGGCATAGCATTTTGATTTCATTTAGGATTTTGGTTTTCCGGGAATTTGAAACACCCAGGTGGTCCAGAAAAAATGTATTACTCAACAGCTGCCTGCAAAGCACCACATCACGGCTTAATAAAAACTGCTTTTCTCGCGCTGTCAACAAGGTTGAAACGGTAAGGGGATAAAGACCAAGCCTGTCGATGCGGTCTTTAATGCCATTATCCCGGGGATAACTCCAACTAAGCATATAGAGACCTGCACATCTGCCGTACTCCAAAGCATCTTTAGTGAAGCGGGTATTTGTAACAACCCAACCCTGATTAGGGGCTTCGTCCTGATTACTGAAATGATCAACGATATCTTTGTATCTTGAATGGATGTATAAAGGCACTTTTACATTGCAAACGTTGCTGCTATCACTGCGAAATTTACATTCGGCTATAATGTATTCGTCATTCATTTTAGCAATAACATCAACCTCGTGCTCTACACAATTACCCTGTACAATCTGCCCCACCAGCGTCTCATAACCCGAATATTTTAAAAGGGCACTTATAAAGCGTTCAAAGGGAAATCCCGTTGGTCCCAACTCAAAGATTGCCTTTTTAAGTTTGTATTTTGAGGCGTAGATAGGTTTGCTTTTTTTTAAAAGAGCATAGGCCCTATTGTAAATCTCGTTGGTTGTAATATCCTGATACCATTCATCGCGCACCTTGTCTATGATGGTATTAACGGTTGCCTCATCGGCTCCGCTACGTCTTAGGCTTGCCTTGAGTTTTGGCAGTGAAAAATGTACCTTTTCGCCAGAAGACTTAATGATTTGAAGATTCTCTTTGCCCATCCTAATCGTATTAGTTTCTAAAGTCGTGCATAACCAGCACCGGAACTCTGGCTGTGTAACCTAAATCCTTAACCATGGGTTTTGAAAAAACAAAACCAAAGAAGCGGTGCTTTTTATTTATAAAGGCAATCATGCCACTGTTTCTGCTTTGCGTGAAGATATTGAGCCCTGTTATGACATCAACCTGGTCCAAATAGTGAAAACTATATTGGAGATCTTCAAAACATTCCTGCAAAAGCTCCTTCTTTTCCAATTGCTCCTGTGACAATTTACTGGCTTCATTAATATGCAAAACCCTAATTGGGGCTTTGGTGATTCTTGCTATTTCCTGAAGGTGTAGCAGTTCCCTTCTTTTGAAATGAGTTTTAAAACTGGTGGGGAAAACGATTTCATTAGGAATCGTAAAAGTTACTGTATTTGGGATCATAAGCACCGGGCAGTTGCGTATATGCTCCATAAACTGAATGCAGTTACTGCCTAAAAAAATACGCTGATCATCTGTTTGACCCTTATTTCCGATAATGACTAATTCAATATCCTTATCTGCGATAATCTGTTTTAGAGCTTCTAATGGCTCGTTGAAAACAGACTCGGTAAAGTAATTATGATTTGAGGACACCTCCAGTTCTTCCAGTTGCGTTTGTAAGGCCCTGAGCCCTTCTTCAGACCGGTTCCTGGCAATGTCATAGTATTTTTCACCCGGTTCTGGCACCATCATGCTGTCTGTTGCATAGCTGTCTACCGTAAAGGCATTTATAATATAAAAATCAACTTCTTCACTTTTATAGAGTTGACCGGCATAGTGTAAGGTATTCCAGGCATTGCTTGAAAAATCTGTGGGTAATGCTATTTTCTTTTTCATTGTGAATTGATTTTGTAAGTATTGAGCACGACACTTATTTGAGATTACGGTCAAAACCGGACCGATAGAAGCAAGTCAAAGGTCTTCTCCGGTTTTGCTTCCTGCCGGTTCAGGTATTATTGTCTTTCAACAGAAGGAATTACTAAAAACGGAACATGGGTGTGGTATGCAACCTGATTGATGATGGGTCTGAACAGTATATTTTCAAGCAGATTATGCTTATTGTGCACCATTACCAGCAGGTTTATTTTATGCTTCAGCTGAAACTGCTCTATGGCTGCAATGACCTCTGTGTTTTCGGCAATATGGAAAAGGTGCACATTCTCGATAAAAAAGTTATCTAAAAATTGTTTTTTCTCTTCCTGTGATACACTTAGCGGATTGCCATAATACGCATTGAGCATATGAATTCTGGAACCATGAGTTTCACAGATGTATCGCAAGAGCGACAGGTATTTATTTGATGTGTCCAGTTCAAAATCTGTTGGAAATAATATCTCTCTGGGATTTTCATACGTAAAACTTTCAGGCACTGCCAGCACGGGACACTTCATCTTTTTGATGGCATCCATAGTTTCAGTTCCCAAAAAAATCTCTTTGGCTCCGGTTGCGCCCTGAGTACCCATCACTACCAAATCAATAGATTTCTCCTGTACACAATTTTTCATCTCCTCAGTGAGCAAATTAAATGATGCGTGTGTTTGAAAGGAATGCTTTTGGTTGTTAAACCTGTTGGTTATCTTATCAACCAGGTCTTCAAGATTTTTTTCCGCATTTTCCTGAGCCATTTTCTGCATTTTCAAAACGGAATAGCTATCCAAAACAGGATGAGCAGGGACAATAAGTGGTGAATAGGTATGTAACAAGCTAAACTCGCAGGCTTCTTGCTCAAAAAGTTGCACCGCATATTCTATGGCGTTATACGCATTTTTGGAAAAATCAGTAGGAAGCAGTATTCGTTTCATCTCAAAAATTTTTAAGGTTATCTATGTAAGTTTTGAAGCACTAAAAAGGGTATTTTAATTTCGAGGCCTATCTTTTCAATAGTAGAATGGTATAGCAACTCTTCCATATACGAATGCCTGTGATTAACCATCACCAGCATATCAAAATCCTGTTCTTGAAGCAGTTGGTTTATGCCACCGGTAATAGCGTTTGATGCATGTTTCAGGTACGAAGTGCGGGCTTTATCTAAACAACACTCCAGAAATGAGCGGTTATCTTCCTGACGATGGGACCGTTTTTCGTATTCTGAAAAATGGACAACAGTTAATTGAGCGCCAAAGTTCTTGCCCAATACATTTAGCAGTTTCAATTCTCTTCTTTGGTAGGGAATCCTATAATCTGTTGCAAAGAGTATATTTTTAACAGGATAGCCCTCAAAACCTAATGGAACTGCTAAAACCGGACATTTCACATATTTGATAACCTGTAGGGTTTGGCTGCCGAAGGTGACGTTTTTATCGCCGGTTTTTCCCCGGGTGCCCATCACTACGATATCACTGTTATCGCGTTCTATGAGATCGTTAGTTTCATCTACCAGGCTTCCGAACCTTGCCTCAAACCGATACTTGTGCCTGGGGTTTGCCGTTGTTTGCAGCATTGCCCCAACCTCTTCCTGTAATTGTTTTTCCACCTTCTTTTGAAAACGTCCTTTATAAATTTCAAAACCTTCCCTGTCCATATCTCGAGTATTTTCATACACTTCATCGGCAAAGGCGTGGATTACTACAAAGTCACATAGGTCATATTTAAATAGGGCCAACGCATACTTTATGGCATTCATCGAAGTTTCAGAAAAGTCGGTTGGGATTACTATTTTTCTCATAATTGCTTAATTATACTTCCAAAAATAGGTTGACGGTAAGGCTCTTAAAATGATAATTGTCAGCCCCGAGATTTGCATTGATTGGAATTACATTGAGACGGTTTTTGGTAAAACCCGGAAAGTTGCCGGCAATAGGTTTAGCCAAAAGAAGGCGTGTAACGCGCTTCCCGAATGTCGCTCAGCACAGGTATAATTAAAGCCTTAATTTGCTGTTACTCGTGAATAATAAAAAATGGAATTGTAGCCCTATAGGTAAGAGGAGCCACTCCGGGTGTAAACAGCAGCTTCTGAAAGAAATTTAAGTTCTTTGCGATCAGGGCAACCACATCAATCTGCATTTTATGCGCAAAGGCTTCGAGGCCATCTTCTAAGTCTATGTTTTCAACAACATGAAAACTGTGGTTTATGTGTTTCAATTGACTTTTAAGATAAGCTCTGTTGCGTTTATGATCTGTACTTAAGGTTTCTTTGTTTTTCGCTACCCGTAGTATTTTAATTGAAGATTTATGATGGTCTGCAAAACGTTTTAAAGCAGCTATTAAAGGTTCTGTAAAGTCAATCGTATAGTCTGTAGTGAAAGCAATGTTATACGGTATGCTGAAGCTTGCTTTTTCAGGTACTACGAGTGCGTTGCACTTTACTTTAGTTATTATCTCACCGGTTTTACTGCCTACGGTAGCTGCTTTGAGACCAGATGCGCCTTTGGTGCCAAGTATCATAAATACGATCTGATGCGTCTTCAGATATTCCCTTACGCCTGTAATGAATGGCATTTTGTTGATGCTATTTAGGTAGCAATGATTGGGGTTTGAAGGAAGTTCTTTTAACCGGTTCATCCAGACTTGCATAGAATCCCTGCTATTCATGCCGGTATCTCCCGATACTGAAAATCCCGGCTGGTGCATATGGGGTTGCTGTTCAGCAAACCCGGCTGAATCTATATGTAAAAAATGAAAAGTGACCGGTTGCTTTTCAAAAAACTGAATGGCATATCGCGTGGCGTTCCACGCGTTTTCTGAAAAGTCTGTAGGAACTAAGAAATTGAGCATCATCTACACTATAAGCGCAAATGTAGAAATGCAAGTCACCGGGAAGAATGACAAATATCATTTTACTCCATTTCCTGCAGGGCTTTGAGGTTGGTAATTGTAATATCCCGGCCCTTAACTTCTATATAGCCATTTTTTTTAAAATCAGACAAGGCGCGTATAAAACTTTCGGTAGCAATACCGGCAACGCTGGCGAGATCATTACGAGAGACCTTAAGGGTGTCTGAGGGATTTTTATTCAATACTCTTGCAAAGTGCAAAATGCTTTGAGCCGTTTTTCGCTTTACCGAGCTGTAGGCCATTTGCAGTAACTGGGATTTTAGTACAGCCAGATCCTGAGTTATGATATTGAGCAAATCCAGAGATACTTTTCTGTTTTTGCTTAAAATATCATTGAGTAGGTTTTTGGGCAAAGCTGCCAGTTCTACGGCTTCCATCGCGGTAGCGGTTTCCTGATACGGCACATGCTCTACAAACGAGGTAAAACCCAGAAACTCGTCCGGTTGATGTAAAGCTGTAATCAGTTCCTTCCCGCTTTCCTCAATACGATGACTTTTTACGACCCCCTTGAGTATGAGGTAAACCTGCGTAGAATATGCTCCTTCTCGATAAATGGTTTCACCAGCCTCATAGGTTTTTAGCTCACCCGAGTCGTCAAAAAGGTTTTTAAGTTCATGGAGGTTGCGTACCTCATCTTCCGTTTCTTTTTTTTTAGACTGCCGGTCAAACATCGATGAGATCGCATCTGCTTTTGCAAGCCGGGTTTCGATAGCACTCAATAGTTCATCTTCTTCAAAAGGCTTGGTCAAATAGTCGTCTGCACCCAGGTCCATTCCTTTTCGTATTTCTTTATGTTCGGTCTTTGCCGATAGAAAGATAAATGGAATATGAGCAGTTTCAGCATTAAGTGAAACCGCCTCGAGCACGCCATACCCATCAACTTCAGGCATCATAATGTCACAGATAATGATATCCGGAAGGTGCTTTATAGCCATCTCGATACCTGTTTTGCCATTGGTTGCCGTTACGACCTCATAGTCTGATAGCTCTAATAATTCTGCTGTATTTTCCCGAAGCACACTATCGTCTTCAATAAATAGTATTTTTTTCATAAGCTATCCGTTTTGTTTAAGGGAATCTCTATACTAAATTCAGAACCCTCGTTATACGTGCTGGTGAAAGAAATACTTCCTCCCAGATTTTCTAAATGACTTTTTACAATGTTTAAACCAATACCGGTACCTTGATTAAGCAGGGCGTTTTCGGCCCTGAAGTAGCGCTCAAAAATGTGTTTTTGTTCTTCTTCCGGAATTCCTATACCTTCATCCCTAACCTTTATAACAAGCCGGTCCTGATTCTCCTGTGCACTCAGATGAATAGTGCTGTTTTCTGAAGAATATTTAATGGCATTACTTATAAGGTTGGTAAGGGCAAGCTCCAGGATTTTTTCTTCGAAATGAATATGAATGTTGTCAATCCCCTGAGGATACGAAATAATTTGTCCTTCCTTGAGTAACATATTGGCGTCATAGACCACTTCATTAACAACCTTTGTCAATGGAAAGCTGCTGAAATTGTAATTGACCTTGCCCTTCTCCAGACGCTCAATAGAAAGGAAATCGTTAATGATATTGTTTAAATACTTGACCTTCGACTGAATGGTCTTCAGGTGTTTATCTCTTTTATCCTGTTGATCCTCGGCGGTGTATTTTCCTGCAAGTATAGCCGAGGTTAATATACCGCTTAATGGGGTCTTAAACTCGTGAGACACCAGAGATAAAAATTTGGTTTTCAACTCGCCCAGTTCCTGCTCCTTCTCCAGCGCCTCTTTTAATTGTTTGGTGCGCTCAGCCACGGTGGCTTCGAGCTTTTGCGTGTATTGCTCTCTTTCGGTTATATCTAAAATGATGGCTACCAAAGTAACTTTGGTCCCGGAAATTGACTTCTGAAGATGTATTTCTACAGGATATTGAGTGCCATCTTTTCGTTGATGCCTTGCATAGAATTTAATTTTCTCTTCCTTATCCTCCAGAAGCGGTTCAATGATTTGTAGAAATTCTTCTTTCGAAAAATCCGGTTTAATATTCAAAGGGGTCATTTCCCGCAGCTCGCTCAAGGAATAACCAATGTTTCTGATCGCACCTTTATTTACATCTAAAAACTTTAGGGATTGAGCATCAAATATGAATATCTCATTGAGTGAATCATTAAAAATGCTTGCCCAGTGTTTTAAATCACGCTCGGCTTTTTTTCGTTCTGTAATATCTATGAGCAGAGCCATGACGTAGTTGCCGTCATAAATCGTAAATGGATTGAGCCCCGCCTCTACCGGAAAGGTGGAGCCATCCTTGCGCAAACCGTATAAATCCCTGCCGCGACCCATCCTGCGCTTATCGCTGTTTTGCATAAAGGTTTTAGTATGCCTGTGGTGGGCCTGATGAAATTCTTTAGGTATGAGTATGTCGAGATGCTTGCCTATTAACTCCTCTTCCTCATAGCCAAAAAGGATATTGGCAGATCGGTTTGTAGCCACAATTATCTGTGATTTATTGACCACGACTATACCTTCAGAAATGGCTTCTGAAAGTACCCTAAACACATTACTCCCCTTTTTAAAAACTTCCATTTGATAAAGTTAGCAAAATGAAGACAGCATGTACCTTAAACTGATATTTATCATAGTACCACTTTACCTATCCAAATACTTTTACGGTATAATCTGAAATCTATGAATAACCTGCCCGCACCCGAATTGCTGTTTTACCAAAACCTCGGAGAATTATTCTACGCCGTTGCAGCAACAGATAAAGTCGTTAGAAAAGTTGAATACGAAGCACTTGCCCAACTTGTTGAAGAGGAATGGCAAAGCATGGATGACTATGAAGATGAGTTTGGTACCGATGCGGCCTATCAAATTGCTATCGTATTTGAATGGTTTGACTATGAGCAAATGGAGGCTAAAGACTGTTTTGAAGACTTTATACATTACTACAAACACCACAAAAATATGTTTTCGCAGGACCGAAAAGATTTGATTGTCAAAACCGTCCGGAAAATTGCAAATGCCTTTGCCGGAACAAACAAGAGCGAACTCATATTGATTACCAAACTGGAAATGCTTTTTAGTGAAGAAGCATAAAAATTATAAGCTGAAACAGATGAACTATGTATTGCCTATTCTCGTTGTGCTTTTTTTCATTGGCTGCAAGGAAAATTCAGAAAAAGACCCCACAACTCCTCAGAACCAACAGGAGCAAATAACCTTTGAACAGGTACTCCCCTTTGATACGATTTTCCCTGTTAACGATGCTGAACTGGAAAAGACGCTGTCTATAGAGCTAAAACGCAAACAACTTATTGAAAAGAAAGATGATAAGGCCGAACTTCAGGATTTGGTAATACCTAAATCCTTTAAAAAGGACGAGGACCTTTATCTGATCGATTTCAACTATCCGTACCTCAATGAATCCCTGAAACCCTCGTATGTTAATTTCAATGAATATATGGAAGAAACCTACCTCAATCTCAACCGAGTTGAAGCTGAAATTCTGGAGGACAAAGAACTGTTTTGTGATACGTTGTTTATTAACCGCTTTAAGGAACAACGACTTGTAGATTATAAGGTTTACAATCTCAATGAGAACCTCATTAGTGTATTGATGTACAAAGAAAATTATTACTCGGGCACCTTGCATCCCAGCTATACCTTTGACTGCCTGAATTTTAGCCTGGACCGTTCTGTTTTTATGTGTTATGAGGACTTTTTCAACCAGGGTTCTGAAGAGGAAATGACCCGGCTATTAAATGAAACACTTCGTGAACAACTAGCCCGTGGCGACATTTATTACGCCTGCTGGGAGATCTCATTTGATGATTTCTTTGATTACAAAAACAATTTTGTAATCGATGACAATAAGGTGGAGTACTATTTTGACGATTGTGTGATCTGCCCTTCCTACACAGGCACCTACAGCGTAGAAATCCCATTAGTAAAACTGCTTCCTGTGCTTAAGAAATACGATCATAACCCTTTGATCATGTAGGATTTGAAGCTTTGGTCACAAAAAAAGCGCGCCCTGCAGATAAGCGGGAAACAGGCTTTTCTACGAGGGTCGAGATTGTATTGCACTGTTTCTTATCGAATCAGGTAGCCGGTATAGATATGACCAATGTCATTTGTTGTAATCAGTGACAAGGCTACTTTTAATAGGTATTAAAAACAAGCAAGATGATAAAGACATTAAACCAAACAGAGCAATTTGCAATACTCAATACTAACTACATTGGTAATCTGGCTTACCTATATCAGGGTAGACCATTTGTAGCTCCTATCACCTACTTTTATAATCAGGAACAGAACACTATTATCTGCTATTCAGGCTTAGGACATAAAATAAGTGCCTTACGCAAAAACAATGCGGTATCCCTGTGTGTAAGTGAGATTGATTCTGTAAATGACTGGAAATCGGTACTGGTTCACGGTACCTACAAAGAAGAATCAGGCAGTACGGCAAAGGCGTTGTTGCACCAATTCTCACTGGGGATTAAAGATCTAATCCTTAAAAAGGAAATGCGCGATTTAGATTTTATCAGCCAATTTTCCAGCAAAATTAATATGAACGATTTGCCGGTTGTATTTACCATAAGCGTTGAGGAAATCACGGGCAGAATGCGTAAACATCAAATAGCTTCAGTCTAAGCTTTAATTGGTGCAAAAAAAAACGCTTAGGCCTGTCGTTATAAAGCAGACCTAAGCATTTCCGCCGTTCAAATATCTCACACATCAGGGCTAAAAAAAAGTTTGCATAAAGCTGCACCTATTCCGGGATCCTTATTTTTTCCTGAACTGTTCTAAAGCAGTTAATGCCTCACAACCATAAACTACAGCCGGACCACCACCCATGCATATGGCAACCCCTATTGTTTCAAGAATTTCTTGTTCACTTGCACCAGTTTCAAGAGCATCATGTATATGAAACGCGATACAACCATCACATCTTACTGCAATTGCAATAGCTAATGCAATAAGTTCTTTATTTTTTGAAGATAACACTCCGTCTGCCATACTTGCCTGATGCAGGGATGAGAAGCCTTTCATGGTTTCAGGTATTTCGGCACCCATTTTTTTCATTTGTGCCGTGAGTTCCTGATATTTAGATACATAATTTTTCATAATTGCTCGTTTTGGAGGTTTATAATTTTATTCAAATGGACCGTGTTTTTATGCTTTAGCACCGGCACTATTAATCTAAGAATGCGCGCCGTGATCTGTTACAGAAAGCTTTATGCCTTAAAGGTCATAATAGGCAGGTTGCTGTGGTTAACAATGGCTTCGCTTATATTCTGAGAGAAAAAATGGGCCAAACCACGTCTGCCGTGTGTGGGTATTACCGCCAGATCTGCCTCAAATTTGTTGCAAAAACTGTACAGGCCGTGTTCTAAATGGGTGTCACAGTAGTACACCGTGTTGTCAAAAACCTCAATGTTTTCAATACCACTGCGCAAATAAAAGTTAAAGGCTTTTTCTTCCATTTCAGCCGAGGTCATAAACCTGTCAGGTGTATTTACATACACGGTTTGAAATAAGGTATCGGTATCCTTGAAAAAATTCCAGGCTCTTTGAAATGGTTTTACAAAATCAAGATTAAAATCGCAGGCAAATACCACTTTATCCAGCTTAAAATGGGCAGGTCTATCCTTAACCACCAAAACAGGAACCTCTGAGGTACGAACTACCTTTTCTGTATTGGAGCCTACAAATACCTCTTTTAATCCTCTGGCGCCGTGCGAACCCATCACAATAAGGTCTGCCCCAAAGTCTTTTGCAACTGCATTGATTTCCTGAAAGTCTCTGTAGTGCTGCACCGTCTCTTCGATTTGTATACTTTTTAAGTAATCCCGGTCTAAAAAGTCATTAAATCGCTTTTTCGCCAATCTCATATAATAGATGGCTTCATACATTTCCTGGCTTTCGTCCCGGGTCAAAACCGATTCAGATAGCCCAATCATATGTAAAACCACCAGTGAGGCGTTGTATTTTTTGGCTAGTTCTGCTGCAACTTCGAGCGCATATTCAGAATGCTTCGAAAAATCTGTGGGAATGAGTATTTTTTTCATTTTAGCACTTTAGTTTAATGAGGATATGTTGTTATAGATCGTTGTTTGAAATTCAGGCTCTGTCACAGTAGCTGCTATTTTGATGCGAAATTTGCCCTTCCACTTTTGAAGTTGATCGGCACAAGTTTAACTGGTTTCCTTTATGGTCCTCTCCCAATTCTTCATAACAGATTTTACGAATGTCCAAATGGTATTTGCTTGCGATTTGCTGAAGCTTTTGGTGACATAGGCATCCCTGCTTTCGCTGGTTTTTATTTTGACAAACTGTATGGGTGATAGTCAGCCTCCAGGTTTTATTTGAAAGCAAGGTAGATCTGGGGCTGAGGAAAAACTATGACGATTGTCAGTTTACCCCATTTAAGTCGGGACTTTCTTAAGCATTATCCGGCGTGTGCAGGGCTAAAAAGAAACTTCAATATGAGAGACCGAAGACACCTGGATTTTCGGCTAATCGTCTCAAATCACAGATTGCTGAAAATACTTACAATCCCTATTCCAAGGATTAAAACAAGAACTATAGTTCTAAATTGATCCTGAGAAATTCTATTTAAAATCCTTTTCCCTATCCAGGTACCTCCAATACCAACAAGGATAAGCACAGGAATGAGATACAAAAGGTCTGCTCTCATGTAGCCATTTAAATAGTAAACCACGGTCCTACTAACGTCTACGGCGAGGTCAATTACTGCGGAAGTGGCGATAAATTTGTTCTTATCCATCTTAAAGGCTGCAAGAGTAATCCCACGGATGGCACCACCTGTTCCCAAAATTCCGGCACTTAACCCGGAAAGTGTTCCTCCAATCATAGCATTTTTTGACGTTGGTTTAACTGCCAGTTTTTTAAAAATTAAAAAAATCAAGCTAAGAGAAACTAAAAATATTCCCAGTAAATAGTTGAGGTAAACTGAATTAATATACTGGCTAAAGTAGCCGCCAATGATAACAAAAATGACTGCCGGCACTCCCAATTGGATAAGTAATTTTTTGTCCAGGCCTTTATTGAAAAAAGCAATTTTAGTAAGGTTGCTCGATACATGATACAAAGCGGTGATACCCAGGACAGATTGAAAATCCCAGAAGAAATTAGCAATGGGCACAAAAAAAACAGATGACCCAAAACCACCTACCGTACCTAAAATTTCAGCCAGAAGTGATAAAATTATAAAAACAGGAAGGTAGCGGTCTAACATTCATACAAATTAACTTTTTAAAAGTAGTACCAAATGCTTTGATTCCAGATGATTATTGTCATTGCATCTGAATTTATAGCATGAGTGAATTTCTAGTGCTCCGGTAACAACCTTAAAAGCAGATTACTAAGATTGCAAAATTATCTATCGACTTAATCTTCAGATTGTTGACTAAATGCCCTTTTTAGGGGTTAGTTACCGGATCTTATATTCACGACCATCGTATTTCAAAACCCTAGTCACAATTGAATTCGTTTCGCTCGAAATGCACCTCCCATCACTTTTCGCTTCGTTTAGGGTGTTAGTAATGTTGCTCTTTACCGTAATATCAAACCAGTCATTGGTTTGTTCCTTAGCTATTAAGAGCCTGTTTTCGGTGCGCTGAAATTCTCCGGCACAGGCTGTGTCCCATTCCCCGCCGGATTCAAGCACGTTAAAATGATTCAGGACTTTTTGCAGGCTATCTCCAGATTTTACAAAAAGCGACAGTGTCTCATTCTCATAAGGGTTTGCGTGGGACATCCCAATATAATGTAGCCGTATGCCAAAGGCGCTTTGATCCGGAGAGAGGTGCCACTGTGCCGTGTCTATTTTTATAGCAGTAAGTACAACAGCATCAGAAACCCAGTGGTTGGTTTTGGCACTCTCAAAAAAGCGGTGCGTGATCGTTTCGGTTTGATCATCTAGTAAAACGATATGGCTGTTGAGTTCAAAATAGTGGTCGCCTTCAGCTACAATTTCGGGAATGACCAAAATTTTACTATTAGGAGATTCATTCCAAAACGCGGAGGCAATCAGGTCTGTTTTAACCTCCAGCGGATGAAGCGCCAGTTCTTCTAAAACCGATAATACTGCGGCATAATCTGAAAGGCTTTCGCTAAGGTTTCTAGAGTCGTATGCTTCCATTTTACCATCCTGTTGAATACGGAATTCCTCTTGCCTAATCTCCGTTTCTTCGGTAAAACGAATACGATTTAATACGATTTTGCCTTCACTGATTTTAGACTCTATTCTTGAGATGCCCTTTGCAGTTTCATCATAAGCGACTACCTGATGATCAATGAGCTTACCTTGCAAATCGTAGTTGATCAGTACACTTTCCATTTCATATATTCCTTTTCTGAACGTTATCACCAGCGTATAAAAGTCCGGCGAAAGCGAAAGCCTGTAGGAGTCCATTGTCTGATATGCTGAACCTTCCCTGTAAAAGTCCGGGTATATTTTTTCGATGTTTAATGCCTGAACATCGAATGTTTTGATATCCTCTTGCTCTATAAAACGGTCAAAATTGGTGGTATCAATATGCGGTAACTGCTTGGTTCTGCTGCGGGAAATAAACTCCTCAAAACTGAGAAGGGTTTCCGGAAGGTTCAGATTGCCGTTTTTGGCTTCCACTTCAGTTTGCTTTCCTGAATTCTGATTGCACGAAACTAACAGCATAACAAACAACACATACACGAATTTCATCTCATTTATATTAAGTTAAAAACCTTTTCCAACAGATAATGTAAGCCAGCTACAAGCGTCAAAATAACTAAAAGCAGAAGTATACGCAGCACGATTTTACGCCTACTGCTGAGCTCTTTACTACCCAAAAAATAAACATCTGTCATTATAAATATTCCTGAAACCAAACAGCCTATAATCAACCCCAGACGCAGCAAACCAAAAAAATACAGCTTATAAAAGACAAAATCCCAAAGACCGGTTGTTTTTGGTATGGGTCCTAAAAGCAGGTATATGTATGACAGGGCCAGCAAAAATGCAATCACTAACCATAAGGCATATTCAAAAACTATTCTGATACGTGCGGGTCGTGATTTGAGACTTGGTTTACTCATTTTTTACGGAATCAAGGGCCTGATCACTAGTAATAGTACCCAATACTTCGGTTTTCGATACCGCTCCATCTTCATAAAACGTGAGTTCCCCGCAATAGCTTTCGGTATTATTAGCACACAGATTTACCCGAAAATCTGCCAACTTCTCTGCGCTGTACATCGACAACTCTTCCACAACAAAACCGCCCAAATCTTCTTCATTTTCAATAAAGTAGGCGGTTCCGGCATCAGCAAAAAGGTTAATTCCCCAACTCTTAGTGTACCGGTAAAAACGTAAAGAATACTCGGTATTCATGGCTGAGCCGGTTGAATCACTAGCTCCTGCTAACTTTTCGTTCTTATGATCAAGAACAAATTGCGTCAAGGCGGTATTCAATTTGTTTCTGTCCTTAACCGGATTTTTGATCAGGTACAAGTCCGGATAAACCCGGGAAGGAATAAATTCCATTTTTTGAAAAAATACCTGATTGATAAGCATGGCAATTAGTGCGACAATGCCCAACAAAAGCATAATCTGAGTGTATATTCTATTCTTTAGGATAAATCGCACCAGTCTGTAGCCCAGCAGTAGCAGCAACACCAGAATCAAACCTAAGACGATAAGAATGACAATTTCCATTTATTTGCCGGGTTTCAGATTACGGGTTTCAGGCTAGCGTTCATCAAAATGCGTTTTGATTTCGCTTAGAATCGCATACGTAACAGCATCATTTTTCTCGATCTCCCGTCGTTTCCAAAAGGTGTAGTTCCAGTATTGATCGTGTAGCTTTTGAGTATCTGCTTTAAAATAGATGTCTTTAAAAAAGGCTTCTTTATTGGTTTGACGGGCAATCTGCTGATACGCTTCAAGGCATTCCAAGAGCTTTTTTTCAAATACTTTTTGGTAGAGACTTTTAGGTATGCTTTCAAGAATGCCGGCTTTATGCCTGTCAAATATTCCCTGTAAATGTCGCGGGTTTCGATAGCGGTTTAAAAAACCTAGCCTGAGCTTATCGGCAAGTGAATTGTTTTTGGCAAACAGTTGATTTGGAAAAGAATGGTCAAAGGCCAGGTTTTCATAGTTTATGCAGGAACCTATGAGCGCCTTTAGAATATGCTCTTCACCAAAATCATCAACCACGGCATCAACAAGCTCATTAAGGCATAAGGCATCAAGTTCTTCACTTGCCTGAAAACGCTGCATGCAGGGATTGATGCGCGCATATTCTGCTTTATCAAGGTCTAAATATTGATAAATAAAGGTATTACTGTAGACTAATTCTTCTCGGGCCGATTCTTCAGCAATCGCTTCATTTTCAACACCTACTTCTTTCACATTATTTGCTTCCGCTAACCGTTCTATTAACCGAAGTGATTGGAGCGAAAAATAATAAGCCACAAAAACCAGTGCCAGGCCGGTAAATCCTAAAATGACAATCGCCTTTTTCATTTAATTTTTATAGTGATTCTGAATTTCCTTTAAAACCGCATACACCTCATCCGCATTCTTTTCTGCAAACCGACGGTCCCAAAAACTAAACGGCCATGAATACTTGAACGAACCGGTGTAGCTTGCCGACGGAAACTCCAGAAACGCTTCATCTGAAATGTCATACATCCTGTAAAACTTCACGTATTCGGGCGTTGCGGTAATGGTATCGTGTATTTCTACCAAATCATCTACCACATCCTTGCAGAGCCTGTCGTATTTAGCTTTGGAGAAAAAGGTGTACACATAGGCCTTGTTACTGTTCCAGAAATCGGCAATGTGTTCTGGTGACCGGTCTATAGCCTTTACTTTTTCATAGAGATACAGCAACTGGCAGCTACGTTCAAAAAAGGCGTAGTTTTCTTTATCTTCTAAATCGCCGTAATCTTCTTCCTCTGAATCGATTTGGTCAAAAGTATCGGGAATGGCATACATAGCTTTGTAATTTGGTCTCTGAAACCCGTCTTTTTCCTCATTAAATTCAAATACGACATCGAAGACTGTATTCCAGTAGCTTTCGGTGTATTCCTGATTTCTGAGGTTTTGTATGATGTTAGTTCTAATTGTGTTTTGATACGAAAAGCGATCTGCCTGTTTAAGACCGACTTCCAGCAGGAAAAATTCATATCCAAGCAGCGCGTTTCGATATTCCTGAAAATACTTAAAGCCTGCATACTCCTTTTCAGATTCTCTGGTTTCTGAAGCCATCTTTGAAAAACCGGTCTCTGCTGTACTGTATTTTATAGATCGCTTTTTATAGGCTGCATATTCGATATAGGCATAGCCCGAAGCCGCTGAAGTAAACAATAGCGCTGTTATGAGCAAACTGATTATAAGGGCTTTCTTTCGTGTAACGGCCAGAAATATCCCGATTAAAACACAAAGAACCACCGATGCCAATACTATTTTTAAAGCTAAAGTCATAATCATGGGCTTATCATTTTGCTTCAGATTTTAGTGTTTTCAGGCTTTATAAAGGCCTTTTCACAGCTCTTAAAAAAATTGATTATCAAAGCATTAAAATATACTAAATCTTATTTCTTCACCTACACGTTTAAAGCAACACCTCCTGCAAAAACGCCGGAGGTGTAAAACTATATCTGTTTTTGATTTTATAAATCTGTCCAGGCTCTGATAGCTCTTGTTGCCGCCGTGTTTGACTTATTAAATGAATACCCTATCCCTTCACCCGGTGCTTCAAGGAGAAACCAATCAGAATTGAATGCATCATTCTCAGTCGAAGTCCAATAGGCCGGCAGGAAGTCATCGCCTCCATTTGAGAGTATGGCGGGCTTGATGCTTGATAAATTATTGAATACTTCAGTCCATTCGGCTGTAGTGGGTAAATACCAGTCGTCATAACCGTTGGTGTCCAGATTTGAAGCAAGCACAGCTGCACTGGTTGCGGTCGTACACCCTGCAGTGATAATGGTGTTGGTATTTGCCTGCCCGGCTCCTATTGCATCTCCTGAGGCTCCGGTTAAAACACCCGTACATCCCCAGGTTGCATTGCCTGAGAGATTCGTAAGCCCGATTACCAGACCTTCGTCCCCGCTCGCATTTACCCAGAAAATAACACCTCCATATTTGTACTCTCCTATTTCGTTGGCATCAGTTAAGCTAACAAAAGCGTTTGAAGATACCGAGGAAGCGCCGTTACTTACACTAATGGTGGCAAGCATGTTGGGGTTGGTTTCAAAATCGAACAGGCTTCCATCGGCAACAGAAAGCACTCCCGTATTTTGATTAATCGAAAAGGCTCCCGCCGGATTTTGGAACGTAATACTATAAGTTAAACCACTTCCGCCCGAAGCCTGAATGGTGCCAACCACAGCTCCATTTGATGGGTTTTCAGCTATTGTGAAATTGGCTTCCTGTACTGTGATTTCATCGACATCACTGAGATTCACCGTTGCCGTTACGGTCTGCGTAAACACCCCGTCTTCGACCAAAACACTGGCTGTAATTACCGGGTTTGTTTCAAAATCAAACAGATTGGGATCTGCGACAGCCAATGCTCCTGTATTGGCATCAATACTCATTGCTCCCGCCGGCGTTTGCGATGTAATGGAAAAACTATAGGTTCCGCTTTCATTCACCTGAATACTTCCCAGAACCTGCCCGTCTGTTGGGTTTTCAGCTATTGTGACTTCTAAATTTTGTGCAGAAATCTCATTCAAATTGTTCAGATTAATTTGAAGGCTTGCGGTATTTTTCGCATTATCGGCGGTAACTGTTGCCGTTAGTGTAGGATTAGCCTCAAAATCAAACAAAGATGCATCGGCAACCGTGATCTCGCCTGAGCTGGCGTCAATACTCATGGCACCTGCAGGGCTTTGGGATACAAAACTAAAATTTGCTGCCTCACCTCCATCGGTCTCCATAACCCCTATCAGAACTCCTTCGGCAGGATTCTCATCCAGAGTGATCTCCAAATTCTGAAGACTTATCTGAACCCCGTCATCGTCATTGTTACAACCCAGAAGTACCGCAAACAAGGCTAAAATGACTATTGAATTTAAACTGTTTTTAAAATTCATAATTTCGATTTTTAAATTTTTCCTTTTTAGTAATCCATATTTGTAAGCGTTCCATCCAATGCGTAATTGAAGGTAAAGGTGGTCCCCCCGTTTTCGGGCCTTAGCATCACCACATATTCAATCTTTGAGCTATCCCCGTTTTTAGGCATCTTTATTAAAGCCATATGCAGCGCAGGGTTTTCGATGCTTTTTTCAGCAGACAGATTTTCCTTTGATTTTTCGACCAATTCACCCAGCTTTTGAAGACTAAGCCTGTCTCCCAGTTGAAACATAAAGTCAGCTGCATTGGTATTCTGGGGTACTTCGATGGTAACATCTGAGGTTTGTGACCAGTTATCCTGAGACAGACTCCATTGCCCCATTTTCAGGGATTGCGGTGCGTCTGTAACCGTGACTCCTATGATGTTCCCTATGGTTTCATTATAAGTGATCGTTAAATCGGTATAATAGGCGTCGTCGCCAAATTTGCTTTTCAGTTCTCCCTCAATAGTTTTGAATCCTTCGGCATTAGCTTCCTGCTTGCTGGTACCAACCCCACAGGAAATAAGCAGGCTCGCTACAAGTGCGATACAATTTAGTTTTAGTGTTTTCATAAGATATTGGTTATTGATTCTTGAATTGATTACTCGCTATTTCGCCTAAAGCGGAAAAACAAAACACTCCCTGCAAGCCTTACACCCAGGCAAGGGCATTTCCCGGAACCAAAACAGCCGGCTATACTCATGACGAAATGTTTAGTGTATGCTAAAAGTGCAACAATGCCTTTGACCCGGAAACAGGGAATGTATTTCCGCGGTTTACGAATGCATATCCGCCGGACTTAAAAGTCTATGTGTATTTGGGCAAATGGCGAAATGACGCCGGGCAGGTAGCCTCTGAAACGAATTCTAGAGGTTGTTGTATTTAAGAAAAGTAGCCAGAAAGGCTTCTTTTTTACGGGAAGAAACCGGTATTTTTTTTCCGCTTTTTAAAAAAATAATACCCGATTTATCGTACTTATCGATGTATTTCAGGTTAACCATAAACGACTGATGGGGCCTTGTGAAATGTATTTGTTCCAGCTTTTCCTCAAACTCCTTTAAGGGTTTTGAAGCTATGTACTTTTTCCCATTTGCCAGATGAAAAGACGTATAGCCCTTATCTGACTCGCAATACAGGAGTTCGTTAAGCTCTATAACCTGAAAGCTATCACTTAGTGAAAGTAGCAATGTAGACTCGTCTTTATACCAGACTTGTCTGGCCGTTTTGATCTGTTGTTTCTGCTCTCCTGAAGAAATGGTCTTAACCTTTGCCAGAGCTTCTTGCAGTTCCTGAGGGTCGACCGGTTTTAAAAGATAATCAACCGCTCCCGCCTTTAAGGCTTTTAACGCGTACTCCTCATAGGCGGTTATAAAAATGACCTTAAAATCCAGGTGTGCGGTTTGTTCCAGAAAATCGAAGCCGTTGCCATCAGAAAGATTGATATCCAGAAAAATAAGTTCGGGCTTGCACGTATTTGCAACTACAACCGCATCTTTTACCGATTCGCATTCCCCGATAACCTCCACATCGGTCGCTACAGACTGCAACAGGTGAAGCAAAGCCTTTCTAATGTATTCTTTATCTTCTACCAGCAAGGCTTTCATACCGTCTTCTGTTTTTCGTAAGGTAAAACCAAAGTTACTACAGTTCCCTTTTCATTGTATTTTGCTCTGTTTTCAACCTGTACAGATCCTTTGGTCTTAAAATGTCTGGATAAAATCTCCAGTCGCTCTGAGGTTATTTGGGTAGCCAAAGATTTCTTTCCGTTGTGCTGATTTACTTTTTCAGAATTGATCCCGATGCCATTGTCTTTAATTGTGCACACGAGCTCCTCATTTATAAACTGCAGGTGCACCTCTATTTTTCGGTCTTGAGTCTCGCCGGTAAAGGCGTGTTCAATGGCGTTTTCAATAAAGGGCTGTATAAGCATCGGAGGAATTTTGATGGAAGAAGCACTGTCATTAAGCTCCATTTCAATAGAAAATTCATATTGGTTACTTTCTAAATTTTGAAGCGCCACATAATTTTCGACAGCGGCGATTTCCTGAGACAGCAAAACCAGTTTATCTCTGGAATTCTCTAAAGTTAGACGCAACAACTTCGAAAATTTGGAAAGGTATTCTACCGATTTATTCTCTTCTTTGTTGAGAATCATTCCCTGTAAAACAGACAGGGAATTAAATACAAAATGCGGATTCATCTGTGAGCGCAGCAATTTTTGCTCCGTTAGAATGGTCTCATTTTTAGCCTTGATGTTTGTGAATTTTTGATAGAACACCAGAGATCCCAGAAGAATCGAAATCAATAAAATACCTATGGTAGCCCAAAGCAGGTTTTGGTTAGAACGGGCCAGATCCTGCGAAGTAGCCAGGACTTGCTTGGTGAGTTCCAACTCCCGAATGTTAGCCGAATCCCGCGCCTGTCTGTACTTATACTCGTACTCAACCTGAGCTATTTTTTCAATATTTTCTTTATTAAACAAACTATCATTCAGTATTTTAAACCTTTGATGTTTTTCTAAGGCCTTTTTAAACTGACCGGTGTTCTCATAAATAACAGAAAGCAGCTCCATGGCTTTTTTGTGCATTTCCAGAAGGTGTAATTCTTCAGCTATTTGCTCAGCTTCCTGAGCAAAAGACAGCGCTTTTTGATAGTTTAGTTCCTTCGTGTAACTTTCTGCAATACCCAGAAGACTCACGGGCAAAACGTGTTTGTTATTTGTTTGCTCACTTATAGTTTTAGCTTTCTCAAAATTATCGCGAGCGATCACCGGTTTGCCCAGCAGCAGGTGAATACCTCCTATATTATTATGGCATATAGCGGTTTGTTTTAAGTCGCCAATCTCCTCGCTGGTTTTAAGTGAAGTGTTATGGTATGCTAAAGCCTTATTATAATCCTTTTGGAGGAAATAGAGTTTCCCCATATTACCCCTCACTATTGCGGCCAGTTTATCATTTCCCTGCTTTGATGAAAACAACAAGGATTTCTCGTAATAACTCAAAGCTTTAGGATACTTTTCAAGAGCACTATATACTTCACCCAGATTATTCATCTTTACAGCCATCCCCATCGTATCGCGGGTTTTGATATCGTACTCGAGACTTTTACTGAAGTTGTCGAGGGCCAAAGGGTAATTGCCCTGTAACTTATAAACCACTCCCAGATTTATATGAACATACGAAATACCGTCTTCGTCATTCATAGCCCGGCTTTCTTTTAAAGCTCTTTTATAATTGAGAACCGCCTCATCCAACCTACCCATTTCAGAGTAGGCATTTGCGCTATTGATGAGAATGGTTATCTGCTGTCTTTTGTTTCCGGTTTTTTTATAAATATCGAGTGCTTTGCTGTAAGCATCAATGGCATCTGCATACCGAGAGAGGTCATAAAAGGTAATACCAAAAGCAGTGTAACAAGAGGCAATCCCATCCTGATCATCAATAGATTTATTGTAAGCAAGGGATTGCTCAAAATACTCCAGACTTTTATCGTAGTCAGACTTGATGTTTTCTAGAATTCCCTTTAAATAAAAAACCCGGGCTTTACCTTTTATATAATCAAGCTCACTACTCAGTCGCTCGGCTTCATCGAGATACGAATAGGTAAGGTCTAAATCTCTCTGAAAATGAGAATAGGCAAGGTCATATAACAAATTGACACGTGTGGTATCTTTTTCTTTGTGAACCGACAATGCGGTTTTTAGACTATCAATCTTTTTCTCCTGTGCCTGAGCTTTACAGACAGTAAGGAAAAAACAACACCAAAAAAGAAAGCGGTAACGCATACTGTTCATAAATTAGGTCTGTCTCTTTTGGGTCTGTTTTAGGCTTTAATTAAAAAAGGGTGAGCGCTTTCCAAAATTAGCGCTGAGTAAACTATTCAAACGCTATTAAATCTCAGGCTATCTCACTAAACACCGGTAAATTACATTATTTTGTTTTTTCTCAAAGGCTATTCGGCTGATTTTAAAACCGCTACTTATGTTCCCGCTTTCCCAAAGCCCGATTGGGGACAGGCTGGTTTCCGGGAATCTGGCTTGTTTCTGCAAATTGCCTTCAACGACTCTTGAGGCGGCAGTTTGGGCTTTCTAAAAGTTCTTTTGAATTGAGCGTTTTAGGTTGTTGGATGGGATTGTGGAATTATTTGACAGCCCTTCATTAAAACTTACAATTGTTTCAAAGCCTCAGAGACCACTGTCACCGGTAATTTACAAAACGTCTCCTGACAGACATAGATATACGTTTCTTCCGGATCGTAGCGGTTTTCGAATAAGGGTCCGTCTTTTCCGGTTTTCGAAAAAGCAGTCAAAACATTCGGTAAATAGGTATTCCAAATCTCCTTTGTTCGGGTTTCAGCCTCATTCCCCACCACTACACATTCATAATACGGATACACATAACCCAACTGCACACGAAGCGCTGTGGAGTAATTTGCAGGATATTGAAGTGCTTTAGGTTTGATGATTTTGAGCATGGCTTCCGCAGTATTCCGGTAGCTTTCCAGGCCGCTTATTTTGCTTAATTCAACCGCATTGAAAGTCATTAATGCATTAGGAGAAGGCATTACATCATCATCTGTTTTAAAGATTGGTGTGATAAGGTTTTTGCTTTTACAATAGCGAAAAAGCCCTGTCGAAGGTTCAAAAAATATATCCTGAGCCTTTTTAAACAGTACCCCGGCTTTCTCAGCATAAGCTATTTCCCCGCTTATCAAATACATATCTAATGCTGCCCGGGTAAGGTAGGTATAGTCTTCAAGATATACCCCGTTTTGTTGAGCTGAAGGTAGATGTTGTAATTCTCCAGCGTCGGCTAATGCCAAATAGGTAAAAAGCTGCTCTGCTTCCTTCAAATAGTCCTCATCCTGAAAGGCTTTATAGGCTTCGGTGTAGGCTGTGACCAGAAGGGCGTTCCACGAACTAATTACTTTGTCATCTGTAAGTGGTTTTGGTCTAGAAGCACGAGTCTTATTGAGTTTAGCAAGCTGATTTTGAAGTTGAGTCCAATTGGCAGAAGGTTGTATACCCAATACGTAGTTTTCCGTAGTGAAGGGATATAATTCAAAGTTTTCTTCTACTTCTTTGAAACTTCCTAATGTACTTTCGAGTTGATTTTTGGTCCAGATGTAATACGCACCTTCGCCCTCATCAGTATCTGCACGGATCGAAGACTTGAAACCCCCGGATTCACTTTTTAATTCGTTTTCAATAAACTGAAGTGTCTGTACCGCTATATGCTTGTATGCTTCCTTTTTAAAAAGTCGGTATGCTTTGGCATATACACCTACCAGCTGTGCATTGTCGTAAAGCATTTTTTCAAAGTGCGGAATTTGCCATTTTCGATCTGTAGCATACCTGAAAAAACCACCACCCACGTGATCGTAGACTCCGCCCGAAGCCATTGCATCTAAGGTACGTTCCAAATGCTCCAGGGCTTCAGTATCTTTTGAAAGCAGCGCATAATCCATCAAAAAAGATAAGGAGGCCGGAAGCATAAATTTCTGCTCTCCACTATTCCCGCCGTATTCGGTATCCCATTGATTTTTCCACCCGGCAAGCGCATCCTGCAAATCTGACTTTGTAAAAGCTTTAGGTTCTGCTTCAGGTTCAATTAAAGCAGCCTGCTGCACTCCTTTGGTAATATTATCGGCAAATGCAACGGCTTTCTCCGGTTGACTGGTGTAGAGTTCGTTTAATTTTTTGAGTACCTGAATCCATTGTGATTTTGTGTGGTAGGTGCCGGCATAAAGTGGGCGACCATCAGGCAGAGCTATTACATTAAGTGGCCAGCCACCCTGACCTTTTATCAATTGCAGGGCGGTCATGTAAACCTGATCAATATCAGGGCGTTCTTCCCGGTCTACTTTAATGCTTATAAAGTGAGCGTTCATAACCTGCGCAACTTCTTCGTCCTCAAAAGACTCTTCAGCCATAACTTGACACCAGTGGCAGGATGCGTATCCTATACTAATTACAACCAGTTTTGATTCTTCCTGAGCATGTTCTAAGGCTGCCTCGCTCCAGGCTTGCCAGTTAATAGGATTATGTGCGTGATCCAGTAAATACGCACTCTCCTCTTCAATTAAAGAATTGGTATACTTAAACTGTTGCTCCTGAGCAAAACTTACCAGTGTAAAAAACAGGAAAAACCAGCGCATCATTACTTATCGGTTAGTTAGGGCTTTTGGGACCAAACCGTTTTCCAATTTAAACCATTGTGCCTCGCTATCATTATTAGCCACAAGTACAAAACGGTCTTTCCCTATTTGCATCTCGGTTATTTTCCTGGCGTCCCGATTTGCAAAAAAGCCGGAGCCTAAAACCGAAACGGGCTCAAAACCGCCTGTGCCATTACCTAAAAGCAGCATCCCCGTACCGGCATCGTTGCGTGGCGTTTCAATTTCTGAAACGAAAAGATTACCCACTGCCAAAACATCAAGATTACCATCGCTGTCGAAATCGTCAACCAGTAAATCATTAATGCTTGAAAGCTGTGTCATTCTGGGTAATTCATGCATTTCAAAGCTCCCATCACCGGTATTCTCAAGATAAACCGAAGCAAACGTATCTGCCACGTAATGCAGGGATTTATCGAGTTTCTTCTCGCCATAAATCGCGTCGAGTTCCAGAGATGCAAAAATATCGTACTGCTTTATTTCAGCCTTGAGCCCGGGAATCTGTTGAGAAGAGCATGAAAAACCTCTAAGCGGAAAGTGTTTATCATCATCGTGATAGCTGAGTACAATATCGTAAGACCCATTCCCATCAAAATCGTTGTAATAAATATCGAAAGGCTCTTCCGGAGAGGTCTGGTATTTATAGTTAAGACCCAGATTGCCAACTATAAAATCTTCATCTCCATCCCTATCAAAATCTCCCTTTTCAATAGCAAACCACCATCCTGTAGAATTCCCTAAACCCATTGTATCTGTCCGCTTTAGATTCCCGTTTGTATTTAAGAATACCGTTACCGGCATCCATTCCCCTACCAACATCAAATCTGAATCGCCGTCCCCATCGATGTCAGACCAGACTGCATCGGTAACCATCCCGATATTTTCCAATTCGGGTGCCAGTTCTTTGGTTCTATTGACCAAACGATTATTCTCGTTGACTAGCAACATACTGCTTGCCGGAAGCGGGTACTGATGTGGCCAGTGTCTTCCGCCCACAAACAAGTCGATATCACCGTCATTATCATAATCTAAAGCTCTAACCGCAGAACCGCTGTCGCGACCAATATTCTGAATGGCTCCTTTTTTAAAATTTCCTTTTTGGTCATTGAGATATATGCGATCTACATAATGAAAATCGTTTACGGGATATTCATTACCACCACTTACCACGTACAAATCCTGAAAACCATCGCCATCTACATCAAAAAATACGGCATCTACATCTTCAAAAGCATTTTCCTTATCCCAGAAATCAGCGTTTATTGATTCGAACTTTCCATCTTCATCCTGAACAAAAAGTCTTGGGGCGTAACCACTTGCTCCTCCAAAAAATAAATCTTCTAATCCGTCATTATTTACATCTCCCTTAGCCAGGGCCGGGCCAAACTGTGACATTTTATGCGGAAGCAGTACCTGATTGGTGTAATCGTCGTAGTCATTCTCAGTATGAACCAATTGAATGGGAACAGCTTCGGTTTTCTCGAATAATATCGACTCATTTTGATCTGCAACTGGCCCAGAGCTGGCATCAGCTTCTTCCATTACCAAAGTGAGTTCCCGGTTTGCAGGGAGATTTTTAAGAGTTGTCTTTTGACTGTTTGGCCAAATGACCACAAGACTGTCTAAACGGGTCGCTGCTCCAAGTCCGAAATGAGCGGTTTGCTCACTGGTGCTGTAGATTCCTCTTACGTTTGTAGTTTCCAGCAATTGAGCTTGACCCGAGTTGTAAGCGACTATTCGCGAACCCAGAACCGGCTTATGAGCGTTACTGTTAAGCTTTACTCTCAAATAATTGGCATTTCTGAACTGCTCTGCATTGTTCTTATACACAAAGGCCTCGGCATTGATGTTATTTACGACCAGATCCAGATCGCCGTCGTTATCGAGATCAGCATAGGCCGCTCCATTAGAAAAGGATTCCTGATCAAGTCCCCATGCTTCCGTTACTTTATCAAACTTAAGATCATCTTTGTTTTTATATGCGTAATTTTTCAAAGGTTGAGACGGAATGAGTTCTAAAATACGGTCGAGTTCTACAACGTCCCAAACACTAACTTCAGAATTGTCGTCAGGATTTTCTGCGGCATAATTCTGCAAGGCTTCGGCTACATACTTAGCTACTTTTTTATCTGCATCGGTATTCCGGATATCGCGTAAAAGACCGTTTGAAACGTAAGTGTCTTTTAACCCATCGTTATCAAAATCTGCGATAAGGTTACTCCAGCTCCAGTCAGTCTTCGCCATTCCAAAAAGTTGGGCAACATCGCTGTAAGTACCGTTTCCGTTAGAAAGCTGAAACGTATTGTACATATATTGATAATGCCCGCCGTCGTTTACCACTTTCCAAAATGCATCCGGATTCATTCCGCTCATATTGGCTTTGGAGCGGTAATTGTCTTCCGCCGCCATATCAACGGTAAAAATATCGAGTTGGCCATCATTATTGATGTCTGCCACATCAACTCCCATACTGTAAAAGGATATGTGATTCATGGCCTCATCAATCACATTGCTAAAGGTTCCGTCCTGATTATTGATGTAGAGCAAATCTGGAGCATCAAAATCGTTGGCTACGTAGATGTCTGTCCAGCCGTCATTGTTGAAATCACTGGTGGATACTGCATTGGGATAGCCTGATTTAGCCACTCCTGCAAGGGATGAAACCTCAACAAAAGAATTACCACCCCGATTCTTATAAAGCTTAATATGATATTCAGGCCTTAACAGGTTAGTACCGGAATACTTGGAATAGCTCCCGGGATTGGGTGGTTGGGTGAGCAGGATCAGATCGAGAAAACCATCTTTATTATAATCAAAAAAGGAAGCGTGACGCGTGCGCTGTTGATCAGCCACACCATACTGCTCTGCCGATTCTGTAAACGTCGCATCACCGTTGTTGATATACAATAAATTACGACGCAGTTCAGGTTTCTCATCATACAATTCGCGGCTTAGGTAAATATCCGGCCAGCCATCATTATTTACGTCTGCCACCGTTACGCCTGTAGTCCAACCGCCATCGTGTACCAAACCAGAATTTGCGGAAGCATCTTCAAACTTCAAATCACCTGTGTTGAGATACAACTTGTCGTCTACGAGGTTTCCTGCGAAATAGATGTCCTGCAAACCATCCCGATTAAAATCACCAATACCTACTCCTGCCCCGCCGTAAAAATTGTCGTAAAGCAAAATATTACGTTCGGTATTTTCATCCAGAAGATTATTGAAATGAATCCCTGTTTTTGAAGATTCAAGCAGAGTGAATTGCTTAAGCTGCTCTATTGATGTTTGCGCATGTATGAAAATGCCATTAAAAATCAGAGCAATGCAGTAGAAGCTAAGGGTACAAAATCTGTTCATAAAAAGCATCTGTAGATTTAAAAATATACAAAAAAAGGGAGAGTCTCCTCTCCCTTTTTTATAAGGCTAGATCAAAAAAATAAGCTTATTCGGCATCCCACCACATACGTGTAGTAAGTCTATCTGGTCCCTGATCTGAAATTACTGCATTGTAATTCTCAGCATTAAGAACAGCTTCATTAGTAGGATAAACCAAACGGCGAGGAATAGTCCCGCCCGTATCATTACCCTCGTAATTCACAGGAGTAAGTGCCGGTATTCCGGTACGTCTCCAGTTTGCATAGGCCTCATATTCATTCAGGAAAATAGCGAGGTAATACTGGGTGTTAATCTGTTCTAAGGCATTAGCAGCATCGTATGGATTGGCTGTTAGATAATCTGCAATCGCAGTATCTGAAATAGTTGCTCCCGGATCATATATTGCAAGATACTTCATCGCAGCAGTAACCCCGTCTTCATAATGCGTAGCCGCAGCAGCTGCGCCACCCGCAAGGCCCCATCTTACGGCAGCTTCGGCAAGCATAAACTCTACCTCCGCATACGTTTGCCAGAACATAGGTGCTCCCTCACTCATCAAGAATTTAGAGTTTGGTTCAGAATAGGTACTCAAATCAGCACCGCCGCTATAGCTTTGGATTGTAGTTGCATCAAGACCGTTAGGTAAGCCTTTTTGGTTGGCAGGGTTGTCATCAACTACCCCATTATCTGGAGGAAGTGCAGCATATACCCGTATTCTTGGATCATTACGCTCTTCAAGCATATCAAGAAAGGTCTTGCTTATACGAGCAGAGCGATCTGCTGTAAATACTTCTCCATTACCGTTTCTAATGATACCATTACCTCCGGTCTGGTGCGTGATGTAAGCGATATCATCATTAGATTCCATCACCCCACCTGCGATTGCTTTGCCGGCCCACTCCTGAGCGGCAGCAGGATCAACTTTCACCATACGCAAAGCCAAACGAAGCATTAACGAGTTGCCCCATTTCTTCCATTTTGAAAGATCGCCATTATAAATAATATCTGCTGATCCTATCGTTGAGGTTCCACTGCTTAGGGCAGTTGTGGCTTCTTCAAGTTCTTTAAGCATATCTGCATAGATGTCTTCCTGCTTGTCATAAACCGGTCTGGTTACCCCTTCAATAAAGGCCTTTCCTGCCTGAGAGTAAGGAACATCCCCATACAGGTCAGTGATTCGACTGTAAGCAAAAACACGCAGTATTCTTACCATCGCATATTCCGGAGAACCCGTTAGTTCTTCAGATTCCAACTGAAACTTCATATCTTCAATGGACTTAATAGTCTGCGGATATTGTGCATCCCAGTATGCCGAAGAATAGGCCGCATTGTAAAAATACTTGTCTCCACTCCAGTAGCCCTGTGTATTTGCAAGGTGCTGAATCATTGTTGAGCAGTAAATTAAGTTTCCCCTCCATGATTCATAACGTTGTCCTGAAGCATATAGAATTGCTTTTGGAAACTTATATTGAAGATCAAGTTCATTTGATTTGGTAGGATCAACGTTAAGTTCGTCAAACCCCTTGTCGCACGAAACCCCGGTAGTTAATACGAGAAGTAGTAGCGTCGCTTTTATTAAAATATTTTTCATGTTTCTTTTTTTAAAACTTTACATCAACACTTAATCCGTAACTTCTTGTGGAAGGCAGTCCAAAACGCTCAATACCATTTGCGAACGTATTGTTATAAGCAGATTCCGGATCTATATTTTCGGTTTTTCTCATTAAGAAGAATAGGTTTCTACCTATGAAAGAGACACGTGCACTTCTAATAAATGTACTTTCAAGAAGACTGGATGGTAGTGAATAGCCCAGACTTAGCTGTCTTAGTTTGATAAAATCAGCGTCCTGAACGTTAGCCTCCGCTATATCGTAAAGTCTTTGATAGTACGTTCTTAGATTCTCTGGCGCAATAGTCGTTGAGAAATCATTACCTGCTGCATTGACTCCGGTAACTGTTAGGCCATTTTCTCGCCCTACCAAAGTGTTTTTACTTGAACCATAGTAATTTGCAAAAGCACTTGTCCCTGAGAATATATCACCACCAAACTTGCCGTCAATTAAGAAGGAAAACTCGAAATTCTTATAATTAAAGGTATTGGTAATACCCATTGTCCACGGTGCAACACCCTGACCTATTACATCATTTGGACCTATCGTAGGAGCACCATTGCTATCGTACTGAATGTTTCCATCCTCATCTCGTATAAAAGTGGTTCCGTAAATGGTGGCTGCTGGATATCCTACCAAGAATCCCGATTGCGAGTTAACTCCATAAGCTGCATCACCCGGAAAAATGGGGTTACCATCATTATCTGTCTTGGTAACTTCGTTTTTATTGTAAGTAAGATTGTAACTCACGTTCCATTCAAAATCTGTGTTTTTAACAGGACTTCCACTTAATAACATTTCAACACCTCTGTTTTGAAGCTCTCCGATGTTGATACTCGCACTGCTATAACCCGAAGCTGTGGAAGTATTTATGTTTACGATATCATTCTCTGTCTTATTTGAGTAATAGGTTAAATCAAGATTTAAACGACTCTTAAATAAGCGCAGGTCCAAACCTACTTCATATTCCTTCTTTGAAAAAGGTTCCAGATTTTCATTAGGCAATGAAGAATTGTTTATACCACCCAAAGAAACTGTTGGTCCGGTAGCTGTATAGGTATCTGTAATAGCATAGGTTAAGGCCAGTTGATACGGATCATTAGCACCACCACCTACATCAGAATAGCCTGCTCTTAGTTTACCAAAGCTGATCCATTCCGGCATCTCAAAAGCATCTGAGAATACAAAACTGGAGTTAACGGAAGGATAGAAATAGTTGTTAGGCGCGGTTTTACCTTCTTTGGAAAGTGTTGAGAACCAGTCATTTCTTCCGGTTACAGTTACATATAGGTAGTTTCTAAATGAAAACTCTGATGAGAAATAAACTCCATTTCTCTTTACCCGACTCAATTGATAACTGTAATTTCTATTGGCCACATTCTCGATATTTACCAGTGACGGAATAACAAAGTCATTCCCGATTAAATTGATAAACTCGTTTTTCACATAGTTGGAGTTGGCACCAACCAAAGTTGAAGTCGCAATATCATCAGTAATTTGTTTGTCAAAACCTAAAATCACATCGGCGTCAACAGTTTTCACATTGAACGTTTGTTCCTGCATTCCGCCTCTTGGTTTATAAGCAGTACCGTAAGGCTCAACCGAAGTTAAACGAGCCGTAAATTGATCTATACCTGTTCTGCCTAAAAGATAAAGCTCGTCTGTAAATTGATATTTAAGGGTCGTAGAACCTATAAATCTGTCTTTATCGCTTTCATTGCTGAATCTATAAGCAGTCCAATACGGGTTTTGATGATACTGATTAGAAGAAATTAAAAACTCTGTTCCTTCTTCGTTAAAACCAGGCTTGTAATTATTTACATCAATGTTTGGAGGTGAAAGCGCTACAGTAAAGTTTCCATTACCCGGAGAATCTGAAGATCGGGGACGGTTGTTAACTCCCTCAATGATGTATTTTCCACTTACGTTAAGGGTAAGTTTGTCTGCAAGCACAGCTCCTGCATTTAAAGAAAATGTCTTTCTGTTCAAACCTGCATTTGGGGTTATATCATCATTAGACAAATCGGTAGCTGAAAAACGTAAATTGTAATTCTCCCCTGCCTGACTAATGGCGACTGTATTAATGGCAGTTGTTCCGGTCTCATAATACTTGTCAATGTTATCGCCTGTATATGCATAAGGACGGCTCACTCCGTCAAACTGTACTGCAGAAGATACGCTACCCAATCTGGCTCCCCAGGATTGCATTCCCGCGTCTAAAGCTTCCTGCTGAGAAGAAGGCGCCACTCCGTTGATACCCTGCCCATAAGTTGTTTGAAACTCATAAAGATCAGTCATTACAGTCTCTAACTGGTAAGAACTTGAGATATCAATACCAAGTCCCTTTTGCCCTTTACCTGATTTTGTAGTAATTACGATAACCCCGGCAGATGCACGTGACCCGTAAAGTGCAGCGGCAGCACCCCCTTTTAGCACGCTTATGCTTTCAATGTCATCCGGGTTAATACCGGAAACACCGTCACCAAAGTCTGAACCACCCCATCTGCTGGCAGACCCCAGATTTTGGTTGTTAATAGGGATTCCATCTACGATATACAATGGCTGTGAAGTACCACTTAAAGACGACACACCCCGTATCACCACTTTACTCGTACCTGCAGGTCCTGTAGCCGCTCCCGTTATATTAACACCTGCGATTTTACCTTGAAGGGCATTGATGGCATTTACCTGAGGAACTTCTGCTACGGCCTCACCACTTACTTCAGTAAGTGAGTAACCCAAAGCCTTTTGCTCCTTTTTGATACCTAATGCGGTAACCACAACGGCATTGAGTTCTTCTGTACTTTCCTCTAAGCTTATGTTAATAACACCGCCGGAAGAAGCAGGCCGCTCTACTGTAACAAAGCCAAGAGCAGAAAATTCAAGAATTGCATTAGAGCCGGAAACATCAATAGAATAGTTGCCGTCAAAATCTGTTGACGTTCCATTAGAAGTGCCTTTTTCAATAACATTTACTCCCGGCACAGGATTTCCCGAAGAATCGGTAACTGTACCTGTAACTGTCTGGGCCAGAATTCCGGAGAAACTCAAAAGACCAAAAACCAAGAGGTATATAGTTTTCAACTTCATTTTAGATAGGTTTTTAGATGATTTAATTGTTTAGAAATTGTTTGCATTCATAGTTAACAGCAGAGAACCTGAAAGTAGTATCTGAGTTCCCGGTTGTTATACGTTTCAGGACTTAGCTAAGTCCCGTTTTTACTGGGTTTTCAGCATCTGATACATAATATTTTATCATAGAATATTGGTTTTGATTAGGTTATGCTTTTGTTAGTGAAAGCTTAATTCTTTCTTAAAGATGTTTATAAATTCATGTTAAAAGAAACTATTTCGACAGATAACACCTCTCAGAAGTTAAGTAACAAAATAGGCTATGTAGACAACCTCTGGAAAATGACAAATAACAGGTTTAAACTCCTAAACGTTGAAATATTAATCTGTATCGGGCATTTCCAATGATTAAACCCTACAGAATTATAGTTAAATCTGAAGAATTCAAATTTGAAAAGACTGAAGAATCCGAACTATACAACTAAAGGATACACCTAGAACCCGGCTAGCATTTCTTCTGAAGTAATTACATTTAGGTTACTTCTCAACCCGAAGCTTCACATACCTGATTTTGTTGCGGTTGTGGGTATAGGAGATATGTACAAATCCCTGAGCGTCCTGAATGATTGCCGGATAGCTAAACTCGCCTTCGCTTGCGTTTTCTAGGACTAAAACATCTTTCCAGTTGTCACCATCTGCACTGTAGGCCAGATTGAGTTTGTTGCGACCGTCTGCCCAGTCTGCACCGGCCTCGGTGGGATTGTAAACCAATAGAAAAGTACCATCTTCTAAAGTCACTGCATCTACCCCGCTGTTGGGATTGAGCACCTTACTTGTTACAGCTTCAGACCAGGTTTTACCATTGTCGTTGCTCGTACTTTCCATCAAATAATTCTGATTGCTGCGCATTAAGGCTTTTAAACTTCCGTCTTTAAGCTGAAGTAGGGTAGGCTGAATCACCTTTACCGTATCTGCGGAAGGAATGGCTACCCTTTCCCATGTATAGCCCTGATCATAGGACAGTTCAATATGCGATTTCCAGACCTCGCCCCCATCGCTTTCCACGCTTGACGGACTCACAATGACGCCAGATCCCAATTGGATGGGTTTATTTTTTACAGGACCGAGGATTCCGTCGGGTAGCCGTTTTGCTTCAGACCAGGTTTTACCGGCATCTCCTGAAACTTTCAACATTCCCCACCAGGTTGAGGGTGACGGACCTTCCTTATAAAACAGGAGTAATTTATTCTCGGCATTCTTAAATAAAACCGGATTCCAGGTAGGATAGCTTATGCTGTCAATCGCAGTCTGGCCGTCAGCCACTTTTTCAGGTACAGACCAGGCGTCCTGAGTGAGCCGACTGGTGTAGATACTTACCTCAGGATGCCGCTCGTATTCCCCGCCGAACCATGCCGCGAGAATCTCACCGTCAAGGGTTTCCACAAGCGTTGAAGCGTGACATTGTTTAAACGGAGCCTCGTTAAAAATAAATTCATCTGCTATTATCTGTACCTGTGGTGTTTGATTCTGAACGCAGGAATTTAGCAGAAACCCGGCAAAGAATAGTATGAAAATGCGGTACATAATCACTTGCTCAATTCGCCTACAATGCGGCTTCCGTGATAGGCTTTGGCTCCCAAATGCGCGTGAAGCTCCTGCAGATTAAACTGGGTTATTTTTCCGGCAGGCATAACCTCGATTTTATCAGCTGCTAACTCGAGCATGGCTTTCAACGTCTCCGCTCCATCAAAAGCATTCGACTTTCCGCCTGAAGTAAGTACGGTATCTATTCCTTCAAGCTCCAATAGCTGTTGTAAAGCTTCCAGCGGATCTGGAGTTGCGTCGATGGCTTTATGAATCACTACTTTTAAAGGTTTTGCCGCTTTGGTCAATTGCTTTAGCGCTTCGATATTTAAGGTATTGTCCGGATTCAGGGCTCCAAATACCACCCCTTCAGCACCGAGCTTTTTACACAACTCGATTCCGCTTTGCATATGATTGAGCTCCTCTTCGTTGTATTTAAAATCCCCATTGCGTGGTCTGATGATCACCCGAACCGGAATCTTTACCTGCCCGATCACTTTTTTGATCAGATCGGGCGCAGGGGTGAGTCCGTCAAAAGCCAGGTAGGCACAAAGCTCCAGACGGTCTGCTCCCTTTGCCTCGGCAGCCAGGGCCTGTTCTAACGATTCTACACAAGCTTCTTTTAAATAGGGTGATGCCATAAAAATTAGTTTTTGGGTTGTGGAATTCGCATAGTTTCAGAAGTAATGCTTCCCAACAACTTAGAGTCTGAAAATAGTCCGGCTTTAACCGTGGTTCCTGCTTTAAGCTTTAGTGGTTTCTCATACGCATTTGAAGACGCTGTTGGTGCGCTTCCGTCTAAAGTATAACGCACACTTCCCTCCCATTGCGGATGTAATACGACCTCAAAATTTTTAGCTTTTTCATCGTATTTCGCCCGAATCTCCACATTGTAAATTGTATTGGAATAGTTGAGATCCTGCAACTCATAGCGCTCCAATTGCTGCGGAATGCGCTTTTTAAAACTCTCCCAGTTTTTATGCTCTTCCCCGCTCCACACAACCTCAGCCAGTGCACTGATACGTGGAAAAACCATATACTCCCTGCTGTCTGAAGTGGGTAAATACTCCGTCCACACATTGGCCTGAGCGCCCATAATGTATTGAGCCTCTTCATCAGACAGGGCATCAGGCGTGGGTTTGTAAGAATATACTTTTTCCAATGGCAGGTATCCGCCTATGTTTAAGGGTTCCTGATCGGGATCGCCCTGCCCATGGTCAAAATACAAATGCGAACCGGGCGACATCACCACATAATGTGCATCCTTCGCGGCAGCAATTCCACCTTCTTCCCCGCGCCACGACATGACCGCAGCGTTTGGTGCCAGACCTCCTTCCAGAATTTCATCCCAACCGATGATTTGACGGCCTTTTGAATTCAGGAATTTTTCTATACGGGTGATGAAATAACTCTGCAACTCGTGCTCGTCTTTCAATCCTAAAGAGTCTATTTTAAACTGAATACGTTCGGAAGCTTCCCACTGGTCTTTTGGCGCTTCGTCGCCACCTATATGGATGTATTTGGAAGGAAAAATATCCATCACTTCAACCAAAACATCTTCGAGAAAATCAAATGTGCTTTCTTCCACATTAAAAATATCCGGAAAAACGCCCCAGGTGGTTACCGTTTTAACCGGCTCATCTGTATTTCCCAATTTGGGATACGATGCAACTGCAGCCGTAGCATGGCCGGGCATTTCGATCTCGGGTACCACGGTAATGTAGCGCTCTTTGGCATAAGCAACAATTTCGCGGGCCTCCTCTTGTGTGTAGTATCCGCCGTAGCGCTTGCCGTCGTATTTGCCGGTTCCGTAATGACCTACTAGAGTCGAATCGCGGTACGCACCCACTTCAGTCAGCAACGGATATTTTTTGATCTGTAAGCGCCAGCCCTGATCTTCGGTCAAATGCCAGTGAAAGGTATTCAGCTTATGCGCCGCCATCTGATCCAGGTATTTTTTGATAAACGCTATCGAACTGATGTGCCGTCCGGTATCCAGGTGCAAACCGCGCCATTTATAAGCCGGAACATCGGTAATTGTTACTGCAGGAACCGTCCAGTCTACCGCGCGTGCTACTTCATTTTTTACCACTTCAGGCGGAAGCAACTGATATACCGTTTGCAGGGCGTAGAAAAGTCCGGCAGGTTTATTTGCCTGGGCTAAAATATGATTTGGAGTTACTTCCAGGTGATACCCTTCTGCACCTAATTCTTCATTAGATAAAAGCTGAAAAACCACTGCGTGCTGCTGATCTTGAAAATCGACAAGTGGCAGTATGGGCAGCAGCATTCCGCTTACGGTTCGCAATTGCTTCTGAAAGCTTTCGGCAATGTGCATAACTTCAGCCTGAGCAGGATCTGCATACAAAACCGTACGCTCATCGATTACAAAATTGCCTTCACCCAACTCATATTCCGTAGGAATAGGAATTACTGAAAGCTCAGCTTTTTGAGCGCTCAGATTTCCGCAAAGCGAAAAAATAACAAGCGCAAGGCTTACGCGTAACATTACCGAATGTTTCATGGGATTGGATTTTTAATACACTTCTACGTTTGAAATCAACGGACAAGCCAAAGCTTCTGTGATCTCCACTTTTACTTTTGAGGTTTCCACCCCGTTTAATTTTAAAATGCGTTTGTGACCGATGGTGGTCTCGCTGGCGATTTCTTTCCAGGCGTTATTTTCCCAGACTGAAACGGTAAAAGCCGCTACCCGCTGCCCCAGCTTAAGGTATTCCTGAAGCACCAGATAATTCAGTTTTTGAGGTGCATCCCAGGTCAGTTCCAGGCTTCCTGTGGTCACACCGTCATCAGTTGTCCAGTAGGTTTCGTTATCACCATCTAGTACTTTGGCCGCATCAAATACTTCAGCCTTACCGCGATGGCTGCTTGCGGTAGCCGTTGCTTTTTCCGCCAGGTTAGTAGCAAAAACGCTGTCTAATATCTTGCGGAACCCCTGCAGGGCGGCCACATCATTTTCGTGAAACAGACCACGACGATCGGGAGGAATGTTAAGGAGCAAAGTAGAACCGCGCCCTACCGAAGTGAGGTACAATTCAAATAAATTTTCGGGTGTGCGTACCAGCGAATCTTCTGAAGCATGATAAAACCATCCCGGACGGATGGATGTATTTACCTCGGCCGGTACCCAGCTGGTTCCATCCGGAGAACCGGTTTGAAGCAAATCATAAATATCAGACTTGCCCGCATACAAAGTATCGGTGGTAATGGTGTTCCAGTTGGTTGTTCCACCTATTCCGGCCTCGTTGCCTACCCAGCGCAAATCGGGTCCTGCATCGCTAAAAAACAACACCTGCGGTTGAATTTCTTTAGCCATTGCAATAGTCTTAGGCCAATCGTAATAGGTCTCGCGGTCTATTTTGCGTTCTTCATTGGCTCCGCCATAATAGCCATCGCCGCCGTTAGCGCCGTCAAACCACATTTCAAACACCGGCCCGTAACCGGTAAACAATTCCTTTACCTGGTTGCGATAGTAATCTACATACGAGGGCTCGCCATAATCAGCACGATTGCGATCCCAGGGAGACAGATAGACTCCAAAATCGAGATCGTATTTCTTAGCCGATTGCGCTAATTGCTTTACCAAATCGCCCTTCCCGTCTTTATACGGACTCGCGGCAATATCGTGCTCGGTATAGGCCGAAGGCCACAGCGCAAAACCATCATGGTGTTTAGCGGTTAAAATCGCACCGCTAAATCCGGCATCTTTAAGGGTAGACATCCACTGGTCGGTGTCAAGCCCGGTGGGATTAAAAAGTTCGGGAGACTCATCGCCGTAACCCCATTCCTTATCGGTAAAGGTGTTGATGGTAAAATGAATAAAGGCATTCATTTCCATATCGTACCAGGCCAATTGTTCGGCGCTGGGCAATGGTCCATAAGGTTCCGGTGCTTCGTTATTTTTATCCTGCTCGCACGAACTAAAGAGGAGTATGGAAAGAATGGCGGTAAAACCGAATATCTGTTTCATAAAGCTTTAATTTTTAAATGAAAATGCTAAAGCGGCTTTAGCGCTTTTTCGCACTTCGGAAGGTATCTGAACGCTAACGGTAGTTCCGTTTAGGGTATAGCTTAACTTTTGACCCGTACTTACCAATCGCAAGGTGCTTCCCTTCTTCGGAAGCTTACCGGACCAACTGATTGTTTTAGGCACTTCTTTTCCGGTTTCAAGAAGAGTGATCGCGTAGGTTTCTTTATCGTTGGCCGTAAACCAGGTTTTGTTATCCTGATACGTATCAATTGCGTGTGTGCCGTAGATGGCTTCTGCATTTTGATCAAGCCAGTCGCCTATTTCGGCCAAAATAGGAAGCGCATCGGGAGGAAGCAAACCATCGGGTTGGGGACCAACGCCCAGCAGCATATTTCCGCCTTTGGCGACCACTTCAACCAAACTGTGAATGACTTCTGCCGAAGTTTTAAAATTATCATTAGGTACATAGCCCCAGTTGTTACCCAGCGTCATACAGGTTTCCCAGGGATGGTCGAGTTTGGTATCGGGAATTTTACGCTCGGGGGTCTGGTAGTTTTCATAAGGACCGTGAACGGTGCGATCGGCAAAAATGATTCCCGGCTGGGTCTCGCGGGCCATTGCTGCAATGCGGGGCATATTTACTTCCTGACTAAACTCGGGTATCGGTGCTCCCCAGGCACGCACTTCGTCGGTTACGGTTTCGCGTGGGCGCACCCAGCCGCCGTCTAACCACAAAATATCAATAGACCCGTAATCGTGCATCAGTTCGCTGATCTGATTGTAGGTGAAATCCTGATAGCTCTTCCATTTTTCGGGATATTTACGAATGTCGTAGTTCACATTTCGGTCTGGCGTGGCGTATTTATCCCACCAGAAGTCCTGATTGTGCCAGTCCGGCTTTGAATAATACGCCCCAATCATAAAATCCCTATTGCGGAAGGCTTCAAACACATACTTGGCTACATTGGCTTTGGGATGGTTTTTAAAGGGTCCGTTTGTGATTTTATAGTCGGTTTGCTGTGTGTCAAACATATTAAAGCCGTCGTGATGTTTGGTGGTAAACACCACGTACTTCATCCCCGCGTCTGCGGCAGCTTCCGCCCAGCTGTCGGGATCAAAATTGACCGGGTTAAAAACCGAACTCAAATTCCAGTACCATTTTTTATAATCGTTATACGAAATCCCTTCGGGCCGCTCCAGCCAGGGCTCCGAGCACAATTGCCAGGATTCAATAATTCCGGGAACCGCATAAACACCCCAATGAATGAGCATCCCAAACTTTTGATCGCCCCAGGTTTTCAGCTTTTGCTGAACCAAAGGATCTGTAGGTGCCACATAGACTTCAGACTGCTCGTGCAGGTTGCCGCCCTGAGCAAAAAGGGCCGTGCTGCCGGTTAGGGTGCCGTACAGCACAGTCCAAAGTATAAACCTATTTAGGGGTAAAAGGGTTTTCATAAATTCGTTTTTAGTTTTTTATAGGTATCGTTTCAGTAAGCGTCAGCGTATCGGTTAGCCGAATGTCCTGTGAAGATGCACCAAGCTGTATTTCAAAGCTTCCGGCTTCGGCTACAAAATCCATATCTACATTGTAGAGCGCTAAATCTTCAGGCGTAATTTGAAATGAAAGTGTTTTGCTTTCGCCTTTGGCTAAATGAATACGCTTAAAGCCGCGTAATTGCTTAACCGGCGTCACCACACTGCTCACCTCATCACGCAGGTACAGCTGCACCACCTCATCCCCATCGTGGTCACCCGTATTTTCTACAGTAACCGAAACATCAAATGCAGTGTCCTTTCCATTTCCGCTTTGCGAAATAGTCAAACCTGAATACTCAAATTGGGTATAGCTCAGACCGTGACCAAAGGCATAAAGCGCAGCGGCCGACTCCTCCACATAATCACGGCGTTTGGGCCACCAGTGGTTGTAATAAACCGGCGTTTGGCCTACCGACCTCGGGATGGAGATGGGTAAACGACCCGCCGGATTATAATCACCAATCAAAACCTCTGCCAGCGCTTGGCCGCCCTGTGAACCGGGGTACCAGGCGTCAAGAATAGCAGGAATGTGTTTGGCAGGCCAGTTGATTAATAAAGGTCTGCCGGTAATCAACACTAATACGGTTGGGGTGCCGGTTGCGGCTACAGCCTGCAGGAGTTCGAGCTGTTTTCCCATCAGGTCAAGGGTAGAACGGTCGTAACCCTCCCCGCTTTCCATATCGCTTAAAAGTTCATCTTCTTTGGACGAAACGCTTGCAGCACCGGTCTCCAGGTATTCGGTTTTAAAGTCACGGGCGCTGGAACCTCCAAGTACCACGATTGCTACTTCGGCTTCTTTTGCCGCCGCTACTGCCGCAGGAATATCGGTCTGGGTGGTATCGCGGATGGCAGTCCCTTTTACATAAGTTACTTCGGCATTTGGCCATTTTGCCCGAATACCTTCAAGTGGCGTGATGATATATTCAGGATCCTGAGGTGCTGTGTAATCCCCCAATTGATTGTACATCGTATCGGCGTTTGGCCCAATCACTGCAATTTTCTTAAGGTCTTTGGAAAGCGGAAGCAGATTGCCTTCATTTTTGAGCAGGGTGATGCCTTCAAGAGCTACTTCTTTGGCCAGGGCAGTGTGTTCGGGGTTGCGCACCACTTTCGCCGGAAGCTTTTCATCTACATAAGGATTTTCAAAAAGCCCCATTTCAAACTTCAGCCGAAGTACGTTTTTAACCGCTTCATCTAATCTGTCCTCACTGACGTCACCCGCCTTAAAGGCTGAAAATAATGCGTCGTCAAAACCGTTTCCGCCCAGGTCAACATCTACACCGGCATTCATCGCAAGGGCCGCAGCCTCTTCTAAAGTCGCGGCTGCGTGATGGTCGTTCTTTATACCTTCTATACTCCCCAGATCGGAAACCACAAAACCTTTGAAGCCCCATTGCTCCCGAAGCAATCCGGTAAGCAGTTTTTTATGAGCCGTACTGGGAATCCCGTCTACCGAACTGTAGGCAGTCATTACCGACAGGGCACCGTTGTCAATCGCCTTTTTAAACGGATACATATACGCCTGCATGAGTTCACGCTCGCCCACGTGAACCGCGCCACCGTTGTGTCCGCCTTCAGAGACGCCGTAAGCCGCAAAATGCTTTAAGGTCGCAATAACCCGGTCTTTTTGATCGATGCCTGATCCCTGAAATCCTTTAATAAGGCCCAAACCCATTTCTGCAATGAGATAGGGATCTTCCCCAAAGGTTTCCTCTACTCGTGACCAGCGCGGTTCACGCGCCAAATCAAGGATGGGTCCGTAGCCGATGTGCGCTCCCTGAGCACGTAATTCGACAGCGATGGCAGCGCCCATTTTTTGGTTGAGATCGGGGTTAAAGGTGCTGGCCTGAGCGATAGCTGCGGGAAATTCGGTTGTGCCAATGGCCATATGCCCGTGCATGGCTTCTTCGGCTAAAAATAAGGGAATGCCCAGCCTGCTTTCTTCAACAGCAATCTTTTGAATGGCATTTGTAGCCTTTGCAGCCAATTGCGGATTGAGGCCGGTTTGTAATGTTTTTTGAGTCCAGGGATCGGCGCGCAAGGTGCCCCAGAGCGCTCCGATGTTTTGCGTAGCTACTGCGGTTTTTAGCGCTTCGCTGGCCACTACCCCTTTTTTGGTTTTGGTATACATAGGCCAACCCAGTAAGGTTGAAAGCTGACCTACTTTTTCTTCGGTCGTCATACGCATCAGGAGATCGTCAACGCGTTGTTCTATGGAGAGACCCGGATTTTTATAAGCGGCATGAGGCGGAATTTTATCCTGCGCGCAAACTGAAAAAATCCCAAAAAGGATAAAACTCAGCACGAGGCAGCTGCATTTAGCAAAACCGGAATACGATGTCTTTTGTGTAGCTTTTTGCATAAAATGGTATCAGGTATTCAAGCTTTGGGTGTAAATACCACTAATTTATTCTTTAAAGCTAAAAGAAGTGCGGGTTTACCTGAAAAATAATCGCTGAATAACGGCTCTGCGTAGCTTAGTGACGCCAAGGTGTTAGGAGTTCTTTATGAAATCAGAATGCTCAAGCCTTAATTGTGCCTGGATTCTTTACCTGTAAAACGCAATAACACCGAATCCTTTTGGCTTTGCCCAAAAAGCCTACCGGTTTTAAATGCAGTCAGTACCAAAAGAATTACCAAAGCCAACTGAATACTTATAAGAATCCAAAAAACAACATTCCATACATTGCCTTGAGTTGTTACTATTCCTTCAGTTGAAGAATGATAACCGGAAGAAGTACTCTCCCAAAGCCTAAAGAGACAAATTAAAAAGGTAAAGATTAGTATTAAGGCCATGGTAGATACAATCAAGATCAAATTTGCAATCTTATTTCTGAACTTCTGTAGTAAAACCCGAAACAGGTAAATACTAAAAATGATAAATACGATATAAACACAAATTGCAGTAAGAGTTGGAATTATAAAGTATGTATCGTGAATATTGACATCTATTTGAGACTCGGGGTGCAATGCTTCCCAGCCTATACTATACATAGGTAAAACCAGTAAAGACACAATTAGCATCAGCAAAAAAATCAACTCTTTACCCTTCATATTCTAATCATATTTCC
The DNA here is from genome assembly GCF_052218455.1 of Leeuwenhoekiella sp. H156. NCBI lineage: Bacteria > Pseudomonadati > Bacteroidota > Flavobacteriia > Flavobacteriales > Flavobacteriaceae > Leeuwenhoekiella > Leeuwenhoekiella sp. H156. Next base: position 342,959 of record NZ_CP197499.1, read on the forward strand.
CCATCAACCCAAAATCAAAGGGTGTCCATAAACAGGCTTTTAAACCACTTTCTTTAAATGCCGTATTTACCCACGTATTGCAGGTTTTAATACACGAATAACTCCCGTTAGCCTTATAAAAATCATCGCGGGAACCATAGCCGCCATCCTTCAGAATTTCCTTATTACCATTGGCATCCGGTTTGAAGCTGTTTACCAGATAGGTGTTGATTTTTTCTAATTCTTCCACACTCAGACGCACTTCTACCCAGTCGTCCTGCTTGTTGCGGTAACGGGTTAGATGCATTAGCGTGGTACTTTCTAAAAACAAGGCTTTAAAGGCATTTGCAAAAGTCAGATCTCCCCAGGTAGGCGTATTGATGTAGAAATTTTCATCTCCCCAGCCAAAAGACATATAGGCGTCTGCATCAGTCCTTTTCAAATCTTTACTCAAATCGGCAGTCATAGCCGCTCTGGGCAGAACAATATCTAAATGCACCCCATTGGTTTTGAGATAGATTACCTGATCTGCGGGTTGATCTTTAGCCTCGCGTGGAACGGTTATCGCTGTCAGAACCAAAGAAACAACCAGATAACCTACCGGGATCAACAGGACATAGAATAGAAATCTGAGCAGTTTGCGAAACAGTTTCATTTTTTATATTTCAATATTCCTGAACCAGAACTTCGGTAGGAATGTGAAGCTTTATGTTGAGTTTTCTGATCATATCGAGAGTTAGCTTTCGCTTTTTATTCAGTATCTCGCTCACCCTGCTTTCAAAACCTACTATTTCGGCTAAATCCCTCTGTTTCAAACCCATTTGTTCCATTCTGAATTTAATGGCTTCAATAGGATCTGGCATACCTATCGGAAAATTTTCACTTTCGTACTGCTCAATTAAAATCGAACGAATTTCAAGTTCATCTCCCTCTTCAGTACCTTTTTTGGCATCAAAAATGTCTTCCAGGCGTTCTAGCGCATCCTGATAATCCTGTTCATTTCGTATAGGTGTTATTTTCATGATCAAATGGTATTTGCATCTATTTTGTCATATTCTGCGTGTGTGCCCATAAAGCGAATCCAGCAAATCTGAAACTCAAAATTAATTTTTACAATAAGGCGGTATTTATTGCCCTTGATGTTGAAAACAATTCGATTTTCCCGAAGAACACTGGCTGTTGGATATTCATCCTTAAGCGCGTGGATGGTTTCAAAAGACGACCGCTCCAATTCCCGATACCAGGATTTTAGCTGCTCTTCACAGTCGGAATGCTTTATCCAAAAATCCCGTAATGTTCGCTTTGCAATAACTCTCACTTTAGACCAGGGTTTTACCAAAGATATCAAAACTTACCAAATTGGTAACTATCCGTTTAAAACAAAAAAAACGCCCCGAATTAACGGGACGCCTTTTCACCAGAAACAATTAAAAACTCAAAAAACTCGCGTTTTTATACGCTGCCATAGTTTTACCAGAACTACAGTTGCGATCAGCGTGAGTACGGTTAAAATACCGGCCTGGGTATAGAACCCGTAGATCCAGTATCCGGTGCTGAAAAGCGCACCGTATATGGTAACACAACCCACTAAAGTAGCCAGTATCCCTGCGGGTACAGACCATTTTTGGGTGTTGGTAACTAAATTTTTTCCCTGCAACTGTGCTTGTGCCAGTATACGCTGCCAGCCGGGACCACCGGGCTGGGTGCGTTTGTAAAAGTCGAAAAGCGTGCGTTCGGTTTCAGGCGGAGTTAAGAAGGTTACACTAAGCCATACAATAGTGGTTAGCAATACAATCATAGGATAAGTTGACCAAAAGGGTAAAATACCGTCTGCTTCGGCAGTGCCAAAAAGCACCACTCCCAATGAAGTAAAATTGAAAAGAATCGAGATGATCCCGGAAGAAAACATCGCCGAGATTTCACTCCAGGCATTGATACGCCACCAAAACCAGCGTAGGATAAAGATGAGTCCGGTACCCGCGCCAAACATCAATATGATATTGAATAACTGGTAGGCATTGGTAAGGATTAAAGCCAAAGCCGAGCTGATGATCATCAGCAGTACAGTTGAAATACGACCGGCATTTACCAGTTCCTTTTGAGAAGCTTCGGGTTTGATGTAGCGCGCATAAAAGTCATTAACCACGTATGAAGATCCCCAGTTTAAGTGGGTTGAAATCGTAGACATATAGGCGGCGATCAGCGAAGCCATGACCAGGCCCAAAAGACCCGCAGGCAGTTTGGTCAACATCGCCGAATACGCCAAATCATCGCCCAGCTTACTTTCTACAATATTGGGAAAGGCCTCGTGAATACTGGCGATGTCCGGATAAATAATCAATGATGAAAGCGCTACCAAAATCCAGGGCCAGGGACGTAAAGCATAATGCAGGGCATTAAAGAAAAAGGTGGCACCTATGGCGTGATTTTCATCTTTGGCCGCAAGCATACGCTGGGCAATATAGCCCCCTCCACCGGGTTCGGCACCGGGATACCAGGCGCTCCACCACTGCACCGCAAGCGGAATGATAAGCAGGGTAACCAGCGTCGCTGTATCATTAAAATCGGGCATGATGTTGATCTTATCTATGACTTCGGCGTGGCTCAGGAGTCCGCTCATACCGCCCACTTCAGGCAGGTTAACGCAATACCAGGCTGCGCCTATACCTCCGGCCATTGCTGCAAAAAAGAGAATAAAATCGGTGTACACAACGCCTTTAAAACCACCCACGGTACTGAAAATAACCGTTACCAGACCCGCGTAACCTATGGTTTCCAGCGGACTCAACCCCAGCATAATCTGACCGATTTTAATCGCTGCCAGTGTTACCGCACTCATCGCAAGCACGTTAAAGATCACACCCAGATACACGGCACGAAAACCGCGTAAAAAACGGGCCGGCTTTCCGCCGTAGCGCAACTCGTAAAACTCGATATCGGTGGTCACTTCAGACTTTCGCCAAAGCTTGGCATACACAAAAACAGTAAGCAAACCGGTAATCAAAAAGGCCCACCAGACCCAGTTGCCACTTACCCCCTGATTCCGTACAATATCGGTCACCAGGTTAGGCGTATCGGTTGAAAAGGTTGTGGCCACCATCGAAATACCTAAAAGCCACCAGGGCATATTTCGTCCTGATAAAAAATATTCGGCAGAACTTTTGCCTGATTTTTTGGCAACCATTAATCCTATAATCAGGGTGATTGCAAAAAAGCCAATGATAATGGCATAATCGAGGTTTTCAAGAACTACCATACGTTACGTATTATTTCTATTTTTATTGATTTTGTTATTTGGGTCAGTAAGGTACTTTTATTTTTTAAAAGTGATAGCGCATAAAGGCTTCCATAGCTGCATATTCTGCCAGACCCAGGGCCCGGTATTTCTGAGCGGTTTCCTTGTTTCGGTCTTCTGCACGCACCCAAAACTCGCGTAAATCTTCTCCCTGAAACATCACGCCGTCTTTTTGAGACTGATGGTAGAAAATAGCCTGACGCTTTTTAAGCACCTGGTCCGGGCTCATAGGCACGGCCATCTCGATCTCGTGCATTTCAAACTCGTGCCAGGCACCGCGGTATAACCAGACCCAGCAATCGTTCATATAGGCTTCGCTCTTTAATTGAGCAAGCGATTCAAAAATGATATTGAGGCATACTTTGTGGGTCCCGTGTGGATCTGCAAGATCCCCCGCAGCATAAATCTGATGCGGCTTAACGCTGCTGATCAATTCGTTTACGACAGCTACATCATCCTGAGACATCGGGTTTTTCTTGATCCCTCCGGTTTCGTAAAACGGAAGGTCTAAAAAGTGTACATGCTCATCGGGAACGCCTTCAAAACGCGTAGCTCCCAGAGATTCGCAGCGTCTGATCAATCCTTTTAACTGACGCACCTCAAGCGGATCGACCTCGTTGCGTTGTTTATTTTTTATCTGATCTGCGATTTTACTGAAACGCTCGCAGTCGTTATTCCCCATAAGTGCTGCCACTTCAGCAAACTTCAAGGCTTCGGTATCGCTCACTGCGATATTTCCCGAAGTCTGATATGCGATATGTACCTCGTGCCCCTGCTCTACCAGGCGATCAAAAGTTCCACCCATTGAGATCACATCATCATCAGGATGCGGACTAAAGATAATCACACGTTTTCTCGCGGGCTCTGCACGCTCGGGACGTTTGGTATCGTCTGCCCCTGGCTTCCCGCCGGGCCAGCCGGTGATGGTGTGCTGCAGCTTGTTAAACATTTCGATATTGAGGTTGTAGGCCGATCCCTGCAAGGCAAGCAGGTCTGACATCCCGTGGTCGTTATAATCCTTATCGGTAAGGCTTAAAATGGTCTTTCCGGTTTTTTCGCAAAGCCAAAACACCGCTTTGGCGGTTAATTCTTTGGTCCAGTCACAGGTACCTACAAGCCAGGGAGTTTTTACGCGGGTAAGTTCGGAAGCGGCAGCATCATCGAGTACAAAAGTCGTATTGTCGTGCTCCTGAAGATAGGTAGCAGGCACGGTTGAGGAAATTTCACCCTCAATGGTTTCCTTTAGAATTTCGGCTTTATTTTGACCCCAGCCCAAAAGCACAATACGTTTAGCGCTCAAAACGGTATTGATACCCATCGTGATGGCCTTTTTTGGCACGTTAGAAAGACCTCTAAACGAACCGGCAGCATCGGCACGGGTTAAATAATCGAGCGTAATCATACGCGTACCCGAGTTGAAATGCGATCCCGGCTCATTGAAGCCGATGTGTCCCGTGCGGCCAATTCCCAAAAGCTGAAAATCAAGTCCGCCAACAGCTTTGATTTTGGCTTCGTAAGCGATGCAAAAAGGCTTTATTTCTTCCTGCGAAAGGGTACCATCGGGGATATTTACCTGATCTGCAGGTATATCGATATGGTTAAACAGATGCTCGTGCATAAAGTAGTGATAGCTCTGCACGTCTGATTTTTCCATCGGCCAGTATTCATCCAGGTTGAAGGTGATCACATTTTTAAAACTCAAACCCTCTTCACGATGCATACGCACGAGTTCGGCATACACATTAATGGGGGAAGAACCGGTAGCCAGACCCAAAATGCAGGGCTTACCGGAAGCTGCTTTGCTGCGGATCAAATCTGCAATCTCACGGGCAACTATTGCCGAAGCTTCGGTTGATTGCCCAAAGCTGATGTTGTGAATCTTCTCAAAGCGGGTCTCTTCAAATTTACCCGCCGGTTCGTATTTAATTAATGCTGAATCTTGTAAACCTGGTTTCATAGTGGTTGTTATCTTTTTTTTGAGCGTTCAAAATTCCCGGAAAAACCGTATTCAATTCCAAATATAATAAAATATGTAGTACATATTATTCGTTGCTAAGTTGAAATTCTTAATTTTTTTAAGGTTTCCAAAAAAGATTCGATAGACAACCGCTGCGGGAAGCTAAATGACATGAATGGCAGGTTTTGGCCAAATCACTTATAAATCACCTCGCCGGCTTCCACCCAGGTTTTATGATCTACATACGTATTACTTAATGACCTTCCGTCTAAACTAAACTTACCGGAAGCTTCTGATTCCCGTGATCTTTCGTTTTTAATTACCAACTCATCCCGCTCGTAAAATTGAGGGTCGAGATGAATAATCACTTCCTCAAACCGCGGCTGCGTCAAGGTATAACCGGGATCAGCCGGAGTCATCGGGTAAAATCCCATCATCGCATATACCAGCCAGGCGCTCATCGTGCCGGTATCGTCATTACCCGGTAATCCTGCCGGTTTATTCGTAAAATAAGCAGCTATGAGTTCGTCTACTTTTTTGCGGGTTTTGTATGCTTTACCCGGCAGGTAATTGTACAAAAACGGATAGGCAATATCCGGTTCGTTTGCCATATCAAACTGTCCCTGCTCAAAAAGCGCATCGAGTTTTGCTTCAAACTTGCGGTTACCTCCCATCAATTGAATCATTCCTTCAATATCCTGGGGTTGCATAAAGAGGTACTGCCAGGCATTGCCTTCAATAAACCCGGGATTCTCGGTAAAATTAGCACCTGCCGAAGGATCAAAAGGTGCGTACCAGCTGCCATCGGCCATCCTGGGTTGTAAAAAGCCTGATTTTTTATTGTACAATTTCTTATACGAAAGCGCCCGTTGATCAAAACGTTTGGCTGTTTTTTTATCTCCCAAAGCTTCCGCCAGACGGGCAATGGCATAATCGGCGATGTTGTATTCCTGAGTGGTAGATACGGGGCCTTTAATGTGCGAATCGTAACTTACATAACCCAGATCGATATATTCCCCGATGCCGGGTCGCACCGGATTGGCCTCACGGGTATCGGCACTTTTGAGCATGGCTTTATAGGCCTTTTGCACGTCAAAACCGGTGATGCCGCGCAGATAGGTATCGGCCAGCACAACTGCCGCAGGATCGCCTACCATCGTAAACGTCTCGGTCGCGTTGAGCTCCCATTTGGGTAACCAGCCGTTTTCGTCATAAATAGCAAGCATGGAATTCACCATATCCAGTTGTTCCTGAGGATAAAGCAAACTCATCAACTGATGGTAATTGCGGTAGGTGTCCCACAGCGAAAACACGGTATAGCGGGTTCCGTTGGTATGTTTGGTCTTGCGGGTGTTCATCTCGGGGTATTCACCATTAGCATCATTTAAAATGCTGGGTGCGATCTGGGTATGATACAAAGCCGTGTAAAAAATAGTCTTATCATCCCGGTCATCTCCCGTAACCTCAACCACGCCCAGTTTATCATTCCAGGCATTTTTGGTTTCGGCATAGACGGCATCAAAATCTGATCCGCCAACCTCATTATCCAGATTCTCCCGGGCGTTGGCAATACTCACATACGAGATCCCCACTTTAAGCGTAACCTGTGTGGCTTCTTTAAAATCATACTTAAAATACGCGCCAATACTGTCCCCCACGACTTCCTTCATAAAGTGTTCCTTCAGTCGGGTTTTGCCGTTATAGGTCATCCACTGGGCTTCAACTCCTGTATAAGTCGCGGGTTTATCCCAGATCCCAAAATTTTCAGGAGCTTCAGAAACACGGGCCACGAAATAGATGGGATAAGCGCTTTCGGCATTGTTATAGCAAAACGAACCTACCATACGCGAGCCTTCCACTTCGGTGGGCGAATTGAATTTCAGCACCGCCCCGTGCTCGTTGGTAAGGCCCAGTCCCAGATTGAGGAGCAAATTGGCCTTCCCTGCCGGAAAGTGATATCGGCTTACACCCACACGGGTACTGGCCGTCAATTCGGTTTTGATGCCGTTATCGAGTTCGACCGAATAATAACCCGGCCTGGCGATCTCGTTTTTATAGGTCGTTCCATACTTTAAGTGGTCGGTTTCCAGCACGCCGGAGGTTGGCATACTCAGGATCACGCCCAGATCGGGGCAACCCACGCCACTCATATTGACATGGCTAAAACCGGTTAAAAAACGATTTTCATACACATACGGATTGGACAACCAGCGACTGTCTTTTTCCAAATCGGTATCGCCTCCTGCCACGTTAAACGGCGAAACACTGGCCATACCGCGCGGGGCGATAGCTCCCGGATGGGTGGCTCCAAAATTTGAAGTCCCGATAAACGGATTTACATATTGGGTAAAGTCCTGTTGCGCATTCGCGAAAAGACCACAGGTTAATCCCAATACACAACTCAGTATGTGTTTAAAGTTGAGCGGAATACTGAAGGATAAAAAAGTTGAAAATCGCATGATTTAAAAATTGTGCTCCTGTCTGGTTTGAAGAGCCTGTTTAAAGTAATCTACTTTACTAAAACTTCGTCGATAAACATCCACACGCCGTTAAGCTTTGACGAACTATAAGGCGATACACTTACCTTAACATAACGCGCTTTCTGATTCTGAATTGGTACGACAAAAGTCTCTAAACTCGAACTGCCGTTTGCTTTAAATGCGCGTTCAAAAGTTCCTGCGGGTTTGAAGGTTTTACCGTCCTCAGATACCGACACCGCCACAGTGACCGGAAAATAAATACCCGCGCCCTGATTCTCCAGAGTACCCAATTGCACTTCCTCAATCTCCTGAAGGCTGCCTAAATCGAACTGCAGCTCTACCGGTGTATTGAGCCAGCCCAGCCATTGGCCGTCGTGAAAATTCTTCGACCCCCGCAATACGTTTACCAAAGTGGCCGCGCCTTTACCGCTATAAGCCTCGTGCGACTTCGGATTAACTTCGGCAACTGTACCTGCTGCTTTATGAAAATCAAAGCTTTTGTCTAAAATACGCCCTGCAGGCTTTCCGGCTTCGAAAACCGCAGCTTTAATTTGGGTTGTCGTATCAATCTGTAAAGCTTCGGTGAAAAGTTCTGATTCTGCATCAAGGGTATTGCCATTTAGCGCATAACGGATTTCGGCATCGGGCATTTCGGTCTTTAAAACGATACGGATTCCGTTTGAGAGGCTATCCTGTTCGGCTTTCACTTCTACATTATAAACGCTGCGCGAATAGGCGATATCCAAAGCCTCGAGTCTGGGCATAAAACGCTTGAGCCTTTGCGTATAGTCTTCCCAGTCGCGCTGCTCGTTCCCGGACCAAAGCACCTCTGCCAAAGCCGTAAGTCTCGGAAAAAGCATATACTCTGACTCCTGAGGCGTGGTGATGTATTCAGACCATAAATTGGCCTGCGCACCCAGCACGTGACCGCGTTGCGCGGTGCTCATACTGTCTATCACCGGGTCAAAAGCATACACCTGCTCCAGCGTATTTACCGCATCGAAAGCCAGCGGTTCCACATCAGGATTACCCTGATAAAAATTGAAATACATGGGGTTTTCGGGCGTCATAATCACATCGTGCCCCTGGGCGGAAGCCTCCCAACCGCCTTGGGTACCGCGCCAGCTCATCACCGTGGCGGCAGGGGGCAATCCTCCTTCGAGAATTTCGTCCCAGCCGATTAAGACTTTGCCCTTTTTCTCCAGAAATTGCCCGATGCGTTTCATAAAATAACTCTGAAGTGCTTCGGTATCCTCAAGGCCTTCTTCGGCGATACGCCGCTGGCAATCGGGGCAGGTTTCCCAGTTGGTTTTAGTAGCCTCGTCGCCACCAACGTGCAAGTATTTGGAAGGAAAAAGCGGTATAATTTCGTTCAGCACGTTTTCGAGAAACTCAAAAGTCGTTTCCTTGCCCGGGCAATAAATCTGAGTGATGGGCCACACCCCTCCGCTGGGCACCGCGATGGGTTCCTGCGTGCAGGATAAAAACGGATAGGATGCAATCGCGCTCATCACGTGTGCAGGCATCTCAATCTCGGGAACCACCTGTATGCCGCGATCCTGAGCGTAGGCCACGATCTTTTTGATATCTTCCTGAGTATAAAAACCCCCGTAAGTACCGGTTGCATCGGGGTCATTCGTGGCACGGGCGTTCCAGTGTTTATCTTCCTGATTTACGCGAAAAGCCCCCACTTCGGTGAGCTTCGGGTATTGTTTTACCTCAATGCGCCAGCCCTGATCGTCTACCAGATGCAGGTGCAGGGTGTTGAATTTGAGCAGCGCCAGCCGGTCGAGGGTTTTTAAAATGTATTCGGTTTCAAAAAAATGCCGGGAAACATCGAGCATGAGTCCGCGCCAGGCGTAGCGAGGGGCATCCTCAATACGCAGGTTGGGCACGCTAAGGGATGCGGCCCCGTTAGTTTCAAAACTCACCGGAAGCAGTTGCCGAAGGCTTTGCAAGGCATAGCTAAATCCCGCTTTTGCCGAAGCCTTGATCTCAATATAGTCTGAATGTACTTCGAGAATATAGGCTTCAGGCCCCAGATTTTGATCTGAACTGAAAAGGATATAATCTTCCTGAGGCGTTTGCTGCTGAAGCCTGAGCGGAAAATTTGCCGCATCTTGCATCTGCTCACGGAAAAAGGTCACGGTAGCCGCGAGGCTGTCTGCCGCTACCAGCACCGTAGCTTCAGTAAACCGAAAACTACCTTCATCGAGCTTAAGCTGTTTGGGTTTTGGAATCAGCGTTACCGCTTCAGGCTTAAACCGCTCTTCAGTCCCGTTACCGCAACCCAGTAAGAGGCCAAGGCAAAGTGCCGCAAAAAGTTTTGGTATTCCCTGAATTCCTTTCCCCATAAATCTTAGTTTGCCGCTTTAATCACCGCGAGTTGTTCATCAGTTAGTGCATTTCCATCAAAGAAAGCCGCTCCCTTAGCCCCATTATCCTTCGCCAGTTGAATGGCTGTTGCCAAATCTTCCGCAGACATTTCGGGGACGTAAATCCCGGTGTGTAATTCGGTACCGGTACCTTCGAGGTCTTTTACACCCTGCCCGGTGGCAAAGCCTATCCAGTCTATTTCTTCATTGTAAAAATTGTGGTAAATCATCGGCAGCACCACATCAATATCCCATTTATCCCAGCGTTGACGCACCATATGATCAGCCATCTCCGGGTATGGAAATACCGCTCCGGTTAAAATCTTTCCGTTATCGTGAGCTACTTTATAGGCATCGTCCACAACCGCCTTGATCTGATTGAGGCGAAATTGCTTCCACTCCATATCAATCGCGGTGTTTTCCATCTCCCGCGGATTTTTATGATGTAATTCTTCAAACTTCTCAACACAGGCATCGCAATAACAAAAATCGTATTCGGGCAATTCGGTGTCCTGAACGAGATCGTATTTGGGCAATAAACCTATGGGCAGGAATACATCGGGATACCGAATGTAGTCCAGGTGAAAACTGCTCACCCCTTCTACTTTGCTCAGTTTGTCTACCAGACTTAAAATGTGATTGCGCGAACCTTCCCGCGTGGGGCATAAAAACTGGTAATAATCTACATACGGCCTGTTATCAAAGGTTGATTTTCCATCGCGGCTTACCGCATACCATTCGGGGTGTTGTAAGGCAACCGTATCACCGGGACGGTTCATCGTAAACATCCAGGCGTGCACTTCAAGACCCTGAGCCGTAGCCAGAGGTGTGAGACGTGCCAGCAATTCGGCATCGGCATTGGTATTGATTAAAACGGCGTCTAGACCGTTATCGCTGTATTTTTTAAATTCAGCCGTGTAAGATTCGTCAGTACGTTTAGCATCTGCCGTCATCCAGGTCCAGAATTTGAAATCAGCAGTTTCCGGTTCTGCTTCTTCGGTTTTAGCGGTCTTGCCCGCAGGATGAATATTATCGATGCATGAAGTGGCCGCCAGACTCAGAAGCAGCAAGCCAAGGATTAATTTAAGTTTCATAGAATTCTATTTTTAAGGTACCAGTTCTGGTTTTAATCGATTTTCAAATACTTACCATCTTCCCGGATGCTGTACATGTAGCCGGTAAACGGACTTTCAACAAAGATGGTCCAGCCCATCTTGTGCGTATTGATTTCAGGTTTTACAATTTTCCCTTCAATCTCAAAACTTGCGGCATCTAAATCGTCCAGATCTTCTGCCCAGGCTTTGTGGGTATTGTAAAAGTCTTTTTGTTTGCGGTAGATTTCGTAGAGTTTCCAGCGGATTTGCTCATCAACCGGGATGCTGAAACTTTCGGTTTCGCCCAACGGTTTAGAACTGAAATACACATAGCCCCAATGCTCGGGTTCGTGCATATTGATCACCCCTTGCGGAGACCACACCCAGTTGTATTCGGGCAGGTAGTTGCCCGATGCATCTTGAGCGCGGCTGTAGCGGTCTTCATTCAGCTCAAAATCCCAGTTTACCCGAGAGAAGTTGATACGCCAAAACTGATCTGCAGGCAGGTCGTTTGAACCGCTGGCTTCCACCAGAACAGACCAGGGCATCGCAATTTCCACACTCCAGCCCGTATCGGTATCGGTGGGATCATTAAGCGTTCCGTTAATAGAAACCGCCGTTTGCAGGCCCTGAATATCCCAGCTGTCCAGCACCGGTGCCGACTCGCGATAGGGTTTTACCAACAATAAATCCCAGACGGTATTGAGCGCATTCATCTCAAACTCATAATAGTTATGCGTATCGCCATCGGGGTCTATAAAAATCTCAAAATCGTTGTTGTAAAAGATCACCGTGTCGCGCTGTTTCAGCGTTGCCCAGATGTGGGGTTCGTTTAGCTCTGCGTAGAAATACAGATTCTCCTCATCCCAAAGCATTTTTACACGCGTCTCATATTTGGGTATTTTTTCGCTTTCAATATCTATAAACGGCTGCGAAAAAGCGGCTTCCTTCCACTCCTGCTCGTCGGCCTTGCCGTCAATGTTAAGAGGTGTTTCAATACGATGCGCCACATAACTGCGCGGCGGAATCTTTTGGGCGTAGCCCGAAAAAGCGAATGCGCAAAGAAGGGAAAGAAGGGCTTTTTGAATGTTCATTTACAGGCTGTTTGTTTTTACAAAATCAATTATTTCGCTCAGCTTACCAAAAGCGATTGCTGTCACCGTATCGGCCGCGCCGTAATAGAGCGTTACTTTATCTTCTTCAACCGAGTGCAGCGTCGCGCACGGAAACACCACATTAGGCACGTCGCCCGCCATTTCGTAAGATTCTGCCGGCGCCAGTAAATACGGCTGACTGCGGTACAGGACCTTATCGGGACGGTCTTTATCCAGAATCGCAGCCCCCACCGAATAGCGGAACCCGTTGCAGGTGTTGATCACGCCATGGTAAAACAGCAACCAGCCTTCATCGGTTAAAATAGGTACGGGCCCGGCTCCTATTTTGGTACACTGCCAGGCGCTTTCGGTAAACGGCGCCACTTTCATCACGCAGCGGTGCTCTCCCCAGTATTTCATATCGGGACTGTAGCTGATGTAAATATCCCCAAAAGGCGTATGCCCGTTGTCACTGGGACGGCTGAGCATCGCAAATTTACCGTCTATTTTCTGCGGAAGCAAAACCCCGTTGCGGTTGAACGGCAAAAAGGCATTTTCGCACTGAAAAAATTCTTTAAAATCGAAGGTGTAGCCAATGCCGATTGTTGGGCCATGGTAGCCGTTGCACCAGGTAATCCAATAACGGTCTTCAATAAAACACACCCGTGGATCGTATTTATAATCAGACTCGATCATCTCGGTGTTTCCGGCGCCAAAAACGATGGGCTCGTGGTTGATTTCCCAGTTGATCCCGTCTTTGCTGAAACCCGCAAAAATATTCATCTGCACCGCTTTGTTATCGCAACGGAACACACCGGCATAACCGTCTTCAAAAGGCACCACGGCCGAGTTGAAAATACTGTTGGAAGAAGGAATGGCATACCGGTCAATAATAGGGTTGGCATCGTAGCGCCACATCACATCGGTGTTGCCTTGCGGGCGGTCTTGCCAGGGAAATGGGGTTGTACTCATAGAATCGTATTTCTTTAAATTAAGTAGTTAGTTTTTTGACTTTATCAAGCCAGGTAAATTTTAAAATCAGGGTCGTTACACCGAAAATCAGGAGGCTCCAGGCCATTTTTTCGTAATCGCGCACCACCAGAAAAATAGGCAGTACGATCATACTCGATTGCCAAACAATCCCGATGAGACAGTTGAGCATATCGAGGCCAAAATCGGTATTTTTTTCTATCGCCTCGTCGGCCGTTAACTGCTCCCGAACCGGTTTCCACCAGCCCCAGGGGTGCACCGAAGTATAAAAACTTTTTAAAGTTGCAGCCGCCGTGGGAGGCGTAAGATAGGTTCCCAGAAACGCGCCCAGCAAGGAAAAGCCCAGAATTATCGGAAACAAATAAATAACAGGCACGTGGGCATACCAGTATAAAAAGCTGCCCTCGACATAGGTTGAAGCGCCCTGATCAATCACATATTGCAGGGTGGCCACAATCAGCCCGCTAAGCATTCCCCAGAAATAGCCCCAACCGTTAAAGCGCCACCAGATCCACTTGAGGAAATTGGCTGCCACATAACCCCCGTACAGCGAACTCGTAATCCAGAGCGTAATGGAGTTGATGGAGTCTGCAAAAAAGCCCATTATAACCCCAAGGGTTACGACTGCAAAAGAAGCCACGTGACTGGCCTTTACATAATGCCGGTCTGTGGCTACGGGTTTGAAGTATTTCTTATAAATATCGTTTACAATATAAGCAGGCCCTGCATTCACAAAAGCCGAAAAGGTAGACATAAATGCCGCAAGCAAACCGGCAAGCAGCAGGCCTTTAATCCCCACAGGTACGTGGTTGTTGATCACCTGCGGAAGGATTACCTCCAGATCATTTCCTGAAATCTCACCGGCTTTAGCCAGTTCGGGAGCGATGTATACCAATCCCAAAACCACAATGGCGGCGATAAGCAAATACCGGGGAATGAACAAAACCAGATTGGTAAAGCCGCTCATATAGGCCGCATCTTTTGCGGTGCGGGTTGAGAGGATACGCTGCATATCGTAACTGGGCGTAGGCCCGGCGATGCTTGCGAAAAAACCTTTAAACAGGCTCATCCCCACAAAAGCACCAAACATTTTATAACCCTGTGTATCGATCAGCCGGTTAAAATTTTCATAGTCACCTGCCCAGAAACCGGTGAGTTCGCTGCCGAACACCACATTTTTCCATTCGGCAGGAATCAAGGCCTGAATTTCAGTGTCGGTAAAGGCGAAAAAGGTATAGCCTGCTACCAGAATCCCGGCCAGCACCATGATCCCAAACTGCAATACTTCCGTAGAAACTACGGAGAACATTCCGCCTTTAATGGTGTAAATCGTGGTTAATAGAATGAGGATTAGGGCATAAACCTGTTCGGCATTAAGCAGCGTAAAATCACCTAGTATTAAACTGGCGTCCCAGGGCAAAATCACGGTCATAAACTTACCGGCGCCTTCAAAGAAATAGGCGATAAAACCTACCGATGCCACCACGGCGAAAATCGCCACGATCAGGTGTGAGGCACGACCGGCCCTGTCGTCCCCGAAGCGCGAGAGAATCCATTCAGAACCCGTCATCACATTGGAGCGGCGTATCCAGACGGCCAGAAACATCATCACAAAAACCTGATTGAAGATGGGCCAGATCCACATAAACATAAAGCTTTTGACCCCGTATAAAAACAGAATGCCCACCATCCAGGCAGTGCCCGAAACGTCAAACATCCCCGAGCCGTTACTCAGCCCCAGATAATACCATTTTATGCTTTTTCCGCCCAAAAAATAGGAGTCCAGACCTTTGGAAGCCTTTTTGGCTACATAAATCCCGATGCCTATGGTAAGCAACAGGTAAACCGCAATAATTACAACGTCTATTAACTCCATACTAATTGGCCTGCTTTACACCCCAGGTTTTATTGGGCTCTGCACCCATAGTCAGCACGAGTTCTCCTCCTGCCACTAGTTGCTCGTGGGTAATGCCGGTTTGATTAAAAGGTTTTCCGTTTAGGGTAGCCGACTGAATGTAGAAATGGGTTTCTGAAACCCCTTTAGCTTCTATGCTGAAACGTTTTCCATTTGGCAGGGAAATAACCGATTTCTCAAAAACCGGACTGCCTATTTCATATGCAGCACTGGCCGGATTGAAGGGATACAGGCCCATTGAACTCCATACATACCAGGCAGACATCTGGCCGGCATCTTCATTCCCGCTCAGGCCGTTTGGCGTGGTGTTGTACTGGGTTTTTAAGATTTCGTGAACCCAGTATTGCGTAAGCCAGGGTTTCCCGGCGCGGTTAAACAGGTAAGCGATGTGATGACTGGGTTCGTTACCGTGCGCATACTGGCCTATAAGTCCCGAAATATCATTGGAAATATAATCCCCGGTGATTTCAGAACTTTCGGTAAACAGCTGTTGAAGCATTTTGGTAAAGGGCTCTTCCCCTCCGTGCAGTTTGATAAAATTATCGGTATCGTGAAGTACAAACCAGGAGTGTTGCCAGGCATTACCTTCGGTATAATCAGTGTTGTCACGGTGTCTGCTGAATTTAGGATCGAAAGGCTCGTGCCAGTTTCCGGCAGCCGATTTGCCACGCATAAAGCCGGTTTCGGAGTCGTACAGTTTTTCGTAGGATTTAGAGCGGTTTAAGAAATATGCGTAATCCTGCTCGCGGCCTAAAGCTTTGGCCATTTGCGCCACACACCAGTCGTTGTAAGCATACTCGAGCGTAAAGGTGACCGACTCGTCTATTTTGTCATACGGAATATACCCATACTCCTTTAAAAACTGAAGTCCGCGTGCATCACGCATCTGGGTGTTTTTCATCGCTTCAAACGCTTTTTCGGCATCAAAACCTGTAATGCCTTTAAAATAAGCTTCGGTTATTACCGGAATCGCGTGGTTACCGGTCATCGTATTGGTCTCATTGCCGTAGAGCGTCCACACCGGCAGGCTTTTATGTACCGAATAATACGCGAGCATCGAGTTGATGATGTCGCTAACTTTTTCGGGTTCCAACAAAGCAAGCAACGGGTTTTCTGCACGGAAGGTGTCCCAAAGTGATAAGGTTGAATAGGCTGTATAATCGGCTTTGACAATGCTGTCGTTTTCCAGACGGAATTCGCCAGTAACGTCTGAAAAAGTTACGGGAGCGATTTGCGTATGGTATAATGCCGAATAAAAAATCGTTTTTAAGGAATCTACCGGAGTTTCCACCACTATTTTATTCAGTTGCTGGTTCCAGGCTTTTTTAGCTTCGGTCCTTGCCGTTTCAAAATCCAAATCCCGATCACTTTTCAGATTGGCTTTGGCATTGGCAATGCTTACTGAAGAAACCGCAACTTTTACGGTCACGTCGCGGCTTCCGTCTATATCAAAAAAGAACTGACCCGCCGTGGTCTTTCCGGTAACCTTTCCGGCTTCTGATTTCTGCTGATCTTTAAATAAGTTATAGCGGGCAATAGGCTTTGAGAATTCGGCCACAAAAAACACTTTTTGATTTTTCGCCCAACCCGTACTGTACCGGTATCCGCTAATGGTCATGGCATCCTCTACCTCAATGGCAGTTTCAACCGGTGCATCCCAGTTGATGGCAAAACCCAGATCGAGCACCACCGAAGCTTCACCGGCACCCTCATAATTGTACTTCTGAAAAGCCGTACGCTGCGTCGCAGTTAGACTCACCTTAACCTGCGGATCCTGCAAATAAACCATATAATAGCCCGGTTCTGCACTTTCGCGCTTATGCGAAAAACTGGAAGCATACGGCCGGTCCTGTGGATTTTCATAAGTGCCGGTCAAATCGAGTTCTTTCGCCGCAGGCATAAATAAAATATCGGCCAGATCGCCAATACCGGTTCCGGTTAAATGCAGATTGCTAAAACCCGAAATTAGAGAATCAGAATAATGATAGCCCGAGCACCAGTCCCAGCCGTTACGCCCGTTATCGGGGCTTACCTGCACCATCCCAAAAGGAACGGTTGCACCGGGATAGGTATGGCCGTGGCCACCGGTCCCAATAAAGGGATCTGCGTAGCCCGTAAGCATACGTTCTTCTTGAACCTGAGGAGTAACCTCAGCCGACTTTTCTTTTTTACAGGAAGAAAACACGGCAAGGCATCCTAAAAGGATAATTTTACAGCCGTGTTTTGCGTTAGGATTAAGCTTTGGGAGCATCATCTGTTAAGATTTTTAATAAATATGTGATATATTATCGCGGTTTTAATCTTTTATTAGACAAACAACAGTTTTGAAAAGCTAAACAGCCAAAAAGTCCTCTGACACTTTATGCCTCTTACAACCACATTTAAAAATAGCTTTAAAATTAACAGCACCACGGGTTACAAGATTAACCCTACCCATCACGCAATTTTTTGGCTGTGCTATTTCCTGTTTAATTTTTTGAGATGGGGAAGTTATTACAACGATTATCTCTATTCCTTTAAGGCCAATTTACTGGGGTTTCCCATTCACATGACGCTCACCTATTTTACGATTTATGTGCTCATCCCCACGTTTATTTACCGGCGAAAGTATATTCTCTTTACCGTAAGCCTGTTCTGCTCCATCCTATTAATGGTGATCATTAAGTATGAACTCACCTATTTTTTAATCAGTAACAACGTCTGGCCCGAAGGCCCTGAAGAAACCACCAGCCTCAACCTCAATTATGTAGTGGTGATGATGCTGGGCGAACTCTATGTGATCTCCTTTGTAGCCGCCATTAAAATCACTATCGACTGGATGCGGGAGCGCCAGCTGGCCTCAAACCTGGCCAAATCACAGCTGGAGACCGAACTACGCTTTCTGCGTTCTCAGATTTCGCCGCATTTTTTCTTCAATACCTTAAATAATATTTATTCGCTGAGTCTTGAGAAATCTGAAAATACTCCCGATACCATTTTAAAACTTTCAGACCTGATGCGGTATTTGTTATACGAAACCAAGCAAAACCGGCAACCGCTTACCAAAGAGATTAAGTTTATTCAGAATTATCTGGATCTGGAGCGCATACGCTACAACGACAAACTCGATTTGGAATTTGAAATCACCGGAAATCCCAAAGGCCGAAAAATCGCACCTATGCTGCTTATTCATTTTATTGAAAACGGATTTAAGCACGGTGCCGGGAAAAACACGGGCAAGGTACACATCAGCATCAAACTTCAAATTGAAGAAGACCAGCTTGTTTTTAAAATGACTAACACCCTGCCGCAAAAGGGATTGAAGAACAACCTCAACAAAGCCGGCGGCATAGGCATTGAGAATGTATTAAAACGCCTTAACTTGGGCTACGGCCCGGAAGGATATCAACTCGATATTTTTGAAGCCGACGGTGAATATCACGTACACTTAAAATTAAACTTATCATGAACCTGAGATGTGTGATCATCGACGATGAACCCCTGGCCATCAATGTGATTAAAAATCATATTGCGCAACTAACGGGTCTCGAAGTCGTAAAAACCTTTGACAACGCGATTGAAAGTCTGGATTTCATCCGAAAAAATGAAGTAGATCTGCTGTTTCTGGATATCAATATGCCGGTAATAGACGGCCTGAGCTTCCTTAAAAGCCTGGACGCAAAACCTATGGTGATTCTCACCACGGCCCACGAGGAATATGCAGTTGAAGGTTTTGAGCTCGAAGTGCTGGATTATCTGGTTAAACCCATATCCCTTCCGCGGTTTTTGAAAGCAACCAACAAGGCTGTGGCACGGGTAAAAGACCAGTCTAAACCTGTTGTAACCTCAGATGAAGACAGCATTTTCGTCAAAATTGACAAGAAGAAAATGAAGAAGGTTTATTTTGATGATATTCTTTTGGTCGAAAGCCTTAAAGATTACATTAAAATCATCACGACCAAAGGCAACTACGTAGTACATCAAACCCTGAGCAGTTTTACAGACGAGTTACCGGCAAGTCAGTTTATACGCATTCACCGTTCCTACACCGCAAACATCAACCGGGTTGATACGGTTGAAGGCAACAGTGTAGAAATTGCCAACAAGCGCTACACCATTGGCCGAAACTATCTGGAAGAAGCCAAAGCCGCAATTTTAAAGGATAAGGGTTAAAGACCAGCCTTTTAACGAGCTTCATTCCTAAATACCTAAAAGGGTGAATTTTGATGCGGTTTCGGCTGTTTCGGGCTACTGGTATCGACCCAGCAAAACATAACAACAGAATCTCAAACGGCACAAGCGAATTCATTTTATGCAATTGGGATGTACTATAACTGCTTTAGCGATTGAACTGCATAAAACAATCCTTCCGGTTTTGTTGGTACGTAGTCTATGCCTACTTACTGAACTTATAATTCATCGTATTATTAAAAAACCCGGATACTCAGGTTTGAGTACATCACTTCGTACACAGCCACTCCATTCCCTGAAAAATACAATTCTTTGATAATTAATATTTTACAAATAAAAGCTAACTTTCGTAGTGTATCGAACTCCTGACTTCCAATCATCGGAGCTTTAAACCCATCTTATGAAATACAAAGCTTTTCTGTCTTACAGCCACAGTCAGGACACCGATTTGGGCACCAGCCTCGAAAAAGCGCTGGAGAAATTTGCAAAACCTACCTTCAAGCGTCGGGCGCTCGAGATTTTTAGAGATGCAAATGATCTTTCGGCAGCTGCCGATCTGGGCGAAAAGATTAGAACAGGGCTTGAAGAGTCGGAATACTTTATTTGTATGGCTTGCGAAAAATATGCACAATCCAAATGGTGCGCACGGGAAGCCGAATGGTGGAGGGATCACAAGTCAATAGATACCTTTTTGATTGTTTTGACGCAGGGCGAAATTTTGTGGGACGAGAGCACCAATGATTTTGACTGGAATGTAACCACGGCTATTCCCAAGGTACTTTCGGGGGCTTTTAATGGCGAGCCTTTTTACGTTGATTTCAGGAATCTGGGACCCAAAGAAAAACTAACTCTGGAAAATCCCGAATTTAAAAACCGCGTGGTTTTACTCGCCGCTACCCTGCACGGTAAATCTATTGGCGATATGGTGGGTGAAGCGGTAAAACAACACAAGCGCACAGTACGCCTACGGAACGCCGCCATAAGTGTTTTGAGCATCCTGCTTGTTGCTGTAATTATCGCGTTGTTCTATGCGGTGAACCAAAAAAACAGAGCCTTGCTATCCAGTTACCTTGCGAATGCACAGGCTCAATTCACCGAAGATCCCACCAGGTCATTAAGATTAGCAGAATATGCCTGGAATTTTGCCCAGGAGAACGACTTTCCAACAGCAGAAGCCGGAGAATTAATCACTAAAGTATTTTACAGCGGCTATGGGTTTTATCAGGAGCAAACAGACGATTTGCCCGATTTTGAAAGTATGGAAAACAGCGCACCCCGTGTTGCCCGTACTCCCTTTGAATCCCGGGTTTTACAACTTACCGATTCCATTTTAAATACGGTACCAAAAGACAATTATCTAAGCAATCAATCAGATCTGTATATCGATTCTGAAAATGAGTCTGCTATACTTGCGGTTTCAAGCAATGCCGTAGGATTCACCCAACTTTATTTTATAGAAACGGCAGATTTCTACATCAACCGGGTACACGTTCTACTTCCGGGTTTTGTAGGCTTTACCGGTTATATTCAGGATATTGATATTTCAAATGATGGTACCTACACGGTTTTGGGTTCGGCTAACGGCAAAACAGCGGTTTTAGACAACGCCTTTTACCGCTCAAACCCCGATAAGAACCGCTTTAAAGACCGCGCAATCCTTATGGCCGAAGAAGGATATCCGGTGAGAGGAATTTCGCTTTTAAATGATGATGATCTCATAGGGGTGGCGAGCTTTGGCAGCACTTATGAAAACGGGTATCGGGAAGATTTGCCGCAAACTACTTACTATTTCAAAACAGCTGCATTTCCCTATATTGAATTGCGCAATGATGACAGTGAGCAGGGGAATTCGTCTCTTGATTCGTTTTACTACATCACACCCGATGATTCTCAAAATAACGATCCCTTTACCTGGTTTCACTTTGCACAAAGCCTGCACTCAAAAGATGGCGCGGTCATCGCACAATTTCCGGATGCGGAAGGGGTAAAACTGGAATCTGTAGAAAGCCCTGACGGCAACTACTTTGCGAGTTACAAAGCGGTTTTTAATAAGCACGGTGAACAGCTTATCGCTCTCGACCTTGATTTTATTGACAATCCCGGGGTGGCCATTTGCTTTTCAACAGACAGTAAGTATTTTAAAGTAAGCTATCTTGATGGCCTGGAACGTATTTTTCCGCTTGATCCACAGACGATACTCAAACGTATCAACAAGGTCGAAATCATGGGCAACATTGCCCACTTAAGCCCTGCTGATAAAGTCCGTTTTTTGATTGAGGATTGAAAAACCTATCGGCTTTCTTTCCGCAATACTTCCAAAGGCGAACTTTTTATAACGCTGATGCTGTTTGTAAGGCCTATAATTAAAACCAGTAGGGTAATACCCGGCAACAGTATCCCAAACGGCACCCAGCTGGGGATAAACGTGGTGTCAAAGGCAAAATACGCCAGTAAAAGACTTCCTATTAGCGATAACAAAATCCCGGAAAGTGCTCCCAAGAGTCCCAAATACAAATACTCCAATCCCTGAATGCGTAAAATCTGCTTGCTTTTGGCTCCCATCGTACGCAGCAAAACGCTTTCGCGAATGCGCTGATACTTACTGGTACGCACCGCTCCAAGCAGGACGATGATCCCTATCAGGATGCTGAAAAACGCCATAAAGTTGATGATGTAGCTGATTTTGGTAAGCAAATCTTCAATCACATTAAGCACCTGGCGCAAATCGAGTATCGAAACATTCGCGTAATCCTTAACCAAAATACGCTGTATAGCTGCGGAAATTTCCGAATTGGGCACCTGGGTCGTAATCACACCAAATTGCGGTGCCTGCTCAAGCACTCCCGCCGGAAACACCACCGAAAAATTGAGCTGCAAACGGCTCCAGTCAACCAACCTGATGCTGCCTATGGTGGTTTCCAAAAGCCTGCCCTGCACATTAAAGGTTACCCGGTCACCGACAGCCACAACCGCATCCTGCGCAAAATTATCACTCACCGAAACCGGAACGGGCTCGGTCCCATCTTCTATTCGGGGAGTGAAGCTTCCTTCCTTAAGACTTTCGGAGCCGATTAACGAATCGCGATAGGTGGTGCGGAACTCGTGATTGAGAATCCAGCGGCTGATTTGGGTGGTGGTATCGGTTTTGATATCTGCGACATCGCGACCATTAATACTATGTACCCGCATCGTCACGATAGGAACTTCGTCAAGAGGCGTCAGATCATTTGCTCGTAGCGTTTGAGCCACCAAAGGCATCTGATCGCGCTGAACATCGAGCAAAATCATATTGGCCTGTTGTGCACTGCTGTCCAGATTGGCCTGCGCCAGCAACATATCTTTGGTAAAATACAGGGTGCTTATTAAAAAAGAACCCACGCCAATCGCCAGAATCAGTACCACCGTCTGATTGCGGGGTCTAAAGAGATTGCGCAAACTTTGGCGCGAGGTAAAACTCCACGAGGTAGGGAAATAACGGCGCAACACGCGCATAAAAAGATGGGCGATTCCTGCCAGAATACTAAAGGTAACGACGATGCCACCCAGAAAAGCCAGCGCATACCTCCAATCACCCAGCAGCCACAGGGAAAATAAAAAGATAAAAAGCAGAATGATACCGCTTACCAAAATCGCGGTACTTCGCGATTGACTGCCGGCATCCTCAGTAAACCGAAGCGTTTGTAAAGGAGAGACATAGAGTGTGCTCAACAAAGGATACAGGGCAAAAAGCACCGACATAAACATACCGATAAAAATCCCCATCGCGATGACCGGTGCAGACCAGGTGATTTTGACATCCACCGGCAGCAAACCTTCCAGCAAAACCGGAAACAACTGCTGTAAGGCGAGGCCTAGAGCGGTACCCAGAATTCCGCCCAGCAAACCAATGGCCGCAATCTGAATCAAATAAATCAAAAAGGCCTGCTTTCGCGTAGCGCCCAGACATTTTAAAACCGCCACCGAACGCAATTTCTCCCGGATGTAAATGGTGGTCGCACTGGCGATGCCCACGCATCCCAGCAACAAGGCTACAAAACCTACCAGATTGAGAAACTTTCCGAAGTTCTCATAACGCCTGCCCAGACGATCGCTCGTTGAAGTATGGGTGTCCAGATCGGCTTCTGCGGCATCCAGGCGGTCGCCTATCCTATCTTCAAGAAGTTGCATATCGGCTTTTGGAGCCTTAAAATAATATTGATAATCAATACGGCTTCCCAACTGCACCAAACCGGTTTGTTCAACGTAGGAATACGGAATCACCACAGGCGGAGCGATGGCGCTAAACACCGCATTACTGCCTGGCAGATTTTTGAGTTCGCCCACTACCGGAAGACGCGCCTCCCCTATTTTTACCGTATCGCCTACTTCAATACCCAGCTGCAGCATCACGGTTGCATCAACCAGGGCTCCGTTACGTTTTGCATAGTTTCTTCCGGCGTTTTCGGGTTGCGTTTCGATTTCCCCATAAAATGGAAAACCCTCGCTAATACCACGTACCTGAAGCAATTTGGTTGCTCCGTTTTTTGGGAATAAAGCCATGGAGGCAAACGAAATTTCTTCCGCATCTGCGCCACCCAGAGAATCTACGATTTGTAAGGCATCTTCGGTCAGGGCATTATCGCTGTCAATCTTAAAATCGGCACCCATCAGGGCTTTAGATTGCAGCGCGATGTTATCTTTCAGGGTTTCTCCAAACGACTGAATAGACACAATAGCCGCAACACCCAGCACGATTGAAACCATAAACAGACTGAGTTTACCCGCACTGGCTTTAAAATCGCGCCAGGCCATTTTAAAAAGCCAGGCCGCACCCGCTGTCATCTTCTGATTTTTACTCATACCGCCGCGCTTGTGAGATTTGCAATTTTTCCGCCCCTGATTGTTAAGATATTTTGGGTTTTGCGTGCCAGCTCCATATCGTGGGTTACCAACACCAGTGTAGTACCGCGCTCTTTATTAAGTTCAAAAAGCAGGTCGACTACCTTCTCCCCGGTCTCGGCATCCAGATTTCCGGTGGGTTCGTCTGCAAATAAAATCTTGGGATCATTAGCAAAAGCCCGTGCAAGGGCAACACGTTGCTGCTCCCCTCCTGAAAGTTGAGTGGGATAATGATCGCCACGGTCCCCTAATCCCACTTTTTGAAGCAAAGCTTCTGCCTTTTTTGTGGCTTGCCCGTCGCCTTGTAATTCCAGCGGAACTGCAACATTTTCTAAAGCGGTAAGCGTGGGCAGGAGTTGAAAATCCTGAAACACAAAGCCCACATCGCGGTTGCGCAACATGGCGCGCTCATCTTCCGAAAGGCTGCTGAGTTCGGTCCCGTTAAGAATCACGCTACCGGAGTCTGGCCGATCGAGGCCGGCACACAATCCCAAAAGCGTGGTTTTGCCGCTTCCGGAAGGGCCCACGATCGCAAATGTTTCGTTTTCTGTTATACTAAAGTTAATATCTTCAAGTACCTTTAGCTTTTTGGAGCCACTGGTATAGCTTTTTTCTAAATTTGAAATTTCTAATATGAAAGGCATAGTATAAGTGGTTTTGACAGAAAAATTGGGCTCAAACCGCAGGTTTTGGCTTTTCAGCAAAATAAACAAATGCTTGTGATAACGAATAGACTCCGCGTACGAACCCTGTTAATCTTTTGTTGTTTTTTAGGCGGAATGGTGCTGCATTCGTGTAAAGACAACTCAAACGCGTCTGCAACCGAAAGCGAAACCAACCAAACTGAGGAAACGGCCACGACCGAAACCGATAGCACTTTAAAAAGTATTTTATTTTTTGGTGACAGTCTCACTGCGGGCTACGGTCTCGACAATCCTGATAATGCCTTCCCTGCACTGATTCAAAACCGAATAGACAGTCTGGGACTGGAGTATACCGTAATCAATGCCGGATTGAGCGGCGAAACCACGGCCGGTGGCCGAAACCGGCTCGAATGGGTACTCGAACCGGATGTGGATGTTTTTGTTCTCGAGCTGGGCGCCAATGATGGCCTACGCGGAGTGGCGGTGGCGGAAACACGCGAAAACCTGCAATGGATGATTGATAAAGTAAAAACCGAAGCGCCCGGTGCACAAATCGTACTTACCGGAATGCAATTACCTCCTAATCTGGGCACCGAATACACCACCGATTTTAAAGCAATTTTTCCGGAACTGGCCGAAGAAAACAATATTGCACTCATCCCCTTTTTGCTTGAAGATGTAGGCGGTATCGCCAGTCTCAACCAAAATGACGGTATTCATCCCACAGCCGAAGGGCATAAGATTTTAGCCGAAAACGTTTGGGAAGTTTTAGGGCCGATTTTAAAAGAGTAGCAAATGATTGAAAATCCCAGATTTTTCAAAAGAATTATAGGCATTTCCCTTCTGTTAATGATTGCCAATGTGATTCTGGCTCTTTACGAAAGTTTCGATTTAACTTTTTATCTGAATTTTACGGCAGCGTTTTTTATTGGCCTAGGTGCCTGGTCGCGGTTGAAAAAACTTTCAAAAGACTAGATTCCTTTGATTTTGCACACCCCCTATGAGCACAAGCCACCACTCTACCAATCTCGAACAACTCTACGATTACCTTAACGACGAAGAAGACGCGCGTACCTGTAAAGCCATTGATGACCAGGCGTGCCGGGAAACACCCAAAAATTATTTCCTGATTCTCATCAGCAATATGCTGACTTCGCTGGGCGATACCCTGAGCAATCCCAAAACGGTATTGACATGGGTGATGAGTTATGTGAATGCGCCGGTGATGCTCATCAGTTTTATCGTGCCCATTCGCGAAAGCGGGTCGATGCTGCCTCAATTGTTTATTGCGCATTACATCAGAAAACGTCCCGTTCGGAAAATGGTTTGGGTATTGGGTTCGTTGTTACAATTTCTGGCCATCGCAGGTATTGGTTTTGTAGCCTTATCTTTTGAAGGAAGACTTGCCGGCTGGCTCATTATCGCCTGTCTGATCGCCTTTAGCCTGTCCCGAGGCCTGTGCTCTATTGCATTCAAAGATGTGCTGGGAAAAACCATACCCAAAACCAAACGCGGAAAACTCAAGGGCTACACCTCATCGGTGAGCGGAGCGCTGGTACTCGCTGCCGGACTTTTTATCCTCTATAAATCGAAAGATGATGTAGGCATCGAATTTTACAGCTACCTCATCTTCTTTGCGGCCAGTTTATGGCTCATCGCTGCTCTTATTTATGCGAATATCAAAGAATATCCGGGAGAAACCGATGGCGGTAAAAATGGATTGAAAGAAGCCCGGGATCGATTGGGCTTATTGAAGGAAGACAAACATTTTCGCAATTTTGTCATCACGCGTTCGCTACTATTATGTTCGGCCCTTACGGCTCCCTATTACGTATTGCTTGCGCAGCGGTATGTGGGTAAGGAAGCCTACTTACTGGGGCTTTTTATCATTGCCAACGGCGTGGCTTCCATCATTAGCGCGCCGGTTTGGGGTAAAATGGCCGATAAATCCAGTAAAAAAGTGATGACTTATTCTGCCACCTTAACGGCAGGTTTAGGTCTATTGATCGTTGCGATAATTCAGTTTATACCGGCCTGGCGTGACCAAAACTGGCTGTATCCCGTGGCGTTCTTTGTTCTGGGAATTGCGCATCAGGGTGTGCGCCTGGGGCGAAAAACCTATATCGTAGATATGGCTCAGGGCAATCGCCGCACCGATTATGTGGCGGTTAGTAATACGCTGATTGGTTTTATCTTACTCATTACGGGTGGCCTGAGTGCTCTGGCATCGCTGGTTTCGGTAGAAGGTATTATCGCGCTGCTTTCTGTTCTGGGAATTTTAGGAGCCCTTAAAAGCGCTACCTTGCCTGAGGTGGAGTAAATTATTCTGATTTAACTTTCGATTATAAAGCAAGCCAAAGAATATTTTAATCCCCAATATCGAGAAACAAAAAAGCCACGTTTTAAGTGGCTTTCGTTTAATTTATATCGGCTGCATCCTGGATGCCCTTAGATAATTTCAGATTACTTCTTTTTAGAAGCAGTCTTCGCTGGTTTCACAGCTGCAGGCTTGGTTGCCTGTTTTGCTGGAGCCTTTTTAGCAGACTTGTTTTGTGCCATTTTGATCACGTATTAGTAGTACTAATGTAATACGAAAAAGATTCCGTTTTAAAATTTAACAGGAGCGTTTTAGTTAATTTTATAGTTAATTTTTTATGCTAAAAAAGTCTCCAAAATTCTCAACCAAAAATGAACGAGTCCAGCAAAATCAAGGCCTATTTTGAGGAGGAGCATGAGTTTAAAGATGCCCTCTTAAAGCTTCGGGCTATTTTTCAGGAAACCGAACTCACCGAAACCTTTAAATGGAACAGTCCGGTCTATACTTTGAACGGCAAAAACGTCGCAGGACTCGCCCGGTTTAAAAATCATTTTGGCGTTTGGTTTTTCCACGGAGCCCTGTTGCAAGACCCAAAAAAATTGCTTTTTAATGCGCAGGAAGGCAAGACCAAAGCACTGAGACAGCTGCGTTACGAGAGGATTTCTGATATTGATAAAGTTCAGCTTAAAGACTTTTTGAAACAGGCGATTTCGAATCAGAAAAAGGGACTTGACATCAAAACGGCATCTTCAGGCAGTGAGGTGGCTCTTCCTGATGAATTAAAGCAGGCTTTTGCCATTCATTTCGGTTTAGAAGATGCATTTCATACTCTTACTCCCGGTCTACAAAAAGAATATGCCGAGTATATAACAGCTGCCAAACAACCGAAAACCCGTCTAAGCCGGCTCGAAAAGGCAATCCCATTGATTAAAAAACGTGTCGGATTAAATGATAAATACAAAAAGTAGCCAGGACTAAAAAAACTAAACAAGCTCGCTAACCACCCTATAACCACACCTCCAATCTTGTTATTGAAAAATGGGAATAAAAGCTGAAAAGCGACGTTAGTATCTTAAACCAACTCTAAACCATGCGAATATTTTATCTGCTCATAGCCGTTTTAATCACCAGCTGCGCTTCTGTAAAGCAGGAAGACATCACCTACATAAAAGGTGATTACACCGCTTCTGCCGAAGAACCCAAACTCAATGTTTTTAAGCCTAAAGATTCACTCAATCCACACGATGTATTGATTTTTGTGCACGGCGGAAACTGGAATAGCGGTAATAAAGAAACCTATTCGGTTGTGGGTCGCAATTTTGCGCGTAAAGATTATGTGGCGGTAGTGCCCGGTTATACGCTGAGTCCTTATGTGAACTATGATGGGATGACCCGGGAAATCGCTGAAGCCATACGCTGGACGCACGAGAACATCGCCAACTATGGTGGTAAACCCGACCGGATTTTTCTTATGGGTCATTCTGCAGGCGGCCATCTGGTTGCTCTGGCTACGATGAGCCCAGACTATCTCAACAACCCCGATTATATTAAAGGAATCATTCTGGACGATGCGGCAGGCCTTGATATGTATGAGTATCTTCAGGAAAATCCGCCTACTGCTGAAGATTATTACGACGTGACCTGGACCACAAATAAGGAGGAATGGAAGAAAGCTTCGCCTTTTTATTATTTAGACGAAAAGGCTCCGCCTATCCTGATGTTTTTAGGCACCAAGACCTATCCTTCCCTGTATTATTACAACGATTTGTTTTACCAAAAGCTGAAAGAATACCAGCCCGAAGCAGACTTAATTATCCTGAATAAAAATCATACCGGTATGGTCACGCAGTTCTTTTCGCCCCTAAGTCCACGATTTGGAGAAATCAAGGAGTTTACCGAAGGTATTGATTAAAAATCTCGAAGCGCGGAACAAAGTAGTCTGCTCAAATACCGCAAGACTTTAAATAATTTCTAATAAAGAAAAGAAGGCTTCGACAGGCTCAGCCTGACACAAGCCTGACACACAAACATACTAGTCCTCTTCTGCAATGATTTTATTCTGTTTAAAAGGCCGAACGATTAAGCGCGCCGCCTTGTCGTAGTTGATGTAACTGTAGGTCCAATTGAAGAACGTGACCACCCGGTTTCTAAAACCTACCAAAAACCAGAGGTGAATAAACATCCAGATAAACCAGGCGAAGAAGCCCCCAAATTGCAGTTTACCAATATCAACAACCGCTTTGTTTCGGCCTATGGTCGCCATAGAGCCTTTATCAAAGTATTCAAAAGGGTTAAGGTCTTTACCCTTTTCCATATTGATGAAATTCTTGCCCAGATTTTTACCCTGCTGAATGGCGGGCTGAGCCACCTGTGGGTGTCCTTTGGGCCAGTCTTCGGTCTCCATTAAGGCGATGTCGCCAATGGCATAAATATCTTCAAAACCGGCCACCCTGTTATATACGTCCACCTTATACCGGTTGAGTTTCGGTAAAAGTGAGGTAGACTCAAAACCTTCAATAGATGCCCCGGTTACACCTGCAGACCAGATAAAGGTAGCGGTATCAAGCGTAAGATCACCTTTGGTAGTCACACGATTGTTTTCATAATTGGCTACAAAAGTTTCCAGGTGTATGATTACGCCCATATCCTCTAAAAACTTTTGAGCTTTGGCAGATGATTTTTCACTAAAAGGCGGCAATACGCGGTCTGCTCCTTCAATCAAATGTATTTCGATTTCTGAAATGTCCATATCCGGATAATCGGCCTGTAGGACGTTAGAACGCAGTTCGGCAATCGCACCGCTAAGCTCTACCCCTGTTGGGCCGGCACCGGCGATGACAAATCTTAGAAATTCCTTCCGCTTAACAGGATCGTTGGTACGATTTGCCTTTTCCAGATTTTCAAACATCAAACTGCGAATGTTCAGTGCCTGTGGCAAACTCTTCATCCAGACTGCATTCTCTTCAATTGTTTTGTTTCCGAAGAAATTGGTTCGGGTGCCGGTTGCAATCACCAGATGATCGTAGGAGATATCACCAATATCGGTACGTACTTTTTTAAGCGCTGTATCAATACGTTTCACTTCCGCTATGCGGAAATGCATATTTTTTTGATTGCGAATAATTTTGCGCAAGGGATACGCTATCGACTCCGGCTCGAGCCCTGATGTAGAGACCTGATAGAGTAAAGGCTGAAAGGTGTGAAAATTGCGTTTGTCAAGTAAAACGACCTGATAATCTGTTTTTTTTAACTTCTTAATCAGGTTCATTCCTCCAAATCCCCCACCTATGATTACGATGCGAGGCTTTTGAGAATCAGGGATATTCATAGCGGTTAGTTTATCGTAAAGTTAAGACACAGCGCAGAGACGGCTTAATCTTTATCAATATTTTAGCACTAGCTGTAACAATGTTAAGCTCGGGTATACTAATTTCATAACTAACAATTCAAAATTGGATCCGCAACTTGAAAAACAATTTGTAACCCAGCTAGAGGCTAACCAGAACATCGTGCATAAAATCTGCCGATTGTACACGCACGACCGGGAGTCACATAATGATTTATTTCAGGAGATTACTATACAGCTCTTCAAGGCCTACCCTAAATTTAGAGGGGATGCCAAGTTTAGTACCTGGATGTATCGGGTGGCACTCAACACGGCCATAACGCTGTACCGCAAGAAAAAGCGCAGTATACCTACTACAGACTACGATAATGTGATGTTTAAAATCGCAAGTACCGAGTATGATAATACGGTAGAAGAGCAGCTTAAGTTAATGTACGCAGCCATACGCCAACTCAATGATATCGACAAGGCTTTAGTCTTCCTGTACCTCGAAGACAAACCCTATAGTGAGATATCTGAAACTCTGGGAATAAGTGAGGTTAACGCGCGGGTAAAGATGAACCGCGTGAAAAGCAAATTAAAAGAATTATTAAATGTGTAGCACCCGATGGATGAACTTGAATTTTTAAAACAGGACTGGAAGCGGCAGGAAGCCGATCTACCCGTAGTGAGCACAGACTCCATATATAAAATGACCCATAAACGCTCCTCATCGCTGATGAAATGGTTGCTCTATGTTTCCATTTTGGAATTTGTGTTTTGGACGTTCCTCAATGTCATAAGCATAAATGCAGAACAAATTGACAAATTTAAAGAGCTACACCTTCTTGAGTTTGATATTGTTCTAACAATCATTCAATACGCGGTTCTCGGATTTTTTATCTACTGTTTTTATAAAACGTATAAAGAGGTCGAAACCACTTCAAGCACCCGAAAACTGATGAAAAACATCTTAAGAGTGCGAAAAATTGTTAACGCATACGTGATCTACAATCTGGCAATGGTTATTCTGGTAAGCATTGTTGTTTTTGTGGCAAGCGCAGCTTATGACCCTAAATTTGACAGCCTGTATGTGATTGATCCCGATGGTTCTAAACACCTACCCTTAAGCATTATCGCTACGTTTACCGGTTCTATTCTAATCTTCACGCTAGTGATCTGGCTGTTTTACAAATTACTCTATGGTATCCTGTTAAAACGCCTCAAAGACAATTATAAAAAGCTCAGTAAACTCGAAATGGAAGAATAGGGCTATTGGGTTATTGGGTTATTGGGTTATTGGGTTATTGGGTTATTGGGTTATTGGGTTATTTAAAATATCTAATCCAAAACGGTAAACAGAAAACTGAAAACCAAATCCTTAAATTTTGAATCAACTTTTCGACTTTTAAGAAAATCATAAACTTTTTTAAGCCATTCTTAACAGGGCTTGCACTTACATTTGTGGCAAACAACCATTTATGCAAACTGCACTACGTCTGGCCTTCGGAATTCTAATGATTATCGGGTTTAAGGCTACAGCCCAGGAATACGCTGCCGAAAGCATCAAAAACACCATTCAGGAATTTAAAAATGATCCGCGAGGTCCCTACCTGCGCATCCGCTGGTTCTGTGAAGACGGCACGATGCGGGAGCCCAAAGATCCCTGCCCGGAAGGCGTAGATGGTATTCAGCACGCCAGTTATAAGGAAATCACTAAAAATCTTGCTAAGCGCAATAAGTTATACTTTGGTGAAATTCTCGCCGCCGCAGACAAGCAGGAATTTTGGGATGCCTCAAATGAGCACAGCCGCCTCAAACAATACCAACTGGGAAACTACCTGAAAAGTGTAGATAATGGCTGGATTCTGGAAAAAGCACAATTCTACCGCGGTGCCATTCAGTCTGAAGATGAAGAAGCCTGGGGTATTGAGTTTTTTGAATGGCTTTTAAAAGACGATGCCCGTCTGGAAGCCAATTACTACCTCATCCGCCAGGCGCTTAAAGACATTCCACATGCCGGAGACGACAACCTCGCCCAGCGGATGCGCAGCGAATCAAAA
This sequence comes from Leeuwenhoekiella sp. H156, assembly GCF_052218455.1. Lineage (NCBI taxonomy): Bacteria > Pseudomonadati > Bacteroidota > Flavobacteriia > Flavobacteriales > Flavobacteriaceae > Leeuwenhoekiella > Leeuwenhoekiella sp. H156. The sequence goes on from NZ_CP197499.1 coordinate 375,535, forward strand.
GTGATTGCTGAAGAATTCCCTAAATTTATGGATGCCCGTGTGAAAATTCACGGCCAGCCCGATGTAAGTGATGTGGCTTTGGTTCAAAATTTTATGCAGCAGTATAATGATCAGCTCTCGGGAGACCTGAAAACCGATTTAAACCAACTGCTGGAAACTATGCGCGAGTACTATGCTCCCATCAATTTTACGGCGCTCAACAAACGGGTAAGCAGCCTTAAAAGCAACCCCGATGTAAAAACTTCCCTGCTTCAGTTTACCAAGGCAAACACGTTTGAAACCCCCGCAGATTCTTTGATCCCTCAGATCAGTGATTTGCTGTGCAACATACGCACTCAGATCACTCAGGTAAAAAGTGCCAAAGAGCGCCTGGAGCTTTTAGACATTTCGCTCAAATTAGAAGATGTTTTACTCAAAAAAGCCCCGGAATGGGAACCTTCAAGCCTTCGTGAACTTTTAAATAAAGTATATCAACTGAGTTATGCCACAGCCGGCACCGGCCTCATCGAAGTCTGGGAATGGGATGAAGTAAACGGCATCCTCGCTCCTATCGCATACACCAATGTTTCGCAGGGCGAACTCAACACCATTTTAAACACCGCACGAAATGTAGTGCAATGGAGCGCCGCAATGGCCAAAGCTACCTATGACGGTGTGGTTGAAGATTATACCGCTTTTGAACCCCTTTCTCAGGGCTTTATAGACGATCGCGTACGCTCGTCTGTGGCGCTTCCGTTAGGGAAAGCCGTTAGTGAATTGGGCGATTTTATTTCCCAACGCTCCAATCTGGAAAACAATGTGATGCAAATTGCAGATCAAAGTGCCATTCACGGACTCAACCCCGGCTATGCGATGGGTGAACTGGTGGTTGTTCCCGGTAATCCTGACGGTGTGGAAGTAGACAATCAAAAAATATACATCTTCAAGCGTCCGCCTTCAGACCTCAAACCGGTTGCAGGGATCGCTACGGTAGATGAAGGAAACCTGGTTTCTCACGTGCAGCTCCTGGCCCGGAATCTGGGTATACCCAACGCTGCTTTAAGCGATGCTAACCTCGAAGATCTGGAAGCCTATAACGGTAAGACCGTATTTTACGCGGTTTCTAATAAAGGAACGGTTATTTTAAAACCAGCTTCAGAAATGACGCGCGAAGAAGAGCAACTTTTCAGCAAAGAAGAGCGCAGCCAGGCCAAAATCGCGGTACCTATTGAAAAAATTCAGCTCGATAAAAAAAACATCCTCAATATGCGGGATATCGATGCTTCGGCAAGTGGTATTCTGGCAGGGCCAAAAGCTGCTAACTTAGGTCAGCTTAAGAAAATGTTCCCCGATAAAGTAGTGGAAGGTCTGGTGATCCCTTTCGGAATTTTTAGAGATCATATGAATTTACCAATGCCCGGTCAGGGTAAAAGTTACTGGCAGTTTCTTACCGATATGTTTGCTTCCGCGGAAGCGAAACGCCAGGCAGGCACACCCGAATCTCAGGTAGAAGCTTTTCAACTGGCACAACTGGCCACGCTGCGCGATGCGATCAACGCGATGCAACTGAAGCCTCAATTTGTAAGTGAACTGCGCAGTTCGTTTTCAAAAATATTCGGTTCGCCAATCGGACAGACTCCGGTTTTTCTGCGCAGCGACACCAATATGGAAGACCTTAAGGAATTTACCGGTGCCGGACTCAACCTCACCCTTTTCAACGTGGTACAGGAACAGCAAATTCTGGACGGTATCAAAAAAGTATGGGCCTCGCCCTATACCGAACGTAGTTTTAAATGGAGACAGGCATACCTCTCTAATCCGGAAAATGTCTTCCCTTCCATTCTGGTTATTCCCAGCGTAGACGTAGATTACAGCGGGGTGATGATCACCAAAGGAATCAATGAAGGCACCGATGAAGATCTTACCGTGGCCTTTAGCCGCGGAGCCGGTGGCGCTGTAGACGGTCAGGCTGCCGAAACCCGTCTGGTAACTGCACAGGGAGATCGTCTCCTGGCGCCCGCACGTCAGCCCGATTACATCAGGCTTCCGGCAACGGGAAGTACAAAAGGCTATTCGACCACCTTTGAATCGCCCATTCTCAATGCTCAGAATATTGAAAGCTTACGCGAAGTAGCTCGTGAAATACGCACCAAAATTCCGCAGGAAACCAATACCGATTACGACGGAGCTTATGATGTGGAGCTCGGGTTTCAGGACAACAAACTCTGGTTATTCCAAATACGTCCGTTTGTAGAAAATAAAAATGCCTTAAGCAACGGCTATCTCGATTCGATTTCGCCTAAAACCGACGCCGGAGCGTTTATAGAACTCGACAGCGCCTTATAAACAACCGATTAGTAAAGCCCATACCGGGCATTTAATAAATCAACCAATACCTGTGCGGCAATCAAAACACAGATTGCCTTCGGTAAACAAATTTGAAATGAGATGAAAAAAGCCTTACTGTTTATTCCACTCGCATTGCTGGCCGTGCTTAGCTTTATGCCGGCAGGCACCTACCCTATTGACGGTTATGAACGTACCGGGATAGACCGCCTCGCTTACCTGCAAAAAATAGTACGCGACAGCATCAAATATACCCGCATCCCGCCCGGAGCCTACCTTTCTATAGATGATATCAAATTACGCCTTACTTCCAAGGCAGACAGCGCTATCGCCTATATGAAAGAAGATCCCGAGTTTCAAAAGAAAATTGGCGGACTCTTTTACGGTTTGGATCAAAGCTACTCGATCTCGGTACTCGATATGACCGATACCACCAACCTGAAATACGCTGCCCGTAACGAGACCCGCGGTTATCAGCCGGGTAGTGTAGGCAAATTGGCCATACTGGTAGCTATTTTTGACCAGCTTGAAAAATTATGTCCCGATGATTGGGGCGCGCGTGTAAATCTGTTGAAATACAAACGCGTAAAAGGCGGTCCTTTTGCGGTTTACGATCATCATACCATCCCCATCTACGATATTGAGAAGGATAAACTCTCTAAAAGACAGGCTCAGGAAAGCGATGTATTTAGCCTGTATGAGTGGATTGACCATATGGTGGCGGTAAGCAACAACGGTGCAGCCAGTGTGGTGTATCGGGAGGCGTTGTTGCTGAAGGTTTTTGGCGAAAAATACTTTAACCTTACCGATGAGGAAGCTATGCAATGGTTTAAAGATACCGATCGTGCCGAGGTGACCCGCCTGGCAAACGAAGTGGTAAACGAACCTCTGCGCGAAATGGGAATCACCGAAGACGAATGGCGCCTGGGTGGCTTTTTCACCAACGGCGGGGAACGCTATGTAGGCCGAATGGGCGGCAGTATTGGTTCGCCTAAAGGTTTGATGAAGTTTCTCATCAATCTGGAACAGGGGAAAGCGATAGACTCGCTCTCAAGCCTGGAGATGAAACGTATTATGTACCAGACCGAGCGTCGTATACGCTACGCCTACTCCCACGATCTCGACTCGGCTGCTGTATATTTTAAAAGCGGAAGCTTTTACAAATGCGATAAAAGTAAAGGCGGTTGCGGTGATTATGCCGGTAATGTGTTTAACTATATGAACTCGGTAATCATTGTGGAGCATCCCGGTGGCGGGCCTAAGTACATCGTATGTTTAATGACCAACGTACTGCGTAAAAACTCGGCTACCGATCATATGTATCTGGCCGGGCGTATTGATAAAGCCATTAGAGAAGAACAGGAAACTACTACCGCTACGGGACAGTAGCAACCGGTTTTAAAACAACGTACAACCCGCTTTAAAGTAATCTTTAGAGCGGGTTTTTTATTGGAAAAAACGGCTAATCACCGGGTACTGAGGAATTCCGTAAAAAGATCTGAATAGAATGGATTATATTTAGCCTGATTAAGGGTTTATTAGGCGTACGGAAACGCTTGTGAACGTTTACAAATGATTATAAAAAGGAAATAACAGTATACTTTGTACTGTTATACGATTGTTGGCGTGCATTTGAACAGAACGTATTGAACGAGAAAGATAAAATAGGACACTTAATACGATTCGGACTTTCTCTGAAAAAAATTCAATTTGAGGAAATAAGCAAATGGGCTGATTTCCAAATTGAAAGAGGAAAGAATGATAATCTATATCTTGATTTATCCTTTGCGAAATCAATTAACGAAGTAATTGATTTATTGAATAAAGAGATAAGGTGGAATTTTAGATCTCCAGAAGTCAATGATTTAATTCTTGCATATTACAATGAATCCTTAAAATGCGACAAATCAAATTGGAGAAAAATTCAAAAAGAACTTATGGATTTTTATAACTATTTCGAATTTGAAGATGCAAATGAAATGATTGAAAATTTTATTTATTTTCTATTTGATGATTATCATTTGAGAAACGAAGGTCTTGAACCCACTTTAAATATGCCTAATTTTTTAATTAAAAATCTGTCTAATTTTAATAAGTATCAGGAATTATTAAAATTGCTGGATCGGAATAGAATTAATGGATTTGAAATAAAATAAACGACACGCCAACACCGGCCATAATTCATTGCTGCGGATTTCCGTACATTTTATTTAGGCAACTTTGCTACCTTCAAATCTAGCGGAAAAGTCTTGCAGACGTTTTCCGTAACGAAATCATAGCCAATCACGTTAGGTAGCATTAAAAAAAACAGAATGAAGACTATCTTAACATTCATATTAATTTCATTAAGTCTTGTTTCGTCTGGACAAGAAAAGAAAATTGTTACTGAGAAAATAAGAATTGACTCAAACATTCAAAAAGAAGTAGAATCCAAAATTTCAGAATCTCAATTTGGGAATATTTCAAAAGACCTGTTAATATATGAAAACCAATTGATTGCTGAATATTTTGAAAACGATTCTTTAACTATATCAACAAAGAATCAAGACAAAAAACTTGTTTTCAAATCATTCTTTTATACCCATAATGACACTCTAACAATTGATGGTGCTTATGGAATGTTTGGTGGATTTGGATTTTCAGCTAAAATAAAAGCTGATGAAGCAACTGTTTACCACATGCTTGCCTCAGACGAATTCCCCACCTACTCATTGAATGAAAATGACAGTTTGAAATTTAGAATAGAAGTTCCTTGTTCAAATACGACTTTGACCCTTTCAAAAATGCCTGAATTGGAAGATGGAGAAATTATTTATGGAATGGTTGAATTTGAAAGTGGCAGTTATTACCAAAGCGGACCTATGGTTAATGACGAAGAGATTGAACCAAGGAAAAAAGTAAGAATGACTATGAAAGTATTTTTTAAATCAATGTACCTCGACATAGAAAAAATGAAATAAAAACACCCTACAACAACTCATATAGCTTATGTCGTGTGAACGTCTTATAGCAAGGTTTTCACTCTGTCGCCAGGTTTGTTTTCGGTGGATAGGAAAGTGCTTCGAAACGGCCACAAGCCATATGCAAACCGTTATCTGTAATTTGAAAATGACTTACGAGAAACTAACATATAGCAGAAAAGATTGCAATAACTATTTGTACTTCTCATTCCATTCAGACTTCTTCGATACAGAAGTGGTCACTAAGGAATTGGGACTTAAACCGACTTCGTTAATCATAAAGAAAGACCCTGTTCCAAAGACATCTTCTTGGAAATATAAAATTGAGGCAGGAAACGAAATCGACTTGGAAACCCCACTTAAAAAACTAGTTGAAATTTTTGAACCTAAAATTGAAACAATTAACCGACTGAAAAAAGATTTGAATTTAGCGTCGCGACTTCAATTTGTAATTGACATTGACATTAGTCCTGAAGCTTCAACACCATATTTCGGACTTGACAAAAGGACAATTGACTTTTTAAGCAACACCGCAACAGAAGTTGATTTTGACCTTTATAAAGCAGACTCACTTGGCCTTTTAAAAAATGAACAAAACTGCACACAATAACATACAAAAATAGCACGGGTTACTGTCAGACGAAAGGTTTCGGGTGGTCGGTTAAACTTTGCTCACGGCCGACAAAAACTTATATTTCAATGCGCCTTTATTTTACCTGAACCTTCATACAACTTTTAAAAAAAAACAATAATGAAAAGAATAATTCTCATCACGTTCATTTTAATGAGTCATTTATCTTTTTCTCAAGATTGGGATTTTGAAAAACCTAATTATAAAAAATTGAGGAAAATATTCAAAATAAGGAGTCAAATCTTTTTTACGAAGTTTTGATGAACAGATTTCAACAGGCAGATTCAACAATGACTTTGGATGAAAAAAGACACTTGTATTATGGTTATATATTTGATGAGAATTATTCGCCTTATTCACGGTCGGATTATGGAGATAGTTTAAGAGTAGTTCTTCGTAAAGAAAAAATGGATAGTTTGGATTTTAATAAAATAGTTGACTATACTACTAAAATGCTTTTTGAAAATCCATTTGATTTAAATGCAATAAATTATCAACTATTCTCCTTAGAGCAATTAGGAAATGAAGAATCGTTTGAAAAAAGAGCGATCCAATTACGGACTATCGTAGATGCTTTAATAAGCTCGGGGAATGGAAAAACCAAAGAAGAAGCATTTTATGTAATCTATACCTCACACGAATATGATTTATTAAATATTCTCGGATTTCAATTTGGAGGCTCACAAAGCCTGACTGAGCATTACGATTATTTGACAATTGCAGAAAACGAAATCAAATTAGAAGGGTTGTACTTTGATGTGAGTCCATGTTTAAATTCTATGTCGAAAATGTTTAAAGAATAAAAAAGCGCTGTACGGATGTACATAAATAATTGCCTGTTCTCGCCTACCCTTCGGACACTATCCTATTAACTTACACAGTTAATAGGATAGTCTTATAGTTGTCACTCTTCTACGTGATTTTATGAAAACACTATTTGAAAATCAAGTAATCCCAATTCACTTTAATAGATTAATGAAAGACATATTTATTAATGCTCCTATTTTGGCATTAATATTCATTTTGTTGGTATCTATTCTGACTTGGACAAAACCAGATCTGAATCGATTATTTATTTTTATTTCAATCTTCGCTATAGCAAAACTATTTCAAGCTTTAAAACATAACTACAGAAATCACTTAGAAAAAATTTCTTTGGACTCCAATAATGGGAAAATAATTATTAACCACTATAAACCAGTAAATAAAAGGACTGAAATTATAATGGATTTAAAAGAAATAGAGATTTCTGAAATTAAGAATATACCAATTTCCTGGTTTTCATTTGAAAACTATTTCTTTATATCGGATAAAAGTTCTAGAATTAAAATTTCTACTGCTGGTCTTAAAAATCGAGAAATTAATTTAAATGAGATCCATTCAGAATTGAGGAACATAACACTAATTTATAATGGATTACGAGAAAATTGAATTAATTAGCTATCCTTGAAAAAAAGTAATGAATCGCTACTTTTCGCGCAGCAATCGTTAATAATAACATTTTATAAAAATTCAATTATTGGATTTATTAATACAAATAGAGATTCTTTAAAGCTAATTAAAGAAAACAAAAAAAAGAATTCTACAAACCCCTTTTACAGGCTCTGTTATCGCTTATCAAAACCTTAACTCCTATAAAATCCGGTGCCATTTAATTTACTACTCGTAGAAGATATAGTTAAACGCAATAAAAGAAAAAGAATGGGAATATTTTGTAAGCTTCCCTAGATTAGAACTGCTTAATTTTCCAAAACATGGTAATGACTAAAGCAGCCAAAAAACTATTAACCCGCATGTAAGACTCCGTCTTTTTTAAGCATTTTACCTCCAGATTTGATTCAAATAAAACCCGATTATCCCCAAAAAACCCTGTCAATTCGTGAATTCATAGCGAATTTTTCACCATTCCGGACTTCTTAAAAATGAAATAGCAACCTTTTGAATTCGAAAGTTTTAAAAACCCCTGGTAACATCAAATTCAGGTCGTAATTCATAAATCACGAGTAGTACTGCTTGAATCTCAACAACTAATCTTCCATATTTGCTCTCGTAAAAATTGATAAAGCTTTTGTTAATAAAGCACGAGTAAAAAACTGAATCAAAAAATTTCAATACAGGTTCGTCCCGGTTGAAAAGAGACACTAAAGCGGATTAACCGTTTTAAACTTTAATGACTAAATTCTTTTATTTATTTAGTTAGCAAGCAGGCCGACTGTAGGGGGTTGGCCTGTTTTTTTTTTGATAAAGCGCAAAAAAGAAAAAAGCTTCTAAAGTTGATTTTTGACTACACCCGCACCACGATACCTATTCCAAAAAAAAATAATGCTCCTTACCTGCTGAAACCAAGAACCTTACTTTAAGTTTTCATTAACAAATTTCGAAAATGAGGAATTCCGTAAGGCAAGGATTTTAAAAAGCAATAGTTTTACGCAAAATCATAATCTATTTTTAATAATGAAAAAACCATTACTCTTTATTCTATTTATCGTACTCGGACTCAATTCTGCGCTGGCACAACGCGGCGGAGACTTACAAATGGGATTAAGCGCCGGTCTTAACCTTTCTAACGTTTCTACTATGGACGGGGAAAACAATACAGATCCTCGTATTTCCTTCAATCTGGCGGCTTCCGGTGAATATTTCTTCTCAGAAAGCTGGGCTATCAGAGCGAAGCTGATCTATGACAATAAAGGTTGGGCTAATGGTTTTATAGAAGATAACAACTTTAATAGCTATACCACAGACTTCCGCTTAAACTACATCACGCTACCGGTTATGGCAAGCTGGCACTTTAGCCAAAGCGGCAACTGGTATTTAAACCTGGGGCCCTATGTAGGCTTTTTGATCAATGCAACAGATTCTGAACTTGGCAGTGACGTGAAAGAGGTATTTAACAACACCGATTTTGGTGTGGCATTTGGCATAGGCTATGCCTTTGACATCAGCAGAGACACACGCCTCTTTGTAGAATATGATGCACAAACCGGATTCCACGAGATATTTAAAATTAACGATCTTGACCAGACCATTCGCAACGGACGAAGCAGCGTCAATTTTGGAGTTCTTTTTTATCTGAACTAATTTCTAAATAAGATACTTATGAAAAGGTTAATAGTGCTATACACCTCGCTTTTAGCATTGCTACTAAGCTCCTGCTCAGTAGAACCCTACAGTGGTGATCCCGATCCCATAGATCCGGTTGAAACAGACCTAAAACTGAAACAACGTATTGTTAATTACCTTGATGGCGATGTGGTGACCGAAACTTTTGCTTATGATGGTGATAAACTCATCAGTATCAATGGATCAGATACTAGTGTAATAACCTATAACTATGAAGGCGATCTTTTAACTCAGATCATTGATGCGGCTGCGGCAGGAAACCTGCTTACCACTAATCTGGCTTATGACAGTCAGGAACGTCTCATCAATTACCGAATGACTACTGATGACGAAGTTCTGGAATATGAGTTCTCGTATAATACAGATGGAAGTATTACCCGGACTTTTTACTTTGGAGGAAAGGAAAATTCTACCGGAGCATCCGGAGAGAGTATTTTGACATTTCAAAATGAGCAACTTGTAAAAGAAACAAAAGATGACGGTCAGATCGTCACTTACGCTTACGATGATCAAAAGAGTTCGTATCTGGGTATTGCCAATATAAAAACCATTAATCTGGTCAGCGTAGATTTTAATGGCTACATAGACAGCTCAGTTAATAACCTGCTTACCGCAACGATTACTGAAAATGGTACTGATTTCGTGGACGAAAAATACGAATACACCTATAACGAAGCAGGATATCCTGTAACAGCTACCTACTATCTGGAAGGTGAGCTTGACTCTGAACTTGAGTTCGTATATGAATCTCTATAATTATTAGTAGCTGAAAGGCTGATCATTTTCATCATACCATCAAAAAACGAACAAAAATCGCTTTCTAACGAAGGCGATTTTTTTTACGCTGTAACCACATGTTTAAAGCCGAAAGCATAAACGAAAAAAGCTGAACAGAGAACTGTTCAGCTTTTTTTTGTTGTTGAAAATGAATGTTCTTGTTACGAAGAAGCTTCCATTGAGGCTTGTACGCCTGCTGAAAGTCTCTTGTACGTTCCGTTCTCTAAACGCTCACGAATGCTGGAGAACGCGTCAAGCGTTTCTTCCACATCCTGAAGCGTATGCGAAGCCGTTGGAATCAGACGCAATAGAATTAATCCTTTAGGGATTACTGGATACACCACAATAGAGCAGAAAATACCGTGATTCTCGCGTAGATCTTTTACCAGCGCCATCGCTTCCGGAATACTTCCTTTAAGGTATACAGGAGTTACACAACTCTGGGTCGTACCAATATCAAAACCGCGGTTTTTCAATCCGTTTTGAAGTGCATTTACGTTTTCCCAAAGCTTTTCGCGAAGCTCGGGCATCGTGCGCAACATATCCAAACGTTTTAAAGCTCCGATTACCAATTGCATTTGAAGCGACTTGGCAAACATTTGCGAACGCAGGTTGTATTTTAAGTAATCTATAATTTCTTTATCGGCCGCGATAAAAGCTCCGGTACTTGCCATAGACTTGGCAAAAGTTGCGAAGTATACGTCAATTTTATCCTGTATACCCTGCTCCTCACCTGCTCCGGCTCCGGTTTTACCCAAAGTACCAAAACCGTGTGCATCGTCTACAAACAAACGGAAGTTATACTTGTCTTTTAAGGCACAAATTTCTTTGAGACGGCCTTGCTCCCCACGCATACCAAAAACACCCTCAGAGATCAATAGAATACCTCCTCCGGTTTGTTCGGCAAGCTTGGTTGCACGCTGTAAGTTTTTCTCGATACTGTCGATATCGTTATGCTTGTAGGTAAAACGTTTACCCATATGTAAACGCACCCCGTCAATAATACAGGCGTGTGCATCTACGTCATAAACAATAATATCATCTTTAGATACCAGAGCGTCTACAGTAGACACCATACCCTGATAACCAAAATTCAATAAATAGGCTGCCTCCTTATTTACAAAAGCGGCAAGTTCTTTTTGAAGTTGCTCGTGTAATGAGGTATGACCACTCATCATACGGGCACCCATCGGGTAAGCAGATCCCCACTCTGCAGCTGCTTCGGCATCTACTTTACGCACCTCAGGATGGTTTGCCAGCCCCAGGTAATCATTAATGCTCCAGGTAATCACATCTTTTCCCTGAAACTTCATGCGGTTTGAAATAGGCCCTTCCAGTTTAGGAAATACAAAATAACCTTCTGCCTGTTCTGCCCATTTTCCTAAGGGACCTTTGTCTTTGTAAATTTTGTCAAATAAATCTTTCATACATCAATTTTCAACCAAAAGCATCTCAGCTCTTGTCATTCATTCTTGTTAACCTATTTTTGGGTTCTTTGTTTATTTTCGGAGGCGCTTACTTCACAAATTCTATCTTTTCTGCGCTGATCTCGTTTTCGGTATCAAAAAATCCTTGTTCGTTCATCCAGTCATCGCTATAGATTTTGCTCATATAGCTTCGGCCATGATCCGGAAAAATAATCACCACTTTTGAATGTTTATCAAATTCCCCGCTTTCAGCAAGCTGCAGGGTTCCCTGTACCGCCGCACCACTGGTGTAGCCTACAAACAAACCTTCAGTCTTGGCGATGCGACGTGCCGTATGAGCACTGTCTTCATCTGATACTTTTTCAAAATAATCAATCACGTCAAAATCGGTCGCAGTAGGAATGAGGTTCTTACCTAAACCTTCTATGCGGTACGGATATATTTCGTTTTGATCAAATTGCTGGGTTTCGTGGTATTTTTTAAGCACACTGCCGTAAGCGTCAATGCCTAAAATACGAATATTGGGATTTTTCTCTTTTAAATAGCGTGCGGTTCCCGAGATGGTTCCTCCCGTACCGCTACAGGCAACTAAATGCGTAATTTGTCCTTCGGTCTGTTTCCAGATCTCGGGGCCTGAAGAAACATAGTGTGCTTCTGCATTGAGTTGATTAAAATACTGGTTGATATAGACGGAACCTTCGTGCTCCTGATGCAGGCGCTTAGCTACCTGATAGTACGATCGCGGATCGTCTGCACTTACATTTGCCGGACAAACATAAACCTTGGCTCCCATCGCACGTAAAGCATCAATTTTATCTTTAGAAGATTTTGAGCTTACTGCCAGTATGCATTTGTAGCCTTTTATGATGCTGACCATTGCAATACTGAAGCCGGTGTTTCCTGAAGTCGTTTCAATTATGGTATCGCCCGGTTTTAAGATTCCTTTTCGCTCTGCGTCTTCAATGATATAGAGAGCAATACGATCTTTTGAGGAATTACCGGGATTAAAGGCCTCTACTTTAGCAAAATAGGTGCCGGGTAAGTCTTTGGTAATTCGGTTAAGTCGTACTAAGGGAGTGTTACCCACCAGCTCAAGGACATCATTGTAAACATTTAGGTGTTCTCTCATAGAAGAATTATCGTTTCGAGTACGCTATTCCTGCGGTTCCTAAAACCATCGTTTAAAACCTTGCAAATTTACGGGAAATTTTTGGATTTACTTGGATTTTCCCGCTAAATCCATTAAAAAGGCATAATCCTTTGCTGTCTCTTTTAAGGCTTCAAAACGTCCTGAAGCCCCGCCATGACCTGCATCCATATTGGTTTCAAAAAAGATTTTAGTCTCTGCCAGATTGTTTTCGCGCAGCCTGGCAACCCACTTCGCAGGCTCCCAATACTGCACCTGACTGTCATGATAACCCGTAGTGACCAAAATATTGGGATATTCCCTTGGCGTTACCTGATCGTAAGGCGAGTAGGATTTCATATACTCATAATATTCCGGATCATTGGGATTACCCCACTCATCATACTCTGACGTCGTAAGCGGAATGCTGTCATCAAGCATCGTAGTCACCACATCTACAAAAGGTACCGAAGCGATTACGCCTTTATACAAATGCGGCGCCATATTGATAATCGCCCCCATCAGCAAGCCCCCGGCAGACCCGCCGTAAGCAAAGAGATTTGATGACGAAGTATAACCGGTTTCAATCAAGAATTGTGAACAGGCAATAAAATCAGTAAAAGTATTGCGTTTTTTAAGCAGCTTGCCGTCTTCATACCAGGTTCTCCCCAGGTATTCACTGCCGCGTACGTGAGCAATGGCAAAGACAAAACCGGCATCCAGCAAACTGAGTCGTGAGGAAGAAAACGAAGGATCTGTCGTAATCCCATAACTGCTGTAGGCGTATTGCAACAGTGGATTGCTTCCGTCAAGACTGATGCCTTTACGATAGACAATCGATATGGGAATCTTCACCCCATCATCGGCAGTTGCCCAAAGCCTGCGCGACTCGTAATTGGCTTTGTCAAATTTTCCGCCTAAAACCTCAGCTTCCTTCAACACCTCTTTCGCTTTGGTCACCATATTAAATGAAATCACCGAAGCAGGAGTGTCTAGAGCATTAAAAGCATATCTAAGGTAAATGGTATCAAAATCGGGGTTGATGCCCGTATACGCGGTATAGGTCTCGCTGTCAAAATCCAGATAATAATCATCCTTGCCATCCCAACGTTTGATATTGATCTGGTTTAAACCTTCGCGACGCTCTTCGACCACCAAGAATTCTTCAAAAATCTCGATATCTTCAAGCAAAGTATCTTCGCGATGCGGAATGACCTCCACCCAGTTTTCTTTCGCGGTAGCGGAAACAGGAGTCTTAACCAGCTTAAAGTTGGTTGCGCCGTCTGCATTGGTTACCAGATAGAAATAATCTTCATAATGCGAAATCCCGTATTCGAGTCCGCGGGTACGTTCCTGAACGATTTCAAAATCAAAATCCGGCCCGTTTGCCCGGGTGTAGCGGTATTCGGAAGTCAGCGTACTTGAGGCACCAATAAAGATAAATTCGCGTGACTTACTTTTAAAAATACCTACATCAAAGGTCTCGTCAAGCTCTTCATAAACCAGAATATCATCGGCTACCGAAGTACCCAGAGTATGTCTGTAAATCTGATTGCTGCGCAGGGTTTGCGGGTCTTTACGCGTATAAAAAAAGGTCTTATTATCACCGGCCCAGATCGCGCGACCTGTGGTATTCTCTATCTTTTCAGGATACAACTCGCCTGTTTTCAGGTTTTTTACCTGAATCGTGTACTGCCGTCTGCTCACAGTATCTGTACCAAAAGCGGCCAGTTCATTATTTTCAGAAACCGAATATCCTGCCTGTTTAAAGTAGGAGAATCCCAAAGCCATCTCATTGTTGTCAAACATGATTTCTTCGGGCGCAAGCATCGTATCCTTACGACGGCAATACAGCGGGTAGTTTTTCCCCATTTCAAAACGGGTATAATACCAGTAACCGTTGTATTTAAAAGGTACGCTCTCATCATCCTCCTTGATGCGGGCTTTCATCTCCTCAAACAACTGCTGTTGCAAAGGTTTGGTATGGGCCGTCATCTGCTCGTAATAGGCGTTTTCAGCCTCTAAATAAGCCAAAACATCAGGATGATCGCGCTCGTTCATCCAGTAGTAGTCATCGGTGCGCACGTCGCCGTGCATTTCCAGTTTGTAGGGCTTCTTTAAAGCGATAGGCGGAGTAAGTGTCGTATTCAAAATAGGGTTTTGATCAAATCATTTAAGGCTGCAAAAATACGGGTTATCTTATTAAACTTGACTAAAATCGAAGGCAGATCCCTGCTCAAAATTGTACTTTTGTGCTTCAATTCTAAAATCACGATTATGTTTGGAGATATGATGGGTATGATGGGCAAAATCAAAGAAGCCCAGCAAAAGGCCGAAGACACCAAAAAACGTCTGGAAACGGTTTATATTGATGAAAAAAGCAGCGACGGCTTGCTTGAAGTAAGCGTTAGCGTTGCCGGTGCAGTGAAAAAAATAAACATCAAGGATGAACTGCTGGAAGACAAAGAACAACTGGAAGATTATCTGATCCTTACGCTTAACAAAGCCCTAAGCCGCGCAAAGGCAAGCTATGAGCAGGAACTGGCTGCAGTAGCCAAGGCTGGTATGCCGGACATCCCGGGTCTTGATATGTTTAAATAGGATTTTGTGTTACAGACGCTTGTACATTACAGCTTACATTTTTTAATGCCCGGGTTAATCGCCTGGGTATTTTTTCGCAAAAACTGGAAAAAAGCCTGGATCATTATGGTTCTGACCATGCTTGTTGACCTCGATCATTTGCTGGCCGATCCCATTTTTGACCCCAACCGCTGCAGCATTGGCTTTCATCCGCTACATTCCTACTGGGCAATTGGAGCCTATTGCGCCATGTTTTTTATCCCTCAGGCACGGATCGTTGCGGTAGGACTCCTCTTTCATATGCTTACCGATTATATCGATTGTCTTTGGTGATTTTAAAACCCGCTCCTATGCTCAAAAGCCTGCATCACATCGCCATTATTTGCTCTGATTATGAAGCCTCTAAAGCTTTTTATACCGAAGTTCTCGGACTCAGCATTCTGGCGGAAACTTTTCGCGAAGCGCGAAACTCCTACAAATTAGACCTCGCGCTTAACGGAACGTATCTAATCGAATTGTTTTCGTTTCCCAATCCGCCTGCACGCCCTTCCCGACCTGAAGCCTGCGGACTGAGGCATCTGGCTTTTGCCGTGAGTGATCTGGAAGCCATGATTGCGCATTTAAATGAAAAAGGCGTCACTACCGAAGCCATACGCACAGACGATCTCACCGGCAAACGCTTTACCTTTTTTGCCGACCCTGACGGTCTTCCGCTTGAACTTTACGAAATCTAAACTGCGGAAGAAACTTCAGCCTTAAAAAGGCTGCTCAGGTGTTCATAGGATTTTAATCGTGCCTGATGCTCGTAGATGTGGGAGATCGCGATAATCTCATCAACCTGCGTCTGCTCCTTAAACTGCTCCAAACCGGCAGCCACTGTTTGCGGCGAACCTATAAAACTGTAGCGCATCATATGCTCTATTTGTGCCTGTTCGTGAGGCAGCCACTCCCCTTCCATACTATCAACCGGCGGCGCAAGCGGTTTACGCGTATTGCGAATTACACCCAGCATAAAGCGTTTGGCACTGGTCGCAAGGCGTTGGGCTTCGGCGTCAGTATCGGCAACAATCACATTTACACAAGCCATCGTATAGGGTTTTTCAAGCTGTTCGGAAGGCTGAAAATGCTGATGGTACAGGTGCAGGGCTTCGTGCAACTGTGCGGGTGCAAAATGACTGGCAAAGGCATAAGGCAAACCTTTTTTACCCGCCAATTGCGCACTAAAGGTGCTTGAGCCCAACAGATACAACGGGATATCAAGGCCCTCACCGGGAATTGCCCGTACTGCGCCGGTGCTGTTTTCTTCTGAAAGATAGAGCTGCAGCTCCTCTATATTATTTGGAAAATCCTGAACGGTTTCCTGCTGGTATCGCCTCAGTGCCATTGCCGTCCTCTGGTCTGTACCCGGCGCACGACCCAGTCCCAGATCAATTCGGCCGGGAAAAAGGGTTGCCAGGGTTCCAAACTGTTCTGCCACTATTAAAGGTGCATGATTGGGAAGCATTACTCCACCAGAACCAACGCGAATACGGCTCGTGTGTTCTGCAATATGAGAAATAAGCAGAACCGGCGAAGCGCTGGCCAGACTTTCCATATTATGATGTTCAGATATCCAAAAGCGTTTGTAACCCAAACGCTCGGTATGTTGCGCCAGATCAAGACTGCGATCTATAGCTTCTCTGCGGGTAGCTCCCTCAGTTACAGGAACTAAGTCTAAAACTGAAAATAAAGTATTCTTTAAACTGGAATGTTGCATAGTAAACTAGTCTGTAAAACACGGCTCACCTTACACCTGCAACACAGGGCATTTTTAAAAATTATTTTGCCAAAACTTAGGCAGACACTGGCGACCTGCCTAACTTTACCGCTTAAAATCTTTACTATGAAAGCCTTGATTCTTTTGTTTGCCGTATTTCTTTTCGGAAGCTGCAATCAGACAAAAAAAACAGATTCTGATGCATTTCCGGTGCAGACGGGCTGTTACGGCTTTTCAGAAAACGGAACCAAAATTACCTTTCAGATCACACGGGTTGACCCGTTGGTTCAGGGCACTTTAATTTATGACTGGGCCGAAAAAGACCGCAACTCGGGAGGCTTTAACGGAAGCTTTGAAAATGGCATTATCATAGGCACGTATACCTTTGTTTCTGAAGGTATGCAATCTAGCCGGGAAGTTGCCTTTAAGGTTGAAGATGCTAATCTGATTGAAGGTCATGGCGAACTGCAATCAGCCGGAAAAATGACAACCTTTGTCAATACCGAAACCCTCGTTTTTGACGAGCGCTTTAAACTGAAGCTTGGCGCCTGCAAAAACTAAGATAAATACACCTCAGGGCTTGGCGTCTGGCATCACATTTATGCCCGAATTCTATTACCATTTACTTTTTTTATCCCTTAATCGATATTGTACTTAAGTCGCTTCGGATATCGTATTTTTTAGGTACTTTTAGAAAACTAAATCGTTTAAGAAAGCAGCTATGAAGAAAAAGCGACCATCCCTACGGGATATTGCCGAAGTATTAAATGTGTCTACTACAACAGTTTCTTTCGTCCTAAACGGAAAGGGTGAAGAAAAAAAAATCTCCAAACAACTCATCGAGCGTGTTGAAAATTATCTGAAAGAGATAGATTACAAACCCAACCTGATTGCACGGAGTTTACGCACGGGTAACAGCCACATTATCGTTTTTATGGTTGAAGATGTGAGCAATCATTTCTTTTCTAAGGTAGGGCGCATCATTGAAGACATATCCTACAAACACGATTACCGGGTTTTATTTTGCAGTACCGAAAACGATGCAAAACGTACACGTGAGCATATAGAAGTATTTAAAGAACGGCAGGTAGACGGGTTTATCATTGTACCTCCACCGGGTATTAAGGAAGCGGTCGAAGATCTGCAGCAAAATGGCACTCCTGTGGTGCTTTTTGACCGTAAAATAGAAGGTATTGAGATCGACTCTGTCCTGCTCAATAATTATGAAGGATCCCGCAATGCCACCTTACACCTTATTGAACAGGGTTTTAAAAATATTGCTTTCATCACGATAGATCTCAATCAAAATCAAATGCTAGACCGCTTAGCCGGTTACCGGGCTACCGTAAAAGATGCAGGTCTTACCGAATACATCCTCACCTTGCCGTATGATCCCGATCGCGCATCAGATTCACGTAAAAAAATTCAGGAATTTATAGCAGCCCATCCACAACTCGACTCTATATTTTTTGCCACAAACTACCTGTCGCAAAGCGGTTTGAAAACCCTGCATCAGATCGATTCGAACCTGGTAAGCAACCTGGGAATCATCAGTTTTGATGATAGTTATTTCTTTGAAATGTACGCCCCTACCATATCGGCCTATGCGCAACCTATTGAACTTATGGCTAAAGAGCTTATGCGCCTTATGCTAGACCGTATTCAGAAAAAAAATGAGGCTCTTAATGTTGAGGAAGTTAACCTGGATGGTGAACTCATAATCAGAGAATCTTCGCTTAAAAAATATACCCGCCTTTAAGGACGGGTATATTTTTATATAAATGCTCTTATACAACCTAATTACGGCCAAAAAGCATTCTTTTCTTTTCCTCATAAATTGCGTTCAAATTGCGGGTAAATTGATCGAGTTCATTTGAAACCGTCTGTATATACTCGCTGTATTCCTGCAATTTTGCTTCGGTAAGCGTGTTGCGCTCCATCCCGATCACATTAGAAAGCCCCAGCAAATTGGTAACCGGGCTTCGCAGAATATGAGAGATGTCAAAACTTATTTGCTCCATCGCTTTTTGATATTCTAATTGCTGCGTTATATTCTGAATTGTGCCATACCATACCGGCCCGTTACGATCTTTCTGAGCACTGGCTTTGGCTAAATACCACTGTAAACCGTTTACCGGATGTTCTATTCGAAATTCAAGCACAAAAGGTTTTTGACAAATCGCTGCTTTAGCCAGTGTACGCTTTAGCATCCTCTTATCTGAAGCATAAATCACGTCAAGAAACAACTGCGGATTTTTCGCCAGCGATTCAGCCGAGAGGTTTTCGCCCAATTGATCTACACCTTTGCTTATAAAGTTAAGGTTGAAATGCTGACGGCTCAGTTGAAACTTGAGCAACACTCCCGGAGCGTCGTCTGTGAGATTTTTAAGAGCCTGAGCGCTATCGTCAAGCGCATTTTTTTGATTCAGGATTATTTTACGGGTGTTTAAATAATCCATAGCCTTTTCGGCAAGTAACTTCAATGCCTTTACCTTTTCGGGAGCCAAATCGCCGGGGATGGTATCTATTACGCAAAGCGCACCTAAAACATAGCCCTTTTCAGATAAGAGCGGAGCACCGGCATAAAAGCGAATGTTGGGATTTTCAACCACCAGCGGGCTGCATTTAAAACGCTCATCGGTAGTGGCATCATTAATAATCATAACCTCATCGTGATTCCCGAAGGTATGCTGACAAAAGGATCCCATACGGTCTGTCTGCGTCATATCGGTACCATGTTTAGCCTTAAACCAATTGCGGTCTTTGTCTACAAGACTAATGATACCAACGGG
The DNA here is from genome assembly GCF_052218455.1 of Leeuwenhoekiella sp. H156. Taxonomy (NCBI): domain Bacteria; kingdom Pseudomonadati; phylum Bacteroidota; class Flavobacteriia; order Flavobacteriales; family Flavobacteriaceae; genus Leeuwenhoekiella; species Leeuwenhoekiella sp. H156. The sequence goes on from NZ_CP197499.1 coordinate 395,032, forward strand.
TTTCTCACAAATTACTGATGCCAGATACGCAATGTCGTCGAGTTCCTTTTCGGGGGGAGTGTCGAGAACTTTGTAATCAAAAAGTTCTTTCAAACGTAAAGATTCTAACATAAGCAGGGATTTAAGTTGATTTGTATGATCTAAAATAATTTTTTTTAGCAAAAAAACAACACTCTTTAATCCTAAATTTAATCTTTCATTTATACTATTTTACTTACAAATTTCATTTCAGCTTTAAAAAAAGCGATAAATGAATTGCTTTTAAAGTTAAAACTTATGATTTCGAGTATTGACCACTCTGTATATTGAATAAAAAAACCCGGCCTTAGCCGGGTCTATAGTTTTATGTGTTTGTCTGGTGTATTAAATCACACCAAGTGCTTTACCTACTTTGGTAAAAGCAGCAATGGCTTTTGTGATATGCTCATCTTCATGAGCTGCAGAAAGCTGCACGCGAATACGCGCTTTTTCTTTAGGCACAACGGGATAAAAGAACGCGATTACATAAATGCCTTCATCTAGTAATCTGGCTGCAAACTCCTGCGCCAGTTTAGCATCATACAACATAATCGGAACGATAGGATGTTCTCCCGGGATAATATCAAAACCGGCTTCGGTCATTTCGCTTCTAAAACGTTTCGCATTGTTCTGCACTTTGGCAATTAAGTCACCGGAAGCGCTTATCATATCTAATGCCTTAATAGAAGCACCTGCTATAGCGGGAGCTAATGTATTTGAAAACAGATACGGTCTTGATTTTTGACGCAACATAGCTACAATTTCTTTGCGAGCTGCGGTAAAACCGCCCGAGGCACCGCCAAGGGCTTTCCCATAAGTACCCGTAATGATATCAACACGACCCATTACTTTATTATACTCATGAGTTCCTTTACCGCTCTCACCAATAAATCCTGTGGCATGACAGTCGTCTACCATTACCATAGCGTCATACTTTTCGGCCAGATCACAAATTTTGTCGAGTTGTGCAATCGTACCATCCATAGAGAATACTCCGTCTGTAACGATCAATCGTCTGCGGGCCCCCGAAGCCTTCTTCAGTTCTTCCTCTAAAGCCGCCATATCATTGTTTTTGTAACGATGGCGTTGCGCCTTACAAAGTCTGATACCGTCTATGATGCTGGCATGATTCAATTCATCTGAAATGATCGCATCTTCTGCGGCAAGAATGGGCTCAAAAAGTCCGCCATTGGCGTCAAAGGCAGCTGCATATAAAATGCAGTCTTCCATCCCTAAAAACTCGGCAGTTTTACGCTCCAGTTCTTTGTGAATATCCTGCGTTCCGCAAATAAAGCGCACCGATGACATCCCATAGCCGTGGCTTTTTATCGTATCTATACTGGCTTCAATAATATCGGGGTGTGAAGAAAGCCCGAGGTAATTATTTGCGCAAAAATTGAGCACCTCGCTACCTTGCTGGGTATTTATAGCTGCACTTTGTGGCGTGGTGATGATGCGCTCCTCCTTGTAAAGACCGGCATCGCGTATTTCTTCTAATTCGTTTTGTATTTCTGATCGTACTGATGTAAACATGAATTCTTTTTTTAAGCGTGCATTAACGCATTAGTTCTCTTTTTTTGTTCCAGACGGTAGAGCATTTCTTCGGTCATGCGCTCTAAATCATATTCCGGCTCCCAGCCCCAGTCCATCCGGGCGGCTGTATCATCTAAAGCGATAGGCCAGCTTTCGGCAATCTGCTGTCTGAAATCGGGCTTGTAAGTCACCTCAAAATCGGGATTGTGTTTTTGTATTTCTTCGGCAATCATTTCGGGCGAAAAGCTAATACCCTGAATATTATAACCCACCCGTCTGATGGAACGTCTGGGAGCTTCCATCATTCTTAAAGTTGCATTGATGGCATCTTCCATATACAACATAGGCAATTGCGTATCAGGCTTCAGATAGCATTCAAAATTCTCATGATTTACGGCTTTGTGAAAAATAGCAACCGCATAATCTGTAGTACCGCCTCCGGGCATCGCCTCGTGACTGATCAATCCCGGATAGCGCAGGCATCGCACATCCATCCCATAACGGCTGTTGTAATAACTTGCCCAGTTTTCGCCAGCTACTTTACTAATGCCGTAAACGGTAGTTGGGTTTAATGGAAAGTCATTTGAAGTACTGCCGCTGCGCGAATCTGGGCCAAATACGGCTATCGAACTCGGGAAAAATATTTTTCTGATGCCGTTAAGCCGTGCAGCTTCAAGGACATTAAAAAGGGTTGAATTATTTAAATCCCAGGTTTTAAGAGGCTCCTGCTCCCCTTTTGCCGATAAAATAGCTGCGAGATGGTAAATTTCGGTAACCTGATGTTCTCTGATAACCGTATCAATCGCTTCAAAATCGGTAGCGTCAAGGGTTTGGGTAGCACAGCCAAAGTTGTCCTGTACCTTTAAATCTGTAGCGATTACCGCTTCGGCGCCGTAATGATAAATAAGCGCCTGAGTGAGGGCGGTCCCCAACTGACCGAATGCCCCTGTAATAAGAATTTTTTGTGCTTTCATAACCTCTATTTTCACTATAAAATTACCAAACACAGCTGTCTTTCAAGTTAAATTACTGCTAATCTCTAATAATTAAGTATTTTTAACTGCGATTAATAGGTTTTAAAGATTTTTATTTTAAAAGCCGAAAACCAGAACCCCTTTACCAGTAAATTTTGCTGCTTATGGAAGTACTTGATGAAACCGATCTAAAAATTTTGCGCATTTTACAGGAAGATGCCAAAAAGACCACCAAAGAAATCGCAGAACAACTGCATCTCACCGCATCCCCGGTGTATGAGCGCATCAGAAGGCTTGAGAAAAAAGGCTACATCAAGAGCTACGTAGCCCTGCTCGATAAAAAAATGCTAAACCGCCCGGTGACCGCGATTTGCATGGTATCGCTACGCTATCATAACGAGGGCTTTATCGACACCTTTGAGCAGCAAATTAAAGAACTTGTGGAAGTGCAGGAATGTTATCATATGGCGGGTAAAGTAGACTTCTTCCTCAAGATTCATCTGGAAAGTCTGGATATGTACCACGAGTTTGTACGTTCAAAATTATCTCGTATCGCCAATATTGGGGTTTTGGAAAGTTATTTTGTACTAAAGGAAATCTACAATACCACGGCGATAGATATTTAATTTTTATTCCTGTATGCCCCGCTTTTTTCCTTTATCGGGGGGTAGAAAATCTTATCTAAAACATCAATCTACCGAAGCATCCCATTTTTATACCTATTTAAAATGCAGCCAGTACTTTAGCCTTAACAAATTCAAAAATTATGGTTCTGCGATCACTGTTTGATAAAAAAGAAAGGCTTCGGCTCTCTCCACGGGAAATTATTATTCACTGCTTGTTTTTTATACTGGGACTGGGTTACCTCTTTTATTTCTTTCCAGAATGGTATGTTAATCGCTATCACATTTTTGCGCCTTTCATCCTTGCAAGTATAGATGTTTTAACTTTTTATCTGTTTTTTGGAGTTCTTTCATTACTTAAAAAAAGAAAGTTACTAGCCGTCCCATTTCTGTTTATAGTTGCTGGTTTATTTCTCTACTATTCCAGTGCGGTTAATGCTGCCCGGATGATGCATACTGTATTTAAAGTTGATGAGGCTCCCTTATTCTTTAACAAAACCTGGATTTTAGCTACACTACCCCGCTTACTTGTGGTACTGGGTGCATCTCTGCTGTATTTTGGACTACTCCGATGGAAAATTATTACGAAGGGATTTCAGAAGTATATCAATCTTGAGTTCACTCTTAATTTCATTGCTGTATTGATATTTTTAGCCTTCCAACTACCTACTAATTTTGATCGTACCTTTTTTGAGGCCTTAACTGTACTCCTTTTCTTTATTGCTCTATTTTATACTGGAGTATTTGGACTATCAGTATTTCTTTTTAAGCAAAAAAAATATGCCAAGTCCATTTTATTCTTAATGCTGTGCTATTTTATTTACAACGCAACTATTTTACTAATGCTCTACCTGCGGGATGAAGTTCCACCTAAAGAATTTAATCTTTATTCTGATTTCCTTATACCGATTTCAAAAGCATTCCTGATATGTATAGCGCTAAGTTTAACTTATGGAGGTATTCGCCATCTAGTTATCAGCCGCTTTAAAAAAACGAAAGAAGCACTTGGCAAATCTACTTCTGAACTATTACTATTAAAATCCCAGGTTAATCCGCACTTTTTGTTTAATACCTTAAATACGCTTTATGCAACCGCGCTTGAAGAAGACGCTACTGTCACGGCCAGCGCTACAGCAAAACTGGCAAATCTGGTGCGCTATATGCAGCAGGATATGCAGCAGGAATTTATTCCATTGGAGCGGGAAGCAGGTTATGTTTCAGATTATGTAAACATTCAAAAACTGCGCATTGCCTCTCCGCTGGAGGTCAATACTTCCCTTGATAATTTAGAAGGAGTACAAATCAGTCCGGGATTGTTGATTCCCTTTGTGGAAAATGCTTTTAAATATGGCATTGACCCAGATAAAATCTCTAGTATCGATATAGACCTTAGGGTTGAAAACAAACGCATTCATTTTTGCTGTAAAAATAGCTTCAACCCACAACAAACCACCTACTACCGCGAAAAAGGTTTTGGGATAGGCATACAAAACACCCGCGAGCGCCTGGAGCTTATCTACCCCAACCGGTATGAGCTTAAGATCGAAAAAACCGAAAACCTGTTTAAAGTAAACCTATACATCAACACCTTATGATACGTGCCATAGCCATAGACGATGAGCCCAAAGCCCTAAGCATTATACGGCATCACGCAGCAAAAACGTCCGCATTAGAATTGGTCAAAGCCTTTAATGATCCCATTCAGGCCCTACATTTCCTGAACACCCATGAAATTGACCTGATCTTTTTGGACATTAATATGCCAAAACTATCCGGCTTTGATTTGTTGAGCCAGCTTGACCGCCAGCCACTGGTTGTTATTACTTCGGCCTATGCCGAATATGGAGTGAAGAGCTACACCTTTGAAGTTGTAGATTACCTCTTAAAGCCTTTTGAACTCGAACAATTTGCCCGTGCTATTGATAAAGCCCTTGCCCGCCACACCCTCACCAGCGGGCACAAAAGCATTCTGCTTAGGGATGGGTATGATCAGGTGCTGGTACAAACGGCTGAAATAAACTACATCAAAAGCGACGGCAATTACCTGGATGTATTTGTGGAAACCAAAAAACTGAGTCCTCGAATGACTTTTACAGAGCTCTTAAACCTGCTGCCGGAAGCGCATTTTGCACGCGTGCACAACTCCTATGTAGTAAACCTGAACAAAGTACAAAAACTGCAAACCGGAGCGCTCCAGCTGGGCGAACATACCATCCCGGTGAGTAACTCATATAAATCTCTTGTAGAAGCAAAACTTAAATCCTAACCCGTTATGATTTCAATTCTAAAACGTTCAAAACCTTTATTCTTAGGGACCTTTCTAGTGCTCCTTAGTGTCATAACCAGTTGTGATTTTAAGCCCGAAGGCTATCAAATTTATACCGGCAAGGAGCCTGTATTGAATCTAAATATTACAGATTATAAAAATCAGGTATTACATTTAGAAAAAATGCGCATTGGTAAATCTAATTATAGACATTCTTATTCAATTCCTCTGAATAAAATGGATTTGACCCCACCCGAGTATTTGATGTTTTATGAAGGTGAACTGCTTAAAATCTATACCACCAGAGATAACGATGATAATCCTTTTTTAGATTTACCAAAGCCTGATACCCTCGGGGTTTTAAAACTCGTGGATTATAATGGTTTAAACATTGAAGGGAACCTCAGTAACGGATTAGGACCTAAAAACATTGTTCAATCTTCTGACGATAGAAAAATCATAAATTATGTATCCCAATTAGAAGTTTTTGAAGAAAGAATAAGGCTATCTGATACAGATTTTAATTACGAGAATTTGAAGAAAGAATATGAAGATATAAATACATACATTCAAAATTCCATTGACAATTTATATTATGTGCCGCTCTTTATCACCTATTTGGAACTTGCAGCGAGTGCAGATTTAATCAGTCAGGATGTTTTTATAGATAAGTGCTCGTGTAGTTATAATCCTGATGAATTTACCGGAAAACGCTTAGTTAATCTTTATTATGGTAAATTAATAGACCTTCCTTTCTTCTCACCGGGTCATGAACTGAAGTCCTATGAAATAACTGATGATTACGTAGATACTATCTTAAAGAATGATTCCGATAAGATCAAAATTATTATTAACGATTCTAATGATGAGAATGAAAAATTGCAACTGCTACGTATCAAGTCTAATATTGAAGAAAATTATTCCAACGAGGTTTCCCTATTAACAATACCGTATGGGAAAAACATTATACAAGTTGGGAATATTTACCACAACTCTGAATACTACAAGCTTTTACAGGATAATAAACGCGCAAAATTTTACCCCAAAACTAAACCTTTAACCACCATCATTATTGACAAGGACAACACCGTCCTATTGAATACTATGGCAGATGATGATCTGGAACTCAAAGTTGAAAGTATTCTGGAATACTTAGAAAAACAAGACGTTGTTGAAGATTAAAAAATCCAATTTAAAATTAATAATCGGGCTATTTTCCTCATTGTCGTATTTTAGCTTTCAAAAAAATTGAATGAATAATTACGCTCAACGATTTAAAAACCTTTCCGATAAAGAACTTGTACGCATTGTCACGGTAGAAGTTCATAAATACGAGCCGGAAGCGGTTAAAGCTGCTGAAGCTGAGCTGTCCAAACGCGGCATAGGCAAACTCAAAATGGCCGAACTTGTCAAAGAAGTGGCACAGGAAAATACCGCGGTACAGGAAATTCAGGATTATGTGAGCAGTTCAACGATGCGCTTTACCAATTTTTGTATCGATTTTGTAGTCTACATTGTTTTGGTACTGGCAGGAAGTCTGGCTCTTGATTCGGTTTTTGTAACCACAGAAAGTGATTTGATTTTAGGCATCGGTTACTTTATGATGTTTGTGATTTTTATGGCTTATTACGGCCTAAGTGAATTCTATTTTCAGAAAACAGCCGGAAAGTATGTTACCAAAACTATTGTGGTGACTAAAGAGGGGGCAAAACCCGATGCTACAACCATCATCATCCGCACGCTTTGCAGACTTATTCCTTTTGACCGGCTTTCATTTTTGATCACCAAAAATGGCCTGCACGATCGCTTTTCAAACACAACCGTCATTCGGGAGAAGGATTAAAACAACACTAAAAATATCTAGATCCGGATAAAATATTTTCTACCCAAGTAGATTATCGTATTGGATTTTTAGCCTAATTTCGCCGGCCTTAAAAACCCTTGTATGCAAAAAAAGCAACTCATTCAGGAACTCCACAACCGGCTAAATGCACGGCTTACCCAATTGAAGGAAACTCGCGACGGATTAATAGAATCTCGTGAAAGCGAGGGTGGTAAAAGCAGTGCAGGGGATAAATATGAGACGGGTGTTGAGATGATTCAACAGGAAATGGAGCGTACTCAGGGGCAAATAGATCAGACCGAACGTCAAAAAGAGGCTTTAAATCGCGTAAGTCTAAGTCCAAATTCAATAATTGGAGAAGGCAGCCTCGTTTTAACCGATAAAGCTTCTTACTTCATAGGTATTCCTTTTGGCGAACTGAAACTGGAAACCGGAAATGTTTATTGCATCTCCAGCGCTTCACCTATCGGCGAATTGCTAACCGGTAAAAAACAAAATGATCAGGTTCAATTTCGCGATCAAAAGATTACGGTAAAAACTATTTATTAGTCTGCAAAAAAACAGACTCTGCAATCTTTAAGAGTGCATTAGGACAAATAGGTTTTTTAATACTTCCCTTCACCAAAGTGCTGTATGTAAAATCTGAACTTTGTGATGAAAGGACATCTTCTATCATAAATACCTGTATCGATTTACCCCATTCCGATTGAAACTTTTCGAGCTCTTCTAAAAATCTTGAAATACAGTAGGCTGAAAGATTCTGAGAAAGCAGAATCGTATCGGGGTATTCTTTATGAGTAAAACCCTGCTCTTTCAACAGGTACGCATAGCCTACCTCACACGAATCGAAATGTTTTACGATCAAACTTCCAAATTCGTTCTTGATTAAACGTTCAATCAGATCGCGGTTAACACGATCTTCATCAATTAAATACATCACCTTTGCTGACATAGAAAAATCTTAACTGAATTTGATAACTCGTTCAAAACAAGGTGCAAATAAACGTCTATAAAATATTTCTTAAGTTTTTTTTAACTAAAAAACCGACGTAAAACGCCGGTTTCGATACAATATACAAGTATAACTAAATCGATTAATGTTTAAACAATGGTCGGTGACCCATCATCGCATTTACCTGACCTGCAATCTCTTCCAGTTTATCATCATCCTGATAGTTCACCAGGGCCGCATCAATAAGCTCAACCACCTGCTTCATATCTTCTTCCACCAATCCACGGGTAGTTACCGCAGCAACCCCAATACGCATACCTGAAGTCACAAAAGGCGAACGGGTATCAAAAGGCACCATATTCTTATTCACCGTGATATCTGCCTTGCCTAATGCTTCTTCGGCATCTTTACCGGAAATGTCCTTATTTCTAAGATCGATAAGCATCATATGATTATCTGTTCCTCCTGAAATAATATCATAACCTTTGGCTACGAAAGCAGCAGCCATCACCGAAGCGTTTTTCTTAACCTGAACCATATAGTGCAAAAAGTCGTCGGTAAGGGCTTCGCCAAAAGCAATCGCCTTAGCGGCAATGATATGCTCTAAAGGACCACCCTGATTTCCCGGAAAAATCCCGCTGTCTAACAATGAAGACATCATACGCAGGCTTCCGTTTTTAAGCTTGATGCCAAATGGATTCTCAAAATCTTTACCCATAAGAATCATACCTCCACGAGGTCCGCGAAGGGTTTTGTGGGTTGTGGTAGTACAAATATGACAATGAGGCACCGGATCACCAATGATTCCTTTAGCGATAAGCCCGGCAGGATGTGCCATATCACAAAGCAGGATAGCTCCTACTTTATCTGCGATTTCGCGAAAACGCTTGTAATCAATCTCGCGACTGTAGGCCGAAGCTCCCGCAATAATCATTTTCGGCTTTTCTTTAACCGCAAGTTCTTCGATCTTATCGTAGTCCAAAAGACCGGTTTCCTGGTCTACTCCGTAAAATACGGGGTTGTATAAACGTCCCGAAAAGTTTACGGGTGACCCGTGCGTTAAGTGCCCGCCGTGAGCCAGGTCAAATCCTAAGAAAGTCTCTCCCGGTTTCATCACTGCATGAAAAACAGCGGTATTGGCCTGTGAACCTGAATGAGGCTGTACGTTTACATATTCAGCACCAAAAAGTTCTTTAGCGCGCTCTATGGCGATATTCTCAACCTCATCTACGACCTCGCATCCGCCGTAGTAACGCTTACCGGGATACCCCTCGGCATATTTATTAGTAAGTACAGAACCGGCAGCTTCCATGACCTGCTCGCTTACAAAGTTTTCTGAAGCAATTAACTCTAAACCATTGAGTTGACGTTGCTTTTCTTCCTGAATAAGATCAAAAATTTCGGTATCCCGTTGCATGCTTTATAAAGTTTGTTAAATTAGGTTCAAAAGTAGTGATTACAATTGGTTGGTACTATTTTAATTCTATATTTGAGCAGCCCTTTTACTAACACTTTATTAAAAATTTATGCCTACTAAAGCTAACGATCCCAAAAGAAAAACCTGGCTAGAGACTGCTGCAGACACAGACTTTCCTATTCAGAATATTCCCTTTGGCGTGTTCTTAACCCGAGATGACATCATCACCATAGGAACGCGAATCGGAGATTTTGCCATCGACCTGGGAGCGCTGCATCAATTGGGATATTTTAGTGAAATCCCGCTTACCGATGATATCTTTTTGCAAGACAGCTTAAACGATTTCATTGCCGACGGGCGTAAAACCTGGAGGGCCGTACGCAATCGTATTTCAGAAATTTTTGAAGCAAACAACCCGGAGTTACGCGATAACGCAGATCATCGCGATACGGTGATTTTTGCAATGGATGAGATCGAAATGCAACTGCCGGTACAAATAGGTGATTATACTGATTTTTACAGCAGTAAAGAGCACGCAACCAATGTGGGCTCTATGTTTCGTGATCCGGACAACGCGTTGCTGCCCAACTGGCTTCATTTACCCGTTGCCTACCATGGGCGCAGCAGTTCGATTATTCCTTCAGGAATATCGGTGCACCGCCCACAGGGACAAAAGCTGCCTAATGGTGCCGACAAACCCATTTTTGGTCCTTCAAGACAATTGGATTTTGAATTGGAAATGGCTTTTATCACCACAGCAGCAAATGAACTTGGTCAGCCCATTCCGGTAGATCAGGCAGAAGAATACATCTTTGGTCTTGTTTTGTTTAACGACTGGACTGCCCGCGACATTCAGCGCTGGGAATATATGCCGTTAGGACCTTTTTTAGGTAAAAACTTCGCCTCTTCGGTCTCCTGCTGGATTGTAACTCTTGATGCATTAGAACCTTATAGAACCAACAGTCCCAAGCCCGATCAGGAAGTACTGCCCTATTTAAAATACAGTGGTAAGAAAACCTTCGACATCAATCTTGAAGTGAGCATTCAGCCTGAAGGAAAAGAGGAAACCGTGGTTTGTAAATCAAATTTTAAACATCTGTATTGGAATATGAGCCAGCAACTGGCGCATCACACCATTAACGGTTGCCCGGTAAACAGTGGCGATATGATGGGCAGCGGTACTATAAGTGGTCCTACGCCCGACTCTTACGGCTCTATGCTCGAACTCAGCTGGAAGGGTTCAAAACCCGTTAAACTTAACGACGGCAGCGATCGCAAGTTTATAGAAGACCACGACACCGTTATTATGCGCGGCCATTGTGAAAAAGCCGGTGCAGTACGTATTGGTTTTGGTGAAATATCTACCAAAATCAAACCCGTATTTAAACCCAAGAAAAAATAAGCTTTAAAACCTAGTTCTATAAAACGCCTAAAATCTTCCCGATTTTAGGCGTTTTTAATTTGCAGACGGTTACCTTTGTCCTTCAATGGGGTGCTTGCCCGAAAAATGAAATCATTAAACTTTAATGCTTTCTCCCGGCAGGCTGAGATGATACCCGTGGGCACTTTGCCCAGTACCTGATCCGGATAATGCCGGCGTAGGGATTTTAAGCAAACAGGCAACACCTGTCTGCCGCCCCCCGGGCTCATCTCCTCATTGCATTTGGTAATCTAAAATCCGGTAATGGAGGACTTTTTAATGAATTTTGTGTGGCTGCAATGGATAGGCACCGCCTTTGGGATCACACAGGTTTTACTCGCGCGTCAAAACAACGTCAACAACTACATTTTTGGCATCATTGGTATTCTTATCAGTATTTGGGTACTCTACCATTCAAAGCTGTATGCCGATATTATACTACATCTGTATTATTTTGTGATGAGCGTTTACGGCTGGCTGTACTGGAAATTTGGTAAAAAACAAGAGGAAGCGCCCATCTCCTATTCAAGCCAAAAGGAGCATTTACAGGCTCTGGGGATTGTGGCTGGTTGTTTTGTGATCATGGTGTTTTGGCTCACCCGCTACACCAATTCAGACGTGCCCTATTGGGATTCGGTCGTGAGTGCATTTGCCTGGGCGGGTATGTGGCTGATGGCCCGTCGCAAAATCGAAAACTGGATTTACCTCAACATCAGCAACATCGTAGCCATACCCCTGCTCATTTACAAAGAATTATACATCTACGCCGGCCTTACCGGTTTTCTATTTTGCGTGGCTATTTCCGGTTATCTAAAGTGGCGAAAACTCATCCAAAAAGAACAACATGAACAACTTGTGCATACCTGAATTTGAAAAAGGTACCGAACGATTTTCTGCGGAAACCCTAAACTGGATTACGAGTCAGAATCTTTGGAATATTTGGGTGCCAAAACTATACGATGGCCGCGAATGCTCGTTTACTGAAGGTTTACAACTCCTGCAGCAACTCGCCAGACACGACGGAAGCCTGGGCTGGACGGTCACGCTGTGCAGCGGCGCTAATTATTTTGTGGGGAATTTACAACCGGAAACAGCTCAGCTTATTTTTACAGAGAATACGCAAAAACCCATTTTTGGCGGCAGTGGCGGTTTATTTGGCTACGCCGAAAAAGCAGGTGATAGCTACAGACTTTCCGGAACCTGGAAGTACGCTACCGGTGGACCGTACCTTACCCACGTAACCCTAAACGCGAAAATCACTCAGGGCGGAAAAGAACTGCTTCAGGAGGACGGAAGCCCGGTTTTTAAATCCTTTGTCATCCCAAAAGATGCGGTTAACCTCATCGACGACTGGAACACTATGGGAATGCAGGCTACCCGCACCTGTTCGTTTAGTATTGACCAGTACATCGCGCAGGAAGACCAAAGCTTTCAATACGATCATTTTTACCTGCCGCAGGCGATTTATAAAATCAATTTCCGGGTATTTGCCGACCTCACTTTATGGATTAACTATATTGGGATAGCGCAACATTTTGAAGAAGAATTAAACAGTTTAAAAGCCGAACTTGATTTCAAGGCATTAAGCGCTCAAGTTGCCAAAGCTGAAAAAGACTGTTTTGCTTTTGCCGCTCAGGTGGAAGACCGCATCGCTAACGAACAACCACTCGACCCGGAATTTATCGCAGAAATTCATCAAACTGCTGCAGCTTCGGTAAGGGAATTGTCAAGATCATTCATTGCGGTATATCCACATCTGGGCATCAACGCTGCTCGCGAAAACAATACCCTCAATCGTATTTTTCGGGATTACTTTACAGCCACCCAGCACCGCAATTTCACCCGCTAAAGCCGGGTTAAAAAATACAATTTTACAAAGCTTATTCTTTAGTTCAATGTCAGGCTGAGCCTGTTGAAGATGTCAGGCTGAGCCTGTTGAAGATGTCAGTCTGAGCCTGTTGAAGATGTCAGTCTGAGCCTGTCGAAGACCTTTTGCCCGTTTACATTTCGCCAGAGGCAAGGTGAGAATAAGTTTACTTATAGCAAGGAGTTATACTGCACAAAACCAAGAGCTTTAAAATGAAAAAATATGTTTAGATTTACATAAAAGCTGATATGGAACGTGTTCAAATAGACATATTGAATCCCATAGCAAAAAAATTGCTCAAAAATCTGGCTGACCTCAATTTGATTAAGATCCAGAAATCGACGCAATCCGATTTTTCCGAACTGCTCAAAAAATTCCGTTCAAAATCTTCGGAATCACCTTCTCTGGACGAAATAACGAAAGAAGTCGAAAAATTGAGAATAAAGCGAAATGCCAGGTAAGAGAATTATTCTCGACACCAACATTTGGATTAGCTTTCTGATCTCAATCAACCACAGCAAACTCGATTCATTACTGGAATCCGGAAAATTTATTCTATTATTCTCAAACGAGTCAATGGAAGAATTTCTTGAGGTAACACGCAGACCGAAATTCAAAAGATTCTTCTCAAAGAAAGATGTGACGAAATTACTTGAAACAATTGATGCTTTTGCCGAACTTATTCTAATCGAATCTGATGTAAGCCTGTGTCGTGATGAAAAGGACAACTTTCTATTAAATCTTGCCATCGATGGTTAAGCCGATTATCTCATAACCGGAGATCATGATTTGTTAGCCCTTAACAAAGTAAAAACCACTAGAATTCTGACATTTAGCAAATTTATTGAAATGACAGAATAAGCCTGCTGCGGGTAATCAGCCTAAAAATATATCAACATTATCAACCTCACATTTTGACAGGCGCAATTTGACACCTCTGGAATTTTAAATTATAAATATCTATAAAACAAAAACGGAGCAACTAAGTTGCTCCGCTTCGTATACATTTATTCCCCCTTCGGGGGTTAGGGGGCTCTACCACTTAATTATCGCACTCGCCCAGGTAAATCCGCTACCAAAGGCTGCCAGTACCAGCGTGTCGCCTTCTTTAATTTTACCTTCCTCCCAGGCTTCAGTCAGGGCGATGGGTATAGAGGCTGCTGTGGTGTTTCCGTATTTCTGGATGTTGTTATACACCTGATCGTCATTCAGCCTAAATTGCTTCTGTACAAATTGGGAGATGCGCAAATTAGCCTGATGCGGGATCAGCATATTTATATCTTTTGCGGTAAGTCCGTTTTGCTCCAGACCCTCGTTGATCACTTCCGCGAAGCGCACCACTGCATTTTTAAACACAAACTGTCCATTCATATAGGGATAATACGGAATATCTTCCTGCGGGTTTTTTTCAATCAGCTCAGGCACCCACTCCATCGTACTGGGACCTTTCAGCGATAGCTCAAGCGCGTGCTTCCCTTCACTGTGCAAATGGGTTGATAAAATCCCTTTAGCATTATCTTCTTCCCGGGTTAAAACCGCGGCTCCTGCCCCATCCCCAAAAATCACCGAAACGCTGCGCCCGCGGGTGGTCATATCAAGACCGCCACTGTGATTTTCAGAGCCAATCACCAACACGTTTTGGTACATACCGGTTTTGATAAACTGGTCTGCCACCGAAAGCGCATAGACAAAACCACTACACTGGTTGCGCACATCGAGTGCCGGTATGGTGCGCATCTCGAGCATTTCCTGCACCTGCACGCCACAACCCGGAAAATAATAATCGGGGCTCAGCGTCGCAAAAACGATCATATCAATATCCTGAGCGCTCATTTTTGCGCGTTCTAAAGCAATTTTGGCTGCTTTAACACCCATTACGGCTGTAGAATTACCGTCTCCATCTTTAATATGGCGGCGCTCTTTGATACCGGTGCGCTCCTGAATCCAGGCATCATTGGTATCCATGATTTTGGCCAAATCATCGTTGGTTACAATATTTTCGGGCACGTATGCGCCCATTCCGGCAATTCGAGAATTATACATAGTCTGTAAAAAATCTAGTTGAAATTAGGAACCTGACATAGATCAGGTCTTAAATGTCCCGAAAGATACTGTTTCTTCAATTTTAAATGTTTTAAAGTATTCCTCTTTAGCTATGCGTGCATAGTTTTTTAAAGTTGAACGTTCAGAGTGCAGAGTCAAAAGTTTCAGTGGGCAGTTGCAGGTTGCAGGTTAAAAATAAAAAACGATTGAACGATTGAACGATTGAACGATTGAACGATTAAACTTTTCCTCAAAAAACAGAAAAACGGAAACAAACAGAAAACGGCAAACCCTAAACTTTAAAAACATTTTGACTAAATTACCGAGCATTAGACCAATCGTTTTCCCGATTATCGATTTAATCCAAAAAAAAAAAGCACACTATTACTATGAAAAAACTCCATCTCCTCGGCGCATTCTTTCTGCTCACCGCCACTCTGGTAGCACAGGTAAATCTCGATTATCAAAAACCACCCAAAGAAATTCTTGAGCTGGTAGATGTACCCCGGGCGCCGGCTGTAGTGATGAATAACCAAGGCGATACCATGCTCCTCCTCTACCGGGACAGTTATAAAACCATCGCCGAACTTTCTGAAGAAGAACTACGCCTGGGCGGACTGCGTATTAACCCTAAAACAAACATCGGCAGCCGTACCACCTATTACAATGATGTAAAAATTAAAGGCGTTGACGAGATGGATGCGCGCAACATCAGCGGACTACCCGAAAATCCAAAGCTTAGCAACTTCAGCTGGTCGCCTGACGAACGTAAAATGGCTCTGACCAACACCACCGATACCGGGGTTGAAGTCTGGATTCTGGATCTGGAGAAGGCTTCGGTTAGCAAACTCACCGAGCCAACCTTAAATGCCAATATGGGAAATCCCATCAGCTGGTTTAAAGACGGAAAAAGTCTGTTATTGAATATGCTTCCGGCTACCCGCCAGGAATTGATCAATACCGCCGAAGCTGTACCTACCGGTCCTACCATTTCCACAAGCGATGGTTCTAAAGCGCAAAACCGCACCTATCAGGATTTGCTTCAGAATCCTAATGATGTAGCTAACTTTGAGCAACTGGCAACTTCGGTTTTGGTTAAAAAAGATCTTGATGGCACGTCAACCATCTGGCATACCGCAGATATGTTTACAAACGTGTCCTTTTCGCCCGATGGCGAATATGTTATGGTTACCAGCATTCATAAACCCTTTTCGTATATCGTGCCGTATTATCGTTTTCCGGAAACCGTAACGGTTTATAAAAAGGATGGTACCCAGGTAAAAGTGGTGAATGAAGTACCTCTTATTGAAGAATTACCGCAAGGTTTTATGGCTACTCAAACCGGCAAACGCAGCCTGAACTGGCGTGCTGATACTCCCGCAACTTTGGTATGGGTAGAAGCTTTAGACAACGGAGATCCTGAGGTTGATGTTCCGTATCGCGATCAGGTGTTTATGCAGGAGGCGCCTTTTACGAGCCCGGCTAAACCTGTGGTAAAAACCATAGGCCGCTACGCCGGTATTACCTGGGGTAATGATTCAACGGCTATAGCCTACGACAGATGGTGGAATACCCGAAATACCAAAACCTACACCTTCAATCCTGCTGATGCTTCGGCAGAACCGGTGCTGATTTCAGACCGAAACTACCAGGACACCTATAGTGATCCCGGTAATTTTGTAACCCACGAAAACGAATACGGGCGCAGTGTGCTTACGCTTATAGACGGAAATGCCTACCTCATTGGAGACGGTTTTAGCGAACGCGGACAGTTTCCATTCATAGATAAAGTGAATCTGGCAACTCAGGAAAAAGAGCGTATTTACGAATCGGCTTACACCGATAAGCTTGAAAATTTACAGGAAGCTCTGGATATGGAAGCCGGTAAAATCCTGGTGCGTATCGAAGCTCCTACCGAATACCCCAATTATTACATCCGCGATTTAAACGACAACAGCCTGAAGCAGATTACGCGATTTGAGAATCCATTTAAAAGTATTCAGGATGTACATAAAGAAGTGATCAAATACAAGCGTGATGATGGCCTCGAACTTTCCGGAACCTTGTATCTGCCCGTGGGTTATGATATGGAAAAGAAAGAGAAAAAACCGATGCTGCTGTGGGCCTATCCTACCGAATATAAAGACAAAAACAGCGCCGGGCAGACCACTTCAAACCCTAATGAGTTTACCTATCCGTATTACGGGTCTATGGTGTACTGGGTGACGCGCGGCTATGTGGTGCTCGACGATGCCTCGTTCCCCATTGTAGGTGAGGGTGATACCGAACCTAATGATTCGTTTATCAAGCAACTGGTTGCTAACGGAAAAGCTGCTATTGACGCAGTTGATGAACTGGGCTATATAGACCGAAATAAAGTCGCCGTTGGCGGTCACTCCTACGGAGCTTTTATGACGGCAAACCTGTTATCGCATTCCGATCTGTTTGCTGCCGGTATCGCCCGAAGCGGCGCGTACAACCGTACGCTGACGCCTTTTGGTTTTCAGTCTGAAGAGCGCAATTACTGGGAAGCACCCGAAATTTATTATGAGATGAGTCCGTTTATGCACGCCGATACGATGAAGACACCTTTACTTTTGATTCACGGTGTGGCCGATAACAACAGCGGGACCTATCCGTTGCAAAGTGAGCGCTATTTCAATGCTTTGAAAGGTCTGGGAGCTACCGCGCGCCTGGTGATGCTTCCTAAAGAAAGTCATGGCTATGCCGCTAAAGAATCTATTTTACATATGCTTTGGGAACAGGATCAATGGCTGGAGCAGTACGTAAAGAACCGCGAAGTCAATGAGATTAAACAAACAGAGGAAATTAAGAAGTAAGCAGTTGCAGTCTCAGTTGGCAGTTGCAGTCTCAGTTGGCAGTCTCAGTTGGCAGTTGCAGGTTGCAGGTTAAAAGTAAAAAACGATTGAACGATTGAACGATTGAACTTTTCCTCAAAAAACAGAAAAACGGAAAACCATAAACAGTAAACTCAAAAAATGCACTTCAAACTCCACATACCCGAACCCTGCCACGAAGACTGGTCGCAAATGAGTCCGCGCGAGCAGGGTAGATTTTGTGCAAGTTGCGCCAAAGAGGTGATTGATTTTACGGCGCTTTCGCGAAAGCAAATCACAGAAAAGGTACAATCCGGGAAATCCATTTGCGGGCGGTATCGCAAAGATCAATTGGAAACCGTCTATTTTATTCCGGAAAAGAAACCTTTTAAAAATCTGGGGATTGCTGCTGCGTTTACATCGCTGTTGGCTTTATGCGAACCGGCAATGGGGCAGGGAACCGAGGTTAAAACTGAGCAAACTCGAAATAGCCAAGAAAATAAAACAGAAGCCATAAAATTGACTCCTAAAAAAGATCTAATTATTGAAGGTACAGTTTTGGACCAAAATGATTATCCATTACCAGGTGCTAATATTATGGTCTCCGGAAATGACCGTGGAACAGTAACAGATTTTGATGGGAAATTTAAAATTGAAATCCCTTTAAACGAGACAGAAACCCAACATAAGCTCGTTTGTTCATTCATTGGTTTCAAAACTCAGGAAGTTGATCTAAAACGCACTCAGAATACATACAATTTAATATTGGCCGAAGATCCTGAATTGATGAGCTTAGGTATGGTTGTGGTAGGAGGAATTCAGGTTCAAAAGCGACGTACCAATAAGCCACGCTCCCGTTGGTCGCGCTTTCATTAAAAATTTATTTTTTCTGGCTTTTAGTGTTATCAATCACTACAGTCATTACAGACTCCGCAGGCACTGCGATTTGCTGCGCTTCAACTGCTTTAAACTGTAAATCTTCAGTTGCTGAAGTGGTATAGGTTTTAAAGCTTTGCTTCTCAAAATTTTCAGGAAGTGAAAGCGAAAGGGACTTTTCTTTAGCTGAATCATTTATCAAAACAAGCACAAGTTGGGATTCGTCGGGATTGGTATAAGCCGAATACTTTAGTTCTTCCGCCTTGCTGCCCCCTCGCTGTGCAATTGCTACCCGTTTAAAACCGGGACGTATAAACCGGCTGTAATTTCCCAGTACCCAAAGCATTTTGCTTTCGTAGAAATTACCATCCTGCTCGTTTTTGTCGATGTAGATCAGTCCGTCTTTGTAATCGTAGGCCGAAATAGCGGTCCACCAATGCCAGGCACTGGCCTGCGCATCTACCAGATCGCTGTGAATCACTTCCGCAAGATATAAAGCCGAAGTCATCCCCAGGTCGCGTTTATCACCTTCAATTTCGCCGGCGTTAGCTCCCAAAATGCAGTATTCAGACATCCAATAATCAAGATCGGGCACTTCATTGAGCTTGTTTCGCAGTTGTTCGCGCTTATTCACCCGTACCGAAGCCGGTGAAGTTGTAAAATAACTATGTCCCGAAATAGCGTGCCCCATACTTTTCAGTTTTCCGAGATAGTAAGGAGATTCCTTGCTGAAAAAAGCTTCAATCTGATCGCCTCTGCCAGGCTTCTTTCCGGTTTTGAAGAGGTAGTCTATTTGCGCAGCTTCGGCGATATCAATTGTGGTCGCGATCTTTCGGTCCTGAAAAACCGAATCAATTGCTTTTGAAATCTCAAAAATATCCTTATTCCAATACGGGTTTCCCTCCTGCCCGCCATCGGCCCAGTCCCACTGAGGCTCGTTAAACGGACTCACATAATCTACCTCTACATTTTTCGCCCGCATTCCCTCTATAACATCTGCGAGATAGGTTGCAAAAGCCGGGTAGTTTTCAGGCGCAATATTGCTCTGTGTTTTATCTGAAGTATAGGCCTTCCCATTACGGGTAAGATGCACGGGCGGACTGTTTAAAAACATCAATAACTGATCTGCACCCCGCTTTTGAGCGGCCTGAGCAATCCAGACCTGACTATCCAGTTTATCCCAGTCATAACCGGAACCATCCCAAAAATTAGGAGCCCGTCGCCAGGGATCGCGAATACCGCTTTTTCTCTCCTGCTCTGCACTCCCTGCACCCAGATTAAAGCGCCAGAGGGACAACCCAATTCCTTTTGGATTTCCTGCTTTATCCAGTTCCTGACTAAAAAGCAAATCGGCCATCGCATTGCGCTTTGCATCGGACCATAAGCCCACAAACTGTCCGGACCAGGCATCAGAAGCTCCAAAATTAGCAATGCTTTGAAAAACCTGATCTGCGTTTATATGCAGTACCACAGGCTGCTGCGCTGTAGCAGCATTCTGCTGAGATTGACAGGATAAACTTAGGAGAAGAAGCGCAAAACAGGATATTTTAAAAAAAGATGGCATCATAACTGCAGTATCGAATACGAGTAGGGCAAGTTACTTAATCAATATTAAATGTAATCTGTACAAGTAAAAAAATAATCGGTTGTAATCTGTACTTTTTACGCTACTTCCTGCTCGGTAAAAAGAGATAAAGCCCTTTTTACAGCATTTTGCAAACCACCTTGCAAACAACTTACTATGCGTGCACAGTAAGTCTTTTTAGGAACTCCCGTTTCTATGGCGTAAACACGTATTTTTACAACCCCTAATACACAAAAAAGCTATGCAATTATCAAACATACGCCTTGAGGTTATGCAGACTGTGGGTCAGTCTATGGATGAACTCATAAAAACCTATCTCAAGTCGGTTGAAGAAAACTGGCAGCCTACCGATATGCTGCCTGATGCGACCAATCCCGAATTTATAGATGAAGTCAAAGAAATTCAGGAGCTCTGTCGCGAGATGGATTATGATCTTTTTACCGTTTTGGTAGGCGATACCATTACCGAAGAAGCTTTACCTACGTACGAATCATGGTTAATGAGTGTGCAGGGGGTAGATCAGGTAAACGGAAACGGCTGGTCAAAATGGGTACGCGCCTGGACGGCTGAAGAAAACCGCCACGGCGATTTGCTTAATAAATACCTCTACCTCTCGGGCCGTGTAAATATGCGCGAGATGGAAGTGAGTACCCAATACCTCATCAGCGATGGTTTTGATATTGGTACCGGAATGGACCCTTATAAAAACTTTGTGTACACCAGCTTTCAGGAGTTGGCGACCAATGTTTCACACAGACGTGTAGCTTCCTTTTCCAGAAAACAGGGCAATAAGCAATTGGCTAAAATCTGTAATACGATTGCCAAAGACGAGGCACGTCATGCTTCGGCTTATATGGAATTTGTTCGCAGAATATTTGACTTGGATCCCAGCGAAATGATGCTGGCTTTTGAAGCGATGATGCGCAACAAGATTGTAATGCCGGCTATGTTTTTAAGAGAGTCTGGTCAGCAAATAGGTGAATTGTGGGAACACTTTTCTGACGCAGCTCAACGTTCTATGGTCTATACCACTCAGGATTACATCACTATTTTAAAATCATTGATTGCCGACTGGAAGATTGAAAACATCAAGGGGCTTAACGACAAAGGTGAACGCGCACGCGATTACGTGCTTAATCTGCCCGATCGTCTGGAACGCATCTCGCAACGTATTGTGGTTCCAAAACTGGATCATAAGTTTAAGTGGATTGCGACATAGAAAGCGATTACCTAAAATTAAAGAACCCTCCCAATTCAGCTGTATTGGGAGGGTTTCTTTATTTTATAAATAACTACTAAAAAACTCTTTACCAATATTAAAATACTGATTAATTCATCAATTAGAATAAATCAGTACATTTCGAAAGGATTTAAAAAATAAAAATGAAAAAGATCGCATCTCTCCTGTTACTGGTATTTATAGGCATATCCTGTTCTCCAAAAATTAAAAGCGCTCTCAGTGACACAAGCTATGCACCGCTCAATTTAAATGAACCCATATATATTATAGAGGTCGGTGCGGACTTACCCAAAAATTCTGCTTATGTAGGTGATTTAAAAATTGGTGATTCCGGGTTTACAACCGATTGTGGCTATGAGGTCGTGATCAACAACGCAAAATCAACAGCACAAAAGGCTGGTGCTAATTTTGTACAATTATTGGAAGTAAAAAAACCAAATCTAGGTAGCACTTGTTATCGTATAAAAGCAAAGCTTTACCGTAATAGGGATGCTCAGGCAATTGCTGACTATGATACTAAGGAAAAAGCTAAAAACAAATCCCGCCTACCCGCTAATGCCGATTATGCTTTAGTTCATTTTTATCGCCCTAAACAACTTGCCGGAGCGATGATTGGCTATAAGATTCGAATGGATAATGATAGTATCATAGGTCGCGTACGTAACGGAGAAAAGTTTGCTTTCAAAACTTCAAATTTTGGGAATCATACTTTTTGGGGAATTACTGAAGCCCGTGATTCGGTAGAAATTAATGTGCAAAAAGGTGAGGAATATTTTGTACGCTGTGCTATTACCATTGGAATTGCAGTGGGAAGACCTGAGCTAAATCTTACTCCAAATCACATAGGCGCTGAAGAGTTTGAAGCTATGAAATAATAAACTCAAAGAATGAATTTACAGGAATTAAAATCAGGTATTATCTGGTGGGAATCTAACCGCTATAAATTCAATTTGGGCGTTTTAATATTTGGTTTGATTGGTTTCTTTTGGTCCTGGGATGTTTATAACTACCATTTTACAGATCTTCTTATTGTTTTACGCTGGTTTATTGGCGCTAACCTATTCTATTCAAGCGGAATACTATTAGAAATAGCAGATTGGCATTATTTCAAAAACAAAATAGGTTTTAAAGATTACCGTATTCCCTTTGCTGTCATTGGTTTTATATTGGGATTTTTTTATACCCTATGGAATACCTGGATGTACTTCGGAAAGCCTTATCTAGTTATCTAAAGACATCATTTACTGATAATATATATACACCTTACTCTCATTCTTTAGGCTATCCCAATTCTTTTAAAAGAAACACATTTAACAGGTTTAGTAAAAACGGGTATCGCGATGACTACTGATTTTATAATTCTAATGGTGATTATTGGTTCAAAATTGAATTAGCCGACGGAACCCTTCAAAAGGAATATTTTACTTTGAAAAGGTAGCAGATTTAAATATCGCCTCAAATCTTTACAACACTTTTGAATTGCTAAATAAACCCGCTCATTACTATTCAATCAACCTTTACAACTTATACGTCACTTTAAACAAAAGGATTCTGGGCTGGATAAGTATTGGATCTTGACTGAATTTTATATGACCTTTTTCACACTTTTAAAACCCTGTTCTCAAATAAACCCCCTGTTCCGAGCTTCCAGAATAAGTTCGCGGTCAGACTCCCCTTCCACTTCAAAGAGAATTTTAAGATTGCGCTTACGCTTCTCTACACCTGCTTTAGACAGGTTTAAAATGTCACAGAGTTCGGTATTTTTTGTGCTAAGCGATAGTTCATATAACAACTTGCGATCTGTGCTATCAATATCAATATCAGCAACCAGATTCTTGCGCAGATGCTCGAGAACGGTTACGGTATAGTACGGAGGTTTTGAAATAAGACTTTGTATACCTCTGATAAGTTCACCGGGGGTCAAATCCCCTTTAAGCAAAAGGGCATCCGGGTCAATACCTTTTAAAATACTACGCAAACGGTAATGATCACTCAGGGAGGTAAGAATAGCTACTTTGGTTTCCGGGTACTTTTCGCGGATTTTCAATCCCAGATCTTCACCCGACAACAGGCTTTTATCGCTCCCCACCGGCAATTGCACATCCAGAAAGACCAAATCGCATTTGCTCATATAACTCTGATTGTTGTAAAAAGCACCCGCCTCATCCAGATTCAATGCAACCTCAATATTGAAAAGAACCGTTTTATCCTGAGCGATTTGCTCAAAAGCCTGTTTATAGGCATTTACAATTAATGGATGATCTTCTACGATTAAAACGTGAATGAGTTTCATAAGGGTATATTGAATGCTATTTGAGTTCCTGAAGAGTCTGAATGTATGTTAAGAGTTCCGCCTAGATCGGTAATGCGATACCGCAGATTTGTTAATCCGATCCCATCTTTTGCGGTTTTGGCTTCAAATCCCGCGCCATTATCTGCTATAGTTCCACTTAAAGTTTTCTCTTTCTGACGCAGTACAACCTTACAAACCGTGGCATTGGCGTGCTTCATCACGTTTTGCAGGCATTCCTGTATGATGTAGTAAATCGAAATTTTAACCGAATCCTCAAGGTTGCTAAAATCAATAGACTTTGAGATAGTCAGCTCAAAAGAAGTGGCCGTATGTTCATTGAATGTATCTATCAGTTTCTTGATCAGTTTTTCAACGCCGTCTTCTGAGGTCAGACTGTTTGAAACCAAATTATGGCTTACGTTTCGTATTTCGGCTTCAATATTTTGAAGTTCTTTAAGATGTGTTTCTGTAGAAGGATTATCAGATTCTATAAAACCCAGGGCCATTCGGGTACCAAACAACCTGCTGATTACCCCGTCATGGAGGTCTCTGGCTATACGCTCGCGTTCTTTAACCGCAGCGATTTCCACTTTTTTCTGTTGGTCAAGCAGCAGTTTAAACACCTCGGCATTTGATTCCTTAAGACTGTTTTGCATTCGGGCTTCAATAAGATTGGCTTTTTGCCTTTGCAAAAACAGAAATACGCCCAGTAAGGTTAGAAGCACAACAGCTGTAAAGCTGATCCAGACAATACGCTCGGTTAAGCTTTTATTCTTGTTTATGTATTGATCGGTTTCATAACGTATACGCGCAAATTTGCTGCGTATCCCGCGCTCATCGTTTAAAAGCTGTTCGTTAAGTACCAGATACCGGTCCAGATAGTCCTGATTCCCGGTAATATTATGAAGTTTTAATAAGGCCTCCAGCTCGTATTTTGCATTTTTTTCATCCTGAGCTAAAGCAAGCGCTGTTTGAAGATTAGATAGCGCACGGGCAGTATCTTCGGTGTCTAAATAATATTCCCCAAGTCGTATTCTACTCACCATTATCCCGGCTTTATGATCTATACTATCGCGTATATACAAAGCCTCCCGGGACGCCTTTAAAAAATCTTCAGATTGCCCTGCTTTTAATTGAATATACGCATAGTTGTCTAGAACCATCGCGTAAAGCTGAGTGTCCCATTGCTTAAGATCCTTTACAGCAAGAGCTTGCTCAATATAATTTAATGCCTCTTCGTAAAAACCATTTTCTAAATAAACTACTGCTATATTATTGAAACTGTTGGCTAAAAGCTCTTGATCAGTAATTTCTAAAGCTGTGTCAATTGCGAGCTTATGATGCTCGACCGCTTTATCAAAATCATTCAGCCCATTATAGATAATAGCCAGGTTATTATGAACGGCGTAAATGTCTTTTTTCTTTTTTTTAGGTAAAAGTTGCAGTGCTCTAAAAGAAGAATTTTCACTCCCTACATAATCACGGGCCTTTTCCTGCGAAACGGCCATATTAAGCATCATTTTTCCGGCTTTAGCGTAATCCTCCAACTCACTAAACTTCTGATAAGCCTTGTAGTAAGAGGCGTACGAACTATCTAAAAAAGATTCTTTTTCATAAAAATAAGCCAGATCCCAATAAGCATTAGCCTCCGTGGCTTTATCAGATAGTTTAATGGCGAGATTTATTGTTCTGGTATTAATTTTTCTAAAAAGTGTGGAATCTTTGGTAAGGTATTCTAGGGAAAGTTTTGAAAGTATGGAAAGTCTTAAACTATCATTGGGAATATGCCGATCCAAATTTTCTACTTCCTGTGGCGTAGCTTGAAAATCGGCAAGTATTTTTTCTTGTTCTTCGCTCTTTTTTTCTGTTGGCGGAAAACAGCTTGAAATTCCCAATAGTATCAGCAAGCCGATTAGTAATTTCTTTACACAAAAAAATGGAAAAAATTCCCTCATAAAAACTATTCAATTGATTTTAAACGTCTGGGAATTCATATTTATCTTAATAGACCAAATAGAAATATAAACTAAAAAACCCTAAGGTAAACTCAGTTTGGTATACTCTTAGGGTTAAAATTATAAATTGATCATATGTTAGTCCTCATCCGGGTCTCTTGGTTTAGTTTCATTATTCTCAGAACCAGAGTCACTTACTACGGTGGTTTCCTCTAAAAAGCGATCGGGTTCACAACTTGTATTTGCAAATGCAACAACAGCAAACAGTACTAACAGGGCGTAATTCTTTAATTTCATAATTGAAGTTTTTAATGAGTTAGGGAAACTTCAATTGGATCCAATCTCCCGATTATCGGGGTTTCTTTTTGTTAACAGTACAATTTTAAGGGAATCCTCGCAATCCCCGAAATTTTAAAGAACTTATATTGCAGATAACCCTGGACTAGTGGTAACTGCAACGTTTTGAAGGGTAACTAACCAAAAAGCACCTGCTCATCAGTTAAAAGTGTTTTCTTTAAGCCATCAACCTGGTCACGGAATTTTCGGGAGAAAGGCACGGAGTGACCATTTAAATCAGCATCAAAGAAAATAAGGGACTTACTGTAGTTTATGCGCTTTACAGCACGCTTGTTTATGATATAACTGTTATGTATACGCAGAAAATCATCTGAGAGCGTATCTTCAAAATATTTTAAGGATTTAAATGCAGTAACGTGCTTCTGACCATTTAGAAACAAATCGGTCGTATTATTATCTGCCTTCAAATATAAAATCTCCTCCACGTTTAAAAAACGATAATCAGAATACGACTTTAGACAAATCACATTATCCCGTTCTCTCGAGGTGCGCATTTGCAAACATTTTTTGCTCTTCACTAAACTTTTTCGAACATCAAGTTCGTACAGCGGATTCAATAAATAATCCTGAAATCCTGTTTTTAATGCCTGATACGCGAAAGATTTGGTTGAAGAAATAGCTACCAAAACCGGTTGGCACTCCAGATAGTTTAGCACTTCTACAAGGGAATTCCAGTCTGATTGGCGGTAATCAGGATGATCTAAGTCTACAAAAAGAATGGAGGGGGGCGTCTTTAATAAAGCATTATAAGCTGATTCTAAGCGAAACGAATAAAAGTCAAACTTATAATCACAAATATCAAATGACTGAAAAAACTTGATTACTTCTAAGTTTCTGGTTATAACGGAACATCTATAGTGCATGGGGCGTCAGTTTCCTGGTTCGTATTTACCAACTTATAAAATCTAAAACGCATTCGTGAAGAATAATGCTTACTCTTAGTAAGCTAAATGCCTGACCGATCAATGCAAGTGCCATTTCAATGATTAAACAACGTAGCTCTGACAGAATGTTATACGTAAAGGCCTACTACCGCCAGGACATAAAGACCTTGCTAGTTATACTAATAAGATTTTATGAGCAGAAATAAGCTTTGTGTACCCAAAACCCTAATAATAATAATAATAATAATAATAATAATAACGCCACAAACTCCTAAAAACCAACCTTTTCAGTCGCTTTTGCAAATACCAGCTTAATTAAGCTTATCTTTGCCGCTTATTAGAATTTATGACATTTAAAGATTTAGGTCTAATCGACCCGATCCTGAAGGCGCTCGCCGATAAAGGATACACCCATCCTACTCCCATTCAACAACAAGCCATCCCGGTACTTTTAAAAGGAAAAGATTTATTAGGTTCGGCACAAACCGGTACCGGTAAGACCGCCGCCTTTACGATTCCCATATTGCAACAAATCTACAACAAGGTAGGTTCGGGCAAGGGTGGTCGTAAACTCAAAGCACTAATCATTACCCCAACCCGCGAACTCGCCATACAAATAGACGATAACATAACCGAATACGGCAAATACACCGGTATAAAAAATACTGTGATTTTTGGGGGCGTTAAACAGGCCTCACAGGTTACTGAAATGCGTAAAGGCATTGATATCCTTACTGCAACCCCCGGGCGACTGCTCGATTTGGTTAAGCAGGGTTTCATCAGCCTTAAAGACATTGAATATCTGGTGCTCGATGAGGCAGACCAGATGCTCGACATGGGCTTTATTCACGATATTAAAAAAGTACTCAAACTGGTTCCGCATGACCGGCAGTCCCTGTTCTTTTCGGCCACGATGCCAAAAGCCATTGTTGACCTGTCTAAACTCATTCTGGGCGACTTTGAAAAAGTAAGCATCGCCCCGGAGAAGCCTACTGCCGAGCGCGTAGACCAAACGGTTTATTTTGTAAGCAAAAAAAGCAAGGCCAAATTACTCAAACACCTTATTGAGACCGAAAAGCCCGAAACTGCTTTGGTGTTTTCGCGCACCAAACACGGTGCCAATAAGATTGTAAAAATCCTGGACAAAGCCGGAATCAACTCCGCTGCCATTCACGGAAATAAATCACAGGCTGCACGCCAGAAAGCTTTAGGTGCTTTTAAAGATGGTAAAACTCAGGTTTTGGTAGCTACCGATATCGCAGCACGCGGTATTGACGTTTCAGAACTGGAGATGGTGATTCAATATGATCTGCCTAATGTCCCGGAAACTTACGTACACCGCATCGGTCGTACCGGTAGAGCAAAAGCCAGTGGTGTCGCCCTTGGTTTTTGTGCCGAAGATGAACGCCCTTATCTTAAGGATATTGAGAAGTTAATCAAGCAGAAAATACATGTGGTGACCGAGCATCCGTTCTTAATTGACGGTCCCGACGATCCTTCAGAACAACAGGACGAGCGGCCCGAACGCAGCGCAAACAACCGCAATACCAACAACCGCGCGCGGGGTAATAGCAATCGTAACCGCAACAACGGACCCAAAAAACGTACTGCCGGTAATCCTAAAAAACGCTTCAACAGCAAACCCAAGTCTGAATAAACTTTCGGCTTAAAATAATCAAATCCGCTGCAGAACTTCTGTAGCGGATTTTTAATTTAATTCGGTCGCTAAAGCTTTAAATATTCCCTTTCAAAAGCTCTTTATTTTTAACAGCATTTAAACGTACAAAGCTGTGTGCGCATGAGATTCTTTTCTATATTTATTCTGTTAAAACAACACGTAACTAAGATGAAAAAACTACTCATTCTCACCGCCCTTTCTGCAATTTTATTTGTGGGCTGTGATGATACCCGAAAAACCCTGCACGAAAAATACCTGGAGTTTGTAATGCACACAGACAGCCTGGAGCTTGTACACGATGCGATGACCGTTCACAACGAAGCATTAAAATCAGACACCCGCACGTTAAAACAACGTTTACAGGATCTTGAAGACACAGATTCTTTGGCTTTACTGGATCTGGCAAAACACCAGGCCTTGCTAAAAGAGCAAAATCAGATGCTTGCTAAACTGAAAGAAATCATCAACAGCCACGGCGAGATGAAAGCCTATTTTATGTCAGACAGCATCAGTATTGAAGCTATGGAGGCCCGCTTGCAGGAGATGGAAGCCAATAATGAAGACATCGCTTCACGGCTTTCGGAGATTAAAGCCGAACTGGTAAAAATTGAAGATCAGCAGGATTCCATGAATCCGCTAAAGTCTGAATAGGACTATCTCATTGATAATTAAACACATAAATCCCTGCCGGATACTTCGGCAGGGATTTTTTTTGATTTATATACCCCTGGCTAAAGTGATTATACGCCGCATTTTTGGTAACTTCATTGGCTTCAAACAAGCACATTTTAGCCATTATGTTCAAGAATTTATCTTCCCTACTGATAATCAGTCTGCTTTATACCGGCAGCTTTTTCGCCCAAACCGAAAAACCTAAAGATCCCAAACTCTGGACACCCGAAGACATCATCAATACCGAATACCTTTCCAACCCGGTCTTTTCGCCCGATGGGACAATGGTAATCTGGTCTAAGCGCGTACCGGTTAAGAAAAAAGACAAGTTTATTGCAAATCTCTACCTCACGCGACTCAACGTAAAAGAAAACGGCAGGTATCTCACCACCCAACTTACGCAAAGTGAAGAAAATGATTACAATCCCGTTTTTTCAGAAGATGGAAAAGCCATCTACTTTTTAAGTTCGCGAGACAAAGGCAAAAAACTTTGGAAAATCAGTCTTTACGGTGGCGAAGCCGAAGAAATCGAGGAGTTTGAAAACGGTATTTCAGACCTGCAGCTCAAAGACAAAACCACGCTGCTTTTTACTTCAAAAGACGGTAAAACCCTTTACGAGCAGCAAGCCGAAGAACGCAAGGATGATGTGGAAGTTATTGAGGATTCCCTGCACTGGCAACCCAGCCATATTTACGCTTTTGATCTGGATAAAAAACAAACTAGCCGTATCACAAGCAATGAAAAACCCATTGGTTCTTTTGAAGTTTCGCATAATGGCGATTGGCTGTATTTCACGATGACCCGAAGCCTGAGTTATGGTATCGATGCCCAGAAAGATCCCTACAGTTATCTGGTAAACCTTAAAACCAACACCAAAAAACAGATTTTGCAGGATTTTGAGTTTCCTGTAAACCGCGTGCAATTTACGGCAGACAACAGCGGCTTTTATTTCACCAGCGATTATGCTTCAGACCCCAAATGGAATGGCGCCGGTATCACCGAACTTTATTTTTATGATATCGCTTCCGCGAAAGCGACAAAGGTAAACCTCGACTGGGAGCTTGGACTGGGTGGTGGCTACACCGTAAGCGGCAATGATGTCATTGCGTCTTTGGCCAATAAAGCGACTATGAAACTCGCCTATTATACTAAAAAAGGAACAAGCTGGGCGAAAAGCGATTTCGATCTGGGCGAAAAGAACGATCACGTGAGTGTCAATGCTGTTTCAGACGATGGAACTAAAATACTGTATACCTGGTCTACCGCTTCAAACCTGCCTGAATATTTTATCGCCGATCTTAAAAAGAATAAAGTTTCTGACGATACCGTTTTCATCAGCCTTAACAAAAAACTGAAGGATAAATACCTGCCAAAAAGTGAAATCATCACCTGGAAAGGCTACAACGACGACGAAGTGACCGGCATTCTCTATTACCCAAAAGATTACGAGCCGGGCAAGATATACCCGTTTATGCTTAACATACACGGCGGTCCTATGAGTCAGGACATCGATGAATGGATGGACAGTTGGGCCTATTATCCTTCGATTTTGACCCAAAAAAATATGTTTGTCCTGATGCCTAACTACCATGGTTCTACCAATCACGGTCTGGAATATGCCGAAGCTATTAAAGGCAATTACTACGAACCCGAACTGGAGGACATAACCAAAGCCATAGATAAACTGGCCGCTGAAGGTAAAATAGACCGCGATCAGATGGGTACAATGGGCTGGTCTAATGGGGCTATCATCAGCACAATGCTCACCGTAAAATATTCAGATATGTTTAAGGTAGCCGCTCCCGGTGCCGGCGATGTCAACTGGACTTCAGATTACGGTACCTGTCAGTTTGGAGTGAGTTTTGACCAAAGTTATTTTGGGGGTGCGCCCTGGGACGACACTGATGGTCTGCCCTACAATCAAAATTACCTCGTTAAATCTCCGCTTTTTGAGATCGAAAAAATAAAAACACCTACCATTATCTTCCACGGAAGTGAAGACCGCGCAGTGCCCCGCGATCAGGGCTGGGAATACTATCGCGGCCTGCAGCAGGTAGGCAAAACACCGGTGAAGTTTTTATGGTTTCCGGGGCAGCCACATGGGTTGGGTAAAATCACGCATCAACTGCGCAAAATGAAGGAAGAGATCGCCTGGATTGACACCTATTTATTCAACAAAAAACCGGAAGACAATGAAGCTTTAAAAGAGGATAGTCCGCTTGCAGCCTTGCTCAAGCTCGATGAAGCGTCTATGCACAAGGGTCTCTTTGGTGATTTTACAAACGGCAAACTACTTCCAGAAGTGGTGCTGCTGAAAAAAGATTCCATCAGCCTGGGACGTTTTGAGGTGACCAATGCCCAGTTTAAAGCTTTTAAACCCGATTTCAGTATTGAAGCCGGGAAAGAAAATTATCCGGTTGTGACAGATAAAGCTTCGGCAGAAGCCTATGTAAAATGGCTTTCCGAACAAACCGGAGATACCTATCGCTTACCCAATGCTAAAGAAGCCGAAAACCTTCAGCAAAAAGCAGCTAAGGCAGCCAAAGACCAAAACAATCTCAACCACTGGGCGGGCTACGAGCTCACCCCCGAAGATGCAGCCCTACTTGAAGAAAAAGTGAATACCTTGACCCATTCCCTGCTTCGGCCTGTAGGCTCCGGAAAAGCAGTAGAACTGGAGACCGCCACGGTTTATGATTTGGGCGGAAACGTTGCCGAATACAGTCAAAACGCTAACTATGATTACAGCGCTTACGATTATGCAGATCCTTTCAATCAGGAACCGGTAAAAAGTAAACACATTGGAATACGGGTCGTAAAAGAGTAAATTACCTCACAGCAAGCCCACGAGGTACTTTTGAAAATGAATTTTTCGTTTCGAGGCAGACCTCGACCTAGTATACCTTTGGCGTTGCCAATAAAATCAATGCCTTTTAGCATTTAAAAGTCAAATTATGAAAATCATCAATCAATTATTCTCAATCGGGTTATGTGCCTTGAGCTTTTCAGCCCTTGCTCAATCAATCAACACAACAGACACACGCCTGCTCCGTGAGCCGGCTTTAAGTACCAATCACATCGCTTTTATATATGCCGATGATCTCTGGTTGGCAGACCGGGACGGTAAGAATCCACGGCGTCTTACTATAGACGAGGGCATTGAGCAAAACCCCGTCTTTTCGCCTGATGGCAAGACCATCGCCTTTAGCGCAGAGTACGATGGCAATACCGATGTATTTACCATTCCGGTTAGCGGCGGTATCCCCACACGATTAACCTATCATCCCTATACAGACTGGGTGCAGGGCTTTACGCCAGACGGTAAAAATGTGCTTTTTACCTCCCAGCGTGCGATGTTTACCAATCGCTATGCACAGTTATTTACCATCCCGTTGAGTGGTGGTAATGTTACCCAACTTAAGATTCCAAATGCCTTCTGGGCGAGTTATTCGGCAGATGGCAAGCACATCGCTTACACGCCTATCCCCGATCGTTTTAACCAGTGGAAACACTACCGTGGCGGTACCCAATCGCGTATTTTCATATTTGATACCGATACCTACGAAACCGTTGAAATCCCAAAACCGGCAGCCGGAAGCAACGATTCGCGCCCCGTTTTTGACGGAAACACGGTCTATTTTAAAAGCGACCGCGATGGCGAATTCAATCTGTACAGCTACGATCTGGCCTCAAAACAAGTCACAAAACACACCGATTTTAAAGATTTTGGCCTCATCAATCTGGCGGTAAATAACGAAGGAAAACTCATTTTAGAGCAAGCCGGCTATCTGCACAGTTTCGATCCTGCAACTAACAGCCTTAACAAACTTAAAATAGGCATCGCTACCGACCTTTTGGAGCTGCGTCCCCGCTTCGTTAGCGGAAAAGAACACATCCGCAGTGGCGGAATCTCTCCTTCCGGGGCGCGTTTGGTTTCCGATTTTAGAGGAGATATTGTGACCATTCCGTCAGAAAAAGGCGACATCACCTACCTCACGCAGACGCCCGGAGTTCACGAGACCTATCCCGAGTGGTCTCCTGACGGCAAAAGCATCGCTTATTTTTCGGATGCCGGCGGTGAGTATGCGTTGCACATCAAAGACCAAAACAGTACTGACCCCGCAAAAGCGATCAAACTCAACGGGACCGGCTTTTACGCCTACATCCACTGGTCGCCAGACAGTAAGAAAATCGCCTTTGTAGATAACGGGCGCAATCTGTATATCGCGACGCTTGCTTCGGGCAAGGTTGAAAAAGTAGCTCAGGATGTCTTGTATCAGCCCGGAGTTTACAGGGATTTATTCGGCAGCTGGTCTGCAGACTCCAATTGGCTGGCGTATACTTTGATCACTAATACCAACTTTGAGCAGGCCTATGTTTTTTCGCTTGGCGAAAGTAAATCCTATCCCATTTCAGACGGACTCGCAAATGTGACCAGCCCCACTTTTGATCCCAGCGGTAAGTATCTGTACTTAACAGCTTCGACTGATGCCGGGCCGGTGGTAAACTGGTTTGACCAGTCTAATCAGGATATGGAATCTACCAATGCGCTTTACCTGATTACGCTTCAAAAAGACGTAAAATCTCCATTCGCTAAAGAAAATGATGTCGAAGTTTTGGCAAAAGCCGAAGCTGAAAAAGAGGAGGGAAAAGACGAGAAAAAGAAGGAAACACCGGCTCTCAAAATTGACTGGGACGGCATTATGAACCGAATGGTTTCGATACCTGTAGGCACGGGAAATTACGGTACCCTTTCCGCACCTGAAGAAGGTGTACTCTATTACCTGTCGTATCCTGCACATAGCGGTGCGGTGAGCCTTCACAAATACGATCTGGCCGAGCAGAAAGACGAGGAGCTTATGGATGTCAATCACTACGAAATAAGCGCCAACGGTAAGAAAATGTATTACTACACCGGCGGCAACTGGTTTGTATCAGACACCGGCAAAAAGTCGGATAACGGCCCTGTAAATATGGATGCCATTCAGGTGAAAATAGATCCACCGAAGGAGTGGGTGAATATCTTCAACGAAGCCTGGCGCGTAAACCGTGATTATTTCTACGATCCGGGAATGCACGGTGTTAACTGGGACGCGATGAAGGAAAAATATGAAGTTTTCCTTCCCGATGTTCCTACCAAAGCGGACCTGTATCGCGTGATGAGCTGGATGTTTGCCGAACTTTCGGTAGGCCATCATCGTTTTGACTACCGCGGCGATAACCGTGTGGAAAAAGAAACGATCAACGGCGGACTGCTGGGTGCAGATTATATTACGAATAACGGTCGCTATCAAATCACCAAAATCTACGGTGGCTTAAATTGGAATCCCGATATGAAGTCTCCGCTAACCGAACCCGGAGTACAGGCCAAAGTGGGTGAATACCTCATCAAAGTAGATGGAAAAGAAGTAACCGCTTCAGACAATTTGTATTCCTTTTTTGAAAACAAAGCCGGGCAAATCATAAACCTTACGCTATCTGCAAACGCAAACGGAAGCAACGCGCACGAAGAGCAGGTAACCGCAATCGAATCGGAATGGGCTTTACGCAACCGCGACTGGGTTGAGGGTAACATTAAAAAGGTGGATGAGGCCACAAACGGGCAGGTCGCTTATGTGTATGTACCCAACACCGCAACAGGCGGTCACGAGTATTTTAAACGCTATTTCTATCCGCAGGCAGACAAAAAAGCGATTATTGTAGATGAGCGTTTTAACGGTGGAGGTCAGTTGGCCGACTACGTTATAGACCTGCTTAACAAACCGATGCAGAGCTATTGGAATTTCCGCTATGGGAAAGATATGAAAGCGCCCAGCGCATCTATACAAGGTCCGAAAGTGATGCTTATTGACGAAACTGCCGGTTCGGGAGGGGATTATTTGCCTTATTTATTCCGAAGAAATAATCTGGGAACGCTTGTAGGCAAACGCACCTGGGGCGGACTCGTTGGCGTTTTGGGTTATCCTGAATTTATTGATGGCGGAATCGTTACCGCTCCCAATGTTGCCTTTTATAACGAGGAAGGTTTTGGGATTGAAAACGTAGGAACTCCGCCGGATGTGGAAGTTGAGCAAACACCTAAAGACGTGATTGCCGGAAAAGACCCGCAGCTTGAAAAAGCCATTCAGATCATTATGCAGGAGCTGAAGCAAAATCCGCCAAAAACCCTGACCACGCCGGAATATCCGGATAAGACCAGAAATTAATTTTTTTATGTATCTGAAAGTCCGAACAAAGCTTCGGACTTTTTCATTTAAGCTTCAAAGTATTTTCTTACGAACTCAATAAAAACACCGTTTATATGTTATTTTAATGGGATTAAAATTAGAAAAAAGCTAGATAAGTGTATCTTTGTAGAACCCAATCCTATTGAAATGTTACATCGTCTATTTTTTCTATGTTTTTTTATAACTGTTCCTTCAGTTGCGCAGGTGGGAATAGGTACGACAAACCCTCAAAATACTCTTCACGTCGAAGGAGGCCTAAGAATCACCAATATTCCCTCAGGTGTTGATCAGGATGCAGAACAGCGCGTTTTGGCAACAGATGAAAATGGGGATGTTGTACAGGTAAGTCGGGATCAGTTTTTAAATAACGTCAATTTTCCTGAAGTGGTTTTCAGTGCTAAGTATGGTACCACAAACCCGTTGATACCATTCTTTACAGGCTGCAATCCCTGTAGTGGAGGACAATTATTAAGACTCAACCTGGTACAACCCAATATAGCATATCAAAAGGTTAGTGCGATTGAGGTGAATGATCCTTCAGGAACTAATGGTGATGAATCTTTTAGAATTAAAGAGGACGGTTATTATACTTTTGAGATACAAACCTCTTTAACCCTAAATAAAAACAATATTTATTATGTGAATTTTTATATGTCTAATACCAAGTTTAATGGGAATGTAGAGACAGATATTTTACGTATTTATGCAGGTAGTCCGGCATTCAATTCCGGAAATGGTCAAATAGGAACGCACATTACCTTTAAAGATGTAAAGTTTTATAATGCAGGAGATGAGGTTATTTTTGCATTTCAGCCGGCTTTTAATTCAGATTATATTTTAAATGGAAAGCCAACAGGAGCCTCATATGCCGCACAGCTTACCGTAACAAAATTCACCAATTAAAGAAGCCTCTGGTATAAGGTAATAAATATTGAAAATGGGTAATTTTACAGGACAATTGTCATTTCACCGTGAAAGCCATGTTCAAAATTATTAATTATCTATTCGTATCACTTGTATCCTGTTCCTATATAGTTGCTCAAACCAATTACGAACAAGAAATTTTACAATTTCAGGAAAACCTGAATGCGGAATATAAAAATCCGGAAGAATCACCGCTTACCCGAGAAGAGCAGGCTGCTTTTGAAGGGCATCAGTTTTATCCTATTGATTCTACATATCGGGTGGTGGCTGATTTTAAGCGATTCAAAAAACCGAAAACCATAAAATTTGCAACTTCTTCGGGTCGAATTAAACTGGAAGAAACCTATGCCATTGCTAGCTTTCAGCTCAATGGTAAAACACATGAGCTTACCATTTATCAAAGTCCGGAATTAAGAAAAACCGAAGAGTACAGGGATTATTTATTCCTTCCGTTTACTGATTATACCAGTGGCGTGGAAACTTATGGTGCGGGGCGCTATATCGATTTGAGCATTCCGGAAGGTGATACTATTGTAATAGACTTCAATAAAGCCTACAATCCGTTTTGCGCGTATAGTCCCAACTACTCCTGCCCCATTCCGCCGGAAGCCAATGACTTAAAAACAGAAATTAAGGCAGGAATCAGAGGTCCTCAGGATCATTAAAATG
This sequence comes from Leeuwenhoekiella sp. H156, assembly GCF_052218455.1. Classification (NCBI taxonomy): domain Bacteria; kingdom Pseudomonadati; phylum Bacteroidota; class Flavobacteriia; order Flavobacteriales; family Flavobacteriaceae; genus Leeuwenhoekiella; species Leeuwenhoekiella sp. H156. The sequence continues at coordinate 432,186 of NZ_CP197499.1, forward strand.
GAGTCCTAAACACATTCAAACGAAAACGCCCGGAGAAAAATCCGGGCGTTTTTGTTATTTTAAAGTGAGCAATAAAATCTTATACCACCTGTAAATTTTATGGCTCTTTGGTAATTGTTACTTCAACAGGTTCGCCCCCTAGCGGAACTTTATACATCCCGCGCTCAACCGGGTAATCCATTTTGAAACCTTCGGTAAGACTGATGTAGGCAAAGGGAGTAAACGCATCTTTAGGCATCAGGGTTAAGGAGACTTCCCCATTCTTTTTATTGTAAGAAGCTTCCGCTACTTTACCCGCTTCCAGAGTAATCCACAGTTCTTCCGGCTGAATAAAGATTCGATTTTTAGCAGCGGTAGTAACTTCTACTGAAATTTCCTTCTTTGTTTCGTTTAAATTTCCGCCGAAGGCTAACCAACCCAAATCTGCATCTTCAGTAAGGTAGGTCGCGGTGTTGATCGCATAACCGTAAAAATTAGGCCCGTAATCGCCGGAATGATAGTCTATTCGCAGCGTTGAAGGATAGGAATGAAAAGCAGACGGCCCAAAACCATCCTGAGTAATGTTAGAAATTGCACCCAGCGTACCACCGTATCCTACGCGCAACAAATACAAATCAGGATTTTCGCGGTAAGCGGTTAAGACCGGAATCGCATTTAAGCCCGAGCCATAATGATGAATCTGGCGCTCTACGCGGGATAACTTGCCTCCATACAGGAAATCCCAATATCGACGGGCATTCCCATTATATCCCCAATGCGGAATCGTAGGCATATAAGCCAATATCGCATCAAGTGTTATTTGGGCTTTCGCATCATATCCAAAATAATCAGACCACATAAACACTTCTTCCTGCCCGGTTGAATCCCAGGGCATCTCACTACCAAAAGGATAATTAAGCGATTTCCAATGATCTGCACGGGCTTTCATTCGGGTTTCGAGATCCTGAGCCATTTCGGTATAGCCTTCTTTCTTTAAATCTTTCAAAATAAACAGAAAAACACTTCCTTCCATCTGACCAAATTGAGCATAGTAAGGAGCATCTTCAATCATAGCCACCGCAGTACCATAGGCACTTTTCAGGTACCAGTCCCAACTGTGATTGGTCACCAAACCTTTATGATACCTACCCAGCCTGTACATAACCCAGTGCGTGGCCGCCACGTGGGGATAGTTATAAGAACGCCCGCGATCATCTGCGTGCTCCTTGTTCCACGCGGCCCAGGTTTTCCAGTTTATGGTGTCGCTGTAGGTACCTTCAGGCATGGTATCGGGTTCGTAGTAAAAAATACTTTTCTTTACGGCATATTTTCGGTCTCCCTCAGCATCCTGAATCACCCCCCAAAGCGTTCCGTCTACAAAAGCTTCCATTTTTTGTAGTTCTTCAGCGTCGGGAAGAATAAACTGCTTCATCATCGCTCCCAGATAACTCCCGGCTCCTCCCTCATCACTCAAACCTGCAACCCAGGCACGACTGTCCTGAGTAATTTGCCTTTTGGTCTCATAATCATACGAGATTACCGAAGGATTACGTTTAAAAAGATCTCCTTCCTCATCAAACCACTGCTCGGTAGTCAAAAATTGCCCAAAGTCTTTTACCACTTCCGTTTCGGGCTTGATAACTTTATAGTTAACCGTTTGCTTCAGCCCATCTGCGTACACGATAGTCAGGCGTGCGCGACCCCAGGTTTTACCCTGAACATTGTATTTAACATAGCCATTTTTAGCAGGTTCTTCTTCTGTAATTAAAAGTGAACCCTCCGGCTCTACACGCATAGAAGCCACCTTTTTTGGATATTTTAAGAATAACTGGGCCTTAACATCCTGAGGTAAAACATAGCCCGGAACACCAATGGCCACCGGACGCTTTTCTTCGATTAACTTTTGCTGTGTTCCCCTGACCCCTGTAGTTGGTACGATTTTCAAAGCAAAATCCTTGCTCTCTCCCGGTTTTAGAGTGGTCGAAGTGGGTTCATTCCACTGCTCAACTCCTTTCCACTCCTGTTCGGCATAAGCCTCACTATGAGCCATCCACTCAAGGAAGCCCTCAAAAACCACGCTTCGCGGTGAAGGATCGTCATTCAAGGGTCTGTAGGCTTCAAACGGCATGTTTTCGGCAGGAAGCACAAGCAAACCGCTGCCCACACCGCTAAGTCTTTTAACCTCAAGGTAACCGGCACCTTCTCCTATATACGGATCAAAAAATACATTTTGAGCGTGGGTTTCATCAAGTGATTTTCCTTCTAAGATATTGTTGAATGCCATCGGGATTCCCAAAGCTCCAAGCTCAACGCTAGTCTCTGAAGTATTTTTAAGACGAAAGCGTAAAACCAGATCGCCCTCAACATCTTCGTAATAACGGGTTATGTGCACAGGCAAATCGTCTGGCAAAGTTGCACTCAGGTCTGCCGCAGCAAGTACGGGTGCGGAAGCTTCAAGCGGAGTCACCGGTTTACGCGCTGATGCCGTGCTGTAAGACACCCACTCGCCCGAAGTATTTTTGATTCTGAAATTAAGGTCACCTAACCAGTAGAGACCATCTTTTCCTCGTATTTCGAGGCGGTCACCCGGTGTAAAGTCAAAGCCCGGTTCGGCTGCCGGAGACAGGCCCGCCACGGTTTGGGAAGCCTTGACCAGTTTAAGGATAAAGTTTTTGGTTTTATAGGTATCAATTCCCTCTTCGAGACCCAAAGTGGACGGTTTTGATGCCAGGTTTTCCCAGTAGCCCTGTGCTTTTGTAAATTGAGAAAATCCTAAAAGCAGAAATATCAGAAGAAGTTGTCTGTTATACTTGTTCATTTCGAAGATTATGGTGTTTACGATTTCTAAATAAAAAGGAATTTAGAACTAATCCTGATTATTAGATTTGGAGAAATTAGCGATTAGTGATACAATCTTAGCTTACGAGGAGACTTTTTAGCTAAACACCCGTTTTTATTAGCATAGAATTATACGGATTCGCGCATATTAACGAAATGGAGATGATTCTCTATTCAAGGTTTGTATTTCCTCACGTTCCATGCCGCGGTCATAAAATTTCAGCGAAGCTAAATATCCACTATAGCCTTCACCTGCATCTGAAGATCCTACGATTAATTTGGCATTTTCAATTTGACTGGCCAGAGTCATAATCTGAGCATTATCAAGCTTTCCATCAACATACACGCGCTCGGTCACCCCATCAAAGGTTAATACCAAATGATGCCATTTATCCGCTTCAGGAAGCTGCTTGTACGGCATATCAAAATGACTATCTAAATGCCCTGCAGCCCCATAATGAGCTGAATTGTAAAAAAAGGCATTATACGAATTGGCCAAACCAAATTTATACCGGTCGCACCAGGATGCTAAACATTCACCATCCTGAGCAACTTCCGGATTTTTAACCCAGGCAGACACGGTGAAGGCGCCATTCCACGCCAGGCTTTCAGGTACCGGTTTGTTTAAAATTAAAGCTCCATTGATAAACTGAAACACCTTAGTCCCATCCTCTTCTGTAATGGACACCTGCCCCTCCTTGTTAAACTTACCTCCATAAGTTCCTTTGTTTTCTACCGAAGCGAAGGTGTCTCCAGCATTTAATCCTTCAGCATCCAAATCGATGAGCTGCTCTCGCAAGGCTTGAGAAGCTGGCGGGTTAACCGAAGCTTTATTCATCAATTGGGGTAAGGGGATTTCAAAAAGCGCGCTGTAGACCTTAAAATTCCAAACAGCCGAAAAAAGGCCGGTTTTTTCGGTTGCCAAAATAGTTAACTTTAAATAGCGTGCTTCCACGTCGCCATTATCGAGCATGGGGCTTCCGGGAGTACGATTATCGGATCGGTCGGCAAAAAGGTTCCAGTTTTCACCATCTACAGAGTATTCAATTTGATACTGATAGTAGTAACTGGCAAATTCAAAACTGGTTGCTATGCGCTTTACGGGGTAAACCGCTCCCAAATCAACATTTAAAGATTGCGGAAGAACATTAGAAGCCGCTTTCCACATTGTAGCATTATTATGATCAACGGCTTTATCTGGACTATAGGTATAATTTAAATCCGGAATTTCCAGATTATAACTCGAGGTAGCCGTTGCAAGAGCATTATAGGCCACATCTTCAGGAAGCGAAGAGGTATTGAGTTTAGATAACGAAGTGCTTCCGGGTTTTACTGCCAGCAAGGTGGAGTCATTCTTAAAATTAAGTTCATCAACACATATCTGGCGAGCCAAACCTCCACGCGTCATCGGGTAATCGTGCTTGTGATATACAATGTAGTAATCGTTGCCTTCCTGCAAAACCGAGTGATGCCCGGGGCCGTGAACGCGTTCATCTTCGGTAGTACTCAAAACCGGATTATTAGCTCCGGGAGTAAATGGCCCCCAGGGGCTGTTCGCATAAGAATAGCGCACATTATAAGTCTCATCGTGGCAGGAGCCGCCGCTATACATCAGCACGTATTTTTCCCCTTTCTTCAACATATAGGGAGCTTCAAAAGGCTGCGGGGTTTGTGCCGGCGGAATATTTTCAGCTTTTGTAATGCTATTCATTGTTTTATTATTGAGCTCACCTACCGCATAACCGCCATTGTAATGCACCCATGTTCCCCAATAGGCAAAAATCTTACCATCGTCATCTTTAAAGAACTGAGCGTCCAATGATGGGAAACCTTCACGAGGAAAGCCATGAGATATGACCGGTGTATCGTCTTTCTGTAATTTTTTCCAGGGGCCTACCGGTGTGTCAGATACATAACCGTAGATATTGCAACCCATCTGGCAGTTTCCAAAATACAGGTAATACTTACCGTCATCGCCTTTTAAGATATCGGGAGCCCAGTAATTACGCAAATTAACCGCATCAAGGGAAGGAATTTCCATCGTATAATTATACCAGTTCTCAAAGTCGGTACTATACCAGACTGTAGGAGCTCCTGATGCCAGCATCTCGTTATCTGTTGTGGCGTATATGTAATAAATGCCATCAAACTTCTTGATTGTAGGATCTGCAAACCATCCCGGGATAATGGGATTAAGGCTTTCTGCCTGTTCGCTTAATTCAGAAGTTTGAATATTCAAAAAAGCCTGATTTCCGTTTGAATTCTCTCTGCCTTTATCGCAGGCCGAAAAAAGTATTAAACAAATTAATGCGGTAAAATTACTTTTCAATTGAAACATATTTTTAAGTACTAAAAACCTTAACCTCTTCACATACCGAAACGCACCCTGAGTCTTAAAAGGCAGTTGTTGCCAAAGAATCAAAGGTGCGCTTTTACAGAATAGCAAGGCTAATTCCCCGACAATTTTACAAACCAGTTGCTATTCAATTTTAATTTTAAAAGTGAACGTTGCCTGAGCAGATTTTCCACTTTCATATTCATAAACCAAAGCCTGCCTTACGGTATAGACGTCTCCGGTTTTAAGACGACCGGGATACTGTCCAGTTTTGAATTTCAGCCCGACTTCATCAAATTCTGAAAACACATAAGCATTATCACCCCAGCCAATCACATCACCGGCAGCATTAAACCAGTGTCCGTAACCAGATGCCGTTGTTTCTGAGATCAAGTCCTCATTGCTGTTTATAGCATAAAACTTAATGGCATCTCTCATTTTAGCTTTAATATCATTAGTCGAAAGTTGAAAGGCATTAGTCAATTTTTCAATATCAATATTGATGATTTTGCCCGAATATGCTTCTGCATCTGCAGGAAAAGAGACATCATATTCAAAATCTATAGATTCTGGCGTTTCTTTTCCAGAAGAATCAAAATATCCCAAGATATTAGTGTTAGTAAATTTAACAGCATAAGGCCACTCAGCATCATTGCTGTTATCATCATCCCAGGCATGCGGGCTATACTGCGTGGGGGCGCCGGTAACCACAAGCCAGAGTTTGGAGCAATTTTCCGGTACTGTAAAACTATGCTCCCCTTCAGCCGAACTTTGCATAGTACCATAAACCCGTGCCCCGTTGTTTTTAAGCGCAACAAAACCATAGCGCCATCCTGCGATAGAAGCATTAACCGCATTGAAACCTGTTTCATTGGGAAGGCCTTTAAAATTCACGCTAATTTCAGTATTGCCCTCAGGCACTTTTAGGGGAATCACATTATACCCGGTTGTCTGAGGCACATATGCCTTGGCAACAACATGAACGCCATCTTCACGGGTCGTGTAATCAAACTTTTGAGCACCTATATAATCCGCTCCTAAATCGCGCAATTCGTCAAGGTCCCAGGTCACCATTTTAGATGCTGCTTCATAAATCTCATCATTAAAAGCTTTGGCATCGATACCGGTTATTCGCATATAAGCCTGCACGGGATCTTCAGGTTGCTGTGCTTCTCGCCAAAGCTTACCTATAAAATCCTGACCATGCAACTGCGTCCAATAATAATGGATGAAATAACTGGCGTAGCGGTAATTTTCGTGATGGATGTGCTTGTTGTAATTGTCGATATAAACAGCAAAATCAAAAGCCGTGAAAATCTGAGAAGGAAAAGCTTTAAATGCCTGCCACTGGGCAGTTTGCTCCCAGAACGCATTGCCCCCATTTCCACCAAAGCCATATCTAAAACCGTGACCGTTGCCTAGATCAGCATTAACCTGGTATTGAAAACTATGCCCTATTTCGTGCGCCAAAGTATGACCTGCGGGCTGTGTTGTACCAGGGCTAATCCATAACGCGCCTATTTTATCATCATAGCCGGCACCGGTCGCCAGCCACTCGTCCTGATAAAACAGGAAAATCATCATTTTATAAGTTTTAAGCTTGGTATTTTCCAGATCGAGATCGGCAAATTTGAGCTGTTGTACATTTAAAGTATAAAAGTCCTCTGCCTTATTCAGAAGCTCCTCAATGTCAACGCGATATTTTTCAGGTACAGCTGCAGATCCGGGATCATTGTTTTGATACTTGGCATCCCAGAATAGGATAAAATGCTCAGACTGGCGGCTGCGTTCAAAACTCCATTTACTCGAGTTATCTTCATAATCCATATTCCCAAACTCTATAGGCTTGTATATCTCAAGACCTAATTCTTTGGGTGTCTCTTCCTGTTCTTCACCCTCCGAAAGCAGTTCTTCCTTATCAGAAGAGCAGGATGCAAGTATTAAAGAAAATAAAGCCATTTTAAGAATTTTAAACATAAGCTTTTGGTTTTTATTGAATTTATTCAAAAATAACGACTCTGATTTTCGAAAAATTATAAAATCTAAACCAGTCTTAAACTTATGTTAACCTTCCTTGAGAAAGACGTAAATACTTAGATACAGTCCTAAATAGAAATCGGGTATGGGTTTGTTAAATCTTGTAAGTGCATATATTACATTAGCCACTTTTAATACTATATAACCCCTCAAGGGTAGATTAATGGTAAATAATAGTAATTTCATACCAACAAATCTTGACTGATGAAAATTTTACCCTTCAAAGTCCCTAAACCCGGTAAAGAATCGTTGGTTTATCAGGAAGATCGTGAAATGCGATTTTACGACAAACTACACGAGCACGAAGAAATACAGATAAGCTATATTGTAAATGGTCGTGGATCTCTCATTCTTGGAGATACGGTTAATGAATATAAACCCGGTGACATTTTGATCATCGGTGAAAAAATCCCTCATGTCTTCAGGTCTGATTCAGATATCCACGAAGAATCGGTGATGTACAGTCTGTTTTTCACTAAAAGCTCATTCGGAAAAGATTTTTTTAACCTGAGCGATCTCACCGGTGTTGAAAATTTCTTCAAAAAGTCTGATCACGGAATGAAGATCGTATCACAGCACGATGCACTCTACACCAAGTTTGAAATGCTGAAAAACCAAAACCGCATACAACGTCTGGCTACTTTTTTACAGATTTTAGACATACTTATTCACGCAGAATCAACCCCGCTTTCATCATTTATTTATCAAAAACCCTACTCTGATGATGAAGGTAAACGTATGAACGACGTGTTGCAGTTTACTTTAGATCATTACCAACAGAATATTTCGCTTGATGATGTTGCGGCAAGAGCGAATATGACTAAAAATGCTTTTTGCCGGTATTTTAAAAAACGAACCAACAAAACCTATTTTCAGTTTTTGATCGACCTTCGAATCGAGCAGGCGTGTAAATTACTCTACAACAAAAAAGATATATCCATTGGCGCTATTTCAGAATTATCGGGTTTTCCAAACGTGGCCAATTTTAACCGGAAATTTAAAGAATTGAAGAAAATGACCCCTTCTGAGTATCGTGCGAGCATTTAAAGCACACAAGCTTTCAATCAACATAGTATCAAGGTCCGATAAGATGTATTAATGCAGATTTATATCGATTCGTAATTTTAATATTATTTCACCCTGGTCATAACTAAACAAATCTATTTAATTTAAAATATGAGTTCATCCACTTTGAATATTTCCTGCTATTTAACACTTTTCGTCGTATTGTTTTCGGGTTTCGGTCTGCGGGCTCAGGAAGGCGACCAAATTCTGGATGGTATAGGAGAGACCGATCTAATAGCCCGTTATACCTTAGAAGAGGATCTAAAAGACTGGTCCAGAAATAATTTACACGCCACGATAACGGAAGAACCTCAGTTTGTTGAAGATTTGCAATTTGAAAAAACGCTTTCTTTCTCTGGAAAAACAAATGAATACATTTACCTTCCAAATCAGGTTCTAAATGGGGTTGAATCGCTTAGCGTAAGTAGCTGGCTTTATTTGAAAGGAGAAAATCAGGGGGCTTTCCTTTTTGATTTTGGCAAAAAAGAAGGAAATCATTTTTTTGCCGTTCCTGATAATTTTAAAAACATTGCCGGCTTTGTTGCAGGGCTTGAAACCGATTCAAATCTGCAACCTGCCAGTGGAGCTCAGACTATCGAAAAAGGAAAATGGGTGCATCTCGTAGTAGTACTCGACTTCCCCGCTCAGGCCTTACGCACCTATATTAATGGTGAAGAAGCTGCTGAAGAAATGATACGTTTTGATCTTTCAGATGCATTTACGGGCACAGGAAATCAATTGGTTATTGGTCAATCTCTTGATGCAAAAGCTCCGGCTTTTACAGGTAAACTCCACGACTTCAGAATTTACAGAACGCCCTTAACTGAAAATCAAATCAAACGTATTTACAATGGTGCACTGCATGCCACGCACGTGGTTAACGAGCGTGATGAAGAAAATGTAGGTTTACCCCAATTTGACAAAAATGTACCTCAGCTTTACAACAGCTTTCTTACCGATGTTGCAGATATCACCGTAAACACTGCGGTGGGTGAATTACCCAGACTACCCCGATATTTAAAAGGAAATTACCGAAACGGGATAGAAAACGCCCCTCAGGTACGCGTCATCTGGCCAGCACCAACAGACAATGCTGCTGTGGCCCGCGCAGGCTCTTACACCATTACCGGGACTGTGCCCGGCACTGATTTTAAACCCAAAGCAACCGTAGTTGTTTCGGAAAACAGTGTGCAGCCAGCACCTCTACAAAAGCTGGAAGGCTTTCAACTGAATCAGGTTTTTTTAAATCCTGATTCTTCCGGTGAAGCTACTAAGTTTATGGAAAACCGGGATAAATTCCTATCCACGCTAGCCGGGACAAATCCTGATTCTTTCCTGTATATGTTTAGGGATGCTTTTGGACAAACTCAACCCGAAGGAGCTTTTGCTTTAGGTGTATGGGATTCGAGAGAAACCAAGTTAAGAGGGCATGCCACAGGTCACTATTTAAGCGCGCTTGCACAGGCATATGCCAGTACAGCCTATGACAAATCACTACAGCAAACCTTTGACCAAAAGATAAACTATATGGTAGATGTGCTGTATAACTTATCTCAGCTTTCAGGTAATCCACAAACTACAGGAGGTCCTGCTGAATCTGACCCTACGGCTGTTCCCGTGGGTCTAAACAAAAGCAGTTACAACTCAGATTTAAGCGAAGAAGGCATACGTACTGACTACTGGAACTGGGGCAAGGGCTTTATAAGTGCATACCCCCCAGATCAATTTATTATGCTTGAAAAGGGAGCTAAATACGGAGGACAGGTAGATCAGATTTGGGGTCCTTATTACACTCTTCATAAAATTCTGGCGGGTCTGATGGATATTTATGAAGTAAGCGGAAACAAAAAAGCGCTGCAAATTGCTACAGGTATGGGTGACTGGGTACACGCACGATTAAGCAAACTACCTACAGATACATTAATAAGTATGTGGAATACCTATATCGCAGGTGAATTTGGAGGTATGAATGAGTCTATGGCGCATTTGTACAGTTTAACCGGTGAGGAGCGGTATCTTGAAACCGCAAAACTCTTTGACAATATCAAAGTATTTTATGGGGACGCACAGCACAGTCACGGTCTGGCTAAAAATGTGGATACTTTTAGAGGCCTTCATGCCAACCAACACATTCCCCAAATAGTGGGTGCGCTTGAGATTTACCGCGACAGCCAGTCTCCCCAGTATCTTAAAGTAGCAGACAACTTCTGGTATAAGGTCAAAAACGATTATATGTACAGCATAGGTGGTGTTGCAGGAGCACGAAACCCTGCCAACGCCGAATGCTTTATAAGTCAGCCGGCTACTATATATGAAAATGGTCTTTCTGCCGGTGGGCAAAATGAAACCTGTGGGACTTATAACATGCTTAAACTCTCCCGCGGACTCTTTATGATAGATCCCCGTACCGAGTTTATGGACTATTATGAACAAGGACTATACAATCAGATTCTGGCTTCAGTTGCCGAAGATAGCCCTGCAAACACCTATCATATTTCGTTAAGACCGGGATCTTCAAAACAATTTTCAAATGCTGATATGACCGGCTTCACATGTTGTAACGGTACCGCGTTAGAAAGCAGTACCAAGCTGCAAAATTCAATCTATTTTAAAACTAAAGATGACCAGGCACTTTATGTAAATCTCTATGTTCCTTCTACCCTGAATTGGGAATCAAAAGGTATAAGCATAGAGCAGGAAACCAGTTTTCCACGCGAAGATGAGACTACTTTAATTGTAAAGGGCAAAGCCAAATTTGACCTTAGGTTGAGGGTTCCCGAATGGGCAACTCAGGGATTTTCAGTAACAATTAACGGAAAGGCTGAAAAATTACAGGCAACTCCCGGAAGCTATTTGAGCATTTCGCGAAACTGGAAAAATGGCGATCGCATCACGGTAAAAATGCCGTTTGGTTTTCACCTGAAGCCTATTATGGACCAACCCAATATCGCCAGTCTATTTTACGGTCCGGTACTTTTAGCAGCCCAGGAAACAGAACCTTTAACCGAGTTCCGAAAAATTAAGCTGGATGCCCGTGATTTGGGGAAAACCATTACCGGTGACCCTAAAGCCTTGGAATTTGAAATTGACGGAACTCTATTTAGACCTTTTTACGACACGTATGGGCGGCACTCCGTTTACCTGGATGTTTCGTTAGAATAAGTCCTTTCAGCACACTCCTAGACCTTCAGCCCAGACACTATGAGCTAAAAACTTTATTATAGCTTTTACGAGTTGGGCTGAGCGTTTATTTTCAACAACAGCTCCGGATCGGGACAGTTTTCCAGATAAAACGGAAGATTATTTTGAGTAGAAACTCCCGGATAATCGCCAACGTTTTGCTGCATATCTTTTACGATTTGAAAATGCAAATGCGGGGCGTAATCTCCGTTTTCGTGTGTTTCGCCTAAAAAGGCAATGCGCTCACCGGCTTCAAAAAACTGACCGGTTTTGAGATTTGCTAAAGATTCGAGGGACAAATGCCCGTAAAGCGTGTAGAACTGTAAATCTTCAAACTGGTGCTCCAGTATGATACAGGGCCCGTAGTCCCCGTAATTCTTGTTGTTTTTAAAACTGTGTACCTTTCCGGCCACCGGAGCCAGAATAGCCGTACCTGCGGGACACCAGATATCCAGGCCCAGATGAATGTTGCGACGCAATTGCGGATCTTCATTATTAAAGTAAATGCTTCGGTCGTAGATGCTGCGCTTCTCCAGATATCCACCGTAAGCCACGTCACCATTCGTTTTAGACAGGAAAGCATCTATATAGAGCTGTATCGCTTCCGCGGAAGCGGTATCTACCTCTTTTAAAATGCTATTGTCAACCGAAAGATCCAGAAACCGGTAATCTTCTGCCTTATAGGCTGCATCAATCACGGGCGTAAACCCTGTGGTGAGTGCGCTTAGTTTCCTGTTAAAATCAAGGTTTGTCATCAGCGCAAAAATACAATTCTCGTCCTGTTCTGCGCACAAAAAAACCCGTTCTGGCAGGAACGGGTTAATTCGATTAAAACCAACTAATCTATTAAAAACTAAACTTCAAACTTTCTTTTATTTCAGTACGATATCGCTAAACTTAGAGGATATCGCGATCATACTATCGGTATTGCGTGACTTGTAAAAACCGTTTACCATATTGCTGTTGTAGCCTTCCATCACTTTAGCATCAATGCGGGTAGGATAATTAAGCCTGCTGCGCACCCCGTTAAAGTTGAAATGAAACGGCGAATCGGGCAGGTTGAGCACCACATCGCTGTTTTCTACATTGATGTTTAAGGTCTTGAAATTCTTACCCAGTTTGGGTATTGAAAGCTCACTAAAACTGCCTGAAATCACTGCGGTATCTTCCAGTTCGTTGATTACAATACTGCTGGCACGTGAGTTTACCGTAATATTCCTGGCCTTATCTATCACACAATTTTTAATGTATGTCGCCTGCAAGGTTCCATAATCCCAACTAGCCACATCCACCGGACTGTAAGCCACATTGATCAAGGTTTTATCTCCCGAAATGGTCTCAGCCATAAAATCACCGTGCGACAGATTTACCTTCGCATTTGTGGCTTCGGCGATCTTGATATTACCATGACGCACATTAAGGTCTAGCTTGGCATCTTTGGGCATATGTATCACAATTTTACGCTTATAGGTACCGCGTGGTTTTGTGTTAGCGGCAACAGGCCCTGCATTACTGCTGAAGCTGTAGGTCATTTGGGTACTTATATTACCGTTTGCATCGCGGGTTACGGTTTTTTGAAGGTTACCCCCTTGCTGCTCGGCCATTTGCTCAAGCTTTTTAGCAAAATCGTCGCTCCAGCCCTGCATGGCTTTATCGATATTTCCACCCAGCGCCATCACATCGCTCTCTAAAGCTTTACCAAAACGGGCGCCCAAACTTTCTACCGAGCCGCCAAACTGCTTCCCATAACGTTCACCCCAGGCCTGCATATCTCTGCTAAAGTCTGCTCCCCATGAATCTATATCTTTACGCCATTTGTCAACATCAGTCACACTTACAGTGGTACCGAATTTTTTATTCATCGCATCCACATAAGCCTTTTTATCTTTGGCATAGGCGCTTCCGTCAAAACTCATGTTCTTACCGAAAGGAGATTTAGGCATATCAAGCAAACTGCTTCCTGCTAGTCCCTGCCCGGCTTCCATCTTCTTTTTGTTGTCGCGCTCCCATTTTTTCATCACCGCATCAAAATCGTCTCCCAGATTTTGCTCGATTTTCTTTTTATACTGCTCCAGGTATTTAGCTCCATCGCGCTTGTAAGCCTCGTAGTCAAAAGAAATGTTTTTCATCGCCTTATACTGGTCTGCCGGCAATTGTACCGCTGCAAACTGCTCCAGCATGGGGCTAAATACGTTTTGCATAACCGGTTGCATCATTTGCATGGAAGACGAAATAAGATCGTTAATCCCGCGTACCTGCATATCTCCCATTGCCACATTAACTGCTGCCGGAGCACCACTGCTTAGTATACGTATCACCTTGCTGTTGCCCTGCACACTTACCTGCCAGTTTTTAAGCAATTGGTTTATTTCCTGTTCCGAAAGGTTTTCAGACTCTACAAAGGCTTCAACAGCCACTTCATTTTTATTCCAGTCTTCAAAAACCACATCGGCATACTGTGTGTCTGCGAGTATGGTGACATTGGCATCTGTTGTAAAGCGCTCATCAAGCTTAAGATCTTTAGTCTGTGCCAAAAGCTTGGGCAAACCGGCTAAAACCGCAAAAGCAAGCGCAAAACCATTTAAATAAAGCTTCATGTTATAGGGTATTAATTTGAATCTCATTGTTTTGAGATTGCTGTAATTCATTCAATTTTTCTTTTAGTTTAAACAGTAAATCAAGACGCAGTTGCAGGTTGTTAATCAATGACTGAATATTTTGATCGTTAACTCCGGTTTCTATCAAATCGGCATTAAGGCGATCATACTCTTTATTGAGCTCCTCAAGCTGCCCCATAAAGGCGTCAACTACGGCTTTGTTATCTTCGGTAACATTAAGCTGCGCAAGTTCTATATGAATACTTGCCAGATAGCGGTCTTCTATTTCCTTGTATTCGGGCGAAAAGTCGCTAAACTGAACTTTCTGTGCATCAACTGCCGCTACCTGATTGGCTTCGGTAGGTTGTTGTACCTCTGCACCACTGCTCAGCGGATTATTGAGCAACAGACCCGCGAAGGCGATAAGCACCACCAGCACCGCTGCAATTTTCATCCAGAGGTAACCTTCTGCCTTAGCTTTATTTTGCGCGCCAAAATGAGCATCAAGCCGCGCATTGAAGCGGGCTTCATGACCTTTTTTAAGCCCTTCGGCCGGAATGCTCATGTCGTTTTTGAGCAATTCTCTAATATCCTGTGCCATTGTACTGTGTTTTAAGTTTTTCCTGCAATTTTTTCTTTCCGCGGTGTACCAGCGTACGCGAGGCAACCTCGGTGATTTCTAAAATTTCTGATATTTCCTGATGGTCGTAGCCTTCTATTAAAAAGAGCATCACGGCATAGCGGTACCGTTCGGGCAACTCTTCAATAGCCTGTTTGATTTGATCTATCGTGATCCCATCATCTACAGACCAGTCATTTTGCTCATCTACCGTGCCCAGCACCTGCTCGTTCATCGCGACCAGTTCCAGCTTTTTAGCCTTCAGCATATCGATGCTTTTATTGATCACAATACGTTTGAGCCAGGCACCAAAAGTGACTTCTCCGTTATACTGGTGCATTTTGGTAAACGCCTTTACAAAACCCTCCTGCATGGCTTCTTCAGCTTCAAATGAGTTTTTTAAAAACCGAAACGCCACATAGTACATGCCTTCGCTATATTTTTTATATAACTGCATCTGTGCGCGCCGGTCGTTTTGCTTACATCGCTCAAGTATTTCGGTAATTTGCAAAATGGTAAATGGTTAGTTGCTAATTCCTTTTTTAAAGACGAAATGATTTCGCCTGCGTTGCAAAGTGCAACATTTTTTTTCGAATAACCTCGATAGAATTTAAAAAGCTTTTTGGCATTCCTACTTTAAACACTAACCAACATCAGATTATCAAATAGTTAAAGCATAATTCCCTGGTTTTCAAATCGCTTTTGACATAAAAAAAACCGCCTGAATTTTCAGGCGGTTTTGGAGATCTGTGATACTTAAAACTAGTCTTCGTCGATGAGCAGGTTTAAAGTAACATCAATATTATCCTTGGTAGCGCGGGAGTACGGGCATACCTCGTGAGCCTCATTTACGAGTTTTTCACCCTGCTTGATATCTACAGTCGGTAAATAACAGTCCAGTACTACAGCAAGCTGAAACAAATCTTCTTTGTTTTTACCAATTTTTACGGTCGCGGTTACGGTGTAATCGCCTAAATCTACCTTTTTACTACGGGCTACGTGTGCCAAAGCACTGCCAAAACAGGCCGAATATCCTGCTGCAAAAAACTGCTCGGGATTAGCCCCGTCACCACCCGAACCTCCCAGTTCTTTAGGGATGCTCAGATCAAAATCGAGTGTACCATCTTCTGTTGAAACGCTACCATTACGACCTCCGGTCGCGGTTGCCTTGGCTTTATATAAAGCTTTCATATTCCTAATTTTTTGTATGATTAGATAGTCAAGATACCAATACTGCCGCGAGCAATCAATCTTAGATTCTTAAAGATTTCACAAAAGTAGAAGGCTATTTTTATTGTTATGATTAGTTCAATTCAGGAAGTGTTTCGGGTTTTTTCGGTTTCTAAAGCTGCTAAAAAGTTTAATCGTTAAACCGTGGAAACGTTGAATCGTTTTCTACTTTTCTCCTCTTACCAACTAAAAATTAAAACCGGAGATTTCATATTTTGTTGAAGCATTAAAACGTGGAAACGTTGAATCGTTTTCTACTTTTCACCTCTCACCAACTAAGAATCAAAACCGGAGATTTCATGTTTTGTGGAAGCATTAAAACGTGGAAGCGTTGAATCGTTTTCTACTTTTCACCTCTCACCAACTAAAAATCAAAACCGGAGATTGCAGACTTTGTGGAAGCATTAAAACGTGGAAACGTAGAATTTTTCTGCTTTTCACCTCTCACCAACTAAAAATCAAAACCGGAGATTTCATATTGTGTTGAAGCGTTAAACCTTGGAAGCGTTGAATCGTTTTCTACTTTTCTCCTCTTACCAACTAAGAATCAAAAACGGAGATTGCATATTTTGTTGAAGCGTTAAACCGTGGCAGCATTGAATCGTTTTCTACTTTTCACTTCTTACTAACTAAAAATCAAAACCGGAGATTTCATATTTTGTGGAAGCATTAAAACGTGGAAACGTTGAATTGTTTTCTACTTCTCACCTCTCACTTCTCACTTCTCACCTCTCACTTTCTAATCTCGTTACTTTAATTATTGTATTTCGTATTTCGTATTTCGTATTTCGTATTTCTAAATTGTATTTTTCATTTCACGTAACTTTAGAAACCAATTAATACAAACACCTTGAAGTCAGGAAAGCCCAATCATATTGACAGCACCGCAGCCGATAAACTCATCGCCCGGCGAAAAAAACAGCTGGATGCAGACGAACTGATTTCAAAAATTTGTAATGGAAACACAACAGCCCTCAGCCGCGCCATTACACTGGTCGAAAGCACAGCCTCTGCACATCAGCAACTGGCGCAGCAAATTTTGGAAGGCTGCCTTCCGCACGCTGACAAGTCGGTACGCATCGGGATCACCGGGGTGCCCGGCGTAGGCAAAAGCACCTTTATTGAAGCTTTGGGCAATCACGTCATCAAAGCCGGAAAAAAACTCGCCGTACTGGCGATAGATCCCAGCAGCTCGGTCTCTCACGGCAGTATTCTGGGCGACAAAACCCGAATGGAGCAACTCTCCGTAAACCCACTGGCTTTTATAAGACCTTCGGCGGCCGGCGACTCTCTGGGTGGCGTAGCCCGAAAAACCCGCGAAGCCATTATGCTCTGTGAAGCGGCAGGCTATGACGTTATTTTTATTGAAACGGTTGGCGTGGGTCAGAGCGAAACTGCCGTGCACGCGATGACCGATTTCTTTTTATTGCTGAAACTGGCCGGTGCCGGTGACGAACTACAGGGCATAAAGCGCGGTATTATGGAAATGGCAGACTGTATTGTGATCAATAAAGCAGATGGCGAAAACATCAATGCCGCCAAACACGCGAAAAACGCATTTGCCAAAGCCCTGCACCTCTACCCTCCCAAAGTGAGCGGCTGGCAACCTAAAACCAAACTCTGCAGCGCGCTTAACCGGGAAGGTATTGAAGAAATCTGGCAGATGCTCGAAGCTTATTTTAATAGTATGAAAAGCAGCGGATATTTTGAAGAAAACCGAAAAAACCAAAACGCCTACTGGCTAAAAAGCAGTATTGAAAACGCACTGAAAGATCGGTTTTACGACAACCCAAAGATTCAGGAAGCCTTACAAAAACAACTTGTTGCGATTAATACAGGTCAAACCACGCCATTTCTGGCAGCGCAAGAATTATTAAAATTATTGACCTGATTTAAATGCGTCCCGCGTCTTTTAGTTTTTTGTAGGTTCGAAAATTACTGCTGTAAATGGTATAGCTTATAAAATAACAGGTAAAAAACCCTAAAAAACAAGCTTCATATACAAAATCTAATGTGGGCCAGCGCAATTGAAGACCTACCCCAAAAACCAAAATGTAAGTACTTATGTATATTACAGAAGCTATTAAGGTGTACTTGGCTATCGAAAGCCATTTTTTGGGATTTTTAGAATGCCACTTTTCGATGTTTTTAATATGTCTATCTGAATAGTAGCTTTTCATTTTCTGGAATGTTTTTATTAAAAATAAAACTATTTATTCAGTTTTCCTTGTTTATTTTCAGTATTCAATGAACCAGAATGTTTCTCAGAAATAAGGGATTATTTAAAAGCCGCAATCCCCGAAGGCTTCACCGCCTTGATCAAACCATCAGGGGTAAAGTTTAAACTGTCTACGCACAACTCACGCAATAAATTCTCAGAATTGGGTGAATCTGGGGAATGCCTGTGGTATAAAATATAATCCTGTCCGTTTTTATTGAACACCGTATGATGCCCGGGACTGTAGGTGATTGAGTCGGTTTCGGTAGAAAGGATAGGACTGTTTGAAGCTTCGGTAAATGGCCCGTATGGGTTATCACCGGTAGCGTAACGCACTTTATAGGTATCTTCTATCACCTTTCCGTCTGAATACATCAGATAATAGGTACCATCGCGTTTAATCATAATAGGTCCTTCAAAATAATTAGCCGGAGTCACATCTTTGATTTCGCCATCAAAAGTGATCATATCCTCTTTGAGTTTCACGACAAAACAATGCCCGTTTACCCAATTGAGACCAGAACCCCAGTACAGATAAGCCTGCCCGTCATCATCTATAAAAGCCTCACCGTCTATCATATGATATTCGGGAAACAAATCCCCTTTGATTAAGGGCGAATTGTCTTCTTTAGCATTTTTCCAGGGACCCAGCGGACTGTCGGCCACACCGGCCCAGACTTCGCTACCCACCGAAACATACATATAATATTTTCCATTTTTAGCCTGAATCACCGAAGGTGCCCAAACCATTGAGCCGCCGGAAGTAGGACTGGTACAGGCTTCTTTAGTAGGCCAGTTGATGCTTTTCAATTCCCAGTTCTTAAAATCTGAAGACTCTAAAACCGCTAGATCTTCTTTTCCCCACGGATCTTTGGTGGCGTAAATATAGAATTTACCATCTGCCTGTACGATTGAAGGATCGGCGTAGTAACCGTCAGTGATTGGGTTTGTAATGAATTGTGTTTCGGTAGAATCTGCAACTGCGGTTGTTTCGTCAGCAGAATTTTTAGTGTTTTTACAACTAAATGCGGTCACAGCTAAAACAACCGCCAGGCTTGAAAATCTCATCTAAATTAATTTTAAGCGTCTAAAATACATTTTAAAACTAAACTGAGAAAAATAATACCAAAAAAAGTAGTTTTTACATTACAAACTCCTTACGATACCATTCTATTTGTTGCTTAAGCCCTTCCTCAAGCGTGGTTGAAGGGTTGTAATTGAGTAGTCGGCGTGCCTTGTCAATATTAGCTTTGGTAAACATCTGGTCGCCCCCGCGTTTGGGTACGCTGGTTTTTCGGATTTGAGTATCGAGCAGCTTTTCTACAATCGCGATACCTTCTCCGGTGGTGTGCTCCTGCTCTGTCCCCAGATTGATCACTTCGCCGTTTATAGTCTCTTCCTTTCCAATCACGCTTACCACCCCGTCAATAATATCCTCTACAAAAGTAAAACTGCGTACGTGGTCTTCACTGCCTTCAAACAAGGGGAATTCCTGATGAAAAAAGCCGCAGCCTATCAACTTGGTGTATAATTTTTCCGGGCGCTCCCTCGGCCCATAGACCGAAAACAGGCGTAACGAACAGGTTTTCATCTTTTTCTCCCGGGTTTTTGAAAGCACCAATTGCTCTGCAGCCAGTTTGGTAACCCCGTAAAACGAAGCCGGCTCAGGAGCCTCATCCTCCGTAAGGGTGGCGTGAAGACCGTAAATAGACGAAGTCGAAATATTGGTAAATAGTTTCAGGTTTTTGCAGGTTAGCGCAAAATCGATCAGGTTTTTAGTCGCGACCAGGTTGTTGAGCAAATAATCTTCAAAGCTCGACGAGGATGCGATACCCGGCTGCGCCGCAAAGTGAAAAATATAATCAAAGTCGGTATCCAGAATTCTAAAATCCTTCGGTTCACGGAGATCAACTATCTTAACCGGAATACCGGCTTCTTCGAGATATTTGGCGTTTCGGTCTTTGAGATCAGGACTGTAATAGGGCGAAAAATTATCAATCCCTACGACATCAAAATCCATTTCCCTGAGACGTTCGGCACAATGCGAACCTATAAAACCGGCAGCTCCGGTAACTAATGCTTTCATCTAATCAATCTATTTCGGTAGAAGTACACCGTTTACATGTCATTTAAGACATCGAGTCGTATTGTTTACTCCTAAAACTACTCTTCGTTTTTAAAAAATTTGGCATAACCCAAACGATGCAGCGTAAATACCACTACAGCGATCAGTGCCCCGATCACAAAACCGGTAATTACGTCACCGGGATAGTGCACGCCTACATAAATGCGGCTGTAGCCTACTAAAACGGCCCAGACTAACAACAGCGGAAATACCCATTTGAAACGGGACTTCAACAGCAAACCTACAAAAACAGCCAGCGCCATCGAACTCGCAGCGTGAGCCGAAAAATACCCGTAACTCCCGCAGCGTACAGCAATAAATCGGGCCTGCTGCATAATACCTTCCTGACGGCAGGGACGTAAACGCTCAAAACCATGCTTAAATACATTGGCCAACTGATCTGTAGCCGTAATGAGCAGGGCTACAAAAACCAGCGTATATAAAGTGCCTTTCAGCCCAAAACGCTTGAAAATCAAAAACAGCAAAACCGCATAAAGCGGGATGCTGCTCCATTTATCGGTGAGTATAAGCCAAAAAGGATCCCAGGTCTCCGAGCCCAAATTATTGAGCCAGAGATACAGGTCATAATCCAGTTGCTTAAGCTCGTTCATCTATTCTTCTTCGTATCGGGCTACTTCCCGGTCGTAAAAATCAGTTGCCGCCTGAATGAGATTTTCAGCTTCAGAGGCTAACTCGTCTTCGTCATTTTTGTCAAAATCCTCCAGCCATTCTACCTCATCGTTTTTTAAATCGATGATAAAACGGGGGAAGTCGGTATGAATTACAAAAATAGATTCGGGATAATCGGTGTTATCGCCCAGTATAAATTTAGGAAGTTCCATAAGTTTCAATTAAACATCCGGCAGTTTGCCTGTTTCGAAAACCTTCCGGATCAAAAAGTGCCACAAAGGTAAGTTTACTTTACAGATTATGCGACTTCGGCAGATTGAAGTTTTATACCTTATCTTCGTTGCCCAGAGAAAACGCAGGAAAATTATGCAGCCCACAACCATACTTTTACTCATCGCAGGTTATTTTATCACCCTCGTGCTGGTTTCGTATTTTACCGGAAAGGGTGGCTCTAACGAAGACTTTTTTAAGGCCAGTAAACAATCGCCCTGGTATCTGGTGGCCTTCGGGATGATAGGTGCTTCCCTTTCGGGGGTGACCTTTATATCGGTTCCGGGATGGGTTGAAGCCTCGCAGTTTAGCTATTTTCAGGTAGTTTTGGGTTATACGGTGGGTTACGCGGTGATCGGGCTGGTTCTGCTTCCGCTGTATTACCGCCTCAATCTGACTTCTATTTACTCCTATCTCGAGGGGCGTTTTGGCCCTGCCTCCTACAAAACCGGAGCTTCCTTTTTTATACTTAGCCGGGTGGTAGGCGCCAGTTTCCGCCTGTATCTGGTGGCCAATGTGCTGCAGTTACTCGTGTTTGACAGTATGAATATCCCGTTTTGGGTTACCGTAACAATTACTATTTTACTCATCTGGCTCTACACCTTTAAAAGCGGAATTAAAACAATCGTATGGACAGACACCCTGCAAACCCTTTTTATGCTGGTTTCGCTGGGCGTGGCCATCTATTTTGTCTCTTCCGATTTAGGTCTGGATGCCGGCTCTATATTCAACTTTATAGCAGACAGCAAGCTGTCGCAAATGTTCTTTTTTGACGACTGGAGGAGTGCCGATTTCTTCTTCAAACAATTTATAAGCGGTGCGTTTATCGCTATTGTAATGACGGGGCTTGATCAGGATATGATGCAGAAAAACCTTACCTGCCGCAGCCTTGAAGATGCCCAGAAGAATATGTTTTGGTTTACCATAGTGCTAACCATCGTGAATTTCATCTTCCTTGCACTGGGGGTTTTGCTTACTGTCTATGCTGAAAATAATGGGATTGAAGCTGCAAAAGATGATCTGTTTCCGTTTATTGCCACCAAAGCGGGAATGGGCTTCGGGATTGCAATTTGCTTTATTTTGGGACTTATCGCTGCCGCCTATTCCAGTGCAGACAGTGCTTTAACTGCGCTGACCACTTCCTTTAGCATTGATATTTTGGAAATCGAAAAGAAATACGAAAAGGCCAAACAAATCGCGATGCGTAAAAAGATACACATCCTTTTTTCGGTAGTGATGATTCTGGTAATTATTGGCTTTAAATACCTGATTGCCGATGAAAGCGTGATCGCCAAACTCTTTGTTTTTGCGGGTTACACCTATGGGCCTTTACTGGGACTTTATGCATTTGGATTGTTTACCAAATGGCAGGTGCGGGATTATTTGGTACCCGTAATCGCAATACTCACGCCCATAACGGGCTATGTGTTGAGCCTGCTCTCGCTGAAGTATCTCAATTTTGAATTCGGCTTTTTTATCCTGATCCTGAATGGGTTGCTTACCTTTTTAGGTTTAGTAGCTATTCGTACCCAAAAGAACTAAAGTACAGGCATAATCGGGTTCAATACCCGCAGCCTTAAGTTTTTTGGCGAAAAAAGGATTCTCAGTGCCCGGATTGAAAATAACCCGTTCCGGCTTTAAGCCTAAAATATACTCGTAGTATTCTTCCTGTCTCGTAGCATTGAGGTAGAGCGTCACCGTATGCACATCTTCATAGGCGGGCTTTCCGGTATCGATAGCTACTCCGGCTACACTACCCTCTCGTAAACCCACGGCCACCACAGGCTGCTCCTTTTGCACAAGCCGGTTAATTGCCATATTTGAATAGCGGGAAGGATTTTCTGAGGCACCTAAAACAAGGGTTTTCTTTTTCATAAAGGCTATGCATTTGCGATTTCGGATGTCAAGTTAGGCGTAAAAATGCGCCTGAAACCCGTCTAGCATCATAAAAACACGTTAAATGATTCCGGCAGCTGTAACAATGCCAAAGTTGGTCAGTCTATGAAATAGGAGTCGACTTCCAAGTTTGAATTGTTTATAAATTAGTTTTGATGGTTAGTGTTAATTTCTAGCGTTCAAACTTGAAAACCCGGGATTTAGCGGTCCCGGGTTTTTTATTTTGAAACAAAAGTTTCCTGATTTTTTTGTTCATCTAAGTAATCACCTGAAAATCATAATACTGAAAAATTAATTTGAATGATGGAATTTGTTTCTTCCTTAGCCTTCTTTTTCTTCAGCATAGCAAGAAGTCCTCGTTAAAAATTTTCGAAGCCTTGGAGAAAATTTAGGGGAGTTTTTGCGGTTTTGCCTGATAAGGCAAAAATGCCTTAGAAAAAGTGTCCTTTCTTTTGTTACTTTTCTTTGGACAATCAAAGAAAAGTAAAGAACGTGATTTAAAAACTAGATGTTCACTAATTCGAATGTTTTCGTATTGACCCTTCACTACAAAATTGCAGAGGAAGTAAAAAGAAAAATACTTTTGATGGTTGGCTTCCTGCTTAAGACAGGATTGATTTTAAAATAAATTTAGTTTTTACTGTAACAGAAATCCAACACGAACGTCTTTTAATAAACCGCTAATCACGGGATACTTTGGTTTAGCTATTATGCAATACAAAGTATTATGTTTTAACATCAATCAAAAATCAAACAGTTATGAAATCTAACCACAGGCTGCTTAGCCTACTTTTTGTATTATTTAGTTTTGCTGCATTTGCCCAACCCAAAGCCGCAGAAGTTATCACCGGCTCCGTTTCAGGAGTCGTGATTGATACCCAGCTTAATCAACCCATCCCCTACGCTACCGTAGTCATTATGACCGGCACCGGCGAAACCCTTACCGGTGGTATCACTAATGACGATGGTGTTTTTGAAATCACCAAAATTCCCGAAGGTTCCTATACCGTAAAGATTCAGTTTATAGGTTATGAGCCGGTAACCCGCGAACTTCTGGTAGACCGCGATCACCGCGAGACCAATTTCGGAAACATCAATATGGACGCTGTGCCTGCCGAACTGGATGCGGTTAATGTGGTTGCAGAGCGCACCACGATTGAGCAGAAGATAGACCGAAAGGTTATCAATATTGGTAAAGACCTGACCACGGCGGGCGCGACTGCCGCAGATATTATGAACAACATCCCTTCGGTGAGTCTCGATCAGCAATCGGGAGCGCTTACCCTGCGCGGCAACAGCAACGTGCAGGTGATGGTAGACGGTAAATTGTCTAACATCGCTCCAGACCAGTTGCTGAAGCAGCTTCCGTCTAACTCCATCAAAAAAATTGAACTGATCACCAATCCTTCCGCGAAGTATAATCCCGATGGAATGAGCGGAATCATCAACATTGTACTGCACAAAAACGCCAATGTGGGCTTTAACGGGGACGTTAGCGCCGGAGTTTCCTATGAAAAAAACGCCCAGTTCAACAGCGGTTTAAACCTGAATTACCGCAACGGTAAATTCAATCTGTATTCCAACTACAGCAATACCATCTCTAAGAATGCTAACTACGGGACTATTTTTCGCGAAGGCGATAACTCAACCCAGTTTTTTGATATGCTCAACGACCAAAACTCACACCTGCTTAAGGTAGGTCTTGATGTGTATTTGAATGAAAAAAACACCATTAGTGTCTTTACCTCTCAAAACAGCTTCAAAGGCGAACCTGGTGGTAACATCAATATTGTGTATGCCGATGCTATGAGCCGTAACCTGATGCAGGATTTTGGCGCAGATATGGACAACTACTCACAGCAGTACAACTTAGACTACAAGCTTGACTTTGAAAAGGAAGGTCATAACATCGAGTTTGAAGCCGACTTCAACACCTTTGACGCAGAAGAAGACACCTTTTTTGACTTTACGGGCACCACTCCCCTGTCTGACTACGAAGATTTTGTAGATACCAAACGCAACCGCACCACGCTGAATCTGGATTATGTAAATCCGCTAAGCGAAAGCGAAAAGCTGGAAGTGGGGTTACAGACCATTTTATTTAATACCGATATCGGTTACAGCAGTACCGGCGAATCTTTTAATGCCGAAGGAAACCTCGTTCCTACTCCGGACACCCAGTTTGACTACAGCAGAAACATTTATTCAGCCTATGTGACCTACGGCAAGAATTACGAAAAATGGTCGTACCAGGCGGGTTTACGCGCAGAGCAGGTAAATGAAGTTGCAGACACCAATAGCGTTCGTGCCTTTACCAATGACTATTTTGAAGTGTATCCTTCTGCTTATGTAACCTTTAATCCTTCGGAAAAAAACCAGTATCAGCTAAGCTACAGCCGCCGTATTGACCGCCCCGGTGTAGGTCAGGTAAATCCCATTCGTGAGTGGAGTTCGCCATTAGTTACCGAATACGGAAACGTGAATCTGCTGCCGCAGTTTACCAATTCGCTGGAGGCCAACTATACCCGAAGCTTTGAAAAAGGAAACTTTACTGCCGGTGTCTTCTACCGCATCATTGAAGACCAGATCAACCAGGCGGTATTTGTTGACCGATTTAACCTGGACCGTATGGTGCTTACTCAGGACAACTTTGACTCAACCACCGCTTACGGTTTTGAACTGAGCAGCAACATTAAAGCTTTTGACTGGTGGAGCATCAACGCGAGTTTTGATCTCTTTAACCAGACCCAAACAGGCATCACCGAAATGCTGGATCCTAATATTGAAAATCCCACGGCAGAAGACATCATTCAGACTTCTGAAGAGGTAGAAAACACGGTGTACAACGCCCGGGTGATCAACAATTTTAATGCGACCAAGCAGCTCACCTTTACGGCTTTTGCGATGTTTCGCGGGCCGCAGGCAGGGATTCAGTTTAGAAATAAATCTATGTTTATGACCAATGTGGGCGCGCGCTACTCCATCTGGGAAGGCAAGGGAACCATCAGTTTAAACTACAACGACATATTTAATACGATGAAAGCCCGCTTCACCGGAAGCAGCCCGTATTTGATACAGGGACAGTTTAACTGGGAAAGCAACACCATTTACGCCGGTTTCAACTACCGTTTTGGCGACAGCAAGTACCGCGCAAAACGCCGTAAGCAACGGGATGATAATGAATCATCTGGAGGGGGTATTTTCTAACAAATAATGGATAATATTCTTTTAACGTAAAAAATACATTTATTTAAGTTTTTTGTTAATTTTGTCTTAATCACGCGATTAATTTGCTTCATTATCAATTTTTTGAATTTGTTTATTTGAATTAGCCTTCTTTAAACATCAATCAAAAAACAATCAACAGGAGCAAAAAAAAACCCTGAAGCTGCGCTTCGGGGTTTTTAATTTTAAACAAGATATTAACCTTAGATCTTTTCGCTCAAAATTCCGGCATCAATATCCGAATGTGAGGTGTGATAAGTAACCGTTCCGTTTTTAATGAGCAGCAGTTGCGGACTCTCGTGCTGCACGTTGAAACGATCGGCGATCGCATTGCTGATCTCGCGGTATTGTTTCAGATCCAGAAAATAAGGTTCCAGCTGTTTTTTATCGTAATCGTAATTCTTTTCAAATCCCCGCAAAGCCATACGGCTGATCCCGCAGGTGGTACTGTGTTTAAAAATCACCACGGGAACCGCCTTTGAAATTTCCACAATCTCATCGAGCTGGTTCATACGCTCTAAGGGAATCCACTTCATCTCTTTTATTTCTTCTTTGGCTACGTCTCGTGCACTTTTAAACTTGTCAAAAAATCCCATTTCCGTTCTTTTTAAAATTCATTTAACGCCTGCTGTATTCAGGACGTCGTAAATTTAAGGAAAGATTGCGGGCTATGCTATTAAGGGAATCCAAGGTTAATCTGACGAAAAGACAGTTAAATAGCGCAGACTAACTGCCGAAACGTCGGTTATTTTTACTGGTATGTTAATTGCCAATGCATACCCAAAAAACGGAAATCAATCCCGAACAGGGAAAAACAGAAATACGATGAACTTTAATAATTTCACTATAAAATCACAGGAAGCCATACAGCAGGCCCAGGCGCTTGCACAGGGCTATGGCCATCAGCAAATTGAGAATGAGCATATTTTTAAAGCCATTCTTGAAGTTGATGAGAACGTTACGCCGTTTCTGCTTCAGAAACTGGATGTAAATATCAATCTGCTTAAGCAGATTTTAGAAAGTACGCTTACCAGCTTTCCCAAGGTAAGCGGCGGTGACATTATGCTGTCTCGCGAGGCCGGTAAAACGGTAACCGAAGCCGGCAACATCGCCAAAAACATGAATGATGAGTACGTTTCGTTAGAGCATCTCTTTTTGGCCATCTTTAAATCGAGTAGCAAGATCGCGCAGATTTTAAAAGATCAGGGCGTTACCGAAAAACACCTGAAAGCGGCTATTGAAGAATTGCGTAAAGGCGACCGCGTGACTTCACAAAGCGCTGAAGAAACTTACAATTCGCTTAGCAAATACGCCAAAAACCTCAACCAGCTGGCCCGCGACGGCAAGCTCGATCCGGTAATTGGTCGTGATGAGGAGATTCGCCGCATTTTGCAGATTTTATCACGCCGTACCAAAAACAACCCGATTCTCGTGGGTGAACCCGGTACCGGTAAAACTGCGATTGCTGAAGGTCTGGCACACCGTATCATAGACGGAGACGTGCCCGAAAACCTTCAGGAAAAGCAAATTTGGGCGCTTGATATGGGTGCGCTGATTGCAGGCGCCAAGTATAAAGGGGAGTTTGAAGAGCGGCTTAAAGCGGTAATCAAGGAAGTAACCACAGCAGCCGGGGATATCGTTCTCTTTATAGACGAGATTCACACCCTTGTGGGTGCCGGTGGCGGTCAGGGCGCGATGGATGCCGCAAACATTCTCAAGCCTGCACTGGCCCGCGGGGAGTTACGGGCAATAGGTGCCACTACGCTAGATGAGTATCAGAAGTACTTTGAGCAGGATAAAGCTTTGGAGCGACGTTTTCAGAAAGTGAGCGTTTTTGAGCCGGATACTGAATCTGCGATTTCCATCTTACGCGGGATCAAAGAAAAGTATGAGACCCATCACAAGGTGCGTATCAAAGACAATGCGATCATCGCGGCTGTAGAGCTTTCGCAACGCTACATCACCAACCGCTTTTTACCCGATAAGGCGATTGACCTGATGGACGAGGCGGCTTCTAAAATGCGTATGGAAATCAACTCCAAGCCCGAAGAGCTCGATGTGCTTGATCGTAAGATTATGCAGCTCGAGATTGAGATTGAAGCCATTAAGCGCGAAAAAGACGAGACGAAACTCAAGTCTTTACACGCTGATCTGGCTAATTTGAAAGAAGAGCGCAACGAGATCAACGCCAAGTGGAAAAGCGAAAAAGAACTGGTTGACAACATACAGAATGCCAAGCAGGATATCGAAAACTTTAAGCTGGAAGCCGAGCGTGCCGAGCGCGAAGGCAATTACGGTCTGGTAGCCGAGTTGCGCTATGGCAAAATCAAACAGGCTCAGGAGGAGCTTGAAAAATTACAGCAGCAACTGGCCAATCAGGGTGATAACAGCCTGATTAAAGAGGAAGTGACCAGCGAAGACATTGCCGAAGTGGTGGCCAAATGGACCGGTATCCCCGTGACCAAAATGCTGCAAAGCGAGCGCGAGAAATTGCTGCACCTGGAGACCGACCTGCACAAACGTGTGGTAGGTCAGCAGGAAGCCATTATCGCGGTAAGTGATGCGGTACGCCGCAGCCGCGCCGGCTTGCAGGATCAGAAACGGCCTATTGGTTCGTTCCTGTTCTTAGGTACAACCGGGGTGGGTAAAACCGAACTCGCCAAAGCTCTGGCCGAATACCTGTTTGACGACGAAAACAACATCACCCGTATTGATATGAGTGAGTATCAGGAGCGTCACAGCGTGAGCCGTCTGGTAGGTGCGCCTCCGGGATATGTGGGTTACGATGAGGGCGGTCAGCTCACTGAAGCGGTACGCCGCAAGCCCTACAGCGTTATTTTGCTTGATGAGATAGAAAAAGCGCATCCGGACACCTTTAATATTTTATTACAGGTGCTTGATGAAGGCAGGCTTACCGACAACAAAGGCCGCCTGGCCGACTTTAAGAATACCATCATCATTATGACCTCAAATATGGGCAGTCATATCATACAGGAGAAATTTGAAACCATCAAAGATCCTGAGACTGCAATGGAAGGCGCCAAGGTAGAAGTGCTGGGTATGCTGAAACAAACCATACGGCCCGAATTCATCAACCGTATAGACGATATTGTGATGTTTGCCCCGCTTACGCGAAAAGATATCGAGAAGGTAGTAAGCCTGCAGCTTAAAGGCGTGACCCGTATGCTGGCCAAACAGGGCATTACCCTTGATGCCACGACCGATGCCATCGCGTACCTGGCAGATCGTGGTTTTCAGCCCGAGTTTGGTGCGCGGCCGGTAAAACGTACCATTCAAAAAGAAGTGCTCAACCAGCTTTCTAAAGAGATTTTGAGCGGTAAAGTAACCACAGACAGCATCATCTTACTCGATGCCTTTGATGACGAACTCGTGTTTCGCAATCAAAACGATCTGGTGAGCAACGACTGAAGAGCACTAAGTATTTAAGTATAAACCCCGATCACTTTGAAGTGGTCGGGGTTTTTTAGTAACTAAATGCTACGTTGATAACTCGTTGATAAGAGTAGTTGATTTTCTGGGGGTTGGGTGATTTAAATAGGTAGATTTATAGAAGCAGGAATTATGGTAATCCTTTTATGAAAGGAGGCACTAATAGTTTTGATTTCCAATAAGAAATTGACGATAAATTTTCAATCAATTCAAAACATTAAAAATATGACCGAAAAAGAAGCAATAAATCATTTATACAATCTCTGGGAAAATGGGGAAATACCAAACAATTTCACTGAAGACCATACTGATTATCATAAAGCAGTTAATTACACCAAAGAGAAAAATCAATTTGACTTTGAAGATTTCTATGCAAATATTGCAGTAATAAAATTTGGAGTTTGGCAAGTTGAATCTGACGCTTTAGTTGGCAAGGTTGGCTATGATTATATTATTGCCGACAGTAGGTTTTGGGAAACTCAAGATTATAATGGACATTTAGTTTGGAGCTGGTTAATACATTTAACTGAAAAAAATTGGATTGATAAAGAAACTGTCAAGGATTTGAATACTGCTTTCTTTTTTTGTCAAGATTATTATAAAGATCTTAAACCTAAAAACTTACCATACGTCTCAACTTCTCAAACCTTAAATATTCAAAAGCAACTTTTGGAAATAAGTGAAGAACTGAAAAAAAAAGAAAAGGTTAATCAAAACGGAACATCGAATATTGACTTAGATAATATGATGAAATATGACGAACTATTAAATAATATAAAATACTTATAACACTGGTTGTAATAAGTGAATAATTGCTCTCGCCTACTTCTGAAAATTCTTGAAAATTTCAGTTTTATATGTATTTGTAAATTTGAATTCTTAATAATGCAACTACTCCTTAGTTGAAAGTTAGATATTATTTCCAAAAGAAACGAAAATGATAGTATTCATTGATACAAATATTTTTTTCAACAATTGGTATCTTGAAAATGCGAATTTTAAATACCTATTTAACTATTTAGAAAATTCAAATTCTAAACTTTATCTACCGGAGATAGTTTGTAGCGAGATAGACGGTAAATTTCATTCTGAATATTTAAAATTAATCGATCAATTTAAAGACAATCTAAAAAGAATAAACTCTTTCCTCCCGCAAAATATTATCATTAACCAAAAGTCTTTTGATATCGATTATTCTTTTAAAAATCAATTGAAAAAGGCAACAGATAGTATTGTTTTTATCTCGTATGAGAATATATCAAATGAAGTTTTAGTAAATAGAGCGATAAATAGAGTAAGACCATTTAAAGATGATGATAAAGGTTTTAGAGATAGTTTAATCTGGCTATCTTTTATAGAATATTTGAAAAAAAATAATCTAAAGGAAAGTGTTGCTTTTATAAATAATAACCCAACAGACTTCTACAGCAACGAAAAAAATGCCCTTCATTCGGACTTAATGTCTGATTTAACTCAATTAAATCTAAAAAATGAATTTAGGATATATCACTCTATAAAAGAGTTTATTGACAGAGAGGTAGATAAGGAACATAACACATATAACACCCAGCAAATTCTTGAGAATTTTGTTTATGAATCCGAAGACCAAATTCAAAACGAAATCAGTTCTTATATCAATTCTCAAACTACAAAAGCAATTCAATTGATTTTTAAAAGTAGTGTCGGAGAATTGAACGATATTCCATATGTAACAGGTTTAGATTTCATTATAAATGAAGGAATTGATGACCCTGAATTACTTAGTTGGGCTCTAACTGCTGGCAACGATTTGTATTTAGAACTTTATCTAAAGTTGAGACTCGTAGAATTTAGATTTTCTTTACCAACAATAGTTTATAATGAAAGAAGAGAATATTTTGATGAAAACTTCTATGATATTGAAACAGATCAAGATGAAACCACTTTATCAATAATGAAAAGTCCTCTTTTAAATGTCTCATTTATTTTTAGAGTTAAAAAAAGGGAAGTAACTAACTTGGTAATTAATTCCTTAGAAACCAAATAATTCCACTGTAATATCTTTAAAAGATAGCTAAGATGTAAACAAAAGATAAAAAATAGGTCGATCAATATTTATGAAAAGTAATGAGTAAAAGCTCCCAAAATACTGTTTGACTTACGACAACCAATAAATTGAATAATATTAAAATGAAGTGAAAAAAAAACCTGAAATAAAATCTGTTAAACAAAGAATTACTTACCGGTTGCTAAGGAATACAATTTTGGACGAAAATCTTAGTGAAAATGATACTATTATCTTGAATTCCAAAAATTTAGATGACGTTGTAATTGAGTATTTAGAAGACTATGGAGAAAGTATGACTTTTCCTCATATACTCTTAGGCGTATTAATTCGAGAGCCTGATGGAGAACAAATACCTATGAATAAAATTGGTATTATTAAAGATGAAGATTACTAAATTTAATTGGTAAATCGCACCCTCTTCGCACCCTAGTTGTCGCACGATAAAATCATTTATAAGAAGTTAGAATAATCTCTGCGCGATACAATCGCGCAGAAGCAACAGCGTATTTAATAATGAAAAAAATCGTTTTACTGGTTATCTCTGTCTGTTTTGGTTCTTTACTCTGTTTTAGCCAAATCGAAAAGAGCACCTATACGCTACTCTCTGCGAACGGTGATCTTTCAGAAGAAATGAAAGCCTTAATTCAAAAGAATGTAGAAAATAAACGTTTTGTCTTTTTAGGGGAGTCATTTCATAAATCAGGTGCCGATTTAATTTATAAAACAAAATTTGTCAAGTACTTAGTCGACGAGTTGGGCTACCGAGATGTGATTTTTGAATCAGATTTCTATGGTCTTTATATAGACAAAGACAAACAAAATATTCATAATGTTTGGTCTAGAGCTGATCAATGCTCAGAACTCTTTGAGTTTATTGATAACGAAAATCTGGAGCTTTGGGGTATTGACAGTAACTTACATTCCCCGTTCTCCAAGAAAAATTTTGCTAAAAACCTCAAGCAAAACCTTGATGATTTAAATAGCTCCTACTCCTTGCAGTTCATCGAGACGACTGCTAAAATCATTGAATTCGGTTTTAAAACCAGAACTACATTGCAGGCTTCTGAACTCGATAGTTTTATAAACGAACTGGATAATCTGATCCAGACTACTGATTTCTCAAAAAACTCATTTCTTTTGCAATCCTTAAAAAATATAAAAACCAGTACGCTTGTTTACACAGCAAAAAATGATCGTATAGGTATCGCTGAGCGAGACCGGCAAATGGCTGATAATCTTCAGTATCTAGCAGACCGATTTCCGGATAAAAAATTTATTATCTGGGCAGCTAACGCTCACATTACAAAAACAGAAAATAAGTATATGGGTGGGGCAACTCTGGGGAGTAGGTTTGTAGAATCAAATCCGGATAACTCCTATCATATCGCTTTTGCTTCCATTAAAATGCCTTATCGCCAACTAGATAAGATTCAAAAAGAGGCTAAAAGCGATAAGAATCTCATTTATTATTTACCTGACCTGGAGCAGGATTATTTTATTGACTGTAAAAAGGCGGTAGCTGAAAACCCAGATTTAACTCAGGAGGTTTACTATGCAAATTTGTGGAGCGGAGCAAAAAAACACTTAAAGACCAAATGGCTGGAACATTTTGATGCCATTGTTTACATAGAAAATGGAGCGTTAACCAGCTATAAAAATTTAAATTCTGAATAATTCTTGCTGCACAAATGTATCACGCGGTAATCAGTTAGAATTATCAAAGTGCAATACCAATGCCCTACAGCAAAGGAATTACCCACGTTGCCGCACGATTATCATTTTATAAAAAGCTAAAATAACCTCTGCGCGATACAATCCCTCGTTGTCGCGCGATTGTATTATTTATAAGAAGCTAGAACCTCATGTTGCCGCGCGATTGTATCGCGTGGTAAGCAGTTAGAATTACTCTCGCTCAAATCAACCGCACAGAAGAATAGACTAACAAATCATATAGCACAAGCTGCTACCCCCACGTTGCCGGGCGATTTTATCATTTTATAAATGCTAGAATAACCTCTGCGCCATACAATCGCGCAGGAGCAACGAAAAAAGACTAATCTCATGTTACCACGCGATTGCATCGCGTGGTAAGCAATTAGAATCGCAGTAAGCAGTCAGCCCCACTCCCAATTAATAAAACCTTACAGAAGCAAAGAAAAACCAGCCGTCTTAGAGACAGAAAATTTCTAAGGCCACACTTATATTTTCAGTATTTTAGGTAAACAGTTATACCAAACAGCACGATACAATCGCGCTGAAGCAACAGTAATCGCGCTAGAGCAGCTTTTTTAACTGAAAGAATTCTGTCTAAAATGAGCCGAAATTATAAGTTTCATAATCCCAAGGGTTTATACTTTGTGAGCTTTGCTGTAGTGGAGTGGCTTGATGTTTTCAGCAGGGACAGCTATAAAGATATTTTAGTAGACAGCCTTCATTATTGTCAGACCCACAAGGGTATGGAAATCATTGCGTGGTGTGTAATGACCAATCACGTTCACTTAATTTTCAGGAGCATTGCAGGACAAAAGCCGGAACAGCTTTTAGGAGATTTTAAACGCTTTACCAGTAAAGCTATCGTTAGGGCCATTCAGGAAAATACAGAAGAAAACAGAAAAGAGTTTTTACTACAACAGTTTAAAAAGGGAGCCGAAAAATCATCTAATGTTAACACGTATCAATTCTGGAGGCACGACAACAAGCCCATTGAACTGTGGAGCAACCATGTAATTTGGCAAAAAATAACTTATGTTCACAACAATCCGGTAAAAGCAGGTTTTGTTGAAAACCCGGAAGACTATAAGTACAATAGTGCAGCAGATTATGCAGATGGAAAAGGTATTTTAGATAATGTTCTGGTATTTCAGTACTTGGGATAAAATTTTAAACCGGATGTGATCTGCGCGATACAATCGCGCAGAAGCAACATAAAAAAACTAATCTCATGTTACCGCGCTGCCTGTCCCAATGAATATAGGGAATTGCATCGCGTGGTAGACAGTTAAAATTACTCTATCAAAAAGCTGGAATAATCTCTGCGCGATACAATCGCGCAGGAGCGTCAGGTTAACCAGCTATAAAAATTTAAATTCTGAGTAATACTTGCCACACAAATACATCTTCGGCAAGAAGTTAGAATTTCGGCATCATCTGTTGCCGTGTAATACAATCGCGAGGCAACAATGATTTGCAGCTACAAGTTCAAAGCGTGTCACTGACGCAAAATCTCCTCCTAAAACAACTCTAAAAAGTAAAGGCTTCCTCGATGTCATAAAATCATCTTAGGGCCATTTTCAGGCAAATCGAGAAGCTAAACCTGTTATCTCGGGTTCCTTTTTCCTCCAAAAATTAAATCGGCACAAGACTTTTTAAGTTCGGGATTACACTTTTCTCGTACTTCAGACATTACAATTTTCTTAAAATCAAATACCTGGACACCTCCGTTTCAACTTAAAAAATTCTATCTATTTTTACTTATTCTAAATAAAAATAATTAATACATTCGCTTCGTAATTTAAAATCAATCTAATTAACGATGCAAACTAAAAAACTAACTACGCTTTTAGCAATCGCATTCCTGAGTTTTTCCATGTTTTCCCAGCAGGGAAATTCAATCTCGGGAAAAGTTACAGATCAAAACGGCAAACCACTCTCCAACGCCAATGTCTACTTGAAAAACACCAACTACGGCACGTCTACAAACGAGGAAGGAGCTTACAGTTTAACCAACCTCATCAACGGAAACTATGTCCTGGTCGTTTCTGAAATGGGTTATAAGACCTTTACTTCCCAGCAACTTGAAGTAAGTGGAGCGGTAAACCTTAACGTACGACTTCAGGAAGACATCAGTGCTTTGGATGACGTAGTCATCTCCGGTGCCGGAAAAATTGAATATGTAGAACGCAATCCGTCTTCCTCGCTGCGTTTACAGCAGGAACTGAATAAAATTCCACAAAACATTCAGGTGATTAGCGCCGATGTGATCGAAGATCAGCAGTCCATCAGTATGATGGAAAACATTACGCGTAACGTAAGTGGGGCTACGATGATCGAGCATTGGGGCAACTTTGCCCGGATTAACATGCGCGGTTTCCGCATACCTCCTTTTAGAAACGGACAAAATGTACTTTCTCCCTGGGGCCCTCTTGCCGAAGATATGGCTCTGGTAGAACGTATTGAAGTGGTAAAAGGACCTTCAGCTTTTATGCTTTCAAGCGGGGAACCCGGCGGACTTTATAATGTGGTGACCAAAAAACCAACCGGTGTTTCCCACGGTGAAGTAGGTTTAATGACCGGCAGCTACAACACGCTGCGCGCCACGCTTGATCTGGAAGGTAAACTTACCGACGATAACAAACTGCAATACCGCTTTGTAGGCGCAGGTACCACCCAGGAAGCCCACCGTGCTTTTGAAGAACAAAACCGCTATACCCTGGCTCCTTCCGTAAAATACCTGATTGACGATAAAACGTCTGTAACTGCGCAGTATACCTATCAGTATTACAAAACCCGACTCATAGGTTCGGCCTATGTTTTTGCACCCAGCGAATATGCAAGCCTGGATCGTGATTTTACCTTATCTGACCCCAAACTGGGTCCCGCAATTATGAAAGAGCATTACGGCCTCGTCAATTTTGAGCACAAATTGGATGACAACTGGAAGGTAAATGCACAACTGGCTTACCTCAATTACAACCACAGCGGTTCAAGCCTGTGGCTTAACAGCCAGTTTGGAGTTAAAGAAAATGGTGATTTGATTCGCCGCATCGGTATCTGGGATGCTGAGGAAGAAAAGAAACTGGGGCAGGTTTTCGTAAACGGTAAAGCAAGAACCGGAGGTATTAGTCACATTATTTTAGGAGGACTCGACTTTGGTAAAAATGAATATATAGCAGACTGGTCTCAGGCAATTGATATTGATACCGAAGAGAATCCCTTCAATATTTACAATCCACAACCACTCACCGTTGCTCCCGTATTTGACCGATCTATACCTTTAACACAGCGCGCGGGAGGTTTTCTCAGCAGTGATTATCTGGCCTATTATTTTCAGGATGAACTCGGTTTTTTTAATGACGATCTAAGACTTACTCTTGCCGGTCGTTATACCGAAATGCGCACCAACTCCTACGGTTCTACCTCGAGCGATAACGTGTTTACCCCGCGTGTCGCCGCTTCATACTCCATCTTAGATAAGTTGTCGGCCTATGCGATGTACGATCAATCGTTTTTACCCACACAGGGAGCAAGCGAAGACGGAAATGCCTTTGATCCCGTAACTGCCGAAGATGTAGAAGGAGGTCTTAAATATGAATTTGGAAACGGTAAATGGAATGTAGCCGCAGGATACTTTAACATAACGAAAGATAAAATTTTGGTCCCCGGGGAAAATCCAAATTTTTCCGTTCAGGTAGATAGTGATATCACTTCGCGTGGTTTTGAATTTGATTTACGCGGTGAGGTGCTCAGAGGTCTTGGAGTCGTACTCAATTACGCCTTTACCAACGTAGAAGACAAAAACGGAAACAAAATCGTAGGTTTTTCCAAACACATCACAAACGGCTGGTTTAACTACCAGTTTCAGGAAAGGCAACTCCGGGGTTTTGGCGTATCACTGGGCTATCAATACCTGGCAGATCGTTCTACCTGGGCCTGGGGCGCAGACGGTGAAACCGATTTACCGGATTATTTTAGAATGGATGGAGCACTTTCGTGGGAAAATAATCGATTTCGCGTAGCGCTTAACCTCAACAATATTCTTAATGAATACCTGTACAGCGGCGCCAATTATGGTTCATACATTTACTGGCAAAGTGAACCGGGCCGTAACTTCAGGTTAAGTCTCAACTATAAGTTTTAGAAAATTCGTGCTTGTTTTTTCTAAAATGGAAAAGAGGCTGTCTTAAAAGGAAGGCTTTATCCTATTGAGCTTGTCGAAACATGTTCAACGTACTTATTATCAACATTGGTTTCGACAGGCTCAACCTGACAACTCAAGTTATTAAAGCTTTTTAGACAGCCTCTTTCTTTTTAACAAAGGAATCTATTACAGATCAACCCAACACCTTCTCCTGCTGATCGAGGATCATATAGGGCTGGCGGTAATAGCGCTTTCCGGTTGCTTTATACATGGCGTTGGCAAAGGCTCCGGCTACCGGTGGTAAACCGGGCTCACCCAGACCTGTGGGTGCAATACCGTTTTCTACGAAAAAGACTTCGATCTCTGCCGGTGCCTCGTTGTTTTTAATAAGGCGGTAGCGGTTAAAGTTTTGCTGCATGGCTTTTCCTTTTTCAAAAGTAAGCTGACTGTAGAGCGCGTGACCCAGACCGTCCACGATTCCGCCTTCAATTTGGTTAAGAGCGCCTTCTTTATTGACCACGATTCCGCAGTCAACAGCGGCCCAAACCTTTTTGATCACGGGATTGCCATCTTCATCTTTAACCAAATCAATTACCTGAGCCACGTAGGAATTGTGGCAGTAATAAGCCGAAACACCGCGGTAAACACCGTCAAGTGCTGCGCCCCAATTGCTTTTTTCTTTTACCAGTTTAAGCACGCCGGCATAACGCTCGGGGTCGTAATCGTTGCGCTCCCCTACCGGATTGCTGATCGCTTTATCAAAAAGCTCCAGTCTGAACTCTATAGGATCTTTACCTGCTGCTTCAGCAACCTCGTCTAAAAAGGATTGCTCGGCTCCTGCGGTAAAATTAGAACGCGGCGCACGCCAGGCTCCGGTGGAAATTGCGGTTTCCACACCAAAATTTTCTGCTTTGTAATTGCTAACTGTTCCTGCAGGATAGCGGTTTTCAAAAATAGGACTCTCGGGAATTCCCGAACCCCGTACTTCAAAACCTATCAAATTCTTATCAGCATCAAGCGCTGCACGGTACTTCAGCATATACGAAGGTCGATAGGTTCCCTGAGTCATATCGTCTTCCCGGCTGTAAACCAGTTTTACGGGTTTGCCTATTTTCTGCGAAATCGCTGCAGCTTCAAGACCGAAATTTCCATACAAACGGCGGCCAAAACCACCACCCATACGGGTCATATCTACGGTAATATTTTCTTCAGGAATATTCAAGAGTGCCGAAGCTGATTTACGCAACGATTCCGGGGTTTGAATAGGCCCAACCAGGTCAGCTTTGTCAGCCTGTACATCGGCAAAAAAGTTCATCGGCTCCATGGTATTGTGGGCTAAAAACGAACCGTAATAGCTGGCCTCAACAATTTTATCTGCCTTCGCGAAAGCGTCATCAGGATCACCATCCTTACGCTTCACTTCTCCTTTTCCGGTGCTGAAAACTTTTTCGAGTTTCTCACGGTGTCCGGCTGTATCTTCAAGCTCCTCAACAGTCTCCCAGCTTACCTCTACCGCTTTTTTAGCCTGCATCACCTGCCAGGTGCTGTCACCTACCACGACCACGAGTTCATTAAAGGCATTGACATCAGACCACTGGGGTTTCTCCAGCGTGGTATTAATGGTAAATACATCGTGAATACCCGGCATCGCCTTAGCCGCCGTGGCATCAAAAGATTTGAGTTTCTGACCAAAAGCCGGTGGATGTATCGGCATCGCGATAAGCGCATCATCACGCATATAATCAAGTCCAAAAAGCGGCTTACCGGTAGCGATGCCCATTCCGTCTACGTTTTTAACCGCAGTACCTATCAGCTTAAAGTCGGCAGGATCTTTCAGTTTTACTTCTTCCGGTACCGGAATCATCACAGCATCCTGAATGAGATCGGGATAGGCTACAAACTGATTGGTAGGCAGGTGTTTTACCTGACCGTCTTCCGTGATTAAATCTTCAATGGGGATATCCCATTTTTTAGACGCTGCGGCTAAAAACAGATGTCTTGCCGAAGCTCCCGCCATACGAAGACCATCCCAGCTGCGTCGTATAGACTGACTACCACCCGCGATTTGGCCCTGATATTTATCGGTATTTAAAGGCGCCTGCTCTACGCTAACCTGATCCCAGGCGACATCAAGCTCTTCGGCCACAATAAGCGGCATCGAGGTTTTTACGTTCTGACCAATCTCCGGGTTGGGTGAAAAAATAGTCACCGTCCCGTCTGTATTCACGCGAATGTATGCGTTAAGATCAAAAGCTTCTTCTGCAGGTTTATTGTCCTGAGCCATCCCGCGCAGCCAACTGAACTGCAACATCAGGCCGGCACCTCCCGCCGCCGAAACCTTTAGAAATGATCTGCGATTGTATTTGGTTTTAATAAATGCCATAGTCCTTATAGTTTTTGTGCTGCCAGAGCGATTGCTTTGTTTATTCGTGTGTATGTACCGCAACGGCAGAGGTTTCCGCTCATAGCGGTCTTGATCTCATCTTCATTGGGATTGGGATTGCTTTTCAGCAAAGCCGCGGCGCTCATAATCTGTCCCGCCTGGCAATAGCCACACTGGGGCACATCAACCTCCAGCCAGGCCTGTTGTACAGGATGGTCTGCATTTTCAGATAAGCCTTCAATCGTGGTGAGTTGCATCGAGCCGCCTGCAACAGCACTTACAGGAAGCGAACACGAGCGTACCGCGCTTCCGTTTACGTGAATGGTACAGGCTCCGCACTGGCCAATTCCGCAGCCGTATTTGGTTCCTACCAGTTTTAAGTGATCGCGCAGCACCCAGAGAATGGGCGTGTCTGCAGCAACATCAACCTGATGTTCCTGATTGTTAATTGTTAAGGTGTACTGTGGCATAATACGCTGTTTTTACTAGGGTTTAAGGTTAACACCAGAATACCGAAAGCAATCCGATAAGGAAGTTCTGCTAAAATTCAAAAGCCGGTACAGGCGTAGAATTTAAGTGGTTTTCATAGCGCTGCCCTAAGATACACAATCCTGTGACGTTTTTAAAGCAGAAAATTTTAAAGGCTTAATTGTGCGTTGATTAGCGGTAAAGAACGTGCAGGAGTCCGTCGAGAATTTCATCTTTATCATCCAGCAGGTGATCGCGT
Organism: Leeuwenhoekiella sp. H156; assembly: GCF_052218455.1. NCBI lineage: Bacteria > Pseudomonadati > Bacteroidota > Flavobacteriia > Flavobacteriales > Flavobacteriaceae > Leeuwenhoekiella > Leeuwenhoekiella sp. H156. The sequence continues at coordinate 472,894 of NZ_CP197499.1, forward strand.
ATGTTAAGATTTGGGATCACACCTTCCTCGGCGTCACTCCCATTTACCCGAACACTTTTCCCTTTTGAAAGTTGAACCACGATACCCGTCTGAGGCAGTTTTACATAAAACACGGAAGCATATAAGGAAGGATAATCGCCGGTCTCCTCGCCCACCAGCGTCGCCCAACCGTAATCCTGAAGCTGACTGGCAGTGACGGCCGCCTGAGAATGCGATTGGCGGTTGATCAGCGCATAGACAGTTCCCGTAAAACGTTGGTTTTCGGGTTTGGGCTCGTAAGGCTCAAAGGCATAATCATAAATTTCACCATCAGCGTGTGCGAGAGCTTCCTTCCAAAACGCAGCGGTGGTGTCGCGCTCGCTGCGTACGTGCTCTTTCAGGGCTTTACTGGTTTTAAGACTGAAGGCGGAATTCCACCGAAAAGGCCGGTCTGCAATATAACTGAGGAGGTAATCGCTCTGGCTGTCATTGCCGCCGGAATTGTTGCGTAAATCGAGAATCAGGGTATCGGTTTTGGTTTTGCGTATTTCGGTAAAGGCCGAATCGACAAAAGCTTTAAAGTGTTCCTCCTCACCACTGAAGCTTCCCAATTTCATATAGGCTTTGTTTTGTATAAAGCGGAAATCCTGAACGCCGTCGAGTGTTTCATTGCGCAGGCTTTCATAACCGGCAATACCGGCTACAGAAGGCACTTCAACTAAGACGGACTTCCCATCCTGAAGCGCTTCGACCTGGAAAGACGAAACACTGCCAAACACCTGCCAGTAAATTCTGGGTAAGGAGAAAAGTTCAATCTTCGCGTTTTTTAGATACTCCCGCTCACCGGCCAGGTGCGGATGCAGTTTCGCTAAGACTTCAGGCATGGGCATCCCATTAATGCTGAGAATTTCAGTCCCGGGGCGGAGTGCTTCAGTCGCAGACCAGTTTTTGCGCACAAAGCTTTTATCGTCCTCAAAAGTAAGTTCTAACGGAAAAACCGTTCCACCGCCGCTTACATATTCGATATACGATTGTGCAGGAAAGGGAATTGAGGTATGACCCATTTTGACCACATCAACCATCCGCTGAAACAGGTTGGTCGTTTCCAGAAAATTCAGGGAATCTGTTTTAATTTCAGTTTTTAAACCATCGTAAACCGAATCAAATTCAGCTTTGGTAGTATAGGCGTACGCATCGTAATTGGCATTGATTAACAGGTTTTTGAGCTCCTCTAAATCTTCGGCGACCTGTTGCTTTGAAAACCGGGATTGTGCGTTTGCCGAAATCAGAAACGAAGACCCTAAAATGAAAAACAGAAGTTTACGCATAGCTGAAGCTTGGATGTATTCGGCTAAAAATAGCATTTATTGGCGAATAAAATCGCCTTTAAAAATCTGAAACTCCAGCAGACTTGATGTTGAAAAAGATTCCAGATTGGCGTTTGTCTCGTTTTTAAGGTGTCGGTCAAAAAAGGCTGTGACCAGATCGCTTACGATGTGGATACCTTCTTCAGCATCAATGCTTCCGGTGCCTGCCAAAGCCGAAACAGGAACCATAAACGGAATGTCCATAAAATTGGGATGCCCGGAATTCAGCAATTTGGCCTCGTAAAAATAGTCGGTACTTTTTTTGAGGTAAATATGTGCGTTCAGGTCTTCGTGCTCCGCAGGCCAGTCTGCCGAAACGTACAAAAACGGCTTTTGAAACAGGGTATCTATTTTAGTTCCCCATTGAATGCCGTCGAGATTGGCTCCGGCTTTAATGCGAGCATCTGAAAGGCTAAGCCTGCCCGCCGCTCCCCCACCAACCGAATGCCCAAAAGCACCTACCTGATTGAGATTCATCCTGTCTTTTAGAAATCCGCTGCTATTCCATTGCGGCAAGCGATCTAAAACCTCCTGCATATCCTGCACCCAACGCTCCTGGATATCGCCTTCAAAATAGTCTTGCACGGCATCGCGTACAATCTTTTGGCGCTGCTCAAAGGAGATCGAATCGCGAAAAGCCTGCTGAATGGGTGTAATAGTTTCCATCTGATTTGCGGCAATTTGTCTTTGATACTCGTAATCGAAATACACTTCACTCCCATCCGGAAAGGTAGTTCCCAGGCTTTCATAGGTGTGATTCATAGTGATGACGATATAGCCTTGGCTGGCGATTTCACTCAATAAAGCATAATACCCGGTGGCCTTGGAGCCGTAGCCGTGCGAAAAAATCAAAACCGGGAAGCGTCCTTCGGCAAATGGAGCTTCGGGATGCACATAGGTCTTCACATAATCCAGATAATTAAGCGCCGAAGCAGGCAGGCCGTATTTCAACGCAAAAGCATCGCGACCGGCACCCGGGACATAGGTTTCAGTTGGCGCATCATCTGCAATCGCGGGATACCAGACTTTGAGCATGAGTTGGCGTTTGTCTTCTAGATTCTCTGTGATTGGTTCAGGTTTGTTGGTTTCCAGATGTATGTTTTTTGAGCCTACGGCGAAAGGTCCGCGGGGCTCGGGCAATTTAAAAACCGGTAAAACCAGTGGTAAAACCCAGGCCGGGACCAGCAGCAACGCATATCCCAGGCCTCTCAACACGGATAGCGCTGAAAATCGAAACGGATTTTCAGCATTTGCAAATCTTATGCGTGCGGCTAAAATCACGGCAAGCACATAGGCAGGAAGCAATTGCCAGCGATAGCCTTCAACGACCAAGTGGAGGATTACCAATACAGCGAGTCCGCCCATTAAATAATAAGAACTGAATTTACGGGCTAAGAATTTCCAGCAAAACGGTAAAATGGTGAGCGATAACAGCAATAGGATTTCAAATAGACGCATAGAGCTACTTTAAAGGTTTGAATACCTTACAAAAGTATCGGGTAGACCATCGCGATGCCATGTAGAATCCCGTGCTAATGTGGTTGTTTGTCGCAGGGAAAGGGGGGCTTGGGTTTCAGGGTTAGGGGTTTGGTTAAATTTGCGAAGTCAAAACCTATCCCGGTGGTTAACATTCATTTATCATCTGCAGACCACTAATTGGACTAACTTTGGCGCCTATGAAAAAGATTATGAACCCCACCCTGCTGGTGACAGGCCTTTTGCTTTGCTTCAGCTTTTCTGCCTTTGCACAGGAATCTCCGGAAGATTCCCGCAAAAAAGGCTTTATCACCCGGTACATCAATAAAATCTTTAACGATACCGTTTCGCAGGAAAAATCACAATTTCTCTTTTATCCGGTTATGGGCGTTCGTCCTGAAACGGGTTTAGAATTTGGTGTTGTGCCTTTAATGGTTTTTTATGCCAATGAAGACACCAATAACAGGCTTAGCGAAATCAACGCCTATGCCTTTTTTACGTTTAATGGCCAGTACGGCCTGCGCATCAACCACGCCATTTACTCAGATCAGGACAAATGGTTTTTTCTGGGAGACCTTGATTTTGAACAGTTCCCTTTGAAATATTATGGTATTGGCAATGACGTTCCCGAAGACAATATCGCTATCGTAGATGCAACGCAGATTCAGATTAAAGAGCGCGTATTACGCAAGGTTCTTGACAACTTTTACATTGGTCTTGAAACCGATTTCAGAAGTCTTACTAACGTAAGTTTTGAGTCTCCCGAAGACAGCGATGAACCCCTGGATATCGAGTTACCTTTTGGCGCTACCGGCTCAACCAATTTTGGTATGGGTATCGGTTTTGTATATGATGAGCGCCATAATGTGCTTAACGAACGGGATGCCTTTTTTAGCGAATTTGCCTATCTCAATTACAACCCGTTTTGGCAAAGTGATGTCAAATACCAACTTATAACTTCAGACAGCCGCTTTTTTACTCCGGTTGGCAAAAACGACGTTCTGGCCGCACAGCTCATTGGTCAGTTTAACTTCGGAGGTGATGTGCCTTTTAATCAGTTGTCCTATCTGGGCGGTGAAAGCATTATGCGGGGGTATTTTGACGGAAGGTTTAGAGACCGAAATCAGATTGCCGCTCAGGTTGAATACCGTTTTCTGCCGCTTAAACTGGGGTTTAGCAATCGTATTGGGGCGACTGTTTTTACCGGTGTGGGCGAGGTTTTTGACGGTTGGAATGAAATCCAGATGAACAACCTGAAATGGTCTGCCGGGGCCGGGGCTCGCTTTCTTCTTTTTCAGCAAAAAGACATCTTTATACGCTTTGACTATGCGTTTACACGAGACGGAAGCAATTTTTACCTGAGTATTGGAGAGGCGTTTTAGAGCCTGAAATACTACATTTTTAAATACACCTGACCCGAAACAGCAGGCATTAGTCACTTAATTTGTAACTTCGGTTTTCCCGCAAAGCAGCAAAAAAACCGTAATGAAAATCCTCCATACCGCCGACTGGCATATCGGCAAAAAGCTACACAAGCACTACCTCCACGAAGACTTTGAGCGCTTTATAACCTGGTTGCTCACCTGCATACAGGAACATCAGGTTGAAGTGGTTTTGATTTCGGGGGACGTGTTTGACCTGGCCAATCCTTCAGCCGAAGCACGCAGGCAATACTATTTGGCACTCAAAAAGCTGAGCAACCTCAATTGCAAAATCATCATCACCGGCGGCAATCACGATTCGCCCTCTATGCTGGACGCGCCTCGTGAAATTCTCGAAGCCCTTAACGTACATATTATAGGAGGGATGCCTCAGGATCCCGCTCAATGTCTCATCCCTATCCGCAATAAAGCAGGTGAAGTCGAACTCATTGTAGCAGCGATTCCGTTTTTGCGGGATAGTGATCTGCGCGCTGCCGAAGAAGGAGTGAGCTACGACAACCGTATTGAAGCCATTCGCAAAGGCATTGAAGCCGTGTTTGCGCAGGCAGCCGCGCTTTGTAAACAGCGATTTCCGGGTCTTCCCGTGATCGCAATGGGGCATCTGTATGCCGCAGGCATCGAGTCCTCCGAAAGTGAGCGCGACATTCAAATAGGCAATCAGGCGGCGTTTCAGGCGAGTCAGTTTGGCGACTATTTCAGTTATGTGGCATTAGGCCATATTCACAAACCGCAACGCATCAGCGCAGCAATTCCCGCTTTTTACAGCGGTTCGCCATTACCCCTTTCGTTTAGTGAACGAAAAGATGAAAAACGCGTACTACTATTGGATACTGAGGCTGGTTTTGAGCCGAAAAGCCTCGCTGTTCCTGCTTTTCGTAAGCTGATAAAAGTGAGCGGTACTTTAGATCAAATCAAAGCCAAACTGAGCATACTTTCCGCCGAAGGCGAACTCACCAATCTGATTGAAGTCGAGCTGCTCGAAGAAGATTTTGACGCGCGGCTCATAAGCGAACTGGACGATCTCGTGACGCAGTTTGACAAGCCCGGAATGGAGATCGTTAAGCATCGTGCGAGCTTTAAAAACCGACTTCGCGAAACCGGAAAACTCTTTGATTCGCACCAAAAGCTTGAAGATTTAAAACCCCGTGAAGTATTTGCAAAAATGCTGGAGCAAAACAGTTATGATGCCGAAACCAAAGCCGAAGTGACCCGCGCCTTTCAGGAACTGGTAGAACAGATAACCAGCGCAGACCCCGCTTAGCCCGAAAGCCTGCAAGAGCTGAATAAAAACCTGAAACTGCTGCGATAACACCATTTAAAAAGCGATGAAATTATTAAAAATTGATTTTCAAAACATCAATTCCCTGCGTGGGGAACATCATATCGATTTTACCCAGGAACCCTTTCTGCAAAACAGTCTTTTTGCGATCACGGGACCTACCGGAAGCGGCAAAACCACAATTCTCGATGTGATCTCGCTGGCGCTTTTCAATCAGGTGCCGCGTCTGGGTAAAATGAGTACTAACGAAATCCTGAAAAAAGGCGCGATCCTTACCCGGAATCAGAGCGAAGCTTTCGCCAAAGTAACCTACCGTTGCAAAGCCGGTATTTTTGCTTCTACCTGGTCTATCTCTACCGCCCGCACCGGAAATTTACGGGACTACCATATGGAGCTCGAAGATCTGGAGAGCGGAGCACTTTTAGACCTCAAAAAATCGGATGTTCCTGCTAAGAATGAAGAACTCATCGGGCTGAGCTACGATCAGTTTATCAAAAGTGTAGTGCTTGCTCAGGGCGAGTTTGCAAGGTTTTTGCAGGTGCCCAAAAAAGAACGCGGGGCTTTGCTCGAGAAAATAACCGGCACCGAAATCTACCGCCGTATCGGGCAGGAAGTATTTCTAAAAAACAAAGAACGTGCAGCTGCTATTGATGCTAAAAAGAGCAAAATTGAAACCTATAAAGAGCAATTATTAGACGAGGAAGTTTATAAACTGAAGCAAAGCGAAGCCGAAAAACTACAGCAGGCACGTGAAGCAATTAAGTCGAAACTGGAACGTCTGGGTAAGGAAATCGATCTAAAAACCAAACTCCGGCAGGAAGAAGCCGAGCTGGCTAAAACCGAAAACGAACTTAAGGAGCTACGAGTCCGCCAACAGGAATTTGATTCTGAAAAAGGACTCAAACTCAAGCGGCATCAGGAGATTCAGGTATTTGGCGACGACCTCAACACCTGGCAAAGCCTTACCGAAAAAGTCAAAGACAAGCAAAGCGAAATCACGACAGCAAGCGAGGCGATCAAAACTGCTGAAGCAGAACGCAACCGACTTAAACATGAAATCAGCGAAGTGTTTAAACTGGATGTTTCATCTGAAAATTTTTCAGAAAAGCTGGAAGTTTACAAAACGGATTTACGCAAGCTGATAGCGGAGCGCAATACCATCGCCACCAGTTTTACCAATACCAAAACCCATCTCAAAAGTCTGGCATCGCCACTTCATTTTGACAGCGATCCTTCCGATACTGCTGCTTTTGAGGCTGAAGTATGGCGGAATCTAACCACTAAACAGAAAACGTATGAGGAGCTTGAAGCCCGTTTTGATCTCAAGAATCAGGCGGTAAGCGATAAAAAGGAAAAACTTCAACACCAACTGAAGCAATTGCGCCAGGCTGAAAAAAGCGCCACTGCAATAGAGCATCTCAAGAGCGTCCTTCAGGAACGGCAAACCGAAGCCACACAAATCACAGAACAACAAAAAGGTTTACCAGAACAACTGCATGCGTTAAAGACTCAGATCGAACTCAAAGAAGCTCAGCTCGAGGCTAAACAACACAAATTGGAGATCGAGAATCTGCAAAAGCAACTCAGTGATTACCGCCGTGAATTAATCGATAATGAGCCCTGCCCCCTCTGTGGTGCGCTGCATCATCCGTATTCCGAAGATCTTCCGTTAGCAGAAAACGGACTCAAAACGGCAATTGACACGCTAAAGCAGGAACTTAACGAGTTATCCAAAAAACGTACGGCCACCGAAACCTCGCTAAGTCAACTGGAAAAGCAGGAAAAACTCATTCAGGAGCGCATCAGCGCTGGGACTGCCCAGCTTAAAACCGAGCAGGAAAAATTTGACAACGAATTTAAAGACCTTTTAAAAGAAGTTTCCGCAGGCAGTTTTAAAGATCTTGAAAACAGCCTTGAAGAACAGGAACGCCAGCTTAATCAGGCTGAAAACCTGCAAAATGAACTCAAGCTGTTGCACACCTTAAAGAGTCAGACCGAAGATCTGAATACGCTCCTAAAACAGGGAAAACATGTTTCTCATGAAATCGAAAAACACTTTACCGGGAAAATTTCAGAATTCGAGCATAAGATCAACAGCATCGAAACCGCCTGGAACCGCAATGAGCAAAACCTGCAACAGCAACAGCAGCTTTTAAAAGCAGCCGAGGCTACAGCAAAACAAGTGCAGGAGCAGTTGAGCAAATTGAGCGAAAAGCTGACTGCTGCACTGCAGCAAAAAGGCTACGACTCAATAGAACTAGCACTACAACAGCGCTTACCGGCAGGAGAAGCACAGGCCTTGGCTACCGAGCATCAAAATTTACAAAATGCCTTGCTTCGCCTTAATACCTTACACGCCAAACTTAAAGAAGCTATTGCCGGCCTAAAAGAAACCGCCGGTGAAATACCTCTCGAGGAACTGAAACAACAGCAGCACGAGAATAATGAAGCCCTAACAAAAAATGAAACGGCATTTAATGAGGTTTCGCGATTGCTTAAAAACCAAAAACAAAACCTAGAAGCCATTGAGCAACTGCAGCAGGAAATAAAGACCAGTATTGAAGAATCCAGACACTGGTACATTCTCAACGAATTAATCGGCGACTCTAAAGGAGACAAATTCAACAATTTCGCTCAGGATCTCACCTTGCAGCAATTACTGCTTTTGGCCAATAAACGCCTGATACAGCTTACAGACCGCTATCGCATTGATCAGCCGGGTGATGAAGAGGATGACAGTCTGGTTGCCATTGATGAGCATATGGGCGGGCAACGCCGTTCTATTAAAACCCTGAGCGGCGGCGAGACCTTTATTTTGAGTCTGGCGCTGGCATTGGCCTTGTCTGATTTGGCTTCGCGAAATATTGAAATCAACAGCCTCTTTATTGATGAAGGTTTTGGCACCCTCGACCCGGAAACCCTTGATCAAACCCTCGACACCCTTGAAGTATTGCAGGCCGAATCATCCAAGATGATTGGAGTCATCAGCCACGTAGACAGTCTGAAAGAGCGTATCGCTACCCAAATTCAGCTTACGCAAAACGGACAGGGATATAGCACCTTAAAGGTGGTTTAATATTATTATTGTTATTGTTATTGTTATTGTTATTGTTATTGTTATTGTTATTGTTATTGTTATTGTTATTAATACAAGTTGCGTTTTCAATACATTACGCAATAATGCTTTACTGTTTCCTTTACCCGTGCAGTTAGCGCTTTCTAATGCCTCCGCTATAAATTACCGCTGCATCTTTTCCATTTTATGGTCAGTGGTTTAACCGCTCGAAAAGCGCCTTCCGGGTTAGTCTTTGTTTAGCAAGCCTTAAAAGGGATGCTACGGCTGTTAAGACCTATTCAATCATTCGCTATTACAACCGATTAGGCGATTTAAGTTTACCTGAAAAAACTCAGGCCTGCTAATAAATGCATACTTCCCGATAATCGATAAAAAGCAGTTCTGTTACGGTTTTGGTATCTTAGCAGACAGACACTTGTTTAAACAAAAATGAACCGCATGTTCCCTAAAAAAAACTACGTCGAAAGACGCGCCATACTTAAAAACACCCTCAAAACCGGGATCATCCTCTTTCCCGGAAACGGCGAAAGCCCGATGAATTATGCTGATAACTGGTACCCTTTTAAGCAGGACAGCAGCTTTTTATACTACACCGGTATTGATCATATCCCAGATCTGTATTTTTTGATCAATCTGGATACAGACGAAGAAATTCTTTTCGGCAATAACACCACCGCAGAACAAAAAGTCTGGGTGGGTGCCACTGAAAAACTGGAAAGTTATGCGGAGCAATCCGGTTTTAAGACCGTCAAGCCGCTAAAGGAAATCAATACCTACCTCAAAACACAACTCGGCAAGGGCCTACAGATACATTACCTCACTCCCTATCGCTTTGAACAAAAAATTGCCCTGAGCGATTTGCTGAATATCCCGGTTCAGGAACTTGACGCGCACAAATCGGTACCGCTCATCAAAGCCATCGTTGCCCAGCGCGAACGCAAAACTGCCGAAGAACTGGTACAACTGGAAGAAGCGGTAAACATTACCCGAGCGATGCATAAGCATGCCATTGTAAATACCCGTCCGGGTATGACCGAGATGCAGATGGCCGGCCAGTTAAACGGCATTGCCGTAAGCGGTGGTGGCGGACTCGCATTCCCCATTATTCTTACCAAAGACGGCCAATACCTGCACAATCACGCTTCGCAAACCGTATTGCAGGATGGTGATCTGGTGCTTTGCGACTGCGGGGCTTACAACACCATGGGATATGGCGGCGATATGACACGCACCTTCCCGGCGGGTCAACGTTTTAGTCCGCTGCAAAAAGACGTCTATAACATTGTACTCAACGCGCACAATACGGCGGTTGCCGCTTTAAAACCGGGAATACGCTTTAAAGACGTGCATCTTTTGGCCTCCAAAAAACTGGTGGAAGGCCTTACCGATCTCGGTCTGATGAAAGGCAATGCCGATGATGCCGTGGCTGCAGGGGCACATACCCTGTTCTTTCAGTGCGGACTTGGGCATATGATGGGGCTCGACATTCACGATATGGAAAATCTGGGCGAGGAATATGTAGGCTATACGCCCGAACTGAAGAAGAGTACCGAGTTTGGCCTGAAATCCCTGCGTCTGGGCAAAGAACTGCAGGAAGATTTTGTGCTTACGGTAGAACCCGGTTTGTACTTCAATCCGTTTTTAATTGACGAGCGCAGAGCGGAAGGTAAATACCTCGACTTTGTAAATTATGATGCCGTAGAGCAGTTTAAGACTTTCGGCGGAATACGCGTTGAAGAAGACTTTGTCATTACCAAAACCGGAAGCAAACTGCTGGGTGAACCTCTTGCCAAAACCGTAGAAGAAATCGAAGCCTTAAGAAACTTATAAGAATCCCATGAGAAACTTTAAAAACCTGTTTATCCTTTTTATCCTGGTAAGCGCCGGTCTGGCGGTAAATGCACAGGAAACCGACCCTGCAAAATTAACGCTCGACCGGATCTACAATTCCGGCGAATTCAACGCAGACCGCGCCCGCTCGATCTCGTGGATCAACGAGGGCGATGCTTTTGTCACTATCGAAAATGAAAACGGTAATGACCAACTCATCAAATACGAGAGCAAGTCAAACGAACGTTCGGTTTTTCTGAGTGCAAACGCACTTACTCCTGAAGGTGCAAATCAGGCGCTCAATGTGGCCGATTTCAGCCTTTCTAATGACGAAAGCAAGGTGCTTATATTCACAAACACCAGCCGGGTTTGGCGCTCCAACACCAAAGGCGATTACTGGGTTTACGATTTTGACACTCAAAAACTGAAGCAACTGGGCACACAGCTGCCTGCATCGTCCTTAATGTTTGCCAAGTTTTCAGATTCTAACGAAAATGTCGCTTACGTTTCGGGCTTCAATTTGTATGAAGAAAACTTCAACACCGGTAACGTAACACAGCTCACTCAGGACGGAAACGGCGATATTATCAACGGGACTTTTGACTGGGTTTATGAGGAAGAATTTGGCGCCCGCGACGGCTTCCGCTGGAGTCCTGATGGCGAACACATCGCCTACTGGCAACTGGATGCTTCCGAAATCGGCACGTTTTATATGATCAACACGACCGATTCGGTGTATTCAAAACCCATTCCGCTGCAATATCCAAAAGCAGGCTACGATCCCTCTTCAGCTAAAGTCGGTATCGTAAACACCGAAACTAAAGAAACCAGCTGGATTCCGGTTCCCGGTGACCCGGTGCAGCATTACATTCCGGCGATTCAATGGATTGATGCCGATTTGCTCCTGATTCAGCAGCTTAACCGCAAGCAAAATACCCTGAAGATTTACACCTTTAAGCCTTCCACCCAAAGTATTAAAAACGTGTACACCGAGACCGAAGATACCTGGGTTGATCTGCAATACCCTGATGTTTCGGCCAATCAATGGGGTCAAAATGATCTGTTGCTTACCGAAGATAAAGATGCGTTTTTGCGTATGACCGAAAATGATGCCTGGCGGCATATTTACAAGGTCGATTTAAAAAACGGTAAAAAAACGGTACTCACCCCGGGCGATTATGACGTGGCGGCTTTTTATACTGCCAATGCTAAAAAGGTATTTTTTTCGGCTTCGCCGGAAGACCCTGCGCAGCGGTATCTGTTTGAAGCCTCACTCAGCGGAAAAGGCAAACCCAAACGCCTTACTCCGGCTGAATATGAAGGCATCAACACCTATCAGATCGCTCCTAACGGCGCGTTTGCCATTCACAACCATACCGATGCGAATACCCCTACCACCACGCGACTCATCAGCCTGCCCGATCACAAGACGATCAAAGTGCTCGTAGCTAATACTGCATTGAAAGAGAAGCTAGCGCGTCTCGATTTACCGGAAACCGATTTCTTTCAGGTGGAAACCGAAGACGGCATTGTGGTGGAAGGCCGCATTACCAAACCCACAAACTTTGACCCTGCTCAAAAATATCCGGTGCTTTTTCACGTCTACGGCGAACCCTGGGGACAAATGGCTACCGATAATTTTATTGGGATGTACGACATCTTTTTGGCCCAAAACGGTTTTGTGATTATCAACCTCGACAACCGCGGTACACCTTCCCTGAAGGGCAGCGACTGGCGCAAATCGATTTATCGGAAGGTGGGTGTAGTCAATTCGCGCGATCAGGCGATGGCTACTAAAAAGTTACTTAACGATTGGAGCTTCCTTGATGCAGATCGCGTTTCGGTATGGGGCTGGAGCGGCGGTGGCTCGATGACGCTTAATCTGATGTTTCGCTATCCGGAAATTTATAAAACCGGAATGTCTGTAGCACCTGTTGCTAATCAATTGTTCTACGACAACGTCTATCAGGAGCGCTATATGGGACTTCCGCAGGAAAACAAAGAAGATTTTGTGGAAGGTTCGCCTGCCACCTATGCTAAAAATCTGGAGGGTAACCTGCTTATCGTTCACGGTACGGGCGACGATAATGTACACTATCAGAATATGGAATTCCTGGTTAACGAACTCATCGCAAACAACAAACAATTTACGATGATGGCCTATCCCAACCGTTCGCACGGTATTTATGAGGGCGCCAACACCCGCAGACACTTATATACGCTGCTTACCAATTACCTTTTTGAGCATAACGGAAAGTAAATCAAGCCAGCCTTTAAAAACTGAAAAACCCACAAGCGTAATCAACTTGTGGGTTTTCTGGTTTTAGTAGTGCATTATTAAGCCGCTACGGCGGTACGTCTTGCAGGCGTAAGCTGCGCCTCAATAAGTTCATTCCATTTTTTAGCACGCTTTACCTCATAGTTCTGAGCCGGGTCAATTTCAGAATCGTAAAAACTAAGCATACGAGATGCTTCGGCTGTTTTTGAGATAAACTCAAGATTTACGGCTTCAAGTGTTTGCTGGTGTTTACCATCTATTTTTTTAGAAACCACCACCTCGTGAACCAGAATACGGCTTACGGTGTTTAAATCAAGATGTTGTACCGTTACTGTATCGTCTAGCAACTGACCAAAAAGCAACTGCCCTTTTTGAGTATCGAGACCAATCGCACGGCTGTTCCAGTTTTCTTTTTGCTCCAAATTAAGGCCTTTGAGCTTAGCTTCGTCTTTTAAGCGGGTGCTCAGTTTTTTTGTTCGCCCCGAACCAAAAAGAATAAAGGCTATATAAGGAATTGCTACTAAGCCGGTAACTACGGCAAATACGAGGATCATATCTATTTTCATTGTAAAAAGTTTTGTGTTGTTTATGTAAGAATGGATGCAAAGCATCGAAAAATCGACCCAGGCCCGTAGGACTGCGTCAATTGCAAAACGGAAAACAAACTAAAACTTAGGGAAACAGATGAAACGGAAAGATCAGCTGCAAACTGCTTAGACCGGGAATAATCAGGGCTGAAGCCTTGATGTAATTGGATTCCTGATCAGCATAAAAATGCAGATTTACAGGACTGCTTCTGTAAAAGCAAAATGGAACGAATGGTGTAGTGGTATCCTCCTGAGGTTGAACCCGATTTTCCGGAGAAGTTAACACAAACTCCACTGCACCCAGAGCCTGATCGTTAAGGTGACCCAGCTCCAGCTGATGTTTGGAAAACGGAGCTTCGGCGGTATCAGTCTGCGTGCTAAAATCAAATGCATAGGAAGCACTGCCCGCTGTAAAAAACAGGAAGAGACACAACCAAAATGCTTGAAAAATTCGCTTCATAATACCCCACAAATGTATAGCAGCAACTGTTAAGTTGCTGCTAATTTTTCTAAAAAATTATTGAGGCCTAATTGGAATATTCGGGTTCTACATTAGTGTCGGTCAGGGTCCTTACAAAGTCGGTCAACGCCTGGAGTTCTGCTGCATCCAGTTGCAGATTATCAAAAGGCAGGGTCTGATGCGGCAGGTCAAAACCGAGGCCTGCCCCACCCCCTTTGTTGTAAAAATCCATCACCTCTTCAAGCGTGGCATAAACCCCGTTGTGCATATAGGGTGCGGTCACCCCGGCATTGCGCACGGTAGGCGTTTTAAACATGCCGCTTTGTATGGGTTCGTCATACATAAAGTAAAAACCCAAGTCGTCATCCAATTGTTTATTAGCCGCAGTCTCGGGCACGCCTATGACTTCTTTTTCGGTTTCTGCGAAAAAAGGCGGCACCGTTCCGCCGGTTAAGGGCATAAAATGACAGGTCGCACACAGGGCTTTACCCATAAACAGATTCATCCCCAGCTTTTCAGATTCGGTAAAGCTATCTTCCTCCCCACGCATATTTCGGTCAAATTTAGAATCGAAAGCATTTAGGGTCGAAATGTAAGAGGACAGGGCCATGATCGCCTGATCGTTGGTTAGTTTTTTGGTATCAAAAACTTCCTGAAAGGCTTCCACATAGGCAGAATCCTGAAGGATTTCCTCTGAAAATTCGTGAACACTGCTGTTAAATTCTTCGGCATTGGTAAACACCCCGGAAATCTGCGACATCAAATCAGGAGCGCGCCCGTCCCAGAAAAAAGCCTGTTGAAAAACCGAATTGATCAGCGTAGGCGAATTGCGTTTTAACGAAGTTCCGGTATTGCTAAAATTAGTTACCAGTCCATCTGCATAGGCTTTTTCCGGAATGTGGCAGGTGGCGCAGGCCATAGTACCGTCTTTTGACAATTTCGCATCAAAAAAGAGGCGCTTTCCCAAAGCGATCTGTGCTTCAGAGGGATTTCGGTTGGTCACCCTTCTGAAGAATTCCACATTAAAAGAATTATTCTCGAAAAAGGTAGGCGCATCAAAATTATAGGCCTGAGTGTTTACCGGTTCCCAAACCGCAGCTGTTTTCCGGATCTCTACCCAGGCTCGTGTAATGGGATTTAGATAGTCCCGCACAAAAGTATAGCGATCAAAAGTCTCAAATTGTGGGTCTTTACGAATAAAAGCTACTGCCGCATCAATAGCTTCGGTGAACTCTTCATCAATCTGCTTATCTTTTTGATTGATCAATTTCTGAAGGGACAATTCGTACACGGTTTTGAGCGACTCCAGCGACTGAGCCGTTTCCTTTAAACCCAGACCGCTTACAGGAGTGTCAAAACCTGTAATTCCAAAGCTCAGCACCCGCATCAACTGCTGATGCGTCGCGATAAAAAAGCGCTGGGCATCCAGCTGGCGTTGGCCAACATTCTTTTGAAGTACACTGATCAGACCTCGGGTCAATTTAAGTTCGTGTTTAAAAAGCGCCTCATCTTCAGCTCCTTCATAAATAGATTCTTCCAGGCGTTGTAACCCTATGGGTTGCAACACGCGCTGGGTGTCATCGGTAAGACGCGGCAAAGCCGGACCATTAGCCTGATGCCCCACCGGCGGATTGAGGTACGACGCGTAGGGTTCGGCTTTTTTAAAGGCTTCACGGGCTTTGATAAAATAGATTTTAGCCAAAGAATCGGAAGAAGCCACCCCATCTAAACTGTCGAGGTAAGCTGCTGTTTCGTTAATATGCTTTAAATAATACTGATGCGCAGGTTGCCAGTCCACGGCAATTTCATAGGTTTCCGGGGCCGGTTTATCTTCTTTACAAGAAGCTAAAATCAGGCAAACAAGCAGACCTGTAACTAAGTGTTTAATAGAATACATCAAGTGGGTTTTACGTCAAAAACCCCCGGAGTCAAAGCCGGAGGTTTTAAGGTTGATTGGTTTGTTTTTACTTATCTGGGAAGTCCCTGAAGGATAATGATCTGACCTCCCTGGGTATCTTCGGCTCCTTCTAAGGTATGACCATCACGGCCTGCAAACGAAGCATTTTTCCAGTAGTGAGGTTGTAGGTTTAGAATGAAAGTACCCGGTTTACCTACCTTGTCTGAAATATCAATCAAAGCACCGTACTCCCCGCTAAATCCGGAGCTTCCGTTTTCTACCAAATCCTGACGAATAACAAATTCAAGCACCGGACGTGCATTGTTACCGTTAAGGTCAGACTGGTAAATGTATGCCGCGTGATTTCTGGAAAACGAGTTAGGATCTTCCTGAAAGTACACAAAGTTTTCAGTCACACAGATGTTATCAGGACTCTGTAGCAAAGACACGTTTCCGTCTGCATTGTTAGAATCGGTATTTCCGCTGATGATTTGAGTCAATTTACCTTCCAGCGGATTGGTCTCATCAAGCTCCAGTTTGTAAACCGTTCCCCAATCATTGTATTTGCCTGTATTAGGGCCCAAACCGGTTACCGCAAAAAATACATTTCGGCCTTTAGCATCAGAACCTTTTTGATAATCCACATCTTCCACACGCATAAAAGCTGAAGCCTGTACCCCGATACAAGCGGTTTCCATTTCGGTTTTGGTCTTATCTTTTCCATTTACGATCTCCACAAACTCCACATCATACGATTTCTGAAAATCAAGATTGCTTTCGTTATAAATTTTTCCGGCTTCCACAGCTTTTTTGCCGCCTGCCCCGTCAGCTATTTCTTTAAAGCGAAGCACATAAATTTTACCGTTTTCTAAATCGGCATCACCGTTTTCAGAAAGGTACATGGTCACCTGACCTTCAGAACCGCTGGAGTCGTCATCCCCACCTATGATTACGGTCTTACCTGCGTAAGCCCCTTGTGGAAGCGGCACCGCATTTTCCCATGAAAATTCGCCCAAAGCATCCAGACCAAAATCAGCATCCGGGTCTGGTGTCATATACGGGTCGATCCCTTTTACATCGTAGTTGATGCTTTCCGAAGCCGAAAGGTATAAATCCTGTGACCCGCCATGAATCGCAGCTTCCCACATCGTACCACTACACTGGCGGGCATAGTCTGCCACGCTTGAGTTTAACAACCACTCGCCGCTCAAAGGCTTCAGGTTTTTATCAAGCATGATACGTGATACGGCATAGGTATCTTCGGCATTTACCACGTAGATATAGCCATCGCTGTTAGGATCTTTAAGAAAACCGGCACCATCCTGAGCCCCTACTAGTTTAAAGCCGTTGCTCAAAGTATCAGACGAACTGATAATGGAATAGGCCTTTACATAATTAAATTGAGGCATCATCGCCACAAGCGGAGCCAGATTTGATTTATCTGAAAACATACCCGGATCCGGAGTAAAATCCTCACCGTCTTCGCCGTCAACGCCATCTGCACCGTCTTGACCATCTACACCATCAACGCCGTCAATTCCGTCTTCTACATCACAGGCTGTAAAAACACTTCCGGCAGCACCCAGAAGCATCAGATTAAATACAAGTCTCTTAATTGTAATCATCTTTAAATAGTTTTTGATTTTTTAGTTTGTTTCAAAACTAGCCAGATGACCGTCGGGGAAGGTTAATTCAAAATCGTGTTTGGATTACCCTTTTCTAAAGTGAATGTTATAGGTGTTACCTCAACTTTACTATTTAAAGTTATTCTAAGGAGTTGTGTAAACTGTATTTAAGGAAATCCCCTATAAATCAGTCGTTAAGCCTAAATGCATAAAAAAAGTCTGTCCTTTTAGGACAGACTTTTAAATTAACATTGAAAACCGGAGACTTAAGCTTCGGTTAAAATCTGCGCAGCGTGATCTTTGGTTTTAACCTTATCAATCACCCGGGTAACCGTACCGTTTTCTACAATAAAAGTGGTACGGTGAATGCCGTCGTACTCCTTACCCATAAACTTTTTAGGGCCCCAAACGCCAAAGGCATTGATCACGGTCTTGTCTTCATCGGCCAATAAGGGGAACGGAAATTCGTATTTCTCCTTAAAGTTACTTTGGCGCTTTTCAGAATCTGCGCTTACCCCAAGTATGGCGTAACCCTGATCCTGAAGTTCTTTATAGTGGTCTCTCAGATTGCAGGCTTCGGCAGTACAACCGGGCGTTGAGGCTTTTGGGTAAAAGAACACCACCACCTTCTTGTCGGCATAATCACTCCAGTTTACGGTGTTGCCATCCTGATCAGTCGTGGTAAATGCGGGAACGTTATCCCCTTCTTTAAGCATATTCATAGCGTTTTATTTAGATTATTATTGGTATTATTATTCAAATTTTAAGGCAATAAGAAGTTCTTTTGCCTAAAGACTATAAATTTAAAGATTATGACCAAGGCCGAGAAGGTTAGCTTTGTTATAGATACGTTAAAGCGCCTGTATCCCCAGATTCCCATTCCGTTAGACCACAAAGATCCCTATACCCTGCTTATTGCGGTTTTGATGAGTGCCCAAAGCACCGATGTCAAGGTAAACCAGATCACGCCCCTGCTGTTTGAGGTAGCAGACAATCCGTATGATATGGTAAAGCTTACGGTGGAAGAAATACGGGAAATCATAAAACCGGTGGGTTTATCGCCCATGAAGGCCAAGGGTATTCACGGCCTCTCCCATATTTTAATCGATAAGTACAATGGAAGGGTCCCGGAAAGTATTGAAGAACTCGAGCAATTGCCTGCCGTAGGTCATAAGACCGCCAGCGTGGTGGTGGCACAGGCTTTTAATATTCCGGCTTTTCCGGTAGATACGCACATACACCGCCTGATGTACCGCTGGGGACTGACCACCGGTAAAAACGTGGTACAAACCGAAAAAGATGCCAAGCGCCTCTTCCCCGAATATTTGTGGAATGACCTGCATTTACAAATCATCTGGTACGGGCGTCAATACAGTCCTGCGCGCGGCTGGGATCTGGAAAAAGACATCATCACCGCAACTATAGGTCGCAAAAAAGTGATTGAGGAGTGGAATAAAGGAAGGAAGTAAAGCCATGGCTTTTTTAAGATTCAAAGATGATCAAAGAAGAGCTTCATATCTTTTTAAAAGCAGAAACAGGGCAATTGCTCGAATTGGCCAAATCAAGGTCGCTATACCCAGTTTCAGAAAACTGTCTTTATATAACCAGCAAAATTGAAAATAATTCTAATGAGAACTTTCTTGAAGTAAGAAAACTTAGAAAAAGAAAAAATAGAGACAAAAAGCCAAGGCTTTTAAATGAAGTCGTCGCCGAACTAAGCCACTTGTACGAAGACTTGTATGATCTAAATCTATTCATCTACAAATCTTCAAAAAATATAAGTCTTATAGAAATTCAGTACTTTCTAAAAAGTTCTCTTGATAAAGAATACCATAAAAAAGTTAGCCAGGATTCCCCGATGATACATTCCAAGTTAGCAATTCCTCCTTATGTAAAAGGAGATAAACAAAGGTTTGATCTTAACTGGGAATTAGGTGGATTCAAACACCGCTGGAAGCTTTTTTGGTGGAAAATATGTTAATACGTTTATTACCCGCACGCGGCTGGGATCTGGAAAAAGACATCATCACGGCAACGATTGGTCGCAAAAAAGTGATTGAGGAGTGGAATAAAGGAAGGAGGTAAAGCCGTTGGCTTTTATTTACTCCAAATGTGGAATTCCGTAAGGAATAGATTTTTCCATAACGTAATTTTACAATTCTGTTTACTTACTTCAAGTAAAACTAAATCTGTTCAGCATCTAAAATTAAAATATCACAACCCGTAAAAAATGAATTGTATTATTAAAAAGACCTTATCCCTACTTTGTTTACTTCTGGCAACAGGCCTTCTTCAGGCTCAAAACAAAGAACATTATATTTTGCTTATCGACGGCGATTCGTTGAGAGTAGATCTGAATAAAGATTTAAAGTATACGCTCAAGTCTGGAAAAGAGATCGATTTGAAGCTGGTACAGCCCGATCTGCTAACCTATGAAGATGAGATGCTTACATTTCTATATCCAAATGCCGTGACGCTTTCAAAAATTCCCGTAGAAGAGGGCTTGATACAAATAATGGCTATGCGAGCAACAGGCAACGGAGTACTTGTTCAGGAATACAACTTCATTAATCCGGAAAGTATTATAGATCTCATTCTTAATGAAATCACCAAAGAAAGTCTGAATTACGGATATAGTAAAAAGGAAGAACCTTACAGTCTTGATCTTAAAAGCGGACAGACTCTTAAGGGGAAGCGCATTATTATGGAGTATAATGGTGAAAAAGAAATCTATACGGCTTTTGCACACGGTAAAAAAGATCAGGGAGTCCTATTAATTGTTTTAAATACCGTAGAAAACGATGAAGATACGGCTATCTTAAATACCATTCTTAACAGCCTCGAGCTGAATTTTTAAATCGAATTTCAAAGTATGTATTCCAGATTCCTGATTTTACTTTTAACCTTGATTGCAATTCCTTCTTTCCCTACGCTGGCGCGAGCGTCTCGCTCGTGTAGCATAAGTCAGTATTAAGAATGAGCCGAAAATATAAATTTCACAATCTATCTGGAGCATACTTCATAAGTTTTGCTACGGTATACTGGTTGGACGTTTTTACCCGGCAGGAATAGTTCAACGTATTGACGGAAAGTATAACTTATTGCAGGGCTAAAAAAGGTATGGAGGTATTTGCTTATTGCTTTATGCCTAATCATGTTCATTTAATTTTTAGATCAGCTAATGATGATCCTTCAGGATTGATTAGAGATTTTAAAGTATTTACAGCGAGAAAACTCATAAAAACAATAAAGGACAATCCAAAGGAAAGCAGAAAAGAATGGTTATTATGGATGATGAAGCGTGCGGGTACTAAAAATAGCAATGTAAAAGAACTTCAGTTTTGGCAGCAGCACAATAATCCCATCGAACTGTGGAGCACTAAAGTAATTCAGCAAAAGATAGACTATATCCATAAAAATCCTGTCAAAAGCGGTTTTGTAACAAATCCTGTAGATTGGAAGTATAGCAGCGCGAGAAATTATCAGGAAGATCAAACAGTTTTGGAAATAGATATTTGAGGTTAGACCACGAGCAGGATGCTCGCGCTAGCAATTTTTTATCAGGCATTAATGACAATTAACCACTAAATAATTATCATTTTTCTATTTGATTATAACCTACATTAGATTTCAACAACACGAATTATTCAATGTTCATGAAATCTATTTTTACGCTTCTGTCTCTTTTATTACTCATCAATTACGGAAGCCTTTCTGCGCAGCAAATCACTGCTCCGGGAGGTGCTAAATTTCTGGTCGAACTTGGTGGGGAATTTGGCGGGGAAGAAATTCTAACCGTTTATTTTGAAGAAGGTGGTGATCAAAAAATGCGTGCCGGTCAGGGCGGGTATGCGGCTGTGGGCGGCGAATTCCATTTTAAAAATCTGAAGTCTTTTATGTTGCGCGGTAGCGTAGGCTTTAAGTATGTGACCACCGCTGCCGACAATGCAAACATCAGGCTTACCCGTTTTCCCATCAACTTAGTGGGCTATTACAGGATTAATGAAGACTTTAGAC
Organism: Leeuwenhoekiella sp. H156; assembly: GCF_052218455.1. Classification (NCBI taxonomy): domain Bacteria; kingdom Pseudomonadati; phylum Bacteroidota; class Flavobacteriia; order Flavobacteriales; family Flavobacteriaceae; genus Leeuwenhoekiella; species Leeuwenhoekiella sp. H156. Next base: position 494,207 of record NZ_CP197499.1, read on the forward strand.
TGGGCGCCGGGCTTACCACCCATCAACTCATTCGGTTTAAAGGAGACGGTTTTGTCCCTGATGCAGACCTGAGCAGTGGTCTCGGCGGACGCTTTGAATTTGGCTGGCGCTGGGTTGCGCTAACCTATACGGCGATCAACTATAAAAATGAGTTTGACTACAGCTTTTCAGCCAATTCGATTGGTGTGGCGTTTTCGTTTACCTTTCCACAGGATTGATACTAGCCTAACTGAGTTGTCCAAAAAAAATATTCATTTGGCGATGCCAATAAAAAGAGTGTTTCTAAAAAGAAAATAAACGCTCTGAGAATAGCGTATTTGAGAACTGTTCTCCGATATACCTGCCCGAATAAAAAAGAGGCTGTCTTGACTTTTTAGACAGCCTCTTCTTTTAATTGAGAAGGGATTCCACCTTCCCAATTGAGGTATTCATAACACTTAAGGCTTTCGAATAATTTAATATTCGGTTTACGGTCTCCTTAGACGGATTCAGATTTTTTCGGTTTAAAGAAGATTTTTTAGAGTAAAGGTTTTCCATGTACTGTGGTTTAGTTTTTTAGTCTTACTAGAACGCACAGCCTTAGGTTTTATTCTATTCTAATTTGTTAAAATTATATTGTTTTTTTCAATCACTTTTCGCAGGTTAATCAGGGCATAACGCATACGTCCTAAAGCCGTATTGATACTCACATCAGTGCGCTCTGCGATTTCTTTAAAACTCATATCGTTATAAATACGCATCACCAGTACATCGCGCTGATCTTCCGGCAATTCATCAATTAATTTACGTACATCATCTTCTACCTGATCTTTGATAATGCGTTTTTCGGCATTTAAATCGGGGTCACCCAAAACTGAAAAAATATTGAAATCTCCGGTGTTGTCAAACTTGGGCATACGTTTGTTCTTGCGGAAATAGTCAATCACCAGATTGTGAGAGATGCGCATAACCCAGGGTAAAAACTTACCTTCCTCATTGTATCCACCGCGTTTTAAGGTGCGTATCACTTTGATAAACGTATCCTGAAAGATATCTTCAGTCACGTCTCTGTCGTAAACTTTTGAATAAATAAAACTGTAAATGCGTTGTTGGTGTCTCGAGATGAGTATAGAAAGTGCCGCTTCTTCGCCCTTGAGGTAGTTGCTGACCAGGACAGCGTCAGAGATTAACATATCTTCCATAAAATTACTTTTTGTAGGTTATAGTGATCCGTTTATAGGATCGGGGTCAAAACTTTAAAAGTAATTTTCAGATATAGGCCTTTGCTTAAATGTTAATATTGAGTCAAATATAACAACTATTATTCCAAATAAACAAACGCTGCTCCACAATTTTAACATTAACAGGACGTTGGGCAAAAGGTTGCGGGGTTATGCTTCCTATAAATTATCTTTGCAATCCTATTTCAATTGCTATGATCGTAGACGTTTCTAAAGCTGACCCTAAAAAGAATATCATCATCAAGGGGGCAAAGCTGCATAACCTTAAAAATATCAATACCATCATCCCGCGCAACAAGCTCGTGGTGATTACCGGCTTGTCGGGTTCGGGGAAATCAAGCCTTGCGTTTGACACCCTGTATGCCGAAGGGCAGCGCCGCTATGTGGAGAGTTTATCCTCTTACGCGCGGCAGTTTCTAGGGCGTCTCGACAAACCGAAAGTGGACTATATAAAAGGTATCGCTCCCGCAATTGCAATTGAGCAAAAGGTAAACAGTACCAATCCGCGGTCTACTGTGGGCACCTCTACCGAAATTTACGATTACCTCAAACTGCTTTTCGCCCGTATCGGCAAGACCTACTCCCCCATTTCGGGCGACGAGGTCAAAAAAGATACAGTGACCGATGTGGTGAATTACATCAAAACCTTTGAAGAGCGCAGCAAGCTGTTGCTCCTCGCTCCTTTTATTGTAGAGGAAGGCCGAAAGATTGAAGAAAAGCTCAACATCCTGCAGCAACAGGGCTATGCGCGTATAAAGGTTAACGACGAGGTGGTGCGTATTGAAGAAGCCGGAAGCATTACCGCAACAGACAAACTCTTTCTGGTGGTGGACCGAATCATCACCAAAGACGATGAGGACTTTGAAAACCGTCTAGCCGATGCCGTGCAAACAGCCTTTTTTGAAGGTAAGGGCGAATTGTTTATCGAAGATTTGGCTACCGGCAAGCAGCGACAGTTTAGCAACAGTTTTGAGCTGGACGGGATGCAATTTCTGGAGCCCAATGTACACCTCTTCAGCTTCAACAATCCCTACGGGGCCTGCCCTACCTGCGAAGGTTACGGAGATGTGATTGGGATCGATGAAGATCTGGTGATTCCCAATACTGCGCTTTCGGTTTACGAAAATGCCGTATTCCCCTGGCGGGGAGATAGTATGAGCTATTACCGCGATCAGCTGGTCAATTCGGCTTATAAATTCGATTTCCCCATTCACAAACCCTATTTTGAACTGAGCGATGCTCAAAAAGAGGTGTTGTGGAACGGAAACCAGTATTTTGAAGGTATCAACCAGTTTTTTGAATTTCTGGAATCCAAAGCTTATAAAATTCAAAACCGCGTGATGCTGTCGCGCTATCGCGGAAAAACCAAATGCAAAACCTGTGGCGGCAAACGCCTGCGTAAGGAAGCAAATTACGTGAAGATCAGCAACACGACCATTACCGATCTCGTTGCCCTGCCACTCAACAAAGTAGCCGATTTCTTTAAAAATCTCAAACTGAGCGAGCACGATGCTAAAATTGCCAAACGCCTGCTCACCGAGATTGAAAGCCGCCTCGAATTCCTTTCGAAAGTGGGGCTTAATTACCTCACGTTAAACCGGAAGTCCAACACACTTTCGGGTGGAGAGTCGCAGCGCATCAATCTGGCGACTTCACTGGGAAGCAGCCTCGTGGGATCGATGTATATTCTTGACGAACCCAGTATAGGCCTGCATCCTAAAGACACCGAGCGTCTTATTGAAGTACTTAAAAGCCTGCGCGATCTGGGCAATACCGTGATTGTGGTGGAGCACGACGAGGACATTATGAAAGCCGCAGATGAGATCATAGACATAGGCCCAGAAGCCGGAACCTATGGTGGTAACGTAGTGGCCACAGGTACCTACGACGACATTCTCAAAAGCGAATCGCTTACCGCGAAATATCTAAATGGCACTATGGAAATTAAAGTGCCGGCAAAGCGCCGCACTTCTAAATACTATGTAGACGTAATCGGTGCACGCGAAAACAATCTGAAAAATATTGATGTACGCTTTCCGCTGGGAGTTTTTGTAGCCGTAACCGGGGTTTCGGGTAGTGGCAAGAGTACGCTGGTTAAAAAGCTGCTCTACCCTGCTATGCTTAAGGAAACCGGTGGTTACGGGGAGAAAATGGGTCAGATGACCGGGATTGAAGGCAAGTTTGACAACATCAAGAATATCGAATTTGTAGATCAGAACCCCATTGGTCGATCGTCACGTTCCAATCCGGTTACTTACATCAAGGCTTATGATGATATCCGTTCACTATATGCCGATCAGAAACTGAGTAAGATTCGCAATTTCCAAACCAAGCATTTTTCGTTTAATGTAGATGGCGGCCGCTGCGAAAACTGTAAAGGTGAAGGCGAAGTGACTATCGAAATGCAGTTTATGGCCGATGTGCATCTGGAATGTGAAGTGTGCAAGGGCAAACGTTTTAAAAAGGAAGTGCTGGAAGTCACCTTTGCAGATAAAAACATCGACGACATCCTCAATATGACTATTGATGATGCCATCGCCTTTTTTACCGAAAACAAGCAGGACAAAATCACCCGGAAACTCAAGCCTTTACAGGACGTAGGTCTGGGCTATGTGACCCTTGGCCAGAGTTCGTCTACCCTTTCCGGTGGAGAAGCCCAGCGTATCAAACTGGCGTCCTTTTTGGTAAAGGGAACCACCAAAGAGAAGAACCTGTTCATATTCGATGAGCCTACCACCGGACTGCATTTTCACGATATTCAGAAATTGCTGGCTTCGTTTGAGGCACTGATTAAAAATGGACATTCCATTCTTGTGGTGGAGCATAATCTGGATTTGATCAAATGCGCCGATCATGTGATCGATTTGGGTCTGGAAGGCGGCGAAAACGGGGGTTACCTCATCGCTTCCGGCACCCCGGAAGAAGTTGCTAAAAACAAAAAATCCTTTACTGCGGAGTATTTGAGGGAGAAGCTTTAATCAATGTAGAATTAAGAATGCTGAATTATGAGTTCTTTTCGCTCCGTGTTTGTGCTCGATTGTATCGCGTATCATTAAGTCAAATTTGGGGTAATTAGATAGTTGCTTGTTCTTTTCTTGGCTGGCACTACTCTGACTGCTGTAAAAGGTTTCTATGCAGAAGCAAACCGTTTAAGTAAATGTAGAATTAAGAATGCTGAATTATGAGTTCTTTTCGCTCGGAGAAAATCACTCCAGCTTCAGAGTAGCACCTGGGTTTTGAAGTGATTTCTAATACTTTCTCATCCGCTGCCTTTCACTCATAAAACACTTATAAATAAAGTTTTACACAACTACAGAAACTCTTAATTCTGCATTCTGCATTCCGAATTAAAAAATTTGGCACGCCCTTTGAATTATACTAAGCGTAATCGGATTGAAACTTAAAAATTCAATCCTTAAATGCAGAATTATGAAACGTATAGTACTTTTTTTAGCAGCGTGTTTCGCATTTGGAACTGCTGCGCAGGCTGCAGACTCTCATCCGCCTCGTAAAGTGGATAGACGTGTAGACACAAACCGAAATCTTATGCAACCCGTTGTATTTATCGAGAACGGTATTGAGTTTCTGGTATATCCTGACGGAGCGCTTGATTTTAACGTTACCCCTTCATCGGTGCGTCTGAATGGGCAGTACGTACGTGAGATCTACAACCCGGGACGTTATGATGTGTACCGCACCGGTCACAACTACCGCAGAGGTTATGTACAGTACAACCGAATGGGTTTACCCGTACAGATAGGAGAACTTAGCCTTGATTACTTAAGGGATGGACGTGTTGCCCGCATCGGTAATATCCCTGTGAACTATAAGAAAGGCCGTTTAGACCGAATCGGAAATATGAAGATGCATTACGACCGCAGCGGTCGCATCTACAAACAAACCGGTTTTATAGATAAGTATAGAAATGCAGACGATTGCGATATGGGAAGCATTGAAATCATTGGTGACCGCAGTCGCAGATATTAAAATTTAATCCGGCAATCGGATATAATGTTGATTTTTTGGTTGGTTAGTTGGAAATCCCTAGCAGATTCGTCTGTCGGGGATTTTTTATGAGTGCTCAGGAGTGCTTTATGGGCTCCGTCAAAGGCTAAAACCCGAGGCTGGCGCTTAAATCAAAGCTTTCTTTACTTTGGATGTCTCGCAGGCTTGCCGCGAGGTAGTTTACATCGTAATTTTGCCGTTATGCACATTCAAGATACCATTGCCGCATTAGCGACTGCTCCGGGTGCCGGGGCCATTGCCGTTATACGGGTTTCGGGCGAAAACGCCATCCCGCTTGTTTCTTCGGTTTTTAAGGCCAAAAGTGGAAAGATTCTGGAAAATCAGGACAGTCATACCCTGCATCTGGGGAATATTGTAGACGGAAGCCGAATCATTGACGAGGCGTTGGTATCCCTGTTTAAAGGAAAACGCTCCTATACCGGTGAACCTACCGTTGAGATCTCCTGCCACGGAAGCCCTTACATTCAGCAGGAAATTTTGCAGCTCCTCTTTAGAAAAGGCTGCCGCGCCGCCAAAGCCGGAGAGTTTACCCTGCGGGCCTTTATCAATGGAAAGATGGATTTGAGTCAGGCGGAAGCCGTGGCCGACCTGATCGCCAGCGACAATGCCGGAGCACACCAGATCGCGATGCAGCAAATGCGTGGAGGTTTTAGTAACGAAATCGCCCAGTTGCGTCAGGAACTGCTCAATTTTGCCTCCCTGATCGAGCTCGAACTCGACTTCGCCGAAGAAGATGTAGAGTTTGCCAATCGGGAAGAATTTCAGGAGCTTATCGCCAAAATCACCCGGGTTTTAAAACGCCTCATCGACTCCTTTGCCACAGGTAATGTGATTAAAAACGGAATACCGGTTGCGATTGTAGGCGAACCCAACGTAGGAAAATCAACTTTGCTAAATGCGCTGCTCAACGAGGAACGTGCCATTGTAAGCGATATCGCAGGTACCACGCGCGACACTATTGAAGATGAACTCAGCATAGGCGGTATTGGTTTTCGCTTCATAGACACGGCCGGAATTCGCGAAACGGTAGACGTTATTGAAGGTTTGGGGATCAAAAAAACCTTTCAAAAAATAGAACAATCTCAGATCGTCATCTACTTATTTGATGCGGAAAAATTCAGAGTTCAGAATTCAGAATTAAAAATTGAAATAGAAAAGATCAAAAACCAGTTTCCGCAGAAGCCCCTGGTTGTGGTGGCCAATAAAGTAGATAAACTCAGTGAAACCGCGCTAACCGAACTCAAATCGCAAATCGCAAACCTGCACCTGCTCTCGGCTAAAAACAAGACCGGCGTTGAAGAACTCACCGATAAATTACTACAATTTGTAAACACCGGTGCCCTGCGTAACAACGAGACTCTGGTGACTAACTCTCGTCATTACGATGCCCTTCTAAAAGCTTTAGAAGAAATCGAAAAAGTACAAATGGGTATTGATGCCGGGCTCAGCGGCGACCTGCTGGCCATAGACATTCGGGAGGCACTGTACCATTTTGGGGAGATCACCGGGCAGGTCACCAACGACGAATTGCTGGGCAATATCTTTGCTAATTTTTGTATTGGTAAATAAATTCAAAATTTTATTTAAAATCAATTGGCATCAAATTAACACAAATACCAATAAAATAAATACTTAACAGAGGATTCCCATGCTCTTCTATCTTCTCTTGATCCTCTTATATTTCTCCTTTTGTTACACCTTTGGTACACCTCATTGTTAAAATTTCAATTCAAGGTGTACCAAAGTACACCTTGTTAAGCTTTTTTCAATTAATTTTACAAAAAGCTCATACTATGGTAATTAAGCTTAAAAAGAAAAAACTTGCTTCTGGAAAGTACAGTCTTTATATAGAATATTACAAGGGCAATACTAGAGATTCCAACGGCAAACAAATTCATTCAAGGGAGTTTGAATACCTTAAGCAGTATCTTTATATAAATCCTAAAAGCGCTCTTGAAAAGAGAGAAAATGAAGAAACACTGTTAAGGGCTGAACAAATCTTGTCTATTCGTCGAGCAGAATATGCTCAAGGCAAATATGGAATTAAAGATCGTAACAAAGACAAATTATTATTTCTCAATTATTATGAGAAACTCAAGGAAGAGCGCTATGAGACCAAGGGTAATTATGATAATTGGGATGCTGCCCAAAATCACATCGAAGGTTATTGCAAGACACAGAGCACTACCTTCGAAGATATAGATGAAAATTTTGTGGTAGGTTTTAAAAAGTATCTTAATAAAAAAGCAAAGACTAAATCCGGCACTCTTTTATCTCAGAATTCAAAATATACCTACTTTAATAAATTTAAAGCTGCTTTACGCCAGGCTTTTGAAGATGGATATACCAGTCGAAATTACGCAACTGCCGTGAAAGGTTTTGCCATGGGCGAAACTACACGTGAATATCTCACGTATGAAGAACTGCAAAATTTAGCTAAAGCTGAGTGTAAGCATCAAATGCTTAAAAATGCCTTCTTATTTAGTTGTCTTACTGGATTACGCTGGAGTGATATCAATAAACTTACCTGGTCTGAAATACGGGATGAGGAAGAGGGTTCTAGATTAGTGTTTAAACAGAAGAAAACAGCTGCCCAAGAATATCAATATTTATCTGATCAGGCTCGCTCCATTCTAGGAAGCCGAAAGCAAGAAAGTGCACGTGTGTTTCAAGGATTAAAATACGGGGCTCACTTTAACGCAGAAATACTCCGCTGGTGTATGCGTGCCGGAATAACCAAGCATATTACCTTCCACAGCGCCAGACATACCCATGCAGTTCTTTTACTGGAACACGGGGCAGACATTTACACAGTTTCTAAGATTCTTGGACATAAAGAAATTCGCACTACTCAGATCTATGCTAAAATTGTGGACAATAAGAAAAAAGAAGCGGCTTATTTGATACCTCAATTAGAAATCTAAGATTTTTACCTGTTGATAACTCTCAAAACATTCGTTATCACAAATAACTATTGATGGCATTTGATATACTCGAGACTGTGTGAAATTCTATTTGGCATTATTTGATACCATTTAAAATCACATAATATGGACCTTTGTTTTTCAGTGATTTGTGTATAAAAACAGTGTTAAGTACTGCGCTCTTATTAATCATCACACTACTTTTAATTTTAGAATTCAAACATAAATAGACAAAGCGCTTTGTTCTCTATTCACTTTAAAACCGAATACGATGAACACAATTAATTTAGATGAAAGGCTAGCACGTATTGAATCGCTATTACTAGCCAACAAAAAGGTACTCACCCTTGATGAAGCCAGCGACTATACAGGTATGTCACGGAGTTATTTGTATAAACTGACTTCCACCGGAAATATACCTCATAGTAAGCCAGGAGGTAAACTCATTTACTTCGATATCGATCTGTTGAACGACTGGCTTTTAGAAAATCAGCGGAAATCACATTCGCAGATTAAGCAGGAAGCCCTGAACTATACCCTGAAAAAACGGTAAGACATTTCTATACCCCTAATTCTATTAGAACTAGGGGTTCTCTTCACTATTAATACTTTTTACTATGAAAGCTGTACCCTATAAAAGGGTGGGCACCACTTATTATAAGTTGGTTACTGCTCCTACTATTGCTGGTCATTTTAATGAGTTTCTTGTCCATTGGAATATCGAAACCATTAAACAAGATCACGGCAAGGCCTATTTGACAAAAATCCCTAAGTATGATGGGTTTACCTGTATTCCCAATCATATCGACTTTAAACAAGAGTATAAAGGGTTCTACAATATTTACTCTCCACTTAGCAAAGAGCCTGTTGAAGGCACTTACAATACTACTATTAAATTCCTCGATCACATCTTTGGATATCAACTAGAATTAGGATTGGATTACCTGCAGGTACTTTATACAAAACCAGTTCAGGTCCTACCTATTCTATGTCTGGTTTCCAAAGAACGTTCTACCGGCAAAAGCACTTTTTTAAAATGGCTAAAATCCATTTTTGAGAATAACCTCACGTATCTAACAAATGATAGTTTCAGTAGTCAGTTTAATTCCGATTGGGCCAATAAGCTCTTGATCTGCATTGATGAAGTCCTTTTCAATAAGGAAGAGCTCACTGAGCGCATCAAATACCTAAGCACCACCAATATCAATAAGCTCGAAGCTAAAGGAAAAGATAAACGCGAGGTGGAATTCTTCGGCAAGTTTATTCTCTGCAGTAACAACGAAGATAATTTCATCAAAATCGATGGGAATGAAACACGCTTTTGGGTGTTGAAAGTGCCCTCGATTAAAAAAGAAAACACGGACATTTTGGAAGATCTTATTTCTGAAATCCCTGCATTTCTTTACTTCCTGACAAATCGAAAGTTAAGTACGACGCATCAAACCCGTATGTGGTTCACACCGGGGCAGATAAAAACCGCTGCTCTAACCAGACTTGTAAAAAACAACAGAAACCGGGTAGAAAAAGAGTTGGCCAGTATCCTGATGGGAGTTATTGAACAATACGATTTAGAGGAAGTGGATTTTTGCCCGCTGGACGCATTGAATGCTTTAAACAAAACTCGGGTAAAAACAGACCTAACACAGTTGCGTAGATTACTAAAAGTAGACTGGAAACTAATCAATCAACCTAACTCCAATCAGTATCGAAAATTTGTGATTTGGTCTGAAGGTACTATCACGTTAATTGAGGCTAAAGGCCGCTACTTTACCGTAAAAAAGGAATTTCTGATCCAAAATTTTGATGAGACGATGACAGATAAAGATGAACCCACTATTTACAAGGGATGAAGTTGTCATCATTTTATCATCAAACTGTCATCAAAAAAATAAATGATGACAAAAACTAAGCTTAAAAAATCAAAAATGATGAAACGATGAATTTTTGATGACTTGGGAAGACCAGTATTTATATGGTATAAGAAGATTTGTCATCAAATCATCATTTTATTTCTAAAAATAGAGTGCAGATGAAAAAAGAAAAATTATCGTGTGAAAGTGCCCGAAAAATTCACATCGTTAAGGCGCTGGGATTTTTAGGACACCTTCCCACTCGCAATTCGGAAAAGGAAGCCTGGTTTCTGAGTCCCCTGAGGTCAGAAACTCAGGCATCCTTTAAAGTTTCCAAAATATTAAACTGCTGGTACGATCACGGACTTGGTAAAGGCGGAAACTGCATCGATCTGATTTGTGAACTCTCCAAGGTATCTGTCAGCGGTGCCTTAGAAATTCTAGCTCAGGTTAGTACCGGGAATGATAAACTTTCAATACGAGAACAAAATAATTCAAAGGAATCTGGAATTGAAATTAAAAAGGTACAGTTCATCCAACATCCGGCTCTATTACAGTATTTGAACAAACGAAAAATTAGCCGAACAGTAGCTAATACTTTTTGTAGGGAGGTTCACTATACAATTAATGATAAATACGGTTTTTCCATTGGACTCAAAAACAATTCTGAAGGTTGGGAACTTAGAAACATCTATTTCAAATCATCCAGCTCACCAAAAGACCTGACCTGGATTAAAAATGAGTCTCAACATTTAATAGTTGTGGAAGGTATGTTCGATCTCCTATCGTTCATTACAATCTATCCGAATCTTAAACGTGAAGCTGATTTTCTGATCTTAAACTCTATTGCTTTTACGAATAAAGCACTTGTCCATTTTGATCAGTACAATACTATTGAACTGTATCTGGATCAGGATAAAGCCGGTAGAAAAGCTACCGCATTCTTCCTGAATCAAAAACCCAATTGTATCGATAAATCTCCATTCTATAAAGCTGAAAAAGACTTAAATGCCTGGCTGATGAAAACCGATTAAAAATGATTTCTGGAAAGCAGGGCAAGATGTGTGGCTGTGGCCACAATCTTGCTTTGCTCCCGATGGTTGCAAAGAAAAATTAACAAACGATGAAACGAGCACTTATCAAATTCAGATGTAGCGTGTATGAGAAAAAACTATTACAGGTAAAAGCAAAAGCTGCAGGCTTAAGCCTGAGTGCTTTTTGCAGAAAATGCCTAATGGATCAACAGATCAATGCGCGGATGAGCGAAGAGCATATTCATACCTATAAAATGTTGGTGAAGTATCATAATAACTTTAAACGCATTGGCAATATGTATAAAAAAGGAAATCCAAAGCTTAGTGAAGAAGTCAATCTGGTTGCTGAAGAAATCAAAAAACACCTAAAAAGTATTATACCATGATCGGAAAAGGAAGTTCCATATCCAGTACTCTGGGAGCCATTCGCTACGGGAATAACCCGGAGAAGGAAGCTGAGCAGGTATACAATCATTTAATCGTGGGTGAAACTCCGGAAGAAATCACACAGGAGTTTAGAGCCGTACAACAACTCAATCAAAACTGTGAACGCAACACCTTAAGCTTTATTCTAAGCCCCACCATAAAAGACGGCGCCAATATGAGTAAGGAGGATCTGGCCCGTCTAACTAAAGTCTTTCTGGAACAAATGAAATTAACAGAACGCCAGGCGGTTGCTTTTGTGCATCGGGATAAGGAGCATACCCACGTACACCTTTATGTAAACCGTATTGATTTAAATGGCAGGGCATACAAGGACAGTTTTATCGGAAAACAAAGCCAGCTGGCCGCTGAACGAACTGCCAGAGAACTGGGTATTCAAACTGTAAAAGAGGCGCAGTATGATAAAAGTGTTGCGCTGAACAATATGCGAAGCGAACTGCTGAATCTGCATCAGAAAACAATTAGTCAGGATAGAACTAAAGACCTTCAGACATACATCAACCGGATGCGGGAACATCAGGTAAAGGTGATTCCGGTAATCAACAAATCAAATCAACTTCAGGGTTTTCGCTTTGAGTTCAAGGGTCAAAGTTTTAAAGGAAGCGCAATACACCGGTCTATGTCGGCCAGTGATTTACTAAGGTCCTTAAGCCCTGAAAAAAGCCTGGCAATCAATGGAAGTAAAATTCCGATTGCTCCAAGTCTGACCAAGGCAGTTGCTAAGAAAATCATCAAAATCGTAATCGATAAAGGAATAGGGATATGACCAAATTAGAGCTAATCTCAGAACTTCTCGTTGAAGAATTACATTCATTTAAGGAAGAAGTCAATCGCTTAGAGCGCATTGAAAAAAGCCTTAAAAGCACAGCTATAAAATCAGATAGTACTCAGATTGAAAAGTTAATAGATGAACATCTTAGAAACCTTCACCTGTATCAATCTGCTCAACAGGAAAATCAGGAAGAAATCTTAAAACGGATTAGGCAGTCTCGAACGATTCCGAATTGGCTCATCATTCTTGCCCTACTTCTTTTTCTTTCACAAGCATTCGCCATTATCTATCTGCTGCTGCGCTAATTGAAAAAAAATAGAATTAATTTTTTCTTTCAAAAAAACCTGTCTTTTGTGAAGGCCTTTTCGAAAGAAAAAATAATGATAATAGATGCAAACTAGCTGACAAGCTTATTTAAAAGATAGAAGTCAATAAATTAATTAGTTATGCGGACTAATATTTAGGATAAAAACCTTCATCCTTCATCCAGGCGATAGTATCAATAATTTCCTTCCTTCCAAATTTAGACTTATCGGGATGCCAGTCGTAAAGTCTCATTATTAAAACCTCATCGTTCAACAACTGTTTATCCTCAAGAGTTTCCTTCCAGCAGGCGAAAATGGTAGCTATTAATTCCACAGTCCTTGTTTTTGATTTTCTAAATTTCTCAATGATAAAATCAATTTCTGTAAGATGATTTTCAAAATATCTTTCATACCATAATCTATGTTCACCTGCTTTTGCAAGAGGCTGATATTTAAGATAATCCCCTCCTGAAAATAAAAACCATTGATTTTCTTTAAATTTTTTATCGAGGGATCTCATCAATCTATTATCGTAGGGCCCCATAGCTTGCTTTAGAAAATTAGTATGCAACTCCATTTGAGCTGAATTTTGGCATAGATAAATCAATTTCTGAAGTTTTAAGTGACCTAAAGTATTTTCTTTATGAAGTTTATAAACGATTTCAGCAGCTAAAACGGTTCTGCGATGATAATCGATATTTGTTGCTTTTTGCTTAGATTTTAAATTATTTAGGATTTTTTTTGAATCTATCTTTTCTGCATTAGCCTCAAATTTATAGGATTTAAAACTATTCTCAAATGCAATATTTTCATCCCTACTCTCTGGAAAGCCAAATCCTAAAGACCTCAATATTTTGTCAATTTCAGCCTTTTCCATCTGATAATTTTTTAGTTAGTTTCATCACTTCAGTAAAACTCTTAATCTTGTCCAAAGCTTCCTTTTTATAGGTGCGAATAGTAGTTTGAGATATTCCTCCAAGGTGTGCTCGGAGTTCTTCTAACAATTTTTTAGGTAGATTAAAGCCTAGCTTTTCATATTGACTATAGGTTAAATAAACTGTTCTTTGAGAAGGTGTAAGAGATTCTATAGCCTTGATGATAATCATTTGCTCCAAACTCAAATCCATTCCTTCCAAAGTGGGAAACTCAGTAATAATACGTTCAGTTCCATCATAGGGATAATCTTTTTTTCTTTGCTGTTCTCGGTAATAGTTGATGAGTTCATTTTTAGCTATTTTGAATAAATAACTTTTAAAAGCATCATCCGGATCCTGCAGTATGGTTTTTTCAATTTGAAAACCACCTTTTTTAGCGTAAGCAGAAAATGCGGCAGTCGTGATATGCTCTGCAACTGTAATATCGTGTCCGAATCTTTTACAGACAATTTCACTTCTTTGTAACACAGGCTTCTTAAATCTATGGCAAAGAACGTAAAATGCATTTTCTTTTTTTGATTTAGTACTGCTACCTGACTGAAAGAGCTCAATCAGTCTAATTGTAGGCTCATCTTTTAATTCGTTCCAATAGGACATTGATGATTTCATTTGTTATACGCAAAAGCGTTGGGAATGGTTTTGCGTACTTAGGGAGGTGGCAACACACAAAACAAAACTAATAAAATTTTTAACAATTAGATTATGGCAAAAAATAACCCAGTTGGTGATAATGCTCGAAAAGGAGCTGTAAAACAAAGATCCCAAGTTTTTAACCCAAAGACAAACTTGTATGTAAAGAGAAATACTGAAAATGGTCAGTTTATGGATGTCAAGACCACAGGAGGAAAATTCAAAGGAGTTAGAAACGAAAAATAGAACTATGATAAATACATTACCCATTTTACCCGCTCTAAATGCTGGAGATGTAATAATAGCAAAAAAGCGTAAAGGTCTCGGACGGATCCTTAATCACTATATCGTATATGTCGGGAACAATACTTTTGTAGGAAATCTTTCAGATGGGGTTAAAGAGTTACCCTATTACGAACTTATGAGGTTATTGAACGATTACGAACCAATTGGAGTTCGAAAGTTTAGTGGCTCATATTATCAGCGTAATGATGCTGTTAATCGGGCATATTCCAAACTTGGGCAAAAATATAATTTGATAAGCTTCAACTGTGAACATTTTGCAAATTGGGTGCAGTTTGGAAAAATTGAAAGCGCTCAGATAACTACTGGATTTGTCATTTTGGCATCTGCCCTCTTCTTAAAATTGATTTCAACAGATGAGTAAAGAGTTAAATAGATTTTTAGGTTATGTAATTGTGCTTTTATGTGCTTTAGGATACTTGTTCTACAGATATCTTTATCTTAACCCAGTTACAGATTTTCATAAAGAAATTTTAGTAACTGCTGCGATTGCAATCTTGTCAACCTGTTTGATTGGTATATACGAAACTATCAAATGTCAAGGCAAATATTTTTGGACTTCAGTAAAATGTTCATTGTTTATTCCAAACAAGGAGACTTATGTATCCCTAAGTTATTTGCTTAGGATTAAGCTTCCTGGTAGTGAACGCTATTTCCTTGTAAAAGGAGCAAAAGTTGACCAATATCAACCTGTGGGTGGAGTTTATAAAACTGTTGGTAACAAGAACATTTATAAGGAATGGGAGGCCCATCCCAAATCTGATGTGAATAACCCAGATGATTTACGGTTTTTCGTGAAAGCTAAATATATTCCAGAAATAATCCGATGGTTTAAATCCCATAGGGACAGGGAGACAGATGTTTGGCGAGAGTTTTATGAAGAACTTTTGGAAACTAACATTTTAAGTCAAAAGAATTTTAAAACAATACGTACTGAGTTTTTGAGCACACAAGAGAATATTCTGAGCAAGCAAAATAGGTTTAACAACGAGCAGTACCATACTCTTATTTACGACATATTTCAATTAGAGCTCACTCCAGACCAATTTCAGGAATTAGAGAAACTTTTTAAGGAT
This sequence comes from Leeuwenhoekiella sp. H156, assembly GCF_052218455.1. Lineage (NCBI taxonomy): Bacteria > Pseudomonadati > Bacteroidota > Flavobacteriia > Flavobacteriales > Flavobacteriaceae > Leeuwenhoekiella > Leeuwenhoekiella sp. H156. The sequence goes on from NZ_CP197499.1 coordinate 509,726, forward strand.
AACACTTTTACTGAAAAGTATGCTTTTGTTACAAAAGATGAAATTGAGAAAGAATGCTTTAATAATCATCAATTAAAAATTGGACAACACACTAAATTCACAATATAGATGAACTTTCAAGAATACTTATACAATCAAGGCTTCCAAAGAGAAGATCTTCTTGCACGAATTGCTGAATCACTTGAGTTAAATGATTCAAGAACCAGTAAAATGGTATCAGCCTACAACGCAATATATGATGTCTTAAAAGTAGACCCTGTATTTTTTTCAAAAGTTGATTTTGTAGTATACCCGCAGGGCTCAAAGGCAATTGGAACAACAACAAAACCGTATGGTAAAGATGAATTTGATTTAGACATAGTTGTACATGTTAAAGATTACTACTATAACTATACTTCATCAGAAATTTATAATCATTTAATCCGAGTTTTCAGAAGCAATGATACTTATCGATCTAAATTAATACCTAAAAATAGATGTGCAAGAATAAATTATTCTGGTGATTTTCATTTGGATATACTGCCAGGATGTATTGTCATTTATAACGAGGATAAATTGATGGTTCCAGACCGTGAATTATCATCTTGGACATCTACATTTCCAAAGGGTTATATAGGTTGGTTTTTAGATATAGCAAAAGATGTTCGCCAGCCCATATTATTGAGAAAGGCATATGAAAATTTTGTCACTCTCACTGAAGCAAAAGCTGAACAGGAGGATTTACCAGAGGAAAATTTTTACTCGAAAGAACCTTTAAAAAGGGCTGTCCAACTAACTAAGCGTTATAGAGATATTTTTTTTCAGAAAAATCAAAAATATAAAACATCAAGTATAGTTTTAACTACAATTTTTGGGCAATTTTATCAAGGAGAGCCGTCTATTTATGAAACGATAGATAATGTATTAAGTCGTATTATAAATAATTACTCTGACTATCAACTACTTTTTGAAAACCATGGTATAAACAAAAGAATAAAAGTTATTAATCCGGTTAATGCTGAAGAAGATTTTACAGATAAGTGGGATAAGGATAAGGAGTATTATTTTCAATTTATTGCTTTTGCTAAAAGCTATAAAGAAAAGTGGGAGCGACTTAAAAAAGGAAATTTTGGAGTTGCCGAGGAGCTTTTTGGTAGCTCACGAACTAAAACCATTTTAAAGTCCCAAATGGAAAATTTATCTATGGGCAAAAGTGATACACTTGAAAAAGCAGGCTTGACAATATTATCTGGAAAAAATTATGTTGATACTCAAGGAAATATTTCTCAAGATGCCGGCTATGAGAGTAAACCACATAGGAATTATGGGGGTTAAAATTGATTTAGATAGAAAAATTGAAATTTTCCAAAATGAGAAGATTGCAGCTCCTTACATTCAACAGTATTATATTGAAAAACATTTCCCTTGGCTCAAGACAGTGGTCAGAGATGGTAAGCTTTTAGGTAAAGGCAAAATCAAGCCAAAGGGATGCTCTAAAGAGTATGAGATATTGGTCGTTTATGACGTAAATGATACCTTAAGAAATGAAAGGATATTTCTAGCAAATGACAGCAAAATTCAATTTGGTAAAACTCCTCATTTATACCCTGACAATAGTTTATGTTTATATTATCCAAAGGACTTCCCTCAAAAATTAGCCTTGAATTTTATAGATTTAATTCCTTGGATATCCGAATGGTTAGTAATGTATGAACTTTGGAAAAAGTATGGTGTATGGATGGCGGATGAAATAAAACACTAAGGCAAATCTTAAGCCTCGTTTACTGTCAGGTTTTTAGCGCTCTTTATCCAGTTTCAAGACAAGACAAGACAAGATTATGTTGTAATAGAAATTATAAGCCACATCTAACATGACTATCTTTAATTTTCGGTTTTATTTAATTAATGCCAGAAATCAACCCAAAGAATATAAAAATCCTGCTATTTTTTGAAAAAATTATAAAATTCTAGATCATACGGGGCTATGAAAAACCCTTCAATTAATTGAAAGGTGTTCAATATATTTTCAGAACTTCTATGTTTTGGAACTTTAAAGTTCGCGTACTTCCCTTGCATAGATTTGTAGCATTTAATGAGATTATTATCTACTTTCTCTCAATAGTATACAAGCGCTCAATCCTAAGGTAGTTTATACTTCTTTCAAATTATCTCTATTTTTTTCTAATAGCTCAATTTGTTTAAAGGAGAGGGGGATAAGTGAACACAAACGTTGTATGTCCCGCGACATTTAGTGAGAGCAATTCAACTCACGTCTTGGGTAATCAATTACGGAAGGAGCTTAGAAGTTCCCAATAATTTTATGTCACATTCAATTGATAAGCAGTTCCATTCTTCCTTTTGCATCTTTGTATATAATTACAAATCCTGAACAAATTCAGCAAACATTCCTAATAAAAACTCAATAAATAGAGTTTAAAACTTAAATCTTGTTACTTTTACGCTCTAAAAACAAAAAGATGCTACTAAATTTCGAGTTTGAAAATTACAGATCATTTCAAGGTCTTTCTAATTTATCTCTTAAGGCCAATTCTTCAAATCAAAAGAATAATAATCTTTACGCTTCAAAAACGGATGCAGAGCAGGATTTTCGCATGTTGAAAACTGCTGTTATTTATGGTCCAAATGCATCGGGAAAATCAAATACAATCCGTGCTTTATTTGAAGTTTTGAATTTAATTGATAATAAACCAAATGTTGATGAAAATCTAAGAATTTATGACCCATTTACATTTGATTCAAAGAGCATGGATAATCCTAGTCGTTTTAGTTTGGAGTTTATTGGACCTTTGAATTTGAAGTACCATTACTCTTTTACTGTTTACAAAAATACTATTATAAAAGAATGTCTAGATTATTGGCCAAATATCAGAAAAACTAATTTATTTGAAAGAAATACTGAAGAAAAGGACAGTTTGAAAACTCATCGAGGTATATTAATGGAAAATAAAAAAGAAATAACTGTTTTTCCTAACCAATTAATATTATCAAAATTCGCAGAAGATCCTCACGAGATCTTAACAAAGGTATATTTGTACTTTAAAGATTATGACGTAATAAATCCAAAAAATCAAAGTCATTCCAAATTTCTAGAAAAAAAAGCAAGTGAAAATCTTTATAATAACAAGTCTTTACAAGATAAGGTTAGCAAACTTATAAGTAGAGCTGATACTAAAGTAAAACACATTGAAATAGAGAAAGATAAAAATGAAAATAACTCATATTCTGTATTTGGTGTACATGACTATATTAATGAGTCAGGAAAAAAAATTAACAAAAGAATGTCACTTTTGGAAGAATCAATAGGTACGCAATCTTTATATGTTCTAGGAAGTAAAATTGTCAATACCATAGATAAAGGGAGCGTTCTTATTATAGATGAAATGGATACTAGTTTACATCCTTTTATCACGAAAATGATTGTACAGTTATTCCATTCTCAAAGTATAAATAAAAATAATGCTCAGCTCATATTTACAACTCATGATGTTTCGCTTTTAGATAAAGATTTAATAAGACGAGACCAAGTTTGGATAACTGAAAAGAATAAAGAAGGACAAACTGAACTGTTTTCCTTACAAGATTTTGATGGATTGAGAGAAGATTCTCCATTTGAAAAATGGTATTTAGCTGGTAAATTTGGAGGTCTGCCAAAAATAAAATCAATTGATTCTATTTTTGAGTAATTATGATCAAGAATATTTTAATTGTTTGTGAAGGAGAGTCAACGGAGCCTAATTATTTTAATCATTTAAAAGATATTCTTATTGATAGAGAATGTCCTATCTCAATAACAATAAGTCCTCGTCCACCAAATATTGATGAAGGTAATGAATATGAAAAGCGACCTGGATCAAAAACAAGAACTTTAAAAATTACTGAGAAAGAAAAGAAAGAAGAATTATCCGTTGTAGAAGATCAATTCAAGGCTCAACCAATTGCATATGTGAGGGAGGCTCAGAAAGGACTTGAAGATGGCACGTATGAGGAAGTCTGGGCGGTATATGATAAAGATGGACATCCAAAACACAAAGAAGCCTACGACCTAGCCTTGGAAGATTTTGATGGAAAATCTGTAAATCTTGGCTTTAGTAGTATTTCATTCGAATTCTGGATATTATTACATTTTGAAGATAGTAAAATAGCATTTGAACGCTCAATGTGTAGATCGACAAATCCTACAAAATACTACTACTGTGGTTCTGATGAGAAACATGAAAATGATTGTTCAGGAGAAAATTGTGTTTGTGGAAGGATAGTTACTCAAAAGTATCTGTCCTATAACGGGAAAAAGAAAGATTTTGATTTTGAAAGCTATTTTCCAAATGTCTATGACGCAATTAAAAGAGCGGTTAAACTCGAAAAATCTTATGACGTCAATACTAATTTAATTTATAATTTAAATCCTATAACTACCATATATAGGTTAGTATTTGAGCTTTTACACTTCCAAAATATAATTTTTACTTGGTTCCAATTTAATCAGACACAAAATTATAATAAACTAAAAATAACGTTTCATAGAAATGAATCAGAAATTAGAATTATAATTGAGCTATCTGAAATAAAAACAGAGATCATAAACAAAGACTTTATTTGTTTATTTGATGTAAAAGGAAATAAAATTTCATTTCATAAAAGGGTAATTTTAAACGAGGTAACTAACGAAATTGAATTTAAAGTTAATTTAGAGCAGTTTGAAAATTCAGAACCTCTTTTCATTGGTTACAAATTGAGTGAATTAGAAGAATACTGTATTAGTCCATTTTAAAAAAATAGTTTCATCTTAAAGCTTTAAAAATTCTTTACACTTCTAATCATCAACAAAATAGGATAACTCTGATTACATTGTGCCGCTAATTTTGGGTTTTTAGTGGCTGACGTATCAGTTTTAGTTAAAAAACTGAAATTTTTAAGTTTAAGCAAATTCAAGATAATACTTAAAACCTCCACTATCTGATTAGCAAAGCACCTTGTACACCTATTTTACACCTCAATCACTAAAAAGCCTTATAAATAAAGGATTAGAATCTATTGTATTGGAAAGTAAATAGCAATTTCAGATATCGAAAATCCCAAAGAGAATTACAGTGATCTGTTTTCTCAATAATAACGTTCATCATCTCTTTTATTAGAAAGTTGGCCCTTACTTCCCATGGTATTGAACTTATAACTAAAGCCCAGTAGGAAATAGCGCTGTAACACATTAGACTCATAGTCGGTTACAGATTGACCTGAAGCAAAACGCTGCGCATTGTTATTTTGGTTTAGCAAATCATAGGCCCTAAGGGATATCAAACCGTCATCCTTCATAATACTATAGGTTAGGCCACTGTTCCAAAAGACGGTTCCCTTTTGAAAACCATCGGCGATATTGCTGTTGTAATTGTAGTTGACCACATTATTCCATTCAAATTTTTTAAGTGCAATACTGGCGTTCAGGCTTACGGTGTGTCTGGTAAAATACGTGTCTTCTAAAGCTGCTATGTCAAAAGTATTACTGCTAAAACTGGGTCGATAGGTCAATTCTATTTTTCCTAGTTCCCTATTATCATAGATAAGCGCTACATTAGGGCTGATCGAATAATTTTTTGAGGTATACTGCTCGCCGTTGATAAAGTTTGCCTGATTGCGATAATTGACATTTAGCCCGCCCCGATATCTAAAGGAAGCTATGCTGTCTAATTCTTTGCTGCCATTATAACTGGCACCTCCATAAGCGCTCCAGTTTCCATTGACATTAATATAGGTTGTATTACGGGAAAAGTCACCTGGATCAATAAGTGTTCTTGCAATAACATCATCATCACTCCAGTTTATAGAACTGTATACATACATATTTGCCCTTTTCTCTGTATTATAATAGGAATAGTTTATGTTGACATTATGCTCCTTTGTGCTTTTTAAAAACGGATTTCCCTGAGTGATATAGAGCGGGTTTCTATTATCTACGAAAGGAGAAAGCTGTCTGATATCTGGTGCTCTGTTGTCCAGATTATAACGAATTGACAAATTCTGAGTTCGGCTAAACTGATACCGGAGGTTTGCATCTCCTTCCAGCGCATCAAATGTATTATTAAACCGAATGTCATTGATCCTTTCGTTACTCTCCAGATCGAGCATAGCATAGGCCAGATTGGCTTCCACATTTAATTTTTCACCGCGGTAAGAAATCCCACCCTGGGGGCGTATCTCCCTATTTTTGTTGGTATAATCTGTACTCTGACTGGGGTTAAAAACAAATTCAGAGCCCGTACCCGTTCTATCATAATAAAGGTCGCTCGTATTACGGGTATTCGTTGAATACTGGTTTCCTGCACTAATAAAAAGCTTTTGAGCAATCAATGGAATATTCCACTGAAGTGTAGAACCATAGTTATTATTTATATTCTCACTTTCCGTGCGCTGATCCCTGATGATTCGCTCTTTCAGCACCTCGCCATCAGAACCTTCCTCATAAATCAGGCTTTCACTTTTGTTAAGACCGTTTGACGTATTATCGCTATATCCCCCGTCAAAATCAATTCTTATGAAACCACCTCCCGCTCCATAACGCCTGGTTAACGATAATTTATTGTTTAAACTTTGTTCGATCCCAGACCTTTGGTTCGATCCTGTAGATGCATTGACTAATGACCGGTTTTCGTCATAAGTAGAACCCGTACTAGAACTGCTGTTGGTGTTTTCGCTGTAGGTAAAATTGGGACGGTACTCTATAAATAAAACAGAATCTAAAACGCTTTCTATCTCTGGATTGATTTTATGCGAAAAATTAGTGGTGTTGGAAGAATAATTCCCTTCTGAAAAATAAATGCGGTCCGGTAGTATGTTTTTTGAACTATTTCTGCTCTCGTCTAGTCTTGATGAAGCGTTATGGAAATAGCTCAGAATAGCTTCGTTGTTTTTGCCGTAATCATCTGCATAATTGACACCGTTCACTTTAGAATCTGTAACGCCACCAAAATTCCCCTGATATCTGTTGGGAATATTATTCAATGCGTTTTGACCGAAAGTCCTTTGGATTTCTCCATAATCAAAACCAGATTTATTCACATTGTTTCCTCCCGTAAGCACACTTAACTGCAAATCATTGTCAAAATAATTTCCCAGGCCTGCATATTCATAACGGTCATCAGTACCGCCGGCAACTGCTGCCCTTCCAAAACTGCCCTTATTTTTATCTTTATCAATGCGAATATTTATAGTCTTATTTTCTCCATCGCTTTTTTCCCCGGTGAAAGCTTGTGTCTTGGTACGACTATCTACCACCTGGATTTTCTTCACCATTTCCTTGGTGATGTTCTGTGTGGCAATAGTAGGATCATTGCCAAAAAAGGGTTTTCCGTTCACCAGAATTTTATTGACCGGCTTACCATTATACGTAACCGCGCCATTCTCATCAACTTCAAAACCGGGCATAGCCTTGAGTAAATCTTCTACATTCGCATCTTTTTTTGTTTTGAATGCAGCTGTATTAAATTCTACAGTATCCCTCTTAAAAGTGATAGGTGGTGTTTTGCCCAAAACCAAAACCTCACTGAGGTTTTCAGTATTTTCCCGTAGATATAGGGTTTTAAAATTCTGTAATCGGGTTTTAGAAAGGTCTACTCGTTTCTTAACCGGCCTATAACCAATAAATGAAATATAGAGGTGAAGTGCCTCTACATTAGCTTTTCCTTCAATATGAAATTTGCCTTCCCTATCACTTATGGTATAGCCAACTAGCGTACTATCTTTAATAGTTTCCAAAAAAACGGTGGCTGCTTCTAAAGGTTCCTTACTTAAAGAGTCTTGCAGAACGCCTGAGATTTCAAACTCCTGAGCATGTACAGTGATTGTTCCTAGTAATAAAATAAGAAGTATGGTGGAGAGAAGAAATTTTAAAGGCACGCTGAACGGGATTTTTCTAATTATTCTGGCTCTCCTTAGCAGCATCTTCGTTTTTTGAGCCTTATTAACCTAGTTGAGCGTATTGACCTTCAATCACCTAACTATTTAGTTTTGGAAAAATACATGATTCATTTTAAACCGGTTATGATTTTTTTGAAAAAAATTATTTGTTCCAAATCAAAACTGTTACATAAAGCTTTCTAAATCTCTTTCAATCTGAACTAAAAACGAGATGAATGAGCTTAAATCTAAAACAATAGAATCTTAAAGAAAAAGCAAGAACAAGTATATCTCACCATAAAAGACTCATTAAAACTGCAATAACACCACTATTCCTCATAGAAAAATATTAGGGATAAATCCGAAGTCTGTTCTACTGGGAAGGAGTTAATTGAGTGGTTAATTTATGCATCATAAGCACGTAGAGACTCATTAAATTCTAGTCGCTACACAATCACTTTTCGTTCAGAGAGGTTGTTCTAGCAGACTTTAAAATGCTTCCACTAAAATAATTACAAAAAAATTGATCGTATGTAAATTATAATGCTTAAAATTACACTGTATTAGTAAAGTAATACAGTAAAACAGTACATACATGATTCATATTGACTCTTTAGAATTTTCGCACGTCAAACAAGAAAGATTATTTGATGACTTAGGTTTCAAAGCAGAACCCGGAAGCATTACCGGTCTATTAGGAAAAAATGGCGCGGGAAAAACCAGCTTATTAAAACTAATCGCAGGAATATTATTTCCAGATAAAGGTACTGTTCAGGTTCTGGACTATCAACCTAAAAAACGACATCCGGATTTTTTAAAACAAGTCTATTACCTGTCTGAAGAGTTCTATTTACCGGGTACCTCAGCAAAAAATTACATAAAAGCCAATAGCATTTTTTACCCCAATTTTGATCATGAGATGATGCTTAGTCAACTACAGGACTTTGAAATCCCGATTAAAAATTCGTTGGATAAAATGTCTTATGGGCAAAAAAAGAAGTTTTTAATCTCCTTCGCCCTGTCGACTAAATGCCGCCTTCTTATATTGGATGAGCCCACAAATGGACTGGACATTCCTTCAAAAACGCTTTTTAGAAAAATACTCGCGGGAGCACTCGATGAGAATCAACTGGTTCTCATTTCAACGCATCAGGTAAAAGACGTAGAAAACCTTATTGATCGTATCACGATACTGAATAATGGTAAAATCATATTTGATCAGGATATTCTGAGTATATCTGACCGTTTTCAATTTACCACGCTACCCAATTTAGATAATCAAACCGTATTATATAGTGAGAGAAGTCCCGGTGGTTACAAGGTTATTTTGGACAACCCGGGAAGTAACTCGCAGGTTGACATTGAACTGTTATTTAACGCCATCACACAAGGCATAAAACTGAAAAGACTATGAAAACAGGATCTATTTTTAGCTTAAAACGTTTTTTTAGACTCCTTAAAAGACACTTTTTTCACTCCTATAAAATCCTTTTATTAGGTCTTCTTGTGGGATTTGGAATATCCTTTTTAGTCATAGCTTTTCTTCAATTTGTGAATGGAAGCTATCAACAATACAACTCCGTATTTTTAGTAATTGGCATTTTTGGTTATGCACTATTGGGCGGTTTTTATATCAGCTCGGCCTTTTCACCATTCAGAACCAAAGAAAAAGCTCAGGAATATTTAATGTTACCCGGGACGGCATTAGAAAAGCTTTTAGTAGAATTGATCTATTATCCCTTGTTATTTTTACTGCTCTTCCCTATTCTCTATTTGACTGCTTACGAAGTCAGTACATCATTTATCACTTTAATAAGGCCTGACTTTATTCCTTATAACCTTAAAATTGAATTCCTGCGCATACTAAACCCAGAAAGAAGCTATTATGAGAACGGTGTTGATGTAAGTTCAAAAATAAATTTATGGCCATTATGGCTTTCAGCAAGTTTTTCTATAGCTATGGCATTTTTCTTAGGAGCAGTTGCTTTTAGGAAGCAGGTCATGTTAAAAACCTTGCTGGCATTGATCGTATATTTTGGGCTTTGTATAGGCTTGTTTTACTATTTTATGAGTGAGTTAGAATGGGGGAATTATCATATTTCTCATGAAAAAAGTTTCCTGACACCATTAGGTACGGGGTCCAGATCTGAAGTAGATGTAATTGCTTTTTTTAGTTATTTAATCCTGTGCTGGGGGCTAATGTTTAGCACGGTATCGTTCTTCAAGCTTAAAGAAAAACAGGTTTAAAATGGAATTTGAAAGCAATCAAAGTATATATATTCAGATAGCCGATACCTTATCGGACCGCATTATAAACGGAGAATATAAACCTGGCGAAAAAATACCCTCTGTGCGCGAATTAGCCGCAGAAGTGGGTGTAAACCCAAATACCATTATGAGAACCTATACCGAGTTACAATCCAAAGAAATAATTGAAAATAAGCGGGGAATAGGCTATTTCGTAACGCCTCAAGCTCTTGACTCCATTCTTTTAGAAAGAAAGAAAATCTTTTTTGATAGGATTTTACCTCAGTTTATTAAGGAAGCATCTCAATTAGGTATAAGTTCTGAGGAACTTAAAAAACATCTGGATTTATAAAATATAAACACACTAAAATCATGAAAATAAGTAACATCATATTAGCGAGCTTCTGTACTTTATTTATAATCTATGTATTTGGAGTGGCTGCGGAAATCCGGTTTAGAGGTGAAGAAAGAATACCCCCACATTTAGCTGATCAAATTACAAATTATTCAGAAGATTGCACTTCTGAGCATAGCGTAAGTCTTAAACTTCCAGCTTTTAAAATTTTAAACCTAAACAGTGTACGTGGTATTGGAAGAATTGAGTTCAATCCCAAAGCTCAAAATCAATTTTTAGCATATGCAGTAAGCGAAGAACAATTGCCAGAAATGAAGTATCATGTATCTGGGGATACACTTTTTATTGACAAACCAGATAAAGAAAGACTTTGTAATCAATTTAAAATTGAGTTAGCAGAACCTCCTCTGGAAATTATTGTTGATTCGATGAAAATCGATTTAATTAACACTTCAGCTGGTTTAACCAGTTTAAATCTCAAGGGATCAAACGCTACCTTTCAGTTAATAACCTTAAATAACAGCATAGCATCTATTGATAGCCTTACCGTTAATCTGGATAATAATTCTTCAATACATTCACAAACCTCAGTTTTGATCGATCATTTAGAAGGTAAAGCTTTAAATAACTCCCAGATATTATTAGGCAATTCAAAAGCTGAATCAGCTGATGTCGAAGTTCACGGCCAGTCTAATTTAATGATCAACAGGGTCAATTACCAAAGTTCAGGTCCTTCCGAAAAGATCATTTACCAGAAATCAACAACAATGGGAAAGTAAACTCTTTTTTAACCTATAATCATTTTTATGAGTGAGACGACTATAGTTTATGGGTTTGACCCAAAACAATTTTGCTTCCGAATTGCAAATAGAGACTTACAAAACTGACAATGCGCCCTGATGTTTTGATTATTTTGAATTTTCGAATCTATAAGCACTGGGTGTTGAACCAATACTTTTTTTGAAGGCAGTTGAAAAATGCTGCGGATTTTTGTAACCTATTTTATCTGCTATTTGAGCGATCGTTAACTGAGTATTTTTAAGATATTTCTGTGCCCGTTGCATACGTATATCATTGATATAACCAAATACCGTAATACCAAAAAGTTGTTTGAAATTGCGTTTGAGCTCATATTCATTAGTACCTATAATTCGTGCTAAAGTCTTTAATGTATGAGGATTCTTTATGTTTTCTAAAATTTGTTTTTTGGCCTCATACATTTGCTTTTCTACATGTATCGGCAATTCTTGACTGCTTTCCCTTTCCGCAGTATAGTTTAACATCAACTGAAAAAACAACTCCGTGATCTTTGATTGTAAGTGAATTCGTTTTAAATATTCAGGACATTTATAGTCTAATACTTGGCTGATTAACTCCGAGATTTTAAGAGTCAGCTTATAGCCCGATTTAAAAAAGGATTTGAAATGAGGTTCCTTTTCGAACAGGTCGTGTTCAGTTTGAGGTATAAGGGTTTTGATGAAAGCCTTTGATAATTTTATTATTACAAAATCAATATCCCCAGAAATTGAGTATATCTCAGTGGTGGCATTATTGCTATAGACCATATTAAGACGCTCTCGATCAATAGCTACAGCATGTTCCCCGACACTTAAATTGATTTGTCCGTCTACCAATAGAACTATTTTTACCGCTGCAGCTTCTTTTGGCCAGTGTAAGCATACGCGTTGCGCACTCGAAAGTCGTACCCGAGTAACAGCAAAATCCTCTAAAAAGGAATTAAACACCCGGAGGCTGAGCCCCTCTTCCTCTAAAGACCCTACACTTTCGATATGTGCAGCATTAATACGCTCTAGGCTGAATTTTGCTCCAGCTTGTTCTATTTCATTACGCACGGCTATAGGTATACTGCGTAGCGTAGCGTCTTTCTCGGGTGTAATTTCTCCCCCTCGCGTATCTATCATTTCGGTATAAATCGAAGCATTTGAAACAAAAGTATTATTTTTATTTAATCTAAATAATAAAAATTAAAAGCTTTTAGCTATGTCTGAAATGATCCTCATATACGCAAATCCATACGGCTCAGTTTACGAATTAAATAAGCTTCCAAATCCAAAACATAAGTATCAATTGGTAATTGGCGCTATGGGAATTTTTATGTCTAAAAAAGATCTTCTTACGCTGCTTGATACTGCTAAATCCCATTTTACGCCGTGCTATTGTGAATACTGTCAAGGGAGACTTCCCGATAAGTTGTACTTACCTGATGTGGGTAGTGAATTATGCTTGCTTATCGACCCATTAGTTCTAGCTGATCTTGAAGAACTCCTTGAAGGAGTGCTGTTTCATATAGAAATACAAGAAACCCTTAAAAACAATAGAATAGATACCTAGGTTAACCATCAAAGGGTTTAATACTCCGAGTCTTGCCTCGAAATTGAAAATTTGTTTCCAACCAATGCCTCGTGGGCTTACCCTGAGGTTGTTTAATCCTATTTCAATTTAAATTCCTCCTGACGTATTTTTTTCTCCGTCTGACGTACATAAATTCGATGGATTAGTTCACATATTTGCCTTCGTGAATTTTTTATAAACCCAACCCTATGCTGAGTTTAAGTATTGGAATGACCGCTTTAGGATACTATTGCTGTTACATTACCTCCAAACGGGCCCTCCTACCTAAAACCAATCCTCTTGTCACTTGGGCACAATCCAATGCCAAGACCAGTAACTATTTAGGACTTCTACTGCAAACTCTGGGGTTGCTGTTGTGCATACTCAGTTTGGGCTTTGGCTCTGGTTTATTTTCTTTTCTTGTCATTTTAATGACCGTGGCAAGTGCAATTCTCTTGATAGGACCGCTATATCTAATCAATAGTAAACACCTAGTGCTGCTGTTTATAGTTGCACTAGCTCTTGAATTATACATTTAATCATGCCAGCTAATAAAAAACATCTTACGCGTTCACCATGGCAACGACTCTCCAAATTCATTGCAGGCTTTATAGGTGGTTATATTATCACCCAACTCCTGTTTATCGTTGTACTTAAAATAGCAGCTCCTACCGAAACCCTGATAAGCCTTCAATATGGTGGGTTTGCTGTTTGGGTAAGCCTTTTCTTAGTATCGTATCTGTTTAAGAACGGATATAAAATCCTGGTGGTTTATACGATTATAATTGCCGGATTACTTGGTATAATCTACATCCTCTAACTCTATTTTCTTTCATGGGACAACGTCTGTACAATGTGTTTTTTCACACACATACCATTAGCGGTATTGTAATAAGCGCCTTACTTTATATCATCTTTTTTACCGGCTCTATTTCATTCTTACGGGATGAGATCAATGCTTGGGAGCGTAATGAACCCATCAGCTCCGACTATTTTAGCACTATAGATTTTGATCAGGCTTTAAGTGAGCTGCAGAAAGGTAAAGACCTATATGGCAGGGATTTGATGTTCAATCATCGTTACTTTGAGCGTAGGCTCGGAGCCACTATGACGCAGTCTAAAGATACCACGATTCAAGATGCCCCCCAACGCGGCGGCCGAGGGAACTTCTTTTATATGGATATGAATACCTTCAAGAAAGAAAATTATACTTCTAACTATAGTCTTGGAGAATTCTTCTACAGATTACATTTCTTTGCTCAGCTAAACTTTTACAGCCGTTCAGGATATTACCTCTCGGGTTTTGTAGCCTTTTTCTTTTTGTTTGCCGTAATCACAGGGGTCATTGTACACTGGAAAAAAATCATTCAAAGTTTTTATGTTTTTCGCCCAAAAGGAAAATGGAAAAATATCTGGACTGATGCCCACGTAGCCCTTGGGATGATTGGCTTACCGTACCAGTTTATGTTTGCACTTACGGGGTGCTTCTTGATTATAGGCTATATGGTTATGTTTCTGCCTATTCAGTCTTTTATTTATGGTGACGATGTCCAGGCTTTTACAAAGGATATAGAATATGAAGAAAACCCAACCTATGAGTTTACTTACCAGCCTTTAGAATCGGTACCATCTATAAATGATTTTGTTGCTGAAACGCTTAAAAAATGGCCAGACATCAAGCTTACAGCACTAGATGTTATTAATTATGGAGATCAAAGCATGCACGTAAAAATCTATGGTGCTCCAGATTTTGATCAAAAGCTTTTAGGTACCGGACACATCACCTACCGCGCTCGAGATGGTCATTTGGCACATATTAAAGATCCTTACGGAAAGGTCTCTTACGCTGAAGGTTCACTAAATCTCCTGCGTAGGTTGCATTACGGTGATTTTGGAGGGTATGGAATGAAGCTTATTTATTTAGTACTAGGTTTTATTACCTGCTTTGTGATCTTAAGTGGCGTACTGATCTGGTTGGTGGCTAGAGACAAAAAACAGGTGGCTCCCGCTAAACGTATTTTTAATAAATGGTTGGTTCATATTTATATGGCCGCTTGCCTTAGCCTCTATCCGGTTACTGCAGCGACCTTTACAGCCATCAAACTTTTTGGAGACGATCTGGGTGATGCGCGACAGCATTTTATTTACAGTATTTTCTTCTACAGCTGGCTGGGCCTAAGTATCCTATTGATAGCGCTTAGAAATAATTATCTTATCAATAAGACCTGTCTTATTCTAGGTAGTATACTGGCTTTAAGTGTTCCTATTGCCAATGGATGGGTTACCGGTAATTGGCCCTGGGTGGCTTGTGATCAAGGCTACACTCAAATCTTTGTAGTAGACGTTTTTTGGATGTTGATGAGTCTGATTTCAATTGCTGTAGTCTTTAAATTGAAGCATAACGAACGTCCCGGAGCCCAACCTGCAACCCCTTAACGCTCAAAGTTTATGCAATAGCACCTGATAATTCTCCGCATCACGTAATTGATTCTCCGCCTTGCGTAGTCGATATGACAGCTTACACTCTAGCTTTGCGATAATTTATATTCAATCTAAATAATAGTGTTATGAAAACACAAAAAAGATGGAGTGCACAAGAATTAACAGCGCTTGCTAATCAGCTAGGATGCCCTACGGCTTCAAAAGGATTAGCCGTTGCAAAGCAAATGCAAGAATCAAACAAAGAAATGATCATCAATGCGTTTAAAATACTCGATATACAACCTAAAGACAGTATTCTAGAATTGGGTCCTGGTAACGGATGGCATCTATCGCAAGTGCTCAAGAATAAGGAGCTGATAACCTATACCGGACTTGATATTTCTAAATTAATGGTCGAAGAAGCTAAGAAAAATAACAGTGTATTCGCTAAACAGCGTACGGTACAGTTTCAAACATATAACGGAACATTATTGGATTTTCCTGCAGAACAGTTTAACAAGATCATCGCGATAAACACCATTTATTTTTGGCGAGACCCCAACAAAATCATCAATCAACTGTATAACCTTTTACAAAAAGGAGGTTCTCTGGTCTTGGGATATGCAGAACGCAAATTTATGGAGCAACTGCCTTTTACTACTCACGGCTTTGAGCTCTATGAAACGGTTGAATTGGTACGCATTTTAGAATTATGTGGATTCTCAAATTTTGCTTTAAAAGTTCACACAGATAAAGTCTTGAGTAAAATGGGAACTCAGGTCGAACGCGATTACACCGTACTCAAGGTGACCAAATAATTCATTTTCAACTTTCAATTTACGACGCTTTATGTCTCAACAACGATACAATCTTTTGATTGTACTTACACTGCTGCTTATAGGTAGCTCTGGATTTTCTCAAAATGTGATCTCAGGTAACATTCTTGATCAAAATCAAAAACCCATCCCTGGCGCTACAGTTCTAATACTGGGTACCGATGCCGGGACTGTAACTGAATATAACGGTGCTTACCAACTTAAAAGCGCACGCAATGGCGACTTTATAATTGAAATCTCTTATATGGGATTTGAAACATTCCAAAAGTCGATAAGTTTTACCGGTACTACCCAACTTCGAATTGATGTCAACCTTGAAGAAGCCACCAATGCCTTGGATGAAATTACCGTGACTGGAAAAAGTGTGGTTCAGCAAATACGCGATAAAGCCTTTAATGTAAGTGTGGTTGACACCAAAAAACTAAGCAATACTACTTTAGACCTGGGTCACGCTCTTGACAAAGTAAGCGGTGTGCGGGTAAGAGAAAACGGTGGTGTAGGTTCACAAATGAATTTTTCGATAAATGGGTTCAGAGGAAGACAAATTAAATTTTTCCTCGATGGTATTCCCATGGAAAATTTCGGTTCAGCCTTTCAATTGAATAATATTCCTGTAAATCTAGCCTATCGCATTGAAGTCTATAAAGGTGTTGTTCCCATTGGCTTAGGTGCTGACGCTTTAGGTGGTGCGGTCAATATTGTAACTAACTCCTATACCCAAAATCATTTAGAGCTTTCGTATTCCTACGGCTCGTTTAATACACATCGAAGTACCATAAATGCTATTTATGTATCAGACTCCGGCTTTACGGCTCAAGTAAATGCATTTCAGAACTACTCTGACAATACCTATAAGGTAGATGTAGATGTCGCCGATATCAATACAGGGGAATATTATCCCAATCAAGAGGTAACGCGTTTTAATGACCAGTACCATAATGAGACCGCTATAGTTAATGTTGGGGTGGTCAACAAATCGTATGCAGATCAGCTCCTCTTAGGAGTGACTTTAGGCAAAAGTTATCAGGAAATTCAAACCGGTGCCCGCCTGGTTAGTGTCTTTGGGGGATGGCATCGTAGAGCCAATATTGTGATGCCCAGCTTAAAGTATAAAAAAGATGATTTTCTCATCGAGAAGTTAAATGCGCGTATAAGTGCCAATTACAATTTAGGCTATGAACAGAATATTGACACCCTCAACCGCAGATACAATTGGTTAGGTCAGTTCAAAGAATATGAAGGTCAGGGCGGGGAAAGTTCGTACTCATTGTATAAATATCGCAACAACACCGGTATTGCAACCGCTTCTTTTGATTACAAAATAGATGAGCATCAAACCCTTGCTTTAAGCAACACCTTTAATACGTTTAACCGTAAAGGAGAAGATGAAGCAAACCCTGACAATGATCGTTATGATGAGCCTAGAAAGACGATGAAAAATGTATTAGGTCTCGGCTATACCTATGAGCAAGAAAACTGGAATGCGTCGGTATTTGTGAAGAATTTCTTTCAGCAAAATGAGTTTACCGCTTCTTACAATCCTACAGGTGATTATGGCGATGTTGCCTATTTCAATACCATAAACACCTTTAATCCTATTGGATATGGTACTGCGTTTACCTACTTCTTACATAAGAATCTTCAGTTTAAAGCATCCTTTGAAAAAACCTACAGACTTCCTGCGGCCAATGAACTATTTGGTGATGTGATCAATCTTCGTGGAAACACAGACCTAAAGCCGGAATCGAGCTACAATTACAATATAGGAGGCAGTTATTGGCTGACCTTTAAAAGTGATCTGATCAATTTTAACCTCAATACTTTTTATCGGGACGCGAGCGATTTCATTCGGCCTAGACTTACCCCAAATCAAGACATGCAAGTCATGGATAATCTGGCAAGTGTAACCAACGCAGGTATCGAAAGTGAAATACGCTATGAGCACGGTAAATCTTTTGCTGCCGGTCTGAGTGTTACTTATCAAGAGCTGAGAAATGACACCCGTTTTGTAGAAGATTCAAAAGTAGAAAGCATCGTTTATCGCGATCGCATTCCCAATATGCCTTACCTCTATGGAAATGCTGATGCTAACTATACTTTTTTTGATGTATTCAAAACAGAAGATAATTTGAATATAGGTTATAATCTGCTGTATGTGCACGAATTCTATCTGTATTGGCCTAGCCAAGGGAGTGTTAAGCTTAATGTACCTGAGCAACTCGCGCACGATATAACCCTTACCTACACCTTAAATAAAAAACTACAGTTTACACTGGAGTGCCGAAATGTAACCGATCGTAAGCTCTATGATAATTTCTCATTACAGAAACCGGGTCGCGCATTTTTCGGAAAAATCAAATACACAATTCTATAAACAACAAATCTTAATTAAGTAAACAATGAAAAAAGAAAAATTAATCTTTGGAACTTTAGGACTTTTGGGCTTACTTTTTACAGCCTGCGACAGCAATGATGACGGCACAACTCCTGAAGAGCCGGGAGCTGAGGTTGAATCAAAATACATCATTACTGCTACCCCTACTGCGGCAGGTTCAGAAGGTGTAGCTGATTATATTCTAACAACAGACGCAATTACTGAAGGCTCTATCAGTACTGCAGGAAACGGTATCGAGCAAGATGGAACATATCGCTACTATATCACTACCAACAATAAATTCTTCAGTATGCTTTACGGTCAGGGGAATCCCGGAGCTGTGACTTCCTACGAATTGAACGCTGAAGGATCACTTGAAAAGTTATCTGATTTTCAATCGGAAACCGTACAAGCGTTTGCCGCTGTAGATGACGAAATCCTGTTGATCAAAATTTCAAGAAATGCTGATTCTCCAATCGCATCTTGGTATCGTTTTGACACCAATACCCTACAATTTGTTGCTGAAGGGCAAATCAATACCCAAGAACTTGCTGATAAAGAATCTGGAGAATTGGCATTCTTCACCTGGATTACGCAAGTGGGAGATAAAGTTTACCTCCCCTACTTTACTATGAAAGGATGCTGTAATGACTCTTTTGGTTCTATCTATCCTAACGAAGCCAACATCGCTGTGTTTTCTTATCCTGAAATGGAATATGAAACCACGATTCATGATGAGCGTACCAGCTTTATCGGGCGCTACTTTGTAAATGGATTAAGCGTGGATGAGCACGGTGATGCCTATGCATTTTCTTCATCGGTAGCTACTACCAATGGCAAACTTACCTCAACCTTACCTTCTGCGGTAACTCGTATCCCGAGCGGGACCACTGCATTTGACGATTATTATTTCAACCTTGAAGAAGCCAGTGGCGGTTTATACCTTACAGATCACATCTATGCAGGTGATGGTAAATTTGTAGGAATTATGGCCTCTGAAAAAACATCGGCCTATGCAAGTGGTAATCAGTATACGATAATCGATGTATATAATCAAACAGTAACTCCTGTAAGTGGTACTCCTAACCCTGATGCAGTAGTACTAACCTCAAGCAAAAGCAATTATGTCTCTGAAGATAAAAGTACCGTAAGTGTAGGGATCACTACCGAGACCGGCAGTTGGATCTATAGCATTGATGTTGCCAGTGCAACTGCTAAGCAAGGTAAAGAAGTTGTAGGTGGTACGATCACTGCAATTAGTAAACTCGATGTTGTTGAATAATTGATTAGCCAAAATAACATCTAAAAGAGGCTGTCTAAAAAGGCAGCCTTTTTTCATGGATTTATCCTTGATATGTTTTAATTTCATGGTATGAAAGCAAAACCTGTTTGGAAGACCGACCATCAGTCTCAGTTGAGCCTGTCGAAACCGATCTTGACAATCAGTAAGTTGAGAATATTTCGACAAGCTCAATAGGACACGTCCTTGCTTTTTAGACAGCCTCTTATTTATATATGCTCCTGTTCTTTTTGAACAGAAAACAGCAATGTGTTCTAACATCTCAAAATCACTCCGGAAAAATCGTTGCTAATTGCGCGTCTCCTTCGAGCCCTTCAGAATCGATCAGGTTGGTCCACTCCATTTGATCTTTTTCAACAGCATTACGCCATTTTGCATCATCATAATCCATCGATACACTAACGATCTCAAAATCTTTAGACTTGTACTTTTTATACAGTTTCGCTAAGCCCCTACCCAACCGAAGATGCGATGATGAAATCCGTATATTTGGCAGTGAGGGAGGTGTCCAAAAAATGGTCGATGCCCTTAAGGAACTGGGGCATAATCCTAAATCAGTTCCTGACGATCTCTGAAAAAAGCGCAATCCCCAAGCTACTAGCTGAGGATTGCGCTTCAGGCTTGCAGCAACTACAATTCCGCTTAAAACCAAACGCCCGGAAATGAATTGGATCGTATTGACCTTGTCTAAAGCTTCCACTTAAACCCTCCGTTTATTACAAACCCATCTACAGGTGCGTAAATATCCCTGAAGTTGGGATCGTTTAAGCTTCCGGTATAAATGGTGTCAAACCGGGTTTGCCGGGTATCCAGGAGATTTTCGAAATTTAAAAATAAGGAGAACTTTTCCCCGAGTTTTTTTTCGGTCATCACACCCAAAATCCAGTAGGCCTGCCCTGTAGTTCCATCATTTAAAAGTTGCGGACTGTAATAATAGCCTTCCAGCCCGACCCAGAAATTTTCGTGCTTTTCATACATCAGAACATTGTTTAGCCGGTGTTGCGCAACCAGGGGGTATTGGGTGCTGGTTCCCTGATAATGCTGGTTTACATCGGCCATGGTATAGCCGATGAATAACTTAAAATCCTGATACTTCCAGCGCATATTAGCCTCTATACCCTTGCTGTCGAGATAGCCATCAGGTTGATCGAACGAGTACATACTGCTTCCCGTTTGATTCAGCAGAAGCGGATCGTTGATACGGGTGTAAAACAAAAGCAGATTGGTAGAGAGGTTGAGCTCTGAAGTAATCGACCAGTTGTAATTACCATCGAGGTTAAAACCTATAGAACGCTCTGCCTCGGTTTGATCTACAGCAATGGGCATGACATTTTGAAATTGCAGACGCTCCACCTCTTCGGTAAAAACGGTAGGTGTTTTATAACCCAGACCCCCACCTATTCTAAACGTAAGCAGGTTGGTAGGTTCAAACATCAAAGAAAATCTGGGCAACACAAAAGCACCGTAATTGCTTTGGTAATCGGTGCGCAAGCCGGTTTCTAAAGTCCATCGTTCTTCAAAATCCCAGATATTTTGTGCAAAAGCGCCCAGGGTGTAATTGGTAAAACTCAAATCCTGACCGGCCGCCCCCTGTTGCTGCGTAAAATCGTCGGTCCATAAGTTTACACCCAGCACCCATTCGGTATCCTGGCCTGTGGTGGTATAATTGAGTTCAGAAAATGAGGCCACCTGCCGACCGCCAAAACTATAGTCCGGCACTTCAATCTCGCGCTCAAAAAGACTAATACTGTTTTTCAGGTTAAGGCTGGCAGTTTCAGACAGCCTATAGCTCGCCTGTACCTGAGTTGAAAAGCGTTCCGTCGTGTTGCGTTCAAAATACCCGGTTTCACTATCCCCTTTTACGTAATCGATGGCACCACCCAGGCGATCTTCGGTAACATAATTGAAGCCTGCATTAATCGTGGTTTGATCATTCAGATACAGATAGAATTTCGGGTTTAAGGTAAAACGTTCAAACTTTGGAATCGCGGTAAGTCCGTTATCTGCCGGATCGTATGGCGTACCCAGATTGTAAGAAGCAAAAACAGTCGTTCCGGTTTTACCGTATTTTTCCGAATAAAATCCGCTTAAGTCCAGCCCCAGTGCAGAAGTCCCATTGGCCATAAAACTGAGTTCGGGCTCCTCCTCCGGTGTCTTCGAAATCAAATTAACCAGACCGGCGATAGCCCCACCTCCATATAGGGTTGAGGATGCACCTTTAATCACTTCCACCTGTTTTAAATCGAGCGGGGCTATCTGCATCAGGCTGAGACCACCCGAATAGCCGGAATACAACGGGAGCCCATCGCGCAGCAGCTGTGTATATTTCCCGTCGAGGCCCTGTATGCGTATACTCGAATTGTAACTGGTGGCCGATGTTTGCTGGGTTTGTATTCCGGTGCTTTCATTGAGCAGCATACGAATATCTCCCGGTTTCATATTGCCTTTTTCGGCAAGTTCTTCACCCGCGATAAACTCGATGCGGGTGGGTATATCCTGAAAAGTTCGGGAACTCCGGGTAGATTGGATGACCACTTCTTCCATTTCCTCTTCAGCCGGTTCCATATAAATGGTGGGGTTCTTATCGGCCGGATTGAGCGGAAAGCTAAGGCTAAGGTTTTGGTTTTCAAAACCTACGTAGCGAATTTCAAGCGTGTAGATTCCATCGGGGATTCCGGTGATTTCCACAACCCCGTTGGCATCGCTAATGGCTCCTGTATTTAAGGATTGCATGCTTACGGAAACGCCGTAAAGCGGTTGCCGGGTTTCGGCGTGTTTAAGACTTGCTTTAAAGGTATTTTGGGCAAAAGCTGCACTACATAACAGCAGGAACAGCATCGTGATAGGATGTTTCAAAAGACTTCAATTTAGGTGATTAAAAAATTGGTTTTCACCAGGGTGAAAACACTAAACGGATTGTAATCGAGCCCGGGGAGGCTTGAAGGAAGTCTCATGGTAATCTTCCCGGTAAAGATTGAATTTTGAAACCGGTACAGCCAGGGATACCTGCTCCTGAAGAAGAAAACAGGTCTCTAACTCCTGTATCGAAAAGCCGGTACAGCTCCCACAGGTAAAAAAGGGCGAACAGGGTTCGTCACAGGGCGTATTTTCACAATCTGAAGATTCCTCACAGGATTGATGCTCCGTTGCATTTTCAAAATCAGCTGTACAGCAGGGAGTTGCAGACAAAAACAAGGTCAATCCGATAAGCAGAAGTATCAACACGTTCATCGGGTTAAAAATAGGGATTTTGAATACAGCTTTAAAGCTTCTGCTAAAGTTTGATGTAGGGAACTCCGCTCATTTCACACTGCTGATTGCATCGTAGCGGTTTTCAGGAACTCCTTTTTAGTTGAGCGTATAAAGCGTCGTGACCAGGTTTCCCTTTGCTTCGGGAGCGGAAAGGCTGAGGAGTTCCCGGCTCTCTTTCACCTTAAGATGAAAAGGAGCTGCCAAAAGATCGACACCACTCTGCTTTTTGAGTCGGATACCCTGCCCGGAAATGAGATCTGCATTAGGTTCAAAAGGGGAATCGGGAAGATGTTCGGTAAGAATTACATACCTGAATGCATACAATTTGGGTACAATTGCGCAGATCTCGGCGTTTGAAAGATGCTGCAATACCTGCCTTAAGAGCGCGCAATCTCCATCGGGCAAGGGATCTTTCGCAAGATCTAAAACTTCAAAGCTCAATTGCGGGGCTTGATAGTGTTTTTGATTATAGGCGATTAAATCTGGTACAATATCAACCGCCTTATAGCGCTGTGTATAGGGTACCAACCTGCTCCCCACGTTAAAATCGCCACAACCCAGATCACACACGCGCAGCGGTGGATTGAAACTCCTGAGAAATGCACCTGCCACTTCTACATAAGCGTTTACGGTTTTGGGGTCGTGCGAACCGGCCCCCGAATAAAATGCTGCTTCACCACCACCCCACAGGTTCTTTTCATAGACCTGCGCCATCGCAGCCTGAGTTGGCCAGGGAATTTTGTTTCGCTTCTTCACAGCTGCAAGATAGCATTCCTGAAGGGATGAGACCTATCAGGACATTTTTTACAAAGTTGTGATCTTAAGTTTACGGTTAAAAATAATAGTTTTACATCAGTACCTACTTATTGAAATCTATCTAACTCCAAGAACAGCATACTATGACCGAAAAAATAATTCAGTATTTAGATAAAATGGAGAAGGAAAAAGAGATCAAAATTCTTTTGGCGTGCGAAACAGGATCAAGAGCCTGGGGTTTTCCTTCGCCTGACAGTGATTTCGATATTAGAATTATATACGTTCATAGAAAAGATTGGTATTTATCCCTTTCAGAGAAGAGAGATAGTATTGAGTTGATGCTCGAAAACAATGACATTGACATCACAGGTTGGGATTTGAGAAAATCCCTGAGACTTTTACAAAAGTCCAATGCGCCATTATTAGAAAGAATACAATCGCCTATACTTTACAAATCGAATAGCGCCTTTTTAGTGGAAATTAATGAATTGGCAAAATCTCAATATTCAAGAATCGCCACGATTCATCATTATTTGAGTATGGCTAAAAAGTTTATGGACGAACTAAAAGAAGATGAGCCTTATAAACTGAAAAAGTTCTTTTATGCTTTACGCTCTGCAACGGCCTGTAAATGGATTTTGGAGAAAGAAGACCTGCCTCCAATCGAGTTTCAGAAAATGCTGGATGGATTAAATCTTGAAAGTTATTTGATAAATCGTATCTATGAACTGATAGAACTTAAAGCTACACCTGTTCGTGCGCGATTGTATCGCGTACAGGAGGTTTAAATTCCGGTTACACCTGTCACACGGAGCGCAGTAGAAGTGTAGGCTGTAAGGTGAATTTAAAATACCAGTAGTAAATTCAATAAAACTTCAGATTATGTGTTCGAAACATGTTATGTTCATTTTTTCCATTGATGAAAAAACGAACCAAAAAAATCCAGGCTGACAAAGCTTTATCTAAATTTATCATTCCCTCGCTAAATTTTAGAAACTCGCCTTGATTAATTGAGCTAAGTAGAATAATTCGGTGGGCTCAAACAGTCTAAAATTTTTAACGCTCACTCATTTCAAATTTTTTACGATAAATCTTTGTAGGCCGATGCTGACGTAGTAACTGGCCTTTTTACTTTATTTTAAAAATATCTAACCCCAAAAAGTTAAACGAATCTCAATCCATCGGTTCAGAATAGCCTCGCTTCATCCCCTAGTCGTGCGCGATTGTATCGCGTACCGTTGATTTAAATTCCGGTTACACGTGTCACACAGAGCGCAGTAGAAGTGTAGGTTGTAAGATGAATTTAAAATACCAGTAGTAAATTCAATAAAACTTCAGATTATGTGTTCCAAACTTATTATGTTCATTTTTTCCATCGATGAAAAAACGAACCAAAAAAATCTAGGCTGACAAAGCTTTATCTAAATTTATCATTCCCTCGCTAAATTTTAGAAACTCGCCTTGATTAATTGAGCTAAGTAAAATAATTCGGTGGGCTCAAACAGTCTAAAATTTTTAACGCTCACTCATTTCAAATTTTTTACGATAAATCTTTGTAGGCCGATGCTGACGTAGTAACTGGCCTTTTTACTTTATTTAAAAAATATCTAAACCCAAAAAGTTAAACGAATCTCAATCCATCGGTTCAGAATAGCCTCGCTTCATCCCCTAGTCGTGCGCGATTGTATCGCGATTCAAACAAACATACATCCCTCCAAACCTCCAGACTCCATCCCAAAGTTCGGAGGGAGGTTTTTTAAATCTCTACTATCAGTCTCTCTTCCTTTTAAGTAAGGGCCGGGGATGGATTTTGAGTTAGCCAATCACCGACCTAAATCCTGCAGGCCATTGCACGCTATTGCATACCGTTAAACGCCTTTGCATACAATCGCATACGATTGCAGGGTCTTAGCAAAAAAAGAGGGCTTTGCTTCGGTATTCGTTCGAGATGGATCTGGTGTGGCCCGGGGGATCTAAGCCGGGAGGTTACGGCTTAACATTTAGCTGTTTTGTTGAAATGGGGTTTTGGGTGAAGGAAATCGAGGGGTTAAACGAGATATAATGCAAAAATGAACAATGTAGTTTTTTTGATGAACCTACTCTCATTTTCATTTATAACATTTTTAAGATTATAATTGACTTCTTTAAATAGAATCTATACTTTTATTTCCCCTACGTAACAAAGTTATTCTCCCTGAATTTCACTCTGAAGCCTTCCTTTTTTAGTTTTGTTGCCGGCAGTCTATCAGAAAAATTTATGAGATTTTGAAATTAATAGAAAAAACACTAATTCAATTATTCTTCCTAAGCGGTACAAAAAAAAGAAGTACTCAAAACCAAAAGACCTTACTATAGCTTTGACTAATTATTTACTTTAATCAAAGTAAGAACAATTATAAAATGAGACATTTCATAGCTTTTTTAAGCACATTAATATTTTTATCGTGTACGAATAACGATAGTATTCAACCAGATGATTTTAATAACACCAGTGTTTTAGCAAGACTCCAAAATGAAGACGCCTGGGAACTGGAATATGATGCTGAAGTATATCAGTCGTTTTGGAATTTCGAAGTATATAGCGAGTACCATGTCTTTAATCCGGGAACCGACCCAAATGGCCTAAGAGAACACTATTACTGGAGATATACCAAGGATGAGGTGCCAACAGATTGCTATTATACACTTAAAATGAATGAACTGGATTATGAGGAGTATACGATACTCGTAAATACGCCAAAAGAATTAATTTTAAGAAATCCTATAGGCGAAGCCAATAGGATCATTTATACTTATGAAAACGGGGTTATAAGGTATGAATATAGGGAAGATGACAGTGAGGATAATTATTTTCCCGCTGCAACTTTAAAACCATCTTCTAAAGATCTTAGTACTTTAAAAATCTGCGAGTAAAATAAACTCTAAATAACACAGATACCCGTACAGTCCCCTGCTCTCTTTAATTGTTAATAAAATGTGAAATTTCAGCCTTTCAGAACCCGTTTTCATACACTCTTCATACACCATCCTAGGGGATGCCTAGGCTTTGACTGGGAGTTGCCGTGACTGAAAGCTGATTTTGACTATCTCCCTTGGATAATAATGACTTCTTTCAGTTATCCACTCTATTTACTCCCTTTCTCAAAAAATCAACATCTCACCACCCTCTAACCACCTCTAATCAAGCTAACCAGGCTTTCTAAAGATGTCGCCTGCTTTAAAAATACCGGTTTTTGGAAGAGCTTTGAGATTTATGAATCCGCTCTACTATTGACCGACATCAAAAAGAAAAGCCAAACAAGAATTGTCTGGCTTTCGATAAAATTTTTTGAGATGTTTAGATCTTACTTGTCATTGGCAAGCGTAATGCTTTTGATGATTCCCTCACTGGACGAATCGGCAGACCGGTCTACCGCTTTATAGGCTACCATTACCCGGCTACCTTCATAATTTCCATTTTCCAGGTCAATAGGTATTTCGCTTGAGCTTTCAAGAACCACCGCCTGTAAATCGGCGTCGGTAAAAAAGTAGTATTCCCCTTCATAGCCGTCAAAGGTAAGTTCGGCATTTACAAAGGTATCGTTAGTGATTTCTGCGTTCGCCTCTTTAGAAGTTAAAGGCGAAAAAGAAAGTATTAGGACGCTGATGATGCTTATTAAAAGTTTCATAGTTTTTGATTTTGTTTCACTAAGATAAGAAGCAAGACCGCCTATTTAAAGAGTCTTATACATACTTTAGCATCAAGTGCTAAAGCCTTCCCAATACGGCTCCTGCATTCCCGTGATTTTAAGATTCCGAATAAAAAAACCTTAACATTTATGGCGCTATGATGCTGAACTGACCGGATAGTTACACTAAGGCTCAAACAATACTCCAATTCATCCGGAATGGTTTTAAAAAAGCATTTCGGCATCCTGAAAATGTATTGAGCAGTCGTTCAGCGATTAAAAACAGGGTTTAATCAAATATCCTCCTTCCGCCCTAAAAAACAGCTCCCATCGGCTGTCAATTACCCAATCTTTCCCGTAAATTAGCTACAGGTGTTTGTAGCTGGCCCAGTACTCACCCTTTGCTTTCCTCTATAAGCACCCCCGGCCAACTCAGGCAGCATACAATTTTGACATTTAACCATTCTATATATTAATTAAATCAACCTGTTATGAGGAAACTGTTTTTTTTGCTCGGAACACTGTTCTGCGGTACCTTCTTAATCGCACAGACCAATACGAGTGTAGTTACACAAACCGGAACGGGCCACGAGTCCTATGCCCTACAGGCCGGAAGACTTCATATTTTAGACCTCAACCAGGAGGGGCTGACTAACTTTTCCGATTCGAGACAGACCGGAAGGTCAAACGATGCCGATATCGATCAGATTGGTACCAATCAGGATACATATATCAAGCAAATTGGGAGCAGTAATGAATACCGTGTCACGCAGGCTGAAAATGGAAACGACAACCTTGCAATGGTGCGCCAGGAAGGTCGCAGAAACTACGGCGGCCTCGGAAACGACTGGGGTACCTACCAGGCAGGGTCGCGCAATTTTTCGGAAACCTCTTCAGTGGGAGACGATAATGGTGCCGCAACCCTTCAGCGTGGATCTGATAACAAAGCTTCTCTGGTACAACGGGGAGACCGCAACAGCGGTACCTATTTAACGAGTTTGAACTGGGGTATTCAGCAGATCGGGAACCGCAATGCGGCAGATATCGACCAGATCGATGATGATAATACCGCTTCCATAGAACAATTGGGTGATGACAACGCATTCCGCATCACACAGGAGGGTTTTGTAAATACCGCCTCCTCCTATCAATCGGGAAACCGCAACCGGGCCGGAGGTTCTGCCTTAAACTGGGGGATTTTACAGGTAGGAAGCCACAACCGCGCTACCTCAAGCTCTGTGGGTAACAATAACAATTCGGGTACGCATCAGGGCGGGAATCACAATACCTCTACCATTGTACAAACCGGTGACGGCAATGTGAGCAACGGTCTGTCTCGCGGATATTTTGGTACCGATCAGCGCGGGTATTACAACAACTCCGATCTGGTTCAATCGGGCAACTACAATACCGCCTCAACAGACCAGCAGGGTAACCGCAATCAGGCAGACACCTATCAGTTGGGTACGTCTCACCGGAGTTCGGTGTATCAGGATGGAGCAGATCACGATTCAAACGTTGACCAGTTAGGAACCGCCAATATCTCAAGTGTTATTCAATATGGGACCTCCAACAGCAGTCTTGTTTTTCAGGATGGAAACACCAACCAAAGCAGCGTTTTCCAAACCGGACTTGCGCATCTAAGTACGGTTACCCAAACGGGAGTTACTAACAGTTCAAGTGTTAATCAAAGTAACTGATCTCCTTTAAAATCACCTGAAATTCCTAAAGAGTGCTTTTTTAAGCACTCTTTTTTTTGATCCTCTTTTTAATTAGGCTTTCTATCCCGTACCTTTGTTTTCCTGATACTACAACGTTATAATTAAATTGAAATTCATGAAATATCAACATGTACTTTACCTGATTTGTGCCTTGGCCTTCTTACCGCTACACGCGCAGCAAATCAGTTCACCCAATCAAAATTTTACTTTAGACTTTTCTGTTGAAGAAGGAAAACCTACCTATTCTCTTTCGTATAAAGGGAAAGTTCTGGTTAAGCCCAGTCGTTTAGGCTTTGAACTTGCAGATGCCGAAGATCTGACCGAAGGTTTTAGCTTTGAAAAATCAGAAACTGCCAGCTTTGACGAAACCTGGAAGCCTGTTTGGGGCGAAAGCAGCAGCATTCGCAACCACTATAACGAACTGCTCGTAATGCTGAAGCAGGAAACTACCGCTCGTATGATGCACATTCGCTTCCGGTTATTTGACGATGGTCTGGGCTTTCGCTATGAGTTTCCGGCACAGGATAATCTGATTTATTTTGTGATTAAAGACGAAAAAACACAGTTTGCGATGAACGGCGATCATACCGCCTGGTGGATTCCCGGGGATTTTGATACCCAGGAATACAACTATACCAAAACCAAAATCTCGCAGATCAAAAATTCGGTACAGGCCGCGCTCGAGCGCAACGGCGCCAATGCCTCGATGACGCCCATATCTGATTCTACCGTACAAACCGCGCTGATGCTGAAAAGCGACGACGGGATGTACCTCAATCTGCACGAAGCCGCTTTGGTTGAATATTCGGCTATGCACCTGGATTTTGATACCCAAGCTATGACTTTTGAGGCGCATCTTACCCCGGATGCGGTAGGCAATATGGCGTATATGCAGGCTCCGCGAAATACGCCCTGGAGAACGATAATTGCCGGGGAAAAAGCCGGAGACA
This sequence comes from Leeuwenhoekiella sp. H156, assembly GCF_052218455.1. NCBI lineage: Bacteria > Pseudomonadati > Bacteroidota > Flavobacteriia > Flavobacteriales > Flavobacteriaceae > Leeuwenhoekiella > Leeuwenhoekiella sp. H156. The sequence goes on from NZ_CP197499.1 coordinate 539,845, forward strand.
TCCTGCTATCCAATATGACGCTTAACCTCAACGAGCCTACCGAATTTGAAGATACCGGCTGGATCAAGCCCGTAAAATACATCGGGGTCTGGTGGGAAATGATTACCGGTAAAAGCAGCTGGGCTTATGGCGACGTACCCAGTGTACAACTGGGCGTAACCGATTTTGAAAACCTCAAACCCACCGGAAGACACGCTGCCAACACTGCCCACGTGAAAGCGTATATTGATTTTGCCGCTAAACACGGCTTTGATCAGGTACTGGTAGAAGGCTGGAATGTGGGCTGGGAAGACTGGTTTGGCAAATCAAAAGATTATGTGTTTGACTTTGTCACTCCGTATCCTGACTTTGATGTGGTGGAGCTTCGCGAATATGCTAAAGCAAAGGGCGTTAAAATCATGATGCACCACGAGACCTCAGGGGCTATACGTAACTACGAGCGCCATATGGATACCGCGTATCAGTTTATGAAAGCAAACAACTACAACGCGGTTAAAAGCGGTTATGTAGGCGATATCATCCCACGTGGCGAATACCATTACGGGCAATGGGCCAACAATCATTATTTGTATGCTATTGATAAGGCTAAAGACTATCAGGTTATGGTCAACGCGCACGAGGCGGTAAGGCCTACTGGTCTGCGTCGCACCTATCCCAACCTGATCGGAAACGAATCTGCCCGTGGTACCGAATACCAGGCCTTTGGCGGAAACAATCCCGATCACACGACCATTCTTCCGTTTACCCGCCTCATTGGCGGACCTATGGATTATACGCCGGGAATTTTTGAAATGGACGTGAGCAAATACAACCCGGACAATAACTCGCACGTAAATGCTACCATTGCCAATCAGCTGGCTTTGTATGTGACGATGTACAGTCCGCTACAGATGGCCGCCGATTTACCGGAAACGTATGAGAAGTTTCTGGATGCCTTTCAGTTTATTAAAGATGTGGCGATCGATTGGGATGAGACCTTAGTGCTTGAAGCCGAGCCGGGAGATTTTATTACCTATGCCCGCAAAGCGAAAAATTCGCCGAACTGGTTTGTAGGGCGTACCAATGATGAAGAAAAACGCAGCTCATCTATCGCGTTTGATTTTCTTTCGCCCAAAACCCAATACATCGCGACCGTTTATGCCGATGCAGCAGACGCGCATTACAAGACCAATCCCCAGGCGTACACCATTACCAAATATGTGGTGACTTCAAAATCAAAACTGAAGCAGCTATGTGCTCCGGGTGGAGGTTATGCGATTAGTATCGTTCCGGTGACCGATAAATCGGAAGTGAAAGGGCTTCAAAAATTGTAGTAATAACTCACTTTTATAGAATAAAACTCAGTCCCAAAAGGCTGAGTTTTTTATTGGCTTGCATTCCTTTAAATTTAGATCAGAAGATTTGTGCGTGATTTTTGAGGTCGTAAAGTCCTTTTACAGGAAGTTTTAAAAGAAAAATTGCCTGATTTAGAGCTGTATTCATTTTTAATAAATTGATTTCCAATATTTTAATTGAAATAAAAATCAGTTAAAAAAATTAAAAAAAAGTAGTTGCAGATGTTGCACGAGTCTAAATTTAAATTAGATTCGCACGCATTTTTAACGCAAAATAATTTTATACTATGAAACGCATTTTTTTAGCTGTTTTTGCTTTGAGTTTAATGATCACTGTTTCTTCTTGCAGAGAGTCTGCTGAAGAGAAAACAGAGGAAGTAATGGAGGAAACTTCTATGGAAGCTGCTCCAGTTGAAGCTCCTGTTGAAGTAGAAGTAGAAGAAGTTGAGGAAGTTGTAGTTGATACTACTGCTGCTCCTGAAGTTCAATAATCCAGATACCAAGACGTAATAAGCCCCAAAGCTTAGAAACAAAACCCTGCCGAGTGCAGGGTTTTGTGTTTATGGTCACCAATAAAGGACTTCAGCACCCAAAGACTTTCGTTGAATTTGAACATTTTTCCTGAAAAATACTTCGAGGCTTGCTGGGTAGATTACTTAAAGCCCATACTTAACCGCAACGGCATCTGCGCAATTGATCCCGTCAATAGCAGCAGACATAATTCCCCCCGCATAACCGGCCCCTTCCCCGCAAGGATACAAACCTTTGATTTCGATATGCTGAAGACTGCGTTCATCCCTTGGGATGGAAACAGGCGAAGAGGTACGGCTCTCGGGCGCGTGCAATACCGCATCAGCTGATAAATAGCCCGGCATCTTTTTGCCAAAAGCCACAAAAGCCTTCTCCAGGCGTTTGGCGATTAAGGGCGGAAGCACCTCGTTTAAATCGGCACTCACAATCCCGGGCTGGTACGAGGTTTTGGGGAAGTCTTTCGATTTAACGCCCTTTACAAAATCGGTCATACGCTGTGCCGGTACACGCTGGGTTTTACCCCCGGCTATCCAGCAGGCATGCTCCACCATCTTTTGAAAATTGAGGCTTACGAAAGGATCATCCGGTTTATATCCCGGCAAATCTTTGGGCTCCACACTCACCACAATACCAGAGTTTGCATAAGGATTATTGCGTTTGCTGGGACTCCAGCCGTTGGTGACCACCTCATTCTGATCGGTAGCGCAGGGGGCGATGATTCCTCCCGGGCACATACAAAACGAATACACGCCCATCCCGTCTACCTGCTCTACCAGGCTGTAGGACGCCGGCGGCAGATAAGGATTATCGGTTTCTCCGTGGTATTGAATGTAATTGATCACTTCCTGACGGTGCTCTGCCCGTACGCCAAGCGCAAAGGGTTTGGCTTCGATCTTTACCCCTTTTTCGTGAAGCAAATAAAAGATGTCCCGTGCCGAGTGCCCGGTCGCCAATATCACTTCTTTAAAGTCGTACTTGATCTTGTCGTTGATGACCAGTCCGGTGATCTGTTTGTCTTCGATCAACAAATCGGTGAGCTTGGAGTTGAAGTGTACCTCCCCTCCTGCTTCGCGAATGGCATCCCGCATAGCCGTAATGAGTTTGGGCAATTTGTTGGTCCCAATATGCGGATGCGCATCTACCAGGATATCTTCATCTGCACCAAAATGCACGAGCCATTCCATCGCCTTGAGCACATTGCCGCGCTTTTTAGAACGGGTGTACAATTTTCCGTCTGAATAGGTACCGGCACCACCCTCACCAAAACAGTAATTCGACTCCGGGTTTACGATTAGCTCCTTATTGATTTTGGCCAAATCGCGTCTGCGCTCGCGCACATCTTTTCCGCGTTCAAACACAACCGGCTTTAAACCGGCCTCAATGGCCCGGAGCGCCGCATACAATCCGGCAGGGCCGGCACCAATGATGGCAATAGCAGGTGCCGGGCGCACATCCCGGGCTATAAAACGACTGAGCTGTGCCTTAGACTCCCCTTTTTTCCAGATTTCTACCTGCAACTGCAGCTTTACCGGGCGCTTGCGCGCGTCTATAGAGCGTTTGCGGATGCGCCAGTCTGCCACTTGAGAAAAGGGAATATTGGCTTTTTGCAGCGCCTGCTTGATGATATACTCGTTATTTTCAAGCAACTCGGGCCTGATGGTAATGGCAACTAATGTACTCATAGCGCAAATATAGGCAGTAGTAATCTTTAAAATACTACTAAATCTTGCTTATAGAATCGTTAAAGCAGATTGTAGGAACGGCAGAATTAGGCATTTTCGTCAGAACAACCTAATCTTAACTTTATGCGTATTCTTTGTCTTTGCTTTTTGCTTTTAACGTCGGGCGTTTTTGCTCAGGAAACCGAATCTCCCTATGAACTCAGCTGGGGTAAAGATGCGACCTGGCTGGGACTGGGACTGGCCGGTACCACCGCGGGCTTTCTTATCATTCAGGATAAAGAACGCATCGATGAAGAAACGATAATGAACCTGAATGAAGACAATATTCCATTTTTTGACCGCTGGAATGCCGGCAACTACGATGAAAACCTCAGCAAAATAAGCGATGTGCCCTTTTACACTTCGTTTGCAATCCCGCTGGCGATGTTGTTTACCAAAGATCAAAGCAATCACACCGGGCAGATCAGCGTGATGTATCTGGAATCGCTGTCGACCACGGCAGCCTTATTCACGCTTTCGGCCGGATTGACCGATCGTTTGCGTCCGCGTACCTATAACGAAAATATTCCGCTGAATGAGCGCACTGAATCTACCAATACCCGCAGCTTTTACTCGGGTCACGTGGCAGCTTCGGCGACTGCAACCTTTTTTGCTGCTAAAGTGTGGACCGATTTTAATCCCGATATGAAAAACAAATGGCTGGTTTGGACGGGTGCTGCCCTAATTCCTGCAACGGTGGGAACCCTGCGTATGGAGGCCGGAAACCATTTCTTTAGCGATGTCCTGCTGGGTTATGCCCTGGGAGCCGCCAGTGGTATATTAGTCCCCGAGCTGCATAAGAAAAAGTATGAGAACCTTTCGTTTAGCCCGATAATGGGTGATGATTTTCAGGGGGTTTATTTGAGTTACCGGTTTTAAGTCGCCTCAGCTCCAGTCTTTCTACTGCCTAAGGTGTCAGCTTTATTCTGATCTGAATATGGATTCGAGTGATTTTGAGAGCAAGAACTTAGTAAAAGTTATCGAGGAGTGTCACTTCGAGTGCCAGACGAGGTGAGACCGATACTGGTGTATCGAGAAGTGTCACTTCGAGTGCCAGACGAGGTGAGACCGAGACTGGTGTATCGAGAAGCCCGGTAAGCAAGAAACATACTAACTAAGAAGACTTCTCGATACATCTAAAGCTACGCTATTGCTTTGCTTTAGCCACTCGAAGTGACATAAAAAAAGGCTTCAGTAATCTACTGAAGCCCTTTTAGTTTATTCAAAATTAGAATTTACTCGTAGCTAAAAGCAGCCTTTTTCAAATCCATCGAGTTGGTACCTATCATCACCTCAAAATCTCCGGGTTCGGTTTCCCAGATGTTGTTTGCACTGTAAAATTCCAGTGTTTTAGGCGTAATTACAAAAGTTACCGTTTTGCTTTCGCCCGGCTCCAATTCGATCTGTTTAAAATCGCGCAATTCTTTTATAGGTCTGGTTTTGCTGGCGAAAAGATCGCGTATATACAACTGTACCGTTTCTTTACCTGCAACATCGCCGGTATTGGTCACACTTACCGAAGCGGTCAGCGATCCATCAGCGTTTAAGGTTTCTGCCCCCAGACTGATGTCGCTGTATTCAAATGTGGTATAGCTTAAACCAAAACCAAAGGGAAACAAAGCTTCAATAGACGAGTCTTCATAACCTGAATAGAATATCAAATCGCTGCTGGGGCGACCGGTGTTTTTACGGTTGTAGTATAACGGCTCCTGCCCCACATTGCGCGGAAACGAAACCGGAAGCTTTCCGGAAGGATTATAATCGCCGAATAACACATCTGCAATGGCATTACCGGCACGTGAACCCAAAAACCAGGTTTCTAAAATTGCAGGTACCTGCTCGTTTGGCTTCGACAAATCTAGCGGACGCCCGTTCATCAGTACCAAAACAATGTTTTCATTAACCGCGTGCACGGCGTCAAGCAATTCCTGCTGTACTCCGGCCAGGGTAATATCGGTATAGCTGCGCGCTTCGCCGGTCTGGTAGGCGTCTTCACCCAATACCATTACGACAACTTCCGATTTTGCTGCTGCGGCAACGGCATCGGCAAAACCTGTCGTGTCGGTTTGATTAAGTTTTAAAGGCTGAATAAATGCACGCTCCCCGATAGCTAAATCGGCACCTTTGGCATAATTGATTTCAACAGCAGCTCCCAGTTTATTCTGAATACCTTCTAAAACCGAAACGGCTGAATTAGGCACGGCCTGCGCTCTCCAGTTACCCAATGGCGAATCTTTATCTGCCGCCAGCGGACCAATTACCGCAATACTTTTTAAAGAGGTTTTTAGCGGAAGTGCATTATTTTCGTTCTTTAACAAAACAATAGACTTGCGGGCGATGTCTTCAGACGCTTCCAGGTGTGCTTCGGTATAGACATTTTGAGCCTCGCGGGTCTCATCGCTGTATTTATAAGGATCTTCAAAAAGTCCCAGATTAAATTTCACCCTTAGGATTCGGCGTACCGCATCGTCTAAAAGCGCTTCGTCTATGCTTCCGTTTTCAACTAAAGGAACCAGAGACTCCTCGTAGACCAAACCTTCCATATCCATATCGCTTCCGCCCTTAACGGCGAGTTCACCGGCCTGCATCTTATCTTTTGCATAGCCGTGATTAATCATCTCAACAATAGAACCCCAGTCTGAAACCACAAAACCTTTGTAATCCCAGTCTTTCTTAAGCACTTCGCGTTGTAAATACACACTGGCTGTCGCAGGAGTACCGTCAATCTCGTTAAAACTGTTCATAAACGTAGCTACGCCTGCTTCGGCAGCAGCTTTAAAAGGCATCAATATCGAGTTTTGCAATTCGGAAATACCCACGTTTACCGTGTTGTAATCCCTTCCGCCTTCACCATAACCGTATCCGGCAAAATGCTTGGCACAGGCTGCAATACTGAATACATCAGAAAGATCAGTTCCCTGAAAACCTTTTATGCGGGCAACGCCTATGACGCTGTTGAGATACGGATCTTCTCCGCCGCCTTCCATGATACGTCCCCAACGGGCGTCACGGGAAACGTCTACCATAGGCGCAAAAGTCCAATGCACCCCGGAAGCTGCGGTCTCAACGGCTGCAATACGCGCTCCGTTTTCAATAGCTTCGAGGTCCCAGCTTGCGCTTTCACCCAGGGGCACGGGAAACATGGTTTTATACCCGTGAATCACGTCATACCCAAAAATCAAGGGAATCTTTAACCGGCTGTACTTCATGACATTTTCCTGAGCCTCGCGGGTACCGGCAGCGGTCAATACATTGAGCATCGAACCTACCTCACCAGCGCGCAGTTTTTGCAACTTGGTATTCCCATCAATCTCTGAGGGTGCTCCGGTAAGATCAAAACTCCCGTTGTATTGCACCATTTGGCCCATTTTTTCCTTGAGGGTCATCAGGTTTATGATCGAATCGATTTTCCGCTCGGTTACGGGATCGAGATCGTTGACTCCCTTTTGCGCCGAAGCAAGCTGCGTGGCAAAAGCCAAAACCATAAGGGATAGCAGCGCTTTTGTCGTATTCATAGTCTTAAAATTTAGGTATTAAAAGGAGCTGATCTTTAAACCTGATCAGCTCCTGAATAGTTAATTGCTTTTAAAGTTTTCTAATTTCTTACGGTCACAGAAACATTATCTACGTTAGCAGAAACACTACATCCCGCATCTCCACCGCAAACCGACTCGATAAGCAACGACAGCCCTTCACTCACATTGGTTCCTGCGGGAATGGTATAGGTCGCTGTAAACGTTGTCCAGGTATCGGTTAGGGCGGGCCTTGGATCAAAAACCTGCGTAAATGAGGCACCATTCGCAGTTTCACCAAATAGAAGCACATTGAATACAGCTCCGGGTTGTGTTATTGAACCTCTATGATCAAATTTTACCTCGATCACATCTCCTGCTTTTACGACGCCGGCACCAAATCGCTCTTGTTTAATGGCCGGGTTACTAGGGCCATTAGTACTAATCTTCGCAGATGCTGCACTTCCATTACCTAAAGAATTATCCAAAATGGAGCTGCCTCCATTTTGAAAAAATGTCCATCCGGTTTCTCCGGCTTCAAAACCACCATTGGTGATAAAGTTATCAGAAGTACCACCGCCACCGCCGGTTCCGCCGCCGGTGTCATTGCGAGTGAGGGATACATTATCAATATTTACAAGGCCTACTGCGCCACCGTTATCAAAAAGTACGCGGCTGTTTGCATCACCAAAGCCATTTGCTGTTAGCGTTAAGGTATACGTTGTACGCTCTGAAGTTATAGCTACATTTTCTGATGTATTGGCAAAATTACCATCACTTAAACCTATCCCGGCTATTATGGAACGATTGCGATCAGACCAGGCGTCAAAAGTAAGCGTATAGGTAGCGTCCGGAACAATGGTTAATTTTTGACTCAGGTTTACTAAAAACGCATCACCCGCAGTTTCTACGTTAACCGAATAAAAGGTATTTCCATTTTCGGTAGTAGTAGGCGCAGGGTTACTTCCTACTCCAACCGTCCAGGGGCTGGCTCCGTCTTCAAAATCGCCATTTACGAGTAATCCCGAATCGAAATCACTTCCGCCACCTCCGCCGGTGCCTCCGGCAGCTTCCAATCTAAGATCATCGAGGTAATAGGTGCCGTTTGCGGTAATCGCATCATTAGCCTGATTGTTATCGGGCTTAATAACCAATTGATTGTAAGCCGTAGGCGCAGCCGGTAAATTGGTGAACGTAAACTGAACTTCTGTCCAAGTATTTGCTTCCGGAATCGTTACAAAAACGGGAGCAGGATTACCGGTCACCGGAACGGTTTGAGGATCAACCGCAAGCTCAAATCTAAAGACCACATTCGCTTTAGTGGAATACACTTTAAGTTTGAAGGTATTGGTCGTCGTTAAATCAAAATTAGGATTGAAGGTGTTTTGAATACCTGCAAAGAAACTTGAACCGGCAGGCTTGTCAACACGAAGTACATAATCTGAGGTATTTATACCTGTTTTGCTTGGGTTATCGGCAAGACCTGAAGTGATACCGTCTCCAAAATTGTTGGAAGCTAAAAAGGTCTGACAACCTTCAAAATTTAAAGGAAGCGTTGTTGCGGCTACCGGGGTACCGGTACAGCCACCTCCACCGGTTCCTCCGGGGTTACTGTCGCTTCCGTCACCTCCTACTACAAGGGAAATATTATCCAGAACCACAACACCGGTATCTGCACCCATATCAAAAAGCACGCGGCTGTTTGCACCGCCAAAGTCGGCCGCACTCAATTGGAGGGTAAAGGTTTGGGTTTCTGTAGTCAAATTAATTTGTGGAGCCGTGTTGGTAAAAGGCGCTTCGTTAAGACCAATACCGGCAAGAATTGTTCTAGCCCGATCTGAGGAAGCGTTAAACGTCAGAATATAATTGGTTCCCTGAGTGATTTCAACAACCTGACTCAAATTCACATTAAAAGGTTCCCCTGCTGTTTCTACGTTTACGAAATTATAGGTATTACCTCCTTCTGTCACGGCGTTGGCACCATTACCTATCCAGGGTTGGATACCTGCCTCAAAATCACCATTTATCAACAAGCCTGAATCAAATGGTGGTACCGGAGTTTCAATCTGTGCAATATCATCTACATAAAACGTATCGGCAGTATTGCCCGGGCCATCTGCAAAGAGGGTCACTCGCGAATAACTCGCTGCAGAATTAAAGTCAAACTGAAGACTTTCCCAACCGCTACCGGTATGGTTTGCACTCACCTCAACATCTGCACCGGTACCCTGTTCTAATTTCAACAGAACCGGAATCGCAGTTTCAGACCAGAAATTCATCGTGATGGTTTTTTCCGTGGTCAGATCTACAGCCATACCCACATCGAAGGTGATTCCTTCAAACTGGTTACCTGCATTAACGATTTCACCTACCTGAGAAGCCTTATCATTTGATCCCGAAACGTCAGGATTGGATACAATTTGAAAGGTTGTACCATTAAAGGTATTCACTTCATAACTCACATTGGGATCGTCAAAAGTCACCGGAAGATTCATGGGCAATGGAATGTTTATCACCAACAGATCTGAAAAGGTGTCCGAGCCGCCTGCTGCATTTTTAGCCGTAAGCGTTATGGTGTACTCACCCGTACCAAAAGCACGCATCGGGTTGATCTCTTTAGAAGTACGCCCGTCGCCAAAATCCCAGCTGTACATCGTAGCCTCTTCTGAGGTGTTTAAAAAGGTAACTGCCCCGGTATCTTCATCAAGGGTATAGGTAAATCCTGCCGTAACTTCCGGCAATTCTGCATCATCTTCTTCGCAGGATACGAAAGCGACAAGGCTAAGCACTACTGCCAATACTCCGGCAAATCTTATGTTCTGTATAAATTTTTTCATCTGACTGGTTTTAAAAGTTTCGTTTTCCATTGCTTTCGTAAACGCGTACGTAATCAACGAGCATGGTTTGTGGGAATACGGTTTCTGCATTGGGCGAGCCTACAAAGCTTCCACCCACGGCGAGGTTGAGAATGATGTAAAAATCGTGATTGAAGACCCACTCGCCGGGAACATCTTCTGGAGTGATCTGATTATAGAGCACGTCATCTACATAAAAGTTGATGAATTCAGGTCCCCATTCAATACCAAATATGTGAAAACCGGTATCAAAACGGTCGCCCTGCAGTTCGTAACGCTTAGAAATGGATTGCCCGGCAGAGTAGCCCGGTCCGTGAACCGTACCTAACACCACAGTAGGTTCCTGCCCACGGTATTCCATAATGTCTATTTCACCTATTTGTGGCCAAACTTCACCCGGAATGTCTGAACCTAAAAGCCAGAATGCCGGCCAGATTCCCCGCCCGTAAGGCAGTTTGATGCGGGCTTCATAACGACCGTAGGTATTCTCAAATTTGCCTTTGGTAAGCAAACGTGCAGAGGTGTACCCTGAACCCTGAAAATTCTCTTTCCGGGCGGTAATGAGCAGGTAGCCGTTTTGCACACTTACATTCTCACTGCGACTGGTGTAATACTGCAGTTCGTTGTTGCCCCAGCCGTTTTGACCGGTTCCGATATCGTAGTTCCAGATGGAAGCGTCTGGCGCGCCATCCTGATCAAAATTATCTTCGAGTATCAAATCTTCGAAAACAGCCACAGTTTGCTCTTCGCTGGTGTCACAAGCCGCAAAGGCAAATACAACAGCAAGCAGGGCAAGTTTCGATTTGGCAACCCGAAGCATCGGTATAAATCGTTTTTTATCTTTCATAATCCTATTTTTTTATTCGGTGTAGAAGTAAATATTATCCACGAGCAATTCGTTTATTTCTGCACTTCCCTGAAAAAGAATAAGTCCTAAATTGGTGCGCGTGGTAAGTGCTGTAAAGTCTGAAAGCGGAATATCGAGCGTAATCCACTGCCCGGTTTGTAAGCGGTCTGCGGTTATTTTTATACGGGATACTGTGTCATCCCCACCGCCGGTTACAGCATCGCTGCCGTAATCCTGTAATTCAATATCGATAAAGCTATTCGCATTCAGATTTATACTTTCGGGGATGTACAAATCAACGTGTAAATCGGTCATTGCTGAAGCATTTACGCGGCCGAATTGGATTCCTACGAAATTGAAATCCGTATAATTGATAATACGATTACCGTTGATATTTAAATCATCTCCTCCCAAAGTGGTTTGAAAAGGTTCAAAAAAGCCGTTGTAGAAATCGATATTCACATTGGTATAGGCATCACTATACACCGAAATCACATTTGCAGCGGGGCGCGTGGGTGTGGGTGCCAGTTCAAAAGCGCCACCTACATTCAGCGTAAGTGAACCTGCTGCGCGTACACCGCCTACTAAAGCCGTAATGACCGCAGTACCTTCATTGAGCGTGGTGACAACACCCTGCTCGTTAACTAAAGCCACGCCGGGGTTTGAGGTTTCAAACGTAAAGTAGCCCGGAGCAAGCGTTACGGTCTGATTCACTCCGTTTGCCAGATTGAAGGTTTGGGTAAGACCGGTTACAGGAATGGTAATGTCTGTAAATGTATTTTGCTCCACATCCTCGCCGTTTAGAATTGATGGTCTGGGCTGCGCTACTGTACCCAGTTTTTCAAATTGCACTTCATCAACCCAAAAGGTATAGCCGTCGCCATCTTCGGGGCCTTCTGAGTACCAGAAGAGTCCGCTTTCGGCGATGAGCTTCGACGGATCTGGAATCGGGATTATGTATTTCACCCAATTGGTACTAACGCGCAAATTGGTTTTGGTTACCAAAAATTTATTTTCGCCAAAATTATTACCAAAGCCAATTTCGTTTATAGTCGCTGCCTTTGTTGCTTTCGCCCAAAAGGTAAGGGCGTCATAACCCGAAAGATCACGCGGACTATCTGTAGGGAAAACAGCACCCGCGTAAGCTCCTCCGGGATCTCCAAAATTGGGGACATCTATACGCATAGAAGCTTCGCCATCGTAGCTAACTTCTGAATCGACCGTAAAAGCGTCGAGTTTTGAGCCTTCAAACGGGAAGTAATTTAAGCCGGCGGTAAAGCCATCTAGAAATACGTCGCCGTTGCTTGCATAGGTTGCAAATTCAACATCGTCAGACAGGGGTCGTTCACAGGCGGTAAAACCTATTAAAATACCTGTACATATGAGTTTATATAAGTTCGTTTTCATCATCTCTCTAGTTACCAATGTTGATATGTATGTATGTTCTGATTTCCCATTCGTTTCCATCGGGAAAACCTACCGGACTAATCGTGGGTTCGGTGGCAAATTCTTCTCCCTGTAAGGGTGCGTAGCGGTTTGAAAACTCGTTAAGCGAGCGCCAGGTTCCGCGAACACCGATGCGGGTATTGGGCAGAATAAACCAGCTGGGTTTGCCCAGAGTTGTTGACACATCAAGCATCAACTGCACCGGAAAAGTGAGGTTAAAATCGCGGTGGTAGTCAAAAGGCCCCCAGTCATTGATCTTAAAGGAATGGATAAACTTAAACTTGTTATAGATCACCCGGATGTCCCCACCTACCCGCTCGATCAAACGTGGATCGCTACCACGAGCCTGGGCGTTACCTAAGTACATATTGGCAATCAGACCCAGATTAGGTGCTGCTTTTGAAACGATACGGGTGTTGAATTCCCATAAATCTTCTGCCGGTACGGAGTTGGGGAAAGCAAATGAAGTACGGTTACCCAGGAAACCAATCGCGGCATCCATAGTTGTAGGTAAATGCCAATACACAAAACCGGCGTTGAAGGCAAATTTCGCGTCTTCCATCTCATCGTTATCCCAGGCGTACATCCAGGTTCCCGGTGTAGGGTCATACGTTAGCAGGAACTCACCTGCAACCGTTTCCCGGTTTTCACGCACCGAAAACGGATCGTCCTGAATGTTACGCAAACGTGCCGGAGCTGGTGCGTCGTTTGGAATGGCTTCCACCAAAGGTTTTTGCCACAGGAAATTAGGTGCAAGCGTCCAGTTACCGGTGAGATAGGTAAACCCGGAAAGGAAATTGGTAATATTTCCACCTCCTACATCTTTTAATCTCCAGCCGGTAAAAGTCTGGGTTTGATCAAAACCGCTGCGGGCTACAAGACCCATGGCCGATCCCTGAGCGTACCAGTTTAAGGGACCACTTGAGAACGTTATTTTTGCTTTACCTCCCCAGTTATCCATTGAATTTACCTTGTCTGTATACACGATGTAATTATCAGGGTTATCGCCGCGTACTACCTGAAATTCGCGGCCATTAAGCGGTTGTCCTGCCCAAATGGCTCCGGCTTCAAAACCGAATTTACCCAGCGTGGTTTTACCCTGAAGGGTTACGCGTCTGGTTTTAGGCTGGGGAATCGCTATTGAACTGACTGTAGTACCGTAATCGTCAATATCTTCGTGATAGATGGCAGCTACATCAACGTTTTTGAACTGCTTGTAATATTTAAGGAAAACAGCCGGGTTTGCGCCCCACCACAATTGAGGGCCAAAGGCTACTTTAAAATCTTTTAGGGCTTTTTTACCATCAACTTCAAAACCTAGAATCTCCCCGTTGTAGATATCGAGGTTGGGCCCGTAATTGGCTTCAGGATACAGACCGAAGAAGTCGCCCTCGTAACCCCAGTGGTAATGCCCGGTACGGTAGAATCCGCGTAGGTCAAAGTACTCAGCATTCCACTCGTATTCGGCGCTGTACACCTGTACACGATTTACATCGTTGACATCGACGGTGCCGTCCGGACTTAAAAAGCGTCTCGCGCGTGCCCGGTTTTCGTAGAAAATCTCGTCTATGGGATTTTCGGCCACATTGCCTACGATGTTGAAATTTACTTCTGCACGCATATTGGCAGTAGGATTCCCTTCCACACCCACATAATAGGATTGCATATGGTCAAAGCCCAGCTCATCGGGGTACATCATCGCGTCCGGATCTGCATCACGAGGCGTGGTAATGAGGCTTCCGCCGGTGTTGAAAGTCGTGAATTCGGCTCTTAGGTTGCTGAGTCGCACTTTGCTGTTGAGCTCCACTCCCAAAGCCGCTTTATCGCCACGCGCACGAAGTACCGCATCCATAATTTCGATATCCTTAAAGGCGGTTGAAATACTTTCGGCAGTCATTCCGCCGGAATAAGGGTTCAGGCTATGCGCTTCTTTTAACACATAATAGGCTGCACGGGGATACAAATCGTAGAGTCCGCGCTCGTTAGTAGGCCCTTTGGCACAAATACCAAACCACTCTTCGTTCATATTGTTTTCGCCATCGCGGAAATCAAACGCGTAACCCCCGTTAGACCAGGAGGCGTTGTTGTCGTGTACCGAAAGATTTTCGGTCTGGCCGTATTTCCACCAGCCGTCGCTAAACTGAAAGGTAAAACCTCCAATAGAGTTACCGGCTTTGCCCATACCCGAAGCATTGGCATAAATTTCTTCCCAGTTGCTTTTAAGGTATTTGGCCTGAGCTTCCTGATCTTCCTGGTTTTCGATTGCATTAAACGCATCAGAGCCAAACTCGGTAAACATAATAGGCATATTGAGTTCGTCCCGCACCCGGGTGAACGCATCACCAAAAGACATTCCGCGATACACGTTTGTACCAAAGATGTCTACATCTTTACACTCCTGTTTGATGATTTCAAGAAACAGCAAATCCCCGTTACACATCGCTACGGGATGATCGGTATCGATCGCCTTCATCGCTACGGCAGCATCGTTAAACAATTTGTACATAGCTTCGGCACGTACGGTAGACTTGCGATCTTCAAACGGAATATCTTCGGTCTCTGCCCCGTCCCAAAACAGGCCGTAGTTATTTTCATTACCCAACAGAAACATCAAAAGACCGCGGGTGTTTTTGTATTTAGCAGTCATTTCGGTCACTTCCTTAAGCAGCAACTCCCGGGTTAAGGGATTGGAATACTCGGTATTGGCAACCCATTCTCCATTAAGGGTAAGACCATAGCGCCCAAAAGAATGGTTGAGCATGGTATAAATCCCATAGTTGTCGTAGATATAGGTAATCCATCGCGGTTGAATACCGGTGTACTGCCGCACCACATTGACCCCCATATTTTTGAGAAGCCCCATCTCTGAATCGAGGGCAGCCTTGATAATATCATCAGGCTGATTCCACAGACTGTATGAGAAGTTAGTACCTATGGGAAAGTAATCCCAGTTCATCCCATTCATCATAAATGGTTTGCCTTCAACCAGCAATTGCATACCCCCTGCATTCTTATCAACCATGACTCGCTGAGTCTGACTGATTAATGCGGAACTGTACAAAACAATAGCCAGCGCAAGTAGTTTTTTGTAAATCATAAATACGTAATATTAGCCCTGTTATCTTCTTAAATTTAATCTTTTAAATGGTGTTATTCCCTTTATTTCAGCGGTTTAAGCCGTTTTTTAAAGCCCTTAAACCCGTTAATTGATCAAAACATCTCGCAAACGTTGTAGCCAGTGCGTTTCTTTCAAATGTTAAAATTTATCACCGCGCTCTATTTACGGTTTTTCTGGCAGTTTTCAAGGCCCATTTAGGCTCTCTAAGCCCTATTCCAGCTCATAAACCCGCACATAATCAATACTGAATTCCTGCGGGAAAATCGTATCGTCAACCTCCGGTCCGCCGAAGTTTCCGCCGATGGCCAAATTCAGAATAAAATAGAAGGGCTGGTCAAAAGGCCAAACGGCTTCGGTTTTATCTTCGGGATTGAAGGTGTACACCAACTGATCGTCTACAAAAAAGTCTATTTTCTCAGGTGACCATTCTGCTGCATACACGTGATAGGCATCTTCAATACCCGGAAATTGGGTCTTTTTGGTATTAATGGTATTGCCGTGACTATCCGGCGTATGTAACGAAGTGAAAATCTCCCCGGGTTCACGACCTACATACTCCAAAATATCGATCTCGCCACAAGCCGGCCAGCCCACTTCGCTGATGTTTGCCCCCAGCATCCAGAAGGCAGGCCACAGGCCGTGACCTACGGGTAATTTGGCACGGGTTTCCATACGGCCGTATTGAAACTCGTGCTTGTCTTTGGTGGTAATTCGGGTAGAAGTATAGGTATCACCATCCTTCTTTGCGGTGATAATCAATTTACCATCTTCCAGCCGGTGGTTCTCTTTGGTGTAAATCTGCCGCTCGTTATTACCCCAGCCACACAGATTGGGACAGCCATCGCCCAGTTCGTAATTCCAGGATGCCTCATCCAGGCTTTGTCCGTCAAATTCTTCGGCCCAAACCAATTTTTGATTTTGGGCATTGCCGCTGTACGCTATAAGCAAGACTAGCAATGCGGTTAATTGTAGTGTTTTCATAGTATTTTTCATCAATAAAAAAACGCTCCTCAGCAGATAAAAACCGTTTGGGGAGCGTTTTCTATTTTTCGTTTAATTCACAACATGAGAATCACTTATGATTCTGTATTTTTATCAGTCACGCTGATAGACGCGTACATAATCTACTTCCATACTGGACTGCTGGAAACCGGGATCAACGTCACCTCCAAAGTTTCCACCCATAGCTACATTGAGGATCATAAAAAAGTCCTTATCAAATGGCTTGCTCGCATCATTCTGAAAAATGTGGTAGAGCTCGTCATCTACGTAAAAGCGAATCTGGGTCTCGGTCCATTCGGTTGCATACACGTGAAACTCGGTTGAAGCAGTAGGCACGGTTGTGCTTTCACTTACGCCATTTGCTCCAAAATTTTCCGGGAAGTGCAGGGTTGAGAAGACGGTATTCTGCTCACGACCTACGTGCTCCATAATATCGATTTCTCCCGCTGCAGGCCAGGCATTGGTCTGGTAATCTGCTCCCAGCATCCAGATTGCAGGCCAGGTACCTACGCCGGTAGGCAATTTGGCTCTCACCTCTACTCTACCAAAGGTAAACTCCTGTAAACCTTCAGACTTAATACGCGCCGAAGTGAACGGCTGCCCGTTGAACTCTTCACGCTTAGCAGTGATCTTAAGCATTCCGTCTTCAACAATCACGTTTTCCGGACGGTCTGTATAATATTGAACTTCGTTGTTACCCCAGCCGGCCTGACCTACGCCAATATCATAAGTCCAGTTTGCTGAACTTGGAGCACCGTTAGTATCAAATTCGTCTGACCAAAGCAGCGTTGGAAACTCATCTTCTTCGGCAACCGGACCTGTACTTTGAACAGGTTTAGTAGACGTAAAAATCTGATACCAGGCTAAGAAATCATCATTGCCCTGAATGGCACGGGTAACCATACGATTTTCGGTAATTGAGAGAATTTCATATCGGGTGGTCCCAATATAATAGCCCATAAAACCACCGTCGTTAAAGGTCATCACCGTTCCGCGCTTGCGCTCCGGAGCAACAACCGATTCTGAAGGTCCTAAAGTAACGGTCTGTGTACCACCTGAAGTTGTATCAAACTCATAACACTGGTCGTCTGGCGAAGTACCGCCTGCTACGCTGGCATAACTTCTGTTAAAGAAGGTAGCACCATTATTGTCGTACAGGTAATTTAGATTTTCACCATTTGTGGTGCTGAAAATGAATTCGTCATCGTACGCACAGCTTGCGGCATCAAAGTTCAGCGCGAAAGGATCGGTAAACGAGAAGAATGCCCAAAAGTAGTTTTGGCTTAGATCATCGTTGTTTGGCCCTACACCCAAATGGTTAGGCACATCTGCCGCCCAGTACCAGGTTTTGGTGGAAGGACTTCCGCTCGCGGGATTATATCCCGTTAACAGCTCAATCGCATCAAGATCAGAAAAATCACTTTCTACCTCAACTTCGATGAGTTGTGAAGTACTTACCCCTGCCTGCCCGTATGCAATAACAGTTACGGTGTAGGTGTTTAAACCGGTTTTGGTAAAACGTTTGGTATACACCCCACTTGGCGCAACGTCTGAAGACCCGTCAGGAAATATAAAGCGATACGTAATTGCATGATCTGCAGTTGCGGTAAAGGTTACATTACCCGACCCGTCTGTCGTAATATCTGTAGACACGGTAAGATTTTGAGGTACAGCGACCGACTCTAAAGTCGCGTCGTCGTCCTGACAACTAAATGTCAGAAACAAACTCATTACCGTAACTAGTTTTAAAATAGTTTTCATAGATTATTTTTTATTGCTGAACAATATCATCAAGATAGAAGGTACCTGCTGTAGTACCCGGACCGTCAATAAACAATACTAACGTGCCGTACTGACCTGTAGGAACAAATGGTTCACCTACTCCCTGACTGCCATCTATATAACTTTTAACAGCTTCTGTGGCAAAATTAAAGGTCATCGTTTCCCATCCGGTTCCACCGTGGGTTTTAGAAATTTCGTTTTGACGTTCGCCATTCACGCCACCTTCAAATTTCAGCAATACAGGAACCGATACGTTAGACCATACTTTCATCGTAATGGTTTTATTAGAACCACTGAAATCTACCGGCTGCGATAAATTGTAAGCACCACCTTCCCAGTTTCTGCCCGAGTTGGTCAATGCTCCCACGTTTGAAGCGCTGGTGTTTGCACCAGACTGATCAGGATTTGCCACTACCTCAAAGCTCGAACCGTTAAAAGTTCCCATTGCGTAATAGAAGGCCTTATTGTCAAAATTTATAGGAAGCCTTGGTGCCGGATTCTTCTGGATATCATCAATGTAGAACGTACCAGCAGTAGTACCGGGACCATCAACAAACAACACCAGTGTATTATACTGACCTGTTGGTACAAATGGCTCACCTACTCCCTGACTGCCGTCAATGAAGCTTTTTGTTGCTTCGGTAGCGAAATCAAAGGTTAAAAGCTCCCATCCCGAACCGGTATGTGCTTTTGAAATTTCATTTTGACGTTCCCCATTTACACCACCTTCAAACTTAAGCAGTACAGGTACCGATACGTTAGACCATACTTTAATCTGAATGGTTTTGTTTTCTCCACTGAAGTCTACCGGCTCAGAAAGGTTGTACGCAACACCTTCCCAGTTGCGACCGCTATTAGTGATTGCCCCAACTTTTGACGCTCTGGTATTCGCTCCACTTTGATCGGGGTTTGTAACCACTTCAAAAGAAGTCCCATTGAAGGTTCCCATAGTATAATCAAAGGCCGCCTGATCGTAGGTAACAGGAAGTTTAGGAGCTGCAAGGCCGGTTTGCTCGATATCATCAATGTAGAAGGTTCCGGCCAGGGTACCGGGGCCATCTACAAAAATAGTCATTGCAGTGTATTGGCCCGTAGGCACAAAAGGCTGCCCTCCGGTATCACTTTGATTGATATAGCTGGTATTTGCTTCTGTAGCAAAATTAAAACTTAGCTCTTCCCATCCGGTACCACCGTGTGCTTTAGAAATCTCATTCTGACGCTCTCCATTTACACCACCTTCAAATTTCAGCAGAACTGATGTAGGTTTATCTGACCAAAACTTCATCGTAATGGTTTTATCTGCACCGCTAAAGTCTACCGGAGTTCCCAGGTTGAACGTACCTCCTTCGAACTGTGCTCCACTATTTTTGATAGCGCCAACATTAGAATCTGAAGTGTTTGCCCCGGACTGATCTGGATTTGCAACCACTTCAAAGGTTACTCCGTTAAAGGTTACGAATTCGTAGTTTACATCAGGATTGTCAAACGTAACAGGCATTACGATGGGGTCAACTGCACCCGCAACCAGAATAGATTTGGTAAGTTCTACAGTTTCAACCGAAGCTGCACGTGCAACTACTCTTATATCGTAGGTTCCAGGTTCGGCATACTCATAAACCGCAGACTCACCGGGCATAATCGTAACCGGCTCCTCCTCATCTCCAAGACCAAAATACACGTCAAATTGTGCTGCATTGGTAGCTTCAGGCGTTACGGTAAGCTTAAGACCACTTACCGAAGTGGTAAAGGCCAAATTTTCGGGAGCTGTAAATGATATAATCAGGTTTTGATTGTATTCACTGGTAAGCCCGGTAGCTCCTGTCGCCACGATTCGTACCAGATACTCACCTTCCGTATAGGTAAAGTTTACAGACTCACCGGCATTGATGGTTACCGCACTGTCTCCTTCAATCCCCGAATACACCGTAAAGGTTGAAGCCCCTTCACCCACCGGCGTAATTGTCACAAGACCCGAATCATCCTGAGTTACGACAAAATTGGCTTTCAGATTTTGGGGTGCCGAAATGTCTTCAAAGGCGTAATTGGTGATGATATCTTCCTCACAGGCGGTAAACGCGGTCACTGCCGTAAGAACTAACACTAAGAGTTTAAAAATTTTCATCGTATTCTGGTGTATTAATTAGTATCCTTGATTTTGTTCCCATCGGTTTCCGGCCAGTTCGATTTCGATTGACGGGATGGGGAATAATTCGTTTTTATTTGGTGTAAAGCCGGGTATCTCATCTGCCGCGCGACCGGTACGAACGAGGTCAAAGAAACGGTGTCCTTCGCCTACCAGCTCCAGTCTGCGCTCTGCATAAATAAACTCGGTGAGTGCTGCGCCGGTTGCCACGATATCGTGGTCCAGATCTCCAAAAGCCCTGCGTCTTACGCGGTTAAGGTACTCCTGTGCCAAAACATCGTTAGGATTGGTCTTACGGTTGTGCGCTTCTGCAGCCATAAGCAATACATCAGCAAAACGAATAGACCGGTAATTATTGGGATTGGTAAGGTTAGCATCGCCCAGGTTGGCATCGCCTTTACGCGGTAAGTATTTACGGTTGAAATAACCCGTATGCTCATAACCTTCATTATAGGTTGCGCCGGTGCGTGCTGCAAAGGCTTCAATATCTAAAATCGCATTGTCCTGACGGCTGTCTCCCGGTTCAAAAGCATTGTAAGCTTCGGCTACCGGCACATTAAAGCTAAAGCCGCTGTCAAATTCAGGACCTGAATAATTACGTATTCCGTTAAAACCAACGGCTACGTTACCTTCACTACATTGTAAACATCCAAAACCGGCTCCTTCCTTATCGGTGTACTGAACTTCAAACACAGACTCCACGCTGTTTTCCCCTTCCTGAAGAAATAAAATCGAATAATCATCAAGCAAATCATAAGGACCTGCGATTACCTGATCTAGCGCGTTTGCTGCTTCGGTAAATTTATCCTGATAGAGGTAGGCTTTGCCCAAAAGCGCGCGAGCGGCTCCACTGGTAACACGACCTTCCTGAGCCTGAGTAGCCGGTAGGTTTTCGGCAGCAAAAATCAAATCCAGCTCAATCTGTGCATAGACTTCTGAAGCCGGAGTACGATCTACATTAAACTGATCTCCAAACAACAAACGCTGATCTACGGCAAGCGGCACATCACCAAACCATTTTACCAGTTCAAAATAGTAATAGGCTCTTAAAAAACGGGCCTGGGCAATGATTTCATTTTTACCGTCAAAATCAATTTTATCCTGAAACTCCAGAATGTAGTTCGCCCGGTTTACGCCGCTAAACATCCAGCCCCAGATATCACGCAATTGCTGATTAACCGGAGTATGGGTCATATTATCAATCTCCTGTATTCCGGGAGTATCGGTAGCGCTTTCTCCACCGGCAAGGGTGTTGTCGGAAGCAATTTCTCCTACCAGAACATTCAGATACGTGGCCTGTAATAAATCATAGGCACCCACCAGGGCAAGTTCGTAATCTTCCGGGGTATTGAAGTAGTCCTCAGAATTTTCATTATTAGGCGCTACATCAATAAAGTCTTCCCCGCAAGATGTAAAAAGCAACAGGGCAGCAAGGCCTAAAATTTGAAAGTATGTTATATATTTTTTCATCGCTCTTCGTTTAAAATTTGAAGTTAAGTCCGGCTGTATAGATGCGCGGTACGGGGTAGAATCCCTGGTCAATACCGCCTCCAATAGGAGCTCCTGAAGATGCAGAAGGATCAAAGCCCTGGTATTCGGTTAGGGTAAAGGCATTAGCCACAGCCACGTAAAAACGCAGTTTGCTAATTCCCAACTGCTCAATAACGTCATTGCCCAGACTATAACCCACCTGTACGTTTTGAAGTCTTAGGTACGAACCATCTTCCACATAAAAATCAGAAAACAGCAAATTTGAGTTAGGCCCAATAGTCACCCGAGGATAGGTATCTGTGGAACCGGCACCAATCCATCGGTTTAAAACATAGTTGGTCTTATTGGTCAGGTTTTGATTACGGTCGTAAGCCCGTACAATGTCATTACCAATTGATGCATAGGCATAAGCGGTAAAGTCAAAGTTTTTATAATTAAACCCGATGTTCAAGCCCATCGTCACATCAGGAATAGGATCGCCAATATTGACACGATCATCACCGTCTATCACTCCGTCACCATTTTGATCTACATAACGTAAATCTCCCGGCACTGCATTTGCCTGCGTGGCGTGCGCATCAACCTCAGCCTGGGTTTGGAAAATTCCGTTGGTTTGTAAGCCGTAGAAATATCCTATTGGGAAACCGGCTTCCATACGTGCCGGAGCTTCCTGACCAAAGCCAAATGAACCGCCTGGTATGAATCCGCTTTGATTTCCTACCTGAAGCACTTCGTTTTTAAGGGTTGTAAAGTTGTATCCAATGTTGAAATCGGCATCATCGCTGATGATCTGGTTGTAGTTGATTGAAAATTCAAAACCTTTGTTCTCCACACTACCGGCATTCACGGTAGGTGCAGAAGATCCCGGAGCCGTAACTCCTAGCAATCCTGAAACCTGAGGTACCAGTAATAAGTCTTCGGTACGCTTATTAAAGTAATCTGCGGTTATTCTTATTGCAGAATTGAATAGTTCAAGATCAACACCTATATCATAAGACTTTTGACGCTCCCATTTAATTTCCGGATTTGATAACTGTCCAGGTGCAACACCAAAGACCAATTCGTCATTAAAAACATAGGTTCCTTCACCATCAAGTACAGATAAGAATCCAAATGCACGAATTCGTTCATTACCTAAACTTCCGTAACTTCCTCGGAGCTTAGCAAAATTGATGAGTTCGCTATCAAAAAAAGCTTCTTCGCTTAGTACCCAACCTCCGGAGAATGAGTAAAAAGTTCCAAATTTATTTTCAGGTCCAAAATTTGAAGAACCATCTCGTCTCAGCAAAGCAGAGAACAAGTATTTTTCTTTAAAGTTGTATTGCAGGCGCGTAAAATAGGATAGTAAACGCTGGTCAAATTCATTGGGGCCACCACTCACCGTACGTGCATCAATAACTTCCTCTGCACCAACAAGGCTTGCTTCAGCAAAGGTATTACCCGGTACACCGCGGCCGGTGAAGTTGTAAAACTCTCCGCTGGTTCTAAAAGCCGACATACCCAAAAGAGCCGTTATGTTGTGATCATCGGCGATGGTATTGGTATAGGTTAAAAAATTATCCCAGGTATAATCTCTAAAGAAACTATCGTTTACGAAGTACTCGTTACGTCCCAGGTTGTTAAATACCTTACCATCACCATAATTTAAACCGGAAGGGTTAAAAGCACGATTACGAACTTCCGAATAGTTGAACTGATAGTTCGATTCGATTTTGAAATTGTCTAAGAATCCATAGGACAAACCTACAGTACCGGTAATTTTATCAACCTGAGTACCGTTGAAGGTATTGGCAATTTGCGCAACTGGGTTGATTACTTCGTTTCCTAAACCGGTAGCTAAGGTAAAATCGCCGTTAGCATCCCGCACCGGTCTGGTAGGATCCATATTAACTGCGTTGAAGAGTACTGATCCTAATGTGTTTTCAAGTAGCGTGCTTCGGTTAGAGTTGGTGTAAATACCCGAAGCTTTAAATTTCAAGTTATCGGTAATATCGAGATTATAGCTTCCGCGACCGGTAAATCGCTCAAAGTTTGCTGCACCGCCTCCTACTATACCGTCCTGATCGAGATAACCTAAACCAATAGAGTATGCAGATTTTTCACCCCCGGCATAAATAGTAGCGTTTACGTCAGATAAAAAGGCTTTTCTAAAAACCTCATCCTGCCAGTCTGTACCCATACCCAGATTTCTAAGATTGGGGAATGGTGGTGCCTGATTACCGGCAACAAAGGCTTCATTAATGATTGCCCCGTATTCGGTAGCATTTAAAACAGGTAATTTACGTGTGGTTTCCTGAACACCTACATACGAATCTACATTTACTCTTAAGTCTGTGTTCTTACGACCAGTTTTGGTCGTAATCAGGATCACCCCGTTTGCTGCTAAAACCCCATAAATACCTGCTGTGGCATCCTTTAAAATATTAATGCTTTCAATATCATTTGGGTTTAAGACACTTAAGTCTTCAATCCTTGCCCCATCAACCAAAATAAGAGGACGGTTGTCTCCATTGGTTGAAATACCTCTAATGTTAATGGTTGAAGCACTACCGGGAGAACCTGAGGTCGAACTGATGTTAACCCCCGCAACACGCCCTTGTAGCGCCTGTTCTATGCGTACCGGGTTTTGCTCTTCGATAGTTTCAGAACCTACCACAGCAACGGCTCCGGTAACCTCTTTACGGGTTTGTGTACCGTAACCAATTACCACTACCTCTTCTAAGGCACTGGCATCTTCTACCAGTTGAACGGTGATGGGATTGGTACTCGTAACGGTTATTTCTTTGGGTTGAAAACCCAGATACGAAAAAACCAGGGTACCTGATTGCGGAACTGAGAGGCTAAATTCACCGTCAAAATTTGTACTGGTCCCTCTTGAAGTTCCTTTTACAATGACATTAACCCCGGGAAGTGGCATTCCCGTCATATCTGTCACTGTACCTGATGCCTGAATGGGATCACCGGTCTGTGCGAAAAGCCCCGATGAAAACAAAACAAGAACCATTAAGGATAATATTGATCTCATATATGTTTAATTTGAAATCAAATCTACCCGCAAGCATTAACAATTCCTTAAAATCTGCCTTTACAAAAAATCAACAACCCCGGTATTAACCGGCATAACCGAGAAAAACTCAACGCAAACGCTTTCGTAATAAGGCTTAAGGACAGATGTTAAAATTAAGAATGTAAAATCAAAAAACACTCAAAAACACCACATTACAGGCTTTTGTATAGGTAATGTTGAGTTCTATATCAGACTTGTATAGGTCTTTTAGATCGAAAGAATATACTCAACAAGTCCATCCTCGCGCTCTAAATCCATTTTTTTACGCAAACGATATCTTTTTATCTCTACACTGCGTACCGAAATGTTAAGTAATGGAGCAATCTCCTTGGAAGTCAGATTCAAGCGCAGGTATGCGCAAAGTTTTAGGTCATTTGGAGTAAGCTTGGGATGCAGGCGCTTGATCTTCTTTAAAAAGTCTTTATCTGCATTATTGAAAGCCTCCTTGAAGAATTCCCAATCTTTTTTAGGATCCAGATTGTTATCTATGATTTTAATAACCGTCTTTGTGTTTTTTTGTTCGGTCTGCTCCAACTCCTTTTTAATGGTGTTGAGCAACTCGTTTTTCTTAACCAGATTCATGGTAGAAGCTGCCAGCTCACGGCTCTTACTATCTACATCCTGCTGTAGTTTTTCATTCTCAAGCCTGATAATCTCCCGCTGCTTTTCAGAATTGGCCAATTCAATCCTGCGGTTATTGATCTCGATGAGTCTTTGTTTTTGCTTCCGGTAGTAACGCCGGTTATAGATTTGAATTCCTGCAATGAGCAGAAGCCCTAAAACAACATAACATACAATAGCGAGTATAGATAAGTACCAGGGTCGTTTGATCTGAAAAGGATAGCTAAGTGTATTTTCTGAGTACGATTCCCCAATACGCGCCCGTACTTCAAAAACATAGTCCCCGTACGGAAGATTCTCGTAAGAAACCAGTGCTTCAGGTGACCAGGCTGACCACTCCTCGTAATAGCCCTGTAGCCGGTACTGATAAACCACAGCACGAAATTTGTCGTATTGCGGCACGCTAAACATAAACCTAAAATTAGACTGCTCATTGGGATAAGGCTCCCTGTTGTCCTGATCGATGTATTGCAACTTTCCATCCCGGGTACCATTCTCGACACCGCGTAGTCGTATGCTGAACCCTTCCTCGCGGGCCTCATTCAGGTCAAAAAGCGTATATCCGGTAGAATTACCCAACAAATACACGTTGGTGCCAACCGGAGTAATATTCTCAAAACCCGGAATATCCCTGCGAGCTTTCGCCGGTAAGGCAAAACGGTTTATTTCAAACTCATCAGCCAGAATACCCGGTTTCAGATAACTGATTTCCTGTGAATTGAAAGCCCACAGACGATCATTTGCGTCGTCATAAGTTAGTTTTCCGGTGGTATAGGTACCTGTTTCAAAAAAACTCCTGGTAAGCAAACTATCCAGCTGAAAAGCTTCGGTCTGTTTATTGAGTTCATAAACACCCGCATTACTTACGTAGAACAAGCGGTCTTTATAGGATGTTATACCCGCTTTTTCTGCCGGGGGTAATTCAGGTATCAATTCATAATTGCGAACACTCGTGAAATTTTCGTTTACCGAAACCTTAAAAACCCCTTTGTACTCGTGACTCACATAAATGGTCTGGTTTGGTCCGAGACCAAAATACCTGCTTGAGATATCAAAACCGGAAATTTTATTTCTAAGCTGCCAGCCATTGGCTGTATTTTGCAGGACATAAAGACCGCTGTAATTTCCCTGAATGGCGAGTCCCTGGGCTTTAGAAAGCCATTGTACCTGCCAGGTACCCGGTGTTCTGGCAAGTTGCTTAACCTGGGCTTTATCCACCAAAAAAGTCCCCTCGTGATGACCGCAAAACAAATCATCCCCTATTTTAGTTAGGCTCCAAACCTGTCCTTTAGTTCCGGGAATTAATTGATAATTGCTTGTTTTATCCTGAATAGTACGGTAAAATAATCCCTGATTGGTGCCCAGGTACAAATAGTCCCCTACCCGAGCTGAAGTATATACCGAACCCAGATTACCGGCATTGTCCCTAAACACTTTAAAAGCCGTGCTGCTGTTGATAACGCTTATACCGTTGTCAAGTCCCAGCCATACGTTAGCATCCCGGTCTTCTTCAATTGAAAGCACCGTATTATTAGTGATGCCACGCTGCTGGTTGAGAACGTAATCAAAATTAAAGGCCTCATCTAAATGTATCAGACCTGAAGAAATAGTACCCAGCATCAGGGAGCCGTCTCTGAGCTTTTGGCAACTGTAAATAACCGCCTCCTGAACACTTTGAGGTACGGTAAGAGCCGACACTTCATCATTCTTCAAACTGAAAAACCCCGAGCGTGCCATGATCATGTTATAACGACTTTCACTTTTGAAAAAGCCGACCAGAACATCAGACTTTAAGAACTCCGCATCTGATAGTAAGACCGCTTTTCCTTCCTGAAGCTGAAAAAGCCCCTGCCCTTCCAGTTGAAAATAGACCGATTTATCAATGCGAAATGCTTTGGTTATATTACCCCGGGGAGAAAACGTTTCAAGACTCTGATTTTGGGTATCGTAGCTGTAAATTCGGTTTAAAGACTGAAACAGTACCAGGTTGTCGATGGTAAAAATATTCCAGAACTGTTCATCCTCGACCAGTTGCAATTCCTTCTGGCTGCTTAAGGAATGATATTCTAAAAGTCCTTTCCGGTTGGGTTCCCAGTAGCCAAATTCCATATAGGCTCCCGTGTAGATACGATTGCCACTGGCCTCAACGGCTCTGATTATGGTTTTATTGGGGGAATCGTAAACGCGCCAGCGTGCTCCGTCATATTCCAGCAGACCCAAGTTGTTAGCCACGTAAATAAAATCATTGGCTCCCTGGGTGATGGCCCAGTTTTGATTCTCTGCTGCATACTCTTCGGGCGAAAAGTTTTGCACAGGAGGCAACTCCTGCCCTATCATCGCAGGCAGAAAGAGTATAAAGCAAAAAATGAAATACAGAAATCTCAACAAGACGGTGTTTTTAAGCAAGATACTTAAAACCGAAGTTAACTTCTAAAACTGATACCGGTAGTTAAGCCCAATTCCCAGATTTTCTTTGGAGAGGTTACTGTAATCTACTCCAAACAAACCGGTAAAGCTTCCAAACTTACTGGGATAGGTAAGCTCCAGAAAGGAATAAATTGCTTCCTCGGTTACAGGATAGGGTCTGCCGTAAGTACCCAAATTTTTTACATAACTCACTTTACCCTTAAAATTGAACTTACCCAGAGTACCTGTAGCTCCAAGATGATGAATGTAAAAGCGATCGTTGATATTTTTACTTTGTGGATTAACCCGATCCGGGATTACAAAAGGCAAACCTATGATGCGGTTGTGGTATTGCCAACCGGTATTGTAAATGCCGTTCCAGAAATAACTGTCGCCACCACTAAGGCTCCCGCCTCCTGATGCATCACTAAGACGCCCGCTTTGTGAGACGGTTTGCACGTATTCATAAATTAGAGCATCGATAAAACCCCAGTTTTCAGGCTCGAGATACGTACCCCAGACCCCATCGGGAAAATTGCTGAGTTCAATCCCAGAGGTATCTTCAAAAAGTGACTGATAGTACATTCGTAAATAAAAGTTTTCGCGGGTCAAATCATAGGCAAGTTCGTAAGATCCTAAACCATTTCCTAAGGAGTTTACCTGCTCACCACCAAATGCACCAGAATTACTGGATCCCTGCCCGAAAAAAACATCTATAAAATCCCTGAAACCGGAAGGTTGTTCACCGTATTGAGGGGAAGTCCCTCCAAACTGCACATAATGCTTCATACTGCCGCTCAGGCGATCTCCCGGCGAAAAAACCAGTGCCAGCTCGAGGCTTTTGTGATGTACCTGTGCATTTTCAACCACCCGGTCGTCTCCCAGAAAGTAATGTCCAAAAGTGGCTTTGGCTTCAAACCATTTAAAAATTTTGAAGGGTTCGGTCATTTGTAAATAGACTCCGGGTAAAGCACGTGCGTTGTTACTCCAAATGATATCTCCACCTACACTAGAGATTCCGCTTAACTTTTCGTCACGGTGTTTAACCCCAAGATCTGCTCTTATGATCTTCCACTGGTAGGTGCCATAAAGCTGGTCTATGATTACCCCGTCATACAAACCATCTTTGTATAATACCCCTCCGCCCAATTCAAAGCGGTTATCTTCATTTAAAGCCTTTTCGTATTTAGTCTCTGCCAGAGCATAAAAGTTAGTCTGCTCATCTAAGCGGCCTTTTTGATTGGCATAAAACCAGAAGTTATTAGCATCGCCGCTTGAGGCCATTCCGCGCAGGTCAATTGAAGTTACCAGACTGTCCTGGGCCTGTAATACGGAAACGAGCATCAGGCTCAGGAGACTAAAAAGGGTTTTCATAATTGCTTGTTTTGAACGTGGAGGGAAGTTCTTAACATCTTAAACCGGACAATACATGTACTTTTGCACAAAATAAACCGGCAGCATGTTTTCTATTTTCAGTTCTAAAAAACTCCTAGCCTCCAGGTTGGGCGAATTTACAGATATTCACAATCATATACTACCGGGAATCGATGATGGGGCTAAAACACCTGAAGATTCTCTGGAATTGCTCTCCCATTTTAAGGAACTGGGAATCACAAAGCTCATCTGCACACCGCATACCATGAGTGATTTTCATCCCAATACACCTGAAACTATTTGTGAAGCCCAAAACAAACTGGAGAAGTTCTTAGCCGAAAAAGGCCAGGATGCCTTCAACATACGCGCTTCATCTGAGTATATGATGGACAGTGCCTTTACCGATTTACTGGAAGCCAAAAAAATCCTGCCGCTCAAGGAGCAGTTTGTTTTGGTCGAAATGTCTTATCTGCAACCTCCGGTAAACCTGCGCGAAATTTTATTTAAAATAGGCAACGCCGGCTTTGTTCCCGTACTGGCGCATCCCGAGCGCTACGCCTTTTACCACAGCAAATACGACACCTATACCGAATTAAAGAGCATCTGCAAATTTCAGCTTAACGCACTTTCAATCACCGGCTATTACGGTTCGGGAATTGCCAAAACAGCGCTCAAGCTTCTGGAAGATGGGATGTTTGACTTCTTTGGGACCGATACCCATCATATGCGGCATATTGAAAACCTGAAGAACGCCAAATACCCCGGTAAATACGAGCAGGCTCTGGAACGCATCATCAGCAACACCACTGAGACATTTAGCTGAAATTTATTCTGAAGTAATCCTTTCTAAAAGCGACTGAGCTTCTTTTACCCTGTAGTTCTGGGCGGAACGTATACATTGCAGCAGTAAGGCTGAATCAAGCAGGGTTTCTTTGGTATTGCTAACCAAGACCAATGATCCGGTACACGCAGTACTTTCCATTTCGGTGGAAGCTTTAAGCTCTTCATTTTCTTTTTCGGATGAAAAGAGCGGTTCGTATTCCAGGGGATAATCTTCCTTATTGATACCGAAGGATTCCAACACCCGGTTTGCAACTTCGGGTACAGTTAACAGTTCATAATCCTTTGGAATATAGACTCCCGAAGCTGCACCTCCCATCAAAACGGCTAACATAGGCATCAACTGCCCGGGCTGCACGAAAGCCCTTCTGGACTCCTTTCCGCGAATAATAAGCGGCTGATTTTTAGAAATTCGTTCTTCAAACAAAGGCACGACAGATCCTGACGAACCATACACATTGCACAACCTCAGGATGTGAATTTGAATATTTGGATTTTGCTTCTGCTCGCTCAGCGCATACATTTCAAAGAGCTTTTTGGTGCGCCCCATCACACTCTGAGGATTAACCGCTTTATCCGTTGAAACAAAGATGAATCGAGCTACCTGATGCGCTATCGCCTTATCGAGAATCTGCTTAGCTCCTGTAAAATTGGTATTAATAGCTGCACACACGTTAGTCTCAACCATAGAGACGTGCTTGTAAGCCGCCGCGTGTATAAGCGTCGTGACTTTGAACTCATTGAACAGATGCGTAACGAAAGCTTCATTGCAAATGCTGTCTATAAAATACCTGATCGCGGTATTCGGGGCGACCTGTTTTAATTCAAGTAACAAGCCGTGTAAAGCCGTTTCGGCAAAATCAACCAGAATCAACTGTTTTGGATTGCGTTTAGCAAGACCCAGGGTGAGTTCGCGGCCAATGCTTCCTGCGGCTCCCGTGATTAGAATGATTTCGTTCTGTACTGAATGTTGCGTCATAATCAGCGCGAAAAATACGCAATTAGCGTTTCCTGAATGTAGTTAAGTTCGGTTTTTGTGAGTCCGGCACCGCTGGGCAGGCACAGGGCGTTTTGCCAAAGACTTTCGGCAACGGGATTCCCAAAATAGTGTTGTTCTTTATAGATTCCCTGTAAATGTAAGGGTTTCCAGGGTTGGCGGCTTTCAATTCCGGCACTTTGCAAGTGTTGCAGTAGGCCTTTTGGCGTAGCGTTTTCCTGAGGTGTACTAAAACGCAAAAAATTCAGCCAATAGTTTGAAAAGCATTCCGGTGGTTCGTTTAACAATGCAACACCTGATTGTTCTTTGAAAATTTCGCTATACACTGCGTGTATATTTCGCTTTGCGGAAACCTTAACATCCAAAGACTGCAACTGACTTTTTCCCAAAGCTGCATTGAGACCGGGCATCAAATAATTATAGCCCACCGCATCGTGCTCAAAAGCTTCCTGAGTCATTTTCGCCTGACTGGCTAGATGTCTTGCCAATTTTGCCTGTTCCGCATTTTTACAAATCAATGCTCCGCCCCCACCGGTGGTGATGATTTTATTGCCGTTAAAGGATAAGATTCCAAAATCGCCGAAAGTCCCGCAGGCGTTTCCAGCAACACTGCTTCCGAGTGCTTCCGCAGCATCTTCAATAAGCGGAATCTCGTATTCCTGTGCAATCGCTGCGATCTCCTGAATTTTGCACGGAATACCGTATGAGTGAACCGCTACAATCGCAGCCGGTTTTTTATGCTGACTTAAACAAAATTGAATAGCCTCGAGCACTGCATCGGGATCCAGGTTGTAGGTTTCAGGCTCGCTGTCTACAAAAACCGGAATGGCGTTGAGATATGCGATGGGATTGGCAGTAGCTACATAGCTCATCGTCTGGCAAATCACAAAATCGCCACGTTTCACCCCGGCCAAAATAAGCGCCAGATGTAATGCGGCAGTACCTGTATTTAAAGCAACAACCTCAGCTTCGGTATTTAAATGCGCTTTTAAATCCTGCTCAAAAGTCTGTACAAAAGGACCACCCGCTGTAATCCAGTTCGCCTGCAAAGCCTCCGCCACCGCGTTAGTATCCGTTTCGTTAAGCAACGGAAGCGAAAGACCTATTTTGGGCGTTTTGCTCATAAATACACCGAATTACTTTTCTTCTTTAAACTGCTTTACCAAAAGTCTGAGGTAAAAATGAAACCCAAACCAAAGCATCGCTTGTAAAACAAAATACAGATAAATTCCGGTTAAGGGAACCAGATAAACCGCCCCCAATACCTGAATAAGGGTTGCCAGAAAAACCACAAGCGCGATAAAGGCAGGACGGTAACCCACGCGCAACAACAAGGAGTAACTGTGTAGCTTATCGCGTTCAAATAAGGATTTACCGGCACGAAGACGCAGACTAAAAACCCGCAGCGTATCAAAAACGGGAAACCAAAATAAAGCTATTGCGACCGGCAGACGCTGGCTGTAGGTCTCGAGCCAGTAGTTAGTTGTAGAAAGGTCTGCTTCAATAAATTTGATGAGTAACACACTGCACAACAAGCCCAGAAACAGCGAACCGCTATCACCCATAAAGATCTTGGCAGGTTCTTTATTGAGCATTCTAAAACCAAATACCGCGGCAACCACTACAAATAAAAACGGATTGAAAAAAGGAATCTGAAAAAACAGCATGCCTAAAATTGCCGTAAGCGCAACGAGAGCTGCCAGTCCGTCTGAACCATCAATAAAATTGAACGCGTTGGTACCAAAGGTGAGAATCGCTATACTCAGAATAACACTTAACGCGTAAGGCATCAGCAGAAAACGATCTTCAAATAAAACCGTTTCCAAACGTACATCGGCCACGACGACCACAAAGCCAATGAGAACGAGCTGGGCGATGAGTTTAGGTAGCCAACCTAAAGATTTGAGATCGTCTATCAAACCCAAAATAAATATGCCGGTCAGCCCCAGAAAAAGCCATTTTTCGGTCACAAGAAATTTGGGGTAAAACAAGGCTGAGGCTCCAAAAATTCCCAGAATTATCGCAATACCTCCTGATGCCGGCACTGCTTTTTTGTGCAGTTTTTTTCCTCCTCCGGCATCACTAAAAAGGTCTGCCAGTCGGGTTTTGTAAAGCAGCATACATAAACCGTAGGTAAGCAACAGAGCTATAAATGGCGGCAGTAAATTGGCTAAAGAATAGGGCACGTATCAATTTTATGGTTTTCAAATATACGCAAGGCCAAAGCAAACCTGTTTACAAATCATCGTAAATGAAAAAAAGCCGCCCGTTGGCGACTTTTAATTTTATATCGTTCTGCAAGAAATTAGGATTCTAAAGTAGCGTCAAGCGTGATCTCTGCCTTAAGCAGTTTTGAGATCGGGCAATTTTCTTTAGCCTTGTTGGCCAACTTTAAAAACTCGTCTTCGCTGCACTCCGGCACTTTACCGGTTAAGGTTAAATGCACCTTAGTCACCGCACCGTCTTCAAAAGTTACTTTAGCTTCGGTATGCAGATTTTCGGGATTGTAATCTTCTTCGCCTAAAAACGCAGATAATTGCATGGTATAGCATCCTGCGTGAGCCGCTCCGATTAATTCTTCCGGGTTTGTACCTTTTCCATCTTCAAAACGGGTAGCAAAACCATATTTTGCAGCATCAAGTACACCACTTTCGGTAGAAATAGTTCCCATTCCGGCTTTAATTCTTCCTTTCCAAGTTGCAGATGCGTTACGTGTAAATTTCATAGTAGTATTATTTTTCTTTTTTGGTTATATCTAAAACTACTAAGCACAGGACGGTTCTGCAACATTTTAATGATATTTTAGCTTTTGAAACACCAGTATTAACGGGCTTTAACAGCTTTTTGGCTAACTTGCGGGTATGAAGACAGCGACGGTTTCTCAACTAAAGAAAGAATTGCAGCATCGGGACGAGGCAGACCTGCTCGAAATCTGCCTCAAACTGGCAAAATTCAAGAAAGAAAACAAAGAATTGCTTACCTACCTGCTGTTTGAATCTGATTATGAAACCGGGTATATGGAAAGCGTCAAGGAGCTGATCGCCGAACAGTTTGAGACCATCAATACCAAGAATTATTACTGGATGAAGAAAGGTATCCGTAAGATTCTGAAGGAGACCAAAAAATACGCCCGCTACTCCGGCAACAAAGAAACGGAAGTCGCGCTTTTGCTGTATTTCTGCGAAAAAATGACGGAGGTGCGCCCTGCAATACGCAACAATAATGTGTTGCGAAACCTGTATCTGCGCCAGAAGGAATACATCGCCAAAAAGATCGAAGCGCTGCACGAAGATCTGCAGCTAGACTATATACATGCACTTGAAAAATTAGATTGATATGACCACCTTACAACTTGACCACTTAAAAGTACAATTAGATGAAGGTTCACTCGTGAGCTTTAAGGCTGACGGACACGAATACATACACCAGGTTGGCAGTCCCGGTTGGGGCAAGTCTGACGACGAAATGTTCCCCATCATAGGCCCTACTGATGAAGCCGGTTTTAAGGTAAAAACACCTAAAGGAGATGCGGTTCTAGATCAGCATGGGTTGTTACGCGAACTTAAGTACCAATGCGTGGATGCTACAGAAACCCGGGTGGTATTTCAGAAAACCTACACGGCCAATACTCCGGTTAAAAACTCCAAATTCCCGAAAAAATCTAGCGAAGAATGGTTGACCTGGCCTTATGATTTCAGGTTTCAAAAGCAGTTTAACCTCAAGCAGGACGCGCTGGAAATTGAATTTATCATCACCGGCCCCGAAGGGATGCCATTTATGCTGGGTTATCATCCCGCGTTTAAATTACACAGTGAAAATCCGGTAGTAGTCACTTCAAAAGAGGAAATTCCATTAAAGGATATTCTCGCCGTAGGCAGCAGGGCTTACGAGGTTGCAAATTGTACCGAGATCACACTTAAGGACGCCAAAACACTGCGTATCAGTTCGCAGGGATTTGGCAATTTTATGTTGTGGACCGAAGTCACCAATATGCTGTGCATCGAGCCTGTGAGCTTTTATCCCTACGCAGTAGAGCAGAAAAATCTGGACAAGGGCTTTAGACAACTCATCAATGAGCCGGCGCGGTTTAAAGTGACTTTTTCCGTTTAAATTAAAGTAAAGCCTCCCGCAAAACGGTCACGGGATGCAATGCCTCGCGTTGTGTCCCGTCTTTAATCTGATGTCTGCAACTGGTACCCGGCGCCACAATAAGCGTGTCTGAAGGCGCTTTACGCACAGCCGGAAACAGGGTCTGCTCCCCTATTTGCATACTGAGTTCGTAATGCTCCTTTTCATACCCAAAAGACCCGGCCATACCGCAGCATCCGGAAGGAATAAGCGTTGGCTTGTAATTTTCAGGAAGGTTGAGAATCATGAAGGTATGTTCCATCCCGCTGAGGGATTTTTGATGGCAATGCCCGTGAATCTTGATTTTTTTATCTTGCGTGATAAAAGATTTGGAGGTGATATTCCCCAACTTGATTTCGGCTGCTATAAACTCGTCTATTATAAATACGTTTTTGGCCAAAATCTTTGCTGCCTCCACATCTTCACTCAGCCGAATGTATTCATCCCTAAAGCCTAAAATAGCCGAAGGTTCAATCCCGATAAGCGGATGTTCTGCATCAACGAGATTCTTAAATGCCTTGATGTTTTTGTCGGAAACCTTAGCAGCTTCCTTTAAAAAGCCTTTTGAGATCATCGAGCGCCCGCTCTCTGCGTGGTCTATCGTACGCACTTCATAATTGAGGCGTTGCAGGAGCACCACGGCATCTTCACCTATTTGTGCATCCAGAAAATTAGTAAACTCATCTACGAAGAGATAGACGGTCTTAATTGGTTTTTTGGGATTGAAAGCCCGCAGTTTTTTAAGGCGGTTGCGCAAGGTTTTTTTAGCCAAAGGCGGAAGGCTTCGCTCAGGGGCCACCTCGAGGGTTTTCTTGATCAATTTACCGGTAAGTTTACCGGTGTACAAACCGTTTGTAACACCCGGCACTACCGAAGCAAACCGGTTGAGATAGCTGTTAAAGGCGAAAGCACGGGTACGGAGGGAGCTCCCGTTCTCTTTTTTATACTGGTATTCAAATTCAGCTTTTAATGCTGCAACATCCACATTGCTGGGACACTCGCTGGCACAGGCTTTACAGCTGAGACACAGGTCAAAAACCTCTTTGAGTTCTTTATGATTAAAAGGATTTTTTCGGGGCGAATTGGTCAAAAATTCCCGTAAGGCATTAGCCCTGCCACGGGTCGTATCCTTTTCATTACGGGTAGCACGGTAACTGGGGCACATGGTTCCTCCGGCCAGTGGAAGTTTTCGGCAATCGCCGCTTCCGTTGCATTGTTCAGCCGCTCTCAAAATGCCTTCAGAATCTGAAAAATCCATCAATGTTTCTACTTCCGGTTCTTCGCGGTCTGGTGTATATCTCAAATGCGTATCAAGCGGTTGCGCATCAACAATCTTCCCCGGATTAAAGATATGCTGCGGGTCAAAGGCATTTTTAACAGCTTTTATGCGCTCGTAGTTGGCTTTACCCAGCATCAGCTCCACAAACTCGCTGCGTACAATCCCATCGCCGTGCTCACCACTCAGGGAACCGTTGTATTTTTTTACCAGATGCGCCACAGCAGTGGTAATTTGACGAAACAGCAGCACATCATCACTTTTCTTCAGGTTGAGAATAGGTCTCAGGTGCAACTCGCCTGCACCTGCATGTGCGTAATACACGGCATCCTGGTCAAACGTACTCATCAGAGCGGTAAACTCTTTGATATACGGGGCCAGGTCTTCTAAAGCTACTGCGGTATCTTCTATACAGGCGGCGGTTTTGCGATCGCCTACGATGTTGCCCAAAAGGCCCAGACCGGCTTTGCGCAACTCCAGCGCCTGGTTGATTTCGGGTCCTTCGAGCGTAGGATGCGCATAACTTAATCCCGATGCATCCAATGTTTCTATTAGCTTAAGAGCCTGCCTGCGGGCGGTATCTAAATCTGCTGCACGTACCTCAAGCATCAAAATCACTTTTGGATCGCCCTGAATGAAAAACCGGTTTTTTTGCTGCTCGCGATTATTCAGGGTGCAATCTAAAATCACCTTATCCATCATTTCACAGGCATACAGATTATGCTGCATCACCGGCACAACGGCCTCGAGGCAGGCATTGATGGTTTTAAAATGCGCAGCAACCATCACTCCTGCTGCAGGTGGAAGTTCGTCAAGCTTTAAGGTGATCTCTGTAGTAAATGCCAAGGTTCCCTCGCTTCCGGCGAGCAATTTGCACATATTGAAGGCTTCGGGCCTATTGGAAAACACCTCATTATTCAACAGGGCATCAAGCGCATAACCGGTGTTACGACGGTGTATTTCGGGCTTGGGATAGTTACTTTTAATTTCGGTCTGAGCTTCTTTGGTATTTAATTGCTGATACAGCGTATCGTAGATTTTCCCTTCAAGCGTGTTTAGTTTTCGCTTTAGCGCAAATTCTTCCGCAGTTAAATCTTTAAAAACCGCTTCGCTACCGTCACTCAACAGGGTTTTTAGCTCAACTACTTTATCGCGGGTTACGCCGTATTGAATAGAAGTCGTACCCGAAGAGTTGTTACCTACCATTCCGCCAATCATACAGCGGTTTGAAGTAGAGGTATTCGGACCAAAAAATAAACCGTGAGATTCCAGAAAACGGTTTAACTCATCCCGAATGACTCCGGGCTGAACCGTAACGGTTTTTTCCTCCTGATTAAAGTCTATGATCCTTGTAAAATGTTTAGAAACATCTACCACGATCCCCTCACCCACACATTGCCCGGCCAGAGATGTACCTGCTGTTCGGGGAATGAGTCCCACCTTGTTAGCCTGAGCAAAAAGGATCAGTTTTTTAAGATCCTCTTCGGTTTTAGGAAATGCCACTGCAAGAGGCAGACGGCGGTATACCGAGGCATCGGTCGCATATAAGTTGCGGTGCAATTGATCTAACATCAACTCTCCTTCGAGTGATGCTGTAAGGGTGTCGAGGGCTTCGTCAAGGCTTGTAATCATAGGCTAAAGGTACAATTATTCACGGATACAGATATTAACAGAGTCTTAGATAAGCTTAACAAAAGATTGGCGCGTACGCTATTATAACTTGTATGTTCTAAAACTACATTTGCACCAATCAAGTATTAACAAACACGAATTTATTATGAAAAAATTATTTATAGCTTTTGTTTTAATCGCCGGTTTTTCATTTAGCTCACAGGCACAGGAAATTGCAGACAACGCTCTAGGTTTACGTTTAGGAGACAGTGATGGTTTTGGTGCTGAAATCTCTTACCAACGCGCTTTAGGTGGAAATAATCGTCTGGAATTAGATCTTGGTCTAAGAACAGGTAATGATTATGATGGTTTTAAATTAGCCGGTCTGTATCAATGGGTATGGAATATTGACGGTGGCTTTAACTGGTATGCTGGTGCAGGTGGTGGACTTGCATCATATAGCTATGATAATGGAAGATTTAATGATGAAAATGATACCTTCGTTTTCGCAGCTGGTGATATAGGTATTGAATACAATTTTGATATCCCTCTTTTGATCTCTTTAGATTTTAGACCGGAAATTGGTTTTGGAGATTACAATAATGATGATTTAGATTTTGATATCGCATTAGGTTTGCGTTACCAGTTCTAATAAGAAATCAACACTATTGAAAAGGCCGTCGATTGATGGCCTTTTTTTATGCTTTAAAGTTTCAGTTTAAACCTGAAAAAGGAAGCGTTCTTATTTTGTAAGGGAAGGTTTCTTCTTAAGTGCAATGCGCTTAATGGCTTTGGTATACACCTCTTCATACAAAGGCACAACCTTTTCTATAGCAAAATTCTGCGCCTGTTCTTTAGCCTGGTTTTTGAAGTTTTTAAGTCCGGCATCGGTGCGTAAAATAGTAAGGGCGTTGGCAGCCATATCGGTTACATCGCCCACTGCGCTAAGAAAACCGGAAAACCCGTGAATATTTACTTCGGCAAGACCTCCGGCATTTGAAGAAATTACCGGAACACTGTGCGACATTGCTTCCAGTGCGGCAAGACCAAAACTTTCGGCTTTAGAAGGAAGTAAAAACAGATCTGAGAAACACAGAATTTTCTCTACCTCGTTGCTATTACCCAAAAACACCACCTTAGCGGCAATGCCCAGTTCTGCAGCCAGATCTTCAGCAGGTCCACGTTCAGGGCCGTCACCCACCATAATGAGTTTTGAAGGGATTTCCTTTTGAATCGCGTAGAAAGTCCTAATTACATCAGGGATGCATTTTACTTCCCTCATGTTACTGATATGGGTGATGATGCGCTCATTTTCGCTGGCCATTAGCCCGCGCTGACAATCTGTAAACGTATTTTTTACAGTTGCCAAATCAATAAAATTGGGAATCACCTTAATTTTACGCTTGATGTCAAACAGGCGGTTGGTGTCTTCTTTAAGGCTTTGAGAAACCGAAGTCACCACATCACTTTTATTAATACTAAAGGTAACCGCCGGCTTATAAAACGGATGATTTCCTACCAGGGTAATATCTGTACCGTGCAGCGTTGTGACCATAGGAATACGTATTCCCTCCTGCTCCAGCATTTTTTTGGCCATATATCCTGCATAGGCATGTGGAATGGCATAGTGCACGTGAAGCACATCTATATTATAAGCCTTTATAATGTTTACCAGTTTGCTCGAAAGCGCCAGTTCGTAAGGCTGAAAATGAAATAAGGGATACTCCGGTACATTGACCTCGTGGAAAAAGATTTTTTCATTGAGCAGGTCAAGGCGTACGGGCTGCTTGTAGGTTATAAAATGAACTTCGTGACCGCGCTTGGAAAGCGCAATTCCCAACTCGGTTGCGACTACACCGCTCCCTCCAAAAGTGGGATAACAAACTATAGCAATTTTCATCGTCTAAAATTACTCAATAATCAGACGGCATCGATTACAAAAGCTTTTTTTTAGAAATAATTAAGAAGTCGCTAAAGTATGATCGCCTCCTGAATTACCTGCTGGATGCGGGTTCTTAAATCTGAGGTAATCAGCTTTCGGTTTTCTGCGGTGGGAAAGGTTCGGTTAGAAAGAAACACGTAGATGATCTCAGACTCCGGATCGGCCCAGGTAAACGTACCGGTGAAACCCGAATGACCGAAGCTCGACTTAGCCACACAGCCACAGGTGGGTCCTGCAGTACCTAATTGCGGTTTGTCAAATCCGATCCCGCGGCGCACACCCTCATCGCAATAATAACAGGTATTAAAGGCTTTCATGGTGTTTTCCGAAAAATACCGCTTACCACCATAATATCCGTTTTGCAAATACATTTGCATCATCTTGGCAACATCATTGGCATTGCTGAAAAGGCCGGCGTGGCCGCCAATATTGTCTTCCATCGCAGCACCCATATCGTGCACATAACCCTGCACCTGTTGCATACGCCAATAGGTATCGTTTTCTGAAGGCACAACCTTTGCTTTTGCTAAACGGGACAAGGGTTTATATCCCATAAAATTTGCGCCCAGAGGCTCATAATACCGTCTTTGCGTAAGCGTATCAAGATCAGAACCTAACGTATCTTCCAGATATTTTTTAAAAAGGAAATACGAAAGATCACTGTATTTATAAACACGTCTTGAAAGCAAATCGGAATCTGCAATGGTTTTTATGATGCTATCCGGGTAATCGTTACGCAGGTATAAATCTTCGGCTATTTTAATGCTGAAATCGTCCTCGGGACGGGTGCGGTAGTAGTTTTTAGAAAGTTTTCCGCTTTCATCAAAAGTCGCCGTATAAAAGGGAATCCAGGGTTTTAAGCGCCCATAATGGGATAAAACTTCTTTTACGGTAATATTCTGCTTATTGGTATCCTTTAAAACCGGAAGCAAATCTCCCAATTGATCATCAAGTTTGAGCATTCCGGCGTCATACTGTTGCATCAAGACGGGTAAGGTTGCCAGAATTTTGGTCATCGAAGCCAAATCATATACATCGTCAAGCGCAACGGGTTGCTTTTTACGGTAGGTGTGATAACCATAGGCTTTTTCAAAAATCACCTTTCCATGACGGGCTACAAGCACCTGAGCTCCGGGGAACATAAGATCGGTAAGTCCCTCGCGCATCAGTTTATCAATTCCCTGTAGTTTTTGAGAGTCCATCTGCTCTTCTTCAGGGAGGCCGTATTTAAGGCGACGCAAGGTTCCGGTCTCATAGCTGGTATTGATTCTAAAATGCGGGTTAAGCGAAACGGGAAGCTTTCCTTCGGCACTGATAGCTCCAAAGATAAGCTGAGCACTGAGCTGCTGCGCGATACGACTGTTTTGATACGAAAGCACAACCCCTTCCAGTTGAGTCAGGTCCTTAAGCTGAAGCAAGGCGTACGGACGCACAAATACATCAAGCACCGTAGGTTTCTTTGCCGCAATGGCTTCAATCGTAGCTACATCCTGCGCTGAAAAAGAAAAGGACTTCCAGGGAGTTTCATTTGAGCGGTGAAAACCAATAATGACGTAATTAAACTTTTCCAGTTTCTGTAAAAGCTCTGCGGCACTCGCCCCGCTTACCTGAGTCACATCGGCATATTTACGCATCGCTTCAAAGAAGGCCTTACCGCTGTCATCGCCTATTTCTACATAAGCGATTTTCTTATCGTTTAAATCCTTAACGGGCAGGATTGCACCGTCATTTTTTAAAACCGTCAAAGCCTGAGCCAACGCTTTGGTATAAATCACATCATCTTCCGGCTTGTTTAAATCTTCGTAGAGATTCTGGGTATCAACCGGCTGGTAAGCGTTGAGTCCTACTTTAAACTTGGCGAATAAAATTTTCTTTACAGAGCGGGAAAGTCGGGCTTCGGTGATGCTTCCGTTTTTGTAGGCTTCTTCAATTTTTGCTGCTGCTTTCGGTACATTTTCGCTGATAAGCAAGATATCATTTCCTGCCAAAAAAGCTTCCAGATCGATATCCCCGGGCTCCTTAAAGTTTGCGGCACCTTTCATATTTAAGGCATCGGTAAAAATCAACCCTTGAAAATCAAGACTGTCTTTAAGCAAACCGGTCACCACCTTTTTAGAAATCGAAGTGGGATAGCCCTTACGACTTTCCAGAGCAGGCACATTGAGGTGCGCAACCATGATACTGGCAATACCTGCGTCAATAAGCGGTTTGTAGGGATACATCTCTATAGAATCGAGGCGCTTGCGCGAAAAAGGTATAGTGGGTAAGGTTTTATGCGAATCCTGATTGGTATCCCCATGCCCCGGAAAATGCTTGGCACTACCCAAAACGCCGGTGCTCTGCATTCCTTTTAGAAACGCAATACTTTTTTGAGTAACATTAGTGCGGTCTTCCCCAAAAGAACGGTTACCAATAATAGGGTTTTCGGGATTTACATTGATATCTACCACCGGGGCGAAGTTGATGTGAACACCCAGACGCTTATTGTGCAAACCTATTTGTCTCCCTACAGCTTCAACAATTGAATTGTCTTTTATGGCCCCTAAGGTCATATTCCACGGGAAAGCATAGGTTGAATCGAGACGCATAGCAAGGCCCCATTCGGCATCCATGGCGACCAGCAGGGGTACTTTACTTGCAGCCTGAAACTCGTTATTGAGTTTAGCCTGACGCACAGGTCCTCCTTTAGAAAAAATCACTCCGCCAATATGCTGATTGCGAATGAGTGATTTGATCGCATCGGTTTTTGCTTTTGGATCGCTTGAAAAAACGTCAACCATAAAAAGCTGGCCAATACGCTCTTTTAAGCTCATCGCATTATACACGCTATCTACCCAGGCCTGCTGCTCTGAGATTTCTTTTGCTATAAGGGGGTTTTTACTCTGTGAAAAAGCCTGAAAGCCGGTTAAAAAAACAAACATCAGGAAAACTGATTTATGCAGCATATCTTTTTTATTTAAAGAAACGGTTATGCCAGCTTTCTATTGCAGGAACTTCCCAATGTTCCTCATATTCTTCAACGGTATTCACCAAATTGTTGAAAACGATGGTATTCTTACCCACGGCGCCATCTTTAGCCATCTTTTTAAAGTCGGCCAAAGGTTTAAAATGTAAACGGTCGTTTTGAATGTAGGTCACATTCATCTTGTCAAGTAGAGAAACTTCGTAGGCTGCCTCCAGCTTTTGAATAAAACGCACCTGGGCATCAATAGAGCAACCGGAAGCCGCGTTTAAACTTTGGTCCAGACCTATTACAATAAAGCGATCGTATTTGATCTCAAAGGCCGCATTGAGATCTGCCCCATGAGCAGTCCATTGCTCCAAAAAGACTGAAAGTTCCTGATTGAGTTTGGGTAATTCTTCCTCCGTAAATTTACGGTCGCTCTGGTAGATCCAAAGGCGGGAATTTTTAGCTAAATCTTGAAATGGTATAAGCATGAATTGTGATCTTGTATAGGATCACAAACTTAAGGTTTATCGCAAAGTTGTCGCGAAAACAGAGTGTTAAAAGGCTATAAAGAAGTCTTATGGATTGAATTTTAAAACAAGCCAACGTCCCAGACCATCAGGACCAGCATTGGCATCATAAACCAATTCTACAAAACCAGTTCCACTAACGGTGATTTGAGATGTCGCCAAGGTAACAAATCTATTTTCTGCCTGAGCAGCAGTACTA
The DNA here is from genome assembly GCF_052218455.1 of Leeuwenhoekiella sp. H156. Lineage (NCBI taxonomy): Bacteria > Pseudomonadati > Bacteroidota > Flavobacteriia > Flavobacteriales > Flavobacteriaceae > Leeuwenhoekiella > Leeuwenhoekiella sp. H156. The sequence goes on from NZ_CP197499.1 coordinate 583,565, forward strand.
TTCTCCTTAAGTCTTACGTTTTGATTTTCAGAAAAATAAAGTGTCACACGCCTTCCGTGGAAACCTCCGGATATTCCATTAATGTCAATGGTACTCGTATAACCAAACACGCGTATAAAAGTCGAAGTTTCATTATTTTCTCCAACACCAAGCAAAGCACTTATGTCAGACAGATTTGTCCCTAAACCGGAGAGATCAAGCTCACCGATATTACGGGTAACAGGTGCAATTTCAAGAGTGTTATCGTTGACTATAAATCCTGCCCCAGTACTTGTTCTACTCAATCTATTTGCAGAAGTAACTCCCGTAATTGATACAACTACACCCGTAGGATTTATTAAATTTTCAACTCTAACCGTACCATTAACATCTAAAAATGCTGTTGGGTTTTCTGTATTGATTCCTATTTGAGCCGAAGCTGACATGCTTAGAAAGAAAATACTATAGTATAGTAGCTTTTTGATCATACGACAATAGTATTAATTAATCATGAATTGATAGAAAGAGCCAACGTTGAGAGGTACCATCATATAATAGTTCTACACAACCCTGACCGGAGATAGTCTCAGATCCAGCCAATACTTTAATCCTATTCTCCGCCAAAGATCCTGCAGAATTTATATCAGATTCATCCATAAACTGAATGTTTCCCGTACCTACGTTGTAAAAAAAGAGATGCAACCCATCAACTCCATCTTGAATGCCTGTAAGTTTACCGTTAGCTGGTAAATTGTAAACTTTCACTACAGACATTCCTTCATTAGATTCTCCCGGACCTAGATTTAATTTTAAATTGTGAATGAAATTTCCATCATAAACAGTCCCTGAAAGATCCTTAGTTCCTATGCCATATAATACATTTCCCTGCACATTAACTTTCCCATTATTAATTGTCAGAGTGTTTTGAATATTTAAGGTCGTTAAAGTACCCTTATCATCTGCCCCAACGAGGGCTACAGCAGATGTGGTCAAAGGGCTATTTTCTACCCGCACAGAACCAACTACATGCAGAGTTTCCTGAGGGTTTGTAGTACCAATACCTACCTGAGCCCGAATAATAGGACTAATTATGAAAGTTAATATTAAGAGTAATTTACACATAACACTAACTACGTAAATTGATTAAAATCCATTTTTGTTGAACGCCATCGTAAATGAATTCTGCGACACCTTCTCCATTGATACCCTCGTTTGCTCCTGAACTTGTTATGATTTGATTCTCAGGATTACTTCCGGGGTTAAGATTAAAAAACGTCACATTATTCCCCTGAGCATTATAGAAATAAAATATACGCCCGTCGTAACCGTTGGCAAAACCGGTAAGGTTATATCCATTAGATTCTCCTGTTACACGCAGCACGGCATTTTCATTATTAAAAGAGTCGACACCAACATCATAATTATTATAGGTCGTGGTACCTGAAGCATCTGCACTTTGGTCGACATCCCCTACAAAAAGAATATTGTCATCGGTTGTATCTTCAATAATTTGCAATTCACCGTCAACGATATTTAAATCTCCAGAGAGCTGAAGATGGGTCAAATCGCCCAAGGCACTTATACCAACCATTCTCGTTGGTGTTATTTCTAAATCTGGTAAAAATTCCAAATCCCCCATCACATGCAATGTAGCTTGTGGATTAGTAGTACCAAATCCCACTCCCTGAGCGGTAATCTGGCAAGTGCCGTATGTTATACTTAAAACAAAAAACACTATACGGACACAGCTCTGATTTATGTTTAAATGGCACATATCCTACTTGTTTCTGTAAATATAGTATATAATTCAGTTTAAAAGCTAATTTAATCGATAAAAAGCAATTTAAACTCTATAATTTAGAATTTACACCTTTATTTGTAGGTTTTTTAGCTACATATATTGTACTTATGTATTTTAAAACTTGTAAAAAAAAAGCATCGTTTTCACGATGCTTTTTAAAAGTAATGTTTAGATAATCTTATAAATCTTCTGCAGCGGCAATCATTTCAGCGATATCTAAAACCTCGATTTCAGATTCTTTTTCTTTATTCTTAATCCCGTCGGTCATCATGGTATTGCAAAATGGACAACCTGCCGCAATGATGTCTGGTTTAATTTCTAAAGCCTGTTCGGTACGTTCAATATTTACGTCTTTGTTTCCGGGCTCGGGTTCTTTAAACATTTGAGCACCTCCTGCCCCGCAGCAAAACCCATTGGTTTTACAACGCTTCATTTCTACAAGTTCTACTTCCAGCTTTGCCAGAAGATCTCTTGGAGCCTCGTAGATTCGGTTTGCGCGTGCCAGATAACAGGGATCATGAAACGTGATGCGTTTGCCTTTATACTTCCCGCCCTCTACTGTAAGACGTCCTTCAGAAATCAATGATTTTAAAAACTGGGTATGATGTAAAACCTCATACTTACCGCCCAATCCCGGATACTCGTTGGCAATGGTATTAAAGCAGTGCGGACACGCAGTTACGATCTTTTTGACCTCATAACCGTTAAGTACCTCAATATTGGTAACCGCCTGCATTTGGAATAAAAACTCATTCCCGGCACGTTTAGCAGGATCTCCGGTACAGCTTTCTTCAGTTCCCAGCACGGCAAACTCCACTCCCGCTTTTGCAAGTAATTTTACAAAGGCTTTGGTTATTTTTTTTGCCCTGTCGTCAAAACTTCCGGCACAACCTACCCAGAATAAAACTTCAGGGCTTTTGCCTTGTGCCATAAATTCTGCCATTGTAGGAACTTTGATCGCTTCTGCCATAAATCCTGTTCTTTTTTTAGTCTTTAAATACCTCTATGGTAACGTCTTTTTCTACTAAATCTGTAAACTTTCCTTTATAACGCGTAGCACGCACCAGGTGATTGTCTATCCAGTGGTAGTTACCGCCTCTGGGTTTACCCATAAGCAAACTGTGGTAGTTGAAACCGTGCTTTTCAAGCCAGGCTTCGGTTACTTCGCGATGCTCTTCGGTACGTGAGGTAAAGAAGCATATAATATGCCCTTCATCATACCACTTATTAAGGGTTGCCAAAGCATCCGGAAAAGGCTTACAGGTCGCCATGCGCTCCGGCTCTTCATTTGGTACATCTTCGGTAATCGTACCATCTATATCTATGAGGTAGTTTTTAACTCCTTCGGGCAAAACCGGACTTACGTGTTCGCCGTCCTGCAATTTTTCACTTAACATTTTGTCTACTTCCTCTTTTTTCATGAGATTCAAATTATAATTAGGATTGGTTGCTAGATTTCGTTTATCCAGTTTGCCCGGTCCATTTGATTAAACGGCCAGGGCGCTGCATTATTTTCAATATTAGTCATTGCGTTATTGAGGTCAGAAGGAGCGGCACTTTGTTCCATAACCAGGTACTGGCGCATATCCATAATGATTGAAAGCGGATTGATACCAACCGGGCAGGCCTCAACGCAGGCATTACAGGTTGTACAGGCCCAAAGTTCCTCGCGGGTGATGTAATCGTCAAGCAACTGCTTACCGTCTTCCTTAAACTCCCCTTTATTAGCATCTATATTTTTGCCGATATCTTCAATACGATCGCGGGTAGCCATCATAATACGACGCGGCGATAATTTTTTCCCGGTCTGATGCGCGGGACATTCGCTGGTACAGCGGCCACACTCGGTACAGGTATAGGCATTTAAAAGTTGTGCCCAACTTAAATCTGTTGCTTCGCTGGCGCCAAATTTAGCCGGAACTTCATCACTTTCTTCCTCAGCAGGCATCGCGTAGGGATCGGCATCAGGATCCATCATCAATTTTACTTCATTAGTAACGGCTTCTAAATTGTCAAATTCCCCCTGAGGTTTAAGCCTGGCGAAATAGGTATTTGGAAATGCCAAAAGAATGTGCAGGTGCTTGGAGTAGTACAGGTAATTGAGAAAAACCAAAATACCCAGGATATGTATCCACCACGCAGCACGCTCAATTAAAATTACGGAAGCCGTGTCCATGTTTTCAAACAACGGGGCGATAAACTGGCTTACCGGGAACGACCCGACAACACCTGAAGCCTGAGCATAATGATCAGCACCTCGCAATTGAAGGCTAAGATCTGCCGCATTCATCGTAAGGAAGAGCAACATCAACACCACTTCAAAATATAAAATAAGATTGGCGTCAAGTTTTGGCCAACCCTTAAGTTCCTTATTCAGGAAGCGTTTTATATGTAACACATTACGCCGTATCCAAAAGATAATCACACCCACCAAAACCAACAGGGCAAAAATTTCAAACACAGCTATCAAAAAATCGTAAAAGCCTCCGAGGAAGCTAAAAATACGGTGTGTGCCGAAGATCCCGTCTATGATGATCTCAAGCACTTCGATATTGATGATAATAAAACCTAAATAAACAAGTACGTGAATGATTCCTGAAACCGGTCTGCGTACCATTTTGTACTGCCCAAGGGCAATCTTGGCCATGTTTTTAAAACGCTGCGGTTTATTGTCGCTGCGGTTTTCATCACGACCTAATTTTATATTGCGAATGAGTTTTCTGCAATTGATAACAAAAAAACCAACGCCGGCAGCCAGTGCCAGAATAAATAAAATATTAGGTAAATACTCCATCAGCTTTATTTAAGTGAGTCTTTAGGCTCCTCGTACGGACCGGGGTTCTTGCCAAAAACAGAGAAATGTACGTAGCGCTTGGGGTTGAGTTTTATGTCCTGAAGCAACTCTTCCATCTGTTTGGTGGCCCGCTCCATATTGTTGTACATATCTTTATCGTTAATAAGCTGACCTAAAGAACCTTCTCCCTGTTCAATTTTAGAAGTAATGCTTTCAAAATCTGCTACCACACGCTCCATTTTCCCTACCAGTTCATTGATGTTTATTTGAGATAAGCTGTCACTCACTTTGCTGAAGTTAGCAGACATCTTATCTAGATTGGTAAAGGTACGGGATAACTTTTGATCATTATCGGCTAAAAGCGTATTGAGATTTTTTGAAGCCTCCTTGAAGTAAATAGCGGTCTGGCTGATATCTGCGATGGTTTCTCTAAGATTTCGGCGGGTGGGTTCATCTAACACATTGGAGACGCCCGTTAAGACAGAATCGGTACTGTTGATGACTGATTCTACTTTGGCCTGTAATGGCGTAAGACGCTCATTTACCAACTCAAATATTCCTTCATCAATGGTTCCTTCTAGCGTATCACCAGACTTTGCCATCTCGTCAAGATCGTATTCCGGAACGATCGAAAGGTTTTTTCCGCCGATGAGTCCGCCGCCGTAAATTTGTGCCTTACTGTTTTTTGAAAATTGAAAATCGTTCTGAACATTAAAAGTCACGAGAAGATCACCTTTGGTATCTGCAAAATCAATAGAAAGTACTTTACCTACAACCAAACCATTAATGGTCACGTTAGAACCCGGGGAAAGGCCTTCCACATTATCATAGATTGCATAATATGTACGGTCGTTGTTGAGCAGGTTATTTCCTTTCAGAAAACTATAACCAAAGATCAATAGCGCGATGGCAACAACCGCTAAAAGACCTGTTTTTACCTCTCTAGAAATGTTCAATGCAGTGAATTTTTGATGAGCCTCAAATTTAGGAATAAAATCTCTTGGGACTTAACCCACTAACTTTTATTTATAAAATCATTAGCGTTTCTCTTAATCCCATTTTTGAAGGCCACAATGTACGCGGTTTTATAGCCTTTGGCCTGAGCTTCGCTTAATTTACGTTGAATTTCAGAGTAATTAGAGGTATTGCCGTAATAGTATTTGTAGAGCTTTCCTTCCTTCTCCCGTTCTATGGGGGAAAGCCCCTTAAAGTTATAGGCTTTGGGCTCGAGGTCACGGCTGCTTGCAGCTATCTGCACCCGAAATACGGCATCTTCAACCACTACATCTTCTACTTGGGCTACAGGTAATTCTTTTTGAACCGGTAAAAAATCATTTGCCCGGACATTGTCTTTATAGTTTATCACCGCATCTGCGATAGAACCCGCAATCTCTTCCTGCCCCTTTGATGAATTCAAATACCTTCCTTCTTCCGTATTGGTAATAAATCCGGTTTCAATAAGAATACTGGGCATTACGGTCTGATGTAAGACTACAAAACCGGCCTGCTTCACACTACGGTCTTTTCGTTTCAGTTTTTCCCTGAAATTATCCTGAACATAACTCGCCAACTGAATACTTTGATCCAGAAACTCTTCCTGCATCAGGGTAAGCCCGATGAGTGATTCGGGAGCATTTAAATTATACTGAGCGTATTTCTCCTTGTAGTTATCTTCCAAGAAGATCACCTCGTTTTCAGCCTTCGCCACTTCGAGGTTAGTCTGGTTACGGTGTAATCCCAAAACATAGCTTTCTGCTCCCGAAGCCTGCGTGTTATGGGCATTGCAGTGTATAGATATAAACAAATCTGCCTTCGCACGGTTTGCAATATGACCCCGCTCTTCTAGACCTATAAACACATCGGTTTTGCGGGTGTAAATCACTTCAATATCCCGGTCACGCTTCAGTTTATCTCCCACCAAAAGAGCAATTTTGAGCGCAATGTCTTTCTCCTTAATGCCGCTTTTGGTATTTTTTCCGGGATCGTGACCGCCATGACCGGCATCAATCACCACCACAAACTTCTTAAGATCAATGGGTTTTAGATTGGCATAACTTGTTTTCGCATAAGCGAAAACTATTAATACTAATAAGTAGGTTATAATCGTTCTCATATTTGGGTAACGTCAATTTTGTTGGGCTATTTTACAATCATTTTAAAACCTGTGCTTCATTTTTGCACTGTTAAAAACACAGTGCGATCCAGGCATTTCTATTTTACCCGGGTTTGTCTAGGGCTTCTAAAAAATAGATGTAATTTTGGCACTTTGAATTTTGCCCTTACATTTACAAAAATAGTATTAATCCCATTGCAAACAAAGATCCTCTCAGTACTGCTGGTTTTAGGCTTAAGCCTTATAACATGTGGGTCTGTATGGTCTCAGGAACTTCCGGTTAGCACGCTTAACACGATACCCGCAGACACCTCTGAGACTAACAGGCTAATGCCCAAAGGTACTCTTCTAAGCGAGCAAAAACCGGAAGCTTTACAGGACACCACCGCAAAAGACAGCATCAAGGCCCCAAGAGAATCTCTTACCGATATTGTCAAATACAATGCCACAGACTACAGTCGCTTCAACAGAAGGGAAAACAAACTTTACCTCTACAATGAGGCTCAGGTAACCTATACCGATATCAATATCACGGCCGGGCAGATCGTGGTAGACAACACTACAAATACTGTTTTTGCTAAAGGAATTGTAGATTCAACGGGAGCCTATATCCAGGCTCCGGTCTTTGTTCAGGGACCCAATACCGTAGAGCCAGACTCCATCAAATACAATTTTAAAACCGAAAAAGCGCTGATCTACGGCTCACGTACACAACAACAGGAATTCTACATCAGAAATGAAGTAAGTAAACGGGTTAATGACTCGGTTGTTTTTATGAAAAACGTACGTTTCACCACGAGTGAGAATGAGGATGATCCCGAATATTACTTTTACGCCCGAAAGGTCAAATTTGTACCCGGCAAAAAGATAGTAACCGGTCTGGTGAATATGTTTGTCTATGACGTGCCTATCCCATTAGGTGTACCATTTGCCTACTTCCCGATGGAAAAGGAAACCAGTGTTTCAGGTTTTATTCTGCCTTCGCCGGGTGAAAACCGCGAACGGGGTTATTTTTTACAGAATGGAGGTTATTATTTTGCCATCAATGATTATGTAGACCTCACCTTACAGGGTGATTATTACACCAACGGAAGCTACGCGTTGCGCGGAAGCAGCTCGTACCGAAAGCGCTACAAATTTAGTGGAAATGTGAACATTCGTTTTGAGCGCTTACTCGCCAGCGAACGCGGATTACCCGATTTTTCGGAAACCAACACCTACAACATCCAATGGTCACACAGCCAGGATACCAAATCAAGCCCCAACAGTCGTTTTTCGGCATCGGTAAACCTGGGGAGCAGTAACTATTTCAGGCAGTCAACAAATATTGACAACGTAGCAAGCCGTTTGACCAACACGCTGAGTTCATCTGTTTCGTATTCAAAAACCTTTCAAACCGTACCCGATGTCAATCTGGCCCTTACGGCACGACATTCGCAAAATACCCAAACGCAGCAAATAAATATGACCCTGCCCAGTTTACAGGTTAATGTGGGCCGTATCTATCCCTTTGCGCCAAAATCAGGCACCAAAAAAGGTATATTTCAAAATATCAACTTCAACTATTCGGGTAGTGGTGAAAACCGCATACAAACCACAGACAGCCTGTTTTTCACCCCTCAAATGTTTCGCGATGCCGAACTGGGCGTTCGCCACAGCATACCCGTTACGACTAACTTTAAACTCTTTGATTATCTAAGCGTTTCGGCCAGTACAAACTTTCAGGAGAGCTGGGTTTTTGAAACCATTAACCAACGTTATGATGTTGAGGAACAGGGCATAGTTCGCGATACCATAGGCGGTTTTGACCGGTTTAGCACCTATAATTTCAGCACCAGCTTGGGAACTACACTATACGGGCAATTTAACTTCGGGGATGACAAAAAAATACAGGCAATCCGTCATACCGTAAAGCCTACCGTTTCCTTTAATTATAATCCGGCTTTTGACCAGTATTATGAAACCTTCCTGGCTCCCGAACGCGATGATCCAAATGGCCCGCTTACCCGTGAGGTAACCTATAGTCGTTTTGATGGAGGCTTTTACGGCGCTCCGGGTAATTTCAGCTCCAGCGGAATCAGCTTTAACGTTAACAATACCATTGAAGCTAAAGTACGCGACAAGGACTCTACTGCTCTTGAACCCAAAAAAATTGACCTGCTGAGCAATCTGGCAATCTCAACCAATTACAATTTTCTCGCAGACAGCTTAAAACTAAGCCCTGTTAACGTACGGGGAACCATCCCCATTATTCAGAGCAAGCTTAGCGTCAATTTTAATATGACCTTAGATCCTTATGCGCTAAATAACAACAACGACCGCATCGATAAACTAAATATCGCCAATGGCGGAAGTTTGTTTAGACTCACTAATGCCAGTGCAAACTTTGGATACTCCTTTAGCAGCAAAAGCTTTGGAAAGGAAAATGATGATGTTGAGGGCGAAGACACTCAAACAGCCCGTAATGGCGCCAGACGGGATAATCTGCTCGGAGAAGACAGCAGGCAATTGCAGAATAAATTTAATGACTCTGAAGGAGCAGACGAAGATCCGGAAGAAGAACAGGAATTGTATAACTACAAAATACCGTGGAATCTAAGGGTCAATTACAATGTAAATTACGGTAACACCGCGAGACAAAACAGGATCACGTCCCATGCGATTAACTTCAGCGGTGATGTGGAGCTGGGAGAAAAGTGGTTTGTAGGAGCCTCTTCGGGTATTGACGTCACCACCGGAAAGTTTACTCCAACCCAGCTACGCTTTGCCCGGGATCTGGAAAGTTTTAATATGACCTTTGCCTGGACACCCTTTGGCACCTACGCCTCCTGGAACTTTTTTATCGGAATCAAATCAAGTGTACTCAGCGATCTTAAGTACGAGCAACGCCGTACACCTGATCAACGTTTATAGTTCAAAAATTAAAACGCATATACATCTAAAACCAAAAACGATGAAAAAAATAGTAAGTACCCCAAATGCACCGGCGCCCATAGGGCCTTATAATCAGGCGATTTTTGCAGGCGATACGCTTTATATAAGCGGTCAAATCCCGCTAGATCCTAAAACGGGCGAACTCGTGAGCGGTTCTATTGCTGAAGAGACAGAAATGGTTATGAAAAATCTGCAAGCAATACTTACCGAAGCCGGACTCACTTTTGAACACGTGGTTAAGAGCTCTATCTTCCTGAGCGATATGGGAAGCTTTGGTGCCGTTAATGAAGTCTACGGAAGCTATTTTGATGAAGCCACCGCGCCGGCCCGCGAGACGGTTGAAGTAGCCAACCTGCCTAAATACGTAAATGTGGAAATATCTATGATCGCCTTAAAATAGGGTGACCTATTTTAAACATAAAAAAGGCCTGAAACATCCAAGTTTCAGGCCTTTTTTATTGATTTACGCAGTGGTTTACTTAACCAGCATATAATTCTTGTGATAGGCTACCAATCCTTCAATAGGTCTCTTTAAAACTTTGCCCATTTTCAGATCGTATTCAGCAAGCACGGCTTTCATTTCATCCTGAAGATAGAAAGAGATAGAGCCTACAAAATGTACAGGGATTTCTTTGGCATTCTCAAACTGAAGCACCTGGTGCTCTACAAATAATCTAAAGCCCTTGCGTATAAGCTTTTTGCAGTATTCATGATTTTTATTGGTGATCACAAAACGTGCAAACTGCGCTAAATAGGTGTTGGGATTTGGCATTTTATACAGATGATTCTTAATGCTTTCGGCAGTAAGGTCAAATTGCTTAGCAAACTCGTAAGCCAATTCTTTAGGAATTTTATTAAAATGAAAATCCCGCAGTAATTGTCTTCCAAAATAGTTACCACTACCATCATCCATCAGGATATAACCCAGTGAGGTTACTTTTTGCTCGATATCTTTGCCATCATACAAGCTACAGTTAGAGCCTGTACCTATGATGCAAACAATACCGGGTTCTCCCTTCTTAGTAGTAGCATAAAGTGCTGCATAGGTATCTTCTTTAATATCTATTACCTCTGCTTTATCAAAAAACTCATCAAAAACTCCTTTTATAAGTTCTCTGGGCTTTTGAGTACCACAACCTGCCCCATAAAAATGAACGTGGGTTACATCATGGCGGTGCTTGTAAAGCTCATAGTTATTGATAATTCGCTCGGTAAGGATTTCTGCAGACAAAACCTGTGGATTTAATCCAAAAGTCTGAGTCTGAAATATCTCATTTCCTTCAGCATCAAGGGCAATCCAATCTGTCTTGGTTGACCCGCTATCTACTAATAATATCATGTGGAAAGGGTTTAAAAAACCCTTTAAACCTGTAACAGGCTTAAAGGGTTGAAACTTATATTAAAGTGAATTAACGTACTCAGCCAAATCTACCAATTTGTTTGAGTAACCAAATTCGTTATCGTACCAGGATACGACCTTGAAAAATTTTGAGTTAAGCTCGATACCTGCACCCGCATCAAAAATACTGGTACGTGGATCGCTTACAAAATCCTGTGATACTACATCTTCTTCAGTATATCCTAAAACGCCGGCCATCTCACCTTCTGAAGCAGCTTTAAAGGTCTTTTTGATATCCTCATAGCTGGTCTCCTTAGAAAGACGTACGGTTAAGTCAACTACAGAAACATCAACTGTAGGCACACGGAAAGCCATACCGGTAAGTTTTCCTTTTAATTCAGGAATAACTTTGGTTACAGCAACAGCAGCACCGGTACTTGCAGGGATGATGTTAACCAATGCCGAACGACCACCTCTCCAATCTTTTCTGGAAGGACCGTCAACGGTCATTTGAGTAGCGGTAGTTGCGTGTACGGTAGTCATCAAAGCCTCTTCAATACCGTAAGCATCGTTTAATACTTTAGCTAAAGGTGCAAGACAGTTTGTTGTACAAGAAGCGTTAGAAACGATATTATCGCTTGCTTTAACATCTTTATGGTTTACGCCCATAACAAACATAGGCACATCTTTAGAAGGTGCAGAAATAACAACTTTCTTGGCACCTGCCTGAATGTGATAATCTGCAGTTTCCATAGTGGTGAAGATACCGGTACACTCAGCAACAACATCAGCACCTACTTCGTCCCACTTTAAGTTTTTAGGATCGCGCTCTGCGGTAATACGTACGGTTTTACCGTCAACAACAAGGTTACCGTCTTTAACTTCTACTGTACCGTCAAAATTTCCGTGTACAGAGTCATATTTTAATAAGTATGCGAGGTGTTCAACATCCAGCAGGTCGTTGATGGCAACAACATCTACATTGTCGCGCTTAACGGTTGCTCTAAATACGATACGACCTATACGGCCAAAACCATTGATACCTAATTTTAAATTTCCCATTTTTAATTGTGTTTGGATTTGTATTATGCTTATGTGGTCATTATTTCAGAGACACGCACAAGCTCTTTATTAATATGTGATTTTCCTTTGATGGCTTTTTCGATGGGGTATAGAACCATTTTTTCATGTTGAATTCCTACCATGTAATTGCTTTCGCCCTCCAGAAGAGACTCAACAGCCTTTACACCCATACGACTGGCAAGTACGCGGTCATAACAACTGGGCGAACCGCCGCGTTGCATATGCCCCAGTACCGCTACCCGTACATCATAACCTTCCAGGTTTTGATCTACATAATCCTTGAGTTCAAAAACATTTTTACCTGTTTTATCTCCCTCGGCAACCACAACAATACTAGAACTCTTACCGCTGGCCTTACTTCTTAATAAAGACTCCAGCAGACGCTCAAGTCCCAGATTTTCTTCAGGAATCAGGATTTCTTCTGCCCCAGCTCCCACTCCGGCATTAAGTGCTATATGGCCTACGTCGCGCCCCATTACTTCAACAAAGAACAGGCGGTTATGCGAACTGGCGGTATCGCGTATTTTATCTATGGCCTCGACCACGGTGTTTAAGGCCGTGTCATAACCCAGCGTACGATCTGTACCGCTAATATCATTATCTATAGTGCCGGGTATACCTATCACCGGAAATTCAAATTCCTGGTTAAAAACCAGTCCTCCGGTAAAGGTACCGTCCCCGCCTATTAAGACAAGTGCGTCAATACCATATTCTTTAAGATTGTCATAAGCGATTTTACGACCTTCGGGTGTTCTAAAACGATCTGATCGTGCAGACTTAAGCATGGTTCCACCGCGGGTAATGATATCGCGTACGCTTCGTGCATCCATCGGGTGAAAATCACCGTCTATTAGACCTTCATATCCCCTGTATATACCCACACAATCTACTTTGTGATAAGCACAGGTACGTACAACTGCACGAACCGCAGCATTCATCCCGGGAGAATCTCCTCCCGAAGTTAAAACTCCGATTTTTTTAATTTTTTGTGTCATTTCCTGTAGAATGAAAGGTAAAAATAGCAATTTCATTGCCTTTTAATAAGCCATTGGCAATGAATTTAATCGTATTCTCAATTTCAATCGTTATCGTTAATAACTATTTTCAATTGAGGGGTGAAATTTTGGGAATTTTGATCTGAGAACCTCGTTTTTGCGAGTTTAAAAATTAAAACGGGATCAAAATATCATATTCTCAGAGTGCAAATGGCTAAAAAATCAATTTAAACCGTCGTAAGGAATTTCAGAATCGGGCTGAATAATCTTAATTTCTTCTTCTACCTCACGCATTTCTCCTTTAAAGATTTTACGAATGAGTTGTTTAAACGTATCGAAGTCTACCGAATATGATAGTCCTGCTCCCTGCGTATAGCCTTCATTATTACGGGCTACAAATTGAATATCGGTCTGCCGGTTAAAAATACTCGCTCTAAGGGTACCGTCTTCATTGAGTAAAAAGTTTACCTCAACGTCACCCACTACCGCCTGCTCACTTACGCCGCCCACCGGTACACCTACCTTACCATTAATAATCACGCGGTTGGATATTTGCGTGGAAAGCGTGAAACCAAAACGACCCGAGGTTTGTAAATCCGGTCGATTGTCTGCCTGCACATAATCTAAGCCTACATTAAACTTCCCGTCTTCATCTGAAAGCAGATCGTTAAAAATACCTGAAGCCGTCTCAATCAAATTCCCGTAAGCCGCAGATTGCGCATCAATACCGTTCTGGCTAAAGAAAGATCCCTGCGTTACCAAAGAAAAGGCCTGCAGTTCACGTGTGGCTCTGTTGTCTAAACGATAGGCCAGCTCTGAAGTCACAATAGAACTGGTATTCGGAAACTCAAAGTCAAACGTAATCTCGGGTTGCATGAGTTCGCCATCCAGATTGATGATCACATTAACCGGAATCTTTCGGTTTATGGAGGGGTTTTCCAGGAGGATGGAAGGGTTTGCCTGAGTTTTGTAAACCGCGCTGATATCGAGCAGGGCTTCGGTAGGATTACCATCCCAGCTTATTTTTCCTTCCGGCAGGATATCAAATTGTTTCTGCACCACCCCACTATACCTGAAATTATAAGTTCCCTCGTAGGGCGTAAAGTCACCAAACATATTGAACTTTCCGTTGGTATTAATCTGTATCAGCAGGTATCCCGCTCCTCTTCCTTTAAGGGTGCTTCCGTTTACCTCGTCAACTACAATTTCGACCTCAGCATCACGGGTAACCTCCAGGTCAAAGTTGAGTTCGAGTCCTTTTATCTCTTCAATAACCAGCTCTTCCCCGCGCATCCGCGATTCTTTCTCTTCGGGACTTAAAAAATAAATATTGCTGCTGTCGCCAAAGGATTCGGTATCGCTTAAAGGTATTTTAAAAACCGTCCCCCGCTCGGTAGTAGCTGTTACATCGATAACCAGCTCATCTGTAGGACCTCTAAGAGTAGCCTCTCCACTCATAAAACCGGTCCCGTAATACAAAGCAAAATCATCGGGTTCTGTATCCAGCACCAGCAAACGATCTGTATCGATGGCCAAATCCAACTCCCAATCCCTAAAATACTGATGGCTTATCGTACCGCTTAGCGTTCCCTTGGTGTTGTACTTGGTATCATTTAACGCAACACTATTAAACCGGAAATCCTGATCGCTTAAGCTTACGCGGGCTGTACCGTTAAAATCATAATTGGTATTCAGGTACGGAATCGCCAGTCCCGCATTACGCAGCAGCAGCTCCCCGTCTACATCGGGATTGCGGTAATCACCGGTTACCGAAGCCCGGCCGCTGGCCAGACCCCTTATTTGTGAAATCACATCGCCTCCCAATGGGCTAAACGCTTCCAGATTGAGTTTTCGCAGCTGCACATCGAGATCAATCGCAGGGTTACTGGTACTTACATCTATGGTTCCCAGTGCCGAAAGGGTTTGCACCTCCTCATTGCTGAGTGTGGTATTTATTTTATAACTGGTAAGACTCTCGTTGCCGGTGATCGACAGATCGAGATCTCCCATCAGAATATCGTTAATCGTAAAGTTTGAGATGTCAATAGTACTGCTGGGCAGGTAAACGCCGTCTTTTTGTAAAATATCCAGGTTTCCGTTTACCAGACCTTTTAAGTCGAGGCTGTCTATATAAGGAGTGATATGCGAAAGCCTTACCTGCTCAAAATTTGCCTTAATATTTTTTGAAGTACTGTCTTTTACCTGACCACTTAGTGTAATGCGTTCTTCATCGTGAGACAAAATCATCTCTTTGATATCGATATCTCTAAAGTTGTTGTCAAAGACAATCTTGTTTTCTTTATTGTCTGCTTCGTTAAGAAACCAGTCGTTGTTTTTAAACTTAAGGCTGCTGCGCTTAAAGCCCACTACCGAATTGTTGTCTTCATTAATCGTATGGTAAAAGCTCAGATCAAAGGCGTCCTGTTTATCGGGCCCTCCTTTAAATTCAGACCGAATAAACAGCGTATCCTTAAGCGTAACATTGATCAGATTAAAATCGCTAATGCCATACATCCCGCTGCCTATACTGTCTGCCTCGATAAAGGTGTTAAACAGTGGGTTTTTGTTATCTACCCGTACATTAACCGACTCTGCGAGAATACCAAAAGCCTTGATTTTAGGAGATCTAAAAGTCAGTTTGAATTCAGAATCGTCAGACACCACACTGCCCCGTACAAAAGTGTCGGGCTCCAGTTCAATTTCGGGCACCAGGATTTCGACAATCTTGCTGTAGATTTTTATATCAAAATCCATAAACTGGGCCGTCGTGATCTTTGTAGGTTCATAATTGGTATACAGGCTTCCAATGGCATTTCTAAATAAGGCTTTTACATCCCCTATTTTAAATTGACCCGATACCTGACCCGAAATGATATCCGGCGAATTGATGGTAATGGTGCGTATACCGCGTCTAAAACCGGACGTAATTAGAAAATCCTGAAACTCATAGAGGTCATTGGCATTTTCAAAACTGGCGTTGGTAAATAAGATAGTCCCTCCGGTATCGTCAATATTGGTCCCGCGCATATCCATCGCCACGTTCCCTTTCAGCACTGCTGAAGAATCTTTTAAGAAGTTTAGTTTCCCCAGATCTATCCTCTCAATAGCCGCAGTAAAGTCATAGGCATGTATTTCTTCGGAAACATCAATAAGCCCATCAAATGAAAACTGCGCGTTGGGGTCATCAACCGTTAGATTCCCATCAAAAACCGGGTTTCGCAGGTTGCCTGAAACAGCAATCCCCTGGTAAGTATATCCCTTGTACCGAAGCCTGCTGATCACCCCGTCTATACGCGTATCTAAAGTTTCGGCGGCAATTCCCGACCCGTCTACTTTCACGTTAAAGGTGGCAGTTTCCAGCTGCGGGTCTTTAAACAGGCGCCCCAGATTAAAGCGTTCTCCCCTAAGGTTACCCGAATATTGGGCCTGATCTATGTTTTTAAAATTCCGAAAGTCTATATCGGTTTCCAGAAAGCCCAGATCGGTTTGAATACGAGCGTCTGTAAACACGGTGTTCTCGGTAACGGTGAGGGTTCCCTGTAAATCTGTAACACCCAGACGCACCAGTTCGGGCGGAAGACTGTTGCCTAAAACATTTGGAAGTAACCGGGTAAGATCGAGATACGAAGTCTGCAGGGTGCGGTAATTTCCGTCTATACGAAAAGTGTCCCCGTCAGAAAGCAGGCGTTCAAAATGCACATTCCCCAGGATGCGACTGCTTTCCAAACCGCTGAGATTTAGATTTTGAACCCTGAAATCATTCAGTGTACCGCTTAATTTTCCGGAAAGGTTAATGCGATATCCGGTTCCAAATTCAGAATAAAAAGCTTTTAAATCTGTTGTAGAGATTTCGCTTTGCTTAAAATCTGCCGTGATTTGCACCAGATTATTAAAATCTGAAAAAGCCTCATTGCGCGTATCGAGCTTCAGATCTCCCCGAATCACTGAATTTTCGGTCTTAAGCGTCATCGCTTTCAATACAATCTCGTCCGGATTGTACTTAAAATCGGCTTCCAATCCGCGCAGGTGATAATCGCGGGCAGCATCAAGACTGAGTTCTTCAATTTGCGCCGTGACCTCTACATCATTCAGTTTAAAATCACTGGCTACCAGATTCAGATTTGAGAAATCAACCAAATTGGGATCTTCGCGATCTTCATCAATAAAACGGAATTTCATATTTTCCAGTTCGACTTCAGAAGATGACAACCTGAATGGAGTTCCCGATGAGCTACCGGTGTTGAATTTCTGCGAAAAAATATAGAGGTTATCGTTTTCTTCCCCTTTGTATCTACGCACATTCATCGTTCCGTCTGAGATCGTGACATCACCCAGATTAAGACGGTTATTAAGCAATTGCTGAAGGCTTAATATGCTGGTTTCAACAGTTTCGGCAAAAATGAGCGTATCGTCGTGATGATCTGCAATATATACCTCATTGAGGAGGGCGTTGCCGTTATATTTAATGCGTACCCGTTCTACCGAAATATCGGTCCCGTACTTTTCATTAAGCGAACGGGTAACTTTACGGGCCACCGAAGTCTGTACCGCGGGAATAGAAAAAATAATAAGAAGCAAGGCAAATGAGCCTATTGCGATAAACAGGACACGTCTTACTATTTTTCTAAATTTTCTGATATGTTTTTAAGTTTTAACTTTGCCAATCCCGGCAAAATACAAATTTAGTTTTCCATTTGTAGCCAGGCTTTTGAGCGGCTGATAAAAGTCTCTAGCTAAAAGCCTAATTTTGGGTAAAAGTACATGAACAATCCCTATGCCTAACGCAGATTCTACAAAAAATAAAACCTACATACTCGCTATAGAATCGTCTTGCGATGATACGGCGGCAGCTGTACTCGACAACGATAAAACCCTCTCAAATGTTGTGGCCCGGCAAGCCGTACATGAAGAATATGGCGGCGTGGTACCCGAACTGGCCTCGAGGGCGCATCAGCAAAACATTGTGCCGGTTGTGCATCAGGCTCTTAAAAAAGCCGGAATTACCAAAGAAGACCTCAGTGCGGTCGCTTTTACGAGCGGTCCTGGCCTTATGGGTTCGCTTTTGGTAGGCACTTCGTTTGCTAAATCCCTGGCAATGGGTCTCGACATTCCGCTTATTGATGTAAACCATATGCAGGCGCACATCCTCGCACATTTTATAGACGAGGAAGGTTACGATAAGCCCAAATTTCCGTTTTTGGCGCTTACTATATCGGGCGGGCACACCCAGGTTGTTCAGGTAGACTCCTATTTTGATATGACTATTTTGGGACAAACCCTGGATGATGCGGTAGGCGAAGCCTTTGATAAAAGTGCTAAAATACTGGGACTGCCCTATCCCGGCGGACCGCTGATTGATAAGTATGCGCAAAGCGGAAATCCGAAAGCCTTCAAATTTACCAAACCTAAGGTTGACGGACTCGACTTCAGCTTTAGCGGACTTAAAACTGCGATTTTGTATTTCTACCAAAAGGAAGTAGCCGCAGATCCTGATTTTGTTGAAAAGCACCGGGACGACATTTGTGCTTCCATACAATATACCATCATCAATATTTTGATGGATAAAATCAAGAAAGCCGTAAAACAAACCGGAATCAGACAGGTGGCCATTGGTGGCGGTGTTTCGGCAAACAGCGGAATTCGCAAAGCCTTAAAAGATGCCGAAGCTAAATACGGCTGGAAAACCTTTGTGCCCAAATTTGAATACACTACAGATAATGCAGCTATGATAGGGATCGTGGGCTATTTAAAATATAAAGACGAAAACTTACAGGGCTCCGGTTATGTAGAAACCCACGCCAGGGCGCAATCCCGACTTAAATTCTAACTATGCAGCTTTTTTACAATCCGGATATTGCGGCAAATGCCAAAGAGGCCAGGTTCCCGAAAGATGAAAGCAAGCATATTGTGAAAGTGCTGCGGAAACGGGAAGGAGATATTCTCGACATCACAAACGGAAGTGGTAATTTTTTTAAAGCCGAAATCACGCAGGCGAGTCCGTCAAATTGTACCGTAAAAATCCTTGAATTCACTACCGAAAAAGCCTTTGACTATCATCTGCATCTGGCCGTTGCGCCCACCAAACTCAACGACCGCTACGAGTGGTTTCTGGAAAAAGCCACTGAAATAGGCATTTCTGAAATCACACCCATCATCTGCGATCACAGCGAACGAAAGGTGGTAAAAGAAGATCGGTACGAGCGTATTCTGCAAAGTGCGATGAAACAATCGCTCAAAGCCTATCTGCCCAAACTGAATGAAGCGGTTTCCTTTTCCGAATTTATGGAGGCACAGGCTGCAACCGAAACAGACCGGTTTATTGCGCATTGTGAAGAAACCAACCGCTTTTCGCTCAAACAAAAACTAAAACCCAAAACTGATGTTCTTATCCTGATAGGACCTGAAGGCGATTTTTCACCCGCTGAGATTGAACAGGCCCTGAAAGCGGGCTTTGTCCCGGTGATGCTTGGCGAGCAACGCCTACGTACCGAAACTGCTGCAGTTGTCGCCACACACAGCGTGGCTTTCGTTAATGAATAAGAATTTAAGGTTTAAGGTTCAAGATTCAAAGTTCCATTATTTTAAACTTTGAATTTTGAATTGTAGAACTAGTTCATCACCTGCACCAGCAGTTCTTTAAGTAAATCTCCCTGCGGAACGTTGTAGGCCCCCACACCTTTACTTTTCACATCTGCCGTACGAAGCAAATTGATGACGTGACTCACTTTTTTCATGGGGTAATTGCGCGCTGCATCGGTATACTGACTCACAAAATAAGGATTCACCTTTAAAGCTTTGGCTACCGAAGCTTTGTCCTTACTTGGTAAGCCGTGATAAATCAACAGGTTCTGAAAAAAGCTGAATAACAATGCAATGGTCACCACCATCGGGTTGTCTTTGGGGTTTTGAGCAAAATAATTGATGATGCGATGCGCTTTAACCACATCTTTATCACCTATTGCACGTTGCAACTCGAAGTTATTAAAGTCCTTGCTTATCCCGATATTTTGCTCCACCGCCAGCGGGGTGATCGTACTGCCTTTTTCCATAATAAGCTGCAGTTTTTCCAGCTCATTATTGATTTTGGAAAGATCTGTTCCTAAAAACTCTACCAGCATATGAGCTGCTTTGGGTTCTACAGAATAACCCTTGCTTTGCATCACGCGGCGAATCCAGTCGCCCACCTGATTATCGTACAGGCGTTTGCTTTCAAAAATAATCCCGTTTTTGGCGATGTTTTTATAGACGCGTTTGCGCTTGTCGAGCTTCTTGTATTTATAACAAAAAACCAAAATGGTAGAAGGTTGCGGGTTTTCGGCGTAAGCTTCCAGCTTGTTTTTTTTGTCGTCAGATTGCGCGAGTATTTCGCGGGACATATCCTGAGCTTCCTTCACAATCACAACCTGATGCTCAGCCATCATCGGGAAACGCTTAGCCTGCGAAATCACGTCATCGAGACTTACATCGCGGCCGTAAAGCACCATTTGATTGAAGCCACGCTCCTCTTCGGTCAATATCGAAGAAGCTATAAAGTCTGAAAGTTGATCTATGTAATACGGCTCATCCCCCATCAAAAAATAGATGGGTTTGTAGTTTTTATTCCTGATGTCTTTTACAATTCGGGTAACTTCTTCCACAGGTTTGGTTTTTACTGCCGCAACTGTAAGAAGTTGCCGGGCAGACTGCTATTGGAGCTTGGTATACTTGTAAGGGATAATTACCTTTACCGGGATGCAGCAACTCAACTTCCCACCGTATACCTTCAGGCTCAAAAGTAGCGAAAATAAACCGCTTATATTTGACCCCATCCGTAAAAAGTTCGTCGTTTTGACCCCTGAAGAATGGGTGCGACAGCACACCGTAAAGCATCTTCAGGAAGCCTATAAGTATCCGTTGAACCTCATCAATGTTGAAAAAGAACTCAAGGTAAACGGCCTGTCCAAACGCTATGACGTGGTGGTTTTTGAATCGGATGGAAGCATCAGGCTTATTGTGGAATGCAAAGCGCCTAAAGTCAACGTCACTCAGGTTACTTTCGACCAGATCGCGCGGTATAATCTAACCCTCCGGGCTTCTTTTTTAATGGTCACAAACGGACTCAACCATTATTTCTGCCAAATGGATTATGAGCAGAAAAAATATAATTTTTTACGGGATATTCCGGTTTACAGCCCTTAATTTGCCCTTGTGAAAATCGCGATCATCATACTCAACTGGAACGGCAGGCATCTGCTTGAAAAATTCCTCCCTGTAGTGCTTGAGCACAGTGCTGAGCAGGCTGCAGTGTATGTTGCAGACAATGCCTCAACTGATGATTCTGTTGCCTTTTTGGGCGAAAACTTTCCGCAGGTAAAAATCATAAGCAACAGCACAAATGGCGGTTACGCCAAAGGCTACAACGAAGCGCTGCAGCATGTGAACGAAGAGCTCTTTATCCTGATGAACAGTGATATTGCTACCTCTCCCGGCTGGTTGGAACCCATAATCGAAGCATTTAAAGTCAACCCCAATCTGGGTGCTGCCCAACCCAAAATTCTGGACCTCAAACGCCCCGATTATTTTGAATATGCAGGTGCCGGGGGAGGCTTTATAGACTCTTTTGGCTATCCGTTTTGCAGGGGACGGCTTTTTGAAACCCTGGAAAAAGATGAGGGGCAGTATAACGACACCTTACCGGTTTTTTGGGCCAGCGGGGCCTGTCTGGCTATTCGCAGAACAGCGTTTTACGATGCCGGCGGTCTTGACGAAACCTTTTTTGCGCATCAGGAGGAGATTGATTTGTGCTGGCGCGTTCAGGCATTGGGTTACGCTGTTTATCATATTGGGAGCAGCAGTGTTTACCATTTGGGGGGTGCAACCCTTGAGCAAATGAATCCGCAAAAAACCTATCTCAATTTCAGAAACGGTTTGATGCTCCTGCTCAAAAATGTTCACGGACTTCAGGTTTACCCCATTATATTTTTCAGGATGTGTCTGGACGGGATTGCAGCTCTTAAATTTTTGGCCGAAGGTAAACCCAAACACAGTTATGCCATATTACGTGCCCATTTTAGCTTTTACGCGAAAATACCGGAAACGCTGAGTTTACGTCGAAAAACACCCAAACTCAAAACGTATTCTACTACATTTTCAATCGTATGGAAGTATTTTGTACTAGGAAAAAAGTATTATACCGATATCTTCTAAAATAACTAAAAGTATTGTTAAGAATCTGCCATTGCGTAGCTTTTTTGATATTTTTGCGAGTACTGAATAATAAAAATTAACAACAATAATTATGAGAAAATTAATGATAGTATCTGCCTCTGCGCTGGTACTGCTAAGTTCTTGTGTATCTCAGAAAAAATACGCTGCTTTAGAAGCAAAACAGCGTGAGACTCAAGACATGTTAAATACTGCAACTGTAAAATTAAATGCGTGTCTGGCTACAGAAGAAAGCCTTCGCGATCAGATTGCCGATTTACGTAAAACCAATACAGACCTTATCAACACTCAGGGTAACCTGACCACGCTGTCTGCAAAAGGTGCAGAAAACCTGGAGAAATCTTTGGAGCAAATGAAAGAAAAAGATCTTCAGATCAAAGCTTTTCGCGATGCGCTTAACCGCAAAGATTCGGTAACTCTTGCTTTAGTGACCAGTTTAAAAGGTGCAATAGGCAATATGAACGACGAAGACATCGAGATCAATGTTGAGAAAGGTGTGGTTTATGTTTCTATTTCAGATAAATTACTTTTCAACAGCGGTCGTTGGGATGTTACCAGCCGTGCTAAAGAAGTTTTAGGCAAAGTTGCTACTGTTGTAAAAAACAAGCCTGAAATCGAATTTATGGTTGAAGGTCACACAGACAGCAAACCAATCAGCACTGCAGTTATTGAAGACAACTGGGATCTTAGTGTGAAACGTGCAACGTCAGTAGTACGTATTCTTCAGGAAGAATTTGGTGTACCACCAGAGCGTATGGTTGCAGCAGGTAGAAGTTACTATGTACCTCTAGCCAGCAACGATACTGCAGAAGGTCGTGCCCGTAACCGTAGAACCCGTATTGTGGTACTACCAAAACTTGATCAGTTCTACAAAATGATTGAAGATGGAATGCCTAAAAACTAGGTAACCTTTTCAAAATTTGAGAATAAAAAAACCCGGCCTTTGGACCGGGTTTTTTCTTTTTATATAATTCTGAATTAGTCCTTTAAAAAGTCAATGAGAATTTTATTTACTTCTTCGGTATGCGTAAAAACCAAACCGTGTGGCGCGCCTTTAATGACTTCATAACGGCTGCCTTTTACGATAGAAGCCGCCTGCTCTCCGGAAGGTTTAATAGGTACCACCTGGTCTGCATCTCCGTGAATAATCAAGGTAGGGATGTCAAATTTCTCGAGATCCGCTCTAAAATCTGTTGTGCCAAATGAAGTGATACAATCTAAAGTACCCTTTGGCGATGCACCTGCGGCAATTGACCAATTAAAGTGAACCTGCGCCTCACTGATTTTGTCCTTGTTATCGTCGTAATTGACAAAATTGTTTCCAAAATCTTTTAGAAAGCTTAGCCTGTCTTTACGAACCGCTGCTTTAAACCCGTCAAAAGTCTCCTGCGGAACACCGTCAGGATTATCATCGGTCTTGAGCATAAATGCAGCGACTGAAGAAACCAAAGCCGCTTTTTTCAGCTTTGACGTACCATAATTCCCAATGTATCGCGACACTTCGCCACCTCCCATCGAAAACCCTACAATCGTAACATTTTCAAGGTCAAGCCCTGTAATCAAATCGTTTAGATCTTTAGCAAGGGTGTCGTAATCATAGCCGCTCCAGGGTTTATCAGAACGTCCAAAACCACGACGATCATAGGCAATCACGCGGTGGCCGGCTTCTACCAGCACCTGTGTTTGGTATTCCCACATTTGGGCACTTAACGGCCAGCCGTGAATGAGGATCACCGGATCACCGGTACCATAATCCTCGTAATACAGTTTGATGTTTTCTCTATTTTCAATAGAGCTTGTTTTAAAATAACTCATAGATTTTTTTTTATTCCCGAAACGGGAGTTGTTTTTTTTCACCGGTAAACTGCTTTCAGTATTCTGTAAAACAAAGCTTAAAATGCAATTTCCAGATCGTACTATAAATTACGAAGCCCCGGATATTTTACAGTATCCGGGGCTTCAGTTTAATACGATTTTAACCGTATTTCTATATGTTTTCTAAATGGTCAGGGCTCCTTTTCCTTCCCGTATCAGGACAGCTTCACCACTTGTAAGATCTATCACGGTTGAAGGAATATTTCCACCGTAACCACCATCAACGACAGCATCAACGAGTTTATCCCATTTTTCTAATATCAACTCGGGATCTGTGGTATATTCGATCACCTCATCTTCATCACGTATAGAAGTCGAAATAATAGGATTACCCAACTCCTTAACGATCGCCCGGGCTATGGCGTTATCGGGCACACGTATACCCACTGTTTTTTTCTTTTTAAATACGGTGGGCAGGTTGTTATTCCCCGGCAGGATAAACGTATAGGGTCCCGGAAGCGCTCTCTTGAGCAATTTAAAAGTAGGCGTATCTATTTGCCTCACGTAGTCTGAGAGATTACTCAAATCTTCGCAAATGAAGGAAAAATTGGCCTTATCCAGCTTCACTCCACGCAAATGTGCCACGCGCTCCAGGGCGCGATTACTGGTAATATCACATCCCAAACCGTAAACGGTATCTGTAGGATAGATGATCACTCCGTCATTTTTAAGAATCTTGACGATACGTTTGATCTCCCGCTCACTCGGGTTTTCTTCGTAAACTTTAATAAATTCTGCCATAGTGTTAGGCTTTTTGAACTTCGCTTTCCAGTTTTAAAACCTTAGCTCCGTCTTCCTGTTCAATATAAAGGGCCTTGTTTCCCTCTTCTCCTTTACGGGTGATTTCAGAGCCGTCAATAGTTTTAGTGATTTCTTTTGTGTAGGTCTTCTTAACCGTACCGGTTGCAGTACCATTGCCCCATTTCCATTTTACTTCGCTTCCTTCTCGTATCATCTTTTTCTTTTAAAAATAAATGACTTATGGAAAATAAGCCTTCACCCTAACAGAAGATTAACGTTGCCTAAAGCCGGCGACTAGTTCGCCCAAAACCGGTATTTATAGAGTAATTGAGCTACATGAGCCTCCCATGCTATCTCCTTCTGACGGTCAACAGAGTGTTTGGTTTCCCGGTCAAAATCTGCCTGCATCGCTTTACGGGCCTCTTCTACCTGTTGATAAATGCTCTGTATTTCAGATTTTGAATTGCGGCTGAACCGGTACTCGGCAATGGCCTTGCGCAATATACGTGCGTGGAGTTCAGAAATATCAAAATGCGTTTGCTCGTGAGCTAATGTGGTTTCGTTGATCAGCTTTGGGATATACCACGAAAGATTGGGGTAGAAATTGGCCCGAACCTGTGAGGAATTTTTAATATAATAGCCTTTAGCATCTAGGGTATAGGTATGGCTTATCCCGGTATTTGAGGTTGCCGCAAAATTGCTGTACCTATCGGGAACACCTCTAAAATCAGACCAACTCAATCTTTTATTGGGTTCCCAGCTAAAGCGCACGTTTTTGTTGATCGTGCGAAAAACGTATTCTTCTGACGGGCCGGTCTCAACTTCAGTATTCTGATCAGGACTGTTTACTGCAAATACGTTTTCCCCCAGAGGCGAAAGTCCCACAAAAACGGAAAAGATTGTTGTATGCAGTAAGCGTATCATGTTTTTTGCTTTTTCTTTTTAGCAGCCGGAAACAAGATGTTATTCAAAATAAGCCGGTATCCGGGACTGGTGGGATGTAGTCTCAATTCGGTTTTGGGGTCACCTACCCGATGCTGGTAATCTTCAGGATCGTGGCCTCCGTAAAACGTAAAAAAGCCTTTACCTTTTACTCCGTGAATGTAACGTGCTTCACCATTAGCCTTGTTTTCACCCATTACCAAAACCTGAGGTTTGATCTGCTCTGCGTTGTAGGCCGTGGTCTGTCCCATAAAACCTTTAACCAAAGCAGTGTGGTTTTGGCACAACATAGTAGGCACGGGATCCCATTTTGCCGAAAAACCTTTCAGACTAAAATAATCGCTATCAGCATTTACCCTGCGATAAGGGGTGGTGTCTATACTTGAAAATTCGTAACGCGCCGGATTTTTTTCAAGCATAAAATCCTGAAAGGCAAACGTGCGCTCAAAGCTGATTCTGCTCTGATAGTTGGGATCTGAAGCATCGCCGTCAAACATAGGCTCACAAATATCTACCCCTTCTGCAGAGAGCGCTATATCAAAACTGTCTGTAGCGCTGCACATCGCAAACATAAAACCACCACCTATGACGTAATCACTTATTTTATTGGCAACTGCCAGCTTTTCCTGGGAAACTTTATCATAACCCAAATCTGCCGCTAATGCCTCTGCATCCTGCTTGTCTTTAATGTACCAGGGAGCTGCGCGGTACGAGCCGTAAAATTTACCGTATTGCCCGGTAAAGTCCTCGTGGTGTAAATGCAACCAGTCGTATAGTACCAGCTCGTCTGCAAGCACTTCGCGATCATAGATTTTGGTGTATGGAATTTCTGCATATTCTAAAACCATGGTAACCGCGTCATCCCAGGGCGCTGTTCCATCGGGTGTGTATACTGCAACTTTGGGAGCTTTCTCGAGCACTACGGCTTCCATATTTTGAGATGGACTTTCTATTTCTGCCAAAATACTTTCGGCTTTTGCATCACTGATCACTTCAAAAGAAACCCCGCGAATCTTGCATTCTTTCTGTAACTCTTCGGTATCCGGAAGCAGAAAAGATCCGCCGCGATAATTGAGCAGCCATTTTACTTTTTGCTGTTTGGCCAGCGTCCAGTAGGTGATTCCGTAGGCTTTTAAATGTTCCTTTTGGCTATCGGCATCCATAGGGATTAAAACGTAAGAGGCCATTGCCGGTATTGTAAAAACGAATAACAAAACCCCGATTAGGAGGGCTCTTAGTCGTACCTGAGTAGACGTATTTGGGTAAGTAAAGTTTGTTTTCATATGCGTTGCTTAAAATACAACGTTGCAAAGAATATGCCTAGTATCCAGGAATCATATTCCTTAAAAGGATTTCATTGTAAATTTAATTGAAAAGGCACCTATACGTATGCGGTGATAGCGCTGAAGAATAACGGGATACGCATTGCCCAAAATATTGATCAAAAACGCAAAGCCCGCAAGCCAATAAAAACTAAAGTAAAAGAGTATTATACAGGCCAGAAATGTGACTACAAATGCACCCAGATGGCCAAATTCTGATTGTTTGGTCTGATACATAAAATTTCTGATGCCTTGTCGTGAGCCGTCAAAATACTTTTTTCTATTTTCTGTTCTTCCCCAAAAAAATAACAGAAGCGCTTTTCTGAAATATTCAACCTGCGCAACAGCGTAGAGCCTTTTCAAGCTTTCGGGATGCCGAATCACATAATAACCGTCCGGTAAAATTTTTTGGGTAGGATATACAAAACCCAAAAAAGCAAAAACACCCGTGATACAAAGACTCAATAAAAAAGCCATGATAAATTGAATACCAATGGAAACTGAACCGGGCTCCAATCAAATGAATAAAGCCACCAGAACATAAACCTGATAAGCCAGAAAAAATGCAAAAAGGGTAAAAGCGATTTTTTTTAAAAGACTCATGGGCTGTTGAGATTGAGATTTTGAAAATAAAAAAAAGGAAGCTGTTTTAACTGCTTCCTTTTAAATTATACAAACATTCTAAATTGAATTAAAACGGAACCTCATCTTCGCCATCGCGGTCAAAACCACCATCATTCATGCTACTTCCAAAAGCCTGATCGGGAGTTGGGAAGGTATCGGGTCTAAAGGTATCATCGTTTGCCGCGGCGTTTTGGTTCATCGCCGACTCAAACTGGTAAGGCGTACTGAAATCATCGAGGTTATCAAATTTACCCAGATGGCCAATAAACTTAAGCCTGATATTTTCAAGACCCCCGTTACGGTGCTTGGCTACGATAAATTCAGCCTGCCCGTCTGTAGGGCTGCGTTCTTCATCATCCCACTCATCAATTTTATAGTATTCGGGACGGTAGATAAACGATACAATATCTGCATCCTGCTCAATCGCACCAGATTCCCGAAGGTCAGAAAGCAACGGACGCTTGCTACCCCCACGGGTCTCAACGGCACGTGAAAGCTGTGATAGCGCGATTACCGGCACATCAAGTTCTTTTGCCAAAGCCTTAAGGTTACGCGAGATCATCGAGATCTCCTGTTCACGGTTACCGTTTTTCTGGCTGCCTCCTGCGGTCATCAACTGCAGGTAGTCAATGATGATCATTCTAATACCGTGTTGTGAGGCGAGACGACGTGCTTTTGCACGCAGGTCAAAGATGGAAAGCGACGGCGTATCGTCAATAAAAAGCGGGGCTTTCTCCAGACTTTTTACTTTTACGTTAAGTTGCTCCCATTCGTGTTTTTCAAGCTTTCCGGTACGCAACTTCTCTGAAGAAAGACCGGTTTCTGAAGAGATCAAACGGGTAATCAACTGTACCGAAGCCATCTCGAGTGAGAAGAATGCTACCGGTATGCCCTGGCCTACCGCGATGTTTCGCGCCATAGACAAGGTTAATGCCGTTTTACCCATACCCGGACGTGCCGCAACGATAATTAAGTCACTGGGCTGCCACCCGGAAGTAAGCTTATCGAGACGGTCAAAGCCCGAAGGAATACCGGAAAGACCTTCTTTATTTGAAATTTCTTCAATTTTCTTTTTAGCCTGAATTACCAGACTCTGCGCTGTTTCTGAACTACGCTTAATATTGCCCTGAGTTACTTCGTACAGTTTACTTTCGGCGTTGTCTAAGAGGTCAAAAACGTCTGTCGTCTCATCGTAGGCCTCTTCAATAATTTCGTTAGAAATCTTAATGAGGCTTCGCTGAATGTACTTCTGCAAAATGATACGCGCATGGTACTCAATATGGGCAGAAGAAGATACTTTTTGGGTAAGTTGTATCAAATAATAGTCGCCTCCGGCCTTATCAAGCTTGGCCATTTGCTTGAGTTGCTCAGAAACGGTTAATAAGTCTATGGGCTCCCCGTTTTCAAACAGTGATCTAATGGCATCATAGATGTGCTGATGCGCTTCTTTGTAGAAAACTTCGGGACTAAGAATGTCGATGATTTCATCAACACCCTTTTTATCAATCATCATTGCCCCAAGAACAACTTGCTCTAAATCAATAGCTTGAGGCGGTATTTTACCCTTCTCGAGGGCAATAACATCCTTAGAGGGAATTATATAGTTAGGTTTGGTCTTTAGATTTTCCATGAGGGCGAATGTAAAAAAAATGTTAAGGGCAGTTCAAGTTTTTTGACCAGTCGTTGTTCACTACAAGTTAACAATCTGATTGTTGATAACTAAATAATCTTGTTAACAACCATAAAAAAATCCAGAGTCAAAAACTCCGGATTTTAATGACAAGTGATGTTTAAGTCTATTAGCCTTTGAATACTCCCATTTCTGAGTATTTATTCATGCGTTTTTTAACCAGATCGGCTGGTGATAAGTTTTTAAACTCATCGTAAGCTTGTAGAATCTTTTCTTTTACCGTATCGAAGGTTTTTTGACGGTCGCTGTGGGCTCCTCCCAGAGGTTCTTTTACGATCTCGTCAATGAGTTTTTGCTTTTTCATATCGTTAGCGGTAAGCTTCAGCGCTTCTGCTGCCTGCTCCTTAAATTCCCAGCTTCTCCATAAAATAGAAGAGCAGGATTCCGGCGAAATAACCGAATACCAGGTGTTTTCAAGCATAAGCACCTTATCGCCTACTCCAATACCTAAAGCACCACCGCTGGCTCCTTCACCTATGATGCAAACGATAATAGGAACTTTTAAGCGGGTCATTTCTAAAATGTTTCGGGCGATAGCTTCTCCCTGGCCGCGTTCTTCAGCTTCCAGACCGGGGTATGCTCCCGGGGTATCAATAAAGGTTACAACCGGTAACCCAAATTTTTCGGCACTTTTCATCAAACGAAGCGCCTTACGATAGCCTTCGGGGTTTGCCATACCAAAATTACGGTACTGCCGTGTTTTCGTATTATATCCCTTTTGCTGGCCGATGAGCATAAAACTCTGATTGCCTATTTTACCCAGACCTCCTATCATCGCCTTATCGTCTTTTACGTTGCGATCGCCATGAAGTTCTAACCAGGTATCGCCGCAAAGCGCTTTGATATAATCAAGGGTATACGGTCTATTAGGATGGCGTGAGAGTTGTACACGCTGCCAGGGCGTGAGATTTTTATAAAGTTCTTTCTTGGTTTCCTTGAGCTTTTTCTCAATTTGCTTGCAGGTGTTTGTGACGTCTACATCACTTTCTTCACCTATAAGCGTGCATTTTTCGAGCTGTTCTTCAAGCTCTTTTATGGGTTGTTCAAAATCTAAATATTCCATTAGGGGAAAATTTTAGTTAGCTGACAAATATAAAGTATTTACTCGATAATGGAGAATGAATACAGGTTGGGTTAGCGTGAAATCAATATAATGAAACTCAAGCCTAAAGGGTGATACGACTCTCCGTTTTTCGGTTTTTATAGATTTCAGACATTTGCAGAACTAGACGCTCACCTGTGATTCATTTGCATTAAGCAGGCGTTGCTGTTTTCGGCGTTGCCGGTTTTTAAAAATTCCATTTAAAATAACGGTGATCAAAATCAAAATAGCTCCAAAATAAAAATCGGTACTCATGCGCTCTGAATCACCCAGAATGAGAAAGGCCAAAATAATACCATAAACCGGTTCCAGATTTGTGGTGAGCATAACAGTGTAGGGCGAAAGGTTACGCATTACAGTTACCGAAGCGATAAAAGCATAGGCGGTACAAACCAAAGCCAAAATGCCCAAATACCACCAATCTGATGCCTGAAAACTAAAAAAACCGGAATCAAAACGAGAGGTTAGAGCGAGAAATACGGTGATGCTTCCGGCGCCGGAAAGCATCTCAAAAAACGAAATTTTTACAGCATTGTGGTTTTTTACCAGCTTTCCGTTAATCAAAGTAAAGAATGCCGCCAGCAAAGCCGAAAGAAGCGCGACCAGAATTCCGGCAGTATATCGGGTTTCCACATTAAAAATGAGATACAAACCCAGAATAACCAAAATTCCAAAAATGATTTCGTACCCAATCACTTTTCGCCTGTAAAATAAAGGCTCTAAAATGCTGGTAAAAAAGGCTCCGGTGCTCATCATCGCCAGGGTTATTGAAACATTAGCCATTTTTATCGCACCAAAAAAAGTGAGCCAATGCAAGGCGATTAATACTCCCGCACCAAGCATTACCGCAAGCGCTTTTGGAGTAGTTTTTAATGGAATCTTTTTAATCCTGAGATAGGCAAAAATGGCCACACTGGCCAACCCCATACGATACCACACCAGCTCTATCGCCCCGATACTGATAAGGGCTCCCAAAACAGCGGTAAATCCCCAAATGAAGACAATGAGGTGAAGATGCAGATAATCTTTAAGACTAGCGTTTTGCATAGTTGAGCAAATAAACTGCCAGTATACCAAAAAGCACATTAGGCAGCCAGACTGCCACCAGGGGCGAAAAATCAGATTGCTCTGAAATGGTACCAAAAACCTTGTCGAAGAATATAAAAATAAATGCCAGCGAAATACCTAACGCCAGATTGACCCCCATTCCCCCACGGCGTTTCATAGAAGATACGGCCACGGCGATAATGGTAAGAATGTAAGCACTTACGGGCAAACTGAAGCGCTTGTATAATACCACCTCATAACGGTTGATTGCTGAAGAACCCCGGGCCTTTTCTTTATCGATAAATTCGCGCAGCCGTGGTGTAGTCAGTGTTTCGGCGATGTACTCGACTGGCGTTAAATCTTCAAGGTCGAATGAAAACGTGGTATCTACTTTTGGCTCAGATATCAAAATATCACCTTCTTTACCAATGATTCGTTTCTTGTATTGATTAAGTCTGTAAACGGAATCTTCGGGTATATAGACAATGCTGCGTGCCTGAATCTTATATTGAAGCGTATTATCTTCAAAATGCTCCAGCGTAAAATTCTGCCCCATACGTGTTGAAGGCGTAAACCTGCTCACATAGATGTAGTCATTGTCATTGATTTGCCGATAGACATTAGCAGTCTCCCGGGCATCTTTATTATTTTTTAAGTATTCATACGAAAACTCATTGAAGCCGCGACTGGCAGCCGGAGCCAGATAGGTTCCCAAAATATAGGCCCCCACACAAACAATGGTCGCTCCTATTATATAAGGTCTGAGAAAACGGTAAAAGGATACCCCACTACTCAGGAAAGCAATAACCTCGGTATTATTGGCCAGTTTAGAAGTAAACCAGATCACCGAAAGGAATAAAAACAGGGGAAAAAGCAGGTTTGCAAAGTAAATGGTAAAATTGAGGTAGTACAAAGCTACTTCACTAAACGGCACTTCATTAGCCAGCATTTTATCTATCTTTTCTGCCAGGTTTACCGTAATCCCAATAGGGATAAACAGCAACAGCATCGTGATAAATGTACCCAGATAACGCTTTAAAATGTACCAGTCTAAGATTTTCATCTAGAGTCTTTTATCCATTTGTTTTACCATCTTTTCTTTCCAGGAATAAAAATCTCCTGCGATGATGTGTTTACGAGCCTCACGCACCAGCCACATGTAGAATCCCAGGTTATGAATCGTACCAATCTGGCGGCCCAATATTTCATTTACGCTAAACAAATGCCGTACATAGGCTTTTGAATAGGCGGTATCTACCCAGGTGGTTCCGTCGGGATCAAGCGGAGAAAAATCGGCCTCCCATTTTTTATTTTTAATATTTATAGTACCATGTTGGGTAAACAAGGTTCCGTTTCGACCGTTACGTGTAGGCATCACACAATCAAACATATCAACACCTAACGCGATATTTTCAAGAATATTGATTGGCGTACCCACTCCCATCAGATAACGCGGTTTTTCATACGGAAGAATATCGGTTACAATTTCGGTCATGGCGTACATTTCTTCAGCAGGTTCGCCTACAGAAAGGCCACCAATAGCATTACCTACTGCACTAGAATTGGCAATGTATTCGGCAGATTGTACACGCAGGTCTTTATACGTACTGCCCTGCACAATAGGAAAAAACGCCTGATCATACCCATACTTCACCGGAGTTTTTGCCAGGTGATTGATACACCGGTCTAACCAGCGGTGGGTCATATGCATAGAACGCTTGGCATAGTTGTAGTCGCAGGGATAGGGCGTACACTCATCAAAAGCCATAATGATATCAGCGCCGATACTACGCTGAATTTCCATCACCCGCTCAGGCGTAAACATGTGAAATGAGCCGTCTATATGCGATTTAAACTTTACCCCTTCTTCCTTGATTTTTCGGTTTGCTGAAAGCGAATACACCTGATACCCGCCACTATCTGTCAGGATATTTCGGTCCCAGTTCATAAACTTGTGCAGTCCGCCTGCTTTTTCCAAAATAGCGGTCTGTGGTCTTAAATATAAATGATAGGTATTCCCCAAAATGATGTCGGGGTCAATATCCTGAGTAAGTTCCCGCTGATGCACACCTTTAACCGTACCCACCGTACCCACCGGCATAAAGATGGGGGTTTCAATGGTTCCGTGGTCTGTAGTTAGAGTTCCTGCCCGGGCCTTACTGGCAGCATCGGTACTTACGAGTTCAAATTGCATATCCTGAATTAGAGGGGCAAAGATAAAACTATTTAATAGATACTTTTGGCCCGAAAAAATGCTTAATAAGTGTAAAATAATCACTTATAACTCCTGTCTTCTTAAATTATCCTAAAAACCACCGTATTAAGTAGCGTATTGATTGTAATACCTGTTAAAAATGGGTATTTTTGACCTTCAATTTTTAACTCAATCAACATGCCAAACATTAAAGAATTAGAAGATTTTGTCTCACAGGTACGCAGAGACATCGTAAGGCAGGTACATCAGGTAAGTTCCGGGCATCCCGGAGGCTCGCTAGGATGTGCTGAATTTTTCGTAGCCTTATATCAGGAAGTGATGAAACGTAAAGAAGGTTTTGATATGGATGGAAAGGGCGAAGATTTATTCTTCCTTTCTAACGGTCACATTTCTCCCGTTTTCTATAGCGTTTTGGCCCGTTCGGGTTATTTTCCTGTTGATGAACTCAATACCTTTAGAAAAATAGATTCACGTCTGCAAGGACACCCTACCACTCACGAAGGCCTCCCCGGTATTCGCATAGCCTCTGGTTCCCTGGGTCAGGGTCTTAGTGTAGCTCTTGGGGCAGCACAGACCAAAAAACTTAATGGTGATGATAACCTGGTATACTCCCTTCACGGAGATGGTGAATTGCAGGAAGGTCAGAACTGGGAAGCCATTATGTATGCTGCTGCAAATAAAGTAGATAATATCATCGCTACGGTTGACCTTAACGGACAGCAAATTGACGGAAGCACTGATGACGTTCTCAACATGGGAAGTGTACGTGCCAAGTTTGAAGCTTTTGGCTGGGATGTGCTTGATATCGAGAAAGGTAATGATATGGCCGCTATTGTCGAAGGTTTAAAAGAAGCCAAATCACGTACCGGAAAAGGAAAACCGGTTTGTATTTTACTGCATACTATTATGGGTAACGGTGTTGATTTTATGATGTACACGCACGCGTGGCACGGTAAAGCTCCTAATGACGAGCAGCTTGAGAAAGCTTTAGCGCAAAACCCGGAAACCCTTGGAGATTATTAATCTTCAAACAGGTATTCTTTAAACAAGCTATTAATCTTAAATCAATCCCACTTTAATACTCGTATTATTTAAGGGACAATCACTATGAAAAAATTCACAAACTCAGGAAATATAGATACACGTTCAGGTTTTGGTGCCGGAATGGATGAGCTCGGCAAAACACATGAAGATGTAGTTGCGCTGTGTGCTGACCTTACCGGATCGCTTAAACTGAACGACTTTGAAAAAAATCACCCGGAGCGTTTCTTTCAAACCGGAATCGCAGAAGCTAACATGATAGGTATGGCTGCCGGTATGACTATTGGCGGAAAAATACCTTACGCTACCACCTTTGCAAACTTTGCTACCGGTCGCGTTTACGATCAGATTCGTCAAAGTGTTGCTTACTCCGGTAAAAACGTAAAAATATGTGCTTCTCACGCCGGTTTAACCTTAGGAGAAGATGGGGCAACCCACCAGATTCTTGAAGATCTCGGTCTTATGAAAATGCTTCCGGGAATGACGGTTATCAATCCTTGTGATTTCAACCAAACCAAAGCTGCTACAATAGCGATCGCTGATTATGACGGTCCTGTTTACCTGCGTTTTGGTCGCCCAAGCGTTCCTAATTTCACCGAAAAAGACGGAAAATTTGAAATCGGGAAAGCTTTACATCTGGTAGATGGTTCTGACGTCACCATTATCGCAACCGGTCACCTGGTATGGCACGCGCTTGAAGCTGCTGAGCAATTGGAAGAAAAAGGAATCAGCGCTGAAGTGATAAACATTCACACTATTAAGCCGCTTGACGAGGAAGCTATTTTAAATTCGGTTAAGAAAACCCGTTGCGTTGTGACCTGTGAAGAGCACAATTATTTAGGTGGTCTGGGCGAAAGCGTTGCCGGTGTATTAGCTAAAAATGACCCTGTTTATCAGGAATTTATCGCTACAAACGACACCTTTGGCGAGTCTGGTACTCCTGCCGAATTGATGGAAAAATACGGTCTTAATACTAAATCTATTGTAGAGGCCGTTAATAGAGTGCTGGCTAAGAAGTAGGCACTTTTTATGATATAATTCCTAAGAATGCCTGTTTTCAGCATCAACCAAAAATTAGTTCGGAATCATTTTTGATTCATTTTAATTTTAACCGCCCGCAGGGCACAACTTAATTGATATGAAAAAAGCATTTTTAGGAATTTTATGTTTAATCGGGTCGTATACCTACGCGCAGTCAGACCCGGGCTTTGGTATTAAAGCAGGTCTTAATTACGGCGCTACAGGTGACATCAGTAATGATGTAGGTGAAGCTTATGAAAACCCGGACCGGGATTTAGGCTTTCACGTTGGTGTTTTTGGTCGCACAGGTGAACGTTTATACTTCAGACCTGAGCTGGTCTACACCAAATTAAAAACCACTTACAACAGTGATGAGTTTAGTGTACAAAAACTGGACGCTCCACTTTTAGTCGGTCTTGAAGTTTTTGGTCCCATCAACATTTTTGCAGGTCCTTCTTTACAATATATTTTAGATACCGAATATGAAGGTATTGATCTTGGCGATGTTCAGGACGATTTTACGGTAGGCCTTAACTTTGGCGTAGGTGTGGCTTTAGGAAAACTGGGAGTTGATTTGCGCTATGAGCGTGGCTTTAAAGATAACGAAGCCCAATTCTTAAGCACTAACGGAATTATCACAAACGATTCGCGAATAGACACCCGCCCTGATCAGTTGATCATAAGCCTTTCTTTGAATTTATAACATTCAATAAACGTTTAAACTAAAAATCCCGCTACCTGAAGTAGCGGGATTTTTTAGTTTTAAATATATTCTTCTGATTAATTATCAGGATCTAAATAGTCTGGAGTGCCATCGCTGTTTGAATCCCTAAAAGGCCGAATCGCATTTCCATTTTCATTAAAGTCTATTTCATCACGAGTTAGAATTCCATCACCATCGTCATCAATATCCTCAAAATTAGCTATACCGTCACCATCAGTATCATCAGCTACATCATACAAATAAGAATTCTTGTTTATATCTTCTTCAGCATTAGGAACCCCGTCGTTGTCCTGATCGGCTTGATTTACACCGTATAATTTAAAACGAAAAACTAAATCGGAATAAGCAGGTATTAAAGTCCTGGCAGTACTAAAGTAACCCAGGCCACTGGGTATAAACACTGCACCTACACCATAGTCTGTACCATAATTGAAGGTTCCATCTTCATTAAGAGAAATTTGAGTTCCTGCTTTTAACTCTTTTAAACCGTTACCGTAACCAAAAATAGTTTCCGGAAGATTAAACCATATGGGAGTTGTGGTACCGTCAAACTTTGAATCTCCAACAATATTTCCCTGATAATTCACATAAGTTGAATCTGCAAAAGAGGGCTGTGCCCCTGCTCCTTCCTTGGCAACCAACACATACAAAGTGTAGTTTACATCCTGAAATTCATATTGAGTCGCGATAAGATTGGGATGATCTATAAGTGGAGTTTTAGTAGCATTTGAACCAGCTATTGTATCAAAAACGATTTCATAATCAAAATCTGCAGCGGGAGTTTCAAACTCCTCATAATTATACGTATGCGTTTGCAGATAAGCCCTAATATTTGCTTCACTTTCTAACTGAACTTCGCCGCGATCTCTTGGGGGTTGTATAGACGGACCATCATCATCCTTATTACAAGACACTATCAATAAAAGCCCAAGAGCAGCAAAAACCGTATTTTTCATCATGTTCATCAATATCCTTTTAGGTCGCGCAAGATACAATTTTGCGCTATTTTTGTTGTGTAAAAACGAGCTTTAAAGCAATAGATTATGCGAGTAGATAAATATTTATGGTGTGTACGATACTTTAAATCCCGTTCTATAGCTACAGAAGCCTGTAAAAAAGGACAGGTAAAAATAAACGATGTTGCAGTAAAACCCTCGCGGGAAGTTTTTCCTTCAGACCTCATACAAATACGCAAGAATCAGGTTGACTATATCATTGAAGTTTTAAATCACCCGCCCAATCGCGTGGGAGCCAAACTTACAGGTCTTTATTACGTTGACCGTACGCCTGCCGAAAATCTGGAGAAACTGGATTTACTGAAATACTCTAAAGAGTATTACCGTAAGAAAGGTACCGGCCGCCCTACCAAAAAAGACCGGCGGGATCTGGATGATTTTCACGAAAACGACGACTTCTTTGAAGATTAATCTCGACAAAACCTACTGGGAATCCCGTTACGAGGAATCGCAAACAGGCTGGGATATTGGCTATGCCGCTCCCGCGCTAATGACCTATGCAGATCAACTTCCATCGAAAGATTTACGTATTTTGATACCCGGAGCGGGTTATGGGCACGAGGCCGAAGCACTTCTCAACGCCGGTTTTACCCACCTTACAGTGATTGATCTTTCCGCATCTGCCCTGCAGCGCTTACAGCAACGTATTCGGGCTACAGATCGCTTAAAAATCATTGAAGGCGATTTCTTTGAACATTCGTGCGTCTATGATCGCATTCTGGAGCAAACCTTCTTCTGCGCCTTAGATCCTAAACTTCGTAGAGATTACGCCAGGCACAGTTACCATCTGCTGGCTTCAGGCGGAAAACTGTCAGGTTTATTTTTTGATTTTCCGCTTACCAAACAGGGGCCTCCATTTGGAGGCAGCACAGATGAATACACCGCTTTGTTTTCGGAATACTTCCGCATAAAAACCCTGGAGCGCTGTTATAATTCTATAAAACCCCGGGCAGGCAAAGAACTCTTCGCTATCTTTGAAAAAATCTGAAACCTTAATTACAGTCCATGAAAACGGCCGTACAAACCATTCTTACCCACGAGGATATTCAACATAAAATACGTCGTATTGCTTATCAGATCTACGAAAGCAATGTTGACGAAAACGAAATCATACTCGCGGGTGTCGCCCTCAATGGCTATGCGATTGCAGAGCGGCTAAAGCCTATTCTCGAAGAGATTTCAGACATTAAATGCATATTGTGCAAGGTAACGATGAATAAAACCGCCCCTCAGGGGACGGTAGCAACTTCACTGAAACCGGAAGCCTATGCAAACAAATCTCTGGTGCTTATAGACGACGTGTTAAACTCGGGGACTACGCTTATTTACGGGGTTAAACATTTTTTGGATGTGCCGCTGAAGCAATTTAAAACCGCTGTTCTGGTAAACCGAAATCATAAAAAATACCCGGTTAAAGCCGATTACAAAGGAATCTCGCTAAGCACCTCACTTCAGGAGCGGGTAAAAGTGCGCTTCAATCCAGAAGGCGACTATGCTATTTTAGAGTAGGGCTTTTTCAAGGGCCGCCAGCGACTCCTCAAGGGTTTGCCCCTGTGTACGTAAGATCACATCTGCCTGATTGTAGTAAAAACTGCGCTCAAAAAGATGTTTGCGTACAAATTCTTCCAATTTTTCGGGAGTGTCCTGATGTTTAAGTACGGGCCTGTGGTCGCGCTCCTTCCACAAGCGGTTGCTGAGTTCGGTAACCGGAACGTTGATATATACAGAGGTGCCCTTAGCTGCTTTTATACGCTCCATAGCATCACCATAACACGGGGTGCCACCGCCCAGACTTACGACCGCATCCTCCCTGTCCTGTAAAAGCTCCTTTAGATACTTAGCTTCCTGTTTCCTAAAATAGATCTCTCCCTTTTCATTAAAAATGCTCGCGATGCTCTGTTGCTCGCGTTTTTCGAGGTAGGCGTCAAAATCGATAAAATTCAACTTCTGCTTTTGAGCAAAGGCTCTACCTAAAGTAGATTTTCCGCTTCCCATATATCCTATTAAATAAATTCTCATATTAGAAATAATCTGATTTTCAGATACCTAAATATCTTCTGATAATTTTCTTCAAATTTATTACAAAAAGACTTGTACAGATAAAAAAAATGGCTGTATATTTGCACCCGCATTCAGGGAAAGACTTGGTAGCTCAGTTGGTAGAGCATCTCCCTTTTAAGGAGAGGGTCCTGGGTTCGAGCCCCAGCCAAGTCACAAAAATTTAAAGAATGTAAGTTGTAAACTTAAATCTTTGAATTAAAAAAAAGAGCATTTGGCGAGAAGCCTGTCTCGAGCACTAGCCGAGAGAAGTTATAGCCAAGTCACAAAATAAACCAGATTTATAGTCTGGTTTTGTTTTTTTAAATAGTTTTGAATTAAACAGACCCGGGTGCTGAAATTGGTAGACAGGCACGGTTGAGGGCCGTGTGTACTTCGTACGTGTGGGTTCAAGTCCCATCCCGGGTACTTAAATCCTAGTTATCTTATTGATTTCTAGGATTTTTTGTTTTGTTCTAGTTAACATCTAGATAACAATTTCAAAAAACAGATTCTCACCGCTTAATTTTCATTCATCCATATACAGTATCTTTATTCAGGAAAACCTACTTCCGATGTAGGCAATCTTTTGAACAATTAAGGGCTGTCGCAAGACACTTCTTTTTTATTTTAGTTAATAGGAGTACTAGTCTAACTGAAATATATTATCAGAAAGCCCATTTAGACTTAGTCAACTCCTGAACTAGCAAAAGCACTAAAGAAGCCATTTGAGACGGGTATTTAAGAAAGTGACGAGATCGCAATTGCTACTATAATATGGACAGGTGAGTCATTAAAACGATGCCTGTTAGGCTTGCGCTCTAATACTAAAGACATTTGATATAGTTTATGTGGTGGACAAGCTATATTAATTAATTCATTTGCTAATAGCCGGGTTATTTTCACGAACTGGACCAACTATAGGATGATCCAAGAATGACACCTAATTTATTCCAGCTATCATCCGATAGCCTGATCCAAATATTAGACACTAGGATAAAAAGAACACCGCTGAAGAGTACTATATAAGTGCGGGCCAAGTGTATCTATAGATTATTCGGTAAATTAAGGGTGATCAGTATTTGTCAAGCATCTATTTTTAAAGTGAATATTCGTTGATAACTGCTGAAAACTACTTTGTTGCGGTGAAAAAAGAGTATTACTTTATTTCTTAAATTTACAATGTCTAAAAATAATTTAGCAATTTTCAGATGCAAAAGGTTTAAGTTAATTTTGGCAGTGTAGCGGATAAAAAAAAAGACCATTCTGCTATTTAACAAAATGGTCAATTAATATTGTGAAAGATTTGATCTGGAATGGTATTAAGTTAATCATGCTAATTGTTGGGTTCATTGGTAGTGTACTAACAATTATCGCATTTTTATCTTAAGGCCACTCTAAAAAGCAGTTGAAACACTACTTTCAGACGGGTTACCGGATTACCCATTAAGCCTCCGGCATTTAACTGACCCTTCAGCTGTAACTGGAGGGTTTTTTATTACTACAAATATATAAATTTAGTTTGATGTGTTACACCATTTAGGCCTAAAATAATGTAAATGGGAAATGACCACGTTTTTTGTAAGACAAATTAATGATGTTTTTTTTCAAACCTACCTTAATTATCATCAAGTTATCTCCTAGGAAAGATATCATTAAAAAAAAAGTAGTCAAAAAACAGGTAAGCAGCAATAGACAATGCAGTCATTGCAAATGGAAAGAGAATGAATTTTAATATTTGCAACCAGGCAAACTTGATGACCACAAAT
Source organism: Leeuwenhoekiella sp. H156 (assembly GCF_052218455.1). NCBI lineage: Bacteria > Pseudomonadati > Bacteroidota > Flavobacteriia > Flavobacteriales > Flavobacteriaceae > Leeuwenhoekiella > Leeuwenhoekiella sp. H156. The sequence goes on from NZ_CP197499.1 coordinate 624,972, forward strand.
AATTTAAAACTAAAACCTAAAATTACAATAATCACGATTTTAAGAAATTAAAAAAGCCTTTGTAAATCAATACAAAGGCTTCTTTTTTTTATAGTTATTAATGAGGTGTTTAACCACCCATAGTGTCTCGTTTATACCCTAGGAATGCAAATTGATTTTTCATAATGAAAGTTTTTGAGTTATTATTCTTGAATGTATGGTTAATAGTGTTATACAATTTTACAAAATCAGTTGATAAGTTTTTCTTTTTTAACGTTTTAATAGACAAACGACACTATAATTAATTAATATCAAAACACTTGCCAAAACAGAAATGGCCAGTCTTAATTCTTGAAACCGTATTGAATTCCTGTGTAAATATTTTAGTAAGCCCACTAAAACCATTCCTAGCAAAAAGAGTAAAACGTAGCTTAGTTTTGTTGTCTCTCAAAATGTCTCTAAGGTCTTCATTAGTTCGGAATATAAAAGCAGATTTTCCAGTATTTTTATAAAGATGCCTACCCTTTAGATAATTAGTCATAGGCTCAACTATTTCGACTTTAAAAGAACGACTATTTTCTCCGTCATGGATTGTATAAGTCTCTAGTCGAACAAGAGTGGCACACATATCATATGACTCAAAAAAGGACAAATTTTGCACTTTTATGAGAAATGAACCCTTTAAATCGATACCGAATTCTTCTGTGTCTAAGTAAGCGATTTGAGATGATATCCTAAATTTTGGTTTACCGAAAGCAAAAATGCACAAAATTACTATGATTGATCCGACCGCTCCGGTGACAATACTTATTAACCAAACATCCCAATTAGATTCTATATAACCCATTCTTAACTATTTATAAGTTACAATTATACAATTTTTTAAGATATGCAACATTGAAAAAAGACTGGCCAGAAGCAAACTACCTTCAATCTGCATAAGCTTTACTAAATTTTGCATTACCTGATACGAGTATGGTAAAAGGTTTGAATCCTGGCGAGATTCAGGCAACTAGTTAGGCTACACGCCCGAACATAGTAGAGGCATAAAAAGTCAAAAATCTGAGGGACGCAGGATCAGAACCGCACCCCGTGGGGTAAATATTCGCGTTTTCGATTAGGCGGGAGCGCGCGAGATTATTGTATTCCATCCCAACAACGTTATTTTAAACACCAATTACAGAATTCTGTAGCCTATAAATTTTAAAAGATGCTATATTAGATAATTAAAAGTAATCCTATTGAAAACCAAAATATTAAAGCAGATACTTTTTATACCACTTTCTGTAATTACGGCTTATTTTTTTCAAGAAACTCTCTTTTTTGTATTTGATTCTAAAGACTTTTCTAGTAGCTTTTTAGTGTGGCTTTTTACAACCTTCATTTTAATGCTTACCCTTGCCTCAACGGTTCCGACTCATAAAAATGAATGCGTTAAATATTCATTTCAAATTATCCTATTTTATTCAATCGCCTACATCCTTTTCTTAGCCAGTATTTGGGAATTAAATGGATCATTCAGTTTTATAAAAATTTCAATTCCCTTGGGGTGTCTAACAGGAGCTACGCTTACATTCTTCTTATTAAAAAATAATTATCCAGATAGCAGTAAAAAAACCGAGCTGATAGATTCAGGACCAAATTTCTTTTTAGAACTGCTACCCGCCGAGAAACAACAGGCTTTAAAAGACGAAGCCCAGCGCGCTATTACAACTGAATATGAAGCGCAGGGTCTTACCGAGTATGATATAAGCGACCAGGAGATTACCGCCCGTGCCGTCAAACTATTTGAATCTAATACTCACAATGAATATTCCACGCCTCGGAAGAAGAAGTTTTCGGAAGTAGAGAGGGCCGAAGCAATGGAACGAGTAGCCAAACGAATGCAGGAAGATCCCGAGTTCAGGAAGAAAGTGGAAGCGATGGCAGCAGCCAAGAAAAATTAATTGATCCAATTCAAAATGACAAAATCTGAACATCTACCAGTAGTTTATAAAATCGGGAAGCTTATCAAAGAGCGCAGAGAATAATAAGCAAATTTTACTAAGAGCTTATTTCTAACAAAAAAAGCCCGTAAACTTAATGTTTACGGGCTTTTTTAGTGTTTTGCATTAAATGCATTTAAAACTGCTTAATCGCTTCTTCAATTCGCGTATCACCCTCTATCATTTCAAAGACTGCATTTTGAGCCACATCATCATTTAAAACGTGTACTAAGGTGTACGCGACATCATCACGGGTGATTTCGCCATAATCTACTTTTTTAGCTGCCTTTATCTCGCGTTTACCTGCATCGTTAGTAAGTGATCCCGGGCGTACAATGGTGTACTGGAGACCACTGTTTTTAAGGTGCTCGTCAGCATTCTTTTTAGCCTCAAGATAGTGTTGTAGTTTATCACTGCTTGACGGATCATCAGCATTGATAGAGCTCAGCATCACAAACTTCTTGACTCCGGCTTTTTTAGACGCGTCAATTAAGCTTTTTGCACCTTCCTGATCTACTGCAGTAGTTTTTTCAGGTCCTGTGTGTCCTCCTGAGCCTGCTGCAAATATTACTTTGTCTATACCTTTAACCACTTCAGAAAGGTCTTTTTCCAGATCCCCTAAAACGGTATCTATATTTTGAATTTTAAATTGCTCCTGCTGTTCTTCCTTGCGTACCATCGCCACAGGATTATAATACTGTGATTCTTTTAAATACGAAACGATTTTTTTTCCGGTTGTTCCGTTTGCTCCGGCTACTAAAATATTTTCTTTACTGGTTTCCATAGTTGTATTTCTAATTTCTTTCAAATTAAGGAAGCGAAGCCTTATTCCAAAGCGCATTAACTACCATTAACGCAGGTTTCCTCCAGAATTAGGATACTATTAAGATCGCGTTAAAGCATTTCATCAAATGCGGCTCAACCCGTAATTTTGAAGCTATGAAAACAAGCTTTGGAACTCTTACCGATTCAGATATACCCGTACTCATTGATTTTTACGCAACCTGGTGTGGCCCGTGTCAAACCCTTGCTCCTATTCTGGAGGATGTCAAAAAAGATTTGGGTGAAAAAGTCAAGATTGTAAAAATTGATGTCGATAAAAATCAGCTGATCGCGCAAAAATTTCAGGTACGGGGTGTCCCTACCCTGATGCTTTTTAAAAATGGAAAGCAGCTTTGGCGTCAGAGCGGCGTGCTATCGCGTGCCGATCTCAAACAAATTGTTGAGCGCCACTCCCACTAAGCCCCGCATCGCGGCGGTAAAACCAATCCCAGATACCGATGGATCTTCAGATTATACGTTTGCTTTTTGATTTTGGGATGGTTGTTTTAATCTGGCTGGTTCAACTGGTAATCTATCCCGGCCTGTGCTACTACAATTTAAACGACATCGGGATCTGGCATCAAAAGTACACGCCAAGGGTATCCTATGTAGTTATGCCATTAATGGTAGGTCAGCTCCTGATTGCTATAATTCAGGTCAACCGCAATGCCGATTTGTATACTATAATGAGCCTGAGCGCCGTGCTTATTCTTTGGCTTTCTACTTTTCTTCAATTTGTACCCTTACATTCTAAAATTTCAGGAAAGACCAACTGTGAAGGTATTCCTCAAAAACTTGTTAAGCGCAACTGGTTTAGAACGGTTTTGTGGAGTTTGGTTTTTCTGTGGAGTTTTTACTGGATTCTTTTGTCCTAGAGGATTTAGCGCTTTAAGGTGAAGTTTCCCTTTAATTCGCTTACGGAATCGCCCTGTCGGTAGCTAATGAGATACCAATAATCGGTTGCGGGCATTTGCTTACCTCGATATGTACCATCCCAGGAAGGATTTGAAGTATCTAATTGCTTCAGCAGTTTTCCGAAACGATCAAAAATATAAACGCCCTCTACACGCACATCACCGGCAATTTGTATTTGCCAGCTATCGTGGTAGCCATCACCGTTAGGCGTGAAAAACCGGGGTGCACTAATCGGGTTAGAATCGCTAAGTTCTTCAGAAATAATGCTTACCTGAAAAGAAATCTCGTCGTTACAAAACGATTCATTTTCTGCATAAACAAAAAATGTAAGGGGATAGCTTTCCCGGGCAGAATACCTGATCTCATCACCTGTACTGTAAGCATCTCCCTGACCCCGTTCGTCTGTATAAAAAAGAACAGATTCCGGAAGATTGTCTCCGGTTATTTCGGGAAAGGTAAAAGTTTCAACCACCCTAAAGTCCTCAATTGCATCAATGACCGGTTTTTGATTAACCTCAACGGTGAGGCTAGCCTCTACCGACCTAAATTCACCTACACGGTCTGTATCTGTAACGATACAACGCAGCGTCGTTGTTTCATCAAATGAACCCGTGAATTGCGCCGCGGTTCCCAATACTGAAGTATCTCCTTCTTTATACCATTCATAGGTATAACTGCCAAAGGCTTCCTCCGGTGAGATCTGCGTGCTTATTGAAATGATTTCGCCTGCGCAAACCGAAGAAACAGGTTGGAGATCGAGGCTCATACTACAAATTGTTGAAACGCTTACTTCAGCCGCTCCAAAAATCGCTTGTGAATTCAACAGATTTGTGCAAAGCTCCTGCGTTTGTCCTGTTTCAATATTTACCGTACGTACACTTCCGGCTCCGGTGGCAATCATCGTATACTCGATGTTGCCTGTACAGGGTTCCCCGCTAACAACAGATACAACTCCAAACACAAACGAGAAGCCTGAATCATTCATATTTCCTACCAATACACTGGAAGGCGGGTCTGCAATATTGACTTTAACCAAATTATCGTTTAAAGCCGAAAGGTATAAATCGCCCTCTATAAAGCTCAAATCTCCTCCCGAAGGATAATTTGTTGCTCCTAAAAAAGTAGATTCTAAGGTGTTTGGGTCAATTCTAAATAAAGAGCCGCTGATGTCGTCAGTAACAGCAAGTAAACTGCCATCTGTATCTTTTACCAGAGAATTAAAGCTTCTAAGTGGACCTGAACTACTGGTCAAATTACCCATTTGGTTTATGACGCCTGCATCAAGATCTATGAGAAAAAGCGTGGCTCCAAATATGCCGTATAGGGTGCGATTTGTGGGGCCTTCGGCGATATCAAACATCACAAAACTTCCCGGCCCTATAAGCTCTTCAACGGTGCAATCATCAAAATTGGCCAAAACAATACTACCATCAGACAAAGACAGATAGGCAGAATTTCTGGTTTGTGCCTGCAAAACAGGAGTAAGCGCAACACAAAATAAGATTATGGCAATTGCTCGTAGCACAGGAAGCAGGGTTTTAATCGGTTAAATATAAGGTAAACCAGACAAAACCTATTCCTTAATGCTTAATCATGCTTATTACGCAAACAGGCGGATGATTTTAATTACCTCGCCTTGATCTCGCTCATTGCAAGTTCTAAAGCCTTCTCGTATTTGCGTAAGGTGCGTAACTCTTTGGTATTAACCAAAGCCAATGAAAGCCCCTCTTTACCGGCTCGGGCGGTACGACCGCTTCTGTGCGTATAATAGGCTTCCTGATCGGGCATTTCGTAATGGATCACAAAAGACAGGTCTTCGACATCGATCCCTCGGGCTGCAATATCGGTCGCGACCAGAATGCGCAGGTTTTCATTTTTAAAAGCACGCATGGTTTTATCGCGCTCCTTTTGCAACATATCGCCCTGTAAAGCTTCGGCAGCACAGTTTTTTGCCTGTAGCTGTTTGGCCAGTTTAGATGCTGCTGCCTTGGTTCTGCAAAATATGATCCCCCGCTCCTCTTTTCGGCTTCTTAAAAAATCGAGCAAAACCGGAAGCTTATCCAGATCATCGCAAATGATATACTTGTGGTCAATCTTTTTATTTACAACATCGCGGCTTACCTGTATTCGGTGGGCATCTTCGGCCATATGCTGATTTACAATCTGCCTGATCCCATGAGGCATTGTTGCCGAGAACAGCCACTTATTGCGAATGCCCTGCAATTGATTAAGAATGGTATCGAGCTGTTCTTTAAAACCCATACTCAGCATCTCATCAGCCTCGTCTAAAACCACAGTATCCACTCCCGATAAGTCAAGGGTTTTTCGGTTGAGTAAATCAATCAATCTTCCCGGCGTAGCCACAACGATATGAGTGGGCCTGCTTAGATTTTTAATCTGTATGTCTATTTTTTCACCTCCGTAAACCGCTTCGGTAAAAATCTTATCGGTGTATTTGGTAAACTTAAAAAGCTGTTTGGCTACCTGCTGGCTCAACTCCCGGGTAGGGCATAAAATCAGGGCCTGAATCTGCTTTTTACGGGGATCAATACGCTCTAAAATGGGCAATCCGTAGGCTGCAGTCTTTCCGGTGCCGGTTTGCGCCTGGCCTACCAGATGAACATCTCCCTCCAGCAATAAAGGTATCACCTGTTGTTGAATCGCCGTAGGCTCTACAATACCCAGTTCATTAAGTCCCTTTACGAGATTGCCGGAAAGGCCCAAATCTTTAAAACGTGTTGCCATAAATTTCAATTGAACGACAAAGGTACGTATCAGGGTCTATTAAGCAGCACAAACTTGGGTTAAGGGCTAATAAAATTCAAATAAACCCTTAACTTTAGTGAAAAATAGATGATTAGAATCTTCTTTCTTCTTACTGCCATCTGTTCTGTACCCCGCTTAGCAGCACAAGACAAGCCTGCTTACCAATTTTTTGATGCTACAGGCAATAGGATCCCCTACACTGCTGTAGTAGATAGTCTGAGTGTACATGCCGATGTAATTCTCTTTGGTGAACTGCACAACAACCCCATCGCGCACTGGCTCGAACTGGAACTCGCAAAAGACCTTAGCGCAACCCGAAATCTTATACTGGGCGCAGAAATGCTCGAAACCGATAATCAGGATTTGGTGAATCACTATCTCACTGACAGTCTTACTTATGAAGAGTTTAATAACAAAGCACGCCTGTGGAGCAACCATAAAACCGATTATCAGCCCCTGCTTGAATTCGCTAAAAACCAAACGATCGATTTTATCGCGAGCAATGTCCCAAGACGTTATGCCGCTACCGTTCACAAAATGGGTTTTAGCGCACTTGACAGTTTACCTGCATCAGAAAAAGAGTGGATAGCACCTTTACCCATTGCTTTTGATGCACAATTACCACGCTATCAGGAAATTTTAAAAATGATGGGAGATCACGGGAGTCCAAAACTGGTCATGGCTCAGGCACTTAAAGATGCTACGATGGCACACAGCATTCTTAAGAACTTTGAAAATGAAAGTCTGTTTCTTCATTATAACGGGGCTTTTCACAGTGATTTTTACGAAGGTATTTTGTGGTATTTAAAGCTGCAACGGCCTCAACTAAGATACTTCACCCTAAGCACGGTTTCTCAAACGAATCTTACCTCTCTTGAAGAAGAACACCGCAATCGAGCCAATTTTATTCTGGTTGTAGATGCAGATATGACCTCAACCTATTAATACAGGGGATACTAACGCTTCCGGAAAGCAGATCAACTACAACGCTTTCGGTTAAAATTTTTATAAGAACATTCATATTGATAGTATTACTACTATTTTTGCGTTCAAAATAATCAGGTATGGATGCATTACTTAAAAACTTGAAGATTTCGATCAACGAAAGCATCTTTTTAAAAGATCCGGAATCGTCAGATTTGGGGAAGCGTATCGTTACTTACGGTATTATTCTTATAAACGATCTGGGATTTGACAACTTCACCTTTAAAAAACTGGCGGCACACATAGAATCAACCGAAAGTTCAATCTACCGTTATTTTGAGAATAAACACAAGTTTCTCATCTATTTAACTTCCTGGTACTGGGGCTGGAAGGAGTACCAACTGGTTTTTGCCACAAACAATATTACCGATCCTGTCGAAAAGCTTCTTAAGGCTATTGAGATTGCCACCCGAGAGGTAGAAGAAGACCAGTCGTTTAATCACATTAATGAGGTCATTCTCAATAAAATTGTAATTAATGAGTATTCTAAATCCTACCTTACCAAAGAAGTCGATGATGAAAATAAGGAGGGCTATTTTGCTATTTACAAGCGACTCTCCAATCGTATACGAAAAATGATTTCTGATGTTGATCCCACATACCCCTACCCGGCCAGCCTGGCTAGTACTATCCTGGCAGATTCCTTGCATCATCATTTTTTGAAAAATCATTTTTCATCTCTTACAGAATGCGATGATCAAACCCCGCCTTCTCACTATTTTAAGCATCTAATCCTAAACCTACTTAAATTTTAATATATGGCTAAAGAAGTTTTATCAGCCTGGCAACGTTTTGTTGGCCTTATACAGCTTGAGAAAAAAGATTTTCTGCAAATTTTATACTACGCCATATTTGCCGGTTTAGTAAGTTTATCGCTACCGCTGGGAATACAGGCAATCGTAAACCTTATACAGGGTGCTCAGATCAGCACCTCGTGGATAATTCTGGTCGTACTGGTAACTCTGGGTGTTGCTTTTGTAGGAGCGCTTCAGGTGATGCAGATACGCATCGTAGAAAACCTGCAGCAAAAGATATTTATGCGGGCCTCTTTTGAATTCACCTATCGATTTCCAAAAATCAAAATGAGCGAACTTAACCGCTACTATCCACCGGAATTGGCAAACCGTTTTTTCGACGTGCTTACGGTTCAAAAATCCCTGTTTAAACTGGTTCTTGATTTTCCTGCGGCCCTGGTGCAAATCATTTTTGGTCTGATCCTGCTTTCTTTTTACCATCCCTTCTTTATTTTCTACGGGGTTTTACTGGTCTTACTCATCTATCTGGTATTTAAATTCACCGGAAACAAAGGTTTACAAACCAGTCTTACGGAGTCTAAGTATAAATACAAGATTGCACATTGGATTCAGGAAATTGCCCGTACTCTCGTGAGCTTTAAACTTTCGGGCAAAACCAGCCTGGCCTTAAAGAAAAACGATGCCCTGGTTAATGATTACCTGGATGCACGCGAAAGTCACTTTAAAATTTTACGCCTTCAGTTTATACAAATGATTGGTTTTAAAGTACTCGTTACTGCCGGTCTGTTGCTAATAGGAGGTATTTTGGTGCTCAATCAGCAAATGAACATCGGGCAGTTTGTTGCTGCAGAAATTGTGATCCTGCTTATTATTAATTCGGTAGAAAAGTTAATTCTGGGGCTTGAGAATTTTTACGATTTACTCACCGCTCTCGAAAAAATTGGACAGGTGGTTGACAAGGAGCTGGAGTCTCAGGAGCTATCCAAGCCTTTTGATCCCAATGAAGAAATCAGTCTTGAATTGAAAGGTATAGGTTATAAAGATCCTCACGACAAGAAGCAAATTCTTTCAGATGTAAATCTAAAAATCAATCCCGGAGAACGTTTACTGATTTTAGGAACCAACGGATCTGGTAAATCTACCCTGCTCAAAATCATCACCGGTATTCTTGAACCTACCGCAGGTAATTTATACATCAATGAAAAGTCTCTGGAAGGCATTAACCTCAATCATTACCGTTCGTTCCTGGGACAGTCACTGCCCGAAGAAACGCCGTTTGAAGGAAGCATCAGAGATAATATCACCTTCGGAGACACTTCTATTCCGCTTGAAGATATAGACTGGGCGATAGAAAAGACCGGTTTACGCGACTTTGTAAAAGAACAGTCCAAAGGTCTTGACAGTCTACTTTATCCGGAAGGGCAACGCCTTTCCCGCACCATTGGCAAAAAGATCGTCCTGGCCCGCAGCATTGTGCGTAAGCCTAAGATTTTAATTCTTAAAGAGCCTTTAGATAAGTTTGCCAAAGATGAAAAAGAACGCATTATTAATTTCCTTTTTGACAAATCTAACTCCTGGGCCATCATTGTTGCCAGTCAGGACGAAGCCTGGCAAAATTGCTGTGACCGCACAGTAACCCTGGAAAACGGTAAAATATCCCAAAATTAAAAGCCATGCTTAACATCTCGCACAATAAGCTTCACGATAAAGTTGATATCTCAGAATATAAGGCTGCTAAAAAAATTCTGGGTAAAAAGCATTATACCTACTTCAACCGCTTTTTACAGGTTTTTACTATAATTCTGATCATCATTTTATTTTTACCCTGGACACAGACCATTCAGGGAATAGGTTATGTTACCACGCTTACCCCTGAGCAGCGCCCGCAAACCATTCAATCTCCCATACCCGGACGAATTGAAAAATGGTATGTGCGTGAAGGCGATTCAGTAGCTAAAGGGGATACTATTCTCTTTATTTCGGAAGTAAAGAATGAATATTTTGATCCGCTACTGGTTGAACGTACGGAGCAACAGGTGCGCGCCAAAAGCAATTCGGTTGCCTCCTACTCCCAGAAAGTAGTCGCGCTTACAAACCAGATTGAAGCCCTGCAAAATGAACGCGCTTTAAAACTGGAACAGGCCGAAAACAAACTCATACAGGCAGATCTTAAAATCAAGAGTGACTCTATCGATTATGAGGCCGCAAAAACCAATCTGGCTATTGCTGAGCGTCAGTTTGAGCGAACTCTGGGTTTACAGCAGGAAGGGCTTAAAGCGGTGACCGATGTGGAAGAAAAACGCCTGAAACTTCAGGAAACTCAGGCCAAATTGATTTCGCAGGAAAACAAACTCCTTGCAAGCCGTAATGAATTTATAAATGCTCAAATCGAAATCAACCGTGTGGGTGCCGAGTACGCCGATAAAATTTCTAAAGCGCAAAGCGAGCGCTCCACCGCCCTATCCAATCAGTTTGATTCGGAAGCCGCAGTGAGCAAGCTTGAAAATGACCGTACCAACTATGAGATACGTAATGATATGTATTACATCACGGCACCACAAGCTGGTTTCATTAACAAAGCCATAATAGGCGGTGTAGGCGAGACATTTAAAGAAGGCCAACAACTTGTAGGAATCATGCCTTCTAAATACGATCTGGCTGTAGAAACTTATGTAAGGCCTATCGATTTGCCTTTGATTCACGTGGGTGAAGAAGTACGAATACAGTTTGACGGCTGGCCGTCAATCGTATTTAGCGGATGGCCTTATAACTCGCTGGGTACTTTTGGCGGAAAGGTAGTAGCCATAGAACGCTTTATTAGTGATAATGGCAAGTATCGTGTTTTACTGGCTCCTGACCCGGAAGAAGAACCCTGGCCTGAAGCCTTGCGTGTAGGATCGGGTGCTAATACCCTGGCACTTCTTGAAGATGTGCCTATCTGGTATGAACTGTGGCGCCAGCTCAACGGCTTCCCGCCCAATTATTACACCCCTGAAAAAGCTGATATCCAAACCGACAAGAAGAAATGAGAATCTTAATTCGGGTTATTGCGTTGCTTGTTTTTTTGACCACTCCCGTGTGGGCACAGGAAGACGCATTGACTACCCTCAGTTTTGAAGAATACCTAAATCTGGTGCAGCAAAATCACCCCTTGGCGCGGCAGGCTTATCTCATTGAACAAACCGGAGAAGCCAAACTGCTAAAGGCCCGGGGTGGTTTTGACCCCAAGGTTGAAGTTGATTTTGATCAGAAAGTATTTAAGGATACCGAATATTACGATCTGCTTAACGCTACCTTTAAAATACCTACCTGGTATGGTATTGACTTAAAGGCCCAATTTGAGCAGAATGAAGGTTATTACTTAAATCCTCAAAATACAGTGCCCGAAGACGGCCTCTATACAGCAGGTATTTCAGCTTCATTGGGGCAGGGATTGTGGATCAATGAGCGCATGGCAACTCTTAAACAGGCCCGTTTTTATAGGGAACAAGCCCGTGCAGACCTGCAACTTGCAGTCACCAATGTGCTGTACGAAGCCTCACTGGCCTACTTTAACTGGTTACAGGATTATCAAAAGGTGTTGCTTTACGAGCGCTTTTTAGAAAATACAACCGAGCGGTTTGTAGGCATAAAAACCAGTGCACTTTCAGGAGCTATACCTCTTATTGACACTACCGAAGCCAAAATAAGTGTACAGAGCCGGGAGTTGAGTTTGCAGGAAGTGCGTCTCGAATATCAAAAATCAAAACTGGAACTTGCCAATTATCTTTGGCTGGGCAATAATATTCCAGTTGAGTTACAGGATGATATTTATCCCGAAGGAGAACTCAGTGATGTGGTGAGCAGAACGCTTCAGATCACCGAATTTGATTTGGCCGATTTTCAAATTGATACCCACCCTAAAATGCGCTCGCTCGATTATAAAGTGCAGGCATTGGAAGTTGAAAAACGCCTGAAAGCCAACAAACTACTTCCGGTCATTGATGTAAACTATAACTTTATCACCTCAGAGCCACGTAATCTAAATTCGTTTTATACCCAGAATTACAAAGCCGGTTTGCGCTTTAGCATGCCTTTATTTCTGCGGAAGGAACGCGGAGATCTTCAGCTGGCCAGGCTTAAATTACAGGACAGCGAGTTTGAACTCATCAATACACGGCTCACGCTTCAGAATAAAATAAAGGCAGTTAATACAGAACTTGAAGTTTTAAAGGAGCAGCAGGAACTGGTTGAAGATTTAGTGATCAATTACGATACGATGCTTGCAGCCGAGTTGCGAAAATATGAAGTGGGTGAGAGCTCTATTTTCCTTATAAACTCGCGGGAAATAAAGCTTATAGACAGTCAGCTGAAAGCCATCGAGATCACCAATAAGCTTTATAAAGCCAAAGCCCAGCTGTTTAAAACACTTGCGGCTGTTCCTGAATTTAATGAGGAGTAAAAAACTCATTTTTAAGGATCTTGCATCGGTATTCTTTCCAGGTTGTCGTCAAAAACTGTTGTTGAGTTAAGAACCCCACATACTTTGACTTCTATATTAGGGGCTATGCGGGGATTCTTTGTAACTTTGTGCCCTCAAAAGACAGCCTGATGATTATAACCAAGACGAGAGAAGAACTCGAGTTAATGCGCGAAAGTGCGCTTATCGTTTCTAAAACTTTGGGAGCATTAGCTTCAGAAGTGAAGCCCGGTGTTACCACCCTTGAACTTGATAAAATTGCCGAAACCTGCATCAGGGATCATGGTGCCATACCCGGATTTTTGGGATTGTATGATTTCCCAAACACTTTGTGTATGAGCCCAAATGAGCAGGTAGTACACGGTATTCCCAATAAAACACCTCTTAAAGAAGGTGATATCATTTCTATAGACTGCGGAGCGTTGAAAAACGGCTTTTACGGCGATCACGCCTATACCTTTGAAGTTGGTGAAGTAGATCCTGAAACAAAAAAACTCCTCCGGGTTACCAAAGAATCTCTATACAAAGGCATAGAGCAGTTTAAAGCCGGTAACCGTGTAGGTGATGTAGGCTATGCGATTCAGAAATATTGCGAGGATCACGGCTATGGCGTGGTACGTGAACTGGTAGGTCATGGTCTTGGACGTAAAATGCATGAAGATCCCGAAATGCCGAACTATGGCCGAAGAGGTCGCGGTAAGAAATTTGTTGAAGGTATGGTGGTTGCCATCGAACCTATGATCAATCTGGGTACCCAACGCATTAAACAACACCGCGACGGGTGGACCATCACTACCCGGGATAACAAACCCAGCGCCCATTTTGAACACGATGTGGCTTTAATAGACGGCAAACCACAACTTCTTTCAACTTTTGACTATATTTATGAAGCTTTGGGTATAAGCAGTGATGAAGAAGCCCCATTCAAAGCACAGCCCACATTCAACTAACAAAAATCTTGATGTGCTATGCAGTTAGAAACCTGGAAAGATTTCCGTGAAGACGACTGGGATGAGGCATATACTTTAGGTCTATCTAATTATGGTCGCGTGCGCAGTTATTTTAAAAACCCAGAAGGAAACCTCATTAAAGGAGGTACGATTAACGGGTATATAACTGTGAATGTTAAACTGAAAAATGGAAAGCGTCGCAACTTTTATCTCCACAAACTCCTTGCGAAAGCTTTTTTGACACCCGGCGATAACGAAAACTCTGTATTACACCTCAACCACGATAAGACCGATAATCGTATTGAAAATTTATCCTGGGCAACCCATAAAAAACGCTATGCCCATCAGAAAACGAGTCCACTGGATATTAAGCGACGTACCTCGGGCGAACGTCATTACACCAAGTTGAGCTATGCCGAAGCAAAGGTTCTGAAGAAAAAGCTTTTAGATCCTAACCGGCGTACCCGGCTTAAGGTACTGGCCAAGCAGTTTGGCGTTTCAGAAATGCAATTGCATCGCATAAAAACGGGTGAAAATTGGGGGGATCTTCAGGTATGATTGGCAAACTCTTTAAAGGCATTTTAAATACAGTTCCCAGACCCCTGCTTATACGACTAAGCTATGTTGCCCGGCCTTTTTTGGCATTATGGCTAAAGGGATCGCGCTACACCGACCCCATAGACGGCAGGTCGTTTAAAAAATTTCTTCCGTACGGCTACGGTAAGCCCCGAGAAAATGTACTCTCTCCCTCTACTCTTTCGCTGGAGCGACACAGATTGCTTTGGTTATACCTAAAAAATGAAACCGATTTTTTTAAAGCCTCTCATAAGGTGCTGCATTTTGCTCCCGAACAGGCTTTTTACAAGCGTTTCAGATCTCTTAAAAACCTCAATTATACCACCACCGATTTGCTTTCGCCTCTGGCAGATGTAAAGGCAGACATTTGCAATTTGCCTTTTGAAGACAACAGCTATGATGTCATTTTATGCAATCACGTACTTGAGCATATACCTGATGACACCAAAGCTATGCATGAACTTTATCGTGTTCTCGAACCCGGTGGAATGGCCATTTTACAGATACCTCAGGATCTTTCAAGAGAAAAAACCTTTGAAGACGACAGCATCACAGATCCTGAAGAACGCGCCGCTATATTTGGCCAATACGATCACGTACGCGTTTATGGCAGGGATTATTTTGAAAAACTTCGCAGTATAGGATTTGAAGTTCATGAGATTGATTATACCCAAAAACTTAAAAAAGAGCTTGTAGATACCTATCGCCTGGCTGCAGGCGAAATTTTACCGGTTTGTTATAAACCAGGGTCATGAAAAAAATTACAATCGTTTTGTTTATGGTATTTTTTGGTGTTTTAAACGCCCAAAATGCCAACGATTGTACAGATGCTATTGTTCTTTGCGGGGACACTCCGGTAGGAATACAGCCTAACGGAGTGGGTTTTGATGAATTTAGTCTGCCGGGCAATTTCCCGCCCCCGTGTTATTCGTTTAACAATCAAACCGCGTGGTTTAAAGTAGAAATCGATCAGGGCGGAAGTTTTACATTTGATATTGTCCCCGAAAATCCAAACGACGATTATGATTTTGCAGTTTACGGGCCCGTTCAGGACTGTCAAAACCTGGGAAGTGCCATTCGCTGCAGCAGTACGCATCCGCCTTCGGCAAACGCAAGTGCCGATACCGGTCTTAATGATACCGAAACCGATACTTCAGAAGGACCGGGAGCTGACGGCAACGGTTATCTGAAGGCCATTGATGCCAGTCCCGGAGAAACCTATTACATTCTTATAGACCGTGCCAGTGGTTCTGCGGGCTTTGATATCAATCTTACGGGCAGCGCCACAACACCCAAAACCACGGGTTATAATACACCTGAAGATTTTGAAATTTGTTCCACAACCGGAACAAACACCTATGATCTTAGCATACAGCGTGATTTGATTTTACAGGGCTTTCCCGATACCCGTGTGAGTTTTCATAAAGAACTTGGAGATGCTAATCTGGCAACCAATGAGCTGGCTGATTTGTACACAAATACTGTAGACCGCGAGACCCTTTACGCACGTATTTTTAGTCCGTTAAACGCCTGTTCAGAACTGGTGCCTTTTGAAATAAGCATTGCTGCGTCTTTGGTTAATGATAACCCCGGATCTGTTTTTATATGCGACCCGAGCATAAATCAAAACTACAACCTTTTGCCACTGGGCAATCAAATTATAAGATCCCGTTCAGACCAGCAAATCCGGTTTTATCAATCTCAGCAAGACAGAGATGCCGACCAAAATGCCATAACAACCCTGAATTTGAGCAGCTCCCAGACACCGGTGTACTATCGCATAAACAGTGTTAACGGAGATTGCCTGCTACTTGATGCACTTAACTTTTACCTAACCCAGCCACCGGTATTAATTGAGCCTTCAATACTGAATGTGTGCATCGCAAACGAAAGCAGCCTGACTTTAAATTTAGATCAAAAAGCAAATGAGGCTTTATCAGGGCAGGATATTTCAGTATTCACCAGACGTTATTACGCAACGGCAAACGATAGGAATCTCGATCAAAACCGTCTGAGTTCAAATTATACTACCGAAGCAATTGATCAGGAGATTTTTATGCGAATAGTAGATAATCGCAGCGGCTGCTATTCTGATACTTCTTTTGAAGTTGTAGTTGATGAAAGTCCTGTATTTGAATTTCCCGAAACAGCTTTTTACTGCACAGATACTCAGGAACCGGTCGAATTGAGCGTAGCTTCTGGCTTTACCTATTATGAGTGGAGCACGGGTCAGGAAGGTATTGATCTCCATACCCTATTGATCGATGAACCGGGAGCATACAGCATTACCGTTTATAACGAAGCTGGTTGCTCCACTACTCAAACTGTTCAGGTTTTGCCTTCCGAAAAGGCTATTGTTGAAACGGTAGAAGTTACCGGGCTCAATTACCCCGACAATGAAGTTAGTATCCGGGTATCAGGAAGTGGTGCGTATGAATTTTCGCTAGACGACGGTCCCTATGTAGAAAGCTCTGTTTTCACCGGACTTTCAGCCGGCTATCACCAGCTTGCCATAAGAGACCGCAATGGTTGTGGTACAGTAGAAACTCAGCCCTTTTTAGTTCTAGATTATCCACGGTATTTTACTCCAAATGCTGATGGCATTCACGATACCTGGAGGTTGATTGGTCTCGAAGAATATCCCGGGGCTCAAATCTTTATCTACGACCGTTATGGCAAACTTTTAAAGCAGTTACAATCATCTTCAGAGGGCTGGGATGGCACCTTTCTGGGAACACTTTTAAATCCTGATGACTACTGGTTTGAACTTCAATTACCCGATGGTATTAGCCTTAAGGGACATTTCAGCCTTATTTATTAGGCTCTACGAGGTAAGGTTTAAAACGTTCGGAAACAAATACAGATACAGAGTCTTCAGTTTGATCTGAATACATCAGATAAGCCGCCAGATCCTTATTTTTAGCAATAACCGCTTTAGAACGCTCAAAACCTAAAGCCATAAATGCTGTTGCCCAAGCATCTGCCTCTGCACAGGTTGGAGCGATTACGGTTGCGCTTAACACATCGCTTTGTTCGGCACTCCCGGTTATGGGATTGATGGTGTGCACATATTTTTTACCCGTTACAGAGTCCTGACGGTACTTTCGATAATTTCCTGATCCTGCCATTCCTTTATCATTTAAACTTACAGCTTCGGTATAGGTACGCTGTTCTACAGGTGCATTGATGTTTTCAATACCCACACGCCAGGCCTGATTTTTATCGAGATTTTTACCTTTCGCCAAAAGCTCTCCACCGAGTTCTATAAGGTAATCTTCTACCCCGTTCTGCTCCAGCATTTTACCAATTCGATCTATGCAATACCCTTTTGCTATACTGTTGAAATCTAAATAAATATGTTCTGTGTTTTTTTGAAGTTTGCCTTGCTGCGAAATAGTCAATTTATCTAAACCTACATACTGCATCAAAGAATCTATAGTGATAGAATCAAGCTTTTTTAAGGGCTTATCAGGGCCGAAGCCATAGGCATTAGCCAAAACCCCAACCGTTGGATCATAATACCCGTCTGTTGCATTATATACTTGCTGTGCCAGGGCAAATACTTCTTTAAACATAGCGTCAACCACAATCGTGGTGTCCCCGGCATTTATTCTCGATATATCAGAATCGGCCTGGTAGGTGCTCATAGACTTATTAATTGCGGTGATGGTAGAGTCAAATTGCTTTACAAGATCAAAACGCTCCGGCGCATAAAACTGCAATTGGTAACTGGTTCCCAGCGCCTGACCGTTGTAGACTACCAGATTTCTTTCGGGCTCACAAGATGTACAGATTGCTAAAACTAAAGCGCCAAATAAAAGCGCAGATATCGATTTTAAACTGAATTTCATAATTCTTGAAAAATGATTAAAGTATTTCCTGCAGACCATTATAAACCTGCGTATAGGCTGAATCTTTCTCGACAGGTTTGCCGTAATCTTCGGCACTCCCCAAACCTACACCGGCATAAAAAGTTCGCGCATTAAACTTGTCTGCGTGCGTTTTCATTTCCTGCATAAAGACCGGGTCGTAGGCATTAGGGTCATCAGGATATTGCAAAGCCCTGACGATTACAAAATGTAATTTCTTGTCTTTTAAAGCTACAAATTGTGGATTGCGTTTTAATTGAGAGTTGACACCCAAAAACTCAAATCCCTGAGACTCCAGGTCTTTTCCCACGATATTCATCGCCAGATTGTGTCGTTCCTGTTCGGTAAGAAGTGTTGCCATGGTGCAAAGATACTAAGCACGATTAGTTCAGGTTTACAGGACCGGCAATTTTAATTAAAATTAGTCCGTATTACTTTTCAGCATATTGAGAAATTCAGCACGTTTAGCCCTTGAGACCGGAACCTGATGGTTTTCTTCAAGCATTACATAACCTTCATTCAGGTACGATTCTATATATTCCAGGTTGATGATGTGCGATTTGTGAGTTTTAAAAAAACTAACCGTATCTAGTAAATCTGCGAAATGGCCGATATTATGAGAACTCAAAATAGATATTCCTCCAACAAGATGAAGTTTAGTATAGCCTTCTATTCCTTCAAGACGTATGATATGATCTATTTTGACAAACTGTAATCCGTTTTGAGACGGGACAACAATCTTTTTTTGCTGAAAGGTCTGTACACCCAGATTGGCAATGAGCTGTTTATTTTTTGAAAGCATCTCCTTGTTTAAAATACTCTCTACGGCCCGGTGTACACTTAGTATCAAATCTTCTTTTGCTACCGGTTTTACAAGGTAGCCAATGGCGCAATTTTTTATAGCCTGAATTGCGTAATGATCAAATGCTGTTACGAAAATGACTTCAAAATCCGGTTCATCAAATTCCTTTATAAGTTCAAAACCGGTCATGGTAGGCATCGCGATATCCAGAAAAATAAGATCCGGTTTTTCTGTTCTTATAAATTCAATAGCTTCTACAGGATCCTGACTAGAGCCTATAATAGAAAGCTGCGGGCAAAAGCGCTGCAACTTGTTTTCTAAAATGGCTGAGGCTTTTGCCTCATCATCTACTAAAAACACCCGGATACTCATACGTTCAAAATTTTAAAAGTTATCGTTACGCGGGTGCCCTGCAAATCCTCCCGATCCTTTATTTGATAGTCCACTTTAAAAGCATTACTATACTCGAGCAATTTTAATCGATCTTTGAGAACGGTTGAAGATCTGTTTTCGAGGGTCTTACCACTCGCTTTAAAAACCTCTTTAGAGCGTTTTAGGCCAATACCATCATCTTCTATAACCACCTTATAACTCAACTCATCCAGGCATGTAAAAATCACACGTACAAGGCCTGATTCATTCTTATGAAAAATCCCGTGATTTACGGCATTTTCAACAATAGGTTGCAAAAGAAGTGACGGGATTTTTGTATCTAATTCCAAGTCTTCATCAACCTCAATATCAAAACTGAGTTTATCCTCAAAGCGCATTTTTTCTATCGCCAGATAATTGTTAAGCAGCTCAATTTCCTCTTTAAGGCTTATAGTATGTTGTCGCGAAAGTTCAAAGAATGACCTGAATAATTTAGAAAATCTATTAAGGTATTCTTCCGACAACTCGACCTCATTTCTTTGAATATAGTATTGTATTGCATTTAGCGAGTTGTGCACAAAATGCGGATTCATTTGAGAACGAAGTGCCTGTAATTCGAGCTCATGTAATTCCCGCTGGCTTTCTAATTTAGACTGCAGACGCTCCCGTATAAGCTTGTTCTTTTTGGAAACAAAAACTGTAAAAAGTAAAATCACAGCAACCACCACTACAACTGCGGTAATTGCCATTATTACAATAAGGCGGTCGTCTAATTCTTCTGTGGACATAAAAGTGCTATAATAATACAACCGTAAAGGGGAATGTTTAAAAATGCGATTACAGTGTATAAAATATCAGCGAGATTTCCATTTACCTTTGACATGGAAACCTGTACCGGTAAATACCCCAGAAAATAAATAAGTACTCCTGTGGTGATCCAAAACCGAGCATTTTTCTTAAAATCTATAATCTCATCCCGGTTTAGAAATTCAATGTAAAATCTAAATACAAGGATCAGCAAAGTTATTGTTGAACAAAAGAGGAAGATAACATTGTAGTCTTTGAGCCAATTTTCTAAAATAAGACTCACGATAAGACTTATAAAAAGCAAGGGCACTAAAACCAAAACCCAAATTTTCCTGTTGAGAATCCTGTAGAACCAAAAGCAAAAAAAGAAACCCGTAAAAAGGTCTGAAAAATTATATATTAAAACATTATTACCAAAGAAGCCCAGACATAAGGAGGCCCCAATTTCTATGACAATCACAGTAGTCAGGTAATAAATGAAATGACTTTGGGTTCCGTTTTTTAAAACACCATGCCGCCAAATGGCTATAGCCAATGCTACAGCCATTAATGATTTAACTATGATTTCCAGAATTACCATGATACTCACAAATTAGTTGCCAGACCCTGTTTTGCGCGTGCCTACCGGGTGTAATTTATCATAATAACTGTCGTCCTCGCCAACCGGCAAAAATGAATCTGGTGTGGTGGGAGTAACCAGCATTCCCGGTGCAAATGAAGATCCGCCCGAAGGTCTTTTGGTATTGGATTGAAGTGCATAAGCTGCCTCAAAAAACACCGTGCTTTTAGTCACACCGGTACTTAGCGTGTCTGCTCCAAAATAGACATAGACCCCTACATTGCTTATGGAATCACGCTTTTTTAAAGCAATCACAGACTCTAAAAAGAGCTGTAAATCGTTCACATCTGTTACCAGAGCACCCACATTATCAACCGCATTACCGGGTAAATCATTGTTGATATACACATATTGATTACTCAGATAGGCGCTGTGCAACGCATCTGCACGTTCTTTTGTAATTAGGTTATTCGGTGTTTTTCGGGAGTTGTTTCGCAAACTTATGCAAGATGAGCACATTAAGAATACAACTGCAAACAGCAGGCTTATTTTGAAGGTTTTCATAATCATTTTAATAAGTTGGTTAAAAAATTTAAGATAATCACTTTTAATCTCTTGTGATATCAATTTGACAATCAATTGTATGCGCATTTGTATCCCCGTTTATAAAATAAGTTCCTATGATGCTCAATTTTATGGGATCTCCGGTATTTGCACCAAACTGAGTGTAGCTTACCGTTAGCGCATTTGATGCGCTGTCATCTATCAAAAGACCATCAATGCGCAAACGTTGAGAGATGGGTCCGGTAATAATCTCAGTAGCTGGTGTATTAACAACAGTAGGTACGGTAGTTCCCGGAGCGAGAGAAAACCGGAAGACTGAGCCCCCGGTTTCCCGGGCTTCTATTTTAAAAACGGTACTGAACCCTGTGCTTTGCGGTAAGGGATTATCTGCAGCCTGTATGTTACTGGCATACTGTGTTGGCGTTGAGCTTCCGTCAATAAACACATCAATACTTCCTGAGCTTCTGGCTGCGGTATTCCTGTCGTCATCACTGTTGCAGGAAAATAGAGTACCGGTTAAAATCGTGATCCAAATAATAAAATTTAAAGTTTTTGTTTTCACCGTTTCAACTTTTATCTATTTAGAAATCAAGGGTCTATATTGATTACGAATCCATCACCCTAAAAAAATTTACTTTATAAAGTTTTAATTAACAATGCCGTCATTCTTTGTAAGTGAACAACATTGCTTGAAGGTGAAGTTATCATACCACCATTGTTCGGCTGGGTTACCTCCTGAATCTAGATTAAAACCCAAACCATCACTATTTTGTAATATGGTATTAAAAAGGTTAATATCAGTTGCTGTATAAGGAGGGGTCAAGCCTGCAAGCCTCCATTCGCCATAAGTATTAGATGGCAATGTCGTTCCTGTTGCTAACTCAAGCGGTACATGTATTGTAACAGGAGGTTGTCCAGAATTGATTAAAGAGCTGGAATTAAGTACAAATACTGCACGAGTATTACCTGAATTTATTGAACCTTGATATATTATAATCGAATTTGCCGCACTTATTGCATTATTTACACCTCCAAAATATTCTACATCATAGCGCAACTCACAACCTGCGGTTAAAAAATTACGAGGGAGTAGAGTTTCAGTATAAGCAAATGATGAACCGCTGCCATCTAATGCCTGTAACACCTTACCCGGCCCTCTTGATACAATGCTAATTCCTCTAGCTGCTACGCCCTGCCAATCGCTAGTTGTACCTAATTCCTGATCTTCAAAATCAGTAACGACATTAAAGCTTTCTTCACAGATTATATACTCGCAAGCATCGCTATCTTCACAGCTTACAGCCAGAAACATGCTCATAACATAAATTCCTGTAATCAGAATTTTTTCTACCGGGGTTGTATATTTTAAAATTTTCATAAGAGTAGTTTTAAAGAAATCAAAGCCGCCGTTTGCAGACGGCTCTGATTTTTGTTAAGAATTGAATCATTAGAAACAGATGACCTTAAATTCGGTTCTGCGATTGATGGTATGCTCGGCCTCTGTGCACGTCACACCATCTGCGCATTTATTCAGCAGTTCGGTCTCCCCGGCGCCTCTCGCAATAAGCCGGTCTCTTGAAATGCCTTTGGCCAGTAAGTAGTCTACGGTTGCCTGTGCGCGTTTTTGAGAAAGCTCCTGATTATAGGCATTGCTTCCGCGTGAATCTGTATGCGATGACATTTCTACTTTAATCCCGGGATTATCAAGCATCAGTTGAGCTACATAATCTAAATCGGGTCTGGCGGCAGGTAAAATATCCCATTTATCCAGGTTGAAAATGATGTTATCAAGACGTATAGCCTTTCCGCAGGGATCCACGCACATTTCAAAGTCAATAAACAGACTGGAGTTGCGATCCTCGGTTGTTGTATTTACCGTTACCTTATTTGAAAAGTACCCGTCTTTAGCTCCCTGTACACTGTAGATGGAACTTTGCTTCAAATAGAACATAAAGTTTCCGTCTGCATCAGAAAGGGTGTTTTTTAAGGAAGCGCGCTGGGTGTCTTTTAAGCTGATATCTACACCCGGTATACCTTCGTTTTTATTACACTCTACGACGTTACCCCTCAGGATAAAATTTTCGTCTGTGTATAAAATCTCCTTTTGAATACTTTTACCTTCCTTCTTACAGTCTTTAAAATCTGCTTTAGAAAGCGTAGTCTGTTCCAGATTTACCTCATAAAGTTTTCCTTTGATCACATAATCTGCTGTCTCCACATCCTGAAATACCACAACTCCATAGCTGTTTGTTGTTCCGGTTTGCGTAATGTTTCCGTTTAGATCCTCAAGCACAACATCGGTGTTGGGCAGCAACTCTTTGGTAAACTGATCCCGGGCGGTAATCGTTACAGTGCAGCCACAAGTAGCGCAGCACTGTGGTGTATGATCTTCACCACATACGGAGCAGGCATTTGCTTTTTTACCTACCGCAAGGGTAAGACCTGCAAAAACTCCAATGGAATAAATATCACAATCGCAGGATTCTTCTCTAAAGAAAGGCGTGTTTTGATTAACGATATTCTGCCCGTCTATCTCTTCCACAGGATAATAACCCGATCTAATCCCATAGCTGGCATCGTTTTGTTCCTCTACATTAAAATGCCTCATATAGTACGCACCCGCATGGAGACCCAGCCAATCATTTACAAAGTAAATCGCGCGTATTTGTGCTTTTGCACTAAAGATATTTTTAGCATCATAGCCTGAGTGGAAGTTAAGCACATCATTAATTACCGTATTTTCCCGTAGCTCGGTACGCCCACCTTTAATATTAGCCAGTCCGCCACGTAAATTGAGCTCTGTACTAAAGTTCCCGGCAGCATTATGGTATCTAAAGCTTGGCCCTATACCATAAAATAACCTGTTGATTTTATCTTCTGAAAGTGAAAAATCGGTTAGAGGTCTGGTACCGCTTAAGTCAAAAAGATTAGTTGTAGGATAGGTACTTTCCGGTTTATTCCAGATATAATCTACATCTGCACCCAAACCAAACCAGCTCCAGTAATAGTCTGCTGAAAGTCCAAGTTCGAGTCCACCGTTATAATCAATATAAGGTGTGTTGTTTTCATAAGTAGGGAAGTCATACCCCACCCGCGCGTTAAACAACCATTGGTTGTTTGTAATTTGACCCTGAGTCATTGCTGTTATTGCCAGTACAGCCAGAAATAACAGGTTTTTAAGTGTTGCATTCATAGTTTTAAGTTGTTAAAGATTTGATTCAAAGATGATCAGCTTTAAGCCCTAAAACCAGACGCAATTCACGAAGTGCTTACATCAATCCATTAACGGTATAGTTGAAATAAGGAACACGTAATCAAGTTAAACACCTGAAATTCAACAAATACAAGCACTAAAAAAAGCCGCTACTTTCGTAACGGCTTTTATAAAATTCTTTTTTTGGATTATCCTCCAAAATCATCAAAGCGGATGTTCTCATCAGGGATACCAAAATCTTCTCCCATCTTTTGAACCGCCTTGTTCATAAGCGGAGGCCCACAGAAATACAATTCGATTTCTTCCGGCTCCTCGTGTTTACTCAAATACTGTTCAATTACAGCATTGTGAACAAAACCTACGAAACCATCACCGGGACTATTGATATCTTCTTTAACCTTCCAATTGTCTTCTTCTAAAGGCTCTGAAAGCACCAGATAGAACTTGAAGTTTTCAAACTCTTCCTCCAAATCGCGGAAATGCTTTAAGTAAAATAACTCACGCTTAGAACGACCACCGTACCAATACGTTACTTTTCGACCGGTCTTAAGAGTTTTGAAGAGGTGATACAGGTGCGAACGCATAGGCGCCATACCGGCTCCACCACCTACGTAAAGCATTTCAGCATCAGACTCGTTGATGAAGAACTCACCGTAAGGACCTGAAATGGTAACTTTATCTCCTTTCTTTCTACTGAAAATATACGATGAAGCAACACCAGGATTTACATCCATCCATCCGCCTTTTGCACGGTCAAATGGTGGAGTTGCAATACGTACGTTGAGCATGATCTCACGTCCTTCTGCAGGATACGAGGCCATAGAATAAGCACGCTCTACTACTTCGTTATTTTTCATTACAAGTGGCCAAAGCTTAAACTTCTCCCACTCTTCCTGGAATTTATTGGGATCATCATGCTCCTCAGGGTGAGCTGTGATATCCATATCTTCAAACTTCACGGTACATTCCGGAATTTCAATTTGGATATATCCACCAGCTTTGTAGTCCATATCCTCTGGGATTTCTACTACAAATTCCTTGATGAACGAAGCTACGTTATAGTTACGCACTACAGTTGCTTCCCATTTTTTAATACCGAATACTTCTTCAGGAATGGTGATTTCCATGTCCTGCTTCACTTTTACCTGGCAAGCTAAACGCGCTCCGGCGGCTAACTCTTTACGGGTAAAGTGTGGCGTTTCGGTAGGTAACGCTTCACCACCACCTGAAAGTACGTGACACTCACACTGAATGCAGGTACCACCACCACCACAGGCAGAAGGTAAAAAGACTTTCTTTCCACCTAAAGTTGAAAGCAATGAACTTCCTGAGTCTACCTCAACCTTCTTCTCACCGTTTATAGTGATGGTCACAGGACCTGAAGGTGATAATTTTTCTTTTGCAAAAAGCAGTAGGCCAACCAATACAATGGTTAAAACCAAAAACGCTACTACCGTTGCTGCAATAACTCCTCCTGTACTTGCTGCTAAAAACATATTATTTATTGTTTAGTTCTTGTGATACTTCGGCCAAAGGTTCTTCAGCGTCTTTATCCTGGGTTATCGTTTCGATTTGAGCGGCTTCATCAGTCTTTTCGGTTTTCTCATCTCCTCCGGTTAACATTCCACCAAAACTCATAAAACCAATTGCCATAAGACCGGTTATGATAAACGTAATCCCAAGACCTCTTAATGGTGCAGGTACGTTTGAATACCGAATCTTTTCGCGAATAGCGGCAATGGCAAGAATTGCTAAAAACCAGCCGATTCCTGAAGCCAAACCGTAATTAAACGCGAGACCTAAAGTAGCTATGTCTCTGGACTGCATAAAAAGTGAACCTCCTAAGATCGCACAGTTTACCGCAATAAGAGGTAAGAAAATACCCAAAGAGGTATAAAGTGCCGGAGCAAACTTTTCTACTACAATTTCTACGAGCTGTACCATTGTCGCAATGGTAGCAATAAACAGAATGAATGACAGGAAACTCAAATCGTAGTCTGCATACTCAGGCCCTAACCAGGTTAATGCTCCTGGTCGCAACACATACTGATCCAGTAGCCAGTTCATAGGCACGGTAACAGCAAGTACAAAGATTACGGCAGCTCCAAGACCTACAGCGGTCGAAACTTTTTTAGACACAGCAAGGTAAGAACACATCCCAAGGAACGTGGCAAACACCATGTTGTCTATAAATATTGATTTAAAAAATAACTCTACGTGTTCCATTTTTCTTTTATGAAAAGTTAGACTTGAGTAAAACTCAACCCGTAATCTTTAGTTTTCTTCGATTAGTGCTTTATTTCTGGCGCGTTGCACCCAGATGATGATACCTACAACGATAAGTGCCATTGGTGAAAGAAGCATAAAACCGTTGTTCTCATAGCCAATTGCATAAAGGCCGGTTTTAGCGATTGGATCTCCTAAAACTTTAAATCCGAGTAAAGTTCCAGAACCCAGAAGTTCTCTAAAGAAACCTACGACAACCAGTATTAATGCATAACCTGCGGCGTTACCGATACCATCAAGGAATGATCTCCAGGGACCGTTACCCAAAGCGAAAGCTTCAAAACGTCCCATAATGATACAGTTTGTAATAATAAGACCCACGAAAACCGAAAGCGTTTTACTCAATTCATACGCAAAAGCTTTAAGCACCTGGTCTACGATAATTACCAAAGCAGCTACCACTACCAGCTGAACGATGATGCGTATTTTGGAAGGAATGATATTACGCATAAGCGAAATTACCACGTTACCCACACCCAGTACAAACATTACCGAAATTCCCATTACGATAGACGCCTTCAATTGCGCGGTAATCGCAAGTGCAGAACAAATACCTAATACCTGAATGGTGATCGGGTTATTATCTGCCAGCGGATCAAGGATTAAACCTCTGTCTTTTTTAGATAGTAATGCCATAATTATATTTTTAAGTCTTTTAAGTAAGGGATGTACAATTTAACGGTGCTGTTAATCATTGCTGTAACACCATTACCGGTGATTGTTGCGCCGGCAAGGGCATCAACTTTGCCATCGTCCTTACGCTCGTTAAGCGGATCGTTATTTCCTTTGGCAACGGTGATTCCTTCATACTCGGTATCAGCCATAATCTCTTCTCCGGTAAAATCGTCCATAAAGTAACGCTCCTTGATGTTTGCACCAAGACCCGGAGTTTCCCCTTTATGGTCAAAATAAACACCCTGTACTACATAGTTTTCGTCTAAAGCAATAAAGCCCCAGATAGCATCCCATAAACCCTTTCCGTACATTGGGATGATGTAGTAGTCCTTACCATCTTTTTCGCCCACAAAAAGCGGAAGCTTACGCTCTGACATATCTTTTGCCAATTCCTGCTTCAAATTGATTAGATAAGCCGAAGAATCTTTTTCGATTTTTCCGTTCTGAATAACTAATTGTTCTTTGATGTATTTACCAAACTCCGCTTCGACCTTGTTTGTTGGAACAAAATTCACAGAACCTTCCACATTCTCATTAATGCCCATAGCATAAAGAATGTTTTGTTGCTTTTCGAATCGCTCATTTTCAGTAATTGCAGGCTTTAAGCTCGAAGCTGTAAAGGCGAGCAATGATCCTACTACGAGTACCATTACCACTGCAAAGATTACTGTGTAACTGTTTTTATCTGTATTTGCCATGATTAAGCAGTTTTTAATTTTAGACGTTTCATACGTTGTTTAACGTTTGCCTGAACAACATAGTGATCAATAGTTGGCGCAAAAACGTTCATAAGCAGGATTGCAAGGAATACTCCTTCCGGATATGCCGGGTTGAATACGCGAATCATAATCGAGATAAATCCTATTAAGAAACCATACCAGTATTTACCGGTGTTGGTTTGCGCACCCGAAACCGGATCTGTCGCCATATAAACGATACCGAAAGCGATACCTCCAATGATAAGATGTTCCCAGAATGGAGTGCTCATCAAGCCGTAAAACTTACTGCTCTCTGTAATCCATCCCTGATCTACAACTCCGTTAAAAATCAATCCCATTACTGCAGCTCCAACCACAGCACTTAGAATAATTCTCCAGCTTGCAATCTTGGTAAACATCAAGAACAATCCGCCGATGATGATAAGAAATGTTGAAGTCTCACCTACTGATCCCGGGATAAACCCGAAAAACTTATCTGCAAAATCATAAACAACCGAGTTATTCTGTGCATAAGATCCTAAAATGGTCTCTCCTGAAAATGCATCGGGAGTACCTGCAGCTGCCTGAGCTCCGTGTACCCATACCTTATCACCACTCATCCATGTAGGATAAGCAAAGAATAAGAAAGCACGAATGGTAAGCGCAGGGTTAAGAATATTCATTCCTGTTCCGCCAAAAACTTCCTTACCGATTACCACACCAAACACGACTGCTACAGCAAGCATCCAAAGTGGTATATCAACCGGTACAATAAGAGGAACAAGCATACCCGTAACCAGGTAACCTTCTTCTACCTCGTGACCTTTGATAACGGCAAAAACAAACTCTACCGCAAGACCTACTCCATACGAAATTATAACCAGCGGAAGCACGGTCCAGGCTCCTAATATAAAGTTGTCCCAGGTAAAGAAATTACCGAACAAACTAGCCTCACGTACAACACCCTGAGCGGCATCAATTGCTGCATAGTGCTGATATCCCGCATTAAAAATACCCCAAACCAAAACCGGCAACAGAGCAATAATAACGGTATTCATCGTACGTTTTAAATCATCAACGGCTCTAATGTGAGCACCGCTGTGCGTGGTTTCATTAGGGGTATACAAAAAGGTATGCAATGCGTTAAACGCAGGTGCCATTTTTTTCCCTTTGAAATCTTCTTTAATACTGTGTAATTTTTCTTTTAATCCCATAGCTATTATCCTATTTCTTCGTGCATTAAGTCAAGTCCTTTACGAATGATTGCTTGGTGTGGTTGTTTAGATACGCATACAAATTCGGTAAGCGCAAAATCTTCCGGTGCCACTTCATACATACCCAAAGCTTCCATAGCATCCAGATCTTCTACCATACAGGCTTTAAGCAACTGTAAAGGGTAGATATCCATCGGGAATACTTCCTCGTAGTTTCCGGTTACCACAAAGGCGCGATGCTCCCCGTTGGTGTTGGTATCCAGATCGTACTTCTTATTTGGGAATAGCCATGAAAAAGTAAGGGCTCTTGAAGATGATATTTTATTGAAAACAGGTTTATTCCACCCAAAAAATTCATAATCGTCTCCTTCCGGAATGGCTACAAATTCATTGTGATAATATCCTAAATGACCGTCTGCACTTACCTGTTTTCCGGTAAGCACGTTACCTGAGATCATACGTACATTATCCCCGTTAATTCCGGCAGAATAGGCAAAGGTAGACACCTCTGCTCCTATTTTGGTCTTAAAATACTGTGGTTTTTTGATGCCTGACCCTGATACACTGATCACTCGCTCCGGATTAAATTTTCCTGTAAGGAATAATTCACCAATAATAGCAAGGTTCTCGGGAGCTACAGTCCATACTGTTTCTCCCTTATTTACCGGTCTGATTTTATTGATCTGCGTTCCTACGTTACCACTAGGATGAGGCCCTGAAACCGTATGAAGTTCTACTTCACTCAAATTAGCAAAAACCGAATCAGCAGTTTTAGCTACTCCCAGATGAACTTTACCTGAGGTCAGCTTTGCCAAAGCGTTCACACCCGCCTGCAACGCAGCTTCCTTACCTTTAAGACTGAAGTTATAATCTGGAGCCAGCGGCGCACTGTTATGCCCCGAAATAAAAATTGCCTCGGGAGTAGTATCTACCGCGGCAATTATATCATAAGGACGTTGCTTGATAAAAGGCCATAAACCGGCTTCAAGCATACGCTCTTTAATAGTTTCGGCACTTGATGTTTTAACATCCAATTTTGAAAACTCGTGAGTCGCATCTGTACCGTCTGCTTCAATAACCACGTGGGTTATAACCCGCTTCGCTCCCCGCTTAATCTCAGCAAGAGTACCGCTAACCGGTGATACAAATTTGATACGTTCATCTTTCTTGGAGTAAAAAAGCGGCTCGCCCGCCTTTACCTTGGCTCCTTCTTTAAAAAGCATCTTAGGAGTTACAAGATGAAAATCTGAAGGCTTGATCACATAAGTTCTTGACTTGGGGGCGTCAGCTAGGGTTTTCTCTGCTGCTCCCACCAATTTTATATCAAGACCTTTTTTGATCTTAATGTCTTTTGACATAGGAAGTATATGTTAAAGTTTTTTTAGTTGCCCAACTCAGTTTCTGTCTGGAATTGAGGTGCGCAAATTTACAAATTTTACATCCTTAATACACAAATCCCGTGATAAAATTATACAACCGGCAGGCAGGAGATGCATACAAAGCTTAAGAATGCCAAAAACACACTTATTAGCACCTTATTGAGATTCTGTAAAAATAAGGCACTTTATTTGCTAATATTGTGTTTCACCAGCAAACTCGCTTTAATGAAAACGTTTTCGGTTGTTTTTACACTTCTTATATTCGGACAGGGAATGGCTCAGGTAGCCGAAGAAATGCCGGCACCCCCATACATAAAAACGGTACAATTTTACGGCAATACCGCCGAAAGTCAACTCCCGCTCATTCAACTGGGCACTCCGTTAAGACTCAGTTTTGATGACATTATAGGCGACGAATCTGATTTTTACTACACCATTACCCACTACGATTACGACTGGACGCCTTCGGTACTGGTAAAAAATGAATATATAGACGGGGTTGACGATGTGCGTATAATGAATTACACGAACTCGGTGAGCACCCTGCAACTCTACACCCATTATGAGCTAACGATACCCAACCAGTACACCACCGCCATTACTAAAACCGGAAATTACCTGCTTGAGGTTTTTAACGCAGATGAAGAACTTATCTTTTCCCGAAAATTCATGATTTATACACCTCTTGTGAGTGTAGGTGTTGAAGTATTACGCAGCAGGGATCTTGAGTTTATAGAACAAAAACAAGTGGTTAACTTTTTTGTCGACTCGGGTGAAAATGTCTTAATCAACCCAAAAAACACCGTCAAAACACTTATTATTCAAAACAACAATCTCAAAAACAGCATTAGCAACATTCAACCGCAGTACAACATAGGCAATCGCCTGGAGTATCGCTATAATGACGAAACTTCCTTTTACGGCGGCAATGAGTTTTTTGATTACGATAATAAAAACATCAGGATCGCCACAAACCGCATCCAGTTTGTAGACCTTCAGGATTTGTACCATAATTACCTTTACGGAAATGCAACCCGCGCTGATCAGGAATACACCTTCAACCCGGATATAAACGGAAACTTTGTTATTCGCACCATGCAAGGCTCAGATCCGCGAATTCATGCCGAATATGCCTGGATTCATTTCAGCTTAGAGCACCCGCAACGTCCCAAAGGAGAAGACATTTACATCTACGGAAACTTCAACAACTACGATCTGGAAGACGCCACCCGAATGTACTACAATGCAGATACCGGAAGGTATGAGACCGCCATGCTGATGAAGCAGGGTTACTACAACTATAAATATGTAGTGGCCAAAAACGGAAAACGATTGGAGGAGAATCCCATAAGTGGCGATTTTTGGCAAACCGAAAATGAATACGATGTGCTGGTCTATTACAGACCTCCCGGTGCCCGCTTCGACGAATTGATAGGCGTAGGCAATGCACTTTCCACAAGCATTTCAAATGTAAGACGCGATTAATCATGAGACCTGCTTCTCTATTTGAGGATTTATGATAACTTCGTATCCTATCTTACTTAAAAACCTGCCTTAACGGTGCAAAAACCAGTTGAACAAAAACCCAAAATCCCTGTTTACGATAGGGGAAACAAATGTCTCAACTGCGGTCATCCGCTTGAATTAAGTGACCGCTACTGTTCCTATTGCGGACAAATCAATTCGCGGCAAAGACTATCATTAGGCAACTATTTCAGAGAATTCGCAGGAAGTATATTCAATTACGACTCCAGATTTCGGTACACCATAAAAGACCTTTTATTTAAACCGGGAACCATAACACGTGATTATGTAGACGGAAAGCGACTCACTTACGCAAATCCATTTCGGTTTTACCTAAGTGTAAGTATCCTTTTTTTCATAATAAGCGGTTTACTCGACTTTTTTGAAAACACCGAAAATACCACAGAATCCTTTGACTGGAGTAAACTTACGACCGAGGCAAAAAAAGACTTTCAGGAGATACCCATTGATTCTATTACCTATTATATAGAAAAAGGAGTTCAGCAAAATAGAGATACGACTCAAAGCCTCCCTTTCGAATATCAAAATCCGGAAAAACTGGATTCCCTGGGTTTCTACGGGCGCACCAAAAACAAAATCACCCTTTTCAGAAAATTCAGTTCGTCAACGGCTATCACCCGCCCCGAAGAAGGTCTTGACAGTCTCAAATACCCAAAGACCCGCACCAATATCTGGCTTTACAAGAAGAGCGCTACCTTTAATAAGATACTTGACGAGCCCTTTGAATTCTATGAATACCTGGTTGAGAAGACTCCTTTCTTCATTTTTTTCTTCACACCATTATTTGCACTGGCTTTTGTTCCGCTTTATCTTAAGAAAGAATCTTACCGGGAAGCATTGCAAAAAATAAAAGGCACCCCGTATTCCTGGTTTCAGACCGTTTTGAATATACCCTACCTGGGCTCTGGCATCGCTGCAGTATTAGCAACACTAAGACGCTTTTTTTATCCTTCGGCAAAGCATAATTATGTTGAGCATGTGATTTTCATTTTTCACATATTCTCTTTTATGTTTTTAGGTATGCTGCTATTGGCTTTGCCAGATTTTTTAATAGGCGCCAGCGTACTCACTTCTATTTTTCTATTTTTAATATGCCCATTCTACTTCTATAAAGCGTTACGTAATTTTTACAAGGAAGGCAGACTGCGCACCCTTCTCAAATTTTTAATACTGAATTTTGTATTTTTAATGCTGTCAGGGATGAGCATGATCCTCTTCTTACTCATAACTGCCGCAACCTATTAATAATGGTAGAGCAAGTAACAAAAGGCATTAAAGTTTCGGTAGAGACTCATTTTGAAGGCGCATTTTCAAAAAACAGCGAAGTTTTCTATGCTTTTGGCTATACCATCACCATAAGCAATAACAGCAGGGATACCGTAAAATTACTCAGCCGTTGCTGGACGATTTACGATTCGCTCAATGACATCGAGCAGGTCACCGGCGAAGGAGTAATTGGTAAAAAACCGGTTCTTCAGCCGGGTGAGCAACACCGTTATACTTCAGGCTGCCTGCTTAAATCTCCTTTTGGAGCAATGAATGGTTACTATACCATGATTAACTTTAATAATTCTACCCAATTTCAGGTGATGATCCCTACTTTTAAGCTGAATTCAAAATTCAACCTTAACTAACTACACCTCAATCTCCTGAACACCTCAACGACTCAGATTACTTTCTTAACAATACTGTTTGGCTATTCTTAGGGCGTGGCTTTAGAATTTTGTACCTTTCGCGCCATTACAAAAAAACAACTTTTCCGGTGCTTATTAGCATCAGAAACGAGTCCACCTTTGTGGAGAAAACGCAAAAATAAAATAAGCATGTCAACAGGATTTTTTGAAGTACCCGTAGCTATTAACGAGCCCGTAAAAACCTATGCACCCGGAACACCCGAGCGCGACGCGGTTTTAAAAGCCTACAAAGAACTTTACAACAGCACCGTAAATGTACCTTTATACATAGACGGTAAAAAAATAGAAACCGGCAAAACCAGCACGATGTCACCTCCACACGAGCACAAGCACAAATTGGGAGAATACCAGCTTGCCGAAAAAAACCACATAGAAGCTGCGATTGCTGCTTCACTTGAAGCCCGCAAAAAATGGTCGCAAATGCCCTGGGAACACCGCGCAGGTATCTTTTTAAAAGCCGCCGAACTGATTCAGGGACCTTACCGTGCGAAGATCAATGCAGCCACCATGCTGGCGCAGTCTAAAAATATCTATCAGGCAGAGATTGATTCTGCCTGCGAACTTATTGACTTCCTACGTTTCAACGTACAGTATATGAGTGAAATCTACGCAGACCAGCCGGAATCTACTTCTGCAGCCTGGAACCGCGTAGAATATCGCCCGCTTGAAGGCTTTGTTTACGCAGTTACTCCTTTTAATTTTACGGCTATCGCCGGAAATTTACCGGCCTCTGCTGCACTTATGGGCAACACCGTGGTATGGAAACCCAGCGACAGCCAGGTATATTCTGCTCAGGTTATAATGGAAGTTTTTGAAGAAGCCGGAGTACCGGCAGGTGTAATCAATATGGTGATGGGTGATCCTGAAATGATCACCAATACCGTACTGGACAGCCCTGATTTTGCAGGGATTCACTTTACCGGTTCTACAACCGTATTTAAAGGAATTTGGGCAAAAATTGGAGCAAACATTCACAAATACAAAACCTATCCACGTATTGTAGGCGAAACCGGTGGTAAAGATTTTATCCTGGCACATCCTACCGCAAACCCGCAGCAGGTAGCAACGGCAATTTCGCGCGGAGCTTTTGAATTTCAGGGGCAAAAATGTAGCGCGGCGAGCCGTGTGTATATCCCAAAATCAATGTGGCCTAAAGTAAAAGATTTGGTTGTTAAAGACATCAAATCCTTTAAAATGGGATCCCCGGAAGACATGAGCAACTTCATCACTGCCGTGATTCACGAAGGCTCTTTTGATAAACTGGCCAAATATATTGATCAGGCTAAAAAAGATTCAAATGCTGAAATAGTTGCCGGAGGTAATTACGATAAATCTAAAGGATACTTTGTAGAGCCAACAGTAATTTTAACCACAGATCCTAAATATACCACAATGACAACCGAGCTTTTTGGCCCAGTTGTTACGGTTTATGTTTATGAGGATGAAAAGTGGAGCGAAACTTTAAAACTAGTTGATACTACCAGTGAATACGCATTAACCGGAGCTGTTTTGGCAGCAGATCGTTATGCGATTACGGAAGCTACTCAGGCATTACAAAATGCAGCCGGTAACTTCTACATCAATGATAAGCCTACAGGCGCGGTCGTTGGCCAACAGCCTTTTGGCGGTGCTCGGGCATCAGGTACTAACGATAAAGCAGGTAGCGCATTAAATCTGTTGCGCTGGGTTTCCCCTCGATTAATCAAGGAAACTTTTGTAACACCTACAGATTACAGATATCCCTTTTTAGGAGAATAACTTACTGATTTACATATATTTAAAATGCCATCTTTGAAAGATGGCATTTTTTTTGAGCTACTACACAACGTTATCTAAATGTTATGCCAATGTAAATTTAATGTTACCAAATAATTTTTTAGTAACTTTACCAATAAATAGAGGAATTATGAAGAATGATGAAAACAAAATGTACGTCCTGAAGGTGAAATATTCCGTTATAGATGTAACTAAGAAAAAACGAAATCGAAAAATAACCCGTAAAAAGGAAAAATTATATCTGGTGCGCGATCCTGAAAGTATCGACGAGAAATTGAAAGAGCTTGAAGACAGCCTTCTTGAGATTGATCAGCACGAACGCACGACCCTACTCAACCGGGCTCAGGATTTCCTGAGAAGTTTCGGGAACCGATGCAATCGCACGTATTACAATATGCTACGAACCTAAAAAAAGCGACTTTAGAGTCGCTTTTTTTGTTTATCATCCTTTAAACTTCAAAGGTAGATGCACCACCTTTTTAGTCTCAAAAAATTCCTCTTTAAAATAATCTGACAAGTCATAAATCCTGGCGGTCGTGTACAAACTCAGTTCTTCGCTTAAGTCTCCTCCTTTCAAATACAGAATACCGTTCTTAAGCTCGTGAGTGCTCTTTTTGGCGATCTTTCCTTTGGTCCAGTGTACAAAAGTTTCCATTTGCGCTACAGCACGGCTAACAATAAAATCATAGCTGCCGGGTACATTCTCAACGCGATCATTTGTAGTTTTTACATTGGTCAGCCCTAAACCGGCAACCACCTCATCAACCACTTTGATCTTTTTACCGATACTATCTACGAGATGAAACTGGGTCTCCGGAAATAAAATAGCCAGAGGCACTCCCGGAAATCCACCACCGGTACCCACATCAAGCACCTTACTACCGGGATTAAAACCCTGCACTTTTGCAATGCCCAACGAATGTAAAACGTGACGTAAATAAATCTCATCGATGTCTTTACGCGAGACCACGTTGATTTTCAGGTTCCAGTCCTGATAAAGTTCGTTGAGTTGTTCAAACTGAACAAGCTGATTTTCACTCAGATTGGGGAAATAGTGCTTTATAAGTTCCATAATTGCAAATTACGGCAACAAAATTAGGTTTTACCGCGTTAAATTACGGTATTTGCAGGCCTTAAAAAGATATAAATCTTATTTTTGAGGTTGCGTTACAAACACCTCTGTTCTGG
The DNA here is from genome assembly GCF_052218455.1 of Leeuwenhoekiella sp. H156. Lineage (NCBI taxonomy): Bacteria > Pseudomonadati > Bacteroidota > Flavobacteriia > Flavobacteriales > Flavobacteriaceae > Leeuwenhoekiella > Leeuwenhoekiella sp. H156. Next base: position 661,805 of record NZ_CP197499.1, read on the forward strand.
GGTTTTGCTAAGCATAATTTGTATGGAAAATATTAAAACAATAAAATTCTCAAGGGTTGATTCGGCTAAGTTCTTCCGCACCCTAAATAAGCGCGTAAACGCCTATTTTAAAGAAAACAATGTAGAACGTACTGGTAACTGGAAACTGTACCTGAAAACCGCAGTGATGTTTTCCCTGTTTCTGGCACCCTATTTTTTAATTCTTACGCTTAACCTTCCGGGTTGGGCGCAGCTCCTGCTCACTATCGTTATGGGCGTGGGTATGGCCGGCGTGGGTATGAACGTGATGCACGACGGGAATCACGGCTCATTTTCGAAGAAAAAATGGGTAAACAAAATGATGGGAAGCAGTATTTATATTCTTGCCGGTAATGTTTACAACTGGCAGGTACAGCACAATGTGCTGCATCATACGTATACTAATATTCACGGGCACGACGAGGATTTGGAAGCGGGTCGCATTTTACGTTTCTCGAAACACGCCCCGTGGTACAAGCACCACCGTTTTCAACATTACTATTCTATCTTCCTATACGGTTTGCTCACCTTTAACTGGGCGATCACTACCGATTTTCTTCAGATGAAACGCTATCTCAAGCGCAAATTGTCTTATGGTGAATTTCCGAATCCAAAAATTGAATGGACCAAACTGGTAATCACCAAACTAATTTATGTCGCGATCTGGATTGTGCTTCCGTTACTCATTTTAGATATCGCGTGGTGGAAGATTTTAATCGGCTTTTTTGTGATGCACTATACCGCAGGAGTTATTCTTAGCGTGGTGTTTCAATTAGCACACGTTATTGATGAGGCAGATATGCCGCTACCGGACAAGTCGGGCACCATGAAAAATACCTGGGCTATTCACCAGTTGTTTACCACCGTTAACTTTTCGACCAAAAACCGAATCGTAAACTGGTTTACAGGCGGACTTAATCATCAGGTGGAGCATCATATTTTCCCGCACATCAGTCATATTCACTATACCAAGATTTCTAATATTGTACGGGAAACCGCGCAGGAGTTTAACCTGCCTTACAATGAGTATAAAACCACACGTAAAGCGATTATTGCTCATTTTAAGTATTTAAAAGAAATGGGCGCGCAACCCAATTTACAATCTGCTTAATTTAATTTCTTAATGGAAACACTTACCAATCAACTATCTGACCGAATCAATAATTTGGCCGCATCTGCTACGCTTGCAATGGCCGCAAAAGCACGTGAACTGCGTGCGGAAGGAAAAGACATCATAGGCCTTAGCCTGGGTGAACCTGACTTCAACACCCCAGATTTTATTAAGGATGCCGCTATACAGGCCATCAACGACAACTACAACGCCTACTCACCGGTAGACGGTTATGTAGAGCTTAAAGATGCAATCATTACCAAGTTTAAAAGAGATAACAATCTTACGTATGATCGCAGTCAGATTGTTGTTTCAACCGGGGCTAAGCAGTCTTTATACAATATCGCACAGGTATGCATCAATCCGGGTGACGAAGTGATTTTGCCCTGCCCGTATTGGGTAAGTTATGCCGATATTGTTCAGCTTGCGGAAGGTGCACCTGTTGAAGTACAAACTTCTTTAGAGACGAACTTTAAGATGACTCCTGAGCAGCTTGAGGCAGCGATTACCCCAAAGACCAAAATGCTTTGGTACAGTTCGCCCTGTAACCCTAGCGGTTCTATTTACAGCGAGAAGGAGCTTCGTGCTCTTGCAGATGTATTGCAAAAATACCCACACATCGTGGTGGTAAGCGACGAGATTTACGAGCACATCAACTATGTAGGTGGTCACGCCAGTATGGCTCAGTTTGAAGATATGTACGATCGTACCGTAACGGTAAACGGGGTTGCTAAAGCGTTTGCAATGACCGGATGGCGTATAGGGTACATCGGAGCCCCATCTTATATTGCCCGCGCCTGTAATAAAATTCAGGGCCAGGTTACCAGTGGTGCTAACTGTATCGCACAGCGTGCTGTAATTACAGCCCTTGAAGCGCCCGTAAGTAAAATTCAATATATGGTTGATGAATTTAAAGAGCGCAGAAAGCTTATTTTAGATTTACTTAGCGATATTGAAGGTTTTGAATGCGTAGAGCCCGAAGGCGCTTTTTACGTATTCCCTAATGTTACACACTTTATAGGCAAAACCCTAAACGGAAAGACGATTAACAATGCTTCAGATTTTGCCATTTATTTACTGGAAGAAGCAAATGTTGCTACCGTAACCGGCGAAGCTTTTGGAAATCCTAACTGTATTCGCATTTCGTATGCAGCAAGTCAGGATCAAATCAAAGAAGCTTTGGCCCGCATTAAGAAAGCGGTTTCCTAATTCACAGTTTTATAAAAACAGAAAAAGCGACCTCAACGGGTCGCTTTTTTTATTGGCTAATTCAAATACAATTCGCTTACATTTTAGGCAGTAAAACGGTATCAATCACATGGATTACGCCGTTAGACTGGTTTACATCAGCAATAGTTACTGTCGCAACGTTACCTGCCTGATCTTTGATTTTCACCATATCACCATCAAGCATTCCGTAAAGGGTTTGACCGTTAACGGTTGTCCATTCTGCCACTCCATTACCTGCCTTGATATCTGCAATAATCGCTGCAGCGCTGTTTTTCCCTGCAATAACGTGGTAGGTTAAAACACCCTGTAAGGCCTTCTTATTCTCAGGCTTCAGTAAGCTGGCAACAGTACCATCAGGTAGTTTTTCAAAAGCAGCGTTTGTAGGTGCCAAAACGGTAAATGGCCCTTCGCTCTGTAGTGTTTCAACTAAATCTGCAGCCTGTACTGCGGCTACCAGAGTTGTATGATCTTTAGAGTTTACTGCATTCTCTACAATATTTTTCGTAGGATACATTTCTGCCCCACCAACCATTTTAGTTTCCTGAGCAAAACCTGTTGAAGATACAGCGATTGAGCAAGTCATTGCTAAAGCTGCGAATACATTTTTAATTTTCATAGTGTAAGTTTTTTTTTAGTTACACCTACACATACGTTTGTTGAGAAGCTATCGGTTTTGGGATATCGGGCTTTAGCAAAATATTAACAAATCAGACCGTCTCCGTCCGCTTTGTCATCAGGTCTTTAATAATCATATCGGCGTGTACCCGTGTATTTTCAATAAAGAGTTTGCTGGTACGCATTCCGCTGTTGATCACTCCGGCTACATATACATTAGGCAAAGGCGTTTCAAGTGTTTCGGGATCGTGAATGGGTTTTTTAGCATCTTCCTCGTCAATAGGCAGTCCCAGGTTTTCGAAAAGCGAATAATCTGGCGTATAGCCTATCATCGCGAGGACAAAATCATTTTCAATCTCAATCTCCCCATCGGGCGTGTTTAAAACAACCGAATAAGGCTTGATCTCCGTAACGGTTGTATTGAAATAAGCCTTGATTGAACCTTCCTTGATTCGGTTTTCGATATTAGGCTTAATCCAGTATTTCGTCTTTTTGTAAATCTCATCACCCCGAATGGCCATAGTGACCTCGGCTCCTTTATAATAGGTCTCAAGCGCCACATCACAGGCCGAATTTGCCGCACCAATTACCAGTATTTTCTGGTTGACATACGGATGCGGACTGTCGTAAAAGTGCTTCACTTTGGGCAACTCCTCTCCCGGAATGTTGAGTTTACGAGCCGTATCGTAAAAACCGGTCGATACAATGACCGCTTCGGTTTTAAAATCTTCTTTAGGAGTTTTGATACGGTAAGAATCGCCATCCTTCTCCATTTTTTCTACCGGACTGTACAGGCGCACATTTAGCTTCCAGCTATCATAAACCCTGCGGTAATACTCCAGAGCTTCCTTTCGGGTGGGCTTATCGTTATGCGCTACGAAGGGCACATCGCCTATTTCCAATAAGTTGGAAGTAGAGAAAAAAGTCATTTGCTCGGGGAAATTGTAAAGGGAATTTACCAGCACTCCTTTTTCTAAAACCAAATATTCGAGATTTGCTTTTTTAGCTGCAATGGCACAGGCCAGACCTATTGGGCCGGCTCCTATAATGATGAGATCGTATTTTTTCAAAACGCTTCTTTTTAGCTTTAAATTAAATCTACGGGTCTTTGAATCCGATTTAATTTCTTTTTCTGTAAAGTTAACCGATACTAGCGATTACGCCAAAAGAACGGCGTTAACAGTATCAAAACAGTGAAGAGCTCAAGACGACCAATAAGCATTAAAAAGGCACACCACCACTTCCCTACTGCCGGAAGCGCATCAAAATTGTTCACGGGACTTAAGATCCCGAATGCAGGTCCCACGTTACCTAAAGACGAGGCGGAACCTCCTAAAGCTGTTGGGAAATCAAGCCCCATTGATGCCAAACCACAGGCTCCTATTATCCACGCTAAAAGATAGAGAATAAAAAAGCCCAGAATGTTGAAGACGATTTCTTTAGGTACCGCCTTACCATTGTGACGTACCGGTAAAATGGCATTGGGGTGAAGCGTGCGTTTAAACTCCAGTAAACCGTTACGAATGATCATTAAATGGCGTACCACTTTTATTCCACCCGAAGTAGAACCCGCCGAGCCTCCTAAAAACATCAATCCAAAGAAAATTATGGTGGCAAAAGGCGCCCACATCGTAAAATCGGCAGTTACAAAACCTGTTGTGGTAATTACCGAGATCACCTGGAACAGGCCGTGCCTCAAAGCGCTCTCATACCTTCCCAGAACCATAGGATGATCTATAGAGGAGACCGAAACATCGGCCCGAAAAATAATGATCGCGACTATAAGAACCGTGAATCCTAGAATAAACGAAAAGTAAAGTTTGAACTCTTCATCTTTCCAAACGCTGCGCAGCTTTCCTTTAAAGGCAAAATAACTCAACACGAAGTTTGTACCTGCCAAAAACATAAAGACAATAATAATCCATTGTATCAGCGGGTTATCATTCCAATAGGCAACGCTCGCATTTTTGGTACTAAAACCACCTGTTGACAGCGTACTCATGGCATGGTTTATGGCATCTAGAAACGACATCCCGGCCAGTTTAAGCAGTATGGTCTCAGCCACGGTATAGCCAAAATAAATAAGCCAAAGGCGCTTTGCCGTATCGGTTATACGCGGGTGTAATTTATCGGCGTTAGGACCCGGTGCTTCGGCAGCAAAGAGCTGCATTCCGCCTATACCCAGTAAAGGTAAAATAGCTATTGCAAGAACGATAATACCCATCCCGCCAATCCAATGGGTGGTGCTGCGCCAAAACAGAATTCCGTTTGGGATGGCTTCTATATCATTTAAGATGGAAGCCCCCGTGGTGGTATATCCGCTTATAGTTTCAAAAAACGCATTAGTGATAGACGGAATAGCACCGGTAAACAAGTAGGGAAGACAGCCACTCAGGGACATAAAAATCCAGCCAAATGTTACGACTATATAGCCCTCCCGCTTCTGAATCTCTTTTTTGTGGTCCCGGGTAAAAAACATAAACACCAGACCTACAAAAATGGTTATAAGTCCGGCAGAAATAATACCCAGAGCTACCGAAACATCATCGTAGAAATAGCCTACAATAGCCGATATGAGCATAAAGCCGCCATTAAAAAGCAGCAACAGGCCCATCAGGTGAAAAATTATACGGTAATTGAGTCTGACTCTGTTTGGCATTAGATAAACATACGTTCGACTTTGTTGATAGAGCGCAGCAGGCAGCATACCACAATGCGGTCACCTACCTGTATTTTATTTTCGCCCAAAGCAATAATTCCCACTCCGTCACGTACGATTCCTCCAATGGTAGCAGATCTGGGGAAGTCGAGGTCTTTGATGCGTTTGCCTATCACCTTAGAATTGGGCTTGGCGATAAACTCGAGCAACTCGGCATTCATATTATTGAGTTTGGTCATCGCGACGACATCACCTTTTCTGATGTATCTGAAAATATTATTGGCCGCGAGTAATTTTTTATTGATCAGGGTATCAATACCGATGCTGTGCGAAAGCTGAAAATAATCCATATTCTCAACCAGGGCAATGGTTTTTTTAACCCCTTTTGATTTGGCTACCAGACAAGACATAATATTGGTCTCGCTGTTACCGGTTACCGCGATAAAGGCATCCATATCGTAGATATTCTCTTCTTCGAGCAACTCTACATTTCTTCCATCACCGTTAATGACGAGGGCCTTGGGTAATTTTTCGGCAATATCAAAAGCCTTATCATTATCCTTCTCAACCAGTTTAACGTTGAAACTGTCTGAACACAGATCGCGGGCGGTCTTGAATCCTATTTTACTTCCGCCTAAAATCATCACATTTTTAATATCCTCGTGTACCTGCCCGGTAAGTTTGTAAATTTCTTCAACCCCTCCTTTTACCGTCATAAAATACACCTGGTCACCTTCTTTAAAAATGGTGTCTCCCCGTGGAATCAGGGTGTACTGTGTACCTTCACGCTGAATGGCGATAGGCATAAAATGCAGTTCGGGAAAAATACGGGCCGCTTCCTTGACGCTTTTACCTACAAATGAGGCAGTACGACTCAGGGAAGTCCCAACCATCGTTAAGGCTCCTTCTTCAAACTCATAACTGTCGTTAAAGGCAGACTGACTCAGCAGCAATTCAATTTCTGCCGCAGCAAGACTTTCGGGCGAAATGAGTTCATCAATACCAAATTTCTTAAATCCGGCAACTTCCTGATTCTCTATAAACTCGGTATTTGAGATACGCGCAATGGTGCGCTTGGCCCCCATTTGTTTTGCCAAAACACAAACGGTAATGTTTGTGGTTTCACTGGCAGTAACCGCAATGATGAGATCGGTATTTTCAATTCGGGCATCCTTCAAGGTCTGAATAGACGTAGAATCGCCACGTATGGTCCTGATATCAAGATGCGTATCTGCATAGGCAATACTTTCTTTATCTACATCGATCAATGTGATATCCTGAGATTCAAAAGAAAGAAGTTTAGCCAAATGAAATCCTACTTCACCGGCTCCGGCAATAACAATCTTCATAGTACTGGTTAAAATCTAAAAAAATACCGGGCCATAAGTAATGATTAAGACTCATGAAAACGGATTTTAATTGAGACTAGCCTCTTATTTTTCAACCCGCTAGCAGGTAAGTTGAGGCAAAGATACATTTTTCATAAGTATCCCTAGAAAATTTAAGAAGTCTGCAAAAATTCTAAACGCTTTAAATCGAAATGTCAACGGGAGCATCTGGTGACAAATACTATATTTGCTAAAAAATCAGCGATGAGCGGCAATATAAATCCTTACAAAAATTCTGACCAGACCAAGCGCCAACAGGTTGAGAAGATGTTTGACACCATTTCGGGCGAGTATGACGGGCTGAATCGGGTTATTTCTTTTGGCATTGATGTTAAATGGCGCAAGAAAGTAGTTAAACTCGTGGGTGATACAAAACCCCAGCGTGTTCTGGATGTAGCCACAGGTACCGGAGATCTGGCCATAAATCTGGTCAAAACCGGAGCAAAAGAAATCATTGGTCTTGATATTTCTGCCGGGATGCTTAATGTGGGCAAAGCCAAAATCAAACAAAAAGGCCTCGATGCACAGATCGAAATGGTGCAGGGCGATTCTGAAAACCTTCCGTTTGAAGACCATCATTTTGATGCGATCACGGTCGCATTTGGTATTCGGAATTTTGAGACCCTCGAAAAAGGTCTTGCCGAAATTTTACGCGTGCTCAAACCCGGAGGGATTTTTGTCATTCTGGAAACTTCGGTGCCTACAAAAACGCCTTTTAAGCAAGGCTATAACCTGTATTCCCGAAGAATTCTACCCTTAATTGGCCGTGTCTTTTCTAAAGATCGTGATGCATACGCCTATTTGAGCGAGAGTGCATCGGTTTTCCCTTACGGAGAGCGACTTAACAATATTTTGCGCAAAATTGGGTTTACTAATGTTGAAGATCACCCGCAAACCTTTGGGGTGGCTACCATTTACACAGCATCAAAATAAATTTATGCGCAGGTTAATACTTTCGGTTTTATTTACAATTTCGCTTTTTCCCGCGCTTCAGGCGCAGTTTCTTACGCGTGAACGGGTGCTCAACGATGAGAATTTTGACAAAAAACCGTGGAGCTGGGGTTATTTTTTCGGGATTAACCGCTACGACTTTAACTTTGACTATAAGGAACAGCGGCCCGATGTTTTTGTGGAGCAAAGCTATGGCTTCAATGTGGGTTTGCTGGGCAATAAGCGCATCAATGATTATCTGGACTTACGACTAGAACCCGGCCTCGTCTATAACGCCCGAAATCTGATTTTTACAGATATTCCGGGAGAAGACAATGACCGCTTGCGGGAACTCAATTCCACCTACATTCACATCCCCCTACTTTTAAAGTTTTCGACCAAAAGGCTAAATAATTTCAAGCCCTTTGTAGTGGGAGGATTCAGCTACTCTTACAACCTTTCGAGCAACGAAAAAAACCCGGATGATAACAGCGCGGGGCAATTTCGTATGACTAACAATACATTTTATTATGAAGTAGGCTTTGGTATCGATTTATACCTGCCCTATTTTAAATTTTCACCCAGTATCCGCGGGGTTTTTGCACTCAGCGACGAGCTGGTACGCGACGAAGATCCTAACAGCCTGTACACTTCAAACATTGAAGTCATGCAATCGCGGGGCATCTTTTTAAACTTTACCTTTCAATAATGTGGCAGACCGATTTATATAGAGAAAAACACGGCTTTGTTTTTAATTACGGCAAAGACCTCCTGAGCATGCTCAATCCACAGGCCGGAGAGCGCATTCTCGATTTGGGTTGTGGTACGGGCGAACTCACCGCGGCAATTGCAGAAAGTGGCGCCGAACTGGTGGGGCTTGATGCTTCAGAAAAAATGATTGAGGCGGCAAAGGCCAAATTCCCCAACATAAAATTTATTAAAGCCAAAGGCGAAAGTTTTATCGACTCACAGCCTTACGACGCGATTTTCAGCAATGCAACCCTGCACTGGATTTTGAATCCTGAAGCTGTAATCTCGTGTATGTACAGCAACCTCAAGCCAGACGGAAGACTGCTGCTGGAAATGGGCGGCAACGGCAACATCAGCAGCATTATCACAGCGCTGAGTACAACTCTTAAAGAACACGGTTATACCAAACAATCCCGAATCACCAACTGGTATTTCCCCAAGCTGGGTACATACTGTCATTTTTTGGAACAGCGCGGCTTTAAAGTCACCTTTGCACACCTTTACGACAGACCCACAAAACTTCAGGATCCCGAAAACGGAATTGTAGACTGGCTTGATATGTTTGGCGGAAAGTATTTTAACGACATCCCACAGGAAGAAGCATTAAAAATAAAGCAACAGGTTCAGGAACAGCTGCGTCCTGTGCTTTTTAAAGAAGGCCATTTTTATGCAGATTACAAGCGTCTGCGTATTTGTGCGATTAAGTAGCCGTTAAGCCACGCTTAAATTCACTTACTAAAATAGCCCCTGCGACGGCTACGTTAAGACTTTCGGTTTCATGGATACCAAAGCGCGGGATTGCTATTTTATGCTGAACCAGAGCTTCAACTTCTTTAGAAATGCCATTGGCTTCATTTCCCAAAACCAAAATTGCATCCTCAGGTAAAGGCTGCCCGTAAACCGGGGCACCTTCCATAAAAGCACCGTAAACCGGGCGTTTTGCAGATTTGAGGTAGTTCTCGAGATCCTTATAATGAATCGTAACCCGGGTTAAAGAACCCATTGTCGCCTGCACCACCTTGGGATTGTAGCAATCTACCGTCTGTTTTGAGCAAACCACGTTTTGAATCCCGTACCAGTCGCAATATCTGATTATAGTACCCAGATTTCCCGGATCGCGCACCTCGTCAAGAACAAGAGTAAGTCCCTGATTAAGCTCCTCACCTGCTTCGGGTATGTGAAATACCGCCAGAGCTTTTTGAGGCGTTTTCAAAAAACTGATTTTCTTAAGTTCCCGATCGCTGACTTCAAAACGGGATTTTTCAGTCTCAAAATAACCGGGTAAGGCATACAAACTATGCAGGCTCGCGCTTGAGTCTAAAAACTCTTCGATCCCCTTTAAACCCTCAACCACAAAAAGACCATGCTGCTGCCGGTACTTTTTTTGAGCCAGGCTCGTTATTAATTTTATTTGGCTTTTGCTAACCACGCCTATTGTGTATTTTTGGAGTTATTTTGAAAAAACGCCCTTGCAACAAATTCCCGCAAAAATAGGATTTATATTCATTCTTCTGCTTCTTTTAGCAGGTTGCAACGCCGTTAAACGGGTTCCCGACGGGAAACTCCTGCTTACCGAAAATGAAATCATTGTAAACGACGAGCCCGAGGACTCCTACTCGATCAACAACATACCCTACCAGCAGCCCAATACCCGCCTGCCTTTGCTGGGTTCGCCCATACGTTTGCACATTTACAACTGGGCACGACCCAATATCGATTCGATCATGCAGGCGCGCTTTATTGAAAATGAAAACCGAAGGGAGTTTTACACCGCTTTGCTATCGCGAAAACAGCTCGATAAATACCTCGATTTTAGAGTTAATTTCAACAGAGCGATTAAAAATTTCGGTGAAGAACCCGCCATAATTTCTGAAAATCTGGCCAAAAGATCTGCAAACCGGCTAACCGAATATTACAACAGTAAAGGCTGGTTTCAGGCCGAAACCAGTTATAAAATCAACAGCGACAGCATCGCAAAAAAAGGACAGATTGTTTACACCGTAAATACCGGAAGACCTTATTTTGTAGATTCGCTTAAAACCTTTATCAATTCTCCGGCGGCAGACTCGATCTACCAAAAGCACAGGAAAGAATCTCAAATAAAAATAGGCTCCCAGTACGAGCTCCTCGATATTAATGCAGAAACAGCTCGTCTTACAGACCTGATGCGTAACAATGGCCTGTTTTATTTTGACCGGGAATACATCAGTTTTATTGGAGACTCGGTAAACACCAATCACAAGGTAAACCTGGAGCTGTACATCAAAAACCGGGAAATTCGCAGCCGGGACTCGGTATATCAGGTTCCGTTAAAAGTACATCGCATCAGCCGGGTGAATGTGGTGACAGATTATGGCTTTTCATTACGTAACAACACCATTCAGGACAGTACTTCACTTAACGATTACCATCTTTACGCCTACGATAAAATACGCTACAAGCCAAGGTATCTTACCGATGCGATATTTATTGAGCCGGGAGATACCTATAGTGATGAGTCGCGTAACAAATCATTAATACGTTTGAGCCAGCTGGGAACCTTCCGGTATCCCGATCTGCGCTACTCTGAAGATCCTAACGATCCTGAAGGTACCGATCTCATTGCCAATGTGTACCTAACCCCGCTTCCCAAGTTCAATCTTAGAGCTGATTTTGATGTTTCGACTTCAAACATTCAGCGTTTTGGTATAGCAGGCGGGGGATCATTACGCATTCGTAATGTTTTAGGCGGAATGGAAACCCTGCAGATTTCGGGTCGTGCGAGTATTGGCGACTCGCGTACGGCGGCAGGAAGCAACAGCCCTGAGCTTTTTGACATCACCGAAATAGGCGCAGATGTGAGCCTTACGATTCCACGCATCTTTTTCCCCATTCGCACGGCTTTCATTACGCCCGAGATGTCACCCTCTACCAGTTTTACAACGGGTATTGGCATACAGCAAAACATAGGTCTTGACAAGCAAAACGTCACCGGTGGCATCAATTATAAATGGTCACCTTCAGCAAAACTCAATTACCGCTTTGACCTTTTTGACATACAGTACATACGCAATCTCAACGTGTCTAACTATTTCAGGGTTTATGAGAACTCCTATAATGAGCTCAACGATATCGCCCTGAATTACCCTGCCCAAACTCAGGATTACATCAATGAAAATGGTGATCTAACCATTCCCGATGGCAGCCTCGCATTCATCAACGACGTGAGAAACCGCAATCTTACGGTGACTAACACCGAGTTTAATGATGTCGTAAATATTGAAGAGCGCAGAAGACGTCTTACAGAAGACAACCTCATCTTAGCGACATCCTTTACGTATTTTAAAAATACGCGAGAAACACTTTTTGACGATGAGTTCTCGAGTTTCAGGGCAAAACTGGAATTGGCCGGTAATACGCTTAGCGGACTAAGCGATTTAATAGGTTTACCTAAAAACGAGAATGGTTCATCCCGGGTTTTAGGAGTACGCTTCTCGCAATACGTTAAAACCGAACTGGACTTTATTAAACACTGGGATTTTGGCAACGACAACATTCTCGCAGTGAGAGCCTATGGCGGTATCGCTATCCCGTACGGAAACTCAAGCAGCATCCCGTTTATTCGCAGTTTTTTTGGTGGCGGGTCTAACGATAACCGCGCCTGGCAGGCATACCGTCTGGGACCGGGTAGCACAGACAGTCCTAACGATTTTAATGAGGCAAACATGAAGCTGGCCTTTAATGTGGAGCAGCGCTTTAAAATATTTGGCGATTTAAAAGGCGCGGTATTTACCGATGTGGGAAACATCTGGAATGCTTTAGATAATGTTGACGACCCGCAGGCCACGTTTACAGGGCTCTCCAGTCTTCAGGATATAGCAGTCGGTACAGGTTTTGGCTTTAGATATGACTTTAGCTTTTTCGTAATTCGTTTCGATATAGGCTTTAAGACTTACGATCCTGCGCTACCTTTGGGCGAACGCTGGTTTAAAAACACCAACCTCAATAATGCCGTATTTAACGTAGGTATAAATTATCCTTTCTAAAATAGAATGGGATAACCCCTAATATTTTATTAATTTTGCACACTAATCTAAGAAACCAAAATTTTATGAGTCATACGATCAAACCGGGAGTTGCAACCGGAAAAGAAGTTCAGGCAATTTTTAAACACGCTAAAGAAAACGGTTATGCATTACCCGCGGTTAACGTAATCGGCTCTAACACCATCAACGGCGTATTAGAGACTGCAGCAAAATTAAATGCTCCTGTTATTCTTCAGTTTTCTAACGGAGGTGCGCAGTTTAATGCCGGTAAAGGTTATTCAAACAAAGACCAGCAGGCTGCCATTGCAGGAGGTATAGCCGGTGCATTACACGTACACGAAATGGCAAAACGCTATGGAGCAACGGTAATTTTACACACCGATCACTGTGCTAAAAATCTGCTCCCCTGGATTGATGGTTTGCTAGATGCTTCAGAAAAGCATTATAAAGAACATGGCCACTCCCTTTTCAGTTCACATATGATTGACCTGAGCGAAGAACCTATCGAAGAAAACATCGAGCTTTGCAAAAAATATCTGGAGCGCATGAGCAAGATGGATATGACTCTTGAAATCGAACTCGGTATTACCGGTGGTGAAGAAGACGGTGTTGACAATTCAGATGTTGATGCTTCAAAATTATATACGCAGCCAGAAGAGGTAGCTTATGCTTATGAAGAGTTGAGCAAAGTGAGCGACCAGTTCACTATCGCTGCAGCTTTTGGTAACGTACACGGGGTTTATAAGCCCGGTAACGTTAAGCTTACTCCAAAAATCCTTAAAAACTCTCAGGAATATATTTCTGAAAAATACGGAGTGGCTAAAAACACCATTGACTTTGTATTCCACGGCGGAAGCGGTTCTACTGTTGAAGAAATTCGTGAAGCTATTGGATACGGTGTAATCAAAATGAATATCGATACCGATTTGCAATGGGCATTTACCGAAGGTATTCGTAAATACTTTGATGCCAATGCAGATTATTTGCAGGGGCAAATAGGTAACCCTTCCGGAGAGGATAGTCCTAATAAAAAATATTACGATCCTCGCGTCTGGTTACGCAAAGGGGAAGAATCATTCATCGCACGTCTTGAAAAAGCCTTTGAAGATCTTAACAACGTAAATACTTTATAATTTTCGCTTTGCGAAAAACTTAAAAAACCCCGGAGTTTTAAATTTCGGGGTTTTTCACCCTTACAATCTGCCTTAAAAGCAGGTAAACTCAAGGCTTACAAATTTAAAAGCACACATTTATGGCTTGGTTTAAACGGAAAGAAAAAGGTATACAAACGGCTACCGAAAATAAAAAAGACGTCCCAAAAGGTCTTTGGTACAAATCTCCCACCGGGAAAATTATCGACTCAGAAGAACTTGCAAAGAACTTTTATGTGAGTCCCGAGGATGATTATCACGTACGCATAGGCAGTGAAGAGTATTTTTCCATTCTTTTTGACGAAGGCAAGTACAAAGAACTTGATAAAAACCTTACTTCAAAAGATCCCTTAAATTTTGAGGATACAAAAAAATATGTAGATCGTCTCAAAGAGGCCGAAAGCAAAACCGGTCTTAAAGATGCGGTACGCACGGCTGTAGGTAAAAGTATGGGCAAAGACCTGGTCGTGGCTGCAATGGATTTTAAATTTATTGGAGGTTCTATGGGTTCTGTTGTGGGCGAAAAAATTGCCCGTGCGGCAGATTATTCCCTTAAAAACAATGTGCCTTTACTCATTATTTCAAAATCTGGTGGTGCCCGTATGATGGAAGCTGCACTTTCGTTAATGCAGCTGGCCAAGACCTCTGCTAAACTGGCTCAACTGGCGGAAGCTAAAATACCGTACATCTCGTTATGTACAGACCCTACCACCGGTGGTACAACCGCTTCTTTTGCGATGCTGGGAGACATTAATATTTCAGAACCGGGAGCCTTAATAGGTTTTGCAGGACCACGTGTGGTTCGCGATACAACCGGACAGGAACTCCCTGAAGATTTTCAGACCGCAGAATTTTTAAAAGAACACGGCTTCCTAGATTTCATCGCGCATCGTAAAGAGCTGAAAGCAAAGGTTAACCTGTATCTTGATTTAATTTTAAATCAGCCTGTTAGAAATTAATAAAGCCCTGACAGCTTCAATTTTTTGGCAGTAAAAAACCCCTTTACTTATCAAAATTAATTGTATCTTCGCCGGCTCAACAGGAAAAACCTGTTATACATAAAAACTATTTAAACAATATTGGCATGTATCTTACACAAGACAAAAAAGATGAAATTTTCAGCACCTACGGTAAAGACAAGAACGATACCGGTTCTGCTGAGGGACAGATTGCGTTGTTCACATTCCGCATCAACCACTTAACCGAACACTTAAAGAATAACCGTAAAGATTTTAATACTGAGCGTTCTTTGGTGAAATTAGTAGGTAAGCGTAGAGCATTACTAGACTATTTAACTAAGAAAGATATCAACAGATATCGTGCTATTATTAAAGAATTAGGTTTAAGAAAATAATTCTCATAAAGGGGCTGTTTTACAGCCCCTTTTATTTTTTCCTGTCCCGTCACACACAACAACAGGACAGCGTTAAAAAGCCGCTCAGGCGGTAAAGAAGTCCCGTAAGGGCAAAGAAAGCTATCCTTGGGTTTTTCATTGGTCAAACACTACACACAACACAACAGACCTTGCCTTTAACCTTGATGGTTAACGGCTTATGTTTAACCGCATCTCCTGGAGGTGCAGATGAAAAATCAAATTTATGATTCCAAAGACTTTTAAAGAGGTCATTGACCTTGGTGACGGTAGAGAAATTACTATCGAAACCGGAAAACTTGCAAAACAGGCCCACGGTTCTGTAGTAGTGCAATCTGGTAAATGCATGCTATTATGTACTGTAGTGTCTAATTACCAACAAAGCGATGTAGATTTTCTACCTTTAACCGTAGATTATCGCGAAAAATTTGCTGCAGCGGGTCGTTACCCCGGCGGTTTCTTTAAAAGAGAAGCACGCCCCAGCGATGGCGAGGTGCTAACCATGCGTCTTGTTGACCGTGTGTTGCGTCCGCTTTTCCCTAAAGATTATCACGCAGAAACTCAGGTGATGATTCAGCTGATGTCTCACGACGAGGAGGTTATGCCAGATGCTATGGCAGGTCTTGCCGCATCTGCAGCCATTCAACTCTCTGATTTTCCTTTTGAGTGCCCAATTTCTGAGGTGCGCGTAGGTCGTATTAACGGTGAATTTATCATCAACCCTTCACGCAAGCAATTGGAAGAATCTGATATCGATATGGTAATTGGCGCTTCAGCTGATTCTGTAATGATGGTTGAAGGCGAAATGAACGAAATTTCTGAAGAAGAAATGACCGAGGCTATCAAAGCCGCTCACGAAGCTATCAAAGTTCAGTGTGCTGCACAGGTACGTCTTGCGGAAGCATTTGGTAAAAAAGCAACACGTGAGTACGAGCCTGAGCGCGAAGATGCAGATCTTGAGAAAAAGGTGCGTGATTTGGTATACGACAAAGTATATCAAGTTGCTAAAGCCGGTTCTGCAAAACACGAACGCAGTGCTGCATTCCAACAAATTAAAGAAGAAGTAATCGCAACCTTTTCTGAAGAAGAGCTTGAAGATTTCGGTTCACTTGTTTCTAAATACTTCTATAAGGCCGAAAAAGCCGCAGTTAGAGACCTTACCCTTAACGACGGACTTCGTTTAGACGGTCGTAAAACTACAGAGATACGTCCTATCTGGTGCGAGGTAGATTATTTACCTTCAGTACACGGTTCGTCAATCTTTACCCGTGGGGAAACTCAGGCTCTTGCGACGGTAACTTTAGGTACCTCAAGAGAGGCCAACCAGATTGATATGCCTTCTTTTGAAGGTGAAGAAAAATTCTATCTGCATTATAACTTCCCTCCTTTCTCAACCGGTGAAGCCCGCCCAATTCGTGGAACTTCACGTCGTGAGGTAGGTCACGGTAACCTGGCACAGCGTGCTCTAAAAGGTATGATTCCTGCAGATTGCCCGTATACTGTACGTGTAGTTTCAGAAGTACTGGAATCTAACGGTTCATCTTCTATGGCAACCGTTTGTGCCGGTACTATGGCACTTATGGATGCCGGTGTTCAGCTTAAAAAACCGGTTTCCGGTATTGCTATGGGTCTTATTTCTGATGGAGACAGCGGTAAATACGCAGTACTTTCAGACATTTTAGGTGATGAAGACCACCTGGGAGATATGGACTTTAAAGTAACCGGTACGGCAGATGGTATTACCGCTTGCCAGATGGATATTAAAGTAAAAGGTCTTTCTTACGAAATTCTGGTAAAAGCCTTAAAACAGGCTCGTGAAGGTCGTCTACACATCCTTGAAAAACTTACCGATACCATTGCAGAGCCTCGCGAAGACGTGAAGGAATACGCTCCTAAAATGGTTACTACCCGCATTGCCAATGAATATATTGGTGCGCTTATAGGACCTGGAGGTAAAGTAATTCAGGAATTGCAAAAAGAAACCAAAACCACCATCGTTATCAACGAAGATCCGGTAACCGAAGAAGGTATCGTGGAAATTCTGGGTAACGGTCAGGAAGGTATCAATGCGGTTCTTGCTAAGATCGACTCGATCACTTTTAAACCCGTAGTAGGCAACAGCTACAAAGTAAAAGTTATCAAGATGCTTGATTTTGGTGCTGTGGTAGAATATCTGGATGCTCCGGGTAACGAAGTATTGTTACACGTATCTGAATTAGCCTGGGAACGTACTGAAAACGTAAGTGACGTGGTAAACATGGGTGACGTATTTGAAGTAAAATACTTCGGTCTCGACTCCAGAACTAAAAAGGAAAAAGTATCGCGTAAAGCCCTGCTCGAAAAACCGGAAGGTTATAAAGAGCGTGCTCCCCGCCCCGAGAATAAAGATCGCGGATCTCGTGATAATCGTGGCAGCCGGGATAACAACCGAAATAAAGACCGTAGAAGAGATTAATCTTTTGCACAATTTCATAGTTAAAGGAGCCGATTGGCTCCTTTTTTTGTGATTATACATTTCTGAAAATCACTTATTTATATCCCAAAATAATAAAACTTCATTCTAAATAGTAGATATTGGTAAGCCAAATCAGGTCAATAACTGACATAACTACAGTTTTGCATACGGAAACTGTCAAAATCGCAATGTTGATTTTCTACTCTATTTTTAACATATCATTAGCAAAACCACCTCAAGCAACGCTATACAAGACCTAACAGCATATTCAGACTGTGAAAAAAAGTTCCTTGCCCAAATTTTTGAGTCTCGCATGATCCTTGCACTAAAAAGGGCGAACTAATTAATTAAAACTTATCTAATGAAAGTATTAGTATTGGGTGCAGGCAACATGGGACTCACGTACGCTGAAGGTATGGCGTCATCGCCATTTTTAGGAAAACGTAAGCTCATGATTTTTGATGTCTCCCCACAAAAAACAGAAGCCTTATCAACCATGGCGCAATTCGATGCCTATGATAGTGTAGAAGATTGTGTTCCAAAGGCAGACGTTATATTTTTGGCTGTTAAGCCTTATCATAAAGAGTCGCTTTTTGAATCTATAAAACCCTATGTTAATCAGGAGCAGGTTTTCGTTTCGTTGATGGCCGGGGTAACTATAAAAACCATTCAGGATGGTTTAGACATTAAGAAAGTAATACGTACAATGCCAAATTTACCTGCGAAAGTAGGAAAAGGTGTGACTTCCTTTACCGAATCTGAAGAAGTAAGTCGTATTGAATTACTTACCGTACGCAGTCTTCTGGACACCACAGGTGCTTCAATACATGTGGAAACCGAAAATTTTATTGATGCATCAACCGGAATTTCGGGAAGTGGACCCGCATACATCTTTTACTTTATGCAATCCATGCTTGAAGCTGCTTTAAAAATGGGCTTTTCAAGCAACGATTCTAAAGTATTGGTATCGCAAACTTTTGAAGGGGCAGTTGCATTATTTAATGATTCTGACCTTTCACCGGAAACATGGATGGATCGGGTTGCATCTAAAGGAGGTACAACACGTGCTGCTTTAGATTCAATGGAAGATAATAACGTAAAAGAATTAATTAAGGAAGCTGCCTACGCAGCATTTAACCGTGCAACCGAACTCGGTAAAGAAAAATAAAATGGAAACAAGAAAACGCGTAGTTATAAAAGTAGGAACTAACGTAATGACGAACAGGAACAACAGAATCGTTGGCCCTGTACTTCACGAACTCGTAAGACAAATTGCAGAATTGTATGAAAAGGGGTATCAGCCCGTACTGGTATCTTCAGGTTCTGCGATTGCAGGTAAAGAGGTATTGGGAGAATGCAGTTCTGATGATCCTTCAACCCGAAGACAGATATTTTCTTCGGTAGGACAACCGCGTATGATGCGCCATTACTATACTTTATTCAACAGTTTTGGTATGCATTGCGCACAGCTTTTAGCAACCAAAAGAGATTTTGCTCCGGGAAAACACCGGGAAAATATGATCAATTGCTATGAAGGTTTGTTAGAAGAAGGTATTGTACCCATCGCAAATGAAGATGATGCCGTATCATTAACGATGTCTATGTTTACAGACAATGATGAACTGGCCAGCCTAGTGGCCGAATTGATTGACGCAGACGCGCTGATACTTCTTACAGACACAGATGGTTTGTACACAGGACACCCTGATGACGATAATTCGGAAAAAATAAGCAGAGTACATCCTGAGCAAAATGTTGAAAAATACGTTCAGGAAAATAGAAAAGCTGAAGGTGAAGGCCGCGGCGGTATGAAATCTAAATTGAAGATTGCCAAAGAGACCGCCCGGAAAAATATCACCTGTTATATAGCAAATGGTAAACGACCTAATGTCATTATCGATTTGCTTGAAGGAAAAGAGATTGGTACAAAATTCTCAGAGACCAGATAAAATCTTTGGCTGAAACTAATCTTAAAAAATAAAAATATGCAATTACTAAATACAGATATAAAAAATAAAGTACTTGACTCGATGATCAGCATTATAGATCAGCGTCGAGACGAAATATTAGAAGCCAATAAGAAAGATCTTGAGGCCTTTAATCGTGATGATCAGGCGCTTTACGATCGTCTGGTGGTAAACGACAAGAAAATCGCTGGAATGATTCAGGCGATACAGGAGGTACGTAATCAGGATGATCCGGTAAGTCAGGAAATATCTAATGTAACTTTAGATAGCGGGTTGAATATTATCAACAAAACGGCTCCTTTCGGAACCATATTGATAATTTATGAATCCAGACCTGATGTAACCATAGAAGCCGCCGTACTGGCATTTAAAGCAAATAACAAGATTTTACTTAAAGGCGGGAAAGAGGCCTATAATAGTAATATAGTTCTTGTAGATTGCTGGAAACAGGCGCTTCGCGAAAATAATCTGAGCGAAGATTGGATTACCATGTTACAACTCAACAGGGAAGAAACTCAGGAATTCCTGAGAAATCCCGATCAGCCCCTCGACCTTATCGTACCACGCGGTGGCGAAAGATTGATTGCTTTTGTAAAACAACACGCTCAGTGCGCAGTTCTTGTAAGTGGTAGAGGAAATAATTTCCTATATGTACATCCCGAAGCTGACTGGAAAAAAACAGTGGAAGTGATCATAAATGCAAAAACCGATAAAATTTCCGGTTGTAATGCTTTGGATAAAGTTTTAGTAGATAAAAATCTACCAAACTACGAGTCACGTATTAAAGAATTGAAAGATATTCTCGAAAGCAAAGGTGTTGAAGTTTTGGCAGATCCTAAATCTAAAGAAGTACTCAGCACAACCAGTGTGATCCCTAACGAAGATACCTGGTATGAAGAATTTTTGGCAATGAAAATTGTATTAGGTGCTGTAGAAAGTATGGATGAAGCCATAACCAAAATCAACACCTATAGTGGTGGTCATTCGAGCGCCATTTTAACAGAAAATGCCAGTGTAGCCCAGATATTTATGGAAAATATAGACACTGCAGCGGTGTACCACAACGCCTCAACGCGATTTACGGATGGTGGGCAAATGGGCGTAGGTGCCGAACTGGCTATTAGTACAGACAAGTTACACCACAGAGGTCCGCTTGGTTTAAAGCAACTGGTGACAAATAAGTACTATGTATATGGTAATGGCCACGTACGGGTATAATTTTTAAATATATCCAATGTATTATTCAGGATAAAATCCTGAGATAAAATGAAAGAGTCTGACGCTGTCAGGCTCTTTTTGCGTTATATACACCACATTATCTTACGTAATACATTAAAAAATAAGGTTTTACAGTTTTTTCTTACAGTTCAAAACTTGTATCATCGTTAAAATTGATTATTTTTACCGATATAGATTTTCCCCAGACTTCAATGAGTACATTTATAGATAGACTATTTAGCCATAGGGTTAAAAGTATAAACCAGGAGTTTTCTGAGGAAAGCTTGCAAACCGATTTTCTGGGCTATCTTATGTCATTAGGTTCTGAAAGCGCCAGACTGATAATTATAAGATCTAAGATTGAGAATTTTCAGCTTCCGGAAGAAAGTTACCTGAAGAATTTATGCAAGCTTCAGTTTTATCTGGAACTAGAGCGCTATCTGCTTATTTACGATTCCAGATACATCAGCACAGAAGAAAAACTTCGCGCAGAAATCCGATTTAAATTTCCGGAGATTGGAGAATCTGATGCCTTCGTTCCTCTTTTTAGAAAAGGGAAAGCACAGGAAATAAGTATAGCCCAGCTCTACATTCTTACCATTCTAAAAAAATTCAGGGATGAAGACCCCGATCGCGATGCTACAAAGCGCCGTATTGAACAACTAAGCATCAAATTGCATCAGGATCAATCGGCTATGAGTCTTGTAGAGCAAATTAATTGCTTTAGGCGTACCAAAGAAGACGCAGCGGCCATACATCAGGAGTTTGGTGCTACTTTTGGACAGGACTTTGTAGATTCGGTTTTTGCCGAAACACAAAATGAATTCAACAATTATTTTGAGCGTGTTGATGCCGTAAGCTGCCTTACAGACATCATGCCTGAACTTTTTTCGTCTTTATTAAAACAGACCAATACTTCTCAGATTATTTTCCCCACGATGAGTGAGGAGCGATCAGATGTGATACCTCAGGAGCAAACCAAACAACCCTTGATAAGTCAGGACGAAGTGCTTGAAAATCTCCTGGATGGATACCTTCTTTTTGATGAGTATGGTACTATTTTGAATTGTAATACACGCGGTGCCAAAATATTTGAGCTTTCAAAACCGGAAATTCTTAAGCGAGATCTGTTTGAACTTTTCCCGGAATATGTTGCTCAAACGATAAAGGACGACATAAAACAGCTCTACGAGAACACCAAAAAAAGTGTAATAGGCCGTCGTATAGAGATTGATTTGATTAGTAAAAATGGTAAGAAAGAGACTTACGAGGTTTCTGCCAGTAATAACTACACCAGTCCTTTAGAAACCTTTACACTGTTACTGCGCAACATTTCAAAACGCCAGGACACACTCAAAGCCCGTATAAGTGCAGAGAAAGCGGCAGAAGCCAAATCTACCTTTCTCTCCAATATGAGCCACGAGATACGCACGCCGCTTAACGTGATTCTGGGACTTTCTGAAATAATTTCAAAAAACGGCACTGAAGATCCCGGGGTACTGAAGAAAAATATTGACGGTATTGCGTTTTCGGCCAAAAACCTGCTTTCTATTGTTAATGATATTCTCGACTTTTCGAAGATTGAGGCCGGTAAGTTATCCCTTCAATCTATAGACTTTAACCTGCGCGAGGTAGTTTACAATCTGGCAAATGGTTTTGAAATCAAAGCTCGCGAAAAGGGGCTAACACTATCGGCTCATATTGATGAGGAAGTGCCCGATGTGGTTGTGGGCGATCAATTTAGGCTTAACCAGATTCTTACCAACCTCATTGGTAACGCTATAAAATTTACAAACAAGGGCTCGATTACTTTGGAAGTTAAACTTGAAAGTAAAAACGACGAGGAACTTCGGCTTAATTTTAAGGTTACAGATACCGGGATAGGCATCCCGGAAGAAAAAATGCAAACGATTTTCGACAGTTTTTATCAGGTGGAAAGTCTGGAAAATGCCAAAATAAATGGTACGGGACTTGGCCTGGCAATTACCAAAGAACTAATCAATCTTAAAAAAGGTGAACTCCACGCGAAGAGTAAACTGGGTAAGGGTTCAGAATTTTATTTCAGCGTTAGCTTTAAGACAAGTAAATTAAAAACACTTAAAAACAGTCCTCAACAAAATAGTGCGAAAAATAAATCTGTTGAGGGTCTCAAAGTCTTGGTTGCAGAAGATAACAGGATGAATCAGTTTTACATCACTCAACTTTTACAGGGTCTGGGTGTTGAAGTTGACATCGCAGAGAATGGTCAGGAAGCCGTAAGCATACATCAAAGCGGAAAAAAAGACTATGATCTTATTCTTATGGATATGCACATGCCGGTGATGAACGGTTTGGAGGCCATTTCACACATCAGACAATCCAATAAGGACGCGATTAAAAAAGTACCTATAGTAGCCTGCTCGGCAGACGTATTTCCCGAGTCGCGCAAGAAAGCCATTAACGCCGGTATTGATTTTTATCTTACAAAACCCCTCAAGGAAGAGGCCTTAAAAGAGGTTCTATTCTGGCTGGTTGATGAAAATAAGGATATTGACCTGGAGTCTGTCACGGTCGCTCCTTCTCCAGATTCGGAATTATCAGAAAAATCGAAGTCTGTAGACATCGCAAATTTGCTGGAGATTTTTGATAACGACAGGGAATTTGTGATTGCACTTTTAGAGGTTTTTATTAAAGAAACCCCCGATGACTTAAAGAGCTTGCGCAAATGTGCAGAACAGGAATACTACCTGCAAGCCAGTACGGTCGCTCATAAAATGAAGTCGAGCTTTATGAATCTGGGAATGACCAGACACGGGTATCATTTGCAGCAAATAGAAAGTCTTATAAAGAGTGAGGCTACCTTAGAAGAAGCTAAAATGCATTTAAGGACTTTTGAAGATTTATACACCAAGGCGCTCACCGAGGTAAACATGAAACTTATAGAGCTTAAAACCAAAAAGAAATAAATCAACAAGCCGCTGATTTTCAGAATCATAACAAAATATCAATACAAATCACATCAGGTTCTGTTAAATTTTTCTAAAAAAAATCACATTCCGTTGTAACCTTTTCTCTACTTGTTACGTATAATAGGTATAATGCTCAATTAATACGTAAACGTCAATGAGACAACTCAAGATTACTAAACAGGTTACCAACAGGGAAACCGCTTCTTTAGACAAGTACCTTCAGGAAATAGGGAAAGTAGATCTTATTACAGCCGAAGACGAGGTAGAACTCGCTCAGCGCATCAAGGCCGGTGATCAACGTGCATTAGAAAAACTGACCAAAGCTAACTTGCGATTTGTGGTTTCGGTTGCTAAACAATACCAAAATCAGGGTTTAACACTTCCCGATCTTATCAACGAAGGAAACCTAGGCTTGATTAAAGCTGCCAGACGTTTTGATGAGACCCGAGGTTTCAAATTTATTTCCTATGCAGTTTGGTGGATTAGACAATCTATACTTCAGGCTTTAGCAGAGCAATCCCGTATTGTTAGGCTTCCGCTCAATAAAATTGGTTCGATCAACAAAATCAATAAAACCTATGCGTTTTTAGAGCAGGCCAATCAAAGACCTCCAAGTCCGGAAGAGATTGCAAAAGAATTGGACATGACCATCAACGATGTTAAGGAGTCTTTGAAAAATGCCGGCAGACACGTGAGTATGGATGCGCCGCTTATCGATGGGGAAGATTCTAACCTGTATGACGTTTTACGTTCGGGCGAATCTCCAAATCCTGATCGCGAACTCATAACAGAGTCACTGCGTACCGAAATTGAACGTGCCCTGGAAACCTTAACTCCTCGTGAAGCTGATGTAGTGCGCCTTTATTTTGGTTTAGGCAATCAACAACCTATGACTCTTGAAGAAATAGGAGAGACTTTTGAGCTTACCCGCGAGCGTGTGCGTCAGATTAAAGAAAAAGCTATACGTCGTTTGAAGCATACCTCAAGAAGTAAAATCCTAAAAACCTACCTGGGATAGGCGTTTTTTACAAGAATTCGTTAAAAGTAAGGAGATAAGCAGGTTTTTTACTAAATTGCCAGCATTTCCAAGAAAATATTTAAAGCAACAACAGTTCATCATAACTGTTCGTTTTTTGATTGATGAATGAATCCCCGGCTGATTACCGGGGATTTTTTATTTCATACTTTTATCTTATGTTTTATTATTTAATTTACCTAAGCGATTCTTCTAACCTTACTAAGCAGGATGCTATTCAGGATATTTTAGACCATGTAGCAGATTGGAATAAAGAGCTCGATATTTCAGGATTTTTAGTTTACCGGGATGGGAATTTTCTACAGCTTCTGGAAGGAAATAAAAATGAAGTTCTCACATTGTTTAATAAAATAAAGAGAGATCCCAGACATAAGAATGTTACCAAAATATTGGAGGATGAATCTGAAAACCGAATTTTTAGCGATTATGAATCCGGCTTTCTTGTTCCAAAAAACAAACTCGTCAGAGACAAACTAAATAATTATCTTTTAAATCTAAAACTTTTAGATAATCCAAAAATCAATTCGACCCTTTCTATTTTAGAGAATATTTTGACCAAAATGTATTAATCTCTTCTCTAGCAAAAAAATATTACATGAAACCTACATACCTTGCTCCCTCCCTTCTAGCCGCAGATTTTGCAAACCTTGAACGTGATATTAAAATGGTTAATGCCAGCGATGCAGACTGGTTTCATATAGATATTATGGATGGTGTTTTTGTACCGAATATCTCATTTGGGATGCCGGTTCTACAGGCCATTACCCGTCACGCCACCAAGGTCATCGATGTTCACCTGATGATTGTAGATCCTGATCGTTATATACAGGCTTTTGCAGATCTGGGAGCTACTCACCTTACCGTACATTACGAGGCGTGCACGCATTTACACAGAACCCTTCAGGCGATAAAAGCTGCAGGTATGAAGGCCGGTGTTGCCCTTAACCCACACACACCGGTAGACTTACTCAAAGACATTATAAATGATATTGACATTGTCATTATAATGAGCGTCAATCCCGGTTTTGGAGGTCAAAGCTTTATAGAGAATACTTACAAAAAAATACGGGCCCTTAAAGAAATCATCATCACGCATAATGCCCCTACCCTAATTGAGATTGACGGCGGCGTGACCGATCAAAATGCAAACAAACTCATAGATTGTGGTGCTGATGTACTGGTAGCCGGAAGCTTTGTTTTTAAAGCCAAAAACCCAACCGAAACCATAGCTGAATTGAAAAAGCTCATGGGCTAAATCTAAAGCCTTACCCGGTTCAAGAGGCCGACAGGATTTCAGAATTAACAAATTAAGATTAACTTACTTAATCTTAAATCGTTTCCATTGAAAATCCTAATCGCACCAGACTCGTTTAAAGAAAGTTTACAGGCCACTCAAGTTGCTGAAGCTATTGCTGAAGGAATCAAAAATTCGATACCTGATGCAATTTGCAAACTCCTGCCCTTTTCTGACGGTGGCGAAGGTGCTTTTGAAGTACTTGAGGCGCTAAATCTGGGGGCATTGGTAAACACCACCACTTACGACCCTTTGGGAAGAATTATTGAAGCACCTTATTTTGCATTTACAGATAACAAAACAGCCTGGATCGAACTTTCACAGGCTTCGGGTCTGGCACTTCTTAAAAACCACGAGCAAAACCCACTTAACACTTCAACTTTCGGAACCGGAATCCAGATTAAAAAAGCAATTGAAGCCGGTCTGCATAATATTATTCTGGGCATAGGCGGTAGTGCCACGCACGATATCGCCACCGGAATTTTTACTGCCTTGGGTGGAAGGCTTTTAGATGCCGGGGACCATGAACTTAAAGCAGGTGGTGCATCACTTCAAAATTGCAAATCCCTTGATTTCAGCCAACTCATACCCGAATTACAAAAAACCCATTTCACCATTGCCTGCGATGTGACCAACCCGCTTATCGGGCCCAATGGTGCTGCCCATACCTATGCTGCTCAAAAGGGCGCTCATGCTGCAATGATTGAGCAGTTGGAAAAAGCCACACGTTCCTTTTCAAAATTGCTGGAAGTCAAAACACAAAAAGATATTGCAAACCAGGAAGGTGCAGGTGCTGCCGGAGGCACTGCGGCCGGTATGCTGGCTTTTACCAATGCCCGCCTCAAAAACGGCTTTGATATCCTGGCTGAACTTACCAATCTGGAAGAACGCATCAGGGTTGCAGATCTCATTATAACCGGAGAAGGCCGTACCGATGACCAGAGCAGATTTGGAAAAGTTCCCTTTAAAATCGCCAACCTTGCTAAAAAATACAATAAACCGGTACTGCTCTATTCCGGTGGGATCACAGCAAATCCTGATATTCTCAGCAACTCAGGTTTTACAGCCACCTTTGCTCTGAAAACCCCGGAAATGTCACTGGATTTTGCCAAGCAAAATGCCTTCAAATTGCTTGCGCAAAAAGTGACTGATACCATTAAACAATTCATTTGATATGGGCATAGATCTTATTCTAATCGCACTGGTCATCATCTGGATCATTTTTGGAACCAGTTATTTACGCTGGCATCCGTTTTTCGTTTTGCTCATCAGCGCTCTTGGACTCGCCTTTTTATTGGGAACTCCACTCCAGGAAATACCGGGAGTAATCAATCTGGGTTTCGGAAAAATGTTTCAGAATATCGGCCTGCTCATCTTATTTGGGTCTTTTATAGGTTCGGCTTTAGAAGCGAGTCATGCCACAAAAACCATTGCCCGTAGTATTCTAAAGAAGCTTCGTTTTTTACCTCTGCCCTTTGTCCTGAGCGGGTTGGGTTATTTGGTATCAATCCCCGTATTTTGCGATGCTGCATTTGTAATTTTGGCACCTTTGACTAAAAAACTGGCTCTGGGCAACCCCTTTAAGCGCAATGGCCTTAGCATTGCCCTGTCTACCGGTTTATTTTCGGCGCACGTTCTGGTGCCTCCTACTCCCGGTCCACTTGCTGCAGCCTCAAATCTGGGTCTTACTAATTTATACTTACTTCTTTTGGGCGGTGGAGCTTTCGCTCTGATTTTAATGTTTATCGGTGCCGGGTATGCCTTTTACCTTTTTAGAAAAAAACCTCATAATTCTGAAGAGCATATTCCTGAAGTGCAGGTCGAAGAAGCAGAAGAAGAACACAGTCATCCTGCATTTATGCCGGCCATAATTCCTTTGGCTTTGCCAATTGTTCTAATGGCTTTAGCTGCCTGTACGCCCTTTTTTAAAACCGATGCTACTGTTCTACTTACAGGATTAATCGAATTTTGCGGGGATCCGGTAATAGCGCTTTTGATAGGAGTACTTACAGCCTTTTATCTGTGCTTAAGACAAAAGATAGCGATTCAGGAAATTATAGAGTCGGGCATACGCCAGGCAGCTCCTATTCTATTAATCACTGCAATGGGAGGCGCCTTAGGTACTGTGATTCAACAGGCTAATCTGACTCAGGGTATTGATCTCAGCGCATTTAATACCGGCATTGGTCTGGCAATTCCCTTTCTATTAGCCGCTATTTTAAAGTCTGCACAAGGTTCATCTACGGTAGCTATGATAACTGTTTCATCTATAATGCTACCACTCCTGGCGGCGATGGGTCTTGATTCAGAAATTGGAAAAGTATGGGTTATTTTGGCCATTGGGGCCGGCTCCGTTACCGTTTCGCACGCAAACGATTCGTATTTCTGGATTGTAAGTCAACTGGGCGACATGACGGTTAAACAAGCCTATCGTACGCACACCTTTGCCACATTTCTGCAGGGTGTTTTGGGATTCCTGATTCTTTTGGCAGCTTACAACCTGTGGCTGTTAGGAAACTAAATAAAAAAAGGCAGATCAGCACTCCAGCATATAATCGGTACGCCCCCTACAGCTCACGAATTATATTTTAAATGGAGTGTGATCTACCATCTTTTTGAAATCAAATGACTGAATTTACTGGTAATTCATTTCTTAATTCAGACTTTCCAAAGAACTAAAATACCCGTCATTATTTTTTACGGAATTCCTCATTTTCGTCAAAATTTAACAGAAAAGTGAAGACTTTAACACTTTGAACTTTGCTCTATTGTGCCAAATCCTAAAATCAAAAGCCCGAAGCTTTAAAGCTTCGGGCCTCTCCCCAAATCAACAGCAAAGGCTGCCTAAACCCTTCCTTCTTTAAACCCTAGCGTCTCAACACAATAAATTCTGACCTTCGATTTTCAGAATACTCCACCTCCGTGCAATCAACTCCCTGTTCATCACAGATATTTATGGGTCTGCTTTCGCCATAACCAATAGCACTCTCAATGCGGTTTGCTGCTATTCCGCGACTAATTAGCCAATCTCGAGTCGCCTCTGCACGGTTTGTAGATAATACTTTATTAAAATAATCCGTACCACGCTGGTCTGTATGTGACTCAATTTTTATGACCATCTCAGGATATGCATTCATAACGTCAACCACTTTTTGAAGTTGAATGGCCGCTACCGAATTTATATTATATCGGTAATATTCAAAATAAATGGGATCGACCTTTATTTTTTCGACATCACCATCTGTTGTAAAAATATCTGAGAGATCTTTGATTTTAAAATCAAGCATTTTCATTGTTCGCCCCGGTGTGACATCGGTACTTAAATCTAAACCGTCTTTGCTATAGCCTGCTTTGTGCGCTTCGATAGTATATTTTGTTTCACAAAGCACTTCAAGCTGGTACTCCCCGTTTTCATCTGTTCGTATCTCACTATATTTCTCATTTTCGTTTACATATAGCGTAACTGTTGCATCCGCTAGAGGCTGCTTCGTTTCCAGATCGTAAACCGTTCCTGAAATAAACTGCTGACAACGCTCGAGATTATAGGTAAACTCATAAATATCATCATCGCCTTTACCCCCTGCGCGATCTGATGAAAAATAACCGGTATTAGGCTTCTTTCCTTCTACGTAGGCAAAATCATCTGCGTTGGTATTGATCACCGGGCCCAGATTTATGGGAGTTCCAAAAATGCCATCTTTATAGAATGACTTATACATATCAAGACCTCCAAAACCCACGTGGCCGGCAGAGCTGAAATACAAAACATCATTTTTAAAGAATGGAAAAAAATCATCTACAATTGTATTAATTTCAGGTCCCAGATTTCTAGGCTGTGAGGTCGTACCATCTTCATAAACATCGCAAACATAGATATCTGCCTTACCGTAGCCTCCGGGCATATCTGAAGCAAAAAACAGCTTCTTCCCATCTGGTGTGATATAAGGTTGGCCAGTCGAATAATTATCTCCGTTAAAGGCTAAAAGCTCTTTTTTCAATTTCTTTTGGGTCAGATCTACCCGGTATATTTTGAAAAAATTGCGCTTTTCATCATTAAATACTTTTTTACTTCCACTTTGAAAACTTGAGGCGTAATACATGTAACGACCATCAGCCGTGAAGGATGTAGTCCCATCGTGAAAGGGGGTCTCAATATCTTCACTAAAAAGGCTTACTTCAGAAGCAACTTCAGGCCTTGAAATTTTGTAAATAGACAAATAGGGCGTTTTATTTCGCTCGTATATTTTGTTGTCTTCCTTATTTCTGGATGAAGTAAAAACAAAATCCTCTTTATAAAAACTAGCAGCAAAATCTGCGTATTGGGAATTTAAGGGCAAATTTTTTACAGTATATAGCGTATCTGCCTGTAATAACTCAACAAATCTCGATTGCTCCTCATCATAATTCAAATATTTATTTCTGTTATTTGCTCGGCTAAAAAAAATCATTGCCATCTGATTTGCCTTATCATATTCCTTAAGCCTGCGAAGCGTGTCGTAATAATAATACCCTTTTGAAACATCATCATCAGGGCTGTCAATATCCCGCCAATTTTTGTAAGCCTTAAGTGCATTGACATAATCTTTTAAATTGTAATAAGTATACCCCAAACGCTGCCAGGTTTCAGGCGATACAGTTGCAGCATTTGCAATATAACTTTCATAAGCCAAAGCAGCATCTGCATAGGCAGAGCGTCCAAAAAGAGCGTCTGCCTCATTGAGATCTTTCTGAGCAAAGCCTGAAAGAACTATACTGAAGATTAGAAATACAAAAATTTTAATTTTCATGGAGTTTTATTTAAAAGAATCTGGGTGAATACGTAGCACCGCGTTTACGGGCCAAAGAAAATTTAATCAGCAACTCGTGGCTACCGTCGTTATATTGATTAAAATCTGAGGTATTGTATTCATAGGCATAACCTATAAAAATAGAATCGGTAATTTGAAAACCGGCCAGCGCTCCTACCGAAGCATCCATACTATAAGCCAGACCAAGTGTGAGTTTTTCGTATAATAGAAAATTTGCAGAAAGATTAGTACGTAAGGGTGCTCCCTGCACGTAATCAAATAACACTGCAGGTTTAAATTTGGTTCTGGTGCCTATATCAAAAATATACCCACCTATTAAAAAAATGCTCATCTCTTCGGTCTCTACACGAGTATCTTCCTCATCAAAATATTCCTGCGAAAAGAAATTAGGGGTAGATAAACCCAAATACCATTTATCAGTGTATAAATAAGTCCCGGCACCTAAGATCCCTAAAAACTCATTATCTATGTTATTCATAAATGCGGGATCATTGGGGTTCTCGTAGATCCCTTTTGTAAAATCAACGTTGAGTATCCTAAAACCTGCCTTAAGACCGAAAGCCAGATAGGTATCAACCCCAACCTGGAGGGAATAGGAAAAATTACCATCTATATTCACATCTTCTATGGGACCCAGAACATCTCGGGTAATGTTAAGCCCCAGACCCACATTATAGGTTACCGGACTTTCAATGCCCACATTATTCGTTTCCGGTGCTCCATCTATCCCCGTAAGCTGATTCTTATAATCTGCAGTAATATTGAGATAGTCGGTAGAACCCACGTACGCAGGGTTTATAGTCATAGTATTGTACATGTACTGTGTGTAATTTGGGTTTTGCTGTGCTGAAATCTCAAAAACAAAGCTGATAAAGCCAAAAACAAGCACTATGTTGGTTTTAATTTTAAAAATCATGATTATCGCTTTTGAAGTTTTAGTTTGCCAGATATAACCAGCCTTTGAGTGTACGTCCTCCGTTTATTTCCAGTACATAATAATAGGTTCCACTAGGAAGACCTTTTGATGTATTGAAACCGGTGGTTACGTTGGCAATACCATCCCAATCATTCTTATAGTTTACACTTGAGAAAACTTTTTGCCCTACACGATTAAAAACCATCAGGGTATTTTCAGGATACTGCTCAAGACAGCGTATTTTAAACAGATCATTTATACCGTCTCCATTTGGTGAAAACTCGTTGAACACCATCAGACAATCGGGATTAAGATCAACCTCAGCCCTGTTGTTCCCCAAGTCCAAATCCATGGGATAGGAGTTTATGATAATCGCTTGATTGAGATAATTTTCGCCATCTTTTACGCGTGCTGAAACCATCAAGACTGCACTGTCGTTTGCTGCAAGTTCTGGTATTAGCCAAATTCCGGTAGATGAGTTATAGGTTCCTATTGAAGTTTGGAAACTCACCAACTCCAGATCTGACGGAAGCTTGTCTTCAACCTCTATAAGACTGGTACTAACAGAACCACTATTCTCAACAGTCACGGTATAAACCACGACCTCTCCTATTGCAGGCATATCATTATCTACGGTTTTGGAAATTGTTAAGTCTGAACAGGCCACTGGAGTAACTTCTACAGAAGCAGCAGTATTAAGAATACAACCTGTATTAGCCTCATAACTTACCGAAACGCTTTCAATACCCGGAATATCCCAAATCACGACCACAAAATTATCTGTGGCTGAACCTCCCGAAATCACATTACCTGATGCAGATACCTGCCAATTGTAGTTAGTCATACCTGACTGCGTTGTATAGGTAACTTCTGCCCCCAGACAGGGAGTATTTACCGAAGCACTAATTGTTGGAGTAACCGGATTAGTTAGTGTAACTGTGACTGCGAAGCGAGCATCAAACTCAGCTCCCAATACGACCAAAGCGGCATAATAAATTTTTCCATCTTCCAGCAGGGTATTGTCTGCAAGCACATTACCTCCTGTTGCTGCATCATACCAGATTACGGTATCCTGATCGAGTTCCAAATCTGCCACCACAGCCGCTTCGCTAATACAGAAAGCCTGTTGCGGGTTTCCGGTTGCAATTGCAGATTGAATCGTGAGTTCGTTTGTAGTAACATCAGAACTGGAATTTCCAAAATCATCAGTCGCTGTAGCCATCACATCATATGTACCATCAGCAAGAGTACTCGGGATTGTCAGCGTCCAGGTATTATCGCCGTTGTCAACCAGATTTCCATCACCTTCGGTATAGGTTACTCCATCAACCACCACAACCAAATCATCTGCAGAATCAGCAGTTCCGGTAATCGTTGGAGTATTGTCATTCGTTACCAAAGGATCTACCGTCGGAACTGTAGGTGGCGTGGTGTCAATCGTAAGTTCATCAACTGTAGCATCGGTCGAAGCATTCCCGGCAGCATCGGTAGCCGTTGCCATTACATCATAAGTACCATCTGATAACGGACTCGGGATTGTCAGCGTCCAGGTATTATCGCCGTTGTCAACCAGATTTCCATCACCCTCGGTATAGGTCACTCCGGCTACAACCACCACCAAATCATCTGCTGAATCAGCGGTTCCGGTGATTGTCGGTGTATTATCGTTTGTTACCAAAGGATCTACCGTTGGAATTGTGGGTGACGTTGTATCAATGGTGAGTTCATCAATTGTAGTATCGGTCGAAGCATTCCCTGCAGCATCAGTGGCTGTAGCCATCACATCATAAGTACCATCTGGAAGCGGAGTTGGAATAGTCAGCGACCAGGTGTTATCGCCGTTGTCAACCAGATTTCCATCACCCTCGGTATAGGTCACTCCGGCTACAACCACTACCAAATCATCAGCAGAATCAGCAGTTCCGGTAATGGTCGGAGTGTTGTCATTGGTTACCAAAACATCCACCGTTGGAATGGTAGGTGGAGTGGTGTCAATCGTAAGTTCATCAATAGTAGCATCGGTCGAAGCATTCCCGGCAGCATCGGTAGCCGTTGCCATTACATCATAAGTGCCATCTGGAAGCGGAGTTGGAATAGTCAGCGACCAGGTGTTATCGCCGTTATCAACCAGGTTTCCGTCACCTTCAGTGTAGGTTACTCCGGCTACAACCACTATTAAATCATCAGCAGAATCAGCAGTTCCGGTAATCGTTGGAGTGTTGTCATTCGTCAACAAAGGATCTACCGTTGGAATTGTAGGTGCCGTGGTGTCAATCGTAAGTTCATCAATTGTAGCATCGGTCGAAGCATTGCCGGCAGCATCGGTAACTGTAGCCACTACATCGTATGCGCCATCTGCAAGCGGACTCGGGATTGTCAGCGTCCAGGTATAATCGCCGTTGTCAACTAAATTTCCGTCACCTTCAGTGTATGTTACTCCGGCTACAACCACTACCAAATCGTCAGCAGAATCAGCAGTTCCGGTAATGGTCGGGGTATTGTCATTCGTCAACAAAGGATCTACCGTTGGAATTGTAGGTGCCGTGGTGTCAATCGTAAGTTCATCAATTGTAGCATCGGTCGAAGCATTGCCGGCAGCATCGGTAACTGTAGCCACTACATCGTATGCGCCATCTGCAAGCGGACTCGGGATTGTCAGCGTCCAGGTATAATCGCCGTTGTCAACTAAATTTCCGTCACCTTCAGTGTATGTTACTCCGGCTACAACCACTACCAAATCGTCAGCAGAATCAGCAGTTCCGGTAATGGTCGGGGTATTGTCATTCGTCACCAACGGATCTACCGTTGGAATGGTAGGTACCGTAGTGTCAATGGTGAGTTCATTAAAAGTCTCATCCATACTGGTATTCCCCACCGCATCGGTAGATATGGCAATCACGTCATAAACCCGATCTGCAAGCGGAATAGGTATATTCAACGTCCAGGTATTATCACCGTTATCGATGAGATTCCCATCTCCTTTAGCATACGAAATACCACCAACGATAATGGTCAAATTGGCTCCTGAATCTGCAGTACCTGTTAGCACAGGAGTATTATCGCTGGTTACCAGAAAATCTACTGTGGGTATTACAGGTGCTGTGGTATCAATCGTAAGTTCATCAACAGTCGTATCAACCGAAGCGTTACCGGCGGCATCGGTCGCAGTAGCCATCACATCGTAAGCACCATCGGCAAGGGGACTCGGGATTGTTAATGTCCAGGTGTTATTACCGTTGTCAACCAGGTTTCCGTCCCCTTCAATATAGGTCGTTCCATCAACGCTCACCGTTAGATTATCTATGGAATCAGCAGTACCGGTAACAATCGGTGTGCTGTCGTTTGTAGTCAGGAAATTTACTGTAGGAACAGTGGGCGGCGCAAGATCAATTACAAGTTCATCGGTAGTGGGATCTGTTGCCGAAAGTGCACCCTGAGTAGCAGTTGCAGTTACTTCATAGGTTCCTTCTGCTAAAACAACCGGAATAACCAGAGTCCAGGTATCGTCTCCATTATCCGTGAGATTTCCATCCCCTTCAGCATAGGTCACACCTGCTACATTTACCGTAAGATTATCTACAGAATCAGCCGTACCATTGAGTGTAGGGCTCGTATTTGTCGTAATCAAAGGGGTAACCTGAGGTGTAGTGGGCAAACTGGTGTTGATCGTCAGCTCATCAACAGTGGCATCGGTACTTATATTTCCGGCGGCATCGGTGGCTTCAACTGCAACATCATAAACTCCGTCTGTAAGTACATTTCCGGCAGGAATGGTCAATGTCCAGGTATTGTTTCCATTATCTACCAGATTTCCGTCCCCTTCATCATAGGTTATTCCATTTACGGTAACCGAAATCTTATCCATAGAATCAGCCGTACCAGTAATTACAGGCGTAGTATCGCTGGTTTGCTGCGTATTTACAGTAGGAACCGTTGGCGCTAACGTATCAATTGTTAATTCGTCAAGCGTAACATCTATCGAAGTATTACCGGCTACATCAGCAGCCGTGGCGATTACATCATAGATTCCATCAGCAAGAGGATTTGGAACGTTTAGCGTCCAGGTATTATCTCCGTTATCAATAAGATTTCCATCTCCTTCGGCATAGACTACACCGTCAACACTTACGCTTAAGTTATCTATAGAATCAGCAGCACCCGTAAGTGTCGGAGTGTTGTCATTGGTTACCAAAAAGTCAACCGTTGGAACCGCGGGGGGCGTATCATCAATGGTATAGTTTACAGCAGTTTGTACTGTTGTTTCACAAAGCAGTAAATTTTGAGAAGTAACCGCAGCTTCAATCGTCAAGTCATCATCTGCCAATAATTGAGCTCCGGGAACGTCTACCGTAAAGGTCAAACCTGAGGCGACAGTTGTATTAAAAGCAAAGGTATTTACGGTCACCTGTACCGGATCTCCTATCTGCGCATCGCCTCCTACACTACCCCTA
The DNA here is from genome assembly GCF_052218455.1 of Leeuwenhoekiella sp. H156. Lineage (NCBI taxonomy): Bacteria > Pseudomonadati > Bacteroidota > Flavobacteriia > Flavobacteriales > Flavobacteriaceae > Leeuwenhoekiella > Leeuwenhoekiella sp. H156. Next base: position 698,147 of record NZ_CP197499.1, read on the forward strand.
ATAGAAACAGTAGAATTAATTTCTGCAGTATTTAGAATATTGTCTGTTGTAACCGGATCCAGAGCAATGGTAGGCTGCGGACCTCCGTCAAGCGTCACTTCAACCAATTTTAGATCTCCCGGGGCATTTTCACAACCTGTTACCGCATCAACCAAACTTACATAAACCCTAAACGGATTGTCTGCTTCAGTTAGACCTTCCACTTCCAGCTCACCGGCCGCATTGATGGTATAGGTAAGATTTCCCTGTACCAAACCATTAGTGATGGCTACGGAGCCGGAAGAATCCAGATAGTAGTTAAAACTGCCGTTGAGGGTTGTGGTGGGAACAATGTTTAAAATTTCGGGAATACAAATGGGTAAGTCGAAGCCCAAAACCGTAATATCTCCCGACTCGGGTAACGGATTGACCGATACATTCACTGCTAATCTACCCGATTCTTCGGTGCAGCCCGCCACAAATGAAGCAACATAAAAAGTAGTGTCTGTACTGAGTGGCGCTGTTACAAAAGCGTCTCCACTTGCAACACTAGCAAGCAGGTTTCCGCCTACAGGGCTATCGTACCAGCGCATTTGAGCACCGGCAGATGCTGAAGTAGCAATCAAACTGGCAGTATCTCCTGCACACACCTCCAGATTTTGAGAAGCTGCATCGATAATTGGAATCGCAGGTGTAAGTGCCACATCAAAAAGGTCGAGACGCTGAAAAGCATTAACGCCCAGTAACGAACTGTATCTTACCACGATGCGATCTGCAGGTCCCGCAACTTCAAAAGGAACCTGCGTCACCGCACCGCTCTGCAATATTCCCAGCAAATCAAGGTTTAATAGGGATGCCAGATTTGAAGAACTAATTAATGCAGTGCCATTATAAGCTTCAAACTGAATATTATTTAAAACGCCTAATGCAATTAATGTGGGATCTACTCTAAGACTAATCTTAAAATCCTCATCAGGCTGAGAGACTCTGTCAAAATAGATAATTTGTTCAATAGACGCAGCGACGTCAATAACCCCAAGACTTAGTTCAGAGAATGTAGTTGCATCATTATCAATAGCGCACTCGGGGTTTTGCACTCCCGCATCCCCTATCTGCAAAATGTCTAGACTTAGGCCATCACCATCAAAAGAAGTGAAGGCCGGGTCATTGCATTGTAAAGTTCCCGTAGCATAATAGCCTCCAAACACGTCAAGAGTTCTGGTATTGTTTAAGCCGATTAAGCTGCCCAGACGGTTGGCTATGTAAATACGGTTATAAGCCTGATCAGGTGTAATAGCAATATAATATTCACCAACAGTATCTGTTACCAGTCGAACTCGTGCATTGTCAAATGTATTAGAATCTACAGAATCTGCCTGTAAAATTGTTATATTCCCATTTCTGGCCTCAACCAAAATCTCCTGATTTCCAACCAATGCGATGCCTAAAACATCTGACAGAAGATTTCCAAGACCACCGGAAAGCAGGAGCCTGAGGATATCATCTTCGGTTTGAATTTTAAGGTAGGTGGTTGTATTTGCGGGTATAGTGCTTGTATAGCCCAGTTCAAGAAAGCCCGTGTAAGCTCCAATACCCAGAGCTAACCCGGAATTAGACTCAATTTGAGCCCGCGTACCTAAGTTTTCATCTATGGCTAAAGCCGAATTGCTCACGTGATCTTCATCAATTACCTGAGTGGCGTAAACATCTGCCTGTGCGTAAGTGGTTAACCAAAAAACCGGAAGTAGAATATACCCCAGCCCCAATAAGATTGTGCGTAGTTTTAGATTCATAAAGTGAATTTTGAAATTAAACAGACCTTAAAACCAAAACCTATTGTAACCCAATAGAATTGCCTTCAAAATCCTGATGCAGAAATACATTTCTGATCAAAATCTTAACTCAACCAAAGCCTAGGAGCTCTTTGAACCGAGTGAACGTTTTTGGAGAATAGCTGTGAATGGGCATTCACTTCGAGAAACAAAAATAAACGCAGTAATCTTTAAAATGCAAATTTTAGACGACTAAACGCAAATTAAACCGTTTTAGTTGATGGTTTTTGCAATTTCTTACAAGTAGATAAATAATGAATAATAAATGTAAAAACATCACTTTAAATGAATATTTACAAGTAAATAATCCTATTTTTTAAGAATAAATTGATTATGAGGAATAAAAATAGTAAATACCTCACAAAAGGAGCTTTACAAATACGTAGGTTATTTCTTATTAAATTATCGTTTATTTTTAGGCCTAATAATTAATCGTAAATCCTGATTTTTTGTGAAGTATTCTATAGACCAATTGTAGAACGTGCGAACCCGGTTTCTATAGTCGATTAAAGCAAAAAGATGTACAAACACCCAAATAAACCAGGCCAAAAATCCATTAAAATGAATCGTGTCAGGCAGGTCTGCAACGGCCTTATTGCTGCCTATTATGGCCATTGAACCTTTATCGGTATAAACAAAAGCCTGTAAAGCCTTCCCTTCTGCAGCCCGTTTAAAATTCTTTGCCAGAGCAGTCCCCTGTTGCATAGCAACCTGAGCCAATTGGGGATGCCCTTCCGGGAAATTAGCGTCTGAAGTCATAATACTTGCATCACCAATTGCATAAATATCCTTAAGATTAAGTACCTCATTGCTGGCATTTACAGCAAGACGATTCCCCCGCTGATAGCATTCTTCCGGGATTCCTTTAAAAGGATAACCGGTCACACCGGTCGCCCAAATCAGGTTTTTACTGTAAATGTGGGAACCGTCTTTCATCATGACTTTTTCGCCGTCGAAATCCACAACCCGGGTATTAAGCAAAACCTCAACTCCCATTTCCTGAAGCTTTTTCAGCGTATATTCCTGACTTTTTGCACTCATTGGGGACAACAACTCATTGCCGCCATTAACCAGATAAATACGCGAACCACTTCCTGCAAGCTCCGGAAATTCTTTACGAATGGTGTTGTTTCGCAGTTCAGCAAAAACCCCGCTTATTTCAACCCCAGTTGGCCCTCCGCCTGCGATAACCATATTCAGATACGGCAGGCGCATAGACTTATCGTTAATTCGTGTAGCCTCCTCCAGACGTTGCAGTAAAATATTGCGCATATCAAGGGCATCCTCAAGGGTTTTCATTGGGATGGCGTACTTCTGGCAATTGTCAAGTCCAAAAAAATTAGTTTGAGTACCGGTGGCTAAAACCAAAAAATCATACTCCAGTTCTCCGGTATCTAAAACCAGTCGCTTCTCTTCCGGTTTAATTTCCTGAAGGCTGCCCATATGAAACCGAAAATTTTCCTGATCTCTGAATAGATTACGAAAAGGGAACGTAATGCTCGAAGGATCTAAAAATCCTGTAGATACCTGATACAGCAAAGGCGGGAAAAAATTGTAATTATTCTTATCTACCAGGGTGATTCGGTAATTTGCAGAATTCCCGATCTTTCTTACCAGATTCACACCGGCAAATCCGCCACCTATAACTACAATGTGTTTTTTCATATCGCTGCTGTTCGTATTTCGAAATTACCGGTTTTTACGCAGATGCACCGCTTTTTAGGTCTTTTTTAAGCTGAAATAAAACCGAAAACGTAATAGTAATTCAATGAGATTCAACAGCTTAATTTTTTAATTTCAAAACTGAAATTTATTGCTAAAAAGAAATCGTCTTTTAGCACTGTTTTGAGATGTTTGAAGTATTTTTACCTTCGAAATAATTTAAACTATTCGTATTTTAATCAAAACGAAAACGATTTCGATTTAAATTATCTGTACCACTAGTTTAAAATAAGCCTTAATTCTTCAACAAAACAACTGACACTCATTTATGGAAAGACACACCACTCTTGGCGAATTTATCATTAAAAACCAACAGGATTTTCCCTATGCAAAAGGTGAACTCACCTCTCTTTTAAGCGCCATACGTCTTGCCGGTAAAATGGTAAATCAGGAGATTAATAAGGCGGGGCTGGCCGAAATACGCGGGAAAGCCGGAAAAGAAAATGTGCAGGGAGAAGTGCAGGCTAAACTGGATGTTCTCGCCAATGATATGTTCATCAGTACACTAAGGGATCGTGGCGACATCTGCGGTTTAGCTTCCGAAGAATTAGAAGATTTTCTGGTCTTTAATGAAGATCGCCATAAAAATGCAAATTATGTGGTGCTTATAGATCCGCTTGACGGTTCTTCCAATATTGATGTGGGCATCACGGTAGGAACTATTTTTAGCGTTTACCGGCGTTTGAGTCCGCTGGGGACTCCCGTTACTGAGGAAGATTTCCTGCAACCGGGAACCAGCCAGGTAGCTGCCGGATACTTGATCTACGGAACCTCAACGATGCTGGTCTACACTACGGGTAGCGGCACACACGGATTTACCTTCGACCCCGGGATTGGCTCGTTCTTTTTATCGCATCCTGATATGATGTACCCGCAATCAGGGCGCACCTACTCCATTAACGAAGGGAATTACGTGCACTTCCCTAGCGGAATTAAAAAATTCATTAAGTGGGTTCAGGAACTTGATGAAGAAGAAAACAGACCTTTCTCTGCTCGCTATTGTGGTTCAATGGTAGCTGATTTTCACAGAAACATGATTCAGGGCGGTGTGTTTTTATATCCCGAAGGAACCAAATCTCCTAACGGAAAGCTGCGCTTGCTTTACGAATGCAACCCGATGGCCTTTTTGGCAGAACAAGCCGGTGGAAAATGTTCTGACGGCTACGGAAGAATTATGGAACGTCAACCCAAAGAACTGCACGAGCGCGCCCCGTTTTATTGCGGCTGCAAGACCGAAGTTGATAAAATAGAATGGTTTTTACAGCAGGAAAACTAGTTTAATGCTGAGTTCTGAATTCAGAGTTCTGAATTTCTTATTTCTTATTTCTTTAGATGTAAAAAAGGTTTAATCGTGGAAGCGTTTAATCGTTAAATCGTTTTTCTTTTGATCCGCATTGTATCTCTTACTCGCTGAAAACTGAAAACTGAGACTGCATACTGTTGAAAATCGTGGAAAAGTTTAATCGTGGAATCTTTTTCTTTTAATACGCGTTTTACCTCTTCTTCACTGCATACTTACAACTGAGACTACATACTGTTAAGAATCGACTAGGCGTTTGCAGTAACCTTAAACTTTAAATCTTGAATCTTGAATTTCTATCCGTTTTCCAGTTTATAGACTAACGGATTGAAAGCCTTACTCACCACCAGAACATGATCGCCGGGCTGAAGCTTTTCGGCTTCCTCGTGACTTACGACCACTTTTACAACCTGTGTGTGAATCAGAATAGAGAGAACACTTACAATCTCCTCCTGTTCAAGTTTTAAAACTTCGCCGGTAAACTTAAATTTTCCGCTGATGCTTTGACCTGTAAATAAAGTTTCCGGCTTGCCGTGAGCAATTATCTTACCGGCTTCCAAATGATACACATAATCGGAGAGTTTTACGATTTCGCCCACATCGTGAGAAATGAGTATCGTTGTCAATTTAAACTCCTCGTGAATGCGCTTCAGATACCCCTGCAATTTATGTCGAATACCCGCATCAAGCGCGGCCAGAGGCTCGTCAAGCAGTAAGATTTCCGGTTTTTGAACCACCGCACGGGCAAGAGCCACACGTTGTTTTTGTCCGCCACTAAGGCTTTCGGGTTTGCGGTGCTGCAAATCTCCGAGTTCCATCAATTCCAGTAACTGGTTGACTAAAGTTTGCGAGGTACTTTTCGCCTTTGCGAAATTCAGATTTTCTAAAACCGTCATATGCGGAAACAAGGCGTAATCCTGAAAAACATAGCCTACTCCACGCTTCCGGACACTTCGGCTTGTTCCATTTTCAGCATCAAACCACACCGCTCCCCCAACGCTCAACTTCCCGGAATCAGGCTGCATCAAACCCGCGATCATGCGTAAAGTCGAGGTTTTTCCGGCACCAGACGGGCCGTAAAGCGTCACAAACTGACCTTTAGCAATCTCCAGATTGAGATCGAGCTGCATCACTCCGTTTGCGCCTTGCAAAGATTTTTTGAGATTGATCTGTATCATTTCCAAAAGCCCTTAAGATATTTACCATTCACCAGATACACTATCAATAAAATACAAAAGGTGATTGCGAAAAGTACCAGTGAGTAGGCATTTGCAGCATCGTAATTAAGCGCTTCAACCTCATCATAAATCGCTATCGAAGCCACTTTGGTCTTTCCGGGAATGTTGCCGCCTATCATCAAAACCACCCCAAATTCGCCCACCGTATGCGCAAACGAAAGCACGATACCCGTGAGTAATGCAGGTTTAATTTGCGGCAGTTGCACACGCAGCAAGGTCTCCCATTTTGATTTGCCCATTACGTAGGAAGCTTCGGTGATTGATTTTGAGATTCCGCTTAAACCCGCCTGAATAGGATGCACCATAAACGGTAAACTGTAAATAATCGATGCGACCACCAGCCCGGGAAAGGAAAAAATAAGTTTGATACCCAGCCACTCACTCAGCCAGCTTCCAAAGGCATTATTCGGACTAAAAGCGACTAAAAAATAGAAGCCTAAAACCGTGGGCGGCAGCACCAAAGGCATACTCACCAACGCTTCTACAACCGGCTTGATGCGCGAGGTCGAACGGCTTAATTTAAAAGCTATAGGTATCGCGATTACAAATAAAATGAGCGTGGTGACGAGCGCCAGTTTAAAGGTGAGTAAAAGCGGTTCCCAATTCATAAGGCGCGCAGCATTACTTCATTCAACTTAATCATAGCGGTCACTTCCTGACCCAATTCTAGATTTAGATTGTCTACAGCATTGCTGCTTATGATGGCACTGATGCTTCCGTTGGTAGTTTCAAGCTTTAGTTTAGACAGCAATTTTCCCTGCTCCAGTTGAGCAATTGTTGCGGGTATTTGATTTTGAAGACTAATTTGAAACTGAGTTCCGGTACCGATAATCACTTCAGTCTCTTTAAAAACCACAGCTACGGCGGTTTCGGGTTTGAGACACGATGCGCTTTGCGGGGTGTCGATCACGATGGCTTTAAACAGCTGTCCGTTTTGGAGTTCAACGCCCACAAGACTGAGATTGCCGCTCACTTCAACCTTTTTTATATGCCCCCGGAGTTCATTCATCTACCGAATATCCAAAATCTTTCAGGATTTTCTGCGCTTCGGGCGAAAAAAGATAGGTATAAAAGGCGCGGGCTGCTTCGGTATTGCCCTTTTCACGCTTGATGACAACCGCTGCCTGAGCGATGGGTTCGTACAGGCTTTCATCCAAAAGCAGGTATTTCCCCTGAGCATTTTGAGCTTCACTTTTCACCACAGCGAGCGCGGTAAAGCCCATTTCGGCTGCGCCGGAAGTAATAAACTGATTGGTCTGCGCGATGCTTTCGCCGTAAACCAGTTTAGGTTCAACCTGCTCGTAAATTCCACTGCGTTTTAAGACCGAAACAGCCGCACTGCCGTAAGGTGCCGTCTGCGGGTTGGCCAAAGCAATATGCTGAACAGAATCGGTTATCAGGGTCGAAAGCACAGGTGTTTTATCTGCCTTATAAGACCACAATACCAGTTTGCCGAAAGCGTAAATTTTTGGTTTATCTATTGCGAAACCGGCTTCGTAAACCGCTTGCGGATAAGCCATATCTGCCGAAACAAACACATCGTAAGGCGCGCCTTCTTTGATCTGAGCGGTGAGTTTACCCGATGAACTGATAACCAGATCACTTACGATCCCCGTTCGGGCTTCGAAATCTGCAGCAAGGGCTTTCATCGCAAACTGCATATTGGCAGCCGTGGCCAACCTTAAAGTTTGATCCTTTGATTTTTTTGCGCAGGCGGAAAGCAACAGCACTGCAAGAACAGCCGCAATAGGAAACGTAATACATTTACAAGGAACAGATTTCATCCGGAAGGTTTTCGCCTAAAGAAAACTAGAGAATCTGATTAAATTCTAACCGTTCCCCATCGGGTCCCGCAATGTTGAAATACTTGCAGCCTTTGTTCCAAAAATTGAGAAAAACCGGAGCATCTTCCTGTATCTCATAACCCGCAGTCTGAAGCTCCTGAAAAACCGCTTCCACATCGTCCACATCAAAAGCAATGTGATCAATATGACCGTGTGATCTGCTGCGGATCTCTTCCAGATCTTTGGCGGGAAACTCGTAAAGCTCCATAATCACGTCACCACTTTGCATCATCACGACATTTCCCTTTTCATCATTATGGTCAAACTGGGCACGCATGGCTTCTGTAAACCCGAGTTTGCTGTAAAAGGCAACCGAAGTTTTGAGATCGGTAACCGGAATGCCTACGTGTTGTATTTTGGAAATTTTGAAATTCATAGATTTAAAAATTGAGTTCACAAATTAGGATTTTTGAACAAGATTTCGATCCACGAATGATCCCATCTTGAAAACAAAAAACTCCTGAAACACATTTCAGGAGTTTTATCATTTAAAAAATGCTATTAATCACAGTTACCATCCACATCACAGCTTGTGCCCTGCAGGACTTCAAGCTCCGGATGGTCCTGCCTGGCATACCACTCGCTGTAGGATTTTTGAAGTACGTTTAAAAATTGCTCTTCGGGCTGCGCTCCGGAAACGGCATATTTACGGTCAAAAACAAAAAACGGAACACCGTTCACGCCAATTTTTCTAGCCTCAACAATATCCTGTTCAATATGTGCTGCAAACTGACTTTCGTTCAATTCACTCTCTATCGCATCCTTTTCAAGGCCTACTTCCTGCCCCAACTCAACCAGGGTTTCGACATCGTCTATGTTCCGGCCCTCTATAAAATACGCTTTTAGGAGACGCTCTTTCATAGCATCCTGAAGCCCAATCTGCCCGGCCAGATGAATAAGTTGATGCCCTCTGTGGGTATTGGCCACTACGATCTTATCGTAATCATAGTCAAGGCCGGTTTCTTTAGCAAAATCAGTAACGCGCGCAATGGCCTGTTTAGCCTGTGCTTCACTCATTCCTTTATGCTTTTGTAAAAAATCTACACTGTGAATAGAGGTATCTGTCTTTAGACCGGGAGCCAGGTCAAAACTCTTCCAGATTACTTCGATGTTATTGCGTTGCGAAAACTGCTCAAGTGCATTATCAAACCTACGCTTGCCGATATAGCAAAACGGACACATGATATCACTCCAGATTTCGACTTTCATTTTTTCAATTTTCATCATCTTTAATTCAAAAGTTCAGTGAATTCGTCGGTATTTGACCTCATCACTAACACCGAGTCCGGTATTTAATTAGCCCTAAAAATCAGCTTAAAACTGTTTTAATCCTGCTTTAAAAAATCTTCCCGCGCAGGATTAAAGGAATCTATTAATATGCCGGGCTCGATACATTCTGCTCCGTGAAGAGCGTTTGGCGGCACAAAAAAACCATCCCCGGCTTCTAAAATTTTGCTCCTCCCGCTTATCGTGATCTTAAATTTCCCGGAAACCACGTAGGAACCCTGAGAGTGTATGTGAGCGTAAAGAGTTCCCACCGCTCCTTTTTCAAATTTAACACTCACGAGCATAAGATCGTTATTGTGTGCGATAATCTGGCGTGTGATCCCGGGATCTGCGTGCTCCCAATTTGCATTTTGAGATTTGAAAAACGAGTCGCTTTCTTTTACTTTCTCCATAAATATCTATTACGGCATTAGGTTATACCCCCGAAAAAGCTTTAAAACCACCGTCTACCGTAACCACAGTACCGGTTACGAAATTAGCGGCATCGCTACACAACCAGTGAATGGCACCGTGCAAATCTTCGGGGTTACCAAATTTACCCAAAGGGGTATGGGTAATAATCGTCTCGCCACGTGCAGTAAGACTGCCGTCTGGGTTGGTAAGCAATTCGCGGTTTTGCTCAGTTAGGAAAAAGCCCGGAGCCAAAGCATTGACGCGAATGGGTCTTTTCATTTTTTGAGCGAATTCTACCGCCAGATATTGTGTGAGGTTTTCAATCGCTGATTTCGCCGAAGAATACCCCATAACCCGCGTAAGCGGCAGGTGCGCCGATACTGACGAAATATTTAGAATACTGGGATTTTTTGATTTCTCAAGAAGCGGCAGAAATACCTGAATGGGTAAAAAGCTACCTATGTAATTCAGATCAATCACCTTGCGCATCGCCTCCAGATCTACATCGTGCAGGCTTTGGTCTGGTGTAATTACTGCTCCTTTCATATTACCCCCTGCTGCGTTGATGAGCACATCAATATGACCATAATGGGCATCAAGCTGTTCTTTGGCTTGTAGCAATTCTTCTTTGCTGGTAACATTGGCCAGAAGACCACTCGCCTTGTGCCCGGCTTTGTTGATACTATCAACCAGAGCATCTACTTTTGATTGGGTTCGGCCCAAAACAACTACGTGCGCCCCGGCTTCTGCAAGGGAACGGGTCATGGACTCTCCGAGTACACCGGTAGCCCCGCTTATGACAATAATTTTATGTTCTACGGAAATCAATGATTTCATATGTGTTTATTAAACGTTTAAATTACATTTTAAAATTAAGGATTATTATTTCATTAGCTTTTAAAGTCTGATAGTAATAAACCAAAAGAGCCTGAAGATTATATTCCAGGCTCTTTAAATTCAACAAATAAACAAACTTAAAGCTGTACTCTCCATCTGGGGTCACCGGTATCAAATCTGCCGGAAAAACCTCTGTCTGAAAAATTAAAATCACCATTTGCGGGATCAACCCACAGGTCTTCCTGAGTGCCGGTATAATTGCCTTCCGGTAGACCGGTTATAGGGTTACTTGTAAAGAAAAAGTTAGCTGTTGTAAAATTATTTGAAATATCAAAACTTGTATTTTCTAAGCCCTGATTAATTCCTTGAATACCGTAAACCCCAGTATTTCCTTCATCCCAACTGTGACCGAATATAGAATTTTTAATCGAAATGCCACCGGTAACATTATCGTTACCACTACCTCCACGATACCTAAAAACGAATCGACTGCCCTTAATAAAGTTCGCAAAAGTGCAACTCTCAATTTCAATAGTTTCAGAGTTATTTCGGGATTGAATACCTAGTTCAATATAATTAAAACTGCTATTTAAGAGCCTAATGTTATTAACCGTAGCCGTTTGCGGCGTACCTGGGTTTGTATCTGTAGTGAAAATCCCATAATTACCTATACTATCAACAATAGAATTTGAAATTACAAACTCGTCAACGATAATATTTGCTCTTATACGCATGACACCTCTGAAGTTTGTTAGCTTACATTTTTCAAAACTAACTTCTCCTACATTTATAGATCCTGAGCTTGGATTGAAAACGTAATGCCCTCCTATATCTGCTCCGCGCAATTCAACATTAATAAACTTAATATAGTCAATGTTTGAGACCGATGAATCTAAATTCCAGTTACTCGAACCACTGCCTGTTGAAAGAACAGCTTTTTGATCTCCAAAACCGTAGGCCGCCTGAATCGTGATCGACTTATTCAATGGGGTCGAAGGTAAATCATACGAAGACCCGTGAGCAATTAAAATAATCGAACCCGCAGGAGCAGCAAGCACGGCATTCTCTACTGCCGTAGGATCGGTCTGATCTCTTATGTCAATTACATCTGAACGCGTAGGATCAACATCTGCTTCCCGTGTAGTGTAGTTCACCCAACCTCTAAGTGTTTTTTCTGCATCACCACTGTAAATAGCAATTTGATAGGTTGTCACAGGACTTAAGCCGGTCACGATAGCTTCACCGGTTTCGGCCTCAGTACTTGTTACCGGCCTGGGAGCAAACAAAGCATTTTCCAGGCGTAAATCATTTTCTGCAAACACCCGTATTTCAGTTACATCGGCACCTAAAACTGACCAGGTTAATCGTGCTGCTATATCTGTAACGTCTGTACGAGCAGGAAGATTTAGAATGGTAGGAAAACGCTCTGTGCGGACACTTCCAAAATCTGCAATTCGGCTGTTGAATTCGGAATTACCGGATAAAGCCTGACCGCGAACCTGATACAAAGTGCTGTAAAAAAGCTCTTCTCCAATAAGATCTTTATTGATCTCCACAAAATTGGTATCTACCTGAATGGTATATTCTATGGTTTGAAATGTATCTCTACTTACTTCCAGTTGATATTGCTCGGCTCTTTTCAATTTAGCCATATTTACAATGATCGTATTTCCTTCGGCATATAAATCTTCATTTAATACCGGTCTGAATAAGCGTGTGGCCTCATCTAATTGTTCGTCATCCTCTTTACAGGCTACTAAAGCCAATAAAGCCAAGGAGAAAGCAAAAAGAAGCTTTAGATTATTTTTATAAGTTTTCATTGGTTTCTTTTTAGCGTTAATTAAAATCCGTAACCGTCGTTTTGCAGAGTTCCGCTACTGTTTTCGATTGCAATTACCGGTAATGGAAAAATATAGCGTACAATACCCGGAGCTGGACCATTGATGTAATTTTCATAGTCGCGCGTAATCCATTCTTGGTAACCGGTTCCTGAAGTAGTACTTGTTAGACTTCCTAAGAAATTTGCGCGTTCCCAGGTTTCATCTGGAGCATCTGCAACAAAGCTATCTGGGTTCAAAACGGTAAAGTTTCCGCTGTCATCACGCTTCCAAAACATATAAACCGGAAGATCTGTAGGCACTCCTGAGTTGATGTATGCATCGGCAGCATCGGCAAGATCTTTAAGTCCTTCACGGGTTTCCTCAACCTTTTCTGAGTAATTACCCCAACGTATTAACTCGTATTTACGGATCATCTCACCGCCAAACTCCCAGCCACGTTCATCAACGATTGCTTCAAAGAATGCATCCTTAGAACCGGAAACTGAAGTTATATACTGGTCAACTTTAGGCCCCCAGTCTGCCTGATCAAATGCACGCTGACGTACTCGTCTTAAAGCATCCTGAGCGACACCTGTAGGACCGTTTAATTCATTTTCTGCTTCAGCAAGCATCAATAAAACATCAGAATAGCGCATCATTGGCCAGTTTATACCAGTACCCTTTGCAGAGTTTTTGCCGGGTGGATTATCTAAGAAATGACGACTCCATTTACCCTGAGCTATATTGTATGCTGTAGGAATAAATTCTTCCTCAAATTGTTCATTGACCTGATATAGTGCGCAGGTTACATCGCGTCGCTTATCTGCAGAGTCAAAAGATAAATAATAGGTTGGCGGTATTCCCATATAATTGTTTCCGCTTCCATAGTCATGAATTGCGGTAGCGCCACCTCTTACGGTGATCCCAATATTCCAACCCACATCTCCTCCACCTACCGGGAAGGGTATTTCAAATAAAACATCGCTGTTAACCGGTGCAATAAACTTGCATTCATTTAAAAATACCTGTCTAAAATCTGAAGGCAATGAGCGGTCTTTAAGTTCTACTAATTTTTGAGAATAGTCTTTTGCTACCTGATAATATTCCAGATAATCTGAAGCACGTTCCTGCGTAAGGCTTGGAGTTAAATAATACCCTCCACGTTGAAGCGATATACGGGCTATCATTCCTAAGGTATATTCTCGGCTTACTTGCTCAATCCCATAAGGTAACTGTTCTGCCCATAACATTCCTTCTTCAACATCCCTCATAGCTTGTATTTCGGCAGCTAAAATTTCATTACGGTCTGTTTTTGGCAGGTTGAAATCTGAACCGGCTACAGGAGCTTCTATCGAATAAGGTACGTCTCCAAAATAAAAGGTAAGCATAGAGTACCAGTATGCACGTAGTGTATGTGCTTCACCCAACAGATGACGAAAGGTATTGCGCACGGAAACATCGGGAGAATCAAGGTTACCACTTGCCGTAATACCTTCAATCGCAATATTTGCATCTCGTATAGCCTTATAGGCATACTCCCATACGATATCTAAATCACGGTTACTGGACTGGGCGTTTAAATCCCAAATTTGATAGCGATCTCCAGTACTTGTCCAGCCCGATTGTCTTTCAATATCCGTATTACCGGTCATGTTGTTAGAAAGTCTGGACCGGAAGGCATCCTGATTAAAATAAGAGTAAATCGCATTAACTCCTCTTCGTGCATCGTCTACATTGCTATAAATAAATTCAATATCAAATGTAGAGATTGAGTCAGGATCTAAAAAATCATCCTGACAGCTCCAAAGCGACATGCTGAACATCGCAATAAATACATATTTAAATTTCATAGTCGTTTTTTTAAAAAGTTAAGTTCATACCAAATGTGTAGGAGCGGCTTCTGGGAAATGCAGAATAATCTACACCTGGCGTAAACCCGCTGGACTCTGTACTTACCTCAGGATCATAACCAGTATAATTGGTCCAGAGTTTTAAGTTTCTACCCGCAGCATAAATACGGAGTTTAGTAAGCCCCACGCGCTCTATAAGACTTTTAGGAAGCGAATACCCAATGTTTAAGTTGTTTAAACGCAAGAAAGAACCATCTTCAATCGCCCAATCCTGAACAACTGCCCTGAAGCTACCTGTACTTGCTGCAGACCAGATATTCTTATCTGCATTTAAAGTTGCCAACTGATCTAAATCTGTTACAATACTACCTGCTGTACCGGTGATACTTCCGTCTACGTCCAAGTATGTATATCGATTATCTGAACTCATTGTACTTAACAAGTTTCCATACGTAGCTCTTCTAAAGGAGTTGTATTGAATCTTACCGGTATTGTAAACATCATTACCCACCTGAAAATTGAAAAATATAGATGCATCAAAACCTTTCCAGGTTGCATTAAAACCAAAACCACCCTGAAAATCTGGTATTGCATTACCTATAACTCTTCGGTCATTTGCATCTATAACCCCATCTGGGACACCGTCAGGTCCACTAATATCCTTAAGCTTTAAATAACCCGGACGGATATTTGCATTACCTGCACCAATGGTGTTGCCGGAATTAGGCACTCCCTCATTAAGTGTATACCTTCCGCTGGCTTCGTCATAGCCTGCAAAATCTTCAGAAGTATAAAAACCATCATTTACGTACCCATACATATCACCCAATTTACCGCCTTCTCTTAAGTAATAGTCATTGATATTTTCAAGGTCTGTACTGGCCCAGTTAGATCTTGCAAAACGCTCATCTACGCCATTGGCTAATTCATCGATACGTGTTTTATTTCGACCTATATTAAAGTTACCTGAAAATGTAAAATCCTGATTTTGAACAAAAACAGCATTTAGACCAAGTTCAATACCTGTGTTAGATGTGCTTCCGGCATTGTCGTACTGCGCATCAAAACCTGAATTGGGAGATATGGGAACTGTAAATAACAGGTCTGAAGTTGAATTTTTATAAACATCGAAACTACCCGATAGTTTGCCGTTAAAGAAACCAAAGTCCAATCCAAGGTTACGGGAAATTGTAGTCTCCCATTTCAAATCCGGATTGTATAAAACATTATCCTGAGGAGTATAATAAACTATTGAATTACTGTTACCGAAACCAGGTGCTCGTAAAGTTTCCGGCTTAAATAAGAAGCTTTTTGCAGTACCCGGTATTGCGTCATTACCAACGGCTCCATATGATATTCTCAACTTAAGATTGTCAACTACATCAGAATCTGCAAGAAAATCCTCTTTATGTATTTGCCATCCTAGGGCTAGCGCAGGAAAAACACCGGTATTGTATTCTTCTGAAAATACGGATGATTTATCTACCCTGAAGGTAGCTGTAGCGATGTATTTTGATTTGAACTGATAATCCAATCTTCCAAAAAAGGAGTAGCGATTAACCGGTGTTGCCTCTGAAGTTGCATATTGATCGATTCGACCAAACTGCATGTTAGCAAACAATTCTTCAGGCGTTATACTTTCTCTGTAATCCTCTCCTCTTACAGCGGATGCTTTTCCTTTATCACTGGACACCTCAAATCCTACAAGAAAATCAAAGTTGTGATCTTCTAATTCGTTATATCTAAAATTTGCAGTATTGAATAACCGGTACGAATCGCTGTTCTCATTGTTTTTTACCCCAATAGGTAAATTGCCTCCATTATTGAATGATTCACTGGTTAGCGGGCCATAAAAACGCAATTGTTCTCTAAAGCGTTTTTCGGTTGTAAACGTAGATTTTAATGTTAACTGGTCAATCACTTTCCAGGTTAAACCGGCATTAAAAACATAGCTATTGTCGGTTCTTTTTCTGTAATCCTGCTTAACCAATTCTGTAGGGCTTATAAGGCTACGTAAAAACGTTTCATAATCGCCGGCGGCATCGCCCACTAGATTTGGGTCTAGTTCTATTTCATCCACCAAACCATTTATAGGACGAGTTTGCACTGCATCTTTGATACGTATTTGAGCATTATTTGAAGTACCTGCCCCGTCAATTACCGAAGTTGTAATACGCGAACCTGCGTCAAAGCTTAAATTTTTAAAGATTTCCTGATTTATTTTAAAATTTACTGCTGTTCTGTTAAACGCTGAACCCGTTAACAAACCTTGATCACTATTGTCTGAAACACTTAAACGCATTTTGGTTTTTTCACTACCTCCACTTATCGAAATGTTATGATATTGAGAAACCCGTGCATCTCCAAATAATTCTTCCTGCCAGTCTGTTCCTTTTCTGCTTTTATAAAGCTCGAGGTCATCATAATTTCCAAAAAAGGTTTCGAAGTTTCGCTGATCTGCCGCGCTGCCTAACTGAGCAAATTCATAATTTGCCAGTACATATTCATAAGGGCTTAGCACCTCATATCTACGATCATTTGGCAAATAATTAAATTGAAAAAAGTTGTTGTAATCAACACTTACTTTTCCAAATTGCGGGTTTTTAGTTGTAACAACAACAACCCCATTAGCACCCTGTGACCCGTAAATTGCTGTAGAAGCAGCATCTTTAAATACGTTAATGGTTTCGATATCATTAGGCGGGATATCACTTATACTATTCACAATTAGTCCGTCAACTACATATAAGGGTTCGTTATTTTGAGAGATAGACGTACCTCCACGCACACGAATTCTAACTCCGGCTCCAGGTTCGCCATCATTAGAAGTTACATTCACCCCGGGCAATCTTCCTGCAATTGCTTCTGAAGCGCTGGTTACAGGAATTTTTGAAATCTCTTCGCTGGTGATGGAAGCAACAGAACCAGTCATATCTTCTTTCTTTACTTTTCCGTAGCCATAATCTATTAAAATGACCTCGTTTAATAAATTCAGATCAGCCTCCATACTTACATCCAAAGTCGTTGATCCACTAACCTGTAATTCTTTTGTAGTAAAACCAACGTATGAAAATATAAGAGTCGCATTATCCTTTACGGTAAGGCTATAATTACCATCAAAATCTGTCGTGGTTCCGTTACTTGTACCTTTTTCAAGGACAGTAACTCCCGGAAGCGGTTGATTTGCATCGGAGTCGATTACTGTACCACGTATTTCATTTTGGGCCTGCGCTGAGGCAGACAGCATTAAAAAAAACATCAAGGACAGGATCAAAGCGGGCTTTCTACCCAAATCCTGAAAACCTGTAAACTGTTTAATCAAATGCAAATAGAGCTGTTTCATAAATTTAGTTTTGAGTCATTTTCATTTATTAATTTTTAAAAACAAGAAAAATACAATCGATTGCAAAAAGTTTTCTAAAAAAATCGTTTTTTGATAATCCTATCCGAAAACGATTGCGATTTTCTAATATTAAATTTAGGGTCTTACAATTTTATGGCAAATACATGTCATTAACAAAAATTTATAGGTTAATTTTTTAGAAAAATTTTGAAGCCTTCCAGCCTTAAAGCAAGACTCTTTACTGCCTCATTTACAACCTGTTGTGCGCCAAAATAAGAAAGATGCGTATCGTCTTCCTTACCATCGGGATAATATGGGTTTTCACCGGGTTTGAAATGCAAATGAAGTTTTTTAGAATCTGCTACGCCATAGGATTTTTCCAATCTTTCGGTAAGAAATTGCATATCTATAAAAGGTACGTCCAACTCTTTGGCCGTCATACGTACAACCAGTGGATATTCGCCATGCGTATCAACAAGCACACCCTGATCGTTAAAATTACGACGAACGATAGGCGACATCAGTACCGGAATAGCTCCTTTAGCCCTACTTTCGTTTACAAAGCGTTCTAAATTATAGCGGTACTGGGTATACGGAAACGTGTAGCGGGTACTGTCCATAATTTTTTCGTCATTGTGACCAAATTGAATAAACAGGTAATCTCCCTTTTTCAGAGAATCCAATACCGTCTGCCAGCGGCCTTCGGCAATAAAACTTTTAGAACTTCTTCCATTAACGGCGTGATTGCTAACCCTTATGGAATCATTCAAAAATTCGTGTAATACCTGACCCCAGCCGTGTTCCGGGTTGGTGTCGGGATCCTTCTTATCTGCCATGGTAGAATCGCCAATAAGATAAAGTACAGGGGTGTTCTGACTAAAGCCAATGTTGATAGAACAAAGTAGTGCAATTCCTAAAAGAGCGCGATAATATGTGTATCTCATCTTTATTAATTTTTCTCAAACGCACCTAGGTCTGGGGCACTTCCTTTAAAGCTTAAACCCACATCAACCCCTGCGTCAATAAGGTCGCTATCGGTTACTAAATGCATAAATGCGATATCCGGCAAACTACCATCGGCTTTACGGGTGGAAGATAAAAGTTCTATATCTATACTTTCAAAATCAGCCGCACTAGCGGTCAATCCGTTCATCCAGCTGTTATTAGAAATATCGGTACTTGTAGCGTTTAACTTACCAAAATCTCCCAGGACTGCTGCATTTTTAACTGTTAGCGATTCTGCGATATTGGTACTGCTGAAATTAATATTTGTCCCGTTTTGATACGCGCTGCAATTGTAGATTGTAATGCTTCCTCTGTTGCTGTTGTGGTCAAAGCCATCAAAAACATTACCTGCCGCAACACAATTGGTATATACTGCATTATGTTTCAACTTCTTGTCATCGCTGCCGCCGGTTTTAAAGCCATTGCCATCGCCCTGACCTTTACTGCCATCTTCTAAATAGCCGTTTTTAAAAGCCCAGCAGTTTTCATAGGTAGTTGTAACGTTATCGGTTTCTCGTAAATAACCATCCCAGCCATCATCAAGGTTTTGCCAGGCCCTGCAGCCCACAAATTTATTACCGCTGCCTACAGTTAGTTTTGCAGCAAAGCCGTCTGCATTCTCAAGACTGGAATCTGCATTGTAAAACGAGTCACAATTTAAAATCAAATTGTTAGCTGCACCATTATCGAGCTGTAAACCGGTATCCTTACATTTTGAAAAAGAGCAAAATTCGATGAGATTATTACTACTTTCGATCTTCATCCCGTTATCGCCAGCACCTACAATAGACAGGCGTTTAAACACCCAGTAATTACCGCGCAATAAAAAACCCTGATTTGAAGAATTCTCAGCCATAGACGAAAAGTCGAGAATCGGGATAGCTCCGTCTTTGTCACTTATGATTACAATTGGCTTGTTTTCTGTTCCGGATTGATTTAAAATTATTCTTGAAGTGAGCGCGTACGTACCGGCAGCTAACTGCAAGGTATCTCCAGCTTCAGCAGTTGCTATTTCAGATAGTAACAGAGCCGCAGAAGTAATTTTGATGATATTTGAAGTGCCCGCCTCTGCACCACCTCCGGGATTTTCGGGCTTGGTAGGAGTTGAAGGCTCCTCAGGAGTTTCCTCGATTACTTCAGCGATATCTTCACCTTCGTTGTCGCCGCAGTTGTAGCACAGACCTATAAATACAAAAGGTATTATACGCATGATTTTTAATGCTTTCATCAATCTTTTTTGTTTTTAAAGAGTTTTAACGTATTCTCAAAGTCCCACGCATCAGTTCCGTTTAGAACTGAATTTTTAGCGTATTGCTCCAATTCCTTTTCATAAAGTTGGTGGGACCACCAAACCCTTTTATCAGGATTTGCACCTGGCCCCATACTGTTGTATTCGGCATAAAAAACACTGCGCTCTTTGTGCGGAAACATCGCGTCACCATCCCAAACTTCCCAGCCTTCCGGACGAATATGACTTCCCATCCTCGTATTTAGAAAAACCGTTTTGGCATAAGGACGCCATGGTCTTCCTAAATAAACCTGATCGACATCTGTTGAAGCAGTAAGGTTACAGCCCGAAAAAACATAGCCATACTGTTGAAACGCCGGGGTTGAAGCTGCAGTGATATAAGAATTACTCAGACTTTTAATCTCACAATTCTCAAAAAAAGCGGTAGCTTGACCGAAAATAAAATCTGTGGTACCTTCTATGTAGCTGTCCTGCACTAAAATCCTGTTATCTTCACCGGCGGTGTAAAACGTATCCTGACACCCTAATAACTTACAGTTTTTGAAGATTGAACGATCTCCTGCTGCATGAAGAGCAACCGCCTGTCCCTTTTGGCACCAGGTATTCTGAATGGTTAAATTTTCGGCATAGAAATCCCTCCCTTCTACTTTTAAAGTTGCTGTTGTGAAGGTGTTGAACTCCTCCCCGGTCACCTGATTTACCAGGCCCGAATAATCGGTGTTTACGATGATCACCTTATCCCGGTCTTCACCTATCAGCGCTATTTTACGCTTCCACGCGGGTATCGTTATTTTTTCGTTGTATGTCCCGTTCTCGATGTGAATGCGCACATAACCGGGTCCTAAATCGCGGGTACTGTTAATCGCCTCCTGAATTTTTGTAAAATCACCACTACCGTCCTGCGCAACGCTAATGTTTCTATATATCTCCGGTTTTTCAGCTTTAAAAACCCGGTCTAAAAATGCCAGACTGTACTGCAATGTTTTTTCAAACCAGGGATGAATCAGCCAGAACGAGTGCGGTGTCCCCGGTATGGTATGCACCTCATTGTAAATTCCGTGTTGGTTTAAAATTGAAATCATATCATCGCGACCAGCGTGAAAACGCGGCATGGTGCTGTTTATAAAAAGCGTAGGCGGTGTCGTTGAATCAACATATTCTAATGGTGAAGCTTCTTTCCAGTTTTGGGGATTTTCATTTTTTAGCCCACCCAACCACTGACCTGCGATCTCGCTTTCCTCAGCTTCCGGATGAATGAACGAAACGATTCCATCTACATTAATTATAGCCTGAACAGCATCTGAAATATCGAAATCCTGACTTCCGTAAATGGAAGAATATCCCGTAGCCCCCACTAAGGTTGCCAATTGTGCACCTGCCGAATTGCCCAGAATCGCGATCCGCTCCGGATCTATCTGGTACTTTTCAGCATTTTTTCGCATCCAGCGTACCGCTTCTTTCAGATCTAAAACCGCAGCCGGATATTGGGCTTCTGTGCTTAATCGGTAGTCTGCTGTCATTGCCACATAGCCGTTATCTGCAAAATGTTGTGCCAGCGGACGCACGTTTTCCTTGCTTCCGCTAATCCATCCGCCACCAAAAACGAGGAGAATTGCAGGATTATTGGTTTCTGAATTCTTGGGGTAATATACATCAGCCTTTAGGGCTTTTCCTGCAACGTTAGTGTAAGTGACATTTTCTTCCGCATTAAAATTTCCTTCTTTCAATTGCGCTATAGGAGTAATAAACGGATAGTCTTTTTTGAGCTTTTCGTAAGTGGTATTTATGGTATAGGGCTTTACCTCTATGGGCCTTTTTTGAGCCACGCAGGCTGTTGCCAGAATAAAAAAAACAATTCCTAAACCGGTTTTAAAATGCATCTCCCTCTATTTTGTAATTCTGAAAAAATCGAAATCGGCGTAGCCTCCGCGCTTCGCTTTTGGCGTGCTTACGCTAAACAATCCCACTTTTGCACCCACCCATTTCCCGGGTTCTGCGGTAAAGGGCTTTCCTATCTTTGCGAAGTTTTTACCGTCTGTACTGTAACTGAATTGGCAAACCGTATCCGGCGCAGCGACCTCAACCCGAAAGTAGCAGGTATTGCTTTGAATTCGTTTTGTGGCTACAATCTCTTCTACTCCTCCCGATTCTGCATCAATCGCCCGGGTTTGATTGATCATATACCCGTTTTCATCGTGGGTAAGGGTCAGGGTGGCATAACTCATCCCAAAAATAATCAGTCCCGCGCTTTTGCCAGCGGTAGCCTCTTCGGGAACCAATTTTACGTGTGTGGTCGCTGTAAAATCAGGTGCAGGGAATTTTTGCAAAAGCAGATTAGGAGTCATCCACATACTGTTTTGTTCAGCTGCAGGCTTGATGGAAAAGAGTCGTAAATAATCTGTTCCTGGAATCTGAGCACTCCACAATACATTGGGATTTGCCTGCCATTGCCATTGTATTCCCAGGCTGTCTGAGTCAAATTCGTCTGTTTCTGGCGAAGTAGCAATAGAATATTTTTTATCGGTTTTAGGCTTACTGTAGGAAGAAACCGGTTCACCGATTCCATTTTTATCAAAATCGGTTCCCATTACCGGCCAATCGTTTTTCCAGGACATCGGCTGCAGGTGCACGACCCTTCCGTAAGCATCTTTATCCTGAAAGTGAAAAAACCAATTCTCACCCTGAGGCGTTTGCACCCAGGCGCCCTGATGCGGACCATTAATGGCCGTACTGCCCTGTTCTAAAACGATTTTTTCTTCATAAGGCCCAAAGACATTTTTAGACCGAAGTACCAATTGCCAACCGGTGCTTACCCCGCCGGCAGGGGCAAAAATATAATAGTAGCCATTTCGCTTATAAAATTTAGAGCCTTCAACGGTAGGATGGTTTTCGTGGCCATCAAAAACGTGTTTTCCGGCGTTTAAAACCGCTGTAGCTTCAGGGTTCATCTCGTGTACGGTAAGCAGGCTTTTTACGCCTGCACGACTCCCGGCCCAGGCGTGAACCAAATAAGCCTTACCGTCCTCATCCCAAAGCGGACATGGATCAATGGCACCTTTGGCTTCAAATACCAAAACAGGAGCTTCCCATTTACCTTTTGGGTCTTTGGTCTTAATTCTGAAAATACCCTGATCGGGATCACCCCAAAAAATGTAAAATTCGTCCTTGTGATAGCGAATGCTGGGTGCCCAAACCCCATTACCGTGCTGCGGAATACTGAAGGTAGCATCCGGAAGCTGTCTCGGTAGCGCATAATTGATAAGTTCCCAATTCACCAAATCCCGGGAATGCAGTATGGGAAGCGCCGGCGCTGCATTGAAACTGGAAGCGGTCATATAATAATCTCCAGCTACCTCCACCACATCGGGATCTGAATAATCTGTGTGAAGCACAGGATTTTTATAGGTCCCGTCTCCCTGATCTGCCAACCAAACAGAAGACACCTCTTGCGCCTGAAGCTGAAATAGCGCAATAGACGCCAAAGTATAAAATAAAGATGGCCTGATTTTTTTAAACATCTTAGTCCTTTTGAGTCTCGCCCATTTGGGTTCCGTTAATGGTTGTATTGATGTAGGTTATGGGCTCACAATTTTCTATGGAAGTTGGTGTTTCAGCGCCTTTAATGGTGACGTTTTTAAAGGTGATTCCGGTAACCGGCTTTTCAGGTCGCCCATTAATCAGAATCCCGTATTCGCCCCCGTTTTCAACATTTACATTTTCCAAATTGATATTTTTTATGGTAGGTATAAATTCCCCTTCCTGAACGCCATAGATTCCGTAGTATAAATTGATGCGCAGCACCGCTTCTTTTACCTGACCTATCTCAATGTCCTTTACATAAACATTTTCGACGAAGCCGCCTCTGAGCGTATTGGTTTTTATACGAATAGCGCGATCTAAATTGGGGCTATTCATCGTACAGTTGCGCACAAATACATTGCGCACTCCGGCCGAAATCTCGCTTCCCATAACCACTCCACCGTGACCGTCTTTCATATCGCAATTTTCTACGACGATGTTTTCGCTGGGAATATTTACCCGGCGACCATCACCATTTCTTCCTGATTTAATGGCAATGCAGTCATCACCGGTATTAAATTTACAGTTGGTAATGTGTACGTATTTAGAGTATTCGGGGTCGCAACCATCGTTGTTGGGCCCGTGACTGTTAACCGTCACGCCATCAACTGTAATGTATTTTGACTTTAGCGGATGAATTACCCAAAAAGGCGCATTGGTAAATGTTACGCCCTGAAGCAGTACATTCTCACACTCCAGCGTTTCGAAAAATAAGGGTCTGAGTTGGTGTCCTTCGCCAAACTTTCGATCTTCAACCGCCATATCGGTTTCGATCATTTTAAAGAGGGAAGGCAAGTTGTGTTCATCTTTTTGTTGAGGGTCACCTTCCTTATGCCCGTAGCGTTCGGCACCACTCCATGGCCACCAGTTGTTGTTATCTGCCTGACCGTTTAAAACTCCCGAACCGGTAACAGCTATATTTTTTTGACCTTTTGCGTAAATGAGCGGGGAATAATTCATTATCTCCATCCCTTCATAAGACGTGTGTACTGCAGGTAGGTATGCCGATTTATCGGTTGTGAATAAGATTTCAGAATCCTGTGCCAGATACAGATTTACGTTACTTTTCAGATGAATGGGCCCGGTTAAATAGCTACCAGCCGGAACCACCACCCTGCCGCCTCCGGCAGCATTACATGCTTCAATAGCCGAAGCGAAAGCATCAGAATTCAACGTTTTACCATCTGCAACCGCGCCATAATCCATAATGTTGAAATCGACATCGGGAAACTGGGGCTTGCCAATTTTGGCAATAATATCATCTGCCTGTTGCCAAACATCGGTTTCGGGGTTGGATAGACCTTTAGGCTCTGATTTAAGCTGCGATTTACATGAACTAAAAGCAATCAAAAGGATAAAAAAGAATCCAATAGGATAGAAACGAAATCGATTGAGAGTTCTCATTATTGAAGATTTAAAAAGTATGGATTGTTTAAAATACAATCGATTACACAAATATTGCATAATTCTGTTAACTCCCCAAAGAAAAATAGATTATTTCCTGATTTTTAACACGAAACCTATTAAGCCAGCAGTCAGACTTTGTAAAATTCGAAACTTTATTCTACTATTTAAAATACCAAATAAGAAGCGGTAACTACTTTAATTTTTCTGTTGGATTCCAATCATCTTCCCCTTTAAGAATATCGACAGTAGCATAGTCTTTTTGAACTTCTTTACTGTTGAGCGTATGCGCCCACGGGACTCTTTTGCTTAAATCGCAATCGGAACATTGCGTATTGTATTCGGCATAGAATGTCGTTTTTTCTGCTTGCGGTTTATTCCAATTGTGCCAGCCTTCCGCTTTTATACCGGATTCAATTTTCGTATTAATAAATACCGTTTTGGCATGATCCCGCCAGGGCCTGCCGAGAAAATGGGTATCCTCACCTGATTCACTTTTTATCGAACAATCGATGAAAACAAATCCGTACTCAGAGCCTTTCACGGTAGATGCAGCAGTAATATAGCCTGTATCTTTACATACAATCTCGCATTTCTCAAAAACGGCGGTAGACCATCCAAAAATAAAATCTACCGTTCCGGTTATGGTGCAATTTTTATAATACTGGCGGCTATTTCTACCATGTGCATATAAAGTATCCTGATTCCCAAAAAAATTACAGTTTTCAAAAATCATACGGTCGCCTTCAACACGTACTGCGACGGCTTGTCCTACAGGCCCTGCCGTATTCTGAAAGGTTAGATTTTTAGCCTGAAAGTCATCCCCAAACAGGAAACAGGATGAAGACCCCGTCGTACCCATTTCTTCACCAAATCGATTTGCCTTCTGGGCATAATCATCATAGGTGATTATGGTCTTGTCTCGGTCTTCCCCTATAAATGTCAGATTAGTTTTAGAGGAAGGCACAACCAGTTTTTCTTTATAAATACCATTTGTAATGTAAATGCGGGTTTCGTTCTTCCTAAAATCAGGGACTGCGTTAACCGCTTCCTGAATGGTTAAAAAATCTCCGCCGCCTGAAGCATCCACTTTAAAATCATAAGCCACCTTAGTATTTGTTTCAGCAACCAAGCTGTTTATATATACCTCTATATTGGTGTAATAGCTGTGCAATTGCACATTATTTGCATCAGCCTCGTTCACGTTAAGACCGTGTTTTTCTTCCCAATAATCAGGCATACCGTCATCATCGGTATCCTTAGGTGCGGGTTTTAATTTGAGCTCGGGCCAACCTCCTACACTCTCCTGAGAATCAATTATCCCGTCTTTAAACGCTGTTTTTCCGGTAATCACAGATTCAACAACACGCTCGTCCACAGCATCTCTATGCAAACTTGCTCCGGCAGAGGAGAGTACCTGATTAAAAGCTTCCTGTGCTGTATAGGTTTTCACATTATCAGAAAAGAAAACTTCTTCATCAAGTTTTACATCTTGTGGGTCATCGCAATGTATACCTCCATCCCAGTTATTGATTGAAACTTCTTTAAATCCCTCAACATAATTACCTTCTATATAAAATTTCCCATAAGGTTTATAAGGATTAATTATGCGATTTCTCGCTGACGACTTGGTAGCAGGACCATATTTGTAATAATTATTTACCAGGTTGTAAATCCCCTTTTCACCACCATAAGCACTATTATCTTCCCAATTATAAATGACATTATTACGAAAATCAACAAATTCATCAATTGTGTTAGCTGTAGATTTTGATCCACTAAATCTGGGATTACGGCTGTGATTATTAGCTAATAAGTTATGATGAAAGGTTGCATTGACACCTCCCCATATACCGCCATATCCATGATCTCCCTTACTGTGAACAGAACTGTTGAGGGCTTCCGAAATTATACACCATTGCATAGTGAAATCTTCATTGCGGTAAAAGGAGGCATTTTCATCTGTGGCCCAACTGATAGAGCAATGGTCAATTATCACATTTTTGGCATCCCTACCCCCAAAAGCGTCACCTTCCACTTTATTAGCATCACCAAGCCTAAAACGCATGTACCTTATAATAACATTATTTGCTTTTACTGATACAGGATATCCCCTTACACAGATACCTTCGCCAGGAGCTGTTTGCCCGGCAATTGTAATATTTGGGTTGTTTATGTCTAATGGTGATTTCAAATCAATAGTTCCTGAAATCTCAAAAATGATAGTTCTAGCACCGTGCTTGACAACACCTTTTCTCAAACTACCTTCACCATCATCATTCAGGTTGGTCACCTTATAAATTAAACCTCTGCGTCCACCCGAAGTGAATTTACCAAAGCCCTCTGCTGTAGGAAAGGCCAACTCTTGAGCTGTGATAAAGAGGCTATAGAATGAAATAAAAATGGATAAAAAGATGCTTTTAGAATACATAGTCTTCATTGGATCGTGTTTATTTCTCCCCTGAAACTTAACCAAATAATTTTTATAGCAATCGATTGTATTAAATATAATTATTTAAATTTAGTGCTAAGCACCAGACCCCAATAGGATAAATTTACTGGTATTTCATTTAATTTTAATATTTCAGACAATTAGCTAGCAGAATATTTTATCAGGTACAGAGAATAATAATACTATAAGTTTTAATATACCTTTACCCCCTTCATCCTAAATTGTATGCGACAAAAAGAAAAGGTTACCATTTATGATATATCAGAGAAACTGAATATTAGCGCGGCCACCGTTTCCCGGGCATTGAATAATAGCGATCGTGTAAGCTCAAAAACCAAGGAGTTGGTTTTAAAAACGGCTAAAGAGCTGAATTACCAGCAAAATAGCCTTGCAGTAGCGCTAAAGAGTGGACGTACTTTTAACGTAGGCGTGGTAGTACCGTATATTAACCATACTTTTTTTGCATCAGTAATACGCGGTATTGAAGAAGAACTGGAGCCCAAAGGATATCACGTTATCATTTGTCAATCTCATGAAAACTCAGCTAACGAAGCTCGCCAGCTAAAAACGCTTCTCAACACGCATATTGATGGCATATTTATCTCGGTTTCAAAAGAAACTGAGGATATCAAGCATATTTTAGAAGTAAAAGAAGCGGGAGTGCCTCTTATATTTTTTGATCGTAAAAAAGATATCGAAGGTGTAAGTTCGGTAACTATTAATGATTACCAGGGAGCATATGAAGCTACCGAGCATCTTATACAACAGGGTTATACTAAAATTGCCCATCTAGGCGGTGATCGTAAGCTTCAGATTTATAAGTACAGATATGATGGCTATATAGGTGCTTTAAAAGCTAATAACATCCCTATTAATGAAAACCTGATTTTAGAAATAAGCAGCACTGTTGAAGCTGGGATTGATGCTGTTTCGCTCCTTTTGAAACAAGGTCATGATTTTGATTCCTTTTTCTCTGCCAGTGATTATGTTGCTTTAGGAGGTATTCAGGAATTAAAATCCCGGGGTTTTAAAATTCCTGAAGAGTTTGGAGTAGTAGGCTTTAGTAACGAACCTTTCACTAAATACTTAGAATGCCCCCTTACTACAGTGGGGCAGACCCCTGTACTTATGGGACAGATTGCAGCAAAGGTTTTTCTAGAACAGATAGAAAGTAAAAACAGCAGTCTAAAGGTTGATAAACGCGTTGTACTCACCCCTGAACTCTACGTACGGAAAACTTCATTAAAAAAGGGAACCCCTTAGATCCCCTTTGATTTAGCATTAACTGTTTATAACGAAACCCCGCGCTTCCAGGGGATAAAATCATCCTGACCTAAACTATCGGCTTTGGCTTCGACTTCACCACTGGCAACCTGAATTACATATTCCAAAATTTCTTCACCCATTTCTTCGATGGTTTTTTCACCGCGAATTACAGGGCCGCTATCAATATCAATAATATCGGGCATTCTGCGTGCCAGAGTACTGTTTGAAGCCACCTTTAAAACCGGTGCAATGGGATTACCTGTGGGCGTTCCCAATCCGGTTGTAAAGACCACAACATTGGCTCCGGAGCCTACCATTGCCGTGGTGCTTTCCACATCATTGCCGGGAGTACAAAGCAGGTTTAAACCGGGTTTGGTGACGTATTCCCCATAATCCAGTATCGCCTGTATGGGAGAAGTCCCGCCCTTTTTAGCTGCTCCGGCAGATTTCATCGCATCGGTGATGAGACCGTCCTTGATATTACCGGGCGACGGGTTCATATCAAAACCGGAACCGGCATCGATAGCTGACTTTTCGTAATCTTTCATCAATTGCATAAAGCGCTGCGCATCGGCCTCGTTCACACAACGGTTAACCAGCTCCTGCTCTACCCCACACAATTCGGGAAACTCAGACAGGATGGGCGAGCCACCCAAAGCCGCCAGTAAATCTGAAGCATAGCCCAAAGCGGGGTTTGCTGAAATCCCTGAAAATCCATCAGAACCTCCACACTCCAGTCCCATTTTTAACTTTGACAAAGGCGCCGGTTTGCGTTCAATCTGGTTAGCTTTCTTGATTCCTTCAAAGGATTCTTTGATGATTTTAGCCAGCATATGCTCTACCGTACCTTCCTGTTGCTGTTCGTAAATAAGTACCGGTTTTTTCATATCCGGATTTTTTTCGCTCAAAGCCTTTCTAAAAATATCGATCTGCAGGTTTTGACATCCCAGACTCAAAACGGTAGCCCCGGCCACATTGGGATTGTTTACATAACCCGCCAGTAGTTTGGATAAGGAAACCGCATCCTGACGAATTCCTCCGCAACCGCCCTGGTGGGTGATGAATTTGACTTCAATATTTTTAAAGATTGCCTCTTCGGCTTCCGCTTCGGCGATAGCAGTATCCTCAGATACACCGCTTATCAGATTGCGCAACAACTGGCGTTGTTTGCTGGCTTTATGAAACGAAAGTTCCTTTTCAAAAACGTCTTTAAGCAATTCAATATTTCGGTTTTCACAGAATACCAGTGGAAAAAATAACCAGACGTTCTGAGTCCCTACCTGACCGTCTTCCCGGTGATATCCCATAAACGTGCGGTCTTTCCACTTTGTGATATCAGGTGCGTTCCAGGATGTGGTTTCGGTTTTTTGAGAAACGGAACTGGCCTCGTGCTTGACATTTTCGGTAGTTAATAACCCCCCTTTGCCAATAGGGCTTAAAGCCTTGCCCACCAAAACCCCATACATAAAAATAGAATCTCCCGCAGCAAAATCAACCAGAGCCACTTTATGTTTGGCTTTGGAGTCATTTAAAATGTTTACAGACTCGCCTTCAAAATCTACCACATCGCCCTGATACAGATCGACCAGCGCCACGGCTACATTATCTTCGGGCTGTACTTTTATTAATTTACTCTTCATAATCGTTCAGATATCTTTAGACCCTTACTCCGGTTAGGCTTTACTGTATTGTGCTGCAAATTGATTAAATGCGGATTCTACGCCGTGCTCCTCAAGCAACTCAAGTGCCCGTGAAATTTCATCAGTGAGACCTTCGATTTCATTTAAATCCTGATCCCAAAAGGATTGCTCACCTAAAATATTTCGAGCGATTTCCTGATAGTTATTGGTTTTCCAAACCTCCTCAAAAACGGCTACCACAGCAGCATCATCCTGAACGGGAAGTTTTCGGCCCTGCCAATCTCCTCTATAAAAACGAATTAGGCAAGCCAAAGCAAAAGTAAGATGCTCAGGTAATCGATTGTATTTTTCCTGAAAGGCTAATAAACTGGGCAAAACGCGCACCTTAAATTTAGATACGGTATTTAATGCGATACTCGACAATTGGTGCTTGATAAACGGATTGCGGAAGCGGTCAAAAACGGCGTTGGCAAACTCGTTAAGTTCGTCCTCAGACAAATCGAGCGTGGGGTTGATTTCCTGAAAAACGGCATTGCGAACGAAAGTTCCGGTAAACTCATGATCAACTGTTTCTTTTACAGTCTCATTGCCGAACAAAATGGAAAACGGAACCATCGTTGTATGCGCACCATTTAAAATACGCACTTTACGGGTGCGGTACGGCTGCATATCTTTTACAACCAAAACATTCTCATCGATCTGATCAAAAGGAATTTTGGCCTTTAATTTTTCGTCGCCTTCTATAACCCAAAGCAAAAAAGTCTCAGCGGAAACAATCAAATTATCTTTAAACTCCAGCTGACTTTGATAGGCGTCGATATCATCTTTAGGATAGCCGGGCACAATACGGTCAACAAGGGTATTGTGGAAACTGTTTGCGGTCTCTACCCAGGATTTAAAAGCATCTCCCAGCTCCCATAAATCTGCATACTGAAGGATTATTTTCTTTAGGGTATCTGCATTATGGTTGATCAGTTCACACGGAATAATGGTCAATCCCATATCTGAAGCTCCTTCAAAATGATTGAAGCGTTTGTAAAGAAGCGCAGTCACCTTTGCCGGAAAACTGTTGTGTGGCACACCTTCCAACGTGTCGTTTTCATCAAAACTGATTCCGGCTTCGGTCGTATTTGAAATCAAAAACTGAAGCTCTTCCCCGGTTGCCAATGCCAAATATCTGTTGTAATCCTCATAGGGATTTAAAGCTTCCTCAATACACGAAATAGTATGTATTTCTTCGGCTTCGGTACCGTTTTTAATTCCGCGTAAAAACAAATTATACAATCCATCCTGGTCGTTCAGCATGTTGATAAGACCGTTTGGCAAAGGCTGAATCACAGCAACGCCGGCATTAAAATCGGCCTCTTTGTTTAGCTTATCTATAATATAATCAACAAATGCGCGTAGAAAATTTCCCTCACCAAATTGAATAACTTTGATGGGTAATTTCTCATTATAACCGGCATTTGCCCTATTTAAATTTTTCATAGGTTATTTCTAAAAGGGTTAGTTATTCAAATAAAGAGGGTAACCACAAACTAATCGCAGGGATAAAGGTTACCAAAAGTAATACGATGGCCATCACAGCATAAAGCGGAAGCAGGGGCTTCATAATTTTCTGGATGGAAGTTCGCGCCACGCCCACACCTATAAAAAGCACTGCTCCCACGGGGGGTGTACACAGGCCTACGCAGAGATTCATCACCATCATAATCCCAAACTGCACAGGATCTACTCCCATACTGGTCACTACAGGTAAAAAGATTGGGGTAAAAATGAGTACTGCAGGCGTCATATCCATAAAGGTGCCCACAAAGAGCAGCAGGATGTTGATGATGACCAGGATTACAAATTTGTTTTCGCTTAAAGCCAAAAGCGCGGCACTTACATTCTGTGGAATGTTTTCAAAAGACATCACCCACGACATACTCATCGAAGTCGCGATGAGCAACATCACTATGGCGGTGGTTCCTACTGAATTCAGAAATATACTTTTAAGACCGGAAATTTTCAATTCCCGATAGATGAAAGACAATACCAGCGTATACAAAACCGCAATACCCGAAGCTTCGGTTGCTGTAAAAATACCGGTGATGATTCCGCCGATAACCACAACAAGCAAAAGCAAACTGGGCAGCGCATCTAAAAAAGTCTTTAAAATAAGCTTAATACTGCTGCGTTCTCCTGCGGGATAGCCTTTCTTTTTAATCCAAAAGGTCGCTACCAGCATCAACGCCAGTCCCATTAATATCCCGGGAATATAACCGGCCAAAAACAACGAAGCGATAGAAACACCACCACTGGCCAGCGAATACACAATTAAAATATTAGAAGGCGGAATGATCAAACCTGTAGTCGACGAGGTAATATTGATGGCGGCTCCAAACTCTTTCGAATAGTTTTCTTTCTCCATA
This sequence comes from Leeuwenhoekiella sp. H156, assembly GCF_052218455.1. Classification (NCBI taxonomy): domain Bacteria; kingdom Pseudomonadati; phylum Bacteroidota; class Flavobacteriia; order Flavobacteriales; family Flavobacteriaceae; genus Leeuwenhoekiella; species Leeuwenhoekiella sp. H156. Next base: position 730,601 of record NZ_CP197499.1, read on the forward strand.
AAAGGGCCCAGAATCCCCCCGATTGCAGAAGTCGCAGCTACTGCGGAACCGGAAATCGCACCAAAAAGCATAGCTGCAATAACGTTCACATAAATGAGACCGCCGGGAAGTGCTCCCATTAAAGCTTTGGCAAAATTGATGAGCCTGAGTGCAATACCACCCTGATTCATTACCTGCCCTGCGAGCACAAAAAGCGGTATCGCCAGAAGCGAAAAACTATCAAGTCCTGTTGCCATACGCTGCGCGATGGTTGTAAAACTGGCCATAGAATCTATGGAAATCATTATGGTGCACAAACACGAGATCCCAATAGACCATGCCACCGGAACACCAATTGCGAGCAGCAAAAAAAATACCAGAACCAATACTACAATCTCAATCATGACAACAGGTATTTTTTAGGATTAGCCAATTCGATAACTTTATAAACGATGATCAATGCGCCGCTAATGGGCAAGACCATATACACATAGCCTAGCGGAATCGCCAATGCAGCTGAGCTTTGACCCAATTCAAAATTTACATAAACCAGATTGCCACCACCGATGATCATCGCAAAAATGGCAAACAAAATCACAAGGATATTTATGCCGATGCGCAGTTTGATGCGGTTTTTCTCATTGAGTTTAGGCGGAAGAATATTTATAGCCAGGTGATCCTGCTGGCCTGAAGCATAAGCGGCTCCCAAAATGCCAATCCAGATCAATAAATACCTTGCAATTTCTTCGGTAAACGAGCTGGCAGACTGAAGCACATAGCGGGAAAACACCTGCCACAACACAGCGATAACGATTGAGGCCATTAAAAAAACCAAAACCGAACCTAATATTTTATCTAATGTTTTTTTCATCTTAATCGGTAGTTACATTTTGTATTTCTTCGATAAGCCGTTTCATTTCCGGGTTCTGTTTGAACTCTTCATACATAGGTTTTACCAGTTCCCTAAAAGGTTCTTTATCCGGATAGGTTACCTTAACTCCGGCTTTTTGAATTTCAGTGAGTGCTTCCATTTCGGCCTCGTGCCAGATTTTCTTTTCAAATTCGGCAGATTCCATCGCGGCTTCCTTGACCCATTTTTGTTCTTCGGGTGAAAGGTCGTTCCACAGCACGGTGCTTATCAAAAGTTCATCTGGTAACGCAGTATGCTCATCTACCAGAAAGTATTTGCAGACTTCATAATGATGGGACAGGTAAAAACTGGGCAAATTATTTTCGGCTCCATCTACTACGCCCTGTTGCAGGGCTGTATACAATTCTCCCCAGGATATCGGCGTAGGCGAGCCGCCCAGGTACTTCACCATATTGATTGCCGTCTGGCTTTCCATCACCCTAAGTTTGAGACCTTGCAGGTCCTGCGGACCTTCGATAGGCTCTTTGGTATAAAAACTGCGACTTCCGGCATCGTAAAAGGCTAATCCCTTAAGGCGTTGGGGAATACTTGCGTTCAATAATTCTTCGCCTATAGGACCTTCCAGTACTTCAAAGCGGTGCGCTGCATCTCTGAACAAAAACGGAAGACCAAAAACCTTCAGCTGCGGTGCAAAATTTTCAAGTACACCGGTAGAAACCTTAGTCATCCCGAGGCTTCCTATTTGCAACAATTCCAGACATTCACGTTCAGAACCCAATTGCTGACTGGGATAAATGTCAAGGCTCATTTTTCCGCCCGACTTTTCGACCAGACGTTCCCCCATAAACACCATGGCTTTATGTACGGGGTGCGAAACATCAAGCCCGTGTGCCAGTTTAATCACGCGTTTATTAGAACTTTCCGCACAACCAGAAAACAGTACTACTGATCCAAAAACAAATACGATAAAGAAGCGCCAAAGTCTCATGAGCGCAGATTTTTTACAAGGTTCAGGGCATTTTTGATGGTTTCGGTAATCGCAGGATAATCGTACTGCCCTTCCCTGTTTTTCACAAAAAGCTTAGAACCAATACCCACACAAAGCACTCCGGCATCAAACCAGGTTTTCAGATTTTCTTCGGTAGGGCTCACGCCGCCGGTGGGCATAATGCTCGCCCAGGGCAACGGACCTTTTACCGCTTTGACAAAAGCAGGACCTCCTACCTGTGCTCCCGGAAAGATTTTGACCACCTCAGCACCCAGCTCGAGCGCATAAGCGATTTCGGTAACCGAACCACAACCCGGCATCCACCCCACTTTGCGGCGGTTGCATACTTTGGCCATTTCTTCGCTAACAATTGGGGAAACGATAAAGTCAGCTCCCAACTGCAGGTATAAGGCCGCAGTGCCGGCATCAAGTACCGAACCTACGCCCATAATCATCCCGTCAAGTTCTGCTTTAGCATACTTATTCAGGTCGCTAAAGACCTCGTGGGCATAATCCCCACGGTTTGTAAACTCGAAGCTGCGCAGGCCGCCGTCGTAGCAGGCTTTTAAAACCTGTTTGCAAACCTCAATATCTTTGTGGTAAAAAACGGGAACGATGCCATTTTCGCGCATCTGTAAAACCGTTTCTATACGTGTGTATGTTGCCATTTGTGTGTTTTTATCGTTTTATGCGTCCGCCGGTATTGCCCTGCATGACTTCGGTGATTTCTGCAACCGAAACCAGATTAACGTCTCCCAAAATCGTATGCTTAAGAGCGCAGGCGGCGTTTGCAAATTCTAAAGCCGTGGCTGCATCAAAATGTCGCAGGCCATAAATGAGTCCGGCAGCGTAGGCGTCACCGGTACCAATGCGGTCTACAACCTGTGTGATTTCCAGTTCAGGAGTTTCAAGGTACTCACCAGCTACCCAGGCGCGACCGTAAATTTTTTGCCAGCTGGCGCTTACTCCGGTTCTGATTTTATCAAAAACCTGCCTAATGGTCGGACATTGTTGCATCAGTTCTTTGGAGGCTGCTACAAAACCTTCCTGATCCTGACTGAATGAAGTCCCCAGAATCTCGTTGATTTCATTTACTCCACCAATAAAAATAGTCGAAAGGCTCACCAGTTCTTTAAGCACTTCCTGCCCGTTACGCCCGTACTGCCATAAATTGCTGCGGTAGGCCGGGTCTGCGGTGATGTGTAATCCCTTTGCTTGCGCGGAAACTAAAGCCGCCTTGAGTGCCTTATACGCGTTTTCAGATATTGCGGGCGAAATTCCGGTCCAGTGAAAAAAACCGACGTCTTCAAATTCGGCATCCCAATCTATTTGGTCTGCCTGAATATTTGCAAATGAACCGTGCAGGCGGTTGTAAGCGATCTGGCTACTGCGCATGGCAGAACCCACTTCTAAAACATACTGCCCGATGGGATGATTTACTTTTTGTACCGAAGAAACATCAAGCCCGTACTGACGCATACTCGCCAGAGCGGCCTCTCCTACCAGGTCATTAGATACTGCGGTAATGTGCTTTACCGGTTCACCCAGATAAGCAAGCGAAGCTCCTACATTCATTTCGGTTCCTCCAAAGAAAAAATCGAGGGATTTGGCCTGCATCAGTTTACGGTTTTCGGCGGGCGAAAGGCGTAGCAGAACTTCACCAAAGGTGATTATTTTTTTTTGCTCACTCATTAAAAATCGAAATAGGCTTTCGCATTATTGTAACTGATATCTGCAATGATTTTGCCCACAAGATCCATATCCTGAGGCAACTCGCCGGAAGCCATCTCGCGACCAAACAAATTGCATAATACTCTTCTAAAATACTCATGACGGGGGAATGAAAGAAAGCTTCGGCTGTCTGTCAACATACCTACAAAACAACTTACAAGTCCCATATTGGAAAGGGCATTAAGTTGCTTTTCCATGCCGTCCTTCTGGTCTAAAAACCACCAGCCGGAACCCCATTGCACTTTACCTTTGATGCTTCCGTCATTAAAATTACCAATCATCGTGGCAAATACTTCATTATCTGCGGGATTGAGGTTGTAGAGTATGGTTTTGGTGAGTTTATTGGTACTATCCAGACGATTTAAAAAAGCCGATAAAGCTTCCGCCTGAGCATAATCGCCGATAGAATCCCAACCGGTATCGGGGCCTAATTGTGCCAGCATACGTTTGTTGTTGTTTCGCAAAGCCCCTAAATGAAACTGCTGTACCCAGCCTTTCTCGTGGTAGCTTTCGCCCAGAAACACCAAAATTGCGGTTTTAAACTGCTCTGCCTCCAGGTGGGAAAGCGCTGCGCCATCGCGACGCTTCGCGAAAATCTGACGGACTTCCTTATCGGTTGCAGGAGCCCAGGAGAGATTATTCAAACCGTGATCACACAATCTACATCCATTTTTATGAAAGAAATCAATGCGCTGCTGCAAGGCTTCTTTTAAGCTCTCATAATCTGTAATTGCCACGCCTGATACTTCGGCCAGCCGATCGAGATAGTCGTTGTAATTTTCGGCATCTATGAGGATGGCTTTATCCGGGCGAAAAGCAGTACTCATCGTAAGTCCTGCCTTTGAACCGTCGTATGCACGGTGGTGATCAAGCGTGTCTAGCGGATCTTCGGTAGTGCAAACGGTTTCAACATTCATCTTTTTGAGGAGACCGCGACATGAGTTTTCGGGCAACTGCAACTGGCGGTTGATCTCTTTGTAGATCTCAGGTGCAGATTGCTCGTTTAGCAATTCGTCTACATCAAAATAGCGCTTGAGTTCGAGATGCGTCCAATGAAACAATGGATTGCGTAACGTAAACGGAACAGTTTTAGCCCAGGCTAAAAACTTCTCCTCGTCAGAGGCTTCCCCGGTGATGTATGCCTCGTCAATACCCAGAGCACGCATCGCACGCCATTTGTAATGATCGCCGTATAACCACACCTGTGAAATGGTTTCAAACTGCCGGTCTGCTACAATTTCTGCAGGCGGCAGGTGGTTATGATAGTCTATGATAGGTTGCGGCGCTGCATAGTTGAAGTACAACTCTTCGGCAAAGCGATTTTGTAAAAGGAACTCTTTAGTAATAAAACTACTGCCTACCTTTTTAATATTTTCTTCTGTTAGCATACGTATTTTTCGATTGGTTCTTATCTGCCCATCCAGCCGCCATCTACAGTCATAACGGTACCGGTCATATAATTGCTTGCGGGCGAGGCTAAAAATACCACAGGACCTTTAAAATCTTCCGGTTCACCCCATCTGCCTGCCGGAATACGGCCCAGAATAGACGAACTGCGCTCGGGATCGTCACGTAAGGCTTCGGTATTATCTGTGGCGATATAACCCGGCGCGATAGCATTAACCTGCACACCTTTACCGGCCCACTCGTTAGAAAGCGCCATGGTTAACTGCCCAATGGCACCTTTAGATGCTGCGTAGCCGGGAACGGTGATTCCGCCCTGAAAGGTAAGCAATGATGCCGTAAATATGATTTTACCGCTGCCTCTTTTTATCATTTCTTTACCCAACTCCCTGCTGAGGATAAACTGTGCGTTTTGATTGACTTCGATCACTTTATCCCAATACGCGTCGCTGTGCTCTGCGGCGGGCGCTCTTAAAATGGTACCGGCATTGTTGACCAGAATATCTATGGTTGGATTCTCTGCTTTAACCTTCTCAATAAATTTGTAAAGGGCTTTACGGTCTGAAAAATCACATTGATAGGCACTGAATTTCTTTCCTGTTGCTGTAACTGCTTTTTCGATATCTGAGCCCGAAATTTCTAAGGAGGCCGAAACCCCGATAATATCTGCTCCCGCTTCGGCAAGTGCTTCGGCCATAGCGAAACCTATACCCCGTTTACAGCCGGTTACCAATGCTGTTTTACCTTCTAAACTGAATAAACTCATTATTTTAAATCTTCAGGTGAGACGCCGTCCATATCGCCATAATCCATGTTTTCGCCTGCCATTCCCCAAATAAAGGTATAGTTTGAAGTCCCGGCACCGGAGTGTATAGACCACTCGGGTGAAATAACCGCCTGATGATTTTTCATAAAAATATGTCGAGTTTCATCGGGCTGACCCATAAAATGACTGATGGTCTGGCCTTCTTCCAGATCGAAGTAGAAATAGACTTCCATTCTGCGGGTGTGGGTATGCGCCGGCATGGTGTTCCATACATTACCTGCTACCAGCTCGGTCATTCCCATTTGCAACTGGCAGGTATCAACCACGCTGTTGACTAAAAGTTTGTTGATCACCCGCTTGTTTGAATATTTGGTGTCGCCAAGCTCTACGATCTCGGCTTCTTTTTTCGTTACTTTTTTGGTAGGATACGCGTGATGTGCAGGAGCCGAATTTATGTAAAAATAGGGTTGCTCTTCTGTGGCTTCAAAAATCACTTCCTTTACGCCTTTACCTACATATAGAGCTTCTTTGTTGCCCAGTTCGTAGACTTTGCCGTCAACGGTGACCTTTCCTTTTCCACCTACATTGATGACCCCAAGTTCTCTGCGATCCAGAAAATGTTGAGCCTTAAGATCATCTATTGGCTCCAGTTTTAAGGCTTTGTTTACCGGAAACGCACCTCCCGCGATATAGCGATCGTACATAGTATAGGTAAGGTTGATTTCATCTTTTACAAAAATGGAAGGGATTAAGAAATGCTCACGAAGCTCCTGAGTGGTATAACGTTTTACATCTTCCGGATGGTGGGCGTATCTAAATTCTGATTTTGTCATGGTGTGTTTTTTAAAAGATTTGATTCTTATCAAATTTACAAATCTCAATTTTAAATGTAAAATTTACATTTTAAAAGTCTTTACGTTTAGCGTTTTGATATTCAAATATAACCAGGGCTTTACCGAAGCTTATCCTGCACTGTACGGTATATCTTATTCCAGGGTTCCTTCAGAATCCAGTGTGGCCAGCTTAGCTGTAAGATCTGCCTTAAAGGCTTCTTCAGATTTGATTCCTTCCTTTTCCTGCTCCCAGGCACTTAAGATGTAGTACGTCTGTGTTTCCGTAGAAGGATTAAAAACCACCAAATGATCGTGTGGACCTTCGGTAGTAGCAGCCTGAGCGGTTTTGTAAAAAATCGCCATCCCGAGCTGGTCGTTTTCACCGGCAAGGGTTTGCTTGCCGTAGGTGGCTATATAGGCCCAGTCTCCACTTTCGCTGGTGGCCTGCATTAATGGAATATCTTCAAACTTAACGATGCCGGTGGCAAGACCCTCAAATTCAACACCGGGAGTAAGCTCTGCCTTTAAGAAACGGTCTTCCGGAAAAATACTGATGGTTGATTTTAGATCGGTAATCACATCTCCGGTCTTCCATCCTTTATAATCTATCGTAACACTTGATTTTGAATCTGAATTATCCACTTTTACCAGCGTTTTTTCGACCTCATCAAAATGCGCGATGGTATCTGCCGTAAACCTGCCGTAGCCACCAATGCCCATTGATTTTCCGGCTTTTAAAATATCCTGCCCCCAGGGTGCATTGTTGTGGTAGGAGTCAAAACCATCCTGCCCCACGTAAGGTAAAACCAGCGTATCTACTTTTTTTCCGAAAATATCAATCGCGTTTCTCCAGTCTAAATACAAGCGATAAGCGATTTGCTTGTTTTCCCAACCCGGACCTTCGTAGCGAATAAACCAGGAATGATCTGTGTGTTCTTCAGGAAGGTCTAGTTTATCCACATTTACAAATTTACCGCCCTGATATTCGCGGGATTCAGAACTCCAGTTCCCACCTTCTTTAATTGAAATTTCGGCGTAGGTGGAGGGTTTAGATTCCTCTACCACAGCATCTTCAACAGGTTTTTCTTCTTGTTTTTCTTTACACGCAAAAAGTGCGGTAAGTGCAAAAGCACTAAAAATCATTTTCGATTTCATAATACTACTTGGTTGTTTTTTTAGCGTCCTAACTGAATAGCAGCCATAATGAAGGGGCCCGTTCCCTTAGGATCATTATCTTGTTTACGTTCATTTATGTAGTATTCATAAGAGCCATCTCGATAAGGATCTCCACCTAAGCCGGCAACAGCGCAAACCTGAGTAAGGGTAATTGTACCATCCTCGTTGCGCACTATGAGTTCATTTGTCAATCCATCAAAAGCCTTATTAGCTACGTCTTTAAATTTAGTGTCAAGATAACCTTTATTAGCCCCTTTAGCAAAGGCATATGCAAACATAGAACTCCCTGAAGCCTCCAGATAGTTACCTTCCTTCTCTCCCATATTGGTTACCTGATACCAAAGTCCGCTCTCATCCTGAAACGGAACAAGGGCTTCTGCCAGTTGCTGTAAGTAATCAATTAATTCTAACCGTTTGGGGTGATCTTCCGGAAAATAATCTAGAACATCTACGAGTGCCATCGCGTACCAGCCTAAAGATCTGGACCAAAAATTAGGAGAAACCCCAGTTTCTGGATTTGCCCATCTCTGCTCTTTGCTTTCGTCCCAGCCGTGGTATAATAGTTTGGTTTCGGGATCTACAGCATATTTCTGAATAAGCTGAAACTGTTTAGCTACATCATCCAGGTTTTTGCCTTCTTCAAATGCGGTCGTATATTCTGCGTAAAAAGGAGCTCCCATGTACAAACCGTCTAACCACATCTGACTGGGATAGCGCTTTTTATGCCAAAACCCACCTTCAGTAGTACGCGGATGATCTTCCAATTGCGATTTTAAAAGTTGTGCTGCTTTCAGATATTTTTCATTTTTGGTTGAATCATAAATAGCAAACAATAACTTACCTGCATTGATCATGTCAATGTTGTAATCAGCTAGTTTATAGGTTTCTATTGAACCGTCCTCATTTATAAGATCGTCTGCATATTCAACCACGTACTTAAGATAGGTTGTATCGTTTGTTGTATCGTGTATATCAAGAAATGCCTTGAGTACCAAACCGTGCACGTAATCCCACTTTTGGGTATCCCGACCGTCAATCTGATAGGCTTTGGGATTTCGCTCCATAATAGATTGTGCCATTTGAACAGACCATTTTTCATCTGCAAGGCTTTTCACGACCGGAGGCTGGTTGGGTTTATGAGCTGTATTTTCTTTACAAGAAGCTAGAACAAAAAGAAATACAGAAAAGATGTAGAATAATTTATTCAGCATATTTTAATATTTTTCGAAAACGATTTCTAAAAGGCAAATAACTTTTATGCAATCGATTACACAAAACTAATATTATGTTTACAACTTCCAAATTATTTTTGAGTTATTATTTTTTTAGGAGTTAATCGAAGAGCCACTTATTGGGAATCAAAATTTTAAATCCCGTATTAACTCAAAAATGTTAAACTGGTTTTCTTTCGGGTAAATTTTAAATGAACAGGTCAGAGCAGGACACTTAACTTTCATTTAACATATAAATTTGATTTCGAATATGCTTCCTAGATGTTTACGTCACATTTAAATATTAAGTATTAATTAAATTATAGGTAAAACTAATTAGCTGAACTTTCCTCATAAATCCTTTTTTTAATTCTTCTCGCAATAGTTTTCACAAAGCGAAAAAACAAAGGTTCGATCAACTCCTGTCACTACTTAAAAGGGAATTTAGCAGGGATTACTTACGAGTTAATAAAGAACATTAGAATAGTAAATTATGATCACACACGCCTTTACCATGCAACTTAAACCGGGTTTTGCGGAAGAATACAAGCTCAGGCACGATGCCATCTGGCCCGAATTACAGGAGCTGCTTGCAGAATCAGGTATCGAAGAGTATTACATCTACCTTCATGAGCAAACGGGTACTTTATTTGCATTTCAGAAATTGATGGCCGGTCACACCACTGCATCCTTACCCGAACATCCTGTGGTTAAGAAATGGTGGAATTATATGGCTGACATCATGAATACCCACCCGGATCATTCTCCGGTTGAGAACAGGCTGAAGGAAGTTTTCAGGCTTGATACGAAATGATCTAAGTAAAAAGGACTATTTACTTGCTTTTACCCTCCCCTTTAAAGTTCTGCGAACTGTTTTTAAACAGCACATTAAAGGTGGTCAAACTCCCGTAAATACGGGTTATGTATTGCTGAAGGTCTATTTTCTCCTGGTCGTCAAGATTGGCGCTGGAATTGATTTTCTGCTCCATTACCCGAATGCGATCCCGTACCATAACTATTTTATGGAAAAACGTATCAATAGGTATTTCTTTTTGGGAAAGACTAGAATCTGCCGGACTCAGAATAAGTGTGCCGCCTTTATATTTGTCGGCAATAGGAACAATCTCAGAAATATCTGAATATTGCTTGAGCATCTCTCTCAGGGTGCGTTCTACTTCATAAAAACTAATCGTGTCTACCTCATCCTCAACGGCTTCAATCACCTCAAAATCTGCATCTAAATCTAGTGTTTCAAGACCATTCTCGATAAAGGTGACCCAGTAATGCTTTGAAGTAACATTGGTGACTACTCCGTCACCATAATCAGCGTGCTTAATGCGCGAACCAATGCCTAATAAATTTTTCATTCTAATTTCTAAAAGGTATTTAACGTGGGTTTAGATAAACGGCTCAAAGCTTTTTATCAATCATTTCATATTGATAATATTCCTCTTTTACACTTTCGTAATTAAGGCCATATTTTACAATTAGTGCTGTAGCACTTATAAAGAAAAATCTGTCAAAGAAATAAAAAACATCAAATTCAAAATAATATGCAAACAAGGCCGCAATATCTGAGAAGATAAAGCCAAAGGCGAAAAATATATACATTAGCGACCTGTTGCTGTTGTATTTATTGTTATAAGATATAGCCTGAACGCCTAGTACCATCATAGCAGCACCGTAAATATAGAAGAGTATGGGCTCGAGACTATCGTGAAAGGTGTAGGTAACCATTTGCATATTCATGATTATATACAACACATAAGTATTTGCCGCTACCAGAAGACCGGTTACCAAAACAACCCCGGGATTAAATTTTATCTGAGAAACCTTTGGAAGCCTTTCCAGAACTATCGTTAAATAAAACAATGTTCCAAAAATGAGATAAAACTTGTAACCCCATCCTTGTTCGTAGAATTGAAAGAAAATATCCCGAATAAGTAATACCAGTAGTGCTGTAATTGTCCAGATATTGAGAATTTTTTTCGCTACAACATAATACAGCAAAAACGAAAAAATGCTAACAAGTCGAATTAACCTACTCGTCTCCAGATCATAAAAAGCAATAACTCCAAGATTTAAGAGTAAAACAACGGCAAGAAATGCCGGAAAAAATAACTCAACTTTAGATTTGTTAGCCTGCATTAAAGTGTTTAATTAATTATGATGGGGGTACATTTATTAAATACTTACGCAAAAAGTACAAAAAGAGTTTTAAAATTCAATCACTTTTTTAAAAATCAACAATAACACCTATTCCTAGTTGCTGTTTCCACTGTACACGTGCACCCATGACCATTTCGTCACCATCAACATTAGTCTCGGTAATTTTAATGTCATTGTCATAGCGTAAGTGTGAACCCAATTTAGCGAGAACAAAACTGTTTACCTTGAAGTTTAAATTAAGTTCCCAATCTACGTCAATGTTTCCAAAGCTATTGAGATAATCAGTGTAAAGATTTATTGAGTTTGTGAAGTTAATATTTTCCATCAGCCGTGCTTTCCAGATGCTTTGCAGTAAAATACCCAGTTCACTATTAAAATTTTCTCCTTCCTTAATAATATTACCGTCGGCATCACGCACAGCAGGTTCAACACCAAACGAACCGGTATTGGCCAATACCTGGTCTAAAACGATGGTAGACTTATACGTAAGAGGGGAAGCATAAACCGAAAGATTGTCTATACGCTTACCATATTCACTCCCTATCCCCAAAAATACATAGCCCGGAGCCATGAACTGAGAGATGGGTGTTTTATTATCAGGATATTTATACCCGTTAGTAAATTGAGAAGCAAATCTAAATTTTGCCGAGTAATACCAATTAGAAATCGTATCGCGGCGGTATCCAAAATCTGAAGTTACCTCCAGCTGATCATCGGTTTTTCTGATTTCCCGCCCTTCCTGACTGTTAATACCGTAACGCCCTACAAATCTATTGCGCCACTTGTTTTGTGCATCGGCGTAATTACGCTCGATCTTTACTTCTGCGAGACCGGAAAAAGAATTGGTACCACCGGAGTTCCAGTTCACAAAAGCAACCTCGCTAAGATCTACTCCTGCCTGATTTTTTTTGACCCAATTGGTCTCTTCCTTTTCAATGAAACGATCCTTCAACTGCTTAACCACGCTTTTTTTTACGGGTAATGGGAAGGTTATGTGCTGCGCATAATTTGCGCCGGAAAGAACAAAAAAACAAAGAACTAAACAAAAAGATAACTGCTTCAAAATAGGCGTATTATAAGATTCTAATATGTAAACGTTCCAAAGGTACTTTTAATTGTTAAACGCTTCTCTTCAGACGCCTCTACCCGGCCAATTATTTGTGCAGGTATGTTAAATGATTCTGAAATTCTAATTATTTGATCTGCAAGTTTGGGATCTACGTAGAGTTCCATACGATGCCCCATATTAAACACCTGATACATTTCGCGCCAATCTGTATTACTTTCTTCCTGAATAAGTTTGAAAAGGGGTGGCAACTCAAACATATTATCTTTCACAATATGAAGATTATCAACAAAATGTAAAATTTTAGTTTGTGCTCCTCCGCTACAGTGAATCATTCCGTGCAGCATGCTTCGGTCAACATCCTGAAGAATTTTTTTAATCACCGGCGCATAGGTGCGTGTAGGCGATAAAACCAACTTCCCGGCATCTAAAGGGCTATTCTCAACTGCATCGGTGAGCGTCTTCGAACCGCTGTACACCAGATCATCAGGCACTGAAGCATCAAAACTTTCGGGGTAGTTTTTAGCCAGATATTTACTAAAAACATCGTGACGTGCAGAGGTAAGACCGTTGCTTCCCATACCTCCATTATATTGGGTCTCATAACTGGCCTGCCCGTAGCTTGCAAGGCCTACGATAAGGTCACCCGACTTTATTTTTGCATTGTCAATAACATCTTTCTTTTTCATTCGGGCTGTTACCGTAGAGTCTACGATTATGGTACGCACCAGATCTCCCACATCTGCGGTCTCACCTCCGGTACTTTTTATCGTAACTCCGTGTTTTGCGAGATCAGCTATGAGCTCTTCGGTACCATTAATTATCGCCGAAATGACTTCGCCGGTAATGAGGTTTTTATTTCTTCCTATTGTAGATGAAAGCAGGATATTATCGGTAGCTCCCACGCATAGCAGGTCATCTACATTCATAATCAAAGCATCCTGAGCAATACCTTTCCAGACTGAAAGATCACCGGTTTCTTTCCAGTACATATAAGCAAGCGAAGATTTTGTACCGGCTCCGTCAGCGTGCATAACGAGACAATGCTCGTCACTGCCGGTTAAATAATCGGGTACTATTTTACAAAATGCCTTGGGGAATAAACCTTTATCAACGTTTTTTATGGCTTTATGAACTTCTTCTTTACCGGCAGATACACCCCTCTGGGCATAGCGTTTTGAAATCTCTTCACTCATTTTTTGTGGCTATTTTGCAAAAGTAAGAAGTAAACTACCTCGGGGCAAGCCTTCAAGGAAATGGTTAGAAACAAAATTTCAAATTCACAACAAGCCTCAGGACATTTCACCCTACGGCGGCGCCAATAAAAACGTCCTGAAATTTCAGGACGTTTTTAAAATGTATTGCAAACTGGTATTACTCCCAGTCTGGCATAGATGCGTTTGTGAATAAAAGGTCATCACTCGCGAAATTTACAAGTGGAGATATAAAAACCCGCGGTTCTGAATTTAAATTACTCGGTTTTCGGGTAAAGAGTATCTCTCCTTCAGAAGGCGACCAGGCAGGCTGAATATCGTTAGACCCCGCGATCGCGCCATTATCAAAAAGAACCTCTGAATGAGTATTGAGATCATATATGTAAATCCGGTTACTAAATTGTCTATATTGACTATTTTCAGAACCTGACACATCTTTAGAGTAGACCAATTTATTTCCGTTGGCATTCAAGTCAATACCGACAACCGCGCCCGGATTATTTTCAAAAATCACATCTTCTTCTGTCGCAGATGACAAGCGAACAGTATAAACACGCACATTATAACCATCACTGTCATTAGTCTTTACAGCAATTAAATTATCATCTAAAGCAGCAGAACTTACTTCTGAAATAAAACTCCCGTCCGGAGTTTGATAAATCACGGTCAGACCACCACCATCAGGATTGATGCTGTATAACTTATCAAAACTAGGATAGTAAATTTTACCACCATTTTGCGCCCAGGTATAATTTAATTCTGTAATTCTAAAACCATTAAGAGGTACCGCATTCGTGACTTGTCTAACTCCGGTCCCATCAAGATTCATCGTATGAATTTGAGTAGCCCCATTAACTGTTCGTAAAAAGGCAATTTTAGAGGTTTCTATATTTCGATGGGGCCTAAAACTATTGAATGACTCTGATGTTAATTGAAACTCGTTAAAGTTTACCTCATCCTGCTCTGAACTATTGTCATTGTCAGCCCCTGAAAAAATAACACTGTTGCCATTAACCGGCCTAACATATAAGAATTCATTTTGAGGAGTATTATTAGTCCTGAACTGACTGATACTGCTCTTGACAGCAGCATTTTGCCCATCTGAAGCTGCTACCTGCCAAAAATAATTAGTTCCTAATCTTAAATTACTTATTGTCGCAGTGGTATCTAACAGAATTTCTACACTCTGAATTTCACCGGTTGAACCGTTTCTCAGCTCTAGAGTATAGCTAACCTCATCAGCATCATTCTTAGAAGAAGACCAAATAAATTCTACTGACGGATCAAGATCAGAGGCTCCATCTTCAGGCGTAAGTAATTGAGGTACTAATGGGCCAATGTTACTGGTGTTACCTTCGTTTAATTCGAAAACCACGGTGCTGGTTTCCTCATTTAATATGGTAACAGCCTCAAACGCGTCTACATAGCCATCAAGTTCTGCCTGAACTGAATATTCTCCGGTTTTAATCGTCTCAATATTGAATTTTCCTTCTGCATCAGTAAAAACGGTACTTGAGGCCGGGTTTGTTACGATCTTTACATTGCTCAATGGATCATTGGTATCCTTTTCAACCACAGTACCTGTAAGGGATCCAATACCATTTTCTTCAATCGTATCTTCACTACATCCCAAGAAGAAGATGCTTAGACCCACGAAAAAATATATAAATTTTGTTTTCATACTCTTATTGTTTGGGGGTATTTACTGCAGGAGTTTGCTGGTCATCAGTCTTTTTTGATGATGAAAAATTAAAATAATACTTCAACCCAACGCCAAAATTGAAATAATAATCATCGCGCTTTCCATTTATTAAATTATCGAGTTTATCGGTAAAGGTTATATCATGTTCAGCCCAGAGCCTTAAACCTACCCGTGGAGACAAAGCATATTCTAATCCTGCCCCATATTGCACTTTTGCATCGGTTTGATTTCCGTCAAGTCCTAAGGACTCCTGATTATCAGCAAAACCCATTATGATTCCACCTCCTGCATATACAAAAGGAGAAAGCTTGTCATTACGCAATAGTCTGAATTCCGCATTGAGGTCAACACTCGCAAAAGATTCATCAAATGTGTTACCGGTTTTCATATTCATGTAAGCTCCGTTGAGGTTGAGACTCACGACTTCTCCCAGAGCCATACTGTAGCCCAGGCGTGCCATCCCGCCTACACGTTTGGCTGTATAATCAGCATCCAACAAACTAACCCCGGCGTCAAAACTGAGGGCATTTTTAAATTTTTGCTGAAAAAATATTCGGTTATACAGACCTGTAGACTCTGCAACAGCTTTCTCTTCCTTATAGGCCTCAACAACATCCTGATTAACGGTATTTCCTCCCTTTGCAGACCAAAATCCATCCTCAATACCTTCAATAATCAAATCATGAACCGCTTTCTCTACGGCATCTTTGACTGCCAGCTGTACCGGTTCATTTCGGGTAATTCCCATTTCAGTCTCCAGCAAACGCTGAAACTTTACAAAACGAAATAAACTACCGTCAAGTGCCTGCGACAAAATGGTTTTTGACACATACACCGTTTTTAAAATCTCCCCGTTGCTGGTTGAAACCATTCTGAGGTAAACGGTTATTCGATCCTGACGGTATTTTGCAGAACCTCCAAGTCCAAAATAGCGTGCACCTATACCTCCGGTTAAAATATTCGTGTCATAGGAAACAATTCCGCCCTCTAAGATAATACCGGCATATTTCAGCGGAGGCAATGGTGGCTCGTTTGGATTCAGGTTTTTGATATACTCCTGCTTGGTATTGCGTATGATGTTACGCTCGGTAGATAAATTACTCAGATTTTCCCGCTCGATGGGGATAAACCACCCACTATCTTCCAGAGCTTTTAAGAGAATCGCGGTAGAACCCTGGGTAACAGCTGTACTAAATGTACTTCCATTTTCAACTGCCTTATATTGCCCCGTCTGATCTGAAAAATTGTAAACCGCTACTTCTACCGGATCTTGAGCAGGAGGAAGATTTAGCAAATTTTGCGTGGAGCGCGATTGTTCTCCAAGACGTGCAGGAGTTTGATCAAAAGGTTGATTGAAATAGGCACCACATGAATGCAGGGCTAGTGCAACCAATACTGTTGCAAAAACTTTGTAAAACTTCATAGATTAATTATTGATTGGGGACAATTACCTGAGTTTGCTCTCCGGTTGAAGTATCTAAAATATTAATCACCAAACCCTCATCGCTTTCAAAAACTTCTACGGCAAGAGTACCATAAGTAAAAGTACCTTCCTGATCAAAATTTCCGATACCTTCTATTTGTTGCTGCAGAAGGCGACGTGAAATTTGACTTAGAACCTGACGGTTTAAATTGTCACCAAACTGTTCTAATTCTGAACGCTGCTCTGCAGCACTGCGTGGTGCAGTTAGTTTGTTTTGTGCAGTCGCTGAACTCAACAACCAGTTATAGTTAAAAGTATCTCCTCCAAAAGCAGGGTTAAGGGGTTGATAGGTGAATTGCTGAGAATAAACACAGGTTGATACAAGGAGCCCAACTAAAAGTAGTATTCTATTCATATTAGTAATGTATAAATTCATTTTTACGCTGTTCTAACTGTTGCAAATAAGCAATAGACCTGCTTAGAGCTATTGATGCATTTTTCTTAAGAATATCTTTTCGGGGTTGGGCAAAAAATTGCCAGACCAATTGATCTGCAACTTTTACGGAGACCCTTGTGAATCTTCCCCTGCCAGGCACTTCTTCAATAAGAATGTTATACGGAGTTTTAACTTGCTTATTAAAATACTCGTTGTAGTAAAAGCGATAGAAGTCCTTTCCCGCTTTTGTAATGGTATTTTCTATCACCAGGCCGTCTAATACAAAACCATCCTGAGGTTTTGCCTGATCTTGAGATACCACTTCATTTTCTATAGTATTTTGAAAGTCTGATAAATCAGTCTGACCACCCTGTAAAAGCTCTATTCGATCCTGGCCAATAGGTTTATCATCAAGGTCATAGATAAGTAAGACAATGACTATTTTTTGAGTCACATTATAATTAATAGTAACTGAAGGAAGTAGCATTCGTTGTCTGGCCTCTATGAAAACCCGGTCTGTTTTGTTTCCTTTTATAATCTCTCCATCCGGTTCGGTTTGAAAAACCATCAGATCGTAGCGTATGTTTAAATCGGTATCGGTTAAATTTTCGGCTGTGCCAATAAAATTGTAGAATTCGCTGTTTCGCTCCAGAAGGATTTTTGCCTTCACCTCCCTATTCATAAACTGTGCTAAGCATGAGTGTGCAATAAGAACTGCGAATAATAAAAATTTGTATTTGGGCTTTTTAAACAACATCGTTTGAGATGAACTGCACTTAATTGAAGCTTCTAATAATTAATGAGGGAGATGCGTTAGTCTGCGTGAACTTCATAGATTTTGTCAGCTGGTTAACATTTTCTCTTTTAAAATTTAAATAATCACCATTCTGTGTTAATTCTAAGGAAATAGTTTCGCCGGGTTTATACACACGATCTTCAATAGCATTATAATCGCCATTTTGCACCAGGTCTGCAAAAGCAGTTCTTGCTGTATAGTTGAGTAACGCTGAATTGAAGTTACCTTCCTGAGTCAAATTAATTTCACTATTCTCGGTACGAGTAGCAATCTGTACCTTGTTGTACTCCCCTATCTGAGTTAAAAAAACGCTATTACCCTTTATATTCTGAAAAGCAACATTTGGATTAAAATCAACTCCCAAAGCCATAAGTAAAGCGGGGTTAGATATTTCCTTATCCTGAACTTTTTTAGCATCAGTTCTTTCATCTTTATAAGTCTGAGCAAAACCTGTCTTGGAAATCAGAAGGCTAGATATGCACACTAATAGGATTGGTAAAGAATATTTCATAATATCGTCTGCCTTTTATAAGAATTGAAGAGGGGACTATTATACGTCCCCTCCTCAATTTTAATTAATTGAAGATGTAAATAACTCTTAAACCATTTTTAAGATTAATTGCAATCTTGGCAAATGTCTGGATTGGCAGGAGCATTTGGTGTAAGAGGCATTTTTGTCAACACATCATTAGTGAAATCACAGTTGAATGGGTTAGCAGGATCTGCAAATGAGTCTGTACCAGGACCTGTTTGCCATACATCGATTTGATTTCCTCCATTAGGCATTCCTACAGGCATACCGTTTGGAAGATTTTGAGTAGCCACATAGCTATTTCCATCAGACTGCTGGGTAATCAAAACAGCATTGTGCTGACCTCTTTGAGCGGTTTCAATATCATTAGCATCTCCTTGCTGATAGGTAGATAGTTTATTTGAATCTCCTCTCATTACAGAGCGAACAGTACTATTTGTACCATCTTGCCATTGAAAACCTTTATGATTGTTTCCATTCTGTGCTAAAAGAGCTAGATTATTAGAACTATTTTCTGTCTGAATTTGGAAAGCATAATTATCACCTCCTTGAAGATTTCCGGATAAATTCTGTATAATAGCAGCATCGTTATCGTCACCATCTTGAATCTGACCTGCAAGATTATTGCTATCTGACTCATCTGCTCTACCAAATTGGTAAATCTCTGCTTCATTACGCTCGCCGGTCTGTTCTTGATATGCAGTTGAACCGTATGTACCTGTATTGAAAGGCCCATCTCTGAACACATCCACTTCTGCTTCCCAAGCAAAAATATTACTAATCCCAACATTACCATCAAAACCATTATCACCTTGGTTTACTAAAGCTTTGTTTCCATCTCCAGCACCTCCTGAGTTAGATTGTACTTGATAAGACTTATTACGATCACCTTGCTGAGAAGATAGAGCAACATTATCTGAACTACCGCTTTGTTCAACTGTAGATTTATTTTCATCACCTTCCTGCTTATTATAGGCATAATGACCAGCACTGTCTTCAGGATTTGCAATTTGACGTACAGATGATTTGTTATCAGAACCATCCTGATCAATATGTGCTTCATTATTATCATAGGTTTGGAAGATATTGGCCTCATTACTCGTACCATCCTGTGCTATAGCAGCCTGGTTGTCCTCCGCATTGTTAGCATTACCCTGTTGAATAGATGCTTTGTTACCGGTACTTGAATCATCACTCAAGCCTTGATCTATAGCAGCCTTATTGCGATCCCCTTGTTGCCAGGTACTCGCTTCATTCGCTCCACCAACCTGAACAGTCGCAGCCATATTGCTTTCACCACTATTAAGATTGTTAGGTTGCTGTACCGCTCCGGTTTGAACTACATCAGCCTTATTACCCCCGGATGTTGACCCATCAGATTGGTTTGTATAAACTGAATTGTCTGAACCAGCCTGTCGCACACGAACTTTATGATCATTACCATTTTGAATGGATTCACCATAATTACCGGCTGGAGTAGCAGGTTGTCGATTGTCTGTCGCAGCTGTTGGTGAAACACCTGTTGGTGTTGTTTGCGCAAACGCTACTGCCCCAAACATGAGTGCAGCAGCACTTAGAATAACTTTTTTCATAATAGAAAAGTTTTAAATTAATAATATATAGAATGGTTAATAAATACATATCTCGTAATCCTACTAACAAACGTATAAAGCTTGTCAATAAAACCAATACAGTAAACTCTGGATCTAGGGTGAATTAGCGAAAGCTTAGTTAAGGGGAAGTATTTTTCTTTCGCACTGCTAATGTAAGAAAACAATCCAGCTCATAATGAGACTTTTAGACTTTTTCGATAAAAATCAGGCTTAACGAAATCGTTATAGCAAAAAAACACCCATTTTCATTGGGATAAGAACCAATAGGGGGAAAACACCCTTTTTAAGATCGACAGACTAATTGTAAGAATTAGACTACCCGCTTTGTAAGCATTGAAAACATCTCCATAATGTTTCAATAACCTAAAGTTAACTTACGGCTCTTTTTAATGGAGGTTTAAAAGCTCTCTGTTCTTGGTAAGCGGCCAGAGCTTATCTTCAACCAGTAATTCCAACTTATCAGAAGCGTAACGAATCTTATCAAAAAAGGGCAGCACGTTTTGGGTATAGGACACAGCGCGTTTGGCAACTTCTTCCTGATTGGCCACTTTACGAGCTTCTATCATTTCAAAAGTTAAGGTATTAATGGTTTTAATATATTCTGAGATTTTCTCAATAAGTACCAGCTGCTCCTGACCCAGCTTTTTGTGATCTGCTCCAAAAATCTCTTTGAGCCCTTTTACATTCTTAATGAGTAAATTTTGATAGCGGATGGCTGTTGGAATGATATGGTTTTGTGCAATATTGCCAAGCACTCTGCTCTCAATTTGAATGCGCTTTACATATTCTTCTAACTCAATTTCGTAGCGCGCTTTTAACTCGATCTCATTCATCACGCCGGTTTGTTCAAAAAGTTCAATAACCGGCCTGGTGATCTGTATATTTAATGCTTCAGGGGTGGTCTTGTTGTTGCTCAATTTTCGCTTTTTGGCTTCAGCTTCCCAACTCGCGCTGTAGCCATCTCCTTCAAAACGTATTTTTTTCGAAGCTTTTATGTATTCGCGTAACACATTGAAAATGGCATCATCCTTTTTCATGTTTTTGGAATCGATAAGCGCATCAACCTCATTTTTAAAATCAGAAAGTTGTCTTGCCACTATGGTGTTCAAAACGACCATAGGCCGCGAACAATTGGTCGTGGACCCCACCGCCCTAAACTCAAATTTATTTCCTGTAAACGCAAAAGGAGAGGTACGGTTGCGGTCTGTATTATCCAATAAAATTTCCGGGATTTTACCTACTACATTGAGTTTAAGATCGGTTTTTTCCTGAGGCGAAAGCTTACCGTCTGTCACCTTTTCCAGTTCGTCTAATACTTTGGTCAGTTGTTTTCCTATAAAAACCGACATAATTGCCGGCGGGGCTTCACTCGAACCTAAACGATGATCATTAGCCGCTGAAGCTACTGATGCTCTTAGTAATTCTTCGTTATCCTGAACCGCCTTTATGGTATTGACAAAAAAGGTTAGAAACTGAAGGTTTTTTGTTGGCGTGGTTCCGGGACTTAACAAATTGATCCCGTTATCGGTCATCAACGACCAGTTGTTATGCTTTCCACTTCCGTTTACTCCCGCAAATGGTTTCTCGTGAAAAAGTACTTTGAGATGATGCCGCTCTGCGATACGATCCATCAAATCCATGATTAGGGAATTGTGATCTACCGCGAGATTGGCTTCCTCAAAAACCGGAGCCAACTCAAACTGATTTGGTGCCACCTCATTATGCCGGGTCTTAACCGGAATACCGAGCAACATACATTGCTGCTCCAGATCTTTCATAAAATTAAGCGCACGAGTGGGGATCGAACCAAAATAGTGGTCATCTAACTGCTGGCCTTTTGCAGGAGCGTGACCCAGCATTGCGCGACCGGTTTGCATAATATCGGGTCTTGACGCCGCCAAAGCCGCATCAATCAAAAAATACTCCTGCTCCCAGCCCAAAGTGGCCGTTACTTTATTTACACTCTTATTGAAATATTGTGCAACAGCAGTAGCCGAACTGTCAATTGCACCCAATGCACGCAATAGCGGAGTTTTATTGTCAAGGGCCTCTCCCGTGTAGGAAACAAAAACGGTTGGAATACACAGTGTAGTGTCTAATATGAATGCCGGCGAGGAAGGATCCCAGGCCGTGTAACCCCGCGCCTCAAAGGTGTTTCGAATTCCCCCGTGTGGAAATGATGAAGCATCTGGTTCCTGCTGAACGAGTTGGGCACCATCAAATTTCTCCATGGCGTTACCGTCCATATCGGTTTCAAAAAAGGCATCGTGCTTTTCAGCAGTTGCGCCTGTAAGCGGCTGAAACCAGTGCGTATAATGGGTTGCTCCAAGCTCTAATGCCCACTGTTTCATACCTGCCGCAATGCTATCGGCCATAGCGCGCTCAATTTTTGAACCGGTGTTGATCGCATCTTCAACAGCTTTAAAAGCTTCGGCAGAAAGCACCTGTCGCATAGCCTTTTTGCCAAACACGTGATTCCCAAAAACAGCAGATCTACGCTGATTTTCAGTTATTTGCATGCTTTTACGATTGTAACTTTCCTTTAGAGCAAAAAAACGTAATGAGTTCATAACAGGCTTATTTTTATGAATTACTAAATTCAACCCTGCAAAAATATATGATTTCGCAATATACCCCCAAATTTAAGGGGGGTTATTAAATTTTTTCCGTTAATAAGACGACCCCACCCCCCTTTTGAAAAATACCAGGTATTAAAGAAATGTTATATTTGCATTCGTTTAATTCAAAAAATTTTAAAAACCAATTTATTATGGGCAAATCAAAATTAGAGTATATCTGGCTTGACGGCTATACGCCAACTGCCAACTTACGAAGTAAAACCAAGATGGAGGAAGACTTCAGCGGTAAGCTGGAAGACTGCTCTACCTGGTCTTTTGACGGTTCTTCTACCCAACAGGCTGAAGGTGGTTCTTCAGATTGCTTACTTAAGCCCGTTGCTATATATCCAGATCCTGCTCGTAGAGATGGGTATCTTGTAATGTGTGAAGTTCTTAATCCTGACGGAACTCCTCACCCGTCTAATGCTCGCGCACAGATTGATGATGAAGATGATGATTTCTGGTTCGGTTTTGAGCAGGAATATTTCATTATGGACAAAGCTACCCAATTGCCTCTTGGTTTCCCTGTAGGCGGATATCCTGGTCCTCAAGGTATGTACTACTGTTCTGTAGGTGGAAAAAACACCCACGGGAGACAATTTGTTGAAGAACACGCAGATCTTTGTATCGATGCAGGTCTTAACTTCGAAGGTATTAACCAGGAAGTTGCAAGCGGCCAGTGGGAATTCCAACTTTTTGCGAAAGGAGCTAAAAAAGCAGGTGATGAAATCTGGATAGCTCGTTATCTGTTACAACGTCTTACTGAAGATTATGGATGGTATATTGAGTATCACCCTAAACCAATCAAAGGAGACTGGAACGGTTCTGGTATGCACGCAAACTTCTCAAACACCACATTGAGAACTGCCGGTTCTAAAGATGTATACGACACGATTTGTGAGGCTTTCCGTCCTGTAACTGCAGAGCATATCGCAGTTTACGGTGAGTTTAACGATCAGCGTCTAACCGGTAAGCACGAGACAGCATCTATTCACGATTTCTCTTACGGAATTTCTGACCGTGGTGCTTCTATACGTATCCCAATTATTACCGTAGAGCGCGGATGGAAAGGATGGTTAGAAGATCGTCGTCCTGCTTCAAACGCTGACCCATACAAAGTTGCAGGTCGTATCGTTAAGACCGTTAAAAATGCAGAGAAAAAAATCTAAGGATTTTTAAGACTGATAAAATTAAAGCCCGCAACTTGCGGGCTTTTTTATTTTTGAGCTTTATCACTGTAGAAAATTAAAATAAGAGCCAAAGCTTCAAGCCATCTCTTTCTATGCAAATGTGTTGATGTTAGCTGAACGCCAAACCTATAAAAACACAATATGCGGCAAAAAGAATGAGCCCCTTCCAACGGTTGAGTTCCATTCTAAGCGGTAAAAAGCCTAATGGAAGCAATACAATAGCAAATCCTAAGAGCCAAAACATATTGGTATCCAGAATACGATCATCTACGACCTGAATAGGGGTAATAAGCGCTGTAAGTCCCAAAACTGAAGCAATATTAAAAATATTTGAACCTATAAGATTACCCAAGGATATAGCTTTTTCCTTCTTAAGCGCAGCTATCAAGGAAGCTGCTAGTTCAGGAACACTGGTTCCTATAGCAATTACGGTCACCGAAATCGCATAATCACTTACCCCAAGAGAAGTGGCCAGATCAGTTGCTCCCAGAACCAGCCATTCAGAACCAAAATAAAGAGCAGTCGCCCCTATTAGTAACCAAACAACGATTTTAAAATAGGAGGTTTTAGACAAGCCCGCATCAATCTCATCATTCTGCCCTTCTTCGGTAGGACGGGATTTCCTGGCGCGGCGAATTAATAGAATAAGATAAACTACCAGCGAAAACAGCATTATAAAACCTTCGAGCTTTGATAGCACTCCGTCGTTGACCAAAGCTAAATACAATCCCAGCGAAAACAGCACCATCACCGGCCAGTTAAACCGGAAAAAGTCAGAATCGATACCCAGAGTTGAAATGATGGCTGTTAACCCGAGGACTAAAGCAATATTAGCAATATTGCTGCCTATTACATTCCCCAGGGCAATGTCTGAAAAGCCATTAAGCGCAGCCTGCAAACTCACCAAAAGTTCAGGCACCGAAGTCGCAAAAGACACCACGGTAAGACCTATTACCATTTTGGAAAGATTCAGCTTAAACGATAATCCTACAGAAGATCGTACTAAAAACTCCCCTCCCACAACCAGCAAGGTCAAACCAATTAATATGTAAAAAACACTCATTAGAAAGTTAATTAGGATGATTCGCCAAAACCTTTAATAATTTAGCGTTCGCGAAGATACTAACTGCGCTTAGATTGCAGCCGTTCCTTTTTCGCTTTGCGAAAGCGCCTGCAGTAATCTTACCGCTTCAAAAGCAGGCTTTACATCGTGCACCCGAAGAATAGAAGCGCCTTTTTGTAAAGCCACGACATTCAAAACCGTAGTCCCATTTAAAGCTTCGGCAGCCGAAACATCGAGCGTTTTGTAAATCATGGATTTACGGGAAACTCCTATTAAAACCGGCACATCGAGCATCTGCAACTGTTCAGACTTATTTAAAAGTTCAAAATTATGAGCTATAGTTTTCGCGAAGCCAAAACCGGGATCAACAATAACGTCATTTATCCCCAGAGCACGGGCAGCAGCAATGCGTTCACTCAAATAATAAATCACTTCTTTAACAAGGTCATCATACTGCGCCAGATTTTTCATCGTCTGCGGGTTGCCTTTCATATGCATCATTATGTAAGGAACCTGAAGTGCCGCAATGGTGGTAAGCATATTTTCGTCAAGATGTCCTGCTGAAATATCGTTGATCAGTGCCGCCCCTGCCTGCACGGCCTGTTTTGCCACTTCACTGCGAAAGGTATCTACAGAAATCAAAAGATTGGGGAAATTCTTTATTAAAACCTCAACCACCGGAAGCAACCGTAATAGCTCTTCATCTACCGAAATATCAGCTGCTCCGGGCCGCGAACTGTAGGCTCCCACATCAATAAAATCGGCACCTTCAGCCAGCATTTTTTCCGTCTGAGCTAAAACCGCATCCGCATGTGTAAACCGACTGCCTTCATAAAAAGAGTCGGGCGTCAGGTTAAGAATTCCCATAACCCGGGGCGTAGATAAATCAATTAAATTTCCTTTGCAGTTAATGCTTGCCATATAATGCCTTTCGGTTTTTACAGATTGCGTATTTTTAGGCGAAATTTACAGAAATTCGCCCAGCCTGACTGTAAAATCAGTCTTTAAGAGCGAAAAGAGCAGCAACAACCCATTCATGAAGCAGACTTCAGCACAATATGACGCAGTGATTACCACCTGCCGCGATTTGTTTTCCAAAAAAATGAGCGACTACGGCAGTGCCTGGCGTATATTGAGATTACCCTCATTAACCGATCAGATTTTTATTAAAGCACAGCGCATACGCGGGCTGCAGGAAAATGCGGTTCACAAGATTGATGAGGACGAAAGCTCAGAGTTTATAGGTATTATTAATTATTCGGTAATGGCGCTTATTCAACTGGAAAAAGGCGTGGCAGAACAACCCGACCTCAATCTTGACGAAGCCCTTGAAGCCTATGACAGGCACGTAAAGATCACCAAAGAACTGATGCTAAATAAAAATCACGACTACGGCGAGGCCTGGCGTGATATGCGCATCAGCTCCCTAACCGACTTAATTCTGCAAAAACTGCTGCGCGTAAAACAGATTGAAAACAACAAAGGCAAAACGCTGGTTTCTGAAGGTATCGACGCCAATTATCAGGATATGATTAATTATGCGGTGTTTGCCTTAATTCATATTGAAGAATCTAAAACGGAATAAATTTGAAAGCATTAATAGGTTTTATTCGTGTATTTGTAGGTATCCTGTTTATCATTTCGGGTTTTATAAAGCTCAACGATCCCGTTGGTTTTTCATTTAAACTGCAGGAATATTTTGGGCCCGATGTACTCAATCTTGAATTTTTGAGTCCGTTTGCCCTGGGTCTCGCGATCATTCTGGTGATTGTAGAACTGGTGCTTGGGGTTGCACTCATCATTGGGTATTACAAAAGACTCACCTTATGGCTACTGTTGCTGATGATTCTCTTTTTCACCTTCCTTACCTTCTATTCGGCCTATTTCAATAAAGTGACCGATTGTGGTTGCTTTGGAGATGCGCTGCCACTTACGCCCTGGCAATCCTTTACCAAAGATGTGATCCTGCTTATTTTGATTGTCTTTCTATTCATTAATATTAAATACATTCAGCCGTTTTTCACCAATTTTGGCCGGTCTATCATCATCTTCGCGACCTTTATTGCGTGCCTGAGCTTTGGATATTACGTCTTAATGCACCTTCCGCTTATTGATTTCAGAGCTTATAAAGTGGGCTCCAACATCGCCGAGGGAATGGAAATCCCGGAAGGCGCTCCCGTTGATATTTTTGACTACAACTGGAAGTTTAAGGTAAATGGTGAAGAAAAAGTGTTCACCACTCAGGGTGAATATCCCACTGTTGAAGGTGAATTCATCGGCGTTGATACCGAACTGGTAACCAAAGGCTACGTTCCGCCTGTACACGATTTTACCATTGAAAAAGACGGGGAGGATTATGCGGAAGAGTTTTTAAATACACCCAATCTCATCGTCATCGTTGCTTATGACCTGAGCAAAACCGAATGGAACGGCTGGCCGGCCATTAAATCCCTTACCAATGATGCGATACGAAGAGGTTATCAGGTAATAGGTCTTACCGCTTCGGGCGTTGATGAAGTCAATTCGTTAAAGCTAAAACAGGAAATCAATTTTGACTTCTATTTTACCGATGCCACAACCTTAAAAACCATTGTACGCAGCAATCCGGGGATTTTGAAGCTGAATAATGGAACCATCATTCAGAAAAAACACTGGAATGATGCAGAAGAAATCGAACTCGAAAAATTGCCTACTGCAAATCTCGACCTGGATTTCAACCTTAAATTTCAGCTGGATAGTATCACCAGGCTCGATAAGCTCTACAGACCCCTTATTCAGGAAAGTGATCCCGCAAAGCGGAAAGCCCTCGCTGAAGAATTAGGCATCCCTGAAGAAGACTATACCGGTGACCTGTGGAAAAAGCAGCGCATGATAGACACGACAAATCTTAAACGTATAAAGAGACTCATAGAGCGCTATGGTTACCCCGGCAAATCACTGGTGGGAGAACCCACCAATCTGGTAGCTCTTGAAGTTATTGCCCATAATCCCGGTGAGATTGAAGCTTATCTGGATATGCTCAAAAAAGCTGCTGAAAAGGGTGAAATCCCAATGACTCAGGTAGCCACTCTTGAAGATAAGCATCTGATGATGCAGGATAAGGAACAGATTTACGGCACCCAGGCTCAGATTACTGCCGAAAATGGCTTTTTTATATGGCCGGTTACAGAACCTGAAACGCTAAACGAGCGCCGTAAAGCCGCAGGTTTTAAACGCACCATCGAAGAATATGTAGCCGATTTAATGGGTAAAGATGTGCAATTTAAAGCCCTTAAACTTTCTGAAATCAAACGACTCTGATCTCTTACATCTTAAATAAACTTTTTTATGCCCTGCTCACCCTTTTTGGGGTCGTGACAGTGGTATTCCTGCTATTTACTGTTTTACCGGGAGATCCGGCTCGCATGATGCTTGATCAAAATGAAGATCCCGAGCAGTTGGCGATAATCAAACACAAATACGGATTTGACAAGCCTGTTTTCACACAATACGCCTATTACCTGAATGACCTTTCGCCCTTATCCCTTCACAAAAGCGAAGGTGAAAATTATACCAGTTTATCATCAGAAAAATACCGGTATGCGCGACTTTTTGATATGGGTAGCTATAGCCTGGTTCTGAAAAAACCCTATCTCCGGGAATCTTTTCAAAAAACAGGAAAAACCGTTTCTGAAGTCATTGGTGAAACGCTTCCCAACACTATTGTGCTCGCAGTAAGCGCCATTAGCCTGGCGATGCTTTTAGGAATTTTTCTCGGGGTCGTTTCTGCAAATGCCCGGGATACCTGGGTTGATAAAGCAATACAGGTCGTGAGTACTCTGGGTATGAGTGTGCCCAGCTTTTTTAGCGCCATTCTGTTTGCCTGGTTTTTTGGGTATGTATTGCATAATTACACACAGCTTAACATGACCGGCAGCCTGTATGCGATGGATGATTTTGGCGAAGCCATCACCATTCAATGGAAAAACATCATTTTGCCTGCAATTGTGCTCGGAATACGGCCACTGGCTGTGGTGATTCAGCTGATGCGCAATTCCATTCTCGAAGTGTATAATCAGGAATACATTCGTACCGCTCAGGCAAAAGGCCTCAACAAAGCGCAAATAGTCTGGAGACACGCGCTTAAAAACGCGCTCAATCCGGTTATTACCGCAGTTTCAGGCTGGTTTGCCTCTATGCTTGCAGGAGCTGTTTTCGTAGAATATATATTTGGGTGGAATGGCCTTGGAAAAGAAATCGTAGACGCCCTGAATACCCTCGATTTACCCATCATAATGGGTTCGGTTTTAATCATAGCCACGATGTTTATTTTGATCAATATACTGGTGGACATTATTTATGGCTTTTTAGACCCCAAAGTGCGTATTAGGTAAGCATATTGTTGTGTAATCAGTTTGATGTCGCTATTTTTAGAAATTATCATTTTTATGCAGAAAATATTCCTCCCATTTTGCTTAATTAGCAGTCCTGTACTTTTTTCGCCAGAGATAAATTTTACAGCGGAAGCTCTTCAGAATAAATTTATAAGGAGATAAAAACTTAAATCAGTTTTACACAAGCTCTTAAAATCACTGATTTTCGAGAGCTAAAATGAAAGCTCAGCATTCAAAAAAAAATCAACAACCACTACAGATAATCAACTAAAAAACAATAACAATGAGAAAACATATTGTAGCCGGAAACTGGAAAATGAATACCGATCTTGCCGAAACGCAGGAATTGATTGACGGCTTAAAAAACATAAACAAGACATCTGACGCAGAGGTGATTATCGCACCTCCTTTTACCAACCTATATACTGCCTTTGAAAGTTTAAAAGGTTCTGATATTGAGGTTGCTGCTCAAAACATGCATCAATCAAGCTCAGGAGCATTTACCGGTGAGATCAGTGCAGCTATGCTTAAAGGAGTAGGTATTAAAACCGTGATTCTGGGACATAGTGAGCGTCGTGCTTATTTTGGCGAAAAGGAAGATCTTTTAGCTGAAAAAGTAAATACGGCACTTGAAAATTCAATGAAAGTAATTTATTGCTTTGGTGAAGAGTTAAAAGACCGAAACTTTGGTGAGCATTTTGAAGTCGTAAACAAGCAAATCAGTCAGGCTTTATTCCATCTGGATGCAGATGCCTGGAAACATATTGTACTGGCATACGAACCGGTTTGGGCCATTGGTACGGGCGAAACGGCAAGCCCCGATCAGGCTCAGGAAATGCATGCATTTATACGTAAGACCATCGCCGAAGAATATTCTAAAGAACTTGCAGACAGCATTACAATTCTTTACGGAGGAAGTGTAAAACCCAATAACGCCGAAGAAATATTTTCAAAACCTGATGTTGACGGTGGTCTTATTGGTGGCGCTTCACTTAAAGCCGAAGACTTTATGGCTATCGTAAACGCCTTTTAAAGAATGGCTGAAGCATATACCGAATACCATTTTAAAATCGCGCCGGTAAACCCCGGCGCAGAAATTTTAATCGCGCAACTGGCGGAACTCGATTTTGAAAGTTTTGACGAGACTGAAGATGGCGTAAAAGCCTACATTCAGTCTGCATTAAATCACGATGAGATTCTTGAATCGGTTTCCATTCTCAACAATCCCGATTTTGAGACTTCCTATACGATTAGTCTCATAGAACCGGTAAACTGGAACGAAGAATGGGAAAAAAACTTTGAACCTATAGAGGTTGATGGTTTGTGTACGGTACGCGCGCCCTTTCACCCAAAACCGGATACTGCGTTTGATATTGTGATTGAACCCAAAATGTCATTTGGCACCGGGCATCACGAGACCACGCATTTAATGATCAAGCATTTGCTAAAGCTGGATGTAAAGGGTCTAAAAACCCTTGATATGGGTTGCGGTACGGGAATACTGGCAATTCTTGCTGCCATGAAAGGTGCTGTTCCGGTTGATGCGATAGATATTGATCCCTGGTGTTATGAAAACACCGTAGAAAACGCAGAACGCAACGAGGTAAGCCACATAAAGACTTATGAGGGCGATGTGGCGCTTTTAGAAGAAAAGCACTACGAACTCATCATCGCAAATATCAACAGAAACATCCTGATGGCAGATATACCGGCCTACGCCAAATGTTTGAATCACGAGGGTATTTTACTGTTGAGCGGGTTTTACACACAGGATATTCCGGCAATTACAGAGGTTTGTAATCAACACGGACTAAATTTTATCATGAATTTTGAAAAAAATAATTGGGTAGCTTGTAAATTTGTAAAAAACTGATACTGATGCATCCACGATTTTTCAATATGAGCACCAAGGAGAAAATTCAGGAAGAATTAGATGTCCTGGTTGCAGAAGACCGCAACAATGAAATTGTAGTTTACAATGACGATGTAAACACTTTTGATCACGTTATCGAAACCCTGATTCAGGTTTGCGATCATACCCCCATTCAGGCAGAGCAATGTTCCTTGATTGTTCACTACAAAGGAAAGTGCACTGTTAAAACGGGAAGCTACGAAGATTTACTGCCGCGTTGTTCAGCCCTGTTAGATGCAGGTTTAAGTGCTGAAATCATTTAAATAATACTTTTCGACATACCATAAACTAAGAGCCCTTGTTATAAGGGCTTTTTTTATGTCTCAACTTTTAAAGTGTACTCATCCTCTGAAATCGATATGAAAACACACTATAATTTTCTGAAATCTCATTTTGTAAGTAAAATCCTTTATTAGCTATAAATATTAGATTAAATGCAAACATTTAACGTTTAAACTATTTGGTAATTAAAATATTTCAATAAATTGCTTTATCACTAATCATTAATTATTATTTTATGTTATCAAATTCAGTTAAACGATTTTCGTTTTTAGCTCTTACCTGTTCATTAGTACTGGCGTCCTGTTCTAATGACGAAGAAGAAGTAATGAGTTCAGAAACTTTAGAAGAGACCGCTAATCTCGAAGTTTCACAAGAAATCTTAGATCAGGTAGAAGCCCTGGGCATGAATACCGGCTATGTAAAATGGGATACCTTCCATTTTCCTGACGGAACTTCAGAACCCCGACTCTATTTAGAAGAAGATGTTGTGATAACACCAGATCAGTTAAATGCGCTTACTGCTTTAAATGCTCAGGAAAAAGGAGACAAAACCAGTAAGCAGTATCGCACTTCTGCTTTGGTAAGTCAGGGTCGCGTTATTTCTATTATAGGATTTACCGGAGGCAATCAGGCGCTTACTTCAAAGGAACGAACTGCATTACAGTGGGCAGTTGATAATTACAACCGTCTAAGCGGGGTTTCCATAAGCTTTAACCTCACTTTTGGTACCGATTATCAAAACAAGGATATGGTTGTTTACAACAACACCGTAAACAATCCTTCAGGTGCAGGTGGTAGTGCAGGTTTCCCCAGTAATGGATTTCCCTTCAAATTTGTTCAGATTTATGGCTTATCAAATTATGACACCAATGTTATTGAACACGTAATTACCCACGAGATTGGGCACTCGGTTGGTTTTAGACATACAGACTGGTTCAGCAGACAGAGCTGTGGTCAAAACGTAAATGAAGGTGGTGATGTAAACTACATCCCGGGTACACCAAGTGGTTTTGATCCTACTTCGGTTATGCTTGCCTGCTTCAGCTCAAGTGAAGACGGAGAGTTTAACACAAATGATATCACAGCATTACGCAATATGTACTAAACGATTAACCTATTCAGGAAAAAGGTCATTTAACACTAAATGACCTTTTTTTATTTTAAAGCTTGTACTTTTTAAAAAAAGACCTATATTTGCACCCGCAAAAACAGATAAGTTCTAGTTCTGTTCAAGCAAGTACAAAGGCCTCGTGGCGCAACTGAATAGCGCATCTGATTACGGCTCAGAAGGTTCCAGGTTTGAATCCTGGCGAGGTCACAGCTAGTCTTAATAAAGACACCAAAAAACCACGTATTTTTATTAAATACGTGGTTTTCAAGTTTTTAGGGCATCATTAAATTTGAAGTGATTTCAGCTTAAATGGTAGCTATTTGGTAGCTCAAAACGAAAATGGTAGCGATTGCTACCACGCATAGAATCGGTACTCTACCCTGTTTTGATAAAATTGGATTTGACTTTCGTAACAATCAAGTTTAATTTAAATCAAATGTTATGCGAACCACAAAAACATTCTCTATTCAGTTTTGGGCTGATACCCGAAAGGCTTCACAAGGCGAGGCACTCGTGTATGCCCGAATCACCATGGATCAAAAGCGACTTAGTGTTAGTCTGAAACGAAAAGTGCCCATTGAACTCTGGGATAGCCAAAATAAACGGGTTTTGGGGAACTCACTTATGGCCAAACAACTGAATCAATACCTCGATCTGGCCAAATCTCAATTGTACCAAAGTTATCTGGAGTTGAAAGCAGCAGATAAGATGCTAACGACTCAGATGATCAAGGATTATTTTATGGGGGAAGATACCAGCAGTAAAACACTTATTTACCTGCTGGATTATCACAACCAAAAAATCAACGGTACACTTGCCCGGGGAACGATCAAAAATTTCAAAATCACAGAGGGCTATGTTCGAAAATTCTTAAAAGCGAACAAGCATAAGGATATTTACCTTTCCCGATTGAATTACAAATTTATTTGTGATTTTGAGAGCTATTTATTTCAGTATTATCCAGAAGGTCACCCCAGAGCGATGAGCCATAATACGGTGATGAAACACATTCAACGTCTGCGAAAAATAATACGCCTGGCGTATCAGTTAGAGTGGCTTGATAAAGATCCCTTTAGACGCTGGAAGACTACTTTTGAAAAAACCGAACGCGAATTTCTTTCTGAAAATGAATTAGCCAATGTAGCCAGTTATGAGTTTGTCAATGAGCGCCTGGAACGTGTGCGCGATCTATTCCTGTTTAGTTGCTATACGGGAATCAGTTATGCTGATCTGGTCAATTTAACGCCCAAAAATATTTGGCTGGGTGACGACTCTAAAAAGTGGATTGTAACCAACAGGCAAAAAACGAACACCCGCGTAAAGGTACCCTTAATGCCTGCTGCATCAGATCTTCTGGAGAAGTATGAAGATCATCCCATGTCTCAGGTTTCAGGAACCTTGTTTCCTCCTATTACCAATGAGCGCGCTAACTTATATTTAAAGGATATTGCAGAGGCCTGTGGGCTTACCAAAAACCTAACCTTTCATATGGCCCGGCATACTTTTGCCACTACAGTGACACTAAGCAATGGGATGCCTATTGAAACGGTATCTAAACTTCTGGGGCATACCAAAATTGCAACCACGCAAATTTACGCACGGATTTTAGACAAAAAAGTAGAAGAAGATATGTATAAACTTCAGGAAGTTTTGCAAACTAAAAATACAGTACCGAAACGACCGAGCCCTAATTTGAAAATCATTAGATAATTAGCGGTTAATTCTTAGAACCCCTATTTACAAACAATTAGCGGTACAATCGTACTCACTCAAAAAGAAGACAAATTCTTTTTTAGATATTTATCCTAGATATGAATTGTAAAACTTAAAAGAGGCTGCCTGATTACTCAGGACAGCCTCTTTATTTTTCAGGATACTTATGCAGGCGCTGTCCGAGGCAGCCGTTACAGCCATTTCCTGACGAATGGCCCTTCCTTACCGTCTGGAGAAGCAATTAACGCAAACTGCTATCAGATAGCGCTGTCCTTACCAGCCGAAAGCCAACCCCATCACCTGCCAGGATTAGTTGCTCCTTAACCGCTATCTTCAACTTATTGTAAATTTAAATGAAGGTTGACTATCTAAACTTGGTTTATTATACCATTATAATGCTGTTTAGAGGATGATTGACTGGCTTACAGTTATTAATTACACGACCTCTACTTTTGAGAATTGCTTTCAGAATCCTAATTTTAGGGATGATTCACAGGATTCAAATACAACGAGCTCCACATTCTGAGTTGTGAATTGCTTTAGCTACGCTGAACCTTGGAGTTTGACTGCGGTAAATTTTTTGGTGGATTTAGCAAGCAATGTGCTTTTTAAATCTGAAGGCTGTTATTTGAGGTTTTAGAATCCTAATTTTATGGATGATTCACAGGACTATCTGTTGTTCTTGTCGTTATACTCGTGTTGTGAATTGCTTTAGCTGCGCTGAACCTTGGAGTTTGGCTGCGATAATTTTTTTGGTTGGATTTAGCGAGCAATTTGTTTTTTAAAACTGAAGGCTGTTATTTAAGGTTGCAGAATCCTATTTTAGAAGATGATTCACGGGAACGAATTTTAAAAACCCGGTACGCATTCGTTGTGAATTGCTTTCAGAATCCTATTTTAGAGGATGATTCACAGGACTATCTGTTGAAATTATTGTGTCCAGCAAGTTGTGAATTGCTTTCAGAATCCTAATTTTAAGGATGATTCACAGGTTAATAATAAAGTAATGACAATTCAAGAGTGTTGTGAATTGCTTTAGCTGCGCTGAACCTCAGAGTTTGGCCGTAGTATATTTTTGCGGTAGATTGCGAGCAATGTGTTTTTTAAAACTGAAGGCTGTTATTTAAGGTTGCAGAATCCTATGTTAGAAGATGATTCATAGGAACGAATTTTAAAAACCCGGTACGCATTCGTTGTGAATTACTTTCAGAATCCTATTTTAGAGGATGATTCACAGGATAAGAAGTTTAAAAAATCTGGTTTAACTCGTTGTGAATTGCTTTCAGAATCCTGTTTTAGAGGATGATTCACAGGGCCGCATTCTGGGCACGTGCAGATAAAGACGTTGTGAATTGCTTTCAGAATCCTATTTTAGAGGATGATTCACAGGGGCAACTAATGTCATACATCACTCCACTTAGTTGTGAATTGCTTTCAGAATCCTATTTTAGAGGATGATTCACAGGTTTTAAGCGCTGTTTAGCGGTTTCATTATCGTTGTGAATTGCTTTCAGAATCCTATTTTAGAGGATGATTCACAGGATCAACCTCTGGCCTACATTGACTTATTATGTTGTGAATTGCTTTCAGAATCCTATTTTAGAGGATGATTCACAGGGGTTTACACCGGTGCGCTCTGGATGCTTCGGTTGTGAATTGCTTTCAGAATCCTATTTTAGAGGATGATTCACAGGAATAATGAAGAAATACCTTTTTGAAAATGAGTTGTGAATTGCTTTCAGAATCCTATTTTAGAGGATGATTCACAGGAGCTTTCTAGGCATTACTCCGCAAAGACTTGTTGTGAATTGCTTTCAGAATCCTATTTTAGAGGATGATTCACAGGTGATAAAGTCACCGGAGAAACCATCCTCCCGTTGTGAATTGCTTTCAGAATCCTATTTTAGAGGATGATTCACAGGCCTGAAAACCAAACGGTCTTGGCAGCTATAGTTGTGAATTGCTTTCAGAATCCTATTTTAGAGGATGATTCACAGGAAAAGGGGCAAACGCAGGCTCGGCTGTAGGGTTGTGAATTGCTTTCAGAATCCTATTTTAGAGGATGATTCACAGGACAGACGGCGGCACGTGCTTACCATTCTTGTTGTGAATTGCTTTCAGAATCCTATTTTAGAGGATGATTCACAGGTGCTGTGTTGTTTGATCAAACCCAAAAGCGGTTGTGAATTGCTTTCAGAATCCTATTTTAGAGGATGATTCACAGGTTACCGTAACAGCCGTAACAGCCCGGTAAGGTTGTGAATTGCTTTCAGAATCCTATTTTAGAGGATGATTCACAGGAAAACATACTTAAATTCTCAGGCACTTTAGGTTGTGAATTGCTTTCAGAATCCTATTTTAGAGGATGATTCACAGGCGTTGCTGAAACGTGCCTATTTGCCCATCCGTTGTGAATTGCTTTCAGAATCCTATTTTAGAGGATGATTCACAGGCAGATTTGCCGAATGCGCTGTGAAACGCTGGTTGTGAATTGCTTTCAGAATCCTATTTTAGAGGATGATTCACAGGATGCAATATTAGATGAGCGCGCTGTTCACCGTTGTGAATTGCTTTCAGAATCCTATTTTAGAGGATGATTCACAGGCAGAAGTATCTAAGGGATGTGTCGCGCAATGTTGTGAATTGCTTTCAGAATCCTATTTTAGAGGATGATTCACAGGGGTTTACACCGGTGCGCTCTGGATGCTTCGGTTGTGAATTGCTTTCAGAATCCTATTTTAGAGGATGATTCACAGGGCCAGCATTATCAAACAGCAACTCAACTCGTTGTGAATTGCTTTCAGAATCCTATTTTAGAGGATGATTCACAGGTTTAGCCGATGCAATGCTAAAAGAACGTTTGTTGTGAATTGCTTTCAGAATCCTATTTTAGAGGATGATTCACAGGAGAATACTTTAGTGGCATTCCGGATACCGGGTTGTGAATTGCTTTCAGAATCCTATTTTAGAGGATGATTCACAGGCCTTTGCTGAAAGCATCCTATTTCACAACGTTGTGAATTGCTTTCAGAATCCTATTTTAGAGGATGATTCACAGGCTATCGCGTGGCCGGAAGCTACACACGCTAGTTGTGAATTGCTTTCAGAATCCTATTTTAGAGGATGATTCACAGGAGTTTGATCACCTGAGCCCTGCGCAGCTGCGTTGTGAATTGCTTTCAGAATCCTATTTTAGAGGATGATTCACAGGGCGCTTTACAAGTTTTTCACCATCACCATCGTTGTGAATTGCTTTCAGAATCCTATTTTAGAGGATGATTCACAGGCACAGATAGTGCCGATGAGCTAAGCCTTGCGTTGTGAATTGCTTTCAGAATCCTATTTTAGAGGATGATTCACAGGCGGGAGGTAACTTTGGAGCAGTTAGCTACGGTTGTGAATTGCTTTCAGAATCCTATTTTAGAGGATGATTCACAGGTGGTTGAGGATTTAAGAATCAAAGTTATAGTTGTGAATTGCTTTCAGAATCCTATTTTAGAGGATGATTCACAGGCTATTCGGTAGTAACGATGCAACCCCTGTTGTTGTGAATTGCTTTCAGAATCCTATTTTAGAGGATGATTCACAGGAGAAAATAGTATCTTTTATTTGTGTCTACAGTTGTGAATTGCTTTCAGAATCCTATTTTAGAGGATGATTCACAGGACTTATGGAACAAAACACTTTATAGTTTAAGTTGTGAATTGCTTTCAGAATCCTATTTTAGAGGATGATTCACAGGTTATCCCTAAGCCATAGGTAGGCGAAAATTGTTGTGAATTGCTTTCAGAATCCTATTTTAGAGGATGATTCACAGGATACCCGGCGTAAAAACCTGGTATCCTGTTTTTTATGATGTTTTTTAGAAATAATAAAATAGACCTTCTCAAAAGGTCTCGACTGCGCTCGACCTGACATTTTCGTTCTTAGAAAAGTTCGAGTTGCTGGCTGGGAGCTTCCGGCTCCACTTCTTTTTGACCGTGAAAAAGCTCCATCATTCCAAATTGCTTATCGGTGATTTGCATAATACAGATTTTTCCTTTTTTGGGCAGGCTGTTTTTGGTGCGCCTGATGTGGACACTGGCATTTTCCCGGCTGGCACAAAAGCGCATATAAATACTGAACTGAAACATGGCAAAGCCGTCATCGAGCAGGTTTTTACGAAAACGCGCTGCCGTTTTTCGCTCGGTCCGGGTTTCGGTTGGCAAATCAAAAAATACGAGTACCCACATACTTCGGTATTGATTAAGTCGTGATAAATGCGCGTGTTCCAAAATAGTTTGGATTTATAGTTTATTTATCGACCATCTGATTATAAGCTACTAATATCAGCTGAAATCAGGATATAAAATCTTTCGGCTGCTGCCTAGAAAACAGTCATATAAGCTGCTGGTGGTACGACTCATAGCCACCATAAGCGGACTTTGCTTACCATCTATAACCACATCCATGGCCGGTATGGTGAGCAACACGGCTTTTAAATCCATCGTCAATTCTTCCAGGTCTTCACCGGCACGAACCATTTCATAAACCAGGCTATCTACAAAAGGCCTGTAGGGTTCCATCACATCATCGGCCAGGCAAAAAGCATTGTATTTGTTTTTATGAAAAATACCTACCGAAGGGAGCATCCCGCTACTCACCAAAGCCCGGGCGGTTACAGCCCGTAAAATGGCATATCCGTAATTCAACAAATTGTTTGGTGCGATCCCTTTTTGATTGCGGCTAAAACCGGGTACATCTTCAAACAGGTTTTGAAAATAATAAGCAGCAGCTATGGCCTCATGATTCATCGTGTCACCACTTTTTACCTCCGTGGCCCAGCGCTCCAGCTTTAGGCTTCTTTTGCGGTGCAAACGCAAATGTGCGGCCTGATTTCCGATTTTCGCCTGTACCGTCTGTTGCCACAGGTTTTTCTTAAGCGGCACACTTGCATTGAGCTGGTGTTTCATCCGTTCAGTCTGTTCACTATGCCCTACCAGCGGTTGTAAAAATGAGCAAGGCAAGTGTTGTTTATCGCAGGTGATGACCGCTGTTTTATTTTGCACCAGTTTCATAAGCAGTCCGTTTGTAATCGTGATCTGAGGATCTTCCAGAACAATATAGCCCAAATCTTCAATAGGAATGCTCGCCTCCTTCTTGTCTTCCTGCGGAAAGTTTACCACCAATTGTTCATTGCGGGTACTTAAATAGGCCGGGTTACCAAAAAAGAGGGTGCGTTTGATCATTTTAGAACTTTTGTGATATTCCCTATTTTATCAGTTTCCAGTTTCCAGCATCTATCTTTTATCATTACAGGCTTATCATTTTCATCCAATAATTCGGGATTTGAAATTCCAGATAAAACTCTTGCCGTAACATTATTGCTACCTATTTCAGCTTTTGAAATGTTTGTGGATAAATTCGCAGGTCTGCAAAGCAATTTATCTTGTGTGGTATTGACCATTATATAAATACGACTGATCTGATCAATACTTAAATTTTCGGCTGTAAATTGATTTTGATTTTGAATTTCTTCTTCACTAGGCACAAAAACTAAATCATTGGGTGAAATAGAAAATAAAAACCGTCCTTTAGTATGATCAATAGGAACACCTGTGCGCTGTTCTTTAGGTAAAGTTGCTTCCTCTTTTTGCCAGGCAATTACTCGCTCTAAGGGTATGGTTTCAAAATTTCTTTTTTGTTGTTCATCATTCCAATAAATGGCAAAAAAAAGGTTTGTTCCTTTAGCAGCTTCTACATACTTTGAACTTTTTGAGCCTTCCTCTCCAATACTAAATTTATTCCCAACCTCATAAACACGTACTTTTTTTATTGGTAGATGTGGTTTACCGCCATTAAGAGTTATGATGTTTTTATTCATTTCATCAATGCCCACATAATTAAACGCTAAATCAAAACGTTCCTGTCCTTTATCGTCGTGATAATTTTTAATGTGATTTTCGAGTATCCTTTGGATTCCAGTATCTGTGATACTTTCCAGTTGTTTTCGGGTAAATTTTTCGCTAAGTTCAGTTCGAGTGGCATAAGCTTCAATATTTTCGTAAATAGCTATTTTACTTACAAGTCCGTTCCCATCTTTCAAAGGATTAGTTTTAAAATACTTTTTTGTTTTTGTTAAATTTCCATTGAAAATTTCGATTTGTTCTCTAATTGAATTCTTTAGCGTCTTATCCACTATCATTTCCCAAGAATCAATTGCCTTATGAAGTGATACATAACCCTTCTCTCTTTTTAAATTTACTTTTCCGGCAACAGTATCCCTGTGTAATGGTTTACGTATAGCCCAATTTTGTCCCTTGGTTTGTTTGATGAATTCTTTTTTATACGTACCATTTTTCTTAACCCATTGTTGGGTTTTATTATTCGTCTTATTGATTACTCGCAAATTTTGTTTAAAACTTACGACCATATGCTCAAGGGCATCTTTTGCCTCAAGAGGAAAGTCTTTCCAAGGTTGATGGTAAGCTTTGGCAACAGTAATGGTTTTATAATTCCCGGTTTTTCCATCTTTAATTCGTTTCTTTTCTGTTGTTCTTAATTTTGAAACCAACGTATAGTTTTTTCTTGAGGTGTTTAAGGATGTTATATAGTTTATATGGTCTTTGGTGGTACAAGCAATAACTAAAGCATCTAAAGCGTGATGACGATGGTCTATCCTTTTTTTGCTAAAACCCTTAGCCAAATCATTAGGAACTTGTATCCTGAAGGCATTTATATTCTTATCCCAATATCCAAAATCTTTTGAGTTGGTCAGTTCATTTAAACGCCTAAATCGTGGTGCAATAATCTCATTCCATTTATCGTTTAGACCCCAATCTTGCTTAAGTTTTGATGTTATCGCACCATTAACAGGAATTAGATATTTTGAAGTGGCTTCCTGCTCTCCATCCTCACGCACCAAGTTACTTAAGAGTCCTTTTATGAGTTTACTAATGTAACGGCTATCATTGAGCTGACGGTTTATAAATCCTTCGGGTATATCCTCGCTGAGCAATTTAGTAAGCTTTGACTTATTGCTTTTAAAATAATGCTTACAATGATTTTGGTAATTTTCTAATGAGAGTAGCTGTACGGAAGCACCCTGTCCTAAATCAATTAGTTCGCCTCCCCTATTTTTAAGAAAGGAGTAAGCTGTTTCATTTCCCTTTTCATCATTGACGGCACTTTCACAAATAATCTTATTACTTAAAGAATTATCGAAATACCTAGATTGTGGTATAATGTGTTCTATCTGATATTCGGTTGAAAATAATTTGGTCAACGGAATCGGTTTCCCAGTATATGGAGATATATACCCCTGATCTAACCAAAGCTTATATCTTGTTATTTCTGATTTTGATGGAGAACTATTTTTCCTTATTTTTTCAATTTCATCTGAAGAAACGGTACTATATACCGTGTTTGGATTATCATAGATACCTTCTTCATATAGTTTTAAAATTTCTTGGTGGCTTGGCGATAAAGGCCGAACATCATCTTGTACTTTTGGATCATCCTTTATTTCCTGTAGGAGTGCCTTTATTCTTTCATTCGTATTTTCCTTCTCAGTTATCGATTTTGATATGCGCTCTCGTGTTTTCTTATCATTTTTCATTCCACGACCAAGCTCAACGTGTATTTCATCAAAAAGTGGATCATAGATTTTGATACCGTTAGTTTCATTGAATGTCCCGTAATTTTCCCAGATGTCACGTACGACCCTTAACGTTTCCAGTATAACTTGTTCAACAATAGGGTTGCGCAGACTATGTTGTTTAAATTCCTTCAGATATGTAGTTATATCCTCAGGTTGCTTCCATTGTCTAATATCACTAACTTCAGAATGTCTGTTATAAACTGCGTAACAAGCTTGATAGGTATTTAAACCACTTAAAGGGTTACCTTTTTCTTGGATGAAAGATTTTAAAAGCCTTTTAGGTATATCATCATCACTTATACTATCTAGTTTCTCTTTATCAAAGTCTATTTTTTCTAAACGTTCAAGTATGTCATTAATTCGATTCTTGACCTTATCATCTACTTTCTCTTCTTCCCAGTATTTGCCAATGCGCATTAAGCTTAATAACTTTTTAATAGCCTTCTCGGAATAGGAGCCATAACTACTTTCGAAAGGAGGGAATTTCCTAAAATTTTCAACGAAGCTTTCTTTGTGTAAATCATTTTTTAAAGCAAAGGTCTCCAGTGCTTTTTCAAATTCAATTTTGTCTTTAACAGAATAGATAACATGCCATAAAGATTGAAGAAAATCTGGCTTTAAAATTTTATTGACATCTGCTCTTTTAACTTTTGAAAGTCGGGACTTTATTTGGCCTTTGGTTTCATTACAAGGATATTTCTTATCGGTTACGTAATTCCAGCGATGTGTTTTTTCTGAAAGTTTAAAATTTTTAAGAAGTACTTTTTGCTCAATGTTCTCTCGATCATTCAAGAAGTCAAAAAGTCTTACCCAAGCTTCATCATTATTAAGATAATTTTCAGTCACATCAATATCGCCTGATTCGTTTAATTCATAGATTTTCAGGTTTTGTAAAAATTGCCATAACCTAAATTCTTGAAAAAGCGGATTAGATTTTGAGATCGCTTTGTATGGCTTTTTAACAATTTCACCATTTTCATTCTTATAAACGCGATTTTCATAGGGGCAATCTGTAATACTGGATTTTTTACTTTTCAGTGGTCTTTGATAAAATATAAGATCTTCAATAAAAAGATATTTAAAATCTCGTTTAGCAAGGTCTTGTTGATGAGCCTCGTTTCTAGGATAAAGCTCTTCGATGCAC
Source organism: Leeuwenhoekiella sp. H156 (assembly GCF_052218455.1). Taxonomy (NCBI): domain Bacteria; kingdom Pseudomonadati; phylum Bacteroidota; class Flavobacteriia; order Flavobacteriales; family Flavobacteriaceae; genus Leeuwenhoekiella; species Leeuwenhoekiella sp. H156. The sequence continues at coordinate 773,556 of NZ_CP197499.1, forward strand.
TTACTATAAAATCCTTTTTCAATTTGAAGTTCTGGGTGAAATTCAATCTGTTTCTCTAGTATGGCATTGAGTTCTTGCCTATAGAATTTACGCTCAATTGTTTTTACTAGCTTACCCCTTATTTTCTGGGTAGGATTTATTATGAGGCTATTGTAAATGTACTGACCAACTGTTTTCTTAGAATTAAGAATGTCATTTTCTGTTTTCTTCTTGATAGCAATCCAGTCTTTTTCTGAGTCTACAGCTCTAAAACTTCTTTTCTCATTACCGTACTTGTCTATTTTGACAGTTCTGTCTTTTTCTAAAGTTGTGGTAACTATAAATTCTTTGATTTTATCCTTCCAATCGTATAGCGGCTCCTTGCTTTGACGTCTGTAAACCCATCCATTTTCTAAGATTATGTTGTACCAAGTCCCTTTAGAATTGACATCTTCTGTTGCTTGAACATCAATTACATTTAATGCATAAAATTCTTCTAATTTGTCATTTGAAATTTCATCTTCCTCACCTCTTAATTGGTAATAACCTCGCTTTTGATTAAAATTAAGAAGTATCCAAGCAAGCTCTTCTTTAGAGACTTTATTTGAAAGTGCTTTTTTTCTCAAATAATAAATAGTCCAATCATATGGAATTTTAATGTCTTGACTATGAGCTCTGAACTCATCTACCATTTCATTGAAAGATTCTTGAAATATAAAATGATAATTGTCTTCGGAATCTTTTTTATAGGCCAATTTCGGTTCTGCACCTTTTTTAAATTGTCCTAAATATTTTTCAAAATCAATTTGATCATCGTAATGTGTTGGTAAAAAGCCCAATACATTAAGTGTACGATGTAGTCGATCCCTGCGTAAATTGTCTCGTTGGTATAAACGCCTGACCCCGCGATGTTTGGTACGTTCAGCTGTTTGAGAAATGGAGACTCCTGCATCAAAGTCTCCCAAAACATCTTGCCCCATAGGAATTATGCGTGTACCAATTCCCTTTATATTCCCTTCTTTTTTATCAAAATTTGAGTTTACTAAAGCCCATCCTATTGAGTTGGTTCCTAAATCCAGTCCTAAAATTCGTTTCATCTGTATTTTTTATTCTTTTCTAAAAATAGATATAGTTTTTTACTTAAAATTGAGGAAATCTGTATTCTAAATAAAATCAGTTAATTATCTTTACAGTCTGAAAGCAATTCACAATAAGGATTATTCCGTTGTGAAAACATTCAAAGCGGCCTTTACGGGTCGCTTTTCTTTTACCTCGCTGTTTTTTTATGTTATCTACATTAGAATATTCACATTCCAATATCTTATAAATAGATTTTAAATGTAAGGGGAATAAACCCCATTTCCCTCCATTCCGCGAAAGGCTTCATTACGGAAAAAAGAGGTTCATTCCAAAATCTTGAACCCACTCCTGAAAAAGGAGTGCGTTCGCCTGATTCTGCTGACTTCAAGTTTGCGTTTATCCAGGAAACTTTTTTGCCAACTTCAAACCGGTACTTCAACATCCTGCACAGCACCCGTTTCCTTTTCGTTTAAGAACTAAAATTTAGCCGGAGCCGCTTTGCATAATCAGGCTCACTTCGGCCCTGCTCAGTGCAGGCCCTTGTCGCTCTTTTTATAAAAGCTCTTCCTTACTAAATTTTAAATAGAAGTCTGCCGAAAAGGAAACGCGATGGCGCTATGGGAAGTAAATGGAACTGCATTTGGGATTCCGTTTTTCGTTGGCCCGATACTAAAATAACCGGTAGTTGATGCCTTCTGCGCTGATATCTTCAGCAAGAAAAACGCTCCGGATATAATAAGTAAATGGGTTAGCTTCTCATTTAATTTACAGGCATTTGCAATCAAAATTAATGGGAATTTTTTTATCTAAATTGGAGTAGAAAAAGTAACATTTTAGGGAGCGAAGCGAAGGAAAATGTATAGCAAGAGGGTAACACGCTGCGCGATGTTACGGCATACATTTTCTGGGTCAAGTTACTGATAATCAAATTATTAAGATTCTGTGTAGTTGATTGATCTTTAGAGTTTTGCGACAAAAGCACTGCGAGCCCTTATTTTCAGTGAAGATTTTGCGACAAATCGATCTAATCTGCTGGCGTTTCAAGGCTGAAGACTTGTTTTAAAAAACCAAAGTATTTCCAAATTTTGATGCTTAATTTTAAACGATACCTAGGGTTAAAATGAACTGGATAAAAGCAGACTTGAAAACCGGGATGGAAGGGATTTCTAAGTATTTGAGTTTACCATTCACTCGTGTACGTTTTACTAGCTTTTGCATTTTAAGTCGTTTATCTGTTCCTAACAATTTCTTTTCACTTAATCTTTAAGGGAAGGGTTGTATATGCTGCGTGCATTTAGTGAGTGCAATTAAGATACCTCACCTTACGGGTGTACAAGCACCCTCTATTTAAGTTTAAAATTCAAAAGTTTTCGGTTCAACGTTATCTTCCAGATTATGTACAGAAACCTAACCTATCACCAGCTCAATCCCTGCTTTTTTGGCTTTGTATTCTATTTTCTTTGTTAATTCATAATAATTCCAGTTTCTAAGCACAAAACCTTCTTGCTGCGCAGCCTCGATCCTGGCTTCCTGATTGAGCAGAATCAAGGTGCCGGCCTGTTGTTTAATACAAAAATCAATAAGCTTTCGGCTGTATACATGCAAGCGGTTACTTACATAGTTTTTTTCCAGTTCGTAAAATGTTTTGACTGCTTTTGTTTTGCGTTTAAAGCCTTTTCCGGGTCTGCAGTAGGTTGCCCCGCTTTGAGCCCTTTTCTGAGAGGCCTGTAGCGCCAGCCTTCTATATAGAAATTCTTCCCTGTTGCCAATAGAAAGTGTAGCTTTCCCTGATTTCACGGTAATTGGGTATTCCAGAGATAAAGAAGCTTCCGCAATTACTTCCGGTTTTAGACAATGCTTTTCTTTTTGAAATTCAAAGGTGGCTAACCAATAAATTTTTTGTTTCTTCAATTGGATTCTGGAAGTACATAGTTTGATTTTTCCTGCGACTAACTGTTCCAGCAATTTTCGTTTATCGGTATAATCTTTCCCTAGAAAGGTTTTTAAGGGAATGGAAAACAAACGAAAACAAAATGCTTTTTGCTCTTCATTATAGGACAAGCCATGAATGGCTACCGGTCCAAAGGGGAAGGCAATATTCTTCTTGAAATTGGCAAGGGAGCGTTCTCCCTTAGTATATTCAGGCAGGTTGTTTCGAAAGTTATTGATAATGGTATTGTTCAGGTTGGCTAAAATATTAGTAGGGATTTCCCCTTTAAAACGATCAGATACCACCCGGTACGTGCAGTTTGTCCTAGATCGATTGAGGATGCCCTCTTTTGTTTTTTTTTCATCCGCTAACGTATAGCGTATTCCATCAGATAAGTAAAAGAATTCTTTGATTCGTTCCTGAACGTAAAGATGTGAAATAATGAGATTGGCGGCTCTAAAGCTTCGGTTCTGCCAGCGGTAGAGCGTGTCGTAGACCGCTGTTTTCTCTGCTTTGGTAGGGGCATCTACCTTGAGCTGGATCTTTCGGGTGAGTTTTATGGTTTCTTTTCCCATCACTAAGCTGATTGTTGCTCACCGTTTTTAAGCTGTACCCATTTATAGGCAGTCATAAATTCCTGATGCACTTCCTTTAGTGAACGGTTCAGTTCTGTAGCGATGGCATCAAAAGAATAGTGCTTTTCCATACGCAGTTGTAAGACTTTTTCCTGTTCCGGGGTCATAATACCCTGATTCTTAAACGCCCGGATCGGTTTGGCCTCAGTATCGGGCGTACATCCAGTACCAAGAATATTCTTAATATCTTCAATCGCGCCTTTTACTTCGATACTGGTTTTGGCGGTGCTGGTTCCCATTGCCTGAGCAATTTCTTTATACTGAAAGCCGTATTTTAAGCACAGTTCTACCAGAAGCTTTCTTTTACTTCCCAGTAGAGGGAGTACCTTTTGAATCTGGTCTAAAGCCTTCTGATCTGCTTCCTGCTTTTGTAGGTGAGCATCTTCTACATCACTTTCATAGCCGCATAAATAATCCTGATAATTCTCGAAATAGTCTAGTCTGCTTAGGTTTCGCTGAAACGCATTCCGGGGCTTGCTATACTGGTAAATACACTCGCTTTTCATTACAAAGTGAACGAACGCATGGAGATGTTCCGGGGATTGTATCCGCTCTCTTTTTTGCCATAAAATGAGAAAGGTATCCTGCAGGATATTTTCAACTGTATAGACATCCTTAAGTATGCTCCTGCCCATCCAGTAAACACTACGATGATACTTCCTGTAAATCGCTTCAAACGCGAGCGGACAGCCCTGTTTGAAGGCATCATAGTTGGTTTTAGGTTGAAATCGTTTCATAGACAAAGTCTTTTCTATTTCGTTTACATTCTATTCTTTTAAAGGTGTTTCGGTTTAGGCCGTTACTGTAGACTCTATACCGGGCGAGGTATCGTTTTTTTTAATACTTCACAGCTGTATTAAGTAACCAATCGTTTTAGTTAAGCTCATCCCTTCCCGCCGGATTCCAATCACAACCGGGAAGGTTTATGAACTTAACAGCTTCTCTTTTTCGCAGACCCTAAAGTCTACAGCTCTTTTTTTATGGCTAATTCACCGGTGTGCTTAAACCTACCCGGTATAAGCCCAGGCCGCTGTTAAAGCGGCGTTTCCCACCCAACTACAGGTTACTTCGTAGGGAAATAACCCATAACCCACGGGTGACTTAGCGGATTATGACGTGTACCCGTAAACACGTGCTTTTTACATTGGCATTAGTACTTTAACTGTTAGTCAACTACAACTCATAAGAGTTGCCGGCCATTTTGGCCTTAAATGATTGTGTAGGGGATTAAAAGGGGTGCGAAGCCTTATAAAGAAGAATACAAAGGCTTTGAAAGCTGAAGTAAAGGCCCAATACAAAAAGGCGCAGGTCTCAACTTATTGAACAGAGGTACTGGTATACCGCGCAACAATAAGCGAGAGCCCACGCCCGGGTCGTGAGCATCCCTGCTTATCCTCTCGTTGCTAAAAATTACCAGTTTTCTGTTCGAGATTCAAAGCGAATGCTTCTAATATGTTATGCTAAGAAGTTTCGCAAATATATAATTATGAGGTAAATATAATAATAAAAACTAAATGGTATGATATATCATACCATTTTTATTTAAATTATATGTCAACTTAGTCAAATACTGTTAGATTAAGCATTGACTGAGAAAGAGAAAATAGGGAAACGAGTTGTGGAGCTAAGAAATAAAGTTCCAAGTGAGGAATACAGCAAAAAACAGGTCTCACAACAGGAGTTGGCAGATAACAATATTGGGTTAACAAAGCAATTAATTGGCTCAATAGAAAGAGGAGATGCAAATCCTACTTTAGAAAAGCTCGTTTTACTTGCCAAAGCATTAAATCAAAAGAAGATAGATGTGTTAGGAGTAGAAATCGATATTGACAAGTTTATCAAAGAGATGAATTCCATTTCCTAAAATTATCCTCTTGACTGAATACTCTAAATCAGTACTTTTTTCCAGATGATATACTTAAAAGTTAAGGAAACCTTAATTTTCTACTTTTCAAAAGCCATTTTCATACACTCTTCATACTCTATCCTAGGCTTTGAGTAGGCTTTGCCTGGGGGATGCCTTGCCTGAGGCTTGATTTTCGGATCTTTTTGCTCTAAAACTAAGGTCTTAATCCGGCTAGGGCTATACGTTAGGGGTTCTTAATCCTGAAAGGGCTATACCCATTTAAAGGAATACGGGATTCTGTAAAGTACTTATAAAGTATATTACTACTTTTAGGTGGATAATGCTAAAGTGTTGATATCCCGTAAATTTTGAAGGGGATATGTATATCTTAGTGTTGATATAACAAGTTGGGCGTCATGTAAAAGAACCTACGAATGAAAATTGAATCACTAAGAATAGAAAACTTCCGAGCGTTTAAAGACGAGACAATTGATTTTGATGACTATACTTCTTTTGTAGGACCAAATGGCGTTGGTAAATCAACTGTATTCCATGCGCTTAATCTATTTTTTAGACAAAGTAAAGACAGCCAAACTGACCTTTTGAAATTGTCCGCAAATGATTTTCACCATTCCAATACAAGTCAACCTATAAAAATTACAGTTATGTTTTCTTCACTATCAGACCAAGCCAAAGAGGATTTGGCTGATTATGTAAGGCAAAACAAATTAATAGTGACTGCAATTGCTAATTATGATTCCATTACTGAAAAAGCTGAAGTAAAACAGTACGGAAACAGACTTGGCATGGAAGAATTTAGAAAGTTCTTTGAAGCTGATAAAAATGGAGCGAAAGCACCAGAACTAAAGGAAATATTTAAATCTTTCAGAGACAAGTACTCAGAGATTAATTCTGCTAATTCTAAAGCAGATATGATTTCTGCATTGCATGATTATGAAAGTAAAAATCCAGATAAATGTATCTTGATACCAAGTGAAGACCAATTTTACGGAGTTTCACGAGGCGTGAATAAGTTAGAATCACACCTTCAATGGATTTTTGTTCCTGCAATAAAAGATGCAACTGAGGAAAGTGAAGAATCTACAAGGTCTGCTTTAGGACAGTTATTAGCTAGAACTGTCCGTTCGAAAGTTTCATTTGATGAAAGAATTCGTGAGTTACGAAATAATGTTCGTAACGAATATCAAAAACTTTTAGATGCAGAACAAGAAACGCTTGATGACATATCAGGTTCATTACAGAATCGTCTTGCAAATTGGGCGCATCCGAATATTACAGCTTCTATTCAATGGAAACAAGACCCTGACAAATCCATTAAAATTGAAGAACCGCTTGCAGGACTTAGAGTTGGAGAAAGAGGATTTGAAGGAGAATTATCAAGATTTGGACATGGTTTACAACGGTCTTATATGCTTGCACTTCTTCAAGAGTTATCAACTTTTCAATCTGAAAATGTTCCGACCTTGATAATGGGAATTGAGGAGCCAGAGTTATTTCAACATCCGCCACAAGCAAGATATTTAGCTGAAACACTTCTTGAACTATCCCAAGCCAGTTCTCAAATAATTATTTGCACACACAGTCCTCTATTTATTCCAGGAGATAGTTTTGATAAAATTAGACTTGCTTGCGAACAAGGAGAACCAAGTGAAACAAAAATAAAGCGACTGACTTATGATTCCCTAGCAAAAGAATTACATGCTGTTGGGGAAAAGCTAGTTTCTGAAAGTGGTATGGTCGCAAAGCTTTATCCTTCATTAAACCCAGTAGTAAATGAGATGTTTTTCTGCAAGAAGTTAATCCTTGTTGAAGGCCATGAAGACATTGCTTATATAAGTTCATACCTACTGTTAACAGAAAAAATGAATGAGTTTAGACGTCATGGTTGTCACATTGTACCTGTAGAAGGGAAAAATAAGTTGATTAAACCGCTAGCAATGGCAAAGTTGCTAAATATACCTACCATGGTAATTTATGACAGTGACACCGATAAAACCACAGAACATGAAATGCCAAAACATAAAAAGGATAATAAAGCAATCCTTGCCCTTAAAGAATGTAATGATGAGAGTGAATGGCCAGATAAAATAATTATTCGAGACGGATTAACTGCATGGCAGACCAATTTAACAATTGAAATAATGAATGAACTTGGCGTGCATCTTAAAAAATATGAAGATGCAGCAGCATTGCATTATGGTAACGCAGGAGGATTAAAGAAGAATCCTTTGGCAATTGCAAAAACACTAGAACTAGCTTGGGAGGACGGAATTAAATCTGAAATACTAATCAAACTGACAGATAGAATTGTAGAATTTATAAAGAAATAAAAAAACACGAACGCCCAACAACGGCTATACGTAATGCGGGTTTTGGTGCTAAATTTAAAGTAAATGAATATCAAAAAACATAATGGTAAACTGGAAGTGGAGTGCATTTTAATCCCGCATACGCATAGCCAAACCCTTAGGCAACATTAAAACCAATCTCAATGAAATGTTATAATTGCGGAAAAGAATTAACGGACGAAACAAATCACGATGAACATATTCCTGCAAAAAATTTATTTAACGAGTTAGAGCCTAATTTCAAAGTGAATTTATTAAAAGTTCCTGCGTGTTATAAATGTAATGTGAAATTATATTCAAAAATCGACCATCTTATAAGAGACGTTATAGGCGTTTTAAATGAAGATGAAGACTATAAAAAAAAAATGACCGCAAAAGCTACTCGTTCGATTACAAGAACGAAAAACTGGAAAGAAAGAATTTTTAGTATTGATAACGGTAAATCACTCGAAGTTAGCTTCAGTTATGATGATATCAAAAAACTACATATAAAGAATTTTAAAGGATTGTTCTACTCACGATATGGGTTCCCAATTCCTGACAGTTATGAAATTACAATTATCGCGGAAGGAGATGAAGAAAATGAAAAAGCTCAAATAGTCAATAAAAACTATAGGGAGTTCCTAGATTATGAAAAAGAATGGAGCCATATTGGACATCCAGAAGTATTTAAATATAAAATAAAAGCAATGATACCAGACGAACATGATCCCGATATTTTCTTTGATGGCGAGAATGTGGAAAATGCAATCGGATTTGTTTGTAGTATGGAATATTTGAATGCATTAAAGCCTTTAGTTTTAGCTCAATCGAAAGAGTCTTTGGACGAAAATAACGTTTTACAATCGAGTAGGTGGTCGTGAGCGATAAGCCCACGGTGCACCTCTCACACCAGTACGTACGGGTCTCGTACCTGCCTGCCGGCTCTTAGGCTTGCACCCTCTAGATTAATATTTTACCTTTCGGTAAAACAAAAGACGCCCATATTGGTCACACACAAACCTATAAACAATTGCTTGGCTTGTGCTTACCTAAAATCCTACGGATTTTCTAGCGCCTCTTTCTACTTGCGAAGATTTAGGGTAAATTTCAGCAATTGTTCACAGCTGGACACGGTACCCAACATATGAAACCAAACTTGAAAACAATAATCATAAACTTTTACTATAGAACCATCTACGAGTTGCAAACTTGGAATTGGACAATGATATGTTTGGGAATAATATCAATAGAATTGTCTGTCTTCCTTTTCATCTCTTTAGAAAACCAAAAGCTCGATGTTGATTTCACAAAAAATAGTCTAGAACTAATACTTACAATAAATGGTCTCTTCTCAGCAATTTTAGTGACTTATTTTTTCAATCGAATTTCTTGGATTTTAAGTTTGAAAAAAGAAACCTATGATGAAGCCATTGAGTTTTCTCAAAAGATAACTGAATTTAGAAGAATTTGCGACAAACTTACCGAATTTTACAATGTATGGGATGATGATGATGCAACCAAAAGCTTATTAGGACACGGGACTTATAAGCATATTGATTATTATGATTTTAAAATGCTGTCAATTAGTGATTATAAACCAAGCGAAAAAGAGATTGAACTAATTAAAAACCTAAAAGAGGACAAAAGATACAAAAGTGGAATGTCGGACTTGTTTTTAGGAATGGTTAGTTTGGTTAGGAATAGAAAAAGTAGGAATATGTTCAAGGATAGCGAACTATATAAAGATTTTCAAAAAAAAGGAATTTACAATTTAGAATATATTCAAAGATGTGTTGAAGTTGATTATGCTAGTCGTCTGTGGTACTGGTTTGATAAAGATTATGCTTATATAAATTATCACGCTCTATCTAAAAAATCCAAAGATTATATTTTGAATGCTTGCGCTCGAATTGACCCCAAATATAAAGGCGCTGAACTTAACAATAAATTGATGGCGGAAATATGTGATGATATGAACGAGCATTATTTCAAAGAGCTCTACCAATTACTTTTAGATTTAAGAAAAGGACTATCTGGATTTAATTTATTGATATTTTCAATTCTGATTGCCAGTTTGGTTTTTGGGGTACTGCTACCATTTTTCACCTATTTCACTATTGATAATATTAAGCTTAAAGAGATTTTTACAAATATTATAGTTGGACTTAATTTCGGTCTATTGTTTTTCTTCATTACCAATCTTTATGGAATAATAAAAAGAGAAATCACTTGGACATAAATACAATTGTTGTTAATGGTAAGCGTTGCACAAGTACATACTTTCTAATTAAACCTATTTCTTTAAACCGCTTAAGAGCGGTTTTTTAGTTTTAAGGCATTGATAGCTTACAATCGTAAGACATTTAGAGATAAGTCTATAGAATGTTAGAATAGTAAACATTTCGGTTTACTATATTTACTATCATTTTCAAAACGATTTGCCATGTTACCCGATCTGGAGAAAATAAAAGGTGTTCATCCCGGAGCAGTTTTAAAACTAGCTTTGAAAAAAAAGGATATGAATTCAAGTGAGCTTGCCCGGGCAATTGATGAGCATAAGCAAACGCTGAGTGCGATTTTGAATGGACGACGAGCGGTAAATCCTAAGCTTTCTATTAAGTTGGCTCAACTATTCGACATACCTGCAGATTACTTTTCATTACTACAAGCCAGTTATGTTGTACAACAGGCACTAGAATCAAGGCCGAAGCAAACACCAGATTTAAAGCGTTTCAGAAAAGCTCTTTTTTGGGATACCCAATTGGATAAAATAGATTGGAATAAAAATAAACGCGCCGTTATTAAGCGGGTTTTGGAACGTGGTAATCAGCAGGAAATCGAGGAGCTGATCAAATACTATGGGAAACAGACTATTTCAAAGGTTGTTCTATCAATCAAAACCAGCTACCTGCCTTCTTTTGAAGAAAATGTAAAGCACTATAGCCTGACAGAACAGCAATGAAATTATACTTAAACACCATTTCTCATTTGCTTTGGAGTTCGCTTAAAGCCTTGATGGAAATCTTGGAACTGAAATCGTTTAGACTCGTTGAAGAGGTTCAATAAGTGTAAGACGCGAAAGTTTATTAACTGGACTTTCAAGTACACATTAAAACTACCAGGTAATGTGACTGAAATAGGTAAAGAAACATACTTGAATTTGCCAATTTAAATTAAAACTGTACCTTTGATTTGAAAGTCAATCATTTAGGATCAAAACTAAAGGTAGTTATTCTAGAGGGACCAAAATTGAAAACCGCCTGAATCCTTTGTTTTTCAGGCTTTTAATAAAAATACAGACTTCTGGCGAGGTCACAATAATTCAATCAAACCCCGCAGACGGCGGGGTTTTTTTAGTTTATACCTCTTCCCTATTCTGATTGAACGAGTTTTGGAGCTAAGAAATAAAGTTCCAAGGGATCAATCCTAATTGTTGTGTTTAAGCAAAAATTGTAGTTAATCTGTATAGAAAGAATTCTATGTTTTTTACTCCTCTAAATTGGCTTCTAAATGCTTTGATCTTTGCATTGAAGGACTCAGCTGAAGCGTTAGTACTTCTGTTTATAAAGTAATTGAGTATTGATCTATAATTAATGTTTATGGTATTAGCAATGGTATTGAATGCCTTAAATCCTGTGTTCTCTACATCTTTATACCAATGAGCCAGTTTTGTATAAGCCACTTCCACTGACTTTGCTTTGTTGAATATATCCCTAAGTCTTTGTGTGAGCTTAAATGCCAACTTTATATCTGGATAGTGCTCGAAGAGTATTTTACTTCGCTGGTATTGGTTTTCTGTCCAATTTGAAGGTGCTTTATAGAGCAGATACCGGCTCCTGGCTAATAACTGTTTTTTGGTATCCCCATTGTCAAAGGTTTTGGGAGTAAAACTTTTCTGTTTTAACCGGGCTTGTTTAATTTGTTCGTTCTCCATATCTATAGCATCCCATCGGTGTTTGATCCTTATATCCTGTAAGGCTTCCAGTGCCAGTTTCTGTACATGGAATCGGTCTGTAACCTGTATTGCTTTTGGGAAACATTTTCTTGCAATGGTCTTCATTGAATTAGCCATATCCAAAGTGATTTCTTTGACTTTGGCTCGTTTCTTTGCTGGTATTTGAAGGAGCTGCTCTATGATAGGCTCTACTTTAGTGCCGGAAAAGATCGCAACAATGCATCCTTTTTTACCTTTTGCTTTTTTATTTGTGATTATGGTGTAGAGCTCCCCTCTGGATAGCGCAGTTTCGTCAATAGATAAGTATCTTCCTATATTCTCTGGAAAGATGAGCCATTGCTTAGCATGTGGTTTTTGCTCCCAAGTTTTGAAGTCGCTTAATTGGTCTTTGTACTGGCGTTGAAGTTTTTTACCGTTTACTCCGTAGAACCCACCTATGGTATGACAGTCAGAAGCTTTAGTATTGATTAAGTACTTTTAAAAAAGCAGCAAACTCGACGGTCATTCGGGTTCCCTGTGCTACTAAGTTCCAGTCACGCTGAATAACTTTTTTGTCTTGTTTGTTGAGCCATCGACGTCGCTTTATATGCAGGAATACTTTTTTGCCACGCACAGGAAAATCCTGAACGGTTATTTCTTTATGGAACCCGTGCGCTGTGACCAGGCTTGAAGAAAACTCTTTAGGGACCTCTGGTTTTTCTTCAAAATGCAGGTGCAGTATATCTCCCTCTGTTTGATGACCGGTAAGGTTAAAATGGGTAATCAATAATTCTGGTAATAAAATCTTAAGTAAATCTATATATGCGTCCAATGCCTCCTGTTTAGAAAACAAAAATCAAACTATTCATTCAATTCACACACAACTTTTGAGAATGATCCGTTCCAAGTGCGGAATACAGCAAAAAACAGATCTCACAACAGGAGTTGGCAGATAACACTATTGGGCTAACAAAGTAATTAATTGACTCAATAGAAAGAGGAGATGCAAATCCTACTTTAGAAAAGCTCGTTTTACTTACCAAAACATTAAGTCAAAAGAAGATAGCTATGTTGGGGATAGAAATCGATATTGACAAGTTTATCAAAGAGATGAATTCTATTTCCTAAAATTATCCTCTTGACTGATTACTCCAAATCAGTACTTTTTTCCAGATCATATACTTAAAAGTTAAGGAAATCTTAATTTTCTACTTTCCAAAAGCCATTTTCATACACTCTTCATACTCTATCCTAGGCTTTGAGTAGGCTTTGCCTAGGGGATGCCCTGCCTGAGGCTTGATTTTCGGATCTTTTTGCTCTAAAACTAAGGTCTTAATCCGGCTAGAGCTATACATTAGGGGTTCTTAATCCTGAAAGGACTATACATTTTTAGTGGATTACGAGATTCTGTAAAGTAATTTTAAAACGATTAGCTACTTTTATAAACACAACTCTAAAGTGTTGATATCCCGTAAATTTTAAGGGGATATGTATATATTTAGTTTTGATATAACAAGTTGTGCGTCATTTTGAGAACCTATGAGTAATAAAGAGAAGCTGAAAATAAAACATTGAGATAGTGTAACTAAATGGATTTTGGGAATTTCAGTAATTGTTATTCTATTTTCTTTTGTATCACCTTGGATTTTCACATCTGCATCAAGCTCTGAGAAATTTGATTTTACAAATACAGGTCAAATTGGGGATACAATCGGAGGAATTATCAATCCTTTTATAGCTTTAGCAGGTGTTCTTCTAACCTTTTTAGCATTTTATATGCAAATTAAGGCCAACCAAATACAAATAACGCAATTCCAAGAAGGTTTAGAAAAGGATAAGGAATTAAGGCTTTTAATTGAGAGAAAGGATTATTATAATAAGTTGCACTTACTAAAAGTCGATTTAACAGCAATAGAATCTGATATTAAATCAAAGGCAAAAAATTTAAAAGAATTTTTTGAAAACGAGAAAAAGTTTCCATTTCAAACTAATTTCTTGATTAGGACACCTTCAAAAAATTATGCGAGAATTTTAGAAATTGATAGACTTTCAATTTTTAACGGATTTAGTGAGTTTTTCAGTCACAGAGAAAGGTGGATTAAAGAGTTTAGCAATCTATATAACATTCTCGATTTTTTACCAGAATTATTTAGGGATTTATATGATAAATATGAATACCACTCAAAAGATATGTTCGATAAAAAAAATGCAGTCAGAAGTGGATTAATTCAATTAATGGATAGATTATCAGAGTTAATAAATATTTACAAAAGAGAGAAAAATTCAGAAAATTATTTAGAATATCCAGCAAGCGCTCTTGCTAACGAAACTATTTTTCGCTATTACAAAATAATAGAGGAATCCTTTGACGAGGACAGAAACCCAATAAAAGAGACTGATTTAAATGAAATTGATGAGACTGTCCTGAAATTCTTTAATCAAGAAGCATTGGCAATAAGAAACGGAGAAGAGGATTTTGATGTTCGCTTGGAGCCAATCGTAGAATTAATAAGTAATTTACGAAAACAAATATATCTGATAAGACAAAGAGCAATCGAGTTTTCCGGTTCTATCGAAAGTCAATATAATAACTTAATGATAGATGATGGAAAAAATAAAAGCTATGTAACTTTAATTCAGGAAATACATTCAATGCTTGAAACTGAATTAAGTAAAATTAAAGTGGAATAAAAAACGAACGCACAACAATGGTAACCGTTGCACAAGTCCATAATTTCTAAAAAATCGATCTATTTTAACCTCCCGAAGCCTTGGGATTAAGCGGTTTTCTAGTTTTAGACTTTTGATAAATATTGCAAGTTAATGTGCGTTAGAGTTGATGTAAATGCTTGTTCTACGGTCGTTTTTCAATAAACTTCAGGTACTTCTTAATGTTGTAGGCAATAGCGGAGAGCTGCATACACTTGTTGGCCTGTTTTAGGCCCGTAATATTAAAACTCTGCATTCACACTACATTTTATTAATGTATGGGTTTCTGTTAAATGGTTCAAAGACAAATGTCTATTTTTATAAACGTAACTCTAAAGTGTTGATATCCCGTAAATTTTGAGGGGATATTAGTTTGTTTAGTTTTGGTATAACTAGTTGTAGGCAATATGGACCAAACAGACGTAAATAAATATTAACCAAAAACGGTAAGCAAATGATCAAATTATTCACAAGATTGTTTAAAATTTTAACAATTAGTTCATTCTTAATCAGTATTATAAGTTGTGAGAAAGAGGATCAAGTAATTGACCAAAATCAAATCGAACAGTCAAATGAAAACAGAGTTAAAAGAATTGACTTTAATGATTTTAAAAAAAAGGTGCCTAACTCTAAACAATTCAAAAGATTGGAGAAATATTTTGATTTCAAAAACTCCAAATCAGAAAACTCCCGCAGTCTGGATTCCGATTCGGACATAATCGTACTTACGGATGAAATAATTGAAATCCAGCACGACAGTATTAACTTCTACACTTTCAAGGTTCTAACTTATTCAGTCCAAAATCGATTTTACAATTTGGTGATACAAGTAAACAACGAGGAAGAAATAGTCAATTCTAATTTTTTTGAATATCAGCCTTCCAACGAATGGGTTGCGGATATGAGCCAACCATTTACAGGATATGTGAAATTCTTAGAAAATGATTTTTTCAATAAGGATGACTTCTTATCAAAGTCACCAAGTGAAACTCTATACTTTGAATCTTCAAAAAGTTCATCAACTGATATGTGTGTTGACACGGCTTCAGGTGAATGGGAATGCAACTTGGGCAACAACCACTCACCAGAGGACGTTTCCGAAAACCCTACACATTACAGTTGTACATCTTGGGAATATATCATAAACATAAGTTATGCCCCCTGCCCTGAAACGATAGATGCCGGGGATTCTGCCAATGGGGGCTATCCCGTAAACAATGGTTCAGGTCCAGGAGGTGGCGGATCAACTGGCGGAGGTACGCCGACAATACCGACACCTCCTTGTGATACACAGACAACAGGCTTAAGTGGAGGCGATGGGTGCATTACCTCAATGGACGATATTGAAAAAAATAATTTAATAGATAGATTGGTTCCCGATCTAAACACCCTACAGATTAACTGGATAAGTAATAGTTCATCAATAGAGAATATAAGGGCTATAAACGATTATTTGGATGAAAGCCAGTACAACAACATTGATGAATACGAGGCTTTCGCCATAGAAGCAATCATAGCATTGATGAATAATGGGGATATTGATATGTTCAATAGATTAGTTTACAATCCTACAATTGCGCAGAATTATAGGGCAAGTATGTCTGCTGCTGAACGAGATTTGTTTGACCAACTCAGCGTTTTTCAAAAAGAAGGTTATCTTAGGGCAGCGACACAAGCTTATATATACTCTGAAAGCCATTTTCCGCAACCTGTGCGAAATAGGTTGGGGGATGCCTTCAAGCATACCTATTGGAATGCACTTAGCACCATTTATATTGGTGAATCCATTACCGAACATCTAACAACTGCACACGAAGATATTAATTATGACCCGGATTATCCCAATCACTTTAAGGAAACACAAATGGATCTTCACAATAATGCACAGGGAAGGCAAATTGCTTATGGCGCGGGAAGAATTGTGGATTTGGTAGAACAAGCATTGGATAATGGAAATTTAAGATACTTAAACAATTTGGAATTTTCTGGCGGATTTTGGAAAGCGACAAATAGTTCAGTTTTAACCCCAACAAATCAGTAAAATGAAAAATATATACTTTTATATAGTCTTTCTTCTTCTAGCCTCCTGTGGCAAAGATGATGAGAAAATAAAAATTACAGATTTTTCAGAACCCAAAATTATTTCCGTAAAACCATATAAAAATTATCCATATGCGATGATGAACATTTGGGTAAAAGGAAATGTTAATGACACAATTTTAATTAAACTTCATTCAATAGATAATAAACCAATTATGAGTCTATCAGGAAATATTGATGAAAGATGGTATACTGATTATTACGGTGAGGGAGAAAGAATTATAATATTTGAACCATACAAAGCGACTAGTGGGAATTTAGAGATCAAAGTAAAGCTCTAAAAAATACTGCCTACAACAACGGTTCATCGCCAATAAGCGGCACCGTTAGTAAGAAAATAATTAACTTGACCAACAAACCAATACTAAGCCGACAAATCCGCGTCCCCTACTCCGCCAACTGGCGATAACCGAGACCGTTGACAATAATTTGAAAAAATGACGAACGAATACGAAAACACTTTACGAAGATTGATTCTTAATGTCATTGGAACTGATGATAATACAGATTATAAAGTTGCACCTGAAAGAATTGAAAAGTGGAAAGAAAAAAGAACGATAGAAGAAAAAAAGAATAATGGAGTTCTATTTGAGAATAGAATAATTTACTATTCAGACTTTTACGACCTAAAAACAATCATAGATAAAAATTGGGAGAAATTTTTACCAATATTAAATGATAAAAAGCGATTTCTTGTGTTTTTTAATGAAGTAGAACAATTTCGTAATACTGTGGCACACGGAAGAGATTTAATTGATAGTCAGAAAAATTTGCTAAAAGGAATTTTGTCAGACTTAAAAAACTCAATTACGATCTACTACAACAAGAATGAAATGAAAGATGACTATTTTATAAAAATCACTAAAATCAATGATAATTTAGGTAATATTTGGTTCGTCCCAGGTCATAAAAGACAAACACCAACTTTGAGAGTTGGAGACGAATACGAAATCTATGTTGAAGCTAACGACCCAAAAGATAGAGAAATTATTTATGCTTTAAGAAATGATGGAGGTTTTCATATTCAGCAAAAAAATAATATGTTCAAATTTGAGATACCTAAAGAGTTTGTCGGAGAAACTATTCGACTTTGGCTTTTTGCAACTACACCGAAATCGGAATATAAAAATGTAGATAGAAAAGCTATATTTATAACCGTATTACCTCGCGATTAAAAAAACTACTGGCAACAAAGAAGGTAATCGTTGCACAACCCAATAATTCTAATAAAATGCATTCATTTAAACCTCCCGAAGCCTCGGGATTAAGTGGTTTTCTATTAGTAACTGCTCATTGTAAGTTAATTAAATTGAAGCCCGTACAATGATAGAACAGTAAATATTTCTGTTTACTATATTTAGTATCTCTGCAAAAACAATTTGCCATGTTACCCGATCTGGAGAAAATAAAAGGTGTTCATCCCGGAGCAGTTTTAAATCGAGCTCTAAAAAAAAAGGACCTAAACGCAAGTGATCTGGCGCGGTCTATTGATGAGCATAAGCAAACGCTCAGTGCAATTTTGAACGGACGACGAGCGGTAAATCCTAAGCTTTCTATTAAGCTGGCTCAACTATTCGACATACCTGCAGATTACTTTTCATTACTACAAGCCAGTTATGATGTACAACAGGCACTAGAATCAAAGCCTAAGCAAACACCGGATTTAAAGCGTTTCAGAAAAGCTCTTTTTTGGGATACCCAATTGGATAGAATAGATTGGAATAAAAATAAACGCGCTGTTATTAAGCGGGTGCTGGAACGTGGTAATAAGCAGGAAATCGAGGAGCTAATCAAATACTACGGGAAACAGACTATTTCAAAGGTTGTTCAATCTATCAAAACCAGTTATCTGCCTTCTTTTGAAGAAAATGTAAAGCACTATAGCCTGGCTGAATAGCATGAAATTATACTTAAATACCGTTTCTCCGTTGCTTTGGAGTTCGCTTAAAGCCTTGATGGAAATCCCGGAACTGGAAGCATTTAGATTCGTTGAAGAGGTTCAGTAAGTGTAAGACGCGAAAGTTTATTACCTGGACTTTCAAGAACACATTAAAACTACCAGCTAATGTGATTGAAATAGGTAAAGAAACACACTTGAATTTGCCAATTTAAATTAAAACTGTACCTTTGATTTGAAAGTCAATCATTTAGGATCAAAACTAAAGGTAGTTATCCTAGAGGAACCAAATTTGAAAACCGCCTGAACCCTTTGTTTTTCAGGCTTTTAATAAAAATACAGACTTCTGGCGAGGTCACAAGAATTCAATCAAACCCCGCGGACAGCGGGGTTTTTTTGTTTCTGGTTACACCTACACATTATAACCTCCAAATCGTTGAGCCTATATTATTCCTCAGCTCTATTTAATTAACACGAAGGCCCAAATACAACCATATCTCTCAGTAATTTCTCACTCCATCAACCAACCCATAAACTTCCTTCAAATCGAGGTTCAAATAAATTTAGTAACTTCAAAAAGCATTAAATCCTTTGTTTGTCCATCTGAACGACCTGCTAAAGATTTCAACCTACAACCAAGCTATGACCAGATCGTATTTAAGTATCCTGTTTTTACTATTAGGCCTTTTTGGCTTAGCCCAGGAAGACGGTAGCCCGGACGAACCCATCTTCCCTATCGAAAAAGCAGGCCTTCTTAAAAACATCAACATCACTTTTGATATGCGTATGGATTTTCAGGCTTATACATTTAGGGGCGGCGATAATTATTATAATGGCTTACAGTTTGAAAACGGCTTCACCGCGCTGGGAATTTCAGCAAAAATTAATGAAAAGCTCAATTTCCAGTTTCGGAACCGCTTCAATAAAGATGCCGATGTACAGAGCCTCGACCGTCTGGGGAGTAATATTGAACTGGCTTATATTGACCTGGAATTAAGTTCAAAACTTGATCTGTATGCCGGTAAAATGACTGCTTTTTACGGGGGTTATGAGTATGAGTTTATCGCTCGCGATGTTTTAGAATACAATGACATTTATGGTAATGCTCTGGCTTTTGTTACCGGCGCCGGAATAACCTGGCAGGCATTTGAAAATCATAAATTCGGAGCGCAGGTTTTAAATTCCCGAACGGCTCTGTATGAAGACCTGTATGGTGATATTGTAGATGAAAATATTCAGGAACCGGACTGGCCGGTGACTTTTGTAGCTAACTGGCGGGGGAGCTTTTTTGGCGGTAAATTTGAAACCATTTACAGCTTCAGCAATTCGACTGAAGTCAAAGACCGCGGAACGACCTTTTTTACCCTGGGCAACAAATACCAAAACAAAAATTTGACACTGATGTATGATTTTCACTACAGCTATGAGCAAATTGACACTAAGGGTATTGTGACCAGCACCCGCAATGATGGTGCTATCGCAGAGAATGTGACTTACATCGAAAACTGGCTGCGTGCAGAATACCGTTTCAGCCCAAAATTTCAGGGTTTACTCACCTTAATGACCAGCAGCGCGTATGACAACGCTAAAGCGGGCAATGATTTTATACGCACAAGTTACGGGATGATCCCAACGGTTTACTACAGTCCGTTTAAAGACCTCAATTTCAAATTCTATTTCGCTTACATTGGTCGGTATTACGACTATTCAGATTATGCTATCGATGCGCTGGGTGCTTCAGGCTATAACAAAAATGAAGTCCGTCTGGGTTTTATCGCACCGCTATTGCTGTTGTAAATTCTTTAGGACATTTATAAAATATTTATACCCTGAACAAAACTGATGTCAAACAAAAAAGTTCCGAGAAGCATTACATCTCGGAACTTTTCTTTTTAAATATTGGTGTTTATTACCAACCTAATATTTGCTTTGCAGCAGGGTTTTTATCTATCTCGTTTTGCGGAATAGGCAACACGTATAATTTATAAGGGAAGCTCCTCGTCTCAAAAGGCTCCTTTATGTAAGTATAGTTATCTCCTTCTTTAATTATGGTCATACGCATTAACGGTCCGTTGAGCAAATCTTCGGCTATTCTCCAGCGTCTTATATCGAAAAAGCGGTGTTCTTCAAAAGCCAGTTCTATTCTGCGTTCATTACGTATGCGTTCACGCATTTCAGCCTGAGACAAACCGATCTTTAAGTCTGGCATTCCGGCTCTATTCCTTATTTGGTTTATAGCATCGTAAACAGTTTGATCAGGGCCGGTAGCTTCATTTTGTGCTTCGGCATAATTTAATAAGACTTCTGCATAACGCATAAAAATCCAATCCTGATCACTTGATTGAGAATAAATTACCAAATCCTCATTATGAAATTTTCTCAGAAAATAACCCGTAGTCATAAATGTGCTGGATTGCCCTTCTAAACCGCCTTCATATAATTGGATCTCGCGCCCTCTAAATTGAGCACCATCGTGAACCACGGTCGCTTCAAATCTGGGGTCCAAATTTTCAAAAGGATTTTGTGGATCGTATAAATCAGACGATTCCTGAGGCTCGCCGTCAATCATATCATAGGAACCAACAAAATTTTGAGTGGGCAAATTACCTCCCCATCCACCATCACTGCTACCACGGAAAGTATTCGGTGTATTGTAAACATCCCAACCGGCACCTTGTGTACCTCCAGCGTTTGTTTGATGGTGTTTATCAGGATATTGAAACTTCTTTGCGAAGATGATTTCTGAGTTATTCTTTTCAAGAAAAATTTGCTTGTAATCGGAATATAAACTGTATTCCGTTCCTATAACAGCCTCTGCGGCATCAGCAGCGGCCTGCCATCTTTCAGCATATAAAAGAACACGGCTTTTGAGTGCATTTGCTGCTCCTACAGTTGCTCTACCCGCAACTGTTTCAGATTTTGAAGGTAAGTAAGTCAAGGCTGCATCTAAATCAGCTATAATAAAATCTACTACTTCGTCATAAGTTGATCTAGGAATTTCAAAATCATCTTCTAACGTGAGACTACGATCTATTAGTGGTACTCCGGTAGGCTCATTACCGTCTTCATTGAAGCCATAAAGTCTCAATAACTCATGATAAATAAACGCTCTTAAAAAATGAGATTCTCCTTTTAAGCGATCTCTCAACTCTTCATTGCCTAGTCTGTCCAAATTCTCCAGTGCTGCATTGGCTTTACGTACAAGACGATAATAGTCTCCCCAGGTTGTCCCCCAAGGAACATTGCTAGGCAAGAAATCACCTGACTGAAGCTGGTTTGAATGTGTCCATTGCATACTAACATCTCCATCATCTGTAGTTCCGTCTAGAAGGTAGAGTCCCTTTGCCCAACCTCCATAATTACGATCAAAACCAGATGGCATACTGCCGTATATACCATTTACAAACTGTATTGCCCCCTGCTCATCAGTCCAAACGAGTTCCTCAGTTAATGAGTCTTTGGGAACCTGATCAAGTAAGTCGTCGTTGCAGCTGGTAAAAACACCCAGAACTGCCAAAACACCAATTTTAACAATATTTATTTTATACTTTTTCATCACTTTAATTTTAGAAATTCATATTTAATCCCACATTCCAAATGCGTAATTGCGGATATCCCCAACCTCGGCCATTATCATTTTCAGGATCGTAATCTTCAATCTTAGTCCAGGTTGCTATATTGTTTGCATTCACATAAATACGCATGCCACGAATTAAACTATTCTCATTACTTATAGGTAAGTTGTACCCAATCTCAATATTTTTAAGTCTGATATATGAGGCATCTCTCAACCAAAAAGAAGAACCTCGATGATTATTAGTGGCATCAATAAGTACTCTTGGTTCACTGGCATCAGTATTTTCTGGAGTCCAACGGTCCAGGTTTTTTTCATATGCATTACCTGTACCCAAAAAGAACGGCCATGCTGCTTCACCACTGTAATACTGTCTTACACGTGCAGCACCTTGAAATAAAAATGAAAAATCAAAGTCTTTATACTCGATACCTCCTCGTATACCGTATATAATCTCTGGTGTGTTTGAAGGACCTATTGCCACACGGTCATTATCATCAATCAAGCCATCATCATTTACATCAGCATAACGAATGTCACCAGGCGCAGTATCCCCAAAATGGGTAGGAGCATTGTCTATTTCTTCCTGTGATTGGAAGAGTCCTAAAGCTCGTAACCCAAATTGCGTTCCTAGGGGTAAACCAGTACGTCGAATGTTCGGATTTTCAGTCACAGGTTCATCAATAAAAATCACTTTATTTCGGGCAAAGGTTAGATTACCATTCAGCGAATAGCTCAAATCATCAGATAGAAAATTACGATGACCCAGTTCAAGTTCAAAACCTCGATTATTAATCTCAACTAGATTTTCAACAGGAAGACTAACACCTAACAAATCAGGAACAGTTAAATTGCGATATCCTAAAATATCACTGCGCTGATCAAAGAAATAATCCACATTTACAGAAAGAGCACCATCCCATAAAATAGAATTAACCCCTATATTCAATTTTTTCACTGTTTCCCAAGTCACATCGGGATTTGCCAAATTACCTTCAAAAATAGCTGGCTGTACATCACCATCACCAAAAACAGCATTTCCATTTACATTGTACGATTGTAGATATAGGAAACGTTGATTTCCAATTCTGTCATTACCTAAAACACCATAAGAAGCTCTTAATTTTAAAAAGTCAATTGTTTCCGAATTTTCCAAGAAAGCTTCTTTACTTAATACATAGGCCGCAGATGCCGACGGGAAAAAGCCCCAACGCTTACCTGGAGCAAACTGTTCTGAGCCATCAGTTCTAAAGCTTCCTTCAAGGATATACTTATCTTTATAGGTCCAGTTGATTCTACCTACAAAACCCTGACGACCACTACTTCCTGAGTAACCACGGTTATTGCGGTTTGCCGTACCTCCGAAATCGATTTCGTCTATCGCTAAGGTATAACCATCTCTAAAAGCACTTAAGAATCGCCATTTCTCTTGAGTTTGGGTGTAAAGAGCAAGAGCTGAAATATCACTATCTCCAAATGAGCGTTCGTAATTGATATGAGCCTGTAAGGTTAATGATTGAAAGTCATTATTGCTCTGATACAGCGAAGAAGGTGCGTCTGCTCCACTTACACTTTCCTGAAAGCCTCCATTACCATCTTGGGTGTAAAATGGAATTTTAACATATGACCAGTTTTTTACGTCAGTTAGAGTTTTATCATAAGCAGCAATTCCTCTTACAGTAAGACCCTCAACCGGTAGTTTTTGCTCCAGTTCTATTCTTCCCTTAAATGCCTGAATACCTTCTTTTCGATATCCATTCTCAGGTAATGTAAGGTAGGCAGGGCCGTTTGAATATCCGCCATTAGACCATTTTATAGGTTGCATATCTGGTCTAGTTGACGTAAGCCATCTAAAAACCTCTGGACTTCCTATAGATGTGATTTTTTCATCACGTCCGGAAACGTCAAACGATAGACGTGTTGTATTTGTAACATCTGCATCAATATTTGACCGGAAGTTATATCGTTTGAAATTGTCATTAGGCACAATACCATCCTGATCTAAAACTCCAAAAGATGTCGCATATTGAATTTTTTCAGATCCACCGTTTGCCGAAATATTATAGGTTTGAATTAGAGCAGTTTTGTTAAGTACAGAAAACCAATTCGTGTTCGGGTAATTGTCAGGATCACTACCGTTTCTGAATAGCTCTAATTCTTCTTGAGTATAAAGAGGTTCATCACCTTGATTTGTTAGAGCTTCGTTATACAAATTTCCGTATTCGTATGCACTCAAAAATTTAGGGTCCCGTGTACGCTCCTGTACTCCGAGAGTTGTAGTCAGGTTTATTTGCATTACACCTTTTTTACCACGCTTAGTAGTGATTAAAATAACACCGTTACCCCCACGTACTCCAAATACTGCAGCACTTGCAGCATCTTTCAAAACAGAAAACGATTCAATCTCATTAGCATTAAGCTGTGAAAAATCACGTGCAGTACGCACAATACCGTCTATTACATAAATTGGCGATGCATCTCCGGTTGTTCCAATACCCCTTATAAATATTTGAGACCCGTCTCTTCCTGGTTCACCAGATCTTTGTGTAGCAATAATACCAGAGGTTTGCCCAACTAAGGCATTACTGAGGTTTGCAGTAGGGTTTTGTTCAAGTTGTTCTGATTTAATTTCAGAAACTGCCCCAGACAGTGTATTCCGTTGCTGTTTGCCATAACCTACTACTACCACTTCATCAAGTTTAGCAGTGTCTTCCTCTAGACTTACATCAATTTGACTTTCACTACCTACCGTAATTTCTTTGGGTTTGAAGCCTACATAACTGAAGACAAGTATATCTCCAGAATCCGCCTCAATAAGGAAATTTCCATCGAAATCTGTCACTGCACCTACAGATTTACCTTTAACAGTAACATTAACGCCTGGAATAGGCATACCGTTCTCAGAAGTCACAACACCTTGTACTTCTTGTTTGGTCTGTCCAAAACTAAAAGTCTGGCCCATTAAATAAATCAGCAGAGTGAAAATTGTGGCTGCTCTGCTCCAATTAAAGTTGTTGTTTTGCATAGTTTGTTGTTTAATAAGTGTATCTTTCACATTAAAAATACTATTAATTTTCTAAAAAAAAAGAACAAAAACCGCAATTACCTCAATTTACTTATAGTTATTTTGACTATTTGACAAGATTGAATTATGTCTGACAATAGTATTTATGCGGGTTTTAATATCCACACAACTCGATTTAACTTTGTAATTTTATTTCCTAATTTATATTTATGAATATTAAGTTCGTTTGGTTTTTTTCCTTTGTGACAATTATTTGCAGCGCCCAATCCCGTTCTGTAATCGAATTAGAAAAAGGATGGAAATTTCATAAAGGCGATGCAGCAACTGCTGAAGCAATAGGTTTTGACGATTCGGGCTGGCAGGCGGTAACTGTGCCTCACGACTGGGCTATTTATGGTCCTTTTGATAAGGAAATAGACAAACAAACCGTTGCCATTACTCAAAACGGCGAGAAAATACCAACAGAAAAAACAGGTCGCACCGGCGCTCTCCCGTTTACCGGAACCGGCTGGTATCGTAACACTTTTGAAATTGCTGATTGGGCAGCAGGCAAAAAGGCCATTCTGCTTTTTGAAGGGGCGATGAGCGAACCGCAGGTCTACCTCAACGGAGCGAAAATTGGCGAGTGGGCTTATGGATATGCCTATTTCTATTTTGACATCAGTGATAAACTGCTTGAGGGTAAAAATACCCTGGCCGTTCAACTTTCTAATAAAGAATTTTCGTCACGCTGGTATCCCGGGGCAGGCCTATACAGGCCGGTTAGCCTTATCATTAAAAATGCCGAAAGTATTGACCAATGGGGAACTACGATAACCACTCCGATAGCAACAGCAGAAGTCGCGCAGGTTACTATAAAAACAAGATTTACGGGCGAAAATCTTAGGTTGACGACAACTCTTTATGATACCGAAGGAAATGAAATCGCTCAAAATGAAAGTACACAATCTATCCTAAATCAATTTGAGCAAAATATTAAAGTGGAAAAACCTCAATTGTGGAGTCCCGAAAATCCCTACCTCTATACTGCTGTTTCCAAACTTTACGCCGGTGATGAACTTAAAGATGAAGTCACCACCACCTTTGGTATTCGGTCAATACATTATTCCGCAGAAAATGGGTTTCAGCTTAATGGTAAAACCCGAAAATTTAAAGGAGTCTGCCTGCATCACGATTTGGGGCCTATTGGAACTGCGGTTAACAAAGCTGCGCTGCGCAGACAGATGCAGATTTTAAAAGATTTGGGCTGTGATGCCATTCGCAGCGCGCACAATATGCCCTCCTTTGAGCAACTGGAGTTAGCCGATGAGATGGGTTTTATGTTTTTAGCGGAAAGTTTTGACGAGTGGAAAAAGCCAAAAGTTGAAAATGGCTACAACCGCTTCTTTGATGACTATGCCAAACGCGATGTCGAAAATTTAGTGCGCGCTACGCGAAACCATCCGGCAATCGTGATGTGGAGTGCGGGCAATGAAGTTCCTGACCAGTACGGAAGCGAAGGCGTAAAACGAGCCAGATGGCTTCAGGAGTTGTTTCATAAAGAAGACCCTACCCGTCCCGTTACCGTAGGGATGGATCAGGTTAAAGCTACGATGGAATCTGGTTTTGGTGCTATTCTCGACGTTCCCGGACTCAATTACCGCGTGCATCTATACGATGAGGCCTATGAGAAATTTCCTCAGGGCTTTATTCTGGGTTCTGAAACCGCCTCGACGGTTAGTTCGCGTGGAATTTATAAGTTTCCGGTTGAAAAGGCGAGTATGAAAGAATATCCCGATTTTCAAAGTTCGTCTTACGATTTGGAATATTGCAGCTGGTCTAATTTACCCGAAGACGACTTCATCCTGCAAGATGATAAACCCTGGGTAATTGGTGAATTTGTATGGACGGGTTTTGATTATCTGGGCGAACCCACGCCTTACGATACCAGCTGGCCGTCTCGCAGCAGCTATTTTGGAATGGTAGACCTTGCCGGTATCCCTAAAGACCGGTATTATTTATACCGGAGCCGTTGGAATACCCAGGATGAAACCCTGCATATATTGCCCCATTGGAACTGGGAAGGTCGCGAGGGCCAGAAGACTCCGGTTTTTGTTTATACCAGTTATGATCGTGCCGAATTATTTGTGAATGGAAAAAGCCAGGGAATTCAAATCAAAAACGATTCTACTCCACAAACTCGCTATCGCCTGATGTGGAATGACGTAATCTATGAGCCCGGAACTTTAAAAGTGATTGCTTTAGACGAAAACAATAAGCCTGTTGCTGAGAAAGAAGTCAAAACCGCCGGAAAACCCTATGCCTTAAAGCTGGAAGCAGATCGCACCACCCTTAATGCAGATGGAAAAGATCTTGCGTTTGTTACGGTATCGGTAGTCGATAAAAACGGTATCCCCTGTCCTACTGCGACAAACCAACTCAACTTTAAGGTAACCGGTGCCGGAAGCTTTCGCGCTGCCTGTAACGGTGATGCCACGTCTCTGGAATTATTTCACAAACCCACGATGCAAGTGTTCAGTGGAAAGTTGGTCGTATTGGTTCAATCCTCAGAAAAACGAGGTACTATCCAATTAGAAGTAAGTGGTAAAGGATTAAAATCAGAATCGATTAAGTTAAATGCTTCCTTATGAACCCGGGTCAACCGGCGCTTTTTTAAAGCAAACCACAAAAGTAGAGCCTTTACCGGGAACACTTTCAATTTCAAGCGTGGCATCGTTGAGCTCCAGAAACTGCTTAACCACCGTCAGGCCCAGACCGGTGCCTATTTCCATTTCGGTACCCACTTTTGAAAGGATTTGCTCCTGATTTGATTTGATCTCATTCAATTTTTCGGCACTCATACCGGTGCCTTCATCAGCTATTATAAGTTTTACCCAGGCTGATTGCTGCTCGTAACTCAATTCAATCCTTTTACCTGACGGCGTAAACTTAAGCGCGTTTGAAATCAGGTTGTGTAAAATCACCGATAAATGACCGGCATCGACCAGAATAAAAGGCAGATCCTTTTGCCTCGTAAGATGAATGTCTTTGAGCTCAGCTCCGGCACTGTAGGTCTCCAAAACAATGGAAACAATCTCGACCAGGTCTACCTGAGATGGATTTATCAATACACCTTCAAGCTGCGAATGAGACCACTTTAATAAATTATCAATCATCACCAAAGTGGCATCGGTCTGCTTTTTAAGATCCCCGGTGAGCTTCGCAAACTCTTCCGGACTCACCAGTCCCGATTCTGCCAATACCAGCACTTGTCGTATAGAACTTATGGGTGATCGTAAATCGTGAGAAATTATGGTAAACAGTTTGTTTTTATGCTCATCAAGCTTTGAAAGTGCATTATTGCGCTTTAAAAGCGTGGCCTGGTTGGTTTCAATAACCCGATTTTTTTGATGCAATTCTTCGGCAAAGCGGGCTTTCTGCTTGTAGTTTTTCCAGGTTAAAAACAGAATCAGTACGAGTAATAACGCAAAAATACCCAAAGCGATGAGTTGCGTTCGCTTGGAATTTAACTCCGTTTCCTTGAGCTCCATCGCCGCAGTAAGCTGCTGATTTTCGATCTCCTTTTCCTCAAGCCGCATTACATTAATCTGCTGAGTCGTTTTAATATCATAAAGGGAATCCCGGTAACGCTGATTTTCTTTCAGGGCTTCATAAGCTCTTTCAGAGTTACCCCTCGCCGCATAAACCGATGATAAAATAGCTGAATTACGCTCCAGATCCCAGATCGATTGTGATCCTTTGGCAAAACTCATGGCCTCGAGAGCATACTCTTCTGCCAGCTCAAAATTCTTAAGGGCAAGATGGGATTGAGCCAATCCTGCATAGGCATAAGATTTTTCCCAGGCATTGGCTTCCTGAGAGTCGTCTAAAACTGCCTGATGATGTTTAATTGCACTATCAAAATCCTTGATTTGAAAGGCTACCTCTCCAGATTTATTGTGGTAATGATGTAAGATACCCTTTAAATTATTACGCTCAGCTAGCTTTCGGGCTTCTTCTAAAACCCCCGAAGCTTTATCGAACTCACGCTGCTCGATATAAGAAATAGAAAGATTTATAAAAACAGCTGCCTTTTTTTCTTCTAGTTGATGCGCGTCATAAATTTTCATTACTTCGCTAAAGATCGCAATCGCTTCCTTATGCCGGTCTAATGCCTGTATCACCAGACCATTACCCATGAGCGCTTTTCCCTCACCGGTATAGTCACCTTGTTCTCTAAATAGATTACGCCCTTCAACAAAATGAGTAAGCGACTCATCATACATCCCTTTTACATAATAAATCCAGCCTGCGGTATACAGTACTTCGGCGGTAAGCAGAGGAATCTCGTGCTCTTTGGTATACAGGTATGCATTGGTAAGTGTAGTGATTGCCTCGTCAAAATTACTATACGAGAGTTCCTGAGCTTTTAGAAGTTCAGCCTTAATATGTTCTTCACTCGTATTTTGAGCCCAAAGCGTACAAATCCGTGGTGAAAAAGTCAAAAAACCAATTGCGAGAAAAATGAATAGGTTTTTAAACATAGAAAACATGTGATAGTAAAGAATACAAAAGATTACAAAGCACAAATTACGTTTAATCTCAGATTTTGTAACTTTATAAAAAAGAAAAGATTATGAAAAATGTTCGCTTAGATCAGGCTCTGCAAAAACTGTATACGGCATTTCACGAAAACAGGCTTGATCCGGAGTGCTGTAAAAGCTGTGCGGTAGGCAATATTTTGAACAACACAGAAAGCTGGAAGCATCTTACCGAAGGGCACGGCTCCCTAAGATTAAGCTATGTAGGCCAGGTCAATCAGGCTTTCGGTAAAAAATTTGAAGGCTACTCTCCCGTCGAATTAATTCAAATTGAAGCTGCATTCTTAAGAGGCTGCGGGTATCAATTGCCCCTTAAACGCAATTCCTTTAGACCTGAGGATCGCCAATCAAAAGAAATTCTTTTTGAAGGTCTTTGTGAAGCCATAACCGTGCTTTGCAAACTCGAAGGTGTTAAAAATGTGATGCACTATCAAAATCTGTTTAAGGCAGATAAATCTACTGCTCAAGCGACTGCAATTGCGATTTAAATTATGCCGGCTACCCATAAATGTTAATTTTACTTTTTTTCAGTAAAATTTTGTCACATCTGTAATTTCAGGTCGTCTTTTAAGTAATTAGATTGACTAAGAAATTTGAGTTTATTTATTTGGATTAGCCGCCTTTAATAACATAGAATTTTTAGCGTTAATTATACATAAGTGCGAAAGCTTCAGATTTATCTGGAGCTTTCTTTTTTTAGAACATAAAATCTTTGATAAAAATGTAGGCCAAAAGCAACCATCCAGTTGCAAGAAGCAGCCCGCCCAAAGGGGTTACCGGCCCTAGAAACTTCCATTTTCTGCCCAATGCACCCGAAAGGCAAAGACCATAAATGGAGAAGGAAAATAAAAAAGTACCCAAAATAAGGCAGGTGATTATATAACCTTCTAGCGCTGTATTAAAACCAAGATTAAAGCTCAAAACAAGTAATAGCAGGGCGTGATACATCTGGTACTTCACTCCCGTTTCAAAACTGGCGAGTTGCTCCTGTGTAAAATGCTTTTTTAAAGCGTGCGCGCCAAAGGCTCCTAATACAATGGCCAAAAAACCATAAAGTGCTCCAAAAAACTGGCTCATCAAAATTTCCATGGGGTATTGATTACTATTTGTAGCTTTAAAGATATATTTTGCGAATTAGTTTACACACATCCTGACCGCTAAAATCAAAACCAATATTATGGATCTTAAGAATTACATCACAGACGTACCCGACTTTCCGAAAGAAGGAATTGTCTTTAAAGACATAAGTCCCCTGTTGGCAAACGCCAGGGCTACCAATTACGCTGTTGAGCTTTTGGCAAAAGGATTATACGACATCAAAGCAACTAAAGTAATCGGGATTGAAAGCCGTGGATTCCTGTTTGGCAGTTTACTGGCTCAAAAACTAGGATTAGGATTTGTGCCGGTTAGAAAACCCGGTAAGCTCCCCGGAAAAATTTTGAGCGAAAGTTATGATTTAGAGTACGGAACAGACAGTCTTGAAATAAAGGCGGAAAGTATTGCTGAAGGAGATCTGGTAATCGTTCACGATGATGTTCTGGCGACCGGAGGCACTGCCGCTGCGGCTTGTCGCCTGGTAGAACACTGTGGTGGTAAAGTAGTGCAATGCAACTTTTTAATGGAACTCGATTTTCTTAACGGAAGAAAAAAATTAAGTCCCTATAACCTGCACAGCCTACTGCATTATTAATCTAAAGCATTCTTTGTCACCCATAATTTATAGCCAAATAAGGCCAGTTGCAGCTTACTGGCTTTAGCCAGATCAACATTCTTTTTCGTAAGGCTGGGTAAAACCTTTTTATTCAGTTTGGCAAGCGTTTTAAAAAACGTTTTCTTCATAGCAGGATTCCCTTTTGAGTGGTTAGTATCTCAAATTTAAGCTTTTAACCCCTTTCTGCGCGCGCTTACAGAAGGTGTTATGACTATTTTAGGATTATCCGAAAATGGTTTCAATAAGTGTTAAAATAAGTGTGACCATGATTGTGATTTTTGATTGATTAATTTTTATTTGATCACAAATACGGAAGTAAAAATCACTCCCACAAGCAATTGCACAACTATTAATAAAAGTGAATACAGTATTGTAAGTAAAAAAATGACTTTACCCAAAAACCAAAACACAAAACCCTTCAATTCTGTATAAATTATAAACCCTATAACTCCCATAAGCTTTACAACTGTAACTTTTATAGGCGCTTTTTCGGCAACTTTTAAAATCTCAAGGGGCAAATGAATTAAAAACGGCTCCTAAAAGAACATTTCATCTTTTAAGACATAAAAAAATCCGCTGTAAAAAGATTACAGCGGATTTTTACAGATTTGAAAAATATTTAGTTTTTCTTCGATTTTGTAGTAATTAATATCACTCCGTTTTTACCTTTTTCTCCATAAGCTTCAATTGCAGAATCGTCTTTTATTACAGAGAAAGATTCGATGTCTTTAGGATCAAGTAGCCGAAGTTCTTCCTGGCTGATCTCTTTATCGTCCATGATAATGAGAGGTATTCGCTCATCAGATTTTTCTCCGGTTCCACGAAAGACAAAACTGAATCCTTTATTTGGGGCACCAAACAAAAAAGTTTCTTTAGGTTTTAGATAGGAACTATCTGGCGTTTTAAAACGGCTGTTTTGATTTGTAGAACCAGACTTTCCATAACCAATTACTTTAAGCTCTTCCATTTCTGCGCGTTTAGCTTCCATTTCTTTTTCCCGTAGTTCCCGTTTTGCTTCAAGTTCCGCCTTC
This sequence comes from Leeuwenhoekiella sp. H156, assembly GCF_052218455.1. Lineage (NCBI taxonomy): Bacteria > Pseudomonadati > Bacteroidota > Flavobacteriia > Flavobacteriales > Flavobacteriaceae > Leeuwenhoekiella > Leeuwenhoekiella sp. H156. The sequence continues at coordinate 805,938 of NZ_CP197499.1, forward strand.
CGTAATTCCATTTCAGCTTCGATCTCAGCTTTGCGTAATTCAACTTCTGCCTCCATCTCGGCTTTACGCAATTCCATTTCGGCTTTCATTTCTTCTTTGCGCATTTCCAGTTCAGCTTTACGTATGGCGATAGCTTCCTCCAAGTCTTTTGCCAGATCTTGATTAGCTGCCGCATTACTTCTCGTGCCCTGTAAAATACTGTTGGAAGCCGATGTTACCCCAAAAGTCCCGTCCTCGGTTCTATAGATTGCAATGTCACTTATGGGCTTATCCCCTGAATAACTGGAACTGGCCTGATTGCCGCTAACCTTATCCTTTACACTAATCTTTATAGATGTTAATAATCCTGATGCATTGTATTTTACATTTGAAAAGTTAAAGCTCACCTGATGCTCCGATTCGAGCTCTTTAGCGAGTGCGTTAAGATCACTTTTAGTAAACGTATTAGTAATTACCCGTTTAAATGAAGTCTGCACAGTAGCTGCTTGCTGATGTAAAGCACGGGTTTGCTCATCTTCATTAGGAGACGGCTTAACAGCTTCCAGATTCTCATCAGTAACTTCAGACCCATTTCCAACTGATGAAGACTTTGCTGCTACTTCCATTTCGGGCTCTTCGCCTGATTCTAAATAGCGTACTTCTTCTTTTAAATTAAAACTCCAGATAAATACCGCGAGTACCGGTAAAATGACTGCCAGTTTCAGCTGATTGGCCTTGCTTGATGATTGTTTGTTTAACATAACTATTCGTTTTTTGATGAATGATTGATAAAATGAATGGGTTAAGGCAGGTACCTGCCCGGGCACAGCAACTTTTACAAGTGCCATTTGGTAATTTTTAGGACTGCATAATGTACCTGCGGTGGTGGCATCGGCGAGATATTCCAGATTTTGAATTACGGCACTCTTATACAACCAGGCCAGTGGATTAAACCAATTAACGATAAGCACAAGTTGCATTAAAAGGGTATCCAGACTGTGGTATTGACGTGCGTGAGCCTGTTCGTGAGCCAGGATCATTTCAAAATCTTCAGAACTATAGCGGGTTTTATCAACTGCGATATACTTAAAAAAGGAAAACGGAGACTCCAGTCCTTCTGCCTGAATGATTCTAAACCCATTTTCAAGCTTCCCGTTTTGCCTGTTTAAAAAACGCAGCAGCTCATAAAGCTTCCACACAAAAAGAAGACACATAACCCCTGCTCCCAGTAGATAACCGGTTAAAACAGCTTCCCAAATTCCAAATTCAAATGAATTTTGAGGTGTTTCTGCCAACGCAACCCCAACCGTATTCACCGTAAAATCAAAAACCGGCATTTCTTCATAAACGATTTGGGTAAATACCGCCACCGGAAGTACAAAACTTACAAAAACCCCTCCCAGCAAAAACTTGCGATTGGTTTCAAAAAAAGTCTCCTTCTGCAGCAAAACCAGATAAGTCAGGTAAAACAGACTCAACACGGCAGTGCTTTTCAATAGGTAAATGAGAAAATCCATACTATTGCTTTTTCTCGATTAATTCAAGTATTTCCCGCAACTCGTCTGCCGTTATTTTCTCCTCCTGAGCAAAAAACGAAACCATATTTTTGTACGAACTGTCAAAAAACCGGCGGGTGGCCTCATTCCAGAATTTCTTGCCATAGGACTCCCGGCTTATCAAAGGATGGTATTGATGCGTTTTCCCAAAAGCCTTGTGCCCCACATACCCTTTCTCTTCCAGATTTCGCACAATAGTCGACACCGTATTGTAATGCAGGTTTTCATCTTCCAGTTCTGCCTGCACCTCCTTCACAAAAGCCTTTTCGAGCCTCCATAAAACGTGCATAATTTCTTCTTCTTTATTGGTCAGTTTTTCCATAGGGATCATAAATTTTAGGGCGTTCGGGCGGGCTTGCGGCAGTCGCGATTTGCCGCCGAAAAAAACGGCTGCAAATGCGCTCCGACAATGCCTTAATCCCTAACGCATTACAAACATAAAACGAAAATTATAGTTAAACAACTATTTTTGTAGTTTTATGTTTGTATTCATTTTATATGGTGCTTTTGTATAATTTAATACCTTCTGTCACTTTAGAGAACCATATATTTTAGCCTATTTTTACAAAAACTACCTGAGCATTGGACATTCTTGAAAACTTTAGAATACTTGACCTGGTCGACATCCTATTGGTAGCCACCCTACTCTATTATCTTTACAAACTCGTTAAGGGTACTGTGGCCATCAATATTTTTCTGGGAATTTGTATCATCTGGGTAATCTGGAAAATCACACAATTGCTTCAGATGGAAATGCTAAGTACCATTCTGGGCCAGTTTATCGGTGCCGGGATGTTTGCGCTCATCGTGGTTTTTCAACAGGAAATTCGCAAGTTTTTGCTGATGATAGGTTCTACAAACATCGGCCGGAAGTCAGGATTTTTAAAACACATCAAGTTTCTTCAGGACGAAAATCAGGACAACTCCCTCACTAAAGTGGAAGAGATTGTAGATGCCTGCGAAAAAATGGGCAAGGACAAAACCGGCGCACTCATCGTCATTCAGCGCACCACCAATCTCGATTTTGTAAAACAAACCGGTGACGAGATGAACCTCGAGGTGAACCGCCCCATTCTGGAAAGCATTTTCTTTAAAAATTCAACCCTGCACGATGGAGCCGCCATTATCGAAGACAACAAAATTGTCGCTACCCGTGCCATACTTCCGGTTTCTAATGAGCGCAACATTCCCCTGCGCTTTGGGCTTCGGCACAGAGCCGCTGTTGGTATTACCGAAAAAACAGATGCTGTAGCCCTGGTTGTTAGTGAAGAAACCGGCAACATCAGCTATCTTAAGGATGGCGAATTTGTATTATTCAAGAACACGACCGAGCTCGTAGATATCATACGTAAAGACCTAAGCTAAATTATGGAACAAGTTGAGCAGACCAATGAACAACTAGCCATAGTAAGCTATTGTAGAAATTGTCATCAAAATTTAGATGCCGGTGCAGCATTTTGCAGTGCCTGCGGAGGACAAATCGTAAAAAACCGAATAACCGTAAAAAACCTGGCTGAAGATTTTAATGACCGCTTCCTAAACCTGGATAGCGCCTTTCTAAAAACCTTCAGAGCACTCTTTACCAAACCGGAAGACGTCATAGGCGGTTATATAGACGGGGTTCGTAAAAAATACCTCTCTGCCTTTGGTTACTTTGCCATATCACTTACGGTAGCGGGAATCTATGTATTTATCCTTCGTGAGTATTTAATGGATTCCCTTTTTGAAAACCTTCAGGTATCTGAAACTCCAAATCAGGAACAGCAGCTGGCATTTATCAAAAATTTTACGATGAGCATTAATGAATACCAGACACTTTTCAGCGTTTTGAGTATTCCCATTCTGGCTTTAATCTCCCGAATCGTATTCTGGAATTACAAAAAGTACAATTACCTGGAGCATATTGTAATTTACCTCTATGCGTTTAGTCACATTAACCTGGTATTCTACATTTTAGCCATTGGCACGATTTGGTCAACCTCCCTGTATACCTTTATCAGCTTTACAGGAATTATCGCCTACATTGTTTATATCTGCTTTGTACTTAAACGCTTGTACCGTTTAAACACTACCAGCCTGATCTTAAAAACCTCGCTGTTTGCCTTAATCGGAGGTATTGTTTTCACCATTTTATGCACTGTAGCTATGATAATAATGTATAAACTGGGTGTTTTTGATGCTCTGATCGAAAGCACAAAAACTGCCGGGCAATCTAAAAGCTAGATTACTCTATTTCAGAATTTGAGGCAAACTGTACTTCGTAGAGTTTTCTGTAGTAACCATCTTCCTTCTCCAGAAGACTTTTATGGTTGCCCATTTCAACAATCTGACCCTTTTCCATCACGATGATCTTATCTGCCTTTTTAATTGTGGCCAGACGATGCGCGATTACAATTGAGGTACGCCCTTTGGTGATTTTATTAATCGCCTTTTGTATGAGGTGCTCACTATTAGAATCGACAGAAGAAGTAGCCTCATCCAGAACCAGAATACTTGGGTTGCTTACATAAGCCCGTAAAAATGAAATGAGCTGGCGTTGACCACTGCTCAACATCGCACCGCGCTCTTTTACATTGTAATGATAGCCATTAGGAAGGCTCGATATAAATTTATCTACACCAATAGTTTTAGCCGCGTTCACCACATCCTCTTCCGAAATATCGGGATTATTGAGCGTGATGTTATTGAGAATAGAATCTGCAAACAGGAAAACATCCTGTAAAACAACCGCAATTTCAGAGCGCAGCGAAGTGATTTTTACATCTTTTATATCTATTCCGTCAATAGAAATCGTTCCACTGTCAATTTCATAAAAGCGACTCAGTAAGTTAATGATAGTCGATTTTCCGGCTCCTGTAGATCCTACAATAGCAACCGTCTCTCCTGCCGCAACCTCGAGATTAATTCCGCGTAAAACCTCTTCGTCCGGCACATAACTGAAGCGCACATCCTGAAAACTGATATCTCCTTTAATTTTAGCCAGTTCGCGCGTCCCTTCATCTTTAATACGTGCATCGGTATCCAGAATACCAAAAACCCGATTGGCCGCTACCATTCCCATCTGCAGGGTATTAAACTTATCGGCAATTTGACGTAACGGTGTAAACAGCATTTGCGAAAATTGTATAAAAGCAGTTACCAGACCTATGGTAATAACATCATTCTCTACAGCTCTCAAACCCCCATACCAAACCAGTAAACCTATCGTGATTGAAGTAACCATTTCGGCAATGGGAAAGAAAATAGAGTTGTACCATACGGTCTTGTTCCAGGCCCGCATATGCTTTTGGTTAATCTCGTTAAACTTCTCACGCTCTATGCGCTCACGCGAAAAAATCTGCACAATTTTCATCCCGGTAACCCGTTCCTGAACAAATGAATTGAGATTAGCGACCTGAGTACGCACTTCTTCAAACGCAACTTTCATCTTCCGCTGAAAAATACGGGTGGCATAAAGTATAAACGGAAGGATAACAAAAACTATAAGAGAAAGCTGCCAGCTTTTGTAAAGCATTACTCCCGCAATCACCAGCATTTTAAGAAGATCACTGATAATCATAAAAAGCCCCTGACTAAAAATACTTGAGATGGTTTCGATATCATTTACAGCCCGCGTCACCAGCCTGCCCACGGCAGATTTGTCGTAATACTGCTTTTTAAAATAAATCATGTGATTAAAAAGCCTGGTGCGTATATCGAGTACCACCTGCTGTCCCAGCCAGTTTGCAAAATAGATAAATACAAGCTGGAAAATAGATTCGCCCAGAAGCACCAGAAAACTCAACCCAATATAGTACAGCAACGTGTCCATATCCCTGGGCTGCATACCCTGGTCTATGGCATACTCGAAATAAATGGGCCGTAAAACTGCAAATACTGAAATCAGAATCGCAGAAATACCTACAAAATACATGCGCCCCTGATAAGGGCGTGTATAACTCAAAAGCTTTTTAAACAAGCCAAAATCAAAAGCATTGCCTTTATTGTCTGCCATACGGGATAAAGATTTCTTCGGGGTAACGCACTGCGGTGAGGTATAAGCCATGCGCAGGAGCAGAAGCGCCTGCCTCAGATCGCTCGCCGCCGGCTATGATGTCTTTCAACTCATTAACGCTCGTTTTTTTAAGGCCTACATCCAGCAAAGTTCCTACTACGGCGCGCACCATATTGCGTAAAAATCGATCTGCAGTAATCCTAAAAACCAATCGGTCTTCTTCACGGCTCCAGAACGCTTCCCTAATGTCGCAAAGATAAGTTTTCACATCTGTATTTGACCGGCTGAAACATTTAAAATCCTGCCTGCCTAAAAGCAATTTTGCAGCCTCATTCATCAACTCCAAATCCACTTCGGCTTCAAAAAAATACGATTGATTCACCAAAAAAGGATTTTTCTGCTGGTGAATGAAATAAGAATAACTGCGCTCTATGGCATCAAAACGCGCATGTGCTTCTGCCGCTACAGGAGTCATCGTTTTAACGGCAATGGCTTTGGGCAAAAAACGATTCAGTCTAAAAACCAGATGTTGTTGCTCATCTGGAGTTAGCAAATTTTCATAGTCAAAATGAACCCAAAGTTGTTTTGCATGCACTCCGGCATCTGTGCGCCCGGCACCGGTAACCGCAATTTCAGACCTTAGCAAGGTGGTTAATGCCTTTTCCAATTCTTCCTGCACGGTGATACTCTGCGGCTGTCGCTGCCAACCATGGTATGCAGTCCCCTCGTAAGCTATATCTATAAAATACCGCACGCTTTGAATTTGTGATTAAAGCTGCAAAGATACATCTTTGCAGGGGCTCTTCTCACCCAATTAAGTTTCCCTCGTATGAAAAAAATCCTGCTTCTCAGTGACACCCACAGCCATATAGACGATCGTATTTTGGCATACGCCAAAAAAGCAGATGAAGTATGGCACGCAGGTGATATAGGAGATCTAAGAGTAACCGATGCGCTTCAAAAAATAGCCCCTTTACGAGCCGTATATGGCAATATTGACGATCACGAGATCAGAAATGAATTCCCCTTAAATAACCGTTTTAATTGTGAAGGTGTCGATGTGCTTATCACTCATATAGGGGGTTACCCGGGCCGATATTCGCCTGCCATTCGGGAAGAATTATATGCGCACCCGCCCAAATTATTTATTTGCGGGCATTCACACATCTTAAAAGTGATGCCAGACCGAAAACTCAACCTGCTGCATATGAATCCCGGTGCTGTGGGCAAACACGGATTTCATAAAGTACGCACCATGCTTCGGTTTACAGTAGATCAGGGTAAAATAGACAATCTGGAGGTTATAGAAATGAAACGCGATTAATACCTGGTGCTTAATTAAGGCCTGCTCCAAACATTTTAAAACGAAAAACCCTGCAAGTTGGCATACTTGCAGGGCTTCGCACTAATTAACTAAGATAGTAGGTCTATCGCAACCGGTCAACAGATTTTACAAGATCCTCATCCCGCTTAATTGCTTTGTTTGCCAAAGCGATAAAAACGATAGAAATGATGGGGATTAGCATCCCAATACCTTTCTCCGGGGCCGCCGCCCCTCCAGATAAGATTTGCGACTGGTAAACCAATACACCTAGTAAAATAAAGTTTAATATGATATTCAGTCTGCCTAGTACAAACTGCAGCTTTCTATTTTTAAATAAAAAAATGGTAATAAACGACAACAACGCACTTCCTAAAAACATAGCCAGCAACTCGACACGTCCGGTAGCATAAACCGGTTCTCCCTCAGCCGTACTAAAAACCGGTATCAGAAATAAAAGTCCGGCAGAAACCGCTGCGGCCAAAATTAAATAAATGCTTTGTATGCGTTGTATCATGTAAATACCTTCATTAGGGCTGACAAAAATAAAAACTTCTATCAGACTAGAGCCAAATTAATAAAAAATATTGTTGTATTATTGCAGTACATTGTGTAGCCAACTCTGAGTTGACTACTTACTTGCCAAAAAATTTATCAGATCTTCTCTCAAAATTTTTTGATCGCATTCAAACCAATTCATTACAGAAATTCATACGTATCGTTCATGTTTAATATTTCAGAATTAAAAGCTAAAAAGCTACCTGAACTTCAGGAAATTGCCAAAGGCCTTGATATCCCAAAGTTTAGAACACTCAAAAAGCTTGATTTAGTTTATAAAATCCTTGACCAGCAGGCAGCAGACCCTAAAGCTGTAGCTGAAGTCATCGAAGATAAAAGCTCAGATTCCTCAAACTCCGGGGCTAAAGCTTCTGGAAAACCTGAAAAAGACGAATCCCGAAAGAATTCAGGATCAAAAGGGCCTAACAATCCTCCAAAATCTACAGGGCCAAAAGATTCTTCCAATCAATCTAAAGACGTAGATTCTTCTAAAGATAAGGAAAAGCAAAAACGCAAACCTAAACCCAACAAGCCCGATCAGGATACTACCACCAAACAGGATTCTAATTCGGCAAAAGGAAGACCGCGCAAGGAAAACAATCCCAACTCCGGCAATCAAAATACCAAGAATACAAAAGATTCCAATTCGGGATCAAATGCCAACAACCCCAGGAATAACAACCGAAATAACAATTCGGGGAATAATTCTAATGGCAACCAGAACAACAACAATAATAATAATAATAATAATAACAGTAATTCAAACGGCAATAGCCACAATAATCAGCGCGACAACGGGAATAAAGACACCCGCAACCGCTACCGCGAGCCTGATTATGAGTTTGACGGACTTATTGAGAGCGAGGGTGTACTGGACATAATGCAAGACGGCTACGGCTTCCTGCGTTCTTCAGACTACAACTACCTGTCATCACCCGATGATATTTACGTATCGCAATCTCAAATACGTTTATTCGGTCTCAAAACCGGAGATACTGTACTGGGAGTAATAAGACCTCCTAAAGAAGGGGAAAAATATTTCCCGCTTATTAAGGTTTCTAAGATCAACGGACTAGACCCCAGCGTGGTGCGTGACCGTGTTTCGTTTGAACACCTCACACCGCTTTTCCCTAAGGAAAAATTCAACTTAGCAGATCGCCAAAGCACTATCTCTACCCGTATTATGGATCTTTTTGCACCTATCGGAAAAGGACAGCGGGGTATGATTGTATCTCAGCCCAAAACCGGTAAGACGATGTTGCTTAAAGATGTTGCAAACGCAATCGCAGCAAACCATCCTGAGGTTTATCAAATGATTCTTTTAATTGATGAGCGTCCTGAAGAGGTGACCGATATGCAACGTAACGTAAAAGGTGAGGTTGTAGCTTCAACTTTTGACAAAGAGGCTCACGAACACGTGCGCGTAGCCAACATCGTTCTGGAGAAAGCAAAACGCCTGGTAGAATGTGGTCACGATGTGGTAATCCTTTTAGACTCAATCACACGTCTGGCCCGCGCTTACAACACCGTACAGCCTGCTTCCGGCAAAATTTTGAGCGGTGGTGTTGATGCCAATGCCCTGCACAAACCCAAACGTTTCTTTGGCGCTGCGCGAAATATTGAAAACGGAGGTTCCCTTTCAATCATAGCCACGGCATTAACAGAGACCGGTTCAAAAATGGACGAGGTTATTTTTGAAGAATTTAAAGGAACCGGTAACATGGAACTGCAGTTGGATCGTAAGATCGCTAACCGAAGAATTTTCCCTGCGATTGACCTTACCTCTTCAAGTACCCGTCGTGATGATTTACTGCTTAGCGAAAACGCTATTCAGCGTATGTGGGTAATGCGTAAATACCTTGCAGATATGAATCCTATTGAAGCGATGGAATTCATCAGTGAACGCATTAAACAAACTAAAAACAACGAAGAGTTTTTGATATCGATGAACGGTTAAAAAACTTTTTTACTATACTAAAAATGCCGCATCATAAGTGATGCGGCATTTTTTTTGGATCAATCCTAATTGTTGTGTTTAAGCAAAAATTGTAGTTAATCTGTATAGAAAGAATTCTATGTTTTTTACTCCTCTAAATTGGCTTCTAAATGCTTTGATCTTTGCATTGAAGGACTCAGCTGAAGCGTTAGTACTTCTGTTTATAAAGTAATTGAGTATTGATCTATAATTAATGTTTATGGTATTAGCAATGGTATTGAATGCCTTAAATCCTGTGTTCTCTACATCTTTATACCAATGAGCCAGTTTTGTATAAGCCACTTCTACTGACTTTGCTTTGTTGAATATATCCCTAAGTCTTTGCGTGAGCTTAAATGCCAACTTTATATCTGGATAGTGCTCGAAGAGTATTTTACTTCGCTGGTATTGGTTTTCTGTCCAATTTGAAGGTGCTTTATAGAGCAGATACCGGCTCCTGGCTAATAACTGTTTTTTGGTATCCCCATTGTCAAAGGTTTTGGGAGTAAAACTTTTCTGTTTTAACCGGGCTTGTTTAATTTGTTCGTTCTCCATATCTATAGCATCCCATCGGTGTTTGATCCTTATATCCTGTAAGGCTTCCAGTGCCAGTTTCTGTACATGGAATCGGTCTGTAACCTGTATTGCTTTTGGGAAACATTTTCTTGCAATGGTCTTCATTGAATTAGCCATATCCAAAGTGATTTCTTTGACTTTGGCTCGTTTCTTTGCTGGTATTTGAAGGAGCTGCTCTATGATAGGCTCTACTTTAGTGCCGGAAAAGATCGCAACAATGCATCCTTTTTTACCTTTTGCTTTTTTATTTGTGATTATGGTGTAGAGCTCCCCTCTGGATAGCGCAGTTTCGTCAATAGATAAGTATCTTCCTATATTCTCTGGAAAGATGAGCCATTGCTTAGCATGTGGTTTTTGCTCCCAAGTTTTGAAGTCGCTTAATTGGTCTTTGTACTGGCGTTGAAGTTTTTTACCGTTTACTCCGTAGAACCCACCTATGGTATGACAGTCAGAAGCTTTAGTATTGATTAAGTACTTTTAAAAAAGCAGCAAACTCGACGGTCATTCGGGTTCCCTGTGCTACTAAGTTCCAGTCACGCTGAATAACTTTTTTGTCTTGTTTGTTGAGCCATCGACGTCGCTTTATATGCAGGAATACTTTTTTGCCACGCACAGGAAAATCCTGAACGGTTATTTCTTTATGGAACCCGTGCGCTGTGACCAGGCTTGAAGAAAACTCTTTAGGGACCTCTGGTTTTTCTTCAAAATGCAGGTGCAGTATATCTCCCTCTGTTTGATGACCGGTAAGGTTAAAATGGGTAATCAATAATTCTGGTAATAAAATCTTAAGTAAATCTATATATGCGTCCAATGCCTCCTGTTTAGAAAACAAAAATCAAACTATTCATTCAATTCACACACAACTTTTGAGAATGATCCATTTTTTTATACTTCTATATATTCAGATTTATCCCAACAAAAAAACTCCCTCGCATAAAAATGCAAGGGAGTTTTTAAACTTTTAAACAGAATTGATTAAAGCGCGTTTACGTGCTTAGCCAATTGTGATTTTAAGTTAGATGCTTTGTTATCGTGAATGATATTATTCTTAGCTAACTTATCGATCATAGAAACCACAGAAGGAAACATAGTCTCTGCTTCTTTTTTATCAGCCTCACGTAATTTTTTCATTGCATTACGTGTAGTTCTGCTTTGGTAACGGTTTCTAAGACGCTTTGTCTCGCTGTTTCTAATTCTTTTTAAAGATGACTTGTGATTTGCCATTATCTTGCTCTGTTTTAAATTGTAGCCCGTAGGGGAATCGAACCCCTCTTACCAGGATGAAAACCTGGCGTCCTAGCCGATAGACGAACGGGCCATTATGTTTTTATCACATTTGAGGTATGTGAAAACCTTTGTAGTCCGTAGGGGAATCGAACCCCTGTTACCAGGATGAAAACCTGGCGTCCTAACCCCTAGACGAACGGACCAGCCTTTGTTTCAAATGCGGATGCAAAAATAAACATATTTTCATAAGTCGCAATAGCAAAACAAAAAAAATTCAAATTAATATGCTTTTGCAAACAAAACACGTCTCGAAGCCGGTTTCCCGCTATACACGCAAGTACCTGATTCTTCCTTGTTATCAAGTGGTACACAACGAATTGTAGCTTTAGTTTCGTTCTTGATTTGTTCTTCGGTTTCTGAGGTACCATCCCAGAATGCACTTACAAAACCGGTCTTATTCTCCAGAATATCTTTAAACTCGTCATAGGTTTCCACCTCGGTGATATGCGAATCTCTAAATTTAAGCGCTTTATCAAATAGGGCTGTTTGCATTTCTGCCAGTAAAGCCTGCACGCGATCAACAATAGCATCTTTAGAAACAACCTCTTTAGACAAGGTATCTCTTCGAGCCAGTTCAACCGTACGCTTCTCGAGATCCCGCGGACCAATCGCAATACGCAGCGGAACCCCTTTGAGTTCGTACTCATTAAATTTCCAGCCCGGTTTATGAGTATCACGATCATCATATTTAACCGAAACACCCAAAAGCTGTAGCTCACGCTTTAATTCTTTGGCGACCTGCGATATTGCATCAAGCTGCTCCTCCCCTCTGTATATAGGAACAATAACCACCTGAATTGGCGCTAATTTTGGAGGCAAAACCAGACCATTATCATCGCTATGTGTCATCACCAGAGCCCCCATCAATCGGGTTGAAACACCCCAACTGGTAGCCCAGACATGTTCCTGATTCCCTTCTTTGGATGCAAACTTAACATCAAAGGCCTTGGCAAAATTCTGACCCAAAAAGTGTGAAGTTCCCGCCTGAAGCGCCTTACCATCCTGCATTAAGGCTTCAATACAATAGGTTTCAAGAGCTCCCGCAAAGCGTTCGCTTTCTGTTTTTGTACCGCGTATAACAGGCATTGCCATAAAACGCTCTGCAAATTCAGCATAAACGCGCATCATCAGGTTAGCTTCTTCTATCGCCTCCTGCTCGGTCGCGTGAGCAGTATGCCCCTCCTGCCATAAAAATTCTGCAGTGCGTAGAAACAGACGCGTGCGCATTTCCCAACGCACCACGTTTGCCCATTGATTGATTTTTATAGGTAAATCGCGATAAGACTGAATCCACTTTCTGTACGTATCCCAAATTATGGTTTCTGAGGTAGGCCTTACAATAAGCTCCTCCTCCAATTTAGCTTCCGGATCTACTATAATTCCGCCATCTTCATCATTCTTAAGACGGTAATGCGTAACCACAGCACATTCCTTTGCAAAACCATCTACGTGACTTGCCTCCTTACTAAAGTAGGATTTAGGAATAAATAACGGAAAATACGCATTCTCGTGACCGGTAAGTTTAAACATGCGATCCAGTTCGGCCTGCATTTTTTCCCATATCGCATAACCGTAAGGCTTAATAACCATGCAACCGCGCACTCCGCTGTTTTCGGCCAGATCTGCCTTTACAACCAGCTCGTTATACCATTTTGAATAATCTTCTGCCCGTGAGGTTAAATTCTTTCCCATATATAGAAATTTGGCACAACTCTTGTGCTAGATTAAGTAGTTTTTCGGATTTGTAACATCTTTGTTAAATGCACAAATTTGACCGCAAAACTAACTAAATTTACAATTGTACAACAATAAATACGGATGATATGCGAGGCTTGAACATTACACAAACAGGAATACTGAAATTGGCCCTGGGCATTTTTGCTTCAGCGGGTTTAATCTCTTGCGGAACGTCACAATATGCTATGAATGATGGAATTTACGGATCTCCATCAAACAGAGACTACAATAACGTGACTTCGCAAGATGTGACAACCAATGCCAACGGTAGTATATACGCTGATTATTTTAATCAGGGTGCTGCCGATATTGATAATGCTCAGCAGGAAGGCGTCATTTTTACAGATATTGATTCGTATTCTTCTACGGGTGATTACACCGAAGAAGACCTGCTTCTCGATAATGATTTAGGCTATAATGCCCAACCCGGTTGGGGAGATACCTATGACAATACAGTCGTAAATGTTTATAACAACAGTCCGTTCTGGGGTGCCGGATGGGGTGCCTGGGGCAGTCCGTTTTTTGGAAATGCCGGATGGGGCTGGAACAACTGGGGATGGGGATGGAATTCTCCCTATAACGCCTGGGGTTGGGGCGGTCCCTTTTACGGAAACGTTGGATGGGGTTATGGTTTTGGCGCTTGGGGTAACCCTTACTGGGGTTATGGAATTGGCGGATGGGGCTATCCCTATGCAGGTTTTTACGGATACAATAACTTTTATGGATATCCATACCGTAACTGGTATCACAGCCGTTACGACAACAATAGATTAGCCTATTCCAACTCACGCAGAGGAGGACGTTATGAATCGGGCAGAACGGCAGATTCGAGGGCATCCTACTCACGCAGCAGAAGCAGCTATTCTACCAATTCGCGCCGATCATCTGATGTAAACTACGCCCGTACCAGTCGTACGTACAGCCGCAATGGTGTAGGTGTTGACACACGCTCGCGTAGTGCTTCCGGAAACACCTCAAACTCCAGAGTTTCGCGCTCCAGCACAACGAGTAACAGATCCATTTACAGTAGCCCAGCCAGACGCAGTAGCGGAAGCATCAGCAGAAGTGCGAGTGGAAACTCTAACGCGGTGCGCAGCAGTGCTCCAACAACAAGAAGCAGCACGTACAGCAGATCTAACAGCTCGACTCCAAGCCGAAGCAGCACCATGTCAAGAAGCACTGCTCCATCCCGTAGCGCTGCACCTTCAAGATCAAGTTCATCAGGAGGCAGAAGCAGTTCTTCATCTTCTTCAGGAGGAAGAAGAGGCGGAGGTCGCGGGTAATTAATGTATCAATTTACAAGTATGAAAAAAGTTCTCATAATTTTTATGATAGGTATTGGTTTGTCCCAAGTGAACGCACAAACCATATCTGATGCCGTAAACTACAGCACCGAAAATTTAACCGGTACCGCAAGATACCGCGGGGTTAGCGGAGCATTTGGCGCCCTTGGCGGAGATTTATCTGCTTTAAATAATAACCCTGCCGGTTCAGCTGTTTTCAATCAAAGCTTTGTTTCCTTAAGTCTTTCGTCTGATGGATACGATAATCAAACCCATTACGGTGACGGTATAACCACAAATTCAAGTTCTGATCTTGATTTTAATCAGTTAGGAGCTGTGTTTGTATCAAATGGCACCGGTAGTGTTACCAAACTCAGCTTCGGATTTAATTACGATCGCTCTAATGATTTTGACAATCAATTTTTAGCGTCTGGCGTAAGCTCTAATTCTATAAGCAATTATTTTCTTGGCTATGCTCAGGGAACACCACTCGAACTCTTAGAACTTCAGAACGGCGAAACTTTAGATGAATTGTATCAATTTTTAGGAGAAAATGAAAGCTTTAGCGCTCAGCAGGCCTTTTTAGGTTATCAGGGATATTTAATCGATCCGGAATCTTCAGATCTTAATAATACGGCATACACCAATGCACAAAACGGCAACGCCTTTGACCAGGAATACCGGTATACCAGCTTTGGAAACAACAGCAGATATACGCTAAATGCTGCAGCCCAGTTTGGAGAAGATTTTTACCTGGGTGGAAATATCAATATACACGCGTTTAATTTTACACGGAACACCCTGCTTTTTGAAGACAACATTCAACAAAATAATGCCGTTAGCAGCCTCGATTTTGAAAATGATTACAGAGCGTTCGGCTCTGGATTTTCAGCCCAAATAGGTGCTATTTATAAAGCTTCTCAAAGTTTGAGACTCGGTCTTACTCTAGACAGTCCCACCTACTATACGATCAGCGAAGAAACCGAACAATTTCTACGCACAACCAGCGACCTTGGTGAAACTGTAATTAACCCGAACGTCATTAACGTCTATGAAGATTACGAGTTTCAAACTCCGGCAAAGGCTACAGGAAGCATTGCCTATGTTTTTGGCGCGGGTGGGTTTCTAAGCTTTGATTATTCCTATCAGGATTACAGCTCAATCAAATTCAGACCGGAGAACGATGTATTCTTCCAGCAACTCAACGCAGATCTAAGCAATAGTCTGAAAGGAGTATCTACTTTTCGCTTTGGCGGCGAGTTTCTTGCAGGCAGCTGGAGTTTCAGAGGAGGATATCGCTTTCAGGAAAGTCCGTATGCAAATCAAACCACTCTGGGAGATCTTACCGGGTATTCTCTTGGTCTTGGGTATGCTATTGGTAACGCCCGTATTGACGTTGCCTACGACTGGGCAAAACAGGAGCAAAATCCAGCTTTGCATGACGGGGCTTTCACCAACACAACTTTTATTGATCATATCAACACCAGCCTGGTGGCAACGCTTTCATTCAAGCTGTAGAACACCCTATTTTCAAAATTCATATCAAGCCTTAATGCATTTCAGTATTAAGGCTTTTTTTAATATCGCAATGGCTAAATGTAGCCGCAAGTGTTAAGCAATTAAATTGTTAATTATACTATCTTTGCAAGCCCTTAGCGCAACCAGCGACTAAATGCACTATGAATATGAAAATTGACAACGAAGAATTGAATGCACTAGACGAAATAGGTGATAACCACCACAGCACTTCTGCACAGACTCCTTTGCGTGATGATGCCTTTAAACTTACCGATGCTGAAAAGATCGAGTTAATCAAAGAAGACGTTAATCATATTATGCAAACCCTGGGTCTGGACCTTACAGACGACAGCCTTAGAGGCACACCTAACCGTGTGGCCAAGATGTTTGTAAATGAAATTTTTGGTGGTTTGAGTCCGGCGCGTAAACCCAAGGCATCTACATTTAAAAATAATTACAAATACGGCGAGATGCTGGTAGAGAAAAACATTACCGTTTACTCTACCTGCGAACACCATCTCCTGCCTATTGTTGGGCGGGCACACGTAGCTTACATTTCTAACGGTACCGTAGTAGGTCTGTCAAAAATGAACCGCATTGTTGACTATTATGCCAAAAGACCACAGGTTCAGGAACGCCTTACGATGCAAATTGTTCAGGAATTGCAGCAGGCTTTAGGCACTGAAGATGTCGCGTGCGTGATTGATGCCAAACACCTTTGTGTAAACAGTCGCGGTATTCGCGATATCGAAAGCAGCACGGTAACCAGCGAATTTGGCGGTAAATTCAAAGATGAGGCAGTACGACGCGAGTTTTTAGATTACATTAAACTCGACACCCCTTTTTAAATCTACCTGCGTAGGCACAAAAGCATTTAAAACCATAGCTATGACGGCTCTGTACCACAAACAAAACATCAGCCTTTACAATTCTCTAAGCGGAAAGAAAGAATCTTTCAAACCTCTTTTAGAGGGTAATGTTGGGATGTACGTATGCGGACCTACCGTGTATAGCAATGTGCACCTTGGAAATGTGCGCACCTTTATGTCCTTTGATATGATTTTCAGATATCTGAAGCATTTGGGATATAAAGTGCGCTATGTACGCAACATTACCGATGCGGGACACCTTACCGATGATGCTGATGAAGGAGAAGATAAAATCGCAAAAAAAGCCCGACTAGAGCAAATAGAACCTATGGAAGTGGTGCAGCAATACACCATAGACTTTCATAATATCCTTCAAAAGTTCAACTGCCTCCCCCCCAGTATTGAGCCTACCGCAACCGGACACATCATTGAACAAATCGAGATCATAAAAGAAATTTTAGAGAACGGTTATGCCTACGAAAAAAACGGCTCTGTTTATTTTGATGTCATCAAATTCAATGAGAAACACGAGTACGGCAAACTAAGCGGGCGTCAATTGGAGGACATGATTACCAATACCCGCGAACTTACCGCGCAAAGCGAAAAGAGAAATGCTCAGGATTTTGCTTTATGGAAGAAAGCCGAACCGCAACACATCATGCGCTGGCCTTCTCCCTGGGGCGACGGTTTCCCGGGATGGCATCTGGAGTGTACCGCAATGAGCACCAAATACCTCGGAGAACAGTTTGATATTCACGGGGGTGGGATGGATTTAAAATTTCCGCATCACGAGTGTGAGATTGCCCAGTCTGAAGCTTCAAACGGAAAAAATCCTGTTAATTACTGGCTTCACGCCAATATGCTTACCCTTAATGGTAAAAAAATGTCTAAAAGCGATGGAAACAACATTTTCCCCGCTCAGATTTTTACCGGTGACAGTCCGTTTTTGACTAAAGGCTTCTCTCCTTCGGTTGCCCGTTTCTTTGTGATGCAGGCGCATTACCGAAGCGTTTTAGATTTTAGCAATGAAGCACTTCTTGCAAGTGAAAAAGGCTTCAACCGTCTGATGGAAGCCGTAAGTTTACTTGATTCCCTCGAAGCTTCAGCAAATAGCGGTATTGACATTGCGGGCTGGAAACAAGCTTGCTATGATGCGATGAATGATGATTTCAATTCGCCCATACTTATCGCCCAGCTCTTTGAAGCTGTTAAGTACATTCATCAGCTTAAAGATGGTAAAGCTCAGATCACAGCTTCTGATCTGGAAGACTTCAAACAGAGCTTGCGTGCTTTTGTTTTTGAAATCCTGGGCCTTGAAGATGTTACCGCTGCCGCAGAAGCCAATACCGATAAGCTTAATGGCACTCTTGAATTATTAATTCAGTTGCGAAAAGAAGCCAGAGCCAATAAAGACTTTGCCCTGAGTGACCAGATTCGTGATGAACTCCAAAAGTTGGGCATCCAGCTCAAAGACGGAAGAGAAGGCACCACCTATACCATATCAGGGTAATTGAATTGAACAACCGTGAAAAAAGTCCTGCAATCCATTTTGATTTTACCGATCAGGCTTTACCAGCGGTTTCTCTCTCCCCTAATGCCCCCTGCCTGCAGATACACCCCAACCTGCTCACATTATAGTGTTGAAGCAATTCAAAAACACGGCCCCATTAGAGGCTTGTGGCTGGCAGTAAAACGCATCGCGAGTTGCAACCCATGGGGAGGATCTGGGTATGACCCTGTGCCTCCTGTCTCCAAAAAACAAAGTCTATAAAAAAGATAAAATCCCCCAAGAAGCCTTTTGGCTTTGCTATATTTACAGCCTTAATTTTGATTACTTATGCATCTTCCATTTAAAATGACCTGGAATCCTTCAACCGGTTTAGACCTGGGATTTTTTACCCTTCACTACTATAGTTTGATGTTTGTCATTGCCTTCTCTCTGGGTTGGTATGTGATGAAAAGGGTTTACAAAAAAGAAGGTGTTGAAGAAGAAAAATTAGACCCGCTCTTTATTTATTCGGTATTAGCCATTTTGATAGGTGCTCGTTTGGGCCATGTGTTCTTTTACCAGACAGAATTGCTCTGGGAAGATCCACTTTCGGTTATTTTACCCTTCAGGTTTGTACCCGATATTGAATATACCGGCTTTCAGGGGCTTGCAAGCCACGGTGCCGCAATAGGTATGATTATCGCTATGTACCTGTATAATAAAAAGGTGTTGAAGAAAAGCGTATTATGGCTTTTGGACCGCGTCATTCTTCCGGTTTCATTAGGCGCAATCTTCGTGCGTATAGGTAATTTTTTCAATTCTGAAATGGTAGGAAAAATCACCGATTCTAATTTGGGAATCAAATTTGTACAGGACCAGTATAACAAATACGAAGTTCAGCGTTTAACCGGCATTCCTAATGAACAAAAAGCCTATCAGGCACTTACCGATGACCCGCAATTTGCAAGTTATATCGCCGAAATTCCCTATCGTTTTCCGGGTCAACTCATGGAAGCCACAGGCTATATTTTTGTATTTCTAATCCTGATGTTTGTGTACTGGAAAACCGGCCTGCGTAAAAAAGAAGGCTTCTTGTTCGGTTTTTTCCTAATTCTGCTTTGGAGTGTACGTTTTGTGGTTGAGTTCTTCAAGCGCGCTCAGGTTGAAGGAAGAGAAGACTGGATTTTCGGGTTTAATACCGGGCAGATCCTGAGTATTCCGTTTATTTTAGTTGGAATCTTTTTTGTTGTACGGGCTTTAAACCAAAAGAAACAACCCGAGTATCCTAAATCTTAAAATTATGCGTTTATTGCTCTTAAGTCTGCTTTTTATAGGCTTTGTAAGCTGCAAGAATAAAGCAGAAAATACACCTAAAGAATTAACGCAGGAAAAGATCACATTTAGTCCCGAAGGAAGTCTGGAGATTTTCAAGAAAGACAGTAGTGTTGTTTCGTTAAGCATAGAACTTGCAGAAACTGCATACGAGACCGAAACCGGCCTTATGTACCGGGATTCTATGAAGCCCGATCAGGGTATGCTTTTTGTTTTTGAAGACGAGCAGCCTCATAATTTTTATATGAAAAACACCTACATCCCATTAGACCTGTTTTTCATTACCAAAGACCAAAAGATCGCAACCATCATCAAAAACGCAAGACCTCTTGATGAAACCAGCTTACCGTCTGAAGTTCCTGTACAATACGTTTTAGAGGTTAACGCCGGTTCAGCCGCAACCTGGAATATTCAGGAAGGAGATTCTATAAGCTGGAAGCGCAATTAGATCTTTTCAATTTGTCGCAAAACCAGTCACGTCATGAACTATCAAATAATCCTTGAAGAAATTGCGGCAGAAACTTCAGTCTTAAAAAACTCAGGAAAAGTTGCTACCTATATTCCGGAATTGGGAAAAGTTGATCCCGGAAAATTCGGAATCTACCTGCAATGCACAGACGGGGAATCGTATGCTACCGGCGACTCGCACGAACGCTTTTCAATACAAAGTATATCAAAGGTTCTCAGCCTCGCTCTGACCTTGAAATTAAAAGGAAACAGTATCTGGCAACGTATTGGCGTAGAACCTTCAGGAGACCCGTTTAATTCATTGGTTCAGCTCGAGTACGAAAAAGGCATTCCCCGCAATCCGTTTATCAATGCAGGTGCATTGGTTGTTGCAGATATACTGCTCACCGAACTGAAAAATCCCAAAGAAGACTTCCTACAATTTGTACGCGACGCTGCCGGAGATCAAAGCATCAATTACGATGAGAAAGTCGCTGCTTCAGAAATGGAACATAAGTTTCGCAATGCGGCATTAACTCATTTGATGAAAGACTTTGGCAATATCAATCACGATGTAGATACGGTGCTTGATTTTTACTTCCACCAGTGCTCCATTGCGATGAGTTGCAAACAACTCGCGAAGGCCTTTACCATATTTCTGAACTACGGTAAATACGATCTGAGCAAAGAAGCCGCAATTCTAAACCCAATGCTTGCCAAGCGTATCAACGCCCTGATGATTACCTGCGGTTTTTACGATGAGTCCGGCGAATTTGCATTCAGCATAGGCTTACCCGGTAAAAGTGGCGTAGGTGGTGGTATTGTGGCCGTGCATCCACGACATTACAGCGTTGCAGTTTGGAGTCCGCCGCTTAACAGCAAAGGAAATTCGGAGCGCGGAATGAAGGCCTTAGAATTGCTCACCACCAAAACCGAACAATCGGTCTTTTAAAACCGTTCATTTTAAAACAAAAGAAACCCGACAGCTTTTACTATCGGGTTTCTTTTTATCTAATTAGGTCGGAAAGCTTAAGCTACCGGCTCTTCTTCTTTTTGTTTTTCAGGCTTAAGAGCCTTTTTTTGAATCGTATCAAACATCACAGGAGTTGCGATGAAAATCGAAGAATAGGTACCCACTACCACACCTACGATCAATGCAAACATAAAGCCCATAATACTTGCTCCACCAAAGATGAAGATTGCAAGCAATACGATTAAGGTGGTCATCGAGGTATTTAACGTACGGCTGATGGTACTGTTAATCGCCTGATTGATGATCACATCCATTTTGCGGGAAGGACCATACTCTTTCATAAATTCCCGAATACGGTCAAACACAACCACGGTATCGTTAAGCGAGTAACCAATAACGGTAAGGATCGCTGCGATAAATGACTGGTCAATTTCCATATTGAACGGCATAAACTTATAGGTCAGCGAGAAGATCCCTAACACGATAAGCACGTCGTGGAAAACAGCCGCAACTGCACCCAGAGAGAATTGCCATCTTCTAAAACGCAATAAGATATACAGGAACACCACTACAAGAGACCCCAATACGGCCCAAAACGAATCTCTCTTAATATCATCTGCAATGGTAGGACCAACTTTGTTGTACTCCAAAATACCAATTTTAGCATCGCTTGATCCGCCTTTTACAAACTGTTCAAGAGTCAAATCTGCAGGTAAATACGATTTTAAAGCAGTATAGAGTTTTTGCTGAATATCATCATCAACATCAGAAGTTTCCTCTTCAATACGATATTTGGTAGTAATCTTCAGCTGGTTTGCCTCACCATAGGTTTTAGCCTGAGCGCTTTCTAACTCTGCAACTAAGCTCTGTTCTGCTTCTGTAGCATTTACAGGTTGCTCAAAACGCACCGTATAGTTACGTCCCCCAACGAAGTCAACACCCTGGTCAAGACTATTTGTAAATAACGAAATTACACTCACCACAATCAACGCTCCACTTACGATGTAAGCAATCTTACGCTTCGCAAGGAAATCTTTATTGAAGTTGGCAAATAAGTTACGTGTTGCAGCCGTTGAAAACTCAAGCGACTTCCCGTTTTTCCCATAACCGTCAATAAACAGACGAGTAACGAAAATCGCGGTAAATAAGGAAGTACCAATACCTATCATTAAGGTTGTAGCAAAACCTTGAATAGGTCCTGTACCAAATAAGAACAGAATTAAAGCTGTAAGGAAAGTTGTGATGTTGGCATCAAGAATAGATGACAGGGCATTGTTGAAACCATCCTTAATTGCATCTTTCTGAGACTTGCCTTTTGCCAGTTCTTCCTTGATACGCTCAAATATAAGTACGTTAGCATCTACCGACATACCTATGGTAAGCACGATACCTGCAATACCGGGGAGGGTTAATACCGCACCAAGTCCTGCAAGAATACCAAAAATGAATAAAATGTTTACCGCCAAAGCGATATCTGCAAAAAGACCGGCTTTACCATAGTAAAAAACCATCCAAAGCAGAACTAGTAAAAGCGCTATAACGAATGATATTAAACCGCTGTTGATAGCCTCCTGTCCTAAAGAAGGACCTACTACATCGTAGGATATGATTTTTGCAGAAGCAGGAAGCTTACCCGCTTTCAATACGTTAGCGAGATCCTGAGCTTCGGTTACCGTAAAGCTTCCTGAAATCTCAGTCCCTCCACCTTTAATTTCTTGTTTTGCAGTCGCTGCAGAATACACCGTTCCGTCAAGAACAATAGCGATAGCGCTACCCTCTGCCGCAACGTCACCGGTAAGTTTTGCCCACTGGGTAGGCCCCTGACCTTCAAAATCAATTCCTACAGAAGGCTGCCCCATCTGCGTATATTGCTGACGCGAGTCCTGAACTACGTCACCATCCATCGCAGGGTTACCCGCACGATCAGATTGTAAAGCGTATAAAGGCAACACATCGCTCTCACCTTCTGCAGTACCCCAACGGAATTTAGCATAACGCAGACTTTGTGGTCTTGCGCGCACAACTTCAGGCTTAGAAAGGTAACTGTTTATGGTAGCGGTATCTTTAATCTGCGCATATCCTATTACAGGAATCTGGCCATACTGCTGCAAAGCAGGATTAAAGCTGAAACGCTCAAACAACGGATTATTTTGTGTAGCAGGACTAATAGTATCTTCCTCACTGGCAAGTAATTCTTCAATAGAATCGTCTGTAGTTTCGGTAGAATCCTGAACTTCTGTAACTTCTTCTTCTTCAGCAGGAGCTACAAGGTCTTTCAAAATTGTGTTTACCTCTATAAGGTAAGGAGCGGCTTCACCTGCAAAAACGGTTTTATAAAATTCCAGCTGAGCAGTACTTTCCAGCTGAAAACGAACGCGCTCAATATCGGTAGCACCGGGAAGCTCAATAAGAATTCGCGAGCGGTTATCTAAACGCTGAATATTAGGCTGTGTAACACCAAATTTGTCAATACGATTACGCAGTACTTCAAAGGCTGATTTAATAGACTCTTCAACTTCTCGACGAATAATTGGCTTAACCTCATCATTTGTCATATTGAAGTTTACTTTTTCGCCCAAAGTAGTATTGGCAAAAATATCTGGAGATGCCAATTTATTGTCTCCCGGGATAGCCTCAAAAGCATCAAAGAAATTATCTAGAAAAGAATTCTGACTGTCTTTCTGAGCTTCTGCTGCCTGGTCTAAAGCCTGGTTGAATGCCGGGTCTGTAGAATTATTGCTCAAACCCCTTAGGATATCTGCAACAGAAATCTCTAAAATCGCATTCATACCCCCTTTAAGATCCAAACCTTTATTAAGCTCTTTCTCTTTTGCATCGTTGTAGGTAATACCCAAAGCAATAGGATCATTTCCTACAGAATCTAAATACTGACGGGCAACTTCTCCTCTTCGATCAACATAATCAGGCACTGTCGTAGGCACTTGTTGTTCTGCAAAAGCAGCCGCCTTATCTTCAGCCTGGTTGGTAAAATACGTGAACGAAAGCTGATACAAACTTACCAGCCCAAATAAAATCGCAAATACTCTAATGAGTCCTTTATTTTGCATTACTTATACTATTTATTGATTCTTCCCGAACATTTTTCGGGCGATTTTGTAAAACGTGCAAATATAGGGTTTCAAGGCAGAAATGCCAATAAATATCTTTTTGATTTCTTTAACCTTTTAATTATCTGAAAAACAGGTCTTTATTCATTTTAAAAAAGAGCATTCAGGTGGTTTTAATATTCCTTCCGGGCTTCGTTCACATTATAAAAAGTATCACAGACAGCACGAAAATTGAATGAAAAATCCCCTTAAAAGGAATTCGGTTTTACCACTTAAAATAGGCGGTATCACTACCAGGATTAAGGGTTTTTTAAAAGCGTGGTAATTGATTTTCAGAAGTTAAACCCCGGCAAACCGCAACTCCTAAAACATTACTTTTTTGTCAACTTTTTAATGTTGACAAATTTTTAAAAAACTGATTTTAAGTTATTTACAATTTATTTTTGATAACTTTTAAAAACACAAGCTCACCTTGCCTTATAAAATTGTGTACCTTCACATCTCGAAATTCCAGCATTTAAATTCTAAAATATTACCTATGCCTACACAAACTAAAGCACCTGTCTCTAAAACGTTTACGCAGGATGAAGCCTTCAAAGCTTCTCTAAACTATTTTAAAGGTGATGATCTTGCCGCTCGCGTCTGGGTCAATAAATACGCTCTTAAGGATTCTGAAGGCAACATTTACGAAAAAACACCGGACGATATGCACCGTCGTATCGCTAACGAAATTGCCCGTATAGAAAGCAGATATCCAAACCCATTAACGGAAGAAGAAGTTTTTGAACTCATAAAAGACTTTAAATACATTGTACCACAGGGAAGCCCCATGGCCGGGATAGGTAATCCCTTTCAGGTGGGTTCTTTATCCAATTGCTTTGTAATAGGAAACAGTGGTGAATCTGACTCGTATGGCGGGATTATGAAAATTGACCAGGAGCAGGTACAACTTATGAAACGCCGTGGCGGTGTAGGCCACGACCTTTCTCACATCAGACCAAAAGGCTCTCCCGTTAAAAATTCGGCGCTTACCTCAACCGGACTCGTACCATTCATGGAGCGGTATTCAAACAGCACGCGCGAAGTCGCCCAGGACGGCCGCCGCGGTGCGTTAATGCTTTCGGTCTCTATAAACCATCCCGATGCCGAAGATTTTATAGATGCTAAAATGGAGCAGGGCAAAGTAACCGGTGCAAACGTTTCGGTACGCATTGATGACGGCTTTATGCAGGCGGTAAAAGACAAAAAGAACTACACCCAGAAGTATCCTATTTTCAGCCCCAATCCCATCAATCAAAAAGAAATTGAAGCCGAAAAGCTTTGGAAAAAAATAGTTCACAACGCGTGGAAATCTGCAGAACCCGGCATCTTATTCTGGGACACCATTGCCCGGGAGTCAGTGCCCGATTGCTATGCAGATTTAGGTTACAAAACTGTATCGACAAACCCGTGTGGTGAGATTCCGCTTTGCCCTTACGATTCATGCCGTCTGCTGGCGATCAACCTGTTTTCATATGTTGAAAATCCATTTACAGACAAAGCCTCCTTCAACTTTGATCTTTTCAAAAAACACATTGCCCACGCGCAGCGTATTATGGATGACATCATAGATCTGGAGCTGGAAAAAGTTGACGCTATCCTGGAAAAAATTGATGCCGATCCGGAAAACGAAGAAGTGAAGCAGGTAGAACGCAATCTTTGGTTAAACATCAAGAAAAAGGCTGAAGAAGGAAGACGTACCGGAATAGGTATTACCGCCGAAGGAGATATGCTGGCCGCATTAGGCATTAAGTACGGAAGTGAAAAAGGCATTGAGTTTTCTGTGGAAATTCACAAAACCATCGCGATTGAAGCCTATCGCGCTTCGGTTTACGCAGCTAAAGAACGTGGTGCCTTCCCTATTTTTGATTCGGAACGCGAAAAAGAGAATCCGTTTATCCTGCGTCTCAAAAATGCCGATGAGAAATTGTATTACGATATGCTTGAGTATGGGCGTCGTAACATCGCCCTGTTAACTATTGCTCCAACAGGCACGACCAGTCTAATGACTCAGACCACTTCGGGTATTGAGCCGGTGTTTTTACCGGTTTACAAACGCCGTCGTAAAGTAAACCCAAATGATAAAGAAGCCCGCGTTGATTTTGTTGATGAAGTTGGCGACAGCTGGGAAGAATATGTGGTATTTCACCACCGCTTTAAAGAATGGATGCAGGCTAATGGTATCGCAACCGACAAAAACTACAGTCAGGAAGAGCTTAATACTATTGTAGCCAAATCGCCTTACTTTGAAGCCACTTCAAATGATGTAGACTGGCTCAACAAAGTGCGCATGCAGGGCGCGGTACAAAAATGGGTGGATCACAGCATCAGCGTGACTATTAATCTGCCTAATGATGTAGATGAGGAGCTGGTAGGCAACCTTTACCTTGAAGCCTGGCAGGCCGGCTGCAAAGGAGTTACGGTTTATCGTGATGGTTCACGTTCTGGTGTACTAATCTCTAACGAAGAAAAGAAAGAGGAAGAAGATACCGATACGCTAACACCATTCCCTACGAAAAGACCACAGGTTTTGGAGGCAGACATCGTTCGTTTTCAAAACAACAAAGAGAAATGGATTGCCTTTATTGGTTTAATTGGCGGAAAACCTTACGAAATATTCACCGGTATTGCTGATGATGAAGACGGAATTTTGATTCCGCGTTGGGTGGAAGAAGGGCTTATTATTAAAAACCGAAACGAAGACGGAAGCTCTCGCTACGATTTTCAGTACAAAAACAAGAGAGGGTATAAAACCACGATCGAAGGCCTTTCGCATAAGTTTGACCCGGAATACTGGAACTACGCTAAATTGATTTCGACAACCCTACGCTATGGCATGCCGATAGAAAAAGCAGTCGAGTTGACCAATAGCCTGCAACTGGACAGCGCGTCTATCAACACCTGGAAAAATGGTGTGGCGCGTGCATTAAAGCGCTATGTGGCAGATGGCACCGAAGCCCGCAAGCAAAAATGCGACAATTGCAACTCCTCGCAATTAATCTACCAGGAAGGTTGCCTTACCTGTAAAGATTGCGGTTCTTCAAAATGTAGTTAATCGCAAGTATATAAGAACAAAAGAGCCGCTCGATGAGCGGCTCTTTTTATTTTAAGTTAGGAGAAATTGATTACAACTCAAGCAATCCGTTAGTTTTACGCACTGCATCAGCACTCTCCTTAAGTTTTTCTTTTTCAGCATCTGTTAAATCAACAGGCACGATACGCTCAATGCCGTCTTTACCTAAAATAACAGGTACACCTATGCAGATATCATCAAGATCATACTCCCCTTCCAGCAAAGCTGAACATGGAAACATTTTCTTTTGGTCACAAGCAATAGCCTGCACTAAACCGGATACCGCAGCTCCCGGAGCATACCAGGCCGAAGTTCCTAAAAGCTTAGTAAGGGTCGCTCCACCTACTTTAGTGTCTTCCATAACCTGATCCAAACGCTCTTCAGATAAAAATGCAGAAGCAGGTACGCTGTTACGGGTTGCTAAACGGGTAAGCGGGATCATACCGGTATCACTGTGACCACCTATTACCATTCCGTCTACATCAGAAATAGGGCATTCTAAAGCCTCTGCCAGACGGTATTTAAAGCGGGCGCTATCAAGAGCACCGCCCATTCCTATAATTTTATTTTTTGGCAAACCTGTGGTTTTATGTACCAGATAGGTCATGGTATCCATAGGATTACTTACCACAATGATTGTCACATCAGGAGAATGCTTGATCAGGTTACCGGCTACATCTTTCACGATTCCGGCATTGATACCTATCAATTCTTCTCTGGTCATACCCGGTTTACGTGGAATACCACTGGTAATCACCGCGATGTCGCTACCTGCAGTTTTTGAATAATCGCCGGTAGTCCCTGTGATTCGGGTATCAAAACCGTTCAGTGAAGCGGTTTGCATCAGGTCCATTGCTTTTCCTTCTGCAAATCCTTCTTTAATATCAACTAAAACAACATCTGAAGCAAAATTTTTCATTGCGATATATTCGGCACAACTTGCACCTACTGCTCCTGCTCCTACTACGGTAACTTTCATGGGTATGTATTTTTTAAATTAATTAGTATATGAAACACAATACCTTATGCGGTATCGTTTGCGGACGCAAAAATACGACTTCGTTTAATCTTTAGAGACTTATAAAGTTAAAAAATGAGGTAATCCTTAGCGGTAAGAGAAATACAAACCCTCAGCTTTTGACATAAAAAAACCGCTTTCAGCCTGGGTTATGCTGAAAGCGGCTTATATTCCTAAAAAAGTATCGCTATCTGAAACTAAATGCAATACCGGCCGTTAAATTACTGTATTCCTGCACAGTATAATCTGCAAAGATTTTGAAGAAGGCCAGATTTAAACGGGCTCCTAATGAAGCACGCACGCTTGAAGGATTATAAGACAATGCAATGGGATCAACCACTTCTCCAGGCTGACCATTATCGTATTCAAACTTATAAGTTCCCAAAACATTGATTTCAGATTTACCCCCTGTATATCCCAAACCGCCGTAAACCGTGACAAATGGGAAATCAAGCGAGGCAACACCCTGCACGGTATAGGAGTTCAGTTTGAACTCTGCAGCCTGATTGCTTCCTTCTAAATCAGAATTTGCCTGAATATCGTAGTCAACATTCATATTGGTAAAAGCACCTAAAACAGAAATATTTAAAGGCAATTTGTCTAAAGGACCAAAGTATTGCATAATGTCGTGTTTAAAACCGGCTCCAAAAAGCTTCCCTTTCACATCATCACTACCCACTTCGGGCACAAAACGCACCATTAAATCTGTCCCTTTAAAAACACCCAAACTCGCCTGAATTGCAGGTGCGGGCACAGCGTTAAGCGGCAAGTCATCCTTTACACCTTCGGGCATGGTAAAACTCACTTCATCTCCATCCTGTGTGCGAAATTCAAGATCTACAGGCACACCACTACCCGCAACTGTAGGCGTAATGTCTCCGCTCTTATTAATTAATTCATTTTGAAAATTAAGACTGCTTATTGCAAACATCTCTTTCTCAGAAGGAACAATTGCTCCGTTAAAGCCAATAGTAATATCAAAACCCCATTGCTTATGCGTTTTTGCCGTATGATACCAGCCGCCAGACATGCTGTAGACCAGACCTTCCATCGCCGGTGCTATATAGGCGCCCATCAGCGTATTAGCATCTGCTGTTCCGGCTTTTACAATGGCTTCAAAGCCATCATCTTCCTGTGCAAAAAGGCCTGTTGAGCCCAAAGCCAATAATCCAAATAGTAGTGTTTTTTTCATTCCCTGATTGATTTGGTTAAGTAAGATTGAATTTAAAATTCGTTATACGCCGTCAAAAATAACAAAACCGCTTAAAGACCAAAGGCTTAAAAACAAAAAAGCCCGACTTTTTCAAGACGGGCTTTCCAAATTATTTAAAAGATGTTACACATCAATATTTGCGTAAATCGCGTTTTTCTCGATAAACTCACGACGTGGTGGCACCTCATCACCCATTAGCATAGAGAATATACGATCTGCTTCGGTACCGTTGTCTATGGTTACCTGACGCAGGGTTCTAAATTCCGGGTTCATCGTGGTATCCCACAATTGCTCGGCATTCATCTCCCCAAGACCCTTATAACGCTGTACCGAGGCACTACCGCCCATCTCTTCGTTATACTGATCGCGCTCTTTATCACTCCATGCATAACGCATTTTTTTACCTTTTTTAAGTAAATAAAGCGGTGGAGTCGCAATATATACGTGACCGCCTTCAACGAGTTCGCGCATATAACGGAAAAAGAACGTCAAAATCAAGGTTGCAATGTGGCTACCATCGACATCGGCATCACACATAATCACGATTTTATGATAACGCAGCTTAGTGAGGTTGAGCTCTTTGCTATCTTCTTCGGTACCAATGGTTACACCCAAAGCCGTAAAAATATTCTTGATCTCCTCGTTTTCAAAAACCTTATGCTGCATTGCTTTCTCCACATTCAGAATTTTTCCGCGAAGCGGAAGAATCGCCTGAAAGTTTCGATCACGACCCATTTTTGCAGTACCACCCGCAGAGTCACCCTCTACCAGGAATACTTCACAGGCCTGAGGATCGGTTTCAGAACAGTCTGCCAGTTTCCCGGGCAAACCGCCTATACTCATCACCGTCTTACGCTGCACCATCTCGCGCGCTTTCTTGGCGGCGTGACGTGCCTGAGCGGCAAGAATTACTTTCTGTACGATGGTTTTAGCATCATCCGGATGCTCTTCCAGATAAATTTCGAGCATTTCAGAAACAGCCTGAGATACCGCAGAAGTCACCTCGCGGTTACCCAATTTGGTCTTGGTCTGTCCTTCAAACTGAGGCTCAGCTACTTTCACCGAAATTATCGCTGTAAGACCTTCTCTAAAGTCATCACCGGCGATTTCAAATTTCAGCTTATCAAGCATCCCTGAAGCATCGGCATATTTTTTCAATGAAGTGGTCAAACCTCTTCTAAAACCGGCAAGGTGCGTACCTCCCTCGTGAGTATTGATGTTGTTTACATACGAGTGCAGATTTTCTGCATAACTGTCGTTGTAAATCATCGCAACCTCAACAGGGATATCATTTTTCTCGCCTTCCATAGAAATAACGTGACCAATAATAGGCTGACGGTTACCGTCTAAAAAGCGAACAAATTCCTTCAAACCTTCTTCAGAATGAAACGTCTCTACCGGGAATTCGCCTTTATCATCTTTCTGACGCTTATCCATCAGGGTAATGGTTATCCCCTTATTTAAATAAGCCAGTTCACGCATACGGCTGGCAAGCGTATCGTAGTTAAATTCTATAGTTTGCTGAAAAATGGTAGGATCTGGCAAAAAGGTCACTGCCGTACCACGATCTGTGGTATCACCAACAGCCTTTACCGGATACATAGCCTTACCTTTCTCATACTCCTGCTCCCAGATTTTACCATCGCGGTAAACGGTTGCTTTAAGGTGGTCTGATAGTGCGTTAACACAACTCACCCCTACCCCGTGCAAACCACCGGAAACTTTATAGGAATCTTTGTCAAATTTACCCCCGGCACCAATTTTGGTCATTACCACCTGAAGTGCCGAAACGCCTTCTTTCTTGTGTAAATCTACCGGAATACCCCGGCCGTTATCTTTAACCGAGATTGAATTATTTTCATTTATAATCACATCAATGGCGTCACAATGACCGGCCATCGCCTCATCTATAGAGTTGTCAACAACTTCATAAACCAGGTGATGCAAACCACGTACACCTACATCTCCTATATACATCGATGGTCGCATGCGCACATGCTCCATTCCTTCCAGCGCCTGAATACTGTCTGCAGAATACTGCTTCTTATTGGCTTCTTCGCTCATATATTTTTATTAGGTTAAATTGTTCTGTTTTTTCTTAAAGCGGAAAACATATTGCTTTAGATCAAAAGGGTGCTTAAAACACGACAAAACACACGCTAAAGATGTGTTTTTTGATAGCAAACAAATATAAAAAAAGGCTTCCCAGTAAAGGAGCAAAAGCCGAGCCAAAGGCTTTAAGTTATCAACAAATTGTGAAAAAACAGCCCTCATTTTTGAGTATCGGTGCCGGAAGGATTTGATTACTTCAAAAAGCATAAAAAAAGCGTTTTCAGTTACCCGAAAACGCTTCTTAATTGGCTGGTAGTTTATGAAATCTGTTAGGCCAACTCTTTCTTTTTACCATAGGCATCACTATGCACGTTTGCAACTGCACGACCAGATGGGTCGTTCATGTTTTTAAACGCCTCGTCCCACTCTAAGGCAATCTTGGTACTACAAGCCACTGAAGCTTCCTGAGGCACACTCCATGCTGCCGCATCACTCGGGAAGTGTTCTGCAAAAATGCTGCGGTAATAGTATTCCTCTTTGTTTGTTGGGGTCTGTATCGGGAACTTGTATTTCGCGTTAGCAAGCTGCTCATCGCTTATTTTTTCGTTCACCATTTCTTTTAAGGTATCAATCCAGCTGTAACCTACGCCATCTGAAAATTGTTCTTTCTGTCTCCAGGCTACACTTTCGGGAAGATACGATTCAAAGGCTTTACGCAACACCCATTTTTCCATACGCTCCCCGTTGATCATTTTATCCTGAGGGTTGATGTTCATCGCGACATCCATAAATTCTTTATCCAGGAATGGAACACGACCTTCTATACCCCATGCTGCCAGCGATTTGTTTGCACGCAGGCAGTCATACATATGCAGTTTGCTTAATTTACGCACGGTTTCCTCATGAAATTCCTGAGCGTTTGGCGCTTTGTGGAAATAAAGATATCCTCCAAAAACCTCATCTGCACCTTCACCCGAAAGTACCATTTTCACACCCATAGACTTGATGACACGGGCCATAAGGTACATTGGGGTTGAAGCACGAATCGTTGTGATATCGTAAGTCTCCAGGTTATAAATCACATCTCTGATGGCATCAAGACCTTCCTGGATGGTAAATTTGATCTCGTGGTGTACAGTGCCTATATGATCGGCTACTTTTTGAGCTGCAGCAAGATCTGGAGATCCCTCAAGACCTACAGAAAACGAGTGCAGACGTGGCCACCAGGCTCCATCCTGATCGTCACTTTCAATACGTTTTTCTGCGTATTTTTTAGCAACCGCAGAAGTGATCGAAGAGTCTAGCCCACCCGAAAGCAATACGCCATAAGGCACGTCAGACATCAACTGGCGGTGAACTGCTGCCTCAAGGGCGTCTCTTAATTTTTCGATGCTGGTTTCGTTTTCCTTAACGGCATCGTACTCCATCCAGTCGCGCTTGTACCATTGTTTAAGCTCGCCGTCACTGCTGTGCAGGTAATGACCCGGAGGAAATAACTGGATTTTTGTACAGGTCCCTTCCAAAGCTTTCAGTTCTGAAGCTACATAAAAAGTACCGTGCTGATCCCAGCCCATATAAAGTGGGATAATCCCCATATGATCGCGGGCTACAAAGTACTCGTCTTTAGCAGCATCGTATAATGAAAAAGCAAAGATTCCGTTTAACTTATCTAAAAACGCCGGACCTTCCTCCTGATACAAAGCTAAAATCACTTCACAGTCAGACTGCGTCTGAAAATCGTATTGCTTTTTAAGTTGTTTGCGTAATTCTTTATGATTATAGATCTCACCATTGGCGGCAAGAATAAGTTTTCCGTCAGGGCTTAACAAGGGTTGTTTTCCGGAAGCCGGGTCAACGATTGATAAACGCTCGTGAGCTAAGATGGCTTTCTCGTCGCTATACACTCCATTCCAGTCCGGACCACGATGACGTATTTTTTTTGACATTTCTAAAAGCTGCGGTCTTAAAACTTCAGCAGGCTGTTTCAATTCATAGGCACATACGATCCCACACATAATTGTAATTGTTTTAATTTGATGGTTCAAAGATGCTATTTACATATTAACTCACAAACAAAAAAGCGATATATGATTACAATTGATAACTTTTTTGAGTTTATTTAGGTAAATCTGGAACAAAAACAAGCACTCTTCCTGTTTTTAAATTACAAATGGGATTTTAAGACCCTATTAACTAAAGAAAAGTCAGTCCACATTGTACATTTGCACGAAAGTTGACATCCACTTCATAAACACTATCTAATGAACAATATAGTAAAGACCATAGCAATTGCATTTCTGCTTTTAAGCATAGATGTTCAGGCACAAAAATTCACAGATCCCGATAAAAGTCCGTTAGACATTGCGATGTACCGAGGCCAGGACAAGGCGCCCAGAGTACGTGTAATTTATAGCCGTCCTCAGAAAAAAGGCCGGGAGATTTTTGGCAAACTGGAGAAATACGGTGAAGTATGGCGTACCGGAGCTAATGAGTCTACCGAAATTAAATTCTACCGCGATATGATGGTTGGCGACTCGATGGTACCTGCAGGCACTTACACGTTGTTTACCATTCCGGGCAAAAAGGAATGGACTGTAATTTTAAATAAAGATCTGGATACCTGGGGAGCTTACGGCTACAAGAAAGAGCGCGATTTGTTGCGCTTTACTACTCCTGCACGTAAGACTGCCGCACCTATTGAATCGTTTTCCATTTCCTTTCAACCCACCGAAGCCGGTTCTGATATGTTTTTAGGCTGGGACGATACGTATATTCAGGTTCCGTTTGAGGAAGTTGAGGAATAGTCTCTTAATAAGAATTAAAAACTAATTATACAAAAAAGCCCCTTCTTTTGAAAGGGGCTTTTCTATGCTTTATACGTTCAGATTGAAAGCAGCAATTAGGGAATATTGAGGTACTTGTGCGTTTGCAGGCTTATTTTCCATTTAGGATTTGCCATCACATAATCTACGATAAGCGGAGTCATCTTTTCACGAACGCTCCATTCCGGCTGTAAATACAATTCGCAAGCCTCATTTACCTTAGCTGCGTGTTCTTCGGCGAAATCAAAATCAGACTTGTTGTAGATGATTACTTTCAGTTCGTTTGCCTCCTTATAAATGCGGGGCTTTGGCAGCATGCGTTTTTTAGGCGAAAGACAAATCCAATCCCAGGTTCCGGTAAGCTCATAGGCTCCTGAAGTTTCAATATGCACCTGCATCCCTTCGGCTTTAAGCAAACCTGTAAGGTGCTCCATATCCCACATCAAAGGTTCCCCCCCTGTTACTACAATGGTTTTGCTGTATTTTTTGGCATTGGCAACAATAGCAGCAGCTTCGGTAGGCGGGTGTATGGCCGCGTCCCAGCTTTCTTTCACATCACACCAATGGCAGCCCACGTCGCAGCCTCCCACACGTATAAAATAGGCGGCGGTACCGGTATGATGACCTTCGCCCTGAATGGTGTAAAACTCCTCCATCAACGGGAGTAATTCTCCCAGCTCTACTCTGCTTGCTGTTGCCTCTTTTGTCATAGGGCGCAAAGATACACCGCCTGAAATGCATGCCAAAGCGAAGTGTATTTTATTTGACTAAAACCCCTAATCGCAGAACGCTAAACCGAGGTAATTTTCCCCGCCCGCTTGTAATACCAATCTTATCCTTATTTTTAAACCAAAATCTAAGCGATGGATCAAACGGAAGCATTTAAAGAACACATCATTGCGGGCAACACCTTCAAGGGAGAGTCGATCCCGGTTGGAGCGGCTATGTTAAACGGGCAAACCATTACCGGTGCTCTGGTTAAAATTCCACTTAAAACTATGAACCGTCATGGGTTGATCGCCGGTGCTACCGGTACCGGAAAAACGAAAACCCTGCAAGTGCTGGCCGAAAACCTATCGGAAAAAGGAGTACCCGTATTGCTGATGGATATGAAAGGTGACTTAAGCGGAATTGCCAAAGCAAGCCCCGGACATCCAAAAATTGACGAGCGGCACGAAAAAATAGGCCTGCCCTATGAAGCCAAAGATTTCCCGGTAGAGCTCCTGACCCTTTCGGAACAAAATGGGGTGCGGCTTCGGGCGACGGTAAGTGAATTTGGTCCCGTGCTATTTTCACGTATTCTGGATGCTTCAGATGCTCAGGCGGGTATTATCGCCATCCTTTTTAAATATTGCGACGACAAGAGCTTACCCCTTTTGGATCTCAATGACTTTAAAAAAGTGTTGCAATACGCCACAGATGAAGGCGGCGAGGAGATTCAGGAGCTGTATGGTCGTATTTCAACCTCCTCGGCAGGTTCCATTTTGAGAAAAATTGTTCAGCTTGAACAGCAGGGAGCAGATGTCTTTTTTGGCGAAAAGTCTTTTGAAGTAAACGATCTGTTGCGTCTCGATGAAAACGGAAGAGGAAAAATCAACATCATTCGGCTTACCGATATTCAGGATCGCCCGAAGCTGTTTTCAACATTTATGCTGAGTTTACTCGCTGAAATTTACAGTACCTTTCCCGAGCAGGGCGATAGCGAGCAGCCCGAACTGGTCATCTTTATTGACGAAGCCCACCTCATTTTTCAGGAAGCTTCTAAAGCTTTACACAGTCAGATAGAAAGTATTGTAAAACTCATCCGGTCTAAAGGCGTAGGTTTGTATTTTGTAACTCAAAATCCTACCGATGTTCCCGATGGAGTATTAAGTCAGTTAGGTTTAAAGATTCAGCATGCCCTGCGCGCCTTTACCGCAAAAGACCGTAAAGCGATCAAGCTTACTGCCGAAAACTACCCCATTTCTGAATATTACGACACAACCGAAGTGCTCACGTCTCTGGGTACAGGAGAAGCTCTGGTTTCTGCACTTGATGAAAAAGGACGCCCCACACCTCTTGCGGCTACTATGATGCGTGCACCTATGTCGCGAATGGATATTTTGAGTCAGGCCGAAATTGACGATATCAACCGAAAATCAGCCTTAATACCTAAATACAATGACAGTATTGACCGCGAGAGCGCTTACGAAATCCTTAATGCCAAAATAAAAAAGGCGGAAACCGAGGAGGCTAAAGAAAAAGCCCGGGACGAGCGTGCAACAGTTAAACGCAGCAGCAGTCGTTCAAGTGGTAATACTACCGAAAAAGCCATTATTAAAGTACTCACCAGTGCCACTGTATTACGCGGTGTTCTGGGGATTTTAAACAAAATGATTAAATAAAACACATAGCTTATTTTATGAAAAAAATCCTTTTAGCCGGTCTATTTGCCGGTATGTTAGTTACTTCTTGCTCTAAAGAAAATCCGTTTCAGGTGACTGCGACTCAGGTGGGACCGTTGACTAAAGAAACTCCGGTAAGCGATCTGAAAACTGTTTTTGCAAATGACAGTGTGGTAGATCAAAACAGCGGACTCAGCGAAGAACTTAACATCAATGCTATTGAAATCTATGAAAAAGGTGGAAAACAGCTTTTGAGTCTTATGCCCGTTAAGGAAGGGGAGCCAAAAACCATAAGAACCGTTCAGATCTTTGACCCCAGATATACTACCGAGGCCGGTATTAACCTCAACTCTACCTTTAAAGACCTTACTGACGCTTACGAGATTTCGCGTATCGAAACGCTCATAAGCAGTGTGGTGGTTTTTGTAGATGACATCAACGCGTATTTCACCATTGATCGTAAAGAGCTTCAGGGCGAACTGCGTTTTGATATGGAAGCTAAAGTGACCGAAGCTGAAATACCCGATGCGGCAAAAATCAAATACTTTATGATAGGCTGGTAATATTCAGCCTTTTTAAAAATTAAAGCAGTGAGCACCTATTTCATTCAGAAAAAACCTTTTGTAGTACCTACTGATGACGGCAAGTACATTGGCGAACATTTTGGCAAAGCCAGCACGGGTCAGAGTGATCTGAGTATTGCCCATATGGTTGCCCCGCCACATTGGAGTGAACCTTTTCAAACTCCCGAGTTTGACGAGTACACCTTCATTATTAGTGGCCAGAAGCAGTTTGAGATAAACGGCGAGCAACTCACTCTACGGGCAGGAGAATCTATTCAGATTAAGGCCGAGACCCGGGTGCGTTACAGCAATCCTTTTGATGCGCCCTGCACCTATATTTCGGTATGTAAGTCTGCCTTCGATTTTGAAAAAGTAAATCGTGAAGCCGAATAATGATTAATCCAGTTTTATAATTTACTATCACGCAGTAATTTATAAATATGTATTAATTGTTGCTTAAAGGCTCGTTAATCTACATGAAGCTCTGCGCCTATTCCAGTACTTTAGCTCCATAACCAATATTTTAAAATTATGATCAAGATATTAGCAATCATCATGGTAATAGGTGGAGCGATCGCGCTAGTAGCCGGAGTGATGGGCATTTTTGGAAGTTTAAGCACAGGATTAAGCCCCTGGGCTCTCGCTATTTTGGGTGGTATATTTTTCCTTTCGGGGATCTCTCTGCTTAAATACCGAAAAGATACTGATGTAATTGAATCTGAAAGCAAGAAGTAACAACCTGCTTAATCGTATATTTGCCCTCCCAAACAGGAGGGCTTTTTTATGCAAAAACTTTTCAAAAAACTCTTAGTAGGATCTTTAGGATTTTATATTAATACGCTGGCTTACTTAAGTCCGCGTGCTTCTGCCAGAAAAGCCTTTCGCGTTTTTAGCAAACCCCGTCAGGGAAAAATAGGACCGCATCATCAGGATTTTTTAGACTC
Source organism: Leeuwenhoekiella sp. H156 (assembly GCF_052218455.1). NCBI lineage: Bacteria > Pseudomonadati > Bacteroidota > Flavobacteriia > Flavobacteriales > Flavobacteriaceae > Leeuwenhoekiella > Leeuwenhoekiella sp. H156. The sequence continues at coordinate 844,008 of NZ_CP197499.1, forward strand.
TAACCTGGAGCCCAAACTTGAAGTTACAGGGCTCTCCATTCAACCCTACAGGTGGAAAGGAACCGGAAAAACCATCGTGTTAGTACACGGCTGGGAAAGTCATTCGCATCGTTGGAAGGAAATGATTTTCAGACTCCAAAAAGAAAATTACAACATCATTGCCTTTGACGCACCCGCTCACGGGTATAGTGATGGCAAATATTTATATGTTCCTATCTACAGTAAGGTTCTTGATCAGGTTATTGCCATCTATCAACCGGCATTCCTGATAGGCCATTCAATGGGTGGTATGACCGTTTTGTATAATCAGGCGCAGGATTCAGGAACACGAATGGAGAAACTGGTCATCTTAGGCGCACCTGATAAACTGGAAAGCCTGGTCGATCAATACCGGGCTATTTTAGGTCTTAATCAGAAAGCCATTGATGCCCTGGAAGCGTTTTTCAAAAGACGCTTCAATTTTAAAACTAAAGATTTTTCGTCTTCCGCATTCGCGAAAAAAATACAGACTCCTACCCTGCTTATTCACGACAAGGAAGATACCATTACTCCTGCTTCAGGCTCCCGGGCGATTCATAAAGCACTGAAAAATTCAGAATATATTGAAACCGAAGGACTCAATCACAGCTTGTATGATCGTGAAGTCAATGAGAAAATAATAACTTTCCTATCTAAATAGAACAATTCTTATGCCCGGCGAAACACCTACACGTATCAACAAATACCTCAGCGAACTCGGATTCTGCTCACGCAGGGAAGCCGACAAGCTTATCGATGCCGGACGCATTACCATAAATGGCGCTGTACCCGAAATGGGCACAAAAGTTACGACAGCAGACGAGATTCGCGTAGACGGAAAACTGGTTGTGCAGGAGAAAGACAAACCGGTTTACCTTATTTTCAACAAACCGGTAGGGATTGTGTGCACCACAGACACGCGGGTTGAAAAGGACAACATCATAGATTTTATTAATTACCCCACCCGAATCTTTCCGGTTGGCCGGCTCGATAAAGCCAGTGAAGGTCTTATTTTCTTAACCAATGACGGGGATATCGTCAACAAAATTCTGCGTGCCCGTAACAATCACGATAAAGAGTATATCGTTGAAGTTGATAAACCGGTTACCGAATCGTTTGTAAAGCGAATGTCAGACGGCCTGCCCATACTCGATACCATCACCCGTAAATGCGAGGTAGAGCAACTGGGGAAAAACCGGTTTAAGATTGTCCTCACTCAGGGACTTAACCGTCAGATACGCCGTATGTGCGAGTATCTCGGCTACGAGGTAACCCGCCTTAAACGCGTGCGTATAATGAATATTCATCTGGATGTTGCAGTGGGCAAATACCGGCAATTTACCCCGGCCGAACTTGCTGAACTCAACAGGCTTCTGGAAGGCAGTTCTAAAACCTATCTTGATCAGCAGGGTGAAGCTTCGGCACAGAAGGGCTTTATCCCTTCCGGACCCAGAAGGCGCAGAAAGGAGTAGTGATTTACTTCAGTTTATAAACCTGTGTTAATCCTATCCTGCAACTCGTAAATTCCCACTAATTTTAAAGAAATCACTTTAGAATTATGGAGTATGGCAGATGAGAGACCTTCCGTTAAAAATGAAGACCAGTATGAGGCGCTAAGAGAGCAGGGTTATAGCAAAGAAAAGTCTGCTCGTATTGCCAACACCCCAAACGCGGGTAAAAAAGGAGGCAAAGCCAAAGACTACGAGGACCGAACCAAAGAAGAACTATACAAACAAGCTCAGGAAGTAGGCATTGAAGGCCGCTCGAAGATGAGCAAAAGCGAACTTATCGAAGCGCTGCGCAATAACTAAAACAACCAAAAACACCTACCAATGCCCGCACCTTTTCACCTGGCTATTCCTGTTGATGATGTACAGAAAGCCCGAATTTTCTATAGAGACACCTTAGAACTAACCGAAGGTCGCAGCAGCGATCACTGGGTTGATTTTGATTTCTTTGGTCATCAGCTGGTGATTCATTACAAACCCAAAAGCGCTCAGGATGACGTACATCACAATTCGGTTGACGGCAAGGAAGTCCCCGTACCGCACTTTGGCGTGGTGCTGCCCTGGGATGATTTTCATCAGTTTGCAGAAAAGCTGAAACAAAAAAATATTGAGTTTGTAATTGAACCCTACATTCGATTTGAAGGTTTACCCGGAGAACAGGCTACCTTGTTCTTTTATGATCCCTGCGGAAACACTCTGGAATTTAAGAGCTTTAAAGACATCTCTCAACTTTTCGCCAAATGAACAGACTTAAACCCGAACTGGTAAGGCAACTTTTTTTAATACTGCTCATTTTATTTCTTTCGGTATTAATTATTGAAGAAATGACCCCGTATTTATCGGGAGTTTTAGGTGCCATTACCTTGTATGTTCTTTTGACCAATACTGTAGAACGACTTATCAAAAGAGGCTGGAAAGCGGGCTATGCTGCCGGTTTGGCTATGCTGGGCTCATTTGTGGTGATATTAGTACCCATCGGTTTAACCGTGATGATGCTTACTAATAAAATAGGGAAAGCGGTAAACAATTCAGAACGCGTTATTGAGGTCATTAAAGATCAAATAGGGGTCTGGGAGGCAGATTTGGGCTTCAAAGTGAGCGAATCTATTGACACCAACTCTATAACCAGCTGGGTATCCACCAACTTACAAAATCTGGCGGGCGGTACCTTTAATGTGTTTATCGCAGTGGGCATCATGTATTTCATTCTCTATTATATGCTGGTCAATCGTGAAAAACTGCACGAATATTTATATGCATTTATTCCGCTAGGGAAGGAAAACATAATGCGCATAGGAGAAGAAAGCCGGGCCATGGTAAAAAGCAATGCTTTGGGCATTCCGCTTGTAGCCTTGGCTCAGGGAATTGTAGCGCTGATTGGCTTTTTTATATTCGGAGTACCTGATCCTTTTTTCTGGTTTGTTATTACGGCGATAGGAAGTATGATTCCCTTTGTAGGCACCTTGCTGGGTATTGTCCCGGTTGTAATTTTATTGGTTGCCAGCGGCAATAATCTGCAAGCTTTGGGGATTGGCATCTATGGGCTGGTCGTTGTAGGCTCTACAGACAATCTGATACGCCTTTATGTTTTAGAGCGCCTGGCTAATGTACATCCACTGGTAACATTAATAGGGGTAATCGTAGGGGTTCCTCTTTTTGGATTTATCGGGTTAATCTTTGGACCGTTACTCATTAGCCTGTTTTTGCTGATTGTGAAAATTTACAAGCAGGAATACGGAGATCCCGATACCTTACTCGAACAACACCAGGAAGAGCATGTTTCAGAAAATACCACAGACTGAATTTCCACCAAAAGATAAACCGGTACTTATCTGGGACGGTAAGTGCGGGTTTTGCAAGTACTGGGTAACCCGTTGGCAAAGGATGACGAGAGATTCCATCGAATACCGAACCTTTCAGCAGGCTGCAGCAGATTTTCCTGACATTCCTTTAAAAGAATTTAAAAAAGCAAGTCGTCTTATTGAAACGGACGGCTCTGTTTATGCCGGCCCTGACTCCGCTTACCGTAGTTATGATTATTCTTCCAAAAAAGAGTATCCCTATCATCGCTGGTACACACAAAATGTGACATTTAGAAAGCTTAGCGATCACGGTTATAATTTTATAGCGAAGCACAGACCGGCAATGTTTAAATTGACCAAAATGATGTTTGGCAGCGATCCTTTAAAGTTCAGACCCTATTGGCTTATGTATATTCTGGGTATAATTGGGCTCTTTTTTGTGGTTTTTCAATAAATTGCCTATTCATTTTAATTCATGCTGAAAATTTCAGCCTAAAATTTAAGAGATCTTTATGGCAATACTGGGCGTTGATGTAGGAGGTTCAGGCATCAAAGGGGTACCTGTTAATTTAACTAAAGAAGAATATCTGGGAGAGCGTTTCCGGCTTGACACGCCCGTTCCACGCGAACCCAAAGCAATGGTTGAGACTATTGCACAAGTGGTAAAACACTGGGACTGGAAAGGTCCTGTAGGTGTGGGTTTCCCTACCGTTATCCACAAAGGAAAAGCATTAGAACACGGAAATCTCGACAAATCCTGGCTGGGTGTTCAGGTTGATGATATGATCTCACAACGTATAGGTCTCCCCGTAAATGTGATGAATGATGCAGATGCGGCAGGCCTTGCCGAAATGGAATTTGGCGTGGGAAAAGGCGTAAAAGGTCTTGTTGTTGTCGTCACTATTGGAACCGGTATAGGCAGTGGCGTGTTTTTTAACGGCGAACTCATACCAAACTTTGAATTGGGACAAATGCGCTACAAGAAAAAGACAAGTATTGAAGAATACGCCTCAAGACGTGTGCGTCTCGACAATGATATGAGTTTTAAAAAATGGGGTAAACGCTTCAACCAGTTTATACAGATGTTAAGTACCATGTCTCAGCCCGAATTGATTATCATAGGCGGGGGTGCCAGTAAAAACCTGGATGAGTATATCAAATACCTTAAAACCGATATTCCCATTATGGCTGCGCATACGCGCAATCATGCGGGTATCATAGGAGCTGCGCTGGGAGCACGGCATCTTTTAAAATAAAACACTAAAAAAGAGGCTCTAGAGCCTCTTTTTTAGTTCAAGTAATCATCAACTTAGTTTTTATTGTGACGTGCTCTTGCCAGTAAGGTATTCTTCAACAGCATCGCGATTGTCATAGGTCCTACTCCACCGGGTACCGGTGTGATAAAATCTGCCTTTTTACTTACCGCCTCATAATCTACGTCACCGGTAATGCGGTAACCGCGTTCTTTGGTCGTATCGGGCACACGGGTGATCCCAACGTCAATTATGGTGACATTATCCTTAACCATATCAGCCTTTAAAAATTCGGGCACCCCTAAAGCAGTAATGATGATATCGGCCTGTTTGGTAAGCTCTTCCAGATTTTTTGTGCGGCTGTGCGCCAGGGTTACGGTGCTGTTTCCGGGATTTCCTTTTTGAGACATTAAAATACTCATAGGGCGACCTACAATATGGCTGCGGCCAATAACAACGGTGTGTTTACCTTCGGTAGGAACTTCATAACGCTTGAGCAATTCCATAATACCAAAAGGTGTTGCAGGAATGAAAACCGGCATATCCTGAGCCATCTTACCAAAGTTTGTAGGGTGAAAACCGTCTACATCTTTATCGGCATCAACAGCAAGAAGCACTTTCTGCTCATCAATATGTTTTGGTAACGGAAGCTGAACGATATAGCCGTCAATTTCAGTATCTGCATTGAGTTTTTTAATCTGATCAAGCAATTCTTCTTCAGTAGTTTCTTCCGGAAGACGGATGAGGGTAGATTCAAAACCAATACGCTCACAGGCTTTCACCTTGCTGCCCACGTAGGTTAGACTAGCTCCGTCATTTCCTACCAAAACAGCTGCGAGATGCGGAACCTTTTCGCCCCGGTCTTTCATCGCTTTTACTTCTTCAGCAATCTCGTTTTTAATATCGTCGCTGGTTTTTTTTCCGTCTAGTATTGTCATTTTTTATTCAGTTGGCAGTATCAGTTGGCAGTTTTCATTTACAGCCAAACTTTCCTGGATTATTAATCATATAGTTTATGAGTTTCCCTATTTCCTTACTCTTTTCAAGTCTAGAATTATAATATTCTTCAGATATGTATTCACAAGCAAAAGCAAAGCGTAACCAAGTCTGTGTTTCACCGTTTTCTGCATCACAATCAGTCAATTTGCTTATAAAATGTCTTTCATACTTTCGCTTTCTTTATGCTTCAGACATATTTGCGCACACCGACCTAGAGCATCTTCTAATTTGATCAGTTAAGGAATAGCATTCCTCTTTTGGAAAAGATTTAGAAACCTCAAAGATTTCCATCGCCAGATCAAAAGCTTTTTGATAAGCAATTAAATCTTCAACACCCATAATCAAAAAATTAATTCCTGCTTACTGAAACTGCAAACTATAAACTCTAGACTATCTCATATTATTCATCATCTGCATCATCTTGGCCCCACCGCCGCCTTGCATCATTTTCATCATTTTGCTCATTTGATCAAACTGCTTGAGCAATTGATTTACTTCCTGAACCGATGTACCACTACCTTTACTGATGCGTTTTTTACGACTGCTGTTGATAATAGACGGCTGCGTACGCTCATCCGGCGTCATACTGTGAATGATGGCTTCGATACCTTTAAAAGCATCGTCATCAATATCAAGACCTTTAAGCGCTTTGCCGGCACCGGGAATCATCCCGATCAGGTCTTTCATATTACCCATTTTTTTGATCTGCTGTATTTGCTTCAGGAAATCATCAAAACCAAATTGATTTTTGGCGATTTTCTTCTGCAGCTTTCGGGCTTCTTCTTCATCAAACTGTTCCTGAGCACGCTCAACAAGGGACACCACATCTCCCATTCCGAGAATTCGGTCTGCCATACGGGAAGGATAGAACACATCAATCGCTTCCATCTTTTCACCGGTACCGATGAATTTGATAGGCTTGTCAACTACCGTTTTAATAGAAAGAGCGGCACCACCGCGGGTATCACCATCTAATTTGGTAAGAATTACCCCGTCAAAATTAAGAACGTCATTAAACGCTTTTGCGGTGTTTACAGCATCCTGACCGGTCATCGAGTCAACCACAAAAAGGGTTTCCTGAGGCTGAATTGCCTTATGGATAGCAGCAATCTCGTTCATCATCACCTGGTCTACCGCCAGACGACCCGCGGTATCAATAATCACCACATTAAAGCCATTGGCTTTGGCGTGAGCAATTGCCGCTTCCGAAATTTTTACCGGATCCTTTTCTTCCTTATTGGAGAAAACCTCAACCCCTATCTGATCTCCTACTACGTGAAGCTGATCTATAGCCGCAGGACGATACACGTCACAGGCAACCAAAAGTGGCTTTTTAGTTTTTTTGTTTTTTAAGTAATTGGCCAGTTTACCGGAGAACGTGGTTTTACCACTACCCTGCAAACCGGACATGAGGATTACTGAAGGATTGCCCGAAAGATTGATGCCCTCTGCATCCCCTCCCATGAGTTCGGTTAACTCATCCTTTACGAGTTTGGTCATTAACTGACCCGGTTTCAGGGCGGTAAGTACATCCTGTCCCAGCGCTTTTTCTTTTACCGTGCTGGTAAAATCTTTAGCGATTTTATAGTTAACATCTGCATCTACAAGGGCGCGACGTATTTCTTTAAGGGTTTCGGCAACATTGACTTCCGTTATCTGACCGTGCCCCTTAAGCACGTGCATCGCCTTATCTAACTTATCACTTAAATTATCAAACATAGAGTGTATCCTAAATATCCTCCTGACTTGCAGAAGGCATCGTGTTGAACTTCAAAAACACAACTGCGGGCAACTGTGTGGTTTTCCACTTTGTGGAAGGGTTGCAAATTTAATGATTTTAGGTCTGAGTTTAAAGATTTACTCCCGTTCTATTTGCTCAATTACAAAAACGTGCGGAAAGGTGATTGCAGCTAGAAATGAAAATAAAACCGGAAGGAACAGCGAGTCTTCACCACCTATAAAATAATAGATCAAAAGCAAACCAAAAAGCGCAGCAAGCCAGTAAAACAGGGAGTTGATTAAATACTTACGCAATGATCCTGATGAAACATCCCCATATAGAAAAGTGATTTGATCGTAAAGCGAAGGCAAACTGTGCCAAATCACAAAGTAAAAGGCAAATCCCAGAATAAGGGGAGCTATGCTGAAAATGAGTCCAAAAACCAAAAGGTAAAAGGCTTCCAAAACAAAATTACCGCTAAACTTTTGATAACCCACGACGCTCAAAATGACGAGCAGGCCCAGATTCACGAACAAAAAGGGGGCGAAGAATGCTGTTGGTAATTGAAACCCGGTTAAGTCGTATACGACCTCAGCAACTTCAGGTTGATTAAAATAAAAGAGCATCGCAAATATGGAAAGGCCGTACACAGTAGCATAACCCGTAAAAAAAATGGACTGTTTTTTTAATTTTCCAGACCAGTGCTGCTCTCCAAAGTGGTAGGCACTTATACCCACAAAAAATATTAAAGTAACTAAGGGTATCAGGTAAAAACAAATCGCGCCCAGAAGCACTACCGCAATGTAAAGCAACAGATACTGCTGTTTACTCATTTTAAGCCTCAGGCCTTCCTTCAAATTAAGCAATAACCTGATGTCATTTGAGCCGTGTAAAATGCCGATGGTAAGAATTAAAATAAGGGCAAGAATATTTTCTCCCGAAGTTGAAAGAAATGACGTGAGCCACAGGGCAAAGAAGGTCAAAACTATCATTATTGCTTTCATACGAGTAAATTCTTACTATTTTTTCAAAAAATAACTTTAATTTTTGTTAAATACACAATCAGTTTGTTTAACTATTTCTAAATTTAGTTAAACAAAAAACATATTGCTATGAAAACATTTACTTTGGCTCTCGCCGAAATTTCAAAAATGGCAGCAGACGATTACGTAGGCTTCACATTTTTCGTAGGGAGTATGGCTATGATGGCCGCGTCTGCATTTTTCTTTTTATCAATGAATGACTTTGAGCGTAAATGGAAAACTTCCATTTTAGTTTCTGGTCTTATTACCTTTATTGCCGCAGTGCACTATTTCTATATGCGCGGGTACTGGGAAAGCTTCGGTGAATCCCCTACGTTTTTCCGTTATGTTGACTGGGTACTTACCGTGCCGCTGATGTGCGTTGAATTTTACCTCATTTTACGGGTTGCAGGAGCAAAACGCTCTTTGATGTGGAGATTAATTATCCTCTCGGTAATTATGCTGGTTACCGGTTACATTGGTGAAACCATCAATCGTGATCAGGCCTGGTTATGGGGCTTAATCTCTGGTATTGCATATTTCATTATCGTTTACGACATCTGGCTAGGTAAAGCTAAAAAACTGGCTACGAGTGCCGGTGGTAACGTGCTTAAAGCACATAAAGCCCTATGCTGGTTTGTTCTCGTAGGATGGGCAATTTATCCGCTTGGTTATATGGCAGGTACTCCGGGATGGTATGACGGTATATTTAATGGCTTAAGTATGGATGTTATTTACAACATTGGTGACGCCATAAACAAAATAGGTTTTGGTCTTGTTGTTTACAATTTGGCTGTAACCTCTACGGGTAGCAAGAAAGTTGCTGCATAATACTTTTTAATTAGCGTTAAAGAGAAATGGTTTCCAAATTGGAAACCATTTTTTTTGCTTCTACTTCATTCATTTTACACCAATCTCAATAAAAAAACCCCGCTAATCACGGGGTTTCAGTATACGTACAACCTACTATCTACGATTTTAAAAGTGTCAGTTTTAAAGCAGCATTTGTTGTGCTTTGTAACTCGATTCGGGTTGCAGTTTGAGATACCACTTCGTAAGTACCTTCAAGTACGCTGAAAATAGTACTGCCTTCAAATTCGATCTCCACAAAGACTTCGGTCTCCGATTCAAAATCATATTCACCTTCTACATCCTGAACGATTCCGGTGGCTGCATTTCTCACGATGATCTCCCCGTCATTGGCAAACTCAAAAGTATAATCTGCAAGGAATGCCATTGTAGTCAATGTAGACTCAATTCTAAAGTTTGCATCGGCCATTAAATCTTCCAGTTCATCTTCCAAATCATCTGCAAGATCTTCTGCCTCATCCTCTGCGTCATCTTCTGCCTCACAGCTTTCCAATTCCTGAGCAAGTTGCGCATCAGAAGTTATGGTTATGGTACCTGAACTTGCTGATGTAGCCGTAATAGGATAGTCTATACTAAAGAACTGATTGTCCTCAAGATCATCAATAAAATGGTACATCTCACGCTTTCCGGTAATTACCACGCTTCCGGTTTGCTGTGCACTGGCGTCAAAAGTCAATAAAGTAACCGGATAATTAATGTCGAGACATTTAATGATGTCATCACGTGAATCATCGGCATCATCGCAGGCATCTTTTAATGCTTCAAACTCATCTTCATTATTGATGGTTACTACCGTGTAGTTACTCAATTGCATTTGGATAGGAAATTTAAATTCTACAAAATCATCATCTCCTTTAATGCTTCCAAAAATATCCACAACAAGCGAAAGCATAGCTTCATTGGTTAAGGTATATTCCTGCCCATTGATTTCTGCTACCACGGGATAAACGACAGACGCGCAACTTATTCCGTCTAAAATATCGTCATCAGAACCATCTGAAGCGGAACTGCGCACCAGCAAGTCTGCCGTTTTGCTGCTGGCACTATTGGTACTTTCGCCCTCATTGATTAATTCACTTTCTTCAGTCTGACAGGAAGTAAATGTAAAAGCTGCCAAAACAGCTATGCTCAAAATTGATTTTAGTTTTTTCATTTTATTAAATTTAAAATTGCGATTTGGTTTTAATTCGTTTTCGTGAATAAGACAACCCAACGTAATTTTACCCTACCCCAAATAAGCAAAAATTTTATTTTTAACTAAATTTAACAATACCAAACCCCTACAAACCCCTTGAAAAACAGCGACTCAGAAAATTTATGTAAGGAGCCCACTTATAAAGCTTTTTACACCTCCTATGCACAGGGCGCTAAAAACTTTGCCCTTTATAAGTGCGGAGATGAGGCACAGGCGCTTGATCTCACGCAGGAGGCTTTCGTAAAAATATGGCAAAATTGTGCAGATATCGATTTAAGCAAAGCGAAAACCTACCTGTTTACCACCATAAACAACCTTTTCCTAAATGCAGTGAAGCATCAGAAAGTGATGCTCAACTTTGAAAAAAACAACACTAAGGAAGACCGGTCTTTTCAGGATCCGGAATATATCTTGGAAGAAAAAGAATTTAAAGCACAATTAAGTCGCGCCATTGCAAATTTAACCGAAGCTCAACGCGAAGTTTTTTTAATGAACCGTGTAGACGGCAAAAAATACCGCGAGATCGCCGAAACTCTAGATCTCTCTGTCAAAGCCGTAGAAAAGCGTATGAGCCAAGCGCTGGCCAGCCTTCGTGAACAAATTCCAAATATTTAACAAATTAAGGGTAGGGTAAAACGGTATTCAGTTGTCTTACAGATGCCCACAAGCAAGAATAATGAAAAACGAAAAGCTCATATTAAAATGGTTAAACGGTGACTTAACGCCCGAAGAGCTGGAAGCATTCAAGAAAACCGAAGATTACAAGGCTTATGCTAAAATTGCCGACTTTTCAAAGGAGCTCAAACCCGAACTTCTGGATACCGAGCAAACCTATCAGGATCTTGAGAAGCGCCTGCGATCGGTGAAAAAAGAGCCTAAAGTTATTAAACCAAACTTTGGGTGGGTGCGCTATGCCGCCGCGGCAGTGATAGCTGTGCTAATCTCTACCTGGTTCTTTTTGGGCTCTAACGGAATTGACACGAAAACCGGCTTTGGCGAGATTGCTCAAACCCAACTGCCCGATGACTCTGAAGTCATCCTAAACGCAGGCAGTTCCTTAACTATAGACGAAAAAAACTGGGACAGCGGAAACCGAAAAGTAAACCTGAATGGCGAAGCTTTTTTTAAGGTCACCAAAGGCAAAAAATTCACCGTTCACACCTCAGCGGGTGATGTGCAGGTGTTGGGGACGCAATTCAATGTAAAAGAACGCGATTCCTACTTTGAAGTACACTGTTATGAAGGAAGGGTTAGCGTTACCCGGGCGACAGACAGCCTTATTTTAGAACCGGGAGAACGCTATCGCTTTTTAGATGGTACAGGTGAAAAAATCATTGGTCTTACCGATGCTAAACCGGCCTGGTTAGACAAAGAAAGCCTTTTTGATGCCGTACCGCTTGAGCTGGTTTTTGACGAAATGCAACGCCAATTTGATATTAAAATCGAAGCTTCAGCAGTAGACACCAGACAACTTTATTCAGGAGGTTTCAGCAATTCAGACCTGCAACTGGCGCTTCAATCGGTTTGCATCCCGCTCAACCTCAGCTACGAGATTAAAGATGCTGTGGTAAAAATTTCGCCCGATGCTCCTTAAAATCTACATCACTGCGATCGTACTTTTCGGTTTTCTGAGTCTGAAAGCTCAGGAACAAATAGCAGTCATTCCATTTCTAAATACACTGGAATCGCAGTTTGACGTAAAATTTGCTTACAAAACAGAAGATTTGGAGCACCTGAAAATACGATCTGCTACTTTTGAAAATCTGACACTTGCTTTAAAATATATACAGGAAGAAAGTCCGCTTGAGGTTGAAAAACTAAGTGATCGCTATATTGCACTTACACTAAAAACCGGGACCCTTAGCTTTTGCGCTATCCTGAAAGATGCTACAAACTTTTCGGCTTTAGCCGGGGCTGAAATACGCGTAACAGGCACCAATCAAGGTAGTATTTCGGGCTCTAAGGGCCAATTTCAACTTCGTGATATAGCTCCGGGTGCAGAGCTCGAAATCAGCTATCTGGGCTATGAACGCTTAATTGTAAAAGCCGCTGATTTGATTTCGCAGGGCGGAAACTGTAAAGAACTCTATCTCAAACCGCAGGATTTTAAGCTTCCTGAAATTGTAGTCTCCCGTTTTTTAACCCGTGGTTTGCAAAAAAGCGTAGACGACCGGTTTATTATAAACAGTGAGCAATTTGGTATACTTCCGGGGCTGGTAGATCCCGATATTTTACAAACCATTCAGGTGCTTCCGGGAGTGGAAAGTATTGACGAAAGCATCAACAACATCAACGTACGTGGTGGTACTCAGGACGAAAACCTGATGTTGTGGGATGATATCGTAATGTATCATTCCGGTCACTTTTTTGGACTTATCTCGGCTTATAATCCCAATCTCACCAAAAAAGTTTCGGTGATAAAAAACGGAACCCCTTCTGAGTACGGCGGCGGAGTGAGCAGCACCATACGCATGAATACCGAAAATGAAATCGGAACCAAAATAAGCGGCGGTGTAGGTCTTAACGGATTAAGCGCAGATGCCTTCATACAAATCCCCTTTGGTAAAGCTGTTGCCCTTCAACTTTCCGGCAGACATTCTATCGCAGACCAATTGCAAACGCCCACCTATCAGGCGTATTTTAAACGCAGTTTTCAGGATTCGGAGATTGAAGACGAAAACAACACCTCCTTAGATGATGGTGCCCAATCTGATTTTAAATTCTACGACTATACCGCAAAACTTTTGGTCGACTTAAATGAAAATCACAAAGCACGGGTTAGTTTTATACAAATCAGCAACGAACTTTTTTACGCAGAACAGAATGCGGCAGCAGCAAATGTTACCAAAACCAGCAATCTCGATCAGCAAAATATCGCCATCGGCGGAAACTTAACCTCAACCTGGTCTGCAAACTATTCCACGTTTGTAAATGCCTATTTGACCAAATATAATATTGATTCCCGCGAATTTTTTACCGACTCAGAGCAGGAATTACTGCAGGAAAATGAAGTGCTGGAAACCGGGATTAAACTGAAAGGTATTCAGCAGATTGGCAAAAATCTGGAATGGCTGCACGGCTATCAATTTACCGAAACCGGCATTCGCAACGGTACTCGCGTGAGCAATCCGTTATTTTCCCAACGTCAAAAAGACGTGGTTCGCAGCCACAGCGCCTTTACCGATCTTACGTATAAATCCTCAAAAACCTTTTTAAGAGCGGGCCTGAGAGCTTCTTACTTTGAAAAGTTTGAAAAACTGAGACTCGAGCCCCGGCTTAACGCCAGGCAAAAACTGGGAGCCTATGTTGCCCTCAAGGCCCAGGGAGAGTTTAAATACCAGACCGCAACTCAAATAATCGATTTTGAAGAAGATTTTCTGGGTGTTGAAAACCGCAGGTGGATTTTGGCTAACGACAACGACATTCCGCTGATACGCAGCAAGCAATTTTCGGGTGGAATGGAATTTAAAAAGAATGGCTGGCTGCTTGACTTAAGTGGTTTTTACAAAAATGTAGCGGGTATAACGGCTTCCAACCAGGGTTTTCAAAACCAGTTTCAGTTTATAAAAACCTCAGGCTCCTATGAAGTTAAAGGACTTGAATTTATTTTGAATAAAACCGAAAAAGATTACAGCGTTTACCTCACCTATACCTTTTCAACCAATGATTATCAATTCGAAAGTCTAGTTCCCGATCAATTCCCAAATAATACCGATTTGAGACACTCGCTCAATCTCGCCGGTAACTATTCGATCTTAAAGAATCTGGATATTGCGCTGGGCACTACCTACCATACCGGCAGACCCTACACGGTTCCTATTGCAGGTGAAGAAACCATCTCTTCGGGTAACGGGCGCATTGTAAACTACGCCTCGCCCAATGCTGAAAATCTGGATGATTTTTTACGCGTAGATGCCTCTGTAAATTACAGTTTTGAGGCCGGCCCCATTCAGGGTAAAGTTACCCTGGGCGCCTTGAACGTGCTCAATGCCGAAAATCCCATTCAGCAATACTATATCGTGAATCCGGAAAATACTACGAGAGCGCTCGCCATTCGGAACAATTCACTGGGTTTTACGCCAAATGCTTCGCTGCGAATCAATTTCTAATTACATCCTCTCGGGCACATCAATCCCCAGTAAACCAAAAGCAGATTCAATGACCTCTGCTACTTTTTTAGATAAGGCTACGCGGAAACTTTTCTCTGCATCGGTATCTGCTCCCAAAATAGAAATCTGCTGGTAGAATGAGTTAAATTCCTTCACCAGATCGTAGGTATAGTTGGCAATCAGCGCCGGACTGTGATTTTCTGCTGCAAGCTGAACCGTTTCCGGATACAAGGCCATTTGCTTGATGAGTTCTTTTTCTTTGGGCTGAAGATGTTTATAAGTAAGCGTTTCCGGCACCTTAAGTTCTTCAGCCTTTCTCAAGATAGACTGAATTCGCGCGTAGGTATATTGAATAAACGGCCCCGTATTCCCTTGAAAGTCTACAGATTCTTCCGGGTTGAACAAAATGCGTTTTTTAGGATCTACTTTTAAGATGTAATACTTTAACGCCCCCAGACCGATGGTTTTGTAGAGCTCCTGCTTTTCTGCATCGCTGTAGCCATCGAGTTTACCCAGTTCCTCTGCGATTTTTCCGGCGGTTTCTGCCATTTCTGAAACCAGATCATCGGCATCAACCACAGTACCTTCGCGGCTTTTCATTTTTCCGCTAGGTAAATCTACCATCCCATAGCTTAGGTGATACAGATTCTCGGCCCAGTCATAGCCCAGTTTTTTCAGTATTAAAAACAGGACTTTAAAGTGATAATCCTGCTCATTCCCCACGGTATAAAGCATTCCGCCTACATCAGGATGATCTTTTACCCGCTGAATGGCAGTACCAATATCCTGAGTCATATACACGGCAGTACCATCACTGCGTAAGACCAGCTTTTCATCAAGACCATCTTCGGTTAAATCACACCAAACCGAACCGTCTTCCTTTTTATAAAACACGCCTTTTTTAAGGCCCTCTTCAATATTGTCTTTCCCGAGTAAATAGGTATTGCTTTCGTAGTAATAGCTGTCAAAATCAACACCCAGGTTTTTATAGGTTTCTTCAAAACCTTCATAGACCCAGCCGTTCATTTTTTTCCAAAGCGCGACCACTTCAGCGTCGCCTGCCTCCCACTTACGCAGCATATCCTGAGCCTCGAGAATGAGTGGCGCTTCTTTTTCGGCTTCCTCTTTGGTTTTACCCTGAGCAACTAAATAGGATTGTTCCTCTTTATAGGCTTTATCAAACTTCACGTAGTAATTACCCACGAGCTTATCGCCCTTAAGTCCGGTTGAATCCGGCGTCTCGCCATCACCAAATTTCTGCCAGGCCAGCATACTTTTACAGATATGAATACCCCGGTCGTTGATGATTTGGGTTTTGTAAACTTTTTTGCCGGAAGCCTTTAAAATTTCGGCAACCGAATAACCTAACAAGTTATTGCGAATATGGCCCAGGTGAAGCGGTTTATTAGTATTAGGCGAAGAATACTCGACCATCACAGCCTTACCTTCAGGGGCTTTATGACCAAAGTTTTTTTCAGAACGAATGCCTTCGAAGAAATCCAGATAATACCCATCTGCAACCACCAGATTGAGAAAGCCTTTAACCACATTAAAATCAGAAATTTCGGCAAGATGTTCTTTTACATAAGACCCTATCTGTTCTCCAATTACCGCAGGATTGCCTTTGGCCACCCGCAAAATGGGAAACACCACCACGGTAAGATCGCCTTCAAAATCCTTACGGGTAGGCTGAATTTCAACGGTTTCCAATTCGGCTTTAAAGAGATGCTGTACCGCGTCTTTAACGGCTTGAGTAAGCTTTTCTGATAAATTCATGAGTCGTATTTCTGAAGCCGCAAAGATACGTAAACTAGCTTGGGAGAAGACCTCAAGCCTAAAAATTGATGCTAATTTTATCCCGTGGGAATCTTAAAATCCTTTAAGGCCTGACTTAGAATTGAAAATGCCATTCTCAAACCTAAATCTCAAAGACCTCTGTGACCGGTCTGATAGCTGTCTGTTTTAGTTTAATGCCGTATCTTTAAAAGAAAAAATGCTTTTAAACGTTTCGTACAACAATCCCGAGGTCAAGCGAAAAATAAATGAGGCCGTAGGGCCGGCATTTACCTTACGCGAACGCATTAAAATGCGGGGCATCGGCTCTTCAAAACTGTTTATTACCACCACCAGTATTGAGATTCACAACTTACTGGTTCTGGACAGTTATGTAAATACCTGCAATATCGAGATGCGACCCAACGGTATCATTGTGGGTTTTCGCTCGTTACTGGAATCTTTCGCATTGATTATCCCTTATTATAAGCTCAATTTATACAAAGGCAAGGCCGAAGAATACAGCATTTACAAGGACCAGTATTTTATAAAAATCCGGGCGAAAGCAAAAGACAAAGCCACACATAATTTTATGAAGAAGATTCTTGATTACAAGGCTGCGCATTTGCCTCTGGGACCGGAAGATTTGTAGTTACTTTCTCTTCAGGAAACTGGCAACCAGGGCAAGCACTCCAAGACCGATTAACAGCAGAGATTCTGTGGTAAGACCTTCTTTGGCAGATACTTCTAGCGGACCAAATCGACCACTTTTTGAGGAATAAAAGCCTCATACAGGCCCAAAGCGATCAAAACAAGACCTACCACCACTGTAATTGTGCGCATGGTTAAATTCATAATCAATAAGATTTAAAGTTATCATAAGATACTACTTTGGGCGGTTTACAACTCTAAAAAAGCCTGTTTAAATGTGTATCTTTATTAAAAAGCCATTATGAAAATACTGCTTACCGGAGCTAACGGTTACATCGGGATGCGCCTGTTACCACTTTTACTGGAAGCAGGACATCAGATTGTATGTGCGGTTCGTGATAAAAACCGCCTTTCTGTAAATGCAAAAACCCGCGAACAAATTGAGATCGTGGAGATCGATTTTTTAGACGATCCGGAGCCGGGCAAACTCCCGAAAGATTTAGACGCGGCCTATTATCTCATACATTCGATGACCTCCTCTACTTCTGATTTTGATGAAAAAGAGGAACGTTCTGCCCGTAATTTCAACACCTATCTTGAAGCGACAGATTGCAAACAGGTGGTGTATTTAAGCGGAATTGTCAATGAAGAAAACCTGAGTAAACACCTGCAGTCCCGCAAACGCGTGGAGGATGTACTCTATCAGGGAAATTTTAATCTAACCGTTTTGAGGGCGGCAATTATTGTAGGTTCGGGCAGTTCGTCTTTTGAGATTATACGGGATTTGTGTGAAAAACTACCTATAATGATCACGCCCAAATGGGTGAAGACCCGTTGCCAACCCATCGCCATACGCAATGTCTTGCAATACCTCACCGGGGTGCTGGGTCATGAAAAATGCTACAACGAGTCTTTTGACATTGGTGGTCCAGATATCCTGTCTTACAAACAAATGATGCTGCTTTACGCGCGGGTGCGAAAACTTTCCCTTACCATCATAGATGTGCCGGTCATGAGCCCAAAGATTTCATCCTACTGGCTGTACTTTGTGACCTCAACCAGTTATAAACTCGCGCTCAATTTGGTAGACAGTATGCGGGTTGAAGTGATATCTAAAGACACCCGTCTTCAGGAGTTGCTCAAAATCAAACCCATCAATTACGTTGATGCGATTAAGTTAGCTTTTGAAAAAATAGAACAAAATCAGGTGGTCTCCAGCTGGAAAGATTCGATGGTAAGTGGGCGTTTTAGGAAAGACCTCAGCCATTATGTGAAGGTGCCCGAATTTGGTTGCTTAAAAGACCGGCAAAGCATCAGGCTTGAAAATCCGGAGCAGGCTCT
Organism: Leeuwenhoekiella sp. H156; assembly: GCF_052218455.1. Lineage (NCBI taxonomy): Bacteria > Pseudomonadati > Bacteroidota > Flavobacteriia > Flavobacteriales > Flavobacteriaceae > Leeuwenhoekiella > Leeuwenhoekiella sp. H156. The sequence continues at coordinate 862,269 of NZ_CP197499.1, forward strand.
TGAGAATATTTGGTCTATTGGCGGAAACCGCGGCTGGTACTATGCTGATTTCCTTTGGAAAATACGCGGCTTTATAGATAAAGTCGCTGGTGGCGTGGGCTTAAGACGTGGCCGCACGCACAGCAATGAGATTTATGAAGGCGACTCTCTTGATTTCTGGAGGGTTTTACTAGCAGATAAAGAAGAGCGCCGCCTTTTGCTTTTTGCCGAAATGCGCGTACCCGGTGAAGCCTGGCTAGATTGGGAAATTGACGAGGATAATGTACTGCACCAAACCGCCACCTTTAGACCGAAGGGTTTATGGGGAAGGTTATACTGGTTTAGTATGTTACCGTTTCACTACTTTATTTTCAGCGGCATGATACGCAATATTGCGAGCTACCAGCAAAAAAAATAAATACGCCAGGCCTCTAGAATGCTTATGCTCTAGGCAGGAATACTTCAGCCATCATGCAACGGGCGCTTCCGCCGCCACAGGTTTCTATGGTGTGTAAATCACTGCTTATTATTTGACAATATTTAGTAATCTGTGCGATTTGTTGTGCATTGAGTGAGTTGTGAGCACTTGCACTCATAACCAGAAACTTTTCGCCCTGATCATTTCTAACCTGAAGCATATTACCTGCAAACTGGTGCATTTGCTCCTCTGAGATGGCGATGATCTCTTTACCCGATTTTTTAAGCTGATCAATAACAAGCTTACGCTCTTTTTTATCGTCAATCGTGTCCAGGCAAATAACGCAGAATTCTTCTGCAACACACATCATCACATTGGTGTGGTAAATAGGAAGGCGTTTGCCGTCTACACTTTGATAGGCATTAAAAACTACGGGGAAGTACTCAAAATCCTCACAGAATTCTATGAAGAGTTCCTCGTCTGCGCGTGCCGAAAGTGCACAATAAGCCAGTTCGTTTTGCCGGTCCAGGACAATACTTCCGGTGCCTTCCAGAAAAATCCCTTCTTCTTCAGCTTCGGTATAATCTACAACGCTCTTAATCTTAAAACCAGATTCTTCAAGCAGTTCAAAAAACTCTTCGCGACGTTCTTTTCTGCGATTTTCGGCATACATCGGGTAGATAGCCACATTGCCGTTTTCGTGCGTGCTCACCCAGTTATTGGGAAAGATAGAGTCTGGTGTGTCGAGCTCTTTTTGATCCTGTAAAACCAAAACTTCAATGCCGTGGCTTCTTAGTTTATTTACAAAGGCATCAAATTCCTGCTGGGCTTTGGCATTGATTTCCTCATTATTTATCGAAAGTTTTTCCTGAAAATAATTATTCACCGCTGTTTGTTCGTTCATTCTAAACGCTGCGGGACGCACCATCAACAAGGTGCCGGTTATTTGTTTATTCATAGGGATTATAATTGAATATTATTCGCGTACCAAAGGGAGTGTACTGCAACGCAACAGTCCTTCCTGCTTGGAGATTTCAGCATAGGGTACTTCTTCTACGGTTATGCCTTTAGACCGAAGCCACGTATTTAAACGTGTAAAATTGCGCTCGGAAATCACAACATCGGGAGCGATTGAAAATATGTTTGAATTCATATGAAACATTTCTTCGGAAGTAATTTCGAAAACATTTTGAGACCCGAAAAAATTTACCAACCACTGGTATTCCTCCTCAACAAGAAATCCATTTTTATGAATAATCGCATATTTTTCGCCCACGGGCTGAAAACAACAATCTAAATGCAGGGCATTTTCATAAGGATTGGTATTAGACTTTCTCAGGTTAAAGGAAACAACTTTTTTATTGGGAAACATATTTTCCAAGCAGGCAACCGCATTCATATTGGTACGGGCTATTATATAATCTGAATAGTCATCACCCCGATATGTCCCTACAAAAATGTAATCGCCGTGAGGCATGACATCACCTCCTTCGATATGAGCTTCCTCGGGAAACCGAATGACTTTTTCAGGATCAATCTGGCTTAACACATGTTGAATGGCATCGAGTTCCTGCTCCCGATCGGGTAAAATATTTGCTTTTATAAAGACGTCATCAATCACAAACCCGATATCCCGTGCAAAAATCTGATTGTAATTTTCTATGATTTTTGGGCGAAATACCTGTACTCCATACTTATTAAAAACTGCTTCCACTGCTTCAATCTCGCGCATCATATCCTCTTCTTTGGGATAGGTTTTTTGCTTGATATGAAGCATAGACTTGGGATCGTAAGCATCTTCCAGAGAAGGCACTCCGCCATTGCTACGTGCAGTTCCCAGCAATACCGACCGTAGTCGTGATGTCTCGTCGTTGATGTTGAGTTTTATCATAGCGTCCTTAATTAGGGGTAAATATAAAAACATAAAGCGGGTATTTGATCTGAAATCAAAAACCCGCTTCCTGTGTTATTCAAGTTGGCGTCTTAGCGCTCTTCCATTGGTTTAAAAGATCGAAGCGTTTCACCTATATAAACCTGTCTTGGTCTTCCTATAGGTTCTTTGCGCAAACGCATTTCGCGCCATTGGGCAATCCAGCCCGGTACGCGTCCCATTGCAAACATTACGGTAAACATTTCTACCGGGATTCCCAAAGCTCTGTATATGATTCCGGAATAGAAATCAACGTTAGGATACAGCTTGCGTTTTACGAAGTAGTCATCTTCTAAAGCTTCTTTCTCGAGACCCTTGGCTATTGCCAATACTTCATCTTCTACACCTAGCTGGTTTAGAACATCATCTGCGGCTTTCTTGATGATTTTAGCACGGGGATCAAAATTCTTATAGACCCGGTGACCAAAGCCCATTAAACGGAATGGATCGTCTTTGTCTTTTGCTTTAGCCATATATTTTTTAGTATCGCCACCATCTGCTTTAATACCTTCCAGCATTTCGATAACAGCCTGATTTGCACCTCCGTGAAGCGGCCCCCATAGCGCAGAAATACCTGCAGATATGGATGCGAAAAGACCTGCGTGAGACGAGCCTACAATACGCACGGTTGACGTAGAGCAGTTTTGCTCGTGATCTGCGTGTAGGATAAGAAGTTTATCTAAAGCTTCTATAATTACAGGATCAAGCTTGTATTCACTATTGGGTTTTGAGAACATCATTTTATGCAGATTTTCTACATAAGTAAGATTGTCGTCCCCATAATCCAGAGGCTTGCTCATTTTGGTACGCATGGTCCAGGCTACTAAAACCGGGAATTTACCCAGAAGTTTTACGATGGCCTTATACATATCTTCCTCAGAATCTACATTAACAGCTCCGGGATTAAAAGCGGTAAGCGCAGAAGTTAAGGAAGCTAAAACCCCCATTGGATGGGCAGATTTAGGAAAACCGTTTAGGATCTTTTTAATATCCTCATCTACGTGATTTTCCTCCTTAATGTCTTTGTGAAATTTCTCCAACTGTTCCTGAGTAGGCAGCTCTCCAAAAATTAAAAGATAAGTAACTTCAAGAAAAGATGCTTTTTCTGCAAGTTCTTCAATGGCATACCCACGGTATCTCAGAATGCCTTCTTCGCCATTCAAAAATGTAATTGCACTCTCGCAACTACCGGTATTCTTAAAACCGGGATCCAGGGTGGTATAACCTCCCGTTACTCCTCTTAATGTAGCGATATCGATTGCAAGCTCCTTTTCAGAGCCTTCAACGATAGGAAATTCATAGGACTTGTCTCCTATTATAAGTTTAGCATGATCTGCCATTATCGAATATATTTTTAGCTGATTATCAAAAAATTCAAGAGTTGCTAAAGTACGAAAATGACGACGATATTTAAAGTATAATGCGGCTTTACAAGGTTAAAAAAAGTTTAAATCAAGGCAATTAATGCGCATTTCAGACTATTTAGGTAAGCATTTGATAAAAAGAAAAAATAAACCTGAGCTAAATATGCCCATAAAAAAAGGGGCAACGCTGCAAAGCAGTGTAAACCCCTCACCCAACTTCAAAATTTAGATTCCTTAATTGGTGAAAAAAGAGCGATACGTACTTGATTTCAGAATCGCTCTTTCACCCAACTTCAAATTTTTCAGCTCTTAAACAGATACTGTTGGGTTTTGAAATCTAAATTTATTTTTGTTGTCTTGTGTGTACGAATGTACTGTTTTTATTTAGAAAAAAACACACTATATCGTAAATAAATAACACTTAATCGTCGAATTAAGTGTTATAGTTATTTTTTACTAGAATAAAATCTCAAAACTATTTGAACCCATTTACAGTTTGTAAAAGGGCAAAAAAAACACCCCGATTGGGGTGTTCTTCATTTTATTTTACCTTAAAGGCTTTCTCCTTAGGGAAGTAAGCTACAGATCCCAACTCCTCTTCAATACGCAAGAGTTGATTGTATTTTGCCATACGGTCACTACGTGAAGCCGAACCGGTTTTAATTTGTCCTGTGTTAAGAGCCACAGCAAGGTCTGCAATAGTATTATCTTCGGTTTCTCCAGATCTGTGAGACATTACAGAAGTATAACCGGCATTATGAGCCATATTTACAGCTGCAATAGTTTCGGTAAGGGTACCTATCTGGTTTACTTTAATTAGAATTGAGTTTGCAATACCATTTTCAATACCACGTGAAAGGCGCTCTACGTTGGTAACAAAAAGATCATCTCCTACAAGCTGCACTTTATCCCCGATTTTTTCGGTTAAAGACTTCCATCCTTCCCAGTCGTTTTCGTCCATACCATCTTCAATAGAAATAATGGGATATTTAGAAGCTAATTCTGCAAGGTATTCAGCCTGCTCTTCGCTGGTACGTACTACACCTTTATCGCCTTCAAATTTGGTATAATCGTATTTTCCGTCAACATAAAATTCTGCAGAGGCACAGTCTAATGCAATCATCACCTCTTCTCCAAATTTATAACCTGCATTTTCAACGGCCTTTTGAATACTTTCGATAGCATCTTCGGTTCCTTCAAGAGTTGGCGCAAAACCACCCTCATCTCCTACAGCAGTACTCAAACCGCGGTCGTGAAGCACTTTTTTGAGATTGTGGAAAATTTCAGTTCCCATTTGCATGGCATGCGTAAAGTTTTTAGCCTTTACCGGCATAACCATAAATTCCTGAAATGCGATAGGAGCATCACTGTGAGAACCACCGTTAATGATATTCATCATAGGTACCGGAAGCGTGTTTGCACTTACACCGCCTACATAGCGATATAAAGGCATATTTAGTTCATTTGCGGCAGCTTTGGCTACTGCAAGTGATACTCCCAGAATAGCATTTGCTCCGAGTTTTGATTTATTTGGAGTACCGTCAAGTTCGATCATGGTCTGGTCGATCAGGTTCTGTTCAAATACAGAAACACCCAAAAGTTCCTGAGCAATAACAGCGTTTACGTTGTCTACTGCTTTAAGTACACCTTTCCCCATATAATCTTTACCACCGTCACGTAACTCCACTGCTTCGTGCTCTCCGGTTGACGCTCCTGAAGGAACAGCGGCTCTGCCCAAAACACCATTTTCGGTTACTACATCTACTTCAACTGTGGGATTACCTCGTGAATCAAGGATTTGACGTGCATGGATATTGATTATAATACTCATTTTTTATTAAAATTGATAGGTTAATTAAGTATGCGCAATATAAGCAATACTGTACTATTTAACAGATATAGCAGGCGCTAAAAGCGCCTTTTAATAATTATTTAAAACACGCTTAACTTTAACCTGTTTAGGCAAAAGAACTGCAATAAAGCCTGCATTCAGGGATATATTCATCAAAAAAAAGCCCCGTTAAAACGGGGCTTTATGCACTTATACGGTTTGTTTTGACATCCGCTCAATAAATTCATCAAAAAGGTAGGTCGCATCGTTAGGACCCGGGCCTGCTTCCGGATGGTACTGCACAGAAAAACAGTTCTTGTTCTTCATTTTTAGTCCCATTACGGTATTGTCATTAAGATGCTTATGGGTTACCTCTATATTCGGGTTATTAGCAGCTTCATCATAGTTTACTGAAAACCCGTGATTCTGTGAGGTAATTTCACCGCGTCCGGTTTGATTGTTAAGTACAGGATGGTTAATACCTCTATGACCGTGATGCATTTTAAAGGTACTGATTCCATTTGCCAATGCAATTATTTGATGTCCCAGGCAAATACCAAATAGCGGATAATCTTCTTCTATAATCTGCTTAGCTACTTCAATCACACCCTTGAGAGGTTCAGGGTCACCGGGGCCGTTAGACAGGAAGAAACCATCCGGATTGAAAACTTTCATTTCTTCAAAACTGCTGTTGTATGGAAAAACCTTGATATACATATCGCGCTTGGCCATATTGCGCAGAATATTTTTCTTAATCCCTAAATCTATAGCGGCAACCTTAAAAGTTGCGTTTTCATCTCCATAGAAATAAGGCTCTTTTGTAGAAACTTTAGAAGCCAGCTCCAGGCCATTCATATCGGGCACCTGAGCCAGTTGCTCCTTAAGACCTTCAATGTTGTCAACATCTGAAGAAATAACTGCGTTCATAGCCCCGTTATCCCGTATGTAAGCCACAAGAGCGCGGGTATCTACATCTGAGATTACAAAAAGATTGTTTTTATCTAAAAAAGACAGCAAGGACTCGTCAACCTGCTTTCTGGAATAATTGTAACTAAAATTGCGGCAAATAAGACCCGCGATTTTTACGGTTTCAGATTCAGTCTCGTCATTATTCCCACCATAATTACCTATATGCGCATTGGTAGTCACCATAAGCTGCCCAAAATAAGAAGGGTCTGTGAAAATTTCCTGATAACCGGTCATACCGGTGTTAAAGCATACCTCTCCGAAGGCCGTACCCTCTTTATTTGCAACTGCCTTTCCGTAAAAAATGGTTCCGTCAGCTAAAAGAATTAAGGCTTTTCTGTTTGTCTGGTACTTCATCTCGTGTTCCTGTAAAGTGTTAGATTTTTTTCAAAAATAATTATAAAAAAAAGGATAAACCGAAACGGCTTATCCTTTTTACTTTATGCAATGCTAAAGATTTTCTTATTCTTCCTCATCAGAAGCTTTTTTCTCTTGAACCGGTGCATCTTCCTTCTTAGGAGCCGCAGCTGCCGGAGAAGTCTTTTTACCTGCTCTACGAGTAGATTTCTTCTTGGTTTTACCAGAGTTGTATAACTCATTGTAGTCAACCAATTCAATCATCGCCATATCGGCATTATCTCCAAGACGGTTACCCAACTTGATGATACGGGTATAACCTCCCGGACGATCGCCAACTTTAACAGCAACATCTCTAAAAAGCTCTGCAACTGCATCTTTTTGACGCAATTTGCTCATTACGATACGACGATTGTGCGTGGTATCTTCTTTAGATTTTGTCACTAAAGGCTCTACAAACTGCTTAAGTGCTTTTGCTTTTGCAACAGTAGTGTTGATACGCTTATGCTCGATAAGTGAGCAAGCCATATTAGCAAGCATTGATTTTCTGTGCGCAGTTTTACGCCCTAGATGATTGATTTTTTTTCCGTGTCTCATGACATTTTTAAATTTAAGCTACCATCTTGCTCTACCCTTTTTGAGGAGCAAAATATGGAGCATTACTAGTCTTTATCTAATTTATATTTTGAAAGATCCATACCGAAGTTAAGACCTTTTACATTTACAAGCTCTTCCAGCTCTGTAAGTGACTTTTTACCGAAGTTTCTGAATTTCATCAGATCATTCTTGTTGTAAGAAACAAGATCACCAAGAGTTTCTACTTCAGCAGCTTTTAAACAGTTAAGTGCACGTACTGAAAGATCCATATCAACCAGTTTGGTCTTAAGAAGTTGTCTCATGTGAAGGGACTCTTCATCATAAGTTTCAGTTTGAGCAATCTCATCTGCCTCAAGAGTGATGCGCTCGTCAGAGAACAACATAAAGTGGTGGATGAGTGTTTTAGCAGCTTCAGTCAAAGCATCTTTAGGATGAATTGAACCGTCTGTGATGATTTCAAAAACCAGTTTCTCGTAGTCGGTTTTTTGCTCTACACGATAGTTTTCAATACTGTACTTCACATTCTTAATGGGAGTATAGATTGAATCGGTAAAAATGGTACCAACAGGAGCATTTTGCTTTTTGTTTTCTTCTGCAGGAACATAACCACGGCCTTTCTCAACAGTGATTTCCATGTTTATGCTAACATTCTTTTCCATATTGGCGATAACCAAGTCAGGATTAAGAATTTGGAAACCGGAGATAAACTTCTGGAAGTCACCGGCTGTTAATTGTTCCTTATCTGAAACAGAAATGGTTACAGTCTCATTGTCAATCTCATCGATTTGTCTTTTGAAACGAACCTGTTTCAGGTTGAGTATGATTTCAGTAAAATCTTCTACAACTCCTGCAATGGTTGAAAACTCATGATCTACACCTTCAACACGTACCGAGGTGATTGCGAAACCTTCTAATGAAGATAGCAATACTCTTCGAAGCGCGTTACCAACAGTCAAACCATAACCTGGCTCTAAGGGTCTGAATTCAAACTTACCCTCAAAGTCGGTAGAGTCGATCATTATGACCTTATCAGGCTTTTGGAAATTTAGTAATGCCATATTCTGTTTTCTAAGAGTTGTTATTATTATTTAGAGTACAATTCAACGATAAACTGCTCGTTGATATTTTCAGGAATCTGAATACGTTCAGGAACTGAAACGAATGTACCTTCTTTTTTATCGTTATTCCAGGAGATCCACTCATAAACGTGGCTTGCGTTAGAAAGCGATTCCTGAATTGCTGTCAAGGATTTTGACTTTTCACGTACCGCAACAACATCTCCTGCTTTAATTTGGTAAGATGGAATGTTTACCAACTCCCCGTTTACAGTAATGTGTCTGTGAGATACTAACTGACGTGCAGATCTTCTAGAAGGGGCAATTCCCATTCTGAAAACTACGTTGTCAAGACGTGATTCGCAAAGCTGAAGTAAAACAACCCCGGTAATTCCGGTAGCGCGGGTAGCCTTTTCAAACATATTACGGAACTGATTTTCTAAAATCCCATAAGTATATTTTGCTTTTTGCTTCTCCTGAAGCTGTATTGCATATTCAGACTTCTTACCGCGACGTCTGTTGTTTCCGTGTTGACCTGGAGGATAGTTTCTTTTTTCAAAAGATTTGTCATCTCCAAAAATCGCCTCACCAAATTTACGTGCGATTTTAGTCTTAGGACCGGTATATCTTGCCATTGTATAGTGTATTAGTTGGGGTGATTAAGGAATTAAGGTCTGGTCCTTCGCAAAATCAGTACTCCCCGATTGATATAAAAAATTAATTAAACTCTTCTTCGTTTAGGCGGACGACATCCATTGTGTGGTAGTGGAGTCACATCGATGATCTCGGTTACCTCGATACCGCTGTTGTGAATAGAGCGAATTGCAGATTCACGACCATTACCGGGTCCTTTCACATACACTTTCACTTTACGCAAACCAGCCTCGTGAGCAACTTTACTTGCATCCTCTGCAGCTAGCTGAGCAGCATAAGGAGTGTTTTTCTTAGATCCTCTAAAGCCCATTTTACCGGCTGAAGACCAAGAGATCACGTCACCTTTCTTATTAGTCAAAGAAATTAAAATGTTGTTGAATGATGCCGAAACGTGAGCTTCACCTACTGATTCAATAACAACCTTACGCTTTTTAGTGCTTTTTGCAGCTTTAGCGTTTTTTCCTCCGCCTTTAGTGTTTTGCTTTGCCATTCTTACTTATTATTTAGTTGCTTTCTTCTTGTTAGCAACCGTTTTACGCTTACCTTTTCGGGTTCTAGAGTTATTCTTGGTACGTTGACCGCGAAGTGGTAAACCAGAACGATGTCTGATACCACGGTAGCAACCAATGTCCATAAGACGCTTAATGCTCATAGAAACCTCACTTCTAAGTTCACCTTCAATCTTGTAGGCACTTACCGCGTCACGAATACGACCAATTTGATCATCGTCCCACTCGGTAACTTTAAGGTTTTCATCAACACCAGCTTCTGCTAATATTTTCTGAGCTCTGCTTTTTCCGATTCCAAAGATGTACGTCAAAGCGATTACACCTCTTTTTTGTTTTGGGATATCTACCCCTGCAATTCTAGCCATAATCCTTAACCTTGTCTTTGTTTGAACTTAGGGTTCTTTTTGTTAATAACGTATAATCTTCCTTTGCGACGTACAATTTTGCAGTCTGCGCTTCTTTTCTTTACTGATGCTCTTACTTTCATCTTACTAGTATCTATAAGTTATACGAGCCTTAGATAAATCGTATGGGCTCATTTCAAGTTTTACTTTGTCTCCCGGTAGCAATTTAATGTAATGCATACGCATTTTACCCGAGATGTGTGCGGTCACGATATGACCATTTTCCAGCTCAACGCGAAACATTGCGTTAGACAATGCTTCAATAATTGAACCGTCTTGTTCTATTGCTTGTTGTTTTGCCATTATGCTACTGCTTTTCTGTTCTTACCTGTTTTCATCAATCCATCATAATGTCTATTTAACAAGTATGAATTTACCTGCTGCATAGTATCGATAGAAACCCCTACAAGAATAAGTAACGAAGTACCACCGTAAAACAACGCCCAACCTTGCTGCATACCCAGTACGCTCACTGCTATTGCAGGAAATACTGCGATTAAAGCAAGGAAAATAGATCCCGGAAGGGTTATTTGAGACATAATTCGGTCTAAATACTCAGCAGTTTCTGAACCCGGTCTGATGCCTGCGATAAAACCACCGCTGCGTTTTAAATCATCTGCCATTTTATTGGTAGGCACTGTAATTGCCGTATAAAAATAGGTGAAGATGATAATAAGTAGACCAAATACAAGATTGTACCAAAAACCGAAGATGTTTGTGAATTCACCGGCGATAGTTTGAGCAGTATCTGACTCAGATAGTCCAATAACCGCGCCAGGAATAAACATAATCGCCTGAGCAAAAATGATAGGCATTACACCTGATGCATTTAACTTAAGCGGAATATACTGTCTGCTTCCAAAAACATTGCGCTCGTAGCTGCCACTGGCAGTTCTACGGGCATATTGCACCGGAATCTGACGTACAGCCATTACGAGCAGTATCGATAGCAGGATAATCACAAACCAAATTACAAGCTCAATCAAAATCATGATCAAACCTCCATTAGACTCGGTTACACGAGACACCCACTCCTGAAGGAATGACTGCGGCAAACGTGCGATGATACCCACCATAATAAGAAGTGAGATACCATTACCGATTCCTTTATCTGTGATCTTCTCTCCCAACCACATTGCAAAAATACATCCGGTTGTAAGGATAATTACAGACGAGATGATAAACATTACCTGACTTTCCATTACGAAAGCTTCCGGAGGAAGTATACTAAACAAGTTAGTAATATACCCCGGTCCCTGAATTAAGGTAATTGCTATGGTTAACCATCTGGTAATCTGATTTATTTTGCGACGCCCGCTTTCCCCTTCTTTTTGTAGTTTTTGCAAATACGGTACCGCAATACCCATAAGCTGCACTACAATCGAAGCAGAGATGTACGGCATAATACCTAATGCAAAAACGGAAGCATTAGAAAACGCTCCTCCTGTAAATGCATTAAGCAACCCAAGCAAACCACCATCTGTCTGCGCAGAAAGGTTGGCCAGCTGAGAAGCGTCAATACCCGGAAGTACGATCTGAGCCCCAAAACGGTAAACCAAAAGTAAACCAAGGGTAAGAAGAATTCGATTCTTCAACTCTTCAATCTTCCAGATATTTTTAATCGTTTCTATAGCCTTCATGCTGCTTGTGTTATAAAGTTACTGCTTCTCCGCCTGCTGCTTCAATAGCTTTATGTGCCGAGGCCGTAAATTTATGAGCACTAACTTTTAGTTTAGCTTTTAGCTCACCACGACCTAAAATCTTAACTAAATCATTTTTACCAGCTAGTCTGTTTTCTACTAAAACATCAAGAGTTACTTCATCTTTGATTCTTCCAGCATCAACATATTCCTGCAAGGTATCAAGGTTAATCCCTGTGTATTCCTTACGGTTGATGTTATTAAAACCGAATTTAGGAACACGTCTTTGAAGTGGCATTTGCCCACCTTCAAAACCTACTTTTTTAGAATACCCTGATCGTGACTTCGCACCTTTGTGCCCACGGCCAGCGGTTCCACCATTTCCTGTGGCTTCACCACGACCTCGCCTGCTGTCGTTCTTTTTTACCGAGCCTGCTGCCGGTTTTAGATTGTTTAAACCCATTTTATAACTGTTTAAGCTTCTTCTACAGAAACCAGATGACTTACTTTATTAATCATGCCAAGGATGTTAGGAGTATTTTCATGCTCCACAACCTGATTCATTTTTCTAAGACCCAGGGCCTCAAGTGTTCTCTTTTGGTTTTGAGTGCGATTGATAGCACTTTTTACCTTAGTTACTTTAATCTTTGCCATTGTCTTACAATTATCCTTTAAAAACTTTATCTAAAGAAATCCCTCTTTGCTTAGCTACAGTCTCTGCACTTCTCATTTGTAAAAGGGCATCAAAGGTAGCTTTTACCACGTTATGTGGGTTAGAAGATCCCTGATTTTTTGATAATACATCGTGAATACCTACAGATTCGAGTACTGAACGTATTGCACCACCGGCAATTACCCCTGTACCAGGAGCAGCAGGCATCAACAATACGCGAGCACCGCCGTATTTTCCTTTTTGTTCGTGTGGAATTGTGCTTTTGTTAAGTGGAATACGCACTAAATTTTTCTTTGCGTCTTCTACAGCTTTAGCAATTGCACTGGCAACATCTTTAGACTTACCAAGACCCTGACCTACAACACCGTGCTCATCACCTACAACTACAATAGCAGAAAAACCAAAAGCTCTACCACCCTTCGTTACCTTGGTAACACGTTGAACACCAACTAAACGATCCTTAAGATCCAGTCCGCTTGGTTTTACTAACTCTACGTTTTTATATTTTTGATACATAACTTCTTAGAATTTTAATCCGCCTTCTCGGGCTCCTTCTGCTAATTGTTTTACTCTTCCGTGATACAAGTAACCACCTCTGTCAAATGCTACTGCTTCGATACCTGCTTCTTTTGCTTTTTCGGCAATTGCTTTACCTACTTCTTTAGCAACCTCTGCTTTATTACCGTTTGCTTTAAAACCTTTGTCTCTTGAAGACGCAGCGCTTAAAGTTTTACCGGTAGTATCGTCAATGATCTGCGCGTATATTTCTTTATTACTTCTATATACAGAAAGTCTCGGACGCTCTGCAGTACCGGCAAGTGATTTACGGATTCTGCGACGTATTTTATTTCTTCTTGTGTATTTTGAAAATGCCATAACGCTATATATTATGCAGATTTACCTGCTTTTCTTCTGATTTGTTCTCCTACAAACTTGATACCTTTTCCTTTGTATGGCTCTGGCTTACGGAAGCTTCTGATCTTAGCCGCAACCTGTCCTACTAACTGCTTATCGTAAGAAGTAAGTTTTACCACAGGGTTCTTACCTTTCTCAGTAACAGTCTCAACAGTTACCTCTGGTGCAACTTCTAAAACTATATTGTGGGAAAAACCAAGTGCAAGGTCTAATTTTTGACCCTGATTGCTTGCTCTGTAACCTACACCAACTAATTCTAAAGATTTGGTGTATCCATTAGAAACACCCTCAATCATATTAGCAATCAATGCACGATATAAACCGTGTTTTGCCTTATCTTCTTTCTTATCAGAAGAGCGCTCTAACGTAATAACGCCATCCTCAACTTTAATATCTATGCTAGAGTACTCTTGCTTAAGCTCTCCTAACTTCCCTTTTACCGTAATCATATTATCAGCTACATCGACAGTAACTCCAGACGGTATTGTAATTGGGTTTTTTCCTATTCTTGACATTGCTCTGTTTTTTTAACTGATTAATATACGTAGCAAAGTACTTCCCCTCCTACATTCTCTTGTTGAGCCTGCTTTCCGGTCATTACACCTTTAGAAGTAGAAACAATTGAAATTCCTAAACCATTAAGAATACGAGGCACATCTTTAGAAGATGCATATTTACGTAAACCAGGCTTACTGATTCTTTGAATATCTTTGATGACAGACTCTTTGGTCTCTTTGTCATACTTAAGAGCTATTTTGATAGTTCCTTGAGCGGTCTTATCTTCAAATTTATAGCTCAAAATGTAACCCTGATCAAACAAGATCTTGGTTATCTCTTTCTTAAGGTTTGAAGCAGGAATTTCCACAACTCTGTGGTTTGCTGCTGCTGCGTTTCTAATCCTTGTTAGAAAATCTGCAATAGTATCTGTATACATTTATATTTAATTGCGGTTTTGGTTTTCAACTGAACCTGAGCACAAATGAACCTGAAACCAGTTTATCCTTAGTTTACCAGCTTGCCTTTTTAACACCTGGTATAAGACCTTGATTGGCCATTTCGCGAAACATAACACGAGAGATTCCAAAAGTTCTCATATATCCCTTAGGACGACCAGTCAACTTACAACGGTTGTGCTGACGCACAGGAGATGAGTTTTTAGGCAACTTTTGTAATGCTTCATAATCACCAGCCTCTTTTAAGGCTTTTCTTTTTTCAGCATATTTGGCCGCCATTCTCTCACGTTTTCTCTCGCGAGCTTTCATTGATTCTTTTGCCATAATTTACTTCTTTTTAAAGGGTAGCCCCAATTGAGTTAATAATGCTTTAGCTTCCTTATCGGTTTCGGCAGAAGTTTCAAAAGTAATATTCATACCTTCAATCTTACGCACTTTGTCGATATCAATTTCAGGGAAAATAATCTGCTCGGTAATACCTAAGCTGTAGTTTCCACGACCGTCAAAGCCGGTAGCATTGATTCCGTTAAAGTCACGTACACGAGGCAATGCAGAAGTGATCAAACGATCTAAAAATTCATACATACGCTCTCCGCGCAAAGTTACTTTAGCCCCGATAGGCATGCCTTTTCTCAATTTAAATGCCGCAACGTCTTTCTTAGAAACAGTTGCAACAGCACGCTGGCCAGCAATGTTGGTAAGCTCCTCAACCGAATAATCGATTAATTTCTTATCTGCAACTGCCGCACCTACGCCTCTTGAGATTACAATTTTCTTCAATTTAGGAACCTGCATAATATTTGCATACCCAAATTCTTCTTTAAGAGCCGCTATTACACGCTCTTTATATTCTGATTTAAGTCTTGAAGTGTAAGCCATAACTAAATTACTTCATTTGATTTTTTAGAATAGCGTACTTTCTTATCACCTTCCATACGGTAACCTACACGCGTAGCATCACCATTACCGTCTACTAAAGACAGATTTGAAATGTGCAAAGCAGCTTCTTTCTTAGCAATACCGCCCTGAGGATTAGATGCGCTAGGCTTCTCATGTTTAGAAACCAGATTCACACCCTCAACGATTGCTTTGTTCTTATCTTTAATAACACGTTGTACTTTACCTTCCTGACCTTTATGGTCACCGGCAGTAACACGAACGGTATCTCCAACTTTTATTTTAAGCTTTGTCATCTTAATTCGTATTAAAGCACCTCTGGCGCTAATGATACAATCTTCATGAATTGCTTATCACGAAGTTCTCTCGCAACAGGACCAAACACACGGGTACCGCGCATTTCACCCTGAGCGTTTAGCAACACACAGGCGTTATCATCAAAACGGATGTATGAACCATCCGGACGACGTACCTCTTTACGTGTACGCACTACAACTGCTGTAGAAACGGCTCCTTTTTTAACCTGGCCGTTAGGTGTTGCATCTTTTACAGAAACAACAATCTTATCACCTACAGAAGCATATCTTCTTTTGGTACCACCTAACACACGGATAGTCAAAACTTCTTTTGCTCCGGTGTTGTCAGCTACTCTTAATCTTGATTCTTGTTGTAACATAATTACTTAGCTCTTTCAATGATTTCTACAAGTCTCCAACTCTTTGATTTACTCAAAGGACGTGTCTCCATTATCCTTACAGTATCTCCGATATTGCAGTCATTTTGCTCGTCGTGTGCTACGTATTTTTTCGTCTTTAAAACGAATTTACCATACATAGGGTGTTTTACTTTTTTTACCTCAGAAACCACAATTGATTTCTGCATTTTATTGCTGGTAACAACACCTATACGTTCTTTTCTTAAATTTCTTTTTTCCATCTTAAGCAGCATTATTGTAATTCGCGTTTTGTAAGTTCGGTAGCTATACGAGCTACAGATCTTCTTAGACCTCTAAGCTGAATGGGATTTTCGAGAGGAGAAATAGCGTGAGCCATTTTAAGGTCGGTATAAGCTTGTTTAGCTTTTACCAATTCCTCTTGTAATTCTGCTACAGATAGTTCTTTTACTTCTGATTGTTTCATTTTTCTAGAATTTAGTCAGCTTGATAATCCCGAGCGATTACATATTTTGTTCTTACAGGAAGCTTCTGAGCAGCAAGTCGCAAGGCTTCGCGTGCAACAGGCTCTGATACCCCTCCTATTTCAAAAAGCATTCTGCCGGGTTTAACGACAGCTGCCCAATACTCAACAGCACCTTTACCTTTACCCATACGAACCTCAAGAGGTTTTTTCGTAATAGGTTTGTCAGGGAAAATACGTATCCATAATGAACCTTCACGTTTCATATAACGTGTAGCTGCAATACGAGCTGCTTCTATTTGTCTTGACGTAAGAAAATTAGAATCTAATGATTTAATCCCAAAAGTCCCATTTGAAAGTTGATGCCCTCTTCCGGCATTTCCTTTCATCCGGCCCTTCTGTTGCTTACGGAATTTTGTCTTTTTAGGCTGTAACATCTTGTTTTACTTTAAAAAATTACTTTCTGCGGCGTGCTTTAGGTGCTCCTGCTGCACGACCAGCCTTTCCTCCTTGCTTCTTAGCAAGACCTACTAAAGGAGATAACTCTCTCTTTCCGTAAACCTCACCTTTCATGATCCACACTTTGATGCCCAATCTACCATAAGTAGTATGCGCTTCTACCAAAGCATAATCAATATCAGCTCTGAATGTTGATAAAGGAATACGACCTTCTTTATAAGATTCCTGACGAGCCATTTCTGCCCCGTTTAAACGACCTGAAATCTGTACTTTAATACCTTCGGCATTCATGCGCATTGCAGCCGCAATTGCCATTTTGGTTGCACGACGGTAAGAAATACGACTTTCGATCTGGCGAGCTATAGAGGATGCCACCAGGAAAGCATCAAGTTCGGGACGTTTGATCTCAAAAATATTGATCTGAACTTCCTTATTAGTAATTTGTTTAAGTTCTTCTTTTAACTTGTCTACCTCTTGACCACCTTTACCGATAATGATACCGGGACGGGCAGTAGTGATAGTAACGGTTACAAGCTTAAGCGTACGCTCAATAATTACTCTAGACACACTGGCTTTTGATAAACGAGCGTGAATGTACTTTCTAATCTTATCGTCTTCGGCAAGTTTATCACCGTAGTCGTTACCACCATACCAGTTAGACTCCCATCCTCTGATAATACCTAGGCGATTCCCGATTGGATTTGTCTTCTGTCCCATTTATTAATTGCTTTGTGTGTTATCTTTAGCACCAAGCACAACTGTAACGTGATTGCTGCGTTTTCTTATTCTGTGTGCGCGACCTTGTGGTGCAGGACGAAGTCTTTTTAACATACTCCCTCCATCTACACGGATCTCTTTAATAATCAAGTCTGCATCTTCTATACTTGCATCCTCGTTTTTCTCCTGCCAGTTTGAAATAGCAGAAAGAACCAATTTCTCAACACGACGAGATGCCTCCTTGTTACTAAACTTCAATATTTGAAGCGCCTTCTCTACTTGCTGACCACGTACTAAATCTGCAACTAAGCGCATTTTACGTGGTGAAGTAGGGCAGTTGTTCAGTTTAGCAAAGGCTATATTACGTTTAGCCTCTTTTCTCTGCTCTGCTTTTTCCTTTTTACGAACTCCCATAGCTTCAATTATTTTTTACCTTTATTTTTTGACCCCGTGTGACCTCTAAAAGATCTCGTAGGTGAAAACTCTCCTAACTTATGACCTACCATGTTTTCTGTCACATATACAGGAACAAACTGGCGACCATTATGTACAGCTATTGTTTGACCAACAAAATCAGGAGTAATCATAGAGGCTCTTGACCAGGTTTTGATTACTGTCTTTTTGTTAGACTCTATATTAGCTGCAACTTTTTGCTCTAACTTATAGTGAACGTAAGGTCCTTTTTTTAATGAACGTGCCATATCTTATTATTTCTTTCTACGTTCTACAATATATTTATTACTCGCTTTTGTCTTCGTACGCGTTCTGTAACCTTTAGCAGGTATACCTTTTCTAGAACGTGGGTGACCACCGGAAGCACGACCTTCACCACCACCCATTGGGTGATCGACAGGGTTCATTACTACTGGTCTTGTACGTGGACGACGACCTAACCAACGTTTTCTACCTGCTTTACCAGATACAATAAGCTGGTGATCACTGTTAGAAACAGCACCAATGGTTGCCATGCAGTTTGCAAGAATCAAACGCGTCTCACCAGATGGTAATTTTACTGTCGCAAATTTACCATCACGAGCCATAAGCTGCGCGAAAGCACCGGCACTACGAGCCATAATAGCTCCCTGACCAGGACGTAATTCTATACAAGAAATAATAGTTCCCAATGGAATATCAGAAAGCGGAAGTGCATTTCCAATTTCAGGAGCAACACCAGAACCAGAAACGATGTTCTGATCAACCTGAAGTCCGTTAGGAGCAATAATATATCGCTTCTCACCATCCTGATAGTTCAACAAAGCGATAAATGCAGTACGATTAGGATCATACTCAATTGAAGCTACTGTTGCAGGAACACCTTCTTTATTTCTTTTGAAATCAATAACGCGATAGCGCTTTTTGTGACCACCACCTTTATAGCGCATGGTCATTTTTCCTTGACTGTTTCTCCCTCCAGACTTTTTAATCGGAGCCAATAGGCTTTTCTCCGGCTTATCAGTAGTGATGGCGTCAAACCCATTTACTACTCTAAATCGCTGTCCTGGAGTGATTGGTTTTAATTTTCTTACTGACATTTTTTTGTCTTAAATGTTACTATAAAAATCAATCACATCACCTTCCGCCACCTGTACAATAGCTTTCTTAAAGCCACTTGTTTTACCAGTGATCATACCAGATTTTGTGTATTTGGTACTACGATCAGGGCGAACGTTCATTGTTCTTACTTTAATTACCGAAACACCATAAGCCGCCTCTACAGCGTTTTTAATTTCGATCTTATTCGAACCGGGATTTACTTCAAATGTATAACGGCTGTGAAGCTCGCTATCAGTTGTAGCTTTTTCGGTAATCACGGGTTTTATTAAAATACTCATGTTGTTACTTACTTAAAGTTTGCTCAATTTCTTCTAGAGAACCTTCTAAAAACACTACATTATGAGCATTCATAATTTTGTAAGTGCTTAATTCTGAACTCGTTATGACCTCGGAGGTCTTTAAATTGCGTGACGACAAATATACATTATTATTTGAAGCACCCAATACAAATAGAGACTTTTTATTTTCAAGCCCTAAACCAGCCAAAACATTGATGAATTCTTTGGTTTTTGGGGTGTCAAAATTGAAGTCTTCAATTACCGTAATCGCATTGTCTTTTGCTTTAAGAGTTAAAGCAGAACGACGGGCAAGACGCTTAAGACCTTTATTCAATTTAAAAGAGTAGTTACGTGGTCTTGGACCAAACATTCTACCCCCTCCTTTAAATACACCAGACTTAATACTACCAGCCCTTGCAGTACCGGTACCTTTTTGTTTTTTGATCTTACGGGTACTACCTGCAATCTCAGCACGCTCCTTAGATTTGTGCGTACCTTGTCTTTTGTTGGCAAGGTGTTGCTTTACATCTAGGTAGATAGCGTGATCATTAGGCTCTATACCAAAAACAGCATCAGAAAGGTTTGCCTCTCTCCCTGTTTCTTTTCCTTTAATATCAACTACTGCTACTTTCATTACCTTTCAATAATTACATAAGAATTTTTATGACCAGGCACACAACCTTTAACCACAAGTAGATTCTTTTCAGCAACTACTTTTAAAATTCTTAAATTTTGAACTTTTACTCGCTCATTTCCCATTTGACCCGCCATACGCATTCCTTTGAATACTCGTGCAGGATACGAAGCCGCACCGATAGAACCGGGAGCTCTCAAACGGTTATGCTGACCGTGAGTTGATTGACCAACACCACCAAAACCGTGACGTTTTACAACCCCCTGAAAACCTTTACCTTTTGAGGTCCCCACAACGTCAACAAACTGACCTTCTCTAAAGACATCTACAGTTACTGCATCGCCTAATTTAAATTCTCCTTCAAAGTCCTGAAATTCGACAACTTTACGCTTTGCAACTGTACCTGCTTTCTTGGCGTGGCCTTGAGCAGCTTTATTTGCAGTCTTTGCGTCATCGAAACCTAACTGAAGGGCACTATACCCGTCAACCTCTTCGGTTCTGACTTGGGTAACAACGCAGGGACCTGCTTCGATAACGGTACACGGAATGTTTTTTCCGTTCTCATCAAAGATGCTGGTCATACCCACTTTTTTTCCAATTAACCCAGACATATTAATTATTATTGATTACTACTAATTTACTTTTTGTTGTTTGGCTTTCGCCGAAATAAAACAGGGTCAAAATACGTTCGACCCTGAATGTATTTTTACCGTTTTTCCCTCGCTCGCAGCTCAGGACATGTTCATTCCTGCGAAGGCAGGAATCTCATATTTCTTACTATTCACATGAGATTCCCACCTCCGTGAAAATTATACCTTGATCTCTACTTCAACACCACTCGGTAGCTCAAGCTTCATCAACGCATCGATCGTTTTTGAAGATGAACTGTAGATGTCAAGCAAACGCTTGTAAGAGCTAAGCTCAAACTGCTCACGTGATTTTTTGTTAACGTGAGGAGAGCGCAATACTGTAAAGATCTTTTTGTGCGTAGGAAGTGGGATTGGCCCAGTTACTACAGCACCGGTACTTTTTACCGTTTTTACGATTTTTTCAGCAGACTTATCTACTAAGTTGTGATCGTAAGATTTAAGTTTTATTCTGATTTTCTGACTCATTTCTTAGTAAATTAAGCGTTAGCGGTTCCTTTTGCAGCTGCGATTACATCCTGCGATACGTTAGAAGGCGTTTCTGCATAGTGAGCAAACTCCATTGTAGAAGTTGCACGACCAGAAGAAAGCGTACGTAGGGTAGTCACATAACCGAACATCTCAGAAAGAGGCACTAAAGCTTTAACTACTTTTGCACCGGCACGGTCACCCATGCTGCTCATTTGACCGCGACGACGGTTAAGGTCACCTACGATATCACCCATATTTTCTTCAGGGGTAATTACTTCAACCTTCATTATAGGCTCCATAACTACAGCTCCGGCAGCTTTAGCAGCAGCTTTAAAACCAAGCTTAGCAGCAAGCTCAAAAGACAATGCATCAGAATCCACAGGGTGGAACGAACCATCCTTAAGAGTTACTTTCATTGCATCAACCTCGAAACCAGCTAACGGACCATTCTTCATAGCACCTTTAAAGCCTTTCTCAACAGATGGAATATATTCTTTAGGAACGTTACCACCTTTAACAGCGTTAACGAACTCAAGACCTACTTTACCTTCTTCTGCAGGCTCTAAAGTAAATACGATATCAGCAAATTTACCACGACCACCAGATTGCTTCTTATAAACCTCTCTGTGATCTGCAGTTTTGGTAATTGCTTCTTTGTACTCAACCTGAGGCTGACCCTGACTTACTTCGACCTTAAACTCACGTCTAAGACGGTCAACGATAATATCCAAGTGAAGCTCACCCATACCAGAAATGATAGTCTGGCCTGAAGCTTCATCTGTACGCACCTGGAATGTTGGATCTTCTTCAGCAAGTTTTGCCAAAGCCATACCCAATTTATCAACATCTGCCTTTGTTTTAGGCTCAACAGCGATACCAATTACCGGATCAGGGAAATCCATACTTTCCAATACAATAGGATGCTTCTCATCAGAAAGGGTATCACCCGTTTTGATATCCTTAAATCCTACAGCAGCACCAATATCTCCAGCTTCGATAAAATCGATAGCATTTTGCTTATTTGCGTGCATTTGGTAAATACGAGAAATACGCTCTTTATTTCCTGAACGATTGTTCAATACATAAGAACCTGCTTCCAAACGACCTGAATAGGTACGGAAGAATGCAAGACGACCCACGAAAGGATCTGTAGCAATTTTAAATGCAAGTGCTGCAAACGGAGCAGTTACGTCAGGCTTACGGATTTCTTCTTTTTCTGTATCTGGGTTGATACCTTTAATACCTTCCTTATCTACAGGAGAAGGTAAATAACGACATACAGCATCTAGCAAGAACTGCACACCTTTGTTTTTAAAGGCAGAACCACAAATCATTGGGATGATAGACATATCCATCACCGCAGCACGAAGTGCAGCGTGGACTTCATCTTCAGTAATAGAATCTTCATCCTCCATATATTTTTCAAGCAAATTTTCATCGTAAGCAGCAACCTCTTCGATTAGCATACCACGATATTTCTTCACTTCCTCCTTCATGTCTTCAGGAATTGCAACAACATCAAAAGTTGCTCCCTGAGTTTCGTCGTGCCATACAACCGCACGATTCTTAACAAGGTCTATAATACCTTTAAAGTCAGCTTCGTCACCAATAGGAAGTACGATAGGCACTGCGTTAGAACCTAGCATTTCTTTAACCTGCTTACAAACCTCAAGGAAGTTTGATCCCTGACGGTCCATTTTATTTACAAAGCCCATACGTGGTACTTTGTAGTTATCAGCAAGTCTCCAGTTAGTTTCAGATTGTGGCTCCACACCATCAACCGCGCTAAACAAGAACACCAAACCATCAAGAACACGCAAAGAACGGTTTACCTCTACGGTAAAATCAACGTGTCCCGGAGTGTCGATAATGTTGAAGTTATAATCTTTGGTTTCAGGTAAAGGCTGTGCGTTCTCCATCGGGAACTTCCAGGTACAGGTAGTAGCTGCTGAAGTGATGGTAATACCCCGCTCCTGCTCTTGCTCCATCCAGTCCATGGTAGCCGCGCCATCGTGCACCTCACCAATTTTATGGCTCACACCCGTATAATAGAGTATACGCTCTGTTGTCGTGGTTTTACCCGCGTCAATATGAGCCGCAATACCTATATTTCTAGTATATTTTAAATCTCTTTGTGCCATTTTTTTTTAGAATCTAAAGTGAGAGAATGCTTTATTAGCTTCCGCCATCTTATGAGTATCTGTACGCTTCTTAACAGCCGCACCTTCTTCTTTTGCAGCAGCCAATACTTCGGCAGCAAGCTTAGAAGCCATTGATTTTTCATTACGCTTACGCGAGTAGCTAATCAACCATTTCATCGCAGTAGAAATCTTACGATCTGGTCTGATTTGCATTGGAATCTGAAAAGTTGCACCACCTACTCTACGGCTACGTACTTCTACGTGTGGCATAACGTTAGAAAGGGCATCTTTCCAAACTTCAAGAGCTGTTTTCTCGTCGTTGTTTTTCTTTTCTTCCACGATATCCATTGCATCGTAGAAAATTTTAAAGGCTATCGATTTTTTACCATCCCACATCATCATGTTTACAAAACGTGTAACCAATTGATCGTTAAAACGTGGATCTGGTAAAAGTGGTCTTTTTTTGGCCTGTCTTTTTCTCATTTCTGTGTTTGTTAAATGTTAATCGTTAATCGTTATTCGTCAAAAGTATTACCTTAAGCGGTTAACAGTTAACAGTTTACTTTTTAGGGCGTTTTGCACCATATTTAGAACGACGCTGTAGTCTTCCCTGAACACCTGCGGTATCCAAAGCTCCACGTACAATGTGATATCTAACACCTGGCAAATCCTTTACCCTTCCGCCTCTTACCAATACTATCGAGTGCTCCTGTAGATTATGACCCTCACCACCAATGTATGCGTTCACCTCTTTACCGTTAGTCAATCTAACACGGGCAACTTTACGCATAGCCGAGTTAGGTTTCTTAGGCGTAGTGGTGTACACACGGGTACAAACCCCGCGGCGTTGTGGGCACGAATCCAGAGCAGCCGATTTACTCTTCTTGGTCATCTTGGCTCTTCCTTTTCGTACTAATTGTGAAATTGTTGGCATAATTTCTTTTACCTAAATTATAATTTTTCTAATAACCCCTTTTCTAAGGGCTTGCAAAGGTATAAAATAATTTGAGTAATTCAAGCTATAAATCATTAATTTTCAAAGGTATTTTAAGCTGAAGTTATTTATCTATTTTTAAAAAAACCAGAAACGACAGTTTTCAGCCCATTTAAATGACTTACAGACTTATAGTATTATTAGCGCTTCTTCTTTTTGGTTTAACAAAAGTAAGCCGAGCACAGCAACTTCAACTTTTGGTCCTGAGTGACACTAAAGAATCAGATAGTATCGCATCTATATATTTTCAAACCCGATTCTTCCCAAATCGAAAAGCGCTAGAAGAATCTCTCACAAACAGCAAAGATAGCCTTCTTAAAGACGGATACTTTCAACACCAAATCACCAGACTTAAAACTGCAAACGACACAAACTACTCCATCAAATTTTTAAGCGGAGAACAAACGACTGTTTTTAAATTAAAATACGATCAGGCGTTTGTTTCAGATTATGCTGAAAAATTTGGCCTTGATAGAACGGCCTCCCATATATATATAAGACATAACGATCTGAATGCTGTTTTAGAAGAATTTGCACGCATCGACACAAAGAAAGGAAGACCACTTACAAGTTACGCAGCGCAAAACATAAGATTGTCAAATGACACGGCCCATGCCGTATTATCTATAAAAAACAATCAGGAACGCAAATTAACAGAGGTTGTCGTAAAAGGCTACGACAAATTCCCAAAGAGTTTTTTAACACATTTCGCCAAACTCAAGACCAACACTCCTTATGATGAAGAAAAAATAAGTCAGAGTAGCAATTTTCTAAAGGAACTGGATTTTGTGAAACAATCCAGAGAACCCGAAATTCTTTTCAGTAAAGACTCCACGACTCTATACCTCTATTTAGAAAAGGCAAACGCTAATTTATTTGAAGGATTTTTAGGATTTGCAAACCAGGAAAACACAAACGGCCTGCGCATCAATGGCTATCTTGATTTGAATCTAAACAACACTTTAAACTATGGCGAAAGCCTGGAGATTAAATTTCGAGGAAATGGTGACAACCAGCAGCAACTAGAAGCTTCATTAAGAATCCCGTATTTGTTTAGATCGGCTTTTAGCCTAACACCGAGCCTGAGATTATTCAGGCAGGACAGCAGTTTTTCAAACAGCCAGACTAACCTGAAGATCGATTATACCTGGTCACCAACATTCACAATTAATGCTCAGGCAGGACAAATACGCTCAACCAAACTTGAAGCCTTATCGACAGCTGGTATTGAGAATTTTACCAAAACCATTTTCACTACAGGTTTTGAAACACGTAACCCTAAAAATTCATCAGATCCTTTTGATACAAATTACCTCAATCTAGATGTGGGTTTTTCCACGCGCCGGATAGAAGATCAACTAAGAAATCTCAACCAGTTACTTTTTAATATCGATGCGGCCTACACATTTGATTTCAGCGAGAAACACAAATTTTTCATTAAGAATACAACAGCCTATATAAGTCCACAAAATGTTTTTGAAAACGAAATGCATCAATTGGGCGGTATGCAAACCCTCAGAGGGTATAAAGAAAACGCGCTCTACACACCCTTCTTTACTGCATTACAAACCGAGTACAGATACCGACCTTTAAACAGTATTTTTCTAAATTCTGTTTTTGACAGCGCATATTACGAGAATCCTTTGAGTGAAAAAT
This sequence comes from Leeuwenhoekiella sp. H156, assembly GCF_052218455.1. NCBI lineage: Bacteria > Pseudomonadati > Bacteroidota > Flavobacteriia > Flavobacteriales > Flavobacteriaceae > Leeuwenhoekiella > Leeuwenhoekiella sp. H156. The sequence goes on from NZ_CP197499.1 coordinate 888,098, forward strand.
CAGATTTACTTTTCGGAATAGGCTTAGGAGGCAGCATTCTCACCAATGCAGGATGGTTAAGTCTCAATATTGTGACGCCGTTTAGTCAAAATACTGATTTTCAATCCACCAAATCCATTTTACACCTTCGCCTATTATCCTTTTTTTAATGCAACATCTACATTAAAAAAAGGATAAGCCTGAATTATTTTTATAAGTTTAACTTAAATTAAGTTTTTTTTGTTGTTTCTAAAAATAATCGCATTTTAGCTACGGCTAATTCAAATTTTTAAAAACATGAAAAAACGTTTACACGGATTGCTCATACTATTTTTAGTATTGGCAGTGCAAATCTCATTTGCACAAACAAAAACAATCACCGGAACTGTAACTGATGATAGTGGACTTCCACTACCTGGAGTAAACATTCTACTAAAGGGGACAAATAAAGGTACCCAAACAGATTTCGACGGAAATTTTAATATCGAGGCTGCACAAGGTGATATACTAACTTTCAGTTACGTTGGCTTTGAAAACACTGATGTGATTGTAAGTTCAGCAAACACTTTAAATGTAAAACTTGTTGCTGGTGAGATGCTAGAAGAGGTTGTTATTAACGCATTAGGAATCGAAGTAGATCGCGCCACACAAGCATCATCTGTTTCGGAAGTTGAAGCTAAAGCAATTCAGTCCTCTGGCGAAACGAGTATCACAAAAGGTCTTGCAGGTAAGGCTTCCGGAGTTCAGATTATAAGTTCGTCTGGAGACGCTGGATCCTCAGCATTTATTCAGATAAGGGGACAAAGCACTATCACAAGAAGCCTTCAGCCTCTAATCGTTGTTGACGGTATTCCTATTAGCAACGACGAAATTGGAAACGGTGTTGGAGGCGTAACTCAGCAGTCCCGCTTAAACGACATTAACCCAAATGACATTGCAGACGTTAAGATTCTTAAAGGAGCATCTGCCGCTGCTCTATGGGGTGCTCGCGCTGGTAATGGAGTAATTGTAATTACCACTAAAAGCGGCAAAGGCTTGGGGCGTGAAAAACTTAAAGTCTCTGTTAGCTCTACAATCAGCTTAGACGAAACTAATGACGTTCTTGACACACAAGACATCTTTGGCCAAGGTAGCAATGGCAGCTATCAAGGTGGCACTACAAGCACGCAAGCAAATAGCTGGGGTGATAAGATTAGCGCAAGAGCCGGTGGTCAGGACATCGTAAACTCTGACTCAGGAAGATATTTTATAGCGAGAGACGGAAGTGTTTATTACCCGATTTTAACTAAAAATAGCCGTGATAACTTTAACGGTTCAAACTACGAGAGTGTTATAAATAAGGGGTTATTTATAGAAAATAACGTAAGTCTTAGTGGAGCCACTTCACAAGGCAACTATTTTTTATCTGTTAGTGATCTTAAACAGGATGGAATAATTGAAAACAACGACTATAACAGAGTTTCTCTTCGCTTAAACGGAGAGTTTAAATTAAACGATAAAGTAAAATTTAAAGGTACATCTACATACTCCCAAGTAAATTCAAATCGTATTCAACAGGGAAGTAATACTTCCGGTCTACTCCTAGGACTATATAGAACACCTGCTGATTTTGACCAAAGAGACTACCTAGGTACAAGTTATGTAAATGGAGCGGTCTCAACAATTAACAGTCAAAGATCCTATAGAAGATCATTAGGAACAACTGACAGACAAAGCCCCATTTACAACAACCCACTGTGGACCGTTTATGAACAGAAAAACCCTAATACGGTACATCGCTTTATTATGGGAGGGCAGTTTGATTATAAAGCAACAGACTGGCTTACATTTATAGCACGTGCGGGTCTCGACCATTATACTGACGAGAGAAAGAGTCTTTTCCCAATAAATTCTGCAGAAGCCAACGGTTCAGGTAGCTTATCAGAATCATTAATAAGTAGTACTCAAACGAACATTGATTTTATTGGACGTGGTGACTTCTCACTTACTGATAAAGTTAATGTAGGGTACTTATTGGGAGCTAACTTCAACCGCAGACTTTCTGAAAGCCGCGGTGGAGGCTATAATAATTTCATTATAGACACTGACAAAATATTTTATTCTAATGCTGTTATTGCTAACAGATCAACCTTTTTAGGTGAAAGTGAAGTTCGTGTTATGGCCGGCTATGCTCAACTAAACTTTGATTATGACAATATATTATTTTTAAATTTAACGGGGAGAGCCGAAACGGCTTCTACTTACGGCGACGCCAAGACTTTCTTTTATCCATCTGCCGAATTAGGATTTCAATTTAGTAACTTATTAGAGGATAATGACTTTTTATCAAATGGAAAGTTGAGATTAACCTATGGTAAAGTAGGTATTGAACCAGCAGCTTACGCTACTACAACTTATTTCGTTAATGCTAGTGGTGGAGAGGGCTACGGCCCCGCTTACGACGCAGGAGCTTATGACGGCTCATTCGTTAGAAGTTCAATTCAAGGTAATGCTGATCTTGAGCCGGAAATTAAAACAGAGTATGAAGCAGGGATTGATCTAGGTTTTATAAACAATCGAATCACTTTAGGCGCCACTTACTATAGCAACGAGACTGAAGGAGCACTCTTTACAATTGCGACACCTGGCTCAACAGGATTCTCGGGAAGATATGCAAATGCCGCTTCACTAGAAAATCACGGTGTTGAATTAGACTTTAGTGTAGATGTAATTAAATCTGAAGATTTTAGATGGAACATTTATGCTAATTATTCAAGAAACAGAAATAAGGTAACTTCATTAGAAGGAACCGAGTCCTTGTTTCTTGCTGGATTTGCAGGAACTTCTTCAAGAGCTGTGGAAGGCGAACCCGTAGGGGTTCTTTGGGGCGGACGATACGCCAGAAATGACGACGGCTCTCTTATATTAGACAGTCGAGGATTCCCAACTACAGCTGAAACCGAAGGAGTCATAGGAGATCCTAACCCAGACTGGAGAGGTGGCCTTGGAACATCTATTCAGATTAAAAACTTCACTATAAGCACCCTATTTGATGCTTCATTTGGCGGTGATGTTTGGGACGGAACTAATGGTGCCCTAAACAACTTTGGTCGTACTCCGGAGACTGCTAATGAAGTAACCGTAAGCGCAGCTGATGCTGCAACTATTGTTGCAGCAAATGGTCAGGCCCTTATTAATCGTCCTCAAGCGCAAGACAATGGCGATGGCACCTATACGATACGAGGTAACCTGAGAGATTTTGGCGGAGGTACAGTTTTACTTGATCAGGCATACTACACCGGAATTGGTGGTGGATTTGGTCCAATAGGAGAGCAGTTTATTAAAGATGGCAGCTGGATTAAGTGGAGACAATTAACTTTATCATACAACTTCAACAATCAATCTTTAAGCGATGCAGTCGGCATTGATAACATTGAGGTATCGCTTACAGGCAGAAACCTATGGTATTGGTCAAAAGATGATTTCGGTCAAGATCCTGAATCTAACCTTACAGGAGCTTCTAACGGTCGTGGTTTACAATATTTTAACCACCCAAACACAAGATCGTATCTAGCTTCAATAACAATTAATTTCTAATAAAGAACACTATGAAATTTAAGTATATAATTTTAGTCCTCACCCTCGCGCTGTTTTCTTGCGAGAGTTACGTTGATGAACTTAACGATGACCCAAACCAACCGACTAGTGCTGGTGTTGCCAATATTATTCAGGGAGTTCAACTATCAAATCAATTTTGGCAAACCGCTGCAGGGCCAAGAACCACTATGTTATGGCTAAACCAAGCCACAGGAGCAGATCGCCAATACATAGCTCTTAATGATTGGAACACTGCACAATCAACCATTTTTGATGGCACCTGGAATGAAGCAATGGTTGGCACTATTTCTCAGGCGCAGGTATTGAAAGATGCAGCTACTCTTTCAGGAGCTGTAAATGTTGTCGGATTAGCTCAGGTAATTGAAGCGAATGCTTTTGGAACACTAACTTCTTTATTTGGAGATATTCCCTTTTCTCAGGTAAATAAATTTGAAGAATTTCCTAACCCTGAATACGAGTCTCAAGCCGAAGTTTATAATAAGATTCAAACTTTACTTGATGAAGCAATTGACAACCTGGAAACTCCATCATCTGGAATACCGGACAATGATTTAGTTTATGGCGGCGATGTTGACTCTTGGATTGAATTAGCCTACACTCTGAAAGCTAGATATTATTTACACGTAGGAAATTACCCCATGGCAATTTCTAGTGCTAATAGAGGAATCTCGAGTGCTGAAGGAGATTATATGGCTAAATTCGGAACTGTGTTTGGCGCAAGTTTCAATCCATTTTATGACTTCTTAGTATATAATCGTCCTGGTTATATGTCTGCGGATGCCGCTTATGCTCCCAGACTCCTTGACCCATCAAGCAGCATTTACAGAGGAAACAGCAAAACCAACGAAAGCGCAAGATTTGCATTTAACTATATAACAGATGAAATTTACAATGACGGCTACGAATTAAACTTCCTTTCGATTTACGATTGGGGTTATCCAGATGGGAAATTTGGTACCGAATCTGATATGCCTTTAGCTTCTTATGGAGAAAACCTTCTAATTCTTGCTGAAGCTCAGGCGAGACAAAATGGATTTGATGCTGGACTTACAGCATATAATAATTACAGAGCGGTTTTAGACACAGGCTATTCAATAGGAACTGAAAATGATGGTTATGCTGCCGTAGAGGAGCCATTCAATTACGAAGCTTATATTGCCGCGGATTTTGCACCCGGCGGAATGGAGAATCAGGATAATATTGATCAAACTGATGCGCTTTTAAGAGAAATAATGGAAGAACGATACATATACTTCAATGGCAATTATGAATCTTTCATTGATCTCACTCGAACTTCTAATGAAGCCGGCATAGTGCTCAAATCTGGATATAGTGGCATTCCTGCCAGATTTTTATACCCACAGGTTGAAATCAATTCAAACTCAAATACCCCAAGCCCTATACCAGGAATTACACAGCCCACACCTATTTATCAGTAAAATCTGAATTCTCTCAAATTGTAGATTCAATGGTTTATTCTATTTTTTTCTACTAGTAATTTTTATTTTTAGCCAAAAAAAAAGCTACCCGGTCTCTGGGTAGCTTTTTCTTTTTAGGAGCATAATTTAGAAATCTGATTTCACTCCTTCAATCTTGCAAAATTTTAAATCACTAAGAGTTTAAAGCGCACTATAAGAATTTAAACTGATTAACATTGCTCCTAGTGCAAAACTAAAACCATTCTATACAGAAAATCTTTCAGCTCCTTTCAATAAAAGGCGTATTGCAATAAACACAATAGATGAACCTATTCCTCGTAAAAAAATGAAAAATTCAGACATTCATAATCTACCCAACCCTAAAAACACAACTATTTCACGAAAACTTGGTTAGAACGTGTAGATAGAAAAGAAATAGAAATTCAAATACCAGAAAGCTAACCTTTAATCATAAGCACATATTCATTGTAGACGATATATACGGTGATTGCCCTAATTCCAGAGCATGAATCTTAAAATCACAAGGAATACAGATAAATATAAACCTAGCTTTAGACAAGGCAGCAAATAATATGACGGCTCTAAGAATAAAAAAACAAAGCCTCTTTATCTTCATCAATTATACATATACAATTGCGTGTTATTTTCTAATAAATAACTCATACTGTGTAAACTATATAATCTTACCAAGTTTATATTTTAATAGGATTAGACGGGAGTTCTGTTAAACAAAACTCAATAAAATGTTAATAACATTGAATTATTTTTAAAACAGAAATGAAATTTTACCATAATATAATTGGCAATTCATTATAATTTTTACAAATTCGCGATTGGCTAATTCAAATAAACAATTAACATGAAAACTAAATTTAGTGGATTGCTAACGCTACTATTGGCGTTAGTTGTGCAAATTTCTTTTGCACAAACAAAAACAGTTACCGGAACTGTTACTGACGGAAGCGGTGTACCGCTCCCGGGTGTAAACATTTTGGTAAAAAACAGCACTACAGGAACTCAAACCGATTTTGACGGTAATTACAGTCTTGAAGTTGCTACAGGAGAAACACTTGTTTTCTCTTATGTAGGATTTCAGGAGGAAGAGCGCGTTGTAGGAGCTTCAAGTACAATTGACATCTCACTACAGGCCGGGGAGGCTTTAGAAGAAGTCGTAGTTACCGCACTTGGAATCTCAAGAGAGAAAAAATCTCTGGGTTATGCTACGCAGGAAGTAAGCAGTGAAGAATTAACAGAAACACGTAACACCAACGCACTTAATGCCTTATCAGGTAAAGTTGCCGGTGTTCAAATTTCAAATGCATCTGGTAATCTTGGTGGGTCTTCGCGAATCGTGATTCGTGGTATTGGATCTATTACCCAGGAAAACAGACCGCTTATTGTAGTTGATGGTATTCCTTTAGATAACAGTAACTACAACTCATCAACTACCCAAGCAGGTGGTGGTGGTCGTGATTTTGGTGATACCGGTTTTGACATCAACCCGGATGACATTGCGAGTATGAACGTACTTAAAGGTGGAGCTGCCGCGGCGCTTTACGGTTCTCGTGCATCTAACGGTGTTATCCAGATTACTACCAAATCTGGTAAAAAAGGTAAAGGTGAAGTTGTAGTTAATACAGGTATCACATTTGAAGAAGTCAACATCCTTCCTAAAGTTCAGAAGCTTTACGGTGGAGGCGGTGGTAATTTTACCATTGGCAATCAGGGTGGCTTTAACCAGGCTACTATCAATGGAACTACTTATGACGTGGTCGACTTTGGTACCGATGAGTCCTGGGGACCTCGTTATGAAGGACAACAAGTTTTGCATTGGGATGCCTTTGACCCCGAATTTGAGAATGACTATCTTCAAACACGTCCTTGGTTATATCCAAAAAACGACGGAAGCACTCTTTTTCAAACCGGATATTCGTATAACAATGGTGTAGCATTTTCACAAGGTGGTGAAGACAGCAACATGCGTATGTCTATAAATAATACACAAACCGAAGGTATTTTACCAAATACCAAACTGAACAAGACGTCGGTTAATTTTAATGGATCAACCAAAATAGGAGATAAATTAAAAGTTGATGCTTCGGTTAACTTTACAGTAACTGATGGTTTTAACAGACCTGCAGTAGGTTACACAGGAGAAAGTGTTATTCTTCAGCTATATCAATTTGGTCAAACCTCTTTAGACTACAACCGTCTTCAGGCTTTCCAAACACCTGACGGACGTCAAAGAACCTGGAACCGTATTTCAGCTACAAACCCGCTTCCAAGATATACAGACAATCCATACTGGGTACTCAACAAGAATACGGCAGAGGATAAAAGAACACGCTGGTATGGTACTGTAGGCGCTACCTACAACTTTACCGATGAGTTTTATGCGGTTGCTAAGGTGTATGGTGATACTTACGATTTTAGAGTTAATCAAAGAACTGCAGTAGGTTCTCAAGCACTTGCCTCTTATTCCGAATCCGATCGTGATTTTCAGGAAATAAACTATGAAACTCGCTTTCATTATGACAAAAATGTTTTTGATAACAAGCTTAGTATAAATGCCTTTGTGGGTGGAAACAGAAGGGTAAATGAATTTCATGCCCTATCATCATCTACAAATGGTGGCCTCGTTGTTCCTAACTTTTATAACCTGAGTAATTCAGCCGAAAACCCAAGTGTTTCAGAAGCAGACACTCAAAGACAAATCAACAGTTTATTTGGTTCTGTTTCTTTGGGCTATGATAACTTTGCTTACTTAACTGTAACTGGTCGTAACGACTGGTCTTCTACGTTGCCAGCAGATAATAACTCGTATTTTTACCCCTCTTTTAGTGGTAGTTTTATCGCATCTCAATTTATTAATGCCGACTGGTTATCTTTCCTAAAGCTAAGAGCAGGTTATGCTGAGGTTGGTAGTGATACTGATCCTTACCAATTGCGTAACGTGTTTATAGGTTCAGACCCATTTCTTGGAAGTGTTCCTTTCTCCCTGAATAACAGTAACAAAAATTCAGAATTGAGACCAGAGGATAAGCGCACTTATGAATTTGGTGTAGAAGCTTCTTTCTTTAACAGACGTTTAGGTTTTGACATTACCTATTACAACGAGTTGACCAAAGATTTGATCACTCCGGTACAGATTGATCCTTCAACAGGTTTTACTACTACAGTTCTTAACGCAGGTGAATTAGAAAACAAGGGTATTGAACTTCTTGTTAATGCTACACCGCTTATGACAGATGATTTCAGCTGGGACGTAACATTTAACTTTGCTAAAAACGAAAACACCTTGTTAAGTCTTGCTGCCGGCTTAGAAACTTTGCAGATTGCGCGATTCCCATTTAACGGTGTTTCTCTAAACGCAGTTGTTGGTGAGCGTTATGGTCAGATTAGAGGTACTAACTTCGTTTATGACGATCAGGGTAATAAAGTGGTAAATGATAACGGTAGTTATGCAGAAACGCAGGATGTTCAAAACTTAGGTTCCATTCTACCTGATTATAACCTGGGAATTCGCAACAGCTTTACCTTTAAAGGAATCAGCTTAGGTTTCTTAATTGACCACCAAAAAGGAGGTAAATTCCGCTCACTTACTAATATCTGGGGTAACTATTCCGGTATCTTAGAGCAAACTGCTGCTAATAATATTCGTGAAGAAGGTTTAATCCTTCCGGGAGTTACAGGTGATGTTACCTATAATGACGATGGTTCTTACACTGTAACTAATACTGCAGAAAATACTCAAGTAATTTCTGCGCAGCAATTTGGCACCGATTATTTCTTCGGAAATGACAATCAAAACGTTTTTGACGCCACCTATTGGAAACTTAGAGAGGTAACTCTTGGTTACAGCTTACCTAAAAAATGGTTGGGCAGTGCTCTGAGCGATGTTCGTGTAACCGCATTTGGTAGAAACCTATTAGTTTGGGGATTAGACAACGCGAACTTTGATCCTGAAGTTGCAACTTCCGGTAGTGGAAATATCCAGGGTTCTGAAGGTGGTTCTTTACCATCTACACGCTCATATGGACTGAATGTTCAATTAAAATTCTAAAAGAAAATGAAAAATAAATTTATAATCTTATTGATGCTCCTTGTCGCTGCAGGATTTAGTTCTTGTGATGAGGGTCTTGAAGACGTGAACACCAATCCGAATGATCCGGAGGTGGTTCCTACGGGTAATATTTTCGCTGATGCGACAAAAAGCTTTACCGATTTTAGCCGTGATGCTTTTAATGCCGGGCGATTAACCCAGGCCTGGGTACAGTACTGGGGACAGACTGCTTATGCTGACGAAGATCGTTATCTATATCGTGAGACAACAGCAGAAAGCATCTATCAAAATACCTATTTAGCAGCATCTGATCTTAAAGCAATTATTGATTTCAACACCAATGAAGCTACACGTGATGACGCGGCTGCTTCAGGCGATAATGACAATCAGATTGCCGCTTCCAGAATTATGCTTTCGTATATGTTTTACGAACTAACCAATTTCTTCGGTGACGTACCTTATTATTCTTATGGCTCTGATGATCCTGATTTTCAAGCCTTAGCGGTTGACCAGTCTTTCGCACCGGTATTTGCTCCACAAGAAAAAATATATACTGATATTCTTAAGGAATTGAGAGAATCTTCTAATATGATCAACACCAATGCTCCTGTATTTATCAGTGGTGATAATATTTTTGGTGGAGATCCTGTTAAATGGAAGAAGTTTGCTAATTCTCTTATCCTAAGAGTTGCAAACAATCTTAGAGAGGTTGATCCTGCAACAGCTAATAGCGCAATCACCGCTGCTGTTCAGGCAGGTGTTATGACTTCCAACGATGATAACGCAATACAAAAGTATGGAACCACCAATATCAACGCCTCTCCTTACTGGATTGCCTTTGAAGTAGATGGTCGTACCGATTTTGCGGTAACTGCTCCGTTTATTGACTTATTAAAAGGTGAAAGCGGAAATTTTGGATTAGACCCAAGACTTTTTGAAATGGCGGCTCCAATTTCGGCTACTATTGAAGAAGTGAAAGACAGTTCTTATGAACCAAGTCAGGACCCCGACGATTATGTAGGTGCTCCTTACGCTTTTAGAAACATGAATAACCTTCCGTTCAGTTCTTACTCTTTTATGAGTGGTAAAATACTTAAACCAGACTATGGTGAGGTATTGATGGAGTATGCTGAAGTTCAGTTTATCCTTTCTGAACAAAATAACTGGAGTCAAGCTAATTATGCTAATGGTGTACGTGCTTCTATGGAAAGATGGGGAGTTGCCGATGCTGATATTGATGCTTATGTTGCTACTCTTCCTGCTGCAAACGAAGAAAATGTATTGACTCAAAAATACATCGCTCTTTACATGCAGCCACATACCGCTTATGCTGATTACCGAAGAACCGGTTTCCCTAACACCTTGTTATTACCGGGAGATCAGGTAACACTTCCTCAAAATCAGATTGAAGCTCAGTCTCCATCAAACCGAATTGAGTCGTATACATTCATTTCTGGTGTTAATAATGTTACTGACTTACCATTCCGTTTACGATATCCACAGATTCTACAGACGCTAAACCGAGAAAATCGATCAGCGGCTGCAGCAGATCTTGACAATGGTGATACCATTTTGAGTAAACTTTTCTGGGACGTTAACTAATTCCGGAATTCTCATAAAATCAAAAACCACCCCTAAACGGGTGGTTTTTTTTTATTTCTACATCCACCAAAACAATACTACCTTTGTGCTATGTCAAAAAACACCCACATCTACGGTACCCGAGCCATTATTGAAGCGATTAATGCGGGCAAAGAAATCGGAAAAATTTACCTTCAAAAGGGATTGAATAATCCGCTCTTTAAAGAACTGGAACTGCTTATTAGAGATCACGGCATTTCGACCTCTTATGTTCCACAGGAGAAACTATACAAGCTTTCTGATCAAAACCATCAGGGTGCCATCGCAACCATCTCCCCTATTCAGTTTGCAGATTTCGAAGCAACTGCAGAAGCCATTTTAATGAGCGAAAAGCCGGGTTTATTTCTGTTGCTTGATCAACTCACCGATGTGCGTAACTTCGGGGCGATAATTCGTACTGCGGCCTGCACAGGCGTTGATGCAATCATAATACCCAAATCAGGCGGTGCCCCGGTGACTGACGACACAGTTAAAACTTCTGCCGGAGCCATATTCAACATTCCTATTTGCAAGGTTGATCACATCAAAGACGCATTATTTTACCTGCAAGGTTCAGGAGTGCAGGTGGTGGCAGCAACCGAAAAGACGGAAGATTCTATTTATGATTTAGACTATACCACACCTACTGCTTTGGTAATGGGAAGCGAAGGAAAAGGAGTCACTGCTGGAGTTTTAAAATTGGTAGACCATAAAGCCAAACTACCTATGACGGGAAGCATTAGCTCCTTAAATGTTTCGGTAGCCTGCGGGGCATTTTTGTATGAGATTGTAAGGCAGCGCCGCTAACGGGGAAGCTCATCTTCCTCTTCATCTGTTTCAGGAACGGGATCTATAAAATTACCCTCTGCATCAAATTGACGAAGAAAAGGATCATCCTCGGCCTTGTAGTCTTCTGCCTCCCAGGCATATTTAGTGGGTTTTGCAATTTTAGACCGAACTACAAAAGCCAAAACAGTACCGGTTATAAATCCGCTTAGATGGCCTTCCCAACTCATTCCTTCCTGTAAGGGCAAAGTTCCCCAGATGAGACTTCCGTAGAGGAAAACCACAATTAAGGAGAAAGCGGTCAATCGAAAGTTTCTGGACCAGATTCCTTTAAAAAAAAGAAAAGAAGCCAACCCGTAAATGACTCCACTTGCACCAATATGGTAAGCCTCTCTGCCTATGATCCAGGTTCCTATTCCGGCTCCAAGAATAAGAATACACGAAACCTTCCAGGCCACACCCCTATAGAAATAAAACAGGCCTCCGGTCAACACCACCGCAGGGACCGTGTTGTGCCATAAATGACTTAAGGTAGAATGAATAAAGGGAGAGAATAGAACACCTCGCAAGCCTTTTAAGGATCTTGGCAGAACTCCAAAAGGAGTAAAATTATACCCAAACCGCAATTCAAACCAAAAAACCAGCCAGATCACTAAGGCAAAAGCAAGCGGTACCCACACGACTTCAGGTGTAAATACCAATGCGGCTTTTGAGTTTTTCTGATTCATTAAAATCTAACTGGTGTTTAGCTCCTTCCTAAATCCCGAAGAGATTATAGACCCAAAGCTGATGTTCTTATTAACCGAATAAGCAATTCTTCAGCCAAAATCATAAAGTAAGCAATACTGTCAGTTTATCCCGCATATTTAAATAATTTTGAATTATGAATGCACCACTCGCAGAACGCTTACGCCCAAAGAATTTAGACGATTACCTCAGCCAGGAACATTTGGTTGGGGACAAAGGCTCGCTCACTTCTTCCATAAAGTCGGGGATCATCCCGTCACTCATTCTTTGGGGCCCTCCCGGTGTGGGCAAAACCACGCTGGCTTCTATAATTGCTGAAGAATCTAAACGCCCTTTTTACACCTTAAGCGCTATTAACAGCGGGGTGAAAGATGTACGTGAAGTGATCGAAAAGGCCAAGCAAGCCGGCGGACTTTTTACTCAAAAGAACCCTATTCTTTTTATTGATGAAATTCACCGCTTTAGCAAGTCTCAGCAAGATTCGCTATTGGCAGCCGTTGAAAAAGGCTGGGTAACTTTAATTGGTGCCACTACCGAAAATCCTTCTTTTGAAGTGATCCCTGCATTGCTGTCCCGATGTCAGGTTTATGTGCTCAACCCATTTTCGGCTGATGATCTGAGGGCGCTTTTAAAACGCGCAATGACCCAGGATGCGGTATTAGCCAAAAAGAAAATTAAACTTAAGGAGACCGAAGCCCTGCTCTGCATAAGCGGTGGTGACGCCCGCAAGCTGCTCAACATCTTTGAACTGCTCGTGACTACCGAATCTTCAGAGGAAGTGGTTATCACTAACGAAATGGTTCAGCAAAAGGTTCAACAAAACACGGTGCTTTATGATAAAACCGGTGAGCAGCATTACGATATTATTTCGGCATTTATCAAATCTATTCGCGGTAGCGATCCCAATGCAGCCGTGTATTATCTGGCCCGAATGATTGAGGGTGGTGAAGACCTTAAATTTATTGCGCGCAGGCTTATTATTCTGGCTTCAGAAGATATTGGCAATGCAAACCCCACGGCACTGGTAATTGCAACCAACTCCTTTACGGCAGTAAATACAATTGGTTACCCTGAGGCCCGTATTATTTTAAGTCAGTGTGTGACCTATCTGGCAACCTCACCTAAGAGCAATGCCTCTTATATGGCAATAAACAAAGCGCAGCAACTGGTTAAACAAACCGGCGATCTCCCTGTACCTTTAGCCCTGCGTAATGCTCCCACAAAACTTATGAAAGAACTGGGTTATGGTGAAGAATATAAATATTCGCACGATGGCGCTGGCAATTTTATATCTCAGGAATTTCTCCCCAAAGAACTAAGCGGTCACAAATTATACGATCCCGGCGAAAATGCCCGTGAAGACGGCATTCGCAAGTTTCTTAAAAATCGCTGGGGAGATAAATACAATTATTAAAAACGTACTGTTGCAAAAGGTATAATACATTAAACCCCGGATTCTATTCTGAAAAAGATAAAATCCGGGGTCTGAATATTAAAAGTATGAATCTCGATTATCGGGTAAACACCATTTTTACCAGACCCGAAACACCTTTAATCTCACGCTCAACAGTAAATTCTGAACCATTATAATAACCAATACCGGTAAATTCTGAAGTACTCACCAGATACGATCCGTTTGAGGTTTTAGTGGCTGTGCCTATTTTTGATTCCCCTTCATATACATCAAAACCGCTACTTACGGGTCTAAGGCTATAGCTTCCGTCTTCACTCACCAGATTGCTTTCGACTTTTTTCTCAACAAGAGCTTCATTTTTATCTGGCTTTTGTTCAGCGGTATTTTGCTCAGCTACTTCCAGCACCTCTTTAACCTCGATATTCCCATTTTTTGGCACAGCCGAAACTTTTACAGTCTTCGTTTCAGCAGGTTGCGGCATGGTTTTACGGGCTTCGGGAATTAGTGTTTCGGTTTCTTCGGAAACCTCTGCGCTTTCAACAATCTCATCAGAATAGGTATAACCCAATTCTTCCAAACCTTCAAAAGCACGTCTAAAAGCTTCCTGATGGCCGGCCTTAAACTCCTTTATCTTGCTCTTACCCTCAGGGATTTCAAAAACCGTCTGACCTTTACAGTTCACAAGCTTAATATTTGCTTTGGTAGTCAAAAAGCCACCCACGTCTGCACGGGTGTAAAGGGTATTGCATCCAGAGGCATTGAGATCTGCAGGAAGCTCTTCGTTTTCAAGATAAGCATCAAACCCCCATTTAATAAAAAGAAAGCGGGCAAGGGCATTGAGATCGTATTGCCCAGCCTCATCCTGAAAATCAAATTTCTGGGGTACTACTACATATTTATAGTCTTTAACATCCTGGGCTTTTAAACCTGTAAAAGCAACCGTCATCAGTATAAGCAGACTTATCGTTTTTTTCATAAGATTTCTATTTTAGGCAAATGCATTTCAAAATTAGCATAGAAGATAAAAAACCAAAGGTTTTTATCAGTTTTATAAATATACTTTAACAGCTTCGATCTGTTCAATAATTCGCTCTCCGGAATCTACCTGTTCCTTATGGTAGTTAAAAAAAATGGTTTTCATCCCTACTTTTTGTGCCCCTACAATATCTGCATCATAGGTATCCCCCACCATAACACTTTCCTCAACCGCAGCTCCGGCAACTTTTAAAGCATGGAAAAAGATCTTAGGATCGGGCTTTTTTACCCCAACCGCTTCACTGCTGGTCACCGTTTTAAAGTAGTGATCTATCTTAGAGTTCTTTAGTTTTAGATGCTGAACCTCTTCAAAACCATTTGTTATGATATGCAATTCATAATGAGGTCTAAGCTCTTCAAGCACTTGTAAAGTCCCGTCAAAAAGATGATTGTATTTGGGCAGGTAACTGATGTAATCTGTAGACAGCCTGTCTATTAAAAAATCATCAATGGCCACTCCCAGTTTATCAAAGCTTTTTTTAAGCCTGCCATAGCGCAACTGTTCTTTGGTCACGCGTGCTTCTCTAAAGTATTTCCAGTATTCGAAATTTATGGGTTTATAAACCTCCAAAAAATCACCTACCGGAATGCTTATCTTGTTTTTACTAAAGATCTCTTCAAAAGTAAGTGCAGAATTTCGGTCAAAATCCCACAGGGTGTGATCCAGATCAAAAAAAACGTGTTTTATACCTTCTAGTTTATGCATTGACCAGTTCTCTAAAAAATTGTTTCCATTGCCCTTGATCCTGCCCCTTTCCGGTTACCGATTTATTGCTGAAACTAAACACAAACGTACCATTTACCTGCTCTATTTCTCTTTTAATTCTAAAAAAAATATCGAGCTTGTGATTGAGTTCTTGAACATCCAGACCCTGCGCCTCAAAGGCTCCCGGCTGCGCACAGATGGGATGCAATTTTAAGGGCGTAATACTCTCATAATCGAGATCGTAAAAGAAAAACGGCGTGCAGGTACCGGCTCTAAAACCCAGTACATTGGGGTAACCCATAGAATAATCGTTTTTCGCTTCAAGCTGAATCATCTCGCGGTATTGAACCGGAAGACTTCCCATATTTGTAGAGCAGCGCACCGCATTTAAGGGCTTATTTATAATATTCTCAAGTCGTTTTTTTTCAATCTTCATCTGCTTTTTAGCCTCTAAGGCCTCCTTGGAAAACAGCAAACCTATCTCACTGTAATCGCCAACCATTTTAATGAGTTCGCGGAACGTGCGTTTATTAAACCGAATGTTTTTGGTATAAGTGGAATAATCTCCCAGTTGAAAAAAGAACAAAAACTTGAATTTTGCATTTTTCTGAACGTTTATAAGCCAGCTAAAGGTATCAAAAGGATCCTTACGCAATCCCAAACTCACCTGAAACCGCAACCAAATACGTTGAAACTTTAACCGAAAGAGATCACTAAACAGACCGCTTACCCAGCGCATCACTCCCGCGCTGTTCATTTCGTATGCCTGCTCGACATCTACCAGCGCCTGAAATGAAAATTTACGCTCGGGAAAATCATAATTGGGATAGCTCTCTTTAAGGGCCTCTTTAAAATAGCTTGCCCAGATATCAATTACCGGCTGATTTAAGAAATCTTCCTGATAACCCAAACTTTCAGTTGCCGGAAAACGCCCCATCTCATCTTTAACGTGTGGCAAAAACTCCTCATACCTGCTCAGCAAAACAAAGGAAGCTGCAAAAATATCGAAAGGAAGCAGGCTCTTGGGGCCGGTCACAAAAAAGCATTTGGTGTCGCGCCAGGCCTGCACTTTGATCTCTATATCGGCTATACCCTGTTCAAATAAAACTTCCTGACTCTTTATAAAAAGCTCTTTGCCTAAGGGCTTGTTGGTATACGACAGCTTGAGACTGTCGTGTACAATAAACTCATCAACGGCACTGGTAAATTTTACAGGTATACCCAGAATATAGGTACAGATATGCTTAAACGTATAGCGTAATCTGGGTGTAATCTTATGAGTATAAACTAGGAGCATCTATAAATTCTTAACGGCAAGTTCTGCATTTTTCTATTAAGGGCGAAAGAATTACAGCAAACCTTCATCGGCAAAGCTAAAGTAGGCTTTTTCAGTAATGATTAAATGATCGAGAACTTTAATATCAAGGGCGGAAGCAGCAGATTTTAGTTTTGAAGTGATGTCCTTGTCTGCCTGACTGGGCTTTAGGGTTCCGCTGGGGTGATTGTGGGCCAAAATGATGGATACGGCGCCGGTCTCCAGCGCTTTCTTTAAAACCAGCCGCACATCTACCAGCGTACCGGTCATTCCTCCTTTGCTGAGTTGATGCTTATTTAAAATGACATTAGAATTATTAAGGTACAAGATCCAGAACTCTTCGTGACCCAGTTCTCCTAAAATAGGCTGAAGTACTTCATAAACCGTATGGCTGCCGGTGATTTTTGAAGGTTCTTCAGCACCTGCGGCTCTTCTTCTGCGTCCCAGCTCCATTGCCGCGGCAATAGTTACCGCCTTGGCCTCGCCTACTCCTTTAAAATCCATCAACTGAGCGATGCTTAGCTTTCCCAGTTTATTAAGATCGTGGTCGGCTGCTGCCAAAATACGCTGACTCAAGCTTACTGCAGTTTCATTGCGGCTTCCCGAGCCTATCAATATCGCAATGAGCTCTGCATCGGTAAGCACATCTTTACCCTTTTGTAATAATTTTTCACGCGGACGGTCGTCAAGAGACCAGTTCTTAATTGTAAAATTTGATTTAGCCTCGCTCATACCATGACGCCCTAAGAGTTATAAACTGAATCACTTCCGCTTTGCGGAATAACTAAGCTAAATTTAATTCATGTAACTTTAGTTCAATGATTTAAAATCGAATTTTATGCAATCGCTACTTGATCAAAAAGCTTATAACGAAATTCAGCAACGTATCGCTGATCTCAAACCGGAAACCACACCCCTGTGGGGCAAAATGAATGCGGGACAAATGCTGAAACATTGCCAGAGGCCTCTGGACATTGCTGTTTACGAAAAAGATTTTGGTTTAAAATCAAATATTCTCATACGCCTGCTCTTCAAAAAAAGCATGTATGATGACCGGCCCTTTATGAAGAATATGCCTACCCCAAAGGGTTTTAAAATAACCGAAACGGCAGACTTTAATCTCGAACGTGAAAACCTGCTCAAACGGGTTGACGCATTCTATAATTTACGTGACAAAAAAGACTGGAAACCACATCCTGTTTTTGGGAAATTAACTCCGGAACAATGGGGTAAAATGCAGTACAAACACCTCAATCACCATCTCAACCAATTCAAGGTTTAGGCTCAAAGCATATTTTGAACCTCATCAAAATTAAGTCCGCCATAATTACCGCTACTCATCAGTAGCAACACGCTATTTTCAAATTTTTGATCCACCAGATACGATTTGAAGGCTTCAGCGTTGGTGTAAATAGTCAAATCATCGCGCTCAAAAGCTTCGGCAATTTGCTCCTTACTTATCGCTTCGAGCTTTTTGATGGCCACCGCATCAGGTGAAAAGAAAACCACCGCCTCATCGGCAGCATCTAAAGCTCCCTTATAGCCTTTTATAAATTCGGCATTGAGACTGCTGTAGGTGTGTAATTCCAGGCAGGCAATGAGTTTACGCCCGGGAAACTGATTTTTAACGGCTTCAGTGGTTGCTTTTACTTTAGAAGGCGAATGTGCAAAGTCTTTAAAGGCGATATTTGATGCGGTCTCTCCTATTTTCTCAAGCCGTTTTGCCGCACCCTTAAAACTTGCGATGGCTTCGTAAAAATCATCTTCATCTACACCCATATGCTGGCAAATCCATTTGGCACCTGCCAGATTACTCAGATTATGTTTGCCAAATACAGCGATGGGCATAGGTCCCTCAGGGGTTTCTAAAAGCGTTTCCCCGTCTTCAATAGAATATTCGGGAGTGGTATAAGCGTGCTTGCGTGTAGGTGCAGTAGCTGCCTCTGCAATACGTTTTACCTCAGCATCTTCTTCATTATAGACTAAAATGCCACCGTGGGCAATGCTGTCTGCAAAAATGGAAAACTGCTCTACGTAATTTTCATAAGTAGGAAAGACATTCACGTGATCCCAGGCAATCCCACTTATCAAAGCGATATTAGGCTGGTAAAGGTGAAATTTTGGTCTGCGGTCTATAGGTGAAGACAGGTATTCATCTCCTTCCAGCAAGATAAAATCGTTCTCCTGGGTAAGGTGAACCATCGTTTTAAAACCGGGCAATTGCGCACCTACCATAAAATCAACCTCGCGATCGTGATATTGCAGCACGTGCAAAATCATGGAAGTGATGGTGGTTTTACCATGTGAACCTCCAATGACCACGCGGGTCTTTTCTTTAGACTGCTCGTATAAAAACTCAGGGTAACTGTAAATTTTCAGGCCGAGTTCCTGAGCTTTGAGCAACTCGGGATTGTCGGGTTTGGCGTGCATTCCCAAAATAACGGCATCCAGATTCTCATCTAGTTTTTCAGGAAACCAGCCCAATTCTTCAGGCAATAAGCCAAACTCCTGCAAACGGGAACGTGAAGGTTCAAAAATAGCATCATCGCTACCGCTGATTTGATATCCTTTATGATGAAGAGCCAGAGCTAAGTTGTGCATGGCACTACCGCCAATCGCTATAAAATGTACGCGCATTCTTTGAGGAATTTCCAAATGATTAAGTGTAGCGCAAGTTACTAAAAGCGACTCCTAAGTAAAACCGAAGAAACAGAAATAATTAAACCTAAAAAGACCCCGCAGGACAAGTATCTCCTATCGCCAATAGATCTAAACCCCTTGCTCAATAAAACAAAAACTGAAAGCTACATCGCGTCTATGCGCTCTTTTTCTTCAAGAGCCTGATCAAAATCGGGCAAATCTGCCAAAGACAAATTGATGTGGTAATTCGCGCTGCTTTTATTTCCCAGATTGCGGTAAATCTGCGCTATACGGAAATGCGCCCAACTAACCGGCACGCCATCTTTGATAGAATGATTTGCGATATATTGTTTAAGGCTGGCTAATCCCAACTCGGGCTTGATGTTGAACTCAGCACAAATTTTACCAATCTGATAATTGGTTTGATTGCGGTTATGGATTTTAAAGCTTTTTTGAGCTGCACTTAGCGCCTTTCCGGGGGCATTGTCTTTCTCGTAAAGATCTATCAGCTTCTGGTATGTGGTAGGTGAACCGCCCACCTCGATAGCCTTGAGGTATAATTTTTCGGCCGCTTTCATATCATTCTGCTTTTCGGCGACATAGCCTCGCGAAAGATAACCGTCTACAGGAGAAATTTTTTGCAATTCCATCGCATAGCTTTCCGCTTTGCTATAGCTGCCTCCCAAAATTCCGGGAAGTTGAATGTACAATTCTACCAGAGCCCAACGGGTTTCTATGTGCTTCGGATCTAATTCTGCAGCTTTTGTAAAATGTTCCTTGATATCGTCAATATAGGTTACCGCTCTTAATTTACTTATGCTTAAAGCTTTCATCCCCAAAGCACCGCCGTATTTAAAGTGATAGTTTGCGTTTTTGGGCTTTTCTTCAACGAGCGGAGTATAATAACTTAAAGCTTCATCCCACTTTTTATTGTGGGATGCAATATCTCCCAGATACTCACGGGTACGGGCATCGCTGGGATTGGTTTTTAAATAAGACTCAAAAAAAGGCTTTGATTTTGCATATTGCCTGGCTTCAAAAAGTTTTAGGGCTTTATCAAAATCTGAGTTTTGAGCGAATGCCGAAAAGCTTAAGAGAAAAAGGAGTATAAAGCGCATAATTAAGTATTTGAGCCAAAACTAAACAAAAAACAGACCACAAATTTTAAGCAGGTTGCATATTTGAAAAATCACGGATTAATCCCGCTCCGGCGGAAAACCTTCAAATACCTTATTTGCCAGTTTGGTGTAGTAACTCACGCGATCCTGCGGATTGGTATTCAGCGCGATATTGCTGTCGCTTACTGCCTGCCAGACCAATACATCGCGTGATCCTTCTACAAGATCAAAAGTAATCGTCTGATGCTCTTTAGATCCGCCCAGAGGAATTCCGGCTCCTACGCTTACCCCGGTGCCATAAGTGCCGCCTCCAACACCTATCCCGACCGAATTTTGAGGCTCCTCGCGGTATTGTGAAGCGACTATATTAATCAGCAAATCAGGCTTTTCTGCTTTTTGAAATCCCTTTTCCTGCATAATCAGGTCAACGGCATCCGTAAGCCTGTTTAAATCAAGCTGACTTAAACCCGACTGCATATCGGGCATATAATTATACGTTTTATAGGTGTTGAAATTAACTTCCTCATCGTAGTCGTAGTCTACGCGCGTGCTTCCGCATGAAATCAAACTAATCGCCATCAGCAGAATAAAAAAATGCTTCATAATATCTTTTCTTTTAAAAGTAGACATTATGAAGCATCTCTTAAGTCAATAAAATCCTAAATCTAAGACTATTCGCTTACTGCCGGGCGGTTGAGCATTGCCCACAGGCGATCTTTCAATTGGGTAAGGCCCTGCTGCGCTACCGAAGAAATAAACAGATATTCTACCGGGAGACTTTTATCGAGTTCTTTTTTAAGCTCGGCTTTTAATTCAGCATCTAACATATCGCATTTGGTAATGGCAATCAACTTGTCTTTGTCGAGCAACTCCGGATTGTACTTTTCCAGCTCGTGTAACAAAATGCGGTATTGCTCGGCTACATTAGGAGCGTCTGCCGGGATCATAAAGAGCAGGGTTGAGTTGCGCTCAATATGTCTTAAAAAACGGTATCCAAGCCCTTTCCCTTCTGCTGCTCCTTCAATGATTCCGGGGATGTCTGCAATTACAAAGGTTTGAAAGTCCCGGTACTGCACAATACCCAGATTGGGCTTCAGGGTGGTAAACTCGTAATTGGCAATTTTCGGCTTTGCTGCTGTAATAACGGAAAGCAGAGTTGATTTTCCGGCATTTGGGAAGCCCACAAGACCTACATCTGCCAAAATTTTCAGCTCCAGGGTTATATCGGTTTCCTGACCGTCAATACCCGGCTGCGCATAGCGCGGAGTCTGATTGGTCGCAGTTTTAAAGTGGTTGTTTCCCAGACCGCCCATTCCGCCTTCGGCAACAATGTATTCCTGCCCTTCTTCGGTAATCTCTTTTAAAATATCCTGAGTTTCGGTATCGCGAATTACAGTACCCAGCGGTACTTCAATATACACATCTTCGCCGTCTGCTCCCGTACTGGTTTGCTTACTGCCGTTTTCACCGTGACCGGCTTTGATGTGTCTTTTAAATTTTAAATGTAATAACGTCCAGAGGTTTGGATTAGCCCGCACAATAACATGGCCGCCACGACCGCCATCACCTCCATCAGGGCCGCCTTTAGCAACATACTTCTCACGGCGGAGATGCGCAGAGCCGGCACCACCCTTACCTGAGGATACGTGCATTTTTACATAATCAACAAAATTTCCTTCAGTCATATTAAAATTTTACTGTTTTCGGTTTTGAGTTTACTGTTTAAACTTAACCCCTTTATAATCTGTTCTACTTAAGTAACTGATAAATGATCCAAGCTTGGCGCTTATTGCATCACAGCTTTCTACTAATTCTTTGTAATCAGTTTCCTGGATTAAACCCTTATCGTAAGATCGGTGTAGTTGAGATTTCAATTCTGAACAGGAACCTTTCGCAAAACCCAAAAAATTACGGAATTCTAAATTTCCTGATCTTCCGAAGCCTTCTGCTATAGTATCCATTACAGAACCCGAACTACGATCCATTTGATTAAAAAGTGAATACCTTTTCCCGAGAACTGTGGTGAGAAATAAATGTTCGAGCTTTTGACAAAGCTTTCTTGCTAATTGCCAAACCTCTAAATCTTCAAACCTTTCAATCGTCGCCATAGCTAAAAATAAGTTTCTTATCTAGACATGCCCTCTTTTAACTCAGAGACAAACAGAAAACGGTAAACGGTAAACTTAAAACCAATTTACAATCCATCTATGACTGCACTCAGTCTTTCCGTGATTTCGTCTATGGCTCCTACGCCGTCAACGCCGTAGTACTTGTCCTGCTTTTGGTAGTAATTTTTTAAAATAGCGGTCTCGTCGTAGTACACCTTGATGCGATTACGAATTACAGACTCATCAGCATCATCCTTTCGCCCACTGGTCTTGCCGCGTTCTAATAAGCGCTTTACCAAAATTTCATCATCCACCTCGAGGGCGATCATTGCAGCAACTTTAGTTCCTTTGTTGTCAAGCAACGCGTCTAAAGCTTCGGCCTGTGCTGTAGTTCTGGGAAATCCGTCAAAAATAAATCCGTTAGCATCAGGGGTTTTATCAACCTCAGCACTTAACATATCTATGGTTACGCTGTCCGGAACAAGCTGTCCTTTATCTATATACGACTTGGCCAGTGTGCCCAGATCGGTCGCATTTTTAATGTTATAGCGAAACACATCTCCGGTAGAAATGTGTACCAGATTGTACTTTTCCTTTAAAAAAGAGGCTTGTGTTCCCTTCCCGGCACCAGGAGGGCCAAACAATACCAGATTTGTCATTTTGGTGGTTTTAAGTTTATAAATCGCATTGAGGTTACGCCCCAAACCGTTATAATCCAGGCCGTAGCCTACTATAAAATCGTTGGGAATCTCAAGCCCCACGTAATGTATTTTATATTCTTTGGTGTACGACCCCGGCTTAAAAAACAGACTGGCAATTCTAAATTTGCTCACGCCGCCGCTTACCAGCATATCGGTAATTTTTTCGAGCGTATTGCCACTATCTACAATATCTTCTACCACGATCACTTCGCGATCTTCCAAATCAACATCAAGTGGAATATGCGTGATGACCCCGCCTGTACTGGCAGTACCGTCGTACGAACTCAACTTGAGAAATTCAATCTCACAGGTGCCCTCAAACCGGCTCAAAAGCTCGGTTGCAAATTTGAAGGCTCCATTGAGCACCACAATAAAAAGCGGTTCTTTGCCCGCAAAATCAGTATTGATTTGAGCTGCCACACGGTCTATGGCCTGCAACAGTTTTTGCTCAGAAATACATTCTTCAAATTGAAGACCTCTTAAGTTAATCATTGGGATATGCAGTGTTTTGGGCTAAAGCGCAAAGATACATATTGTAAGCGAATATACTTTACCGGCTTTTGCATTTAGAATTGTACAATACCTAGAGCTAAAGACCGTCAAAAAACCAAAGTATTTAGCCGTCTGTTTAGCCAATCTCTGCCTAAAAAGTTACTTTTGTAACCTTTAATTTTCAGCCTTAAACATACGTATTTCATGACTTCTTATTTTTCTTCAGATTTTAAACTCGCCGTGGTAGGCGGTGGTCAACTGGGCAAAATGCTGCTTTATGAAACCCGTAAATTTGATATTCAAACCCGGGTTTTGGATCCAAGTCCGGAAGCTCCCGCACGATTAGCCGCAAACTATTTTGAACAGGGTGATCTGATGGATTTTGATACCGTTTATAACTTCGGGAAAGAAGCCGATGTGATCACTTTTGAGATCGAAGCCGTAAATGTAGAGGCTTTGGAGCGTTTGCAGGCGGAAGGAAAAAGTGTATATCCCGCTCCCGAAACCCTTCGGAAAATTCAAAACAAAGGCGATCAAAAAGATTTTTATATCGAAAAAAACATCCCTACGGCGCCCTATACTCGTTTTGAAAACCTGGGAGCCTTAAAGCTTTCGCTCACCGCAAACCAAATCAGTTTTCCGTTTGTGTGGAAGAGTACCACCGGAGGTTACGACGGCAAAGGTGTACAGGTCGTTAGGGAACAAAAGGATCTTGACAAACTCGCTGATGTACCTTGTATTGCCGAAACGATGATTCCGTTTAAAAATGAATTGGCCGTTATTGTGGTGCGCAACCCAAAAGGCGAGGTAAAAACCTATCCGGTTGTGGAAATGGAATTTCATCCGGAAGCCAATCAGGTTGAATACGTGGTTTGTCCCGCTCGCATTGACGATGCTGTGGCTCAAAAAGCCCGTGAAGTCGCCACCAAAGTCTCTGAAGCTTTTATGCACGTGGGACTGCTGGCCGTAGAGCTTTTTCAGACCAAAGACGATGAAATTCTGGTTAACGAGGTCGCACCGCGCCCGCACAACAGTGGTCATTACAGTATAGAAGGCAGTTATACCAATCAATTTGAACAGCACCTGCGTGCGGTTTTAAATCTGCCTCTTGGCGAAACGGCCAGTAAAACAGGAGCAGTAATGGTAAATCTGGTTGGCGAGGAAGGTTATCAGGGTGATGTGTATTACGAAAAGATTCAGGATATTCTGGCCCTTGAAGGGGTTACCCCGCACATTTACGGCAAACGGGAAACCCGTCCTTTTCGCAAAATGGGACATGTGACGATTGCAAACAGCGATCTCAGTAAAGCCCGGGCTATCGCCGAAAAAGTAAAACAAACAATACGCGTAATTACAAAATAAACAGCATGGTAGGAATTATAATGGGAAGCACCAGCGATATGCCGGTGATGCAAAGTGCAATAGACGTATTAAAGCAATTAGGCATTGAGACCGAAGTAGATATCGTGTCTGCCCACCGCACGCCAGATAAGCTTTTTGACTATGGAAAAAATGCCCACGAGCGCGGTATTCAGGTCATCATTGCAGGTGCGGGCGGCGCAGCTCACTTACCCGGAATGATCGCCTCGCTGTCTCCCCTGCCGGTAATTGGTGTTCCTGTAAAATCCCGAAATTCAATTGATGGCTGGGATTCGGTACTTTCAATCCTGCAAATGCCCGGTGGAGTACCGGTTGCTACTGTAGCTCTTGATGGAGCTCAGAACGCCGGGATTCTTGCCGCACAGATTTTAGGTGCTTCAGATAAAGAGATACGCGATCGTATTTTAACCTATAAAGAAGGGCTTAAAGAAAAGGTGATCGCAGGAGCGGCATCGCTTAAAAAATAAAAAGAGCCGTGTAAAACACGGCTCTTAATAGACTGTCTGGGTGAAATTATATGTATTTATTAACCATTCTAAATATTATTAATCAAACCTTCTACAACAGATCTATGCTAATATTTTTGTTAGGTAATGCAAAGTTAAAGTAAAATTTTGGTTGCATTCGTTAAAACAATCATATTTATAGCTTAAATACATAATATTCATAAACACTACTGAAAAATTGAAAAATTCAGAAAATATATTACTTAAAGATTTCGATCTCGTACCATTTGGCTCGTTTTCAGACACCGACTATAAAGAGGCGATTCTTGACGGCATTGATAAAGCACGAAAAGAGATCGATGAAATCACTCAAAATACCCAAGCACCTGACTTTGAAAACACCATCGCTACGCTCGACTTTGCCGGTCAACATTTGGACCGTGTTACCAGCGCCTTTTTCAACATCAACAGTGCCGAGACTAACGAGACCATTCAGAACATTGCACAGGAAGTTTCTCCACTTTTATCTGAATTCTCAAACGACATCACCCTCAACGAAGCCTTGTTTAAACGGGTAAAAGCCGTTTATGATTCGCGCGAGACTTTAGACCTCAACCGCGAACAACAGGTTCTTTTGGAGAAAAAATACAAGGGATTTGCCCGTAATGGCGCCAATTTACCTGAAGAAAAAAAAGCACGCTTACGCGAAATAGATACCCAACTCTCAAAGCTTGCACTCACTTTTGGTGAAAATATCCTTGCGGAAACCAACAAGTTTGAACTGCATATTACTGAGGAAAAAGACCTTGCCGGTTTACCGGAAAGCACCATAGAATCTGCCGCGCAAACGGCCGAAGAAAAAAATAAGGAAGGTTGGATTTTCACGCTTGAATATCCCAGCTATATTCCGTTTATGAAGTATGCTGAAAATCGCGAACTGCGCAGGCAGATGGCTGTTGCCTTTGGAGCTAAGGGTTTTCACGGCGATAAGCTTGACAATCAGGACAACGTACTCAAAATCGTAAACCTGCGTCACGAACGGGCTAATCTGTTAGGCTATAAAACGCATGCGCATTTTGTTCTGGAAGAGCGTATGGCCAAAAGCCCTGAAAACGTAAACCGCTTTCTGGAGGATTTGCTTGCAAAAGCGAAACCGGCCGCCGAGCGTGAGTTTAAACAACTGGAACATTTCGCCAAAGAACGTGACGGCATTGAGCAGTTGGAAAAGTGGGACAGCGCATACTATTCTGAAAAGCTAAAGCAACAACTTTTTGAACTGGATGACGAACTCCTGAAACCCTATTTCAAACTCGAAAACGTAATTGACGGCGTCTTTACTGTTGCCAAAAAACTCTATGGTTTGCGTTTTGTAGAGGTTTTTGATGTACCCAAATACCATAAAGATGTCAAGACCTATCAGGTTTTTGATGAGATGGACAATTTTATGGCGATTTTCTATGCAGACTTCCATCCACGTCCCGGGAAACGCGGCGGTGCCTGGATGACGCAATTTAAAGGTCAGTTTAAGAAAGATGGCCAAAATGAGCGTCCTCACGTTTCTAACGTGTGCAACTTCACCAAACCTACGCCTTCAAAACCTTCATTGCTTACATTTAATGAGGTCACTACCTTGTTTCACGAGTTTGGTCACGGTTTACACGGAATGCTTGCCAATACCACCTATCCCAGTTTATCAGGACCATCGGTGTTTTGGGATTTTGTAGAATTGCCCAGTCAGATTTTAGAAAACTGGTGCTATGAGCCGGAAGCTTTGGAGCTCTTTGCTAAACATTACGAGACCGGTGAGACCATCCCGATGGTGCTCATCGATAAAATCAAGAAAGCGGCCAACTTTCAGGAAGGGATGCAAACCCTGCGTCAGTTGAGTTTTGGTATTTTAGATATGTCCTGGCACGGGGCAGACCCCAGCGGCATAACCGATGTAAAAGCACACGAACTTGCAGCTTTTGAAAACACCAAACTCTATCCTGATGTAGCCGAAAACTGTATGAGTGTCTCCTTCTCCCATATTTTTCAAGGTGGATACTCAAGTGGATATTACTCCTATAAATGGGCCGAAGTGCTGGATGCAGATGCCTTTGCCTACTTTAAGGAAAATGGTATTTTTAATGGGGAAGTCGCCCGTAAATTCAGGGATCATATTTTGTCGCAAGGCGGCACCGAAGATCCAATGGTACTATACAAACGTTTCCGCGGAAAAGAACCGAATCCCGAGGCCTTGCTGAAAAGGGCAGGACTTGTTAAATAGAATAGCCTTGGGTAAATTTATCGGTTATAAATTTTGAAAATGAGATTTGTATTCCTAAGCTTAATGTTTGTTATTTTGAATTCGTGTCAAAATAATAGTATCCGTGGAAACTGGGGAAAATGCAATCCCGATGGTAGCTATTGGAACTATACATTGACCGATAGCATTTTAGTGCTTGCTGTGAAAAAACCGAATCCCTTCATTGAAATCTGCAATGTCACATACATCAATGAAGGGATTATCATTTCTGATGCTAAGCAAACGGAAATAAAGCTAATGACCAATCCCGATACGTTAAAAATCCTTTTCATTTCTTCAGACTCCTTAAGGCTTCAAAGCACGCAAACCGGAGATCATTTTGAATTGTCTAAAGCCGATTTCAGGCTTGATCCCATTGATTTCAACAACTATAAATCCTGGAAGAAGGAATCTCTGGCAAAGTTTGATGCGTATACAGCACAGGTTAATTGTGATGAACTAGAAGAAGACATACGCTCGCTTAATTTGGATGAATTTAAAGAAGAGGAAATAAAGATATATGTTCGCGACAATCACTAATTAAAGCAGCTCGAAACCTTTAACTTTTTACCTCTTACCCATTTTTCAACTCAATCCACCTACTCATAAACTTAGAGGCTTGTAGCGATTGGTGCCAAAGCATAGCTCCGGTAAAATTGTGAAGGCGGTGATCAGCTAGATTTTCTTTGAGGTGGTTGAGCCTTTCGGCGAAAACAGGTTGCCAGAACTCGGCCTGAAATCGTGAATTGATGATTTTGACTCCATTAATTTGAGCTTCCTGCCAACTTTCTGGATAGGTGTATAAATTCACTGCAGCTTTTGCAAAAGTTTCAGGCGTATCGCTAATGCTTCCATTAAATGCGAGATTGCCGTGCATCCCTTCCGCTCCAACCTGAGTGGTTACTGCCGGAGTACCGCACTGCATCGCATCCAGCAATTTTCCTTTTAGACCTGCTCCGCTGAGCAAAGGTGCCAGTAAAACACCTGCATCTTCGATTACTTTGTGCGCACTTTCGGCTCTGCCCATTACATAAAAATGCTCTTTAGGATTATGCAATTGGGTATGCTTTTCTGCGGGATACGAACCATATACCCGCATTTCGGCTTCCGGGAGTTGCCTGCGAATTAAGGGCCAGATTTCAGTCTTGAGATAGCGCACCGAAAGCCAGTTGGGCTCGTGCCGAAAATTCCCGATGGTGACAAAATGCTTTCGGTCTTTAAAGGATTTCCAATTCCGGATCTCTTCGTCCTGAATCGCATCAACCATAAACGGAAGATAGAGCAACTGACCGGCAGGCACTCTGAAAAAATCCTCAAGCAATTGCATCTCAAATTCTGAAATAACCAACGTGAGATCACAACGGTAGATGCTGGCTATTTCGCGTTTGGCAAAGTCGTTATGCAAATACGCTTGTGAAAAAGCCTTACCGTCTTTTAGAGCGGCCTCACGCCCTTTACGCAGACCGTGCAGGTCAATGGTTTCTAAAATACGTAAAGCCTGCGGACATTGCTCCTGAACGCGCCAGCCGTATTGCTCTTCAATCACAAACTTGTCAAACAAAACCAGATCAGGATTGAGTTCGCTTAGATACGTATCAAATGATGCATCGTTAAGTTTAATCTCTTTTGTGGAAACATTTTGGCTTTCCAGATCTTCAGAAAGTGGCGTTTTACCGGCTGCACAGGCAAAATGCACCTCAAAACCTACATTTTGCAACATTTTGAGCAGCTGCATTATACGCGTTCCCGCAGCAGATGATACGGGTTCAGGCCACACGTTACCTAGGATTAATGCTCTCATAACGCAAATATAGTTTTCTTCTGATTAAAAAAACTTTCATATATTATTGAAACTTTAAAATAGTTTACTATATTTGAACTATGGAATTTAAAGAAGCAAAAGAACAATTTCTACAAACCTGGGGAGCATTGGGTTCGCAATGGGGTATCAATAAGACGATGGCGCAAATTCACGCCTTGCTTATGATTTCACCAGACTCCCTTTCCATGGAAGAAATTATGGAAGAGCTTCAGATTTCCCGGGGTAATGCCAGTATGAACTTACGCGGACTCATTGATTGGGGTATTGTTTACAAGGAGTACAAACCCGGAGAACGCCGTGAATATTTTAAGGCCGATCAGGATGTCGATTCGCTGGCACGAAAAATTGCGATCGAACGCAGTAAGCGCGAGATTCAGCCTACACTGCGAGTCCTTGAAGATGTGCGCAACTTTGATGAGAATACAAGCAAGGAAGCGCAAAAATTCAAGCAGAAAACGCAGGAGCTCTACGATTTTGTAAGCAGGGCCGATACTATGCTCGAAAAAATCACCAATCAAAAAGAAAACTGGGTAACCAAAACGATTATGAAATTAATGACCTAATATTTTTTTATTAATTAATTTCAATATTTTCTGAAAGTTTAAAAGTTTAAGTATTGTCATGAACATCATTACCTATATACTATATGTTCTTTTAACCTCGACTGTCATCATTTGGGTAGGTAAAACCTGTTATTCTAAAGGAGAAGTATTTATTCTTCAGGCACTGAATGATCCCTCTCTAACGGCACGGGTAAATCGCTCGTTACTAATAGGTTATTATTTGGTCAATCTTGGATATGTTTTGGTATCTATCCAAACCTGGCCGAGTCTAAATTCTGCAGAAGAAATAATCCTTGAATTAAGTCAAAGAACGGGACTTTTAATACTCCTGTTGGGAGGTTTACATTATTTCAACATCTACTTCATAACCGTGCATCTCAAGAAAATTTCTAATCCTTAATACTTTAAACTATGGAAACTTCAAAAATCCTTATCGGCTACTTCATTTATTTACCCATAACCATTTTGCTAACCCTATATGTTTCCCGAATACTTTTTAAAAACGGCAAACTCTTTATGATTGACATTTTTAAGGGCAAAGAAGAAATCGCTTTGGCTACCAATCAATTATTTAAAGTAGGTTTTTATTTGCTCAACATCGGCTTTGCATTAATGATTATGGAAATCCACTCGTACGGGTTTAATGACACCTATCAAAATCTGGTAGAAATACTAAGCTCTAAAATTGGCGGCTTTACGATCTATCTGGGCATTATGTTGTTTTTCAATTTGTTTTTGTTTTTCCGTGGAAGAAAGAAATCAAGACAAAGTCAAAATGCCCAATTATCATGAAAATTGATAATAAAGCAGTAAAAGGAGGTATTCTGCTTGCAACGTTTGGGCTTGTATCCTTCTTAGGAATAATTCACTTTGTATTTGACGGAATTGAAATTCCCTTCAAAAAAGGTATAATTCAATTTTTCATAATCGCATGTTTTATAAATTATAGCGTAAGTGTTCTTGTAAGTCAATGGTGTTTAAAAGCAATTCAGCTTGGCAAGAATCCAAAATTGATGGGTTTAGCCTACACATTACTTTCTTTGCTACTGATTTCAATTTTTTACAATCTACCCTATATTATTTATGAAGTCTTTTTGGAAGATATATTACAGATGAAGCATTTATATTATTTACTTTTTTCTGCTTCATACTTCTTCGTTTTAGGATTTATACCTGCAGTCGTAATAGGTATTCCTTACGGACTTTATCTGAATGATGATCTTCTATAATACAAAACCCCGCAAATAGCGGGGTTTTTACTTTAACTGACCAGTCGGTCTTACATATACTCCTCAATTGGTGCACAGGTACAAATCAGGTTACGATCTCCAAAGGCATCATCTACACGACGCACGCTTGGCCAAAACTTATTGTCTGCTACATATTCCAGCGGATACGCTGCCTGCTCGCGGGTATAGGGTAAATCCCAGGTATCTGCAGTAAGCATGCTCAAGGTATGCGGAGCATTTTTCAATACATTGTTTGATTCGTCTGCAGAAGCTGCGTCAATTTCCTTACGGATGTTGATCATCGCATCGCAGAAACGATCCAGTTCTGCTTTGCTTTCACTTTCGGTAGGCTCAATCATCATAGTTCCGGCAACCGGGAATGAAACGGTTGGCGCGTGGAAACCGTAATCAATCAAACGCTTCGCGATATCTACAACCTCAATTCCGTTTTCTTTAAAAGGTCGGCAATCAATGATCATCTCGTGTGCAGCACGTCCCATCTCTCCCGAATACAAGACGTCAAACTTTCCTTTTAAACGCTCTTTGATGTAATTGGCATTTAAAATAGCGGCTTCAGTAGATTCTTTAAGTCCGGTTGCACCTAACATTTTGATATAGGCATAGCTGATTAAACAAACCAGGGATGAACCCCAGGGTGCTGCAGAAATAGCTGTAATTGCTTCCTCACCTCCGGTTTTGATTACCGGGTTTCCGGGCAGAAAAGGCACCAACTGCTCTGCCACACAAATAGGACCAACACCAGGACCACCACCCCCGTGAGGGATCGCAAAGGTCTTGTGCAAATTAAGGTGACATACGTCTGCCCCAATTTTGCCGGGATTGGTTAAGCCCACCTGTGCATTCATATTGGCACCGTCCATATAAACCTGACCACCGTGCTCATGAATGATTCCGGTGATTTCCTGAATGGCGCTTTCGTACACCCCGTGCGTGGAAGGATAGGTTACCATTAGTGCAGCCAGATTGTCTTTATGCTGCTCTGCTTTTTCGCGTAAATCATCTACATCAATGTTTCCGGCGTCGTTAGCTTTAGTAACCACGACCTGCATTCCCGCCATTACTGCACTTGCAGGATTGGTTCCGTGAGCTGAGGATGGAATTAAACAAATATTACGATGAGATTCGCCGCGGCTTTCGTGATAGGCTCTGATTACCATTAAACCGGCATACTCACCCTGAGCACCTGAGTTTGGCTGCAAACTGGTCGCGGCAAAACCGGTGATTTCGGTAAGTTGATCCTCGAGCTTTTTCAAAACATATTGATAGCCTTCAGCCTGATTTACCGGCACAAATGGATGTATACCCCCCCAACGTGCATCACTAAGCGGAAGCATCTCGGCAGCCGCATTCAGTTTCATTGTACACGACCCTAGAGAAATCATACTGTGATTTAAAGAAAGGTCCTTACGCTCCAGCTTTTTGATGTAACGCATCAACTCGGTTTCTGAGTGGTAGCTGTTAAACACCTCATTCGTCATAAACTCGCTTTCGCGTTGTAATAAATCAGGAACCGCGTTGAGTTCCTTCAAAGCTTCAAGATGCGTGAATTCTTTCCCTAAAGCTTCAGCAAAAACTGAAATGATTTTATTGAGATCTGCAAGACTGGTAGCCTCGTTTACCGCAATAGAAACGGTATCCTCGTCGGGATAGTAGAAATTAATTTCGTTAGCCTCAGCATAAGTACGTACGGTTTTGGCATCTGCCTTAACCCGAATGGTATCAAAATACCCGCTGTTCAACTGGTACAAACCTAAGTTTTCCAAAGCATCGGTAAGGGTTGCTGCGGTACGGTGAATTTTGGTTGCGATATACTGCAAACCTTTTGGCCCATGATACACTCCGTACATTCCGGCCATAACAGCCAGAAGTACCTGTGCGGTACAAATGTTTGAAGTAGCCTTATCACGCTTGATGTGCTGCTCACGGGTCTGTAGCGCCATGCGCAGTGCGCGGTCGCCGTTCATGTCTTTACTCACCCCGATGATACGACCGGGAATGTTGCGCTTGTATTCGTCACGTGTGGCGAAGTAAGCTGCGTGCGGACCACCATATCCCAGTGGAATACCAAAACGCTGCGTGGTACCCACCACTACATCTGCTCCCAGTTTACCTGGAGCTTCAAGTAATACAAGACTCATCAAATCTGCTGCAACAGCAACTTTGATGTCCAGATCGTGTGCTTTTTTGATAAAGCCGGTATAATCGTGAATCTCTCCGGTTGCTGATGGATACTGAATTAAAGCGCCAAAGAATTCATCACTAAAATCAAATTCCTGGGCGCGACCCACCACAAGCTCTACTCCTACCGGAATCGCACGGGTTTGCAATACCGAAAGCGTTTGTGGAAAAATATCTTTGTCTACAAAAAATTTGGAGGTTCCGTTTTTCTTTTGATCG
Organism: Leeuwenhoekiella sp. H156; assembly: GCF_052218455.1. Taxonomy (NCBI): domain Bacteria; kingdom Pseudomonadati; phylum Bacteroidota; class Flavobacteriia; order Flavobacteriales; family Flavobacteriaceae; genus Leeuwenhoekiella; species Leeuwenhoekiella sp. H156. Next base: position 922,003 of record NZ_CP197499.1, read on the forward strand.
CGGGTACGAACGCCTGCAAGCAAGGTCATCGCTTCAGCCGCTGCAGTAGCTTCATCAAGGAGTGAAGCATTGGCCAGTTCCATCCCGGTAAGATCAGCAACCATAGTCTGAAAATTGAGCAAGGCTTCTAGACGTCCCTGAGCAATCTCAGCCTGATACGGAGTATAAGCCGTGTACCAGCCCGGATTTTCTAAAATGTTTCGCTGAATAACCGCAGGAGTCTTTGACTCGTGATATCCCAGACCTATGTAGGTTTTAAACAATTTGTTTTTGTTTGCGAGGGCGTTGATATGCGTAGCATATTCGTACTCACTCAAAGCAGGTTCCAGATTAAGGGGCTTCTGAAGCCTAATACCATCGGGCAGGGTCTCGTAAATTAACTGATCAATACTATCTGCACCAATTGCTTCAAGCATTTGCTCCTTTTCCTCTGGTCTTGGCCCTATATGCCGCAAAGCAAAAACATCTGTTCTCATATACAATTTTGTGTGTTTTTTAATGCCGCAAAATTACAATTTCAAAGAAGATTATTGGATATTGAACCTATTAGTTTTTAACCACCGGAATCAGTTATCAACACATGCTTTAACTTTAGCCCGTGAAGCACCTTAAAGCTCTTTTTGATTTCTACATCAACAGCAGTTTGCACGTCTCTCTCGCCGTGCTTTCTTTGGTATGGGTTACCGAAATTCAACTGGCATTAAACCCGCAACCCCTGCTCTACGGATTTGTGTTTTTCGGTAGTATTACGGGCTATAATTTTGTAAAGTACGCGGCACTGGCCGGTTTACACCACAGGCATCTTACCCAAAGCCTTAAAAGCATCCAGACGTTTTCATTGCTTTGCTTTCTGGCATTTTGCTATTTTGCCTTTCAGTTTGATTGGGTTTTCTGGTTGTATTGCATTCCGCTGGGAATATTGACGCTTCTATATGCTATCCCGTTTTTGCCCCACAAAAAGAATTTACGCAGAATCCCTACCTTAAAAGTCTTCATTATCGCCGCGGTCTGGGCAGGAGTAACGGTTTATCTTCCGGCAATCAGCGCAGATCGTTTAGACTTTTCGGTTATGATCCTTTTTGCGCAGCGTGTATTGCTGATTTTGGCATTAATGATTCCTTTTGAGATACGCGATCTTACCTATGATGCTTTAGCGCTGAATACCCTGCCTCAGGTTTTAGGCATAAAAAAAACCAAACTTCTGGGTTTGGTCTTGCTCGTGGGGTTTGTGTTTTTAGAATTTTTCTATCCGAAAAACCAAACCGGAATTACCGTAATCACCTGTATTTTGGGACTTATTACCGCTTTTTCAATTCTAAAAGCTACAACACATCAGTCTAGCTATTACGCATCTTTTTTCGTTGAGGGAATCCCTGTTTTATGGTGGTTAATGTTGCTCGCCTTTAGCCAGCTCACGCTCTAATTCCTCGCGGATACGCTTTTTACATTCCTCAGGCATTTGCTTGCACTTGGGATCTTTCATCAGCCTGGTAAGTTTTGCATTACGCTCTGAATAATCTGCGCAATGTTTACAAACCAAATTGTGAAAGCGTACTTTCAATTTATCAAAAAAGGAGGCATCATCATACTGCCCTTTATCACAAAGGTGCCCGGCTTTTTTACAATCTACAAATAGTTTCATCGTTTATAACCAGTTTTCTTCTAAGCAACTTGCCAGTGCTGTACGGGCTCGGTGAATGATTACCCACAGATTAGACGGCGTGATATTAAATTCTTTACAAATAGTTTCGGTATCCTGACCTTCAATGGTCTTTTTCTTGAAAATCGCGGCCTGCTTTTCCGGTAATTTATCGATACAGGCATAGATCGCAACACCCAACTCGGTATTTTCCAAATCATCTTCGGCAGTACGATCAAAAGGATCTGCTACGCGCTCTTCAAGCCAGTCGCCTCCTTCTTCGTCATCGGTATAATTAACCCGAACCTCTGCCTTTCCTTTTTTAGAATTGATTTTGCGGTAGTAATCTATAATTTTTCGCTTTAAGATCGAAATCAGCCAAGTGCGCTCACTGGCTTCGCCTTTAAAGTTCTTCATAGACTTTAAGCCCGCCAGGAAGGTTTCTGAAATGATATCTTCAGCCACCTCCTTATCGTTTACCTTCACAATTGTGTAATTGTACAGGTAATCTGAATATTTATCCACCCATTTTGTGGGATCGAGTTGGTGGTCTGCCATAATAGAATTATAGATCGTGCTGTCGCGACGCAAATTTAAACAAATAAGATCGAGTTAAACCCCATAAGCCGCATTTTCAAAAACCAAAAATAAAGCCTTGCCATTGCAACACAACTCTTACTTTTGCGATTACAAATTTGTAATCTGCTTCCTGTGTACGAAAAAACCTTTCCCAATAAACGTTTTGCCATCACGGCAGCCTTTTTAAAAGAGGTGCTCCCGCCCGGCAGCAGCATTCTGGATCTTGGAGTTGAAAATCCGTTTTCTGAGATCATGAAAAAAGAGGGCTATCAGGTAACCAACACAAGCGGTGAAGATTTAGACCTGCACACAAACGCGGTGCAAAACACCGATGCAGATGCGGTTACCGCTTTCGAAATTTTCGAACATTTACTCGCGCCTTTTAATGTGCTGAAAGATATTAAAGCCGATAAACTCGTGGCCAGCATTCCGCTTAAACTGTGGTTTGCCCCTGCCTATCGCAGCAAAACCGACCAATGGGACCGGCATTATCACGAGTTTGAAGACTGGCAGTTTGACTGGCTTTTAGAAAAGTCGGGCTGGGAGATCAAAAAACGCAAACAGTTTACGCATCCTGTAAAAAAACTGGGTTTACGCCCGCTTTTGCGCCTGTTTACACCGCGCTATTATTTAATTTACGCGGAGCGGAAATGAGAATAGCTGTCATCATACCGGCGTATAACGAGGCCGATTTAATCGCAAAAACACTCGACTCGCTTTTGGCTCAAAGTTATAAAGCCGAAAGTATCATTGTGGTTGATGACGGAAGCACTGATGAGACTCCAAAAATCATTGCTTCTTACGCCGAAAAGCATCTGGAAATACAGTTGGTTGAAAAAAATTCGGAAGCTGCCCACCTCCCCGGAAGTAAAGTCGTGCAGGCTTTTAACTACGGCCTGAAGCATTTGAAAAGCGATTATGACCTGCTGTGCAAGTTTGACGCAGACTTGATTTTTCCCGCTGATTATCTAAAAACCGTAAATCAGGCATTTGAACAAAACTCAGAGCTCGGGATGTACGGCGGTTTTTGTTATGTAGAACGCAACGGCAGCTGGGAACTCGAAAACCTCACAAACAAAGATCATATACGCGGTGCCCTTAAATGCTATCGCAAAGCCTGCTTTGAAGCCATTGGCGGACTCAAAACCGCGATGGGATGGGATACGCTAGACGAACTTTTGGCACAATACCACGGCTGGGAAGTGGCCACCAATACTTCTTTGCAGGTAAAGCATCTGAAACCAACCGGGCATACCTATTCGGCTAAAGCCAAATACAAACAAGGCGAGGCTTTTTACGGAATGCGCTATGGTTTTTTACTTACCGGGATCGCTTCGGCAAAACTGGCGATGCGCAAAAGGAGTTTCAAGCTCTTTAAAGAGTATCTGGCCGGATACTTTAAAGCACAAAAAAAACACCTTCCCTTTTTGGTCACAAAAGAAGAAGGTGCTTTTATTCGTAAGCTCCGCTGGAAAAAGATCCGGGAGAAATTATTCTAAAACCTCAGCGATTACTTTGCCGGTGGTTCCATTAGGAAATTCAATACCTAAAAGTGCGGCGATGGTAGGCGCGATATCCGGAATTTCGGTAAGCTCGTAGGTTTTCCCTTTTTTGATTCCGGCTCCGTAAAACAAGAGCGGCGCGTGCGTATCATAAGAAAAAGCCGAGCCGTGCGTAGACCCGGTACGTGAATAACTGATTACCCCGGGATCAAGCACCAGAAACACATCTCCGCTACGCTTTTGGTTAAAACCTTTCTGAATCAAAGCCGCAACACCGCTGGTGTAATTGGCCTGATTGAGTTCGGCGCGGGTATATACCTTATCCATAAGATCATATTGCAAAGCGAAATGCGCGATTTTTTGCTGAAGCGCTTCGGCATTGATTTCCGCAGCGGCAAGATTTTCGTAATTGAAAAACACCTGATAATTTGAAATATCTTCAATCAAGCCTTCTTCTCCAAATTCAGAAACAACAAACTCATTAAGTGCAGTTTCAAAAGCACGGTTATCAAAATAGCCTGACGGGATTTTATTAGCACTCAAATACGCCGGAACATTGACCGCCCCGTGGTCTGCGGTTAAGAAAACGGTATAATTGCCTTTACCCACTTTTTGATCTAAAGCATCAAGCAGCCGCTCCAGATCGAGATCGAGGCGTACGTACATGTCCTCAACTTCTTTGGAGTTGACTCCGAAATTGTGACCTACATAATCGGTCGCACTGTAACTCACCGCCAGAAAATCGGTATCTGCATCCTGCCCTAAGCCTTCGGCATCAAGAGCCTCAAGGGCAAAGTCGGTAGTCAGGTTATTTCCGTAAGGAGTTGACTTTAAAAGTGAATAGCCTCCGTTCTGTTCAGCCAATTCCGCCAGGTCATAAGGAAAAACAGCCTCCTCCTTACCTCTGAATCCGCCTTCATACGAATTGAGATCGTCCCCGCTCTCGATATAAGTTTCAATAGGTTTGAGGGTATTCCATTCTTTCAGGTAACTTTTCGCTTTCGCGGAAGCGTTAAAATCCTGAACCCATTTTGGTAATTCGTTCATATAAAAAGTACTGGTAATCCACTTGCCTTCGTCACCACCTTCAAACCAGTAGGCCGCATTTGCCGTATGACCCGCCGGAAGGATTGCCCCGCGGTCTTTCAGCGAAATACCGATAGTCTTACCGCGCATTTGGGTATGCAAACGGTTTTGGTCTGTAACCGTCGTCGTAAGCATACGATGCGGCGACATCTGCCCTGCAGGGCCGTCAATCCCAACTGAAGCTACCGTGGTATCGCCTGCGCAATAGACCTGCTGCTTTTCAAATTTGTTGTACCAGTTGTTTGAAATGATACCATGATTGGCCGGTGTAGTCCCGGTGTAAATAGAAGCATGACCCGGCCCTGTGTAGGTGGGTACATAATTAAAATGATTGTTGCGGCACTCAAAACCGTCTGACATCAGGCGTTTAAAACCCCTGTCACCAAATTGCGCTTCAAAACGGGTGAGATAGTCAAATCGCATCTGATCAACGACAATACCTACCACTAATTTGGGCTTCTGAGAGGCAGTCTGCGCGTTACCGGGCTGAAACCCCAGCGCAGCAAGACCAAAAAGAAGCATTTTAATGTCTTTAAATTTCATAATCTGCAGTTTTACCTTGCAAAACTAAGGCTTTAGACCAATAATAAGATTAAGTTAATCTTAAATAGCCTTCCCGTCTATTTTTGCTATTTTTAAAGCTGAAAAATACACTATGGGATACCTGAAAGAGATCGGTGCTTATTTTATGATGATTAAGGGTGTTTTTATAAAACCTACCAAAACATCTGTACTTAGAAATCTTATTTTAAAAGAAATTGACGACCTGATTATCGGTTCGCTGGGTATTGTTTGCTTTATTTCGTTTTTCGTGGGTGGTGTGGTTGCCATTCAAACCGCACTGAATATGGACAACCCTATTCTACCTAAATCCCTCATTGGTTTTGCTTCAAGACAATCTATCATTCTTGAGTTTGCGCCTACCTTCATTTCGATCATTATGGCCGGAAAGGTGGGATCATTTATCACCTCTAGTATAGGAACGATGCGGGTTACCGAACAGATAGATGCGCTCGAGGTAATGGGGATCAACTCGCTGAATTATCTGGTTTTTCCAAAAATCATCGCTATGCTATTCTATCCCTTTGTAATCGCAATTGCGATGTTCCTGGGTATATTAGGAGGTTATGCAGCAGCGGTTTTCGGCGGATTTGCCACAGGAGATCAGTTTATACAGGGGCTTCAGGAAGATTTTGTGCCGTTTCAACTGGTTTACGCATTTATAAAGACCTTTATTTTCGCTTTATTACTGGCGACCATTCCCTCCTATTTTGGATATTATATGAAAGGTGGAGCTTTAGAAGTGGGTAAAGCCAGTACCACCTCTTTTGTGTGGACGAGTGTGTTTATCATTCTCTCAAATTATTTAGTCACCCAATTACTTTTAAGCTAATGATTGAAGTTAAAGAATTAAAGAAAGGATTTGGTGGTGACGAACTCGTTTTAAAAGGTATTTCGACCACGTTTGAGAAAGGCAAAACCAATTTGATCATTGGCCAGTCTGGCTCGGGTAAAACCGTGTTTTTAAAATGCCTGCTCGGGCTTTTCAGACCTACGGAAGGGAAAATTGTGTACGATGGTGAGGCCTATTCTGAACTGTCTTCAGAAAAGCAACGTACCCTGCGTGAGCAAATGGGAATGGTTTTTCAAGGGAGTGCGCTTTTTGACTCGATGACGGTTGAAGAGAACATCATGTTTCCGCTTAAAATGTTTACCAAACAGCGTAAAGCCGAACGTCGCGAGCGTGCCAACGAGGTAATCAAGCGCGTAAACCTCATCAATGCAAACAATAAATTACCTTCTGAAATTTCGGGAGGTATGCAAAAACGAGTGGCTATTGCACGGGCTATTGTAAATAACCCGAAGTATTTATTTTGTGATGAGCCTAACTCTGGTCTTGATCCGCGTACGGCAACCCTTATTGATAATCTGGTGCAGGAAATCACACACGAGTATGATATCACTACCATTATCAACACCCACGATATGAACTCGGTAATGGAAATTGGCGAGAAAATCGTCTTCCTTCAAAAAGGACGCTTAGCCTGGGAAGGTTCTAAAGAAACTATTTTCAGAACCGACAATGAGGATGTGACCAACTTCGTGTATTCTTCAGATCTTTTCAAAAAAGTACGGGAAGCGGTTATTAAAGAACATCAATAACGGGCGATGGCTAAGGTATCCAACTGGTATTTTAGCTTTAACCAGGTTTTGAGTTTTTGTTCTTCCTTGCGCTTCTGAGCTTCAGTCAATGAAGGCTTCCATTCAATCATAAAAGTTGGGATCGTATCGGCCTTTTCGAAATTGGTATTAATAGTATTTGAGAAACCAAAGCGCTCAATATCCTCGTAATTCACGTGTACTTCTTCACTCAGACTCTGAAACGGTAAAGCAGCCGACTTCAGGCGGTTTAATTCATTTTCCAGAAGCAAAATCTGCTGATTTTTATCGGCGATGGCCTGCTGGTTGTTTGCGTACAAATCCTCGAGGATTCCGGTTTTAACCTGATTGCTTAGCTGTTCTGCCATGGCTGTGCTTTGGTCAGCTCCCTGATTGATGCGCAATTCGGCAATTGCGAGTTTGGGATTTGCAGCAAATTCTTCTTTCCATTTAGCAATGGTGCTTTTAGGAACGAGGTTCCCGATAAGAAACAATTCTACCTTCTTTCCCTTATAGTCAATATTGGGGCTGAGAATCGAAGTGCCGTCGTGCATGATGGTTTCTTCCACAAAATTGGTAGCCTCATTTTTAAATACCTGCTCTTTATACAGGTTGTAAAACAAAAACATACTGGGCACCATAACGACAATCCCTATTGCCGAAGCCATCTGACTGATGAAGCGTCGCCTTCTGGAATTGGCGTATTTCACCATCGGGAAACCCAGCAATTTAGAAACTACAAAAGTCGACAGCGCTATAAACACGGCATTGATGGAGAATAAATATAAGGCTCCCGTTGCATAAGCCCCGTTACCTATCGCCAGACCATAGCCCACAGTACACAGGGGCGGCATCAAAGCAGTAGCGATTGCAACACCAAAGATCACGCTGGCAATCGTACCTTTTTTAGTCTTGGCCACGATAAGTGCCAAACCACCAAAAATAGCTACCAAAACATCCAAAATAGTAGGATAGGTTCTTCCTAAGAGCTCTGAGTTGTCTGCTTTAAGCGGAATGAGTAAAAAGTAAATAAAAGCTGTGAGTACACTCAGGGAAACCATCACAGCCAGATTGATCATAGATCGCCGAAGCATTTCGACATCATTAATCGCAAGAGAAAGACCTATACCCACGATAGGACCCATAAGTGGCGAGATTAACATCGCACCGATGATAACTGCTGTACTGCCTACGTTGAGACCAATACTGGCCACAAAAATGGCAAAAATGAGAATCCAGGCATTGTGCCCTTTAAACGAGATGTCCTTTTTAACCGCTTCAATGGTAGAATCACGGTCGGTATCGTGACGTATGTCTAAAAGCTCTGATAAAAATACGCGTGTATTTTGCCACAGACTTTTAGCATCACGCTTTACAGCTTCGTTAGAAACCTTTTCAGAACCCGATGAATTTGAATTATCCCGTTTTGATTGATCTTCCATGAATTGATTTAAACTAAATCTTCCCCGAATTGTTCAGCCACTGCAGCTCGCATCAATTTTACGTCCTGCTCTTTGGCTTTTGGCATAATCACCAAAACATCCTTACTGTCTACAATTATATAATCTTCAAGGCCTTCAACAACTACGATCTTTCCTTTATCAGAACGAATCAGGTTACCGCGAACATCTTTTTTGATGCAACGGGCATTGACCACTACATTTTCAGCCTCATCTTTTTCCAGATTGTCGTAAAGTGCACCCCAGGCTCCCAGATCGCTCCAGTCAAAAGTTGCCGGGATTACGCCCACATTTTTACTCTTTTCAAGAATACCGTAGTCGATACTTATGTTTTCGGCCTTTGCATAATTTTCTGCGATAAAATCGGCTTCCGCATCGGTATTCAGAGCCTCATAACCCGAATTAAACAGCGCATACATCTCAGGCAGGTATTTTTCAAAAGCCTGAATAATCGCTTTAGCGCTCCAAATGAAAATTCCGGCATTCCATGAGTAATTTCCTTCTGCCAAAAACTGCTTTGCCGTCTCATAATCGGGCTTTTCCTTAAAAGCCTGTACTTTTTTTACTTCCGAATCGCCTGAAGTATATTGAATATAACCATATCCCGTATGCGGAAAAGTAGGCTGAATTCCTAAAGTCACAAGAAGCAATTCATCGGCAGTATCCTGCTCGCAAGCTTTAAATCCGGTCTCCAGATCATTAAGAAAGGAGTTCTCATCCTCAATCCAGTGGTCACTGGGCGCAACGATAATCACTGCATCGGGATTATTTTTGTAAATCTTAAGTGCGGCCAAAAGAATACAGGGTGCGGTGTTACGCATAGCCGGCTCCAAAACAATATTTTGATCCTTTACCTTGGGTAATTGCTCATTGACCAGAGCTTTGTATTTTTCATTGGTGAGTACCAAAACATTATCTGCAGGTACCGTTTGAGACAATCTCCCAAACGTACGCTCAATGAGGGTTTCCCCGGCACCTAAAATGTCGTGGAATTGCTTTGGATAATTGGCTTTACTCAAAGGCCAAAAGCGGGAACCTACTCCCCCGGCCATAATTATTGCGTAATAATTGTCGTTTTTAGTCATGTGCTTATTTTAAAAGTTCGACCTCTGCATTAGGCTGAAACAAATAAATTTTTCCCGTTTCGGTTTCTTTGCATTCATACCGCTTTACAACACGGTTGCCTTTTTGAAAAATCTTACCGTTATAAATCTTAAAAAAACTTCCCTGAGGAATTTCAAATATATAGTTTTTATCACTAGGCGGATCAAATTCTTTAAGCGCCAAAGACAAACGAGCATCAGTATCACTGCTCGCTTTGGGGTTTTTAAAGTGATTTGCGATAAGCGGCAAAAGTTGCTTCGGAAAGATCTCAGGCCTTATAAATGGAAGCATAAGCTTTTGAAAAGTAAATTTCCATTCGTTACCATGCGGCTTGATGCGACTGCCAAATTTCTTAAAAGCCACCAGATGCGCGATCTCGTGTATGAGCGTAATAAGAAACCGATACTTATTAAGATTGGAGTTTACAGTAATCTGATGACCCCCACCCGGCATTTTGCGATAATCGCCATGGCGGGTTACCCGCTCATTTACAATTTTGAGGTGCACCCCAAAGCTTTTGATCAGCTCAAAGACCGGATCAACCGCCTGCTCAGGTATGTATCGCGCCAAAATTGTTTTCATCAGGGTGTAGAAGCCGAAACCTGTAAAACCTTACCGTTGTAGAATTTATGTGCAGTTAGGGCAAAATTTGCAATATATGCTGCCATTTCATCGGGTTGAAGAGGCGCCTGATATCCCGGAAACGCTTCTTCAAGCATTTCGGTTTGAACCGCTCCAAGTGCCAATACGTTAAAAGCGATACCCTGTTCTTTGTATTCTTCAGCCAGTAATTCGCTGAGGGTAATTACCGCCCCTTTACTCGAACTATACGCGGCCAGCCCCGGAAACTTGGCACTCCCCTGAACACCACCCATGCTGCTTATGGTAAGCACGTGCGAACCGGCATTCATAAAAGGCAATACCGCCTGTGTCAATTGAGCAACGCCAAAAACATTTACTTCGTATACCTTTTGGAAATCAGCTGCGCTGAGCTTTTCAAAAGGTTTATTCACCAAAGCCCCGGCATTGTGGATCAGCGCATCAACAGTTTGCCATTCTTTTTCAATAAATGTTGCCACCTTACTTAAATCTTCCTCAGAAGATAAATCGAATGACAAAGCCGTAACATTGTTAAGTTTAAGATCAATACAAGGTTTTTCATTTCGCGAAAGCGCTAAAACCTGATGCCCCTGTTCTGCCAATTGTTTTACCAGCTCGATACCTATGCCACGGCTGGTTCCTGTAACTATAATACGTTTACTCATTCCAGATGATTTCCTGATTTGGGGTTGTTAAAATTCCCTCAAGACCGGGAATTAATTGATTGGCTACGTTAGCCATATGCTCATAATTCATTAGGGAAGCTTCATCCCCAACTTTGTGATAATGATCAAAATTGGTGAAGTCAAACGTTGAAACCGTCTGAGCAGGAATTTTAAACGCCTGGTAGAAAGCATAATTATCGCTGCGCTTAAACAGGTTGTATTGTTTGGCCTGTGGCAAGAATCCCAAGACCTTTGCTCCCGCATAGGCATTGAATTGATCTGCCATATTGCTGTTTTCATAACCCGTAAGATACAGGGTGTAGTCTTTAGCAGCCATAGGCAAACCTACCATCTCAACATTAAACATCACGTAAGGAGTGATCGACGTGCTTTTTAAACGTTCGGCAAGATGCGCAGATCCCAGCAATCCCATTTCTTCCGCAGAAAAAAGTGCAAATAAAATGCTGCGTTTGTTTGTTTTCGCCTTCGCGAAATAACGCGCTAAAGCCATTACCGTAGCAGTACCTGAAGCATTATCATTAGCCCCGTTTGCAATAACATCACCGTTTTCGGCCTGAGCAGTACCAATATGATCGTAATGCGCGCCAATAATGACATACTCCTTTTTGAGTTCAGGGTCTGTGCCTTCTAAAACACCAACCACATTGTAGCCTGATTTTCCTTTGGCATCGAATTTATCACGGTATGAAGTAAAATAGGGTTGCACCCCGGCATCCTGAAAGGTTTTGATGATGTAGGTGGCGGCCTCGTCAATTTCCGGAGTTCCGGTTTCACGCCCCTTTAAGGCATCTGAAGCTAAAAACTCCACATCTTTTTGAAACGCTTCAGGCGAAATGTATTGCTTAAAATCTTTTGCTTTTGGCAGTTTCTCAGTCGGCTTAAACAGGACTTTTTCAGTCCCATTGTTTGCAGGTACGGTATACCCATTTGAAGCATTCTGGGCTGCGCCCTCGTCAACGGGCTTTACCGGACTCGTACTTCCGCAGGCGATCAAAAGAGCGCTGCAAGCTCCTAAAACTAATTTTCTCATAAGTTTCAATATAAAAAATCCCGCCAATATAGACGGGATTTGCATAGTATAAAAATTACATCAGCATTAAGCCAGCATCAATACCGGATTCTCGATGTAGGTTTTTAAGGTTTGTAAAAACTGTGCTCCGGTCGCACCGTCAATAGTACGGTGGTCACAGGCCATAGATAAGGTCATCGTGTTACCCACTACGATCTGACCGTTTTTAACCACAGGCTTTTCAATAATCGCACCTACAGACAGGATCGCTGAGTTAGGCTGGTTGATGATTGAAGTAAAGTTTGTGATTCCAAACATTCCCAGGTTAGAAATGGTAAAGGTACTACCCTGCATTTCTTCGGGTTTGAGTTTCTTGTTACGGGCTTTACCGGCAAGTTCCTTAACCTCAGCATTGATTTGCTGTAATGATTTCTCATTTGCAAATTCAACCACAGGCACAACTAATCCATCCGGTACGGCAACAGCCACCCCGATGTGTACATGGTGATTGAGACGCATCTTGTCGTCAAACCACTGTGAATTTACCTGTGGATGTTGTTTCAAAGCAATTGCAACTGCCTTGATAATCATATCGTTAAACGAAACTTTAGTATCGGGAAGTTGATTATACTGACTGCGGAAAGCAATCATATTTTCCATATCAAACTCCACGTTCAGATAGTAATGCGGTGCCGTAAATTTAGATTTACCTAAAGACTTGGCGATCGCCTTACGCATCTGAGAGTTGTTTACATCCTCATAGCTTTCTTCACCGGTCGCAACAAATTGCTGTACGCCCCCACCTGAAGCTGCAGGAGTATAATTCTCAATATCTTTGCGCACCACGCGGCCATTCTCACCACTACCTGAAACTTTGGCCAGGTCAATGCCTTTTTCTTCTGCTAATTTTTTAGCCAAAGGCGAAGCAAAAATACGTCCGTCGCTTGAAGAAGTATTCGTCGAAGCCGGCTTGCTTTCCTGCTTTTTAGGCTCTTCTTTTTGTTTAGGCTCTTCCTTTTTAGGTTCCGCTTTTGCCGATTTTTCTTCTTTCTTAGGAGCTTCTTCTTTTTTAGCAGCCTGCTTTTTAGAACCGCCAGATTTAGCACCATCGATCACTCCGGAAACATCAGTTCCCTCAGGACCAATGATGGCCAAAAGCGAATCTACTTTTGCAGTCTCGCCTTCCTGAATACCAATATGAAGTAAGGTTCCCTTATAGAACGACTCAAACTCCATCGTAGCCTTATCAGTCTCGATCTCGGCAAGGATATCTCCTTCTTCTATTTTATCCCCTTCTTTTTTCAACCATGAAGCTACAGTACCTTCTTCCATGGTGTCGCTTAAACGGGGCATAGTAACCACCTCAACACCTTCCGGCACTTCTGAGCTACTGCCAGAGTCCTCTGCAGCATCGTCATCTGAATCTTCGGAAGAATCATCAGAATCCTCTTCTTTCTCTTCAGCGTCAGCATCATCGTCGGTATCTTCTGATTTTTCATCATCAGAACCCGAGTCTGCACTTCCGTCAAGAAGACCCGAAATATCTTCACCCTCGTCGCCAATAATGGCAAGCAGGGCATCAACCTTTGCGGTTTCTCCTTCCTGTATTCCTATGTGTAAAAGTGTTCCTTCGTAGAAAGACTCAAATTCCATCGTGGCTTTGTCTGTCTCAATCTCTGCAAGGATATCACCTTCTTCTACTTTATCTCCTTTTTTCTTTAGCCAGGATGCAACGGTTCCTTCTTCCATTGTATCGCTAAGGCGGGGCATCTTAATTACTTCTGCCATGATTTATTCAGGTTTATGTGCTAAAAATGGATAGTCTTCCTGCTCGTAAACCACATCGTACATGATGTTAGTTTCAGGGAAATCGCTCTCTTCAGCAAATTTTTCGCATTCGGCAACACGTTTCTTAACGCGCTTGTCAATCGCTTTCAATTCTTCTTCGGTAGCATATTTTTTCTCTAACAAAATATCTTTAACCTGAGTAATCGGGTCAATTTTTTGATATTCTGCCACCTCTTCTTTAGTTCGGTATTTTTGAGCATCACTCATCGAGTGACCTCTGTATCGATACGTTTTTAATTCTAGGAATGTAGGACCGTCTCCTCGTCGTGCACGGGCTATGGCTTCATCAAAAGCTTCAGCAACCGCTACCGGATTCATCGCATCAACAGGACCGCACGGCATCTCATAACCTAAGCCCAGTTTCCAGATATCCTCGTGGTTTGCAGTACGCTTTACCGAAGTCCCCATCGCATAACCGTTGTTCTCAACGCAGAAAACCACCGGAAGCTTCCAGTTCATCGCCATATTAAAGGTCTCGTGAAGCGAACCCTGACGTGCAGCACCGTCACCAAAAAAGGTAAGGGTCACGCCGTCTCGTTTAAAATATTTATCTCCAAAAGCAAGACCGGCACCCAGTGGGATCTGCCCACCTACAATACCGTGACCGCCATAAAAACGATGCTCTTTTGAGAAAATGTGCATAGAACCACCCAATCCCATAGAAGTTCCGGTTTTTTTGCCGTACAATTCTGCCATAACGCGTCTGGGATCTTCTCCCATACCTATAGGCTGCACGTGGTTACGGTATGCCGTAATCATTTTATCTTTGGTAAGATCCATCGCATGCAGTGCTCCTGCCAGTATCGCTTCCTGACCGTTGTACAGATGCAGGAATCCACGTACCTTTTGCTGAATATAGACTTGTGCTAACTTATCTTCAAACTTGCGCCAGAAGGACATCTCCTCATACCAATTCAGGTATACTTCTTTTGTGATTTCTTTCATTAATAATGGGTTTATCGATACCTCCGCTGTTTAAAACAACGAAGCACAAAAATAGTATATTCAAAAGGAAGTGAGAAAGCCTTTCACTGAAAAAATAACCCGAAGCAATGCCCGGGCAGGCTTTGAGACAAATTGGGCAAAAAGATTGTTTTATTGCAGATTTATAAGAATTTCTGCGTAAAAAGCAACGGAAGTAAATTTTCTACAGAATCACTCTTTAAAATAGCCCCGCTACCACCTCTAAAATAGACGGCAATAGGCTTTTCCTGCTTCACTTCATACTCGGCAAGTGCCTGTCTGCAAGCTCCGCAAGGCGGAATAGGAACCGGGGTATCTTTAGATTTGGCTTTCGCCGAAATAGCCATCATCAGGATTTCCACATCGGGATAGTTTGCACCTGCATAATATACTGCAGTACGCTCTGCACATAAGCCTGAGGGATAGGCCGCGTTTTCCTGATTATTCCCTTTGATGATTTCACCATTAGCAAGCAAAAGCGCCGCACCCACATGAAAATTAGAATAGGGTGCATAAGCCGATTCGCGCGCTTCTACAGCAGCCTTAAAAAGGTTTTGTACCTGATCGGGAAGCTCTTCGAGTTGCTCGAAACGCTCCAGACTGAGTTCTATTTTAAATGATTTTCCCAAAATTAGTATTCGGTATATTCTTCGCCGAAGCTAAACGTTAGCCCTAGACGCAGCGTGTTTTCCAGGGGATTTCGCACCTGAGATGTAGAGAATAAATAGGAGACATCAACATCTATGGAGGTATATTTAAATCCAAGCCCCAGCGTCCCAAACTTACGGGCACCCTTTAAATCACTTTCATTAAAATACCCCATTCTAAAAGCAAACACATCGTCATATTTATACTCTGCCCCTAAAGACCAGGTAACTTCTTTTAATTCTTCACTAAAGCCATTTGGCGCATCGCCAAAAGACTGAAACATACCTTCCAGAAAACCTATAGCCTGATATTCCTCTGCATCTGTACCATCAATAACTCCGTCGTTATTAAAATCCTGCGGAGAAGGAACTAATAGTTTATTAAACTCAAGTCCTACCCCAATCACATTATAAGGATCCAGAATAAAATCAAAACCGCCTCCAAGTCTCAGATTAGTAGGCAAAAAGTTTTCCTGACCTGCCTCATCGTATTTTATTTTGGGGCCTATGTTTGAAATATTGAAACCACCCCGCCAGCGCCCGTCAAAGTCGTTGTAGGTGATTTGTTCAGACTGATAAAATCCCGCTATATCGACACCAATAGATCCCGCTGCACTGGCATCTTCATCACTTACCTGAAGTTTTAAATCACTGCGTAAATACCTTCCGGTAACAGACATGGCAAAGCGATCACCAAGACGAAGCGCGTAGGAGACGTCAAGGGTAAATTCATTCGGACTTAAAATAAGCGGATTATTTAATTCTTCGGGTGATGGGTTTGAACTTTGAACAGACTCTATATCACCCAGCCCAAAATACCTGAAACTACCCGCAAAGGCACTGCGGTCATTAATACGATTGTAATAAGTGATTTGCCCTAAAAAAATATCATCTACAATTTGATTGAGATACGGAGTATAGCTAAATCCCACACCCTGCTGGCGCTCAATAAAAGCATATTTAGCAGGATTCCATTGCTGGGAATAGGCATCAGCTCGGGTCGCTACACCCTGATCTCCCAAACCTGCGGCCCTGGCGTCTGCCGCAATAGCCAAAAAAGGAACACCCGTAGTGATGGGTCTACCTTCTACCTCCTGAGCAAACACCGATACCTGTAACGTGGAAAAAAAACCTAGCGCGAGTAAAAATTTATTCATTTAATAAGGCGTGTGTTGACAAATATATATTTTAAAGCTTACAGAATGACTAACTTCTCAAACTTTTCAACTTTCTTATTCGTTAACGTCGATTTAACGGTTATCTTATACACATACACCCCTTTTCCTATCTTTTGGCCAAAATCATCCAGACCATCCCAGGTAATTTCGCGTGACAAAAAGCCGGTTGTGGTCACTACCTGATTTATGGTTTTAACAACCTTTCCGGTAACTGTAAAGATTTGCACCTGCACTTCAAGAGGTTCAAAAGGGCGGTTGTGATTAAACCAAAACTCGGTGTAATTCACAAACGGATTGGGATAATTCAAGACGTTTTCAAGCTTAAGTTCCTGATCACCGGCAACCACAAACTGCAAATCTGCGGTTGACGAATTATTGTAGGTATCCCAGGCGATCACCGTTACGGTATGCAAACCCGGCTCCAAATCCCGCAGCGTTCTCAAGGCCTTGCCAATATTGAAATTATCGGTGTCGCTTTCGTAGAAATCATTAAGAATGATCGGGTTTTCCTCATCACCGTCCAGTATGGCTACCAGATCATGACCTATACCGCCTGCCGTATTGATTCCGTTTTCATCTTCCAGTTTCACTAAAAGCGTAGGCGAAGAATTGGTTATCCCGCCATTTACAAAACTTTCGTCATTCATATAAAGTTCAATCAATGGACCCTGATTGTCTTCGGGCGCATTTTCATTCAAGCCTCCTACCAAAATACGCTGATCGGCTCCAGCCTGATCTTCAAAAAAACCGTTCCGCTGGCTGTAAAAATTCACCCTTCCATTACCTAACGGAATAGCAGCGTCTTTGGGCACCACAAACTCCAAATCAAAATTACCATCTGTCACCTTTGCCTGCCCGCGATATAAAATGGGTCCTAATTCTTTAAAATCGAGAATCAACAACTCGCCATTTGAACCTCGTGTACCGTCATTGCCCAAAGTTTGACGCTCTACATATTTATCATAGACCGTGGCCGAAAGCTCCCCTTCATAGCCTGCAATACGCTGCCCCGAAACATCTACTACTTCCCCACTAAGCCTCACTCTACTAAGCGCTTTTAGTGTGTCTACAGGCTGACTGAGCGGCACATCATTAATTGCAGTAAGCCTTACGCTGGGTTTGGCAAAACCCAGTTTCATAGCCGGGTCACCGATAAAGAAAATAACCCTTCGGTTGTCGTCATTGATTTGATTTTTAGTCTCGCGAAGATTTTCGGCCACACTTTTAATGGTATTTGTACCAAAAGAAAATAAATTGCCCGCAAGCTTTTCATTAAATGAGACTCCCAGGCGCACAGAAATTTCACGGGTGGTAGCCACCAGACCTACAGCACCACCATCGGGATTCCAAAACAAACTTTCTCCAGCAGCCTCCCGGTTGGGGTTGTCAAAACGTGTAAATTCACAGGTTACCGTCACGATAACCGGCAAACGATCGCCATTGGTAAGTTGTTCTACATTCTGCCTGGTAAGAATAAATTCTGACGCCAGCGTATTTTCACCCCCATGCCCCAAATAGGCCACCACCAGAGCACCTACCTCAAGAGCATCGGCAATGGCTTTATTCACTTCGGGATAACGGTCGCCCCCGGCAGAAGCCTGCTGCCTGAAGCTGTCGCTGTGTATTTTTTCGACATTAATAAAAGGTTTCTCCTGCTGAATCTGGTCTCCCAACGCATCAATCGTAGATTGAAGTTCCGTGAATTCCCAGGCTACATCCACATCGTCTGAAATGAGTACAAAATTATTGCGCCAGCGCCCTAAAGATTCCCGTTCATCATAACCTATAATCTTGGCAACCACGTCTTCTGCCAGCTGTGGGTTGTCTGCCAAAATACGCCCCACTGCCAAATCCAGGCGATCAAAGCCCCCATTACCTGTGGGACTGTTATCTTCTATCAAACCTTCATCGGGGTCGAGGGAACCGTAAAAATCATCGCTCATATACGACTGTGCAGGCGAAAAGCTTTGATACGTATTAAAAGTAGGAACGATATTGTTATTGTTTGCAATGCGGTCTTTATAATCAAAAGAAGTATCCCCAAACAAACACAGGTATTGCAAACGCGACTGAGATGAAGGCGCATTTTCATAAACATAACGAGCCAGATTGCGTATGGCACCAATATCCTGTTTACCCGAGCTGAACTCGTTATAGATTTCATCAAGAGTTACGACAGCTACATTTAAGCCTCTGAAGCTTCGGTTGTGAGCTGCAAGTTTTTCAGCCTGTGGGCGCAAAGCAGCAGAGGTAATCATCAAATAATCAACCCCGCCATTCGAAAGAATGCTCCCCTTGATATTTTGATTTGCAATCAATGCATTGGCGTTTTCGCGAAGCGGAACAAAAAAATCTTCATTATGAACAGCCAGATACGTACGCGTTTGACCCAATTGCGCTTTAAAGGAAAACTGGTTTGTGTTTTCGGTATTGGAGACTGAAGTAATTGCGCCCCGATTTGTGACATCCCAAATCTGGTCATACTCTGAAGCATTACTTATAGTATATATACCAACTCCCTGCGCATTTTCAGCTGCCCTGTTACGGAATACAAACTGTCCTCCGGTGCCTTCGAGGCGACGGGTTGCCTCAATTGCCACAAAATCGAGATAGCCCTCACTCGAAGGGTTTCCATTATTGGAATAACTTAGCTGCACGGTAACTTCATCTCCCGCAACCGTCAAAGCCGGATCTGACGAACTCAAAAAACTATCATAATCAGTTCCGCGTGCGAGCTGCGACTCGTTAATAGGCAGCAGATTTAGAGATCGTACCGGGTTGCCGTTCAAATTAAGGGAAAATGAGGTTTGAGATTCGGATATCGCAGCGACATAAACCCGAAGCTCAACCGGCTGAGTCACCACCCTGTTGGGAAACGAAAATGTAAAAGCCTGTTCAGCTTCAATATCAAAACGCTCCCCAAACCAGCGCCGGCCCAGATTGAGCAGGTTTTCTTCATCGCGCTCGTGAAACTGATAATCCTGAAAGGTGGTAATCGTTAGATTTGGAGCTGCTTCCGGCTGTTGCATGGGAGCTATACGCTTACCGCCAACACCGTCTGCCGTTATGAAATAATAAGACTTATCATCATACAGGTTGCTGTGCGTTAGACTTTCGGCATTGAATTGTCGTGTGCTTTCGCCATAAAAAAGCACATAATCAGCACTATCAAAGCTGCCATCTTCTTCACCTATTACCTGAATGGCATTTTCTACCGGATCAAAAATCGTGTTATCGCGGTTGCGAAGAGGCAGCATCGCACCGCCATTACCATAAATTTTGAGGTTGCGCGGGTCTAGGTTGTTTACATCCATACCCAGATCTCTCAAAAATTCTTGGGTAATTTTAAAGACACCCGTTGTATCTACATAAAATTTATAAAATCTTCCGGAGGCTAAAACAGAATTTTCAATTCGCGAAGTCCTGATCGCATTACGGTTTGCCGGAGCTCCGGAAAACTCAAGTTCAAAGGATCGCACACGCTTAAAAACTCCGTTTTGATTCACAATAGGATGAAGACTGAATTCTAAAGCCGGCACACCACGGGTCAATGAGGTCCGGTAAAAAAAACGAGGCTCAGCATTCAGGGTATTTACATCTAAATCCCCTAATTGAGCCCGACTCACGATCTCATAATCCACATTTTTTAACTGCATACTGCTTCCCGCGGTATTTCGCAGGCTCAGTTTACGCTTGTAATGCAGACCGGTAAGCGGGTTGTAACTCCAGTAATCCTTGTCAAACCCGGGTATTTCAGCGGGCTTTACTGCCGTACCCGCCTGCACCGGCTGATCCCAATTGATGGTAAAGCGGGTTTGCTGAGCCAAAAGCCACTGGGTAAGCACTAGCAGGACGAATGTCGTTTTAAATTTCAAATTGCCTATTTATTTTCAGTTTGTAAAGCTAATACAACCTATTTGAAAGCCTTTTATACTAAACCGTATTATACTGCGTTAGAGTAACCTAAATAAAAGTAACATATCATCTTGTTATGCGTTGCATAAGTGATTATTTTATTGCAATTTGGGCACGTTAATAGTATATTGCAGTCCCAAATTTTCTTAAAGGTTTTAGAATATGAACAAAAATCTTGTGTTTAGAACGATAGTTTTAAGCTTTTCAACCCTACTTCTGATTGGCTGTAGCAATAATGGCCGGGACTATAAGAACAGTTCCCGCGCCACAGGCTGGAGTATCAATGACAAAAATGGTGGCTTCCAGGCCAATACCGACTACAAAGAACAGGAGGCTGCTCCCGGTTTGATTTTTATCGAAGGTGGTACATTTACCATGGGACGCGTGCAGGATGATGTGATGCATGATTGGAATAACACGCCTACGCAGCAACACGTACAGTCTTTTTATATGGACGAAACTGAGGTTACAAACCTTATGTATCTGGAATATCTTGATTATCTTAAAAAAGTATTCCCTCCCGAAGAAGCTAATTACCGCAATATTTACTACGGTGCATTGCCAGACACTTTAGTTTGGAGAAACCGCCTTGGTTTTAATGAAACGATGACCGAAAACTACCTGCGTCACCCCGCTTATGCCCGCTATCCGGTAGTTGGTGTCAGCTGGATTCAGGCTGTAGAATTTGGAAACTGGAGAACTAACCGATACAATGAATTTGTTCTTGAACAGGAAGGTTACACCCAAAAAGGAGCCAAATACAATGTAGATGCCGAGTCTACTTTTGACACCTATACCTATCTCCAGGCACCCAGTTTAACTTACGGTGGTCAGGATGATGTTATACGTGGTGGTAAAGCTTCTGAGCGTCGCGAAAAAGCAAATACCCCAAAAGCATCTGCTGATAATCCAGGAGGATCTGAAGCTAAAGATATTTATGTGCAAATGAAAGACGGTATCATCTCTACTACCAAATACCGTTTACCTACCGAAGCAGAATGGGAATATGCAGCTTTAGGCCTTGTAGGTCTTAGAGAGTACAACGTTTACCGCGGTAGAAAAAAATACCCATGGGATGGCGCTTATACCCGTTCGGGAGAACGAAAGACTCGCGGAGATCAATTAGCAAACTTCAAGCAGGGTGACGGGGATTATGGCGGTATTGCAGGCTGGTCTGATGACAATGCAGATATTACAGCAGAAATCAAGTCTTATGCTCCTAATGATTTTGGCCTTTATGATATGGCCGGCAACGTTTCTGAATGGGTTGCTGACGTTTACAGACCTATTATAGACGATGAGTTTAACGACTTTAACTACTATAGAGGTAACGTATACACCAAAAATGCTATCAATGAAGACGGCACCGTTAAGGTTCTAACAACCGAAGATATTGTATACGACACGCTTGAAAACGGTAAAATTGTAGCCCGCAATCTTCCGGGAGAGATTCTTCAGGTACCTGTGGATGATAATGAAACCTATTTAAGAACCCAGTTCTCTGACAGTGACAACCGTAACTTTAGAGATGGTGATAAGCAATCTACACGTTACTATCAGAGCTTTTCAGATTCTGACAGCCCTAACGATCGTATGTATGACTCTCCAATCAACAAGATTTCAGCTGGCGAAGATGGTTTGACTAAAGAATACGACAAAGCAAATGACCGAACCACACTTATAGATGACGAGGTACGCGTTTATAAAGGAGGATCCTGGAGAGATCGCGAATACTGGCTAGATCCTGCTCAACGCAGATACCTGCCACAAACGATGGCTACCGATGACATAGGCTTTAGAAACGCAATGTCTCGCGTAGGTTCAAAATCTACCAAAAACAAAACACCACGTAACTAAATTCTATTTATAAAAAAATCTACGCCCTTTGCCCCTAAAGCTCAGGGCGTTTTTTATGCACAGCTATGAACATTCAGGAAATTCATAAACATTTTTTAGAAAGCAGCGGCGTAAGCACCGATACCCGTAAAATCAAAAAAGATTCGTTGTTTTTTGCGCTTAAAGGCGATAATTTCAACGGCAACAGCTTCGCGAAAGAAGCCTTAACTAAAGGTGCAAAACTGGCGATAGTTGATGAACGTGAATATGCAACAACAGACCAAATCATTCTGGTTGAAGACGTACTTAAAACCCTTCAGGAACTGGCTTACACCCATAGAAAACACCTGGACATTCCCATTGTTGCCCTCACGGGAAGCAATGGCAAAACCACAACTAAAGAGCTCATTAACGCTGTGCTTTCTAAAAAGTTCAAAACGGTTGCCACACAGGGAAATCTCAACAATCACATAGGAGTACCGCTTACCCTTTTATCCATGTCTTCAGATACCGAATTGGGAATCGTAGAAATGGGCGCCAATCACCAGGGCGAGATCCAAAGTCTGTGTGAAATCGCCCAACCTGATTATGGATACATCACCAATTTTGGCAAAGCGCATCTGGAAGGTTTCGGGGGTGTCGAAGGAGTCATCAAGGGCAAGAGCGAACTCTATCTACATCTTATAGGACACAAAGGTTCGCTGATTTTAAACCTGGACGACCCTATTCAGCAAAAACGGCTAGGCAGCACACACACGTATACATTCGGTAAAACCGAAGAAGCAGACCTAAAGATTTCCTATGCACTGGCGGAGCCTTTCGCCCACATTAAATTTTCTGAAACCATTGTAGAAAGCAATCTCATTGGCCAGTACAACGAGGTTAACCTCGCGGCTGCAGCAGCTTTTGGAAGTTTGTTTAAAATTGAGCATTCTGCCATTAAAGAGGCTTTAGAAAGCTATATCCCTTCAAACAACCGCTCTCAACTTATTAAAAATGACAAGCAGACCTTAATTATGGATGCTTATAATGCCAACCCAAGCAGTATGGAGGCGGCCCTGCGAAATCTCGCCACCACACATGCTATCTACAAGCTGGCTATCCTGGGGGATATGTTTGAACTGGGAGAAGCAGCAGCTGCAGAACACCAGTACATAGCAGATTTAGCAGAACAATTCCATATTAATCAAATCGTTCTGGTTGGAAGCAATTTTATAAAGACCCAAAATAACGCAATATGCTATGCCTCTACCGAGCAGTTTTTGGAAACAGGCTTACCTGATGAAGTAAAAGCCCAATTAGCACAGGCCACTGTTCTAATCAAAGGTTCGCGCGGAATGGCTCTGGAACGCATATTAAACCTCCTAAACGTAAAATGAGCCTATAAGGCCCCTATTCCCTATAGACTCATTGTAAGATCAAATAAATACATTTGACCACATCGTCATTATTTCACCCATGACTTTGTTCACTTGTGTAAATGTACAAGCAAAAACCTGTGGTGTAAATACCCGATATCGGGTATTTTGAAAGGTTGAAGCGTTAATTTGATGTTAACAGCCCTAAAATGAAAAAGCGATACTGAAAAATCAGTACCGCTTTTTTTTGTGGGACATACTGGATTCGAACCAGTGACTTCCACGTTGTCGACGTGACACTCTGAACCAACTGAGTTAATGTCCCCGAGCCGGCAAAGCTAATCAAGTCACAGGTTATAACAAACTTTTTAAAGCCGAAATATTGCGAATTTGAAGTACGCTAAATTTTGATTCCTGTAAAGTGCGTTACCCGAAATTGACTATTTTTAGTGACTTATTAAAAATTACCTGATATGAACAACCCTAAAAATCAAATGACCCGTCAGTTTATACTGACTTTTATTTTAACAGCTTTCCTCTTTGTCTCCTGTGGTGAAAAGAAAAAAGATCAACAGGATGATACGGCAATTGCTGCTGACAGCCTTGAAACAGCAGATGCACAATTTGGCGGACTGGCGCTTTACACGTTGCGTGACACTATGGGGGAAGACCCTAAAAAAACGCTAAAAACGGTTGCTGAAGACGGATACCTCAATATCGAGGCCGCCGGATATAATGAAGGCCTGTTTTACGGCATGAGCCCTGCCGATTTTGCAGCATACCTCACCGAGGTAAATTTAAAACCCATTAGTACCCATCAGGGAAGTGTTACGCTTGAGAATGCAGACCAAATGATTGCAGACGTTAAAGCCGCGGGCTTTACCTATTTTGTCGTTCCCGTTCCGCCTATGGGGATGTTTACCTTTGATCCCGAAACCCAAACTATGGGGATGAGTGGTACTGTGAAGGAATTAACTTCAATTCTGAATACGCTTGGCGAAAAATGTGAAGCAGCAGGACTTCAGCTTCTTTACCACAACCACGACTTTGAATACAAGCCCAATGCCGATGGAATTGTACCCATTGAGTATATGCTCGAAAATACCGACCCGAAATATGTAAACTTTCAGATGGATCTGTTTTGGGTAACCAAAGCAGGTGCAGACCCGGTTGCCTATTTTGAGAAGTATCCCGGAAGATTTAAGCTTTGGCATGTAAAGGATATGGATGCAGAAGGCCGCTTTGCCCCTGTGGGAGAAGGCAGCATTGATTTTGCTCGAATCCTGGCCGAAAAAGAAAAGTCCGGAATGCAATACTATTTTGTGGAACAGGATATGACTTTTACCCACTCCCCTCTTGAAGCCATTAAAATAAGTCACAAAGCGCTCGAGGAAATCGGCTTTAACTAATAAATCACTCAGCCCCCGCCTTACATCACGGGGGTTTTTTATTTAAACATTTTTATAATATGCCCGAATTACCCGAGGTACACGGCTACAAAATATACATAGACAGCACCAGCCTGCACAAAAAAATCACCGCTCTGGATTGCCGCGACAAACGCCTATTAAAAAAACCTGTAAGCGATTTTGAAAAAGCGCTTTTGGGCGAAAGCCTGACTGAAACCGTACGTATAGGTAAGTATTTATTTCTAAAAACAACCGGCCCTAAAATCCTGCTGATGCATTTTGGGATGACCGGCAGACCTAATTATTATAAAGACCCGGATGACCGTCCAAAATTTGGACATATCGTACTTACGTTTGAAAACGGATTTCATTTCGCCTTTGAAAACAAACGAAAATTTGGCTGGTGGGAGCTGGTTGACGACATCGAAGACTACCAAACATCCCACAACCTGAGCAAAGATGCCCGGGAACTGAGTCTTAAGGAGTTTAAAGAGACGCTTGCTACCCGCAAGACCGATATAAAAAAAGTATTGTTAGATCAAAGCGTCTGCGCCGGGGTGGGCAACTGGATGGCCGACGAAATCCTGTATCAGGCGCAGATGCATCCCAAACAAAAGGTCGAAGATCTTACCGAAACCCAAATCAAAACGATCTATGATGCTATGCAGCACGTTATAGAAACCGCTATTGAGCACGACGCGCACTATGCAGACTTTCCGGAAGATTTTTTAATTCATAATCGAAAAGAAGGCGCAACCTGCCATCACACCGGTGCAGAAATCGAAAAAATCAAAGTGGGAGGCCGATCGACTTACTTTTCGCCTAAATGGCAGAAATTATAACCGGAAGGATCTTCTAAAGGCGGTAGAAGAATTACAAAATGATCTAAACTAAAAAAAGCTTCACATTTATGTGAAGCTTTGTCTTTGCTAGTAGCGGGAACTGGACTCGAACCAGTGACCTTCGGGTTATGAGCCCGACGAGCTACCTACTGCTCTATCCCGCGATATTGGACGGCAAATATAGAACTAATTTCCCTTTCACACAAGAATTGCTGTAATAAATGTAACTTTTATTAATATTATCATTTCAATAACACGCATCACTCTGAGTAATAGATAACTTACACCTATGAGAAAAATACTTGCCGGGTTATTCATAGTGGTTGTATTGCTGGGTTTAACCGCGCTGTACCTCAATTCGTATCTCAAAGATCAACTTCAGGAGGTCATTGAAAACGACCTGCCAAAATCTATTTCCTTAAGCTACGAGGACCTGAATATTGACAGCTGGGGCGGTAATGCCCAAATGAAGAATGCCTGCGTAAGCTTTCAATCTAATGATTCGCTTCCCGGAAGCCGGGTTCAGAATGCCACAGTGACTTTAGAAGGCTTTAATCATTGGGATTATTTCAGGGAAAAGAATATTCACTTTAATAAAATAAATATTCACGCAGATACTTTAATACATTATCCCCATCAGGGGCCTAAAAGGGAAGTCTCTCAAAAGGAAAAACAAGACAGTATCGACAACCCCATAAGTGCAAAAAATCTGGATCACAAGTTTCAAATCGAACAGTTTAATCTGGTAACCGATTTTATACAAATACGCAATCCCGAAACAGAGCAGGTTGTTCTCAAAACAGCCCATTTCAATTTAAAGCTCACCGCTATAACTCCCACAATTACCGAAACGCCCACCCGCCCCTTTAACTACGAGCAAATACAATTAAGTTCAGACTCCCTGTATTACAAGCTTAATGAGTTTGATGTTCTTACCATAGCGCAGGTTAAATGGGACGGTATTCGCCTGGTGTTAGAAAACACGCACCTAAAGACCATCGTAAGCCGAAGCACCCTCAGCAAAAGCATCAGCCGGGAACAGGACCATACCAACTTCAGCATAAAGCGCGTGACGCTAGATTCATTACGGTATGGCCATCATCCCTCAAAAAAAGTGTACGTTGATGCTTCGGTATTGGAGATGGAGCAACCGGTACTTATCATCTACCGGGACAAACGTTTACCCGACAACTACGAGACCAAGCCGCTTTATTCTCAAAAGCTTCGTGAATTAAACTTCGATTTGATGATTGATTCGGTTCGTATAAAAAATGGAGCCATTACCTATGAAGAAAAGGTAAACAGTACAACACAGGCCGGCAGACTTGATTTTAAACAAATCAATGCTTCGATTTATAATCTGGGTAATACGTATAAAATCGGTACCAAAAAAACAGCAATCGACATCCGCGCAGTGTTTATGAAACAAAGCCCGCTAAGGCTGAGTTGGAATTTTGATGTGCAAAACACACAGGATCTTTTTCACGTTAACGGAAGCCTGCAAAACCTGCCGGCCGAGGATTTAAATGCATTTACCTCGCCCAATCTTGGAGTCTCGATGGAAGGAAGCCTTCAGGAGGTTTATTTTGATATTACCGGTAATGACTACAGCTCTCAGATCGATATGAAAATGAAATATGATGAGTACAGGGTGAGCATCGTTGATCAGGAGAAAAAGAAGAAAAAATGGCTGGCCAGTACCCTGGCAAATATCTTTATTTCGAAAACCAGTAAACGGGAGGAATCAGGCTTCAAGGAAGGTCAGGGCGAAGTAGAACGCAATCGCAACAAGTCCTTTTTTAACTACCTCTGGATCAACATCAAGGAAGGCATGCTGAAATCGATGACCCTGCTTGATTAATCTTCAGCAATCCAGCTAATAGCATCCAATCGCTCTTCGATTGTAAAATTACGTATCTCAACTCCTACAAGTGCCTTATTAAAATTGGCGATTGCGTGAATCCATTTTCGGTTTGTCACCATCGCAATTTTATTGAGCTTTCTTAAATGTTGCATGGGGAAGATGGAAGCTATAAAAATAGCATCAAGCGTAAAACGATCAATATTTTTATCTTCAAGATACAGATTAATTGTGTCGTGTTCTTTCAGCATCTCAAGAATGGCCGCCTTCAATTCCTGAACGGCCTTATAATCCATAGAGCCCTCAATTATGTAGCCTACGGAATTGTCTGAAAAACTAAAATTTAGAAGCACCTTAAAATTTTAGTTGTAATTTAAAGGATAAAATTCAGGTATCAAAGTTATTCAGGACTATTAACGAACGACCCATTGTAAGGCCTCGGTACGCTCAGAACATTTAAAAAAGTGACATTGTGAATTGAGAAAAGTACATTCTACCTTAGTGCGTAGCTTATCTTTAAAAACATCTGAAACAATCGCGACCTTTTCAAAACGGTCTTTAAACTTCAATTTAAAGATAAGATCTTCCAGAGAAGCCTTTGCAGACATCGCTTCTCCGGAAGCATTTTCGCAATAAATGCGTATTTTATTGTGATTTTCGAGTCGCTTCTTGATTTCTACATGAACTTCTTCGAGATCTCTTTCCTCAATTTTGGTTGTGGTGAGAAATCCTAAAACCTCATTTCCCAATTCAAAATACCTTAAGCTCATAACTTTTTGTTTTATAATAAGTTACGAAACCTTTTTGCCAAAAAACCCCTTTTAACAGTTTTTATTTCAGGTAGGTTTATTGTTCTATACTGTTGGCCTGAAATGCTGTTAACTCCTGCTCCTCATAACGCACACTCAATTCTATAGGATTGCAGCATACCTCACAATCTTCAACGTAGACCTGATAGGATACGGAAGTATCGAGCAACATAGAAATCTCTTCCCAGCAATACGGACATTGAAAAAAATGTTCTTCCATTTAAAATTCGATATTAAGCAGCTGGCCTGTTAACCGCAGCAATTCAAGCTCTGCCAGTTTTGCATCATACTTTGCAAAATTCTTACTGGTCTCAGCATTAATTAGATTAACCTGAGCCTGCCGGAATTCAATAGATGAAATTTGCCCCAGTTTAAGACGTTCCTGAGAGCGTTCTAAATTGTTTTCGTTGGTTTCTACATTTTGTTCCCGTATGCGGTAAATTTGTAGCAGATTTGCGTAGTTCCCGGCCGCATTTGCGATGTCTCGCTCTATCTGAAGCTCAAACTGCTTCCGTTGCAAAACCTCAGAATCCTTTAATATCCTTGCATTTTTAAGGCTGATGATATTACGCCCACCATCAAATAAACTCCAGGTAAGACTAGCACCTAAACGTAAACTTTCACCTCGCGAAATCGAACCCGGGAAAAATGCAGATGCCGGATTGTTTGAGCGGTTCCACCCGTAACTACCCGTTAAACCGATACTGGGTAAAAAGAGCGCCTTGTTTGCTTTAATTTGAAAATCGCTTATTGTAACAGATTTTTCTGCCTGTAGTAAGGTGACATTATTTTGCGGAGCATCCTTGATGTAACTTTCAAGGATGAGCTGATTTTGAAAATTAACAACAGTATCTACTTCAAAACCCACTTCAAGCTCCCGGTTTAAGACCACATTTAAGTCCCGCTTGGCGTTTATCAAATCCTGTTTGGCGTTAAGCACATTAATAGAATCTGTAACTACATCTACTTCTGCCTGCAGGACCTCAAGTTTTGTGTTTTGGCCATAATCAAATTGGTACTGCGCACGGGTTACCCGATCCCGGGATATTGCTAAAGCTTTTTTAAGCACTTCTAAATTTTCAGAACGGCGTGCAACATCATAATACACACTGTAAAGCTGTAAAACCGTATTTTCAATCGTTTCCCGTACCTGTAGTTCGGTGAGGTTGTACTGTTCCTGAAGCTGTTTGTAATTGTAATACCTGCCCAACCCGTCAAACAAAAGGTAATTTACGTTTACCGCAGCATTGTAGCTTTGAGTTTCAGCACCCTCAATGACTACATCATCCCTTGGGTCTCCATTTTCATCAAATACCCCGGGAAATTCCCTAATATCATCAGATTGGTCGTATTGAGCTCCTGCGTTACCGGTAATAGATGGGAGATAGCCCGAATTGAGGATGCTTTGGTTATTATCTGCTATCTTCAACTGATTCTCGGCAAGTTTAATCCCAAAATTATTCTCCAGCATTTGCTTAATGGCTTCATCTTTAGAAAGCTGCTCCTGAGCCCCAATCGTTTCACTAAAGAGAAACACAGCGAAGAACACATAGCTTATCCTGACAGTCCAAGCCAATCTAAAAGTGTGGAATAAGTGGTTTGCCATCGTCTTATTTAAATTAATGCGCATCATCTTCATCCTGCTTTAATTCTTTTATAGCCCGCTCTACATCTTCCCGTGAGGGTTCTTTACCTGTACGCACCCAAGCTGATTTGATTTTGATCTTGTTTGAGATGGAAAGCAGCAACGGCAGCATTAACAGGGTCAATACGGTTGCGATTGCAATACCAAAGGAAATAGAAATAGCCATCGGCTTTAAGAACTGTGCCTGTCTGCTTTTTTCAAGAAGCAAGGGCGCCAAACCGGCAATAGTAGTGATACTGGTAAGGAAAATAGCCCTAAAACGGGATCTACCTGCTTCAAATATCGCATCTTCAAATTTCATCCCTTCTTTCAGGAAGCCGTTAAGCTTACCTATAAGCACCAATCCATCGTTAACCATAATCCCTATCAATGCAATAATTCCTAAAGCCGACAATACGTTTATAGGGAAGCCATTGAGGTAATGTCCCCATGCCACACCTATAATACTAAAAGGTATCATCAACAACAGTAAAAAAGGCTGACTGTAACTGCGGAAGGTAAACGCGATCGTGGCATAAATCAAAAAGAGTATGACCCAGATGACTTTATTTGCCGAACTGCTAAGCTTTTCTGCTTCCCGGTTTTGCCCCTCATACGAAACAGAAAGGGTAGGATATTTCGATAAAATATCGGGCAGAATATTAGTCTTGATGTCCTCCAGAATGTCTGTTACACTCCCGTTAGGATCTGCCATATCTGCATTGACCTGTATCTCGCGCTGGCCTTCCAGGTGACTGATGGATTCATCTCCCCGACTTATCTCGTAAGTAGCTATCTCACTAAGCGGAATACGCTCTCCGGAAGGAGTCACTATTCGCATATCATCCAGATCATTGAGGCTGCTGCGGTCATCGCGGTCATAACGTACCCAAACGCGTATTTCATCCTGACCCCGCTGAAAGCGCTGTGCCTGGGTTCCAAAAAAACCACCGCGCACCTGGCTCATAACCGAGTTTAAATTGAGCCCCAGAGCATAGGCCGTTTCTTTAAGTTCGATTTGAATTTCTTTTATACCCTCAGGATCTGTGTCTACTACATCACGCAGCAGGGCATTATCCTCAAGCGCTATACGCAACTCATCTTTTGCAGCCTCTAGTTCTTCGGTATTATTACCTAAAAGAGAAATCGAAATCGGGCTGCCGCCAAAGTTTCCGCCGGAACCAAAAGTGAGCCGCTCTACTCCATACACATCGCCCACTTCATCGCGTATTGAATTTGTAATATCTGGCGAAGAAAAATCCCTAAACTCCCCGGGAAGCAGGTTTATACGCAGGGAAGCCTTGTTATTACCGGGCCCCACACGCTTAATAATATTTTCAACAACCTGTTTGTTACCACTCTGTCTTGCAGTATAATCGTCATTTACCCTCCAGGCAGCCTGCTCTACCATAGTAATTATACTATCGGTACGCTGCGGGTTAGTTCCTTCGGGCATAAGCAAGTCTATCGAAACCGTGTCACTGGCAATACTTGGGAAGATGGTAACCCCAATGACGCCTCCCATAATCGAACTTATGGTCAACACAAACAATCCAATAATAATAGAAAGGGTTATAAGCTGATTCTTTAACGTAAAGCGCAATGCGGGCGTATAGAGGTTGTCACGCATATACTGCATAAACTGATCGCCCTTCTCGTTGAAAAAACGCAGCTTATATAAAAACTTATCAAAACCCTTCTTTGAACTGATGTCCAGATCTTCTTCCCGCACCAGGGCTTTAGAATGCGCAATATGCGCCGGCAGGATGATGAGTGCTTCAACTAAAGAAACCACCAGAGTAAGTATAACGACCGTCGAAACCTCCCCAAAAAACTCCCCGATACGGCTGTCCAGAAACAAAAAGGTAGAAAATGCAAGAACCGTAGTGATGATGGCCGAAATAATAGGCGGAATCACTTCCATCGTACCATCTATCGCAGCGCGAATGGGAGTCTTGCCCATCTCGTAATGCTGATAGATATTTTCGGAAATGACAATCCCATCATCTACCAGAATCCCGATTACAATAATCATCCCGAAAAGCGACAACACATTTATGGTAACGCCAAAACCTCCGGCGAAAATAAACATCCCAAGAAAAGCTACAGGAATTCCGGCAGCTACCCAAAATGCCAGGCGGGTATTCAGAAAAAAGGATAGAAAAAGCAATACCAGTAAAATTCCCTCAATACCATTTACCAGCAGCAGATTTGTACGCTGCTCCAGCCTTACGGAAGAGTCTGAGGTAATGTCTATATGTACTGCATCGTATTTCTTATTAAACTCTTCAATATACGCCTTCACCTTTTCGGCTGTAGGCAATAGATCTTCGTTATTGGTATTGCTGATTTCTACATTCACCGCCAGATTCCCGTTAAAAAAGGATGCATTTGGAGTTTCCGAAAAACGGTCGCGTATTACCGCAATGTCTCCAAGACGCACCAGGGAACCGTCTGGATTAGCCTTTACAATAAGATTATTAAGCTCTTTACCATAATATTCACGGTTATTGGCTCGTATGAGATAATCTTCAGTTTCGGTTTTGATATTACCTCCCGTGGTAAGAATGTTTGCTCTGGAGACAGCCTGTGCGACTTCCTCAAAGGTGAGGTTATAGGCTAAAAGATCGTTTTCCCTTACGGCAATCTCAATTTCCTCTTCGGGATACCCGGTGATTTCTATTTGGGAAATCCCATCCATCGCACGCAAATCGTATTCGATATCCCGGGCAACTTGCTTTAGCGTAGCAAGATCTAAGGTCTCGCCACTTACAGCAAAACCAATGGTCTCCCGTATGGCTTCCTGTTTTGCAACAACAAGAGGCTCCATACCACTGGGAAAACTGGGTACGCGGTCTACGGCATTTTTAACTTCGGCAAGAATGACGTTAATATCTTCGTCATTATCAATCTCGATCGTCACATTACCCCCGTTTTCTCTCGAAGTTGAAGTAACCCGTTCAATCCCTACCAGTCCTTTAAGGTTATCTTCAATCTTTAAGATGATACCCTCCTCAATTTCCTGAGGGGCTGCCCCGGGGTAGGTGACATTTATGGTTATAATTTCAGAATCTATAAGTGGAAAGAACGACGAGCGCATACGCAACACGCCAATGATTCCAAAAATGATAAATGCAAAAATGACGATATTGACTGCAACATCGTACTTTATGAAATAACTGATGATTTTTCTCATAAAGCCTACTCGGTTTGCGCTTTAGCAGACTCCTCCCCATACACCTTAACCCGCATTCCTGCATAAGCTCCCGGAACCGGTTTGGCCAGGTATTGCGTACCATCTTCAAGACCTTTGATCACCGCATTTTCATCTGAAAAATAAACCGGGTCTATTTCTACCAGGTCAAGAATGCTGTCGCGCACAATATAAACTTTTGAATTATCTACCACCAGCTGTCTTGGCAGGCTAATGGCATTGAGTTCTTCTTTGGCATTGAGCTGCGCTTCGAGAAACATACCTTCTTTAAGGCTGTCTGAACCTTTTACTTCAATAAAAACCTTGATGGTTTGAGTCCCCTGATCTACCCGGCCGTTTATGCGCACCACCTTACCGGTATAGGCAACACCAGCGGCATCTTTAAGCTCCACTTCTTCTCCAAGCTCAAGCAAATCGCTAAACTTTTTACCCAGTGAAACCTCGAGTTCATATACAGAGGTATCTATAAATTCTCCCAATTTCTGACCGGGACGAATAAGGGTTCCGCGCGTGACGGCGGCTTCGGTAAGAATACCGCTAAATGGAGCGGTAATGCGATATTTCACCAGGCGCTCTTCCAGGTTTTTCACGTTGTAATATGCCGAAAAGATTCCGCGGCCGGTAATGAAATAGTTTTCTTTATCGGAAGCGGTCTCGGGCAACTGAGGCACCGTTCTGCTCATCTCAAACCCGTTGAGATAATTCTGCCACTTCTGAAAATACTCCGGATAGTCGAGCCGCAGGTCGGGCATTACAGAAGTGATTACATTGTAGAGTTCGCTCTTGGCTGCCTGTACTGTGGTGTAATATTCTGAAGCGTCCAGATTAAGAAGGGTTTCCCCGCGTGAATAAGTTTGGCCTACTTTAAAGTCATGTGCACTCGATCTAAAAACGCCCTGAACTTCGGCATATAGCTCCAGTCTGTTTTTTGCAACCAAATTTCCGTTTGCCGGAATAATTATGGGTACAGTACCATTTTGAACTTCGTCAACAAAAACGGTTTTCACCGCTTTTTCAACTTCTTTAGGAATATCCTTATCCCGATTGGCGATAAAATATCCTGCAGTGGCAGCGCCACCCACAATAATTAGCGCGATAATAGTACGTACAGCTGTAAGCATTCTGTCTAGTTAATAAGATTTTAGCAAAAATACCTGTAAGACCGTACTACATCAGTTAACAAAAGCCTAAAGTTAAAGACTAGTTAAATTCTTCCAGTTCCTCAGAGAGGCTTTCCCATTTTTCCATGGAGCGCTCCAGCTTTTTTTTGACTGCATTATAATTATCAAAAAAATCAGGTTTGGCTGAAGTCTTCTCGTAATCACGAGCCAGTTCTGCATCCATTTTTTTGAGTTCACGCTCTAGTTTTTGTACTTCGGCTTCAGTATTACTCAATTGATTACTAAGCGATTTAAACTTCTTTTGATCGTGGTAGGTGTTTTTTGAAGCAACCGGCTTTGCTTTCTCTTTTTTATCCTTCTTTTCAATATCCCTGATATTCTCTACCTCACGCTGCTCCAGATAATAGTCGATGTCTCCCAGATATTCCTTGATCTGGTGATTTCTAAACTCGTAAACCGTTTTGGTTAATCCCTGTAGGAAATCCCGGTCGTGAGACACGATCAGCAAAGTTCCCTCAAAGCGATTAAGAGCATCCTTAAGTACGTTCTTAGATTTGATATCCAGGTGGTTTGTAGGCTCATCCATCACAAGCACGTTGAAGGGTTGCAACATGAGTTTGGCCAGTGCCAGGCGGTTACGCTCCCCTCCGCTGAGTACCCGTACGTACTTCTCAACCTCGTCTCCGCGAAATAAAAAGGAGCCGAGAATATCACGCACTTTGCTGCGGTTTTTTTCATTAGCTGCGTCGATCATGGTATCGAGTACGGTTTTGTTTCCGTCCAGATAATCTGCCTGATTCTGGGCGAAATAACCTATTTGTACATTATGCCCCAACTTGAGCCTACCCTCGTAGCTGATCTCATCAACAATAATTTTTGCCAAAGTAGATTTACCCTGACCGTTTTGGCCCACAAAAGCCGTTTTGCTATCACGTTCTACCAGCAGATCAATTCCGTTTAAAACCGTTTTTTCGCCATAGCTTTTCGATACATTTTCAGCCTCAATAACCACCTTCCCGGGAACCACA
Source organism: Leeuwenhoekiella sp. H156 (assembly GCF_052218455.1). Classification (NCBI taxonomy): domain Bacteria; kingdom Pseudomonadati; phylum Bacteroidota; class Flavobacteriia; order Flavobacteriales; family Flavobacteriaceae; genus Leeuwenhoekiella; species Leeuwenhoekiella sp. H156. The sequence goes on from NZ_CP197499.1 coordinate 957,481, forward strand.
GAAACCGGAAAATTAAGTGTCATCACACTGTTATCATCCTCATCTACTTCAATCACATCCATACGGTCAAGCTTTTTGATGAGCGATTGGGCCATGGTCGCTTTTGAAGCTTTGGCCCGAAATTTCTCAATAAGCTTTTCGGTCTGCTCAATTTCCTTTTGCTGGTTTTTCTGGGCAGCCATCTGCTGATCACGCATTTCTTTGCGCAATACGAGGTACTGCGAATAGGGCTTTGGATAATCGTAGATTTTGCCCAAAGAAATCTCAATCGTGCGATTGGTTACGTTATCCAGAAACATCTTATCGTGAGAAACAATCACTACTGCGCCTGTATAATTGCGTAAGAAACCTTCAAGCCAGATTATAGACTCGATATCCAGGTGGTTTGTAGGCTCATCCAGAAGCAATACGTCATTATTTTGCAGAAGGAGTTTAGCCAACTCAATACGCATACGCCAACCCCCGGAAAAGGTATCGGTAATTCGGTTAAAATCTGAACGCGAAAAACCAAGTCCCATCAGGATGCGCTCGGTCTCTCCCTGATAATTATAACCGCCATGTATTTCATATTGTTGCTGTACCTCATTGAGCTCAACCATTAAGTCATGGTAATATTCGCTTTCATAATCGGTACGCTCAGCAAGCTCTATATTTATTTCTTCAAGGCGCTTCTCCAGCTTTTTAATCTTCTCAAAAGCCTGATACGATTCTTCAAGCACCGTACGCCCTTCAACAAAATCGATATCCTGTTTAAGAAAACCAATCTCTACCTCTTTATCGGTTGCGATCTGGCCCGTATCGTATTCCTGTTCCCCGGAGATTATGCGCAACATTGTTGACTTTCCGGCACCATTTTTCCCCACCAGACCTACGCGGTCTCCCTCTCCTAATCTAAATGTCACTTCTTCGAAAAGATAAGACCCTTGAAAACTAACCGAAAGATTATGTATGTTAAGCATAGCTAAAAATTTAAAGCTGCAAAGTTACCATTTAATGCAAGATTTGCAGAGTCTATTTGAAATGCATTTTAATGCTAAAAGTCATATTTATCCCGAGGCTAAAACCTTAATTTTACCAGGCATAAGCCAAATCAATTTTCCGGAAACGGGTTGCAGTGGTTTAAAGCCGCAGGCATTTGGTAAAAACGAAACCCATGAAAAAACTTTTGCAAGGAAACCCACTCTACAGCATTTTTACCGGAAGCTGTCCTGTATGCCATCAAGCCGGGATGTACAGGGACCCCAACCCCTACAAACTGTCTGAAACGCTTAAAATGCACGAACATTGTCCGCATTGCCATACCAAATTTAAAATTGAGCCTTCTTTCTTTTACGGGGCAATGTATGTGAGCTACGGGGTAGGTGTGGCCTTTGCAGTAGCGGCTTTTATCATTTCCTATTATTTTCTGGGCTCTAGCCTGCTTACCGCGTTCCTGGTAATCGTTGGAGTTCTTTTCGTTTTGGCACCGGTTATAATGCGCTTAAGCCGAAATATATGGGTGAACTTTTTCTTCAACTACGATAAAGAAAAGGCTAAAACTTCTTAGGAAATCGGGATATAGAAACGGTATCATCAAGTGGAATATCATCTTCCAAATGATTGTACAGCAATTCTGAAAGATAAGGCGACATCATCGTCCCGCGAGTTCCAAGACCATTAAGCAAAACCAGTTGTGGATAATTTGGATGCCTACCCAGTAAAGGCCGCCTGTCTCCCGTTGTAGGCCGCACACCTGCTTCCTGATCTACTAGTTCATAGTCGCATAAGAGTATTTTTGAAAGGTAAGCCTGAAGTTCTTCCCGGGCGGCTGCAGTTGCTTTACTGTCTTTTTCGGCCCAATTAAAAGTCGCGCCTACCTTATACAAATCATCCCCTAATGGAATAATGAAAAATGTGGATTTAGAAGCCTGCTTTAACTGAAGTTCAGGAGCTTTAATGATCAAATATTCCCCCTTGTTTCCTACTAACGGAAGCTTATTAAAATACGGGTTGTTTTTCAGCCCAAAACCTTCCGCAAAGATAATAGCCCTGGCATTTATGCCTTTGTAAGTCACCGTTTGATTCTCTTCAAACGCTATTGCATCGTATTCAAAAGGCTCAGCAACAAACCGGTTCTGATCTTTTAACTTTTCAGCATAAGCATGAAGCAATTGCGGGATACGAATACGCACGCTTTCTAAGACCTCTCCTTTGCCGTAATCAGCCTTAAGCGGCTCTGCTGAACTACGTATAAGATCATCCTTTAAAAACCGGTTTAAAATGGGTTTATCTGTTGCTTCAAACCAATTGTTTTGATCTTCAGCCGAAGAAAAGACCTTATGTACAGGCATTGCATCCACAGCCTCTAAGCGAAGCGCAGCAGAAAGTCGTTTAAAATAGGAAAGCGCCTTATCAAACTGTTGCTCCCCTTTCCAGGGAATAGTGTAACGCTTAAGGATTACGGGATTTATCAGACCCGCGGCAACTTTACTGGCAGCAGGAAAATCAGCATCATACACCACAAAAGATTTCTGATGCTGCTCAAGCTGATCGCAAAAAGCCATTCCTGCCAGACCAAAACCCACAACTATATAATCAACCGTTTTCATAGGTTACAAAATAAACAAACCTCCAATTAAAAGAATCAAAATAAAGCAATAGAATCAAAACAAAACCCGACTTGACCCGACCTGAGCTATGCCCATAAAAAAACGCCTTAAAAAAGGCGTTTTAATATTATTTATGAGATTTCATTCTAGTAATTCCACATATCGATTTCAAAATTGCGGATTTGCTCTTTGATGCGCTGCGATTCTAACAACTGCATCATTGCGTTATCTGCAATATATTGTTTTACCTCCCGGTCACCCTGAATGTTATCTACCTGATAAATCACACCGTTAAAACGTCTTGAGTTTAAGAGGTGATCAAAAGATAAAGGCTGAGCCGAGTTCTGCGGATTGAAAACCTTGGCTTCGTGAAGAATTTCACGAGCTGTAGGATACCACACCCAAAATAAGGGCACCATAACCGGATCTTCATCATCAATGAAGTTAACGTCTGGAGCTACAGGAGCAATACCGATAAGGCGATATTTAAGTTCGCCCTGACGCTTGTCAAAGTACCAGTATCCACGAATCCAATACTGCTCAATATCTGCAGCTGAGATATCTCTACGATCAATATACTGCTCATCCACTTCATAACCGGCATTGATTTGCTCAATACCCAAATCTGTAGTGTCTACTCTCGATAAAGCCGCTGAGATATCTTCTAAAGCAATCTTTTGATTAAAATACGAGTCGGCATAAATATCAAGCTTGCCTTCTCTGGCATTTTTAACCAAAACATCATATAAGGGCCTGCGGTCAGAACCAATATTATTGGTATCTATAGGATAATACAAAGGGAAGTTAATACGCTCATCAAGATCAACAATTTCCCAGGTATTCTTACCCCACAGCACATCGCGACTGTCTACATATCCATAAGGAAGGGGTTTGTCGTTATCCAACTCCCGTTGCCCTTCGGTTTTTTCAAACATCTCGCCGGGCATTTTTGCATTGAGAATGTTAGTCTGCGCATAACTGCTTAAACCTCCCATTATCAAACACAAAACAAGCGTTAAAAGCTTCTGGCCTCTCATAATCATTTATTTTAATTGGTAAGCTCAATCAATACAGGCGACACTTTTTTAAGTCTGTAAGTACTGTTGCCTGAAATCTGAGCATCGATATCAAATATTTGTACCGTTTCTCCACGCTGAGCACGACGTAAAACATCTTTAGCCCGCGAGTCTAGTCTATTCCCACTTACCTGAACGGTAGGCTGCCCCGGTACATTAAATTTAAACCCGGTTACACGCAAGCCTAACTCAAAGTCAAAATCAGGTAAGGCAGCGCCTATCTCTGAAATCTCTAACGAATTACGTTGCATTTTTAGTATACCATCTTCCCCACGTACGGTTCCGATAGGGTTTGGAATATCTTTAATACGGAATTGCTTGGAGTCACTTACTGGTTCTCCATCTGCTGTTTTTCCAGAAACGGAAATAGTAACCTCACGTCCCTGACCCGGTCTCATTACATAGCTACTTCCTGATACTCTTGATAAACCAGGTGCTGAAGCATTTATATTATTATCTGCAATCCCAGCAAAACTAATGGTCATCGGGTTATCAACTCCGCGATACACTACATTCATTTTATCTGCAGAAATGGTAGCTGAATTAGGTCTATTTATAACCTGATAAGATTCAGAAAAAGTAATAGGCACAATAGAATCGCCTTGCTTAAACTCGAGTCTCCCTTCTACTTTTCTTTCACCAACAGCTCCAGCTGGAAAATCTAATATTACTTCACCTCCTCTAGCCTGAATTTCTTTACCATTTACTATTACTTTGTCAAAATTCAAAGTATTATCATAACGACCCAGCACAATTTTTCCTTTAAAGTTCTCACTCGAGAAAAATGCACTCTTATCAGGGATTAAAAGCGCTTTGTAATTACTCATAGAAAGCTGTTGTGCCTGCTCACCTGCTAGCATAGCCGATAAAAGCTCACTTTGGGTGGTCTTGATATCAGCCTGCATTTGAGTAAGCTTAGTTCTGGAAGCAATCATAGGGAAGCCTTCAAAATTATAGCTCAACCATTCTACTTCTTTACCGTCGCGATTCTCTACAGGACTGGTCTCAAATTTTTGTCTGATTTCCTTAGCAATTTGAGGATATTCCTTTTCAGTCAATGCGATCATTTCATTTCTAAAATTCTCGATCTTCGCTTTAAAGGCTTTTCCTTCTTCACTTAAGTTATCTCCCTGAAAAAATCGCTGATCTAAAAAGTCAGTTTTATCCTGAGTTTCGTAATCTTTAGGATCTTCAAGAGTCGCTACCATCTCTGCTTTCAGATTAGCGATGTAATTATCCAAATCTGCAGAAAGTTCGCTAACTTTTTGCGCTTTCTCTTGAATAGGCCCGTATTTAGCGGGTTGTTCTGAGGCTTTTGCAGCCAAACCAGCCATAAAAGCCTGGTTTCTTTGTTCTGAAGTGACATTCGCTTCGGCTATCTTATCATTAAGTAGACCAAATGCTGAAAGCACTTCTTTTGACATATTTAATGCAAGCATCGCGATAAACACGAGATACATCAAATTAATCATTTTCTGTCTTGGGGTTTGTTTTCCTCCTGCCATAGTGCTAGTTTTCTACTGAATTAATGAATATCAACTAATTCAGTTATCTTTTGCTCATTGCAGACAACATACCACCATACACACCGTTAAGTGATGACAGGTTTGTTGCTAAACTTTCCATTTGCTCTTTCAACTTACCGGCATTGTTCGCCACTTCGTTGTTAATCTCAGCCTGACGTCCGGCAGTTTCTACCTGAACTTTATAAAGACTGTTCAAAGACTCCATTTGAGCAGCAGCAAGTGCCATCTCCTGACTGTATTTTTTAGTAGAGTTCATAGCTTCTGCAGTTGGAGCCATACCTTTTGCAGCACCTTCAAAACTACGGATACTGGTACCCAGACTGCTCATCAATTCTGCATCTATACGCGCTTCTTTAAGCATCGCATCAAGCTTTTCAGACAATAAACCTTTTGCTTCTGTAAATTCTTCTTTCTTCTTAGGCTTTTCTACTGCAAGTTCTCCCTTTAATTCAGGATACACCAAAGACCAGTCTAACTCATCATCGACGGGTTCAAAAGCCGATAAGGCAAAAATCAGAGCTTCAGTAATAAGACCTATCGCCAGAAGGGTACCACCGTTAAGGGGGCCTAACTCCCAGTGTAAGATTTTAAATAATGCTCCCAGGATTACAACAGATGCACCAAGGCCATAAGCCATGTTTAATAATTTCTTTTTTGTTTTAGCGCTTGCCATTTTTAAAGATTTTTAGTTAAGTGAAATTAGGTTAAGATATATTTGGGGAAATATATTTAGGGTTAATTAGCGGCGCGAAGCACCATTACGCATATTTACATCCTGATCAACGCCAAGGTAATCCTGTACCGTTCTAAAGCCTATATAGCTTCGGGCTGAATCAGCATATTCATAATCACGAGTGCTTACCTGAATCATGTAAGCCACATCTTTCCATGAACCGCCACGCACCACTTTGCGCGCATTAAGAGGATCGCTTACGTTTGGGTTCATCGTAGAAACATATTCATAGGCGTTAGGATCATAGGATGAAGCCACCCATTCTGAAACATTACCTGCCATATTGTATAAGTCGTAATCATTAGGCTCATAAGCGTCGGCCTCTACGGTATAAAGTGCCTGATCTGCAGCATAATCTCCTCGCAGCGGCTTAAAGTTTGCCATAAAACAACCCCGGTCATTTTTGGTATAAGGTCCACCCCACGGATAGGTAGCTCCTTCAAGGCCTCCACGTGCAGCATATTCCCATTCTGCCTCACTTGGTAAACGGAAACGGTTAACCAATTCCTGTCCTCTTTGTTTTTTATACGAGTTTTTATTGTCTGTACGCCATTGACAAAATGCCTTGGCCTGTTGCCAGCTCACACCCACAACCGGATAATCGTCATAAGCACTATGCCAGAAGTAATCGTTGTGCATAGGCTCATTGTAAGAATATGCAAAATCTTTAATCCAAACCGTAGTATCAGGATAAATCTTAGTCTCTTCGGTAATTATAAAATCTTTTCTGGAACCATTCTTTTTACGGGCCGCAGCCTCAATATCCAAATACTTGTATTTAAACACCAGCTTCTCCACATCAATGGTACGCTGACCGTTGTATGCTTCTTCAAGAGGAATGTACATAGAATCCATAACCATTACATAGGATTCGTCAGGATAATCCATTGGATCATCAATTAAATCAATGTCCCAGTTTAATTTACGGTCACTGTAATCATCGCTAAGACTGTAGTAATTATCATACATATACTGCTCGTACGGGGTCATGTCATCTGGATCGTAATCTATAAAAGCATAATCCCCTATGGTACCATTACCCGGAGTTTCACCCATAAGATCAGCCTCGATAGCTAACCGCGCACGGATAACTGAATCCCGTACCCATTGCACAAACTGTCTGTATTCTGAATTGGTAATTTCGGTTTCATCCATGTAGAACGAGCGGACGGTAACCGTTTTGGTAGGGGCATCTTTAATGGCGGCGATGTCGTCATCACTTTTACCCATAATGTAAGCCCCTCCAGACACTAAAGTCATTCCATAGGGCTTTTCAGGATTCCACTTTTTGCCTTTTGCCCCAACAAGCTCACCGCGATCGTTACGACCGCAACCAATCAACGAGCTCGCAATTGCAATAATTGCAAGAAACTTCTTCATAGGTTAATTATGTTAAATCTAGATTTGAGACGGTAAACCTATCTATAAAAATGCTAAAAAGCAATTTTTTCATGAAAATTACCCGAAAATCTAAATAAATTGTTAATTATATTTCATTCTTAAGCTTTGCTTTATACCATCGCTCCGGAATCTCCTGATTACAAGCGTTTATGTAATCTTCTTCAGTGCAAGGTAATAACGTATGCCTTTTTAATTTAGTATTAACACCTTCCAAAAATGGAATTTCAATCCACCAGCGGTCTGACTTCCGGCTTTTATAAAAGCTAAGCATCTCATCTTCAACAGGAACAGTGTAATGCAAAAAGTCTTCATCCCGGTTAGAAAGTGATTCATTCATCCTGAAATTGACCCCTTCTACAAAGTACCAGATCATTTGACCTATAAGCGACGCAGACACCGTAGCTTCGCTGGTTAACTGATACTCAAAAATCCCGAAAACACGCACCCGGTCACTTAAGCCTGCGTAACGGGCGATAGCACAGGATTCCCGCCCATTAAAACCATTACTCTGCTGCGGGTGCATAAAACCAAGCACATCTGCCTGTATTGCCGACAGGTCAAAACTCACGATATCTGCGTCTCGCATAACAGGCTCAATCCTGCTGATATCTGCGGTAAGATTACCCAATCTAAACGCATCAAAATAAAGCCTTTCCATCAAATCTATTTCTTCCTGGCTGTTGAAAAAGGTCTGATAACCCAGGTTAGAATAGTTAAACAGATTATAGGGTTGATCAACTATGATTTTGCCCACATACGATTGATGGGTAATGGGCAAACTGCTGTTCCCCAAATCAAAACGACTGTCTACATTGACCAGGTTTACCATCTGGTCCAAATCATCAAACGCGCGGTATAAAGCGTAGGTCAAGTCCTGGCTCCCACCCAGAATAATGGGGATCACTTCATTTTTAACACAGGCATTAATCAATTCTTTAAGTGCATAATAGGTATCTGAAAGCTGATCGCCGGCATCCAGATCACCCAGGTCACCAACCTTACAATGCCAGTTTCCGGGGAAAAGAGTATAAAAAGCTTTTCGCACCGCTGAAAAATCAAGATAATCTTCCTGCTCTTCAATTGCACCACGGCGCTCTCTTACCCCAATGATCACGATATCAAGATCCTCTAGTTCCGGCAAACCCTCTTCCCGCGAGTGTATTTGAAGCTGATTGAAGAGTCGCTGTTCATTAAATAAGCCCGCCTGTGCCAAAAGGGCATCAGAGACCGGAAGCAAATTTTCAAATGCCATGAATTATTTCTTTTTTGCCGTTGTCTTCTTACGGGTTGTCTTCTTTTTTGTTGTTTTTGCAGCTTTTTTCTTGGGTTTTGGCCCCTGTTTCTCGATGATATCTTTTACTTCTTCGAGCGTAAGTTCTGCCGCATCAACAGTTTTAGGCAATTCGATCTTCACTTTCCCCTTAATGATGTTAGATCGTCCCCAACGGGCTTTTTCAACCCGAATTCCTTCTTCCTTGAAGTTGTGAATGATTTTATCTTTCTCTTTTTGCTTTTTATCTTCAATGAGCTCTATAATATCATCCTCTGAAAGGTTATCAAAATCGTATTTTTTATTGACATTGATAAATATACTGTTCCATTTGATGAAAGGCCCAAAACGCCCCACACCTTTGGTTACAGGCTTATCTTCGTATTCGTAGATAGGCGCATCGGCCTTTTGCTTTTCTTTGATGTATTTTACAGCCTCGTCATACTCTACTTCCATAGGGTCGCGACCTTTAGGCAGGGAAACAAAAGTTTTCCCAAACTTCACATAAGGTCCGTAACGGCCATTGTTAACCTCAACGGTTTCGCCCTCATACTCACCCAAATCCCGCGGAAGCTTAAACAAATCCATCGCTTCTTCAAAGGTGATGCTTTCTAATTGCTGATCGGGCAAAAGACCTGCAAACTGCGGTTTCTCGTCATCTTCAACAGAACCTATCTGCACCATCGCACCGTATTTACCCAAACGCACGCTCACCGGTTTACCCGTCTTAGGATCTGTACCCAGAACACGCTCCCCTACTTCACGGTCAGCATTTTCGGCCACGTCTTTTACCTGAGGATGGAAATCTTTGTAGAAATCTCTCATCATCTTGGTCCACTCCTCATTACCTTCGGCGATCTCATCAAAATCCTGCTCTACCTTGGCCGTAAAGTTGTAATCCAGAATATTTTCAAAATGGTTGACCAAAAAGTCATTTACCACCATCCCCACATCGGTAGGCACCAGTTTTCCTTTGTCTGAACCCACTTTTTCGGTCAACTTTTTAGCCTTAACGCTTCCGTTTTTAAGCGTTAGCAAATCGTATTCGCGCTCGGTCCCCTCTACATTTCCTTTCTCGATATATTTTCTATTCTGAATGGTGGTAATGGTTGGTGCGTAAGTAGAAGGACGACCTATACCCAGTTCTTCAAGTTTTTTAACCAAAGAAGCTTCAGTGTATCTATACGGCGGTCTTGTAAAACGTTCTGTTGCTGTGATCCAAAGATTGTCAAGCACTTCTCCTTCTTGCAATGGTGGAAGGATCCCGCTTTCTTCCTGATCTTCATCATCGGTACCTTCCAGATAAACTTTTAGAAATCCATCAAATTTAATTACCTCGCCATTAGCTGTGAAGTTTGACGGATGGTTTGAAGAAGCAATCTGAACGTTAGTACGCTCCAGACGGGCTTCGCTCATTTGTGAGGCAATTGCCCGTTTCCAGATCAACTCGTACAAACGCGCCTGATCCCGGTCGATATTTACACTGTGTTTGCTAAAGTCGGTAGGTCTGATTGCCTCGTGAGCTTCCTGAGCTCCTTTGCTCTTTCCTTTATAATTGCGTTCCTTATGGTATTTTTCTCCGTATGCTGCGACAATCTCATCAGCCGCACCTTGTTTGGCATCCTGCGAAAGATTGACACTATCGGTTCTCATATAGGTAATAAGACCCGCCTCATATAAGCGTTGTGCCAGAGTCATCGTCTTACTTACCGAAAAATACAACTTACGTGCAGCTTCCTGCTGAAGGGTTGAAGTTGTAAATGGTGGTGCCGGTGCCTTTTTAGCCGGCTTGGTCGTTAAGGCATCTACCTTGAAGGTTGCATTTGCGTTCGCATTTAAAAAGGCTTCTGCCTCTTTTCGGGTATCCAGGTTCTTCGGAAGCTTTGCTTTTAAAGTTTTTCCTTCCGCATTTGCAAACTCTGCATCTACCCTAAAATAATCTTCGGTATTAAAGGCCTGTATTTCCCGCTCGCGCTCTACAATAAGACGCACAGATACCGATTGTACCCGTCCTGCCGAAAGTCCGCCCTTTACTTTTCGCCATAAAACCGGAGAGATTTCGTAGCCTACCAAACGGTCTAACACACGACGTGCCTGCTGCGCATTAACCAAATTGTAGTCAATTTCTCTTGGGTTTTCTATCGCTTTTAAAATCGCCTTTTTGGTAATTTCAGAAAAAACAATGCGCTTTGTCTTTGATTTGTCGAGATTCAGTTCTTCGGCGAGATGCCAGGCAATAGCCTCTCCTTCCCGGTCCTCATCACTCGCGAGCCATACGGTCTCGGCTTTATTAGCCAGATCCCTCAGCTTCTTTACAACAGCCTTCTTGTCTTTATTAACGGTATATTTTGGTTTAAAATCGCCTTCTACATCTACGCCAAGTTCTTTGGTAGGAAGATCGGCAATGTGACCAAAGCTGCTTTCAACCTTGTACTCCTTACCTAAAAATTTTTCTATCGTCTTTGCTTTCGCAGGTGACTCAACAATTACCAGATTTTTTGCCATAGTGATTTTTTGAAGCGATTTGCCCTTACATCAAGGGCTACAAGTTCCTTTATTTCTGACTTGAGTTAGGCAAAAGTAGTAGAAATTTTATTATTCAACCGCTAAGCCCCCACAATGCGCCAGACAAGACCTAAATATAGACCTGTTTAAGCTTGCTGCAACGAACTTAGACAAAATTAAAAGAAATCCTGCTTATCCCTCGCCACTAAGTTCTTTCAGCCCAAATCACGTTAGGATCAAAATGATTTAAATTATAAGCTAGTGACACTTTGTCACAACTGGGCTTAATTGTATCTTTGCCCACTATTTTAAGGAAGCAGTTTGTTTATGGAGAAGATTATTGACGAAAAAAAACAAGGCGAAGCTCTGGTTCTTGAGCCTCAAAAGACCAACACAAAAAAACTATTCATCGAGAGCTATGGCTGCCAGATGAACTTTAGCGACAGTGAGATTGTCGCTTCTATACTTTCTAAGGAAGGGTATAACACCACACAATCGCTGGAAGATGCAGATCTGGTTTTAGTAAACACCTGTTCCATTCGCGATAAAGCCGAGCAAACTGTACGCAAGCGCCTGGAAAAATACAATGCCGTGAAGAAAGTAAATCCGGCTATGAAAGTTGGTGTTTTAGGCTGTATGGCAGAACGCCTTAAAAGCAAATTTCTCGAAGAAGAAAAAATCGTGGATCTGGTTGTAGGACCTGATGCCTATAAAGATTTGCCCAATTTATTGAGCGAGGTTGAAGAAGGCCGCGATGCTATAAATGTCATTCTCTCTAAAGAAGAAACTTACGGAGATATCGCGCCTGTTCGCCTGCAAAGCAACGGTGTGACTGCTTTCGTGAGTATTACCCGAGGTTGTGACAATATGTGCACCTTTTGCGTTGTGCCATTCACCCGTGGACGCGAACGCAGCCGCGATCCCCAAAGCATCGTAGAGGAAGTAAACGATCTTGCTGCTAAAGGCTTTAAGGAAGTGACCCTGCTGGGACAAAATGTTGACAGCTTTTTATGGTATGGCGGCGGACTCAAGAAAGATTTTGACAAAGCCAGCGATATGGCCAAGGCCACCGCTGTAAACTTTTCAGGCCTGCTTTCTATGGTTGCCGAAGCACAGCCCAAAATGCGCATTCGCTTTTCGACCTCTAATCCACAGGATATGACACTGGATGTGATTCGAACAATGGCTAAATATCCCAATATCTGCAAGTACATTCACTTGCCGGTGCAGAGCGGTAGCGACCGTATTCTTAAAGAAATGAACCGCCTGCATACCCGTCAGGAGTATTTTGACCTAATTGACAGCATTCGCGAGATTATCCCGGACTGTGCGATTTCTCAGGATATGATCACCGGCTTCCCAACCGAAACCGATGCCGATCATCAGGACACGCTAAGTCTTATGGAGTATGTGAAGTATGATTTTGGTTTTATGTTTGCCTACAGCGAGCGTCCCGGTACTTTAGCTGCGCGAAAACTGGAAGATGATGTGCCACTGGCTGTTAAAAAAGAGCGCCTGGCCGAAATCATTGCCCTTCAGCAAAAACATTCTTTGCACAACACTCAAAAACAATTAGGCAAAACAGTTGAAGTACTTATAGAAAAAGAATCGAAGAAAAGCGATAAAGAATGGGCCGGGCGTACCACCCAGAACACAGTCGCTGTTTTCCCAAAAGAACATTATAAAGTAGGTGATTTTGTAAATGTTGAAATTTTAGACTGCACCAGCACCACCCTTTTGGGCAGGGCTGTTGGTTATTCAGACAACAATTAAGAGCAAACTATGGAATCAGTTCACGCGATAAAACAACGTTTTGGTATCATAGGCGATGATCCCAAACTCAACCGGTCAATAGAAAAAGCCATTCAGGTGGCACCTACAGATATTTCGGTTTTGGTTACCGGTGAAAGCGGGGTGGGTAAAGAAAGTATTCCGCGCATCATACACGCGCTTTCGCACCGTAAACACAATAAATATATAGCCGTAAACTGCGGCGCTATCCCTGAGGGAACCATTGACAGCGAACTTTTTGGTCACGAAAAAGGTGCCTTTACCGGTGCTACTTCAACCCGAAGCGGGTATTTTGAAGAGGCTGACGGCGGAACCATATTTCTGGACGAAGTGGGCGAATTGCCGCTTCCCACTCAGGTACGCTTGCTGCGTGTTTTGGAAAACGGCGAATTTCTAAAAGTTGGTTCGTCAAAAACCCAAAAAACTGATGTGCGCATTGTAGCCGCCACAAACGTAAAAATGTTTGAGGCTATCAATCAGGAGAAGTTCAGGGAAGATTTGTACTATCGTCTGAGTACGGTTGAGATCAGCCTTCCGCCCCTGCGCGACCGTAAAGACGACATTCATTTGCTTTTTAGAAAGTTTGCCTCAGACTTTGCCAGTAAATACAAAATGCCTACTATAAGGCTTGATGATGATGCGGTTCAGCTTTTGTTGAAATACCGCTGGTCGGGTAACATCAGACAATTGCGTAATGTGGCCGAGCAAATTTCGGTACTGGAGCAAAACCGAAGCATTACACTAGAGAAACTACGCGCCTATTTACCCGATACCGGAGCAAATTTGCCTGCGGTTGTAGGTTCTAAAAAAGGAGAAAGCGATTTTAGCAGCGAACGCGAGATTTTATACAAAGTGCTTTTCGATATGAAAAGCGACCTCAACGACCTCAAAAAGCTAACGCTGGAGTTGATGGAAAACGGAAACAACGCTTCGGTAAGGGAAGAAAACAAATCACTCATCAAAAAGATTTATCAGGAAGAAGATACTGATGCTTTTGAGAGTGCCGAAGATATTACCGAGGTGCTTCAAATTCCTCAGGAGTCTGTAGTGAGCGCTCCGGCTTCAGACAAATATCATTTTGCCGAAGATGTAGAGGAAGAAGAAACGCTTTCACTTCAGGAAAAAGAACTCGAACTGATTGAAAAATCTCTGGAGCGTCACAACGGCAAGCGCAAAGCAGCAGCAAAAGAACTGGGCATTAGTGAACGCACGCTCTATCGCAAAATCAAACAATACGACTTATAAAAAGGCGTTACACCATTTTAAGACCTTAGCACACCGGCAACTATGAAAAAACTTAAACTGACTTTTTTATTCTTAAGCCTCTTAACGTTCAACAGTTGCGGGTTTTATTCGTTTACCGGGGTTGACATAGGCAATGCACAAACTTTTGCAGTTCCGTTTTTTCAGAATACCGCAGCGGTGATTGAGCCGGGGATTGACCAGCGTTTTACTTTTGCCTTACAGGATTTAATACAAAACCAAACCAGTCTTAATCTTACAACCAATCTTAATGAAGCCGATCTGGTGTACACCGGTGAAATAATCGACTACTATTTTGCACCCCAAACTGCGACCTCAGATGACGTAGCGGCACAAACCCGTTTGACCATAGTGGTTTTGTGTAGTTTTACCAATAAAGCTATTGAAGACGGAAGCGCCGATTTTGAAAAGCGCTTTTCATTTTTCGTTGATATAGCCGGTAATGCACAACCTGTAGGAACGGTACTGGACGGGGCCATTGAAGAAATTTTTGAACGCATCACGCAAGATATTTTTCAGGCGTCACTGGCAAACTGGTAATCTTATGCACGTTGAAACCTTTACCTATCTTTTAGAACATCCTGACCGCATTACCGCAGATCAGTCCCTCGAACTGAGAGAAATTGTAAAGACCTATCCCTATTTTCAGGCGGCACGTGCGCTCTACCTAAAGGGTCTTAAAAATGAAGACAGTTACCTTTACAATACCGAACTAAAAAAAACAGCGGCACACACGCAGGATCGGAGTGTGCTGTTTGACTACATCACTTCTGAAGTCTTTAATCAGACCGATGTGAGCGAGCAGATTAAAAATCAGGAAGCTCAGCTTAAAAACATGGCTGTTCACGAGTTTACTGATGTCTCAGCCCAACTGGACGCTGAAGAAGTCAACAAAGCTAACAGAGTTCTGGATCCCGACTTTTTTATCCCTAAAGAACCTGTAGAAGAATCTACTCCCGAGAAGCAACTGCAAATAGGAAAACCACTTGACTTCAACAAAAAAGAAACACATTCCTTCAGTGAATGGCTGAAGCTTACTTCTTTTAATAAAATAAACCGGGAAACTGAAGCACTTCCCATAGAAGAAGAAGCTGAAAACCAGACTGAACAAGAAGAAATACGCGCAGATTCTGAATCTTATATTGAACCCCAAATCCCTTCCGAAGAAGATCCCGATCGCGCCCGCCGTCTCGAGCTTATTGACCGTTTTATTGAAACCAATCCAAAAATCAAAGTGAGTCCGCCCGATACCGGTTTTAAAAAGACCGATTTGGAAGACCGCTTTAAACCCAGTGACAGCCTGATGACTGAAACCCTAGCGCGGGTTTATGTAGAGCAAAAAAACTACACAAAAGCAAAACAGGCCTATAAAATTTTAAGTTTGAAATATCCGGAAAAAAGTGGTTTCTTTGCAGACCAAATTCGGGCAATAGAACAATTGCAGGAAAGTAAATAATTAAACTGCGGCAGATTAAGCAGAACACCGCAACACATAAATTGAATATCAGATGTTTTTAATCTTTTTATTTTTAATCATTATAGTAGCCTTCCTACTTATCGTAGTAATTATGGTACAAAATCCTAAAGGTGGCGGTTTATCCTCTTCTTTTGGTGGTGGAGGCACTCAGCAAATAGGTGGTGTTAAAAAAACCGGAGACTTTTTAGACAAAAGTACCTGGGGATTGGCAACCGTACTTCTTGTACTCATTTTGATTTCCAACGTAACCATCTTTGGAGGCAACGACAGCAATGAGTCTAAAGTAATCGAAGGAGAAGATGTGGAAAACATTATGCCATTATCAGAACCTGCTCCGGCCGATGCAGCTCCTGCTACAGATACAGATAATAACTAAATGACAGTTTAGACAACTCATAAATTAGAAGACCGCAATACAGCGGTCTTTTTTTTGCCTTTTTGTCAGCCTTATTTGACTGGCATACTTTATGCCTTTTGGAGGTCACATTCAATAAAAAATTAATAACTAAAATTTATAGAAAAATGGGAGTAAACATTAAACCTCTTTCAGATCGGGTTTTGGTAGAGCCGATGGCTGCTGAGACCAAAACAGCATCCGGACTTTACATTCCGGAAACAGCAAAAGAAAAACCTCAACAAGGTAAAGTTGTAGCTGTAGGAAGCGGTAAAAAGGATCACGAAATGACCGTGAAAGTGGGCGACACTGTTCTTTACGGAAAATATTCGGGTACCGAATTAAAATTAGAAGGAACTGATTACCTGATGATGCGCGAAGACGACATCCTGGCGATCATTTAATTCAACTTCTGTTTAACGCAATAATTATCAATTCTTTCGCATTCGCGAAAAACAAAAAAATTAACAACAATGGCTAAAAATATAACCTTTGACATCTCAGCAAGAGATGGCATAAAACGCGGTGTAGATGCACTCGCAAACGCGGTAAAAGTAACTCTGGGACCTAAAGGTCGTAACGTAATCATCAGCAAATCTTTTGGTGGTCCACAGGTAACCAAAGACGGGGTAACCGTTGCAAAAGAGATCGAACTCGAAGATCCTCTTGAAAATATGGGAGCACAGATGGTTAAGGAAGTAGCTTCTAAAACCAACGATCTTGCTGGTGACGGTACAACTACTGCAACCGTACTTGCTCAGGCAATCGTACAGGAAGGTCTTAAAAACGTTGCTGCCGGCGCAAACCCGATGGATTTGAAGCGCGGTATTGACAAAGCAGTTGAAGCAATCACTGCAGACCTTGAAAAACAAGCTAAAGAAGTAGGAAGCTCTTCTGAAAAAATCAAGCAGGTAGCTTCAATCTCTGCAAATAACGATGACGTTATTGGGGAGTTGATCGCTGAAGCTTTTGGCAAAGTAGGTAAAGAAGGTGTTATCACCGTTGAGGAAGCAAAAGGTACCGAAACTTACGTGGACGTTGTAGAAGGTATGCAATTTGACCGCGGATACTTATCTCCGTATTTTGTTACCGACAGTGAAAAAATGCAGACTGAACTGGACAATCCTTACATCCTATTATACGACAAGAAGATCTCTTCTATGAAAGATTTACTTCCTGTTCTGGAGCCGGTTGCTCAATCAGGTAAGCCATTACTTATCGTAGCTGAAGATGTAGACGGTGAGGCTCTTGCAACACTTGTAGTAAATAAATTACGTGGTGCACTTAAAATCGCTGCTGTAAAAGCTCCAGGTTTTGGAGATCGTCGTAAAGCAATGCTTGAAGATATCGCCATTCTTACCGGTGGTACCGTAATAAGCGAAGAGCGCGGTTTCACGCTTGAAAACGCAACTGTAGATATGTTAGGTACTGCAGAAAACATAACCATCGATAAAGACAACACTACTATTGTAAATGGTGGTGGCGAAAGCGACGCGATTAAAACTCGTGTTAACCAAATCAAAGCTCAGATTGAAACTACAACCAGCGATTATGATAAAGAAAAATTACAGGAACGTCTGGCTAAACTAGCCGGTGGTGTTGCTGTTCTTTATGTAGGCGCTGCTTCTGAAGTAGAAATGAAAGAGAAAAAAGACCGTGTAGATGACGCCCTTCACGCAACCCGTGCGGCTGTAGAAGAAGGCATCGTTGCCGGTGGTGGTGTTGCTTTGGTTCGCGCAAAACGCGTTCTTGAAGGACTAAAATCTGAAAACGCAGACGAGGCAACCGGAATTAAAATCGTTGACCGTGCAATCGAAGCTCCATTACGCACAATTGTTGCTAATGCCGGCGGCGAAGGTTCTGTTGTGATCGCTAAGGTAATTGAAGGTGAAGCAGACTACGGATACGACGCCAAGACTGAGCGTTATGTAAATATGCTTACCGAAGGAATAATAGATCCTAAGAAAGTAACCCGTGTTGCTCTTGAAAACGCAGCTTCAGTTTCTGGTATGATTCTTACTACCGAGTGTGCATTGACTGACATTCCTGAGGAGAAAGGCGGAGGCGCTATGCCAGGAGGAATGGGCGGCGGTATGCCCGGAATGATGTAAGTGCAAGCCGTACAGGCAAACCTTATAAAGCAAAAATCCCTTTGGTCAACCAAAGGGATTTTTTTATTTCTAAACTTTCAACCCTTAACAGACAGGGGATTATTCAATCTTAGAGTCAACCGTACCGCAATTGAGCATCACATCTCCAAAATACGGATTGTAAACTTTTTCCTCATTAGAAATCCAATACGCTCCTTTCCCGTCAAAAGCCATTGGGCAATACTGATAATACAAACTTCCAGAGGTAATGTTAGCCTCAACTAAAGATTTAACCTCAGCGGTTAAGTCTTCAAAGCGCGCGCGCTGCAGGTTTACATCGGTCGCGGCAGCAATATCCTGAGCAGCAACCAGAAGTTCTGCGGTATCATCTTCCAATTCTTTAATACTCTCCAGCATTTTTGAAGCAGCAGCCCCGGCAGCCTCAGCATCGGTATTGACGAGTGCAACCTTGAGTAAATTGTAGTCATCATAAACCCGAGCAACCTGTTCGTTTTCAAACTGCGCCTCACGCTCACTGCCCGTATAGATTTCTTTCTGAGTTGCATCAGCAGAAACGCTTACCGTTTCTGATTTTGTTTTCTTTTCGCCGCAGGCTAAAAACACCAGCGTAGCGCATGCTATAAGTACTTTTTTCATCTATTTAAATGTTGTCAAGAATTAGAGTTCAGTTAATTATTTTGGTAGATAATGACCTTTATTTACCAAATGCCACTTATGGGCTTTTGTAATTTAAAATTCAATTTTCCGGCTAAAGATACAAACTAAGCCCTGCTCTTGAGCTTTTGGTAATAAAATGCAGGAATTAAAATAAGGAGCAACATGGGTTGAATCAAAAACCGCCTGATGTAAAAAAGCAACAGGTTAAGCTCTACAGTATAGCTATTTAGCACTAAAGCGAAGGCTGTTAGGAGTAAAATAAATGTCGCCGCATAAATAAGCAGCAGTATTTTAAAATTTTCGCTGCTGCGAAAAAGCAAAAGAATAAAAACAATGGAGATTGAAGCATTCAGCCAAAAACGGATGCCGGTGTGCACGATGAGTTTTATAAAATCCAGTTGAGGAAGCGAAGCGTCGTACAGATAGGCCGATTCAAAAAAAAGAAGCAACGGATCATAAAACAACTGCTGTTGAAAAATGCGAATACACCCCAAAGCAATTATTAAACTGAAACACAGTAAAATCACAAGACCTTTTCTCATTTCATCTGGCCTTTAAACCTGCGAATCCAAAAAAGCCAAAGCACTACTACCAGCCCGTAAATGATACCCGGAAAAACAACGTCGTGTAAAAGATCTTTATAATCCGGGTATTGATACAAACCAATACTCAGCAAGGCGATGCGTATAATATTGATGCTATAGATAAGCACACCACCACCAAGAATAAAAAGCAGCGTGGGGCGCAATCCCTGATAAAATGCCAAAATAAACGCAGCAAATAAAATCATTACACTTACTGCATTACAACCTTCTACCACACGGGCTACAAACAGGTCGTTTACATACAATTTCATAGAAGCCTCGTTTGGATGCGGTTCAATCTCTCCCCGATATCCTATCATATTCACCAGGCTTTCGCTCTGCTCAGCTACGCGATGTGTGATATAATCTGGATAATAGACTTCTGACTGCGCATATTTCAAATACATCGCATAACTAAACGTCAACACGAGATACACCCCTAAAAAAGTAAGGATAAACGAAAGGACCGACTTATATTTGCGAATCAATTGAAGCACTAAAAAACAGGTTTAAAACCGCCCTAAAATACAAGAAAAATGACTTTTGAAGCTCTAAAACCACAAGTATCAACTATTCTGCAACAAGATCAGCTTTCGGTAGAGCACCGTCTTGAAGAACTTTGCACGCTTTTACGTGCTGAAGTTGATTATTACGACTGGGTAGGTTTCTATTTTAAGAATGGAGATAAAGACGAACTAAAACTAAGCTCCTACGCCGGCGAGCCTACAGATCATACCATAATTCCTTTTGGAAAAGGCATCTGCGGTCAGGTAGCAGTATCCAACCAAAACTTTGTAGTGCCAGATGTTAAGGCTCAGGACAACTATATCGCCTGCAGCATTACAGTGAAAGCTGAAATCGTGGTCCCTCTATTTGTTGACGGAAAAAACATAGGTCAAATCGACATCGATTCAAATACGGCAGACCCCTTTACGGAAGCTGACGAGCGCTTTTTAGAATGGGTAAATGAGCAGGTTTCGGGAATTTTAAGCTAAAAATTTACATCCCCGTCCTGATCGCCTCTACCGGGTCTAAACGCGAAGCCATAAAAGCAGGCACAATTCCGGCGATTAAACCTATTATTACAGAACTGAAAAGTCCATAGAAAATATTGGTAGCCGAAAGCACAAATTCAAAGCTTCCGGTGAATTGCGAGAGGACGATGGTAATAATCCATACCAGCCCCAGACCGATAAATCCGCCTATGGCAGCCAGAATTATTGATTCAAATAAAAACTGAAGCAAAATAAACTTGTTTTTGGCTCCCAAAGCCTTTTGAATCCCAATCAGATTGGTACGCTCCTTTACGCTTACAAACATAATATTGGCGATTCCAAAACCTCCTACCAGTAGGGAAAAAAGCCCTATAAATCCTCCGATGGTTGACATCGTACCCGTGATATTATCTATAAAATCGGTAAAACCCGAAAGCTGATTGATAAAAAAGTTATTGACCTCATCTGTTTTCAATCCCCGAAACTGACGTAAACGCTGGGTTAGAACCGCATTAAATTCCGGAATATCCACTCCAGATTCTGGCTTAATTACAATCTGCGGAAATGCAGATTTATTATTGCTTCCGTAAATACGACGTACCACATTTACCGGAAGTATGACCATTCCATCTTTAGACGGACCAAAAATGCTGCTTCCTTCTTTCTCCAAAACTCCTATTACCGAAAATCGCTGTCCGTACAGGCGCACCTCTTTTCCGATAGGATCAAGGCCGCCAAACAAACCTTCGGCAATCTCATCTCCCAGCACCACAACGTTTGAACCACTGTTGGATTCGGCCTCATTAAAAAAACGCCCTTCTTCAAGCTGTAAGGCTTCAATATTGTAATAACCGTCTGTAACCGGTGCAATGCTCACTCCTGTAACCAGCTTATCCCCATACTTTATAGATTCCTGAGGCATATTGAGACTGAAAGAGGCGGCCTCCACATCAGGCACGTTTCGGCTTATAAACTGAAACTCCTCATACGTCACATCAGGAAATTGCTCCCGTTTCCATTGTGGGATCTCGGTGGGGCCAAACGAAAAACGCATCAGGATAATCGTACTGTTGTCAAGAGAAGACAGACTGCCCTTAATTTCCTGTTTTAGCGAATCTACAGCTGCAAGTACTCCTATAATCGAAAAGATACCTATGGTTACCCCCAACAGCGATAGCAGGGTACGCAACTTGTTATTACGCAATGCGTTAATAGCAAATGCCAGACTCTCTTTTAAAACCCTGAGGTAAATAAGCATGGTATAGATTGGATTAGAATGACGGTATGACGCAAAAGGGCGCATATCGTTACAAAATTATAGCTAGAAATTACAAAAATATGCGTGACGTTTTAGTGCTTAAATTCATACTTTTGCACCCAAAATAAATTTTTCTTATGAGCACTCCTATTCAGGCCAAAGCAGCCCTGGTTTCCGTTTTTAGTAAAGAAGGTCTAGAACCGCTTATCAAAAAATTTCATGAACTTGGCATAACGCTTTATTCTACGGGGGGCACCGAAAAATTTATACGTGATTTAGACATTCCGGTTGTACCTGTTGAAGATATCACTTCCTATCCTTCTATTTTGGGCGGAAGAGTTAAAACCTTACATCCTAAAATTTTTGGTGGAATTTTGAACCGCCAGGATCACGAGGGCGATGTTGCCGAGATGGAAGAATATCAGATTCCACAGTTGGATATCGTAATTGTAGATTTATATCCTTTTGAGAAAACGGTGGCTTCAGGAGCTTCTGAGCAGGACATCGTTGAGAAGATAGACATTGGCGGTATTTCACTGATTCGCGCTGCGGCTAAAAACTTTAAAGACACGCTTTGTGTTTCTTCGGTTGACGATTATGAAGAGGTTTTAGAACTTATTTCAGCAAATGAAGGAACCACTACCCTGGCCGATCGCAAGCGTTTTGCAGCAAAAGCATTTAATGTCTCTTCACACTACGACACAGCGATCTTCAATTATTTTAACGAAGAAGAAACCGTTTACAAAGCCAGTTATACGCAGGGTAAAAGCTTACGTTATGGTGAAAACCCGCATCAAAAAGGAACGTTTTACGGAGATTTTGACGCAATGTTTGAGCAACTGCACGGAAAAGAGCTTTCCTATAACAATTTGCTTGACGTAGATGCTGCCGTAAACCTAATGGCCGAATTTAAAGATGAAAATCCAACCTTTGCCATTTTAAAGCACAACAATGCCTGCGGAGTAGCACAGCGCGCAACATTGCACCAGGCTTATGTAGATGCTTTGGCAGGAGACCCCGTATCTGCATTTGGAGGTATACTTATCGCCAACAAAGAAATTGATAAAGCTACCGCCGAAGAGATTCACAAACTGTTCTGTGAGGTAGTGATTGCTCCTTCTTATTCTGAAGCCGCTTTAGAAATTTTAAAAGAAAAGAAAAATAGAGTACTGCTGGTTCAAAAGCCGGTTGACCTTCCTAAAGATCAGGTGCGCAGTTGTTTAAACGGCGTGCTGGTTCAGGATAAAGATTTTATAACAGACAGCCTTAAAGATCTTAAGACGGTAACAAACAATAAACCCACGGTTGAAGAGTTAACTGACTTAGTATTTGCTTCAAAAATCTGCAAGCACACCAAGTCGAACACGATTGTATTTGCTAAAGACAAACAGCTTTTTGCAAGTGGTACCGGTCAGACTTCACGAGTTGATGCTTTGCGTCAGGCAGTAGAAAAAGCCACTTCATTTGGTTTTGACCTTAAAGGTGCCGTGATGGCGAGTGATGCATTTTTCCCATTCCCGGATTGTGTGGAGCTGGCAGATAAGGCAGGTATTACTGCGGTAATTCAACCCGGAGGGTCCATAAAAGATCAATTAAGTATTGATTATTGTAATGAACACGACGTGGCGATGGTAATGACAGGAACAAGACATTTTAAACACTAATAAACCGTATTTTTTAAGTACATTTAAAGATTAACCTTTTAGCATCTAACCTCCCTAATCACATCATAGCTTATGGGCTTTTTTGATTTTCTTACCGAAGAAATAGCAATAGATCTTGGTACCGCAAACACCCTCATCATCCACAACGATAAAGTTGTGGTTGACAGTCCGTCTATTGTAGCCCGTGACCGGGTGAGCAATAAGATTATCGCTGCCGGTAAAGATGCCGCGATGATGCAGGGCAAAACGCATGAAAACATCAAAACCATCCGGCCTTTAAAAGACGGGGTTATTGCAGACTTTGATGCCAGCGAGCAAATGATGAGTATGTTCATCAAAGAGATCCCTGCGCTCAAAAAACGTCTTTTTGCTCCTGCGTTGCGTATGGTTATTTGTATTCCTTCCGGGATTACAGAGGTTGAAATGCGCGCGGTTAAAGAAAGTGCAGAGCGTGTAAACGGCAAGGAGGTTTATTTGATTCACGAGCCTATGGCAGCAGCTATAGGTATTGGAGTAGACATTATGCAGCCTAAAGGAAATATGATTGTGGATATAGGTGGTGGTACTACCGAAATTGCCGTGATCGCTTTAGGTGGAATTGTTTGCGATAAATCGGTTAAGATTGCTGGAGATGTTTTTACAAACGACATCATCTATTATATGCGCACCCAGCACAACCTTTATGTAGGGGAACGCAGTGCGGAAAAAATTAAAATACAAATTGGTGCGGCTACTGAAGATTTAGAAGTTCCGCCGGAAGATATGAGCGTTCAGGGACGTGACCTGCTAACCGGCAAACCGAAGCAGGTGTCTATCTCTTACCGTGAGATTGCCAAGGCTCTTGATAAATCGATCCTGCGTATTGAAGACGCCGTGATGGAAACCTTATCTCAAACCCCGCCCGAACTTGCTGCAGACATTTACAACACCGGTATTTACCTCGCCGGTGGTGGTAGTATGTTGCGCGGTCTTGATAAGCGTTTATCGCAAAAAACCGATTTACCCGTTTATATTGCCGAAGATCCGCTTCGCGCTGTAGTACGCGGTACCGGTATTACGCTAAAAAACCTGAACAGATTCAAGAGCGTTCTCATCAAATAATAGCATTGTGATTCATGCAGCAAATTGTCAATTTTCTAATCAAGTATAGAAACTTTCTGCTATTTGCATTTTTGCTGTTTTTATCCCTTGTTTTTACCATTCAGTCGCATTCCTATCACCGAAGCAAATTTGTCAACTCGGCAAATTTTCTTAGTGGTGGTATTTTTACGGCTATCGACAACGTTTCGACCTACTTTGATCTAAAAACCCACAATGAGCAGTTGCTTGCCGAAAACAGCCGTCTTAGGCAACAGCTTCTCAACACACGGGACAGTGTTTCGCAGAAAATTGACACCTCGAGCTTTGGTACAAAATTTAAAATCACCACCGCAAAAGTCATCAACAACAACTACTCACACAAAGACAATTTCCTAACCCTAAAAGCCGGTCGTGACGCAGGGATAAAGCAAGACCTGGGCGTTATAACCAGCAAAGGGATTGTAGGAATTGTAGATAAGGTTTCTCCGGGCTATGCCACCGTAATGAGCATTCTCAACAGCAACTCCCAGATCAATGCCAAATTGAAGAAGAGCAATCACTTTGGAATTTTAGTATGGAAAGGTGGCGACCCCAATCTCGTTGACCTTATCGACGTGCAGTCTAAAGCCCCAGTAAAACAGGGCGACACCATCGTAACCGGTGGGAAATCAACCATTTTTCCGGAGGGTATTGGCATAGGTACCATAGAGCAGTTTGCACTGGATCCTACCGAAAATTTTTACAGCATCAAGGTGAAACTTTTTAACGATATGACTAATGTAGGTCACGTGTACGTGATTGAAAACCTGGACCGGAAAGAAATACAAACTTTAGAACAGGAAACCCGCGATGAGCAATAGTATAATACGTAACACCCTACGCTTTATCGTGCTGGTCCTGGCACAGATTACCCTGTTTAACAACATCGAGTTTTTAGGCTATATAAACCCCTACCCGTATATTCTGTTTATACTTCTGTTTCCAATAGGTGACAACCGCGCACTCTTATTATTTTCGAGCTTTTTACTGGGACTCAGTATAGATATGTTTACCAATAGTGGCGGGATGCACGCAGCTGCAAGTGTAACGGTTGCCTACATACGCCCCTGGATCCTGCAATCTATTTTCGGTATTGCCTACGAGTACAATGCCGTGAAAATCTCAACCGCAGCTTATGGCGAGCGACTGCTCTTCATCAGCATTATGATTTTCACACATCACCTCATCCTTTTTTCTCTCGAAAGTTTTAACTTTTCAGATATAATCTATATACTTAAGAAGACGTTGTTCAGTGGGGTATTTACTTTAACCCTCTGCATGCTTTTTATCACCCTCTTCAGTTTTAGACGTAAATGAGAAGAATACTGCTATTTACTGTTGTATTGGTTTCCGGACTTTTATTTACCGGAAGGCTATTCTATTTACAAATCTTAAATACCTCTTACGCCGGTCTGTCTGAAAACAATGCTATTAAACGCAGCTTCGACTATCCGCAACGCGGTCATATTTACGATCGCAATGGCGAACTGCTGGTTAGTAACCAGCCCTCGTATGATGTGATGGTAATACCGCGCGAAGTAGAGCCTTTTGACACCCTGGAACTCTGCCAGATGCTTAAGATGACCAAAGAAGCCCTGGTAACGCGTCTTGAAAAAGCCAGAGTCTATTCACCGCGCCTGCCTTCTATTGTCATACCTCAGCTTACGAAGTCTGAGTACGCCTATTTACAGGAAAAAATGCGCAAATACGAAGGTTTCTATATTCAAAAACGCTCCTTAAGGGATTATCAAATAGATTTTGGCGCCAATTTTTTAGGCTATATAGCCGAAGTAAACCAGTCTGACATCGAAGCAAACCCGTATTATCAATCGGGAGATTTAAGAGGTAGAACAGGAGTAGAAAAACAATATGAAGATGTTTTAAGAGGAGTCAAGGGCGTAAAATATATTCAAAAAGACCGCTTTAATCGCGACATAGGCCCTTATAAAAACGGAAGCCTTGATACCCTACCCCAACCCGGTAAAGACATTACCCTTACCGTAGATGCTGCACTGCAACGCTATGGAGAAGAATTGATGGTCAATAAACGTGGCGGTATTATTGCCATAGAGCCTGCCACCGGTGAAATACTTGCCTTGATATCTGCACCCAATTACGATCCTGCCTTGCTGGTAGGGCGTGAACGTTCGGCTAACTTTACCAAACTTTGGTACGATACGATCTCAAAACCCCTGTTTGACCGCAGTCTTCAGGCAGAATATCCTCCCGGCTCACCCTTTAAAACCTTAAATGCGCTTATCGCATTGCAGGAAGGCGTGGTCAACACTGAAGAGAGTTTTTCCTGTCACGGCGGCTATGTTTATGGACGAGGCCGAAAACTGGGCTGTCACCACCATCCCTCTCCACTGAGTATGATTCCGGGTATTGCCAACTCGTGTAATGCCTATTTCGCTAATGTCTACCGACGCGTCATTGAAAAATACGATTCTCCACAGGAAGGTATGGACGTCTGGAATAACCACCTTGCCAGTTTCGGGCTTGGTGACTTTATGGGAACCGATCTGCCTACAGGACGTCCCGGCTTTATTCCGGATAGCAAATTTTACAATAGGTCATACGAGTACCCAAAATACAAGTGGTTTAGTACTGCCACAATATCTAACTCCATTGGTCAGGGCGAGGTAATCACTACGCCTATTCAATTGGCTAACGTCACCGCGGCCATTGCAAACCGCGGTTGGTATTATACACCTCATATCATAAAGAGTATTGAAGGAGATGAAAAGCAAATTCCCGAAGAATACCGAACCAAGCATGTTACCAGTATAGATCCTGCTAATTTTGAACCGGTAGTTCAGGGTATGTACGATGTGTATAACTACGGAACAGCATCGGCCGTGCGTATCGCCGATATTGATATTTGTGGTAAAACCGGTACTGCCGAAAATTACACCAAGATTAACGGGGAGCGCGAACAATTAACCGACCACTCGATCTTTGTGGCTTTTGCGCCAAAAGATAACCCAAAAATTGCCATCGCGGTTTTCGTAGAAAACGGATACTGGGGATCGCGTTACGCCGGTAAAATCGCCAGTTTAATGATTGAAAAACACATTAAAGGCGAAATCACCAGAACAGATCTTGAAGAATGGGTACTTACCCACAGCCTTGAGGACGAATATGCAAAACCGTTAAGCGGCCAGCCCTTCTATATCAATGATGGTAAAAAATTAAGTGGCATTCCCGAAAAGCCTCAACTTTAATGGCTATAAATACACGCAACCGCGGAACTTTTGACTGGTTAATTATTGTATTATATCTCGCTTTAGTAGGTATTGGGTGGGTGAATATCATCTCGGCATCTATAGATCCTACTGAGAATTACAATCTCTTTGACCTGAGCAACCTCTATGCAAAACAATTGCTTTTTATAGGTCTAAGCATTCTGCTCATCATATTTATCCTGTCTCTCGAAGCTAAGTTTTTTGAACGCTTTGCGAGTATTATTTATGTAGTTTCCATCCTGTCACTTCTGGGGCTTTTTGTTTTTGGAAAAACCATTTCAGGCGCTACCAGTTGGTACGGCTTCGGGAGTTTTGGTCTGCAACCCAGCGAATTTGCCAAGGCCGCAACAGCACTCGCTTTGGCCAAATACCTCAGCGATATTCAAACCGATGTAAAATCGTTTTTACACCAGCTCAGGGCATTTGTAATTATTGCTCTACCCGCTATTTGTATTATTCCACAACCCGATCCCGGTAGCGCGCTGGTGTATGCCGCCTTTTTCTTTCCGCTTTACCGAGAAGGACTTTCAGGTATTTACCTGATTATTGGCTCTGTAGTGGTTGGGCTTTTTATTTTGACACTGGCTTTTGGTCCTTATTACGTCATTGCAGGAATTTTTGCGATTGCGGTAATTCTGCTCATAATGAACCGCAAAAAGCGCTTCGGCAAACGGCTGTATTACGTTTTACCCATAGTCTCAATGCTCTTTGTATTTTCGGTAGATTATATCTTTCAAAACGTTTTTGAACAGCGCCATCGCGACCGCTTTAATGTGGTATTGGGGAAAGATGTAGATATGAAAAGCATAGGCTACAACACCTACCAGTCTGAAATTGCAATTGGTAATGGCGGCTTATTTGGAAAGGGATTTTTGAAGGGAACTCAGACCAAAGGTGATTTTGTACCTGAGCAGCAAACCGACTATATTTTTAGCACCGTGGGTGAAGAATGGGGCTTTCTGGGCAGCACGCTGGTCATCTTTCTCTTTGTGGGCCTTATGTTGCGCGTCATTATACTTGCCGAACGGCAAAAGAGTCAGTTCAGTCGTATTTACGGCTATAGCGTTGCCGGAATTCTATTCATTCACTTTCTGGTAAATATCGGGATGGTTACCGGGGTGCTTCCTACGGTAGGTATTCCCCTGCCTTTTTTCAGTTATGGCGGCTCATCCTTGTGGGGCTTTACGATCTTGCTATTCATATTCGTTAAACTAGATAGCAACCGGGTTAACGACTGGTAGAATTTGGGCGAAAAGACTTTTGGAAAATCAGAATTTCCAGTCTGTAACCGAATGGGAAGCTTCCAGTTGAGCTTCAGTAGCATCGTCTAGCTGCGGAAAGAAATCGAGTTGGGTAAGTTCTTCAATCGCATCGATTGTAACTACAAATGCTTTTAGATCCTGATCGCTTTCGCTATGCGGAATTAAAAAAGCGAGCGCCGTAAAACCGGAAGCGTCTTTTCGAATCAAAATTTTATAGAAGGCTGAAGGGACATAAACTTCCTCTTCGCCTATTTTGTCAACAGGATCTTTCAGAAGTCCGCCTGTAATAATAGTAAGCTCCCCATAACGCCGCGCCCAGTCACGCACCTGATTTTCAAGCCTGTTCCAAACCCCTCCATTAAATTCCTGCAATTGCGGACTAATATTACTCGTCAAAAAGGTTTCGTTATACGCCTGCGTACTGAAACGACGATCCCCGGCCGGACATAGGTGCCCCCGGTCATAGCCGCTGTTCTTATAATTGCGCCAATGTGCAGCGCCGGTTTTCACCGCCGGGTCAATCTCAAAATAGGGCCTGCTCAAATTGGTCTCCGTAAGCTGATCTTTAGTTAAGGTATAGGCCACCCAACTCGCCTGCTCAGCCTCCTCGCTATACTCAAGAGTGTAATAATCGTGGTTAATGATTTGATTTGAGGTAGCAGCCGGCAGAAAAAAGTCCAAATCTTCAGACTTTACGCTTGCACCGGCCTCAACATACTTCTGTTTTTCCTGTGCATCCAGATACCTTTCGGCCAAAAAAATAAGTGTTACCGCCACCATCATCAGGAACGGATACGTGTATTTACGTTTCATATTAGTTGATTCCTTTTACGTCAAGCGCATCACGCAAGGCATTACCCATAAGCATAAATGCCATTACCAGACTCATGATAGCCAGGCCGGGAATAATGGCTAAATAAGCTTTGCCCAAAATTATATACGAGTAGTGATCTTTAATCATCGCACCCCAGCTGGGGATAGGCGGTTGAGCTCCAATTCCCAAAAAGCTGAGCCCGCTTTCAATGAGAATGGCTCCTGCAAAGTTTGCCGCACTGATCACAATAACGGGAGCCAGAATGTTAGGTAAAATATGCCGAAACAAAATGCGCATATCTTTATAACCCAGTGCCCGGGCTGCAGTTACATATTGCGCTTCCTTGACGCTTAAAACCTGCCCCCGCACTACACGGGCAACCTCGACCCACATCGTTAGCCCAACAGCAATAAAAACCTGCCAAAAGCCTTTGCCCAAAGCCAAAGTGATCGCTATCACCAGAAGTAAGGTTGGGATAGACCAGGTTACATTGATAATCCACATCACGAGTGCATCAATTTTTCCACCGAAATAGCCTCCAATTGCGCCCATAAAGATTCCGATGAGTAATGAAATCAATACCGCTACAAAACCAATACTGAAGGAAATACGGGTACCTATAAGCATTCTGCTCAGGAGATCCCTTCCGTATTTATCGGTACCGAGAATAAAGGTTTTCTCTGAAACAAAATCGTCTTCAAAAGCGGAAGGATCAATTTGCCCCTGTAGGCCAAAGTCAGTATATGCTATGGCTTTAGTCAACTCCCCCGCTCCCTCATCGCTGTAAGGAACATACTCCACTTCGTTCTCTGTAAGGCGGAATGAATCAATCGGGATTTCGGTATCTGCATTGGCTTTACCTAGAAACAGCTGGCTAAAAAAGGATTGCTCTGCCGGGTCAGGGCCGGGCACCGTTAGCATTTTTACGGTAAAACCCGGTTTTTTTGAATGAATGGAAAGATGCATCTGGTTTGCATTTTGGGTATCGTCTGGCGCCAGCGCATAGGCGAAAAGGGCAACAAAGCCGCAAAGCACGATGTATATAAAACTCAAAACGCCCCAGAAATTTCGTTTGAATTTCCGGAGCGCTAATTGAGTTAATGAACTGGATTTTTCTGCCATAGATGACTCACTTGGTGAGCTCTTTTAAAGTTGCGCAAACAATACGCATTTAAATTATTCTCTTACGTCAGCCAGCTTTCCTCTTCTGATGTTATTGGTCTTAAGATCTTCCAGCACATTGATGGCTTCTTCCATATACACGTCTTTAGCCAATTCTTCGTGCCAGCGCTGACGCTTCTCTTTAAGCACCGTATCTTTCTTAAATTCTTCCAGTTCGTAAGGCAGAGATTTGTAAACCAGGTCGGTTTTATAATCTCTCAGTGCATCAAAACGTTTGGCTTCGGCCTCACTTTCTTCAACCTTAGCAGCATACTGCTCCAGATTTAAAGGCCATACCGAATCGTCCTGCTTGCTCTTAATCCACTTGGCGTTTTCTTCAATCAACTGCAACTGCTGGTTTTGTGACATACGCGCATTACTGTTATTGATGGTTTGCTCATAATCGATATACCCATCCCAAACCTTGTAGTCTGCCGCATCGATCTTATCCCATGGAAGTGGATTTTCCAGATCTTTCTCCCCTATGTCAATATAGCTGTAACGGTCTGGTACCACCACATCACTTTTTACACCTTCAAGCTGGGTAGAACCACCGTTGATTCGATAGAACTTCTGGGTAGTAATTTTTAATGCTCCCATATCACCCAGATCATTTTGACGCAACCAGCGATTGAGGTCATATACATTCTGAACGGTTCCTTTACCGTAGGTTTGTTTGCTCCCAATGATTACAGCACGCTTGTAATCCTGCATTGCTGCTGCAAGGATTTCACTTGCCGAAGCACTGATTTCGTTTACCAAAATCACTAAAGGCTTATCCCATAAAATACTCGGGTCTTTATCTTTTAGAATTTCACTTTCGGCTCCATTAGACTTCACCTGAACGACCGGACCTTCTTTAATAAACAAGCCGGCGATATCAACAACAGTAGAAAGTGAACCTCCACCGTTACTGCGCAGGTCGATTACCAAGCCTTCTGCACCTTCTTCCTTAAGTCTGACTATTTCCTGCTTCACATCGGTCGCTGCATTACGCTGGTTGGCGTTTTGCATATCGAAGTAGAACTTAGGCAGATTAATAACCCCATACTTGCGGCCTTCCTTCTCTACAGTGGTGGTTTTCGCATAAGTCTCTTCAAGCTCCACAACATCACGGGTAATGGCAACATTGCGAATTGTCCCGTCTTTTTTCTTAACGTTTAAAGTAACCACAGTTCCTTTAGGGCCTTTGATCAATTCAACCGCATCGTCCAGACGCATTCCCACAACACTGGTCGCCACATCTTCATCCTGTTGTTTTACTTTCAGAATGATATCGCCCTCTTCAAGCTCTTCACCTCTCCAGGCAGGACCACCGGATATGATTTCGGTTATACTGATTTCGTTACTTTTTTTCTGTAAACGTGCCCCAATTCCCTGAAACTGACCACTCATTTGCATATCGAATCGATCTTTATCTACGGGTGCGAAATATGTGGTATGTGGGTCAAACTCTTCTACGATAGAATTGATATAAACCGAGAAATAATCATCCCGGTCTAACTCGTCTGCAAACTCAAAATATTCTGCATACGAATCCTTGGTTGTTTTACGGGCTTCTTCTTCCAGTTCCTTTTTAGACATTGGAGTATAACCTGTAGAGTCTTTCGCTTTTTGCTCCTCTTCCTGAATTCGGTCGTAATAGGTGCCAATAGCACTGAATTTCAGCTGATTTTCCCAACGCTCTTTAAGTTCCTTACGGTTCTTGGCGTAGCCGACATTTTCGTAATCGGTATCTATAGAATCCTCGGCAGTATAGTCAAAAGGCTTATCGAGTACCTCCTCATAAATTTTCTTAGATTCTTCCATACGCTCTCTTAAACGCGTATATGCCATATCAAAAAAAGTAATATCCTCTTTTCTGATCTGATCATCAATTTGATTTTTGTAAACCTCAAATTCCTTGATATCGCTGGCTAAATAATACCGTTTAAGCGGATCGAGCGCGGTAATGAAATCGTCAAAGACCTGCTCAGAGAATTTATCGTCAAAATCTTTTGCGTCGTAATGCCCTTTCTCCAAAACATAAGAAATAAGGCTTATAAGTACTTTATCCTTACCGGGGTCTTCAGAATTTGTCGTGAAACTACACGACGCAGCCCCAAGAAGTAAGGCCAAAACAAGTACTTTTGCATTTTTTATCATAATTCTAAGCATTTTATTCTTTTACTAGCAATCTACATTAAAAACCGTGCCACGGCCAAAAGGAAGCGGTAATAATTTGTTAAACCGCAGGCCCGCCAAAGGCCACGTAATTTAGTATTTTAGCAGCAGAAAGCAAAAATTAATGACACCACAAAAACCGCTTATTTTAATCACAAACGACGACGGCATTACTGCACCGGGCATTCGCAAACTCATCAGCCTTATGAAAGAACTGGGGGACGTTATTGTGGTAGCGCCAGACAGTCCGCAAAGCGGTATGGGTCACGCTATAACAGTAAATGACACCATTTATTGCGATCCCGTTCGTGAATTTCAGGATGACGATCATAAAGAATATAAATGCTCGGGCACTCCTGCAGATTGTGTCAAAATCGCCGTACAGGAAATCATGCACCGCAAACCGGATATCTGCGTGAGCGGCATCAATCATGGCTCTAACTCCTCTATTAATGTGATTTACAGCGGCACGATGAGTGCAGCGGTAGAAGCCGGTGTTGAAGGTATTCCGGCGATAGGATTTTCATTGCTCGATTACTCAATAGATGCAGATTTTTCGCATTGCGACACGTTTGTGAAACGCATTACCAGTCAGGTCTTAGCAAACGGCCTTCCTCAGGGCGTGGTGTTGAATGTAAACATCCCAAAACTGAAGGCCAGCGAGATACGCGGTATCAAGGTGGGCCGCCAGGCTAATGCGCAGTGGGTGGAAGATTTTGATAAGCGCACAAACCCAATGGGCCGTGATTACTACTGGCTGAGCGGCGAGTTTGTAAATCACGACGAAGGGGAAGATACTGATGAATGGGCTTTGGCAAACGGCTATGTTTCCGTAGTACCGGTACAATTTGATCTTACCGCACATCGTTTTATTACTGAATTGAATTCCTGGAATCTGAACCCCTAGTCTTTTCGCTTTGCGAAAATCTTTAAAACTCAACATGTGAAGTATTACATTCTGGCAGGCGAAGCGAGCGGCGATTTACACGCCTCAAATCTGATGAAAGCCCTGAAAAAGGAAGATCCCGAGGCTGAATTCCGGTTTTGGGGAGGTGATTTGATGCAGCAACAGGGCGGTACTCTGGTCAAGCACTATCGCGATCTGGCCTTTATGGGTTTTCTCGAGGTATTGCTTAACATACGCACGATTTTCAAAAACCTGACATTCTGCAAAAAAGACATTCAGGCCTACAACCCCGACGTTATTATTTACGTGGACTATCCCGGTTTTAATTTACGCATAGCGAAATGGGCGCGTCTGCAGGGTTTTAAGAATTATTATTACATTTCCCCTCAAATCTGGGCCTGGAAAGAAGGCCGAATCAAAGACATCAAGCGGGATGTTGATGAACTGTTTGTGATTCTGCCTTTTGAAAAAGAGTTTTACGAAAAGAAACATCAGTTTCCTGTTCATTTTGTGGGGCACCCCCTGCTCGATGCTATTTACGACCGCGAACCTGCATCTCCGGAAACCTTCCGCGAAAAGCACAATCTGGATGAACGGCCTATAATTGCTCTTTTGCCCGGAAGCCGAAAACAGGAAATTCAGAAAATGCTTGAAGGTATGCTCAGCATTACCGGAGATTTTAAGGAATATCAATTTATAATAGCCGGAGCTCCCAGTCAGGACGCCGAGTTTTACGAGCCGTTTTTAAAGAAAAACCGGGTGCACATTGTGATGAATGAAACCTACAATCTCCTTGATGTGTCTAGCGCGGCTTTAGTTACATCGGGTACAGCAACCCTGGAAACAGCATTATTTAAAGTTCCTGAAGTGGTATGCTATAAGGGCGGAAGGATTTCGTACGAAATTGCAAAACGGGTAATTAATCTTGATTATATTTCGCTGGTCAACCTTATTATGGATAAGGAAGTGGTAAAAGAATTGATTCAAACCGATTTCAATACCAAATCGCTGAAAGCTGCGTTAAACAACATTCTTGATGAAGAAAACCGGAAACAGGTGTTTCACGAGTATTTCGAACTCGAGAAAAAACTGGGAGGACCGGGCGCCAGTAGAAACACAGCTCAATTGATCTATAAGAATCTAAAGAAATAACAATACTTAACTAAGGTAACGAGTTATAAACCCGGATTTATTTTAAAATTATCAGGCAAGCCCGGGAATATTTTCTCCCTTTGGCGGCGCCAATTAAGGAAGATTTGCTTCTATATATGAAGAGAAACAGAATACTAAAGCAGAGCGGCATACTTGCCTTAAGCCTGGCATTAGCCAGTTGCGGCGGAAGCAAAAGAAGCATACAAACCCCTGCCG
Organism: Leeuwenhoekiella sp. H156; assembly: GCF_052218455.1. Lineage (NCBI taxonomy): Bacteria > Pseudomonadati > Bacteroidota > Flavobacteriia > Flavobacteriales > Flavobacteriaceae > Leeuwenhoekiella > Leeuwenhoekiella sp. H156. The sequence continues at coordinate 992,813 of NZ_CP197499.1, forward strand.
TGATAGGATCGGCAGCTTATGAAGAACCGAAACGCAGAGAAATCAAAGCTGCTGAAGACGCCGGAGACGAACTCATCTACCTTTCTGAAATCAAAGACGAAGACGAAAATCAACTGCGCTATAACATCATCAGCAACGCACGCCGCTTTGAAGGCACACCTTACAAATATGGCGGTACCACCTCAAAGGGAATGGACTGCAGCGGCCTGATCTACACGGTTTTTTTAGAGGAAAACATAAGCATCCCCAGAGTAAGCCGCGCTATCGCCGAGGAAGGTAAACGCATTAAAACCGATGAAGTGATTCCGGGAGATTTGCTATTCTTTATTACCGGTAGGCGCAGTAAAAACATCAATCACGTGGGCCTTGTGGTAGACGTCTTACCCGGGCAAATTCTGTTTATTCACTCATCTACTTCACAGGGAGTTATCGTCTCATCTCTGAATGAAGGCTACTGGAACAATGCCTTTGTTGAAGCGCGCCGCATTATGTAATTTTCGATTTAAGTAGTACTTTAAGGCTACTGTTCTTAGAACGCCCTACCGTTTAAGCAACAGGTGATTTTGTATTTTAAAAATTACTTGTGAAAGGCTTAAATACCACTTTACTGCTGCTTCTTACAGGACTTTTGGCCGGGATTGTCTACGCCAGTACTTTTCAGCCTTCGCTAAAATCAGCCTTAGTCCTGCTGCCGGTAAGCCTGTTTATTTTCGGCTTGCTGCATGTGTTGCATTCGCGCAAACAGTCTACTTCGGTCTTTACCGGCGCGGCTGCTGTTCTGGTGTTTTTTTCATTAGGCCTACTGGCACAAACGTTGAGCAATCCACTCCGTTTACCAAATCATTATATCAATCAAACAGATTTAAACGCAGATAGCAATTTTGTAATTGAATTAGAAGAACGGCTTGCGCCGGGCATTTCTCAGGCTCGTTTTACAGCTCAGGTGCTTCAACACAATACCGCTGCCGCAACAGGCAAAATATTGGTAACCATACCTAAAGATTCTATAAACCGTGCGTTAGATCTGGATGTAGGCAATCTGCTATACGTAGACGGCCTGCTTCAGACCCGGTTTCCGGTTAATGCGCCCTATCAATTTGATTATGGCGCGTATCTGAAAAGCAAGGGGATTTTTGGCCAAATCAGATTGACAAAAGACTCTTTCATAAAGATTTCTTCAGATGCAAATTCCTCCAAATTTAGTGCACACCGTTTTCGCTCGTATCTCAAATCTAAACTAAACCGCTACGAACTCAGCCCTGATAGCAAAGCCATAACCTATGCCCTGTTGTTAGGAGAACGTCAGGATCTGTCACCTCAACTCAGGCAAAGCTATGTTGATGCCGGTGTTATTCACATTCTGGCGGTGTCTGGGCTTCACGTGGGAATTCTCATGCTCATTGTACAGTTTTTACTTAAACCCTTAGGCAATCAGAAAAAAACCAGACTGCTGCGTATGCTAATCGTGCTTGCTGTAATCTGGCTGTTTGCGATCCTAACGGGGCTATCTCCTTCAGTTTTAAGAGCCGCAACCATGTTTAGCTTTTTACAAATTGGTCTGGTTTACGGCCAGCGGCGGGCAGGCTATAACGCGTTGATCGCATCTGCTTTAATCTTGCTGCTCATAAACCCAAACCTCCTTCTTGATGTAGGTTTTCAACTCAGTTATACCGCTGTATTCTTTATCATGTGGCTTTATCCCAAACTGGAAATGTTATGGAAACCTAAAAACAAAATTCTGGGCTATTACTGGCAACTAATTTGCGTGAGTCTGGCCGCACAAGTGGGTGTATTGCCTTTAAGCCTGTATTATTTCCACCAATTTCCGGGATTGTTTCTAATAGCCAATGTGGTTGTCCTTCCGGTTTTAGGTTTTATTTTGATTTATGGAATTTTGATTCTAATCTTAGCTCTTCCGGAGTGGTTACCAAAACTAATGGTTGACGCCTATGACTTTATACTACGGCTGCTCAACAACAGCATAGGTTTGATTTCGCAGGCAGATTATTTCATTTTTAAAAGTATTTATTTCCCTTTGGCATTGATTCCCATCACCTATTTACTCGTGTTTGGTTTAGGTAAGCTCACGGAAAAATTCAATTTTAAAAATGTAAGCCGATTTCTAATTGCGGGTGCGATCTTTCCGCTTGTACTTTTGGCCTTAAAACTGAAGCAACAAAACGAATTTTATATTCTCAACTCCTACCGCTCAACAAGTCTTGCAAACGTGGATGAGGCGAACGACCTGTCTCTGTATCTCAATTCTAAAACCATTGACACCTCCCGAATCATAAAAGGCTTTAAAGAAAATCTTCAAATTAAAAATATCTCTATCCAACCGCTGAAGTCCATTTACAACACCCCTGAAGGACCCCTGCTCATTATTGACAGTCTCGCAATCTACCAGCTTGAAGAATTACAGCCCAAATACATTTTGCTAACCCAATCGCCAAAGGTCAATCTTGATCGCCTAATCGCGTACTTTCCGAAGGCTATTCTAATAGCAGACGCCAGCAACTACAGAAGCTATGTAAAACGCTGGGAAGCCACCTGTGAAAACCGAAAAATCCCTTTTCACAGCACGTATGAAAAGGGATTTTATAGCTTAGACTGAATACCTTATCCTTTGAAAGTACTCACAAAATTTTCCTGATAATTTTGCCAGGCTTCTGCGGAAGTAATTTTCTTATACGCGTCAGAATGCACCATTTTCAAGAAAATCTCCAGTTGTTGCGGCGTTTTATAACCCGGTACGGGCTGAATGAGCTTTCCGGTTTCGTCAAAAAACACAACACTGGGATAGGCATTTATTTTCATCGCGTGTGCAAACAGATGCTGACTGTTGCGGCCTTTACGGTTGGGATCGTAGTTGGGATTGGTATACACAAAATCCTGATAGTCAATTTTCTCGGTGCCTTCCGCATTAAACTTTACCGCGTAATAGTTTTTGTTGATGTAGTCTGCCACGTCTTTGTTGTGAAAAGTATTTTGATCCAGCAATTTACAGGGACCACACCAGTCTGTATAGACATCCATAAAAATCTTTCGGGGTTCTTTCTTTTGAGCTTCCAGAGCCTCGTTAAAACTCATCCATTTGATCTCGCCCTGCTTTTGGGAAAATACGGCAGCAGTGCCTACTACGGTTAAAAGAAGAAGTATAATTATTTTTTTCATATTTCTGTTTTTCCAACACATTTCAAAAAGCAGACCACATTAGTGAATGCCGTGCATCAATTTTTTAAGTAACGGGTGCAAGAGGATGATTAGTACCCCAGCTCCTCCCGGACCCTAAAAGTCATTATTTGATACCGTGCATTTTCTTAACTAAAAACTTATTCATTAAGATCATAACAAGCCCCACAAAGGCAGTTATTCCTGCAAAAATTAAAAAGAAACGAGACATACCATATTCTTCATTAATCTTATCTATATAGCTTCCGGTTAAGCCTGCAAGACCATTTGCAATAGCAGTACAGGTAAACCAAATCCCAAACATAAAACCAACCAGTTTCTTAGGAGATAATTTACTAATGTAAGAAAGACCTACCGGAGATATACAAAGTTCCCCAGAAGTATGAAGCAAATAAGCAAGGATCAACCAGATTATACTTACAGATGCTGTTGTAGCCCCCATAGGTATTGATGAAGCTCCATAAGCAATGGCGCCAAAGCCGATACCAACTAAAATTAAACCTACTCCAAACTTAACAGGCCCCGAAGGATTGAATTTACTCTCCCAAACTTTTGAAAATAATGGTGCAAGTAAAATGATAAATAGCGAGTTAAGACTGGTGAACCAAGAGGCTGTAATTTCTGATTCCGTTTTGCTTAATTCGGTAAATACCATCCAGATTACGATCCCCCAAATTATCACGAAACTGCTACCTAAAAGCGTATTTGCTATAGGATAATTTTTAAATATCTGCCTAAATAACAACGATAGTACGTAAGTCACAACGGCAAGAGGAACAATAACCAAAAGCGTATTAACAATATTAAAAATTGTAACTCCAGACCCTGCAAGTGTTCTATCTGTGTATTTCTCTGCAAAAATGGTCATAGAACCACCTTGCTGTTCAAATGCCCACCAGAAGAAAATAGTAGAAATTGAAAAGATAAAAATCACAAATATGCGATCCCATTTGACTTTTGATGAGACCTCCTCCTCCTTTTCTTCAGATTGAGATTCCTTATTTTCTTTGAGATACTGCTCCGCCTCCTTAAAGCTCAATCCGATTTTACCGAAAATCTTTTGAGAAAAATAAAATTGAAGCAATCCTAAAAACATAAAGATTCCGGCTAGTCCGAACCCTAAACTCCAGCTTACCTGTTCTCCAATATATCCACAAAGTACAATTCCAAGAAAGGCACCGGCGTTGATACCCATATAAAAAATAGTGTATCCAGAGTCTTTCTCTTTACCTTCCGTCTTATACAATTGCCCAACCATTGATGAAATATTCGGCTTAAACAAACCATTACCAACCGCCAAAAGACAAAGACCAGCATAGAAGGTACTTACGGTTTCTAAAGCCATCGACGCATGACCCAACGTCATAATCAACGCTCCAAGTAAAACGGCTTTTCTATAACCTAAGAATTTATCTGCAAGTATCCCACCAAAAATAGGTGTTATATAAACTGCAAACGTATAGGTAGCGTATAGTTCTAGTGCGCTCGCGTTTGTCCAGGCCCAACCCCCTTCATCTAAAGAAGTAATAAGAAACAGAACTAAAATTGCACGCATTCCATAATAGGAAAATCGCTCCCACATTTCGGTAAAAAATAGCACAAATAGACCCGCAGGATGACCTAAAACCGTTTTCTGATTAATTGCTGAACCGCCGTATTTAAATTCCATTCTTCTCTGTTTGAGTTTAATAATAGTTTACAAATTTTCTTTAATAAAATTGGTCATTTTGGTATAGAGGTGTAAACGGGTGTTTCCGCCATAAATACCGTGATTTTTATCTGGGTAAATTGCCCAGTCAAACTGTTTATTAGCCTGTACTAAAGCTTCAATTAGGCGCATGGTGTTTTGTACGTGTACATTATCATCTGCACTACCGTGAACCAATAAATACTTTCCTTTCAGTTTATCTACGTGCGAAATAGGTGAGTTTTCGTCATAACCGCCCGCGTTTTCCTGCGGCGTGGTCATATAACGCTCGGTATAAATAGAATCGTAAAACCTCCAGCTGGTAACCGGCGCAACTGCGATGGCCATTTTAAAGGTATCGGCTCCCTGAAAAATACAGTTTGAAGCCATAAAACCGCCGTAACTCCATCCCCAGATTCCGATACGATCTGCATCAATATAAGGGCGCTCCCCTAATTTCTGAGCTGCTGCGATCTGATCTTCAACTTCATATTTACCCAATTCGTTTTGAGTCATTTTTTTGAAATCGCGGCCTTTTAAACCCGTCCCGCGTGGGTCAACACACACAATGATATAGCCGTCCTGTGCCAGCATCTGAAACCAGTAATCATTACCACCACCCCAGCTGTTTGCTACGCTTTGAGAACCGGGACCGCTATACTGGGTCATAAAAACCGGATACTTTTTAGAAGCATCAAAATCTTTTGGCTTAATCATATAGGCGTTGAGCTCTTCACCATTAATGGGCAGCGTGAAAAATTCCTTTTCGGAAATCACGTATTCTGAAAATTGATCTTTTAAGGCCTGATTGTCTTTAATCTTACGAATGAGTTTTCCATCTTTGGCACTATGCAGCGTAAACACATAAGGGGTTGAAGCATCCGAAAAACTGTTGATGTAATAGGTGAAGTCAGTACTGAAGTTAGCCGAATTGGTACCCGCATCTGCACTTAGTGCTTTTTTATCGGAACCATTTAGCTTTACCGAATACACTCCGCGGTTGATTGAACCGTTTTCTGAACTTTGGTAAAACACCCTTTTAGTTTTGGGATCATAACCGTAATAGCTTGTTACTTCCCAGAGGCCTTTAGTCACCTGATTGATCAGCTTTCCGTCTGCGCTATAATGGTAAATATGATTCCAACCGTCTTTTTCGCTGGTCCAAAGAAACTGGTTTTCATCCAAAAACGTTAGATTATCGGTAATATCTACATAAGCATCGTCTGTATCAGACAGAATGAGTTTCGCTTTCGCGGAAGCGCCATCTACAAAAAGCAGGTTGACGTCGTTTTGCTTTCGGTTTGTGGTTTGCACTGCCAGTACATCAGCATCGGGAGTCCACTCCAGCCGTGGGATGTAATAATTCTGAAATCCGGAAAGGTCAACTGCTTTAGTATTTTGATCTTCCAAATCATAGATATGCAAACTCACCGTAGCGTTAGTTTCGCCTGCTTTTGGATATTTAAATACATCCTGAGAAGGATACAATTCCTTGCCAAAAACATCCATGGAAAATTCGGGCACTTCGGTCTCATCAAAACGGATGTAGGCCAATTTGGTCCCATCTGCATTCCAATCAAAAGCACGCACAAAGGCAAATTCTTCTTCATAAACCCAGTCTGTGATACCGTTGATGATTTTATTTTTAGCCCCGTCTGTCGTAACCTGAGTGGTTGTACCGGTCTCTAAATCTTTTACATACAGGTTATTATTTAATCCGTACGCCACTTTTGAAGCATCCGGAGAAAAAGTAGGCTCCTGAATGGCATCATCTGCAACCTTGATGAGTTTTTTGGTTTTTAGATCATACACATAATACACCCCAAGACTTGAACGACGGTAAATAGAGCGCAGATTGGTACTTAAGAGTGCTTTACTTTCGTCAGCACTCAGCGTATAGCCTATAAAATAATCAAGTCCTTCAATCTGCTTTGAATTAATAAGGGTAGAAACCTTATCTCCGGTTTTATAACTGTAAACATCCAGAGTTTTAGTGCCGGTATTGCGGTCTGTGTTGAGAACGGCATATTCCTTCCCGTTATTCATCGAGTGCAAACGATCCAGGTATTGCATCCTGAATGTACCGTCATAAATTTCTTCTAAAGTGATTTGTTTTTGCTGAGCATAAACGGCTCCCACTAAGAGGAATAAAATCAGGGCGCTTGCTTTTCGTATAGACATATAAAAAAATTAAGAGTGTGATCGCACCGGGGTGCGTGGTTTTAAACCCGGTCAGGCTTAAAAATAGTCCGCCAATTTTACTAAAAATTAACTAAAGAACGCGCAATTCCCTTGTTAAATACCTATTCAAAATGAGGTAAACAGAGTTTTTATTGCGGTTATTTCAGCATTGGGAAAACTTTATCCTAAAATCGCGCCACTTTTAAAGTCACATACTACAGTGCATTTTTCAGAATGGAATAGACTTAATTAGGCTATAAAAGCGTATTTTAAATTAAATTGCTACCCCTATAAAACTTGTAGCACAAAACGAGTTTTACCGGTCAAAATATCAGTCCAAATTATGTCGCATACCATTCAAGGTTTTTCAAAGCTGAGTAAAGAAGAAAAAATCAACTGGCTTACCCAGAACTTTTTATCCCAAAATCCTCAGGCCGAAAGTATACTTAAACAATACTGGAATACCGATAGCAACCTGCAGCAACTGCACGATGAGTTTATCGAAAACACCGTCACCAATTATTATTTACCGTTGGGAATCGCTCCTAATTTTGTCATCAACAACAAGACTTTTGCCATCCCTATGGCTATTGAAGAAAGTTCGGTGGTAGCGGCTGCCAGCAAAGCCGCAAAATTCTGGATGTCCCGCGGGGGTTTTAAGGCTGAAATTCTCGGAACCGAAAAAATAGGACAGGTTCATTTTATGTATAAAGGCGGGGAATCTGAACTTAGAATACTTTTTGAAGCCAGCAAAGCGGAACTTTTAGCCGATTTGAAACCGCTTACTCAATCTATGGAAAAGCGTGGTGGCGGGATCACCGGGCTTCAACTCATCAGTAAAACCGAAGCTTTAGAACACTATTACCAGCTTCACGTGACTTTTGAAACGCTTGATGCCATGGGTGCTAATTTTATAAACACCTGTTTAGAACAACTGAGCGAATCCTGGCAGCGCATTTTTGCGTCCTGGTCTTCAAAACCCGAAAACACAACGTTACAGGTCGTGATGAGCATCCTATCAAACTACGTTCCCGGTTGTGTGGTTCGGGCCGAAGTAAACTGTGCGGTGGGTGAACTCTCAGAAGCTGACGGGATAGACCCACAGGAGTTTGCCGAAAAGTTTGTGCAGGCGGTACGCATAGCAGAAGTTGAACCCTACCGCGCGGTTACGCACAACAAAGGCATTATGAATGGTATTGATGCAGTGGTACTCGCCACCGGCAATGATTTTAGAGCCATTGAAGCGGGGGCACACGCTTATGCCGCAAAAGACGGCCGCTACAGCAGTCTTACCCACGCCGAAATAAGAAACGATCAATTCCGGTTTTGGATTGAAATACCGCTGGCTTTGGGTACGGTGGGTGGCCTTACAAAGCTACATCCGCTTGTAAAACTCAATTTGGAAATGCTGGGTAATCCCAGTGCGCCCCAACTTATGGAAATTATTGCCGTGGCAGGTCTGGCTCAGAATTTCGGAGCCGTAAAATCACTCACCACTACAGGCATTCAAAAAGGACATATGAAAATGCACCTGATGAACATGCTCAACCTGCTTGAAGCCACAAAGACCGAAAAGGAACAGGCCATCAGTCATTTTAAAACCCATAAAGTAAGTCACAATGCGGTGCAGCAATTCATGGAAGGTTTGCGAAACACGGTAGAAAAATGAAAAAACTACTCCTTTTCTTTTTAGTTTTAGCTCCGGTTTTCAGCTTCTCTCAAGAGCTTTCTACAGATTTGCAGGAACAAATAAAGCAGGCTCAAAAGGAATTTCAGATTCCGGCTATTGGGGTTAGTCTTATTACCACAGACTCCGTTTTTAGTTATGTAAACGGAAAAGCAAAACTTGGAAAAAAAGCAAAAATAAGTCCCGATGCCAAATTTCATTTAGGCTCAAACACCAAAGCGATTACCGCTTTTATGGCAATGCATCTTATTGAAGAAGGAAAACTAAAGCTCGAAACCCCCTTCTTTCAGCTTTTCCCGGAATTTCAAACTGATGCACAACCAGAATATCATCAAATAACCTTAGGAGATTTACTCAGTCATCAGGCTTTTATTCCGCCCTATACCAAAGGAATTGAACTGGCAAAATTTCGCAATTTAAAAGGAAGCGCTTCCGAAAACCGGTATGCTTTCGCCCAAAGCATCCTGAAGGATAAACCGGTAAAAAAAGGAGCGTATTCTAACGCCGGGTATGTTTTAGCAGCACTGATGCTCGAAAAAGCAAGCAGCAAAACCTACCGCCAGCTTCTTGAAGAAACGATGGATGACCTAAACCTCGACTGGTTTGTAGGCTTCCCAAATAAAGAAACATCAGAAAATCCCTGGGGACACTGGTTTGAAGGCGGAAGTCTTACAGCACTTGCACCTACACACGATTACAGACTGCCCAATTTCATGTCAAGCGCCGGTGATGTGGCAATGAATCTTGCAGACTACAGCAAGTTTATACAGTTGAATCTAAACGGACTTGCCGGTAAATCAAATTACCTAAAGGCTGAAAATTACAAGCGGCTTCATTTTGGGCAAAGTTCGTATGCCTACGGCTGGGGGAATTCTACTAGTGAAGGAGATCGGATATCCTTTCACGACGGAAGTGCCGGCACCTATTATTGCCATACATTTATTAATGCAGATGAAGGTCTGGCCGTTATTATTGTTGCAAATACAGCAACCCCAGAAGCGGTAAAGGCCATCTACAACCTGCGCAAATGGATATTAAACCACCCACAAGAATCTAAAAAACCTTAAGCATGTTGCATTTTTACGCACACGGAAAACTCTTAATAACCGGTGAATACGCCGTGCTTGATGGGGCTTTAGCCTTAGCTTTACCTACAAAAATGGGGCAGCATTTGTATATAAAAGCAAGTGACCAGAATGGTATTTACTGGGAAAGTCAGGATGCAAACGGTACCATTTGGTTTAAAACCACATTAACCTACACTGAAATCAGCGAAGCGAAAATCGCAAAGCCCGAAGACCCCAAACAACGCCTGCTTCAATTACTTAGAGCTGCTCAAAAGCTGAATCCGCAATTTCTGGCAGAACAAAGCGGCCTGAAGATCACCACAAAACTTGAATTTGACCGCAACTGGGGTTTAGGATCGTCTTCTACGCTGGTTTATATGTTGGCAAAATGGGCGCAAATTAATCCGTACAGCCTACTGGAAACCACCTTCGGGGGTAGTGGTTACGATCTGGCCTGCGCGGGCGCTGAGACTGCTATTTTATACCAAAAAAACCTGGGAGATCCTACTGTTTATCAAACCACTTTTAAGCCTCCTTTCAGCAAACAGCTTTTCTTTGTCTATCTCAATAAAAAGCAAAACAGCCGGGAAGCCATAACTAATTACCGCAATCAACCTAAAGCGGGACAGGAACTTCTCAAGACCAAAATTTCGGGCATAAGCGAAACCTTACTCAATTGTGAAGATCTTACCAGTTTCTATATGCTCATTGAGGCTCACGAGCAATTAATCGCTAAAGCTTTAAATACCGCACCCATCAAGCAGACGCTTTTTAAAGACTACAGCGGCAGTATCAAAAGCCTGGGCGGCTGGGGCGGCGACTTTATTCTCGCGACAGGTGGCGTAGATGAACAGGAATACTTTAGGAAAAAAGGCTATACAACGCTGATCCCATTTGATGAAATGGTAATAAACTAAAAAAAGAGCCGCTTTGAAGCGGCTCTTTTTATATCTGATTTCTACTTATGGTTTATTAGTAAATGCTTGCGCGTTTATCTTCAATCTCAGCAGCATCTTTTAGTGCCTGATACACACGACCATTTGCAGTAGCACGATCGGCATTTTGCTTTTGAATTGCAAAACTTGCGTAGTTATCCAGCTCACGAGCGGGTGTGATTTCGGTTACTTTAACCACATAAACTCCTTTATCACCATCTATAGGTTTTGAAACCTCACCTTTTTCAAGGCCAAAAGCTACACCCACTACTTTAGGCTCGGTACCTGCTCCGGCAAGAGTTGGGTTTTTAAGGTTAACTCCGGTTGAAGTTTGTACACTCACGCCATTAGCGCTGGCGATTGCATTAAGATCGTTTCCTGAGATTTTTTCTCTGATCATTGCAGCCTTTTTCTCATTTCTAAGAATTGGAGTTACACGTGGTGAAGCCTCGTCAACAGACATCAGGCCTTTTTCAGTCTTTTTAGTAACCTGAACAACCAAATAACCACCGTCTACATTAAAGCGGTTTACATCTCCGGTTTTACGATCTTCATCAAATGCCCAACGAATAATTTCACGCTGACTGCCCTGACCCGGAATAGTCTCATCAAGAGCTTTTACGTTGTTTACAGGACGTACGGTATAGTTATTCTCTTTTGCGATATCTTCAAAACCATTTTTGTTTTCACTAACTGCCATTTGGAATTTGGTCGTCTTATTGAAAACGTCATTAATGGTTTGCTGAGAAGGGGTGATCTCTTTAGCAACGGTAGCTAATTTAATAGCGCGTTGTCTGTTTTTCTGATCGTCAATTTTAATTACGTGATAACCAAATTGAGACTCCACAACACCTACATCACCGGTAGAACCATTAAATACAAAATCATTAAAAGGCTTAACGAAACGACCTTTGGTCACATAACCCAGGTCTCCTCCTTTTTCTTTGCTTCCATCTGCTGAATACTCAGGTGCAAGCTCTGCCATTTTTGAAGGCGTGGCTCTGATTACTCCTGCAAGACTGTCTGCTAATTCTTTAGCTTCGGCTTTTGTTCGGGTTTGAGCTGCTGCATTCTGAAGCCCCTGATAGGTTAATAAAATGTGTGATGATTGTACAGAATCTGGAATCTGGGTTACCGCTACTACTTTAGATATTTTGTAGAAACCGTTGTCTTTATAAGGCCCGTATACATCACCTTCATTCAAAGCCCAAAGTGCGTCAGAAACTTCAACAGGTAATTCATTTTTAAACAGGAAATTGTCATTGTAACGAAGGTCTGAGTTTTCGTTTACAAAATCCTCTACGTTTGCAGTTCTGGTAAGACCACGCACGGTGTCGTTGGTTTTGGTTGCTGCAGTATAAGCCAAACGATCATTAAGCAATTTTGCAACAGAAGATTTAATGGTGTCCTCATCGGTTAGTGTAGCATCTTCCGAAAAGAGTACATAACGCAGATTGCGTGAAGCTTCGGCCTGATATGCATCTTTATGCTCTTTGATATAAGCCTCGATGTCATCTTTAGACACATTTACTTTATCGTCTTCAATTGAGGTATAAGGAACCTGAACAAACTCGATGTTACGCAGGTTATTTTCCATCTCATAAGCCATCTTACCTTCTTTAAAATTGGTGTTGATACCGGCTTTTACAAGGTCAAAGTAAATTTGCTGCTGCTCATTTTTAGCCAACTGCTTTTCATAAGCCACCCACTGATCGTACATAGTAGGGTTTGTAGACTTCAATGTAGCGATATACTCTTTTAATTTTTGCTCACTAAAAACACCATCAGTCTGAAAGCTGGGATCGTTTTCAAGTGCTTCTTTAAGAAGGTCATTGATGCGATCCTGCTCGATGCTGATGCCCAGTTCTTCAAATTGCTCGTCCAGTAGGATGCGACGCAATTCTTCTTCCCAGGCTGCATTAACCGCCTGAGTGTTTGTTATGTTACCACCGTAACGTGCAGTCTGAGCTTCAACCCGGCTTGCAAATTCCTGCTGATCTATATCCTCTCCATTCACCGAACCAATTATACGCTGTGACTTCTGGGTAGAAAATCCACCGTTTTGAAATACATCAGCCAGTACAAATGCAAATAAAGCCAATGCTATAATCGCAATAAGAAATACAGACCGCTGTCTAATTTTGTTTAAAACTGCCATTTTTTATGTGTTTGTAAAATAGTGGGCGAAAATACCATTTTAAATGAAAAAATAAAATGTAATCGAGTCAAAATACAGCTATAAAAATCTGCGATAGGGCAGATTAGCCTTTTTGATAATAAAACCCGGTTTATTAATGTAAATATGCTGAAGCAGAATGCCTTTTAGTCCTTATCAAGAACTTTAACCTGAACCAATTCTATCTTGGTATTTGTGGTTTCAAGAATGAGAAATTGATACCCTTCGATGTCTACAATTTCGTTTTCCGCAGGGATTCCTTCTGTGTGATTTACAATAAGACCTCCTAGAGTCTCATAGTTTTCATCTTCGGGAAGTTCTAATTTATAGGTTTCGTTAATGTAATCAACTTCAAGACGGGCCGAAAATTTATAAACGTCTTCCCCTAGCTCCTCTTCGATTAACAATACACTATCGTGCTCGTCTTCAATCTCACCAAAAAGTTCCTCCACAATGTCTTCAACGGTCATCATTCCACTTGTACCACCATATTCATCAATTACTACTGCGATACTTTTACGCTTCTTAATAAGAATGCTCAAAACATCCTTAACCAGCATAGTTTCGGGTACAAAAATGACCGGCATAAGCACCTCCTCCAGACTTTTCGGCTTTTTAAAAAGCTCAAACGAATGCACATAGCCTACAATATCATCTATAGAGTTTTGGTAAACCAAAATTTTTGAGAGTCCGGTTTCGGTAAAAAGGCTTCGCAATTCTGCCAGGCTATCTTCCCGGTCTACCGCCACAATTTCGGTACGCGGAATCATCACCTCCCGGGATTTCACTTCCGAAAACTCAAGTGCGTTCTGAAAAATCTGAATTTCAGAATCCAGCTCTTCATTAGTTTCAACAGACTCGATTTGCTCTGTGATGTAATTGCCCAGTTCGACTTTGGTAAATGCCAGTTGCACCTCGTCTCCTTCGGTCTTAAAAAACTTTTTAAGCAATTTGTCTGAAACCCAAATTATAAAGGAAGACAGAAAGCTGAAAGCAACGTAAAAGAGATAGGCCGGTATGGCAAAAAATTTAAGCAGGGTATTGGCATAAATCTGAAAAAAAACCTTGGGTAAAAACTCCGCTGTGATAAGCACAAGCAATGTTGAGATGATGGTTTGGGTAAGCAGGCTGAATTCTACAAAAAATGCAGTAAGCCAGGGATACCCAAAATCTGCCAGTTCGAGCCAGTTTTGTAAAATCCCTCCCATATAATAAGCGTAGACCACCAACGCCAGGTTATTACCCACTAACATGGTAGCTATAAACTTGGAAGGTTTCTGCGTTAACCGGGTAAGCACTTTGGCAATAAGGTCATTTTGCTTTTTTTCAATCTCAATATGTATCTTATTAGACGATACATAAGCTATTTCCATCCCCGAAAAAAAGGCGGAAAGTATTAAAGAAACAATGATGATAAGAATCTCTGTTTCCATAATTAATTTTGATTGCGTTGCTCGTATTTCTTCCTAAACCTGCGTTTAAAAAAATACATGCCTACAGCGACCACTACAAAAAATAGAAAAAAATAGGCTTTTGAGGGTTCTTCAGTCCACGTTCGCGCTGCTTCATATAAAAACAATGCTGCAAAAAACAGATACGCGTACTCGAAGTATTTAAAGTATTTAGACATTAGTTTATGCTGTCTTTGGGAGCTTCTGTAGCGTTATCTTCAACATACAGACGGCTTTGATTTTCTAAAGATATAAAATTTTTGAAGTCCTGACTGCTATCGAAAAGATCTCCTTTATTATAAGAATCGTCGGGAAAGTCTATGGTATAAGGTTTATCGGTAAACACCCATTCATCCTTTTGACTCCAAAACAACTGCGAAGCATCTAACCGCGTGGAATCGCTGGTGATCAGCACGACGTTTTTTCGCAAATCTATAAGCCCTGATCGCTTATACCGAATCGCATAGTCTGCAGTGATGTAGTTTTCTTTTTTATTATCGTCTATAAAAGTAACTTCTACCCCTTTAGGAAATTCTTCGTAAGGGAAATCAGCCAGACCATATTCTATAATTAACGGGGTCTTTAAGGTTGCCACTACTTTACCGGAGTCTGTATATTTAAGCAAGACCCCTTCCCCTTCGGCAGAAGGCCCTTCGGAACGCTGGTTAAACTTCTGAATGTCTTCAGCATTGTTTCCGCAGCTAAAAAACAAAGTCACAGCAAATGCTGTGACTAAGTTTAGAATTATATGTTGTGAATATCGTTTCACTTATAGACTGGGTACGGTTACACCACCGCCAATCCAACAGGTAAAGTTAATACGCTGACCGGCATTACCTTCACTAAAGATCATCTCTCTTGTAGGAGCACTCGCTCTGTATGAAGCAGCAGTTTTATTTGCTGTATCAGCAAGCGAAGGATCTATACGACCGGCTTTTGCAGCAGTCTCTGCGGCTAACCAATACACTGCAAGTTTCTCAAAACGGGTGTTACCACAGTTATTGGCACTAGATACATACATTGAAGCTATTCTCAAGTAAACAATACCCATAGACGGTTGAGATGCAACAGCCTTTTGATAATAGGTACGCGCTCTTGGGTAATTACCCTTGTCTCTAAAGTTTTCACCTAAACGGTAGTATACTTTAGCTTTTTCAGCAGGGTCCGTTTGACGCTCTGCAGACTCTTCATAGTATTCTAATGCTTTAGCATTTTCACCGCGCTGTTCAGCAAGACGACCTAAGTAATATGAAGTTTGAGCTGATGGCTCAAGTGTATTTAATTGCTCTACCAGAGAAACAAATAACTCACTATCTGTACATTCTTTAGAAACCAAACGTCCTGCGGCACCTCTAACCCATGCCACATCATTTTTCTTAGCCTCAAAATCAGCCTGATAAAATGGAATCAGACGATCGCAATCCGCCAGTTTACCTAACATACCATTTACACCTGCGGAAACTTTAGAATAGTTAGAAAGGTTTACCTCTGCAGCTTTCTCAAGTTGTTTTTCCTGAGGGGTTAAAGCAGTACCTGCTTCATTCTTCTCAAGAATTTTTTCCATATCGGTCGCATAGTTGTTTTGGATTTCGGTAATGTGTCCCTGAACACCATCATAAAGATCAAAAACCTCCTGCAACTCAATCTTACCTGCTTCCTGCAGACTTACTGCGTGGTTGAAGAATACGTAAAGACCTTTTGCATTTCTAAAGCTGGCTTTATCAGTTTCCCATGCTTTTTTGAACATTTCATACTGCTCTTCGGTAGTACCTATTTTGTTTTCGTACATTACCAAAGCAAGTTCTGAGATATCCTCACCTTCATTGGTTTTACTGGCAAAATGTGTTTTCTTTTCCTGATACATCTTTTGCAGATCAGTAAGAAATGCTTTTTGCTCGGCCCCTGAAGATTTTTCGATCTTGTCTTTAAGAATACGCTCTCCATATTGGTACAACGCAAATGAAGTAGTAGGACAATCTTTACGAAGCTTCATAAAAGGCTCGTAAGCTGCATCGTAATTTTTCACTTTAGCGTGCTCTGAAAATATAGACATCGTTGTCACACACTCTTCTGTAGCCTGCGCGCTGGCAAAGCTTACCGCTCCAATAAGAGCTACAAAAAGTAATTTAAATTTAGTTTTCATCGTTTGAAAGGTTTTAATAGCAATAATAAGAATTTTAGTTGTATTTGTTAGGCACAAACCACGGTCTAAGTGGGTTGAGAGATAAACTAAGACCAACTTTGAAAAAATCTTCTTTTACTAAGCCTGCGTTATTTGTACCACGCTGGCCGTATTCAAATGTCAAGTTGGCATTGCTGAATCCGCGGCCTAACGGTAACCCAAGTCCAAAAGATATGCCAAACTCGTCAATCGACTCATTTTGTATGTATAAACCACTTTCTTCATAGCGCGCACCTAACCTGTAAGTGACTCTGCTAAAATAACTTGTGATTGAATTGTAATCCGGAATAAAATACCCGCCTAGACGATATTTATAAGAATCCTGATAGGTAACATTATTCAAACTGAAGGAACGGTTAGTATTCTTACTGGTTTCTGCAAACTCCACCTGTCCCCCGGCAAACCATACGTTGCGTTTTCCGGTACCCAGACCTAAAGAATATTCATTTGGCATAATCATTTCAGAATCTGCTAAACGAAAATCCTGAGATTCAACAACCCCAGCTACTGCCCTATCAGCTGCAGAGTACAATACAGACTGAAGCGAGCGGTCATTCTCTAGAGTTAATGCCGTCTCCGGCTGAAACGTTGCCGATGTGTAAAGCAGATAACCTTTACCCAGATTTTGCTCGTACTGAAGTCCCAAATTATAAGTAAACCCGCTCACATCTGAACGATCTATCTCACGAATTGCATATTGCTGATCTGAATCGGCCTGTATAATCTCGTTGCGTATGCTTCCAAAATTATAGCTGGCTTCCGCTCCTATCCTAAAACCTTTAAAGGGTTCAAGTCCCGCAGCTAAATAAGCGCGATTTACACCGCCTCTACCGCTGTATTGACTTATTTGGTCTTCAGATATTTCGATATTTGCATAATCTACTGAGGTTTGAGGTATAAGACCAAAACCAACGCCCAACTTCCTCGAAACGGGAAATGAAAGCGATAAATAATCGATCGTTGTAGAATTTACGCTACCGCTTCCCTCATCTGAGGTCAGACTGGTTTCTGTATGACTTCCTGCAAGGGTGAAATTGGTAAGCTTTAAAGCAGCGTAACCGGCAGGATTTCTGAAATTGGTATGAATACTATCTCCCAAAATACTTATGCCTCCCATCGCCTGGTTCTCAACAGAACCTTTAAAATTAGAAAGGCCTAAACCATAAAATGAATACGGTGATGTATTTCCTTCCTGAGCCCAGCCTGAAACTGTAAAGCCTATTAAAACAACAACTAAAATTCTTTTGATCATTAAGTCCTTTTAAATTCTACTATGTAATTGAGTCCTTTCAGGAGAAAATTTGAGTCCGCAAATATGCCATTTTTTAATCTATCAGACAAAAATAGCCCGTCCCCTCCTGTTAAAATAATCTTTAACTCGTCGTATTCGAGTTTATATCGGTCGATTAACCCGTCAATTTCAGCAACCAAACCATTAATAGCTCCCGATTGCATGGCGCTATACGTATCTGTCCCTATTAAATCAACGGCATCTTTTGAAACATCCAAATCAGGAAGTTTTGCCGTAAACTGATGCATGGCCTTAAAACGCATTTGCAAACCCGGCGATATCGCACCCCCCAGATAAGCATTTTCCTTGTTTTTAAAATCATAAGTTACACAAGTGCCCGCATCGATTACCAGGGTGTTATAGGCCGAATATTCTTTATAAGCAGCCAGCATAAGCACTTTTCGGTCCAGGCCCAGCGTTTCCGGGGTTTTATATAAATTACTATAAGGCACCGGCGTACCGGCTTCAATAACTTCATACGAAAGACCTCTTTTTTTTAGGAACGTGACAAAATCTTTTGAATTACCTGTAGCACAGAACACAATTGCATCAGGATTAGAGGTTTCGTGAAGATTTATAAATTGATTTTGAGCTTCAGCAGCAAGTACCGAATAAGAATCCTCAAGCTCTCCATCCTTGAAAAGTCCAAATTTCACCCGGGTATTTCCAAAATCTATGGCTAAGGTTGTCATGCGCTGAAAATTTTTTGCAAAAATACAAATACTCTACCCCTCAGACTCACCGAATTACAAAAAGCTCAAAAAAATAAATCAGTATTTTTCTCCAGAAGTGTTGTGCAGTTTAAAATATGATTTTATATTTGCAGCCGCTTTGGCGAGGTACCTTAGCTCAGTTGGTAGAGCAACGGACTGAAAATCCGTGTGTCCCTGGTTCGATTCCTGGAGGTACCACAAAAAAACCCTGAAACTCACGTTTCGGGGTTTTTTGTTTTTAGAAATCAATGAATCACTATCTGTACATAATTCATTCTGAAAAACTGGACAAATTCTATGTCGGTGAAACCTCAGACGTGGAGCAACGCATTAGTATTCACAATTCCCATAAAATTAAAAGTGCCTACACAAAAGCTGCGAGTGACTGGGTATTGAAGCTATCTTTTAGTTGCGCAAATCGAAATGAAGCTTTGTATCTGGAACGCTTTATTAAGAGAATGAAAAGCAAAAAGTTCATTGAGAAACTAGTTAACGATCCTCAACTACTAAGTGAAATTTTAAGTAAAAGATAGAACCTGGTTCCCCCGAGGCATCGGGGCTGGAGGTACCACAAAAAAACCCTGAAACTTACGTTTCGGGGTTTTTGTTTTTACAGGATGCGAATTAGGGGACGAATAATTACGATTTCAAACTATTAACAAAGTCTTACCCTATTTACAAATGGCTGTTTTATACTTTTAATCATATTTGACAGCTATGGAAAATCCTAAACTTACCGAATCTATAAGTCCCCAGGATCTGATACTTATCAAAAAATGTCAGGCAGATCTTGATGAAACTCCGTTTTTAATGCGAGTGCTTAATACCATAGGTACACCTATCGATCAGGGCTTAGAGCTTTTACCTCAAAAATACCAGAGCAAAGTAAGCACCACGATTCAAAAGGCGTTACAGCTTGCGGTCAAGGCAAACCTGAAAACCTTAAAAACCGATAAAAAAAGTTTGCCTTCTTCCAATCTCACCTATCAACTGGTAACCGGATTTTCAGGGGCAACCGGCGGATTTTTTGGAGTTGCCGGTTTTACAACAGATTTGCTGATTTCGACCAAATTTATGATGCGCTCTATTATGGATATCGCCCGAAGCCAGGGGGAAGACGTGCACGATATTGAAACCCAGCTGGCTTGTCTGCAGGTTTTCGCTTTAGGCGGAACTTCTACCGAAGATGATGCGCTCGAAACTTCGTATTACGCCACCCGTACCGCCCTGCACACCGCGATGAATCAGGCCAGCGCCTATGTAGCCGAAAATGGAACCAAAAAAATTATTGAAACCCTGGCTTCACAAACAGCAGGTCCTATTTCAAAACTCATCACTCAGGTTGCAGCACGTTTCAGTGTTCAGGTGAGTGAAAAATTTGCCGCACAGGCCATTCCGGTTATTGGGGCTGCTGCCGGTGCTTCGATTAATGTACTCTTCATCAAACACTTTCAGAAAATTGCCACCGCGCATTTCACCTTAAGGCGCCTGGAACGCAAATATTCAAGAGAATTAATTCAGAAAAAATACAACGAGATTGAGATTGAAGGTATAATTGTTTCGGACTAATTAAACAACTCATTAATCCTGTTCAATTTGAAGACAGGCGACTTCATTAAACTCTACATTTTCAACAAACTCCTTTAACGAGGATTGATTGCTAATTAATAATGATGCTATATTTCTGGTTGTAGTATTACCTGTTCTTAACCAAATTATTTTTGGGTAATTACCTCTAATACGTGCGATATTTTAGAAATCTGCATCAAACGTAACAATAACAAAATTGTTTATTTTGGCATACTCCCAAATTTCTATATCAGAAGTGTTTTCAAGACCAAGCTCCTTTACCTGTTTAGATCCGGGAAAAACACGCTCCAATTGTTTGATAATCCTAAATGATATATTTTGATCAAACAACAGTTTCACGAAGCTACTCTAATTCTACGTTCTCTATTTGCAGCAAATAACAAACAAGCCGTTATATTATCCTCGCTGAGCTCTGGAAAATCATCTAAAATCTCCTCCTTAGACATACCATTGGCAAGCCAATTCAGCACATCATAAACCGAAATTCTGGTCCCTGAAATTATAGGTTTACCAAACCTCTTATTAGGGTCGATAACAATATGTTCTTTATAATTTACCATATTTCTAAAGTACGTAATTTAAAATTAAGTCAATAGAACTTATAATTCGTTTCTAATACGAAAGCAAAACATTAAAATTATCATTCTATAACCAGAGTCAAATTTTGATATTTAACGTTTCGATTAGTCTTAGCAGAGATTAAAATAGGAATATTTCCATATTTTTGTAATAATTCCTATTTATATGAACCGAAATATTCTACATCTGGATCTCGATACGTTTTTTGTTTCCTGCGAACGCCTGGCAGATTCTTCGCTAGTAGGTAAACCTGTGATCGTAGGTGGCACAGGCGATCGGGGCGTGGTAAGTGCGGCCAGCTACGAGAGCCGCAAGTTTGGAGTTCACTCGGGTATGCCGATGAAAATGGCCCGGCAACTCTGTCCACAAGCGACTTACATTCGCGGAAATGCAGGTATTTACACCAAATATTCTAAAACCGTTACCGAAATCCTTCAGGAGCATGTCCCCGTTTTGGAAAAAGCCAGTGTTGACGAGTTTTACGCAGATCTCACAGGGATGGACCGGTTTTTTGGCTGTTACAAGTTTGCTAAAGAGCTTCGGTCTAAAGTCATTAAAGAGACCGGCTTACCCATTTCCTTTGGCCTTTCGGTCAATAAAACCGTTTCTAAAGTGGCTACAAATGAAGCCAAGCCTAACAATCAGCTCAAAGTTGACGCCGGTTTTGAAAAAATCTTTCTCGAACCGCTTTACATTAAAAAAATACCGATGGTTGGCGAAAAAACTTTTCGAACCTTCTGCAATTTGGGCGTAAAACATATAGGACTGGTGCAGCAAATGCCGGTAGAGATGATGGTTTCCGTTTTTGGAAAAAATGGCCGAATGATCTGGGAGCGCGCTAACGGCATTGACCGCTCCCCTATAATCGAGTATCACGAGCGCAAATCAATCTCCAGCGAGCGCACCTACGGGCAGGACACGACCGATGTGGTTAAACTGAGAACAACCATCCACGCGATGGCAGAGAACCTCGCATTTCAGCTTAGACAGGGCAACAAACTCACTTCGTGCATTGCGGTTAAGGTTCGGTATTCCGATTTTCAGACCTATTCCAAACAACTCAAAATCCCCTATACCGCAGCAGACCACAATCTGATCCCCACAGTGCTTGAACTTTTTGAAAAACTCTATAACCGCCGATTGCTCATTCGGCTGGTTGGCGTGCGCTTCAGTGGGCTTACCGAAGGACATTACCAGATAGACCTTTTTGAAAACACCAATCGTACCGTTAACCTGTACAAAGCTATGGATGCCATACGCAAACGCTACGGCGACCGTAGTGTTATGCGTGCAGCTACGATGGGAGAAGGCTCCAGAACCATTGGCGGGCAGGGTAATCCTTTTAACGGTCAGCCACCTATCGTTTTGGCACACCGTCATCAATAAACCGATTGCAACATGTATTTAAATTGTCATTCCTATTACAGCCTGCGCTACGGCACACTTTCAGAGGTAGAATTACTCAACCTTGCGATTGAGCATAAGCAAGATTGTATTGCATTGACTGACATCAACAATACATCTGCAGGCTTAAATTTTGTTCGCAGAGCGAAAGAAAAAAACGTCAAACCCATTCTGGGAATTGATTTTAGAAATGGAAATCAGCAATGCTATGTTTCGCTGGCGCGGAATAATGAAGGGTATTTGGAACTGAATAATTTTTTATCAAAGCATCTACACGACAAGACCCCGATTGCTGACAAGGCGCCACATTTTAAAAATGTGTATACCATTTACGCTTTTGAACGGGCGATGGAACTCGATAAAACTACTTTTTCTGAACATGAATTTATCGGTATAGGACCAAAAGATCTTAACCGGCTTCGGTTTTCTAAATACAGCGCCTATAAAGACAAATTGGTTTTATTACTTCCAGTAAGTTTTAATTCTAAAAGAGATTTTAATGTACACCGGCTGTTGAGAGCTGTAGACACCAATACGCTTTTAAGTAAGCTCCCGTTAGAAGAACAAGGCTCTCCCGATGAGTATATGCTTCCGACGGAAAAAGTAAAGGCAGTTTTCGCAGAATACCCATACATCCTTAAAAACACAGAAGATTTATTACAAGCCTGCAGTATTGATTTTGACTTTTCGCCCAAAAGGCCCTCTCAAAACTTAAAAACAGTTCTGGGGAGCAGTGATTCCGATTTTAAAAAGCTAAAAGAACTCTGTGACAAGGGCCTGAGTGAACGCTATGAAAAAGTAACCCCAACAATAGTGGAACGCCTCGAGAAGGAGCTTAGCCTCATTAAAAAACAGGATTTTGTGGCCTTCTTTCTCATCAACTGGAAAATCATTGAATATGCCCGAAGCAAAAATTATTTCTATGTAGGCCGCGGGAGCGGTGCAAACAGTATTGTTGCCTATTTACTACGCATCACAGATGTTGATCCTATAGAACTGGACCTGTATTTTGAGCGGTTTATGAACGAATACCGTCTTAATCCGCCTGATTTTGATATAGATTTTTCTACCTGGGATCGCGAAGATGTTACCCGTTTTATTTTTGAGGAATTTGGCCAAAACGGTCAGGCAGCATTGTTGGGTTCGTATGTCACATTTCAGCACAGTGGTGCAGTACGTGAACTGGGAAAGGTTTTTGGAATTCCCAAACACGAGATCGACAAACTCAGTGCAGGCAACTACTCCTTGCAAAACCTCGATAATTTAAGCAGGCTTACATTGAAATATGCCGCTATTTTGCACGAGCGCCCCAATTACCTGAGTATTCACGCCGGTGGAATCTTAATATCAGACAGGCCTATTCACTATTTTAGCGCAACTCATTTACCTCCAAAAGATTTTCCTACTGTTCAATTTGATATGCATATAGCAGAAGACGTAGGCTTGTTTAAGTTTGACATTTTAGGACAACGCGGCCTGGGAAAGATTAAAGATGCGATTGAAATCGTAAAAACCAATCAGCCCGAAGCAAAGTTGCTCGACATCCACAATCCAAAACCACTTTTTAAAGATGCCAACATCAATGCAATGATTGCTCGGGCAGAATGCATAGGTTGCTTTTATGTAGAATCACCGGCGATGCGTATGCTGTTAAAAAAACTGGAGGTTGACAATTATCTCTTATTGGTTGCAGCAAGTTCTATTATAAGGCCGGGTGTTGCTAAAAGTGGCATGATGCGTGAGTACATTTTAAGGCATCGCAATCCCAAAAGGCGCAACGAAGGCCATCCTGTATTGCAAAAAATAATGCCAGATACCTACGGGATTATGGTTTATCAGGAAGATGTGATTAAAGTAGCGCATCACTATGCCAAACTCAACCTGGGAGAGGCCGATGTTTTGCGCAGGGGAATGAGTGGTAAATACCGCTCGCGAAAAGAGTTTAAAGCGGTAAAGAAAAAGTTTAGAGACAATTGTATTAGTGCTGGTGAACCCGAAGCGATCGTAGATGAAGTATGGCGACAAATAGAAAGCTTTGCAGGTTATGCCTTTGCTAAAGGCCATTCAGCCTCCTATGCTGTAGAGAGCTACCAAAGTCTTTACCTCAAATGCTATTTCCCGCTTGAATATATGGTTGCAACCTTAAATAATGGCGGTGGTTTTTACAGAGCTGAAACCTACGTTCACGAAGCACGGCTCAACGGAGCGCAAATTGAAGCACCCTGCATAAACTTCGGTTTAATTGAAACTTCTATCAAAGGCAAAACGATCTACCTGGGCTTTAAGCATATTGACAGTCTGGAGCAAAAAACCATGCTGAAAATTATAAATGCCCGGGTTCAAGGACTATTTAAATCCTATGATGATTTTATAGAACGTGTGCCATTAAGCATTGAGCAGCTCGATTTACTAATACGTATAGACGCATTACGTTCTTTAGGTAAAGACAAACGCAGCTTACTCTGGGAAGCCTACTATAAAGAAAACACCATACCTAAAAACGAACTGCAGCAAAGCTTCTTCAGGGAATCTATGAACGATTATATCTTGCCC
>NZ_CP197499.1:1022500-3032500 GCF_052218455.1 Leeuwenhoekiella sp. H156
GGCACGAGCTGACGACAACCATGCAGCACCTTGTAATCTGTCCGAAGAAAAAGGTGTTTCCACCCCTGTCAGACTACATTTAAGCCCTGGTAAGGTTCCTCGCGTATCATCGAATTAAACCACATGCTCCACCGCTTGTGCGGGCCCCCGTCAATTCCTTTGAGTTTCATTCTTGCGAACGTACTCCCCAGGTGGGTTACTTATCACTTTCGCTTGGCCACCCAGCTCTCAATTGAGCCGGACAGCTAGTAACCATCGTTTACGGCGTGGACTACCAGGGTATCTAATCCTGTTCGCTCCCCACGCTTTCGTCCATCAGTGTCAATATATTGTTAGTAACCTGCCTTCGCAATCGGTATTCTATGTAATATCTATGCATTTCACCGCTACACTACATATTCTAGTTACTTCACAACAATTCAAGACTAACAGTATCAATGGCAATTCTACAGTTAAGCTGCAGACTTTCACCACTGACTTATTAGTCCACCTACGGACCCTTTAAACCCAATGATTCCGGATAACGCTTGCACCCTCCGTATTACCGCGGCTGCTGGCACGGAGTTAGCCGGTGCTTATTCTTACGGTACCGTCATCGTGCTATACATAACACTTATTCTTCCCGTATAAAAGCAGTTTACAACCCATAGGGCCGTCTTCCTGCACGCGGCATGGCTGGATCAGGCTTTCGCCCATTGTCCAATATTCCTCACTGCTGCCTCCCGTAGGAGTCTGGTCCGTGTCTCAGTACCAGTGTGGGGGATCTCCCTCTCAGGACCCCTACCTATCGTTGCCTAGGTGTGCCGTTACCACACCTACTAGCTAATAGGACGCATGCTCATCTTGTACCGTAACCTTTACTATATAAATGATGCCATCAATATAGACTATGGAGGATTAATCCAAGTTTCCCTGGGCTATACTCCAGTACAAGGCAGATTGCATACGCGTTACGCACCCGTGCGCCACTCGTCAGCAGAAAAGCAAGCTTTTCCCTGTTACCGTTCGACTTGCATGTGTTAGGCCTGCCGCTAGCGTTCATCCTGAGCCAGGATCAAACTCTTCATCGTAGTGTCTTATATAATATCCCACGATATAAGGAAATTTAATCACCTTCTTATCTCTAAGAAAGCTCAAAATGGTCGTTCTAGTTTTAATTCAATCCCGATATAAAATCGGGACGCGTTGTCAATTCAATATGTCAAATAACTTTTCTCCTAATATCTCAAGAAGAAATTTTCTTGCTAAGTGTTAGGGAATCGAACCCCATTTCTAAATCACCAAATCACTCTATTTCATTGTGCGTTGCTCTCTGCGAAAGCGGCTGCAAATATACAACCTTTTTTCTTTGCCAAACAAGAATAAAAATGTTAAAATTTTTACCCCGACAAATGCACATTTTTCAAGAACTTCACCGCCCTCGTTGCCGAAAAAGCGGAGGGCAAAGATACTACCCTTTTCCCTTTACTAACAAACTTTTTTTAAGTTTATTTTTTGAAGCCTTTTAATGAACGTAAAACCGTTTTTTATACCCGATTTTGGAGGCGCAAATATAGAACGATTATCTAACCCTGCAACAGCTTTACTCCACTTTTTGAAATCTTTTTTACCAAAGCCTAATTGCCAATCACTTACACCCAAAAGTTTTTTTAAAGTTTTCTAAAAACCCGGCTCTCAATCTCAAATTACTCCTGAAACAAAAAACTTAAAAACCGCGAATCCACTGATATTCCCTAAAAAAAACGTTGAAATGCAGCTTCTACCTATTTTAAATAGAAAGTTCTTTCTTATCGAAAAGCTGAAATGAGGGTTATTGGGTTATTGGGTTATTGGGTTATTGGGTTATTGGGTTATTGGGTTATTTAAAAGAAATAAAAAACTTACTATACAAGACTTTTTGCTTTTAAAAAATATCTCTCTGAAATACGGCTTAGCGATGGAGCGGCATGTGTGAGCTCTTTTTTACGACCGCAGGGAAGTGAAAAAAGCGAGTAGCGACAGCGCGGTGATTGCACAAAGCAATCAAAGCTCCATAAAAAATTAGAGAAAGAAATTCCACACCAAGCCAAAACGAAACGTAAAGTCCCTATACGGATAACCCGGAGCGCTGAAATAGTCGTTAGGAGCCACTAAAGCATTGATGTGCTCACCAATGAAAAAGATACGGGTTTGACGCACTTTCATATTAAAAAATAAATCGATCAACGGAAAATCTCCTATTTCCTCTTGGTTTTGAACGTAGAACTCAGCCAAAACCGGATCATAAGCATCCATCGTATAAGAGGTGAAGTACTTTAAGCTTAAACCCGTCTGAATAAAGAGTGCCTTTTTAAACCATTCATCCGAAAAATAAAGTGTGTTTCGCGTAATAAACTCCGGCACATTGAGGTATTGCTCCCCACCGGTTACTTTTTGATAGGCTATGGTATTATCTAGCGCAAATTTACCCAGGCGAAACTCCTTATTTACTTTTGCTTTTAGATAGGTAATGTTATCGCCTGTTTGAAAGGACTGAACTAAAGTATCCTGAGTGCTTCTGCCAAAATAGGCGTAATCAGACATATTAACCAGACTGACTGATGCGTTTAACCAGGAATCGGACTTCATATTAAAATCCAGCGATTGTGTTTTAACGGTTTGATAGGCCTCTAAGTTGTACCAATTGTAATTCTCGTAACTACTTTGATAGAGCAGGTGATTATAATTTGCGGGAGAGGCATTGATATGTAGACCTCCTGTAAATGTTGCCTTGTCTTTATACGCATAACCTGCTTCTGCATCGAGATTGTAGCCTGCAAAATCTCCGGCTACATTTAGCGCGGCTTTACCCGAAAGCTGAAAACCTTTGTATTCTTTTTTATAGGAAGCGCCTGCGGCTATGTTATTGCCTACAATTTGGTTTGGAATACGACCTGATTCTTGTATCAATACTGAATTATAACCGTACTTATAATAGGAGTGAGAAATCTGAAAACTCAATCTTCCCAGGATATTATTGGTATAAGCCACATAGGCTGTATTGTCGAATGTTTTAAGATCTGTTTTATCTGAAATGTTTTGTGTTACAAACGAGTTGCCAAATAGACTTGTCGCGGGACTGGTCTGGTCGTACTTGTAAAATTTGGTTTCGTAATTTGAAATATGCCCCAGCTCAATCCGGTTTTTGGAAAGGGTATCCTGCCGGATCAAATCGTATTTATGATTAAGGTAAAATCGTGAGCCGTCTAATATACTTTCGGCATTTTCAAAATTCACTGAGAGTACAGCTCTATCATCAAACTGGGAGTCGTCACTTCTAAAGTTTATCAGACCTTGTTCTGTGAGTCCGCCATTTTCCTGATTGAGTAAATCCTGAGCTACATAGTGCGCTTTAAGATCGTAACGTCCACTCGTATTCTGATAATTTACGGTGAATCGAAAATTACCGGTACTGGTAAGAATGTTCTGATAATTACCCAAACTGCGTAAGCCCTTATAAGCTATTGAAAAGTTGAAGCGCTTTGACTTATTCATTGTAAAAAATGCATCCAAATTCTGCCCCTGTTGAAATACACTCTTATAGTATAGTTCTGTAAGTGGAGTCGGCACATTGTAATAGTAGATGTCATCTACCTCCATATAATTGAAATGCCGTGCCCGAGCGCCAAATACAGGTAATATCTGTGAATTGGAAAAATCACGCATCAACGAGTTATAAGATTGCCCCTCATTAGAAAAGGGCAGCAACTCAAAATTATCGTTACGCAGGTAATTAAACTTGTAGAATTTCTTTATCGTGAGCGAAGTATCTACCAGGGTAGTATCATTTTCAACGGAAATGATTTTATAGAGATTGATGGGGGGGCGTTCTTGCTTTTTTTGCTGAGATCTCGGGTTCCTTTGTGAATCATCAGTGTCACCTACTCTATCCTGAGATACCCGAATTTGATCTTGTCCCAAGAGGTTCGCTGTGAATACAAGAAAAAGAAATATGATAAAGCTTAATCGCATTTAAAAAATTTGGGTCAAAAATAGGGTATTTACATTTAACCCAAATCAGTTTAATATCGATATAAAATTTAGAATTATTTTTCTTTGGACGGCCAATTGGCACAAAATTAGCTACCTTTAGTATAATAAAAATTAAATTCTATGAAATATTTATCTTTATCACTCTTTTTAATTTTGCTTTCCGGAGCAACTTACGCTCAAATTTACGACGTACCGGGCGACTATATACGCAATACCCTAAGTGGAAAAAACTCCGTACCCACAAATGTCATAGGTTCACAATATATCGATGAATCTTTTAAGATAGGAACGGTTCACACAGGTGAAAAGTCTTTTAAATCAATGATAAGATACAATGCTTATCGAGACGAATTTGAAGTTAAAAATGAATTAGACAAGATTTCGTCGCTTCTTCGACTCGAAGACAGCAGAATAGAAATAGGAAACAAAACATATGAAATATTTGAGTATATAAATAATAATGAAAAAAGAAAAGCATATTTCAGTGTTTTAAACTCTGGCATAAATAAACTTCTTCTTAAAGAAGATGTCGAGCTATTACCAGGGCAAGAGGCTCAATCAACTTACGGAACAGACAAACCTCCTAGATTTAAAGAAACTCAGTCTTATTATTTAAAACTAAATGGAAAACCCGCAGAATATATTCGCTTGGGTAAAAGGAATATTCTAAAAATCATATCAGATAAGGAATTTAAAAATTTCGTCAAGGCAAATGACCTGAATTTAAGTGAAGAAGAAGATGTAATAGAAAGTCTTGAATTTCTAAACTCCTAATAATACTATTTGGAAATAGTAGATCAAAAATTCTTCTTTAAGAAAAGTATTATCTCACAAAATGTGTAACTAGAAATAGCGGGGGGATGCCCCCGCTATTTTTTTAACTTTAAATTTTACACCATTATGAAGAAAGAGGAATTATTCAACGATGATTTTTTAAAACAGTTTAAGACGAGCGATGAGCTCAACGGTTTTTTTAAAGAACTGCAAAAACGCGGTATTGAGAAAATGCTTGAAGGTGAACTTGATGCGCATATGGATTACGATAAGAACCAAAAATCGAAGACTGGGAACACCCGCAATGGGTGTGCTTCAAAGACAGTGCGTACTTCCTTCGGGGAATCGCAGATTGCTGTCCCCAGAGATAGAGACGCTAGTTTTAACCCTATGATAGTTCCTAAGAGAGGTACTAGGGTAGACGGGATCTAGAACGTGATTGTGTCGCTCTATGCCAAGGGTATGAGCAATAGCGATATTGAAGAGCAGATACGAGAAGTCTATAACTTTGATATTTCTACATCCACTATATCCAGAATAACCGATAAGATCTCAGGAGATATTGTTGCTTGGCAAAATAGGCCTTTGGAGCCAATCTATCTTATCGTATGGTTGGATGGGATCGTATTCAAAGTAAGAGAGAACTCAAAGGTCATTAATAAGACCGTTTATATTGCGGTAGGACTTCGCAAGGATGGTAAGAAAGAAGTCCTAGGTCTATGGCTGGGCAAGAACGAATCCGCTGTTTTCTGGATGAGTGTTCTTACCGATATGCGGGCCCGTGGTACAGAAGATATCCTTATCACCGCTACCGATAACCTGAACGGTTTTACCGATGCCATCAAAAACGTTTTCCCGGAATCCAAAACCCAGATATGCGCAGTACATCAACTAAGAAACGCCTGCATGTATGTTGTATGGAAAGATAAAAAAGCCTTCACGGCAGATATGAAGGGTATCTATAACGCACCAAATCAGGCTGCGGGACAGGCAGCCCTAGAGGACTTTGCCGGTAAATGGGAAGATAAGTACTCCTATGCCATAAAAAGCTGGAGGGAGAACTGGGACGAGCTTACCGTGTTCTTTGAGTTCCCCATTGAGATCAGGAAAATTATATACACTACAAACCTGATAGAAAACCTCAATGGAAAGATAAGAAAGTACACTAAGAACAAACTCTCTTTCCAAACAGACGATGCGGTGATGAAATCCGTATATTTGTCAGTAAGGGAGGCGACCAAAAAATTATCGATGCCTGTAAAGAACTGGGGCATAATCCTAAATCAGTTCCTAACGATCTACGAAAAAAAGGTCAGACTTGAAACAAGTCAAACCCCTGTTATTTTTAACTTACACAGTTAATAGGATAGTGTCCTAATTAATATCATTTTTTAACGAGTGTATTTAACAACTCGAACCTTTACCTTTTGAGGAGTTAATCTACAATGCTGATACTGATAAAATAACAAACGTGGGTGAAATAATATTTAGGCATAATTAATAAGCTGATAATCCTATCATTTAAAATGTTTCACATCTCCATACCTTACTAAATTCGAACATAAAATCATAAATATTTACTTACAAAAACTAAAATAACAACTTCAAATTACTATAATTTATTTGAGTATGGTATCTCAAACTTCAAGCTGCTCTTCGAAAGCGTAAACAACATAAATTCTCAACCGCATTAGGTTGTAGAAAAACCGAATGGACTAAAATGAAAAAACCGAGGAATTTAAATTCCTCGGTTTTTAAAAAAATCAAAATTAGACGTTTCTTAATTACCCGTCATCACCACATCTACGGTAAAAGGACTACTAAAAATAGCTTGGGTTAATGTGAAACTAAACTCATCATCACAAGCAGAATAAGTTCCAGTACCTCCGGTATATGCAGCACCACCTCCTACTACTGTTACCGTAAAATCATCATTAATAGTAATAGTCGCAGGATATAGGAATCTATTATCATATTGACTATCTCCGGTTGCCCAAGATACAAATGTTGGTCCCCAGGCAGATGCTACCGTAAACTGGTTGTCCGTTCCTGCAACAGGAACTAAAGTCGCAGTATAAGATGGAGCTTCCTCACCAAATGCAAAAACTCTTACTCCATACTTCTCTGAAACTACAGTCGGACAATCATTATCTCTTATTAAAACGGTAGCACTCTTCTTAAATAATCCTTCTCCACCGGTTCCAATTGATAAACTCCCTCCTTCTACCAATTCAATAGTAATTTCAACATTACCATCATTATCCAGGTTATCAATAGGAGTAACAACAATTTCTTGACTCGCATCTCCCTCCGTGAATTCTAACACCCCATTTGCTGGAGTTATAGAATATCTATCGCTACCAGCCTCAGAACTAACTGTAAAATTTACGGTACCTGCAGCACTAGACGTAACTGTGATAGAAGCAGTATCTCCATCTTCGGCAACAGATGCAGAAGCACTCTCTAACTGTGCAAAAGAACTATCGGGATTATAAATCACTACCTCATCCTCACAGCTCACCAAGCCAATTGCCAGTAAGACTAAGGAAAAACTTAATATATAAATTCTATTTTTCATAATTAAAACTGTTTAGTATCCAGGATTTTGTTGTTCTCTCAATCCAGGATTAGCGTTAAATTCTACAATCGGTAAAGGAAAAGTGAATCGATAATCAGTTGCAGGAAGCGCACAAGCACCATTAAATGCACAATCTAAAGGATCTTTATCAACTCCTTGATTAGCACGCTGGCCTAAGCGCTTCAAGTCTTTATAGCGGTGTCCCTCAAAAGCGAGCTCAATTCTTCTTTCTTCAAGTATATCAGCAAAAGCTTCTTCTCTGCTTCCGTAATTTGGCAACGCTGTTGCCTCACCAAACCTAGCATCTCTTAACCTCTTGATCAACGAAGCGGTACTATTGCTAGCACCATTAAAGTTATCCTGAGCAGCTCTTGCTTCTGCAAGTATAAGAAGCATCTCAGAAGATCTAAACACCTTGAGATCATTCATTAAAGGACGACCCTCGGAACCGGGGTACTTGTTTATGACCAAAATATCATCTGCTGCGAAATTTACAGGATCAGGATAATTAGGATCTACTATTGATGATGGATGCACATTTACATCATATCTAATATCGGCAGGGTCTAAAAGATTGAAAAGACTTCTACCCATCTCAAGATAAGGTGATCCATCAATTCCTGGACCGGTAAAAGCAAAGTTAGCTCCTGCCCAACCACCTCCAATTGGAAAAGCTGTATTACCCTGACCATCGTAAGGACCGTTCAGGGTTCGCTCTAATTTAAATATAATCTCTGTATTATCCTGATCTAAAAACATCGCCTTATACTGATCACGGTTAGCAATACCATATTTATCGACAAGCTGTCTAGCAAACCGCTCTGCATCAGGATAATTCTGACGATAAGCTGCCATTCTAGCTCTTAAAGCAGTAATAAAATCTCTTCCGATAAATGTGGGGTTCTGATCATAACTTAGCAAATTAAATGCTCTACTCAGATCTTCTTCTATACTTGCATAGATCTCACCGTTAGTATTTCTAAGTAAATTTTGATCAATAGTTGGCACAAAGTCTAACAATATAACACCTAAAGCAGAATCATCTGTGTAGTCTGTGGTGAAGTATGACAACAATGTAAAGTGAGCAAATGCTCTTAAAGCAAGTGCCTGACCTACAATATCATCATAAAGATCTCTCTGATCAGCAGATGGCTCAACGATAAGAGCAGCATCAAGCAATCTGTTCGCTGCATTAAGAGCGGCATAATTTTGCACCCAAAAATCTGCAGGCGCTGCTCCATCTGGGTTTAAAACAAAGCTATATTCCGAAAGTGCCTGACCTCCGTTGTCGAAACCAATTGAAATTTCATCTGTAAACCGTGAGGCAAAGGAAATCTCTTGAGTCACATCATATCTCAGATAAACTCCGTACAAACCTGCTTGTAAGTCATCTACTGTTTGGAAGGTGGCTTCAGCACTCAATCTTCCCGGTTGATCAATCTCAATAGCATCATTACAAGAAATTAATGATGTTACTAAAATGACCCATATCAAATTAAATTTTATATTTCTCATTTTATTTTTTTTTATAGTCCTAATTCAATTCCAAAAGAAATTGTACGTGGAGTAGGATAGATTCGTGAAGTATTAATTTGAGCCTCGGCATCAAAACCTCTCCATTCGGTAATGGTGAATAAATTTTCAGCATTCGCAAAAAGACGTAGAGACGAAATTCCTGCAGGCTCTATATGACGTTTAGGAAATGAATATCCAAAACTTGCAAAACGCAATCTTACATAATCTGCACTTCTAAGATATCTGGTAGATCCGTAAACATTTACGTTAGTAGCACCCAAAGCAGGTATATCAGTTACACGATTATCTGGAGTCCAGGCACGCAAAATATCTGTTGAAGTTCTAAATTGCCCAATATTATCTCTATTCTGGAATCCTGCTAAGTCATTATCAAAACGATCTACGCCAAATGTATAATTCCATTGGGTTTGAAGGAAAAATCCCTTATAGTCAAAATTCATATTAAAACCACCATTCCAATCCGGATAAATATTCTTACCTGTCCAAACCCGATCAGTATCGGCATTTGGTGTTTCAGTAACCTCGCCATCAGCAGTGTAAAACAACACATTACCGTTTGCAGGATTAACCCCAGCATAGCGTATAGTATAATATTCAAACAAAGGACCTCCAACACGGCCAGTACCAATTAATTCTGTATCACCACCAGGTAATTCAAGAATTTCAGTTTTATTATAGTTACCTAAAACAGCAACATTCATATTAAAACCATCAACACCACCTCTTATTACGTCATAATTTATATTAAAATCAAAACCTTTATTACCTAGACTCCCTACGTTCGCATTAAGGGCTGTCTGCCCGTTAATAGCCGATATTGGGGTGCTTTGAAAAAGATCTTGAGTTTCTTTATTGTAAACATCAAAAGAACCTCTTAAACGTCTGTTGAACACCTCAAAATCAACACCCACATTGGTTTGAGCTACAGTCTCCCATCTTAATGTTGTATTACCTATTTGACTTAAGAAAATAGAATTCAGACCCGCATAACCGGCACCGGTAGCAAATAAGTTAAGATATAAGTCTGGAGCGCTGAAGTAAGTATCTCCTGAAATCCTTTGGTTACCAGAAGTACCATAAGAAGCCCTTAGTTTTAACACATCAAAAACACTGTTTTGCATAAACCTCTCGTTACTAATATTCCATCTACCTGCAATAGAATAAAAAGTAGCCCATCTATTACTTCCTGAGAAACGATAAGATGCATCCCTACGTATAGTACCAGTAAGACCGTATCTAGCAGAATAGTCATAATCTGCTCGTGCAAAATAAGAGAATAAACCAGCATTTCTTCTTAGGGCAAATGCATTATCAGCAAAGAAATCATTTTGACCATTATCAGCCACATAACCTGCACCATCTCCAGGAGAAAAGGTTTTGGGGTCCAAACCATTAGCCTCAGCTCCAAACTGACGAAGGTGAGCCTTAAAATATTCAGTAAAGAGACCCAAATCAAATGTGTGCTCCCCAAACGACTTATTGTAGTTAAGAGAAGTTACCTGGTTATATGAAAAAACACGTCTCGTTTGTTGAAACTGCGAACCCGCCAATGGGTTTGCCGCTCCACCAAAAAGCAATGCATTAAAGGAGTCTGATGCTTCTGACGTAGTCAATACCTCATTTTGATAATCAGCACTTAACACAACTCTAGCGGCAATATCATTAGTAATTTTATAACCCGCCGAGAAAGAACCAATTAATTTAACCTCTTCATCTTCTCTGGTGTAAGTTCTCAACCTATCAATAATAAATAAAGGGGTATTTCTAAATAAAAGAGGAGAAGTTAACGAAGCACCGTCTACATAATCATCTGGACTAATATATGGAACAGACTGATAAGCAGCTAAAATAGGGTTTCTGTTTATACCAGACGTACCAATGGACCCATCCTCGTTTGTAGTTGAGAAGTTGATACTAAAATTGGATGAATAATCAAAACGATCATTTTCACTTCTACCTGACAAATTGTTTCTAATATTGAAACGCTGAAGACCGGTATTCTTCAAAATTCCTTCTGCATCATAGTATCCTAAAGACGTAAATTGGGTTGATTTAGAACCACCACTAGAAAGGTTTACAGTATTATTGCTAATGTTTGCAGTTCTAAAAAAGTAGTCAGGCCAGTCTGTGGTTGAATACCCTGCAATCTCAGCATCAGTCAAAGTAGAACCCAACCCAGAACCAACCTGTTTCTCTAACCCAAGCTGCTGCTGAGAGTTCATCAAATTGTAATCATTATCTTGTAAGGTGCTAAAGCTATATATGGAAACTACATCAACCCTTAGCGGCTGCTCGAAACGACCTTGTCTTGTTTCAATAACAATAACACCATTAGCACCACGGTTTCCATAAATCGCCGTAGCACCTGCATCTTTCAACACTGATATCGAAGCTATGTCCTGAGGGTTTAAACTTCGGAAATTATCCTGATCAACTGGAGCACCATCGATAATGAATAACGGCTCTATATTACCATTTATCGAGTTAATACCACGTAATATTACCGTTGAATTTGAACCTGGTTGACCGGAGGCAGTACTGATATTAAGACCTGCCACCTGACCCGACAAAGTCTGGACGAAACTTGCGTTAGGCCTGTTTTCTATTGATTTTGCAGAGACAGTTACTGATGCAATGCTTGATTTCTCTTTTGTTGAAGTTCGGTAACCTTGAACAACAACCTCTTCAAGTACATCTGCATCCGGTTCCATTGAAACATTAATGACAGATTGCCCCTCTCCTATTTTCTTTTCTGAATTCTTCAACCCAACAAAAGAAAAAACCAAAGTCTGACCCACATTAACATTAATAGCATAGTTACCATCAAAGTCTGTTTGCGTTCCTTGGTTGGTCCCCTTAACAACAACGTTAACACCAGGTAGAACAACGCCATCCTGATCCGTTACTGTTCCGGAAATTTTGTTTTGCTGCGCAAAGGCAAACTGCATCATAAGCAGAAATACCGATGCAAAGCACCATGTAATTTTTGATTTCATAAATTTATTTATTTGAATTAGCCGTCGCAAACATCTTAAAACTTTTAATGAAATGCAACAATAATCTTAATGCCATCTTAATTTAACATAGCAAATCTGTAAAATTTTACCACAACGCCGTTTTATTTTACTGAAAAACCAAGGTTTTTACAGGAACTCTAAAAAAAATTCATTGACTGGTCTCAGACTAAAAATCCTATTTTAGAATTAATGATTATATTTAATCCGATGCCTTTAACACTATTATCCCAAACATTGCTAACCGAATGCGGTACAGATGAAGCCGGAAGAGGATGTTTAGCAGGCCCTGTTACTGCTGCAGCGGTAATTCTGCCGGCAGATTTCAACAATATGTTTATTAATGACTCCAAGTTACTCTCTGCAAAATCCAGAGAGCAACTAAGGGAATTGATTGAAAATGAAGCTGTTTCCTATGCCGTTGCCCACGTTTTCCCAGAAGAGATTGATAAAATCAATATTCTAAACGCTTCTATTCTGGCAATGCATAAGGCTATCGAAAAGCTAAATCCTCAACCAGAACACATTCTCGTTGACGGCAATAAATTCAAACCCTACAAATCTTCCTCACACGAATGCATCATCAAAGGAGATCAAAAGTACCTGTCTATCGCAGCTGCTTCTATTCTAGCAAAAACAGAACGCGACCGCTACCTAACTGATATGCATAAAAAATTTCCTCAATATAACTGGAAAAAGAACAAAGGCTATCCTACAAAAGAACACCGCCAGGCCATAAAGGAATATGGTACAACTCCCTTCCATAGAAAGTCTTTCAGGCTTTTGCCCGAACAACTGAGTCTTGATTTATAAACCTATCGTACTTTACACTTACATTTAATGCCATTAGAATCACCGCCGCTCCAATTTACTTTTTAATTTTACCTGCGTCTCACAAAAGCACAATTTTCAAGAAATGAGGAATAGTATTTGGGTAATTATCATTTTAAGCGTTTTACAAAGTTGCACCAGCCACCCGGAGACCGAAACAGATCTCATACATCTCATTCCTCAAAAAACTGCAGCGATTCTGCGGGTTCCTAAGTGGCAGGATTTGAAAAACAGCCTGCAAAGTGCAAAATTTTTAAAATCTGTCTCTGAAACGCGTTTATATGAAGAACTCGACCAAAAACGAAACCTTCTAAATTATTTCAACCCCGAAAAAGAATCCTATATAGCCTGGATTGCTCTTGGGGATGATGATTATGACCTTGCCTTTATAACTGAAGCGCACAAAAACCTGCTGCCCAAAGATTCTTCTTTTACAAAACAGCTCAACAACTATGATTATGAAGGGGTAGCTATAAATCACATCAAGATCGACGATCAGGAGATTTACTTTATAACCAATGATACGTATCTTCTGGCCAGTACATCAAAACTAATTCTCGAAAACGCGGTGCTTCAGGCTAATTCCGGTCGAGACCCCGAAGACACCTCGCTGAAGAATATTTTAAAAACCAGTTCTGCTCAAAGCCCCAACCTCCTTATTAATGGCTTTTATTATAAGTCGTTATTCAGAGATATTTTTGATCATCACCGTTTTCAAAGCTCTAAAAAGTCTTTTGACTGGTTGGGCGTAGATCTTGATATAGAAACAGATGCTGTAGAACTCAGTGGAGTGCTTCAATATTCTAAAGACTCCGATCAAAACGCACGCCTTTTTGAAGGCTTAAGTCCGGCTACAACAAATTTTGAAGGCCTTATCCCAATTTCAGCGAGAGGATATTCCTATTTTAATTTTCAGGATTGGGAGGTTTACAAATCGAATCTGGCAGAATACCGCGGTGCATTACTTAAAGATTTCAAACTTCCGCTAGATGACTATATGCAATATGCTACCGGAGTAGGAAGCCTTCAGCAGGAAGATGATGTAATTGTTTTTTCTGAAGTTACAGATGCAGAACAAGCCGGGATTTCGCTCCAGACCATTTCCGGCGAAGCCGAAATATTTAGAGAATACCCCATACGCAAGCTCAATGACTCTACCCTTTTTCAAACCGCATTCAGAGAACTGCTTAATCTACCCGCGCTTGAGTACTATATTGCTCTGGATGCTCATTTTTTCTTTGCTAAATCAATAAATCAGCTTAAAGATCTAACCGCTAATTATCAAAATGGCGCTGTTCTAAATAATGACCAGACCTATAAACAATTTAGAAAAAACCTTAGCGACACCTACACTTTAGAATACTATACAAACACCAGTAAAACCGCTCAATACCTGGATCAAAAACTCAGTAAAGAGCACGCTAAAGGCCTAAAACATATCGACCTCAAGACCTATCCGCATGCTGCCCTGCAGTTGAGTGCCTCTGATGATTATGTTTATATAAACGGGGGGATTTACGAGACACCCGTTTCCCAAAAGAAATCACAGGTTGTTCAAATCGCAAGTATAAAACTGGACAACGATTTGCTTAACAATCCTCAGCTTCTTAAAAACTACCGTACCAAAGGTCAGAATATTTTAGTCCAGGATGTTTCAAACACCTTATATCAAATAAATCAAAGCGGAAAAATCGACTGGAAAAAAGAGCTTGACGGACCTATTCTTGGCGCAATTGAGCAGGTGGACCTCTATAAAAACGGAAGACTGCAATACGCATTTGTAACACCACACCACTTCTATGTTATTGCAAGTGACGGCGTCATTGTACAACCCTTTGACATCAACTACAAAAACACCCTCACTCAACCTCTTGCTGTATTTGATTACGATGGAAACCGGGATTACCGTTTTGTAATCATCCAGGATAACGTGGTGAGTATGCTCGACCGGGAAGGCAAAAATGTAAAAGGCTTTAAATACGAGAAAGCTGAAGCCCCAGTAAACGCAAAACCACAACATCTGCGCATAGGCTCAAAAGATTATCTCATTTTTCCCTTGGAAAATGGAAAACTAAAAATTCTGAGTAGAACAGGTGACTTAAGGGTAAATGTTGCTGAGAAATTCAATTTTTCAGGAAATCCTATCACTACTGAAAAATCTGACTTTGTTCTTATCGAAGCAGACGGAAGCAGCGTTTCTATTTCGCAAAGCGGAAAAGTCACACGAAAAAAATCAAATTCAGGTACCGAAACCCTCTTCGATCGGGGCGGAAGTATAACAGCCAAACTGGTAGGAAACGTGCTCACTATAAATAATGAGAAAAACGAGCTTGACCTAGGCATCTATAGCGGACTTCACGTATTTACCTACGGAACCTCCTCGTATGTTGCATTAACAGACTTACAAACCAATAGAGTCTATTTGTACGACGCAAAAGCTAATCTTCTTCCAAATTTTCCTGTTTATGCAGCCTCAAATGTTGATCTCGCACATTCCGGAAACGCTAAAAATCTTCTGCTTACTTGCAAAGGTGAGTCAGACAGCGTACTTATTTACCAAATCAACCTGTAAACACAACTTACTGAAAGTTAATCTGTTAAATTTAAAATTTCCATAGGTATAGTTAGAAATAATATTGTATTTTCGATACGTACAAGCATTTCCCCTTTTCTGATTTAAAAGCTATTTTCTTCCCCTAAAGCTTTTTTCAGATATGCTGTAATTCCCTTTTTGTTTAAAAAGAAATACAGCCAATTATGAAAACTATTTTTAACCTGCTTGCTTTCGTATTGATTCCTCTATTAGCTAAAGGACAATCACAGGACCTTACTACTGATGTATTTTCAAATGTTTCAAACCTTAGCTACACCACCTACAATGCCGAAAACCAAATTACTTCGGAAACCTTTTACCGGGTCACTTCAAGCTTCAACACATTAACAGGCAAAAAGATTATGCTACTCGCTGACGTAAAACCCTTAGAGGATCCGTCACATTCAACTTATAATTACCTAGAACAGGACTCACAGTGTATGACACTGGGTATTAAAAACATACTGCCGGGCTATATGTTTGATGCCTATAGCAACATGCAACTGAACATAGAATCGGGAACTTTTGAAATACCGGTCGATTTCTATCCCGGCCAGCACTTGCCTGATGCACAACTCACTATAAGTTTAAGGGTTGTGCCTATTGTACACACTTTAGAATACACGCTTAAGAACAGACATTTTACAAAAAGGGAGGTTCTGAACACTTCAGCGGGTACTTTCGAATGTTTTGTTGTAGAATCTATAACTCATATCACTCCTCAAAGTGATGAAGACGGCAGACTAAAGCAATGGATTGCTCCCGGCATCGGTCTTGTTAAACAAATGCATTATACTAAAAATGGCGAAATGACCGGATTGACTCTTTTAACAGGAATCAATACTTCTGAAACTAATTCGGGCTTTGTACAGAATTAAGGTTTACGAATTCGGCTTCAAATAGAATTTTAAAATGCTCAAGCAATTTTTGCTTCACTTCAGCCTCATCCACCTGCGCTTTACCCAACTCAACATTAAGTGAGGTAACCGCTTTCTCTTTAATCCCACAAGGAACGATATTATCAAAATAGCCCAGATTTGCATTTACATTAAACGCAAAGCCGTGCATAGTTACCCATCTGCTTGCCCTGACACCCATCGCGCAGATTTTGCGGGCGAAAGGAGTGTCTACATCAAGCCAAACCCCGGTTTCTCCCGGAGACCTTTCGGCTTTAATGCCATAGTCAGCCAGAGTAAGAATGATCATTTCCTCAAGCAGACGCAGGTATTTATGAATATCTGTAAAGAAATTCTCCAGATCCAGAATAGGATACCCCACAATCTGCCCGGGTCCGTGATAAGTAATATCCCCTCCCCGATTGATCTTATAGAAGGTAGCCTTTTTAGCCGCGAGCTGTTCTTCGCTAATAAGCAGATTACTTATATCCCCGCTTTTACCCAAAGTATAAACGTGGGGATGCTCTACAAACAAAAAGTAATTGGGCGTGGGATGATTGGTCTCTTCCCTTCGATTTTTGATCTTCAAATCCAGAATAGACTTAAAAAGCTTTTCCTGGTAATCCCAAACTTCTTTATAGTCCCTGTTTCCTAAATCTTCAAGTTGTATCTGCTTATTCATACTGCAAAGATACGATTCCTGGAAAGAGACCTGCTTTACTTTTTATTCACAATGACCAAAGCTGCGATAACTCCCGGAATCCAGCCGCAAAACCATAAAACCGTAACGATAAGAATAGAACCACAACCCTTGTCCAACACCGCAAGAGGTGGTAGAAAAATTGCGATTAAAGCTCTAAAAAAACTCATTTTAAATTTGATTGATGATGATTGATGTTCCTATAAGTGTAAAATTATAAGCTTTCGTTACAATCATTGATTTCTAGACCCTGAGTTGCTATATTTGCCAGCCTAATAAACTAGCTAGAAACAAGTCCCCGGAACATTCATTTGAAAACAAACTTTTAATTTCGGGTCAAGCTTGTGGGCATTTTGCCCTTTAGCGCTGCCAATAAACGATGCGAGCATTTATTTTAATTGCTTAACAAAGAACGAAATATGCAACTTTCAGAACAGGAACAAATACGCCGCGAAAAACTTGCCGAATTACGCAAACTAAACATCAACCCTTATCCTGCAGATTTATTCCCTGTAGATCATACCGCTACCCAAATTAAAAAGAATTTTGAGGAAGGCAAAAAGGTGATAATTGCCGGTAGATTAATGTCGCGCAGAATTCAGGGCAAAGCCTCTTTTGCCGAGTTGCAGGATTCTACGGGTCGTATTCAGGTGTATTTTAACCGTGATGAAATTTGCCCCGGTGAAGATAAAACCCATTACAATGACGTTTACAAAAAATTGCTGGACATAGGCGATTTTATTGGTGTTGAGGGCGATCTTTTTACCACTCAGGTGGGCGAAAAAACCGTAATGGTTAAAAAATTC
Organism: Leeuwenhoekiella sp. H156; assembly: GCF_052218455.1. Taxonomy (NCBI): domain Bacteria; kingdom Pseudomonadati; phylum Bacteroidota; class Flavobacteriia; order Flavobacteriales; family Flavobacteriaceae; genus Leeuwenhoekiella; species Leeuwenhoekiella sp. H156. The sequence goes on from NZ_CP197499.1 coordinate 1,040,240, forward strand.
ACCCTGCTTAGTAAAGCCCTAAAGCCTCTTCCTCTGCCTAAAGTTGACAAGGACGGGAACGAGTTTGATAAATTTAACGATCCTGAGATGCGTTACCGCCAGCGGTATGCAGACCTCGTCGTTAATCCTAAAGTGAAAGAAGTTTTTGTAAAGCGCACCAAGCTTTTTGCCGCGATGCGAAATTTCTTCAACGATAAGGGCTATTTTGAAGTAGAAACGCCAATTCTTCAGTCTATTCCCGGAGGTGCTGCTGCACGTCCATTCATTACACACCATAATGCTTTAGATATTCCGCTTTACCTGCGTATTGCGAATGAACTCTATCTAAAACGTCTTATCGTAGGAGGTTTTGACGGGGTTTATGAGTTTTCTAAAAACTTCAGAAATGAAGGCATGGACCGTACCCACAACCCGGAGTTTACGGCAATGGAAATCTACGTGGCCTACAAAGATTACAACTGGATGATGAACTTTACCGAAACACTGCTCGAGCATTGCGCGATGGAGGTTAATGGTACTACCGAAGCTACCTTCGGGCAACATAAAGTAGATTTTAAGGCTCCGTATGCACGAGTTACGATGACCGATGCCATTAAGCAATTCACAGGCTATGACATCACCGGAAAGAACGAAAAGGAGCTGCGCGAAGCTGCTCTTGGCATGGGTCTTGAAGTTGATGAGACGATGGGTAAAGGCAAGCTTATCGATGAGATTTTCGGTGAAAAATGCGAAGGTAATTTTATTCAGCCTACGTTTATAACTGACTATCCCAAAGAGATGAGTCCGCTGTGTAAAGAGCACCGCGAAAACCCGGAATTAACGGAACGTTTTGAGCTGATGGTTTGTGGTAAGGAAATCGCAAACGCGTATTCAGAATTAAATGATCCTATAGACCAGCGCCAGCGTTTTGAAGAGCAACTTAAACTGGCTGAAAAAGGAGATGATGAAGCTACCGAGTTTATCGATCAGGATTTCTTAAGAGCCCTGGAATACGGTATGCCGCCTACTTCGGGTCTGGGTATAGGAATGGACCGTCTGATTATGTTTTTGACCAACAATCAGTCTATTCAGGAAGTTCTGTTCTTCCCGCAAATGAAACCCGAACGTAAGAAAGTAGAGCTTAGCGAAGAAGAAAAAACCATTTTTGCGATCCTTAAAAAGGAAAAATCTATGGCACTTGATCAGCTTAAAGACGCAAGTGGTCTCAGCAATAAGAAATGGGATAAAGGCATTAAAGGCCTTACCAAACATAAACTTGCCAAAGTAGAGAAAGAAGGTGATAATCTTGCCGTCTCTGTGATTGAATAAGTTTAAAAAAAGCAAAACAACTAAAGCCTTTCAGTCAACCTGAAAGGCTTTTTTTATTGATTAAAGATAGCGGTTAAAATCCCGATGCCGCCTGCAAGAAATAAAAAGCCAAGAACGATAATCAGTACAATTAAGGCAATAAGCAATTTACCTTTTGCCCATTCCTGTAAATGCAGATTTTCACTACTGCTAAATGCCCAAACCAGAAGCATTATAAAACCGATAATGGGAATGCTTGAAATAAAGATATAAAGCGCCCAGCGCTTAGCTCCCAGATTGTTGTTGGGTTGTGAATAGATTTGATTCATAAGATTAGGTATTTATCTATAAGTAAGCCCAATCAGGTAAACGTTACAAAAGATTACGGATTTTCAGATTTAAACCTTTTTAAAATCCAAAAGTCATAAGAACATAATTTAAACATTTAGAATCATGAAAAAATTAGCTTTAATCCTTACGATTTTGGTAAGCTGCTCGGTTTTTGCACAGCAAGACGGGCGACAGGATCGTATGAAAAAAATGATGGAAGCCAGCCCCGAGGAAATGGCCGATATTCAAACCAAGCGTCTTACTCTGGCTCTCGTTCTTGACGACAAACAGCAGAAAGCAATTTACGATCTGGAACTGGCAGCAGCCAAAGAACGCAAGGCGCATTGGCAGGAACGTGCCGAGCAAATGAAAAACGGTGAAAAACCAGGCGAAGAAGAACGCGCAGCAATGCGCGAAGCGCGTAAAGATCGCTACGCTGCAATGCTCGACAAACAGATTGCACATCAGGAAAAAATGCAGAAAATCTTAAACGAAGAGCAATTTGACCAATGGCGCAAAATGAAAGCAAAGCAGAAACAGCGTATGAGTATGCGTGATGGTAAAGATGGCGAGCGACCTGATGGCCGCAGAAGAAATCACCACGAAGGCAAATAACCCCGGTTTTATGTCAAAAAAGAATCCCCTTCGGTTTGATCGAAGGGGATTTTTAGTTTATTCAAAGCTATAAAATTACTTCAGACCGGGAGCCACTTTAGCTACCGCATTGATGGTTTCGTCCAGATCCTGGTAGGTCAAGGCATCGGTGATAAACCAGGTTTCATAAGCACTGGGTGCGATATAAATACCTTCTGCCAGCATGCCGTGAAAGAATTTTTTAAAAGTATCTGTAGCCGCGTTTGCAGCACTAGCAAAATCAGTCACAGGTTTTTCAGCAAAATGAACAGATATCATAGAACCCAATCGGTTTATGGTATGCACCACACCATTTTCGGTGAGTACTTTTGCCATTCCTTTGTGCAGGTATTCGGTTTTTTCTTCAAGACGCTTGAAAATCTGAGGATCGGAGTCTAATTCCTTCAACATTGCCAGACCGGCCGCCATCGCCAGCGGATTTCCGCTTAAAGTCCCCGCCTGATACACGGGACCAACAGGCGCCAGGTAGTTCATAATTTCGTTGCGTGCAGCAAAGGCTCCCACAGGCAAACCGCCACCTATAACTTTCCCGAAGGTTACAATATCAGCTTGCACACCCATCAATTCCTGCACACCTCCCGCGGCCAGTCTAAAACCGGTCATCACCTCATCAAAAATGAGCAGGGTGTCGTGCGTATCGCAGAGTTCCCTCAGCCCTTCCAGAAATCCTTCGGAGGGAGGAATACAGCCCATGTTTCCGGCAACGGGCTCAATAATGATTGCTGCTATTTCATGTTCATTAGCCTCAAAAAGCTTTTGAACTTCCGCCAGGTTATTATACGGTGCAAGCAACGTATCTTTTGCCGTACCAGCAGTTACTCCGGGACTATTTGGGGTACCAAAAGTCACCGCACCACTACCCGCCTGAATCAAAAATGAATCGGAATGCCCATGATAACACCCGGCAAACTTGATGATCTTATCGCGGCCGGTAAACCCGCGTGCGAGGCGTACGGCGCTCATACAGGCTTCGGTACCGCTATTTACAAAACGTATTTTATCAATACCCGGCACCATTTTTACGGCAAGTTGTGCAATTTCGGTCTCGATTTGCGTGGGCATACCGAAAGAGGTTCCTTTCTGAGCCTTTTCAACCACAGCATCAACAACAGGTTTATAGGCGTGACCTAAAATCATAGGCCCCCAGGAGTTGATATAATCGATAAGGCGGTTACCGTCTTCATCATATAAATAAGCACCTTTAGCTTCTTTCACAAAAATGGGATCGCCTCCCACGGCCTTAAAAGCCCGTACCGGAGAGTTTACTCCGCCGGGAATTACCTGTTGTGCTTCTGCGAAAAGTGAGCTGCTTCTTTTATAAATCATCATTAAAATCCGTTATACTGTGGGGTAACATTCAATTGTTGCCCAATGCTTATCGTGTTATCACGCAAGCCGTTATTCTTTTTCAATTCGTCTACAGTCAGGTTATACATTCTGGAAATACTGTAAAGCGTTTCCCCTTTTTTGACTGTATGTAGAACCACCTTATCAGACGGTTCAGGTTTAAATTCTTTAATCTTTGTGCCTAAAACTTCGGCGTCGTAATTATACATCGCATAACGTTCTATAATAGCGATAAGTTTTTCCGGGTATTTGGGATCTGTGGCGTAACCGGCCTTACGCAAACCACGGGCCCAGCCTTTATAATCGTCGGGATCAAGTTTGAACAAATCTGCATACCGACTTCTTCCGGTTAAAAACAACGAATGATCGCGAAAAGAATATTTAGGATCGCGATACTTCCGGAAGCACTCCCCCTTTTCATCATCATCGTGATAGACCACTGCACCGGTCCAGTTATGGCATTTAATGCCAAAATGATTGTTGGCTTTTTTGGTAAGATTACCATTACCGGCACCACTTTCTAAAACCGCCTGGGCCATCGTGATGCTTGCGGGAATTTTATACAGGCGCATTTCTTCTTTTGCTATGGGTGCAAAATGCTCGATATAATCTTCTACTTTATTGAAAGGCGCATATTCATAAGCCCTTTCTGTTTCTTCGGTTACCGCTGCAGGTGCGCTTTCTTTCTTGGTAACAGGCCGTTCTGTAGCTCTGGATGATCTGACAGTTACTTTACGTTTTGACGCTCTTTTGCTTCCGCCGCAACCCGCCAGTAAAATACTTAATACTAAAAGTGCAATTATTTTTTTGATCATTCTAGATACTAATTGTAGATCGTCCCTGTTTTTTAAGCCTTTCATTCATTCCCGGAATACCTTGCAGGCCTCCGGTATGAACGGCAAAAATACGGGTATTTTTAGAGAAATACCCATTGCGGATAAGATCTGTCAAACCATACATCATTTTGCCCGTATAAACAGGATCAAGCTGAATGCTTTGTTCTTCTTTAAACCTATTGACGAAATCAATTAATTCATCAGAAGTTTTTGCGTAACCCCCAAAATGGTAATCAGGTATCAGCTGCCAGTTGGTTTTTGAAGTGTATTTTTTGATTTCAGTCTCTAAAAAATCTCCTTTCAACGCCGGGAAACCCAGAACCTTTTGATGCGGCAAACTGGCCTCAATAATACCGGCGATTGTGCCACCCGTGCCCACTGCGCAGGTGATGTAATCGTAATCAGCTGTTGTTTCATCAAGTATTTCCCGGCAACCTTTAATAGCGAGTTCATTCGTACCACCTTCAGGAATCTCGTAAAAGGTGCCGTATTTAGTTTTTAAGCTTACGCGAAAGGATTCCGTGTGTTTTTCGCGGTAGGCGGTTCGGTTTACAAACTCAAACTGCATCCCGCAGTCGTGTGCAAATCTCAAGGTAGAATTCTTCTGAAGCGTTTCGTCTAAATTATGACCCAGCTCTTCCCCCCGGATCACTCCAATGGTTTTTAAACCAAAAAGCTTTCCGGCTTTTGCAACGGCGGCGATATGATTTGAAAACGCGCCTCCATAGGTTAGTATTGAATAATGCCCCTCTTCAAGTGCCTGAAGCATGTTGTATTTGAGCTTTCTAAACTTATTCCCGGAGACTTCAGCATCAATCAGATCTTCCCTTTTGAGGTCAACTTCAACACGATTATCATAGTAAACTGTGTTTAAAATTGAGTTTACGGGTGTTTCGGGAAATGTAGTGGCGCTCCAGATTTGCATAATTCATTAAGTTAAAAACTGGAAATGCCAGCCAGCTTAGATACAATAAATAGCGAAAATCAATTTAAGATTTTAAAAAACCCCAAAATCTTCGCTTTTCTAAATACGTAAAATCGGCTTCAAACTTATAAGCCTCTCGTTCAAAACAGATGGAGCGATAGGCTTTTTGTTTGGAATAGCCTTTTAGCAGATAATACAAGTACTCGGTTGCATACCAAATATAAAAAGGAACCACGAGCAATTCTGCCTGCTGTCTTAGATGAATGCGTTCATGGTTTATAAAAACCAGATCCCGCTTCAAGCGTTCTTCCCTTACCAAAATAAAAGGCCAGAACGCACAACCTGAAAATCGCTTAAAAAGTTTTGGAGCGGTGATACAAATCATTAACCTAGTTTTACGCAGAGATACAAAACTTATACCTTTTCTTTCGTAAATTTAAATCATGACACTTTTTAAAAATAAAGTTTCTATAGAAGAAGGAGATTATTATCTAACACCCGAAGGATATCGATGCTTTACGGAGCAGTACCATCTAAAAAGAGGCTACTGTTGCAAGAGCGGTTGCAGGCACTGTCCTTATGGTTTTGATAAAACCAAAGAATAATCTGCAATTGGTACAATTATTGTGCCTTTAAAATTGCTTTTCTGTCGAATTAAAAAAATATACTTATGAAAAATTTTAGACCCTTTTTGCTTTTAGCGCTTGTCGCAATGCTGGCTTCCTGCAGCACGGTGCGCGTATCTTCAGACTATGATCAATCAGCCAATTTTAACGAATATAAGACCTTTGCCTTTTTCAAACCCGGTATTGACAAGGCTGAAATTTCTGACCTTGATAAAAAACGAATCTTACGTGCAATTGAAGATAACCTTCTCGCAAAGGGATTTGTGAAATCTGAAAATCCTTCTATGCTGGTAAGCATCTTTACTACCGCTCAGCAGCGTGTAGATGTTTTCAATAATTACGGCTGGGGTGCCTGGGGCGCCTGGGGTCCTTGGGGTCCTTGGGGCGGTGGTTTTGGCAATACCGTGTCACGCACTACCGAGGGCACTTTGTACATAGATCTTATTGACGCTCAAAAGAAAGAACTGGTATGGCAAGGTCAGGGAACCGGTTATCTGGCCCGTGATGTAGAGCGCAAACAAGAACGCATCAACGAGATTGTGGGAGAAATCATGCAGGAATATCCTCCTAAGAAAATGGCTTCTAACTAAAACAGAAGTCCCAAAACTCAAAAAGCCCTCAAATGAGGGCTTTTCTTATTTATAGGATTGCAATTTCTCTTTGGTAAACGCAGAGAGCACTAATTTCCCACTCGTCTCTGCACGAGCTTTGAGAATATCCTGCCAGGCCTCTGTACCCTCCCAAAAAATCTTTTTAGCTGCTTTTAAAGCTTCAGGATTGTAACCAGCCAGATGCTTTGCTAATTCCGATACACGCTTATCAAGGGCTCCATTCGATTCCAGAACCTCTGCAAAAAGTCCGTTGACTTTCGCCCATTCGGGTGTGTAAAATTCCTGCGCGTTTAAGGTCATTTGTGAGAATGCTGAAAGGCCCATTTTACGTTCTACAGCAGGCCCTATCACAAACGGACCAATACCTATACTCAGTTCGCTCAGTTTAATACTCGCATACGTACTTGCTAAACAATAATCTGCTGCCGCCGCAATACCTACTCCGCCACCAACAGTTTTACCCTGAACACGAACAATAACCGGCTGCGGGCAATTGCGCATGGCCAGGATCACTTTGGCAAAACCCATAAAGAAATCTTTGCCCTTGCTTTCGTTGTCAATCGCAATCAATTCGTTAAAACTGGCTCCTGCACAAAATGTACGATCTCCCCCACTTTGCAAAATAACTACATTAACGTTCCTATTATCTGCCACTTCATCAAGCACCGTCTTAAGACGATTTAAAATTGCCGTAGGCAAAGCATTGTGATGCGGTGTAAAAAAAGTGACCGAAGCTATAGTATCATTAATATCAAGATTAACAAATGAGTCTTGCATAAATTTTATTCAGTAAAAGTGGGTTCTTATTGGATAATCTTCAAATTTAGCTCTAAATTACGTATTGTTTCTCCGTTGAGAAAGAATTGAGGAAATTCCGCTTAAAAATATATCGCATGTCAGAGATTCTAGATAAAAATATTGAAAGTAATCCACTTATAGACCGCCTGCCACCGCATTTAAAACAGTATATAAAACCTCAAAACTACGAGGACTATACGCCGATTAATCAGGCGGTATGGCGTTATGTAATGCGTAAAAACGTGAGCTACCTCAGTAAAGTGGCTCATAAATCGTATCTCGACGGACTTAAACAAACCGGGATTTCTATTGACCAAATTCCCAATATGTATGGGATGAACCGCATTTTAAAAGAAATCGGCTGGGCAGCAGTCGCGGTTGATGGTTTTATTCCTCCCGCAGCCTTTATGGAGTTTCAGGCCTATAATGTTTTGGTTATCGCTTCAGACATACGCCAGCTTGAGCATATTGAATACACTCCCGCTCCCGATATTATTCACGAAGGCGCAGGCCATGCCCCAATAATCGCAAACCCCGAGTATGCCGAATACCTCAGACGTTTTGGAGAAATAGGCTGCAAAGCGATATCGTCTGCTAAAGACTATGAGCTTTATGAAGCGGTGCGAAAGCTATCCATTCTTAAAGAAGCCGAAAATACTCCGGAAGAAGTCATACAGGAAATTGAGGAACAGGTAGACTATCTTCAGAAAAATATGGGAAAAACCAGCGAGATGGCTCTGATACGCAATTTGCACTGGTGGACGGTAGAATACGGACTTATAGGCACTCCCGAAAATCCGAAAATTTACGGCGCCGGCTTACTATCATCTATAGGCGAGAGCGCCTGGTGTATGACCGACGCGGTTGAAAAAATCCCCTACGGCCCCGAAGCGGCGCACAAGGAATTTGATATCACAAAACCGCAGCCTCAATTGTATGTGACTCCGGACTTTGCCTTTTTAAGCGAGGTACTCGAAGAATTTGCTAATACGATGGCATTGCGCACCGGCGGACCTGAAGGATTGCAAAAACTAATCGAAAGCAACAATCTGGGTACAGCCCAGTTGAGTACAGGCCTGCAAATATCGGGGGTTTTTGATGAAATGATCACACACAAAGGCAAGGTAATCTACTTACAAACGCAGGGACCAACTGCTCTGGCTTACCATGAAAAGGAACTCGTAGGACACGGCACCTTAAATCACAACAGGGGTTATGGTACCGCAATAGGCAAACTTAAAGGAATCAATCTCGCGATTGAAGATATGAGTCCCAAAGATCTTAAGGCTTATAAAATTTATGAAGGCGAAAAAATCACGCTGGAATTTGAAGGCGATATTGTTGTAACCGGAAAAATAATTACGGGAACGCGCAATTTACAGGGAAAAATTATACTCATCAGCTTTGAAGACTGCACCGTAACTCACAAGGAGCGCATGCTTTTTAAACCGGAATGGGGAGTTTATCATCTGGGGGTAGGCAAAAAAATCACATCTGCATTCTCGGGTCCGGCAGATTTCAGGTCTTTTGATCTGATACATCACAAACCCGGCTCTGAAACCATCAAAGCTTCAAAAAGTGAGAAGCGCCAGGAGCTCGAAAGCCTCTATCTCGCAGTGCGTAAGTATCGGGAAGGTAAAGACACTCGCTTTTCACCACAAGCTGTTTTTGATCTGCTTAAAAAATACCATCCCGAGGATTGGCTGTTACCGGTAGAGCTCTATGAACTCGCGATTGATGAAAACTTAACTGAATTTTGCAGGGAAATCGAGGAACACCTTAATCAAATCTCAGAACAACGGCCCAACTTAAGTCACCTTATTGAAGACGGCCTTGAACTTATACGCGCTGCTAAAATCTAATCTTCATCACTGAAAGTATCCCGTATAGCTTCAAGCTGCTCAAGTGTTACGGGCTTAACCACATAGTTAGAAACGCTGCTAAATTGCAACGCGCGTTCCTGATCGCGGGGATCTATTGACGAGGTTAAAATGTAAATGGTAATTTTCTTTGGCGGATCATATTTGGTAAAGGCTTCAAGAAACTCCCAACCATCCATAACCGGCATGTTTAGATCTAATAATATCAAATCAGGGATCTCATCACCGGTCTTAAAAATTGCCGTGAGTGCATTTAAAGCTTCCTGCCCGTTGCTGTAAACCAAAAAATTCTCGCAAAACTTAACGAGCTTCATCATTTTCTTTAATCCAAAAACAACAATTGGATCATCATCTACCAGACATGCCAGTTTTATCTTTTTCATGAAGTTTAATTATAAAGGTGGTGCCTTCTCCTACTTTACTTTTTACATCTATTGAACCGCCCATTACCTGAATTTGTGATTGGGTCATATACAATCCAAGACCACGGGCTTCAGAATGCTCGTGAAAGGTTTTATACAAACCGAAAATACGATCGCCATAACGCTCCATATTAATCCCCAAACCGTTATCACTCACACTGATTACGGTGTAACCATTAACAGCTTCGGCAGTAACCTGCAACCACGATTTTTTCCTGGGATCTCTATATTTTATGCTATTCGAAAATAAATTCAGCAAAACACTTTCTAAATACGCCGGTACCGCATAAACCTTTAAATCTTCAGGAACATAATTATAAATTTTAAAGTTTGCGTTTACAAGCAGGCCTCTTAACGAACGCTCTGTGTTTTTTACAAAATCTTTCAGCACTAATTCTTCTTTATCCTTAATATCGATATCTACAGAAACCACCTCATTGAGATGCTTAATCGTTTCTGTCAACATATCTGACGCCTGATTGAGCATATCTAACTGTAGCTCACGTTCATCTAAATCCTTTTCTTCTTTTAAAAAGTTAAGGAGCATTGCTATGTTACTGGTATGAGAACGTAGATTGTGAGAAACAATATGCGCAAAATTGATCAGACGTGTATTCTGCTCGGTAGTGACTTCAACAAAACGATCAATTTCCTGGCTCTTTCTCCTGAGTTCTGTAACATCCTGTATTTGAACTATGATTTCTTTCGGCTTAGCGTCGGGATCATAGATAACAGATGCAAACACACTACAGGTTAAAATCACTCCATTAGTATTCCTGAGGAAATGTTCTCCTTGAATTTCGGCTAACTTGCCGTCAATTAATTTTAAGAAATTCAGGTAATAGCGGTTAGCTTCTTCAGGGGCGAAAAAATCAGTAAGCTTTTTATTGACAAGCTCTTTCTCGCCAAGCCCAATTAGTTTTTGAAAAGCCCTGTTACTTCTCAATAAATGAAAACCATCAATACTAATAATCAAAAACCCAATCGGAGAATTTTCAAAAGCCAGCCTAAACTGCTCTTCACTCTTTTTAAGCCGGATATTGCGTTCTGTACGCTCTGTAATATCCTGAAATGTTCCCAAAAGGCGCACGCACTTCCCGTTTTCAAACTCAGCCTTACCTCGGGCATTTACGTGAACTTTCCTACCCTTATGGTTAATGATAGTGTAGTCTCCATTCCACGGCTCACCGGTTTCAACCCCATTTTGTACCGCACGGCTTATGCGCTCTCTATTCTCCCCTTCTTTATAAAAACTAACCCCGGTTTCCAGGTTTGGGACAAAATCCTCAGGTACCTCGTGAATCTTTCGGGTTACTTCAGACCAATAAATTTTACCTGTTATAATATTATACTCCCAAAACCCAATTTCTGCAACCTTATTGGTTTCCTGTAGCAATAATTCTTTTCGGTAATCCTGAGGTCGTGTAAGCAAAACCTGCTGAATCAGTATCAAACACGGCTCTGGATCTATCCGGCTGAATTTATACTTATAGCGTACCTGTTTCTGTGGAATATTTTGAATGAAATAGGAATTCTCTCCCTGAATTGACTTCTCAAATGCGGTTTTAAACTTAAGCTGAAGCTTTGTCATGTCTTCAGTCACAGTCGAAAAGTATGAAAGCAAGCCCGCATCCCATTCTTTGCTTTTTGAGATTAAGGCCAAATCTTTATCTACTATCGCAAAAACGCCGGGCATTTCGCGTATCGCCTCAATTAAAATCTGAGATGTTTTCACTGCTGCCATACCCGCATTAATCTACAATCACTTTCTGAAGTTCATCATTACTCTTAATCACCGTCTTATTGTATCTCAATTCCCAGCCAAGGGCGTTAGTAACGGCGTAGATACTGGCGAGTTCTGAAATGAGGCGCTGCTCGGCCTGCTCGGGAAGTCCGGATGCTTCTACTTTTTTACGGATGCTTGCGGTTACCCTTTTTTTGATGGTATTGTAATCTGAAGCTTCAAATTGATTCAGGTAATCCTGAGTAACGTCGTAATATTCAATATCGGGATTGATATTGATCTCCGGTTTTGGGATACTCAGTATGGTTATGGTCCTGTTTTCTTCATCGACCTGGGTCTCCATAGCGCGCAAATCGTATGAAATATTCACTTTTGCATTGACCACCACAAGCGCCTTTTTACTGGCGGTAAGGAGGTCAAAATACATACGTTTAGAATCGTTATAGGTAAAAACCTGAGCAAAGGTTCCTTCGGTCACGATGAGCTTACCCACATTGCGAACCTCTTTTTGAATTAAAGAAGAACTCTCGATAAGACGTTGCCGTGATTCATTTCGTTCAGCGAAATAGTTATAGGTGAAAATGCCCAGAACTACCAGAAGTAAAATAATTAAAAGTTTACGCACTGCTAAGAGGATGAGGTTAAGTTTAAGTGGTGAAACAGGGCGGGCATTCCCGGTTTCGCTTTGAATCTAATATTACAAAATTATCTCTGGTAATACTAGATTAAATTGTTTTTACGGGCTTTTTTAACAGCTTCAAGCTTGTTATGCACCTGCAGCTTTTTATAGATATTTTCGATGTGTTTGCGCACCGTGCTGGGAGAGACCACTAAATTTTCGGAGATTTTTGTATAGCTCAACCCTTTTGCCAGCTGCTCTAAAACTTCAATTTCGCGCTGCGAAAGCGCTATTTGCTCCTGCTGCTCCAAATGGCTTACCGCATCGGGATTGCGCAATAATTTTAAAGTTCGCATTGCGATAGCGGGATTCATTGCAGCCCCACCGGCAAGGGTTTCTTCAATTCCTGATTTTAGTGCTTCGGGTGGAGTTTCTTTTAACAAATACCCGTCTGCACCGGCTTGAATAGCCTTAAAAACATGAATGTCGTCATCAAAAACCGTTAGCATAATCACCTTGATATGCGGAAACTGCTCTTTAACCTGCGCCGTGGCTTCAATACCATTAAGCACGGGCATTTCAATATCCATTAAGATCAGGTCTATGTTTGGCTGTTCCTGAAGCTTTTCTATCAAAACCTGCCCATTCTCTGCAGTTAAGCGCAAATCAAAATCCTTAAAAAAGGAGAGTTTTTCTTTAAGCGACTGGGCTAAAAAGAATTTATCCTCGGCTATGGCAATGCGTACAGGCATCTTTTACACTATTGATGGGGGATCAAATTTCGAAGTTATAGCCACTTTCAAGCAGCTCCTGGTATTTTTCAGAATCAAAACGGTAGAGATAAGCACCGCGCTTACTTCCTGATTTATCTTTTTCGTCCAGTTTGACCAAAACCTTGAGCGACAGCACCTTTTTTCTGAAATTACGGGGATCAAGCTCTCGCTGGTAAATTGATTCGTAAAGCTTTTGCAGTTGAGGAATGGTAAACTTTTCGGGTAAAAGTTCAAAGCCTATAGGCTGGTAACGCGCTCTTCTGCGTAATTTATCAAGAGCATCACTAACCATTTCGGTATGGTCGAGTGCAAGTTTGGGGATTTCCTGCAGCGTGTACCAGAACGCGCCGTGGCTCTGGGTAAGTTCGCGATCGTGATCATTAATACGCATTAAGGCGTAATGCGCTACTGAAATACAGCGATAGCCCGGGTCTCTTTCGGCTTTACCATAGGTTTTTGACTGTTCCATATAGATCGCTTCAAGACCTGTGATTTCTTTTAAAACCCGGCGTGCCGCTTCATCTACATCCTCATCGATCTTGACAAAGCTTCCTATTAATGACCAGATTCCCGAGTCTGGCTCTACCCTTCTTTTAAAGATTAACAGCTTAAGATCACCGTCATCAAAGCCAAAAATAATGCAGTCTGTAGCTACGTATAATTTATCGTGAGCTGCATAAAAATCATTATTGGGAGCTTGTGCCGTGCTGGCAGAACTGGGAGTCATAGTTTCGATTTTAAGCGTTTAAAATACGCTTTTTATTCGTAAAGCGAAATCTTTGTAAACTTTTCACCACAACTGATGCCTAACTCAAACCGGGTAGATTTGTAGGCATTCAGCTTAGGGGTTTTCTAAGATGAATGCTTGTGCCTGCTCCGGGATTGCTGTGTATTTGCAGATTTGCATTTAAGTCTGCTGCACGTTTCCGCATATTATTAAGCCCGTTACCTGATAAAATCTGCGCCTCTTCAAAACCCCGCCCGTCATCAGTTATGCGCACATCAAAAACATCCTGGTCAACCTGCATCATCACATCTACCCGGTTGGCCTGGGCATATTTGATAGCGTTGTTTACTGCCTCCTGTATGATGCGGTAGATATTGATTCCTTCTAAAGCGGTAAATTCAAAATCTTCCTGAACGCTATCAACCTCAACCTTGAACTGCGTTTCGGTTCCGGTGCTTTCGGCCTTATCAATAATACCGGCAACACGGGCCTGCAAATCCTCAAGGCTTATACTTTCTTTATTCATGGCCCAGATCGTGTCGCGCAATTCATTAATGGTAACCGATGTAAAGGTACTTATGGCGGCAATACGCTCTTTAACCTGTTGTCCTGCATCTCCCAGCAAATAACTCAGATTGTCAAGACTCATAATAATAAAAGTAAGCTGCGAACCTATATTATCATGCAAATCACGCGAAATACGAAGACGCTGCTCTTCAAGCCGGTTTTGAGTCTCGATTTTTGCCAGAGCGATCTGAAGTTCGCTTTCTTTTTGCAACTGCTTATTTTTTAATTTTTGACGGCTGTAAATCAGGTAACCCAGCAAGCCTAAAACAATTGCGAGCCCCAGACTTCCATAGATGTACAGATTTTTACGCCGAACCTCCAGATCCTTTTCTGCCAGCTGTGCCCGTTGTTTTAAAATCTGATTTTCTTTTTGTTCGGTTTCAAATTCAACTTCTAAGGCCGCAATTTGTTTACTGGTTTCCAAACTGCTTATACTGTCTTTGAAAACCGCATATTTTTCAAAATAGTACAAAGCAGAATCGGTCTGTTTCATTTGCTTAAATGCTTCCGAAAGTTGCTGATAGGTATATTGCATCAGGAAGCGGTAGTCCTCCTTACGTGCGATAGGCAACGATTTTTCGAAAAAAGGTATCGCTTCAGCAGGTTTACCTTCAGCTAAATACACCTCTCCTATCTGCGTATAATTTTCTGCGATACCCTTGCGGTCATTAATCTTTTCACGTATAGCTTTCGCCTTATAAAAAAACTCGCGTGAAAGATCGTAGTTGCCCATCTGCCCGTAAACCCCTGCAAGATTGCTGTAACTGTAGGGCAAACCTTCGGTATAGTTTCGTTCTTCAACAATAGCCAGACCTTTTTTATAAAAATAAAGCGCACTATCCAGTTGACCCTGCATTTCTTTTAGCACACCGTAGTTATTATAAGTACGGTCTAACACCTCTTTGTAGTTTCCTGCTTCAGCCATTTTAATCCCCTTGTTCATATAATATTGAGCACGCTCCATATTGTCACGCTTCATCCCATAGCCCATCTCTCCATACAGGTTGGCTGCCTGCGGTTTGAGATCATTCTCTTCAAAAATACGTATGGCCTTCAGATTATACTCTACCCGTTTTTTGCTGTCGGCTTCATAACCGTAAATGGTGGCGATGTTTTTATAAGCCTCTCCAATACCCTTTTTATAATCAATCTGCTCAGCAGCTTTAAGGTTATTCTTAAAAATAACCAATAGGGAATCTGTCTTTAGGGAAGAGTTTTGAACCAATATCGCGTTGATGGAATCAATTTGTTGAATATTCTGCGCAGAAAGAACGCCAGCATTAAAGAAAAGAAAGAAAGTCCAAACGTAATAGTGTTTCATAAAAATCTGATTGTTTGCTTTTTACAAGCTAATATATAAAAATACCACAATAGATTTCTTTTAAAAATCGGCCGGAATAATTTTATCTCACTGCGATTTCAGGCTGAATGATTAGCGCTTCGCTAAGGTTATAGGCTAAAAGATTGTAGGTATTCAGGAGCTGCTTCCGCTTTGCCAGTTGCTCCCGGTTGCGCTGAATGTTTTCATTTAGATAGTGTAATCGCATTTCGGCAGCTTTTTGATCTTTCCGTTTTAACCTCTGAAAATACAGCACTAGCATCACAAACAGCAGTAATACTGCCGCTACAACTAATGCTCCCGGTATTGAAAAAATACTGCTCATTTCCATTCAGTTTTAAATCATAGCCTGCCCGATAAATACAATCCCTATTATAACGTAGAAACCCGCAAGAATACTTTTAAGCCTTGGCTTTAAATTGCTTTTTAATACCGAAACCTGAACCAGAAGTCCGGTTAGGTATGGGGGCAAAGCCGTAAATACGGTACCTGTAAATGTAAAATCCCATACCAAAATGAGCATAGGAATGAGAAGCAGTACCGCCAGGATACCCTTCAAATAGCCTGGTTCGGTCGCAAAAACGTATTTGCTCGCTATCCACAACACGAATTTATAAGCCACATAATACAGCAAGGTGTAGCCGGCCACCATAAAAACCAACCATACAGATCCCGAAATCGCATCCATTACTTAAAATTTATTCGGTAAACAGCAGCAATTGCTTTTTGATTTTCTCAAAACTCATTTGACTGTTCTTCTCAGCATACCAGGACGCAAAGCGGTCTAGCGCTTCTGTATTTTCGCGTAAGCCTATCAAAAACAGATCGAGCGCCAATCTAAACAGGATCAGAAGCACCGCAGCTATCATTCCGGCTTTGAGAAACACCAGAAAAAAACCGGAGAGAATGACAACAAACTGCTGCACAAAAATGCGCAGATAGGGCTTGGACATCAGTTCGCCCGCGGTAAAATGCTCGTAGCGTTTTTCGGCTAAAAAATTCATCACAAAAGCCAAAAGGTTTGTAAAAACAATACTGGCAATAAGCAG
The DNA here is from genome assembly GCF_052218455.1 of Leeuwenhoekiella sp. H156. NCBI lineage: Bacteria > Pseudomonadati > Bacteroidota > Flavobacteriia > Flavobacteriales > Flavobacteriaceae > Leeuwenhoekiella > Leeuwenhoekiella sp. H156. Next base: position 1,056,774 of record NZ_CP197499.1, read on the forward strand.
CCACATCCCTTCTAATCTCAATAACGCCTTATAATTTTTCAGCAATGCAAAACCATCGGTAAAAAATGAAGAACCTTCAATTTCAAAAAAAGTAAATGCAAATATGCTCTGTATGGCAATAAAAAATCCGTAGTGAAAGACAAAGAAAATCAGGATGCTGTAATTACCTAAACCCCCTCCATCCTGTTTATTGGTATGCCTCACACACCAACCCATTTTAAGGACATTAAAAATCCCAATGATGATACTTTCGAGAAAGTAGGCCATCACCACAGTCAACGGACTCACAAAACCCACACTCAACAAAACCAATAAAAACAGAGCATTTACATACACCATGTAATTTTTGGTGTTGGGCTTCAGCAATTCAAAAACCAGGGTTTTCATAGATTTAAACGAAATAGTTAGCGATTTAAAAATGCAATTAAACTCAGTAGGGCTAAAAGCAGCGCAATTAAAGCCAACACTAAAAACAGTTTATACATTTTTTCTCCCACAGTCAACCTTCGGTATCTGCTGGCACAGAAGTAACCGGTAATCAAACAAGGCACGCCTATGAACACGTTGATGTAAAACACCCACATCCAACTCACCACCAGCGCTGCCAGCGCGTAAACCAAAGCTGCGTAACCATAAAAGAAGGCAATTTTTGACTGCGAAAAACTTCCGCCGATGCGGTGCTCTATAAAGCGGAAGCCTAAATAACTCAGCCCAATTACCAGGCTTACAGAACTTAAAATCAAAAAATAATACATCCTTTTAAACAAAACTGCCCGAAGCAGCTTCAGGCAGTTTCTAATATTAATTAATAGCTTGAGATTACCTCAGATTGTATGCATAAATGGTTTTATTATCGGCTTTGTAATACAATACGCCTCCAAAATCATCTACCTCATACTCCGGTTTTTTGTCTTTAAGCAGAATTTCTTTTTCCACACTCCCGTCAGCTTTACTCAATTTTACAAGTCCTACACCGTCATCCAGATTAGAAAGGATGAACTGAGAATCTTCGGTCGCCGCAGAAGCTTTGAAGCGTTTGCTGAGGTATTCAAATGAAGCTCCTGCCATCGATGCAAACATATCCTGGGCGCGCTTGGCTTCCTTTCCGGTTTCATTATAGCTATCCAGATTATTCATATCCATCCCATTACGGTTTGCACCTGCTTTAGCTGCCATTGCAACTGTAAGTGTTGTAGTGGCTACCGCTGTAATACCGCCCATAATTTTACCAAACGTGCTTCGGCCCGGAGATTTATAATACTCATGGTACTTTTCGTTTCCGTCAAAGTCAAGTAAGGTCATGTTTTGATCACTCCCTAAGAAAATACCATTATCGCGCACTGCCAGTGTGGTTGGATTTTCCTTTTCATCAAACTTTACATTCGCCAGAGTTGATACGTCTCCACTCGCTGCGTCTACAGCAAATAACTCGTCATCTGCATTGATTAAATACCGGCTGTGTGCCTCATCAAAAGCCGAAGTAACGCTTTCAGCCTTCTTGAATTTTAAAGGTTTATTCCAAACCGATTCCCCGGTTTTGAGATCTACAATATTGGCATCTTCAGAGGTGATGTAGATCAATCCCTTTGGAGTTTCGGCCATTATCTGAATGTTTTCTCCGGTTTTGAGCGGCTTTTTGAACAACGGAGTACCGTCAAAAGCGACTTTATTGATTCCACCTTCATAAATACCGAATAGAATCCCATCTTCCATCACATAGAAATGCTGCACAAAACCACCGGTTTTAGGTGCTTTATCCCAAAGGTCCTCACCATTAGCTGCGCTCAGAAGATTGATTTTTGACTCAGACCGACCGGCAAGTACGCTTTTTCCGGAAGTATCTTTATCACTCACTACAATCAGACCCTGGGGTACGATTTGAAAATTGCTCACCACCCCGTCAACTTTTACCTTGTCTCCCCATGCTTCACCGCCATCGGGCTTCACTTTTATGATTTCGGTTTTACTCCCGGTGTCGTTTACGTCAAAAGCATAAATTTCTTTCTCATCTGCGCTTGAGGTCATCCAGTTCACATCTTTTACGTCATTTTCCCAAAGCGTTTGCCCCGAATGACTTTTCGCATAAATACCCTGAGTTGTAGGTACCAATAGTTTGTCTTTCAATAATAAAGGCGTCCCCGTTACAGCAAAATATTTAGCTGTTGTTTTACCCGGCTCGTTCAGGAAAAAGGAATAATCGAGATTGCCGGTAATGAGATCATAAACAGCCAGTTTAGCTGTGTTTTTCTCAGCCATCGAACCTTCTTTTTGAAGTCCGCTGATGACGAGCTTGTTATCGGGCATAATCACATCTGCTGTTTGAACGGTTTTCCAGCCTTTACTTTCGGTAGTGAAAATCACTTTACCTGAGATGTAATCAATAACCGCTTTTTTGCTCGATAAAGCCGACAAAGCTTTAAGACCCCCTACGCCTCCCTGATCTACGATAAGATAAGGTGAAGCAGGAATATATGTCACCTCTTCAGGCTTTACGCTACCATAATCGGTAAACTTAAATACCAGCTCGTTAGAACCCGGCTTAATACCCACGAGACCATCACTGGTTGAGACGACCATCGTTCCGGCCAAAGTCAGAGTCATATTATTGATATTTCCGCCTACATCGTAGGTATAATCTGGAGTTTCAGCTTTTTGAGCAAAAAGGCCTCCGGTAAAAAGCAACAAGCATACGATGCTGCTTAAATGGTGTAATTGAATTTTCATAAGTCTTCGGTTTATAAAGTTTTTACACTCCAAAAGTCCCTGAAAATCAACCGCTAATCAATAGGGCAATTGCCGTATATTTTGACGTAGTACAAGAGAAAACAAGAGCTGAGGCTCGAGATAAAACAGCGTTTAAATACCTCTTTTAAATAAATATGGCCTCCGCTGCAAGCAATAAAGCCGAAAACAGAATTACTCCTGCTTCCGGCTTCGTGTAAAAACCTCAACACTTGAGATTTTCGATAGTAATACTTACTTAATTTTTACGTTGAAATCGCCTTCGCTCACAACCACCTTTTTGGTGGTATCACTGGTAAGATACCCCGTAAAACTGAAGGTTCCCTTAACGCTTTCACCTTTGGTATACTCCGCGATTTTAATCTCGCCATTAGATGATGCGCCCGTCGCAGTAGAAAAAATCTGAGCGCTCATAAAATCAGATTTGTCCTTAAGATAGGTGTAGGTGCCCAGACTTACCGCGTTCAGGGTATAGGTGCCAACGCCTTCAAAGCCAATAATGGTAATCTGAATGTTTTCAGAATCTGCACTACCGCCGCTAATGGTAATGATTTCGATATTGGCGGAAGAACTCTCCTGAGCAGTAGTCGCAGCAGGCATAGACTTGTAGGCCTTTCCGTCAACTTTTGCGGTAAGATTGCCTTCACCTGCGGCGCTGTCCCCCCCGTCATCATCTGTGGAGCAGGACGTGAGACTTAGGGAAAGACCCAGAAAAAAAATGGATGTGAATTTGATAATTGTGTTCATGGTTTTGGTTTTTGATTACAAGACAAATCTCCTGTAAACCAAAACACCAATCCATAAGGCAATTGCCGTATTTAGAATTGAATATGAGGGATTTCCCGCTGCAGCCGGGCTATTTTTTGCTGCAGTTTTTCAAGGAATTGCTGATGCTGATCTGAATTTGGGTTAAAAGGTCTGTGCTCTAAACCACGCTGCACTTCTTCAACCCGCCCTTTTAATTCTTTAGCCTGCGGCGAAAGATAAACCGACTCAAAAGCTTCCCAGATGTAATCAACCGCAAGGGCGTTAGGATGTATGAGGTCGCGGTCGTAAAAGCGGTAATCCCGCAGCTCGTCCATTACAATCTCATAGGCCGGAAAGTAAAAAGCACGATCACTCCGCTCTACTACCGAATGTACCGCAGCAATAAGATGCGCCTTACTGCGCTGGTTTTCGACAAAACCATCCTTAATATGGCGCACGGGAGAAACGGTAAAGGTTACTGAAGCATTGGAATTAAGTTTTGCTATAGCTGGCAACGTACGCTGCAAAGCCGCCTCAACCTCAGCTACCGAAGCCAGTTCTTTCTCAAATTCCCGCTGTGGAATTTTATGGCAATTGGCTACAATTTTATCCTGTACTTTATGACGATATCCCGAGGCTGTGCCCAGCGTGATAAAGATATGCGTGGCTTTTTGGAGTTGGTCATAGGCACCAGCCAGGGCTGTATTGAGCTGCTCTGTCGCAGCTTTTGCAGAAGTTGCACTAAGTTTAGAATGCGCATCAAACGATACAAAATTTCCGTTTATTTCTTCAAAATCCCTTTCTTTGAATTCTCTACGCTCAGCCACCTGTTCAAAAAACCGGGCAATGGCTTCCGGGTGAAACAAAATCCCAAACGGATTTATGGTATTCCTAAACTTATAATATTCGAATTTCGCCCCAATATTCTCTACAAAACAACTGCCCACCAGCATAATCTGCGAATCGTAATCAATAGGATTAGCGGTAGGTTGAAGCGGGATTTTGGTTTGGAGTTGCACTTATTTTTATTGGTATTGCTATTATTGGAATTGGGTGCTGTTTGGTTAAGAGTTATTGATTATTGGGTTATTTGAAAAGCGTCCAGTATTTATGATTTCTTATTTATTGTTGAACTGACAAAAAACAATGCGCGATATAATCGCGCAATAGCGGATGGTTCTCGACTGTACTTCGACAAGCTCAGTGTGACACGCTCGACCTGACAAGATTCGGTTATTTATAATTTCTGATTTTGTATTTCATATTCGCTAACTGCCTACTGAGACTGCCAACTGTTTCGGGTTGAAAGTTGTTGATTATTAGGTTATTTAAACTTACACTACAATCGCGAGATAGTACGGGTCTCGACTGCACTTCGACAAGCTCAGTGTGACACGCTCGACCTGACAACGTAGATATTTTTATTGTTATTCCTATTTATTATTTTTTATATCGTTTTTCTCAACTCGGCTGATTTACTAATTCCATTTTTTATAGCCCAACCAAAATTCATTAAAAAAACCAAGGCTGAAAAAAACAATAGAGTCAAGACGATACCTGAACCCAGGGATAAAATTACCACTACTATAAAAATCAGGAAAATAGCTATCAAATGAATTATCGAAAGTATCTTATTTGTAGAATATCTCAATAAACTTAGAGCCCCATAGCCTAAAAACACTGTTATCCAGAGAAAAGGCTTAGTAATTATGACCCAATACCTAAAATCAAATGCCCAACCTATGGTTCTATTATAAGATGTGATTTCATTCGATCCAAATATCATTATGTTCATACAAACAATTAGTATTTGTGAAATCAAAAACAGAACAAACATTCTTTTTTGCACTATACGATCAATCGTCACTTATTTTGTTTTATCAGAACCAATTCACTTTTAGGGTGTTTTATTGATTCCAGATTTTTATTTAGTCCTTATGAGGTTAAATGATATACCGTTTTCCTTAAAAAATATTAGAAACAATGCGCGATACAATCGCGCAGGAGCGGATGGGTCTCGACTGCACTTCGACAAACTCAGTGTGACACGCTCGACCTGACAAGATTGGGTTATTTCTAATTTCTGATTTTGTATTTTGTATTTCCTAACTGTCTACTGAGACTGCCCACTTTTTACTTCTAACAAAAGCCCAATTGACTAATAACGATTAACATCAAACCATCACCCCAGGTACTCCTTCACCGCTCCCAAAGCAGCTACAATCCCATCGGGATTTTTTCCGCCGGCGGTAGCGAAAAACGGCTGGCCTCCGCCACCTCCCTGAATGTATTTACCCAGTTCGCGTACAATGGTACCCGCGTTTAAGTCTTTCGCTTTAGCTAAATCTTTATCAATATAACAACTTAACAAAGCCTTATCGCCCTGACGCGAAGCCAGTACCAAAAAGAGATTTTCTACTTCACCACCCAACTGAAAAGATAAATCTTTGATGCCGTTTGCATCCAGATCCACCTCACGGGCGAGAAACTGAATTCCGTTTATTTCTTCCAGATCTGCTTTGAGTTCACCTTTTACATTCTTGGCTTTCTCAGCCAGTAAAGACTCGAGCTGCTTTTTGAGTTCGTTGTTTTCTTCCTGGAGGTTTTCAATGGCTTTTGCAGGCTCTTTGGTGTTGTTAAGCAGACCGCGTACAGATTCAAGCGTTTCGTCCTGTTCTTCAAAATACTGCATCACCGCGTCGCCGGTAATCGCTTCAATACGACGAATTCCCGAAGCAACCGCTCCCTCTGATTTGATTTTAAAATACCAGATGTCACCGGTATTGTCTGCGTGGGTACCGCCACACAACTCCATCGACTTGCCAAAACGTATAGTACGCACGGAATCCCCGTATTTTTCACCAAATAGCGCAATCGCACCTTCCGCAATCGCCTGATCGTACGGAATACCGCGTTGCTCTTCAAGCGGCAGCTGCTCCTGAATACGGGCGTTTACAAACTGCTCTACTTCTTTCAATTCTTCAGGCGTTACTTTTGAGAAGTGCGAAAAGTCAAAGCGCAAATAACCGCTGTGCACCATAGAACCTTTTTGTTCTACGTGCGTTCCTAAAACGGCGCGCAGTGCCTGATGCAACAAGTGTGTCGCGGTATGGTTTGCCTGGGTACGGTTGCGTTGCCTGGCATCTACCACCGCGGTAAAGGTCTCATCTAAGTTTTTCGGAAGGTTTTTAGCCAGATGAATAATCAGGTTGTTTTCCTTTTTGGTATCGGTGATGTAGATCACATCGCCATTGGGTGCTTCCAGATAGCCTTTATCGCCCACCTGACCGCCACCTTCTGCATAAAACGGAGTCAGGTTAAAAACAAGTTGATACTGATCACCTTCTTTTTTGGTATTTATTTTTCGGTAGCGGGTAATGCGCACAGGCGTTTCGAGCGTGTCATAACCTACAAATTCTTCTTCGGCATCATCCTCGAGTACCGTCCAGTCTCCGGCTTCAATTTTTCCTGCAGCACGTGAACGGTCTTTTTGTTTTTGCAATTCGGCCTGAAATCCTTTTTCGTCGAGGCTGTACCCCTTTTCGCCCAAAATCAAAGCGGTCAAATCTATAGGAAAACCATAGGTGTCGTACAACTCAAAAGCTTTGGTACCCGATACTTCTTTACCTTGTGTCTCTGCAATGATCGAATCGAGCAAAATCAAGCCCTGATCCAAAGTGCGCAAGAAGCTGTGCTCCTCCTCCTTGATTACGTTATAAATGAGGTTTTGTTGTTTTTTAAGCTCGGGGAACGCTTTGCCCATCTCATCAACCAATACGCCAACTAACTTGTAAATGAACGGTTCTTTGGTATCCAGAAAGGTAAAACCGTAACGTACCGCGCGTCGTAAAATACGGCGTATCACATACCCGGCGCCGGTGTTGCTGGGCAACTGTCCGTCTGCAATGGAGAAAGCAACGGCGCGTACGTGATCTGCAATCACCCGAATCGCGATATCGGTTTCTTCCTGTGTTCCGTATTTAGAATTGGTGATGGTTTCAATCTCGCGGATAAGCGGCGTAAACACATCGGTATCGTAATTTGATTTTTTGCCTTGTAACGCCATACAGAGACGTTCAAAGCCCATCCCGGTATCAATATGTTTTGCGGGTAAATTTTCAAGCGAACCGTTTGCTTTTCGGTTGTACTGAATGAAAACGAGATTCCAGATTTCAACCACCTGAGGATGGTCTGCATTGACCAGTTGAGCTCCCGGTGTTTTTGCCTTTTCTTCTTCCGAACGCAAATCGACGTGAATTTCAGAACAGGGTCCGCAGGGTCCCTGATCGCCCATTTCCCAGAAGTTGTCTTTTTTGTTTCCGTTTAAGATACGGTCTGCAGGCACGTGCTTGCTCCAAATGTCATACGCCTCGGTATCGCGCTCCAGATTTTCACTGCTATCGCCTTCAAAAATGGTCACATACAAGTTGTTTTTATCCATTTTGAACACTTCGGTAAGCAACTCCCAGGCCCAATCTATGGCTTCCTGCTTAAAATAATCGCCAAAACTCCAGTTACCCAGCATCTCGAACATCGTGTGATGGTAGGTATCTTTACCCACTTCTTCCAGATCATTATGTTTTCCGCTAACGCGAAGACATTTTTGCGTATCGGTCACCCGGGTATCTTTGGGCACTCCATTCCCCAAAAAGTATTCTTTAAACTGATTCATCCCGGCGTTTGTAAACATCAGCGTGGGATCGTTTTTGATCACCATAGGTGCTGAAGCGACGATGGAATGGTTTTTGGACTTAAAAAATGAAAGAAAAGTATCGCGAATTTCCTGGGATTTCATGAGTAAATTTTAGACTGGTTTTTGCCAAAATGAGTTTACCGGCAAACTATTTTTTATATTTGTTCGTTACCCTTCTGATTCAGGAGGGATTTTTGAGGATTTTAGACTGCTTTCAGCATTAAAAATCTTCCGTTAAATCCTGAGGTTTTACTCAAGATTCACCCACGATTCGCGGGTTTTCATTAACGCAAAAATAGAATAATTTAAACAATGTCTAAGGTTAAATATTATTACGACAAAGAGACGCTTTCCTATAAAAAGATAGAGAAGCGCAAGGGTCGTAAACTGGGTTATGTAGCTTTATCTATTGTTGCCTCGTTTCTTGCAGGTTTTATTTTACTAATCATTTATCTCAATATTCCCGATCTGGAAACGCCCCGCGAAAAAGCACTCGCACGCGAATTGCAAAATATGAAAATGCAATACGGGGTTCTCAATAAAAAACTGGATCAGGTGCAGACCGTTCTGAGCGAAATCGAAGAACGCGACAATACCATTTACCGGCTTTATTTTGAGGCCAATCCCATTCCTGATGAGCAACGCAAGGCCGGTTTTGGTGGGGTTAACCGCTACAAAGACCTTGAAGGTTTTGATAACTCTAAAATGATTATTGAAACGAATAAGCGTCTGGACATTTTGACCAAACAACTCGTCGTGCAAAGCAAATCGCTTGATGAAATCGCAGTTTTGGCCGAAGAAAAAGAGAAATTACTGGCTGCAATCCCTGCCATTCAACCGGTATCTAATGAAAATCTTACCCGCATCGCTTCGGGTTATGGGTATCGTTCAGACCCGTTTACCAAGGAACGTAAGTTTCACTATGGGATGGATTTTACCGCGCCTCGAGGAACTCCGGTTTATGCGACAGGTGATGGTGTAGTTGAACGAGCCGATAATAATGCCACAGGTTATGGTAACCACATCCGTGTAGATCATGGCTATGGCTATGTAAGCCTGTATGCCCACCTGTACAAGTACAATGTGAGACCGGGACAAAAGGTGAAACGCGGTGATCTCATAGGTTTTGTAGGCAGTACCGGGCGTTCTGAAGCCCCGCATTTGCATTATGAAATCTTTAAGGATGGTGAGCGCATCAACCCGATAAATTTCTACTACGGAAACCTATCGCCTGAAGAGTTTGACGTAATTTTACAGAAAGCACAACTCGAAAACCAATCGCTGGATTAATGCACGTTGACCTGCCCGAAAAATTATACTACAGCATAGGCGAAGTTGCTGATGCCTTTGGCGTCAACACCTCGCTGGTGCGCTTTTGGGAAAAGGAATTTGATGTATTAAAACCCAAAAAAAACGCGAAAGGCAATCGTAAGTTCACGCCCGAAGACATTAAAAATCTCGAGCTTATTTACCATTTGGTCAAGGAGCGGGGCTTTACGCTGGAAGGCGCCAAAACGCATTTAAAGGAAAACAAACACCAAACACTCAATAAATTTGATCTCATCCGCAAGCTGGAAGCCATAAAGGCCCAACTGCAGGATTTAAAAGATCAACTCTAATCAATCAAAATCATGAAAAAAGGAATTATTGCAATTATAGTTGTGGTTATTTTAGTCTTTATAGGATATTCATTCTTTAAAGGTTTTTACAATACTGCGATCACGTTAAAAGAAGATGCCACCGCGCAATGGGGTAATGTAGAAAGTGCCTACCAGCGCCGCGCAGACCTCATCCCAAATATTGTAAATACCGCAAAAGGCTACGCCGAGTTTGAGCAAAAAACACTGACTGACGTAATAGAAGCCCGTTCTAAAGCAACCGGTGTTAATATCGACCCGGCCAACATCACACCCGAGCAGCTGGCGCAGTTTCAACAGGCTCAAAGTGGGGTGAGTTCGGCTTTATCCAGACTTTTGGTTACCGTAGAGCGTTATCCCGATCTTAAGGCTAATGAGAATTTTAAAGAACTCATCAACGAGCTGGAACGTACCGAAAACCGCATCAATGTAGAACGTAACCGCTACAACGAGGCGATTAGACCTTACAACAAGCACATCAAAACCTTCCCAAATAACATCGTCAACAACTTCATAGGCAACTTTGAAGAAATGGGTTATTTTGAAGCCAATGACGGCGCCGAAAATGCACCTGAAGTCAACTTCGACTTCAATAACGATGCAGCCTAATGGCATCTGTCGTAGAAGATTTTCTAAACGCCAAAGAAGAAGGGGAAGTTGTAGAAGCCATTCGCCAGGCAGAGCTTAAAACTTCCGGAGAGATACGGGTGCACCTCGAACGCAAGTGTGAGATAGACGCCTTTGAACGTGCAAAGGAATTGTTTCACTTTCTGAAGATGGATAACACCAAGGCTGAAAACGGCGTACTCATTTACGTGGCCGTTGACGCTAAAAAGTTCGCCATTTGTGGAGATCGCGGCATCAACAAAGTGGTTCCCGAAAACTTCTGGCAAAGCACCAAAGACCTTATGCAAACCGAATTTAAAAACCGAAAGTTCAAAGACGGTCTGGTAAAGGGAATCAATTCTGCCGGGGAACAGCTTGCGAAGTTTTTCCCGTGGGATGCTGATGATGTCAACGAACTTTCAGACGAAATATCAACCTCTTGACCTATATAACTCAACGATATCAATTCCGTAACTTTTTGCTCGTGGCATTTCTTTTTTGCCTAACGGCGAAAAGTTTTGCGCAATACGATATTCCTTCCGTTCCTGAAAAACAAACCAGCGTTTATGATTATGCCGGTTTATTGAGCACGGGGCAAAAAGCTGCTCTGGAAAACAAACTGGTCAAATACAGCGACACGACTTCCACCCAAATCGTGGTGGTGATTATACCCAGCACAAAAGGCGAAGACATCAGTTTTCTGGGAGCCAAATGGGGCCAGAAATGGGGAATTGGTCAGAAAGACAAAGACAACGGTATTCTCATCACTCTGGCTACGCAAGACCGCAAGGTAGATATCAATACCGGTTATGGGATTGAAACCATCATCACAGACCGCATGGCCGAGCAGGTCATCAACCGCATTATGATTCCGCAGTTTAAAAAAGGAGACTATTACGCCGGGCTCGATCAGGGTGCAGACGCGCTGTTTCAAATGCTGCAAGGCGAATATCAGGGAACGCGTCAAAACGACTCCAAAGGCTTTAATATCTTCCCGGTGCTTATCATTTTTATTGTGATCATCTTTATCCTGAGCCGCTCGCGTGGCGGTGGCCGCAATGGCGGAAGAGGCGGTGGCGCAGGCAGTCTGCTTGACGTCATCATCCTGAGCAGTATGGGCCGTGGCGGCCTGGGCGGCGGTGGTTTTGGTGGCGGATCTTCCGGTGGAGGATTTGGCGGAGGTGGCGGCTTTGGTGGCGGCTTCGGCGGTGGTGGCTTTGGCGGTGGTGGGGCTTCCGGGGGTTGGTAAAATAGCAATTATTACTATTGTTATTGTTATTGTTATTGTTATTGTTATTGTTATTGTTATTGCTAAGCAATTTGGAAATTACATCCATTTCCTTCGATACAATGTTCCTCTAGTCGCATCACTCAGGAAACCTCTTCGAAGGAAGGGGCTTTTAATATGATTAGAATGAAAAACCTCCCTTTGAAGGGAGGTATGGAGGGATGTTTTTTAATTCAGAATTCTCTAAGCGGTAGCTGAATATATTTCTCAAAGCTTTAGCGAAGCAAAAGAAACCAATAACTCAATAATCGAATAACCTAATAAACTCTTTTGGAAGCTTTTCTCAATCTCATTCAACGCATTACTCAATACGGTACCGAAACCATTGCAAAGCCAGATAAGCCATTGGCTTTAAAGAAAGCACTGGTTGATCTATATGCACTTTATGTAAATCTGGAACCTTCTTTTGATGAGCGTTTGTACGAAGAGATTGAACGCATGGATTACGGACTCGTTTACGCGCACGTGAAAGTGAATTTCCCCGAGTTTCACGATTATGCGCAGTTAGCGCAATTTCTCGATCCCAACCAAAAACCGGAAATCCTCACAGGTGACGCGATAGACGATCTTTCTGACCTCATTATTGACCTCAGCGAAGTAGCCTGGAGATTGCAAAATACCAGTCTTGACGATGCGCTTTGGTACTTCAACACCTTAATGCGTGTGCACTCTGAAGAGCACTTGCTTAATTTATTGGGGTATTTAAAAGCTTTGGAGAGTATTAAAAATTAAAAACAGGAGTTTCAGCAACTCCTGTTTTTTAATTTTTCCGATTTTGTATTTTGTATTTGTTTAAAATCAATCCCACCACCCATTCTCACTAACCTCACCTTTTTTACCCAGTGTATTAAACTTATAGCTGAAGCTCAACATAAAATACTGCTGTAAGACGGTGCTCTGCACATCTTCTATATAGGATTGGGTGGCGTTACGCCTGGCATTGGTGTTTTGGTCAAGCAGGTCATAAACCTTAAAAGTTACGAGCGCCTTATCGTTGATGAAGGAATAAGCCAAAGATGAATTCCAGAAGACGGCATTGCCCTGGAAACCTGCCCCCACATTAGGGTTATAGATGTAACGTATGTCATTTTCCCAGGTCAGCCATTCCGGAAAAAAAGTCGTGGTACGCAATCTTGCATTATGCTGCGTAAAGCGCTGCCCATCGAAGAAATCCCGGTTAAAATCTGTTCTGTTAAACTCGATAGCGTACTCAGGACGCAACTCAAACCAATTAGCCCAGGTGAACCGTAAACCCAGACTAGGTCCAATTCTTTTCGTGATGCTGGCATATTGATCTTCATTAAAGAAATTGACAAACCGCTCAATATTCCCGAAAATACGCGTTTCTACAGTAAGTGTTTTAAGAGTATCTATCTTCATTTTTTTATTGTAACTCATACTGGCATATGCATCGTAAGCACCATCCACATTGGTGAAAGTAGTTTGTCTTACAAAGTTGTCATCTACCGTTGTTCGATTTACTATCTGATCGTTGGTCAAGGTGACTCCAGCATACGTATAAAACCCAGTTCTGCTTTCCCAGTCGTAGTTATTAGCTCCAAAACTAAATCTATGACTATTAGTAGGTTTTAGGTCTGGATTACCCTGAAGGGTATTGATAGGATCTGAAACATCCAGATAGGGCGAAAGTTGTCGTACATCCGGAGCGTCATTTCTTAAATTATAGGAAGTCCAAAAGCTAAACTTTTGAGAAATATTAAAATTGATATAGCTTGATGCTTCTAGAGCGTCAAAATCATTCTCAAAATCGATATCGCGCACCCGGTTTCCGTTAATATCTGTCAGCAAATCTTCACCGGTTAACTTTCGGTTTACATATGCGGCTCTTACACTGGCCCGTATTTTTTTTGAATTATAGGTAAGCCCAAGTTGAGGTTTATGACTGCGGTTGGTACTTTCAAAATCGGTACTTTGGATTTCAACGAGCTGATCGTAAGATTGTGTATTTCCATCAAAATCATAAACCAACTGGGTATTGGTTCGGTTTTGATTTACAAACTCATATTCAGACTCTATAAAAAGTTTTTTCGCGATTAGCGGAATACGCCAGGTTAGGTTTGTCGTTATACTATTATTATTGTTATCGCCATCAGTAAACTGGTTCCGCAGAATTGTATTGGGGTCATCCCCGTAAACTTCAGTTTCCGAATCGGTAAAATCTGCGCTTTGTGTTTCGTCTAATTGGAGGTTTCCATTTAAGCGGATAAAACCACCTTTGTTTCCATAACGTTTGGTAGCCGTAAGCCGGTTACCAAAATTGCGGCTCTGCCGGTCATTGCTGTTGTCGTAACTGCTTTCATTAACCAAATCGCCACTTGCATTACGCGTTAATGAACTTCCCGAACTTTGATTAAATCCTTCTGAATACTCAAAAGAGGGCAGGACTTCAACCAAGAAGGTTGAATCAATTTTGGTTTGAAATCTTAAGTTGGCGGTGTGGTTATCTGTTTCAACGTCACTGCGTGAACTACTGGCGGAAATAAATCGATTTTGAGGTAAAATATTTTCCCGAACCCTTTCGGTTTCCTCAAACCTGTTTGCTCCTGAATAAAAATAGTCTGCTGAAGTTTCAATTTTTTCACCAAAATCATTGGCAAAATTCATCCCGGCATTGCGAGAGTTCACAATACCATCTCCCATGCCAAAACTTCTTCCACCTACATTAAAACCTCCATTACTACTTATGGAAATATAGCTGGCATTACCAAACATTTTTTCGATCTCACCAAAACTAAAGCCGGGCGAGTTGATGTTATTACCGCTTCCTAACAGACTAAATCGCAAATCGTTATCAAAGTAGTTTCCAATACCCGCATATTCAAAACGATCATCGGTACCCCCACCGGCTGCTACTCTTCCAAACAAACCTTTATTCTTATCCTCGTCAATGGTGATATTAATCGTTTTATTCTCACTATCCCCGGCCTCTCCGGTAAACTCTTCAGACTCGGTCTTAGTATCTACCACCTGAATTTTATTGATCAGTTCTTTAGTAAGATTACGGGTAGCAATGGTAGGATCGTCGCTAAAAAAAGGTTTACCATTAACCAAGATATTGCTCACCGGTTTGCCATTAATACGAATACTACCATCTGCATCAACCTCTGCACCGGGTAATTCCTTGAGTAAATCTTCTAAAGTCGCATCGGGATTGGTTTTAAACGAGGCGGCATTAAACTCAAGCGTATCCTGCTTGATGACAACCGGTGCTGCACGGCCCTTGACCACGACATCGCCCAGGGACTCTACCTGAAATTCCAAAGCTATATCACCCAGGTTTTGCGTGCGATTTTTACTCAGGTCTATTCTTTGCTCGTAAGATTGGTAACCTACAAAGGTTACAAACAAATTTGCCTGATTAAGGTTTACCTTACTATTTAATTTAAATTCCCCATTACGATCTGTAATCGTATACGTTATCATTGTGGAATCTTTCAGGGTTTCGAGAACAACTGTTGCTGCTTCAAGTGGAGTCTTTTGTTCCTGATCTACCAGACGGCCGGTAATTGTAAAATCCTGTGAATACGAAAAAAAGGAGAGCAGGCCCAAAATCAGGCTAAGGAGAAAACGGATGTTCATTTTGTTTTTTGATTGATTGATATGCGAATAACATCATTATTTCTAAAACTATAAAATTAGTTTAATGTTTTAAGAAATAATTAACAAATCTAAAAGTGTTGAATAGGAACTATCTTCGGTAACCGCCCCTGCCTCTATTTTGACTAGCTCCTACAAAACTCTTAAGCCTATACGTAAAACTCAACATCGCATATTGAGTAAGAATCAGGCTATTTGTGTCCTGTACAAAATCTTCACCGGTAATCCTTCGGGTATCAACCACCTGATCCGGTAAATCATAGACCTTAATTTTTAGCTTAGCTTTTTCGTCCAGAAATTGATCACACAGCCTGGTATTAAAAACCAGCAACTATAAGCTTTTGGTGCGGAATGATTTAATACCTGCGACCCCGGTAACGCCGCCCACCATCACCCCGGTCATATCCGGGAGGTTTATCACCCAGGGTGTTGAATTTATAACTAAACCCAAGCATAAAATACCGTTGTAAAATTAAGGACTGAACATCTACATAACCCTGCCCCTGAACGATTCGTCTGGCGTTGTTATTTTGTTTAAGCACATCATATCCTCTTAGGGTAATCAGGCCATTATCTTTAAGTATGCTGTATTGTATAGAACTGTTCCAGAAAAGGGACCCTTTCTGAAATCCCTCCTGAATGTTTGAGTTGTAATTGTAATTCAATACATTCTCAAATTCAAGATTCCCAAAGGTAAAACGCAGGTCTGCTGATGCCTCATGACGTAAAATATAAACATCATTCTGATTTTCATTTTCAAATTTATTGTACTCAAAATTGGGGTTATAACCAATACGGGCAGATACCATTTCTGAATAGGTATAATTGAAATCAACTCTGGGCCCATACGATTCATTTAAGGCTGAAAATTGTGTGCCGTTTACAAGATTTTGCCTTTGACGTAGGTTGTAATTCATAGCCAAATTTAAGCGTACACTATTAAGACTATCAAGCTTAAAATTTTTACCATATCCCGATCCGGATGAAAACGTATAATTACCGTCAACATTGGCAAATGTTGACCTTCGAAAACCGTTTTCATTTATCGTATTAGAGATGATCTCATTATTACTGGCACTATAATTAGAATACACATAAAAATTAGCTTCCTTATTTACATCGTAGGTATTAAAATTTAAATTAAAACGGTTTTGTGTGGTAGGGTCCAGGTCCGGATTACCGGTTCTAATAAATGTTGGATTACTTATATCTACGTAAGGGGAAAGTTGATTAATATTGGGTATGTCGTTTTCAAGATCATAACCAAAACGCAAGCGGGTATTCTTGGTAAATTGATACCTCAGATCCACCTCAATCTCAAGTGCTTCAAAATAATTATCAAAAGCAACATCTGTGATTGTTTCATTACTGGCGAGCTCTCTAAAAATAAAGGCTCCTTCCACTTCAATATTTAGTTTTTTGTCTCTATACTCAAGACCCAGTTCTGGCCTGTGCGCAACGTTTTCATTTGAAAAATCGGCACTTTGCTCGGTATCTAAAGCACCATCCCGGTTTTGATCGAAAACAAAATTTTCATCCTCCCTCAAGTCCTGATTGTAACTATATTCTGCAGAGAAGAAAAATAAATCCTTCACGATAGGAGCTTTCCAGCGTAGGCGGGTATATAAATTGTTATTTTGTTGATTCCCTTCAATAATTTGATCCCGGATTAAGCTGTTTTCTTCATCAATAACCTGCCCCTGAGTGCCGGGAACGTATGCAATAACCTCGTTTTGGTTTGACGAATTGCTTTCGTCTTTTGAATAGGAATTGTTCAAATCTAACCTAATGTAGCCTCCTCCGCTTCCATACCTTCGGGTTACGCTTAACCTATTATTAAAATCACGACTAAAACTAGTTCTACTGCTGAAGCCCTCACTCTCGTTAAGAATTTCCCGATTCTCATCAAAAGTGTCTTCCTCAGAATTACTGGTATTAAAGCTCTCATTATAGGAAAAATCCGGACGTATCTCTATATAATACGCTGAGTCAATAACTGTTTCATATTCGGGATTGAATCTATGCCGGTCGTTAGTACTATAGGAATTACTCATGCTCTCACTAAATTGAGTCCTATACACAAGTTCATCTGTATCCGGATTGCGCTCGGGAATATCACTTTTAGCACTGGACCGTCTATCCTGAGTAGTATTTGATGCCTGATAGATGTAATTTGCAGTGGCCTGATTGGTGCTCTTACCCCAGTCATCAGCATAATTGGCGCCTCCAACTCTCGAGTTAATAATCCCGCCATCATTACCTCCTCCTGTTATCGACCAGGCAGCTCCGCGACCAAATGTGGAGCTTACTTCTCCAAAATTAAACCCGGCGCGGTTGATGTTATTTCCGCCACCCAGGACACTAAGGCGCAGATCATTATCAAAATAATTAGCAATACCTGCATATTCAAAGCGTTCGTCTGTACCCGCTCCAGCAGCAACACGCCCAAAAGTCCCCCGGTTTTTATCTTTTGCGATTTTAATGTTAACCGTTTTATTCTCACCGTCACTTTGCTCCCCGGTAAAAGCCTGCGTTCGCGTACGGCTGTCTACCACCTGAATTTTTTCAACAATATCTTTGGTCAAATTGCGGGTGGCAATAGTAGGATCATTGCCAAAAAAAGGCTTCCCGTTAACCAGCACTTTATCTACCGGTATTCCATTTACGGTAACAGCACCATTCGCATCTACTTCAAACCCGGGTAATTTTTTCAGTAAATCCTCGACATTCGCATCTTTTTTCGTGTCAAAGGATGCTACGTTAAATTCGGTGGTGTCCTGCTTAAAACGTATGGGAGGGGTTCTGCCTACCACTAAAACCTCGTTTAAGTTTTCTGTTGCAGAACTCAAAGCAATTTCTTTTAGATCGTATTCACGCTGTGAACTCAAATCTATAACCTGGGTGTAGGATTTAAAGCCAACGAAGGAAACTATTAAATTGATCTTTTTTAAAGCTGTTTTTCCTTCAAGCTCAAACCTTCCTTTTGCATCTGTAATCGAGTATACCACCAGTGAACTGTCTTTAACCGCCTCAGCAAATACGGTCGCCGCTTCAAGCGGTTCTTTAGTACCAGTATCGACTACACGACCACTAATTTTGAATTCCTGAGCAAAAAGAGTCGTGGCACCTAAAATTGTTAGGAAAAACAGTAGAGCATACTTCATAAAATAAATATATGTATTGAATACATTTATTGATAAGACGCTGATTTCTAACAATGGTTTAAAACCAAAAGCCCACTTTTTTGAAAAAAGCGGGCTTTTAAAGGCTTAAGGCTGTAAAAAAAATTATTTTTTTCTAAAGTATACCGAAATAGGCACACCCTGAAAGTCAAATTGTTCACGTAGTTTGTTTTCGATGAAACGCTTATACGGCTCTTTAACGTATTGGGGTAAATTACAGAAAAACGCAAACTGCGGATGCGGTGTAGGCAACTGCATACAATATTTGATCTTGATGTATTTTCCTTTATTTGCCGGTGGCGGGTAGGCTTCTATAACCGGCAACATAAGTTCGTTGAGCTCGCTGGTCTTAACGCGTCTGCTTCGGTTTTCAAAAACCTGAACAGCAGTCTCAATCGCTTTATACACCCGTTGTTTGGTTAAAGCTGAAATAAATACAATAGGCACATCGGTAAAGGGTTCCATTTCCTGGCGAATTTGCTTCTCGTATTCACGCATGGTTTTGTTTTCCTTTTCGACCAGGTCCCATTTGTTCACCAGAATAACAATCCCTTTTCGGTTTCGCTCTGCGAGCCAAAAAATATTTTGCACCTGCCCGTCAAAACCACGGGTGGCATCCAGGACAACCAGACATACATCACAATGTTCTATCGCACGTACCGAGCGCATCACCGAATAAAACTCCAGATCCTCCCTAACCTTTGACTTACGGCGTATCCCCGCGGTGTCAACCAGATTAAATTCAAAACCGAAACGGTTGTATTTGGTATCTATAGCATCACGTGTCGTACCTGCGACATCAGTCACGATATAACGCTCCTGACCGATCAGGGCGTTGATGAAAGACGATTTACCGGCATTGGGACGGCCTACCACGGCAAAACGGGGTAAAATATTTTCTTCAACCTCGGGTTTGTCCGGTAAAATCTTAACAAGGGCATCCAGCAAGTCTCCGGTACCACTACCGCTTATACTGGCAATGGTATAATAATCGCCAAGACCCAGGCTGTAAAATTCTACAGCATTTTCCTCGCGCATCGCGTTGTCAACCTTATTTACTACCAAAAAAACGGGTTTATTCTGGCGACGCAGCAAGTTGGCCACATCCTCATCCATCCCGGTCACTCCGGCTTCCACATCAACCATAAAAATGATGGCGTCTGCCTCATCTATGGCCAGTTCTACCTGTTTATCAATTTGTTCTTCAAAAACGTCATCACTCCCTTTTACATACCCACCGGTATCAATGACTGAAAATTCTTTTCCATTCCAGTCGGTTTTTCCGTAATGACGGTCACGGGTTACCCCACTTACCGAGTCAACAATCGCCTCCCGGCGCTGAATCAATCGGTTAAAAAGGGTTGATTTACCCACATTAGGTCTCCCTACAATAGCTACAATACTCATATGTTATACTTTGTGCTTGAAAAGCGCTGCAAAATTACGATAAATACCTGCACATCTGTCACGCTTTCGTTTTTAGTCTGCCGGAGAGCTGAAATACTAAATTTTAACTAAATACTGTTAAGACTGATGTTAATTCACGCTATGAAAAATCCGTATACAGGTACCTTACGTATCTATTAGCAAACAACACAAGTTATGTATCGCATTATGAAACGTATTATAGTATGCCTTTTTGCCGCTTTCACCCTGTATAGCTGCAATCTTCTTACAGCAGCCGGACTCAGCAGCGCCGGGCAACCCACAAAAGAAGTAAGCGGGGATCTCACCTCAACCACTGCAAATTCTGCCGAAAATGTGGACCACAGCGCCTGGGACGCCTTGCTTAAAAAACACGTAAACGACGCCGGAATGGTAGATTACGAAGGTTTTCAGAAAGACCGTGCAAAGCTGGATGCCTACCTGAAGAAATTATCATCTTATAATCCGGGTGACGACTGGTCGGTACAGGAACTTCTGGCCTATTACATCAATTTATACAATGCGTATACGGTTGAGTTGATTCTTGATAATTACCCCGTTAAAAGCATTAAAGACATCAACGGTGCCTGGACAAAAGCTATTGTTCCTGTAGGAAATCGCGAACTTTCTTTAGGCGGAATTGAAAACGGCGTATTGCGTAAAATGAACGAACCTCGCATTCATTTTGCCATCAACTGTGCTTCGATTTCCTGCCCAAAATTGTTAAATGAAGCTTATACCGCAGGCAAAATTAATGAGCAGCTTGATAAAGTGACCAAAGAGTTTGTGAATTCAAACAAAAATGAAATCACGGCTTCAAATCCTAAAGTATCTTCGATTTTTGACTGGTATAAGAGCGATTTTATCACAGACAAAACGCCAACCCTAATTGATTACATCAATCAATACAGCAAGACAAAAATTAATAAAGGTGCTACGCTGACGTATAAAAACTACGATTGGAATCTTAATAAACAATAGATTTCTCCCTTAATATAGCAATATCCCGCTCCATGCGGGATATTTAATTTTATGTCCTGACGAATTAGTTTAGATTTGAATGCTTATTCTGCCCCCGCCGAATTCCCTTTTATGCTGAGTATCATTATTCCCGTTTACAACGAGTCTGAAAATCTACCGGTGTTGCTGGAGCATCTCCTGCGCAGTGCAAAAGCCCCAGATCTTATGGAAATTCTGGTGGTTGACGGCGGTAGTACTGATGACACCCGGGCTTTGGGCGAAAAATTTAAAGCGGCTAACCGCGTAAATATTCAACTTTTACAATCCGGAAAAGGCAGGGCCAAACAGATGAATACCGGGGCTCGGGCTGCCCGCGGAAGCATTCTTTATTTTTTACATGCCGATTCTTTTCCACCTAAACATTTTGACCGGTATATACGTGATGAAGTTGAAAAAGGCAATCCTGCCGGATGCTTTAAAATGCAGTTTGACAGCAAGCATTGGTGGCTGCGTCTGGCCAGTTATCTCACTAGATTCAGCTGGAGAGCCAGTCGTGGCGGTGATCAAAGTCAGTTTATCAACCGCGAACTTTTTGATGAAATAGGCGGGTATGATGAAAGCTATGTGATCTACGAAGACAACATCCTCATCAATGAGCTTTATGCCCGTAATAAATTTGTGGTCATTCAGCAGCCGCTGAAATCTTCTGCCCGTATGTATGAAAAATACGGAGTCTGGTACGTGCAATACCACTTCTGGAGTATTTACGTCAAAAAATGGATGGGCGCTTCGGCCGAAGAACTTCACGCCTATTACTGCAAAGTGCTTAAAAAGTAGAAGTTTAAAAACGCACCAAATTAATCTTTGGCTTTGCTAAAAAATTAGCTTTGAAATTGAATTATTATTTTCAATACTAAATTTTCATAATTTCTTAACAGCAATCGCCCGGGCTTCGGTGTAATTTCAAACTGAATTTAAAAACACCAACCATGACAATTTTTGAAGCGATACGCAAAGACCACGATAAACAACGCGAACTCTGCCGAATGCTTACCTCAACCAGTGGCGAGTCTAAAGGTCGCAAGCAGATGTGGGAAGACCTTAAAAAAGAATTGCAAATCCACGCTGATGCCGAAGAGCGCACCTTCTACTCCCCGCTTATTCACAATGATATGATGCAGCAACACGCCCGTCACGGAATCGCCGAACATCACGAAATGGACGAACTCATTGAAAAAATTGACGAGACTGAGATGGACTCCCCTGCCTGGCTGGTTTATGCCAAGCAATTATGCGAAAAAGTAGAGCATCATCTCGAAGATGAGGAACACACCTTTTTTCAGCTGGCCGGAAAAGTTTTTACCGAAAAGCAAAAAACCGAGATCGCTACTGCGTATCAAAAAGAAATGAAAGCGAATCGCTAATTGCCGTTGCTGTAATCTCCAATGACTTCAATAAAAACGCCATCGGGATCGCGCAGTAACAGCAAATAATTGTTTTCTCCAAGTTTAATAGGCGTATCGGCTTCGGGCTGTACGCCTTCTTTTTTGATTGCTTCCATAATACCGTCAAGCGTATACACCTGAAGGGTCAGGTATTGCAATCCCAGTTGCTGCTGAATTCCGGCTTTAACCGAATCGACTTCCGCTTTAGGCAAATCAAATGATGCAATTTTCAGCTGTGAACTCCCGGGGATGGTGTCAAAGGCTAACCGAGTAACTTTAAAAGGCAAGCCTTGCGACAGCCCTAAACGGGTTGCAAACGGGGCATCAACCGTAAAGCTGCCCACTTCGTGAAGGCCAAGAATATCTTTGTAGAAATGTAAGGATTGCTGTTCATCGCTCGCGACCACAGCAACGGTAAGTGCTCCCGGTTTAAAATTAGATTCCTGGGCTTTTGAAACCAGAGCAAAACCGAAAAAAGCTAGCAAAAGAAGTACACGATGGCGCATAAAAAAAGGGTTTTAGTAAAGATACTTTACAAAACCCTTCTTTCGTCAATTCGTTATCGTTTATCTGCTCTGCACATAGAAACCGTGAATAACTCCCGGCAACCATCCTAAAAGCGTCAGGATTACATTGATGATAAAATCTTTGCCCAGACCTTTGTTCATTGCAACAGCAAGAGGTGGTAGCAGTATGGTTATGATAATTGAAATAATTCCCATTGTAAAAATTTTTGGTTAGTGTACAGGCTAAAAGTATGGAGCCTGCCTCTTCTAATGCCTTAAGAATTTGCCAATTGAGATAAGTTTCACGTTTTTTGAAACCACTTTTTAAGCACTTCTTCAGCCGGTTTTCCCTGAGGGGTAAAACGATTATTTTCCTGCGAACTAGTGCGCTCGTGATTGGGAAACCATTTCCAGACAAAACCACCCGCAAACCAGGGCTCATTCCAAAACTCTTCAAACAAGGCTTCATATAGATTCACCTGGGCCGCGGCATTCATCTTCCCTTCGTGACGATCGCTTACCCAGGGTTCTTTTCCCGCATAATCGGCACTGCGGTACCCAAACTCTGTAAATAAGACGGGTTTGTTATGCTTTCGCGAAAGCGCAACAAACATTTGTTTATGCGGCTGCCAACCCGCTTTGGCTTCGGCGATCGTTGGTGTTTCGGCTTCTGAAACCGGATAATAGGCATCAGCTCCAATATAATCGAGCTGCGACCAAAAATTCACTTTGTCTACCTTATCCCAATTTTCGGCATAGGTTAGCTTCCCGCTGTACACCTCACGCACCTCTGCAATCAGGCTGTTCCAAAAATCAGGTCTCTCGTTCACAAAATTGTAAAGTTCCGTACCTATGCAAAAGAGTTCGGCTCCGGTTTCCTGAGCCAGCTTTGCATACAACAGAATAAACTCCCTGTAGGATTTTTCAAATGCAAGCCAGTCTGCATCAGACTTCATCTGCATATCGCCGGTAAAGGTGCCGCGGCCAATCCAGATATGGGGCTTAACCATGACTTTGATTCCGCTTTGATGTAAGGCTTCGATGTATTGCTTCGCTCCTTCATAGCGCTCGCCGTACCATTGGCGTTCCGCATTAAAATACAGTTGCGGATTTTCGAGATCGCGCACAAAACCGAAAGGCATTATGGCAGCGTGATTAGCTCCCACGCGTAAAACCGGATCGATATCCCTTTGCACCAGCGTATCGCCCGAAGCAACAAAACTCACACCGTCAATTTTTTGGCTTACATAAGGCGTGGCAGAGCAACCTCCAAGCACGAGGCAACCTAGTACCAGCAACAGGAATGAATACGTGTATTTCATACCACTAAAAATAGTTGAAATAATTACTCCTCTGTTGTCATTTTGTTGAAAAAAACAACCAAATTGAAGGTGGCAACATTCTAAGTTATTATCTTTAGAAACAACCTCAACGCAACAGCTTTTTTATGGAACATGTGGTCATTGTAGGCAATGGCATCGCCGGAGTTACGGCTGCCCGGCACATCCGGAAAAATTCAGATAAAAAAATTACCATCATTTCTGCCGAAAGTGATCATTTTTTCTCCCGCACCGCGCTGATGTATGTCTATATGGGGCATATGCGCTTTAAAGACCTTAAACCTTACGAAGATCAGTTTTGGTCAAAAAACAACATCAATCTTAAAAATGCTTTTGTTGAACGGGTTGATACCGATGCACAAACGCTACATTTGGCACAGGGCGAAACCGTCACCTACGACACACTTATTCTTGCAACCGGCTCGATTCCCGCAAAATACGGCTGGGAAGGTCAGGATTTAAACGGCGTTCAGGGTCTGGTTTCTAAACAGGATTTAGAACTGCTCGAAAAAAATGCACCCAATAACGAAGTCTGTCCCAAAGCGGTCATCGTAGGCGGCGGCCTCATAGGTGTTGAACTCGCCGAAATGCTGCACACTCGCAAGATTGAAGTAACGATGCTCGTGCGTGAACACGCATTTTGGTCGGGTGTTTTACCTGATGGAGAAGCCGAAATGATCAGCAGACACATTAAAAATCATGGAATTGATTTAAGATGCGGAGCAGAACTTGATAAAATTCTGGATGACGGCCGGGGGAATGTAAGCGGAATAATCACCAAAAAAGGAGAGCAGATCGATTGTAAGCTGGTCGGCGTTACTACCGGGGTAAAACCTCAGATTGAATTTCTCAAAGACTCTAAAATAGAGACAGACCGGGGCATTCTGGTCAACCGAATGCTTGAAACCAATATTAAAAACGTCTATGCCATTGGCGATTGTGCGCAACAGCGCGAGGCCATTGGTCTGCGAAAACCCGTAGAAGCCGTTTGGTACACCGGCCGAATGATGGGCGAAACGGTTGCTCAGACCATTTGCGGTAAGCCTTTCGAGTACAATCCCGGAAACTGGTTTAACAGCGCCAAGTTTTTTGACATTGAATACCAGACCTACGGCTGGGTTTTTAGTAACAAAAACAAAAAAGACTACGAGCAGCACCTGCACTGGAAGCATTCGGATGACACCAAATGCATGACTATCGCTTTTCATAAAGACACCCGCGAATTTTTAGGCATTAACAGCTTTGGTATTCGCTTACGCCACGAGGTACTTGACCGCTGGCTAAATGAAAAACGGGACATGGCCTACGTCATCAAAAACCTGAAAGAAGCCAATTTTGACCCCGAGTTTTACAGGCGTTATGAATCTGAAATCCAAAAAGAATTTAAAGTCTAGCCAAAGACCTCACAGGTTTTAAAAACCTGTGAGGTCTAAATAATAATAGCAATAAAAATAACAATAGCTTTATGAGCACCATACAACGCGATATGTCTCTTACCGGCCAGCCGCCGGCTTCTATAAACGCCATTCAAAAACTGGGAACTGCTCTTGGAGTGGCAGGCTTATTAATTCTGCTTCTGGCGGCGTTTAACGTCCATTTTCCGGAAAAACCGCTTTGGCTCACTATAGCGCTCGGCAGTCTGTTTGGCGGAATCCTAATCTTTACTTACGGCGCTTACTCCGGCAAGCACGAAGGCATTAAAAACGACGGCGTCTGGTTTAAATCGGTTTCCAGCAGGGGATTTCTGGCCTGGGTGGCCGGGCTGGCTTTGACAGGATTTTACATCATCCTTTATTTTAAGGCAGGATGGTTAGGTCTTAATACTGAAGGTGAAAATACGGGTCTTATCGCGCTTTTTGATCCACTAAGCAGATTATTGAGCGGCAACCCTGCAAGCCAATGGTTTGTGTACGGTACGCTCTATACCATCGCTATACTGGCTTTTGGGATCAAATTTATCTGGAAATACCGCCACAACCGTTATGAAAGGCTGCGTACGCTGAGCGTGATGTTTTTTCAGACCGCTTTTGCCTTTCTGATTCCCGAGTTTATGGCGAGGCTCAATTCAGAGAATTTCAATCTGCCGTATTATGATTTAAAGAATATCTGGCCGCTCAATTACTACAATTTTGAGCAGTACCGCGTCAACGATTTTATCTCTGCCGGAAATGTAGGACTTGCATTATTGCTTTTCGGGATCGCTTCCATCTTTGTCATTACACCTATTCTCACCTATAAATACGGAAAACGCTGGTATTGCAGCTGGGTGTGCGGTTGCGGTGGACTAGCCGAAACTGCCGGAGATTCCTTTAGACACCTCAGCGACAAAAGCACTTTTGCCTGGAAAGTAGAGCGCTGGGTGGTGCACAGCGTTTTGGTTTTTGTAGTGGTAATGACTACTGCGGTGGTTTCAACCTATTTGGGCTACGATGCTGATAAATACTGGCTCACCAAAGATGTGTTTTTGATTGGCGTAGCAGTTTTTCTTACCCTGCTTTTTGCAGGAATATGGTTTTTTAAGAAGGAAGAATTAAAACAGGACGCCCGTTACGGGGCTATTGGGTATCTGGTAATTGTTTTGGCATTAATCGGTATTCACTATTCCAGCGGAAGCACTCTTTTTCTAATTCCTGCTGAAACGCTTCGCACCTCCTATGGTTTTTTAATAGGTAGTATTTTTAGCGGGGTAATTGGCACAGGCTTCTACCCCATTTTTGGCAACCGCGTGTGGTGTCGTTTTGGATGCCCTATGGCTGCGATTTTAGGATTGCAACAGCGCCTGTTTTCAAAATTCCGAATTACCACAAACGGCGGTCAATGTATTTCCTGCGGAAACTGCTCCAGCTATTGTGAGATGGGTATTGATGTACGTGCTTATGCTCAAAAAGGCGAAAACATCGTACGCGCCAGTTGTGTGGGTTGTGGGATCTGCTCTGCCGTTTGCCCACGAGGAGTACTCAAACTTGAGAACGGAGCAACCGATAACCGCATCAACAGCCGCGAAATCCTTCTGGGCAATGATGTGGATTTGATGGATTATGTAAATCAAAACTAGTTTAAAACAAATCGGTTAACTTTGATAACCTCAAACACGAATTATGATATTAGGAATGGTAGGCCCCTGGCAAATTTTATTAATCCTCATTTTAGGAGTTTTCGGGCTCATCTTACCCCTTATCGCGCTGATCGATATTTTGCGGAACGACTTTAAGGGTAATAACGATAAGATCATTTGGGTGCTGGTTGTTTTATTCTTCAACATCATCGGATCTATGCTGTATTTCGCTATGGGCAGAAAGCAACGGGTTTAGTGCTGAAAAGCTTTCGCGAAAGCGCAAAAAATAAGGCGCAGATCTCCACCCGCGCCTCAGCTAACAAATCAATACTAAACAAACATTAATTACCATACATACGGACGAATTTTCCTCCCGGTTTTCTAATCCCTGTTAAATTGAACCCAAAAGAAAAAGCAGAAACCGAAGTCCCTGCTTTTTCCGCTAATCAAAATTTAAACAACATTATAAGGTGGGCAATAATACCTGATCAATTACATGTACAATTCCGTTAGTCGTTTGTACATCGGGGATTACCATATTTGCGGGTGAGGGATTTCCCGATCCACTAACGCTCAGAACACCGTCTGTAAACGCTCCGAGTGTAATATCATCAGAACCCAATGCATCATAAGTCCCTGCGTTTAATTCTGAAGTAAACTTCCCGGCACTTGCGTCTGCAAATACGTGGTTCAATAAAATCGCCTGGACTGTACCGGCACCCAGAGCAGTATCGAGTTTCGCAATATCATCTGTTGTTCCTGTATAATCACCGCCTAGAACAGTTTCCAAAGTCGCTTTAAATGCTGCATCTGTAGGAGCAAAAACAGTATAACTAGCTTCAGAATCGCTAAGGGGACCAACTAAATCTGCATATACAACTGCAGCGACAAGAAAAGTAAGCTCAGGATTCTTGAATACATTTCCGTCATTTAATGCTAAAGCCGTCTGTACGACATTAGCACCCGAGGCAATCATCACCTTATCGATCACGTGAACCGTTCCGTTTGAAGCCGAAATATCGGTAGCCAAAATCTCTGAACCATTGATGTATAAAGCTCCGTCGCGCTCGATAAAGCGACGTGTAGGTCCAAGTAACGAAGAAGCTGTACCGCCATCCATTATAGAACTACTCAATAAGTTTCCGTTTGAAACATGATACAATAGCGTGCTTTTCAAAAAGGGTTGTTGTAAAACACCTAAAGTGGTTTCTTTTAAACCCAAACGCGCAAAAGCATCGTCTGTAGGTGCAAAAACCGTAAAGTCTCCTGAAGGATCCCCTCCATTACTATTGCTCAAAGTTACCGCAACATCACCCAAAATGGCCGCAGCTTCAAGCGTGGTAAAAGCGGGATTCGCTACAGCGATAGCTGCAATTGACGCCGGCTCATCTTCATAAGCTGAATCGGTCTCACACGAAGTGGTCAAAACGGTACCTAAAAACGCAAGCGCGATACCGGTATATTTATATAGATTTTTCATGATATTTTATGTTTTATTGAAATTAATTATCGGTATCTATCTTAGAACGAATAGGTTACACCCCAGTTAAAGCCGTCTGCATCTCCCAGGTTACGCCCTTCAATGTAGTTAGCATATCCGCCGGAAACACCAATGCCTTTATAAACGGGCACATACGCATTAAAGCCGATACGGGTATAGTTCACACGGGTTGCAGGGAAGAACGCGTTAAAGCCTTCGCCCAAAATATCCACGCCGCTGTCGTCAGACAATTGATTGGCGATATACGCATCCAGATAAAATTTAGAAGCGGCATAACCCAGCTTGAGTTCGCTTAACAACGCATTGGGAACGCTGTTGCTGCGCAGGCTGTAGCCTATTTGCCCCGTGGCAAAAATCCCGTTGTTGTGCTTGTAGTTTGCAATCGCAAGACCGGTGATGTCTGTAGAACGGTTACCTATAGCGATAATCGACTGTAGGCCTTCATCTGCGCGGTAATCACCTAAAGGAGTTTCAATACCCGCCGCAGCGATAAAATTGATCATCCCCTTAGGAGTGGCAGTAGAAGCAAAACGGTATTTTGCATACAGACTCACGTCCTGTACGCCTTTGCGTTCGTTTTCATAACCTAGATTATCTAAGGTTTCGGGTGTAGCTTCTCCTTCAGATTTGATATACGGAAGATTAAATACCAGATTGAAGTTATCTGAAATTCCATATTCAGCATATAAGGAATAACTGGTGGTCTGCACCTCGTTAAAAACCGGCACACCGTCTACCTTTTGCGGTACCAGAAATACCTCATCATATTTTTCCGAAGAAAAAGAGGCTGTAATGCTCCCTTCTCCCTTCGCCTTCATAAAGCCGCTTACCGGACTCTGGGCAAGCATCGTAACAGGAAGCATTAAAAGCGCACCTGCCAGCAATCGTAAATTTAAGTTCATCTTTTTTGTTTTTGGTTTACAGCAACACATACGCTGGAATCTCCTGCGCGGTTTTCCCAATTTTTTGTTAAAGAACCAAAAGCACTTTATTCTCGTATACTTAATGCCTCACACCCGGTGTCAGGTACTTTTTATTCATTCGACTTAAAGACGGCAAATGATTTTACGACTGATAATTCTTTTAGTGTGTGCGGTAGGTTTTTCGCAAAGCGGAAAACACTACAGCAAAACCTATTATGACAACGGAAACCTCAAAGCCGAAGGCTGGTTGCTCAATGAATCAAAAACCGATTACTGGTATTTTTACAACAGGGATGGAAACCTTAATGCCAAAGGATCTTATATTGATAATAAAAAGAATGGATATTGGTATTTTTACGCAGCAGACGAGCAACTGCTTAAAGAAGGGCATTATAAAAATGATGAGGCTGCAGACTGGTGGATTTTCCACAGACCGGGCGGCATTTCAGAAAAAGTACAATTTAAATACGGCAGCCGTCAGGGTTATGCCTTAATCTATAAAAATGGGACACTTTTTAAGGCAGAACGGTATAAAAATGATATTCGTATCGGCTCCTGGACCAGTGTTTCGCAATTTAAAAAAGACAACCCTAACGCCCGATTTTAATGTATAACATCAACGTAATCATACCGGCCTTTAACGAGGAAGACTCCATAGGCCTGGTTGTGGGCGATATTCCAGACATCGTAAGCGAAGTCATCGTAGTGAGTAACAATTCTACAGACGCCACCGAAACCGTAGCCGCCGCGGCCGGTGCAACGGTGCTGGCAGAAACCAGACCCGGCTATGGCTATGCCTGCCTCAAGGGAATGGACTATATCGCTGCCAAATCTGAAAAGCCAGACATCGTGGTCTTTCTGGATGGGGATTACAGCGACTATCCCGAGCAACTCAAGGAACTGGTGGCTCCTATTATTGAAAAAGATATAGATTTTGTCATTGGCGCCCGGGTAAAACACCTGCGCGAAAATGGCAGTATGACCTTCCCGCAGCGCTTCGGCAACAAGCTCGCAACTACCCTGATGCGCTGGTTTTTCAACTCCCGTTTTACCGATCTGGGACCCTTTCGCGCCATCAAATACGACAGGCTTTTGGCTTTAAATATGGAAGACAAGACCTACGGCTGGACGGTCGAGATGCAGCTCAAAGCCCTGCGCAAAAACTACAGTTATGTAGAAATCCCTGTAAAATACCGCAATCGTATAGGCGTCTCTAAAGTTTCGGGAACCGTTAAAGGTGCTATATTTGCCGGTATAAAAATTCTGAGTTGGATTTTTAAGTACAGTTTTAAATAATGGAAACCGCAATCATCATTATCTATACCCTTGCGCTGGCAGTTATTTTTCTGTACAGTCTGGCACAGCTCAACCTGCTCATCAACTACCTCAAGGCCAGCAAAAAAACAGAAAATGCTCCGGTTTTTGATTTGAACAATCCCGGGGAAGTTCCTTTTGTGACCGTACAGCTCCCGCTTTATAACGAACTCTACGTCGTAGAGCGTCTGCTCGACAACATCGCGAAACTGGATTATCCCAAAGACAAACTTGAAATTCAGGTGCTGGACGACTCTACCGATACCAGTCTCGAAACCACCCGCGCCAAAATAGAAGTTTTAAAAAATGCCGAAATCCCCATAACCCACATCACCCGCACCAACCGTAGCGGTTTTAAAGCCGGCGCGCTCAAAGAAGGTCTTGACATCGCAAAAGGCGAATTTATCGCCATTTTTGATTCTGATTTTGTGCCCAATGCAGACTGGCTGCGCAAAACCGTGCCTTATTTTAAAAATGAAAACATCGGTGTGGTACAAACCCGCTGGGCTCACTTAAATCGCGATTACTCGTTGCTAACCCGCATTCAGGCATTTGCATTAGACTTTCATTTTGTGCTTGAACAGGTAGGCCGCAATTTTGGGCATCACTTTATCAACTTCAACGGTACTGCGGGCATCTGGCGTAAAACCTGCATCCTTGATGCCGGAAACTGGCAGGGCGACACCCTTACCGAAGATCTCGATCTCAGCTACCGCGCCCAGCTCAAAAAATGGGATTTTAAATACCTGGTTGATGTAGAAACACCCGCCGAACTTCCGGTTGCCATTAGCGCGGCGCGTTCTCAACAATTCCGCTGGAACAAAGGCGCGGCAGAAAATTTTCAGAAGCTGTACGGCCGTTTGCTCAAAGACCCATCGGTTTCTTTAAAGACTAAATTTCACAGCTTTTTCCACCTGCTCAACAGCAGTATGTTTTTGCTGGTCTTACTGGTCGCAATCCTGAGCGTCCCGGTGCTCTATATCAAAAACAACAATCCTGCATACAGTGGCTACTTCAACGTGATCGCAGGTTTTGCCTTGAGTACGCTTATTTTCTTTGGTTGCTACTGGGTGACCTACAAGCGCATACACGGCGGCGGTTTTAAGAATTTCGTCAATTACATCGGGATGTTTTTTACCTTTTTCTCGATTGCGATGGGCTTTAGTGTGCACAACTCGCTGGCTGTTTTAGAGGGGCATTTCGGGAAAAAATCAGAGTTTATACGCACGCCCAAATTCAACATCAGCAAACTCGGCGATAACTGGAAATCAAACATCTACCTCAAAAAAAGCCTTTCGCTCAACACGCTGCTGGAGACTTTACTATTCCTTTATTTTGGCTTTGCCATTTACAGCGCTGTTCAATTGAATGATTTTGGACTCATCCTGTTCCATCTGATGTTATTTGCAGGCTTTGGTTTTGTCGCTTTTAAGTCTATTTTTTCACGGGTTTAAGTATATGGGCGCCTGTTTTCGGGCTTTTGGCCCGCAAACACCGCGCTTTCCGCTCTATCTTTAGGGCTTCACAGCCCTAAAGGATGCCGCTGCAATCGCTGGCGCAGGCATTAAAATCCTATTTTTGAACATTCATGTGCCATACGTATGCTTCAACTTTTAAAAGCCTATAAAATTCAGCTTCTGCTCGTTTTGAGTCTTCTGGCTTTTTACGCGGCTTTTGCTTACGATCTGGAACGCAGTGATTTTATAAAACTCATCACACTTTACGCAGGTTTATTTTTTATAAGCTTTAAGCTCATTCAACTGTTGAAGGTTGATTTTAAAACCCTGATGGTTTTGGCAATTCTGGTACGACTGGTATTTCTGGTTGCAATACCCAATTTATCCCAGGATTTCTACCGTTTTTTATGGGACGGCCGACTCATCGCTCAGGGCCTCAGTCCATATCTATTAACTCCTGACGCGTGGGTACAAACCGGAAACCTGCCCGTAGCACAGGCAAACGAACTCCTCAATGGGATGGGCAGTTTGAGCCGCCAGCATTATTCAAACTATCCGCCGGTCAATCAGTTTTTCTTTGCTCTGGCGGGTTTGTTTGCCGGCAAATCGATTTTTGGCGGTGTAGTGGTTTTACGCCTGTGCATCATCGCAGCAGATTTGGGCGTTTTATGGCTTGGCCGCAAGCTGCTCAAAGCACTAAAGCTTCCACAGCATCAGATTTTTTGGTATATGCTCAATCCCTTTATTGTGATCGAACTCACCGGCAACCTGCATTTTGAAGGGGTCATGTTGTTTTTTTTGTTGGCAGCCCTTTATTTATTGCATTCCGGGAAATGGTTCTTTTCTGCCGTTTTACTGGCGCTCTCCATTTCGGTAAAGTTGTTGCCGCTTCTGATGCTTCCACTGTTGTTTCAATTTTTAATAAAGCCTGATAGACCTTCAAGCGAATCGCAACACTTTTGGCTCTACTTAAAAAACAACTTCGCTCAAGCACTCTGGCGACTTAGCCGCTATTACGTTGTGGTGCTTTTAGTCTTCGCCCTAAGCTTTCTTCCCTTTTTAAATTCAGCTTTACTGGAACATTTCACCGCAACGATTGCGCTTTGGTTTCAAAAATTTGAGTTTAACGCCAGCATCTACTATCTCGTTCGGTGGGTAGGATTTCAGGTAAAGGGTTATAATATTATTGAGACTGCCGGTAAAATTTTGCCGCTCGTGGTTATCGGCATCCTGGCATTGCTCGGTTTTTTGAGGAAAAACAGCACTACTATACAGTTGTTTGGCGTGCTACTATTGGGCAGCACGGCTTATTTTATGCTCTCAACCACCGTGCATCCCTGGTACATAGCCACACCCCTGCTGCTCTCGGTTTTTACACGCTTTCGCTTTGCGCTTGTATGGAGTTTTGTGGTGATCCTAAGCTATTCGGCCTACAAACCCGAAGGTGTGGAAGAAAATCTGTGGCTTGTCGCCCTGGAGTATCTCATCCTGACAGGTTTTATGATTTGGGAGTTTGTAAAAAACCAAAAAGCAGCGGCCTTCTAGCGCTTAGTAGCTTTATAAATACAGCCTATACGCCGCGATTTGTAATTGCGATCTGCTTTTGAAGTGATGTTACCATCGTAACATTCGGTGAGCTCCAGATTATACTCCGGAAGTTGCTCTTCTAAAACATCAACCCGATCTTTCTCGACTACCACATAAAAACTGCCGGCTTTGGGCAATTCTCTTTCGTCTTCAGAAATTAAAACCGGTACCCGCTCTCCAAAATCCCAAATCAACTCCGGTGAGCTGGTTTGCAGATAATAAAGCGGTTTACCGCTTTCCTTGTAATGCTGAATTACGGGTGCAATCTCACGATAATCGGGATTGGTAAAAGTCAAACGCACCAGCGGAAAGGCAAAGGTGATGATGGCACAACACATAGCAACCACCGAATAGAACGCAGGCTCAATCCTTTTGCTTTTTAAGCTTCGAATAAAAACGAATGCGATGGCAATCATACTCAGCTGAAAAAGAGCAAACCAAAGCCAGTCTGTAGTTTGCATATCTGAAGCAAAAAGATACATTACTGCAGGCCCTGCTAGTAAAGTTATAAGCGTTAGCAGACCGAAATAAAAATAAACCGGAAACGTCTCGCGTTTATCGGTAAGCGCTTTGAAGCAGCGCACCAGATATTCGATGTAAAACGACGTATTAAGCGCCAGCGGAATGAGCACAGGAAGCAGATATCTTGATTTTTTCTCCGGAATACATGAAAGCAAAACCACAGCCGCCAGCGTCCAGATTAGACTGAAACGATACACCTTGAGATCTGAAACCCGGGATTTTAAATAGGGGTACAACAAGGCTACAAATGCAGGAACCGTCCAGATTCCGCTTTGCGTGAAAAAACTCCAGTAATAATAAAAAGCGCGGGTATTGTGATTGGCCCAGGCAGCCGACTCCTTATCTGCAATAGCCTGCGCCGTGTCTGCATCGCCAAAATAGATCGCCAGCGCCCACCAGGCACTAAGTGCCAGAGTAATAATTAACAGTGCCGCAAATGGGACTAGCCGGCTTCTAAAACTCCTGAATTTATACACCCAGGCATAGGCAATCAAAAATGGCAAAAGCAGCGCAAAATGGCTTACAGGACCTTTACTCATAAACGACAGGCCTATAAAAATTCCGGCAAGGATGGCATTTTTATACTTGCGGCTAGTTTCGGTGAAAAATGCAAACAAAAAGTAGATACCTCCCAGCATAAAGCCGTGAGCAAAAATATCCCATGTACCATTGCGCCCTGCGAAAAGTACATAAAACGAAGTCGCTAAAATAAGTGCTGCATATAAGCTTTGCTTTGCCGTGAGACCGAGACGCTTTCGCGAAAGCGTATAACTAAACAAAACCAAAACCGTCGTAATCAAAGCCGATGGCAGACGTAATGCCCAAAGTTTAGTCAACCCAAAAACAGCTGCCGAAAAAGCGGCGAGCCAGGTGGGCAATGGAGGCTTTTCATAGCGCGCATCGCCATTCATCGTGGTAAACACCCAGTTGTCAAAAAGCAGCATTTCGCGGGCAGTGTTGAAGTTGCGCGCTTCCATAATGTTTGCGTACAGCACATCAAGATGCGGGAAAAACAGCAGCAGGCAAACCGCTACGAGGAGAACGGGATAATATTTTTCAGGAATGTTCATGATTTATCAATTCCTATTGAGAGTCGCATATTTCTAAAATAAATAAAAACACCCATTAAATGCCCTACGAAAAGCACCGGGTCGCGGCGTAAAATAGCGTAGGTTAAAATCAGGAGTCCGCCTACGAGGCTCAACAACCAGAACCCTAGAGGCAGGCTTGATTTTTTCTTCCTTTCGGAATAAATCCACTGATAAATAAACCGAAGGGTGAAAATCACCTGAGCTATACTGCCTAAAAGCAGAAGCCAAAGCGGAATATTCTCATTTCTAAACAGTTTATCCACGTCATAATCGCCGTTATTATAACCGTAAATAACTATGAGCACGGGGAAAATCCATAAAAACCAGCGGATGGCTTTTGGGGATTTAACCCACTGTCCCTGCAGTTGCAGATTGCGGATGTAAATAAAATAGGTCAGCGTTTGCCCCAGCATAATCGCAAAATCATCCCGCAAATAGCCGTAAACGAAAAGCAAAAAGGAAGCACCCAGACTCAGCCACCAAAAAGTTGAAGGCGTAAGCACGCGCTTTTGCTTTTCAGATAAAAACCACTGTATAATGAGTCGCCCACTGAACATCAGCTGGGCCAAAAACCCGATGGTATATATCCAGAACGGACTATGCATCTGACTTCTTGCCCACTTGGTAATTAATATACTTTTTCTTCATCCACAGATAGGCAAAACAATCGATGAGCGGGCCTATGAGGCGGTTCCACAAGCCAAACTTGGCTGTGCCTGCAATACGTGGAAAATGGCGAATGGGCACCTGGATGGTTTTGCCATTCTGAAGCATAATCATCGCCGGTAAAAACCGATGCAAACCCTTAAACATAGGGATGCGCTGCGCGTAATCTGTCTTGATTATTTTAAGCGGACAACCGGTGTCGTCCATCCCATCGTGGGTAAAAGCGCGGCGAATTTTATTGGCAATCGTACTCGACATATTTTTTACGAAAGAATCTTTACGATCGGCACGGTGACCGGTAACCAAATCGTACTCACCAATGTATTTGAGCAGTATATTAAAATCTTCAGGAGTAGTTTGTAAATCGCTGTCAATATAACCTACCAAGGGCGTTTTGGTATAGTCAAACCCGGCTTTGATCGCGGCACTCAGCCCACAATTCTTTTGAAAGGATATATACTGAAAACCGTTGCTGCGCGTACAAATTTCTTCAATAAGCTGCTGACTGTTATCTTTTGAGCCGTCATTGACAAATAAAACCTGTGTGGGAACGTCTGCTATTTTGAAGTAATCCTTAAAGACCTGTTCTACACGAAGTAAATTATCTTCTTCGTTGTAAACCGGCACGACTACTGTTAGTTGATAGGTCATAGTGAAAAATGAGTACGCGAAAATAAGCAATACTTCTAAGGCAAATCTAAAGATTGATGAGTTTTGTTAATGCTCCTGTAAACACAAAACAGAAAAAAGCCTCATAAACACGAGGCTTATGAGGCTTTAAATCTTTTAGCAGATTTGCTTTACATATCAAGCAAATACGCAAAAACAAGAGGAGCAACTATGGTTGCATCACTCTCTATAATAAATTTTGGAGTATTGATATCCAGTTTACCCCAGGTAATTTTTTCATTAGGAACTGCTCCGGAATACGAACCGTAACTGGTTGTTGAGTCTGAAATCTGACAGAAATAACTCCAGAAAGGCGTGTCTCCTCGTTCCATATCCTGATACAGCATAGGCACCACACAGATTGGGAAATCCCCTGCGATACCACCACCTATCTGGAAGAATCCAATTCCGTTCTCGCTGTTATTTGTGTACCAGTCTGCAAGGAAGGTCATATACTCAATACCCGACTTCATCGTAGATGCTTTAAGCTCTCCTTTCAACACATAGGAAGCAAAGATGTTACCCATCGTACTATCTTCCCATCCCGGGCAGATAATAGGCAGGTTTTTCTCGGCTGCTGCGTACATCCAGGAATCCTTCAGGTCGATCTCGTAGTATTCTTCAAGCACTCCGCTCAACAACATTTTATACATGAATTCGTGCGGCAGATAACGCTCACCGGCATCATCAGCATCTTTCCAAATTTTGAAAATATGTTGTTGCAGTCTGCGGAAGGCTTCCTCCTCAGGAATACAGGTATCGGTCACCCGATTAAGACCTTTTTCTAAAAGATCCCACTCTTCCTGCGGCGTTAAATCACGGTAGTTAGGCACGCGCTTGTAGTGCGAATGCGCCACAAGGTTCATGATGTCTTCCTCAAGGTTTGCACCGGTACAGGAAATGATTTGCACTTTATCCTGACGGATCATTTCGGCAAAAATCTTACCCAACTCTGCGGTACTCATTGCACCTGCAAGAGAAACGAGCATTTTGGCCCCGTTCTCCAGTTGTGCTTCATAGGCTTTTGCAGCGTCTACAACCGAAGCTGCATTGAAGTGTAAATAGTATTTTTCTATAAATTGAGAGATTGCTCCCTTAGTCTTCATCGTCATCTAAATCGAATTTATTGACACCGCCTTTTCCAGTTTTTGCGGTATACGTGTTATCATATTCTTCTTCTGCGTCTTCTCCTTCAAACTTATAGCTCAACATCTTGTAATAAAGTTTTGCTGCTAAAAAGTCTGAAGATTTATCATTAGGATTAGGGCAAAGCTCCATAATATCAAAACCTACCACATTGCACTCTGCGAAAACGCGTTTCAGGAAGTCCATAGTCTCGTACCAGAACAATCCGCCCGGCTCAGGAGTTCCTGTTGAAGGCATGATTGAAGGGTCAAGACCGTCCAGATCAAAGGTTATAAATACATTTTCGGTACACAGATCTATTACATTATCTAACCAGTACTCGTCCTGAACCATTTGGTGAGCAAAAAAGGTTTTATCCTCATCCATTACGGTTTTTTCAAGCACATCCATACTGCGAATGCCTACCTGAATCAAATTGGTATTCTGGCTGGCTTCATACATCGCACAGGCGTGATTGCATTTGCTGCCCATATATTCTTCACGCAGATCGGCATGCGCATCGATCTGGATTACGGTAAGGTTGTCATAGAGCTCATTAAATGCTCTAATGGCACCTATAGAAACCGAATGTTCACCTCCAAAAAGGGTGACAAATTTATTGCGCTTTATGAAGTCTTTTGTGGTCTTATGAACTTCGGCAACCATGGCTTCGGGTGAGCTGTTTTGAGTAATCGCCGGAGCCAAATAAATGCCCTGTTTAAAAACCTCGGTATCGGTCTCGATATCGTAGGTTTCCATGTTCTCAGAGGCTTCCAGAAAAGCTTGCGGTCCTTTGTCAGCTCCCTTACCCCAGGTGCTGGTACCGTCATAAGGCACAGGGATCAATACAATCTTTGAAGTCTCAAGCTTGGCAAACTCATCAGGAATGCCGGCATAATTTTTAGTTGTACTCATAACCTAAAATCTTAAGCAGTTGTTCTGCCTTTTGTTGTTCATTAAATATACGGGTTGTTAAGTTACCATTTTCATCCCTATCTATCAGAATGTGTTTAGGCTGAGGGATTAAACAGTGTTGTAAACCTCCATAACCACCTATGGTTTCCTGATAGGCACCGGTGTTAAAGAAGCCTATGTATAAAGGTTTGTCTTTTTTATAGCGCGGCAGGTAAATCGCGTTACTGTGCTGCTCGCTGTTGTAGTAATCATCGCTGTCGCAGGTGAGACCGCCCAGAAGCACGCGCTCATACTCATCGTCCCAACGATTGATAGGCAACATGATAAAACGCTTACTAATCGCCCAGGTATCGGGCAAGGTGGTTATGAATGAGGAGTTGATCATATTCCACTTCTCACGGTCGTTTTGTTGCTTTTGGTACAATACTTCGTAAATAGCACCACCACTCTCTCCAACGGTAAAGCTTCCAAACTCGGTAAAGATATTGGGAACAGGCACTTCGGCCTCATCGCAGGTTATTTTAATCTGATTGATGATTTCATCTACCATATAGGCATAATCATAATCGAAAGCCAGCGAATTTTTGATAGGAAAGCCTCCTCCAATGTTCAGGCTGTCAAGCGTGGGGCAAATCTTTTTAAGCCTGATGTAGACTTTAAGACATTTGTTGAGCTCATTCCAATAATAGGCATTATCACGTATGCCGGTGTTGATGAAGAAATGCAGCATTTTAAGCTCAACCTGATCGTTGTTTTTAATCTGGTCTTCGTAAAACGGAACAATGTTCTTGTAACCTATACCAAGTCGTGACGTATAGAATTCAAACTTAGGCTCCTCTTCTGAAGCGATACGGATTCCTATTCTAAAATCACCTTTAATGCTCTCTGTAAGGAGATTGATTTCCTCATAATTATCTATGATAGGAATACAGTTCTGATGCCCGCCATTGACGAGATCTGCGATATTATCTATGTATTGATCGCGTTTAAAACCGTTACAAATTACATAGGTATCGTTTCCGATTTTACCGTTATCCTTCAGTTTATTGACAATATTGATATCAAAAGCAGAAGAGGTCTCGATATGTATATCATTTTTAAGCGCTTCGTCAAGCACATGCTTAAAATGAGAACTTTTGGTACAATAACAATAATTATAAGTTCCCTTATAATTATGCTTGGCTATTGCATCTGCAAACCAGGTTTTTGCCCTGTTGATATTATCTGATATTTTAGGAAGGTAACTGAACTTTAACGGAGCTCCATATTTTTCTACCAGCTCCATCAGATTGATGTCGTGAAACTCAAGCTGATTGTTTTCAAGTTTAAAATCTTCCTGTGGAAAGTAAAACGATTGATCTATAAGATCGATGTACTTAGTATTCATTAATTGATTATGAAATTGAAAAATAAAAAAAGAAAATGATATAGCGCAAACTCATTTTATTAAGGTATTGTGAAAGAATGAATTCTTTCACAAATAAAGGTTTAAACGCGGTATTTTTAGGTGTCAACTTAATAAACGGAAAGCTTAAAGCATCATCAGGTTGTTAATTTCCTGCTGACTCAGGTGTTTATATTTACCTCTTGGCAGGTCTTTTTTGGTTAAAGGCCCCAGTGTAACACAGTCAACACGAACCACCTGATACTCCAAATGTTCAAAAATGGTACGAATTATTCCGCTGCCGATGTTGCGAATTTTGAGTCCTATTTCTTTTTTAGGCGCTCCATCTACATAGCTAATATCTTCTACCTCATATTTTTTTCCCTGAACCGTAAGCCCTTTTTTGATTTTTTCTAAATCTTCGGCTTTAAGGTTTTTATCTAATTCTATATGAAAAAGGCGCGGCATCCCCACTTTAGAGTTGGTAAGCTTTTGCATCATTTTGTCATCATTGGTAAAAAGAATAAGGCCTGTAGCATTGCGCCCCAATCTTCCCACCGGCTGAATACGTGATTTTGTGGCAGGTGCCACGAGATCCATCACGGTCATCCCTTTAGAATTGCTGGTGGTTACCGAAAAACCTTTGGGTTTATTCAGTAATACATAAGCTTTAGCTTCCGGATTTATGCGACGCCCGTCGAAACGCACATCATCATCAAGATTGACTTTATATCCCATCTCATTGATGATTTCGCCATTAACAGAGACCTGCCCGGTAGAAATATACATATCAGCCTCCCGGCGTGAGCATATACCGCTGTTGGCAATATATTTATTGAGTCTGATTCCTCCTTTATTTGGGTTAGGTGTAGCATTACGGCTTGCCTGAGGCGCTGCCTTCTGTATAGGTGCATTGCCTCGCGCCTGACTTTTACCTTTAGAATTATTAGTACCGCGACCAGACGCTTTTCCGCCCTTGTTCCTTTCCTGATGTCTGCTCATAGTTAAAATTTTGGGCAAAGATACATATTTAATAAAGCATTTGGCATCCAAGCACAGACACCTCTGCATACTTTTGCGTCATCTGTCGCTCATCCCAACGTAACCTCTGCTTTACGTAAGAGCGAATTGGCTTTATTAAAAACAAATTGATCCGTATCTAGGACCAAATCCTAACTATCAAAAACTCATAAAGTCAACTAAAACTGAAACAAAAAGCCGGGAGTTCCTGAAGAATTTACAATTGTTTATAAATCGTTACGCCTGCTTCATTTTACGCTTTAACCCCTTTTTAAACACAATTACATAATCTGAAAATCAGCCCGGAGACGCCTGAGCCCAATATCTTTGACCTGTAATCGAAAACTAAAAAGCCATGAAAAAAGCAATCATTATTCTAAGCCTTTTGTTTGTATCAAGTTTTAATGCTTTACAAGCAGCAACAGATCCTAAGCCCGCAACAGAGAGCCAAAAAATACGGGAAAAGATCATTGAGTTATTAGGCGTGCCACAAATCGAGTTTGAAGAAGAACTTATTGAAAACACCATTCATTTTATGATCACACAAAAAGGCACTGTAATTGTCCTGGATGTAAAAACGAAAAATGAGGTAATGGAGAAGTATATTAAAGACCGGTTAAATTATAAGTCCTGTGGCTCTGATTTGACCAAAATGCGTTTTTACAGCTTTACCTATAAAGTGAAGAAACCCGAAGCATAACTAAACTACTTTTTGAATTTAGCCACAGCCATCTCAACGATGGCTTTTTTTTATATAAATCGCTTGATTATAAGTCCCGGATCTATGAGTAAAATACTAAAAACCCCCAGAACCAAAATCAATTTCAGGATATTATGCAGCAACACATAATGGGGTTTTGCCTTTGATTGCCAGAGCCAAAATAGAAAAGTCACCAAAAGCACCAGACTGCCGTAGAAATAATAATTCATGAGGCCCACATCAAACTTGTTGATCAAAAAATACGTGGGTATAACGGTAAGACCGCCCAGGAGGGTGATTAAAGATTTTGCACAACGTTCCCCATAAGCCACCGGAATGGTATGATAGCCCAGTGCCAGATCGCCTTTTAAATTTTCAAGGTCTTTCACCAGTTCGCGTATCATAATGATAAGACCCAAAAATGTTGCGTGAACAAAGATTACGGTTTCAAAATTTCGGTAGTAAATAAACACCGCAAAGAAAGGGATAAGTGCGAGCGATGCAGAAACCAAATTGCCTAAAAAAGCGATTTTCTTCAGTTTATGGGAATAAAACCAAATCCCGAAAATATATCCCGAAAAAAACAACACCGCAAAAAAGGAAACATAACTGGCTACTATAATCGCCAAAAAGTTAAGCACAAAATAAAGGGTCAATATTTTTTTTTGGCTCACTAAATGATCTAATCGGGTTTTATGAGGCCTGTTGATCAAATCTTTTTCACTGTCATAAAAACTGTTTATGATATACCCACCGGCAATGACTAAAGCTGTGGCCAGAACAATCAAAAAAAGATTTAGATCAAAAATAACAGCCTTAAGCGGAAGGTCTGGAGAAAGAATAAACAGGGACGCCAGATATTGAGCGATTACTATAATGAGAATATTATAGCCGCGTACAACCGAAAACAAACTCAGGAATTTTAAAAGTAAGAGTTTGTTTTTACGGCTTAGGTGTGACATAGTAGTGTAATTACACCTTCAGATCTGAAGGAATTGAGCGAGCCGGAAAATTCAGCAACCGAATCTAAAAATTGTAAACCACTTCCAGCTTATACTCTTTTAGGGCTTCGCGTGCCTTGTCAATATCTTCGGTAAAACCCAAAATATAACCACCACCACCCGAGCCGCAAAGTTTCAGGTAATAGTCGTTTGTATCCAGACCCTGTTTCCACAAGTCGTGAAAACTGGCAGGAATCATAGGCTTAAAGTTACGCAACACGGTTTTTGACAGTTG
Organism: Leeuwenhoekiella sp. H156; assembly: GCF_052218455.1. NCBI lineage: Bacteria > Pseudomonadati > Bacteroidota > Flavobacteriia > Flavobacteriales > Flavobacteriaceae > Leeuwenhoekiella > Leeuwenhoekiella sp. H156. The sequence goes on from NZ_CP197499.1 coordinate 1,100,128, forward strand.
TTTTACATTTCCGAATAACGACTTAACATCGCCCTTAAGAAAATCTTCAACGCAGGCATCGGTATGTTTTACAAACTGATTTTTTATCATTTTCCGGAAACCTTCCTGCTTCATATTTTCCATGAAAATCTGTACCATAGGAGCTGTCTCGCCTACGCTTCCGCTGTCCAATAAAAATACGGCCCCTTTGCCATCAAGGGTTTGTGAAGGTATGCCGGCAGGCTCTATATCGTCTTTACTGTTTATTAAAATAGGAAGGCTCAGATAACTGTTTAGCGGGTCAAGACCTGAAGATTTACCGTGAAAGAAGGACTCCATTTCGCCAAAAACAGCTTTAAGTTTCAGCAATTTTTCGCGGGTTAGATTTTCAAGAACCGTAATCTTATCAAAAGCATATTTATCGTAAATAGAGGCAACGAGCGCTCCGCTGCTACCTACCCCATATCCCTGCGGAATGGTTGAATCAAAATACATTCCCGCAGCTATGTCTTTCTTAAGTTCTGCCAGATCAAAACGCACCAATTCGGGTTTCTCCTGCTCAAGAGTTGCCAGATAATCTGCAAAGCGAGCCAGACTTCTGTTTGAAGCCTTTGCGGCCTCGTCCGGATTTTCATCAACCTTTAAGGCTCCATTATAAAAGTTATAAGGTATTGACAAACCCTTAGAGTTTTTGATGATGCCATACTCACCAAACAATAAAATCTTTGAATAAAATAAAGGTCCTTTCATCGAGCTTAACAGATTAATACAGGCAAAGTTACAATTTTAAAGCACCATTGCCCACGGTGTCAAAAATATAACGATTATCCTGACAATACGTGCTTAATTCAGTTTTAACAAAATCTTGTACATCTTCGTGGTATTCCTGCGGGAATAAAACGTGAACATTAGCCCCGGCATCAAGCGTAAAACAAACCGGAATTTTAGTTTCCCTGCGGTATTGCCAAAGGTTTTCAATAATTTTTAACGTATTGGGTTTCATTAAAATGAAATACGGATTACTCGTAAGCATCATGGCGTGAAGCGTTAAGGCTTCACTCTCAACAATATTTATGAATTGGTCTAAATCCCCACTTTCCAAAACCGGGATGAGACTCGAAAGGTTTTCAATAGCCTGACTAAAACGACTGGGAGCATAGGCGTGATTATGCATCAGATTATGGCCTACGGTACTACTCACCTGCTTTTCACCCTGATCAACCAGCAAAATAGCATCCTGATAATTATCAAACACCGGGTTAACCTGATAGGGATATTCTATTCCATAAATATCGCTGCTACCCTTAATCTCGGGATGCTCACCCCAAACAACCAAAGGTCCTTTCAGAGAGCGGCAACCACTTCCGGAACCCAAACGGGCTATAAACGAAGCTTTTTGATCAAAAGCCTTTTGACTCATCTGCGGATTCATTTCCCGTTCCATCTCCATCAAACAAAGCGCCAGAGCGCTAAAACCACTCGCCGATGATGCGATGCCCGAGCTGTGCGGAAAACTATTACTGGTATCTACTGTAAAAGCATAATCCTTTATGAAGGGCAAATATTCGGCCACGCGACCAAAAAATTGATGAATTTTAGGTTCAAACCCCGGTTTGTGCTTACCGTCAAGAATAACCTTTACCTCGTAATCATCTTTATGCTGAGTACGCTCGTTCCAGCTCAGGGTGGTGGTTGTCCTGCACGTATTAAGGGTAAAACTTATAGAAGGATTCTTTGGTATTTGCAAACCGTGTTTCCCCCAGTATTTAATAAGGGCAATATTGCTGGGAGACTGATAGCTAACCGACTGCATCTGAAGTACACCATCAGATTTGACGGGTAAAAATTTTGTAATTGTCATACTGCAAATATAAAGCCTCTGTCAACTTTTGAAAGTATCTTACTCAATTTTAAAGCTCTTAAACTTGCAATTATTTCATAAATTGGGCTCAAGCTACTAACCATGGCAACCAGAAAAACGTTACATATATTAATTCCCATCGCAATCTGCCTGCTGGTGGCCTTTCTGGCTGCCATTGCAACGCAGACCAGTGTGAATACGTGGTACGTAACGCTCGAAAAGCCGTTCTTTACGCCACCATCCTGGCTTTTTGCACCGGTATGGATTGTGTTGTACGTATTAATGGGAATTGCTGCCGGACTGGTTTGGGACAGGGGCTTCTATCACAAATGGGTGAAAACCGCTTTGTATCATTTTGGTTTTCAGCTCATTTTAAATGCCTCCTGGTCTATTTTCTTTTTTGGCGGGCGATTAATACTACCGGCATTACTTATAATTGTAACACTTTTTATCGTGTTACTCTTTACGTACAAATGGTTTAAAGTTGTAAATCCTGTTGCTGCTTACCTGCTTATACCCTATATAATTTGGGTGGGATTTGCTACAGCCCTCAATTTTGAAATCTGGAGACTCAATTAGTTTCAACATCTACCAACTTGCCGGCTATGTCCCGCGCAGCAATAAAACCACCGGTCCATGCATTTTGAAAATTAAAGCCTCCGGTTACAGCATCAATATTCAAAACTTCTCCTACAAGATAAAGACCTTCAAACTTTTTAGACTCATAAGTCCTAAAATCAACTTCCTTAAGATCAATCCCTCCGGCTGTCACAAATTCTTCTTTAAAAGTACTTTTTCCGCTTACGCGAAAAATTCCGGAACACAATTGCTCAGAGAGGGCTGAAATTTCAGCTGAAGTAAGATCGGCCCATTTTTGCGTTTCCGAAATACCTGCAGCTGTCATCAATCGTTGCCAAAGACGTTTAGGCAAATTAAATGGAGTGTATTTAAACAAGTTTTGCTTTGCAAGTTCCAGGCGATAGCGGTTTAACAAATCAAAAACCTGTTGTTTTGAAAAATCGGGCAGCCAGTTAATTTTAATCTTAAATTCATAATTTAAATTTTTAAGGCTACGCGCGCCCCAGGCAGAAAGCTTCAAAATACCGGGACCACTAAGCCCCCAGTGTGTGACAAGAACAGGACCCCGGGCACCTTCCTTACCTACGGCAGAATTTTCTACATCCAAATACTTTTCATCCAAATCAAGTAGAGAAACAACCGCATCTGTACTTAGTCCGGCAAGATCTTTTATACGTGTATCCGTTATATTAAACGTAAATAAGGAAGGAACCTGAGGTACAATATCAAAACCCATAACGCCAAGCATTTGAAGTATTTTAGGATTGCTTCCGGTAGCCACGATTACGACCCGCGCCTCAAAAGATTGATTTTTTGTCGTTACCCTCCATAACAGGCCCTGCTTTTCGATTTTTAAAACAGTGGCCTTTTTAAAAATAGTAATACCCAATTGCTCAGCCTGATTCAGAAAACAATCAATTACAGTTTGTGAGCTGTTAGATACCGGAAAAACGCGTCCGTCATCTTCAATCTTAAGATCAACTCCGAGATTTTCAAACCATTGCATCGTATCTCCCGTCATAAAAGAATGAAAGGGCCCTAACAGTTCGCGCTTGCCCCGCGGATAATATTCGGTAAGGGGTTTCGGCTCAAAAACTGCGTGGGTGAGGTTACAGCGCCCTCCTCCGGAGATCCGCACTTTTTCTAAAACTTCGGCTCCGCGTTCTAAAATGGCAACAGATAAATCGGGTCTTAATTGGGAACAATTAATTGCGGAAAAAAAACCTGCCGCTCCTCCTCCAAGTACAAGTACATCAACTTTCATAATGCAAATATAGTCTGCTAAAAACGAATGTAAGTTTTACATTAAAACAGAAAAAATACTTAATCGATTTAGGCTCTTTATCTATAAAGGTTTCTTGATTTTCTAAATGCTCAAAAATCGCAAATCTGACGTTTTATGCTTTTTGTTAGCGTCCGATTTATCATTTTAAGTCGAAAATTCATAAAATTTAACATTTTTAAGATAAAAATATTAGCCTTTTTGAAGCTTGAAGACCAACACGGTCATTTTCAACCTATTCCAAAAAGCTTTGAATTTTTGATAAAATTATAAGTATATTTTATCAACTTATTAATTTATCAATAAAAAAATGTCGATAAACGTATAATTTACATTTTTCATTACGATATCGATTTCGTTACTTAAACGTTGTAGTGCCCATTTTTAAATAATTATTTATATAAATTTGATCACCAAGAAACACTTTTGGAAAACCAAATAATTCAATTAAAAATTTCAAACTTATGAAGCATGTAATACTTAGAGGTATGTTGTTTTTAGCTTCGCTTTTACTGGCAGGTATGGCGAATGCACAAACAGTATCCGGGACAGTATCGGAGCCTAACGGCCCATTACCAGGTGCTAACGTCCTTGTTAAGGGAACCACCAATGGTACTACAACAGATTTTGACGGTAACTATACTTTAAATAATGTTCCCTCAAATGCAACACTTGTTTTCAGTTACGTAGGTTTTGCACAGCAGGAAGTTGCTGTTAACGGAAGATCTACCGTAAATGTAACACTAGAAGAAGATGCTGCGGCTCTTGAGGAAGTGGTGGTAATTGGTTACGGTACTACGACCGTACGTGATGCAACCGGTTCTGTTTCTTCGGTCACCGCAGAAGAGTTTAATCAGGGTGCTATCGCATCTCCGGAACAACTTATTCAAGGTAAAACTGCGGGGGTCAACATTTCTCAAAATAGTGGTGAGCCAGGAGCTGGTAATAATATTCGTATCCGTGGTTCCAACTCTATTCGCTCGAACAACAATCCTCTTTTCGTAGTGGATGGTATTCCACTTTCCGGTGAGTCAACAACACCATCAGGAGGTGATATCATCAATGGTGCTAATGCTACAAGAAACCCGTTAAACTTTATCAACCCTAACGATATCGAGAGCATTTCTATCTTAAAGGATGCTTCTGCTACAGCAATCTACGGTTCTCGTGGTGCTAATGGGGTTGTAATTGTAACCACAAAAAGCGGTCGCGGTGCACAGGGAGGTGTGTTCGAATTTTCTTCAAACATGAGTTTTTCTGCTCCTGCTCAAAACTATGACTTATTTAATGCTCAACAATTCCTTGCAAATACTGAAGAGTTAAGAGGGCAGGATATTGCTAATGATTTGGACTTTGGTTTTAATACAGATTGGCAGGATTATATAACCCGTTCAACAATATCTACAAACAACAACCTATCTTATTCGAATAACTACAACTCAGGTAATATACGTGCAACCGTAAGTTATGGTAATATAGAAGGGGTTATCCAAAACTCTTCTCAAGAGCGTATCACTACGCGTCTTAACGCCAATCAGCGTTTCTTTGATGATAAATTAAGTTTTGCGTTGCAGGCATCGTATTCACGTGTAAATGATGAGGCACCACCTATTAGTGGGCAGGGTGGAGCCAGTGGTAACCTTATTGGTGCTGCTTACTCAGCTAACCCTACCTGGCCGGCTGACCCTGAGTTCTTTTTTGCAGGAAACCTTTTGAACCCCGCAAACTATTTGAACAACTACAATGCAAATACAAATACCAACAGGTATTTAATCAATTTATCTACAGAATATAAATTTACTGATGCCATTACCGGTAAAGTAAGTTTAGGTTATGATAACTCAGACGCTGAGGCACAAGCTTCGGTATCTCCGAACATCAATAACTTTAACCGTGTAACTGATAATGGGCAGGCATCTTTCAATACACTGGAGAACACCAGCAAATTATTAGAAGCAACCCTTCGTTATGCTAAAGAATTTGACAATTTCAAAATTGATGCACTTGCAGGGTATTCATTTCAGGATTTCAGACGTCAGGGATTCAATGCGCAAGGTTATGGTTCGCCTGTAACAAATCTGTTAGATATGCAGGATGCTCTTAGAGGTGCTGTAAGTGATCTTCGCGGAAGAATCAATGTACCTTATCAACAATTTGGTTATGACAGTAATGGTGCTAATTCATTCTTAAATTCTCTTGTACCTTTTGACGACAGCGGTGTATTACCATCTTTTACCGGAGTTTATGAATCTCTTTGGTTAGACACTTTTGATAACACAGACGAATTACAATCCTATTTTGCTCGATTACAGTTTACATTTTCTGAAAAATATCTACTTACAGCCACAATGAGAGCTGATGGTTCTTCTCGTTTTGGAGAAAACAATAAATATGGATATTTCCCTTCTGCTGCATTCGCTTGGCAATTGGGTGATGAAGATTTTATAGGCGATGCATTCTCAACCCTTAAATTAAGAGTTGGTGCAGGTTCTACCGGTAACCAGGAAGGTTTAGGTTATGCTCAGTATTTAAACAGACAGCGCTTTGGAGGTCCTGGTATTACTGATGATGGTACTGTTAACAGACCAGGTCTCGAAACTGTTGCGGTACAAAACCCTGATCTTAAATGGGAATCAACAATAGACCTAAACTTTGGTATTGATTTTGGATTTAATAATGACCGTTTTAATGGATCACTTGACCTTTATCGCAAAGCCACAAGAGACTTACTTTTTAGATCACCAGCTCCTGCTCCTGCATTTGATCCGTTCCGATTTGTTAACCTTGAAGATGGAGAAGTAATAAATAAAGGTGTGGAATTAGCTCTTAACTACGATCTTATTCAGACTGAAGATGTAAACTTCTCAGCTTCTTTCAATATTTCTTACAACCATAACGAGGTAACGGGATTAAATGGTGCTGTTGCAAATTTTGGTGAAGTAAATGGACCTGGTCTTACCGGGGCGTTTGTTCAAAGACTTGGTGAAGGCAGATCCTTATTCTCCTACTATATGGCTGAATATGCAGAAGATGCTAGTGGTAATCCTGATTTCTCTGCAGATGACAAAGTATTTGTTGGCAAAGATGCATTACCAGACTGGAACACCGGTTTGTCTCTTAACCTGAGCGTTAAAAACTGGGATTTTTCTACGTTCTTTACCGGTCAGTTCGGTTTTTATGTGTACAACAACACTGCAAACGCATTCTTAAACAGACCTACATTCTTAACTTCAAGAAACAGTACATCTGATGGTTTGGCTTTGGTTTCACAGGAAGTTTCTACTCTCTATTTAGAGAGCGGAGATTTTGTACGACTTCAAAACGCTTCTGTAGGTTACAACATTCCTATGCGTGAGGGCTCTGCAATTCAATCGATGCGCGTAAATGTAACTGGTCAAAACTTATTACTGATCACGGGGTATAGTGGTTTGGATCCTGAAGTTTCCTCTTCAACCGGTGACTTTGGTAGTGGTATTCCTAGTGCAGGTATTGACTATACGTCATTCCCAAGACCTACTACAGTTACAGTTGGCTTAAATGCAAGATTTTAATCTTAAAAAAATTGATAAAATGAAAAGACTAAACAAATTTAAATTGGTTTTTCTCAGTGTCCTAACGGTTACAGCTTTTAGTGCCTGTACCGATCTAGAAATTGAGGAGACAGATTCAATACTTACTGACGGTTTTACTGGTATTCCTACAGCTGAGGAAGCGGCTAGTACCGTTAGTGGTATGTACAATAATATTAGAGGATATGTTGGTGATCAGGCAAACCTGTATGCTCTTAGTGAAGTTACTACCGATGCTCAATTAGTACCTACCCGAGGATCTGACTGGGGGGATAACGGAATCTGGAGGCAGCTTCACCAGCACACCTGGACTGCAGACCATCAATATATCAGAACCGTATTCGATCAGTGGAACGAGTTGCAATTGACCGCAAGTACAGTACTTGACGAACGCTCTGCTTCTTCATCTGATTCAAGGGCACAAGCCTCTTTCTTAAGAGCTTTAGGTATGTTTGTGATATTAGATAATTTCGGTCAGGTTCCGTACAGAGATACCACAGCCGATCCACGTGAAAATCCCGAAGTTCTTACCGGTGCAGATGCAGTAGCTTTTATCGCTTCTGATTTACAAAATGCTATTTCAGGCTTACCGAGTTCTTCTGCAGGAGACGACAACCCACGCGCAACACAAGCAGCGGCTCGTTATCTATTGGCTAAACTTCATTTGAATAGACATATATATGAAGGAACAGGAAGTCCTGCTGCTTCAGATATGAATGAAGTGATTTCTTTAGTTGAAGAAATTGAAGAAGATGGATACGCATTGCACGATGGCTACTTTGAACTATTTGAGCCTACAGCTGATACTGAAACCATCTGGTATATCAACACCTCTACCGGTAACCGTATCTGGAATACGCTGCACTATAACTTCACCCACCCTGATAACACAGGTGGTGGTTGGAATGGTTTTGCCACACTTGCTGAATATTACGATCTTTTTGAAGGTCCCGCTAACAGTAACAACCCAGGTGAAGGACAGGAAGAGCGCAGAGGTTATGTGGCACAACGTGGTGTAGCTTTTACTGGACAGGAATTTATGACTGACGCTGATAACGATGGCTTTGCTGATGCTTCAAACGTTGGTTATGGATTCTTAATTGGCCAGCAATACTCCCTAAATGGAAACCCGCTTACAGATAGAGGTAATGTGCCCTTACAATTTAAACGTGATTTTGTTGACGCCAGTACCGGCCAACCTAGTCTTGTAGAAAACGGCGAGCAAACGGGGATTCGTGTAATTAAATACAACCCGAGAAACGGTGCCTTTAGAGAGCACGAAATTTTCTTCCGTTATTCTGATGCTTATTTGATGAAAATTGAGGCCATTCACAATGGTGGAACCAGTTCAGATAATGCATTAACTCTTATGAATGCGTTGAGAACATTAAGAGATGCAACCCCTTTAACAAGTTTAACCGATCAGGATATTATTGATGAAAGAGGACGTGAGTTATATTGTGAATTTTGGAGACGTAATGACTTGATTCGTTTTGGTCAATACACCAAAGACTGGGCGTTTAAAGATCCTTCTGCAGTAGGTAATACAGACAAGAATTTGTTCCCAATACCTAACACTCAGGTTATTCTCAACCCTAATTTAGTTCAAAACCCGGGCTACTAATTTCTAGAATTTGCCAAATATGAAAAGAGGGTCATTTTTTAAATGATCCTCTTTTTAAATTTAAGAACGCACGTATTTAGAGTAGCAAACACATTTAAAGAATACGTATTAAGTCATTCCAGCCTTTTAAAATTGGGCACATTGTGCCTATATTTCCCCAAATTTTAGAACAAGTCTTCATGTCCCGAAGTTGTCTTTCTTTATTAATTGCTCTGTTGCTAGTAGCATCCTGTACAAAACAAAGCCGAGAGTCTGTTATGCTGACGGCTCTTGAAGATACCGGCATTGATTTTAGCAATGACCTGACCACTACAACGCAACTCAACATTCTCAATTACCTGTACTTCTACAATGGCGCCGGTACCGCAATTGCAGATTTTAATAATGACGGACTGCAAGACATTTACTTTACCGGAAATCTGGTTAACGATAAGCTCTATCTCAATCAGGGCAACTTAAAATTTAAAGACATCAGCAAAGAAGCCGGAATAATCAACAACACCTGGAACACCGGTGTTACCACAGTCGACATCAATGCAGACGGTCTCCCCGATATTTATGTGTGTACGGTAAGTGGACATCTGGATCTTCAAGGTCGCAACAAACTGTATGTCAATCAGGGCGTAAAAAACGGAGTTCCTAGCTTCAAAGAAGCTGCCGCAGATTACGGTCTCGACTATGCAGGGCTTTCAACTCAAGCTGCTTTCTTTGACTACGATCTTGACGGAGATCTCGATATGTACCTGCTCAACCACTCGGTTCATCCCAATTCAAACTACGGCCGGGCAGCAATACGCACGGTTTCAGACAGCCTGCGCGGCGATAAACTCTTCCAAAACAACAACGGCTATTTTACAGATGTTACTTCTGCCGCCGGGATTTTAAGCAGCAAAATAGGCTACGGCCTTGGGGTTTCGGTATCTGATTTAAACAATGACAACTACCCGGATCTCTATATTGCCAATGACTTCTTTGAAAACGACTACGTTTATCTCAACAATCAGGATGGAAGCTTTAAAGAGGTGAATACTTCCGCGAATTTGTTAGGACACACGTCCCACTTTTCAATGGGAAGCGCTATCGCTGATCTCAACAACGATAGCCATCCCGATATTTTGAGCCTTGATATGTTACCCGAAGATCTCGAAGTATTGAAAGCATCGGGAACCGAATACACCTACCCCATCTATCAAAATCAATTGCGCAACGGTTACGATTATCAGTTTATGCAAAATGCGTTGCAACTCAATCTGGGCAACAACCGCTTTGCCGAAACCGCCTTTCAAAGCGGTATCGCAGCAACCGAATGGTCGTGGAGTCCGCTGGCGGCTGATTTTGACAACGACGGCTTTAAAGATTTATACATTGCCAACGGGATTCTGGGCGCAACCAACGATATGGACTTCGTGAGTTTTATCTCAAACGAATCCATTCAAAAGCGATTGGGCAAAAACATGTCTGAAGCCGAACTCGAATTCATCAAGCAATTACCGCAAACCCACGTGCCCAATTACGCCTACAAAAACAACGCTGACGGCACCTTTACCGATGTGACCCAAAGCTGGACTGCAAACACCCCCTCGTTTAGCAACGGAGCTTCGTATGCCGATCTGGATAATGACGGAGACCTCGATATAGTGGTGAATAACATCAACGCCAAAGCTTTTATCCTGGAGAATAAAACCACAAACCCCGGGATTCAGATTCAGTTTAAGGGTGAAAAAGAAAACACCTTCGGAATCGGAGCAAAACTCACCGCCTTCTCTGGCGATACCATTCAGTTTTTTGAGAATTATACCACAATCGGGTTTATGTCTGCCGTACCGCCTTCGGTAGTAATCGGTTTGGGTAAAGCTTCCCAAATTGACTCAATTCAGGTCCTTTGGCCTTCCGGGAAAACCCAGTCTTTGAAAAACATCAAAACCGGTTTGATTTTAGAAGAAAAAAATGCTCAGGTAAAACCCCTGACAAGAACTTTGATAAAGCCCGAAATCAACTGGATTCAGGATTCTCTGAACCTCAATTTCACGCATAAAGACGGTTCTTCCATCGAATTTAGCCGCGACCCGCTCGTGCCTTACGCCGGCACTAATACGGGTCCGCAAATTGAACAGGCAGATTTTAACCAGGACGGATTGGATGACCTTATTATTCTCGGTGCCAAAGCTCAAAAAACGTCACTTTTCCTTCAAAATAAAGACGGAAGCTTTACAGAGTCTTTTTTACCCGAAGCCGATGACGATGCCATCAACGAGGATACTGCGGTGGCGATTTTTGATGCAGACGGAAACGGCACTCCCGACATTGTCATCGCCAGCGGTGGCAACGAGTTCACCCAGGGAAAAGCACTTACTCCCCGCCTCTACCTCAACACAAACGGAAGCTTCCGGAAGGTGCAAAACGCATTTGAAGGCATTAATCTTAACGCTTCTCAGATAAAGGCGGTAGATCTCAATGCAGATGGAAGTCTCGATCTTTCGATTACAGCTGACCTGGTTCCGCAGGAATTTGGAGCCCCACCCAAACAGTACCTGTTGAAAAACGACGGCTCCGGTAATTTTACAGCCATTACCTCAAGCTATGCTCCCGAATTTGAAAGCATCGGCAACGTAAAAGACATCATTTGGGCAGACCTCGATCAAAATGGTTATCCCGACGCTATCGTATGCGGCCATTGGATGCCGATTTCCATCTTTACTAATGACGGAAAGCAATTAAAACCGGTGGATTCGGAAAGTTTGCAAGACACAAACGGACTTTGGAACAGCCTCCAGATCGCCGATTTTGACGGAGACGGAGATCTGGATATCGTTGCCGGAAACTGGGGCCTGAATACCCGCCTTAATGCTTCGGTTGAAGAGCCGCTGAACCTGTACCGTTTCGATTTTGACGCTAACGGAAAAATTGATCCGGTGACTACTTATTTTTATAAAGGAACCGAAACGGTTTTGGCTACTAAAGACGAACTCGTAAAACAGCTGCCTTACCTCAACAAGCGTTTTCTGAGTTATAAAGCTTTCGCGAAAGCGAGCATCACTGATTTACTTTCCGCAGAGAAACTGAAAAAAGCCGAAAAAAAACAGGTATTTACTCTCGCAAGTACGTATTTTGAAAACACCGGTAATTTCAGTTTTAAAGCACATCAGCTTCCTTTTATGGCTCAAATTACCAGCGTAAAAAACATCGTGGCTTACGATTTTAATGAAGACGGACGTGAAGATCTGCTTTTGCTGGGAAACGATAGTGAAATCAGCACCCAACTGGGCAGACTCGACGCTTCTCACGGTGTATTTTTACTCAATAAAGGCACAACATTTGAGTACGCAGATGCACCGAAAATTAACATTACCGGAGCGGTGCGCAGCAGTGCATTTTTTAATTTAAACAGCGAACCCTATCTTATTTTGGGGCGCAACAACGACAAACCTATTTTTATAAAAAAGCCCAAAATGGGCTTGTAATAATTAATATCCGAAAACCTGATTATAGCATAGCGCACCTGTGCTTAAAAAATATAATTGATGAAAAATGTGTTTATGAATAGCTTAAAGCAAATTACCTTTTTCGGCTTATGCCTTCTTTTTGCAGCCTGCGGCAAAGACAGTTCAGAAACCCAGGAAACCGGGCCTCAGGAACCCAAACTTTTTAGTCTTTTGGGTCCTGAAACCACAGGTATCGATTTTGTAAATGCCATCCAGAACGAAAAAGATTTCAATATTTTCAAATACCGCAATTTCTACAACGGCGGTGGCGTGGCTATTGGCGATATCAATAACGACGGACTTGCAGACATCTATTTGACTGCCAATATGGGCCAAAACAAACTCTACCTCAACAAGGGCGATTTCAAGTTTGAAGACATTACCGAAAAAGCCGGTGTAGCTGGTGATAAACCCTGGTCTACCGGTGTGGTGATGGCCGATGTAAATGCAGACGGCCTGCTTGATATTTACGTTAGCAACGCAGGGAATATGGAAGGCGACAACCACGATAACGACCTGTACATCAACAACGGAGACCTTACTTTTACCGAAAAAGCAGAACAATACAATCTTGCAAAAACCGGCTTCTCCACTCAAGCAAGCTTTTTTGACTACGATAAAGACGGCGATCTCGACGTGTATATCCTAAACAACAGCAACGTGCCTGTAAGTGGTTTGGGCTATGCCGAGCAACGCGATACCCGTGCTGAAAACTGGGAAAACGTACCCGATATCTTTAAAGGTGTGGGCGATCTCTTGATGCGTAACGACGGGGATACCTTTACCGATGTGAGCGAAGAAGCAGGTATTTACGGCAGTCTTATTGGCTTTGGCCTGGGCGTGATGGTCACAGACATCAACAACGACCTCTGGCCCGACATCTACATTTCAAACGACTTTTACGAGCGTGATTACCTGTACATCAACCAGCAGGATGGTACATTTAGCGAAGAGATTAAAGACTGGACCTCGCATCTGTCGCTTTCGGCGATGGGCGTTGACATCTCAGACGTCAACAACGATGGCTTGCAGGATATTTTTATCACCGATATGCTTCCGGAGCCGGAAGAGCGCGTAAAATCGGTGATGGAATTTGATAGCTACAACGTCTACAAACTCAAGCAGAGCAAAGACTTCTACCAGCAATTTATTCAGAATACCTTACAGATCAACAACGGTAACGGCAGCTTTTCGGAAACCGCTTATTACAGTGGCGTTGATGCGACCGACTGGAGCTGGGCAGGCTTGCTGGTTGACCTGGACAACGACGGCTACCGCGATATTTACGTCACAAACGGCATCAATCACGATCTGACTGATCTGGATTTCGTTGATTTTTTCGCTAACGAAATCATTCAAAAAATGGCTTTAACCGGCAAACGCCAGGCTATTGATTCCATCATCAATAAAATGCCGAAAAAGCCTTTGGTGAATGCGGTTTACCGAAACAAAAAAGACCTGAAATTTGAAAATGCAGCCACGCTTTGGGGACTTGACCAGCCGGGTATGTCAAACGGTTCGGCCTACGGGGACCTTGATAATGACGGCGATCTGGACCTCGTGGTTAATAATGTGAATATGCAGGCTTTTGTGTACCGCAATGAGGCCGAAGAGCAAACCCAAAACCGCTACCTCAACATCAGCCTTAAAGGCGGCGAGAAGAATCCGTTTGCCGTGGGTGCTTCGGTGCGCCTGTATTTTGACAATCAGCAGATTTATCAGGAGCTGTATCCCGTGCGTGGTTTTCAGTCTTCTATGGATTATGAGATGACCATAGGTCTGGGGCAAACGCAAAAGCTCGACTCGCTACGCGTACTTTGGCCAAACGACAAAACCCAATTGCTTACAGACGTGGCCACCAATCAAACCCTAAACCTCAATCAGGCAGAAGCCACCGAAACTTTTGTTCCGCGTAAGCAAAACGCAGGACCTCAATTGCTCACTGAAATTAGCAATAAGAACCTTAAAGCCAATCCAGAGAACGCCTACAACGACTTTGATTATGAAGGTTTGATCGCCAAAAAACTTTCGCAGGAAGGCCCGGCTCTTGCCGTGGGTGACGTAAATGGAGATGGAAACGACGATGTTTTTGTGGGTGCCCCAAGCGGAAGCGTGGCTACACTCTATCTGCATTCCGGTGACGGAAAACTGACTCCTAAAAATCAGGCTGTTTTTACGGCTGACGAAAATTTTGAAGACACCGCCGCAGCGCTTTTTGATGCAGACGGTGACGGAGACCTCGATTTGTTGGTAGCTTCGGGCGGAAACGAGGTAGATAAAAAAGAACTCTTCCAACCCCGATTATACCTCAACGACGGCAAAGGGAATTTCACCAAATCCCCCAACGAACTGCCTTCGGCCTTTCAAAATATGAGCGTGGTAGCGCCAAATGATTTTGACGGTGACGGCGATATCGATGTGTTTATCGGTTCGCGCAGCGTAGTGGGCGTTTACGGGGTTGATCCGCAGCAGTTGTTCTTAGAAAATACCGGCAACGGCATTTTTGTAGATGCGACTGAGCGTCTGGCATACGATCTCAAAGATGCCGGAATGGTCACCGATGCCCTTTGGCTTGATATTGATGGCAACGGTTTTGACGATCTGATCACCGTTTCCGAATGGGGCACGCCACACATTTACCGCAATTCGGGCCGCAGACTTTCCGAAAAAGAAAGTAACCTGAGCGATAAAACCGGCTGGTGGAATACCCTTGCGGCAACCGATATTGACAACGACGGCGATATGGATCTGGTTTTGGGTAACGAGGGCGAAAACCTGCATTACCTGCCCACGGTTGAAAACCCGATGGTGATGTACATCAACGATTTTGACAACAACGGCACCATCGAGCAAATCACCACGATGCGTAAAAACGGAAAGGATTATCCGCTGCATCAGAAGAAAGAGATCACGGCGCAAATGACTTCGCTTAAAAAGCAAAACCTGAAAGCTTCAGACTACGCGAGGCGTTTTATTGACGAGATCGTTTCGCCAGAGAGCCTTAAAAACGCGATTAAAAAGGAAGTGAGCTACTCCCAATCGGTGATCGCAATTAATGACGGCAAGGGGAATTTCAGCTTTAAAGCCCTGCCTTACCAGACGCAACTGTCCTGCGTGTGTGATATTTTGGCTACAGATTTAAATAAAGACGGCCTTGCAGACCTCATTATGGCGGGCAACAATTTTGAATTTAAACCGCAATATTCGCAGCTGGATGCCAACTATGGCAACGTATTGCTCAACACCGGCGGCGATAATTTTGATTGGCAGAATTACAGCAAAAGCGGATTCTTTGTAAAAGATGAAGTGAAGCAACTGGCGACTTTTAGCGATAAAAACGGAAACACCTTTGTCATCGCTGCCATAAACGATAAAAAACCGAAGATTTTTGAACTCAATAACTAAAATAAGCCTGCTGGCCCTGCTTGGGATGCTTAGCTACTCGTGCTCAGATAAGCCCGATTTGTTTACCAATCCCGATACGCAAAAGGCTGGTATTAGCTTTCAAAATACGCTGACAGCCAACGAGGATATGAACATCCTCGACTACCTCTATTTCTACAACGGGGGCGGGCTCGCGATAGGCGACATCAACAACGATGGATTGCCGGATATTTATTTCTCAGGAAATCAGGTAAAAAATCAGTTGTACCTCAATAAGGGCAATTTGCAATTTGAAGACATAACCGAAACCGCCGGTGTGGCCGGAAACAGCGACTGGAATACCGGCGCGGTGATGGGCGATATTAACGGTGACGGCTTTCTGGATATCTACGTGTGCGCCGTGGTGGGCCTCAACGGTCTGGATGGTTACAACGAGCTCTTCATTAACAATGGCGACGGTACTTTTACCGAAAGCGCTGCGCAATACGGCCTGGACCTTGACACCTTCTCTTCTTCTGCTGCTTTTTTAGACTACGATCTGGATGGCGATCTGGATATCTACATCCTCAATCACGCTGTGCATACGCAGAGCTCTTTTGGCAAAGCCGAATTGCGCTACGAGCGAAATCCGCAAACCGGAGACCGCCTGATGCGCAACGATGATGGGCGTTTTACAGACGTGAGCGAAGAAGCCGGTATTTACGGCGGAATCAATTCGTATGGCCTGGGCATCGCGGTGTCTGATTTTAACCTGGACGGCTATCCCGATTTGTACATTGGTAATGATTTTCACGAGGATGATTACTACTATATCAACAACGGCGACGGCACCTTTACCGAAGATTTAAAAGGTCATTTTGGGCATACCAGCAGGTTTTCTATGGGCAGCGATGTGGCTGATCTCAATCACGACGGATGGCCCGATTTGATTTCGCTTGATATGTTGCCGCAGGACGAAAATGTACTTAAGTCTACCGAAGGCGATGACAACATTCAAACCCAGCGTTTGCGTACAGACCGCTACGGCTATCATTATCAATTTACCCGCAATATGCTGTTTATAAACCGTGAGGGTGGCGACTATCAGGAAACCGCATTATTGAGTGGCGTTGCTGCGACCGACTGGAGCTGGAGTGCGCTTTTTGGCGATTACAATCAGGATATGCAACAGGATTTGTTTATCTCAAACGGAATCCCAAAAAGACCTAACGACCTGGATTACATCAAATTTGTTTCGAGTGATCAGATTCAGAATAAAATCAACAACACGGCGCTGATAGATCAAAAAGCACTGGAGCTGATGCCCGGCGGCGTTACCCGCAACTATGTTTATGAGGGCAGTGAAGACCTTCAGTTTAAAGACCGAAGTGAAACCTGGATTGCAAACGACACATTGGTTTCGGGCGCTACAGCTTATGCTGACCTCGACAATGACGGAGACCTCGATTTGGTGACCAATAACATCAACACCGCTCCTACCCTTTATATCAATCAGACCAACGACAAGGCAAGCTATCTCAAACTCTATTTGAAGTCTGCTACACAGAATGATTTTGCGCTGGGCGCGAAAGTCTATGCCTATGCAAACGGGGTGCAGCAATTTAAAGAACTGTATCCGGTACGCGGGTTTCAGGCATCGTCTGAGCCGGTGATTCATTTTGGCTTTGGAAACCAAAAACAGGTAGATTCGATACGCATCATTTGGCCAGATCGTACCAGCCAGATGCTAACCAATATTGCTACAAATCAGACGTTGCAGGTCAAACAGGAAAACACTTCGCCCTTTGACTATGCCACACTTAGACCGAAGCGACAACTGCTTTTCAAACCCGTTACTGACTCGCTGGGTCTTGATTTTGTACATCGCGAGGATGCCTATTCTGATTTTGACCGCGAAAAGTTAATTCCCTATCTGGTGGGAGATCGCGGACCGGCTGTAGCTCAGGGCGACATAAACGGTGACGGTAAAGCTGATTTGTTTTTTGGCGGCTCAAAGTACCTATCCAGCAAAATCTATTTGCAAAGCGATTCAACTTTTGTAGAAACCAAATATCCCGGAATCCAAAACGATTCGATTAACGAAGAAGTGGTTGCTGTGATTGCCGATTTCAACAATGATGGTAAAAACGATTTGATGACCGGTACCGGCGGAGGTGATTTTTACAACCGCTCGAAACCCTTGCTTGATGTGTTGTATCTTAACGAGGGAGCTAGTTTTAAAGCTTCGGCCCTGCCGGAATTGTTTGAAAACACTTCGGTTTTAGCGACCTACGATTACGACGGCGACGGCGATCTTGACGTATTTGTGGGTTCACAGAGCGTCACGGCAAGTTTTGGGAAGTTGCCTTCCTCCTATTTGCTTGAAAACACTAACGGTACTTTTCGCGTAGCGCAGGAATTTAAAGAGCTCGGAATGGTCACCGCTGCGGTTTGGGACGATTTTGATGCAGACGGCAAAGCCGATTTGATCGTGGTGGGCGAATGGATGGCGCCAACATTTCTAAAAAACGAAGGCACCAAACTCAAACTGGTTTCTAAAACCGAAAAAAACCTCGAAGGGCTTTGGCAAAGCATCATTCCGTTTGATATAGATGATGATGGCGATACCGATTATATTGTGGGAAATTGGGGCGAAAACAGCAAGTTTCAGGCTTCCGCAGCATCGCCTATGAAAATGTTTTACAGCGACTTTGACAACAACGGCCAGACCGAAACTATTGTGACAACAGCAAAAGACGGTAAATACTATCCGCTTATGGGTCTCGATGCGCTGGCGTCACAGGTGGTAAGCCTCCGTAAAAAGTATCAAAGTTACCGGGATTTTGCAGGTCAGAGCATCGAGGAAATTCTTAGCGCCGAACAGTTAAAGAATTCCAAAATTTTAAACGTAAGCACCCTGAAAACCGGATACTTACAAAATAATGGAAATTCATTTGATTTTGTACCTTTAGCGCG
Source organism: Leeuwenhoekiella sp. H156 (assembly GCF_052218455.1). Lineage (NCBI taxonomy): Bacteria > Pseudomonadati > Bacteroidota > Flavobacteriia > Flavobacteriales > Flavobacteriaceae > Leeuwenhoekiella > Leeuwenhoekiella sp. H156. Next base: position 1,118,843 of record NZ_CP197499.1, read on the forward strand.
CGATTTACAGGTTGCTCCTGTTATGGCTTTTTGCCTGTTTGACTTTGATGGCGATGGTAAGGAAGAGGTGCTCGCAGGTGGAAATTATTTTGGCGTACAACCCTTTCACGGAAGGCTCGACAGTTTTACGGGGGCTTTAATTAACAGTGAAAGCAACATCATTTCGGGTGAAAAACTCGGGTTAAAGTTTGCCGGGAAGTCCATACGTGATTTGTCTGTAATTCGTTTAAACGGGAAAGCTTATTTGATGGCAACTGTAAATGACGCGCCTGTTCAGCTTTATGCTTTACAACCCTAATTTTAGAAACAAGAAGTTTAGAATGATGTTTAAGAATTTTTCAGTCCTGATTTTCAGTGTATGTGTGTTCATCTCGTGTAACACCGAGCAGAAGCCTCTTAGCGTTACGCCAGATGACTACAACAATGCCGTAGATAAAGTTACCGAGGTTATCATTCACGATATTTTTTCACCTCCGGTGGCGAGTCGTATTTACGCTTATTCCAATATTGCGGCCTATGAAGTTTTGGCCCAAAACCATCCCGAGTATAATTCGCTGGCCGGTAAATTAAATGGTCTGGGCGAAACGCCAAAGGCGGAAAATCCTGCTGTAAACTATGATGTAGCGGCTTTGATCGCACAAATGGAGATGGCTAAAAGCCTTATTTTTAGTGAAGATCGAATCACCGAAGTTCGCGACAGTCTCTATAAAACATGGGAAAATCAAAACGCTGACGAACTCGCGGCGTCAAAAGCATACGGACTTCAGGTTGCCGACCACATCAAAAGCTGGATGGATGGCGACAATTATAAGCAAACCCGTACAATGCCCAAATTTTCGGTAAATGCTGATAACCCTTCACGCTGGCAACCCACTCCTCCTGCTTATATGGACGGGATTGAACCACACTGGATGAAGATTCGTCCTTTTGTGCTCGACTCGGCTTCACAGTTTAAGCCTGTGCCTCCACCGGCCTTTTCGATGGAAGAAGGCAGCGAGTTCCACAAGCAATTGATGGAAGTCTATAACGTACGCAACGAGATGACGGCTAAGGGTGATGACTCTGAGGAAGCGCAAATCGCAAAATTCTGGGATTGTAACCCTTATGTGTCAACCCACAAAGGCCATCTGATGTTTGCTACCAAAAAAATCACTCCGGGCGGGCACTGGATTGGGATTGTAAAGATCGCTACCAAAAAGAACAATGCAGACCTGATGGAAACGGTTTATGCGTATACCAAAACTTCAATCGCCCTGTTTGATGGCTTTATCAGCTGCTGGGATGAAAAATACCGCAGTAACCTCATTCGTCCGGAGACACTCATCAATCAATATATCGATGACAGCTGGGCGCCGGTATTACAAACCCCGCCATTTCCTGAATACAGCAGCGGTCATTCGGTAGTTTCCGGTGCTGCCTCAGAAGTACTTACCGAAATTTATGGGGATAATTTTCAGTTTGATGACGACACGGAGACCGCTTATGGCTTACCGGTGCGCAGCTTTACTTCCTTTAGAGCCGCATCATCAGAAGCTGCTTTAAGCAGATTATATGGTGGTATTCATTACCGTGCGGCCATAGAGGAAGGCTTAAAACAAGGTCGCCAGCTGGGGCAGCATATCGTTAATAACCTGCAGATGAAAAACAACGCCACAGCCCTTTCGCATAGCGGAAACTAAAACTTTTCATTTAATAAAATACTAAATCACACCCCGATTTAAATCAAAATCTATGATCAAGAAAATTGGTTTTGTAGTTGTTACCCTGCTCTTTGTTGCTCTCGCCTGGTATCTTTTTGTAAAACCCAGTGATTACATCATCAATTTTAAAGTGAAAACCACACCGGGAACGGTTGTTCAATCTATCAAAACCTGGAACAACAATTTAACGGCGAGTACCATTACTGAACAGCATGGGACTTCAGCACTTGTTCAGGAGCGGCAGTTTGGCGATTCTACGGTCACGTATACCTATCATGCCTACGCCATCAACGATTCGATCACCAAAGTGAGTGTTGGGGTTAAAGATGCCGAACACAGCCTGAAAAACCGGCTTACCGTGCCTTTTGCCAATACCCTTTTTAAGGAGCGTAGTACCGCAAATGTGATGGAGTTTTACGAAGCTTTAAATGAGCACCTGAAGCAAATTAAAATCGAAATCACCGGTATTGAGAAAACACCTTCAACCTATTGTGCTTACATTCCCCTTAAAAGCATGCAGGAAGCCAAAGCGCTGGGAATGATGCGCAACTACGGGTATATTGGCGATGTGCTTACACGAAATAATGTGGAGCTTAACGGGCCTCCATTTGTTGAAGTCACCGAGTGGAATCAGGAAACAGACAGTATTTCCTATAATTTTTGTTTCCCTATCATCCGCTCCGAAAATCTACCCATCACAGACGAAATTAAATACAAGCGTTTGTTTGAAAAAGACGCCCTTCACGCGGTGTATAATGGAAATTATATCACTTCAGACCGTGCCTGGTATGCCTTGCTGGCTTACGCAAAGCGAAATAATATCGAAGTTGATGCCAAGCCTCTAGAAGTCTTTTTTAACAACCCGAATATGGGTGGCAATGAGCTGGAATGGAAAGCAGACATCTATATGCCGCTGAAGCAGGAAAGTCCGGTGGAAGTGGATTAATGTGAAAAATCAAGCTGCCGGTTTTCTTCGGCAGCTTTTTTGTCTAACCGGTTTCCGTAAATTAAACCAATGGGCATACCAATTGCCAGGCCTATACCCAGCAAACCCATATTTCCGGTAGCAATACCAAAAAGGACACCAATTGGTATTCCAAAAGCTGACATCCCCAAGACTAACCACAATCTTTGATAGTGGTTCTTCGGCACTAGATTCTCTTCTTTCTCTATTTGTTTAAGAATCTTATTCTGAGACTTCAATATCTGGACTTTAAGCCCTTTTCCATCTTTTATGATTTTATGGATCAAATCAATCTCCTGATTAATAATAGTTAGGCTTTGGGTTGAAAGATTCTTGTCATTTAAAGCCTTCAACAAATTATTTAGCGAAGACAACAATTTTTTCTCACTTGCTTTTAATTCATTCGTTTCCGTTAGGTCAAAATGTGGTATTCTCATATTACTTAAACTAAAAATCCCCCACAACTTTTTAAATTGCAGGGGATTTGTAAGTTAAACTATTTAATCTAAACCTCAACTGAGCTGCCAGCGCTTACAGTTACCTGTTTTCCGTTTATTAAAAGATCGAGGTCTTCACCTTCGTTGAGCGTAAAAACGGTTTTGTTTTTACCCACGGCTACTTTAAGGATTTGATCTCTATAATTCAGTTTAAAGGAAAATCCATCCCAGGCATCCGGCATTTTAGGGTCAAATGACAGGGTATTGTCTTTAATACGCATTCCGCCAAAACCTTCTACCACACTCATCCATGTACCGGCCATACTCGTGATGTGCAAGCCTTCGTGAACTTCCTTGTTGTAATCATCCAAATCCAAACGTGAGGTACGCAGGTAGAACGCATAAGCCTGATCCATCTGCCCCAGTTTTGCAGCCTGTATGGCATGTACACAAGGGCTTAGGGAAGATTCATGTACCGTAAACGGCTCATAAAAGTCAAAATGTTTCTTCAATTGCTCCTCGCTGAAATCGTCTTCAAACACATAAAACGCCTGCAAAGTATCGGCCTGTTTGATGTAAGGTGAACGTAGAATACGGTCCCAACTCCATTTCTGGTTAATGGGTCGCTCTGATTTTGGTAAATCGGCCACAGTAACCAATTCTTTATCTAAGAAGCTATCCTGCTGCAGGTATACGCCCTTCTCTTCTGAATAAGGCAGGTACATTTTATCGGCAACTTCAGCCCAGGTTTTTAATTCTTCGTCCTTTAATTCGGTTTGACCCACAATACGCTTGTAATCTGACCCAAATTCTTTTGCTACATTTTTACAATGCTCAACAGCGTATTCCAGACACCATTTCGCCAGGTAATTGGTATAAAAGTTATTGTTTACGTTGTTTTCGTATTCATTGGGACCGGTCACACCAAGAATTACATAGTTTTCTTTTTGAGCAGACCAGGTGGCGCGTTGTTTCCAGAAACGGGCTACACCGATGATTACTTCGAGACCTTTCTCCGGGATGTAGCTGTAATCACCCGTATATTTTACGTAATCGCGAATGGCAAAAATCATCGCACCATTACGGTGAATTTCTTCAAACGTAATTTCCCACTCATTATGGCATTCTTCGCCGTTCATAGTTACCATCGGGTACAAGGCTGCTCCATCTTTAAAACCAAGCTTAGCGGCGTTCTCAATCGCTTTAGTCAAATGATTGTAACGATAGGTCAGGAGGCTGCGGGCAACATCCTGATTTTTGGTCGCCATATAAAAGTGCAGACAGTAAGCTTCGGTATCCCAATAGGTAGAACCTCCGTATTTCTCACCGGTAAAGCCTTTTGGCCCAATATTTAAACGGGAATCTTTACCCAGATACGTTTGGTTGAGATGAAAAATATTGAAACGGATACCTTGCTGAGCACGTACGTCACCTTCTATCACGATATCAGCCATTGACCAGATTTCTGCCCAGTCTTCTTTTTGTTTTGCCAACAAATTATCAAAACCGGCATCTAGAGCCGTGTCAAGAACCTTTTGAGCTGCCTGTTTCAGCTCGTTTTGATCGTGGTTGAAAGAGGTGATATATCCGGCATATTTTTGAATGCCAAAAGTCTCGCCTTCGCGAATATCGGTCTCGTAAACATGACCAATGTAGGTATCGCTTTTATTTGTACTAAGGGTAAGTGAAATTTCTTTACCATCTACGGTAAAGGTATTGGCCATCGCTGTACACACGTAGAAAAAGGTTTTCATCGTATGCGCGGTGATGTAGGCTTTGTTACCATCTTCCTCAACACTCAGAGTATTCCAGAATTTATCGTCCCAGTTGGTGTCTTCGTTGGTGATGCCGCTATCCAGATAAGGTTCATAACTGATGCTAACGTCTTTGTTAAGCGGGGTTACCTCATAATGTATCGCTCCGATCTCATCATGCGCCAGGCTCAGAAAACGTTTAGACTCAACTTTAAGCTTTACGCCATTTTGCAGTTCTGCTTCAAAACTGCGACCCAGCCAGCCTTCTTTCATATTGAGCTCTCTGCGGAAATTAGAAACACGTTTAGCGGTGTTCAAATCCAGAGACTCCCCGTCTACTTTTACCTTGATACCTATCCAGCTGGGTGCATTAAGCACTTTTGCAAAATACTCGGGATAACCGTTTTTCCACCAGCCTACACGGGTTTTATCGGGATAGTAAACTCCGCCAATGTAGCTTCCCTGAAAGGTTTTGCCGCTGTATTCTTCTTCAAAATTGGCACGCTGTCCCATAGCACCGTTACCGATACTGAACAAACTCTCTGATGATTTTACGCGATCTTTCTCAAACCCTTCTTCAATAATGGCCCAGGGTGCTGGCACTATATAATCCTGATTCATACTATTAAGCGTTGATTAGTTGGTCTAGAAATGTACTATTTATTTCTGTAAAGTCTCTAAAGTTATGATCTGCTTCGTGCAAAATACCGGGATCACCTATACCTATACTCACCATATCTACCGAGTTAGCGGCCTGAATTCCGGCAATAGAATCTTCAAAAACGATTGCATCGCTATAGCTTACGCCAAGCTCATCTGCTCCAATGGTAAACACTTCCGGATCAGGTTTTGCTTTCTGAACGTGATTACCATCTACAATGGTGTCAAACATATCAAACAAACCCACCCGTTTTAAAATAGGCTGAGCGTTTTTGCTGGCAGAACCCAGAGCCATCGGGATATTCTTAGCCTTTAAATAATTGAGTGTTTTCAATACGCCCGGCAGTATATCTGCATCGGTCATTTTCTCAATATAGCTCAGATATTCTTCATTTTTAGAAACCAGCCATTTGTCTTTTTGGTCCTGCGTGGCATTAATACCCCCAATTTCTAAAAGAATATCTAATGAACGTACCCGGCTTACACCTTTAAACTGTTCGTTTTGCTCTTCGGTAAACTCAAAGCCCAGCTCATTTGCCAGACTTTTCCAGGCCAGGTAATGAAAACCTGCGGTGTCTACGATTACCCCATCGAGGTCAAAAATAAATCCTTTTTTTGCCATTTTATCTCAGGAGTTTTCGGGTTGATTCGCGTTCAATAAGACTGGTTTCGATATACGTGGTTCCGTATTCTTCGGTCTCATCCTCGGGACGTTCGAGCTTATTAATAAGTATAGAAGCTGCCTTGCGTCCCATTTCCTCACCATGCTGACTCACTGCTGTGATACTGGGTACCATATGCTCTGAAAGTTCGCCATCTGTAAAACAAACAATAGAAATATCGTCAGGAATACTCTTGCCTGACTGAGCAATTACCCGTGCCGCGTAAACGGCAAAAAGTTCATTAACGGTAAACAAGCCATCCAAATCGTTGTTCAGGATAAACTCTTTGATGCGCTTTTTAGAACCTTCGCCCAAATCGTCAATATTATCCAGTTTTAAGATGCGGTTTTCATCTACTTCAATACCAAAATCATCATGTGCATCCAGGTAACCTTCGGTACGCAGGCGTCCTACGCTCACGTAATCTTCGCTGGTGATAATTCCTATTTTACGGCAACCGGAGCGTATTAAGTGGCTCACGCCTTTTTTGGCCCCCTGTGTATCATTTATAAGTACACGATCACAGGCAATACCTTCTACCACACGGTCAAACATCACCACGGGCATCCCCTGCTCAATGACTTCATTTAAATGATGATAATCTTCTTTTTGCATGGTTTCCTTTGATACCGAAAGAATAAAACCATCTGTACTGCCATTTGCCAAAAGCTCCATATTAAGAACTTCCTTATCGAAATCGTTATTGGAAAGGCAAATAATAACATTGTAATTATTCTCACGCGCTTCAGCCTCAATACCGCGTATTACCGTGGTAAAAAAGTGATGCACAATCTGAGGAATGATAACACCGATGGTATTGGTCTTACGGTTTTTAAGACTCAAGGCAATGTTGTTCGGCTTATAATTGTAAAGCTTTGCATAAGCTTTGATTTTCTCGCGGGTTTCTTCGCTGATTTCGGGGCTATCTCTCAGCGCTTTAGACACTGTAGAAATGGAAACATCCATCTCTTTAGCGATTGATTTAAGGGTTAATTTCCTTTTCATGGGTATTCTAGTATAATTCTGTAGGTTTACGTATAATTTTATCCATTACGCGTGCAAATTTAACCAACTAAATCGATTAAGTTTACCTGAATTATGCTAACTTTCGATGCTATTTTAATCAAACGATGTTGATTATGTTCAAAAATCTAGGCATAACCTGCGCATTACTGTCTCTGTTCTGGTCCTGTAAAACAGACCCGTCTCAAAATTTAAACCATAAAGATACAGCAGATATGTTATATCACGAAAATTTTCGTCCACAATACCACTTTAGCCCAAAATCACACTGGATGAACGACCCAAACGGGCTGGTTTACCACAAGGGCACCTATCATTTATATTATCAGTTTTACCCCGATTCGACCGTATGGGGCCCCATGCACTGGGGTCACGCAACCAGTGAGAATCTCAGAGACTGGAAACACCAGCCCATTGCGCTTGAGCCCGATTCGCTGGGATATATCTTTTCGGGCAGTGCAGTGATTGATCATCAAAACACTTCCGGTTTTGGGACTGAAGAAAACCCGCCGCTGGTTGCCATGTTCACCTATCACGAACCTAACGGTGCGCAGGCTAAAACAAACGATTACCAATATCAGGGAATCGCCTACAGCCTCGATAACGGCAAAACCTTTACCAAATATGAAGGCAATCCCGTAGTACCCAATACCGAAGGTTTTATCGACTTCAGAGATCCTAAAGTATTTTGGCACGAAGCTTCCCAAAAATGGATTTTAATACTGGTGGCGGGTGACCGCGCTTTATTTTACAATTCAGACAATCTTAAAGACTGGAATTATTTGAGCGAATTTGGAAAAGACACCGGCGCTCATGGGGGCGTCTGGGAATGTCCTGATCTCTTTCCGCTGAAAGTCGCAGAGACCGGCGAGACCAAATGGGTATTACTCATTAGCATCAATCCGGGTGCTCCAAACAGCGGCTCGGGAACGCAATACTTTGTGGGCGAATTTGACGGTGAACACTTTACCACTTCACAAACCGAAGAGCTTTGGATTGATCTGGGACGTGATAATTACGCCGGAATAACCTACAACAACCTGCCCGGGGAGGATCGCATCTTTATAGGCTGGATGAGCAACTGGGAATACGGCCAGCAGATACCTACCGAAAAATGGCGCAGCGCGATGACGCTTCCGCGAAAGCTTAACTTGTATAACAACAACGGCTATTTTTTAAGCAACTTCCCGGTTGCTGCGATAACTGACCAATTAGAAAAGCAAAAACCCGAAACGATAAAGGAAGACGGAATCCTTCATTTTAAAAATCCTAAACTCAATCAAGCCGAAATTTCATTTAGTTTACCCTCACCCCTGACTGACTTTGAAATTATGCTGAGCAATGATGACGGAGAGCGTTTAAGCATTAGCTATAACGCTGGGCAAAACACGTATAGTCTTGACCGTTCCCTAAGCGGACTCACCGATTTTGCCGATAGTTTTGCCAAACCCGTTATGAAAGCCCCGGCCCGGTTCACAGCGGGGGATTCCGTACCTTTTTCGATCTTTTTGGATACCTCATCCATAGAATTTTTTGCCGATGGCGGAGCAAATGCACTCACAGCCGTATTTTTCCCTAAAAAACCCTATACCCATTTTCAATTGAAGACCGACGCCCCGGTTTCTGACCTGAGCCTGACCCCTATCCCTTCAATCTGGAATACCGAAAACCAATAAAAAAACACAACCTAATTTATTATGAAAGCAGTACAAAAATGGTCAATAACCGCAGCGCTTGCCGGATTTCTCTTCGGTTTTGATACCGTAGTAATTTCGGGAGCTAACTTACCGGTACGCGAACTCTGGAATTTATCGCCCTGGTTTCATGGACTCTTTATCATGTCTATGGCGCTTTGGGGTACGGTTCTAGGCTCACTCACCGGCGGTATACCCTGTGATCGTTTTGGACGTAAAAAAACCCTGTTCTGGATTGGGGTGCTGTATTTTGTATCTGCGGTAGGTTCGGCTTTATCACCAGATCCTTATCTGTTCTCGTTCTTCCGGTTTATTGGCGGGGTGGGCGTAGGCGCTTCTTCGGTAGCAGCACCTACCTATATTTCTGAAATTTCAACAGCCTCAAACCGCGGTAAACTGGTGGCGTTGTACCAATTCAATATTGTTTTTGGGATCCTGATCGCGTTTTTCTCCAATTATCTGCTTGAAGGTTTTCAGGGTGCAAACGACTGGCGCTGGATGCTCGGCGTAGAAGGCATTCCTGCTATTCTTTATGTAATACTTGTTTTGAGCGTGCCTGAAAGTCCGCGCTGGCTTTTACATAAAAAGAAAGACGAAAAATCAGCTTTTGAAATTCTGAACCGGGTGTATCCTAAAGCGGAAGTACAGCAAAAAATTGACGCTATTAAAACCGAACTAGCCAAAACTTCAGACGAGGTCACCTTGTTTACCAAACGCTACAAAAAACCGCTCATTCTGGCATTTTTGATCGCCTTTTTCAATCAGGTTTCGGGTATCAATTTCATTTTATATTATGCTCCTGAAATTTTAGTAAAAGCCGGTTTAGCGACTGAAGATTCATTATTCAATTCGATTTCCATAGGTTTTGTAAACCTGATTTTCACCTTTGTGGGTGTGGGTCTGATTGACAAACTGGGCCGCAGAACCCTGATGTACATCGGTTCGCTGGGTTATATTATAAGCCTTTCAACTGTAGCCTGGTGTTTTTACGCTTCGGCAAGCCCTACCTTGCTGCTCGCGTTTATTTTGGTGTTCATTGCCTCGCACGCCGTGGGACAGGGCGCGGTGATCTGGGTTTTTATTTCTGAAATTTTCCCGAACAAGGTACGTGCCTACGGGCAATCCTGGGGAACCGGAACCCACTGGGTTTTCGCAGCCTTAATAACCTTACTCACTCCTGTATTTTTAGATGGTGAAGACGGCATCTTTAAAGACAATCCCTGGCCTATTTTTGCGTTTTTTGCCTTTATGATGGTGCTGCAATTGCTGTTCACTAAATTTATGATGCCTGAAACCAAAGGTATTTCGCTCGAAGAGCTGGAAGAAAAACTATTAAAGTAAATCACTCTAAATCAAACTAACTAGTAAGATCTGTAAACCCGTAATGCTATGAAAGACTCCTTAAAAGCAGTAAGCTATGGTGAAATCCTGTGGGATGTATTCCCTGACGGAAAAAAACTGGGCGGTGCCCCGCTTAATCTTTGTCTTCGCCTAAAAAGTCTTGGAGTTTCCACAACCATGATCAGCCGTCTGGGAACCGATGCTTTGGCTGAAGAAACCCGGGCTAAACTAGATGTGCTTGATTTAAACCAAAGCCTCATTCAGGAGGACGATGAACTCGAGACCGGGCAGGTACTGGTTACGCTTGACGATTCCGGTAGTGCTTCTTACGAGATTAAAGAGCCCGTTGCCTGGGATGCTATTTCCATCTCTAACGAAAACATGAAAGCGGTCTCTCATGCCGATTTGTTTGTGTTTGGCTCTCTGGCAGCCCGCTGTGAAACGTCGCGCGCAACTTTAAAAGAACTGCTTCCGCAAAGTAAATATGCCGTTTTTGATGTAAACCTTCGGGCACCGCACTATAAAATGGAGCATTTGGTGCAGTTTATGAAACAGGCGCAAATGGTTAAAATGAATGACGAAGAACTGGAGATACTTGCGGAGCATTTCGGTATAAAAAGCGGTGCTATTGAAGATCAACTGGCTCAGTTAAGCAAAGAAACCAACACCTCACTGATCTGCGTCACGCTGGGGAAAGCGGGCGCTGTACTTTATAAAGACGGAAAATTATACTCACACCCCGGTTATCCCACTACAGTGGTTGATACCGTTGGGGCGGGAGATTCGTTTTTGGGCGGACTGCTTTACCAACTTTTTAAAGAAGAATCGGAACCCGAATATGCGCTGGGCTTTGCCTGTGCTCTGGGCGCTATGGTCGCCGGTAAAAAAGGTGCCAACCCCAAAATCACCAAAGACGAGATTTTAGATAAGATGGAGGAATAATTCAAGGTTCAAAACTTAAGATTCAAGGTTCAGATTTGAAATTTTGAACCTTTGAATCTTGAACTTTAAATTTTTTCCGCAACGGCTTCACACAAATCAATGGTCTCTTTGACGTGATCAAAAGTCGTACGCGGATTTATCAAACACATACGCAGTACGATTTGCCCATTTAGAATCGTGGTTACCAGCATCGCCTCACGCGATTGTACTACCGCTTCCGATATTTTTGAATTGAGCTTATCGAGTTCAGCTTCCGAATATTTTTTATCAATAGGATTGTACCTAAAGTTGATGATCGCAAGCGTTGATGGCGAGACTACTTCCCATTTTTTGCTCTTACGCAAAAGACTTTCGGTCGCATCACAAAGTTTAAAATTGTAATCTATGGCTTCGCGAAAGGCTTTCAGTCCAAAAGTTTTGACACTCATATAAAATTTAAGCGCCCGGAATCTGCGCGTAAGTTGGATGCCGTGATCGTAAAAATTGATTTCAGAACTGTTTCCTTCTACATCCTTAAGATATTCGGGCTTTTCGGTAAACGTACCGCTCAGCCATTTATGATTGCGCACCAGCAAACAGCCCATTTCATAGGGCTGATAAAACCACTTGTGCGGATCAACGGTTAGAGAATCGGCTTTATCAACACCTTTCAGCAATTGTTTTCCGTCTTTCGCCAAAATAGCCGCTCCGCCATAGGCACCATCAATGTGAAACCAAAGATCTTCGGCCTTTGCGATTTCAGAAAGTTCGGTGAGCTGGTCAACTGTTCCTGTATTGGTCGTCCCTGCTGAAGCCAACAGGCAAAAGGGTTTCCAGCCTTCCAATCGGTCTTTATTTATCGCGTTTTTAAGCTTGTTAATGGCAAACTTAAACTCCATATCGGTTGGGATGATGCGTATTTGCTCTTTGGTAAAACCCATCACCCGTATCGCTTTTACGTTAGAAGAATGCGCCTGATCTGAAAGATAGATAACCGCTTTCGAAAAATCATCGCCGCATTTTACATTACGGGCGGTAACCAAAGCCGTGAGGTTGGCCATAGAACCTCCGCTGGTAAAAATACCGCCACCCCGCTTTTTAGGGAAGCCATAGAGATTCAAAAGCCAGTTGATGGTAATGATCTCCAGTTCGGCAGCTGCCGGAGAAGCGGCCCAGCCTCCTGAAAAGACATTAAAACCGGTCGCCAGGGTATCGGCCAAAACACTTACAAAATTGCTGGGTCCCGGTACAAACGAGAAAAACTTGGGATGGCTCAAGAGATTGATATGCGGAATCACTTTTTCCATCACGCCCTGCATCACCGTTTCAAAAGAAGTAGCCTCTTCGGGTGCGTTTTCAGTCAAAAGTTCATCCATCTCGGCTCTGCTAGCCACAGCCACAGGTTTTTTAGATTCCTGCCCCGCGTGATGAGCGACTAAGGCATCTACCACTTTATAGCCATATTCACGCATTTGAGCTTCGGTCAACTCCAAACGAGCCTCTGTTTTTGCTTTCATCTTTCGGTTTTTGGCAAAATTAAGTTTTTAAAATACCATAGCGCAATGCTCACCACCAGTAGTCATTTCATTTAACGCTTTAAAACCAAATTTTAGAATACTTTAAGACCCAAATCTCAACAGAATTTAGATTTGCAATACCTTTGCGCATATTCTTAATGTTTGGGATTTGAACGACACTTCAGCAAAATCTAAGTTCCTCAAGACGATTTACCGTACAGCCTTTATACTGAGCCTGATTGGTGTTTTTGCTTTTATCATCGACTTTGGTTACGAGCAGTCTTCAACCATACAGCGGGCGCTCAATGCTTTTTACCTGATTATTCTGTTTATTGGTATTGGGGCCACACTTACGCGGTATTTTGCCGAACACATCAAACGCAGCAGGCAGGTGGTCTTATTTGATTATGCCAGTATTGCTGTTACCATCTACATCATTGCCATACATTTTCTGGGCCAGGAAGCACACCGGCATCTCGATTTCCTATACAACGACAACTGGATCAAAGTAGCGATTTTACTTACGTTTATACGGGAATTTGCCGAGCAAAAAGTTTCCTATAAAAAAAGTGCGCTAAACCCGGCTCAGCTCTTTATTGTAAGCTTTTTGGGAATCATTGTACTGGGTGCATTTTTACTGATGCTTCCCAATGCTACCTACGAGGGAATCAGTTTTCTGGATGCCTTGTTTACCTCAACCAGTGCCGTTTGCGTAACCGGTTTGATTGTGGTAGATACCGGAAGTTATTTTACAGCCTTTGGTCAAAATATCATCGTTTTTCTTATTCAGCTTGGCGGACTGGGCATTCTTACTTTTGCCAGTTACTTCAGCTACTTTTTTAAAGGGGTTTCTTCTTTTGAAAATCAGGTGATGCTGAGTGATATGAACAATTCCAAGAAAATTGGCGAGGTCTTTTCTACGCTGAAACGCATTCTGGCCATTACTTTTTCTATCGAAATTGTAGGCGCATTTCTCATTTTTTTAAGCCTGAAGGCGAAAGTGCTTCCCGAATTGGGTGACCGCATCGCTTTTTCTATTTTCCACTCGGTTTCCGCTTTTTGCAACGCCGGGTTTTCAACCTTATCAAACGGCATTTACGACATCAACTACCGCTATAACTACGGCTTGCAGCTCACGTTAATAGCGCTGTTTGTCTTTGGCGGACTCGGTTTCCCCATTGTGATCAACGTTTTGCGGTATTTGAAATATAAAATCATCAAACCCCTTTTAGACCGGGATCACGAGATTGTTTACAAGCCATGGTTGCTTAGTCTAAGCAGTCGCATAACGCTTATAACCACCAGCAGTCTTTTGCTTATCGGTACCGTTTTGGTCTACATCAACGAATACTCCAACACGCTTGCAGAGCACAACGGTTTTGGGAAAGTGGTAACTGCGCTATTTGGTGCCGCGACCCCGCGTACAGCAGGTTTCAATACGGTAGATATGAATCAGCTTCACTTTTCTACCCTGATGCTTATCTTTTTATTGATGTGGGTGGGAGCCTCACCCGCTTCAACCGGAGGGGGTATTAAAACCAGCACCTTTGCCATCGCGACTCTTAACTTTTTCAGCCTTGCTAAAGGAAAAACCCGCATCGAGGTGTACCGCCGCGAGATTGCAGAAATTTCGGTACGCCGGGCGTTTGCTATTATTTCGCTTTCTTTGGTTGTCATCGGGTTTGCGGTGATCGCGATTTCGAGTTTCGATTCCCAAAAAACGCTGCTCAGCATTGCTTTTGAATGCTTTTCGGCTTACAGTACGGTAGGACTCAGTCTGGGTATTACTTCAAGTCTTTCGGCAGCAAGCAAAGGAGTAATTATTGCGGTTATGTTTATAGGAAGAGTAAGTATGCTTACCCTGATGATCGCATTATTTAGAAAAGTAAAACAACAGGCATACCGCTATCCTACCGAAGAAATTTTAATCAATTAAGACATTCGTTTATGAAATACATCATTATAGGACTTGGTAGTTTTGGAGCCTCTTTGGCCGAAAAACTCACAGCACAAGGCAATGAAGTTATAGGTATTGACATCAATATGCAGAAGGTAGAGGCGATGAAAGAAAAAATATCCCATACCATTTGCCTCGATGCGACAGACGAGCATACCGTAAACGGATTGCCTCTTAAAGATACCGACATTGTAATTGTGGCGATTGGCGAAAATCAGGGAACCAATGTAATGGTAAGTGCACTGCTCAAAAACCTGAAAGTGAAAAAACTCATCAGCCGGGCCGTAAACAACCTGCACGAAAATGTCCTGAATGCCATTGGGGTTGATGAAATCGTGCACCCGGAGCAGGAAAGTGCCGAGCGCTGGGCCAAAAAGTTATGTATGCACGGCGTGGTAGACTCGTTTGAGCTCAATGATTATTTCAGTATTGTTGAAGTAAAACTGCCCAGAAAGTATGAGAATAAGACGGTTGAAGATGTTCAATTTAGAGAACGTTATAACCTGCTGGTGCTTACCACGCTCAAAAATGCGCAGGTTGACACCAATGTAGGCAAAACCAAAACCATCGTAGATGTGCAAAGTGTTGCCACGCCTCATCTGCTGCTCGAAAAAGACGATATTTTAGTCTTGTACGGGTCCAATAAGGATATTAAAAAATTCATCAGCGCCTCCTAGATTAAAACAAGGTTACAGCCACTTCAATCGCACCGTATTCCTGCTCGGGATTCCACATCGCTGTTGCGGCAAAGGGTAAGCTGAATTTCTTAAGCACCATAACTTCTTTGGTATAAATTACTCCAAGATTGGTCACATTGGGTTTGTCCCCATAGAAATGAGACGCGCTTTTAAACGAGAATGCACCACCCGCAAACGCACTGATTGACCAGTCTTTCTTCTGAATGAGTTTATAGCTGGCCTCTACGTAATTGGAAAAAGCATTCCGTAAGTTCCCGGAATCGGTAACATAGGTATCCCTTCCCTGAACGATGGTACTCCACGAAAGTTTAAGCGGTACAGACTTAAACTGATAACCCAGGGTTACATCTATAAAATGAGAGGTAGTGCTTCGATCGTAGTCAAAAATGTCTGCATCAGGAAAATCACTGGAATTGTTAATATCCCAGACCGAAAGTGAAAAGCCCCGATACGAGTACGAAGCATAATAATCAAACTCGGTATAGTATCCGGTCACACCTGCACCACCCCATAAGCCTGCTTTAAAACGACCGTCTTTGGAGGTATAGTTGAGATCGACATCAACTACAGGCGCATCGGTTACCCGCAGACCTTTCCATAAATGCATGGTTTTTACCCGGACATTAAAGTCAAAAGCCTGCTGTTCCTGAGCCGTTGAATCTGCGATTTCCAGTTGAGATGAGCGTACGTCTTCCTGAGCCTCCAGCTGCTGGAATGCCATAAAGCACACCAGCGCCAGGGCTGTGTTTAAAAATTTCATAATGGTGTTTTCGATTATTTAATTTAAAGCGAGGTAAAGCAGGGCCGCCAGGACGGCACCTATTATGGGGCCTAAAACAGGAATCCAGGCATAACTCCAGCCGCTGTCTGTTTTGCCTTTAATGGGCAATAATGCGTGTACAATACGAGGTCCCAAATCCCGTGCGGGATTGATCGCATATCCTGTAGTTCCTCCTAAAGAGAGACCTATTCCCCATACGACAAAGGCTACCGGGATGGCTCCTATAGAACCCAATCCCACTTTTGTACCGGTACCATCGTTAATTTCGGCACCAGAGAAATAGAAGACACAAAATATAAGCACGAAAGTACCAATGATCTCACTGATGATGTTTCTAAAGTTATTGGGGATTGCAGGATCTGTACAGAATACAGCGCGCTTAAGCCCCGCGTCTTCGGTGGCGTCAAAGTGGTCTTTATACATCAGGTAAACCAATGCAGACCCGATCATGGCTCCTATAAATTCTGCAGCGATATAAGCAGGAACATCTTCCCAGGGAAACAGTCCTCCTATTGCTAACCCCAAAGTAACTGCCGGATTTAAATGCGCCCCGCTGTAAGGCCCGGCAACCACCACGCCTACAAAAACAGCAAGGCCCCAGGCCGTGGTAATTGTCATCCAGCCACCGCCGTGTCCTTTGGTTTTACTTAAAATATCGTTTGCAACAATTCCTCCTCCTAAAAGGATGAGTAAGCTTGTGCCAATAATTTCTGCTACAAAAGGTGTCATAAGCTCGGGTATTATACGGTTGTCCAATATTCTAACGCCTTAATTGCGCGATACCATCCTTTAATACCTTCCTCGACAGCAGACCTGTCTTTCTCCGGGTTGAAACGTTTTTCTTCCTGCCACATTTCTTCAATTTCTTTCTGGCTTTTCCAGAATCCCACTGCGAGTCCTGCAAGATAGGCCGCACCTAAAGCAGTGGTTTCTGTAATTTTAGGTCGTATGGTAATAGAGTCTAAAACATCTGCCTGAAACTGCATCAGGGTATCGTTGATAGAAGCACCACCGTCAACGCGTAATTCTTTAATTTCTATATCCGAATCGGCGTGCATAGCTTTGAGAATGTCCATCGTCTGGTAAGCGATTGCCTCAATAGAAGCTCTGGCAATGTGCGCGTCTGTTGTGCCGCGGGTAATCCCAAAGATGGTTCCTTTTCCTTTTTGGTTCCAATAGGGTGCTCCCAATCCTGCAAAAGCCGGAATAAAATAAACTCCATCTGTAGAATCTACCGAAGCCGCTAATCTTTCGACGTGATTCGATTTTTTAATAATCCCAAGACCATCACGCAACCACTGTACAACCGCCCCTCCAATGAAAATACTTCCTTCCAGAGCATATTCGGTTTTACCGTTAATGCGCCATGCAACTGTAGTAAGCAGGTTATTTTTAGATAAGATAGGCTTGTCACCAATATTCATAAGCATAAAGCAACCGGTGCCGTAGGTGCTTTTTACCATACCTTTTTTGGTACACATTTGGCCAAAAAGAGCGGCCATCTGGTCTCCTGCGATACCTGCAATTGGGATTTTGGAAGCAAACACCGTAGTTTTTGTATGACCGTATATTTCACTGGAATCCTTCACCTCGGGAAGCATGCTTTTTGGGATATCAAAAAGTTCGAGAAGTTCATCATCCCAGTCCATCGTATTGATGTTATACAACAAGGTTCTGCACGCATTGGTAACGTCTGTAACGTGCAATTCACCTTTGGTGAAATTCCAAATCAACCAGGTATCAATAGTTCCCAAAACCAGATCTCCTGCTTCCGCTTTTTCGCGGGCACCTTCTACGTTATCTAGAATCCATTTTACTTTGGTCCCCGAAAAATAAGAATCAATCACCAGCCCTGTTTTCTCCTGGATCATTTCGGCTTTGCCGCTTTCCTTCAGTTCATCGCAATAATCTGCTGTACGTTTATCCTGCCATACAATCGCATTATAAATCGCTTTGCCGGTGTTTCGGTCCCAAACTACCACCGTTTCCCGCTGATTGGTAATCCCAATCCCGGCTATATTTTTTCCATTTAAACCTTCAGAAACCGTTGCTTCTGCAGCTACCCCTGCCTGTGTGGACCAAATTTCCTGAGGATCGTGTTCTACCCAGCCCGGTTTCGGGAAATATTGTTTAAACTCCTTTTGAGCAATGGAAACAATGCTTCCGCTTTTATCGAAAACGATTGCGCGAGAACTTGTAGTTCCCTGATCTAAGGCTAAAATATACTGGTCCATTTAATTAGGTTTTTAGGTTAGAGAGGCTGTCTAAAAAGACTTAATAACTTGAGTTGTCAGATTTAACCTGTCGAAACTGATTTTGATGATCAGTATGCTAAACATATTTCGACAGGCTCAACATGACATGGCCTTACTTTTTAGACAACCTCATATATTGGTTTTATTTATGCGGTTACGGTATTGCTTTCAATACAATAGTGGTTGGCCAATTTTGTGAATTTTTCTACCTGTTCTATCCTCCAGGCTTCGTCACGATTTAATTCTTTGGCTAAAATCTGTGCTACTTCCGGGGTCATATCTATTGCTGCGTGAGCATCTAAAAACAAGGCTCTTACCCGTCTCGCCAACACATCATCTACCGTACGTGCCATCTCATAACGGGCTGCCCATACCACCTCTGCTTTTAGAAATGGCAATCTTGGGTGCAATTTTTCACCGAGTGAGGCATCTTCTTTAATCAGATCTGCGATACCTTTTTGATCTGTACCGTAAATGTATTTGTGATCGTTGCGGTCTTCCGTTGGTTTTGCCCCGTGAATTTTTAAATCTTTGGTCCTGCACGGTTGCTTCGGAAGTCTTTTTAAAGAAATCGCTTTGTCTATGGTGTCCTGAGCCATACGTCTGTAGGTCGTCCACTTACCACCTGTGATGGTTAGCAGTCCAGATTCTGAAACAATTACTTTATGACTACGCGAGATTTCTTTGGTCTTTTCTGAAGAATCTTTTGGCGCTGCCAAAGGGCGTAATCCGGCATAGATACTGCGTACATCTGCACGCGTTACTTTTTTATCCAGATAATTATTGAAGGTTTGCAGAATGAATTCAATCTCCTGTTCCTGAGCCTGGGGTTCCAGACTGTGATCATCCAGATTGGTATCTGTGGTACCTACGATTACTTTATCGTGCCAGGGGACAGCAAATAACACCCTGCCGTCGTCTGTCTTAGGAATCATTATGGCATCTTCGCCGGGCAAAAAGGATTTATCAAAAACCAGATGCACACCCTGACTGGGAACAATAGATTTACGTGCATCCTTATTCTGCATTTTTAAAATTTCATCAGAAAATACTCCGGTTGCGTTAATAACCAGATTGGCATCAAATGAATAACTGGTATTCGTCTCGGTATCGAGGGCCTCTACTCCGGTGATTTTGCCGGAAGTATCCTGCGCTAAACCTGTAACCTTAAAATGATTGAGCAAAGTTGCCCCCTGTTCTATAGCGGTTTGTGCAAGGTTCACTGCCAGTCTGGAATCATCAAACTGACCGTCTTTATAAACCACACCACCGTATAAACCTTTCTGGCGCAGCGTAGAGAGGCGCTCGACCGTATTGGTTTTATTGATGTGGGTAGATTTACCCAAACTTAATTTTCCGGCTAAAAAATCATAAGCCTTTAAACCAATTGTGTAATAAATACCCTCCCACCAGCGGTAGTTAGGAATCACAAAACTTTGATTTTTAACCAAATGCGGTGCGTTTTTCTCAAGCAAACCACGTTCGTGCAGCGCTTCGCGTACCAGATCAATATTTCCCTGAGCCAGGTAACGCACCCCACCGTGCACTAATTTTGTACTACGGCTCGAAGTACCCTTGGCGTAGTCTACCTGTTCCAGCAATAAGGTTTTATAACCACGGGTTGCGCTGTCAACAGCAACACCAAGTCCACTGGCACCACCACCTATTACAATTACATCCCATTTTTTTACGCCGGGAAGCTGACTGATAAGTTGCTCTCTATTAAAAATATTGGTTTTCATTTGGTTTTCAAGTATTACTGATTACACACAAACTTATAAAAAATGAAATTAAACGATTATAAACGAAAGTTAAATTTTTCGTTTGAATTTAAATTTTATGCATTTCGATTAAAAACGAAACTAAAAGAAACTTAGTTTTTAATCCGACACGAACCGCTTATATTTGTGATGCTTAACTAAAATTTTACGCGCGCCCTTCAGCACTATGGAAAGACATCAGAAAATACTCGATCAATTAAAGACCGAAAAGCATATTAAAGTTGCTACGCTTTGCGAACGATTAAATGTTTCTGCCGTAACCATACGAAAGGACCTGAAATTATTAGAAGATAAAGGATTGCTTTTTCGCACGCACGGAGGAGCTTCATTAGAAAATCCCTACATAAATGAACGGGATATTACCGAAAAGGCCGCAATCTCTGCCACCGAAAAATCCTTAATTGCAGATATGGCCGCAACCCGTATTCAGGAAAACGATTCGATCATCATTGCCAGTGGTACAACCGTGCAACAGCTTGCAAAAGTCATTGTACCCAAAGGAAAACTGAATATCATCACCTCTTCACTTCAGGTGACGATTGAGCTGCTCAATCACCGGGATATCGATATCATACAGCTGGGTGGAAACATAAGACACCGCTCTGCCTCGGTTACCGGACACTATGCAGAACACATCTTAAATCACATCTCTTCCAACCAATTATTTATGGGAGTTGATGGTATAGATCTCGATTTTGGCTGTACCACAACAAATATTGAAGAAGCCATTCTCAATCAAAAAATGATGCAGGCAGCACAAAAAACCATAATTCTGGCCGATTCAAGTAAATTTGGAAAACGCAGTCTCGCTAAAATTTGCAACCTGGATGAGATAGACGAGATCATTACAGATAAAGATCTTTCCGAAAACCTGGCAGACCGCATCCAGGAGCTGGGAATAAAATTAACTCTGGTATAAATAGCTATTCCCCGGAAGCAAGGCTCAAATCCGGTATTTAAATAAGGTATTTCATTGAGGTTTCGGCTTGTAATTCTATCAGGAACATGAAATACAGCATCTGGTCTGGGCTCTCCCCGGGATTCAAAAAAAGCACGCAATTACAGCATTTATTTGGGTTTGTACCAAAAGTTTCCGTTTCAAAAACCGGCCCTTGATGCCTGTTTAGAAGCAACATTACTTTTTTCAAAATCCCTTAAAACCAACTCGCCAAAGAAGTTCTCACAAGACCGCTTACCCGGCTTTTCCTGTCCTGAAACAACTTTATCAGCTAGTTCTGCTCCAAATATCTCATGAAGCAGGGGCGAAATCCCAAAGCAAAAGCCCGACTGGTATCAAACTGAAGAAGCCCTCCATTTTTGATCTCATAGGCGCTTGCTAAAATTATAAACGTTTTTAGTACATTTATAAAAACTAAAACAGAATTATGATTCCTTTTACTTCAATTTACCGCAAAGCATTTATGCTAGCTGCAGGTATCCTGACATTTACCTCTTGTGCAACTGCTCAAACAAAGGCTGTAGCTTCAGCCAACACCGCTGATAACTGCGAAGAACTGCCTTACATAAACCCCATCGTTCCGCAACGCGCAGACCCTTTTGTTTACAAAGATAGTGATGGCACCTATTATTTTATCGCCACGGCACCGGAGTATGATCGTATCGAAATCAGAAAATCAAACACCCTAAATGGTTTGGGTACGGCAGAGCCGAAAGTAATCTGGACCAAGCACGAAACCGGTAAAATGGGCGCTCACATCTGGGCTCCTGAGCTTCATAAAATGGATGGTAAATGGTACGTCTATTTTGCGGCAGGCGAAGTAGAAGATGTATGGAAGATACGCATGTTTGCGCTTTCTACAGATGCGGCAGATCCTACCGAAGGAACCTGGAAAGAAGAAGGCCAGATGACCACCGAACAGGATTCATTCTCTTTAGACGCCACTCCGTTTGAACATAAGGGGAAACGTTATTTAATTTGGGCACAGGCCAAAAGTCCGTACGAAGGCACTTCACTCGTTTTAGCTGAGATGGACTCTCCTACCAGCATTACCGGAAAAGAGCTCATCATCACTTATCCCAAATACGACTGGGAGCTTAAAGGCTACAAGGTAAATGAGGGACCGGCGGTACTCAAACACGATGATAAAATTTTTATTACGTATTCGGCCAGTGCTACAGATGCCAACTACGCATTAGGTCTGCTCTGGGTCGATGTAGATTCAGATTTGATGAACCCCGAATCCTGGAATAAATCTGAAACTCCCGTTTTTTATACCAATGCTGAAGTACGGCGTTTTGGCCCCGGCCATAATTCCTTCACAAAATCTGAAGACGGCAAGAATGATGTACTAATCTACCATGCCCGGGTTTATGAGCAGGTGCGCGGCAACTCCCTTTATGATTTTAACCGACATGCCCGCGCCCGGATCATCGAATGGGATGAGAACGGATTCCCAAATTTCAGACAGGCAGAGCGGGATTAATAGCTCAAAATAAACCTCTGGAAAACCGAGGGCTTTATTTCCTATTTTTGGATTATACCTAAATTTTCGTTCTCGATGACACGATTGTATTGCTTCATAAGCTGTTTATTTCTAAGCATTAGCGCTGTAGCCCAAGATCAGGTTTCGGCCCAAATCATTAAGGAACGCGACTCGCTATTACTCAACCTAAACAAGCAATTGGAAGAAAACGCAGTAAAGCTAAAAATGCTGCAAAATGAATTTTCTGATCTGAATCCTAACCGGGGCAGTCAGCGATTAGAACGCTTAGACAGTATTATTTCAAAGCAGGAAAATCGCATCAGCCTGCTTGAAAATTCCAGAAAGATTCAGCTTAAATTAAACGGGCAACTCGCGTTTACCGAGTTGATGAGCATTCAGCGGGATATTAAGCCCAGCAACCTGCTGCTTTCTTCTCAGGATTTTTTCAGCAAAATCGCGGCGATAAATAACCCTACTCAATACAAGGCCTACACCGAATGGTTTAAAGAATATGAGGAGTGGTATGAGCGAAAAAAAGGCAAAGACAATTGGCTCGACCTCATCAACAACAGTCTCAATATTCTCAACACGCCTGCCAGCCAGGTGCCTTTATATGGGTCACTGTACCAAAGCTTTTCTACCGGAATTTCTTCAGCGATTGACCTGGTAGGCGGTGCGGGCAAGGATTTGCGTGACAAAACCCCCGTCATGCTTCAGGTTTTGAATACCGCAAGCCAGTTTAGCCAGCAACAGAGTATTATAGATAATGAATGGCAGAGCATCAATGAGGAACTCAATAAACTGGAGGATGAATACCAGCGTTTACTTCAGGAACAGTCTAATTATTACGGTATTGAATCAGGCAGGCTTAAACAATATCAAAATGCGACTCTTGACAGTGAACGGGAAACCCTTAAAAATGACTTTAGAAAAGTTATCAGTGCCAAAATCACCCAAAAGGAGCTTGAGCACCGTCAGGAATGGCTAACGGAAGTGGAACGTTTTATGGTAAAAACCCAGTCGCTTCGCCAGCGATTTGGACAATTAACCCTGCGTATGAAGAGCAATATTTCAAAATACCGGGAACTGATCAAACTCTTTTCGCAAAATACCGTTTTTGCTGAAGAATTTCGCAGTAAATTAACAGGACTTCAGAGCAGTATCGATCAGGTGGATTCCAATTTTAATGCAGTTTTCAATCCTTCAAAATATATCGAGGACTCAGAAGTCATGTATATCACGCAATAAGTCCTAAAAAATAGCGCTATGAAAAAGCTTAAAAAAGAAGATATCAGTCAGGAAGTTTTCAATCTTTATGATGCCTATGCGCATAACAAACTCGAACGCCGGGAGTTTGTTGAAAAGCTTTCGCTATTTGCTGCAGGAAGTGTTACCGTCCCTGCTTTACTGAGTTTCCTGATGCCCGATTATAAGAATACGATGTTGGTTGATCCCAATCATCCCGATCTGGAGTCAGACTACATGACCTATAATTCTCCCAAAGGAGGCGGTGAAATCAAAGCTTTACTTTCAAAACCTAAAAATGCTACAGAAAAACTAGGCGGCATTGTGGTGGTTCACGAAAATCGCGGACTCAACCCGTATATCGAAGACACAGCCCGACAGGCAGCGCTTGCAGGCTTTATCACCATCGCACCCGATGCCCTTACTCCGCTGGGCGGCTATCCCGGTAATGATGACGAAGGACGCGAGATGCAGCGCAAGCGGGATAGTAAAGAAATGCTGGAAGATTTTATAGCCGCGTTTGAATACCTGAAAGCGCATCCCGACTGTAACGGCAAAGTAGGTGTTGTGGGCTTTTGCTTTGGCGGCTCGATCTCCAATATGATGGCGGTTAAAGTTCCTGATCTTGCAGCTTCAGTGCCCTTTTACGGCGGGCAGCCGAGCGAAGATATAGACCAGATACAAGCTCCGCTTTTGCTGCAATACGCCGGTCTTGACGAGCGTATAAATGCCGGCTGGCCTGCTTACGAAGCCAAGCTGAAAGAATTCAGCAAAGAGTACGGGATGTTTATGTACCCGGATGTCAATCACGGCTTTCACAATACCACGACACCACGCTATGACAAAGAAGCTGCCGAGTTGGCCTGGGAGCGTACAATTGCTTTTTTTAAAGAGCATTTAGAAGCTTAAAAACATTCAGAAAAATAAAAAAAGCCGACTCCTAAAAGTCGGCTTTTTTTATTTTTTGCTTTAGTTGAAAAAAATTGAGCTTAACGATTTTGATCCGTCCCCCCCTATCCCAACATCCCTGATGCTGGTTTGCGTAAGCACAAATGATTCAAAAACAATTGATTACCTTCCCCAATAATCGTTCTTAAACAGGCATACCGGCAGTCTCAATTCGTTATCTCAATTTAGGTTTATGCGCCAAACACCTTAGATATTGAAGCAATCTGATTTTTACGGGATAAAACCACCACAATATCATTTACGAAAATACGGGTCTCCCCTTCCGGAATGATAATCTGATTGTTCCGTTTAATAAGGTTAATCAACGTATCTGCCGGCAAAATTTTCTCCCGATTAAGGTCTTTGATTAATTTGTTTGCAACGGAAGACTGGTGCTCAACGATGATTTCCAAAAGCTCAAAACCATCTCCTAAATCGAGAAATTCTTTTACATTAGGACCTTGCACTGCTCTGTACAAATACCTTCCGTTTAAACGATGCGGGCTTTCAACCGTATCAATCCCCAGCTGTTCAAAAACCGGCAAAAGGTCATCATTGTTCACCGAGCTTACGAGGCGTTTAATTCCCAGGTCTTTGGCAAGAAGTATAACCAGAGCATTTACAGCATCATCGTGAGTTGTTACAATAATGGCATCGGCCTGCTCAGCTTTTGCCTCTTTTAAGATTTCGCATCGTGTGGCATCACCGTGAATGACCACACAGTCAAAATTTGTAGCTACCCGGTTGGCTACTTCCTTATCCTTTTCAATCACATAAACATCCTGACGGTCGTTTATGGCGGCTTCGATGATGTGCTTTCCGGTTCTGCCAGAACCTACAATAATAATATGCATAGCTGTAGTTTTTTAAATTAAGATTATAGTTTTCGCGCTTTGGTTCCGTAAAAGAGTATTCTAACGAGCACCAGCACGGGGATGATTTCGATTCTGCCGGCCCACATTTGCAGGATGTAAACAGTTTCTAATACCGGCGACATAGAAGGATCTGATATTCCGGTAGAAAGACCTACCGTTCCCTGTGCAGACGCGGCTTCAAACAAGGCATCAGCCAGGGTAAAATCGCTATTCATAAAATAAACCGTAAGCATAGTTGAGCTAAAGACAAACAATAAATAGATCAACGTGAAAATTCCTGCCCGGGCCAGCTCCTGATTCATCTCTGCAGGCATCATATACCGGTTGTTAAATTTTACGCTTTTGATGGTGTTTTCAGACAGGAAAATCTTGTTGATGTGCCAGCGCAGGCCTTTCTGTAATAATAAAGCCCGAATGATTTTAATCCCGCCAACTGTCCCCCCTGCAGATCCACCCACGATCATTGCTGCTGAAACGATAAAAAGTATAGAGAGATCGCTCCAATCGCCTATTGATGCCGTTTGCCAGCCGGTTGTAGATAACGCGCTTATAAACTGAAAGACTCCTTCTCTGAAAGGCACCGCAGCTGTACCGGATTGCATCAGTAACAGTGATAATACAACACCTCCCGCTACTGAAGCTATGAGTATTGCACGTGTTTGAACGTCTTGCCATACTTCACTCATTTTTTTCAGAATAATAAAACGGTATAAAAAGGGAATTGAAAGTCCGCCCAGCAGCATCGGAAGCAAAAAAAGCATTTCCATTTGCTGTGAATTATAACCCGCAATACTGTCATCAAGAGTGCTAAATCCTCCGGTAGATTGCCCGGCCATCGCGTGGTTGATGGCATCAAAAAGATTTTCAGTTATGGGATAATCGGGCAAAATAAAATAGGTACCCAGAGCGATGTAAAAAAACATGAGTATAGTAACGATGAAATAAACCTTCCAGATAGATCGCGCCGTCTCAATTACATTTGTTTTTAACTTGGTACCACTTGCTTCAGAACCATAGAGCAGAATGGCAGACTGCCCGGGAATATGTTTAAAAACCGCCAAAGCCATCACGATAAAACCGGCGCCACCCACCCATTGCGAAAAAGAGCGGTAAAAAAGAATCGCCTTACCTACCGAGGGCTCATGATAAGCCATGGTTAAACCTGTGGTTGTAAATGCACTCGTACTTTCAAAAATACAGTGCAGGATGTTTTTAAAATTGAGCAAACTCGATTCGGTATACGCGGCTCCGGCAGGGATAAATTGCTCCATTATATCTGTAGGAGTAACATGTGCTATGACATAATAGGGCAAGGCTCCCATAATGATAATACTAAGCCAGCCCAATGCCGCAATTATTAGGGATTGCTGGTATTTTGGTTCCTGAGCTTCGCTTAGTAGCTTATAAATTAAATACCCAAGACCCGAAGTGAAAATTCCGGAAGTGGCAAACCCGAGAAGCGAATACCATTCTTTATAAACAACAGCTACAAGACAGGGGGCAAGCATAACAATCCCCAGGATAATAAGAAGGCTCGAGATTTGTTTGACAATTGTTTTATACATGGAAATTCAGTTTAATACCAGATTGATTTACTAAAGTTTCTATTTGAAGTAATATGCTGTTGAGCTCTTCAAAAATTTCCAGATTTTGCCGTGTGGTCTTTACACAATCCCGGAGCGCAATCAGGTTCTCCCAAAAATCAGGTTCCCGGTCAGATCTGAGGGCTTCTGCCATTAAACCTTTCAATTGTGCATCAACCTGCTCCACACTAAACCCGGACATCGAAGGCTTCGCTTTAAGCAGATTGTCTAGAGCTCGCATTTGAAATAATACAGCGACCAGTACATTTGCTTCTGATTGTACCATCCTAATAAAATTTAGAAGGTGAGACAGAGGCGTCCTACCCTAAATCAAGAAGTACGGTTTTTAAGGATAAACGCTATGTGTAAATCATAACACACAGCTTCTTCAACTCCTCAAACGACCTTAGCTTCTAAGACTTTACAAAGTTGAAGCGAAAAGAATATGTATAAAATCAAAGAAGTGGCAGATGGTATAAAGATTTTATAAAGACTATTGAAAACGATAGCCTACGCCACTTTCGGTAATGAGGTGTTGGGGATTATTTGGGTTTTCTTCTATTTTCTTCCGCAGCGATCCTACAAACACCCGCAGGTATTGTGTTTCGGTTTGATAGCCATAGCCCCAAACTTCTTTCAGGATATATTGATGCGTCAAAACCTTACTTTCATTTTTAGCAAAAAGTGCCAGTAAGGTATATTCGGTGGCCGTGAGTTTTACGATTTCGTTCTTGCGCTTTACAACCCGTGCCACAAGATCAATCTCCAGTTCATTTGCTGTAATTACCGATGCGTTAACCGCGGTCTGACTTCTGCGAATGGCAGCTCTAATGCGTGCCAGAAGTTCACCGGTTCTAAATGGTTTGGTGAGATAATCTGTCGCCCCGGCATCTAAAGCAGACACGATATCTTTTTCGTTATCAAGAACAGAGAGTATGATAATAGGCTTGCCGTACCATTGACGTAGTTCCAGCAAAACCTCATGACCACTCTTATCGGGCAGTCCTATATCCAGAATGATCAGATCAGGAGGATGATTTGCAGCCATCAGAACACCTTCTCTGGCAGTAGCTGCCTGTACCACTTTATAGTCGTTGCTTTCCAGATTAATCTGAAGCAATTTGCGAATCTGTGGTTCATCATCAATAATGAGAATCTCAGCTTTATTCATATTCAAAATCTTTTATCGCAACTGTTTTAGATGGAATTTTTACTGTAAAAAGAGCACCGCCTGTTTTCTTATTTTCTAACGAAATACTTCCGGCCAAAGCTTCGGTAAATCCTTTGGCGATAGACAGGCCGAGCCCGGTACCTCCGGTAGCCTGATTGTTAAGCTTATAAAATTTATCAAATGCAAAAGCAATACTTTCTTTAGGAAAACCGATGCCGTTATCTGAAACGCGAATTTCCAATAGCTGACCTTCAAGTCGTACATCTATCAAAACTGTGGTATGCTGAGGAGTATGCTGCAAGGCGTTATAAACAAGGTTTTGAAGAATGGTCTCCAAAAAACCCCCATCGGTCCAGACTAAATCTAAATTTTTCTGAGGGGTGAAAACCAACTGATGTTTTGTGGCCTGTTCCTGATTTTGCTGAAGCACATTAAAAATAGACTCATTTACATCGCACCAGTCAAAGGAAGGCTTGAGAATTCCTGCCTCCAGCCGACTCATATTTAACAGATTATCAACCTGCCTGTTTAGCCGGGCACCTGCAATCGCAATTTCATTATACAACTCCTGCTTATGCGTTTCAGAAATCCTGGCATTACCATCCTGAATGGTATCAATAGAGCCAATTATCGTTGCAATAGGAGTTCTTAACTCGTGAGAGAGTGAATTTAAAAGGATGTTATATAAATTGATGGTTTTGGTTTTCTCTGCTTCATCTCTACGCTTACTGTTATAATCTCTTATTTTATAAGTAAGCACTGTATTTACCAAAGCCAGAATTAAATACATAAAAAACATCAGCACGTCTTCGGTACTAACTATTTTAAAGGTGTAAAGTGGAGAGATAAAAAAGAAATTGAGCAATATCGCGCTCAATAAGGCGGTAAGAAGAACCGGTAAAATATCAAAAAGCATAGCGCTTATCGAGACGACAAGCAAATAGATTAAAGCCGCGCCCTGGTAGCCTATGTACTTCAGAGAGAGTTGAGAAGTCAAGGTTGCTAAGGCGATGAGCAAGCCACTTATCAAATACTGATTGGATTTTCTATAGATCAACGCAGACATTAAATTTCTGTTTCTACGAAAATACCCTAGATTCTATAAAGATTTTGTAAAAATTGATGACTGTTCTTATTTGAAGAGAAGGGTATGTCTATAAGGTGAAAAACTTCCTCTGGCATCAATCAGGATATGCCAAACCATCCAGACTCGACTCTCAACTATGTTTCCGCTAATTCAAAATTCCGGAAACAAAAAAACCTCTGACTTTCATCAGAGGTTTTTTCTTTGTACAGGCGGAGAGACTCGAACTCTCACACCTTGCGGCACTAGATCCTAAGTCTAGCGTGTCTACCAATTCCACCACGCCTGCATACTATTTTTAACGTACTTAGGACTCCCGTTAAAAACTTGCATCCTTATCTCTAAAAATGCGAGTGCAAATATAGCAAAGATTTTGAATTTGAAAATGCTTTTTCAAAATATTTTTTCAATCCGGTAAAGTATTTTGATTTCCGCGTATTTCACCCCAACCTCCTTTACCATTCCAGCCTCTTAAAAATAGAAATCTGAAAGTCAATCCGTATTTTTACCCAAACTCAAGTTTTATTTATGAACCCTAATGGACACCTGGCAAATAAAGGTTATTACACACCAAATTAATTAAATAACTGAACCCTAAGTTCCTGATACAATTTAAATAGATGAAAGACATTAAAAAATACATAGACACCCATCAAAAACGCTTTCTCGACGAACTCATCGAGCTGCTTAAAATTCCATCTATCAGTGCCGACAAAGCCTACAAAGAAGATGTATTCAACACCGCAGATGCCGTGGCCGAACGCCTAAAAGAAGCCGGTTGTGCCAAAGTTGAAATCTGCGAAACTCCGGGCTATCCCATCGTATATGGCGAGATCCTAAAAGATAAAAACCTGCCCACCATTTTGGTGTATGGGCATTACGACGTGCAACCGCCAGACCCGCTAGACTTGTGGGAAAGCGCACCTTTTGAACCCGTTATCAAAAAAACAGAAGGGCATCCTGACGGCGCCATTTTTGCCCGCGGCGCCTGTGACGACAAGGGCCAGATGTATATGCACGTCAAAGCACTTGAGTATATGACCCAAAACGACGACCTGCCCTGCAACGTCAAGTTTATGATCGAGGGCGAAGAAGAAGTAGGCAGCGAAAATCTGGGTTGGTTTGTTTCCCGCAATCAGGAGAAACTGGCTAACGACGTGATCCTGATTTCAGACACCGGTATGATCGCCAAAGACGTGCCCAGCATTACCACCGGCCTGCGCGGCCTCAGCTATGTGGAAGTCGAAGTCACCGGCCCCAACCGCGATCTGCATAGCGGGCTTTACGGCGGTGCGGTAGCCAATCCCATCAACGTGCTTACCAAAATGATCGCCTCCCTGCACGACGAAAACAACCACATCACCATTCCCGGATTTTACGATCAGGTCGACGAACTCACCGCAGCCGAACGCGAAAAAATGGCCGAAGCCCCGTTTTCACTCGAGAACTATCAGAAAGCGCTCGACATCGACGCGGTTTATGGCGAAACCGGTTACACCACAAACGAGCGCAACAGCATACGCCCTACCCTCGATGTCAACGGCATCTGGGGCGGCTACACCGGCGAGGGAGCCAAAACCGTTATCGCCAGTAAGGCTTTCGCCAAGATTAGTATGCGTCTCGTACCCGATCAGGACTGGAAAGAAATCACCCAGCTTTTCAAAACCCATTTTGAAAGCATCGCCCCAAAAGGCGTGCGCGTCAAGGTAAAACCCCATCACGGCGGCGAACCTTACGTTACACCCATTGACAACATCGGCTATCAGGCGGCAGAGGCAGCTTATGAGAAGACTTTTGGCAAAACGCCCATTCCGCAGCGCAGCGGCGGCAGTATTCCAATTGTGGCCTTATTTGAGCGCGAACTCAACAGCAAGACCATCCTGATGGGCTTTGGCCTGGACAGTGACGCCATTCACTCGCCAAACGAGCATTTTGGGGTTTGGAATTTTCTCAAAGGCATCGAGACCATTCCGCATTTTTACCACGAGTTTACTAAACTAAAATCTGCAGAAAACTAATTTTAAGCGTTTGGGCGTGACCCCGCAAAAGGCGGGGTCGGGCTTTACGCTTTATCTTTTTAATCGGGCTCCTCGATACAATTTGCCTTACCAGGCAAATCACTCGGAGACCCGTTAAAAAGGATGCCGCTTCAATCCCTCACGCAGGGTTTCAGTATGCAGTAAGCAGCCTCAGTTTGCAGTTTCTAGCTGACTGAGTGAATTTCCGTGAGCGAAAGCGAGCTGAAATTCGTATCGAAGGCAATCTCAGTTTGCAGTCTCAGTTAGCAGTATTCAGATAAAAGATTTGGCGACTGAGTGAATTTCCGTGAGCGAAAGCGAGCTGAAATTCGTATCGAAGGCAGTTTCAGTTTGCAGTCACAGTTTGCAGTATTCAGATAAAAGATTTGGCGACTGAGTGAATTTCCGTGAGCGAAAGCAAGTTGTGAAAATTCTGAATTAAGAATGCAGAATTTGAATAATGAATAAAAAATCAGGAATTACACGATTGCCAAAAAAATAGATTTTGAGGTTTAATATCCAAAATAACTCAATAACTCAATAACTCAATAACTCAATAACTCAATAACTCAATAACTCAATAACTCAATAACTCAATAACTCAATAACTCAATAACTCAATAACTAAACAAAAAACCCGCACAGCATCAAGCCTACGGGTTTTTTAATTTTGAATTTTAAATCTTGAACCTTAAATCCGAATCTGTGCATATTTAGCCTGTATAAACATAAAGACTGCATAGGCCACAAGGCCCAGAGCTATAATACCCATTACGGTTGCTCCAAAATTATCCTGTAAAAATTCGAATGCGGCAACTTTACCACCGGTATCTCCACCGCTTCCTGTAGCCACTTTAAAAAATAAAAAGGCCACAATCCCCGAAACGATCCCCCTGCTGATAAAGCCAATTTTTCCGGCGCGTATTAATGTTTTTTGTTCCTGTTGACTCAGACT
The DNA here is from genome assembly GCF_052218455.1 of Leeuwenhoekiella sp. H156. Lineage (NCBI taxonomy): Bacteria > Pseudomonadati > Bacteroidota > Flavobacteriia > Flavobacteriales > Flavobacteriaceae > Leeuwenhoekiella > Leeuwenhoekiella sp. H156. The sequence goes on from NZ_CP197499.1 coordinate 1,151,311, forward strand.
ACTTTCATTGACATCATCTCTAAAGGTTCCGGAATAGGCCTTGTAGATTTGAAAAATGGCTTTCCCGGCCAGACACAATGCGATAAATCCCACGAGATAGGGTCCGTATGATTTTTCCATCAGGGTAGAAATTACAGAGCTGCCTCCTGAGCCTGAGCTTCCACCCAAAACCATACGCAGTGCCGTAACACCCAGTGCGCCATAAAAAACACCACTTACGATAAAGCCGGTACGCTTAAAAAATCCTTTGACTTCACCCCACGAATCTCCGCTTCCTTTAAAAGCTTCATAAAACCTGTAGAAAGTATAGCCAAAAAGACCCACGCCCAGAAGTGCGAGTAACACCTGGCCAAAAGGCTGACCGGCTAAAAATTGAAGTACGTTTTCGTTTCCGCTTTTAGAACCGCCCAGGTTGAAGGCCGCCATTGCGGTTAACGTTCCTATTATAGCATAAACCACACCCTTGGCAAGCATACCTACACGGGCCAGTTTTTCTTTCTTATTGTTCATTGGAGTATCAGATTGGTTAGTGATGCCAATATATTCATATACGTGGCAGCCTTATCCCAACCCGATGTTATAATAAACCCAACAAACTGCTAAATGTCAGAAAATTGAGGACTTAAACGAACGGAAAAATCAAAAGCCTCAATGAGGCCTAAATCTTTTTCACATAATCAGTTACCAGAACGATTTGCTGCCCGTCAACTTTACCTTCAATGTATTTTTCGTTTTCGTGATCTAGCGAAATACGTCTTACAGCCGTGCCCTGCTTGGCCACCATACTGCTGCCTTTTACCTTGAGGTCTTTGATCAACACCACCGAATCGCCCGCTTCGAGAATAACTCCATTGCTGTCGCGGTGCACCAATGCATTTGCCGGAGCTTCCTGCGCCACACCTGCTTTGGCCCACTCGCGCGTCTCTTCTTCCATATACATCATATCGAGCAGGTCTTGCGGCCAGCCTTCGGCTTTAAGCTGGTGCAACATACGATAAGCAACTACCTGTACCGCCGGCACAGGGCTCCACATACTGTCGTTAAGGCAACGCCAGTGATTGGGCCCTACCTGATCTGGATTTTCCAATTGTGTTCTGCAGGTACCACAAGCAAAAATCGCGGTGTCTGCGGTATCTCCTTCCGGTGAATGTGGCACGGCATACACGTCTAAATCGGTTGTGCTGCTGCATAGTTCACATACATTGCCGCTTCGGTCTCTTAAATCCTGTTCGAGGCTCATAGTTTTAAGTATTGGTTAGGGCGGTAAAGTTAAGATTATTGTTAAATCAAGCGATAAGGATTGAGGCATTGTTGGAGCTCTTTTTGTCCCGCGGCGCTTCGATACTGTTTTCTTTTAGTACAATCATCCAACCGCTGCGGGTACAAAAAAGCGACTGCCGAAAGCCTGCCTTTGCCGGGAGACCAACATCTTTCGGCTGTCCCCAAAAAAAAATCCGGCAAAGGATCGCCCTAAACATCAAAATTAATTTACTCTACACTTGTAGAATTAAAATTTATTTCTACATTTGTAGAATACATTCTAAACTTGTAGAAAATGAACCTCTCCAATGCCGAAGAACAATTGATGCAAATCTTGTGGAAACAGGAAAAAGCCTTTATGAAAGACCTCATTGAGGCGTACCCCGAACCACGGCCTGCAACGACTACCGTCGCCACCTTGTTGAAGCGTATGCAGGACAAGGATTTTGTGGACTATGTGCAATACGGGCGGTCACGGGAGTATTTCCCCCTAGTGAAGAAGAAAGATTATTTTGCCAGGCAGGTGAATGGAATGATCAAAAATTTCTTTAACGACTCTGCCGCGCAGTTTGCTTCCTTTTTTACGAAGGAAACCGATTTGTCCCCGCAGGAACTGGAGGATCTTAAAAAATTGATTGACGAACGCCTAAAATTGAAAAAGTGATGCTCGCCTACCTCATCAAATCAATCTTATGCCTGCTGGTGCTTTGGGGTTTTTATAAAATCGCCTTAGAGCAAACGGCTGCGCACTACTTTAAACGCGTTTACCTGTTGGGAAGTTTGGTTTTGGCTTTGACTTTACCGCTTATTACGTTTAGCTATACGGTTGAAGTGGAACCCCAACCCGTGGTTGCTGAGTCCGCTGTTTTTGAGCCGGCTGTTTTTACCGAGACGCCCGTTGCGCAAACGGTCGCTGAACCTACAAACTGGCTGCTCATTGGTTTAGGAATCGTTTATGGTGCTGGTGTTCTGCTTTTTGGGTTTCGGTTTTTGCGGAATTTGATCAGGCTTCGCCACAAAATAAGCAGTAACGAAAAAGTACAGGCGAAATCACACATCATTGTGCTGTTGCCCGGAAAGGTTGTCCCGCATTCGTTTCTTAAGTTCATTTTTCTCCCTAAATCCGAATTTAAAGCCAACTCCATCGCCCCGGAAATTCTGGCGCACGAGCAGGCACACGTCACGCAAAAACACAGTTGGGATATTCTGGCGGTGGAATTTTTACAGGTGATTTTCTGGTTTAATCCGCTACTTGTTTTTTTGAAGAGAAGCATTGCTTTGAATCATGAATTTCTCGCAGACCGCGCCGCACTGGCTCAAAATACCACTACTGAAAATTATATTGATCTTTTATTTACCTATTCGGGTGGTGCTCATCACACCGCGTTATCAAGCCCGATCAATTATTCATTAACTAAAAAACGAATTCTTATGTTATCAAAAACCCGATCGGTCAAAAAACTGGCCACCCGTCTCGCACTTTTGGTGCCCGTACTCGCTTTATGTGTTTATTTCTTTAATGAGGAAATTGTGGCGAAGCCGGTTTACCTCACAGATTTACCGTCTACAAATAAATTGAATACAGAGCTTGTTAAAGACTCTATTGATTACAGTAACATAAACTATCATAGTAGTATACCTGATTTCGAGTGGTATCAGCAAAGAAAGGACTTTCTCGAGCATAATAATATTCCTCTCATCAATTGTACAACTTGGAGGTGGGCAATAAAGAATCATCGCAAAATTGAAGGTAATGAAGAACTATCCATCTTTATCAGTGGCAATACCGTTAAAATAAACGGGGAAAATGTTGAAATAGACCTTTTCGTGAAAAAACTCAATTCCATTACCCAAGACTGGTCGCAAGAGCAAGCTATGCTCTACAAACTCAATTTGGCTTTTGACAGTGAGGAAAACCCTACCTATCTAAAACTTGCTAAGCTTTTCAAAAAAACCAGGCTGTATCAAATTGATCCGTCTCACAACTTAGCATTGCCTATGTCTAAAGGTCCAGAACTGCTAATTAAAGAGGTTTTAACCATAGGAGGGAATTTCTACCTAAACGATACATTGAAAATTACAAGTGACAAAGCGCTTGACCTCTTGAAGAGCGACAAATACGACTACGTAAAGTACCGAAAAACAGCCAAGGACAGTATGTCTCTATACTTGTGGCCTAAAAAGTAAGCATAAAAATGACGGGGGATTCTAACTCCCCCCTCTTAAAAAAACAATTATGACAGCCTACCTCATCAAATCAATATTATGCCTGCTGGTGCTTTGGGGGTTTTATAAAATCGCCTTAGAGCAGACTGCTGCGCATCACTTTAAGCGGATTTACCTCTTGGGAAGTTTGGTTTTGGCTTTGACTTTACCGCTGATTACGTTTAGCTATACGGTTGAAGTGGAACCGCAAACGGTGGTTGCTGAGTCCGCAGTTTTTGAGCCGGCTGTTTTTAACGAAGCTCCGGTTGCTGCACCGGTCGCAGAACCTACAAACTGGCTACTGATTGGTTTAGGAATCGTTTATGTTGCCGGTGTTATGCTTTTTGGGTTTCGGTTTCTGCGGAATCTGATCAGGCTTCGAAAGAAAATAAACAGTAACGAAAAGGTGCAGGCGAAAACCCATATCAACGTCCTATTGGTCGGAAAGGTAGTGCCGCATTCGTTTCTTAAGTTCATTTTTCTGCCTAAAACCGAATTTAAAACCAACTCCATCGCCCCGGAAATCCTGGCGCACGAGCAGGCACACGTCACGCAAAAGCACACCTGGGATATTCTGGCGGTGGAATTTCTACAGGTTATTTTCTGGTTTAATCCGCTGCTGGTCTCTTTGAAGAGAAGCATTGCTTTGAATCACGAATTTCTTGCAGACCGCGCCGCACTGGCTCAAAATACTACCACTGAAAACTATACTAATCTTTTATTTACCTATTCGGGTGGTGCTCATCACACCGCGTTATCAAGCCCGATCAATTATTCATTAACTAAAAAACGAATTCTTATGTTATCAAAAACCCGCTCGGTCAAAAAGCTGGCCGCCCGCATCGCACTCTTTGTACCCGTTCTCGCTTTGTGCTTCTATTTCTTTAATCAGGAAATTGTGGCGAAGCCAATTAGCTCAGAACCCCTTAATCTTTCTCAAAATGAATATCAAACAAAGGTAGAACTGATAGAAATACTAGAAGATCGCATTCTGATTAATGGTGAATTGATAAAACTGGAGGATATTCACAACTATTTTACAAATAAATACAGTTCAATTTCTGAAGATAGACTGGAAAAAGAGCTCTTTATAAGTATTCAGATATATCCTAATGCAGACAGAGATTTTGTAAGTAAAGTTGGCACGGAAATATACAAATTTGGAAAAGGGAAAGTTGTTCGTTCTGCCTCAGAATTTGGACACAATCTTGAGAGGTTTAAAGCAGGGGTCGGAATAGGAATGAGCGTAACTTCAGGGGATACTCGAAAAGAAAATATCCCGTATTTTGCTGAAAATCCTGCTGGTTTTGTGGAATACATGAATGAGAAGGAAGCTACATTCTTTTATGAAAGTAAGGAAATATCAGCTGAAAAAGCAGAAGCCCTTCTAAAAAGAAAACAAGGAGAGAATAACACTAATTATTTTGTTCATACAACTCTTGGAGATAACTACCAACCCCCTATGGTTCAAATAAATGATTATTAAACCAGTTTATTGTTAAATAATATCTGAAAGATAATTTTAAATGTGAAGCATGACAGCCTACCTCATCAAATCAATCTTGTGCCTGCTGGTGCTTTGGGGATTTTATAAAATCGCCTTAGAACAAACGGCTGCGCACCACTTTAAGCGGATTTACCTGTTGGGAAGTTTGGGTTTGGCTTTGACTTTACCGCTGATTACGTTTAGCTATACAGTTGAAGTAGAACCCCAACCCGTGGTTGCTGAGTCCGTAGTTTTTGAGCCGGCTGTTTTTAACGAAGCTCCGGTTGCTGCACCGGTCGCAGAACCTACAAACTGGCTACTGATTGGTTTAGGAATCGTTTATGTTGCCGGTGTTATGCTTTTTGGGTTTCGGTTTCTGCGGAATCTGATCAGGCTTCGAAAGAAAATAACCAGTAACGAAAAAGTACAGGCAAAATCCCACATCAACGTGTTGCTGGGCGGAAAGGTTATTCCGCATTCGTTTCTTAAGTTCATTTTCCTGCCTAAAACCGAATTTAAAACCAACTCCATCGCTCCGGAAATTCTGGCCCACGAGCAGGCACACGTCACGCAAAAGCACACCTGGGATATTCTGGCGGTGGAATTTTTACAGGTTATTTTCTGGTTTAATCCGCTGCTGGTCTTTTTGAAAAGAAGCATTGCTTTGAATCATGAATTTCTCGCAGACCGCGCCGCACTGGCTCAAAATACCACTACTGAAAATTATATTGATCTTTTATTTACCTATTCGGGTGGTGCTCATCACACCGCGTTATCAAGCCCGATCAATTATTCATTAACCAAAAAACGAATTCTTATGTTATCAAAAACCCAATCGGTCAAAAAAATGCTTCTGCGACTGGTGCTTTTTGTACCTGTGCTGGCCCTATGCTTCTACTGTTTCAATCAGGAGATTGTCGCCAAGCCGGTAGTACAAAAAGAGTCTCCTTCTATATTGGGAAAATGGGTTGACCGAGAAAGGGAATTCTCAGAGTTCACAATTTACAAAGAGGATAAACAGCTCTGGATGAAGTTCGCAAAAGATACCTTTTTTCTACAGCAAGAAGGTAAGAACCAATATACAATGATTTGGAAAAACAAGCCGCTTTCTGCACATAAAAGGATTTCGCTAAGCTATAAACCTGAAAACAACGAGCTCCTTTTGGAGGACAAGAGCTTTATTCGGCCTGAAAATAGCTATAGAGAACTTTTTGCCGGGGATTGGGAAGGAGTTGAGATTGATCAGAAATTCTATATCCGTTCAGAAAACGGAGGCACCATCTGGACAATAAAAGATCAATTCGGTACAAATAGGTATTACCCCGTCTTAACTTCTACGGGATTTTATTTCACATACGGCGATAAGGATATTTACTTTACAGTTGATGGAAACCATATGACCAGCTCAGATGGCTATACCTATAAGAAGATCAAAGAAGCTCCTAAGATTATTACAGTATATGTAGTAAATAATCGCGTAAGCTTAATAAGCCAGTCCAGTTCAAAAGATAAACTTGCAGAAGATCTTAATGCAATGACGGCAGACTGGTCGCCTGAAGACTACAGAAACTATATCCTTGATGTAAAATCACAAGTGGGAATGGATGAGTTTCTGAAAGAGCTAAATAAAGAATTTAAAAAGACAGAATTGTTTAAAATCAATCCTTCACAACAATTAATCCCCCCACCGGCTCCAGCTGCACCAAAATCAGGAACTCCCCCACCACCGCCACCAGCGCCTGCTGCACCAAAAACAGTAAAATCAAATAAAACTTCAAATAAACCCGTGCCCGAAGAGTCTGAAATTATTCAGGTTTTTGAAGACATTTATATCGAAATTGATAAAAACCATCAGGTTTTCATCAACTCTAAAATGATAGACTCAGATCGTATTGAAAAAGCCTTAAGCCGGTATAATTCAGACTATACTAAAGCTGAACGCGCCAAAGTGATGGACGTAAAGATCACCGTAGATCCGTCGGTTAGAATGGGTATCATCACCGATGTGAAATCAGCACTTCGGGATTACGGTGTTAAGAGCATCAAAGTGATTATTGCCGGAGAACCTCAGGAGAAAGCCTTAATTCCGGCGGAATCTGAAAATTCCCAAAACAACTCACCCCTTAGCCCGGAACAAATGACCAAAAAGGCCGGGTATTTAGTAATAGATAATCAAACCTATTATTATGTAAAAACCGAATCTGGTGCCTTTAATTATTACGATCGCTATGCAAAACAACTTAGCGAAAAGGAGGTTTTAAAACTTCAGCAAAAAGTAGAAAAAGCAAATTGATCATACAACTCAGACGTAATTTTCAATCCTCAGTTGTTTATACAACTGAGGACTTCTTTTTTCAACCCATACAACAAACCACACAGGTTCAGCGTTCTACTTCTTATTAACAAGGCGAAATTTATTCAGCGGGTTATTCTAAATTTAGCTATTAACAACAGGCTTTTCAAAAGCGCGTAAGAGCTTTCCTTAAAACCTGTGGTGAGCCTGCCGAATAACTCGTGGTGAGCTTGTCGAACCATCAATCATCAAACTATGCTTAAAAAATTTTTTATTCTCTGTTCGGGCGCTGATCACGCCTTATTAGACACCTGCGCTCCCGGCGAGCAAAACAAATATGCCGGTATTGGCGCCACGGTGTTCTTTACCGCCTTAATGGCCTTTATTGCTTCGGGATACGCGCTGTACACGGTTTTTGACAACGTAGCCATCGCTATAGGCTTCGGGTTTTTGTGGGGTTTGCTCATCTTCAACCTGGATCGCTTTATCGTTTCAACCCTAAAAAAACGGGATAACTTTTTAGACGAATTCTTACAGGCTGTCCCCCGTTTGATTTTGGCACTTATCATCGCTGTAGTTATCGCTAAGCCTCTGGAATTAAAAATCTTTGAAAAGGAAATCGATCGTATTTTACTCGAGCAAAAAAACGATCTGACCCTCGCCAATCAAAACCAGATTGCAGACCAGTTTACTCCTGAAATCACTGCTTTGGATACTCAGATTGAAGATCTGAAAACCGAAATCACGACCAAGGAAGCCGAAGTCAATGCACTTTACGACACCTATATCACAGAAGCCGAAGGAACTTCGGGAACCGGCAGATTGGGTAAAGGTCCGGTTTATAAAGAAAAACGCGACAAGCACGATGCTGCCCTGGCCGAATTGCAACAACTGAAGCAAACCAATACCGAAAAAATCGCAGCACTTGAAACCCAAAAAACCGAATTAGCCGACATCTACGACACCCGGGTTGCCGAAACCCAGCCGATCATCGATAATTTTGACGGACTCATGGCCCGTATTGAAGCTTTAGACGAATTGCCCTGGCTGCCTTCGTTCTTTATCTTTTTGCTGTTTCTGGCCATCGAGACCACGCCTATTTTTGCCAAACTGATTTCGCCTCGCGGCGAATACGACCTGAAACTGGCCGATGCTGAGGGCGAACTCAAATCCTGGGCGACTCAAAAAGCCAACCAGCGTCGCAACCTTATCGATGCAGACAATGTGCTAAACGACAAAGTCTACGGCGATCTGGCTCAGGAAGAAGAACTCTACAATTACAAAAAGAAAATGGCACGCGAACTCATGCAAAAACAGCAGGACGCATTTTACAAACGCCAGAGTAAGTTGTTGTAAAATTCAGGAGCCTGCTCTAAAAGCAACCTAATCTGTCAAACTGACCCCGATGCTTCGGGGGTATAAGTTTTTGAAGCTATAGATACCCGAATAGTCTTCGACAGGCTCAGACTGACAATCCAATACAGAATACCTTTTTAGAAAGTCTCGTAACTTACGAATAGTTCTAAAACAGCCTAAGAAAAAAGCCCCCTTCTCCCCCAAGGTTTAGGGAAAAGATTGACGGGAGATGAGGGCAGTTCTTTATTTGCCGGGGCTGCAAGACCTAGAATTTTCGATCCGGATTGTACACGCTCAAATCCAGTGAAGGTTTTGTTCCATTAATCACTTCAGAAACCAGCAGTCCGGTGGCAGGGCCCAGACTCCAGCCCATCATGGCGTGACCGGCTGCAAGCGTGAGGTTTTGCCATTTTGACGTACGGCCTATATACGGCAAACCATCCGGGGTTACCGGGCGTAAACCGCACTGCGCATCTGCCTTTTCGGCTTCGGTGATTGTTACATTTTCAAAATAACGGGGCACAGCCCGGGCAATAGCATCTACCCGTGCGTTGTTGATGTCGTGATTGATCCCGGCGATTTCCATAGTCCCGGCAAAACGCGTAAAGCCGTTCATGGGTGTGATCGCCACTTTGGCTTCGCATAAGATCGAAGGCAGCGTGATTCCGGTTTCTGCAGTAGAATTGATGCGATAGCCTTTACCGGCCTGCATCAGGATATTCAGATTTAATTTTTTATTCAGTGTTCCCGCCCAGGCTCCGGTAGCGAGAATCACCTCATCGGCTTCAATCTTCTTGCCCGATTGGGTTTGTACTTTGGTGATCTTTTCGCCCTGCTTTCCAAAATCGGTTACCTGCTCGTTTTTTAAAAACTTAACGCCGCTGTCTTCTAAAAACACTTTAAACTCGTGCATAAATTCGCCCGGGGTGGTATGCCAGTCGCACTCGTAATACGCCGCTCCTTTGATATTTAATTTCGCATCAGGCATTTTTTGCTGTACTTCTTCAGCGCTCAGCATTTTTGCGGGCAAACCTTCTTTATGGGCCATGGCTACGGTATGCCCCTCCTCTTCCAGCATGTGATCGCTTTGGCACAACATCAGCAAGCCTTTTTTCTCAAGCTGAAAACTGAAATTTTCGGCTTCTTTGATAGCTGCATACAAATCCCTTGAAAGCAAATTGATATCGCGTATCGCCGGAATGGCTTTAGCTACATTTTTATAGGTACACGAGCTGTTAAAGGCCATCGTCCACTTCAGAAAACCTGCATTGAGCCGGGGCTTGATGTAAAGCGGACTCTTACTGCTGAGCATCCATTTTAAACCCTGTTTCATCACACCGGGCGCCGCCAGCGGAATGATGTGACTGGGCGTTAAATAACCGGCGTTAACGTAGGATGCACCGCTATCCATAGCGCTTTGATCAATCACCGTTACCTCATGACCGGTTTTTTGCAAATAATAAGCACAGGATAAACCAATAATCCCACCGCCTATGACAACACATTTCTTACTCATGTTAGTTGATGTTATAATCCCACAAAGGTTCTTTGTTGAGCAAATTTTTTATAAAATAATTCCAGCGCTTTTTCTGAAAATAGCTGTTGAATCTGCCACTGTATCCATGGCGCTGACTTGGGATGATAAGCAGATCAAACTCCTTATCGGCTTTGATTAAAGCTTCCGCCAGTTTAAAGGTTCCCGAAGGGTTTACATTATCGTCAATCCCACCATGAACCAGCAATAATTTCCCTTTAAGATTGGGCGCCATAGTCACGTTTGAGACCTGCTCGTAGCGCTCATCAATGGGGTAGCCCATGTACATTTCGGGCCACCAGGCTTTTTCCATTCTAAAATCGTGATCCCCGCTGCTGGCAACCGCCACCTTATAAAAATCAGGAAAGGCCAAAACCGCATGCGCCGCATCATAACCGCCTGCCGAATGCCCAAAAATCCCGACCCGGTCTGTGTCTACCCAGGTGTACTTTTGGCCCAAAAACCGAATCGCATTGACATGATCGCGCAGGTTGTCGCCCATATTCATATACGAAACATCGCGAAAAGCCTTGGAACGGGCAGCTGTACCCAGACCATCAACGGCCACAACGATAAAACCCAGATTGGCCATAGCCTGATGACTGAGCGCACGGTCAAACGAACGCGGAAACATCTGCGTATGCGGCCCGGTATAAGTCGCATCAATCACAGGGTATTTTTTTGTGGCATCAAAGTTTACCGGTCGCCAAAAGGCCCCGTAAATAGGCGTTTTACCGTCTTTACCTTTTAGGCTGAACACTTCCGGCAATTGCCAGCCTTCGCCGGTCAGGGCATCAACATCTGCTTCGGTAAGCGTTTCTATAATTTTTCCGGTTTTCTTGCTGCGCAAAAGGGTTTTAGAAGGTTTATCTACGGCCGAAAGCACATCCACAAAATATGCTGATCCTTCTAAAAACTGAATGTCATGGTTCACAGGCTCAGGCGTAAGGCTCGTTATTTTTCCGTTTAGGGAAACTTTATAGAGTTGCTGATGATAGGGATTTGCAGCTTTGTCCACACCGGAAGCCAGATAGTATATAAGCTTGTTTTTGGTATCGATATTGACAATCTCATTAACTACAAATTCCCCGTTTGTAAGCGGTTTTAGCTTGCCGCTTTGTTTATTCAGAAGGTACAGCTGCTTCCAGCCGCTGCGCTCTGAAAGCACAACGAGGTCCTGCCAACCCTCAACCTCACGAAATTCAAAATTATCGATGCTGGTCGTAACCGATTCTTCGTAAAGCGGACTGATGCTTTGTACATCCAGATCAACCACTTTTAAGTACTGATCTTTATAGCCGCGACTGCGGTAAGAGGCGATCATTTTATGCGGCTCGTCATCCATCCACTTAAGCCAGATGCTGTTTACGTGTATTTTTTTGGGCAGATCAATATCGAGTTGTTCTTTGGTTTCCACATTAAAAAATACCGGCTTGTAAGTCACCATCGTGGTATCGCCGGGCGAACCGCGGTAATAACTCAGCAATTTGGGCTTATACAGACTGTCTATGCTGTAATCCAGCAAATACATTTTTTCGGCAGTGCGGGTATCAACCACCTGCGTCACCAGGTATTTGGAATCAGGTGACCATTGTACGTCAAAATGCGGTGGGCGTTCGGTGCCTTCGCCTTCTATAATATCAAACCAACCGATGCTGCTGGCGTAATCGTAACCCGGCTCCCCGTCTGTGGTAAGCTGCACCCTCTTACCCGACCCGGCATCTTCAAGGAATAAATTGTGATTTTCTACAAAAGCGTTCCACTTACCATCCGGTGAAGTTGAAGTGCTTCGGTCGCGGTTGCGCCAGGAATCCCTGGCCTTGTCATTTTTTGAATCAACGGGCTTAAGGCTATCACCATCCCACGAAAAAGGCTTTCCATCAAAAAGAAAATACAGGCTTTCTGCTTTGCGTTCCAGGCGGGAAAGGTCTAAATCTCTTGCCTCGACGTTTTTGTCCAGCTCTTTGGATAAGGCTTCCGCCAATTTTACATGATCAAAAAGCGGAGCCGTCCTGAGGTCTTTGTAGTTTAGACCCAAATAGGTTTTTCCGGCTTTATCGTAGTTCAGAAACCAAATCCCTGAACCTTCCTCAAACTCGTGCACTTCCGTTTTGAGGTTGAAGGCTTTTTGATTGATCACGTTTCCGTAGGTATAGTCAATCGCCTGCTGATATTCAGCCTTTGTCATTTTTTCCTGGGCGAAAGAAACACCCGCAATCAACAAAAGCGTAAACGTGATATACTGAATATTTAACTTAAAAACCTTCATATTTTATTTATTAAAAACCTCGCGCAAGCCGAAGAGATATGGGTTTGATAATCAATTCATAATTTCGATGCAAAGCCCCGAAAACAAAACCCTCAATGCGGCTTAAATCACCTGAAACCCGAACGCATACGGATCTTCCGTATCAATAGTCATCGTGTTATATCCGTAGATACGCGCCCAACCTTTGATGCTGGGAACAATCGCCGGAAAGTTCCCCAAAGTGGTTACTTCTTCGATACGGCCAATAAACTTGGAACCTATAAAACTCTCGTGAATAAAATCGGTCTTCGGCTGAAGCAATCCCCGGGCGTGCAACTGGGCGATACGTGCCGATGTCCCGGTACCACAGGGTGAGCGGTCAATGGCTTTGTCGCCATAAAAAACCGCGTTGCGTCCCGATGAAGCAGGATCAATGGGCGAGCCCGTCCACAACATATGGCTTACATCGCGTATGGTATCATTTTCAGGATGTATGAAATGATCGGGGTATTTCAGATTGATGCGCTGACGCAATTCCTGACTGAGCTGTACGATCTTGGATGCCGAAAAATCCTGCACCCCGCTAAAGTTCTTCTGCGGATCAACAATCGCATAGTAATTTCCGCCGTAGGCCACATCAAATTTGAGTTCGCCAAGTTCCGGGCATTCAATGGTCAAATCGCGTGCGGCGAGGTAACTTTTTACGTTGGTAAGCTTTACCCAGTCTACCTTGTTTCCGGTTTGCTGATACTCAATTTCCACGAGACCTGCCGGCGCCTCCATCCTGATCTTACCAGGCACCTTAGGAGTGATAAGGCCTTCTTCGATAGCAATGGTAATGGTGCCTATGGTTCCGTGACCACACATGGGGAGGCAACCGCTGGTCTCAATAAATAAAATCGCAAAGTCGTTTGCAGGGTCGTGGGGCGGAAACAAAATACTCCCGCTCATCATATCGTGACCGCGGGGCTCAAACATGAGCCCTTTGCGTATCCAGTCATATTCTTTTAAAAAATGCTGGCGTTTCTCGTTCATGGTTTTACCTACCAGCTCGGGACCGCCGGTTTTAACCACACGCACAGGATTCCCACAAGTGTGCGCGTCTATACATTGAAAAGTGTGGATGGGCATTCGGTATTACTATTCTTATTGTTATTATTATTTATTATTTGGAATTGATGATTCTTTACAGGTCAATCCCTCAACTACAGCTTATTTTCTAATTGTAGTTTATTTCTTAACTGATGGTACTATTAACTTTTAACCCTTAACCTTTTACATTCTTCGCGATGTAGGCGTCAACCTGTTCTTCCAAAATGGGTAAGGTCACGGTGCCTTCACTGAGGATGATCTCGTGAAACGCCCTAATGTCAAAGTTTTCGCCCAAAGCTTTTTTAGCACGCTCCCGCAATTCGCGTATTTTGAGTTCGCCTATTTTATAGCTGAGTGCCTGCCCCGGCCAGGCGATATAGCGGTCGGTTTCAGTATTGATCTCGTGTATGGAAAGTGCCGTGTTTTGAGACATATAGTCTACCACATCCCGGCGGCTCCAGCCCATGGCGTGAATCCCGGTGTCTACCACGAGACGGCAGGCGCGCCACATCTCATAGGTGAGCTGACCAAATTTCTCATAAGGCGTTCTGTAAATTCCCATCTCATCGGCCAGATACTCGGAGTAAAGCCCCCAACCTTCACCGTAAGCGGAGAGGTATAAATTTCTGCGAAACTGCGGAATGCTGTCACTCATTTCCTGATTAAGGGCTCCCTGCAGGTGATGTCCCGGCACGGCCTCGTGCGCGGTAAGCGATGGCAAGGTGTACAGCGGCCTACTCTCTAACTGATAGGTATTCACCAAATAATGCCCGGCCTGCGTTCCGTTTATGCTGCTGCCGGAATACCGCCCGCCGGTATATTTAGGCGCAATCGCATCGGGTACTTTAATTACACCGTAAGGCTGCCGCGGCAATCGCGAAAAGAAAGCTGGCAACTCGTTGTCAATACGCTTGGCAATATCTCGGGCGTGCATTAACAAAGCATCGCCGGTAGTAACGTAAAACTGAGCATCGGTACGCAAAAACTTTAGGAAATCGGCAAAGCTGCCTTCAAAATTGACTTCCTTGATGATTTTTTGCATTTCGGCTTTGATGCGGGCGACTTCTTTCAGGCCCAGCTCGTGGATGCTTTTTGCTGTATAATCAGTCGAAGTGGTGTAAAAATCAATTCGGTTTTGGTAAAATTCTGCTCCGCCGGGCTGTGCCGAGACTCCTATTGCATCCCGGCTTGCCGGTAAATATTCGGTCTCAAAAAAGGCTTTGATCTTTTTAAAACTGGGGATCACACTATCTTCAACTACCTGCCTTGCGGCGGTAAGCAGCGAATCTTTTCGCGACTGCGAAATGTTATCGGGCAATTCTAAAAAGGGCGAATAAAAATAACTCTCCAGCGGATTGTCGACAATATGCGTCTCGTAGGTGGACTCATACCCATTGAAAATGATGCGTGGCTGCACAATACCCTGCTTAAAACCTTCGCGCATCAGGGCGAAATGACTTTCAGCAAAATACGGAATGGCCTTTAGCCGGTTGAGATAAGCCACCGCCTGATCGTAACTGCGAATGGGTCGCACCTGATAATTGAGGTTGAGGTGAAAGCCCTGATCGGCCTGAATGGGGTTGAGGTGCATCTTGTAAGTGTACTCAGCTACCTGATCCTGCAACACAAATGCTAAAAGCTCACTTGAAATCTTTTGGCTTGCCGTGAGCTCCTCTTCGTTCAAGGTCGCCAGCTTATCTAAAAGCTCCTGAGCAAACGCAGCCCGCTCTTTATACAATTCTTCATCGTAACGCCCCAACGGATAATCCTGCCAATCGTAATCCCGATGGTTTTCATAAATGCTGATGATGCTGTCCAGGGAAACCACTTGCTGAGCCCAGCCTGTTGGAATACTCATAAGAATTACAAAAAGTAAGCTACACGCTCTCATAAGCTTTTGGTTTTAAATATTAAAGTCCATCATACTGAGGAAACCTGTCAAACTGAGCTTGTCGAAGTTTGAATACATTGACAATTATTTGTCTTCGACAGGCTCAGACTGACAAATAAATGCTAAGATTTTATATATGCCCCGTCCACCTTACGCAGAATACCTAAAGGGTTTCCGTCTTTTAAAGCTTCGGGTAGTAGTTCCTGCGGCCAGTCCTGATACGAAACCGGGCGTACCCAGCGGTAAATCGCGTCATTTCCTACAGATGTAAACTTCGCATCAGAAGTTGAGGGAAACGGACCACCGTGGTGCATCGCCGGGCATACTTCTACACCGGTTGGCACCCCGTTAAATAAAATTCTTCCTACTCGTGAACGCAGGGCGTCAATCACATCGGTATATGCTGAAACTTCTGCGGCTTCGGCAATCAACGAACCGGTCAACTGACCTTCCAAGGTATTCAACACTTCAAGCAACTGGGCTTTTGAAGCGCAGGCAACCAGCATCGAAAACGGACCAAAAACTTCGGTATGCAATTCGGGATTAGCCAGAAAATCGTCTGCGTTTACCTTGACCAGTGCGGGTTTGCCGTCATTTGCACCTTCCGCCTCTAGCGCTACCGCCAGAACTTCAGTGCCGTTTGCGTCGAGCATTTTTTGCTTTCCGCTCTCGTACGAACTGTGAATATTGGGGTGCAACATACAATTAGCCGGTTGCTGACCTAATGCTGCAGCCAGGTGCTTCCCAAACGTATCGAGTTCAGCGCCTTCAATTCCTAAAATAAGTCCGGGATTGGTGCAAAACTGTCCTGCTCCCAGATTGATACTTCCGGCATATTTCTGTGCCCAGGCCTCGCCATTTGCTTTTAAAGCTTCGGGTAAAATCACAACCGGATTTATACTTCCCATTTCGGCATAAACCGGGATAGGCTCTTTTCGGCCCGCACCCAATTTGGTCAATGCCGTTCCGGCTTTGATGCTTCCGGTAAAGCCCACCGCTTTAATTGCAGGATGCTTAACAAGTTGCTCGCCTACGGTAATTCCTTTACTATTCAGATTTGAGAAAACGCCGTCAGGCATTCCGGTTTTTTCCGCAGCCTTAATAATCGCTGAAGAAACGAGTTCGCCCGTACCCGCATGCATCGGGTGACTTTTTACAATAACGGGGCAACCTGCTGCCAGCGCGCTTGCCGTATCACCGCCAGCCGTAGAAAAAGCAAACGGAAAATTACTGGCGCCAAAAACGGCGACGGGACCTACCGCGATTTGCATTTTGCGCAAATCGGGTTTTGGTGCGGGAGTGCGCTCCGGGTTGCCATGATCTATAGTCGCCTGAACCCAGTCACCCTGCTCAAGCAAAGCAGCAAACGAATTGAGTTGACCAATAGTCCGCCCGCGCTCGCCCATCGCACGCCCTTCGGGCAGGCCTGACTCTGCGGTGTACGCAGCTATCACTTCCTGACCTAAAGCTTCGATTTCCGCTGCTATAGCTCTTAAAAATGCAGCGCGTTCTTTATCTGTTTTTTGTTTATATACTGCGAAAGCTTCCGTCGCTTTTTGAGCGGCTTCATCTACCTCAGCTTCTGTGGCTTCGGTAAAATCCCACTCATTATCGCTGTTAAGCTTCGGGTTAACCGTTTTGTAGGTTTGTGTTCCTTTCGCCGAAAGGCTGTTGCCTATGTAATTTTTTCCTGTAATCATATCATTTTTGATTGTCTGACTTTCAAAAACACTTTGAAAAATCAGCTTGTAGTTTTCAGCTTTAACTGCCAAAAACAGTATTTATTTAGCGCGAAAGCACCTCTGAAAGGTGCCCGGCTTGTATTTGAAACCCTAAACGAGGGTAAATCGGTAAAAATGGATCTTCGGCATGGCCTCTGCTTTGTTAGTTAGTTTTAGCCGCACATGAGTATGTTTCTAGCTTCCGATCCATTTTCTCACCAATTTAATTGACTCCGCCAAGGGGTAAAATACCTCAAGGCCTGACCCCGAGGTTGTTTTACGCTTAAGCAGTTACGCCTGCGTTCAGGTTTTTATATTCAGGTAATTCAGGGCGGGTTTCCAGACCTTTCTTAATAATCTGAAGAACCTCTTCCCTGCGTGCTCCTGCAAGCGGAAGACGCGGCGCCCGCACGAATTCTGACCCAATGTTGGTATGTACTTCTGCCAATTTAATGTTTTGCACCAACTGAGCGTCAATATCCAGCTCTAAAAGCGGTAAGAACCAGCGGTAAATTTCAAGTGCTTCGGCAATGCGACCCGCTTTTTGCAGCTCATAAATCGCCACAGTTTCAGCAGGAAATGCACAAACCAAACCAGCAACCCAGCCGTCTGCACCCATCAATAAACTTTCAAGAGCCAGCGTATCAACCCCGGTCATAATTTTAAGACGGTCTCCAAAACGGTTCTTGATGCGCGTCACGTTTGAAATGTCGCGCGTAGACTCTTTTACCGCCTGAATATTGGGTTCTTCGAGCAACTCTTCAAACATATCGAGGGTCACTTCAATCTTATAATCAACGGGATTGTTATATACCATAATAGGAAGCGAGGTACTTTGCGCCACCGCTTTAAAGTAAGCAACCACCTCGCGATCACTGGCTTTGTAACGCATAGGAGGCAACATCATGAGTCCGCTTGCACCATCTTCTTCAGCTTTTTTAGCAGCTACGATCGCTCCTTTTGTAGTTTGCTCGGCGATATTCATCATAACCGGCACTTTACCGGCAACGATCTCAACCGTTTTGCGGGTTAAGGTACTTTTCTCTTCATCGCTCAGGGTACTGGCTTCTCCCAGAGTACCGCCCAGTACGATGCCATGAACACCGGCATCAAGCTGCGCTTTAATATTTAGTTCAAAAAGTTCAAGATCCAGTTTATCGTCCTGAGTAAATTTTGTGGTTACTGCGGGCATTACGCCTTCCCAATTGATTTGCATAGGTTTAATTTTAAATACTCTAGCAAAGCTACTGGAGTTCTAAAGCATTTCTTTTGTAGTATTTAACCAAATCTTTGCATATTTTAGCGCGACCTTCAAATTAAGGCAGTTATTTAGGTCAAATTCTACTTAGTGAAAGTTTTACCGTTTAAAATACCGAAATCGGGCAAGCAGGCCCTCATCGTGCAGGAGGATCACGAATTCCTCTTTTACGACAAGCTGCATCAACACCCCGAAATACAGATGAGCTATGTCCTGAGCGGCACCGGCACCTTGTTAACCGGAAACACCGTAACCCGCTTTGAGCCCGGTGAAGTTTTGGTTTTTGGCGGAAATCTGCCGCATGTATTTAGAAGCGATATACAGGAAGACAGCGAATCGCATATGCTCTCGGTTTTTTTTAACCGCGAAAGCTTTGGCGCCGATTTTTTCGAGACGGAAGAACTCCGCGATTTTGAACCTTTTTTTAATCTGGCCCAGTCGGGTTTCCGCATTAAAGACCGGGATTTAAGCTTTAAAAAATGCTTTATGCAACTGAAGAATTCCGGGATGAAGCGCTTCTTACACTTTATCAACCTGCTTTACGAAACCGCCGAAGCTCCTAAAGAACTGCTCTCCAATTTCACCGAAAATTCACGCTATACCGATACGGAAGGTCAGCGGATGAGTAAGGTTTTTGACTTTTGCCTGAGTCATTTTCAGGAGCGCATAAGCCTGGAGGAAATCGCGGAAATCGCTGTGATGAGTCCCACCGCTTTTTGCCGGTTTTTTAAAGAGCGGACGAACAAAACCTTTAGCGAATTTCTGACCGGCCTGCGTATTGAGCACGCGTGCCAGTTGCTGCGCACCCCAGATCAGCAGGAACCTATCGCTAACATCGCCTATGCCGCAGGTTTTAATTCGGTTTCCAACTTTAACCGGTATTTTAAAAAAGAAAAGGGGATGTCGCCGCGCGAGTACCGAAATTTAAGTGCGTAATAATCACAAACTACTCAACAAACCACCACAATGGGAATTTGAGTACCCGTGATGTAGGCCGCCTGCTCTGAAGCCAGAAAGAGAGTAAGAATTTTATAAGTAAAGTAATTTAATAAAAATTGTCTGCGATTTGCATACGTGTAATAACGCACCAGTTAATTAGAATGTAATGATGTAAGAATACATAAAATTGAAATTATAAATTTTTGATTTAAACACAGATATAGGTTAGTTTTGATTTAAACAGTAGTAACAAAGAAACACTCATTATTTTTTATTCTTGTTTTCTTAATGAAAATTCTCTTTTTGCTTTTACCTCTGTTTACCTTTGGCCAAATAGTCAATAAACAACTAATCAATATTGAAATAGGAGTTCCTTTTTTTAACGATCTGACCTCGAATAATAAAGAGTATACGCTAGGGGTCGCCTATATCAACCGCTTTTCCGAAAGTTTTTCTTTTGAAACATTTTACCATTTTGCCAGTAGTTCTGAATTCCCCGAATTTTACGGTAATCAGCAAGAAACACTAAATTTTTACAATGAGTTACTACCGGAAGTCTCGGAAGATCCTTCAAGTCTCGCTTTTTATTCGCTTTGGCATAAAATCAATGCACATTTTTTGGGAGTGCGCATACATTACTCATTTATCAACAGCAACCGCTGGTATCTTAGCTTCAATATAGGTGGAGGTCTTTATAATGGAAAGTCTTCTTATAATTCTCTTGACGAACTTATTTTTTCAACTGAAATAGGAAAAATAACCGCCTATTCTGAAATTTTAACCACTAAAACCGAGACCAAATTTTTCTTCAGTCCAAGTATACACACATTCTATAGGTTTCATAAAAAATTACATATAGGCTTAAATTTTGATTTATATAGTATTCCGATAAAATCTGGTGTGACCGATATTCCTGTTTCTGGTGACCATTATAATGTATCTTTAACTCTAGGACACTCTTTTTAAATTTAAAAAACCTAATGAATTTTCTAAAATTCCTTTTTCTATTCATACCCCTTTTTGCGATTGCTCAAGGAGACAACGCCACTAATGCAAAACTACAATTAAGGTTGAGCTACGGTTTAGCTCTAATTGATTACGGAAAAGATTTCACTCAGGATTACCCTGATTTGAGCTTTAGTAATATTGGAACCCTAATTAACCTGGAAGCAGACTTACCTCTTTCAAAAAATCGATTTATAGGGCTTGGTTTTAGCAAGCAGATTCACTCCAAAAATATTAATCAATCTAACCTAGGTCAAACAAGTGGAAGAGGACTAATTTTAGATAATTATCGCTTAACTCATCTAAAAAATTACTACGACATTCATTTTAGAAAAAAATTTCAAAATCGATTAGAATTGACCTTTGGTGTATTTTACTATAATGAATATTATAACGAAATTAATTTGGACAATATTCAAAACGAATCTGTATATATTCTTTTTAATGATGAACAAAGAGATGATAATTTTGGGGTAAGCTTATCGCTCGGATATTTCTTTAAAATTAATCAAACCTTAGATCTTGGAATAGTGGGTCGTTTGGGTTATTCATTGAATGGTTTAGAACACATAGCTTTATTACCATCTGTTAATTTGAAATTTTAGGTCTAATTACAAATACCATCTCAGAAGCTGCTTAACCATCGCTTCCAGATCACACTCAGTTTTCTTTATAGTATCACCGTTTCGAGTAAGAATTAATCCTTGTTTAAATAAAAAAATTCAGTCTTAAACATTTAAATCATAGACTCTAACGGAAAAATATTTTGACTAATATTTTAGTGCTATAACAATGCGCGCCAAATTCATTTATTGCTCAAATCAGAAGTTTTATAAAAACGAGAGTGAAATTCACAAACTACTCAACAAACCACCATCAATGGGAATTTGAGTGCCTGTGATGTAGGCCGCCTGCTCTGAAGCCAGAAAGGCAACCAGAAACCCGTATTCTTCCGGTTTACCAATACGGCGTACGGGCACACCGGCTTCGAGTTGTTTAAAAACTGCTGCTTCCGAAATACCCTGCTCCCGGGCTTTTTTAGCATTTAAGGAAGCGATACGTTCAGTATCAAAATAGCCGGTCAAAATACTGTTTACCGTAATTTGATCGGGACCGACTTCAGTAGCCAGACTTTTTGCCCAGGTTACTACAGCAGCCCTGATGGAATTTGACAGGACCAAATGTGCCAGCGGCTCTTTAACCGAAACCGAAGCAACGTTAATGACACGTCCCCATTTCGCTTTGCGCATCGCTTTAAGCGCCAATTCGGTAGTGAGCACCACATTTTTAAACAACAAATCAAACGCCTGCTGGTAATCGCTTACCTCCTTCTCGATCGCGGTACCCGCAGCCGGACCTTGCGTGTTATTCACCAGAATATCAACCGTGTTGCTTTCAAAGTATGTTGAAATTATCGTTTTGTAGGCCTCAAAATCTGTAAAATCAACCTGAAGGATCTGATGTTGCTGCTTATGATGAGTAGGCAGTTCTGCCTTTACAGCTTCCAGCTTTTCCAGCGATCGCGACATTAAGGTCACCGTCGCGCCACTTGCCGCAAGTTGCATCGCAATTGCTTTCCCAATCCCTGAAGTGCTTCCGCCTACCAGTGCTTTCTTTCCGCTTAAGTTAATATTCATTGATTATTTTTATTGCTATTATTATTAGTATTTGAGACACATCCGGAAGGAACAAACAGTTTTTTGTCTTTGCTCTCTATTCTAATGTCTGATGTCTCAAATCTAAAATCTAATTATCTATACTCCTCCCGTGTAGGGCTAAACACATCCAGTAATTTACAGGGTGTAAGGGCTTTGCCGCTGTGTTTGAGGTGCGGAGCGATCACGACAATATCGCCGGGATGGTATACCTGCGTGTTTCCGTCGAGGGTAAACTCAAATTCGCCTTCAATTACGTGCATAATTTGCTCGTTCATATGACTGTGCTCAGGAACCTCAGCGCCTTCTTCCACTTCCCAGAAAGCCAAAGAGGTATTCTGAGTATGTACCAGTTTACCATGGTATCCCGGCATGATTTCTTTTGGAGTAATGTCTGAGAGTTTATAGTTCATATTTTGGGTTATTGGGTTATTAAAGGTAATTTCTACTTTCTACTTTCTACTTTCTACTTTCTACTTTCTACTTTCTACTTTCTACTTTCTACTTTCTACTTTCTACTTTCTACTTTCTACTTTCTACTTTCTACTTTCTACTTTCTACTTTCTACTTTCTATATTCTATATTCTCAAATCTCACGTCTAAAATCTAATTCCCCCACATCCGTTCCCACAAACTGCGCAGCACCTGCTTCATCGCTTCCGGGTCACGCTCGGTTTCCTTTATGGTAAGTCCGGTTTCGGTAGGAATCAATTTATAGCTGAATACAAACCTCAGATTTTTGGCATCTAAATCGTAGACTCCAAAACGCAGGTCGTTAAAATACAGGTTTCCGTCTTTACGGTAAATCGTGTACCAGTTTTGGGCAATGGCTTCCAGTCGCTTTATGGTTTCGGTATCCTTGTAATCGCCTAAAAACTGATGATCCTTCGGCACAAATCGAAATTCAATGGGTTTAGTATCAAAAAACGAATAATCTCCCAGCAGATAGGCGTCTCCCACATCTACGTTGGCATACCATAAGATCGTATTGAAGGCTGCGGGGCGGGTATCAATCGCGGTATATTCTATATTTTGCTCCTCAAGCGCATCGGTAAATTTTTGATAGCTGATGCCTTTTAGAATGAGCGTAAGCAGCATATAAACCGAACTTACAATCAATCCCAATCGGTTCCACTTACGGCGTTTTGACGAAGTTTTAGGCAATCGCATTGCCAAAATCAGGAAGATCAGAAACGGTAGGGTGTACAGCGGATCGATCACAAAAATGTTTTGATAGGCCAGTCGCAGATCGAAAGGCCAAAACAACTGCGTTCCCCAGGTGGTGTGCGCGTCTAACAGCGGATGTGTGATCAAACCCCAAAAGAACAGCCAGGACCAATCTTTCCAGGTTGCCTGTGCCTTTGTATGAATTTTAGAAACCAGCCAACCCAGCAACGGCGCCATCGCAATACTAAATACAATGGAGTGGCTAATGCCACGGTGAATTTCAATCGCTGTAAGCGGATCGAGAAATTTACCCACGAGGGTATCCAAATCCGGAATCGTACCTGCAATAGCACCATACAACATCGCCTTGTTGCCCACTTTCTTGCCGAGGACGGCTTCGCCAACCGCGGCACCCAATACAATTTGTGTTAGAGAATCCATCTAAGCGTCGATTATGTTCATTTTACGCAGTAGGAACGAGGCGTTCATATTTTGACAAATTCCTTTTTTAAAAGTGTAGTCAAAAAAGAGTTCGTCATTGATGATCTGGGCGTCAAAATAGTAATTCTTTACCGGTTCCAGATCTTCTGCCGCTTCGCAAAGGCTCAGGTCGTGGGTGGCGATGATTCCGGTAGAATTGGAAGCTACCAGTTTTTCAATAAACTTACGCGAGCCAATGGCCTTATCGGTGCTGTTCGTTCCTTTGAGAATTTCGTCGAGAATGATGAAATAAGTATCGGCCTTAATGGCGTTTACAATAAACTGCAGGCGCTTCAGTTCTGAAAAGAAATAAGATTCATCATCGGTGAGTGAGTCGCTGGTGCGCATACTGGTGATGAGCTTAATGGGATGGTAAGACGCTTCGGGAGCACAGATGGGAAGCCCGGTGTTGCTCATCACGATAGCCAGCGAAACCGTACGCAGAAAGGTACTTTTTCCGGCCATATTGGCCCCGGTAATGATAAAAAACTGCTCATTTTTGATACTGAAATCATTGGGAACGGCCTTTTTAGGATCCAGCAACGGATGGGAAAGCCTTTTAGCTTCCAGGGTTTGACTGGCCTTTGTAATTTTCGCGAAAGCGTAATTGGGATGATTAAAGCTGAAATTCCCCAGGCTGTTTTGCGCATCAAAAAAGGCGATGACTTCAAACCAATTGGCCACCTCGCCTGCGTTGGCTTCGATCCAACGCTCGATGTTGTAGCATTGTCTAAGATCGGAAAGGAAAAAAGAATTGATAATAATGCCCATAAGCATATTAGAACGCTGGTCTAAAATCCCCAGCATTTTTGAAAACTGCTCAATTACAGCCGAAGCTTTAGCCTTTTGCGACTTGATTTTAACCTGTTGGCGTTGCAGGTAGACCGACTGAAATTCCTGTTTTTCAAGCAGCAGCATCAGTTTGTGATACTGCTCAAACGTAGATTGCATTTTGCTGGCATTGGCCCAGAGGTCATTTACTTTTTTCACATAAATCCCGGAGATCCCCAAACCGATAAAAAACAACCATGCCACAACATTTCCCGGAATAAGGTCCAGATAGGCCAACACAAAAGCAACCAGTGAAATACCGGTGTAGCTATTGGGCACCCAACGCATGAGTTTGGGCATAAAACTGCTGTAGTTTTTTAGCCAGCTGAGAATTTCTTTGGCATCATAGTCGGCTTTGACGAGTGCCGCCGTGGCTCGAAATTGCTGCCTCCACGATAGATGCCCGGCAAGTTCTTGCACAGCTTCCTGTTTCTGCGGAATTTCTGTAATGTCATTTGCGGTGAGGAATTCGGCTAGTTTGCGGGTTCCGCTCTCGAGGGCGGTGCGGTTGAGGTACTGAAAAAAGGATCCGCGGCCAAAAAGATCTACATCCTGACTAAAAGCGTGAAGCGGATTTTTAAATTTTTCGCCGGAAGGCAAATCGTGAAAGTCGCGATTCAACACCCGTAATTCGGTCTCATTTAAAGCAATCAATTCCTGCAAAAAATTGCGTTTGTACTGAAGCTTGTTGTGCCGGGAGACCAAAATGAGAAACAGCACAATCTCAGCCACCACAATCCCGATTACCAACCGCGTCTGCGCCCATAAAAAATAGATTGCGATAACCCCGACCAAAAAGACCGCCAAGCGAATCATACTACTAGTAAACAGTGCCGACTGGGCTTTGGTTAGCTGCGCTTTATAGTCGGTTACAAGGGAAGTGTAGGTATCTTTTGGGTTTTGCATAAGCTTAAAAGCTTTATAATTTTTGGTTTTCTATTAAATCGCAATCAGACGTATTTAACAAGAAATGTAAAATTAACTTATGCATATCAGTTTAAGCCTTTCAATTCTTCTTTTAGCTTTTTGGTAAGGCTGTTTACGATTAGCTCGTAACTGTGATCGATGAATTCGTAGAGTTGTTTTAGCGAAATCTCCCCGTTTAACAGCACGGTATTCCAATGCTGTTTGTTCATATGCCAGCCGGGCAAAACACTCTCGGGGTACTCCCCACGCAGCTCCAGTGCACGCTCAGGATCGCACTTGAGGTTGATGCGCGGTGTGCCGGCCTCCCAACTTTCGAGTCCGCTTAGGGCATACATTTTACCCATTACTTTAAACACCAAAGTCTCGTTATCAAACGGAAATTCTTCGGTTGTACCCGGTTTTTGTAAACAGTATGTTCTGAAGTTATCTATGTTCATAGTCCCCACCCTAGCCCTCCCCCGGGGGGAGGGAATTTTTAGTTGTTTGTCAAAAATCTAAATAGATCATAACCCCCAGAAATAAATACTAGCAAGAAAAATGCTACGAGACAAAAGTTTATTACAATCCCAATAATTTTCTTGAAAGTATTAGGTTCATTTATTCCTTTTAGAGATTTAATTAATCCTATTATACTAACGATTCCAATTGAAAAGACTGTTAAGCCAATTATTAAGGATATAAAATCATATTTCAATAGGTGAAGAAGTAGAGAAAGGATGACAATAATTAAAATAAGTCCTATTCCCAGAATTCCAAACTTGAACCCTTTGTGCGAATGCTTGTTAGTTTCCATTTTCTATTCCTTTAAATAACGGCTTCAGTTGATTTGAATATTAAAATTTAATGGGTTCTAAAGTGTGTTAATTGAGTACTCTTTAAATTTTCGTATTTGGTTTAAAAATCTAATAACCTCTCCTAAAGTTTTTTGATAGCTTCTTGTACCTACGCTTTTCCAAGATGTTTTAGAACGGATACACCATTATATAATCCTGCATCAGGTATCCTTTACCGATGTCAAAGTCGCCCGAATAGGCGGTTTTAAAGCCGTAATACTCATAAAATTTGACCGCTTTGTTGTCACGGTTCACATTAAGCATTACGCCCTGTACGTCTTCTTTTTTAGCTTCCGCGAAAGCGAAATCCATCAGAAAACGGCCTGCACCGGTGCCATGATTTTCGGGCATCACGTAGAGTTTGTCTACCTTCATCCAACTTCCCTCCTTGGAAAGTTTCTCATTTCGGTAATTGGGGATCAGCGCCAGGTATCCTATAGGTTCGGCTGCTTCATACAAAATGTAAAAACGGCTTCCGGTCTCTACCTGTTTTTTCAGCGAAGCAGTGCTGTACATAAACTCCATCATATAGGCGATCTGCTCTTCAGACAGAATATCTTTAAAAGTCACCGGCCAGACGCGGTCTACCAAACTTTTTAAAACCGGCCAGTCCCTTTCGCCCAGAGGCTTTACCTCAAAACTACTTTGAGACTTCACCTTCTTTCAATTTTGGGGTTTCGGCTGCGGTTTCAAGGGCTTTGTAATCCAGTTTCCAGCCTATGGTCTGCACCAGGTTTTCCATTAATGAAACCGTGCTCAATGCCTGCTTTGAAGCTTCGCCAAAGAGTCCGCTTTGCGGCACTTTATCAATAATATGCTGTTTGGCTTCCCGGTTGATTTCGGTTAAATCTGTGGAGGTAAACGGGTTGGCCCAACCTTCTTTTTTGTCGTAATATTTGAAATCAGTCTCGATGCTTAGCAATTCCGGCTGCGGAAAATCGGTCAGTACAATCGTACGGTTTTTCACATCGGGGTGCATTTTGATTTTGGTGAGATCAAAACCCACATAGGCTTTGGCATCAATAAGCACCAAGGCCTTTTTACTCCCGAGAAATAAGTTGAGCCATTTATCTTTCACATTTTGGTAATGGTAGATTTCGGAAAAATCGCCTTCCACAGTGATGAATTTACATACGCTGCGTATTTTTTCCATCAACACCACAGACTGTTGCTGGGCATTTTGCTGTCTTCGGCTTTTAGAAAAGCGCGAAAAAATAAAATAGGCAATGATACTGCCTGCTGCGAGACCTATGAATAGATATTCCATAACGCAAGTTGAAAATTCGGTATTCCGGTAAAGTTAAGGGTTCTGTTTGTTTATGAAGTTATTGATTATTGGGTTATTTGAAATCACTCTTTCTTATTTGAAACTCATAATTCTTCATTCTGCATTGAAAAAACATCCCTCCAAACCTCCCTTCAAAGGGAGGCTACTTTTTAACTAAAGGATATATTTGGATTAAATTATTAGTTATAAGTCATTTAACACATCAGAATTCGCACTGCCTTCGATACAAATTCTGCTGCCCACGGCCTTCGCAAAATCTACTCAGCCAGCACTTAATCATTTTTGCCTTCAGCTTTCCGAGCTTCTTTCAACCTGCAACCTGCAATGCTTTAAATCTTTATGGCAAATAGTGGTTTTTGGTTTGATATTGAAAACTCTGTACCAAGCATTCTGAATTCTGAATTACTCAAAAGCATACAGAACCGGTTTACTGGGGCTGGCATCGTTTTCAAAAGAAGCGATTTGCAGATTGAGCAGATACGAGCCGTCCGGAACGGTGTGGGGAACGAAAATCATTTCGGTGATGGTGGCGTCTAATCTTAATTTTCCGGCTGTGTTCCAAAATGCATTGTGTGCAGCGAGCACGCCACCATCTTCCTCGCGGTCAACGCTGGGCATATCGATAAGCAGGTGTTTGATTCCGCTTTCGCGAAAGAACACCGCCGTCTCTTCCAGCAGATACGGCCAGTTGGTATGCGACCATTTTCTGCTTTTTTTGGTTGCCGTATTGGGCAAGGTTCGTATCACCACAGCTTCCGGATTTTTTCCCTGAAGGGCACGCTGAGCCAGTTTTTTAGTAAACACAAAATCTTCGTTATGCGGCTCGGGCACCAGCGTAATCACTTCCGCAGTAAACATAAAGGTTTTCAGGTTTTGATTGATGCTGTGCACTTTTTCGGTAATGTGGCCCACACATTCGGTATGCGTGCCGTGCGCGTGCGGATTGTAATAGATATTGTTGAAATTCACAACCGCTCCCTGAGCCACCGCAGCGACCCATTTGCCCTCGACTACCGGTTCAATCTTAGGCGGATTGAGATACCAGGCCACGGGATTAGCGTCACCACTCACTACAGGAATGCTGATGTCTATGGGTTTGCTAAAATCTACGGTAACGGGTTTATTGTTTAGAGTAATTGTTGCTCGCATAGGCATTTCATTAAGTTGCCTTATAAGTTAGTCTTTTCAGAAAAAGTTACAGCTAAAAAAATTAAGAAAGATTGAGCAGGAAGAGATCGCTCGCCAGACCGTCGCTCAAAAACTTACCTTTTTTAGTGACTACAATGCGATCGCCATCCCGAGAAAGCAAGTGCTCTTCCAGATGTTTTTCGGCCTGTTGCAACGCGTATTCTTTAAATTTAAGACCGAAGGATTCTTCGATTTTAGAAAGCGAAATGCCCCAAATGGTGCGTAAGCCGGTCATTACATACTCGTTGTATTTATCGGTAAGCGAAAGTGTTTCACGCTCCACCGGAAGCTCACCGGCCTCAATAGCTTTGATGTATTTGGGGTTGTTATTGATGTTCCAGCTACGGGTATTTCCATCATAACTGTGTGCCGAAGGACCAATGCCCAAATAGGCTTTGCCGGTCCAGTAGGCGGTGTTGTTTCGCGAAAAATAGCCGGGTTTGCCAAAATTAGAAAACTCATAATTTTCAAAACCGGCCTGCTGCATCGTATCGACCAAAATCTCAAAATGCGCCTGTGCCACTGCATCGTCAACGGGTTTTACAACACCCTTTTCTATAAACTTTTGAAGGGCCGTATTGGGCTCCACCGTAAGCGCATAGCTTGATATATGCGGAATATCCAGTTGCAATGCCTTGTTCAGATTCTCTTTCCAGCGCGCATTTATCATATCGGGCATGCCGTAGATAAGATCTATCGAAATGTTGTCAAAATAGGCTTTAGCTAGTTCCAGACAGCGCACCGCCTCGTCTGCATTATGCGCCCGGTTCATCAGCTTTAAATCTGCTTCAAAAAAGGACTGCACGCCAATACTGAGTCGATTGATTCGTGATTGCGCCAGCATCTTCAGCTTTTCTTCGGTAAGATCATCGGGATTCGCTTCAAGAGTGATCTCCGGATTTTCGGTAATCGCGAAATGCGCATCAATGGTTTTAAAAATACGCTCGAGTTCGTCCGCATCAAGCAAACTCGGCGTTCCGCCACCAAAATAAATGGTTTGCAGAACACCTGGGATTTCGTTTTTGCGCAAGATGATTTCAGCACACAGAGCCTCGACAAGTTGGTCTTTCTTTTTCAAGGAGGTCGAAAAGTGAAAATCACAATAATGACAGGCCTGCTTACAAAACGGGATGTGGATGTACAAACCGATCCCCAGCCCCCCGGCCCCCGAAGGGGGAGTTTTTCTGTCTTGTAGAAAATCTTCGATTTTCATAGAATAATGCTTTAAGCCCCCTTCGGGGGTTTGGGGGATATTACCCGCTTTTCATTCTGTTTAACAAAAGCATCCCAGCCGGTATAACTTTTACCGGTTTCGACACGACCTGCGTTAAAGTGATGACAAACCGCGGCAGCCAGACCATCTGTACTGTCCAGATTTTTAGGCAGGGTTTTGAGGCCGAGCAGGCTTTGCAGCATTTTAGCCACCTGTTCTTTACTGGCGTTACCGTTGCCGGTGATGGCCATTTTTATTTTTTTCGGAAGGTATTCGGTTACCGGGATCTGGCGCGAGAGACCGGCTGCCATAGCCACTCCCTGAGCTCTGCCCAACTTAAGCATAGACTGTACGTTTTTTCCGAAAAACGGAGCCTCGAGCGCCATCTCATCGGGATTGTAGGTGTCTATAAGTTCGATGGTGCGTTCAAAAATGAGTTTGAGTTTGATATAGGGGTCGTCGTATTTTTTAAGCTGAAGTTCATTCATCTGAAGAAACTCCATTTTTTTATTGACCACGCGTATAAGGCCAAAACCCATAATCGTGGTTCCCGGGTCAATCCCTAAAATGATTTTTTCTGATTTCAAGCGCTAAATTTTTTCCATCTTTGAAGCTTTCGCAAAGCTAACCATTATAAGCGTGATCGTCATTGCCCTCCTCTTAATCTTCTATGTTTTGCTCATCGCAGGGCTTTGCATTGGTTTTTTTAGACTGAAAAACGAAAGCACAAATTTTGACAACCAGATGTTTTCAGACATCAAAACCAGATTTTCTATCGTCATCCCGTTTAGAAATGAAGCCCGGCATCTGGAAGCTTTACTGGAAACATTAGATTGTTTGGATTATCCGGATGAGCTGTTTGAAATCATTCTCATCAACGATGGGTCTACAGACAGGTCTTTGGAAGTAATTGAAAATTTTCTAGCTGCGCATCAAAGACTAGAACTGAAAACACTAAACAACAAACGCGTTTCAGGCTCACCAAAAAAAGATGCGCTCAATCTGGGGATTGCTGAAGCAAAAATGGATTGGATCATTACCACCGATGCAGATTGCCGGGTGCCGTCAAACTGGCTGAAGCATTACAATTACAAAATACTTCGCGAGGCTTGCACATTCATCGCCGGGCCGGTTTGCTTTTATGAAGATCAAAACAAATTGCTGGATGCCTTTCAACAGCTCGACTTTTTGAGCCTTCAAGGGGCAACCATCGGCAGCTTTGGATTGGAGAGGCCGTTTATGTGTAATGGTGCCAATCTGGCATTTTTAAAAAGTGCGTTTTTAAAACTGAATGGTTATGCTGCGAACAATCACATCGCCAGCGGAGATGATGTATTTTTAATGCAGCAGTTTTTAGAAGCCGATGCTAAAGCGGTTGGGTATCTTAAAACCCGGCACGCGTTGGTAGCAACAGCGCCGCAACCCGATTTAAAATCGCTGATCAATCAACGGAAACGCTGGGCAGCGAAGGCCTCAGCCTACAAAAGCCGGTTTGCGGTTCTGGTTTCGGTTTTGGTTCTTTTGGGAAATGCTTCGGTAGTAGCCGGATTATTTTTTGCCGAAATCTACTACTTATTGATACTAAAAGTCGCTATAGATTTTCTCCTCATCTGGTGCACCGCAAATCTTTTCGCCCAAAAAAAACCGTTTAAACAGTATCTATGGGTTGCGCTTGTTTATCCGTTTTTCACCCTGTATATAGCCTTGGTGAGCCAGTTTGGTAAGTTTAGCTGGAAAGGGAGGGATTTTAAGAAATAGACACCTACGTAAACATCCATCCCCAACGCTTCCTTCAAAGGAAGGGTGCTGTTTGAAAATTTCAAAAAGCACGCTAAAAACTCTTATTCAACCTTCACAACTACCGGCATTTTAAAGCTGGTCTTAACCGGAATACCTCTTTTGTGGGCCGCGATGATTTTAGGAAGCGAATCGAGGCTGTCTTTAAGCCAACCTTCCAGTTGCGGCAATTGACTGGCGATGGTATCGGGAATTTGTGCCTTTTCAATCGTGAGATCACCCAGCTCGCTGATGCTCAGGTAAAGCCAGACCGTATCGTTGATTTCGGTCTCGACAATCATCGTTTTATTAGAAAGCTGAAGCTGAAAATTGCGCTGTAATTCGTTCTGAAAACAGGAATAACGCGCCTGTTGATCTTTTAAGTTCTCGCAGGAAGCAAAAGTGGGATACTCCTCAACCTCGTTCATATTGAGGGTTTTGAGTTCTTCCTGCACCAGATCGTCTGAAGAGATTTTTTTGGTCTCGAGATCTTTACACGAAAACAGGTTTAGGGCAAGCGCCAAAAGAACTACAAATCGAATCATGGAATGACTTAAATCACTGGCAAAGATGTAAAAACGAGCGGAATAAAACTAGTACTTACTCGGCTAACAGCCTTTTACCGGTTTTTAAAAACGATAGCCCAGACTAAACTCTACGCCTTCGGCTTTTGCGCCGTGCGCTTTCACGGTAACAGCAGCGGAGATATCTTCGGTAAAATAGCGCTTAAGACCCAGTCTGTTGTAAAGTCGGTTTTCAAATTCGTACGGATAATACACGTAATAACCCAGATGCGAAACAAAAGCGATCTTGTTGAAGCGCAGTTCGTGACCTACGAAAAGCCCTACACGTTTCCAGTCTTCATCGCCGGTAACGCCGGTTTCGGGGAAAGAAGCGGCCTGAAGCTTAATAAGTTCTTTGAAGAAATAGGCAAAAAACACATCAGTCCCTGCGACGAGAGTGCTTTTGTGGTTGATGCGCTTATCTGCAAATGCCGAAACCACAAAAAACGGAAACTGACCCTGACCTACAATGTCGCTTTCATTGGCCCCGCCGCGTAGCGCCAGGTTGAAATGTACCGGCTCGGTATATTTGGTACGCTCGCCTTCGGGAATATAATCGGGAAACTCCTCGTAATCGAGGTTGTAATTAGCGCCGACGTTAAAGGCAAAGGTATTGGTACTGTTGTTGGGTGCGCGCAAATTGGCATTGCTGTAATGAATGATCGTAAACCCGGCATTTAATCCGAAGCCTTTATACAGGTTTTGCTTGTTGTATTGCAGGGCGATGTAGGTCGAACTCAGCAATTTGGTGCCGTAGGCATTGTTTATGTAATTGGTTTCGGGATCATACGGACTGCCCGCAACCGCGACTCCCTGACCGATGCGGAAATAGGCATTACGATTCAAAAAATAAAAGTTGAAATGCCCGTAAAAACTCAGGTTTTCGCCCAGATACTCGTTGTGCAGATCCTGATAAATAGCTGAAAATCCCCAATCGGGATAATTGTAGCGGCGTTCCCACTCATTAAAACCGTAGGTACGGCGGTTGTAACTTACTATAAAACCGGTGGGATGACCGGTGATGAGGTGATTGATGTCGGGGTTATGCTCCAGAATACTTCCGTAGAAAAACGAGGCGTCTAGTGATACCGGTTTTTTCTCCTTCAAATCGGGGTTTTCCTGTGCGGTCAGACTGTAAAAAGAAAAACTACATACGGCAAGTAAAACAAGTTGAATGCTGCGCATTAGTTTTCAAAAATTAAGCGGCCGGTGTATTTTTCTTCAACCTCAACCACAGCCGGTCTGTTTACCGAAATAACATCTCCGGTTCCAAAAATGGTTCCTTTAATACTCGCCTGTGGGTTTACAATCATCTTGTTTGCAGAGGTTTGATTTACGGTTACATTTTGAGCAACCAGATCCCGGGCTTCAAGTCTTGGGCCTTCATTGTAAAAAGAAGCAATTAGATTTGTTGAAGTCCCGCTTAAGTAAAACACGCTCTTGCCATTTGCGCGTACTTCAAGCCTGGTTGATTCTATTTCCAAGTGAAAATTACCGCTTTTCCGCGGTGCCGTATCTCCAAAATCATAGATCGTATCGCTTGCAAGGATAAGACTTGGAAAATTAAGCACCCCCTCACTAAAAATATCGTTTCCTGAAGCATTACGTATTTCGGTAAGATTTGGCGTTGTGACGTAGACCACAAAGTTTTGATAATCGCGAAACAGGTTGCAGCGCTTGGCGTTTTTGATGCGTAAAATACCGCCGTCAAGCACTTCGATTACGGCATCACTTACCATATTTTCTCCGGTTTTAAGCACCACTTTTTGCTCGGGACCCTGCTTGATGTACACAATCACATCGGTCTCACTGCGCAGTTTGGTAAACTCAGGTAAATCGTAGGTAATGGCTACAGGATCGCCTTCTCCTTCAAAACAATCACCGGCATTATCTGAACCACAGGCGGTAAAAACTAATAATGCAAATAAAAACAGGTTTCTCATAAACTTCTTCAACTCGCTCATTGAGCCTTGGCTCAACCGCCACAAAGTACGGTAAAAAAGTCCTAACCTACCCACAGATTGTTTTTTGAAAGCAAGGTGCCTCTCAAAAAATAAAAATAAGCAGGCTACATTTTAGCATATGCATAGAAAGACAGAACTTTGAATTCTTAGTTGTATTAAACGTCCGGAATATTTTGACTAAAAAATTCTATGTCCTTCTCGTGGTGCTTTTTGGCGTTTTGCTGATCAGGCTAGGGAGCTGGGGTCTTACCGAAAGCAGTGAAGCACGCTATGCCGAGATTGGCCGCGAAATGGCCTTAAGCAATGATTTTATCAACCCCAGTCTACTGGGAATCATTCACTATCATAAGCCTCCTGTTACCTACGCCATTACGGCGATTGGGTATAAAATTTTTGGTTACAACGAGTTTGGAGCCCGGTTTTTTTTAAGTCTGGCTTTAATCCTGCAGCTGTTACTTATCTTTAAAATTGCCCGGCTTTGGTTTAAGGACGACAAAATCGCACTGGCTTCGGCACTAACGTATTTTTCATTTCCGCTGGCGCTTATAGCTGTGCGTAATTTAACCACAGATGCATTCTTAACCACGTTTATTATCTGGGCGATTTATTTATGGCTTCAGAATAAATTAAACGAAAAGATAACTTACCTCTACCTGTTTTATATTGTTTTAGGACTGGCCTGCCTCACTAAAGGTCCGGTTGCATTTTTACCTGTTGCCTTATTCATTCTTTGTTATAAAATCATCAATAGGGAAAAACCCAAAGTGAATATTCATTCTATTTTAGGACTTATTTTACTGCTGGGAATTTCGGCATCCTGGTTTATCATTTTGATCCTGCAAAAACCGGAACTCTGGGATTATTTTATTCAGGAACAAATCATCGACCGAAGCGTACATGCCGAAACCTTTCACCGCGATAAACCCTTTTGGTTTTATCTGGTATTGGTTCCTGCCCTCTCCTTACCCTGGATAGTACCTACGCTGATTACGATCTTTAAGGTGAAACAGGAAAAATGGGATAAACCCACTCAAATTACCGGTTATACAGCATTGTCCATTTTGATTGCCTTTTCCCTTTTTTCGTCCAAATTAATCTTATACATCCTCCCGATGTTTCCCTTTTTGGCGCTCTTTTGCGGCAGTGTTTTCATCCAGTATGGCAACCGGTTTTCAAAAATCTACGAGTTCTCTTTTAGAGGTGCATTTCTGCTTTTAGTACTCATTATCACCTCGTTGTTTTTTATTCCTCAATTCACGTTTACCTGGTATAAAACACTGCTTTTTCTAGGAATCTCTCTGGCTTTCGGTACTCATTTGTTATTTCGGTCAAAGGCTGCCCAGGTAGACCGTCTGCTTGTTTTAAGTACAGCGATGTTGAGTGTTTTGATTTTGATTTATGCTGATTTTGCAGCGCAAAACCAAACGCTTATCAATTCACCTAAAGCGAAGTATGCGTTTGTTAAAAGTGAAAGGACTGATCGTGATTATAAAGTTTTGGTCTACGACAATCTGCTGTCTTCTGCCCCTTTTTATTTGGGTGACCGGGTGATTACCATCTACAACTCTAATTTTGAAGCCAAACGGGATACGCGCTTTGAAACTACAGATCACTGGAAAGAAACCTATCTTCCTCTAAACGAACCGGGGCAAAGCGACCGACTTAAAAAGTTACTGGCCGATAAAAACAACGTTTTACTGATTAAGAATAAGAAATCCCTGCCAGACAGTTTACAATACCTGTTGCAAGGCTTTCAGGCTGAAAAAATGAAGAAGTGGACGGTGTATTACTAAAGGCGGTAACCTATACCAAATTCTACCGCTTCAGCCTTTGCTCCGTGAGATTTGAGCGTGATAGCGCCGAAGATTTTATCGGTAAAATAACGTTTTAAACCGCCTCTGAAATAAACCCGGCCTTCAAAGTCGTAGTCATAATAAGCATAATAACCAAACTGCGTTACAAAGGCATTTTTGTTAAACCGAAGTTCATGTCCCAGAAACACTCCAAAACGCTTCCAATCCTCGTCTCCTGTGGTACCCAGACGTGGCAGAGCAATACTCTCGTACTCGATCTGGTCTTTTAAAAACGGACTCAGAAAAAAGTCAACACCCGCCTGAAGCGTGCTTTTATGCGTAATGCGCTTATCTACAAATGCCGAAGTAACCAGAAAAGGACGCTGCCCCAAACCGATGTAGTCGCTTTCATTAACCCCGCCACGCAAAACCAAATTCAGTTTTAAAGGCTCAGTATAGCGGCTTTTGACATTTGGGATATACTCGGGTCGCTCTTCGTCATCCAACTGGTAATTCAAACCCAGGTTGAAGGCAAACGAGTTGGTACTCGCATTAGGCGCCTTTACATTAGCATTCGAATAATGGATTAAGGAAATACCGGTTTGTAAACCTATTCGATCTATAATATTGGGTTGCTTATAGTTTACCATAACAAAGGTTGAACTCAACAAGGTAGAACCGTAAGCATTATTTCTAAAGTTATCATCCAGGTCAAAAGGCTTAGTCGTCGCAGCAATACCCTGACCAATACGCAGCATCAGTCTTCGGTTGAGGGCGTAGAAGTTAAAATGACCGTAGAGTCCAAAATTCTGACCCAGATTTTCATTCTTTTGATCCTGCGCAATAAATGAGAACCCGTAATCCGGGTAATTGTAACGGGCTTCCCAATCGTTAAAACCATAGGTCATACGATTATAACTCAGAATTACACCCGTAGGATGCCCGGTAATTAAATGCGCAATGTCCTTATTGTGCTGCAGGATGGTTCCGTAAAAAAAGTTGGCATCCAGGCTGTACGGCTTAACTTCGGTTTCCTGGGCCATAACAGAAAAGCCGCAACACACTAAAAACAGGATTCGGTAGATCATTCGATTTTAACTATCGGGCAAATGTATCAAATAGTATTCGAATTTATTCCCCTAAAAAAGTTCAGCCGCAATTGCCTTGATGTTGTCGCTTTTCCCCATAGAATAATAGTGCAATACCGGCGCACCGCCTTCCATAAGCTCGCGCGATTGCTGTATCGCCCACTCAATCCCTACCTGACGCACGTCATTGTTGTTTTTGCAGGCATCAACAGCATCAATGAGATCCTGAGGCAAATCAATTTTAAAAACCTGCGGCAGCAGTTGTAGATGGCGTTTAACCGCAAGTGGCTTAATTCCCGGAATAATAGGAATATCAATTCCTTCAGCGCGCACCATATCTACAAACTCGAAGTATTTTTTATTATCAAAAAACATTTGGGTCACCACATAATCAGCACCGGCCTCCACTTTTTGAATAAGGCGTTTTAGATCGGTTTTTAACGAAGGAGCTTCCAAATGCTTCTCCGGATAGCCTGCCACACCGATGCAGAAATCAGAACAGTCTGAAGTTTCAATTACATTATTAAGATAGCGGCCTTTATTCATATCGGCAATTTGCTCTACCAGCCCCAAAGCAAACTCGTGCCCGCCTTTGGTAGGTTCAAAATACTGCTGCTCTTTCATCGCGTCACCGCGCAAGGCCATCACGTTGTGAATACCCAGATAATGGCAATCTACCAGCAGATATTCGGTTTCTTCTTTGGTAAACCCGCCACAAAGCACGTGCGGCACGGTATCCACATCGTATTTGTGCTTAATAGACGCGCAAATCCCCAGAGTTCCGGGTCGCATACGCGTGATTTTTTTGTCGAGCAGACCGTCTTCTTTCTCGATATACACAAACTCCTCACGCGAAGTCGTCACATCAATAAACGGAGGTTTAAACTCCATCAAAGGGTCAATATTATCGTACAATTCCTGAATGCTTCGGCCTTTGCGTGGCGGTATCAATTCAAAAGAAAAAAGGGTTTTACCGTCTGCTTTTTTTATGTGATCTGTAATTTTCATATTTCGCTCCCTCCGCCCGCTCCAAAGGAACGGGAACCGGATTTATTTATTCTATTAATATTCATTTTTGGGCGCCTCCCTGCGGGCCGGGCTTTCGCTGGTCGCTGTCCTGGCTACCGCCACGACGAGCTCCAACAACAGCTCAATCCCTGGCGCTTTTAATCTGCGATATTCGGGTTTAACCACTTTTCAGCGGTGCGCACTTCGATAGCTTTCCGCTTTGCGAAATCTTCAACCTGATCCATTTTGATTTTACCCAAACCAAAATAACGCGCCTCCGGATGTGCAAAATAATACCCGCTCACCGAAGCAGCCGGCCACATCGCAAGGCTTTCAGTCAATTCAACTCCTATGCGTTCTTTGACATCGAGCACATCCCAAATGGTTAGTTTTTCCAGATGGTCCGGGCAGGCGGGATAACCCGGTGCCGGCCTGATGCCCTTATACGCCTCTTTGATGAGTTCGTCATTAGACAACTCCTCATCGCTGGCATAACCCCAATGTTGCTTGCGCACACGCTCGTGCAGGTATTCGGCGAAAGCTTCTGCCAGACGGTCTGCCAGGGCTTTTACCATAATGCTGTTATAGTCGTCGTGCTCCGCTTCATATTTTTCAGCCAATTCCTGCGTACCAAAACCTGCAGTAACGCAAAAACAACCCATATAATCGGTTTTGCCGGTTTCTTTAGGCGCGATGAAATCGGCCAAAGCGATATTCGGTTTACCCGAAGCTTTTTTGCTTTGCTGGCGTAAGGTTCTAAAAAGCCCCCTGGCCCCCGAAGGGGGAACTACAATTTCAATATCGTCGTCGTTTACAGTGTTGGCTTCAAAAAGACCAAAAACGGCTTTCGCGGTCAGCAACTTTTCGTCTAAAATCTTTTTAAGAATCGCTTTCGCGTCAGTAAAAAGTTCGCGTGCCTGCTCGCCTACAACCTCATCTTCGAGAATGTCGGGATATTTACCGTGCAAATCCCAGCTGCGGAAAAACGGTGACCAGTCTATATAATCAACCAGTTTTTCCAGCTCAAAATCTTCGATTACCTGTATGCCGGGCTCGTTGGGTTTAAAAGCCTCAAAATCATCCCAGTCGAGCTTCCATTTATTCTCGCGGGCCTGTGCCAGCGTTAAAAAGTCGCGTTTTTTACCACGGGTTAAAAAGCGGTCCCGGAACAAGGCATAATCCTGTTTGATATCTGCTTTATACTTCAGTCTGGTTTCCGGATTGAGCAAATCGCCCACCACGGTTACCGCTCTGGACGCGTCATTCACATGCACCACTGCTTCCGGATATTCCGGGTCAATTTTTACAGCCGTGTGCGCCTTACTGGTGGTAGCACCACCTATGAGTAAAGGCACGGTAAAGTCCTGACGCTTCATTTCTTTCGCCAGAAAAACCATCTCATCCAATGATGGTGTTATGAGTCCGCTAAGGCCTATGATATCAACATTGCGCTCTTTGGCAGTTGCGATTATCTTCTCAGGCGGCACCATTACGCCCATATCTATAATCTCATAGTTGTTACAGGCCAAAACCACACTAACAATGTTTTTACCGATGTCGTGTACATCGCCTTTAACGGTTGCCATAAGAACCAAGCCAGCCCCCCTTTCCCCCTGAGGGGGAGTTTCGGTCACTATCTTTTCAACGATGCGTTCTAAAACTGCTTCGGTATTTTCTAAAACCTCAACATTTGAAAAGCGAATTACCTTGAACCCTTGTTCCTGAAGCCACTCTGTACGAACCTGATCATGCTCCTTATTTTCGGGCAATTGATGAATTAAACCATCAATTTCTATTACCAAACGTTCTTTGAGACAGACAAAATCTGCAATGTATTTGCCTATGATGTGCTGCCTTCTAAATTTATAGCCCTGTAGTTTTTTGTTGCTTAAATAATCCCAAAGCACTTTTTCAGCCGGAGTGGGATTGTTGTAACGCATTTTTTGAGCAAATTCCTTAAGCAAATCATATAATACCGGGTCTGCCGTGCGCCAGTATTGCTCCCCCATTGGGGGTTGGGGGGCTGCGTTTTTCAATTTCTCCTCTTCAATATACGGTAATAAATAGGCCACAGCCTTTTTCATTACCCGTGCCGATTTAACCACCTGAGGCAGGAACATTTTTCCGTCTCCAAAGAGATCGCCTACCACATTCATACCGGTCATCAAATGTCCTTCAATCACGTGCAATGGCTTTTCTGAAGCCTGCCGTGCTTCCTCCACATCTTCTAAAATATAGGTATCAATACCTTTAACCAGAGCTCGTGTAATACGATCCTGAAGCGGTTCTTCACGCCACGAAAGGTCAACGGTTTTTTCTTTGGCACTGCCTTTTACGGTTTCGGCAAAATCAAGCAGGCGTTCGGTTGCGTCATCCCTGCGATCCAGAATCACATCTTCAACGTGCTCCAGCAAATCTTTCGGGATGTCGTCATAGACCTCAAGCATCGTTGGATTTACAATCCCGATATTCATCCCGGCCTTTATAGCATGGTAGAGAAATACCGAGTGCATCGCTTCGCGTACGGTATCATTTCCGCGGAAACTAAACGAAACATTACTCACCCCACCACTCACGTGCACGTGAGGCAAATTTTCTTTCACCCAGCGGGTGGCTTCAATAAAGTCAATAGCATTGCGACGGTGCTCCTCCATCCCGGTAGCAACCGGAAAGATATTCAGGTCAAAAATGATGTCTTCCGGCGGAAACTTTACCTGATTAACGAGTATATCATAACTGCGTTTGGTGATTTCAAGTCGGCGCTCGTAATTGTCTGCCTGGCCTACCTCATCAAAAGCCATAACGACCACGGCAGCACCGTAGCGCTTTATCTTTTTGGCGTGGCTAATAAATTCGGCTTCGCCTTCCTTCAAACTGATGGAATTCACAACACATTTGCCCTGCACGACCTGTAAACCCGCCTCGATGATTTCCCATTTAGAACTGTCTATCATAATGGGCACCCGGGCGATATCGGGTTCGGCGGCAATCAGGTTTAGGAAGTTGACCATTGCTTTTTTACCGTCAATAAGACCATCGTCCATATTGACGTCAATGATTTGCGCACCGCCTTCTACCTGATCGCGGGCAATGGCTAGTGCCTCGTCAAATTTCTCCTCATTAATAAGTCTTAAAAACCGGCGTGACCCTGCCACATTGGTTCGCTCACCCACATTCACAAAATTGCTTTCGGGAGTGATGACCAGCGGCTCAAGTCCGCTTAATTTAAGGGGTTTGAAGTTTTTAGTATGCTTAGCTGCCTGTACAGTAGTACTCATAACTGGTTTTTATAAAGCTGCCGTTTGTTCTAATGCGGGCAATGGTCTGGGTTTATAGTCTTTTACAAGATCTGCTATTGCCTTGATGTGTTCTGGTGTGGTACCGCAACAGCCGCCTACGATATTGATAAGCTGTTTATCGAGGTAGGTTTTTATTTGCGCTGCCATTTCTTCTGCGGTCTCGTCATATTCTCCAAAAGCGTTCGGTAAACCGGCGTTGGGATAAGCCGAAATCGCAAAGTCTGATTTGGATGAAACCACTTCGAGATAGGGAGTAAGCTGGTTTGCACCCAAAGCACAGTTGAAGCCAACTGAAAGCAAAGGCATATGGCCTATGGAAATCAGGAAAGCTTCCGCAGTTTGACCGGAAAGTGTTCTTCCGGAAGCATCGGTAATCGTGCCACTTACCATCACAGGCACCTCAATACCGCGCTCGTCTTTTACCTCTTCGATAGCAAAAAGGGCCGCTTTCGCGTTAAGCGTATCAAAAATAGTCTCAACCAAAAGAATATCTACGCCACCGTCTAGCAGTGCCTCGGCCTGTTGCTTGTAGGCTATGCGTAATTCGTCAAACGAAATTGCCCTAAAGCCGGGATCATTTACATCTGGTGACATACTCGCGGTTTTATTGGTAGGTCCCATAGCACCGGCAACAAAACGGGGTTTGTCGGGTTGCTTTTCGGTAAACTCCTGCGCGACTCTCCTGGCGATTTTAGCCGACTCGTAGTTGAGTTCATACACAAACTCCTGCATTCCGTAATCTGCCATTGCAATGGTGGTACCGCTAAAGGTATTGGTCTCTACGATGTCTGCGCCTGCGGCAAAATAGCTGGCGTGTACATTAGCAATCGCCTCGGGTTGGGTGATACTCAACATATCATTATTACCCTGTACCGGGCTGGGCCAGTCTTTAAACCGTTCTCCCCTGAAATCTTCCTCGGTAAACTTGTAACGCTGCAGCATGGTCCCCATGGCGCCGTCCAGTACCAAAATTCGCTCTTTTAAAGCCTGATATAATTTGTCTTTACTCATAATCAATTCGTATAAGCTTGTAGCCTCTCCTCTCGGTTTTAAGCACAGTTAAATCTGCTCAAAACAAAGCGCAAAATTAAGTTATTAAGAAGGCAAAAGAGGAGTTCGTAAAACTCGTTTTTTGTTATCTATCTCAACATATGAGTAGAATGTAGCACCTTCTCCGGGAGGAGGGTTGCTAAGGCTTCATCGGGTCTAATCCCTCTGCCTTTCTTGATAACTGCATTAAATAATGAACTGAACTGCAAAGATTAAAAAACAACGGGAGAATACCCAAATTTTAAGGGATTAATGTTTAAACAATTGAAAAAATACCTGCCTCTTTTTTAGACAAATGGCAATATATGCGGACGAAAAACGCATAAATATACTTGTTAAAAAATCAACTATCTGATTTACAGAGTTGTGTGTTTGATTATTTAAGTTAATTTTGTAGTCCCCATTTTTATAACGAAACGTAACTATTTATCTATGCAAAACGCTACTTATCTGGAATCTAGATTTCCAATTGTGGATTATGAGAATGCCTCTGATGCCGTAAAAGAAATCTATGATGACACAAAACGCACGCTACAAATCCCATTTGTACTAAACTGGTTTAAATGCCAGGGCTCTAATCCCATTTTACTAGCCGGAAATTGGGCTAAATTAAAAGCTACCCTAATGCAGGGTAACGTGCCTAACGTTTTAAAGCAACTCATTATTTACAACGTTTCAAAAAAACGCAATTGCTCCTACTGTGCCGAAGCTCACGGGATTTTTGCAGACAGCATGAGCAATCTGGTTAATGAGACGGCAAACTTTAAAGTGACCGAAAACCTGGATAGCCCCATGATTCCTGAAAGCTTTAGAACTGCTATTAAAGTGGTGACCAAGGCAGCTCTGCACTCTAATCAGATCAACGATGAAGATTTTAAGGCATTAAGCGATGCAGGTTTTGACGAGTCTGAAATTCAGGAATTGATGGCTCAGGCCGATCTGGTTAATATGCTGAATACCCTTGCAGATGTTTCCGGTATTAAGATCGATAACGAATTGATGGAAGCCCAGGCTTAAAACCTTTACATTCCTGTGAATCTATCTTCAGCCAAGTATCGCATTACCTACGAGGCATTTTCCAAGTTATCAGGCAGTCTCAGCAAAGTAGAATCTGTTGAAGAGCTTGGAATTGTTGCTAACAGGCATCTTAAGTATTTGTTTAATTTCAAGATGCTTAGGATTGTTATGCTTTTTAAAAACGAAACTGCTGTAAGTTTTACATTCCTTAAATCGAAAGAACCAAAAATCGTAGATAGCGATGAATTACTCGATTACGAAAAGCAACTGTTTAAAGTAAAAATTCCTCTTTTGAGAGCGCTTAACACAACCGATTTACCAGGTCACGCTACAGCTCTTTATGAAAACTGGAATAAGCCAAAATTATGGGGCTGGCATACGACATCAGGCGAACGGGAAATTTGCTTTTCCTTAATTTCAGATGATACCGAAAGCTTTAACCACAGTGATATGGAAATCCTCAATCTGCTGGTTGATAACATCACCTCGAGGTATTTTCAAATCTATCTGAGTCAGCAATTAAAAACCAAAAACTTAAGGCTGAAAGAAGCAATTACAGAAATAGAACTCAAGAATACCGAAATTGAGCGCATCAATAACAATCAACAAAATATTATTTTCCGCAGAACGGAAGAATTGCATTTTAAAAACAAGAAACTTCTCGAACTCTCAAAACTTAATGCTCACGATCTAAGAGAACCTCTAACCCGAATTCTGGGCTTTCTGGAAATCTCTGAACTTTATACCGACGAAGATCTACGAAAAAGTATTCTTCCCAAACTTAAAGAGTCTGCTCTTGAACTGGACCTTATTTTTAGAAGAGTGGTTAGCCAGAGCGAACAAACTGCCTCAAATGCTAATTTAATTGAAAATGGGTATGACTAAGCTGCTTAAAATAATGCTGGTTGATGATCAAAAAATGGCCAATTTCATCAACAAAAAACTTATCGAAGTCACTGATTTTGCCGAAAGTATCATTGATTATACCCTGCCGCGTACAGCTCTTTCTGAACTGGAGAAGGAAAAACCAGACCTGATCTTTCTGGATTTGAATATGCCCGATATTAACGGATGGAGCTTTTTAGACGCACTAAAAGAAAAAGATGACCAGACCCGGGTTGTAATTGTAACTTCAAGCACAAGCGATCTGGACAAAGAAAAAGCCCAGAATTATAATCAGGTGATTGATTTTTTAATAAAACCGCTCAACAAGAATATCATTCTGG
The DNA here is from genome assembly GCF_052218455.1 of Leeuwenhoekiella sp. H156. Taxonomy (NCBI): domain Bacteria; kingdom Pseudomonadati; phylum Bacteroidota; class Flavobacteriia; order Flavobacteriales; family Flavobacteriaceae; genus Leeuwenhoekiella; species Leeuwenhoekiella sp. H156. The sequence goes on from NZ_CP197499.1 coordinate 1,195,965, forward strand.
ACCTCAAAAATAAATTGCGCCCTGCCTGCTAGTCTATAGCCTGCACTACCGCTTTTTCGGCTTCTTTACGCGTACCGTCAAAACCATCTATACCGCTCACTGTGGTATATTTCATCACATAGCGCTTACCGGGATTGATGATTTGATATGCAGACTGGCACATCATCGTGGCCTCGTGGAAACCACATAAAATAAGTTTTAATTTTCCGGGATAGGTGTTTACATCACCTATTGCAAATACACCGGGGATATTAGTCTGGTAATCTAAAGCGTTATCAACTTTGATCGCATTCTTTTCGATCTCAAGACCCCAATCTGCGATAGGACCTAATTTAGGCGAAAGCCCAAATAAAGGAATAAATGCATCAGCCTCCAGTGTGCTTTGTGATTTATCGGCGTGTTCTATAACTACCTGCTCCAACTCATCTGCTCCTGCGAGACCTACAACTTCTGCAGGAGTTACGAGATTAATTTTGCCAAGCATTTTCAATTCACGTACTTTTTCAACAGAATCGAGTGCACCTCTAAATTCATTTCTACGGTGAATGAGTGTAACTTCATCAGCCACATCGGCAAGGAAAATACTCCAGTCCAATGCTGAATCACCACCACCTGCAATGACCACTTTTTTACCGCGATACACTTCAGGATCTTTAATCATATAGGCGACACCCTTGTCTTCAAACTGGTGAATATTTGGTATAAGCGGCTTGCGCGGCTCAAAACTTCCCAAACCACCGGCAATTGCCACCACAGGTGCGTGATGCTGTGTACCTTTATTGGTGGTTACAATAAAACTACCGTCTTCCTGTTTTTCGATAGTCTCTGCACGTTCACCCAATGTAAAACCGGGTTGAAATTGCTTGCCCTGCTCGAGTAAATTGTCTACGAGTTCGCCCGCCATCACTTCAGGAAAACCGGGAATATCATAAATAGGCTTCTTTGGATAAATCTCAGCCAACTGACCACCGGGCTGCGCCAGCGCATCAATAATGTGACATTTCAGCTTTAACAATCCTGCTTCAAAAACGGTGAATAACCCGGTAGGGCCTGCTCCAATAATTAAAATATCTGTCTTTATCATCTGTTCTGTTCTTTGAGCCTTAGCTCCTCATTCTACTCTTAATTCTTCTTGATCAATCCTTTAGTAAACTCATTCAGGGTTTCTACTTTCTCTTCAAAATCCCCTTTTATGGTTTTTCGGTATTCATTTAAATTTTGTACCAGATCGTCAATATTATCCGGTATTACTTCTTCAAAAAACTGCCGCAGGCGTTTTGCGGTAGTGGGTGACTTTCCGTTAGTCGAGATCGCAATCTTGACATTTCCTTTGGTCACAATTCCGCCCATATAAAAATCACAAAGTTCGGGCACATCGGCAATATTGCAGAGCAAAAAACGCTTTCGCGCCAGCTCATAAACGCGCTTGTTTACTTTTGGGCTGTCTGTGGTTGCAATCACAATGTGACGCTTCTTCAACATCGACTTTCTAAACTTCCTTTTGGTGATTTTTACGTTGTATTGTTTCGCGCGCTCCAAAGTTTCCGCTCTAAAAAAAGGAGCCACCATCTCTACCACCGCGTCCGGACTCGACTTGGTCAAAAACGTGAGTTTTTCAAGCGCAACATTTCCGCCACCCACAATAAGCACCTGCAGATTGCGAACTTTGAGAAAAACCGGATAAAGTGTATTGGTTTCTTGCGACATTTTAGGAAGCGTATGCCATTTTATTTTGCAAGTTAAGCAATTGCTCGCGATGGCGCACCACCTCACCAATAACGATAATTGATGGGTTAGTAAGCTTTAACTCTTGTACAACTTCTTCGATACTGTCTATGGTGCCTACCCCAATGCGTTCTTCGGGCGTTGTTCCGTTTTGAATAATGGCAACAGGCAGGTCGTTTTTTCCGCTTTCGCGAAAGCATGCCGTAATCTCAGCAAGCTTGCTCATCCCCATTAAAATCACGACGGTAGCCGAAGATTGCGCTGCGAGTTTTACATCTTCTGAAAGTTTATGCGCCCGGGTGGTACCCGTAATTACCCAAAAACTTTCTGAACTGCCTCTTTTGGTCAGCGGAATATTCTGGTAAGCCGGTACCGCGAGTGATGAAGAAATTCCCGGAACAACTGCAACCTCAATTCCTGCTTCGGCTGCGATTTCCATCTCTTCTGCACCGCGCCCAAAAATAAACGGATCTCCGCCTTTTAAACGTACCACGTGACCATGACTTTTAGCGCGTGAGATAATAAGATCGTTGATTTGCTCCTGCTGATAGGCATAACAACCTTTACGCTTTCCCACAAAAATGAGTTCGGCATCAGCGGCATATTCTAACAACTCCGGATTTACCAGCGCATCATACAAAACCACATCGGCACTTTGCAAGGCTTTGATGCCTTTTAGAGTGAATAAATCTGCATCACCGGGTCCTGCTCCTACTACGGTTAATTTTGGATTCTTAAACATTGGCAAGCTGGTTTTTGCGGAAGGTATCAACGCGGTTAAAAAATGCGTTTGCGTCGGCTAAATAGGCTTCGGCAAACTCGCGGGTAGGTTCGTTTTTTTGTATTTGGTAAACCAAATCTGCAAACGAAGTTTCTCCAAGAAGCGTGTCATTTTCACCAAAGGTATTGTCAAACTCCTCGATAATATTGGCCTGGGTATTTGTTTTTACGTCTTCAGAAAGCAAGATGGCTTTAGCTCCATTTACCAGCCCCGCATAGGTGTGGTAAATACTGTCTGCCCATTTTTGCTCTTCAAAAGCTTCGATGGCACTGCCCAGTTTGTCTTTGGCTTCCAGTAAAAGCGTTTGAACCAAATCAATCACGACTCCGGCACACTCTCCAACACCCACTTCCTGAATGTATTTTTCATCATTACCCCAATCTACAAAGTCAGACTCCACCAGATTATCGGTATCTGAAAGTGGTTTTAGGAAATCGTAAAAATACCGTTGCCCTTTTTCGTCGTAATAACTCAAAAAGTCAAGATCACCGGCGTTTGCTTTGAAATCGTCTAAAATCGCGCGCAAAGCCTCGGGACCTCTCTTACTGGGGATTTTGATCACTTTGTCTGCAAAACGACCTTCGCCATTACCCAAAACGCCACCGCCTAAAAGCACCTGCAGTGCAGGAGCAACCAGTTTCTCCGGTGTACGCACAGACATTCCCTGAAAGCCTATGTGCGCCATATTGTGCTGACCGCAGGCGTTCATACACCCACTAATTTTAATGGTAATGCCTTTATTGTTTAAGTACTCGGGATATTCGGCCTCAAGCACTTCTTCCAGTTTAACTGCGATACCGGTACTACTTGCAATCCCTAAGTTACACGTATCGGTACCGGGACACGCAGTTATGTCTGTAGTGGTTTCATATCCCGGGCGGGCAAAGCCGAGGTTGGCTAGTTGTGAGTAAAAGAAAGGCAATGCCCCTTCCGGTATATGTCTTAACAGTATATTTTGACGCAGGGTAAGACGCATCTCATCCCCACCATATTTCTTAATCAAACCCGCCAAAGCGCGTGCTTCTTTGGTATAAAAGTCTCCCAGTTTTACACGAATCCCAATAGCCACAAGACCTTCCTGTTTTTGCTTAAACACATTGGTCGCTTTCCAGGCTTCGTAAGCTTTGGTATCTTCAATAGCTACTTGTGGAGCTTCGGCCAACGGAGCTTTTGGCGTCCCATCAAAAGCTGCAGTATCAATTTCATACGTTTTATAAGCTAATGCTTTTCGCTCTTCTTCCACCAATTGCATAAAGCCTTCCTGCCCCAAATCTTTGATGAGGAATTTCATACGCGCTTTTAAACGTCTGGAGCGTTCCCCATGACGGTCAAACACCCGCAGCACCCCTTCTATAGTTGGGATAAGCTGATTCACCGGTAAAAATTCGGTTAACACATCTGCGTGGCGTGGCTGCGAACCCAGGCCGCCGCCCAGCATTACTTTAAAGCCGCGTTCGCCATCTTTGATTTTTGGGATAAAGCCCAAATCGTGAATGAATGCCAAAGCCGAGTCATCATCGGTTGATGAAAACGACATTTTAAACTTTCGGCCCATTTCCTGACAAACCGGATTTCGCAGAAAAAACTGAAAGGTAGCGTGTGCATACGGTGTTGCGTCAAAAGCCTCATCAGGGTTGATCCCGCTATCTGCACTCGCAGTTACGTTACGCACCGTGTTACCACAGGCCTCGCGAAGGGTCACATCATTTTTTTCCAATTCGGCCCAAAGCTCAGGAGTGCGGTCGAGACTCACATAGTGAATCTGAATATCCTGACGGGTGGTGATGTGTAAACGTCCTTTGGAATATTCATCAGAAACATCAGCTATACGCAACAGCTGATCGCTGGTCACTTTACCGTAAGGCAATTTGATGCGCACCATTTGTACCCCTTCCTGACGCTGACCGTAAACACCGCGTGCTAAACGCAGGCTTCTAAAGCGCTCCTCATCAATCTTTCCGTCTTTAAAGAGCTTGATTTTTCTTTCAAGTTCAATAATATCGCGTTCTACAACGGGGTTTTCTATTTCTGTTCTAAAGCTTTGCATAGCTTATTATTTTTTAATTCTTAATTATTTTAATCCTATAGAAATAATAGGATTATTTAAAAAGAGTATCCAAAGTAATTGGCAATACTCCTAATTTTAAATGTTAGCCTATAAAACCAACGCCGGCTGTGGTGTTGCTTTGCAGGTCAATTAATATAAATGAACCGCCTGCCTTATTTTCGGCATAGGTATCGTAAAAAAGATTTTTACTCAGTTTAAAATTCACCTTGCCTATTTCATTCAACGTCAACTGATTCTTAGAGCTGTCTTCACCTGAATAATCTGTAGCGATAACACTTTCTACGCTGTCAATTTTAGCAAGAATGCGGTTGGTATTGTGTTGAATCTCATATTTCGCTCCCGGAACCAGCGCTTTACCATCCATCCAGCAAACAGCTGCCGTGAGTGATTTTGAGGATTGTGGCACTTCATCAGACTTCACTAAAACATCGCCTCTGGTGATGTTGATATCATCTTCTAACGTGATGGTCACCGAACTTCCGGCTACCGCTTCATCATACTTTTGATCAAAAAACTCAATGGTCTTGATTTTTGAAGAAGTTAAAGAAGGTAAAACCGTTACTGCATCGCCTACTTTTAAACTGCTTCCGTAGATTTTTCCGGCGTAACCGCGATAGTCATGAAACTCATCCTGTTTTGGTCTGATTACCGTTTGCACCGGGAAACGCGCGGCTGTATGTTCTTCCTGTCCGGGCTTTAAAGCTTCCAGATAATCGAGTACACTTTCGCCTTTAAACCATGGCATAGTATCTGATTTCTGCGCAACATTATCCCCTTTTAGTGCGCTAATAGGAATGAACGTCACTTCCTGCTCGGCATAACTGCTTTGGGCGTTCAGCTTTTCAAAATCGGTTTTTATGTTTTCAAAAACGCTTTGGTCATAATCTACCAAATCCATTTTATTGACCGCAACAATTACATGCTTAACCCGCAGTAAATTATTGATAAAGAAATGACGGTAGGTTTGCTCTATAACTCCTTTTCGGGCATCAATTAAAATAATGGATGCCTGCGCCTGAGAAGCCCCTGTAACCATGTTACGGGTATATTCTACGTGACCCGGAGTGTCGGCAATGATGTAACTTTTCTTTCTGGTCGAAAAATAAATATGCGCCACATCAATTGTAATTCCCTGCTCACGCTCGGCTACAAGACCGTCTGTTGCCAGCGAAAAATCCAGATAATCATAACCCTTCTTTTTGCTGTTGCGCTCAATGGCCTCAAGCTTATCATCTGTTAAAGACTTTGTATCGTAGAGCAGGCGTCCTATCAAGGTACTTTTACCATCATCTACACTTCCTGCTGTTGCTATTTTTAGAACTTCCACGTTATTCTTCGTATTGCTATTACTATTATTATTCAAGGTGTCGTCTCGAGGACCTAAAAGTATCCCTGTTGCTTGCGTTTTTCCATTGCGGCTTCAGAGCGCTTATCATCTATACGCGCACCTCGCTCTGAAATAGTAGAGGTTTTGATCTCACTCACAATGCGCGCAATAGTATCTGCTTCAGACTCTACAGCTGCGGTACAGGTCATATCGCCCACCGTTCTGAAACGCACAATACGCTCCAGTACTTCCTCGTCTTCCTCGCGGTACACATATTTTGAAGCACTCCAGATCAGGCCGTCGCGTACAAAGGTTTTGCGCTTATGCGAAAAGTAGATCGAAGGAATTTCGATTTTCTCTTTCTCGATGTAACTCCATACATCCAGTTCGGTCCAGTTAGAAATTGGAAAAACACGCACATTCTGGCCAATTTCAATCTTCCCGTTAAGCAGATCGAATAATTCCGGACGCTGGTTTTTTTCATCCCACTGACCAAAATCATCACGTACTGAAAAGATGCGCTCCTTGGCTCTCGCCTTTTCTTCATCGCGACGGGCACCACCAATACAGGCGTCAAACTTAAATTCTTCAATCGCATCTAAAAGCGTGGTGGTTTGAAGCATATTTCGGCTTGAATATTTACCGGTTTCTTCAGTTACCTTACCTTCATCAATGGCATCCTGCACATGGCGTACAATCAGATTTAATCCTAATTCCTCAACCAGTTTATCCCGAAACTCTATAGTTTCCGGAAAGTTATGCCCTGTATCTACATGCAATAGTGGGAAAGGAATCTTGGCAGGGTAAAATGCTTTTTGTGCCAAACGCACCAGTGTGATGCTGTCTTTTCCACCCGAAAAAAGCAAAACCGGATTCTCAAACTGGGCAACTACTTCTCTAAAGATGTAAATCGCCTCGCTCTCTAATGCATTTGTTTTTAAAATCGTACTCATCTCAATTGGTTTTAGGCGTGTAAACCACACTCCCGGTTTTCCAACACTTTGGTTGGATCAAAGTATTTATGTTCGTTTGGCAAATCGTGCTCTGCCAAAAAAGTATCTAATTGGGCGTCGCTCCAGTAGTAAAACGGACTCACCTTAAGTACTCCGTCTGCACCCTGACTTAAGATATCGAGGTTATCGCGATGCGCTGTCTGACCTTTGCGAAGGTTTGTAAACCAAACATCGGGTTTATGATTTGCCATCGCCCGTTTGAAAGGCTCCAGTTTTACCTGTTCGGTAAAAACTTTATGTCTTGGATCGTCAATCTGCGGGATTCCCATTACTACATCGCGGTGTGCTGCGGTTTGCTGAGGCACGTAAAGGTCAATGTGAAGCTGAAGCAAGGCAATTACTTCTTCTGCATGACGATAGGTATTGGGCGTATTATAACCGGTATCGCACCAAACCACCGGGATTTCGGGTTTTGCCTGAGTAGCTGCAAATAAAATTGCCGCCTCATAAGGCCTGAAATTGGTAGTTACAATAGGATTTTTAGCTTGCGCCACTGCCCATTGTGCGATCTCAACCGGCGATTTCTCCCGAAGATCTGCGTTTAACTGTTCTAATTCTGCTGCTGAATAACTCATTATCTTCCCCAGTTTATAGTATTCCAAATGCGCTCGTGGAAAAAGTACAGAGCCATTTTGGTCACCAGTTCCACCGCTCCAATCGAAAACGCAAGAGCCAGCGTACCGGTGATAATCCACGATATCAAAACCGTATCTATGGTACCCACGATTCTCCAGCTTATTGATTTAACGATGCTGCGCAGCGGCTTTTCTGAAGTTGTATCTTTTTTATAAGAGACCTTTGGAGTCTCTTCAGTCTTTGTTTGACTATATACCTGATCTAAAATCATAACCGAATATCTATTTTTATTTAAATCCTATCGGATTACTAGGATTTAAAAGCAAAAGTATTGTGTGTCTTCTTAGTGACCAAATCTTTTGGCATTTATTTTTAAATTTTTAAGTGATTTTTAGAAAATGGAGCAATTATTCCGAATCTGTCAACCATTACTCGATAAGGTCGGCCAGGGTATTCTTATTGAGAACAGCGAGGTTGCTGTCGCGTAACTGCGCCATGAGTACGTGTACTGAACAGGTAGTCTCATCGGGACAATCGTCGCATTTTTCGTAGAAATTAAGACTCACGCACGGCACCATAGATACCGGACCTTCCAAAACGCGCATCACCTCAACCATTTTGATATCCTCGGGCTGGCGACGCAAATAATACCCGCCGCCTTTTCCTTTTCGGCTTCCTAAAAATCCGGCTTTACGCAGGGTAAGCATAATACTTTCGAGGAATTTCTGGGAAATGTTTTCACTTTTGGCAATGGCACCTATCTGCACAGGATCTTCACCCTGATGCTTGGCTACATAGGTAAGCGCTTTAAGACCGTATTTGGTTTTCTTGGATAACACGGCCTAAAAGTAGGCAAAAACTTAGAAACTTAAGCGTTTAGCGCCTGCTCCAGATCTGCAATGATATCTTCTACGTGCTCCAAACCTACCGAACAACGTACCAGACCATCGGTGATGCCCACTTCCAGACGATCTTCCTCGGCCAGTTTACTATGTGTGGTAGAGGCCGGATGCGTCACAATGGTGCGGGTATCGCCCAGATTTGCAGATAACGAACACATCTTAATCGAATTTAAGAATTTGCGTCCGGCATCGATTCCGCCTTTAACTTCAAAAGCTACGATATTTCCGCCGTGCCGCATTTGTTTTTTGGCCACTTCGTACTGCGGATGCGATTTCAGGAATGGGTACTTCACAAAATTAACCTTGTCGTGTGCTTCTAAAAACTCGGCTACCTTGAGCGCATTCTCGCAATGCCGGTCTGCACGTACATGCAGGGTTTCCAGACTTTTAGAAAGTACCCAGGCATTAAAAGGCGATAACGCCGGACCTGTGTTTCTAGAGAACAAATAAATCTCGCGTATCAAATCGGCGCGACCTACGCTTACACCGCCCAAAACGCGACCCTGCCCGTCGATCATCTTGGTTGCCGAATGGATCACGATATCTGCTCCAAATTTAATGGGTTGTTGTAAATAGGGTGTGGCAAAACAGTTATCTACCACAAATATGAGGTTGTGCTTTTTAGCCAAATTGCCCAGATGCTCCAGGTCTAACACATCGCAACCCGGATTGGTAGGCGATTCCACATAAAGAATTTTGGTTTCGGGCTTGATGAGGCTTTCTACTTTATCGACCTCATCTACTTTGAAATACGACGTTTCAATATTCCATTTGGGCAGATACTTGGTAAACAAGGTGTGTGTAGAACCAAAAACCGAACGCGCCGAAACGATGTGATCACCGCTATCCAACAACGCCGCAAAAGTCGAAAACACGGCAGCCATCCCCGTTGCAAAAGCATATCCGGTTTCGGCACCTTCCATCTTGCAGATTTTCTCAACAAACTCGCTGGTATTGGGGTTGGTAAACCGGCTGTAAATGTTGCGCTCTTTTTCTTCGGTAAACGAAGCCCGCATATCTTCAGCATCTTCAAAAATAAAACTCGAAGTCAGGTATAACGGCACAGAATGCTCTAAAAACTCACTTCGGTTTAATTGGGTACGGATTGCTTCGGTTTCAAAATGTTTACTCATTATACTTAGATATTAGACTTTAGACGTAAGATTTGAGATGGATTATCTTGCTCAAATACATGGTCTAAAATCTGGTGGTTTTCGTTTTTCGGTTAGCTTCGGTACAAATTTCCCGTTACGCAGGGTAATTCACTAAGCTACCACACTTTAATACTATTTTTTTGGTTTTTCTTAGACTATGAAAAAAGGTTTAATCGTGGAATCGTTGAACTGTTTAATCGTTTTATCTCTGCTACTCGCTTCTTTTATTTTTACACTAGAAAGCACTTCGACAAGCTCAGTGTGACAGGCTAGAACGGCTTACTGCCAACTGCGACTGCTTACTGATTTTCAACTTTTCACCTCTCACTTCTTACCTCTTCTCTCTCTATTCTTTGTTCTTTATTCTTTGTTCTAAAATCTCACGTCTCCGATCTCAGGTCTATTCCACCTCTTCCCCGTTCAGAAAAACCTTATAGGTCACCTTCACACTCGCCTGAAGCGTAATTGAAACCGAACAGTATTTTTCAAAACTCAGTTGGGCGGCGCGCAGGGCCTTTGCCGGCGGGATATCGCCTTCCAGATACACGTGAACGCGCATCGCATTAAAAGGTTTTGCTCCGCCTACTTCAATACGATCGCCCTCAACTTCCACGTGGTAGGAATCAATTTCCAGCTTTTGCTTTTTTAAGATCGAAATGATGTCAATCGCACTGCAACCGCCTACTCCCATCAAGAGCAGTTCCATGGGACTGCTGCCCTGAACCACATCTCCGGTTTTATTATCTATCATCACAGGATTACCCGAAGCTCCTTTGGCTTCAAAGAGGTAATCTTTGTTTTTACGTTCGAGTGTTACTTTCATTCTATTATTATTTTTATTGCTATTGTTATTCCTCAACATCCCCTCAGCCCCCTTCAAAGGTGAAACATCGGTCTGTTCTTTTTTCAATTTCCAAATAATAATGGAAATAATAATAACAATACGTTTAACTATTCCGCTCTGCGAGTTTGAGTATGTCGCCAAAAACCCCACGTGCGGTTACCGCGGCTCCTGCCCCGGCTCCCTGAATCACCAGCGGATTCTCGCCATACGACTCGGTATAAATCTCAAAAATACTGTCGCTTCCTTTAACCTGACCCAGGGCCGAATTTTTAGAAACCGTCACCAGCTTCACCTCGAGGGTTCCGCCGTCTTCCTGAGATAAATCGCCGTAAAGGTCGCCAACATATCGCAAAACCTCACCCTCTTTCAGGGCTTTTTTACGCGTTTCAAAAACCGAATCGAGCTCTTTCAGCCTTCCTAAAAAGTCTGAAGCTGCTCCTTCCCGCAAATTTTCGGGAATCAGGTTTTCGATCTGCACATCGCTAAACTCTTTGTGTAAGTCGAGTTCGCGGGCAAGAATTAAAAGTTTACGCCCCACATCGTTTCCGCCCAGATCCTCACGCGGATCAGGCTCTGTAAAGCCTTTATCAATCGCCTGTTGCAGGACTTCTGAAAAAGACTGGTCTTCTACCGAAAAGGTATTGAACAAATAACTCAGCGAACCGCTGAAAACTCCTTTGATTCGGGTAATGTTATCGCCCGAAAGATGCAACAAACGTATGGTGTCAATAAGCGGTAAGCCTGCACCCACATTGGTTTCATACAGGTAACGCTTGTTGTTTTCATCTAAAACGCGACGCAGCTTTTGGTAAAAATCAAAACCAACAGTATTAGCGATCTTGTTGGAAGAAACGAGGTCGAATCCGTTTTTAGCAAGCTCCAGATAATTCTGAATAAACGTTGCACTTGCCGTATTGTCTATCGCGATCAGGTTTGCAAGGTGATTCGCTTTCGCGAAAGCGATAACCGCAGCCACACCGCCTTCCTGCGCCTTATTTTCAAAATCGGTTTTCCAGGTTTCTGTAGCGCCGTCTTTATTAAGCAACACGTTTTTAGAATTTGCTACCGCGAAAATATTCAGCGCAATGCCTTTGCGCTCCTGAATGCTGGCCGCCGAAGCCACAATCTGGTCGATAAGCGTACCGCCCACCAGACCCTGGCCAAAAATGGCGATGTTTATTTTTTTGGCAATGCCAAAAATCTCGCCGTGCACCACATTAAGGGCTTTGGTCAATTGGGGTTTGCGCACCACCACACTCACGTTTTTGCCCGTTACCGTATTGTTAAACAACAACGGAACAATCCCGTTTTTGATGAGTTCGCTATACGGTTTGTGGAAACTGCTCAGATCCTGCCCAATGATGGAAATCACCGCAACTTCATCAATAATCTCGATGCGGTTAACATCCTGACTTTGAAAATCGGCTTCAAACTCAAAACGCAGCGAAGAAATCGCCAATTGCGCCTGTTTGGCTTCTACCACCAGGCCAATCCCACGTTCTGACGAACCCTGAGCGATGATGCTTACATTCACACCGCTATTCCCCAAGGCTCTAAAAATACGGGCGTCAACCCCTACTTTACCCAGCAGGCCGCGACCTTCCAGATTGATCAGGGCCATCTCGCTAAGAACCGAAAGCGACTTAATCCCCTCCTGCTCGGTTTGCGCAGTAATCAATGTACCGGCATCATCGGCCTTGAAAGTATTGAGAATGCGGAGAGGAATATTCTTTTCAATCAACGGAATAATGGTCTTGGCATGCAACACCGATGTCCCAAAATTCGCAAGTTCATTTGCCTCACTATACGTTAACCGTTCAATCTTCTGCGCATCGGGAACCAAATCGGGGTTAGCCGTGAAAATTCCGTCAACATGGGTGTAGTTTTGCAGTTCGCCCGCATCCAGATAATTGGCCAGTAGCGAAGCTGTGTAATTACTGCCGTTACGACCCAAAGTCGTGGTATGATTGTTTTCATCACTGGCGATAAAACCGGTTACAATATTTACGTTATCGCCGTTGTATTTGGCAAAATGCTTTACCACCTGCTCTTTGGAACGTTTGTCATTGGGCTGGGCATTACCAAAAGCTCCATTGGTAGTAATAAGCTTACGCGAATCGGCAAAATGAGCTTTTACTCCCTGCTTTTGCAGCAGATGCGTAACGGTTTTTACCGAAATCAATTCGCCATAAGACAGAATCTCATCTTTTACTTTTTTGCTGTAATCCCCTAAAAGCGCCACGCCTTCAAACAGGCGCTTGAGTTCTTTAAATTCATCGGAAAGATCTACGTCAAAATCACTTTGCTGATAGCTTTTGAAAGCTTCAAATTGATGCTGAAACTCGAGTCCGGAAGATGCTGCTTCCAGAATGGCTTCCAACTCATCGGTGGCGCCACCCCGTGCCGAAAGTACCACAGCAATGCGCTCGCCAGTATCAACTTTGGTTTTAATAATATTCAAAACCGTGTCAAGGCCGTTTCCGTTTGCAAGGGATTTTCCGCCAAATTTGAGAATTTTCAGCTTTGCGCTATCGGCTCTAAAAACAGGATACAGCAACTGCTCAAGCTGTTCAAATTCGATTAAAAACGCATCGTGCCCATGTACCGAATTGATTTCGCCATAGGTCACATTATTTTTAACCTGCGCCAGCTGCTTGTAGGTCTCGCGGTTTTCAGCAGGCGTAAAAAACAGATCTGAATCTACCCCGATGATGTGAATATTGGCTTCAACCTGACTCAGGATTTCATTAAAACCTTCGCGGCCACGGGTCACGTCTATGGTTTTCAGCAATTGATTCATCAACCTATACGCCGCAAGCTGAAAACGGTCTTTCAACTTATGACCGTGATGATCGAGCCAGCTTTCCACATTAAAGATATTGAGGTCTTCATTGGTGCTGCGCTGAAATTTACTCTTAAACGATTCCGGCGTGCGATAGCAAAGCATTGCGTGCATACGGGCATCGTGTACGGGCTGCGAGGAGTTTTTGAGAATCTGCTCCTGAATCTGGCAGTTGGCAATAAGCCAGTCGGTCGATTTCCAGTCTGACGCCACAGGGATTAAATGTTGGGTAATCGCCGGTTGCTGGGTCACAATTTCCCACGCGATACCGCCTCCCAGCGAGCCGCCAATAATGGCGAAAAGCTCGGTAATCTCAAGAGCCTTAAGGCCTTCTAAAAAAGCCCGCGCGACATCCTGTGCAACAAAATCTTTATAGTTTTCGATTAAAAAGCCGTCATAGCCGTTACCGGGGATATTAAAAGACAGGATGCTGTATTTGCGGGTGTCGATGCATTTATCGTCGCCTATAATTTCATTCCACCAGCCGTCAGGACCGCTTACGTGCGAATTTCCTGTAAGGGCGTGATTTACCAAAATTACCGGCGCCGTGCCCAATTGCTGACCAAAAGTCTCGTAGCTGAGTGGCAAGTCCAGTTGAAAACCGGATAAGGTCTTAAACCCGGGAAGGTTCAGTTTGTGTAACATTTTAGGGAGTCTTATTTTTAAAAAAAGCTTCATTATAGTTGTCAGGCTGAGCTTGTCGAAGCCTCAACTTCGACAGGCTCAGTTTGACACGAACACTAACTTTTAGCTTTATTATTAAGCATTTGCCGTTTTTTTAATCTGTGCAAAAGCTGCTTTTAAATCATTTTTTAAATCTTCAACATCTTCCAGACCTACCGAAAGACGGATCAAATCTTTGGTCACGCCGGTTGCTTCCTGCGCCTCGTCAGGCAATTGCTGATGCGTGGTGCTCGCGGGGTGAATAATTAAGGATTTGGTATCTCCAATATTTGCCAGAAGGGAAAAGATTTGCGTTTTATCGGCTACGGTTTTTGCGCCTTCAAAGCCACTCTTTAGGCCAAAAGTCACGATACCGCTTTGTCCTTTAGGCAGGTATTTTTGAGCCAAATCGTAATACGCACTGCTCTTGAGGCCGGGATAGTTTACCCAGGTTACTTCGGGCTGAGCTTCGAGCCATTCGGCCAGGGCCAAAGCATTCGCGCTGTGTTGCCTGATGCGTATCGTAAGGGTTTCCAAACCCTGAATGATCTGAAACGCGTTAAACGGACTCAATGCTGCACCGTGATCGCGTAAACCTTCAACCCGCACTTTCGCAATAAAAGCCGCAGGTCCTAAAGCCTCGTGGTAGACCAAACCATGATAACCGGCAGAAGGCTCGGTAAACTCCGGAAACTTTCCGCTAGACCAGTCAAAGGTACCGGCATCTATGATAGCACCGCCTAATGAGGTTCCGTTGCCGTTGATGTATTTAGTTAACGAGTGAATCACAATATTCGCCCCGTGTTTGATGGGGTTCAGCAAAGCCGGTGTAGCGACGGTGTTGTCTACAATAAGTGGAACGCGGCTTTCTTTCGCGACAGCGGAAATCGCTTCGAGATCCAGTACATCCAATTTTGGGTTACCCAAAGATTCTACGAAAACCGCACGGGTGTTCTCCTGTACTGCATTTTTAAAACTAGAAGCCTCTGAGGGGTCTACAAAAGTGGTGGTGATCCCAAATCGCGGAAGCGTTACGCTAAGCAAATTGTAGGTCCCGCCATACAAACTGCTGGAGGCCACGATATGATCTCCTGCACGCAGCAAGGTAAGCAGGGCGGTGTTGATCGCCGCCGTACCTGACGCGGTTACCACCGCACCGATACCGCCTTCAAGGGCAGCCAGACGTTGCTCGAGAATATCGTTTGTGGGATTGTTCAAACGGGTGTAAATGTAACCCGGCTGAGAAAGGTTGAATAAACCCGCCGCGTGGTCTGAGTCGTTAAAAACGTAGCTGGTGGTTTGATAAATAGGCACCGCGCGGGTACCGCCGTTAACTGTAGTGTCGTGACCGGCGTGTAGCGCCTGAGTCGAAAATTGGTGCGTACTCATTTTTCTGTTTTTTTGAGTTGAAAATAAATTAAACCCAAAGTCTGCTGCCGGCCTTCGGCATCATTTACAAGAAAAATGTTATTAAGAAATCAATAAAGTCATTTAAAGAAAAATGACTCGTTAGTTATCTATCATCAGCAGCGCTGTTGTAGAATGTAGCACCTTCATCCCGGGGGAAGGGTTGCTAAGGCTTCACAGGGTCTAATCCCTCCGCCTTTCTTGATAACATTTCAGTAAAAGTATGAACTTTGTGAGGTACAAAGATTGCAAAACCTTTTATAGATATGCAAACAAAAGCAGGGAAATTTTAAGAAGCGTAAATTTTTCACAAGATTACACCATGCGTTTTGTAATACTTTCAAAATCCCTACATTTGCCGCTCAAAAGAGGAAAGATTTGACTGATTGCAACCTCTTAAATCAAAACTATTTTGATTTAAAAAAATGCTAAAGGCAGTAACCACACTACCCTACGCGGCATTTGTCAAATCTTTCCCAAACGACTCACAGCAACTTTTACGCGCGCTAAAAACGCGAAAAAGATCTGGTTTCAAAACGTTTAATGTGCCACATTGTGGTTAAAAATTGCTTAGATGGCTTATCTATTTACCTCAGAAAGCGTGTCTGAAGGACACCCCGATAAAATCGCAGATCAAATCAGCGATACCCTACTCGATAACTTTTTAGCTTTTGACCCCGAGTCTAAGGTTGCCTGCGAAACCCTGGTAACCACAGGTCAGGTTGTACTTGCCGGAGAGGTGAAAAGCAATACCTATATCGATGTGCAAAACATCGCACGCGGCGTAATCAATGACATTGGGTACACCAAAGGTGCCTACCAGTTTAGCGGTGACAGCTGCGGTGTGATTTCGCTTATTCACGAGCAATCGCAAGACATCAATCAGGGTGTGGACCGCGCTTCAAAAGAAGAGCAGGGTGCTGGTGATCAGGGGATGATGTTTGGCTATGCCACCAAAGAAACCGAGAATTATATGCCGCTTGCGTTAGATATTTCGCACCGCATTATGATCGAACTGGCTAAGCTGCGCCGCGAGGAAAAAGACATTACCTATTTACGTCCTGACGCCAAAGCTCAGGTGACTATTGAGTATTCTGACGACAATGTGCCGCAAAAGATAGTCGCTATTGTAGTTTCTACCCAGCACGATGAGTTTGATGAGGACGAAAAAATGCTGGCTAAAATCAAAAAAGATATTATCTCGATATTGATTCCACGTGTTAAAGATGCATTGCCTGAAGAGCTTGCAAAACTGTTTAACGACGAGATTATCTACCACATAAACCCAACCGGAAAATTTGTAATTGGAGGTCCGCACGGAGATTCAGGCCTTACCGGACGTAAAATTATCGTAGACACCTACGGCGGAAAAGGTGCGCACGGGGGTGGTGCTTTCAGCGGTAAAGACCCCAGTAAAGTAGACCGTTCTGCAGCATACGCGGCGCGTCATATCGCTAAAAACCTGGTTGCAGCCGGTGTTGCTGATGAAGTTTTGGTACAGGTTTCGTACGCCATTGGTGTGGTTGAGCCTACTTCAATCTTTGTAGACACCTACGGTTCTAAAAACGTATCGCTTAGCAATGGTGAAATCGCTGCAAAAGTGCGTGAGTTATTTGATATGCGCCCAGCTGCAATTGAAGAACGTCTTAAACTGCGTAACCCTATCTACCGCGAGACTGCCGCTTACGGCCATATGGGGAAAGATCCGCAAATCCTAACCAAAGTGTTTGAAAGCCCTTACAGCGGTCGTGTAGAAAAAGAAGTGGAATTATTTACCTGGGAAAAACTGGACTATGTAGACCGGGTTAAAGAAGCCTTTGGGATAGTTTAGAAACATCCATCCCCAACCCTTCCTTCAAAGGAAGGGAGCTCGAATTTAAAAAGCCTCCCCTTGGAAGGGGAGGTTGGAGGGGATGTTCCACTTAAAAATACGATTGAGAACTTTTTTCTAAATTGTACCTAAACATCTCCATATATGGCTCTGCTACTTATTCGCAACAACAAAGATTACGAGGCGTGGATTGACGCCCTTCACGAAGCTGATCCTTCACTTGAAGTCCTAACTCCCGAAACGGTAAAAGACCCTAATTCGGTTACGATGGCGGTTACCTGGAAAGCCCCAAACGGCAGCTTTGAGCCCTATCCCAATCTTAAAGTCATCGGTTCTATGGGTGCGGGGGTTGATCATTTGTTCAACGATCCCTCCTTGCCTAAAGATGTCACCCTGACGCGTGTGGTAGATGAAAAGCTTGCCAGCGATATGGAGGAATTTGTGCTGACTTTATGCCTGAGCCATATTAAAAATCTGCCTTTGTACCGCAACCTGCAGGATCAAACCCAATGGAAGCCCACCCAGTATAAGCGTGTACCAGATGTACAGGTTGGTATTCTCGGTTTTGGAACCCTGGGGCAGGCGGTAGGACAGGCGCTTCAGCAAACCGGTTTTCAGGTAAGTGGCTGGTCGCATTCGCGAAAAGAAATCGAAGGCATCAAAAGCTATACCCAGGATGAGCTGGATGATTTTTTAGCGCAAGCTGAAATTCTAGTGTGCTTACTCCCGCTGACTGAAGAAACGGAAGGTATTTTAAACGCCTCCCTGTTCAGCAAACTCCCTAAAGGTGCCTACCTCATCAACGTTGCCCGCGGCGGACATCTGGTTGATGCAGATTTGATTGAAGCCTTAGATAAAGACCACTTAAGCGGTGCCGCTTTGGATGTATTTCATACAGAACCCCTGCCCGAAGATCATCCATTCTGGAACCGAAAAGACATACTGATCACTCCGCACGTTGCCAGTATGAGCAACGCCGCTTCGGTCGCACCGCAAATTGCAGAGAATTACCGAAGGATGGAAAAAGGCGAAGAATTAAAGAACACGGTTTCGCAGAAAAAGGGGTATTAACGAATATTTGTATACTCTTTAAGTATTGGTTTTTCTAGACATTTAAACTACTTTTACTACTATGTCTGAAACTCAAGAAATTATAGATATCGGAAACGGCTTTTACACTATTAGTGATATAGCCGGCATTCTAAGCATTCCAAGAACCAAAGTGAGTTACTTGGTTAGAAAGTATTGGAATGGCAAAATCAAAAATTATAGAAATCATAATTTTATCTATGACATAGATGGGGCTCTTTCGGTTAATTTTCAGACATTAATCGAATTGAAAGTTTTTTACACGCTAAAAGAATTTGGAATATCCTACCAAAAGGTTTTCGAGGTTCATAAATTTTTATCCGAGGAGATTAATACAAATTATCCTTTTGCTCATTCAACTTTGTATGCCTCTGGATCAGATATTTTGTTCGAATACCGTGACAAAACATTGATTAAAGCCGATTCTGCAAAGCAACTCGCTATTAGAGATATTATTGAGCCTTTTTCTCAAAAAATTGAATATAACTCGAAAAAAATTGCAAAAGCATTTTATCCATTGGGTAAAAAACACAATGTAATCGTAGATCCGGTCCATCAATTTGGTGAACCTACAATAAAAGGAACTAATATTCTTACAAGCACAATTTATCAAATGTATAAAGATGGTGATACAATTGATTTAATTTCCGAAATATATCAAATTGATAATTTGAGTATTAAAGATGCAATTGAATTTCACGAAAAGGCTGCATAATGAAGCTTTATTTCGATGAGAATTTCCCCCCTGCTATACCTAAAGCATTAAATTCACTAGAAATTCATGAACCTGAGAATGAAATTTTTTCTACATCTTCAGAATTTAAAACTGGAATAAAAGATCAACTTCTAATAAAGAAAATAGGAGACAACAAAGGCATTTGGATTACGTTCGATCGTAAGGCGTTAAAAGCTCACTATAAGGTTTTAAAACGTTACAAAGTTTCCGTCTTTGCTTTTGAGTTTGGCAGCCATAAATATTGGGAAAAAATATATTTAGTTTTAAAGCACTGGAAAAAAATTAAAGTAATTCTAAGTGAAAGAAAAGATGATTCATTTTATATGTACCGCATTACAAAAACTAAAATTGTGGAGGTAAAGCAAAACTGACAACTTGAATAAAGCCTATTCTCCTAAAATCAAAAACCCGGGAACTTCAATTGAGTCTCCGGGTTTTCTTCTTAACGCTACTAAAATTGCTTTCTATAAGTTGTATCGCACCGAGAGCATTACGATGCGGGGCATCACAAAATACTCGGTTGTGGTGCTGAAATTTTCATTGAAACTATCGTTGTTCAACGAGTCTACATTCAGCAAATTGGTGCCATCCAGACGGAATTCCCATTTGCTTTCGGGTTTTTGATACCGCAACGAGGCTTCAAAAAACGAATATTCGTTTTGTACCGTGTCGTCTTTATCAAAATAGTTGTAATAACTCCAGTCTGCCGTAAAGGTAAAGCCTTTTAAGAATCGTACATCTACATTGGCAAAAGGACGGTCTGTAAAAAAGGTACGATCGCTGTTTCCATTTTGATAGTTGTTGATGCTTCGGTTGTAGCCCAACTCAAAGTTAGGCGCGTTCTTAAAATTGGTCTCCACACTCGCCGTATAATTCTGTGTGAAATTTTGCGACAAAGCCGGTTCATTATTTACAATATTATTGAGTTCGCTATACGAAACGTTTCCGCTTAAATTAGCTTTCCACTTTCTAAAGGTCTTTTGAAAACGCCCGTTTGCACTCAAAACCTCGTCTACAAAATTGCTGTTGATGGGCGACGAAGCCTGGTTGATGCT
The DNA here is from genome assembly GCF_052218455.1 of Leeuwenhoekiella sp. H156. NCBI lineage: Bacteria > Pseudomonadati > Bacteroidota > Flavobacteriia > Flavobacteriales > Flavobacteriaceae > Leeuwenhoekiella > Leeuwenhoekiella sp. H156. The sequence goes on from NZ_CP197499.1 coordinate 1,215,978, forward strand.
GTTTATCGCGGTCTGATTCTTAATAGCATCAATACGACGGGTATAACTCACGCCCCCATTCAGGTTTGTAAAGTTGAACATATTGAAGTTGAAATAATTGAGGCTGGCCGTATGAAAAATCGCATTCTCAATATCGCGGTTACCGCGAAACATACGGTTGTAGTTATTAAAAACATAGCCTTCGGCGAAATTGTTGACGTCTGTGTAGTCTGCCGTCATTTGATAATTAAGGCGTAGGCTTTCGCTTTGCTTAAATTCTGCAATTGCAAAAAGATCGGGAAGCAATTTAAACTGATTGTTCCCGGTTTCTCTTCCCAACTGCACCGATGACACATCGTATCTATGCAGCGTAAGACCGGGTGTAATGGTAAAAATTCCGGTTTTAAACTTGTAATGCGCCCCTACAAAAACGTCACTAAATTTAAAGGTCACATCATTATTAAGCGTGTCTCCTACAAAGTTGTTGACGGTTCCGTCCTGTAAAATCTGAAATATGTTAGAATTGAAATCCTGTCTGCTCTGGGTCGTACCTAAAGTGAGGTTGAGATTGCTTTTATCGTTGATGACGTAATAATAATCAATCTTACTGTCCAGCTTACTGGTCTTGATGAGCTTGTCCTGATTGATATCAAAACGCGTTTTGCTTTGAAGCGTGTCTAGCGGAAGAATTGCTGTAAAGGGCTGCTGCGAAACCACTGCATTGTAAAACGGATCTTCATTTTGATACAAATGCTGTACAAAACCGGCAAAAATATTCTTGTCGTCAAGCGTATAATACGCGTTTAAGTTTTGATTTAAACTAAAGGGGTCATTGTCTTTTTGCTCGGTGATCGGGTTGTTTACGATGCCGTCCTCATCGGTGAAAATTGAAAGTGCATCGGTCATTTCAGATTGTTGCGATTTTTTGGCCAAAACATCGTAATCTATTTGCAGCTTATCGTTGGGTTTGTAGATGCTGCTGAATTTTGCCATCGCCAGCTGGTTGCTTTGGTTGCTGGTTTCAGAATTTACCTCCGTTGCTTCGGTGGCGATGTAATTGCGCAGGGAGCGCTGCATAAAATCGGTTGAATTGTCGCTAAACAAGGTAAAACCGCTCAAATCCCAGGCATCTGAAGCCTCGTAACTGAAGTTCGCCGCAGCAAAATTGGTTTCGATCATCTGGGCACGGTTATTTTGGGTAACCAAAAAGCCCAAACCGCTGTCTGAAATATTGAATGAAGTTCCCCCGCGTTGGTTAAAATTGCGGAAACCTCCCGTAAAATTGAAGTAATCCCGAAACGTGAACGGCACGTCACCGGTATTGTTAGTATTCCCAATAATGTTGATGCTGCCTTTAGGGCTGTAGTAAAACAACTTGGCACTGCCCAGATAGCGGGTTTCTCCCCCGTCGCCAATGCCGCCCTGCACTTCGCCAAACCAAAAATTCTTCTTGCCTTCTTTAAGCTTCAGGTTGATCGCCACATTGTTCTGGTCGTTACCCAAACCACGCATCTGGTCAACCTCATTGTAATTTTTCAAAACTTCCACTTTTTTCAAAGCATCAGCCGGAATGTTTTTAACCGCCAGCTTCGAGCTGCCGTCAAAAAAATCCTTTCCTTCGATCATCACTTTAGAAACGGTCTGCCCTTCCACCTGAATCTGCCCGTCTTCGTCTACGGTCACCCCGGGAAGTTTTTTAAGCACGTCGCCCAGTTTCTGCTCGGTTCCGTTGGTAAAACTGTCGGTATTGTAGACGATGGTATCGCCCCGAACCACAACCGGCATTTCGTAAACGATCTCCACGTCATCAAGCTGGTTTGCCGCAGGCATCAACACAAAATCAAGATCGATATCTGCTGCATCTTTAGCAATCGTAAGTTCTTTTGTAGTGGGTGCCAATCCCAGGAAACTGGCAACCAGTGAATACCCGGCACCGGTGGGCAGGTTAAACTGATAGCGTCCTTCAGAATTGGAAATCGCATAGGATTCCATTTCGCCGGTATCGGCGCGGGTGGCAATAACATTAGCCAGCTCGAGCGGTGTGCCGATGCTGTCTTTTACCGTACCGCTTACGCGTACGCTTTGGGCTTTCACCGTAAGGCTAAGCAACAGAAAAAAGGTGAAAATGTATTTCATGAATTTTGGTTGATTGTGAATGTAGTTTGCGTTGATCTAGCCTCTTCCACCACCGAAACCGCCGCGACCTCCGCCAAAACGCTCACTCATTTCTTTGGTTTTTTCGGCCACCACTTTTTCATATTCGGCACGGCTAATCTCATCGCCTTTTTTAGGCATCTCGATGTCGAGACCCTCCTTAGGATTGATGACAATTTTGTTGCATAAAATCACGGTGGGACCGGCGCTTACTTCGAGAATCAAACCGGGTAAACCCCAGTATTCATCAGGCCCCTGGCTTACGGGAATTTGAGGCGTGTACCAGGCCGTAATCACCATTTCCTTAGGCGCCTCTGAGGCTGTAGTATCTGCATTACGACTGCGTCGCATCGCATCCCAGGGGTTTTGTTCTGCTTTTTTTACCGCAGTAGCCTTAAAAGCTGCATACTGACCTATCATTTTGCTTTCTTTTTCAAGCTTCCAGTCCAGTTTTGCGAGCGTGTCTTTAACGAGAAAGGTTTTGCCCATCAGTTCGTTTTGACGTGCGTAAATATCCTCGGCGATATTTTTATAGATTCCGCCTTGCGAAAAACCGCCACCCATAAAGCGCATTCCGCCACCCGCACCGGGAGCTTCCAGTTTTTCTTCCTCTTCATAAATAGATTCATCTTTACTGAAAGAAAGCGTAAAGGTCTTCTCCAGACGGCTTTTCATACGTTCGGCGATTTGCTTCTTCATCTGCTCGCTCATCTCGCGACCGCCGAAATTGCTCATATCGAACGAAGTTTTAGACTGATAAGTAGCGATGCCGCCATCAAATTTTTGAGCCTGAACAGGCAACGCAAGTAATACTGCAAAGACCAGGAGTATGCTGTAGATTTTCATAAGTCAACATGTTTATCGCATTTGGACTCCTGATTTTCAAATAGGTTTAACAGCAGTTTTTAAGTTAACCCCCAATTTTTATGGTGAAGGTTTTACCGTCTTCGCCGTTGCTGCTGTTGCGCTCAAGCCACTCGTTCATCTTCTCTTCCTGAATGGCTTTCATACTGGCTTCGTCAACAATTTTACCGCCTTCAGGGGCTTCGATTACTATCTTATCCTCGGGGTTGAGCACGATCTGGCTGCACATAATGCTTTCTTTGCCGTCCTGCACTTCCAGAATAAGACCGGGCAGACCCCAGTTCATCGCCGGGCCGTGACTCACAGGAATTTGCGGCGTGTACCAGGCGGTAATGGTTTTGGTAAAGGTGGTGTCTTTGGTTTTCATGGAATCAGACTCAAAGGTCTGGCTGTTCACCTCTTCGGTGCGGGTGGCTTTAAAACAGGTATAATCGCCGATGGATTTGGTTTCTTTTTCCAGTTTCCAGTCGGGTTTCTGCAGGCTGTCCTGCACCAGGAAGATTTTACCCAATACATCTTCCTGCCGCTCGTAGCGCCTGGCTGCCGTATTTTTATAGAGAATATCGCGGCTTTGACTCACTTTTATCTGAAATCCGCCGGAAGCGCCCAAATCAGGTTTGGCCAGCTTTTCATCTTCTTTGTAAAGCGATTGATTGCGGTCAAATGTGAGGATGTAGGTTTTCTCAAATTGCTTTTTAAGCTGATCGGCGATCTGTTGCTGCATCGCATCGGTCATATTCTTACCTTCCATTTTAAGATCAACCTGACGTCTGGACTTGTAAGTGGCGACGCCCTGAAAATCCTGAGCGCTTAGCGCTTCCGCGAAAGCGAGAACGAAGACGAGGATAGATAGCATTTTAAAATTCATAACTGTTTGATTTTTGATTGATTTCTGAAGCAAAGATGATTAGGAAATCTATATCAAAGCGTTAACCAGTGTTAACGTGTGTTAAGCGAAAAGACCGCACAAAAATATTCGGCCTATTTTTGAACTATGCAAAACAAGAAATACACCTACCTCATCTACTTTATTGCCGCAGTGATCGCTGCGACTTTAGCCATTCAGGTGTATTGGAATTTTAAGAATTATCAGGCAGGTAAGCAACAACTCATTAACGAAGTACAAAGCAGTCTCGACCTCGCTATTGACAATTATTTTATTGATTTAGCCGAAAAAAATACCGTTGGTCTTGCTTACGACGGGGATATTCTCAACAATAAAGGACTGGACACGATTACCAAGCGCCTGGATTTTTCAACTGATGGGCTAAGCGGTCTCGACAGTATTAATCCTGAAGATTTACACGAAATTAAAATTTTCAGAGGTTTGCGTGCCCTAAATATAGATACGCTGGCTTCCAGCATTAAAATCACTTCAGACGACCGTAAAGATGTGGTCGAATCCTTTTTAAACCCGCGGAATACAGACAGCCTTAAAGGAAAGTTTGCCCTCGCCAACCGCATCATCATTTCCATAACTACCGATTCTATTGAGATTCCCGAGATGAACAGGTATATCAGAGAGCAGCTAGATCAGAAAAAACTGGATCTGGACTATGCGTATCGCTTTCTTAAAAAGAACGGCACCAATCAACCCTATAACCTCAACAAAATTGATACAACCGCGCTCCAAGCCGAGGCCAAATCGGCCTACCTCCCTAACAAAAGCAACTTCACCCTCTATTACAGTAATATTGCCGGCACAGTATGGCAACGCAACCTTTTAGGTATTTTGCTTTCTGCATTATTGGTCGCTTCGGTCATTGCCTGCCTGTTGTTTTTACTCAACATCATCAAACGTCAAAAACAACTCGCCGAAGTTAAAAATGACCTCATCAGCAACATTACCCACGAGTTTAAAACGCCCATCGCCACCATCAGTGTAGCTTTAGAAGGCATTAAAAATTTCAATACCAAAAACGACCCGGTGAAGACCGGCAACTACGTCAATACTTCGGCAAACCAGCTGAATAAACTCTCGATGATGGTCGAAAAACTATTGGAAACCGCAACGCTTGACGGTGATGATCTTTCGCTGAATATCGAAGCCATCAACCTAAACGAACTCTTACAAAACCTCATCAATAAGCATCAAACGCTCGCTCCCCAAAAAAACTTTAGGTTTCAGCACCCGGAAAACGGTATCATTCTGAACGCCGATCCTTTTCACCTGGAAAACGCGCTCAACAATTTACTGGATAACGCGGTGAAATATGGGGGCGAAATCATTTCGGTAACTTTAAAATCCGTTGCTAAAGAGGTTATAATCGAGGTGGCAGATTCGGGCAATACGCTGGGTAGAGCCGAAGCCAAACAGCTTTTCGAGAAATTTTATCGGGTGCCAAAAGGCAACACCCACGATGTAAAAGGCTTTGGCATTGGGCTTTACTACACCAAAAAAATCATTGAAAAACACGGCGGAAGCATAAACGTTGCCACTGCGCCACAAACCACCTTTAAAATCGAACTTCCCCATGGCTAAAAAAACCTACATCCTGCTTGCTGAAGATGAAGCCGCTCTGGGCCAGATCGTCAAAGAAAGTCTGGAAACCCGTGATTTTAAGGTTGACCTTGCCGAAGACGGGGAAAAGGCATTAAAACTGGCAACCCAAAACAACTACGATGCTCTGGTGCTGGATGTGATGATGCCTAAAAAAGACGGTTTTACTCTGGCCAAAGAAATTCGTTTGCAGGACGATAGCATTCCCATCATTTTTCTCACTGCAAAATCGCAAACTGCAGACGTGGTAGAAGGCTTCAGTATCGGTGGCAACGATTACCTCAAGAAGCCCTTTAGTATGGAAGAGCTTATTGTGCGCATTCACAATCTGGTGAGCCGCAAAACGCTTCAGAAAAACACCGAATTGCTAGAGATTGGTGGCTACCTTTTCAACTTCCCCAAACAAACACTGCAGTATCGGGATGACGAACTCGTTTTGCTCACGCATCGCGAAGCACATTTGCTGTTTCACCTCATCAAAAATAAAAATCAGGTGCTTGACCGTAGCCTCATCCTCAATAAACTGTGGAATTCTGACGATTTTTTTGCCGCCCGCAGTATGGATGTGTTTATCTCAAAACTGCGTAAAAAACTGGCTCAGGACGAAAGCATTCAAATCATCAACGTACGCGGTTACGGGTATAAATTGACCTGCTAAAACCTAATGAAAACGATCTTTATTTCTATACTTATTCTATTTCACGTTTCCTTAAACCTATATTCTCAAGATTCAGAATACTCTGGTTTTACTTTTGAAAATTTCGAAAGTGAAGTCCTAGAATATGATCCACTGCAAAGACCTGGAGTCTCTGATACCGATTATTCGACAGGTAAAGTTGTTTTATCCCAAACCAAAATAGCGGTCAAAAACAAAGTAGAAAATTTCAATACAGCTGATTATTGGAATATAATTTTTGCGTTAAGAAAACTTCAGGAAGACAAAAATTCATGGGTGATAGCATTTCGCAAAATGGCAGAATCTGGAAAAGGTTGTGATTATCTAAAGGAGTTTAGGGATCTCGCAGGTTTTTACGAAGAAATCAAACCTTTATATGATCAGTACCTGATAAACTGTGATGTGATAAAAGACTCAAATTTTGATTTAGAAACTTATTGTAATGAGCACAAGCTGGATTTAAAATTGATCCAATTAATTGATTTAATACGTTCCAACGATCAAAAATTCAGATCTGAAAATATCGACGAATTCGAACTTAGGCAAAAAGAATTGGATTCTCAAAACTTAAAAGGTATTGATTCATTATACAAGAAGCACAAGCGATATTTAGGATCTTCATTGGTTGGGCCTCAATTTAAAAATGTAATGTGGCTTGTAATACAGCACTCCAACGTAAAAACAATAGAGCTTTATTTACCTGTCATCGGCAATGCTGTAGCAGCCGGAGAACTTGAATCGTCGCCTTTGAAGATGTTGATCGATCGTATTTACTCTTCAAAATATGACTATCAGATTTACGGAACACAAATGGGAGTTCCAATAGCCAACGACTCAATCAGACAAACCGTAATTGAAAAATTTAACTTGAAATAATTAAGTTTAGCAAACTCAGATCAATGTAAAAACTTATCTGAACTGCTGAAAATTCTTTTAACAAAGCGCTTAGCACCTTTTTTGTATTTTTCCGAAATGCGGCTACTGGTCTTTTTACTACTCATGCTTCCCGGTTTATCCTTTGCTCAGGAAGCCACTGCTGTTGCGGCAAGTGTGCTGGATACTCTAACACCGCTAAAGGCAGATCAATTTATAGGTGTTGATTCCTATGACAACATCTATTACCTGAAAGGACGGGCGCTTTTTAAAGCCGGAACGAATCAAAGCATTCAATTTAGCGATTTGAGACTGGGAGAAATCAGCACGGTAGATATTTTAAATCCGTTAAAGATTACCGTCTTTTACGCCGAAACCCAGACCGCTGTTATTCTTGATAACACCCTGAATGAGATTACCCGCGTTACTTTTAGCGAACTCGAAAACTTCAGAAATGTAAGCCACGCCCGTACTGCTAGGGATGGTCAGGTTTGGATTTTCAATACCGACTTGCAGCGCCTGGAGCTTTTTGATTACCGCACCAACCGCATTCTGAGTGATTTTCTTCCGCAACCCGATAACGCGCTTGATCTGGCCAGCGATTTTAATACCTGCTGGGTACTTACATCAAATTGGCTCTATCAATACAACGCCTACGGCAGTTTAATCTCCAAACAGGCAATAGCCGATTTTGATAGGATAGCGCTTTATGATGAACAGCTCTTCGTACTTCAAAACGGGAAACTTTTCGCGAAAGCTAAAACTCAAAACAGCCTATGCCCTGTAAAAAACATCCCTGAAGCGGGTTTTCAGTTTTATTACAAGGGCGGAATCCTCTATCTTTACCGTTCTGCTTTTATAAGCTACTATAACCTTAATCTACCTAAATAAAATACTCATGCACGTAGCCATTGCCGGGAATATAGGCGCAGGAAAAACAACCCTTACAAGACTTCTTGCAAAACATTACAACTGGCAGCCGCAGTTTGAAGATGTAGTAGACAATCCCTATCTCGATGACTTTTACAACGCGATGGAACGCTGGTCTTTTAACCTGCAGGTGTACTTTTTAAACAGTCGTTTCAGACAGCTATTAGAGATCAAAGACAGCGGGAAAGACGTGATTCAGGATCGTACGATCTATGAAGACGCCTATATTTTTGCTCCTAACCTGCACGCGATGGGCTTGCTTACAAACCGGGATTTTAATAACTACCGTTCCCTCTTTGAACTGATGGAGAGTGTGGTCGCAGGTCCTGATTTGCTGATCTACCTGCGCAGCAGCATCCCCAATCTGGTAGCCCAGATTCACAAACGCGGCCGCGAGTATGAAAATTCGATTTCTATTGACTATTTAAGCCGACTCAACGAGCGTTACGAAGCCTGGATTCACGATTACAACAAAGGGAACCTTCTCATTATCGATGTGGACAACGTAAACTTTGTAGACAATCCCGAAGATTTGGGGAATATTATCAATAAGATTGACGCCGAGATCAACGGACTTTTTTAACCAAAACAGTATCACTTTGAACTATTTCCGGGTTTTTATAATGCTGCTAGCCCTTATTACAGCTTGCCAGAGTGAAAAACCTACATCCAAAACCATTGCCCAGCCGCGATTACCCATTTTAGGGGCCGACCTTTCCTATGTCAATGAGATTGAAGACTGTGGCGCCTATTACACAGCAGAAGGAGATACGATTGATCCCTACTCCTATTTTGCTGAGCGGGGAGCAAATGTGATTCGGTTACGCTTGTGGCACGCTCCCGAGCACTCGCCCTATTCCAATTTTGAGGATGTCAAAAAATCAATCAGACGGGCGCACGAGGCTGGAGTCGCTGTGCTGCTTGATTTTCATTATTCCGATTTTTGGGCAGACCCGCATAAACAGGTGCGACCCAAAGCCTGGGCAGGTATTACCGATGATCGTATTTTAGCAGATAGTATTTACAACTACACTTTTGAAACTCTGGTCAGTCTTGCTGAAGAAAACCTGTTACCGCAATGGGTTCAGGTAGGTAATGAAACCAATATTGAAATCCTTCAGCCACTTGATACTATCATTATTGATACAATTAACTGGTCACGCAACGCGATGCTGCTTAACAGCGGTTTGAAAGCCGTAAGCGATGCAGAAAGGGCTTTTTCAAGCGAAATCAAAAGCGTGTTACACATCGCTCAGCCTGAAAATGCCCTGAACTGGTTCCGCAAAGCGGAAGAATACCGGGTGACTGATTTTGACATCATCGGTCTTTCGTATTACTCCAAATGGTCCACCTATCCTATTGAAGAATTGTCAATTGCGATTGATTCGTTAAAGACCCGGTTTAAAAAAGAGGTAGTGATTGTGGAAACCGCCTATCCTCATAGTCTTAATAATGCCGATGCCGCCGGAAATATTCTGGGTGAAGACGCGTTGATTGAAGGCTACACTGCAACACCCGAAGGTCAAAAAAACTACATGCTGCAGCTAACTCAAAATGTTTTGGATGCCGGCGGCCTTGGAGTTATGTATTGGGAGCCTGCCTGGGTAACTTCATCCTGTTCCACACCCTGGGGCACCGGTTCGCATTGGGATAATGCCACGTTTTTTGACGCTTCACAAAGCAATGGGGCGTTACCGGTTTTTGAGTTTTTTGACCCAAAAAACTATTCCATTCCTATTGAATAAGGCCAATCTCCCTTGCATGTTCTTCAGCAGTCTGACTGTCTTTAACCAGCAATGCAGGAGTAAGCTCAAAACTTTCTATAAGTCCGCGTACGCGAAAAACCCGCTTTTCGTGATTTACACTTCGCAGATAAATCGCCTTGATTCGCTCGGGGTATTCCTCGGCGATCTCAATATAAATATCAGCATCGTGCTCGCCACTATCCCCAATAAGAACAAATTGCATATTGGGATAGGTTTTTAAAATATTGCGTATTTCGTGTTGTTTATGGGGTTTTTCGGGTTTTGGAGTGCGGTCAAATGGCGTTCTAAAATCACGAAGTAGAATTGCTCCTTTCGGAAAGTCATTGTGCTTAATAAAGGCTTCCAGGTATTTGTATAGATTCCACGGACTGTTACTTACATAAAACATAGGATTTGCCGCTTTACCTGATTTGCCCTGATGCAGTTTGGTATAAAAGCTGGAAGCTCCTTTGAATGGGGAGCGCTTTTGCACTCCGGTAAAAAGCGTATTTAAAATGACACGCCATTTTAAAAGCGAGGTGACACCGGTTTTTAAAATGGTATCGTCAATATCGCTGATCACACCATATTCTGCTTTTTCAGAAGGAATAAGCATCTGCCCCGAAAAGCGATTGTTGTTTTTGATGAGGCGTTTTTGATTTTCATCATCATAAGCCAGTTCCACCTGCAACCAACCCTCTTCATTGGTAAGTGTTCTAAGGCCCTTGAGCTTTTGATCTACTTTAAAATAACCCTCTGCATCGGTTTTGGTATACAAAACCTGATCATCAGGCAGACGTATTTTAATTTTTGCGTGCGGCAGTTCATCACTGCGAAACTGATGCCAGGCATTTTTAAAAACACTGGCCACTCCTGTTTTATCCAGATCAACACCTTCATCCTCAAGTGCGCGACCTAAAAGATATAAATGTTCATCAGTACCATAACTTTGGTAACCGTGAATTTGCAGGGGGTCTTTCGCCCGTAATCTCAGGCGTTGTAGTATATCTTTAAGCATACTATAAGTTAGTCACTTCTTACACAACCTACGAAAGATTAATCCTTTTTTAACTTACCAGAACCGCGCAGTCAATCGATCAAAAAGAAAAAATCCCGGACGTAAATCCGGGATTTCTGAAGAACTTTATTCTGAAAAATAACTTCTGGTTATTGTTTTTCTTTTTGGATTCTTGCGAGTTCAGCCATTACTTCAGCTTCAGTTCCCTCAATTTCCTTTTTTATAGATGAAGTTATACCACCTTCAAGAATTCTGGTTTCTGTAATAGTAGCAACGGCATCATCATCACCAGTGACTACAACACTCATCTCCACTTGAACATCATTTTCATTTGAAGCGGTTATTTCTTCTGAATGCCCTCCTAAAATCGGAGCAATTACAAGGCCTACCAGACAGGTCAGCTTGATTAAAATGTTCATTGAAGGTCCTGAAGTATCTTTAAAGGGATCCCCTACCGTATCTCCGGTAACGGCTGCTTTGTGCGCATCACTACCTTTGTAAGTCATTTTACCATTGATTTCTACTCCGGCTTCAAATGACTTCTTGGCATTATCCCAGGCACCACCGGCATTGTTTTGAAAAATTGCCCACATTACTCCGGAAACACAAACACCTGCCATATACCCCCCAAGAGGCTCTGCACCAAAAATCAATCCCATAAGAATAGGCGTGATGATAGTTATCAAACCGGGCAGAATCATTTCGCGCAGCGCAGCCTGCGTAGAAATAGCCACACACTTACCGTATTCCGGCTTACCGGTCCCTTCCAGTATTCCGGGGATTTCACGGAACTGTCTGCGTACTTCCTGCACCATTTGCATCGCAGCTTTACCTACAGATTGCATCGCTAAAGCCGAGAATATAACCGGAATCATTCCCCCTACAAACAGCGCGGCGAGTACATCGGCTTTAAAAATATTGATTCCGTCAATTCCCGTAAAAGTTACGTAGGCAGCAAAAAGTGCCAAAGCCGTAAGTGCTGCTGAAGCAATCGCAAAACCTTTACCTACCGCAGCAGTCGTATTTCCTACCGAATCCAGAATATCGGTACGCTCACGCACGTGATCGTCGAGTTCACTCATCTCGGCAACTCCACCGGCATTATCTGCAATAGGTCCAAAAGCGTCAATAGCCAATTGCATCGCTGTGGTCGCCATCATCGCTGAAGCGGCAAGGGCAACACCATAAAAGCCGGCCAGTTCATACGAACCGTAGATCGCAGCAGCAAAAAGCAATACCGAAAGGAACGTCGATTTCATCCCAACCGCAAGACCGGCGATGATGTTAGTCGCCGCTCCGGTAGACGAGTTTTTCACAATATCGAGAACCGGACCTTTACCCAGACTGGTGTAATGTGCAGTCACCACCGAAATTAAAGCGCCCACAGCAAGGCCAATACACGCAGACCAGAACACATTTAGAGACGGAATGTCTTTATAGCCTTCGCCAAAAAATTGCATAGACATCATTTCAGGTAGCATCCAGTCGATGAGGAAATAACTCGCGATCAGGGTCAGGATGATCGCAACCCAGTTACCTAAATCAAGCGCTCGCTGAACCTGAGGTTCTTTAGCTTCATTATTTTTAATGCTTACGAGGAATGTACCAATGATGGAAGCCAAAATTCCAACTCCCGCAATCACTATCGGGAGTAAAATAGGCCCCATATTGTTAAAGGCATCGGTAAACTGTGCGCCCTGAGACATATCCTGTACCAGATAGTTACCCAAAACCATTGCGGCAAGTACGGTTGCTACATAGCTGCCAAAAAGGTCGGCACCCATTCCCGCAACATCCCCTACATTATCTCCAACGTTATCGGCAATAGTAGCCGGGTTACGCGGATCATCTTCAGGAATACCTGCTTCTACCTTACCTACAAGGTCTGCACCTACGTCGGCAGCCTTGGTATAAATACCGCCACCCACACGGGCGAATAGTGCAATAGACTCTGCTCCCAGAGAGAAACCGGCGAGGGTTTCGAGAACAACAGTCATTTCGTTATAGAAGTTTCCACCTTCGGTAAGGAAGCTTCCCATTAGGAATAAAAATATCAGACTCAAACCTAAAACCGCAAGACCGGCAACACCCAGCCCCATAACAGTTCCACCACCAAAACTAACTTTAAGCGCCTGTGGCAAACTGGTTTTTGCAGCTTCTGCAGTACGGGCGTTAGCATCTGTAGCAATACGCATCCCGATGTTTCCGGCAAGTGCAGAGAAAAATGCACCGATGATAAAAGCGGGCACAATCATCCAGCTGGTGGTATCTACCACATACGAGATCCCAAATAACAAGGCTGAAGCGATCACCACAAAGATGAGTAACAGGCGATATTCTGCAGCCAGAAACGCAAGTGCACCTTCCTTAATACTTTTTGAAATGCTTTGCATACGCTCATTACCGGCAGCCTGCTTCTTGACCCAGGCCATTTTGATAAACATAAAAACCAGTCCTAAAACGGCCAGTGCAATAGGCACGTAGATGATATTTTGTTCCATAAATATGTATTTGATTGTTAAAAATGAAGTGCTAATGTAACAAAAATGCGATAAATATAAACTTAAGCTTAATTCACCGAGAATATATAACAAAAAAAGGCCGCAAATTGCGGCCTTTATAAATTTATTGAAGGTATCTTAATTAATCGATACTCACTTCTTCTTTGGGTACATCACTGGTGCGGTAACGGTCTATGCATTGACCGATGATTTCCTTAGCTTCAGCCACGTCTCCAAAACCTCCTACATCTACCTTTTTCTTTTCAAGATCTTTATAAACCTGAAAGAAATGCTCGATTTCTTTGATAAGGTGTGGATTTAGTTCACTTAAATCTGTAGTGCTGCTTGCGATAGGATCGCTCACAGGTACACAGATAATTTTCTCATCAGGACCTTTCTCGTCGGTCATATGAAAAACACCAATAGGCTTCACCTCCATAACACAACCGGGGAAAGTAGGCTCTGTCACTAATACCAAAACGTCAAGTGGATCTCCATCTAACGCAAGTGTTTTAGGTATAAAACCGTAATCTGCAGGATACATCATTGAAGAGAAAATCATACGATCGTAACGTATTTTTTTCAGCTTGAAGTCGTACTCGTACTTATTGCGGCTTCCTTTTGGAATCTCGATCAGGACATCAAAAGTGGTAATTTTATCTGCTGTCATTTTATTTCTGGTTAAATTTTCTTTTCGCCTTAAAAGGGCTGCAAAAATAGGCCAAAACTCAGGCTGTCACAAGTAAAACAGGTTAAAAGAAAAGCATCCGGTATTTTATATCGTTTTCGTAAAACGAAATTCTTTAAATACTGATTTACAGAAGCTTGATTTTTAAAATGAAAATTCTAAAGCCCCGGTTATTCCAAATTTACGCGCCTCAGGCAAATCCAGATAATTACCTCTGAAGTTGAAATCAATACGTAAAACCTTAAGAATATTGCCTACCCCAAAACTGTATTCATAATAGGGTTTGTCATCAGGAGCGAGGTATTCAACGCCCGAAGCATTGATGAGGCGGTTTTCATCGGATACCGATCCCCAGGCACCCTTGATGCCCACGATTTCCCGAAGATTCAATTTTCTTAAGAAGGGAATGCGACCAAAGATTCTTCCGCCGAAATTATGCTCTAAATGCGCGGTGAGGTAGGTGTCTGTCACAAACTCATAAAAGTTCAACTGCGGAAACGTACCGTAAATCGAAAAGAGGTTTTGGTTACCGGGAATCACACTCATAAGTCCCAAAGGCACTTCACCAAAAGTTTTACCGGCTTCAATAACCGAACTAAAGGTCCCCAAACCTCCCATTCGCCAGGGTTGTCTATAGGAAAGCTGAATTTTTTCGTAGTCAAAATCGCTTTCAAAAAGTCCTTCAACGCCTTTGGTATACCCCACAAAAATGGTAGGAAACCACTCGTTGCTCGTGGTACGCTCTACCCCGTATCCCGAGGTGCGCTTACCCGGCTCAAAAATGGTGCTTACCACCATCTCGGTTTGCTTTACCTGAGATTTGATTTCGCTTTGCGTAAAATCGGTATAATAATCCAGATTGAAGCTAGGCGAAGCAGATTCAAGCGTGCGATACGACAAATCATAACGCACTTTCAGGTTCTTTAAAAATTCAGCTTCAATGGCAAAGTTGGCCAACTTAATACTCGTTAGCTGATCGTTATTCCCCACCGTTACGAGCGAAGACGAGGCCAGGTTTCTGCCCAAAACATCGGTAGAAGTCGTGAGACTTGCGGCAATTTGCTCCACATCCTGGCGGTAACCGCCACTCAAAATGAGTCGGGATTTAGCATCGAGCAATACCTTACCCGAAATACCAAACTTAAATTTCTCATCTTTAAAGCCGTAAGCTCCAAAACCTTCCAGTCGCCAGGGATCATTTTGCCCAAAATAGGTGCGGGCGCCCAGACGCAAGCGCAAACCTTCCACATCATTAAAACCAAATACCGAAAAGATAGGGCCTATATCCAGATTGGCACGATCCCACTCATAATAACCGCTTACCAGCATGGCTCCGGCATCATAAAACCGCTGAAACTTAGGCACTTTTTTAAGGGAATCGAGCATCACATAAACTCCCTTTTCGTCCTTGCTTAAGGGCTCAAGGCGCTTCTCTTCCCAAAAATCATCGGGCTTGGTATAGACCGTTTCATCGTACTGCGTGACGCGCTCATCGTAAAAATCTTCTTCGCGCTTTTGATCAAACTTGTAATCGTCAAAAAGCGTGGTACGCTTCCCGTAAACACCACGGCTTCCTTCTTTTTTTCGCAAAGCGAAATCGGAAAGGAAATAATCCCGTGTGATCAGGAAAACCGAATCGTTTAGCACCTCAAACTCCTGCTCAATATAAATCTCCTTAACCCAGTTGATATTGGCACTTTTATTAACCTGCAGGTTGATTTCCTTAATCGCCCAGGTGGTATCATTTACCCAAAAATCTCCCTTAAAGGTAAGTTCAGCCGGTCTCCGCGGGTAGTAAATGATGTTGTAACACCATTTGTTTTTGATGAAAGCACTGTCTGCCAGCACATAATTATAGGTGTCAATACCGGTTGTAGAAAGCGGACTCACAAAACTTTTATCAAAAAACTTCAGGTAATTGTCATATACGTTGAAGTCATTGTACAATTCCTGAATGAAAGCTATCAAGGTTTGATTGGTATTAAAACCGCTGTTTCGGTTTCCTTTAAGCTCTTCTTTTTCCTTGCCCAAAACATTATCTCCATACACCTTACTGCTGCGCTCGTTTATAAAGATGGGCAGGTATGTTTTTCCGGTAATTCGGGAGGTATCCATCTGGTCAAAGATGAATTCCATTTTATTAAAAATCTTGCTGTTTATAAGCGAACTGTCTATGGTATTGAGGTCAAACTCTACCTTCTCGTATTTATCGTACTCATACTGCTTAAACTGGCTGAGTCCGTTAGAGCGTTTGTTTGCCCATATTTTTCGCAGGATATCAATCGCCGGGTTGTTCTTTTTAGATTGCTTTCCGCTATAAATAACTACTTCGCTTAAGCTTTCGGTTTCTTCTTTAAGCGTGATTTCGAGATTGTAATTCACCTTTTGGGGCAGATCGACCACGAGAGACTCAAAACCTACAAAGGAAACTTTCAATTGATTGTAAGTAGCATCAGACTGAATGTAAAACCTTCCGTCCTCATTTGTTATGGTACCTTCAGTAGAACCTGCAAAAACCACATTTGCAAAAGGTATGGCATTTCCACCCTGATCTACAACGAGTCCACCTGCTTTGGTCTGCGCGTTTAGCATTAAAGGAGTTGTAAAAAGTAGCAGAACAAGAATTAAATACTTCATAAAGGCTAAGTAGGCTTTTGGGGAATTCCTTACGCTAAGGTCTAAACTATTTTGATTAGAAACCGCTAGTAATAAAAAAAGCTTCATCTGAATGATCAAATGAAGCTTCAAAGATAGTAGTCTCAGACTACCTGTACAGTACTTTTTTAACCGCTTTAACAACATCATTGCTATTAGGCAACCATTCTTTAAGCAGTACAGGAGAATACGGTGCAGGTGTATCTGCAGTATTTATTTTTACGATTGGGGCATCCAGAAAATCAAATGCCTTTTCCTGAACCTGATACGTGATCTCGGTAGATACGTTACCAAATGGCCAGGCCTCCTCAAGAATCACCAGACGGTTTGTTTTCTTTACCGACTTAAGTACGGTATCAATATCCAGTGGCCTAACGGTTCTCAGGTCGATAATCTCGCAGGAGATTCCGTCTTTTTCAAGTTCTTCAGCAGCGGTGTAAGCTTCCTTGATGATTTTACCAAAGGAAACGATAGTCACATCGGTACCTTCACGCTTGATGTCTGCAACACCTATTGGAATCAGGTACTCACCTTCGGGCACTTCGCCTTTATCCCCATACATCTGCTCACTTTCCATAAAGATAACCGGATCGTCATCACGGATGGCAGATTTAAGCAATCCTTTAGCATCAGCAGGGTTAGAAGGCACGATAACTTTTAGACCCGGAGTATTTGCAAACCAGTTTTCAAAAGCCTGAGAGTGCGTGGCACCTAACTGACCGGCAGAAGCCGTAGGACCTCTAAAAACGATTGGACAGTTAAACTGACCTCCTGACATCTGGCGTATTTTTGCAGCGTTATTGATGATCTGATCAATACCTACCAGAGAGAAGTTAAAGGTCATATACTCTACAATAGGGCGGCATCCGTTCATAGCACTACCTATCGCAATCCCGGCAAAACCAAGCTCAGAGATGGGAGTGTCGATCACACGGTCTGGGCCAAACTCATCGAGCATGCCTTTTGAAGCCTTATAGGCACCGTTGTATTCTGCCACTTCCTCACCCATAAGGTAAACAGCCTCATCACGACGCATTTCTTCGCTCATAGCCTCGCAAACGGCTTCCCTAAATTGTATTGTTTTCATAAATAAAAATGGATGTAACGTGTCTTTTCTTTCAACTAATTTTTAATGTGATATGCCTTTAATGCTGAAACTAACAACCGCATTAGAACGACATATATATCACTGCATTCTGAGGAAAAACCCCATTTTAAACAGGGAGAGCAAAAATAGGAATTAAATCGTCGGCAAGGAATTGCTTTTAACTAAATTTTGTTATGCGTGCATAGGAAATTTCAGATATTAATGCTTATTTTCGTAGCGAAAACGAAATAGTTACTTTTTAAAGCAATATATATGAAAATTTTAGTGTGCATCAGTCACGTGCCTGATACGACCTCGAAAATCAATTTCACAGACAATAATACCAAATTTGACACAAACGGAGTACAGTTTGTGATAAATCCTAATGACGAGTTTGGCCTTACCCGCGCTATGTGGTTTAAAGAAAAGCAGGGTGCGACTGTAGATATTGTAAATGTTGGTGGTACTGAAACCGAGCCTACCCTGCGTAAGGCCCTGGCCATTGGCGCAGATACTGCGATACGTATAGACACCGAAGCTCTTGATGGTTTTCAGGTTGCTAAAGAACTGAGTGTTGTAGCTAAAGAAGGCAACTACGATCTAATCATCGCCGGTCGTGAGTCTATTGATTATAACGGCGGGATGGTTCCCGGAATGTTGGCTAACCTTATCGGTGCCAGCTTTGTAAACACCTGCATCAGCCTTGAAGTAGAGGGAGATACTGCTACTGCCATTCGCGAAATAGACGGTGGTAAGGAAACCGTTTCTGCAAAACTGCCTCTTGTTATAGGTGGTCAGAAAGGTTTGGTTGAAGAAAGCGATTTACGCATCCCCAATATGCGCGGAATTATGATGGCCCGTAAAAAACCGCTTACGGTTAAAGAACCCGCTGGTGCTTCCGCAGAAACCGCAGCAGTATCTTTTGAAAAGCCTGCTCCAAAAGGCGAAGTAAAACTCATAGATCCTGATAATCTGGATCAACTTATTGATTTGCTTCACAACGAGGCCAAGGCCATCTAAGATCAACCTCAATAATCAGGAACGAATTTTTTTTCGCAATTGCGAAATCCTAAAAAAATAAAGAATATGTCAGTTTTAGTATATACAGAATCAGAAGAAGGAAAATTTAAAAAGACCGCTTACGAAGTAGTAAGCTATGCCCGTGGTATTGCAGATATGCTGGGCACCACCGTAACCGCTGTGGCGTTTAATGCTGATGAAACCGCTTCGCTGGGCACTTATGGTGCAGACAAGGTCATGCACGTTAAAAATGACAAGCTCGGCAAATTTAACGCCAATGCCTACGCAGCAGCCATTACTCAGGCAGCACAACAGGAAAGCGCTAAAGTAATCGTGTTAAGCAGCAGTGCTAATGCCAAATACCTCGCTCCATTGCTCGCTATTGACCTGCAAGCAGGCTATGCTTCAAACGTAGTGGCGCTACCGGAAAGCGAATCTCCTTTTAAAGTAAAACGTACGGCGTTTACCAATAAAGCGTTCAATCATACCGAAATTAAAACCGATGTGAAAATCGTAGGTCTTTCTAAAAACAGTTTTGGCCTTAAAGAGTCTCAAAAAGAAGCTTCGGAAGCAGCTTTTGAACCCGGTCTTGATGATAAACATTTCAATATTGAAGTAAAATCTGTTGACAAGGCCAAAGACAAGGTTACCATTGCCGATGCAGAAATCGTAGTTAGCGGTGGTCGCGGACTTAAAGGCCCTGAAAACTGGGGAATGATTGAAGAAATGGCTGATATTCTGGGTGCCGCTACCGCTTGTTCTAAACCCGTATCAGATATGGGATGGAGACCGCACGGCGAGCACGTGGGGCAAACCGGTAAGCCTGTAGCCTCTAACCTGTACATTGCTATTGGTATTTCCGGAGCGATACAGCACCTCGCAGGAATCAATGCCTCTAAAACCAAAGTAGTCATCAATACCGATCCTGAAGCTCCCTTTTTCAAGGCCGCAGACTACGGGATTGTAGGTGATGCTTTTGATGTGGTGCCCCGTTTAAATGAAAAATTAAAAGAGTTTAAAGCAAACAACTCCTAGTTTTAAAAGCATAAAAGTCTAAAGGCTGTTTAAATTGTGATGTTAATCCGGTTTTAAACAGCCTTTTTTATATTTTTACACCCTATGAGTTTAGTGCGCTTAAATATAAAAGGGATATCGTACAGCCAGACGCAAAACGGCGCGTACGCATTAATTCTGAGTGAAGTAGAAGGTGACCGTAAGTTGCCTATTGTCATAGGAGCCTTTGAAGCTCAATCTATCGCTATCGCTTTAGAGAAAGAGATCAAGCCTCCACGGCCGCTTACCCACGATCTTTTTAAAAATTTTGCAGACCGGTTTGACATTCAGGTAAAGCAGGTGATTATTCACAAGCTTGTAGACGGGGTGTTTTACAGCAGCATTATCTGCGAGCGCGAGGGCACCGAAGAGATCATCGATGCCCGCACCAGTGACGCAATCTCGCTGGCGCTGCGTTTTAACGCTCCTATTTTTACCTATAAAAATATTCTGGAAAAAGCCGGTATCTATTTAAAAGGTTCTGAAAGTGATTCCAGACCCGAAGATGATGTACTGGTAGATCAGCTGGTTGTTGACGATCCTGAAGAAGCAGAGCCAAGAAGCGATTACAAAAAGCTTTCGCTTAGTGAACTCAATTCCCTGCTCGAGCAAGCCGTTGCGGCTGAAGACTACGAAGCCGCAGCTAAAATCAGGGACGAAATTTCTAAACGCAATTAAACTTGATGCGAAAATTACTCCCGTTACTCATCCTTCTTTTAAGTACAGTTAGTTCATTTGCGCAAAGTCTGCAGGAAACCTTACCGGTAGCCGCTTCTAAAGAAATTATCCCAAACGCCGGTTTTTCATTTGACAGCCTTTGGCGCGGGGTTTTGGGAATGCTTTGCCTATTGGTGATCGCCTACTTATTGAGCAACAACAGGAAAGCGATAAACTGGAAAACCATTGGGGTTGGGCTTGCAGCACAGCTTTTACTGGCCATTGGCGTTTTGCGCGTCCCGTTTGTGCAGAGAGCCTTCGAGTTTGTAGGCAAAATATTCGTCAAAATCCTTGATTTTACCGCAGCAGGAAGTGAGTTTCTTTTGGGCGGAATGATGGACGTTAACAGTTATGGCTTTATTTTTATTTTTCAGGTATTGCCCACAATCATCTTTTTCTCAGCACTTACTTCAGTTCTTTTTTATCTGGGCGTTGTGCAGATCGTTGTAAAGGGAATGGCCTGGGTACTTACCAAATTAATGAATATCTCAGGTGCCGAAAGTTTATCGGTTGCCGGAAACATATTTCTGGGACAAACCGAAGCCCCACTGATGATTAAAGCCTATCTGGAGCGTATGACGCGTTCTGAAATCCTGCTGGTCATGATTGGCGGAATGGCTACTGTGGCCGGCGGCGTACTCGCTGCATACATAGGTTTTTTAGGAGGCGATGACAACGCCTTAAGACTTGAGTTTGCGAGGCATTTGCTTGCTGCTTCGGTAATGGCAGCACCAGGAGCAATCGTGATTTCAAAACTTTTATATCCGCAACAGGAGCCTATTGATTCCCGTGTGGAAGTTTCGCAGGATAAAATTGGCGCAAATATTCTTGACGCTATTGCTACAGGTACAACCGAGGGTCTAAAACTTGCCGCAAACGTTGGTGCGATGTTACTGGTTTTTGTAGCATTTATAGCGATGATCAACTACGGCTTCGAAAAAATAGGTGAAGTCACCACGCTCAACAGCTTCCTAGCGGAAAACACCCCGTATCCTAAATTCTCCTTAGAGTCTGTTTTGGGGACTTTATTTGCCCCGCTTATGTGGCTTATAGGTGTTGCTTCAGAAGATGTGATGCTTATGGGACAATTGCTGGGTATCAAACTCGCTGCGAGTGAGTTTGTAGGATACATTCAGCTGGCCGAGCTTAAAAATCCGCTTAACGAATTGAGCTTTACCTATCAAAAGTCGGTGATTATGGCTACCTATATGCTCTGTGGATTTGCCAATTTTGCCTCTATCGGAATACAAATAGGCGGCATTGGTTCTTTGGCACCTAAACAACGAAAAACCTTGTCTGAATTTGGTTTAAAAGCCGTGATTGGTGGTACGCTTGCGTCCTTGCTATCTGCAACTATAGCAGGTATGATTATAGGATAAAGAAGCCGGAAGCGTTAATCGAAGGTTCGTGCCCAGTGCTCTGCAGCTTCGTAGCTTGTAAAAAAAGCAAAAGAGCCTTTGATGTAATTCTGCTCTTTAATCAATTCATCGCGCCTTTTAGCCACATCCGGAGAAACAACCGCTACCGCTTTCATTTTAGAAAGATTCAGCGATTTAATAAAACTGGGATCTAGTGAGGTCCCCAGACCTCTTTCAGAAATAAATACGTACTTATCAGAGCCGTAAAAGCTTTCAACATCGGCAAAAATTTGTTTAGAATTTTCGAGTACAACCTCCTTCAAGTCTTCATTAAACTTGAAATGAATGAACTTGGCGTAATATTTTGCCTCTCCGAAGGAATAGGTAATGGTTTTTAACAGCATCGAATAAAAGTAACAAATTATTGTAAAAACGAGTGAGCGAATATACGTTAATAAGTATTTAGTAAAAATTCCAAAATTGGAGTTTCAAAGCAGAGCTTATATTTAATTTTAAAGGCTGAAAATTTTCAAACTATGAAGCAATATCACGACTTAGTAAAACATATTCTGAATGAAGGCGTTCAAAAGGGAGACCGCACCGGTACAGGAACCCTGAGCGTTTTTGGCTATCAAATGCGCTTTGACTTAAGTGAAGGTTTCCCGATGGTAACCACTAAAAAACTGCATCTGAAATCGATTATTTACGAATTGCTCTGGTTTTTAAAAGGAGACACCAATATTGCCTATCTACAGGAAAATGGGGTTCGCATCTGGAATGAATGGGCCGATGAAAATGGAGATCTTGGCCCTGTTTACGGCCATCAATGGCGCAACTGGAACAGTGAGGAGATCGACCAGATCACCGAAGTTGTTGAAACGCTAAAAACCAACCCCAACAGCAGACGCATGCTCGTTTCGGCTTGGAATCCCAGTGTAATGCCAGATACCCGCAAATCGTTTGCAGAAAATGTGGCTAACGGCAAAGCAGCGCTGCCTCCCTGCCACGCGTTTTTTCAGTTCTATGTGGCACCCGGTAATCCCGATGCCGAAGACAAACGCCCCCGCTTATCCTGCCAGCTTTATCAGCGCAGTGCAGATGTATTTCTGGGAGTGCCCTTCAATATCGCTTCCTACGCACTTTTTACGATGATGGTCGCTCAGGTTTGCGATTATGCTCCCGGTGATTTTGTACACACCTTTGGCGATGCCCACATCTACAACAACCACATCGAGCAATTAAATTTGCAATTGAGCCGGGAAATACGCAACTTACCGACGATTAAATTAAATCCTGAAGTAAAAGACTTATTTAGTTTTACGTTTGAGGACTTTACTTTAGAAAATTACGACCCGCATCCTCATATTAAAGGAGCAGTCGCTGTATAACCCCAAATCTTCAAGTCATGAAAAAATTCTTAATCATCGCCCTTCTGGCCTTTTTTGGCAACACCTATGCACAGGAAGGAATCACCGTATCGGGAAATGCCATTAGCATCCGTGAAGTTCCACCGGTGTGGCCGGGTTGCTCAGGTTCTGATGCAGACAAAAAAGCCTGCTTCAAAAAACAACTGGTAAATCACGTAGTTACCAATTTCAAATTTCCGGAAGGTTATAAAAAAGGAACGGTTAAAGAACCGGTAATCGTTGATTTTGTGATCAATGAAGAGGGGAAACCGCAAATCCTAGGTGTTAAAGGAGGCACTAAACCCCTTCAGGAAGAAGCCAAGCGCAACATAATGGCCATCCCTCAAATGACACCGGGACAGGCAGGCGGTAAACCCCGGGCTATTAAATACTCGATGCCCTTTACCTTTTAACGCGGGCTTAACTTCTAGCAATCAGGAGCTATACTTTTTAAATTGTAACTTTGAGAATAACTCTTAGTTATAATTCATTGGTATGATTGTTAGCACAACTGCTCTTCTCGACTTTTTATTGGAAACCCGCAAGCATAGCGAGACCCTATGTAAACCTTTACAGATCGAGGATTACGTGGTGCAGCCTATCGAAGATGTATCGCCGCCAAAATGGCATTTGGGTCACACCACCTGGTTTTTTGAAGATTTTATTCTGAAAAAACACAAACCCGGTTACAAAGAATACAATTCGCAATTTTCCTTTGTTTTCAACAGTTACTACGAAAGTATGGGTGCCCGCGTGGTGCGCACCGATCGCGGAAACCTTTCACGCCCCACAGTTAATGAGATTTACGACTACCGCAACTACGTCACTGCACAATTGAAAGATTGGCTGAGCGATGAAAAAAACCTGACGCCCGAAATTGAGAGCCTTGTAGAAATAGGCATTCATCACGAAAAACAGCATCAGGAACTGTTGCTTACCGACATCAAATACATTCTGGGAAATAATCCGCTGCTGCCCACTTATTCTGAAAGTTTTCAGGAAAATAAGCCTGTTTCTGATTCTCAAAAATGGATTCAGATCGACGCCGGAATTTATGAAATAGGCCACGAGGGCTCAGATTTCTGTTACGATAATGAATTGGGCAGGCACAAGGTATATCTCAACCCATTTGAGATTTCAAACACACTGGTCACCAATGCAGAATATCTTGAATTCATAGAGGCAGGCGGCTATGAGCATGCCCTGCTCTGGCATAGTGAAGGCTGGGCCTGGGTTTCTGCAAACACCATTAAAGCACCTCAATACTGGCATACCGCAGACGGTGTGAGCATGCATTATACCCTCGGCGGTTATAAACCCCTTAATCTTGAAGCACCCGTGACGCACATCTCCTATTACGAAGCTTTCGCCTATGCCCAGTGGCGCGGTCTGCGCCTTCCTACCGAGTATGAGTGGGAAGCTGCTCAGGAGCATTTCAATTGGGGAGAGCGTTGGGAATGGACCGAAAGTGCTTATTTGCCTTACCCCGGTTACACCAAAGCTCCGGGAGCATTGGGTGAATACAACGGCAAATTTATGGTTAATCAAAAAACGCTTCGCGGTGGTTCGGTAGCCACTTCAGCAAATCATACCCGTCCTACCTACCGCAATTTTTTCCATCCCCATCTACGCTGGCAATTCACCGGGATTCGTTTAGCGAAATAACAGCATTATGAAGACGAAAAAAACCGGACAGCAGTTCGACACTACCTTTCATAAGGAAATTTACGAGGGCCTTACTGCCTTCCCGAAATACATTTCTTCCAAATGGTTCTACGATAAGGAAGGAGATCATCTTTTTCAGCAAATCATGCATCTTCCGGAATATTACCTTACCGGTTGTGAGTATGAAATTTTAGATACTCATACTAACGAAATTGCTTCTTTATTTTCAGGAAAAGATGGCTTTGAACTGGTAGAACTGGGCGCCGGTGACGGTAAAAAAACAAAGGTTTTACTAAACCATCTCGTAGCCAAAAACATTCCCGTAACCTACAAGCCTATTGACATCAGTCAAAATGCTTTAGACAATCTGGAACAGGATTTACAGATAAGCTTACCGGATTTACAGGTTGTAACCCAACAGGGAACTTACTTTGAGGTTTTAGAAAAGCTGTGCAAGCGATCTGGCCAAAAGAAGACCGTAATAATGGTTTTGGGTTCTAACATAGGTAATCTCAATCACGAGCACGCCGTGAGTTTCCTTTCAGACATTCAAAAATGCATGACGGCAGATGACTTGCTGTTTATGGGCTTTGATCGGAAAAAAGATCCCACGGTTATTCTAAATGCCTATAATGACAGTCAGGGTGTGACCGAAGCATTTAATAAAAATGTACTGAAACGCATCAATAAAAGCCTAGACGCTAATTTTGATTGCGAAGCCTTTAAACACTGGCCCACTTACGATCCCGAGACGGGTACAACAAAGAGCTTTTTGGTTAGCACCAAAGCCCAAAAAGTAAATCTGAATAAGTTGAACCTCGAGATTAACCTATCGCCCTGGGAAAGCATTCATACCGAAATATCCCAAAAGTATGACGACCACATTGTTGACTGGCTTGCACGCCAATCTGGTCTTCGGGTTATTCAACAATTTGAAGATTCAAAACGCTATTTTACAGACTACGTGTTTAAAAAACTTTAAAACACAGAACTCCTTTTAAAAAAGCGGTAACTAAAAAAGCCGTCAGGACCTAATGGTTTTGACGGCTTTTGAGGTGTACAACACTTTCTGCTAAAGCGTCAAAAGACTGTTTTCGGCTCCGGCAAATTCATTAAACTTATAGCCGTCTGCTTCAGGCTCATTTACCCATTCTCCATCTACAGAATAACGAAATTCGTAAGTAGCATCAACAGGTATATTGAGTTGTCCTTTAAAAGAACCGTTTTTTAGTTTTTTAAGTTCAGTCTTTTCCCAGTCGTTAAAATCACCGGCAACAGCCACTGCATTTGCATCAGCATCAAGCACGGTAAAAGTAACTTTACACTCGGGTTTCGATTTTAAAAATTGTTTCGTAATTGGCATAACAAATTCATTTAAGTTGGTTCAAATTTAAAACTGAAATCGCATAAAACCCAAAAAATCAGGTATTTATGCTCATTTTTTCGAATATCTCAGTCAGAGCGGATAACTATCTTATATTCCTGATTACGAAATCGTTTTTGAAAAATAAATCCATAATATATTAACGCTCAAAACCTTATCGATAATGCTAAATTAACTTCAAAAGCTTCTGTATGTCTGATTCTGTATTAAAATAATGGAAACTAACCCGAATTCCCGATCCGCGCAAAGAGCAGATGACATCATTAGCCCGAAGCTTTTCGAAAGTTTTCTCATCGCCTTTAATCGTGTAAAAAGGCCCGTGAATTTTTCGCTTGAGCACTTCGTCACTAAGCAAATTGCGTTCTGCGAAAGCTTCAAATGCAAACTGCTGTAATTTTTGAATTTGATCGGTGATCGAAGCAAAACCTATTTTCCTTACCAAACCTAGTGCCGCCTGTAGGCTACCCATATTTAAGGTGTCCAGATGACCGGGCTCCATTCGGCTTATTAAATTAAAATCTTCAGACTTATACTTACCTCTATCTGAGCCAAAACCCAGATTTTTGGGCTTCAGGCGTTCTTCTACTGCGGGTTTAAAGAGGAAAAAAGCATTCCCATAACCGGCATTCAACCATTTATAAGCGCTGGCCCCAAGGATGTCTATTCCGCTTTGGCCAAAATCAAAATCTTCTATCCCCACATATTGGGTACCGTCTGCAATAATCAGCAGGCCGGGGTTATTCTCCTTTAATTGCTTCAGAAATTCAAAATCAATGCGTATTCCATTCAAATATTGAATCAGACTCAGGCAAAGTACATCGGGTTTGTGTTTTATAACGGCCTGCTCAATATTATCTTCGAGCCATTCATCAATTCGCGCATACTGGATATCAAAACCACGCTGCTCTACCGCCCAGTTTATAGATGGGTAATCTACATCAAGCAGCAAAAAACGGGTGTTGGCGTCAAATGCTTCCAGCAAGGCATTAAAACCAATCGAAAAGCTGGGATGCAGCGAGGTATATTGCGGGGTATGGTGAAAAAAACGGGCAACATCTTCGCGCACCTTATCAATAAATGCCCCCTGCTCATCTTTCAAAATACTACCCAGCACGAGATAGTCAAGATCGTGATTTTGTCTGAAGTCTAAAACCGTTTCGGACAATAATCCAGACCCGGCAGTATTAAGATGTACGTAACTTGATGTAAGAGGAAATTCCTTTTTTAGGTTTTTCATAAGGTAAAAGCATAAGTATTTCTTGTAAATTTAACCAGTTCCAGTAAAGGTAAAGCCCAGATAGCGCATTACTTTACAATTTGCTGTTAATCTGCAAAATCTATTTATACAAATACATTTACCCTATAACTATGTTCTCAAAAAAACAGGAAAGTTCCAAAATTGATCCGGAGCAGCGCGAACTCATCGAGTATGCGCAAAAACGGGTTAAACAGAAAAAAAACCTCTTCAGACATTTTATTGTTTTTCTGGCAGGCGGTGTGCTCTTTATCATTCTCAATAAGTTTCTTGATTTTGGTTCGGCATTCCGGCCGGCTTCGGTAGACTGGTTTGTATGGGCAGTGTTGATTTGGTTCTTCCTGTTTCTTATACACGCCTTAAATGTGTTTTTGCTCAATTCTTTTATGACTAAAAAATGGGAAAATGAGCAATTAGACAAACTGGTAGCCAAACAAAAAGCCAAAATTGCCAAACTTCAGACAAAAGCAGAAAACGATCATCCGCTTCCTAAAAGCAACTCGGGCATTACCTCTGCAACAGACCGACCTTTTAATTCCTGAACCCCTATGATTACCCTTATTGCAGCAGCAGCCGAAAATAATGCCCTTGGTAAAGACAATCAAATGATCTGGCATTTGCCCGATGATTTCAAACGCTTTAAAAAGCTTACCTCCCATCATTACATCATTATGGGTAGAAAAACACTGGAGTCTTTTCCAACTCCCTTACCCAATCGCACCCACATCGTCATCACCAGACAAGAAAATTATCAGCCAAAATTTGAAGGCGTTCTTGTGGCCAAAAATCTGGAAGAAGCACTCAAAATGGCTGAAAAAGAGGAGCAAATCTGGATAATTGGCGGTGGAGAGATTTATAAACTTGCCCTGGAACCGGCAACGCATATAGAACTCACCCGTGTTCACGGCAGCTTTGAAGCAGACGCTTTTTTTCCTGAAATTGATCCCGACAAGTGGGAACTGGTTTCAAGCGCGTTTCACGATACCGATGAGCGGCACGACTACGCATTTACGTACCTCACTTATGCTAAACGAAAATCTTAAAAAACACCTTTCAGACCATTTAGACCAAAACATCACAAACACCGCAGCATTGACAGGAGGTGATATCAATGATGTCTACAAAATAGATACGGTTACCAAAAGTTTTGTGGTTAAAGTAAATGATGCCACAGCCTTCCCCAATATGTTTGAGTTGGAGAAACTGGGGCTTGAAGAGCTTGCAAAAACCAAAACCTTTCGAATCCCCGAAGTATTGCATACCGGCACTTTTGAAGATCAAAGTTTTCTGATTCTCGAATATATAGACGCTGCGCCCAAGGCCGAAACCTTTGACCAAAGCTTTGGCGAACAGCTTGCTGCAATGCATCGCAACACGGCGGCCTTTGGCTTTGTAAAAGATAATTATATAGGCAGTTTACCACAAGCTAACACCGAGGAGCCCGATGCGGTTTCGTTTTACATCAATCAACGTCTTGAACCTCAGTTTAAAATGGCCCGCGAACGCGGCTATTCGTTCGAGAAATTAGATCCTTTTTACAAAAACATCGAAAGCCTGATTCCAAGGGAACCCGCTGCGCTAATTCACGGCGATTTGTGGTCCGGTAATTATATGGTAAGCGAAGCGGGTAAACCCGCACTCATTGATCCCGCTACCTGCTACGCCCCGCGGGAAATGGATTTAGCCCTGATGCAGCTCTTCGGCGGTTTTTCTTCCCTTACTTTTGAAGCTTATAATTCTTCCCACCCATTAACCCAAGATTGGGAAAGCCGTATTAAACTCTGGCAACTTTACTACATTCTGGTTCACGTAAATCTTTTTGGCGGTCCTTATTATGCTTCCGCGAAAGCGATACTTAAGCAGTATTTGTAGCCTTAACAAACTTTAGTTTTTTGACCGAAATAATTGGCTTCAAATTAAAGTTTCCAAATACGCCTTCGCTGTACCTTTAAAAGAAAAAATCATGAGTACCGAAAATTTAAAGAATACCGAAGCCCTTAAGAAATTAAAAAAACTCGCAACCTCAATTGACTTTGCCTTCTTGGCAACAGACCTTAAAAACCAGCCCATTGATGCAATACCCATGTCTACAAAGAGGGTTGATGATGACGGAAGCATTTGGTTTTTGAGCAACGCAAATAGTGATCACAACGCAAATATTCAAAATGACCCTAAAGCGCAGCTATTTTACTCAAAGCCAGGAGATTTTGAATTTTTAAGCGTGTACGGTAAGGCTGAGATTACGCGTGATCGCACTATTTTAGGTGAATTGTATGGTAAAAGTGACGACGCCTGGTTTGATGGGAAAGACGATCCTAATTTAACTGCGATTAAATTTAGACCCATCAGCGCTCAGTATTGGGATTCAAAATCCAATAAACTCGTAAGCCTTTTAAAAATGGCCTACGGAGCCGTTACGGGAGAAAAAACAGATTTAGGAGAAACCGGATCATTACAAGTTTAGGCTGCTAATCTTCCGTTGTGATTAAAACCAGCGTACGATTTCCAGGTGAAGGATAGCCCATAAGGCTGTCTATAGATTTTACAAAATGCAGGCTAAGCAGCTGCTGCAGAATACTCGTTTTATAATCTTTAAACTTCTGTAGTGACAAATACTGGCCATCTACTACAAATAGATAGCTAAGCGAATCTGGGCGCGTAAGTGCGTATTCTAACTGCATTGTTGCCTCCTTAAGCGCAGCCTTTTTACCCTGATAATACCAGGTATCTTTGGGCGCAGTGGTAGAGAGCATCAATTCGTCTGGCTTTTCTGTTTGTGCGCAAACAGCCAGAGAAAAACTGAGGAAAAAGATGAGCAGTGTAAATTTCATAATACAGATTTCAGATTTAAATGTAGGGATTTTGAAGAAGCTTTTAAATTTCTAAATACCTAATGGTATGTGTATTTTTGCATTAACTAGAAAAATCAAATTATGAAAGCATATATTTTCCCCGGACAGGGAGCACAATTTACAGGAATGGGTAAAGACGTTTATGAAGCCTCTGCCACAGCCCGTGAATTGTTTGAAAAAGCTAATGAAATTCTGGGTTTTGACCTTACCAAAATTATGTTTGAAGGCACCGCCGATGAGCTTAAGGAAACCAAAGTTACGCAGCCTGCTATTTTTTTACATTCGGTAGCTCTTTTTAAAGCATTGGGATCAGAAGCCACTCCGCAAATGGTTGCCGGGCATTCGCTTGGTGAAATTTCGGCGCTTGTTGCTAATGGGGTTTTAGGTTTTGAAGACGGTCTACGACTTGTAGCCCAAAGAGCGCAGGCTATGCAAAAAGCCTGTGACCACGTACCTTCGACTATGGCAGCAATTTTAGGTCTTGAGGACGCACTTGTTGAAGCCGTATGCGCCGACGTAGACGGAGTTGTAGTCGCTGCAAATTACAATTGCCCCGGCCAGCTCATCATATCAGGAGAAATTAAAGCGGTTGAAGAGGCCTGCGAAAGACTCAAGGAGCGTGGGGCAAAACGCGCACTTCTGCTTCCTGTAGGCGGTGCATTTCACTCGCCTCTTATGGAGCCTGCGCGTGAAGAACTTGCTGCTGCAATTGAGAAAACCACATTTAGCGAACCCAGCTGCCCTATTTATCAAAATGTAAGCACCACTGCAGTAACCGATCCTGCTGAAATTAAAAAGAACCTTTTATTCCAATTAACCGCTCCGGTAAAATGGACTCAAAGTGTTGAAAATATGCTTAAGGACGGTGCTACTCAATTTATAGAAGTTGGCCCAGGTAAAGTGTTGCAGGGTCTGGTCAAAAAAGTAGATCGCAATGCAGAGACCAGCAGCGCTTCGGTGTAACACGCCAGAGTGTATGGCGGTTAAATAGCACTATTTTAAAACTAAAAAAGCCCGGTAAAACCGGGCTTTTAATATATTTCTCTAAGAAGAGATTACATGTTGTCGTCGTTTCCTTCAACTTCATCTTCTACTTCCTGAGCACCTTCTTCGATTGCATCTCCGGTATCTTCAGCAGCTTCTTCAACAGCATCACCTGCATCATCCATAGCATCACCCATGTCGTCAGCAGCGCTTTCCATTGCATCTTCAGCTTTTTCTTCAGTTGTTTCGCGACAAGCAGAAACAGAAACCATTAGTAAAAGTGCGAAAGCACTAAACATAAATTTTTTCATAATCGTATTAAATTTAATTAGCGTTAATTGCTGTCAAATGTATATAAATTAATGAGGCTTATTCTTAATTTTTATTAAATTTTTTAACGAATTATATTTTTGATAAAAATTGTGCAACACATAAATTAATTTAATGATTATAAGTGGGTTGAATTTTATTTTTTCAAAATTCCGAAGTATTACCCAAACTAAAAAGCACCTTAAAATTGAATTTTAAGATGCTTTTTTACGGTTTAATTGCGTTGAAAAAGGCTTTCTAATATTAATTACATATCATCGTTGCCCTGAATCTCATCGTTGAGTTCATCTGCTCCTTCCTTAATTGCTTCCCCTGTTTCTTCGGCCGCATCCTCAATATCCTCTCCTATGGCTTCTACCGCATCTTCGGTTTTTTCCTGAGTGGTTTCTCTACACGAATAGGTTGTGGCCAGGATTGCAAGCATCGCAAAACTTAAAAAAATACGTTTCATAATAATGGTTTATTGTTTAAACTAAAATTACTCTTTTCTCTTTAATCGGGATTTTTTTCATTTAAATATTTCCAATAGCGTTTGGGAACGTGCCTTAGGTGCAGTTTCTTATTCACCCTGCTTTTAATCCCGGTACTTTTAAAATAATCCTGCCACATCGCATCATAGCCGCGTTCTTCTTCGTGGATGATCGCGTTTAAATTATTTAGACGGGCAGCATCAAGACTTATAAATTCGGTTTTGTGAAGATCGTAAAAGATGCCGTAGTCACGCTTCAGATCATAAATCACAAAAACCTGATCTGCATATCTGTTTTTAAAATGTTTGGCAATAAGCGGCAACACATTGAAATCAGGTTCTATGACTGCGATATAGGTATCATCTCTAGCCCGCTTAAAACGCACAAAAGCCTCCATGCGATGCTTCTCACGGCCTACCTCTTTAGTCCAGTTTGCCAATTGCAAAATTGCAGGATGCCCGTAATCTTTTTCATTTTTGGTTTTGAGCACATAGCGCACGGCTTCCAGAATACTCTTTTCGGCTCCTGCCGCTTCTCTCAAATAGGCTTTATAAATCATCTGTTTTAATAAACTAAAAGAGCTTAGCCCCTGCCATACGCGATCTGCCTTATTTGCGTCGGTATACACCCTAAGATCTTCACTAAAAAAATCGGGTTGCAAACTGCTTACAGGAATTATAGCAACGTCCTGCAGGCGCTCTTCATACACCTGAAAAATTGCGGTTAACAAACCCTCAAAACTTCCGTCATAAATGAGTCTGGTCATAATTGCTTTAAAATAATTGCAATTGCTGGTTATACATTTTCTGATATTTGCTTTGACTGCTTTGTAAAATCATGCTTTTGATGCGTTGCGGCTCGAGATCCCTGCGCTCCCAGTCTTTAGAATCGCACACCATAAAATACTTGGCCCGGTTCATCGCAATACCTATTGCCTTAAGATGTTCCCAATTGAGCTTTCGGTATCTGCGTGCATTAATAATTTTATAAACCGATTTCATCCCCAGTCCCGGAATGCGGGCAAGCATGCGCTTATCTGCCTTGTTAACATCCACCGGAAAATGCTGCAGGTTGCGCAGTGCCCAGCTGAGTTTAGGGTCTATATCCACATCCAGATTGGGATGGTCTTTATTTAAAAGTTCGCGCACATCAAACCCGTAGAACCGCAACAGCCAATCTGTTTGATACAAGCGGTTTTCCCGAAGCATCGGCACTTCGGTTCCCAATGCCGGTAGCCTGTTATCTTCCAAAACAGGAACATAACCCGAATAATAAACCCTTTTCATCTTGTAGGTGCTGTAATAATGCACGGCACTGTACATAATGTCTTTGTCACTCTCCCCGGTTGCCCCCACAATCATCTGGGTGCTTTGACCCGCAGGAGCATAAACCGGTGTTTTCCGGAATAGTTTTTTCTCGGCCTGATAAATGGAAATGCTATTCTTTACCGTTTCCATAGGTCTTATAAAATCCTTATGATCTTTCTCGGGAGCTAATAATTTAAGCCCGGAGACCGTAGGGATTTCTATATTTATGGAAAGTCGGTCTGCATAAAGACCGGCCTCCTGCATCAACTCATCACTGCATCCGGGTATGGATTTCAGGTGAATATACCCGTTGAAATTTTCTTCGAGGCGCAGTTTTTTGGCTACCGCAATAAGCCGTTCCATCGTATAATCAGGACTTGAAAAAATACCGCTGCTCAAAAACAAACCCTCTATATAGTTACGCCGGTAAAAATTGATGGTAAGATCTACAACTTCCTGAATTTTAAATCCTGCACGTTTGATGTCATTACTCTTTCGGCTTACGCAATAGGCGCAATCAAAAATACAATGGTTGGTAAGTAAAATTTTGAGCAGTGAGATACAGCGACCATCTTCGGTGTAGCTGTGGCAAATGCCCATTCCACTACTGTCGCCCAGACCTTTATTTGTATTGGTGCGCTTGCTGCCGCTGCTGGAACAGGACACGTCGTATTTGGCAGCATCTGCAAGGATATTCAGTTTTTCGCGAAGGCGTTCAAAATTCATAATTTAAAAGTCTGGCAGATTAAGGTTTTGGCTTTCAGGCATTGTAATAATCAAATACCATTGTGCCTGCAATCGATTCGGAATATTTACGAAAATAAAGAATTTTTCCGTATTACGGATTTTTTCCTAACTTTAAATAGGATTTTTTCCAAATAATACTATTTTTACGTTATGGGAATCAACGATGTAACCGGCGATATTCGCCGATTTAAACAAATACGGGAAGAACAAAACCTTACGCAA
The DNA here is from genome assembly GCF_052218455.1 of Leeuwenhoekiella sp. H156. NCBI lineage: Bacteria > Pseudomonadati > Bacteroidota > Flavobacteriia > Flavobacteriales > Flavobacteriaceae > Leeuwenhoekiella > Leeuwenhoekiella sp. H156. Next base: position 1,250,418 of record NZ_CP197499.1, read on the forward strand.
ACCGAGTTTGCCGAGGCTTTAGGCATTAAAAATTCTACCGCAGACATAGAGCGCGGAAGAACAAAACTTTCCGGTCAGGTAGTAACCGAGTTGTTGCGCCTGTACAATGTAAATCCATTATGGCTTTTTGGTTACAGTAATCAAAAGCTGATTCACGCCGGTAAAGGGGATGTAAGCCCAAAAGTGGTAACGGTAGACTCTGCAGATCAGGAAAACCTGGTTATGGTTAACCAAAAAGCTGCTGCCGGATACCCGCAGAATGTTCAGGATGTGGAGTGGTACCAGCAGTTACCGGCCTTTGATTTACCGCTTCCGCAATACCGAAACGCCACCTATCGCGGTTTTCAGGTTGAGGGAGACAGTATGTTGCCAAATTTTATGCCTGATGACTGGGTGCTGGGCAAAGCCGTTGCCAGCATGAACGAGGTAACGTCCAACAAGGTATATGTGGTGGTCATGCCCGATGCCGTTGTAGTTAAAAAACTTCAGAAATTACCCGATCCTTCAAAAGTTCTTTTGATTTCAATTAATCAGGAATACGTGCCTTACGAGGTTCAGGTGAGTGATATTCAGGAATTGTGGCAGGTAAACAGCAAACTTACCTTTAATCTTGATGCCCCTTCAGAAAGCAGTTTGTTGCGCGAATTACAACAGGGAATGGAAGAATTGAAAAACCAAATGCGCAACCTGCAATAACCCACTAATAGAAGCCCGTCGGGGCATGCTTTTTTAATTTCAAGGCAAGCATCAGTATAGCCTTCTTGCGATACCCATAAAAAACCACCGGAAATCCGGTGGTTTTAGTACTAAGTGATGATGATTGCGACTAGTTGTCTATCTTTATTTTGGTTTCGCCGTCGGCATCCTCCTTGATTTTAACCTCTTTGTCATCAGTTTCCATCTTGAGTTTGTAATCCCCGTCGTCTGATTTTTCTTTGATGTTAGCCCCATCCTCTTTCATTTCTTCAATCAGTTTTTCCTTTTCACTTTTTTCGCGACAGGATGTTACTGACAAAGTTAAACCGAGAAGAACTACTGCTAAATAGCTATAACGTTTCATAATCTTATTATTTGTTATCGTCTCCGATGTTATCGATTTCCTGATCAATTTCTTTATTGACTTCCTCATCTACTTTCTTGGCAGTACGCTCCAGAATGCCTTCACGTTCTGCGGGTTTCTCAACTTCAACTTCTTTTACTATAACCGTTTCTTTTTCCTTTTCTTCGGCTTCCCTACATGAAAAAGTTACTAAAGCAGAAAGGCTTAAAGTCAAGAATAAAATTGCCTTTTTCATAATTAATTAGGTTTAATTCAATGTTCAAAAGTAGCAGGATTTTAATTGTGTTGGTTTGTAACAATTATAAATGATTGCCAAAACTAGCCTAACAATGCGTTAAATACGAGTGTTTTAAGGCTTTTCCAGAGGTATTCCCAGTATTTTTAAAGCAAAAATGAGCTTTTACAAATTGTATGATTTTCTACGGGAGTTACAGAAAAACAATTCAAAAGAATGGATGGATGAACACCGTAGCTACTATCACGAGGTACGTGATTTTTACATCGCCTGGCTGAACCAAATGGATATGAAACTTGCTGATGTGGACCCTGATTATCATCCTACAACGGGCAAGAAAGCCATAAACCGCATCAATAATAACTTACTATACCATCCTAATAAACCCATCTATAAAGATCATTTTGGTGCCGGTCTTGATGTGGCTCCCAATCACGGGGATTTTTACATTCATCTGGGCACTTCAGAAAGTTTTATAGCAGGCGGGTTTTATAAACCGAAGAATGAATTACTGCATAGTATAAGACAAGCACTCGATTACAATGGAGAAGAGTTTATTGAAATTCTTGAAAAACCCTCGTTTAAAGAGAAATTTGGCAGTTTAATTGATGACGGCGACAGTCTGAAAACAGCCCCCAAGGGTTTTTCTCAGGAACACAGGTATATTGAATTATTGCGCATGAAGTCCTTTGCCGTACAGTATGACCTTACTCAGAAAATTGTAACAGGCGACGATTTTGAAGAAATTGTGATCGATGTTTATAAAGAAATGCTGCCCTTTCGCAACTATCTTAATCAGGCGGTGAGTGTCTGAGAGTTGAGATAATCTAAAATTGTTTTGGTTGCCCCGGTTTGGCTCGATATAAAGTGCCCGGCTATCATCCCGGTTTGTTCCCGGAAGGCTTTATCAGCTATTAGTTTATTTAAAACAGAATTTGCTTCGTCAGGATTTGACACTGTAAATAATCCTGCTAATTTCCGCAGATCCTGAGCCTCCTGAAACTTTTCGATATGCATTCCGGTAACGATGGGAATACCAAAGGTTGCCGGTTCGAGTATATTATGCAGACCTGTGTTACCGGCAGCCCCGCCTACATAGGCCACATCTGCATAGTAGTAAACTTTGCTCAAAAGCCCCACATGGTCCAATACCAAAACACCTGCAGATCTCAGCTGGTCTTTGTCGTAACCGGAATACTTCTGCGTCTTACGCTTAAGTTGTTTGATAAAACGATCTACTTTTTCTGCTTCAATTTTATGTGGAGCGACTACGACCTTAGCCGCGGTATTGTTAATAAAATCGATCAACAGCTTTTCATCTTCAGGCCAGGTACTTCCGCAAACCAGAAGCACTTGATCCTGCCTGAACTCCTCAATAAAATCAAGCCTGTTATCGTAGGTGCGCTGGCGGGCGACGCGGTCAAAACGCGTGTCTCCACTCACTGCGGCATTGGAATAACCTAACTTATTTAGTGCCCTTAGCGATTCTTCATTTTGCAGAAAAAAATAGTTAAATGCGCTTAAAGATGATTTCATCCAGCTGCCGTACCATTTGAAAAACGGCTGACTTTCTCTAAAAACTCCTGAAATCAATAGCGTTTGCACCTTTTGTCTTTGCAGGGCGTGAAGGTAATTAGGCCAAAACTCATATTTGACAAAAATCGCAAGTATGGGCTTAACGAGACCTACAAATTCCCGGGCATTTGCAAGCGTATCCAGAGGCAGATAGGTCACCACATCGGCCAAAGGAGTGTTTTTGCGCACGCTATATCCCGATGGGGAGAAAAAGGTAAGAACGATCTTCGCTGCAGGATAGTTTTCGTGCAATCCCTCAAGTACGGGCACCGCCTGTTCATATTCCCCGAGGGACGCGGCGTGAACCCATATCACCTGATCATCGGCAGGAAGATCTGACCTCAGTTTATAAAAAACATTCCGGCGCACCTGCCTGAATTCCTTCAGCTTAGCACTAAATAATCCCAAAACCGGCAAAAGCCATTCAAAGACCTGTATAAAAAAAGAATAGAGCTGTCGCATACCGGTGTAAAAGTAGCCATTTCCACAAAAAAAGCCGTTGGGTATAGGGTGCAGATTTCGTACTTTCGTAAACCGAAGATTTTCTTACTTACAGGCATAATTGCTATTCTGAATACTATTTTTTCGGCACCAAATAAATCTATACCAGCCTCTAAAAGGCCTCTAAATTATTGACCAAGACCAGCCCGAATCAGCTTATGCTTTTAAAGGGGATGGCAAAATTTTGACTCGATGAAAAAAATTCAAATGGTTGACCTTAAAGGTCAGTACGAACCCATAAAAGAGCAGGTAAACCGCTCTATTCAAGAAGTTATTGATACCACCGCATTTATAAATGGCCCTGAGGTTCACGGTTTTCAAAAAGAACTTGAGGAGTATTTAAATGTGAAACACGTCATCCCCTGCGCAAACGGTACCGATGCGCTGCAGATTGCGATGATGGGTCTGGGGCTTAAACCCGGCGACGAGGTAATCACGGCCGACTTTACGTTTGCCGCCACGGTAGAGGTTATTGCCCTTTTGCAACTTACACCCGTACTCGTTGATGTGAATCCTTACGGTTTTAATATTGATGTCGAAGCTATTAAACGAGCGATCACACCCAAAACAAAAGCTATTGTACCGGTTCATCTTTTTGGTCAGGTTGCCGATATGGACGCCATTATGGAAATTGCAAACGAGCACAACCTTTTTGTTATTGAAGATAACGCTCAGGGTATTGGCGCCAATTACACCCGCAGAGATGGTTCAAAAGTAAAAACAGGAACCATAGGTCACGTAGGCAGCACTTCGTTCTTCCCCTCAAAAAATCTGGGATGCTACGGCGACGGTGGGGCAATATTTACAAACGACGATGATTTGGCCCATACACTTAGAGGTATTGTAAATCACGGCATGTACGAGCGCTACCATCATGATGTGGTAGGCGTTAACTCACGATTAGATTCAATTCAAGCTGCAGTGCTTCGGGCTAAATTGCCGCATCTGGATACCTATAATACCAAACGTCGTGCAGCTGCGCGAAAATATACCGAAAGGCTAAGGGATCACGCCAAAATAACAACTCCGCTTATTTGTGAGATCTGTGATTGCCATGTTTTTCATCAATACACCCTTAGACTGAAGGATTGCGACCGCGATGGTCTTGTAAAGCATCTGAATTCAAAAGACATCCCTTGCGGTGTGTACTATCCCATACCGCTGCACAGGCAAAAGGCATACACAGACCCGCGTTATAATGAAGCCGATTTTAGTGTGACCAACCAGCTTGCAAAAGAAGTTATTTCATTGCCGATGCATACCGAACTGGACGATGATCAGATTGCATACATCTGCGACAGCATCCTCGAATACCTCAATGCCTAACATCTGAAATGATGCGCAACGTACTTGTTTTTTCAGCTCTTCTATTAGTCTGCTTGAATGCTTTGGCACAAACCACTTACATTCAGGCCGGCAACATTCTGGATGTAAAATCCGGTAAAATGCTGAGCGAAAAAACGATTGTAGTAACAGCAGATACGATTGTACAAATACTTGACGGTTACAGGTCTGGGGAGGGCAGAGTTGTAAATCTTCAGAATCAAACACTTTTGCCCGGTCTTATCGATATGCACGTGCATATTGAAAGCGAAACCAGCCCCACAAAATATCTGGAAACCTTTACCCTTAACGATGCCGATGTGGCTTACAATGCGCAGCTCTATGCACAAAAGACCTTAATGGCCGGTTTTACATCGGTTAGAGATTTGGGTGGCAGCGGTGTTAATGTTTCGCTTCGTAACGCGATTAATATGGGTAAAGTGATTGGGCCGCGCATTTTTACTGCCGAAAAAGCACTAGGCACTACCGGTGGCCATGCAGATCCTACAAATGGCTATAAAAAAGAGCTGATGAGTGATCCCGGCCCGAAGGAAGGCGTGGTTAATAATGCAGACGATGCCCGCAAGGCTGTGCGCCAACGCTATAAAAACGGAGCAGACTGGATCAAAATTATGGCTACCGGAGGGGTACTCAGTGTCGCTAAAAATGGGCAAAACCCTCAGTTTACCCTAGAAGAAATTGAAACCATAGTACAAACCGGGAAAGATTATGGTCTTCAGGTTGCTGCGCATGCGCACGGTGACGAAGGTATGCAGCGCGCCATTAAAGCCGGTGTTAAAACTATTGAGCACGGTACCCTTATGAGTGAAGAAACGGCCGACCTGATGATCAAATACAACACCTATTATGTCCCTACGTTAAGCGCAGGTAAATTTGTCGCAGACAAAGCGCTCATAAAAGGCTATTACCCGGAAGTGATCGTTCCAAAAGCTCTTGAAATAGGCCCGCAACTTCAGAAAACATTTGCGATGGCCTATAAAAAAGGAGTCCCTATTGCCTTTGGTACCGATGCCGGAGTTTTCCCTCACGGGGAAAATGCTAAGGAATTTGGCTATATGGTCGAGGCCGGGATGACTCCGCTGGAAGCTATTCAAAGTGCAACCACCATCAGCGCGCTGGTGTTGCAGGCTGAAAATGATTTAGGACAAATAGCCCCGGGCTTTAAAGCAGATCTGATTGCTGTTAAATCAAACCCGCTGGAGGACATCAATACGCTTAACGAGATAAGCTTTGTGATGAAAAACGGAGAGGTTGTAAAACAATAATCCTTTTAAAACCAGGTGATTTTCTCTTCAACCGGTTCCCGGTCCCCATCGGGCATCGGCGCATCGTAGGCACCTAAATAGAAAAAACCAAGGCAGCGTTCTCCTTCGGCCAACTGCAATTCTTCTTTCATATCGCTGATGTAGCCCGGTGAACTCCAATACCCACCCAGACCTAACTGGCCGGTCATCAGCCACATATTTTGTACTGCCATGGCCGTTGCGGCGATCTCTTCCCATTCCGGCACCCGATCTTTGAGATCACGCTGCATACAAATGGCGATTACAGCACCGCTGCTCATCACTTTTTCAACACTTTTTTTCAGTTTAAAAGCAGAGTATGCCTTTTCTGGAGTAGTTCTGGTATAGGCAGCGCTCATTTTTTCCGCAAAAAGCCCTAAAGACTCATCTTGAAAAACCTTAAAACGCCAGGGATTGGTCTGGCGATGACTGGGTGCCCAGTTTGCAGCCTCGAGCAACTCTATTATTTGCTCTTTGCTTACAGTTTGGCCCGTAAATTGGTTTGGAAAAACAGAACGGCGATTTTTAATTGTCTCAGAAAGTTTCAATATTCAAAAGGTTTAAATAATTAGGTCAAAATTACTAAATGCTACATTCAAAGCTTCTAAAGTCTTCCTGTTTCAGTCTAAAACAATGATAAACAGGAAAAACCCCCTTAACATATAGACGTTTTTTACGTGTAAAATCTCATTAATTCCATTAATTTCGTGATATTTACAGCCCCTAAATCTAAAATTGAATCTATTTAAATGCTATGCAGGTCAACTTCAAAATACTGCTGATTACGCTGTTAATTTTCAGCGGATTACATACTCTTAGTGCGCAAGAGAAAGAATTAAGTAAAGCAGATAAAAAATTCGAAAGCTACGCCTTTATAGACGCACAGAAGATTTATTTACGTCTTGCAGGCGAAGGCTATGAATCTCCCGAACTTTTTCAAAAGTTAGGCGATTCCTATTATTTCAATGCCAAATACGAAGAAAGTGCCCAATGGTACGGCAAACTGGTTAGCAAATTTCCTGAAGCCGTCTCTCCCGAACATTTATTCAGATATGCACAGGCTCTAAAGGCATTACAGAATTACAGTAAATCAGACGAGATCATGGAGGCCTTCAGAATTGCAAAAGGAGGCGACAGCCGCGCTGAGCTTTTTGAGGAAGAACCCGATTATCTGGAGGACATCAGTTATTCAGACAGTGATTATGATGTTGAAAATCTACGAAGAACCAACTCCAGATATTCTGATTTTGGCCCTATGTTCTATGAGAACAAGCTCATTTTTGCATCATCCAGAGATACCGGAACTACCAAAAAATATGTACATAAATGGAATAACGAGCCTTTTTTAGATTTCTACCAGGCTCCTATTGATGTGGAAACCGGAGATCTGGGTACGGTCGAAAAATTTGCGGAAAAACTCAATACACGCTATCACGAGTCTTCACCCACATTTACCAGTGACGGAAGAACCATTTACTTTACCCGAAACAACTATGCCCAGGGCGTTAAGCGTACCGATAAAAACGGTACTATTAGACTTAAAGTCTACAGGTCTGAAAAGCGTGGCGACAGCTGGTCTGATCCTGTAGAACTACCCTTCAACAGTGACAATTACTCGGTTTCTCACCCGGCCTTAAGCCCCGATAACAAGAAGCTTTATTTCGCATCAGATATGCCCGGAACTACCGGATTTTCTGACCTTTGGGTGGTTGACATTTTGGGAGACAACAACTACAGTGAACCCCGTAATCTGGGTCCTAAAGTAAATACCGAAGGTCGTGAGAACTTCCCCTATATCAGTAAAAAAGGAAATTTATACTTTTCTTCTGACGGAAGACCGGGTCTTGGCGGACTTGACATTTACGTTGCAGCAACCCGTAAAAACGGAGATATCGCTTACATTATCAACCTTGGAAAGCCCATAAACAGTCCGCAGGATGATTTTGCCTTTATCGTAGACGAGTTTAATAACGTGGGGTATTTTTCTACCAACCGTTATTTTGGTATGGGAGGCGATGATATTTTCAGATTCACCCGCACTATAAAACCGATACCTGAATGCCGTACAAGCATCGTGGGTACCATTCGTGATGCACAGACGCTTTTACCAATCCCCACAGCTACAGTGAGTGCGCTTGATCTGGATGGCAATGTTCTGCAAACTACCGAGGTAGATAAAAACGGCAAATACGAGCTAAACCCACTGTGCAATACCGAAATCTTAATCAGAGCCGAGGAGCCTGAGTATTACTCTGCTGAAGAACTGGTCACCTCTCCAATGGAAAATAAAAGCATAACGGTTGATCTCAATCTGGAGCCGCGCATAACGCGCATCAACCCTGGTGATGACCTGGCAAAATTGCTTAAACTAAATCCTATTTATTTTGATTTTGACCGCTTCAACATCAGACCTGATGCCGCTCTCGAACTGGTGAAGGTTTTAGCTGTGATGGAATCTAACCCTACTCTTGTGGTCGAAGTACGGGCACATACAGACAGTCGTGGCCCCGATGCCTATAACCTGACTCTTTCAGATAAGCGGGCTAAAGCTACTGCAAATTATATCGTAAGCAGGGGGATTGATCCTTCACGGATTAGCGGACAGGGCTTCGGTGAAACACAACTTAAAAATGAATGTTCTAACGGCGTCGAATGTACCGAAGAAGAACATCAACTCAACAGACGCTCAGAATTTATCGTAATCGATTATTAAAAAAAACGCTTCAGGCTATAAAACCTGAAGCGTTTTTTACTTCAACTAAAACCTTGCGGCTTAATTGTTTGATTTTGTAGTGTCCTGTGCTGTTTTCTTTTTTCCAAACAAACCACCCAGCACGTCTTTAACCGCTTTGGAAGTTGCATTTTGAATTACCGAATCCCTTTGCGTTGTGGTTTTACCGGTGTTCCGGGTTGTGTCTCCCGGTTTTACAGCACCGCCCAATACTCCGCCTAAAACATCTTTGATTTTAGATTCGGCCTGCCGCCCCAATTTATCTTTTTGGGTCGCAACAATTTGTTGCGTAAGACTGGATACGGCTTGCTGAGTGTTAATCCCCACCTGCGGGTTTGTAAAGGTTCCGGTGAGTTTTACAGGCAAATCTACCGTGTATTGCTCCAGATTTTGATTGCTAAGTCCAGCCAGGGCGCCTCCCAGTTTTGAGCCCAGATACGTACCGGGCACTCCAAGATCTAAGGTATAATTCATCGTATTTTCTAAACTATGGGTACCGCTCACCCCAACCCGTATACCTTTAATATTAAAATCGAAAGGCTTAACGGTCACCAGACCATCCTTAAAGCTGAATTGTGTTTTTAAATTGCTGAGATCAAGCCTGTCGAGATTTATAAATTCGAGATTGGTATCAAGCATTTGCAGCAGTTTCATCTTATCCGGATCAACTTCTACCGTTAGCAATTGCGCCAAAGCGTTACCTGCAAGACTCGATAGAACCGGGGTCAGGTCATCATTCAGGTTTCCATTTAAGGTTATGTTAGTATTCAAAGCGCCCTGAAGCGCCCTTGCTATAGGCGCCAGTTGCTGAAACATCTCTAAACCTTCAAAAGATTCACTGATATTTACACTGTTCAGGCTCAAATCCATCCCAAAAGTTGGGGTTGTAGTTTTTGTACTTACATTTCCGGTAAGTGCAATTCTTCCGCCAAAAAGATCTGACTGAATGTTATTCAAACGGGCGGTTTCATCAGCGACCGATATATTTCCCTTAACATTGCTAAGCGTAATGTTATCGTAAATCACTTTACCCGCCGAAAAATCAATTCCTGCATCTAAAAAGGATGGGATTTTGATAGCCGTCTGTGCCGAAGCCGCGGTTGTTGCAGCAGGCTTTTCAGCGTTTGCAGGAGATGTTTCAACCACGCTGAAATCAGCCAGATCAACGGTGTTTGAATTAACCGTAAAACGGCCTTTAAGCTTCTGCTTAGACAGTAAAAAAGGTATCAGGTTTTCTATGCTACCCTTAGCTTTGAGATCGGTTTTACCTGTTTGTGCTTCCAAATTCTGAAGGCTTATAGTCCCGGGATTAAAACTCAGGTTAGCCTCGGCTACATTAAGCGCATTGGGCAACTCTGGAGAAACATATCTAAAATCCTTCAGACTGGCTGTCCCGTTGCTCTTGATGTTTTGGTACTGCTCTTTATCTACACTTTCCATATCAAAAGACGTGGTCATATCTACAGTGAGTAACCCATTAATATCCTGCTCCAATTCCAACGGATAGGCCTGTTCCAGATTGGCAAGATTGAGTTTGCCTTTAAGAGCAAGGTCTATAAGCGGATTTGTGGTGAGCCGTTTAATGGTTCCCTTAGCATTAAAAACATCCTGATCTATTCTGAAATTAAGATTATTAAGGCCTAAATAGGTATCGTCAACGTTACCGGTCTCATTGACAATGCGGGCGTCGATGATGATGTCCTGAACGGTTTTGGGCAGGTTAGGATATTTAAACGAGGCGTTGTTTGACTGAATCTCAATATTAAGCATCGGGATACGTTCTTCATCAACAATTCCATTAATACGGCCATTTACCACAAAATCTCCGGTAGTAGTAACCCCATCCAGGTTTTTTGCGTAGACCTCCGGAATGACTTGTAAGAAGTTTTTAAAATCACTTGAGGGGGTTTTAAACGACAGGTCAAGTTCATTGTTGTTCTCATTTACCTGCACCCAGCCTTCAAATACTAAAGGAAGCTGATTGACCAAAGCTTCATTTTCTTTAAACGTGTAACGCTGCTGAGGCAAATTCATTTCGATCACAGCATCTAAGGCGATCTTGTTTTGGTTTAAATAATTTACGCCGTCAAAATCGAAGGACGCCAAAGCATTGGTTGTAGTGTTCAAATTAGAAACATCAGCCGAAAAATCACCACTCCCCTCGTGGTTCACTTCGCTAAGCCGCAGGTAGGTTTTTGTGCTTTCGTCGAGATAATTTATACGCGAGTTGGTGATTGCATATTCCTGCACTTCAAAAGTAAAAGCCCCAGATTGATCTGAAAGGGTATCATTAACCGCATTAGGGTTCTCTTTGGCAATATCATAATTTGCATTACCCAGACTGTCGATTTTGATATTTATAAAAGCGCGCTCCAGCGCAATCGCATCTACCGCAATAGGCTTATCGGTTGAAGTCTTAAACAGTTGCTTTACGCCCATTTCCAGCTCAAGCAACTCGCCCGCTGCCAGCGTATCGCCTGCAAAAGGCTCCCTGTTGATTACCGTAAAGTTTTTTACCTGCACCGTCGCATCGGGAAAACTGCTAAACAAAGTGAGATCAAACTCTTCCCAGTCAACCGTCGCATTGAGGTTTTGATTGATAGCCCGTTTTAATAAGTCTTCAAGCTGACTTCTAAACAAAAACGGAGCGGCAATAAGAGCGATAATAAGCACACCCAAAACAATGGCCACTATTTTCAGTATTTTTTTCATAAGTTTTAAATTAAAATTGCACGATCTACACTCCCTTTGCCAGGCTCTGCCTTAAAGGTTTTCGATCTGCTGATGGTATTTTATATCATTTCCTATCTCCTCACCGGGCGCCAGTTTAAACCGCTTTCTGAATAAATAAACACCCAGATATAAAAAGGGTGTATCACAAACGGCTATCAGCACTTTAAACAGAAAACCGCTAAGCAGCAATGTCCCAAAAAGAGCCCAGTCTATTTTACCAAAGCTACACAACAAGAGTAATACCGTAGCCGTATCGATAAATTGACTGAAGAAGGTTGAAAAATTATTTCGCAACCACAGGTGCTTACCTTTAGTAAGCTTTTTCCAGAAGTGAAACAGCTGTATGTCAATGTACTGAGCAAAAAGATAAGCCATCATAGAAGCCAGTACAGCGACAACCGTAGCACCAAAAACTTTATCAAACAACGCATTGTCTACAGGCGACCACTCGGTTGCGGGCACTATTGCAGAGGTATACACGATAAGCAGCGAAAAGACTGAAGCAAAAATCCCGGCTGTCACGACCTGATTAGCCTTTTTCTGACCGTAGATTTCACTTATGAGATCGGTTATTAGAAAAGTAATGGGATAAGGCAGGATGCCTACAGATATTTCGAAGGTATACAGGCCGAAAAAATCCCAGTAAAAAAACTTTTGAAATATGAGGTTAGAAACTACCAGAGAACAAATAAATAAAGCTCCCAGTATAAAATAGATTCGATAAGCTGCAAGTGCATCGCGCTGGTTTAAGGTCTCTTGCATGAATCTCTTCGTATTTGCGTATTGGTTCTGTTCAAAATTAGCAGAATGTAAAGGGCTTTTACTTAAATTGCTCTTAAAATATATTAAGCACCCATTCCTATTAACTCACTACAAAACATCTATTTATCGCTGGGAAGCAATCAGGGAGATCCCTTTGAAAACCTTCAAAAAGCCGTTGATGCTCTATTTGCGGAAATAGGCAGCATAAAACAGATTTCACCGGTTTACCAATCGCAATCCTGGGGCTATGATGGGGCAGATTACCTCAACTGCGCACTTCATCTGGGAACCCGCCTTACAGCAGCAGAAGTAATCAACACCTGTCTTAAAATTGAAAAGGAATTGGGACGCGAACGCGAAAAAAACTCGGGCTACGCAGATCGCAGTATAGATATTGATCTTATTTTTTACGAAGACCAGCAACTCAATACTCCCTCGCTGATTCTTCCGCATCCCCGAATGCATTTACGTAATTTTGTTTTACTTCCGCTTTGCGACATAGACAAAGAACTGAAACATCCTGTTTTGGGCCAAAGTATGGAAGACTTGCTTAAAGCATCGCCAGACCCCGCTCACCCTGAGAAGCAATCCCGAAGGCTCAAAAATCCGCAGGATGACTACAGCCTAAATACTTTTAATTACATAACCATAGAAGGAAATATCGGCGCAGGGAAAACCACACTGTCTACGATGATTGCTCAGGATTTTAATGCCAAATTGATTCTGGAGCGCTTTAAAGACAATCCCTTTTTACCCAAATTCTATGAAGATCAGGCACGTTATGCATTTCCACTCGAAATGTCATTCCTAGCAGACCGCTATCAGCAATTGCTTGACGATATAGGCCAATACGATTTGTTTAAAGATTTTATGATCGCCGATTATGACAGCTATAAGTCACTCATCTTTGCACGGGTAACCCTTGGGGAAGAAGAGTATGCACTTTATAAAAAGCTGCACCAGATCATGTATAAAGAACTGGTAAAACCAGATCTGTATGTGTATCTGTACCAAAACACAGAACGCCTTCTGGAAAACATTAAAAAAAGAGGAAGAGATTACGAACAGAACATCTCTGAAGACTACCTCCTCAAAATAAATCAGGGCTATCTAAACTGGATAAAAAACAAAGCTCAAAACAACGTTAGAATCATTGACATTTCTGAACTTGATTTTGTAAAAAATCGCGCGGACTATCTCAGCGTCCTGAAGCAACTTATTTAGCTGCTATTTGTAATACAATATGGCCAATAAAACGATCATTACCGCAGTTGCGATAAGCACGCCCACAGCAATGCCCAGCTTGCGGCCATCCTTGCTGCCTCTTTGGTAGGAGGCATAGTGAAAATCATTAGCTTTCATAAGTCGGGTATTTAAGTTGGTAACGCAAATCTTAGGCTTAAAATTGTGACTTACACGGTTTTTAAAGAAACTTTAGCAAAGCTTTATGATTATTAACAATAATTTACCTATTCTCTATTCTTTCAGCACGGTGTTAACGTAAAAATCCCACAGCACTATCCCTGCGCTTACCGCGATATTGAGTGAGTGTTTAGTCCCTGATTGCGGTATTTCAATGACATAATCAGATTGATTTACGACCTCCTGCCCAACACCTTTTACCTCATTACCAAAAATAATAGCATAGTGCTTTTCGGGCTCAATCTTAAATTCATTCAGCATAACGGCTTCTTCAGCCTGCTCGACCGAAATCACAGTATAAGCCTGCTCTTTGAGTTCCGCTACAGCCTCTGCCGTGGTTTTAAAATACTTCCACGCTACAGATTCGGTAGCTCCCAAAGCGGTTTTAGAAATATCCTTATGCGGCGGCTGTGCACAAATACCGCATAAGTAAATGGCTTCGATCAAAAAGGCATCTGCGGTTCTAAATACCGAACCTATATTATTGAGGCTTCGAATATTGTCAAGAACCACCACTACCGGACTTTTTCGCGAAGACTTAAACTCGGCAACCGTTTTGCGCTCGAGTTCGCTGTTTTTTAATTTTCGATTCATGCTGCAAAAATAGCTATTCGCGTTTACAATACAGGAGTGAAAAGAAGAACAGCTTAAAGCCTTTACATTGTTGAAAAAAAACAATAACTCACGTCTACTTAAGCCTGTTGTAACAAGCTGATTTTTTAATTTTAGCACATTCGCTAACGGGCAAAACACGCAGTTTTTATGGCTAAAAAAAGCAAAGACAAAGGGGTAACGCCTTTGATGAAACAATACAACGGGATAAAACAAAAATACCCGGATGCCTTGCTTTTGTTTAGAGTAGGTGATTTTTACGAGACCTTTGGTGAAGATGCAGTTAAAGCTGCCGGAATTTTAGGCATCATACTTACCAACAGAAATAACGGCAGTGAACGCACCGAACTGGCCGGTTTTCCGCATCATTCGCTCAACACCTATTTACCCAAACTGGTAAAAGCCGGTTGCCGGGTTGCCATATGCGACCAGCTTGAAGACCCAAAAACCACTAAAACCATCGTAAAACGGGGCGTTACCGAACTCGTAACGCCCGGAGTTGCTTTAAACGACGAGGTACTTCAGGCCAAAAGCAACAATTTCCTGGGCGCCCTTCATTACGGCAAAAGACTGCTGGGATTATCGTTTCTGGATGTCTCAACCGGTGAATTTTTAACGACTCAGGGGGACATAGCCTATATTGATAAACTGCTTCAAAATTTCAACCCCAGCGAATTGCTCATCAGCAAAAAGCGTAAAGCAGATTTTAAAGAAGATTTTGGCACAGATTACCATTTGTTTTATCAGGAAGACTGGGTTTTTCAATCTGATTTTGCTTACGAAAGCCTCAACAAGCACTTCAATACCAAAACACTTAAAGGTTTTGGCATAGAGCATCTTGAGGAAGGTATTATCGCAGCAGGGGCTGCACTGCATTACCTGAGTGAAACCCAGCATCACAAACTGCAGCATATTGCCCGCATAAGCCGTATTGCAGAAGACGCCTACATCTGGATGGACCGGTTTACGATAAGAAACCTGGAGCTCTATCAGGGCACTTCGGCAAAAGCCATTACCCTGCTGGATGTTATTGACAAGACCATCTCTCCTATGGGATCACGCCTGCTCAAACGCTGGCTGGCCCTTCCGCTTAAATCGATACCCGCAATAGAAGAGCGCCTCGAAGTAGTAGACTATATGCTGAAGCAGCCCGATTTCTACGAAAAGCTTTCGCAGCACATTAAAAAGATAGGCGATGTCGAACGGCTTATTTCAAAAGTTGCTACTGCGAAAGTGTCGCCCAGAGAAGTGATACAGCTTAAGAATTCGCTTGAAGCTATGGTCCCCATCAAAGCTCTGGCGTCTCAGGCTCAAAATGATGCGCTTAAAACACTTGGAGACAAAATAAACAATCTGGAGCATTTGCGCTCTAAAATCAAGGAAACCCTTAATGAAGAAGCGCCCGTAAATGTGCTTAAAGGAGATACCATTGCCACCGGATTTCACGAGGAACTTGATGAATTACGCGGTCTTGCCACCAGCGGAAAGGATTACCTGGATCAAATGCTTCAGCGCGAAACCGAACGCACCGGAATTACTTCGTTAAAAATCGCATCAAACAACGTATTTGGTTATTATATCGAAGTTCGCAACACCCATAAAGACAAGGTTCCCGAAGAATGGATCCGCAAGCAGACCTTAGTAAATGCCGAGCGCTACATCACCGAAGAACTCAAGGAATATGAAGCTAAAATTCTGGGAGCCGAAGAGCGCATTCTTAGCATAGAACAACAACTTTTTGGGCAGCTCGTATCCTGGATTACCCAGTTTATAGAGCCGGTACAAACCAATGCCAATACCATCGCCCGCCTGGATTGCCTGCGTTCCTATGCATGTCTGGCAAAAGAAAACAACTATGTCAGACCCGAAATTGACGAATCGTTTGATCTGGAAATCAAGGAAGGCCGTCATCCGGTTATCGAAAAGCAGCTCCCACTGGGAGAACCCTATATTGCAAACGACACCTTCTTAGACCGTAAGGAGCAGCAGATGATTATGATTACAGGACCAAACATGTCCGGTAAATCGGCTATCCTGAGGCAAACGGCATTGATCGTACTCCTGGCTCAGATGGGAAGCTTTGTTCCCGCACAATCTGCACGCATAGGCGTGGTAGACCGCATATTTACCCGGGTGGGAGCCAGCGACAACATCTCTATGGGCGAATCTACCTTTATGGTAGAAATGAACGAGACAGCCAGTATTCTAAACAACCTTTCCGAGCGCAGCCTGGTTCTGCTTGATGAGATTGGCCGGGGTACCAGCACCTATGACGGAATTTCCATTGCCTGGGCGATAAGTGAGTACCTGCACGAGCATCCGGGAAGACCAAAGACCCTTTTTGCCACGCATTATCATGAACTCAATGACATGTGCAAGACCTTTGAGCGCATCAAAAACTTCAATGTTTCGGTAAAAGAGCTTAAAGACAACGTGCTCTTTCTGCGAAAACTTGTTCCGGGAGGCAGCGCGCACAGCTTTGGGATTCACGTGGCCAAAATGGCCGGAATGCCCCAGCAGGTTTTACACCGCGCCAATAAAATGCTCCTTCAGCTCGAGAATTCAAACCGGAAAGAAGATCAAAAATCTGCGCTTCAAAAAGCAGCCGATGATGAAATGCAACTGAGCTTCTTCAATCTTGACGATCCGCTTTTGGAGGAAATAAAAGACGAAATACTTCATACTGATATAGATACGCTCACCCCGGTTGAGGCCCTGATGAAACTCAATGAGATCAAACGTATGCTCGTGCGCAATTCAAAAAACAAGGTTTCGTAATCAATTTTATTTTTTTAGGAATTTTGCTTTGCAGATTGAAGAAATCTTGTAAATTTGCATCCGCATTAGACAATTGGTCTAGCACATATGCGAAAGTAGCTCAGGGGTAGAGCATCACCTTGCCAAGGTGAGGGTCGCGGGTTCAAATCCCGTCTTTCGCTCCAGTAGAAACTCCATTTGAAATGGAGTTTTTTTTTAAAAGCCCGGCTCGGGTGGTGGAATTGGTAGACACGTTGGACTTAAAATCCAATGAACATTAGTTCGTACGGGTTCAAGTCCCGTCCCGAGTACTTAAAACCCTCTTAATCATCTGATTGTGAGGGTTTTTTTGTCGTTCTATTTGTTAATGTTTTAAAAATTATCAAATATGTAAAAGTTTACAACTTAGTGTGAAATCTAGCTTTTGTATATTTGTAAAAATAAATGCTTAAAACTGAGAAAAATTAATTTAAAGACCGGATCGCCCCTGCCAAATTCCGGATTTAGACATGTCATTCAATTTCAATTGCCGGCACTGTAGAACTTTAAAAGTCTCTAATTGCATATCCTAAATCCAATCTCCTTTTATGTTTTTTTCAAAACTGTTTAAACGAAATGATACCTTAGATAAAAACATGGAGCGCCATCTCCTGTTTGCTCCTAATTATCTGATCACCACCGAAGAACTTACCAGGGCAAAGCGCTATATTTTTGGAGGGCATTCTATACTTGTTATCGAAGAAACATCAGAAGGAAAGGGACTTTACTTTGTACGCAGCCGCACTTCAAAATCAAATAAATTTACCCCCGAAACCGATAACCAAATTCATATCGGGTTTCAATCGATCAAAGACCAGCACTATATCATTTTTGGCCTGCGGCAGGAACTTACAGCTCTTCAACCCGGAGACCAGATCACTTTCAGCTTTAAAAATGAAGAGGAGCTCGATCTAAAACTGGAGTTACCCTCTGAAAATTTCGGTGAATCCAAAAAATACGCCTGCAACCTGCGTGCGCAAATCTCACCGGAAGAAGTTGAACTTTTTAAAAGCCGACTAGTCCACAGCTACAGCGCGAAAAAGAGTGATGGTAAAGAATTGGGCGAGTCCGAATTAGACAAAGACTTCAGCCGAAAGCTGAGAGAACTTTCCCAGACTTACGCATTTTGCCTGAGACACTACTACTAATTACTCCTTTAGCCTTTATTTTAAGGGCATTTTAAACACGAATTGAGTAACTTCAGCAGCAAAAATTAATTTATGCTGAAACGTATTACTCTTATAGGTTTTGCCGCCATGCTTACCTTTGGCTGCAAAACACAACAAAAAGCCGCTGCATCTGCCGATGCCGCAAAGCCTAAAGCAAAAGACGCAAAATTTAAACCTTATAATGAGGTAATTACCAAAGAGGCAGTTTCTGATGCCGGACTCTTTACCACCCATCGTGTAGATGAGAAGTTGTACTTCGAGATTCCCGACTCGCTCCTCAATAAAGATATGCTGCTTGTAAGCCGCATTGCCAAGGTGCCTTCAGAATATGGCGGCGGTTATGTGAATGCCGGTTCTAAAGTAAATGAGCAGGTTGTTCGCTGGGAACGCAGAGGCAACAAAGTTGATATAAAAGTCATCAGTTTTGAAAATGAAAGCGATGCCGAAAGCCCCATTACCAAATCGGTTTTGGCTAACAACTTCTACCCTATTTTGTTTAGTGCCGATATTAAAACCTTTTCCAAAGATTCTTCTGCCGTAGTAGACATCACCGATTTTTTCAGCAAAGATATCAGTGCGATCAACCCGGTATCTTCCCGAAGCCGCAAACAATACGGCATCAAAAGGCTGGACAGCGACCGTTCATATATCGAATCGGCAAATGCATATCCTCAAAATATCGAGGTTAAACACGTCATGACTTACGAGGCCGATGAACCACCATCGCGCGATCAGGCCGGAACTTTGACCTTTTTAATGAATCAGTCGATGATTCTTCTTCCCGAAGACAAAATGCAACCGCGACTTGCAGATCCCCGCGTAGGCTGGTTTACCCTTAGAAAATACGATTACGATTCAGACGAACTCAAATCTGACGATTACCGCATCCTGAAACGCTGGAGGCTGGTCCCAAAAGATATAGAGGCCTATAAGCGCGGCGAACTCGTTGAACCCGTAAAACCTATTGTATATTATCTGGATCCTGCAACTCCGATGAAGTGGCGCCCCTATTTTAAGCAGGGTATTGAAGACTGGAATAAAGCCTTTGAAGGTGCCGGCTTTAAGAATGCCATCATTGCCAAAGATCCGCCAACTACTGAAGAAGACCCTGAGTTTAGTCCGGAAGACGTGCGCTACTCGGTTATACGTTATGTAGCCAGCACCACACGTAATGCCGTGGGGCCTTCTGTAGCAGACCCGCGAACGGGTGAAATTCTGGAAAGCGATGTAATCTGGTACCACAATCACCTGCGCTCCTATCGCAACCGTTTTATGATAGAAGCCGGCGCTCAAAATCCCGATGCCCGCACGCTAAACACTCCCGAAGAGGAAATTGGCGAAATGATGCGTATGGTGATCGCTCATGAAGTAGGGCATGCCATTGGCCTTCCGCACAATATGAAAGCCAGCTCGGCCTATCCTACCGATTCATTGCGTGTGGCTTCGTTTACTCAAAAGTACGGCCTCACCCCTTCTATTATGGATTATGCCCGGGTGAACTACGTGGCACAACCCGGTGACGACGGTGTGCGCTACATCCGTATGATGGGACCTTACGATATGTATGCCGTAAACTGGGGATACCGCTACTTACCCGCAGCGGATTCACCCGAAGCAGAAAAAGAAACTCTGGACCAATGGATTCTGGACAAGGCAGACAACCCCTGGTATCAGTTTGGCAGTGCAGACGGTATTGACCCGCGCTCCCAAACCGAAAGTCTGGGCGACGACAACATCAAAGCCAGCGAATACGGCCTGGCTAATCTCAAAAAAGTGGTGCCTAACCTGATTGACTGGACAACTAAAGACGGCTACGGCTACGACAGCCTTGATGAAGTCTATGGCGAACTCACCGGCTTATGGCGCGGATATATCTTTCACGTCATTACCAATGTGGGCGGTTACTATGAGACCATCAAAACGGCAGATCAGGATGGAGCGGTTTACGAGCCGGTTCCTAAAGAAATTCAGGAGCGAGCCGTGCGTTTTTTAAACGATCACGCATTTAGCACTCCGGAATGGCTATTACACGAAGAACTTTTAAACCGAATTGAATCAACCGGTGCCATTGAGCGAGTAGAAAGTCTTCAATCGCGGGCACTTAGTGGTCTGTTGAGCACAAGCCGCCTAAACCGTATGGCTGAAAACACCGAAAACAACGGCGCTGTTGCTTATACTCCATTAGAGTTGATGACCGATTTGCGTACAGGAATTTTCAGCGAGCTATACCGTGGTCAAAAGACCGACGCCTACCGACGAAACCTGCAACGCAATTTTATCGATATCGCTACAGACTATATCAATAAAGAAAGAGCTAATGATGATGAAATCCTGAAATCAGATGTAAGCGCCCTGATGCGCGGTACGCTTTCGCGACTGCGAAATGATTTAAGAAATCGCAAAAACGCGACTTCAGACGGGATGACCCGCCTGCATTATGAAGATTTAATCGCCCGTATCGATCTGGCTTTTGAGAATAATTAAAACAAAATCAATGACATTCTAAATTTTGGATTTGCCTGGCTAGCACCTGTAAATACTAATGCTGGTAATTAAATTTGAATCGATGGGCTAATTTTCTTCTTTAGCATTCTTTTTCTTCAGCATAGCAAGAAGTCTCCGTTGAAAATTTTCGAAGCCCTGGAGAAAATTTAGGAGGCTTCTTGCGGTTTTGCCTGATAAGGCAAAAATGCCTAAGAAAAAGTGTCCTTTCTTTTGTTACTTTTCTTTGGACAAGCAAAGAAAAGTAAAGAAAATTATCAATAACCATTCGTATTCTAACGCAATGGATTTCCCTGTACAATTCAAATAGATATTAGAAAAGAAATTCTTAGGACTAATGCATTTATTTTAGGACAGGATTTATACCAAAATATCAAGTATACTAAAGCTAACGCGCTGCAGCTTTTGCAGCGCGTTATTTTTTTAACAGAAATACTCTTAAACCTGCTGTTAATTCCCCTTAAAACGGGTTAAATCCTGTTAATGATGATCATAGCAATCCCAATCAAATGTAACTTGATGAAAAGTTCGAAAGAATCGGGCGAAGAAATTTAAAAAATCAAGCTATGAGTTATTCAGAAGAAATGGGCAAAAAGCTCAACGAATTGTTAGAAAAAAATTACGATGCAGAAGCCGGATATAAGAAAGCGGCCGAAAAAGTAAAAAACGCAGCGCTTAAATCCTACCTCCTGAGCCGCGCACAGGATCGTTACGATTTTGGACACGAACTAAAAGCAGAACTCAAAGGTTTTGGTCAGGAACCGGATAAGGGTACCAGTCTTGCCGGTGATGCCCATCGCTTATGGATGGACCTAAAGACCGCACTTTCTTCAGATAAGGATGAAGCTGTTTTGGAAGAAGCCATTAGAGGCGAAAAAGCAGCATTGGAAGAATACAACGAGATCATTGAAGATACCGATTTACCAACTTCTACTGCTACCATTTTGGCTACTCAACGTAACAGTGTGAAAATGGCACTAAACGAAGCCAAAGCTCTGGAAGCAACTGCATAATAAGAACTTTCAGGTGTGTTTTCCCAATTGATGTTAAAGCTTCAGCTATAACGTTAAAGCTTCTTAATTAATTTGGAATCAGACACTTAATCCCTTATATTATTTATGAACGTTAACGAAACACGTTCACTACTAACCAAAAATGTTTCGATAATTTAAAAGAAGATTGAAGATGAAGTATACCGAGAAAATTTCGAATAAACTAAATGAATTATTAACCAAGAATTACGATTCAGAAGCCGGATATAAATTAGCTTCCGAAAACGTAAAGAATAATACTTTGAAAGAATATTTTAATGCGAGAGCCAAAGAACGTTATGATTTTGGCCATCAGCTGAAAAATGAAATCAAAGTATATGGCGAAACTCCCGATAAGGGAACCAGCTTAGTCGGCGATGCGCACCGCGTATGGATGAATGTAAAGTCGACCTTATCTAATGATAGTGAAGAAGCTATTTTAGAAGAAACTATCAGAGGTGAGAAAATGGCGATCGAAGAATATAACAATATCCTCGAAGAGCCAAACTTACCGCCCACGACTGAGTCCATTTTAAAGGTGCAGCGCGATCACATCAAGAGTGCTTTAGAAGAAGTAAAAGCATTTGAGATTATGGCGTAAAAGCCCCAATATTTGAATTAGCCGGCGATTAATTCGCCAGAAAAACAGCTCTGACAGTTTTGTCAGGGCTGTTTTTTTGTTTCGTCTAAATCCGTTAATAACTGCTGAGAAGATTCCTTTATAAAGCGAAGGCATTTCTATAATTTTAAACATTTAGCAGTTTTCGCTTTCGCGAAAAAATTTCATCCCCGAAACATCGGGACAACTCAAACACAATCAGCGATGTACCTCATATTTGATACTGAAACCACCGGCTTACCCAAAGACTGGAATGCGCCCATCACCGATTCTGATAACTGGCCCCGCGCCATACAGATCGCATGGCAACTGCACGACGATATGGGTAACTGTATCGAGCATCAGGATTACTTAATTCGTCCCGATGGTTTTGACATTCCCTTTGATGCCGAGCGTATACACGGTATTTCTACTGAGCTGGCCCAGCGTGACGGTTTGCCTTTAGGAGAAGTCCTAGGGAAATTTAAAACGGCTTTAGCGAAAACCAAATTTGTTGTAGGTCAGAATGTAGGCTTTGACGTGAATATCATGGGTGCAGAGTTTCACCGGCTTGACGTGGCTAACCAGCTGCAGGAATTGCCGGTTCTCGACACCTGTACCGAAACCACCGCACAACTCTGCCAGATTCCCGGCGGGCGTGGGGGGCGTTTTAAACTCCCTACCCTAACCGAATTGCACCAGTACCTGTTTAATCAGCCTTTTGCTGAAGCGCACAATGCCACCGCAGACGTTGAGGCAACCACGCGTTGCTTCTTTGAACTGGTACGCCGTCGCATTTTCACCCAGGAACAACTTGATGTTCCTGCGGGATACTTTGAGAAGTTTGACAGGGAGAATCCACAGCCTATAGAATTCATCGGGCTGAAGCACATCAACCTGAAAAAAGCTTCCAAAGAAATACGCAAAACCCTGCAAAAAGCAGATCAGGCCGATATTTCAAGGGAAGAAATCAAGGAAAACAAGGAGCAACTGGCCAAGGTAGATTTTGTACACCTGCATAACCACTCCCAGTTTTCCATCCTACAGTCTACCTCCAGCGTTCACGACCTGGTGGCAGCTGCCAAAAGCCAAAAAATGCCTGCAGTTGCCCTGAGCGATATGGGCAATATGATGGGGGCTTTCCACTTTGTGAAAGCACTAAGCGCCCATAACAAGGCGGCTGCTGCAAAAAACAAACAACTGGAAGAAGCGGGCGAAACGCCCACCGAAACCATCATCAAACCCATTGTAGGGATTGAGCTTAACGTCTGCGAAGACCACACCAATAAAAGTCAAAAAGACAACGGCTATCAGATTGTGTTTTTGGCCAAAAACAAAAAAGGCTATCACAATCTGGCCAAAATGGCCTCTATCGCCTACACAGACGGGTTTTACTACGTGCCGCGTATAGACCGAAGCATTGTAGAGCGTTATAAAGAGGACCTCATCGTACTTACCGGTAACCTTTATGGGGAAGTACCGGGCAAAGTGCTGAATGTGGGCGAAAAACAAGCCGAAGAAGCCCTGCTTTGGTGGAAGGAAACCTTTGGCGACGACCTCTACATCGAGGTGATGCGCCATGGTCAGGAAGATGAAGACCGGGTAAATCTGACTTTGGTGGAGTTTTCCAAAAAACACAACGTCAAACTGGTTGCTACAAACAACACCTTCTACATCAGTAAGGAAGACGCTACGGCGCACGATATTCTGCTTTGCGTAAAGGATGGTGAAAAGGTGGCAACACCAAAAGGTCGTGGGCGCGGCTATCGTTTTGGGCTTGATAATGAAGAATATTACTTCAAATCGGCAGACGAGATGAAAGCCCTGTTTACCGATTTGCCCGAAGCCATCAGCAATGTTTCGGAAGTGGTTGATAAGATCGAAGCCTTTGAACTGGCACGAGATGTACTCTTACCTGCCTTTAAGATTCCCGAAGAATTTCAGTTTGAAGAAGATAAACTGGATGGCGGCAAGCGCGGGGAAAACAAATACCTGGCGCACATCACCTACGAAGGTGCCAAAAAACGCTATAAAGAAATCACCCCCGAAATCAAGGAGCGCCTTGACTTTGAGCTGAGCGTTATCGAAAACACGGGTTATCCCGGGTATTTCCTTATCGTGGAAGACTTTATCCGCGAGGCGCGTAATATGGATGTATCGGTAGGTCCCGGCCGGGGTTCGGCTGCCGGTTCTGCCGTGGCCTACTGTCTGGGGATTACAAACATTGACCCGATCAAGTACGACCTGCTGTTTGAGCGTTTCCTCAATCCGGACCGGGTGAGTATGCCCGATATTGATATCGATTTTGATGATGAGGGCCGCAGCCGGGTTATGGATTATGTAATCAATAAATACGGGGCCAATCAGGTGGCGCAGATCATCACCTACGGTACGATGGCGGCCAAGTCGTCTATTCGCGATACCGCGCGGGTACTCGATCTGCCACTGGGTGATGCAGACCGCATCGCCAAGCTAATCCCCAATATGTCTAAGCTGGCGAAAATATTCGGGCAAAGCGAGGCTGATCTCAAGAAAAAATTCCGCTCAGACGATCTGGTAAAGGTTAACGAACTGCTTAATCTGGCCGAAGGTGATGACCTGGAGGGGCAAACCCTGCGCCAGGCGCGCCAACTGGAAGGTTCGGTGCGTAACACGGGGATTCACGCCTGTGGGGTGATCATCACACCCGATGATATTACCAATTTCGTTCCCGTTTCTACAGCAAAAGATTCCGACCTCTACGTCACCCAGTTTGACAACTCGGTCGTGGAAGAAGCAGGGCTCCTGAAAATGGACTTCCTGGGTCTGAAGACCCTTACGCTGATTAAAGACACCGTAAAACTGGTGAAGCACAAGCACGGCATCGACCTCGATCCCGATAACTTCCCGCTTGATGATCAAAAGACCTACGAACTCTTTCAACGCGGGGATACGGTAGGGATATTCCAATACGAATCGCCAGGAATGCAGAAACATATGCAGGCCTTAAAGCCCACCGTGTTTGAAGATCTTATTGCGATGAACGCGCTGTACCGCCCGGGACCAATGGAATACATCCCCAGCTTTATCGCGCGGAAACACGGGGAAGAAGAGATTCAGTACGACCTGCCGGCGATGCAGGAATACCTGGAAGAAACCTACGGGATTACCGTGTATCAGGAGCAGGTGATGCTCCTGTCGCAGAGTCTGGCAGGCTTCAGTAAAGGTGATGCCGACGTGTTGCGGAAGGCGATGGGTAAAAAGATTTTCGCCCTGCTCGAAAAATTAAAACCCCAGTTTCTCGATGGCGGGGAGAAAAACGGGCATCCGCGTGAAATCCTCGAGAAAATCTGGAAAGACTGGGAAGCTTTTGCAGCCTACGCTTTTAACAAGTCGCACTCTACCTGCTACGCGTGGATTGCCTACCAGACCGCCTATTGCAAGGCCCACTACCCTGCCGAATATATGGCGGCGGTACTGTCAAACAATATGAACGACATCAAGCAGGTCACCTTCTTTATGGAAGAGTGTAAGCGTATGGGGCTCGAGGTTTTGGGTCCTGATGTCAATGAATCCTTTAGAAAATTTACCGTAAACGACCGCGGCGCCATCCGTTTTGGGATGGGAGCCGTTAAAGGTGTGGGCGGTAATGCCGTACAAACCATTGTTGAAAACCGGAAAGACGGTCCGTATCGCTCGGTTTTTGACCTTGCGAAACGCATCGATCTGCGGGCAGCCAATAAAAAAGCCTTTGAAAGCCTCGCGCTTGCCGGGGGCTTTGACAGCTTTACCGCGACCCACCGCGCCCAGTATTTTAAAGATGAGGGCGACGGTATCACCTTTTTGGAGAAAGCGGTAAAATACGGTGCCAAGTTTCAGGAAAATGAAAACTCGGCTCAGGTAAGTCTTTTTGGCGAAGCCAGCGAAGTGCAGATCCCCGAGCCCCTTGTGCCGCCCTGCGAAGAATGGGGCACGATGGAAAAACTGCGCCGCGAGAAGGAAGTGGTGGGTATCTACATTTCGGGCCATCCGCTCGATGATTTTAAACTGGAAATGGAAAACTTTTGCAACGGTAAAATCAGTGATTTTAACAATCTGGAGCAGCACCTCAACCGCGAACTCACGATTGGCGGGGTCATTAGCGACGTGCAGCACCGGGTTTCCAAAAACGGTAAAGGCTGGGCCGCCTTTACGGTAGAAGATTTTGACGAGTCTTTTGAGTTTAGGATGTTTGGCGAGGAGTACCTCAAGTTCAGGCATTTTCTAATACCCAACTCCTTTGTGCATATGCGTGTGTTTGTACGCGAGGGATGGACGAACCGCGATACCGGCAAAAAAGGCGAACCGCGTTTGCAGTTCAACAACTTTATGCAGTTGCAGGACGTGATGGAGACGTTTAGCAAAAAACTCACGATCAACCTTGATTTGAAGGAAGTGCAAAGTGCCCGTATAGAGCAGCTTCGGGAAACCCTGTTTAACCACCGCGGCGATCATAATTTGCATTTTTACGTGTTTGAAAGCGACGAAAAAATCGCCTTGCAAATGCCCAGTCGAAAGAAAAAGGTAAAAATAAGCAGCGCCCTATTGCACGAGCTAAATGCGCAACGCTTTAGTTTTAAATTGAATTAACTGTAAAGATAATTTGGGCGTTCCCCCCTCTTAAGATGGGGTCGGGTCATTCGCTGCAATCTGTCCCGTCCCGATAAATATCGGGATCGGGACAGGATTTACGCTGCAATCCCTAACGCAGAGTTATATCAATGGCTAGTTTTTAAAAAGACTTACTTATAAACTAAATAAGAATGAATTTATGTAAGCTTTGTAAAGTTCGAAATGCTGATAAAGAGAATTCACATATAATACCAAAATTTCTTGGGAAACCGCTTTTCAATAGTCACATACACAGGGAGGCGTTAGAAATTAAGAAGGGCGGTGGGAATCGAAAAATTCAAGATATTCCGAAAGAAGATTTTTTGTTTTGCTCGGGTTGCGAACAAAAATTCGCAATACTTGAGACCTATTTCGCAAGAAAATTAGTATCAATAAATGACTTTAGAAATCGAAAAAATGATTTCCGATTGATTCAAGTATATTCTAATAGATTATTGATTCCAAATAACATCAACCCAATATTCTTTAAATTATTTTCGCTCTCTTTATTTTGGCGAACTTCTATTTCTCAATCCATTTTATATGAAAAATTTAAACTCCCAGATTTAATTGAAGAAGAGTTAAGACTTTTTTTAAGTAGGAATTTAAAAGAAAAACATAAAGAGCTTGTCGAAGAATTATCTAAAATTGAAAACACTCCCAATTATCATTTTGTTGTTTTTAAACCAGAATTTAATGACAGGCATTTCATAGGCGGACTGACTGCCTATCAAACATCAGAAAATATATATACCATTTTTACGAGCGATTTGGTTTTTCAATTTCACTCAGATTTAAGTAATGCCGATCCTGTTATGAATTTGGTATCAAATCTCCAAAACGAAGAAGTTAGAGTAATTCTTAGCTCTAACGAAAACTGGAAAGAGCTTAGTAGTGCCGTAATTAAAAAGGTCATTAATAACCCGCGTGAGGGATTGTAGTGAAAAGCCCACAGTCCCGATTTTTATCGGGACGAGGACCTGAAACAGAAAGCCTGCCTTTGCCGGCAGGCAGGCCCGACCCCGCCTTTTGCGGGGTCACGCCCAAAAAACAAACAAAATCCCCAACTCCCCTCCTTCTTTACCCAAAGGTTACCAAAACTTTATCCCAACCGGCTCTTACACCCCGGCGTAACGATTATTTAGCAAAGCCGTAATCCTGTATAAACCCATACTTGCCTGCGACCGCGCTATTTTCACGTCCTCAAACCAAACAAGACATGAAAAAAAGAATACTTTCCGCTTTAGTCGTGGCGGCACTGGCATTTACAGGCTGTGAAAATGACGATGACACCACACAACCGGTGGTAGATACCACAGTTAATTTTACCTACCTCGCTTCTGTGGATCTGGGTGGCGAGGCCGCTGCCGAAATCAGTGCCTACGACCCGCAAACCCAGCGTTTATTTGTAACCAACTCCGAGAAAAACGGCGTTTCGGTGGTTGATCTTTCAGACCCTGCAAATCCGGTACTTTTGGAAGCTTCCTTTTTAGCCGTGGGAACGGTAAACAGCGTAGCCGTAAAAGACGGCAAACTGGCCATTGCCATTGAAAATGCGGTAAAACAAAACAACGGGAAAGTTGCCGTATACAACACTTCTGACCTCAGCCTGGATGCCGAATATACCGTGGGCGCCCTGCCCGATATGGTGACCTTTACGCCAGACGGCAACTACATTCTGGTAGCCAATGAAGGCGAACCCAACGATGCCTATACCGTAGATCCGGAAGGTTCGGTAAGCGTGATCGACCTGGCGACAGGTACGGTGCGTAATGCCGGTTTTAGCGCATTTAGCGGGCAACAAGCCAGTCTGGAAGCAGAAGGCTTCCGTATTTTTGGCCCGGGCGCGTCTTTTACGCAGGACATAGAACCTGAATACATCGCAGTCTCAGACGACTCGGCTACCGCCTGGATCACGCTTCAGGAAAACAACGGCATAGCCAAACTCGATATCGCCACGGCAAGCATTACAGACATTTATCCGTTAGGCTTTAAAGACTTTTCGCAAAGCGAAAACATGCTCGATGCCAGCAACCGCGATGATGTTGACGAACTCAAAAACTGGCCGGTGTTCGGGATTTATATGCCCGATGCGATATCACATTTCACCGCAAACGGAATGAGCTATCTGATCACCGCTAACGAGGGCGACTCCCGCGATTACGACGGATACAGCGAAGAAGAGCGCATTAAAGACATCACCCTTGATCCTAATGCCTTTGCTGCTTTTGATATTGCGATGCTACAGGAAAATGAAAACCTGGGCCGTCTAAAAATCACAACGGCAAACGGAGATACCAATGGCGACGGGAATTTTGATGCTTTATACAGCTACGGTGCGCGCTCGTTCTCAATCTGGGATACCAACGGAACTTTGGTTTACGACAGCGGCGATGACATCGCCCGTAAAAACCTGGAGTTTGCACCCCAGTATTTTAACCTGGACAATGAAGACAACGCAACCAATCTTCAGGACGGTGAAAAAGACGGCAGAAGCGACGATAAGGGTGCCGAGCCGGAGTCAACTGCAATATTGGATATAGCCGGCGAGCGCCAGATCGCAATCATAGGCCTGGAGCGCGTAAGTGCATTGATGGTATATGATGTAACCAACCCGGCTGCACCGGTATTCCTGCAATGGCTGCAACGCAACACCGATGTGGCTCCTGAAGGACTGATCACGGTATCACGAGAAGACAGTCCTAACGGTAAAGACCTCATCATCGCAGCGCACGAAGCTTCCGGAACGGTAAGCATTTATCAGAATAATTGAGTTTATTGTTTCCATCTACCATGAAGAGGATGTCAAACTGCCCCGAAAGGTCGGGGGTCGAAGTTTAGACTCTTGTTTGTATTGTATTGTCTTCGACCCCCGAAGCCTCGGGGCAGACTGACAATAAGAAAAGAGAACCACCCACACCAGGTGGTTTTTTTATGCTTTATTTGGCAGTTAAGCATATCACAACAAAGCGGTTACAGCCGGGATGCTTTAGTAATTTCGACAGGATAAAGCTGTAAATTATGCAAACTACAATTGAAAAATCGGCCGGAATGGGAGCCGTTTTGCTTGACGGGGTAACTACCTTTCGCGTTTGGGCGCCCAACGCCGATAAAGTCTACGTTACCGGGGATTTTAATAACTGGCAGGAAACTGATTTTGCCCTCGAAGCCGAAGAAAACGGCTACTGGGCAGGTGCCTCTGCAGATGCGCAGGAAGGCGATGAATACAAATACATCATTCACAATGGGGAGCAAAAGCTGTTTCGCAACGATCCCTATGCGTTTGAAATGACTAACAGTAACGGCAACAGCATCATCAGAAGTCTCGATTTTGAATGGAATGATGAGGCTTTTGAAATCGACGACTGGAATAAACTCGTGATCTATGAACTGCACGTGGGCACCTTTAACCGCAAAGACCCGGATCGTGTAGGCACCTTTGAAGATGTGATTGAAAAATTACCGTATCTTCAGGAACTAGGCATCAACTGTATTGAATTGCTACCGGTGGCGGAATTTGCCGGGGGTATTTCGTGGGGTTATAATCCCGCGCAGCCCTTTGCCGTTGAAACCGATTATGGAGGTCCCGATGGTTTTGCGAAGCTGGTTAACGAAGCGCACCAACATGGTATCGCCGTGATTATGGATGTGGTGTACAACCATTTTGGCCCCAGCGATGTGGATTTGTGGCAGTTTGACGGCTGGAGCGATAATGAAAAGGGTGGTATTTACTTTTACAACGACCACCGCAGCACAACACCCTGGGGAGACACGCGACCCGATTACGGCAGACCCGAAGTACGCCAGTATTTGCGCGATAACGCCTTGATGTGGATTGAAAAATACCATTGTGACGGCCTGCGTATGGATGCGACCTCCTACATTCGCTATGAAGGCGGCGGTCTGGGGGCAGATACCGCGATTGACGAAGGCAACCAGATGATGCGCGATATCAATCAGGAATTACAAGCCAAATATCCTAAAGTGCTCACCATTGCCGAGGATTTAAAGGGCGACGAGTTTGTCACCAACGGTATCGCCTACGGCGGAATAGGCTACGGTGCGCAATGGGATATGCATTTTGTACACCCGGTGCGTGAAGTTTTGCAGAATACCAGCGATGACGGTCGTGATCTTCAGAAGATTGTAGATGCGCTGGAATACACGTACAGCGGAAACGTGTTTAAACGGGTGGTCTATACCGAATCGCACGACGAGGTAGCCAACGGAAAAGCCCGCGTGCCTGAGGAAATTCAGCCGGGGGATGCGGAGAGCGAATTTGCCAAACGCCGTGCGATTTTGGGCATGGTACTTACGCTGACGGCACCGGGAATCCCGATGCTGTTTCAGGGGCAGGAGTTTATTGAGGACGAGTATTTTCAGGATACCGAAGCGCTGGATTGGGACAAACACGACAGACATCAGGGCATTGCCCAATTGCTGGGCGATATCATCAGACTCAGAACCGGAGCGCTGGAAGGTGCAAACGGACTTAACGGGCAACATCTGCAAATCATCCATTTTAATACGGAAACCAAAGTACTGGCCTATAAGCGCGGCGGGGCTGAAGAAGAACAGGTGCTGGTAATTTTGAATTTCAGGAACCAGGATTATACCGACTATGGAATAGGCATCGACACCCATAAAAACTGGAAACTACGCATCAACGCAGACTGGAAAGGTTATGACGAAGCACTTTCAGATCTGGAGGTACGGGATCTGGTTAAAGAGGAGCGCGAGACAGACGGGAAGCCTTTTACGGGAGTATTTAACATCCCCAGTTATGGTGCCCTGATTTATACGGTATCAAAAACGGAAGGCTAATGCCCGCGTGAGGGATGGCAGCGGCATCCTTTTTTACGGCAATTACAAGATGCTTAAATTGAGCAAAAAGATTCCTGTTGCCGTAAAAAAGATATAGCGTACAGCCCGACCCCGCCTTTTGCGGGGGCACGCCCAAAGCCAGCCTGATAAAGCCTTAAAAATCAATTAAAGTGATAAACGGATAGCCAAATCTGATTTGGCTTTTGTAAGCTTTGGAAAAATAAATGACTAATTTTGTGTTTTAATCCACTAAAATAACGAAAAATGGCACTAGAAATAACAGACGCAAATTTTGAAGAAGCGGTATTGCAATCAGACAAGCCGGTATTGGTTGACTTTTGGGCAGCCTGGTGTGGTCCCTGCAGAATGGTAGGACCCGTAATTGAAGAAATAAGCAAAGAATACGAAGGCAAAGCGGTTGTAGGTAAGCTTGATGTAGATGCCAATCAGGAATTTGCAGCGAAATACGGCGTGCGTAACATCCCAACGGTATTGATGTTTAAAGGTGGTGAAGTTGTAGGCCGCCAGGTAGGTGTTGCTCCTAAAAATGTATATACAGAAGCTATAGACGGTTTACTATAACCCGCAAAGCATTTGAAAAAGATAAAGAAGGTTTGACCGCAGGGTCAGGCCTTTTTTATTGGGTTTTGGTGGTATTTTTATCCCGCCGGGAGCGGAATGTTTTTACAAGCTTTTCCCAAACATATTCTGTATACTTGTTGGGGGGCTGAAAAAATGTTCCGAAATTTACTGGGTTAGTAAAATTGCTGCCCGGCATATCTCAAAAACCGGGAAACCCTGGGGTACGGGCCCTAAAGCCGAAGCCCAAACAGCTTTAATTAGAAAATAAAAAAGAACAATGGAAACCAAAAAAGGAAAACCACAAGATATTATTGATGCCAAATTGCTTGAAGAGCGCAAAGTCTTTTTATGGGGACAGGTTGACGACAAAAGTGCCAGGCACGTTGTAGACCGCCTGCTGTACCTGGATGCAATTAGCAATGACGAAATTCAGTTTTACATCAACAGTCCGGGAGGTTATGTGACTTCGGGATTTTCAATCTACGATACAATAAAGTCTATCAAGAGTCCGGTTTCTACCATTTGCACCGGTCTGGCTGCCAGTATGGGTAGTATTTTATTGAGTGTGGGCGAAAAAGGGCGTCGTTTTATACAGCCTCACGCCCGTGTGATGATTCACCAGCCCAGCGGCGGTGCACGCGGCCAGGCGAGTGATATCGAAATTACCGCTCAGGAAATTTTAAAAACCAAAGAATTAAGCGCGCGTATTCTTGCCGAAAACTGCGGTCAGGACTATGATAAAGTGATGAAAGACTTTAACCGCGACCACTGGATGGGTGCTGAAGAGTCTGTAGAATACGGAATCGTAGACGGAATACTTTAATCAGTAGGCAGCGGGCAGTCTCAGTTGGCAGATTGAAAACAAATCTCTGCCGACTGAGACTGTAAAATGTGAACTGTGAACTGTGAACTGAAAACCGAGTGCCGCGACCCAAGGAGCGGTGTATCGAAAGGGACGGCTTGATACCACAAGACAGCGGGCAGTCTCAGTTGGCAGATTGAAAACAAATCTCTGCCGACTGAGACTGTAAAATGTGAACTGTGAACTGTGAACTGAAAACCGGTCACTGAGTGCTGCGACTAAAGGAGCGGTGTATCGAAGGGAACGGCTTGATACCACAAGACAGTGGGCAGTAGCAGTGGGCAGTTTGAAATACAAATTGTGATGACAATTACTGCCGACTGAGACTGAAAACTGAAAACTGAAAACCGGTCACTGAGTGCCGCGACCCAAGGAGCGGTGTATCGAAGGGAACGGCTTGATACCACAAAACAGCAGGCAGTAGCAGTGGGCAGTTTGAAATACAAAGTGTGATTAAAATTACTGCCCACTGAGACTGTGAACTGTGAACTGAAAACCGGTCACTGAGTGCCGCGACCTAAGGAGCGGTGTATCGAAGGGGACGGCTTGATACCACAAAACAGCAGGCAGTAGCAGTGGGCAGTTTGAAGATACAAAGTGTGATTAAAATTACTGCCGACTGAGACTGTGAACTGTGAACTGAAAACCGGTCACTGAGTGCCGCGACCCAAGGAGCGGTGTATCGAAGGGGACGGCTTGATACCACAAAACAGCAGGCAGTAGCAGTGGGCAGTTTGAAATACAAATTGTGATTAAAATTACTGCCGACTGAGACTGTAAACTGAAAACTGAAAAGCGGTGTATCGAAGGGAATGGCTTGATACCACAAAACAGTTGGCAGTAGCAGTGGGCAGTTTGAAGATACAAAGTGTGATTAAAATTACTGCCGACTGAGACTGTGAACTGTGAACTGAAAACCGGTCACTGAGTGCCGCGACCCAAGGAGCGGTGTATCGAAGGGAACGGCTTGATACCACAAAACAGTAGGCAGTAGCAATGGGCAGTTTGAAGATACAAAGTGTGATTAAAATTACTGCCGACTGAGACTGTGAACTGAAAACTGAAAACCGAACTCTAAACTAAAAAAGTGCTAGACATTCAAACCCATTTAAACAGTATTGCCGGATTTAATAATCTGGAGCTGCTCGCAGGTCAGGTTGTTGAGGGGTTTATTAGTGGTATGCACAAGAGTCCGTTTCACGGGTTTTCGGCTGAGTTTGCAGAGCATAAGGTGTACAACAGTGGTGAAAGCACCAAACACATAGACTGGAAGCTCTATGCCCGCACCGATAAGCTGTATACCAAACGCTATGAGGAGGAGACCAATCTGCGCTGTCATCTGATACTCGATAACAGCAGCAGCATGCACTACCCGGCGCTAAAGCAGACGGACCTTAACAAGCCCAATAAGATTGCTTTTGCGGTACTCGCGTCGGCTGCGATTATGCAGTTGATGAAAAAACAGCGTGATGCGGTAGGCCTGAGTATTTACGCTGAACATTTTGAGTATTACGCTCCGGAAAAAGGCAGCGAGCGGCATCATCATATGCTGCTTGATCAGCTCAATGGAGTATTGAAAAATGCAAACAAATCGGTTAAGACCGATACCTACGCCAATCTGCATTTTATTGCCGAAAAGCTGAAACGGCGTTCGCTGGTATTTTTATTCAGTGATCTGTTTCAAAATGAAGTGCAGCAGGAAAAGACGTTTGAAGCGCTTCAGCATTTAAAATACAACAAGCACGAAGTTGTACTCTTTCACACCTACGACAGCGCTACCGAATTAAATTTTGATTTTGATAATGCGCCCAAGCGTTTTGAAGATGTGGAGACCGGCAAACGCATTGATGTGTTTTCAGATACAGTAAAAGAAAGCTATAAGGATGCGGTCACCGCTTATTTTGAGGCGGTTAAACTGCGCTGTGCCCAATAC
Organism: Leeuwenhoekiella sp. H156; assembly: GCF_052218455.1. Lineage (NCBI taxonomy): Bacteria > Pseudomonadati > Bacteroidota > Flavobacteriia > Flavobacteriales > Flavobacteriaceae > Leeuwenhoekiella > Leeuwenhoekiella sp. H156. The sequence continues at coordinate 1,285,602 of NZ_CP197499.1, forward strand.
CGCATCAGTTATGTTCCGGCAGATATACAGCGCGGCTTCGCTCCGATCCTGAGCAGTTTTCTGGTGGAACGCAGACAGTTTTTATAGGATTTAAAAAAACTTTTAAAATTTGTTTGCGTACTTTAAAAATGGGTGTATATTTGCACCCGCAAGAAAGGAAATGATAAGCACTTCACGCTTGCAAAAGTTCATAAAATATTGGTCTGGTAGTTCAGTTGGTTAGAATACATGCCTGTCACGCATGGGGTCGCGGGTTCGAGTCCCGTCCAGACCGCTAGGAGTTATTCCAAATTCCTCTAAAAGCCTGTAAATCATATGATTTACAGGCTTTTTTGTTTTAGTTGATGTCAAATAATGGCCTTTAATTGCAAATAAAAGGTGTCTGATTCGGTGAGTGTTTTGGAATCGAAAAAACACTCACCGGGAAAGCTTGTAAAGTGTTAAAATTAAAGGCGTTACACGATTCCTTTAACACTTTTTAAAACAGACTTTTGTACTTTAAATCCCTCAAATTTAAAGGCAATTCTGATGGCACATTCTATTTCAATTCTTTTCTATCAAAAAAGCACCGCTTCAAAAACGACCAAACCCGCAACCATTTACGCGCGCATCACAGTAGATTCAAAGCGTAGCGAGTTTTCAACCCAACATAAGGCCACCAATAAGTGGGATTCTAAACTTGGAAAAATGGCGGGTTCGAGTGCAGAAGCCCGAATGGTTAACCGCCACCTGGACGATGTACGAACCAAAATCTACGAGATCTACGACAGGTTACTTCGGGAAGAAAAACCGGTTTCTGCGCAAATCATTCGGGATATCTATCAGGGCAAAGACAAGGAACATAAAATGCTCCTGGAGCTTTTTAAGGAACACAACGACAAAATCGAGAGTCTCATTGGCAAAGGCTATTCCAGCGGCACCCTGCAACGCTATAATGCCGCTCGCACCCATCTGGAGCATTACCTGCAGTTTACCAAAAAGAGAGCCGATATTCCACTTGGCGAAATAGACTATGAATTTATTTCCGGTTTTGAACATTATCTGAAATCGGAGAAAAACTGCGCACATAATACGGCCACCAAATACATCGTAAACTTTAAGAAGATCATGCGCATCGCTTTAGCAAACCAATTCATTGAGAAAGATCCCTTCTTTCACTGGAAGTCCAATTGGAAAACCAAGGAACGGGAATTTTTAACCCGGGACGAACTCAATGCCTTGTCCCAAAAAGAATTTTCTATCGGACGTCTGGAGCAGGTACGCGACATCTTTTTGTTTTGTTGCTTTACCGGTCTGGCCTATGCTGATGTAAACAAACTCACTAAAAACGATTTGGTACCGGGTCTTAATGGCGAAACCTGGATCAAAACCAGACGTCAAAAAACGAATACCCTCAGCAGCATTCCCCTCCTGCCCACCGCTGCCGGAATATTAAAGAAATACGAAACCCACGCATGCAGAACTCAGAATAACAAACTGCTCCCGGTTTTGAGCAATCAGAAGTCTAATGCTTACCTCAAAGAAATAGCCGATTTATGTGGAATCACCAAAAGCCTCACTACACACCTGGCCCGGCATACCTTTGCCACCACCGTAACCTTATCTCGGGGCGTACCTATGGAAACGGTAAGTAAGATGTTAGGCCATACCTCTCTAAAGACTACACAGATTTATGCACAGGTAATCGATTCTAAGATTGGAGCAGATATGGAGGCTTTACAACAACAGGAACCCCTCATTCAAATACCCTCAAAATAATTGAAAATAGCCTCCTAAAATTTGATGCGTTTTGCGTCCCAGTACTAGTCCCAGTACTGGTCCCATAAATGGACCTGATGTAGACTTCTGATGGGACACAGCGTACTCAATTTTGGACAAGTTCTGGTACACTAGTGTCCCAATACTGGTACTTTCTATAAACATATAAACATTTAAAACACAAACATTAAAAAGCCAATAGGATAAAAATATATATTAAGCAATTGGGCTTTGGCAAAAAGAAATTTAGATTAGGCTCTGATTCATTTTTAAAGCCATTTTAGGCTTCAAATCACAAAATTGAGGCAAGTATACTTTGGGCCTTTAAATCGTTTTTTAAAACGCCTTAAAATTCCGACTACAAACGTTTAGCCGTTTTTAATAAAGTTTGAGATGTTTTAATGCAAAATGGGCTGACTACAATTAGGCCTCGACACGAGTTTATAGATAAAATCAATTCGTCATTTAATAGTATTTGTAGTTCAATACTATTAATTGGCATAGCCATTTTAGGACGGTTTTAGACGGGTATAGTTAACGGATTGTAATGATTTAGCAGGCATTTCTAAAATTAGGACTATAGTAACCGAATACAAAAATTCATTAAATTAACCATATTATGTCCTACAGTTGGTAAAATCAAATTTCCAGAGAATTTTCTCAGAATGCCCAAACTCAACGAGGTAATTAGGGTAATGTAGACAATCGTAATATAATCTACTTTAAACTCCATCGCTTCGGTTAACACAACACCATGAATCATAGCAAACAGAAAGGTTACGATTATAAATCCCCAGCCAAAAAATATACCTTTCACTTGTTTTGCGGGAACAAAGGCCTTACTTAACAACCATAAAAGAATCCCTCTGTAAACGATTTCCTCCGTCAACCCCGGTAAGGTGGCTTGAAATACAAACTGCTCCAGATCAAACGCCCCTCCCTTAGGGAAGAGTATCATTTTAAAGACAAAATCAAAAACGAGAAATCCCAGAAAAATAAAAATCCCAAGCTTAAGCGTCCTTTTATTAAAAACGGCTGTAAACCCTATATCCTTTCTGATGGATTTCGAATGATATCCTATAAACATCAAGGCAATAATCAGACTTAACAACATACCGCTCCAATTTCCGGTTAAACCCCAGGCATCGAGTTTTATCCATTTATATCCCAATATGCGGGTGTAGGAGTCCAGAAGAAAGTACCCACAAAAGAGTAAAATATATTTAGGTTGGGTTTGTTTTGTTGTGAGTTGTGCAACAAGTAGTAAAGGGATGATAATGCTTAACCAGATTACTGGTGTCCATAATGACATAAGTTCTTTTTTTGTTCGTACTATCCTTATGACGACTCACTCCGCTCCTTGTTACAGGAGTTACCAGATAACCTAAAAGGACTAGTTAAAATCAGTGAGAGAGCGTCAACAGATTAGGCTGTCGTAAATTGAGGAAAAATACCCGATTCTAACAGGCACTCACGTCATACGTTGCCCGACACAGCTTTGCCATCCAGGCGATGCTTCAGGAAGTACCATTACAGACCCTATCAGAGCTATTTGGGCACCAGCTTGAATACCAATCAGGTGTATTAAAGTCGCTGCCCAGTACGGTATTAGACGGGTAAAATGAACGCATCCTGATCCTTTGATAGCTAATTAAAGCTTCTTAACTCATCAAATAAAGTAGGGTGAACCCACACTGAGTCCACAGTGAACCCACACTGCAACCACACTTTGCCACACTTTTCGTGGGTGAGTGTTGGTTTATAATAGAGTGAATATTACAGTGGAGGTCATTATGCTACTGAAAAACCACAGATGAGTGAATATGCTCCAGAATATTTTCACCTCCAGCTTTTATTTTTAAAACGGAGTCAGTATTCCTATAAATAACAAATACCTATAATTAAAGCTTGAGAGGGGTCAACTTAGTCCTGAACTTACCATTAAGGTGAGTGAAAAAATTTAAACTATTGGAATTATAAATCACATTTCACTTTATGAAATAAAGAAGTTATTTCATTTACCTTAACAAAGTCCTTTTATGGAATCATTTTTAAGCATCTTTTTATTAGTATCCTATTTAGCATTAGGCAACTAAAAGTTGTAGTGCTCTTATGGCGGCTTTTGATTGACTTCGCAATCGAAATTAATTCTCTGGACCGAAATTAGCTATTTAATACCATTTCACAGGCTTTTAAATATTCATTAAAAGAAGGAAGTGTACCTATAATCGACCTAATTTCTCTTCGCTTATATGCAATACTACTTTCATTAGGATTTCTTAACCGTAAAACTTTAGGATTGGTTGAATTATTGAAAAATTCATCTAACTCTAGAATTAGATTTGTTGTTGAAGTCACTATTGAAATGTGGGATTCATTAGTTTCTTCAAATGGCTCTATTATTCTATATGGTAAAGAATGAATGTGTCTTGCACCATAATTCCCCTCAGACTGAAACCCTCGAATAGCATTGGAAATAGAAGGGCTATTTAATAAGCCAACAAGATACTTAGCTTCATTTTCATTAGTAGTGTGATAAAAATTGACTGTTTGATCAATAACTACTCTACTAAAATCAACTTCATCGTCTTTTAAATAATGCGCACAAACATATTCACCACCCGTACCTGAACAAACTACATATCCTGTTTGAGGAATAAATTGATTGCTTAATTTTGATCTGGTGTTTAAGGAACTCCATAAAGTTTCTAAATTTCCCCCTTGTCCATACTTTGCTGAAGCTCGGTTAACCCAACGTTGAAAACCAATTGACATAGTAATAAGAGAAGTAATAGCTATACTTCTCCATGTTCCTTGATATTTTTCAATGGGTAAGATTGCTAGTGGTAGATCAGTAATGTGGAATGGTAGCAATGCATTTGATATCATTACTGGGTATATATTTGCCGTCTCTACAACACACGGCTCAATTCTAAAATCCGAGAATTTTTTTGAATCTTTCAATAAGTATCCAAAGTCAGAAACTTGTTTATTGATTGGTTGGACATAAGTAGTATTACTTGTTGATTCGTAATTAATAATTTCATGAAAGTAAATTGAACGAGGCATAACATCAGCACCTTGGGTAAAACAACTTACATAGGAATTTTCGCTAGTTCTATTGATGTTATATTGTGTCCAAGCACTTTTAGAATCCAATGTAGAGTAGTATAATTGACTCTCTTCAACTTGTTGATCTTGACTTTCGAAGTGATAAGGGATAGGTATAGAATTCTCTCCCTCAGACTTATTCCCAAATATGACAATACCCTTATTATTAAATATAGCTTTATCTAAATTCCAAATTTTCGAGATTCTAAATTCTATTTCAGAATTATCATATTCCTTATTTCGAAATGGATGATGATGGTCTCCCGATAAAATAGTTCCTGGTAAAATGCAACCAATTTCAGCATAATTTGTTAGGTAACGTTCTATTGAACTTAGTAAGAAAATGGTTGCTAATTCTATATGCAAAAACGATGATCCTGATGGTTTAATACTCAGTTGATTTGCAAGATTTTGGAGAAATACTTTATATGGGTTGTCAGCAATCCTGCTTAAAGTTAACCATGGAGGATTTGATACTAGTCCATTAAAACTTTTTTCCATTAAGGCAGGCCTAAAACTATTTAAAAGAAGAAAATTCCATATTCCATTTTTACCTTGAGAATGAAGCTTGAAAATGGCTCTGTAATATTCTTGCATAAATCCTAGGATTAGATCTTTATCTTCATCCATAAGAGTTCTACCAATTTGTGTTTGAATAGTGCTCAGAGTATTGAAATAAAAATCCTTTTCAGGAATTTCTGAAAGCTGAATGATTAAAGAATAGCCAACATCTAAAATCTTCTCAAACAGTATTTCATTGTCTGGTATTAGTAATATTTTAGGTAAGTTAACTTGTTCATCAAGTAAGCTTAATGAATAAAAATCTTCTGCGTCTTCATTGGTTGAAACAGGAGTAACCGCAAATAATGAATCAGCATTGTAAATTGGAATTGTAATCTTATCAAAACGTGTGACTGAGATAAATGGTTTAGCTACCATTAACCAGTTTATTTTAGCCAAAATGACTGCAAGTGGATCTATATCAAAACCTGTGATGCATGAAATAATTCTAGCTCGCTTCTGACTTTCTGATAAATCTGCTAGTTCCTCAGTTACAATTTTTATTGTTTCTACTATAAATGTGCCCGATCCACAGCACATGTCAATTAATTTTGGGTCTTCTTCAATATTACTTATAACTTCTCTGGCAATTGAGTTTGCCAACCAAGTTGGGGTCATAGCTTGACCAAGAAGCAATCGTTTCGATTTGTTTGCTAACTCGGAGAACAAATTACTAAATAGATCCTCATCTATTCCTATCGAGTAATCATATGCCCTGAGATCAAGTTGAATTTTTTTAGTTAACTCAATTATTGTAGCATGTACAGGTAAATTATTTAGCCATCCGAAAAAATCATATTCCACAACATTATCATAACCTTTCAACTTAAAAAAATCACCATTTAGTATGCTTTTAAGTTCTTCCTCGTCTGAAATAAGAGCCCTTTCACAGAGTACATTTGCACAAAGGAATTTAGCGATAGTTGTTAAAAAAAATTCATCCACGTAGAACGCAATGTCAAATGAGTCAGCGGTTTCATTTTCTCGAACTGAATTCACGAAACTATTCCATACAATTTTTATAAGTTCAGCGTACTCCGGTTTAGAAGTAGAGATTTCATTAAGAGCATTTTCTAATAGAGGGATGTATTCCGAAGCTATCTTTGATTTAAATCCTAGGTCAGAATTAATTGAATCTGCATCTAATACCCTTGAGCCAATTCTACCCAAATGTTTATTTAGAAAATCTAATAAAATAAAATTTGAATTTGTCTCAACTTCGCAGTTAACACTTTCAATATCAATTAATTCTATGTCCTCGGCACTAAAATTGGAAGATTTATCGTGAGATAAAATGTTAACATTATAAGCATACCACTGAACCGTATCTGATAGAACACCCCTTACATTGTCGATAGGATATCCAAGATTTAGTAACCCTGCACAGTATTCCTTTACCTGTAAGTAACCAGTCCTAAACTTAGTTCTATTTTGAAGATTCCCCTCGTATTCTATTGCTGTTGCTCCAACTAAATTGTCTACAAAACCTCTATGTTCATTCTGATTTCTTGAGAATTCAACTTGAGCTTCAGACCCCCTTACATGTAATTCAACCCATTTTGGATTATTGCTGAACATAAGCCTTAGAAAAGAAGATAAATTATGACGAAGAACATCTTCTAAAGCACCTTCTCTTCTCATTTCTGTGCAGCTATCTATACATTCCTTACTGCTCTGTAATTGTTTTTCTGAATATAAATCAGCCATTTTTAGATCTTGATTTAAAACGCTTTTCAATTAATTTTTTTAAAATAGCATTGTCGGAAATTTTCAAAATTAAATTAACAAACTTGTTTATTTTTACGAGTACTTGTTCGTTGTTCAACGACTTTACAAGCTCTTTTCCGAGTTCATCAAGCTCTATAATTTCCTCATTTGTAAACTTCGGTATTAATATATTGAGAAGGTGGTTGCGATCGAGTTTCAAAGCACCACCACCTAATACATTTCCACGCAGTTCAAGCTGCACCTTAATCCAATCTGAATTAAGTATTGCTATTAATCCGTGAACTGAAAGGTTTGAATCTTGCTTTATATTAATTGTCAAAAAATTAGCATCGACTACAACATTCTCTTCAACTAAATACGACTTTACCGATTTTGTATTTACCCTTGGTATACAAATATCAGGAACATGTCTATTTTTTAATTTAGGAAGCTGATACCATGTTTTTATTTCACCATCTCTCTCAGAAATGTTTGTTCTTACAGCAGATAACTCTGGAAAGTATTTAGGTGAATTTATATTACCAATATTTAATGTTTCACAATAGTAAATATGTTTAGAAACCTCAATCGATAGTTTAGTAACTGTTTCATTTTTAAGATTGTATTTTTCAATGTCAAATGCTGTATAGTGATTATTTAAAACTAACAATCTTCCCTTAAGACTCGCTGAAGGTATAAAATATCCATCTGAAATTTCTTTTTGTTTTCTGAGAACTGTTTTTAGACAGTTACTATTAATCTTAAGAATTTTGGAAATACTCTTATAGTTGAAGTATACCTTACTCTTGTTGTTTTTCTCAGATATAAAATCATAATAGAAAAAATTATTTGCTCCTGTTCTAAGACCTTGATTAATCTCAATTGATAGGTCTGAAAGCTTTATAAAATTATTGTAATCAACGGAAGACCTTAGTCTTGTGTCAAGTTTTGATTTGCTATTCTTTATACCTAAAGCAATAGTTTTTAGTTCAGGGTATTTTTTCAACAAGTTTTTACTCGCAAGAGGAGAAAGGTAAGAGTTTACAGTACTGAAATATTGTGTAACATTATTATAATTATTGAGATCATCTTCCGAGTCTACTAAAGTGGACGCAAATAAATCGTAATTACTGGTGAAAGAATTTTTACCTAATGGGTCACTTTTTGTACCATCGTAAATTTCAACAATTGATATTTTGGGGTGGGATTCAATTAATTTTCTTGGTTCCTTAAGTTTTTGACCTATTAAAAGTACAGTTTTGACTTGAGCATTTTCGAACCATTTCCTTCCTTCATCTTTTACAATAAACTTGATATTAAATAATTTAAAAAGAACCAGCAAAGTTGCAATACTATATTCACGCGTAATACAGGATTCAGGTAAAACAAGAGCTAATACTCCATTCTCTTTTGTAAAGGCAGCGCACTGTATTATTGATGGGACTGTTAAGTCAGATAGGCCAGAATATTTTTTTGCTATGTCAAGAAGAAATGCTTTCTCATATTTTTTGATTTCTGGATTTTCTATTAAGCTTTCTATGAGTTGATTTCGTATTTGAAGATTAGAACCAGCGGTGAAATCTTCAAACTGATATTCAAACTTTTGGTTAAGATGTCTAACGTAAGGAGGGTTGGTGATAACAAGATCGAAAAGTCTATTTTTTAGAATTTTATGAGTTTTTTTTTCAAATGAACTACCATAAACAATGTTAGATTTTGTTGCGACATTTGGGTTTAACTTACAATCGAGTTGTTTGTCGAGTTCTACTCCATAAGTTGAAACAGAATTATCAATCTCGTTCACAGCTGTCAGCATATCACCCTTTCCCATCATAGGGTCTATTGCTGAACAAATTTTAGGATTTATTTTAAACGCAATTGCACATAAAACCTTTGCAAGCTCTTGGCCAGTGAAATATTGTCCCAATCTTTTATTTCGTTCCTGATTGTTCATTCAGCAATAAGTTCAGAAACCTGAGAATAAAAGTCTTTAGCGTCAAGCTCAACTTCCATACCATTAGACATACAGTACCCTACGTATCTTGAATAGAGTCTTTTATTTTCTAATTCAGATGGATTGTTTTCAACCTTAGCCAATCTAACAAGTTCTGTTAAAATATTTGACACATTAGTAAATTGATTGTTTGTCCTAGTTTGTCCTTTAGCTAATAATAATACGGCATCTCCTTTTACACTTATTTTTGAATTGGTTTGTTTAAAACTTGCCTGTTCCTTTTGAAGGACTGAGTTGTTAATTACTTCAAAATTTGAATTCTTAAATGTAGATTTTAAGGCATTCCATACTTTAGCACTGGCAGAATGGAATACTACGGAAGCGTTTGAATTATCTTTTAGTACTCGATTAACCTCATTAAAAACAGAGGTTAACAATAATTCATAATCAATAGCATTTTTTTCCTGGGATTTTGAAATTATAGCCTCTTCTTCTTTTTCGGTGATTCTATTTAGCCACGCTTCATTAATAAAATTCAATTCTGAATATGGAATATAATCACCAAAAGGAGGGTCGGTAAAAACATAATCAATAGTCTTATCAGGAATGGCTAAAAAGCTACTTGAACCCCAAAAAGTCTTCACAATAGAATTACTATTTTCGACTATTTCAAACGCACTTGCAAAAGTTTTAATTTTTCTTTGTAATCCTAATATTATGTTTTTTTCAACTGGAAGGCTACTTATATATAATACACCAGGTTGCGCACCCGTAAGCACAAAATCAGATTGATTCTTTTTTAATACCACCCGAGTCATTAGAGTGGAATGTGAAGAATTGTAACTTAGAATCCACAGTTTTAAAGCTTCTCTATATATTCCTTTAAAGTTTTTCAATTCATCCCAAAAAATAGATAGAACAGTTGCATTTCTTATAGTATAAAAGTCATGGATATAATCAATTCCGTTATGATAGCCTGATCTATATAGATCACCCCATTCAATTTTATTTAAAGGAATTGATTTGATATCTGCCTTATTAATCCATTCTTCCTTAGGTTTATCATTTTCTTGAGCTGGCCTTTTCCACTTAAAATTTCCAGTTTGTCCATATATTTTATAAGGTCTTCTTTTTCTTACCTCTCTTTTAGTTTGGAGAATAGGATCATATACCTTTTCAAGAACTCTTTTAGAATCATTATTTAAATTTTTTGAATTGCATTTGGAACATTTCCAAGAAAGCTGAATGTTAATTGGATTTTCTATTACACAAGCATCACTAAATGATGTTTCATGATTACAATACTTACAGATTAAAAACTCTGTATAAATGACATGTCGAATAATCCCACTATTACCATTAGGATCTTCTACACTGTATAAGTCCTCTGCTCTTTTTTGTACTCTTCTTAATATTTTTTGGGCTTCATTTTGAAATTTTTTTGAATCTATTTTTGACGTCATTACTTCTGATACAAAAGACCCAAGACCGCTAATTTCACTTATATATGCAGTTCTCGGGCCGTATTCAACATCGATATTGGAATCTTTAACTAACTCATATAGTCTTTTGTTTGGTTTATCGCATAATAATGCTGCTAGCCCAGTTGTCCCACTGCCTCCAAAAACATCTAATACAGTATCTCCGGGTTTTGTGTGAACTAAAATATAAACAGCAATTGTTTCTGGAGAAATTTTAGTTGGGTAAGAAAATGCCATAAACAATGAGCCACTTCGCGTACTTTTAATAGGCGAATTATATATTTTTTGAATCTTACTATTCATCCTTATTTAATATTTGGTCGTATAATAACTCTTTTGGATTTACATTAAGGATTTCGGCAATTTTATATAAGTCTTCTAGACTAGGTTGCCTTCTATTCTGAGCGTAAGAATTAACCATGTTGTAACTTTTTCCTAATTGTTCGGATAGCCAAATTTGTTTTATTCCCTTTTTTTCTAAAACCTCTTTTATTCGGTTCATCTTTGAATCTTTTAATGCAGAAAGCAAAATAAAAACTATATTTTGAATATCTCACGTAATGAGTATTAAAATAACCGTTATGTTTGGATAATTGTGGGAGGGAAAACTTCCTTGCTATTGAGGGTTAGACTAGCCATGTGCTTCAATTACAGTGGCTTTTCGATTTTTCATCTATCTAGCGTTACAAAAGCTATGTAAATTTTAAAATGCATAGTTCATTTAGAATTAAAAATTAGCTTTTATAGTTATGATAGGATTTACTTGGAAATCTGTATTGCTATTCTAGACGAGTAAATTTTGTTTTAGGAAAAATGCTATTGCTCTATGCGAGCTCTGCTTAGTATTATTAAACTAAAAAATATTAGCTAAATGGGAATAGATAATACTAAAGAAAGAATACTAATCGGCAATGGGAGTATCAGGCCAAAAATCCTTGGGAGAGCATTCTAAGATAATTGCTATTTCATTAAGGTGATTAACATTATACTTTGCCCTTCTGTTTTCTGATTCAACGTGCGAAACAAAGCTTTCACTTAAACCCAGTTTTTGAGACAAAACAACTTGAGAAAAGTTTTTCTCTTTTCTTTTTTCCCGCACTTTGTCGATAATATAAGCTTCAATTTTACTCTTCACGATCTCTTCTACTACCGTACAAGAAGTAAAATATCTTACGACTTAACAAAGGTACCTGTACCATTGTTAAGTCAATTTTAGTATATTTGATTTTTAAACACTTAACCATAAGCATTTTAGTAGTTCACCTTGCATTGAGCACCTCATTTAGCTATGGTTAAAACCTTCATTAACTATGAATAAAACGGGTACGGTTATGAAGCACTATCCCAGTGAAATCCATTTTGAGTCTTTTAAAGCGGGCTGCAGCCAGGCATTTAATGCCCTCTACAAACACTATTACCGGCCTATTTATTGGACGGGCAGAACCTTAATCAAAGATGTGTTTGTAGTAGAGACCCTGGTACAGGATGCCTTTTTAAGGCTTTGGCACAAACGCGACACCATTGAGTCGCCTCAACACCTGGTTAATTTCCTCTATGCGGTCATTAACAACGACTGCAAATGGTTTTATGTACGACCGGGGAATCAGTTTCAGCGTAGTTTATATTCCTTTGATGATTATCCCAACTATCCCGACTACCGATGGGGCTTTGATCCTGAAGAAGTCGATACGCATCTAAAAGAGCAGCAAAACAGGCAAAAAGACTACGAGCAGGTGATCACCATATTACCCCTGCTGGGAAATCAGTCCAAACGCCTTATTGAACTGGCTTTGGAGCACGGTTTTAAATACAAAAGCATTTCAGAGCAGCTGGGCATCAGCATCAAGGAAGCCAGCAACCTGATGAAAGATTCCATCGAGCAGATCAGAAACATCCTGCAACAGGGAACTCTGGTTATGAATACAAATTCGGTTTCAGAGAATGCCTCTCAACCTAAAGCGCTGACCGAGCAGGAAGCCCGGGTACTGGCCCTGCGCTGCGAACAGCAGTACTCCTTTGCTCAGATTGCAAACGAACTCAAGCTTTCTCAAAAAGAAGTGCATCGCGCCTTTACCACGGCCTATCAGTTTTTACAGGAGCAACACGATAATCAATTACAATCTGCCTGATTATGAAAACCAAAACCCTCAGCCTTACCCGTAAAATCCAACTCAATATAGACCTGCCCGATTACGAGGAGCGTAAAGCCGCTATGGCCAAACTATACGACTGGCAATACTGCTGCTTTAAAGCTTCCAATATTATCGTCTCCCACCTCTACGTGCAGGAAATGATCAAAGAGTTCTTCTACCTTACCGAGGACATTCAGTATAAACTGGCAGATCATAAGAAAGACGAAAACGGCATTCTAAACCGCTCGCGTATCAATACCACCTACCGGGTGATCTCAGACCGGTTTAAAGGTAAAATCCCCACCGAGATCTTATCGAGCCTTAACCGGAACCTGGAAAGCGCATTTAAAAAGAATGCACCGGAGTATTGGAGCGGGGAGCGCTCCCTTCAAAACTTCAAACGGGATATCGGCTTTCCCTTTGGCCCTTACAGTATGTATTGCTTTAAATACGATGAAGAACGAAATTGTTTTTGTTTCCGGCTCTTTAAAATTCCATTTTGCACCTATCTGGGCCGGGACTTCTCCGATAAACGGGTTTTATTGCACCGGGTACTCAAAGGCGAAACCCGCTTGCGCACCTCTCAGATCAAATTAAAAGACGGTAAGATCTTCTGGCTGGCGGTCTTTGACATCGAGCAGGAGCAACACGCCTTAAAGCCTAGTGTGGTGGCAGAGGCTTCCCTGTCTTTAGAATATCCCATAACGGTTAAACTGGGCAGTAACCGGCTTCATATCGGCACCAAAGAGGAGTTTTTATACCGCAGGTTGGCGATTCAGGCTGCGCGTAAACGGGCGATGGCCGGATCGGTGCATTCCCGGGGTGGTCACGGGCGTAAGCGCAAGCTGAAAGCCGTCGAAAAGTTCAAGAAGAAGGAAGCCAATTATGTCAATCAGCGTCTGCACGTGTACAGCCGCAAGCTCATAGACTTTTGTGTTAAGCATCAGGCCGGTACCCTGATCCTGGTCAATCAGGAAGCCAAAATAGAAGCCGCACAGGAAAACGAGTTTGTACTCCGAAACTGGAATTATTACGAACTCATGACCAAAATCAAATACAAAGCAGAAAAAGCGGGTATTGAGCTAGTGATAGGATAGGTGTTTGTTTTTAATCTGGAAGACAACTTTGAACTCAAAACTTTTGAACTTTAAACTTAAATAGAGGGTGCCTGTACACCCACAAGGTGAGATAGGTATACTCACTGAGTGTCGAAAGGCATATACAGCGCGTGACATCTGACTTAAAAAAATGACTTTGAATCCGAAACATTGAATATTGAATTTATAAGGAGGATGCTTGTACATCCAAAAGGTGAGATCACAGATACTCACTAAGTGCAATGGGCACATACAAAGCGCGGGCAAATCGTATAGTAATTCCTGACTTACGCCTTACATCTGAACTCATAACTCAAAATATTGAACTAAATAGAAGGGTGCCTGTACACCCACAAGGTGAGATCAGGTATACTCACTGAATGTCGAAAGGCATATACAGCGCGTGACCATCCGCTTTAAAATGAATATAGGCTGATGAAAGAAAAAACAAGGCCATGTAAATTAATTGAATCTATATTGACTCTGAACTCCTGACTCAAAACTTTAAACTAAATAAGGGGTGCTTGTACATCCCTAAGGTGAGATTTACTAATACTCACTAAGTGCAACGGGCACATACAACGCGTGAGCTTACTTATTTAAAACCGGATACGAGTAGTACAAAGGTTTGAAGCTTTTGGCTATAGCATTATGAATAAAAAACCTTGAATATTGAATTTGATTGGAGGGTGCCTGTACACCCATACAGTGAGATCACAGATACTCACCAAGTGCTACGGACACATACAGCGCGAAGGTTCATTCTATTGTAATACCTGACTGACCGTTATTGAACTCAGAAATTTAAACTAAAAGAGAGGGTGCCTGTACACCCGTAAGGTGAGGTTATAAAACACTCGCTAAATGCAAACTCATATACAGCGGACGTGAGCGAAACTTTTTACAGATGTTATTGCAGATGAAAGAAAATCAAAGAGTATTTATTTGAAATCCAATGTACAGCCAGATGTTTGAATTAAACTGTAGGTATTAATCGTTTTAAAGTGTTTGTAAAAAAATAGGCCATATACTTTAGCAACCTGTAGCTAACTTTTGTACTGTTAGAGCACGACCTGTTAGTTGGCAGCTATGGCATTATAGAAAGCTTTACGATACACCTCGCCTACTGCAATGCTGTCGCGACCTATCCGGATTCGGTTTCGTTCAATACTGTCTATTTTGTTAATTGATACGATATATGATTTATGAACTCTGATAAACCGGTCAGCAGGCAATTGCTCTTCAATTTTTTTCATCGTTTGAAGGCTCGTGATCTTTTCACCAGTTGTATGTATGCTTACATAATTCTGTAAGCCCTTCACGTAGAGTATATCTTCTACATTTATTCTAACCAGCTTATATTCTGTTTTTACAAAAATTGTTTGTATTCCCATTTCCTTTTTGGGTACCGAAGCGTTCTGTAATTCCTTTTCATTCAGGCCTTTCATTATAACCTGTACTTTTTCTACGGCTTTATAGAACCGCTCAAAAGAAACGGGTTTTAACAAATAATCAATGGCATCATGGTCAAACCCCTCTAAGGCATATTCTGCATAAGCGGTGGTCAAAACCACCAAACACTTGCCTTTTACGATCTTCAAAAACTGTAGACCACTAAGCTCGGGCATTTGTATGTCGAGAAAAACCAGATCAATGCCTCCTTCCATTACTTTATTTAAAGCCTCTATCGGGTTTTGGGTACTAAAACTCAAAGTAAGATCCGGCATCTTTGAGATATAGTGCGTTAAAACATCAATAGCTAACGGCTTATCATCAACAACCATGCATCTAATCATAAAAGCTAATTTTTAAATCAACACTAAAGAAATCATGCTGATGATCAATGGAAAGTTCGTGCCTGTTGGGATACAATAAAGAAAGGCGCCTCTTAACATTATTAAGACCTATGCCGCCGGTTTTATCTTTCTTTGCAGTATTGATAGCATTACGAAGGTGTAGCATAAGTGTCTTCTGGTCGACAAATATTAAAATTTGGATAGGATTTTTACGGTCATTAAAAACACCATGTTTAAACGCATTCTCTACAAAATTAATCAAAATCAAGGGGGCAATCATTTGTTTATCTAAACTTCCCTTAACCTCAAAATTGATATAAGCATCTCCCTTTTGCCCAATTTTCTGTAAGGTTATTACGTTTTCAAGGTAATTGATTTCGCTGGAAAGAAGCACGTAGGGATCATCGCTCTCCCTTAACATATAGCGCAATAGTTCAGAGAGCTTCAGCAGGGCCTCTGGTGCTTCTTCAGATTGCTGTTGGGTAAGCGCATAAATATCATTTATAGTATTGAATAAATAGTGTGGATTTACCTGAGATTTTAAAAAGGCTAATTCTGTTTTTAGCTTTTCCTTCTCTATCAATTCTTTTTCTGCACGTAGTGAACGCCAGTCCATCAAATAACTCAAAAGCAATCCCAAAAATATATTGACAAAATTGGCACTCAGGGTCACAATAAATGCAAATATGAAATCGAGGTTTTGTGTATAGGTTTTCCATCCTATTACAGGATAGACGATTTGTTCCATCAGGTAATAGAGCGGAGTAAAGATAAGCGTACATCCGACCAGAGCAATTAAATAGCTGACCACGTTTCTCTTTTTAAGAACATAGGGAATCAACACCAAATAGTTGGCATAAAAGAATAAAGCCAGACAGCAGATCTGTAAAAAATGAACAGGGACTACTATCGAAAAAAATAAAAACCAGTCAGTCTGCGTTCCCAAAACCCCGGTACCTAGTGCCTCAAGCAATTTTTGAGTAAGGATTAGAAGCCAATATCCAATGTGTAAAGAAAGGAGTACCCGGTTGTTCATAGCTTCAAAAATAGTACAATACCATCCCTGACTGAAATAGAATACATCTACCTGTTAATTTTAATGACGAAAGGGTACTATGAGCTTATAAGAAGGTTTTCGGCAAAATTCCGGGTTGTCAATAAATTCAAGCACTACATCAATCGGCTTATCAAAATTACTTTTTGAATTCGACATTTGATCCCAATAAGAAGAATATATGAAAACTACAACGCTCAAATTTTTAGTCCTGGCACTTTTTTTATGCCTCCATATCCCTGCGGGATTAGCCCAAAAGTTCAACTCCAAAAATGAAAATCAAAACATCAGACAGTTTATACAGATATGGGGCTTGGTTAAGTACAGATCGCAAAAAAGCATAGCCGGTCAATTTGATGCCGATCAGGTGTTTTTAGAACTCATCGATTCCGTGAAAACAGCAGATACTCATCAATTCAACCAATTGATGTGCAGGTTAACCCAAGATAAGGGTCCTAAACCCACCTTATCCAAACAGGTTTATCAAAAGTCGAAGCGAATTGACGGAGCCTATCTGTTAAATAATGTTGATTATAGCTGGATAAAGAACAAAAGACATACGCCCTTATTAAAAAAACAATTGACCGATTTGACTAACCAAATCAATAATACCGGAACACATCAGTATGTTCCGGAGGTGTTTTATGAAGGCGATTTACCCAACGAGCCTGCTTACCCCGATTACACCTTCAATGCAGAACCAATGAATTTGTTGGCCTTTGCCAAAGCCTGGAATGCAATTGAATACCTCTTTCCCTATAAATATGTCATGGATAAGGATTGGGAAGATGTACTGGTAGAAATGCTGCCTGTTTTTAAAGAAATCAAGGATAGAACCGGTTACGAAAAAGCCATTCTTATGCTGGAAACTGCCCTGAATGACACGCATGCCGGTGGGTTTATGTCCCCCGAAAATATGCAAATGACCAATGCTATTTTTAAGGTAAGGTATTATCCCCCTTTTGATTACAAAGCAACTAAAACCGGACTCATCATCACCCAGTTCCTAAGCGATTCTTTAGCAAAACAAAGCAGTCTTAAAGTTGGTGATGCACTTGTTGCCATTAATGGCATTAAAATAAAACAGTGGTTAAAGAACCGCTCCAGACTGTTACCTGCATCAAACGATGCGGTTATCTACAGAGAACTGAGTACACGCAATAATTTCAGAGGGGACACATTTGCATTTAGCAATATCCAGGATAGCGTCTTGAGTGTAACGGTAAAAAGGCAAAAAAAGAACATCAACCTCAGTTTAGGGATGCTGGATCGAAAAAACCGGAATAGCATAAAGATTATTGAGCGTCACATACATAAAGAGCAGACTAAAGCAAAAGAATTCAAAGGTATAGAACCAATAGGGGATAGCATTACCCTAGTAAGGGCAGGACATGTGTTTGATAAAGATATCCCTGATGATGAAGACCTGCCAAAATTATCAGCCGAATTAAAAAGTAAAAAGGCCCTAATTTTTGATATGCGAAAATACCCACAATCTCCTGGCTTTTTTAGTTATTATCTTCCGAAACTCTTGGGCAAAGCTCCTTTTAAATTTGCTCGCTATTACACTGCAGATCTGCGACAAATAGGTATTTTTAGATATAAGGAAGAATTAGAAACCTATATGTATGCTCCTAAAGACGGCACTCAGCCCATAGGCGACCCTTACAGTGGTCAGATAGTTATCTTAGTAAATGAAAACACCCAAAGTATGGGTGAATGGTTTACTATGATGCTTCGACAATTTAATAGTAGAGCAATTGTGATTGGTAGCCAAACCGCTGGGGCTGATGGAGATTTACGCCGGTTAACGCTCCCAGGCGATTATCAATTCAGCTTTACCGGAAACGGAGTATTTTATCCGGACGGTAGGGAGACCCAACGATTAGGAATAAAGCCCGATATTTATTTTAAGCCATCATTTGAAGATTTAAGTGGAACTAATGATGGCCAGCTGCAAAGGGCTCTTGATTTTATAAAAACCGGCTATTGAAATACGCAATGGCCGCTTTAATACGCTTTTTACCAGATAGCAACCCCGTAAATGACTAGCAAATCCTTCTGAATTAAAAATCCTTTCCATCCCAATCCTCAAAACGAGCATCATCCAGTTCGTCATCCCGTTTCATAATTAACGGTTTAGCTTCTTCGGTTTCGGTTTGGGTAAACAGCGCTTCGAGCATCGCCTGAGTAGGTTTGGTTTGACTTTTCTCGATGCTTTTGATAATTGCGATAATCGCATTCATACGCTTATTAAGCTTTCGCTCCAGCGTTCGATGGGAAGGCCCCAGACGTTCATCGGGTGAGATTTCATTGACTTCAAAAAAGTCCATCATCGCCATTAACGTCATCGATTGGGACTTTGACAAACGCTTGCAAAACACCCTAAATCGTTGCGCAACTGAGGCCTTGATTTTCAGACCCTCAAATCCCTCTTTTTCATATCCCTTATCCATTTTTTCATAAAAAATTTAGTGGTTTCACAGGGCGCAGCAGCTTTTTTCATAAAAAATCAGGCGTTAAGACTCAAATGCACCAAGCTTCACTCCTTTTAAAAGACTGTTAATCAGTTTTTTATATTGGAAAATGTATGCCGTAACCTCGCGCAGCGTGTTACCCTCTTGCTATACATTTTCCTTCGCTTCGCTCCCTAAAATGCTACTTTTTCTACTCCAATTTAGCTAAAAAAATTCCCATTAATTTTGATTGCAAATGCCTGTAAATTAAATGAGAAGCAAACCCATTTACTTATTATATCCGGAGCGTTTTTCTTGCTGTACGTATCAGCGCAGAACGCATCAACTACCGGGTATATTAGTATCAGGCCAACGAAAACGGAATCCCAAATACAGTTCCATTTACTTCCCATAGCGCCATCGCGTTTCCTTTTCGACCCTACCACTTTTTAAAATTTAGCAAGGAAGAGCTTTTATAAAAAGTGCGACAAGGGAGCCTGATTATGCAAAGCGGCTCCGGCTAAATTTTAGTTCTTAAACGAAAAGGAAACGGGTGCTGTGCAGGATGTTGAGCTACCGGTTTGAAGTTGATTAAAAGGTTTCTTGAATAAACGCAAACTTGAAGTCAGCAGGATCAGGCGAACGCAATCCTTTTTCGGATTGGGTTCAAGATTTTGGAATGAACCTCTTTTCCCGAAATGAAGCCTTTCGCGGAATGGAGGGAAATGGGGTTCATTCATCATACGAGAACTATAATTATAAGAGCTTTTAAATCCCTAACTGGCAGAAGAAAATAAATGAATTACGATTTAGGCTTAAACCTTTTAAGTCGTCGTCGATACGCTTGTAAATAATTTCTTTTAGATTGCTCATTTAAAAAAGAAGCCTGAACCAACTGTTCTACCTGTTCTGCACCACCAAGCATGGTTGACATAATCTTATTGAATTGCTTTTCAGTTAACTCAATCTTATCTGCCAGTGTAGTAAACTGGTTATGAATGGTACCCTGCGCGTCTTTTCGGGGCAACAAACCGTCTAAGGCAAAAACCGCATCATCTACGTGCATCCGGGTATTGAGTAAATCATAAGCCGGACTCAATCGATGATCTCCTAAAGGAGTCTCCAAAATCGAGAAATTCTTGAGGTGAGCATCTCCATTTGAAAACAAATAATTAAACACCAGTACCTGATACAGCTTAGGGATTTCCAGTCTGTAGGCTGGCAAGTACCTTTTCATCAATTCGAAAAGCTCCAGATAGTTGCCTTCGTATTTATAATGTTCACCATGGGTTTGTGGCGTTTTACCTGCGAGTGTGGCAAAATCCTCTTTGGCAAGTTTGCTTCCGTCCGCTGCGACATCAAAGCGCTTAGTTAAATAAGCAGGATCGCCATTTTTAAAAAATATCAGGGCATTTTCTGCGGTTTCAATTTGATAAACCTGCCGCGCTATTTGCATGGTAAGATGTTCATTTACCGGCATTTGATCACCGCGCTTTGCAGCGTTCGGAATAGGCTTTAAAATATAGGCTCCCTGCTCCCCCTCATCAATCAATCGCAGCGTATTCTTTTCTAAAAGAACCGAAAATTTCTCCTGAACACCCGATATCGAAATACGCTTTTGATTATCTCTAAAGATCCGGCTTTCGGGTAACCCGGAACCCGGGGAATCATAAGAAAGTATATGGGATACTTTTCGGTTATTGAACATGCGTTTTAAGCAATTCCTACTGTAGGTAGTATGACCTTCAGCCAGTGTTCCGGGGCAGTATTGAATCGTAGGCATAACCATTAGCTTTGAGAAACTCGTTTAACGGTTATAGCCCCAATAGTATCGTAAGAAGCAGTAGTGAGTAAAATCCCGAAATAATCATCGGTATCAAGACGCATTTCGCTACACACCACATCCCGATTAGTCCCTTCCGGCAACATGTTATAAAAAAAAGGAAATAAATAGGGCGATTGATACTGCTGTTGTGATTTAGGCAGGGTCAAACTTATTGCAGGTTTATCGGGGTTATTCAGCCAATCTTCCAGATAATTAAACTCAAAACTTCCATCGTCGTGTTGAATTAAAGAACCAGCTTCTTCTTGTTTATATAAGACTTTTGCCATCCTCATACCTTGATCGATTTGAGTTGCAGCGTAATTTCTAAACCTAAAACGGATGTGAGTTTCTCTAAAGACTCCAATGTGGGGTTGGCCTGCCCGCGCTCGATTTTATATAAGGTGTTTACGCTAATCCCTGCCAGATCGGCAACTTCAGATTGCGTAATCTTAAGATGATCCCGCCGTTCTTTTAATTGAATTCCAATAGCTTTTTTAGACATAGTTTAAACCTTTAAAAATCACATCATACTGTGATTTTAACCCTATTTCTCTTAATAAGAAACAAAACACACCATATTTCACATTACAGTGTGATTATTGGAGTATTTTTCAAATATAATTAAACTTTGAGGTCAAATTTCACATTATACTGTGAAATTTAGCAAAAAAAAAGGCGCTAAATAAACTAGCTCAGGCCAGGGCATATTTGAAAATACTATTTTTTAATTCGTGGCAAGCCTCAAAGCATTTTCCAGGCATCTCAATCAAGCGAACGCAATCCTCCCGATAGCTATCGGGATCAGGATTGGGTTCAAGATTTTGGAATAAATCTTTTTTCCCGAAATGGAGCCTTTCGCGGAATGGAGGGAAATGGGGTTTATTCCCCTTCCTAATTCATCCCTTTTGAAGATTTTCTCTGTTTAAATGTAGAGTCTTGGGTAATAGATTTTGAATCTAAATTTAACTAAACATCTGTTTTTTACAGTATTCTGTAAAATGATTTGCTGTTGATCACTTATATTTATTTAGAAATTAAAAACCATTAAAGTAAGTAGG
The DNA here is from genome assembly GCF_052218455.1 of Leeuwenhoekiella sp. H156. Lineage (NCBI taxonomy): Bacteria > Pseudomonadati > Bacteroidota > Flavobacteriia > Flavobacteriales > Flavobacteriaceae > Leeuwenhoekiella > Leeuwenhoekiella sp. H156. Next base: position 1,307,592 of record NZ_CP197499.1, read on the forward strand.
ATTTAAGGATTTTCTTCGGCTTTTAAACAAATGTAAATTGCTTTCAGACTCAGCCATGTCCTACGTTTATGCTATAATATTAATAGAAATCTAACTTGAAAAGCCACATTAAAGAACCCTTGATTGTTTATCTCGATCAGTTTGCTGTTAGCGAAATGATCGAAGCTAAAAATGATGAGACGTGGTCGAAAATTAAATCGCATTTGATTGAGTATGTAAACAATGGTCAGGTGATTTGTCCATTATCATCAGAACATTTATTTGAAACTGCACCAAAAGATTTTAAGCAAGCTGCAGAACACGATGATTTTCTCTATTCGCTTTCAAAAGGATTATCCTTTAAGCCTGAAATCTTAGTTGTTACCCAATTAATCTCTTCAAGAATAAGAAAGAACAACCTTACTTTAAATACTTTTTTTCATACAAATGCCACAAATAGGTTTAATGACAAACGTATTTACAAGCAAATGAATGAGCACAACAATAAAAGCAAAGAACTTCTGGGTTGGACGGTTGAGGGCATCAATCAAATAAGACAGCTTACAGGACAATCGAAAATCAATGCAAAACTTAAAAATACAATGTACAATGCTCTAAAAGCCATTACAGTCAATAAGATGATTGAAAGGATTAACGATCTTTTTAAACAAGGTAGAATAATATTAAAAGGTTTTACCTATCAAGAACAAGAGGTAGTAAATTGGCCTGATTCTATACTTTTTAGATTAATGGAAGTTCATAAATTCAGCAAAAAGGAAATGATGCTTTTCAGAAATGATTTGAAAAACAATGGATTTAATAATATCCCTACACTAGACATAAGGTTTTCATTGGAAGCGATAAAAGCATTATATAATAAAAAGGAAACTCCGGGTGATCAAATTGATATCTCTAGATTAGCCACTGGACTGCCTAAATCCGATTTTCTCTTTACAGATAAGAGAAGAAAATCTGAAATCTTAGAATTAGGATTAAATAAAAAATACAATACTGCCATATATTCCGGTACAGCGGTAGATCAAATATCATTTTTACAAGATCTTAAAAGCAAATTAGGTAGTTGATAAACATTTGCTTCTAAATAAAGGAATGCAAATTTATTAGCAACAAATCAATGTCGTAATGAACTCGAAAATAAAAGAATTTGAAGCTTATTCTAGGCTAACAATATTTTTGAAACCCACAATACAGACATCTTTCTAAATAGAGTCAATAGATTAAAACATAGAAAGCCCTATGTTTAAGAGTAACGGTTGGTATGTTAGAAGGCCGCTAGTTCTTTATGATGTTTTTAAGGAATAATTTACAAAAGTATGTTTTTAAAAAATTTGAAGCTTTGGAATTTTAGAAAGTTTGGATGCAAGGAACCCCTTGATCTTTCCAAACCAGACTTAAATTTAAATTTTAATAAAGGAGTCAATGTACTGGTTGGAAAAAATGATTCTGGTAAGTCAGCCATAATTGATGCAATTAAGATTGTATTAAAAACTCATAGTTATGATTGGTACAAAATAGAGCACGATGATTTTCATATAAATTCAGAACATTTAAGAATAGAATTAACGTTTGATGATCTTGAAGTAGAAGAGGCCAAACATTTTACTGAATGGCTCGCATGGTATATAAATTCAAAGGGTAATAAAAAGAGCTACTTACGACTTACACTAGATGTTAGAAGAAATTTAGTTAATAATAGAATATTTCCGTCAGATGTAAAAGCTGGAATAGACCCTGTAGGTTTTGCACTAGATGCAGAAGCCAAAGAGTATCTGAAAACAACCTATCTCAGGCCCTTAAGGGATGCTAAATCTGAGCTTGTACCAAGGAAAAACTCCAGACTCACACAGATTCTTCAAGCACATGAGGCTTTTAAAGACAAGGATTTAGATCATTTATTAGTTGGGCTCTTCAAAGAGTTCAACAATTCCGTAGAAAAGTATTTTCTAGGTAAGAATATAGAAAATGAAGATCTTCCAATAGAAGAACAAAAGGGAAAAGAACTCAAATCTGAAATTGATGGTTATATAAAATCGTTTTATGATGAAACTAAAGAGTCTGAATTTGGTGTAAAAGGAAACAATCTGAAAACGATTCTTGAAAAATTAGAGTTATCTATAAAAGATGAAGTAAATCCAGGACTAGGCACACTTAATCGACTTTTTATGGCTTCGGAATTACTTCATCTTCAAAAAAAAGATTGGTCAGGATTAAGGTTGGGGTTAATAGAAGAACTTGAAGCGCATCTTCACCCTCAGGCACAGATGCAGATTATTGAAGCGTTGCAAATGCAAAAGAAAATCCAACTTATTCTGACTACTCACAGCCCTAACTTAGGATCAAAGATAAAATTGAAGAATTTGATTATTTGCTCAAATAATTCAGCATTCCCTTTAGGCTCTGAATATACAAAGCTAGAGAAAGAAGAATATTCATTTTTAGAAAGATTCTTAGATACGACCAAAGCCAACTTATTTTTTGCGAATGGCATAATTATGGTTGAAGGATGGTCTGAAGAAATTTTAATACCGGCTATTGCCCAAAGACTCAAAGAACAAGGAGTTATAACTAAAAATTTGACAGAGGCAGGTGTTTCCGTGGTAAATGTTGGGAACACAGCGTTTCAACAATATTCCAGAATCTATCTACGCAATGACGATACTAAAATAATCGATATACCGGTGTCTGTCATTACAGATGTTGACGTTAGGTCGTATAAATTAGAAATCAGAAAAAATGAACACGGAGAAATCTCAAAGGATTATATTAAAGAAAATGTTCACTCTGTAAAGGATAAATCTGAAAAGAAAAGTTTAGAAATTATTAAAAAATTTAATCATCAAAATGTAAAGACATTTGTAGCTAAAAATTGGACATTAGAATATGCAATTTTTCAATCCTCATCATTATCAAAGCTTTTTTCAGAGGCATTTAAAAGAGCTCATCCACAAATAGATTTAGATAACATAGAACAAGAACTTGGCACTAAGTTAATTAACAAAGGATTGCACAAAACCAAAATTGCATACGAATTAGCATCTAGAATCGAACTAAATAATGTTTTGCCAATAGAAGAAGATGATGAGAGTATTAAATATTTGATAGATGCTATAAAACATGCTTGCAATGCTTAGTATTACTAAAGAAGACATTCTTTATGCTGAAAAAATCCTTTTAGCAAATGGCCAATCATTCGACAATGAACGTATTACTTTTATTAAAAACTTAAACACAATAGATCTTCAAGCAGTTCCAGGTAGCGGAAAAACAACAGCTTTACTTGCTAAATTATTAATATTAGAGAAAAAATTGCCCTTACCTCAAAATAAAGGTATTCTCGTAATCTCACATACCAATACGGCTGTAGATGAAATAAAAGATAGGATTGGTCACCTGTGCCCTAAGTTATTTTCCCATCCAAATTTCGTTGGTACCATTCAAGGTTTTGTAGATAAGTTTTTGGCTACTCCAGCCTACCTTTTGAAATACGCACAAAAACCAATGCGTATTGATAATGACATCTATAATGAGACAATTTCTAGATTCTTTAATCAGAACAAGACTGGTTTTTCCATTCAAGAAAAAAATAATGCCGTTTATTATAATAATGTTTTTAAAATACTACATAGTTACCGTTTTCAAAAAGTAACCGACGGCTTTATTATCGTTGAGGAAATGAATGGTAAAAAACTTGAAGTTAAAACACCGGGGCCAAAAAAAGTGAAGTTCACTTCTTTTGAAATAGATAGAATTACTGAATGGATTAAGATTACTAAGTTAAAAACTTTAGAAGCAGGAATACTTTGTTATGATGATGCCTATTTTTTAGCTGATGTTATTTTAAATGATATTCCTTTCTATCATGAATTATTGCAAGAAAGGTTTGAGTACGTATTTGTAGACGAAATGCAGGATATGGAGATACACCAAATGAATTTGATTGAAAAAATATTTGTTGGCACCAGAAGTTCTACAAAATTACAGCGCCTAGGAGATGTAAATCAAAGTATATATTCTAGTAACATCGGCACCGATCAAATCTGGAATCAAAGAAAGGGAAAGTTATTTTTTAATGGAAGTCATCGATTAAGTAAACGTATTGCGAGAATAGTCCAGAATCTATCACTAACCCCAACAAAAATCGAAGGTCGTGGTTTAAACGATAATGGGGAAGCAATCGATTTAAAGCCGTTGATGTTTGTATTTGAAAGCTCTGAAGCTGATAGAGTAATTCCTGAATTCTCTAAGAAAATTAGTGAATATCGAAAAAAAGGTTATTTACCAATTTCAAATCAAAACTATCATGCATACGGCTGGCGAAAGGAGACAAATGAGGGTCATAAGCTCTGTCTCAATAATTATCTCCCAAGTCTAAAAAACAGCCCAAAATCTAGCACGATTGAATTTGAGACCTTAGAAGATTATTTGATCTTTTTTCCAAAAAACAATGGTTCACTAAAATCCAATCGTGATGCAATTCTAAATGGACTGACAAAAATTTTACGTCTTGAGAATTTGAAAGATGAGTATAATAGATATATATCACCATACCGTTTCCTTCAAACCATAAAAAGAAGACGACCTTCTGAATATGAAAAATTTAAAAGTAAAATTTATCAATGGAGTATGGAGCTCACAAAGTCCGAACAGGATTTGACTTTAAAGAAAATAAGAGACTTTATACCAGAAATGCTATCTTGGTTTGAATCAAAAATGATATATTCAAAAAGATTTTTATTTGCTCCCTCTATAAACAAAAGTGAGAAAGAAGGCGAAGAATTTAAAAATTATTTTGACCGTGATGGTTTTCAAATTAAGGTAAGTACAGTTCATAATATCAAAGGGCAAACTCACACTGCTAGTCTTTATCTCGAAACTTTTTGGAATGGAAAATATGAATCTGAAAGACTCAAAGAGCAATTTTTGGGTAATTGTATTGAAGATTCAATTAAAGGATTGACAGATGCTGCCAAATTAAAATATATTCAATCTGTTAAAATGGTATATGTAGGTTTTTCTCGACCTACACACTTATTAGCTTTTGCAGTAGAGAAGACTAGGTTTGAAAAAAATTTGAAAGAAATTAATCCTAATTATTGGGATATTATAGAAATAAGGAAAAGCTCTAATGTTCCAATAATTTAAATTTTAAAGAATTGTTAAAAATGTTAAAGTTTAAAATCCGGTGTGCGATTCGGTGAGTCCTTAAAAATCTCCATTTCTAAACCCCTGAAAACACTGGTACTCCCAGATTAGTTCGAGTCCCGTCCAGACCGCAAAAAGCGCTTCAAGAAATTGAGGAGCTTTTTTCGTTTATAGCGCTTTCTTTCTGAAATATCAGGAACGAGAAGTGTACAAGATGAGGCTCTAATTCATGTTTAAAGCCATTTTAGGCTTTAAATCACAAAATTAAGGCAAGTGCACTTTAAATTTTAAAATCGTTTTTAAAATGCCTTAAAATTCCGACTATAAAGGTTTTGGCGTTTTAAAAACGAATGAATGGATTTAGAGAAAAGTGATCACCCATTTCCAAAGAGTTCTTCTAAGTTTTAATTGAACCATACCTTGCTTTGATAAGTAAGCACGTAGTTTTAATCGTTGACTATCCTGCCTGGGGCCAACCCTATCGAATCAGAATAAATAATAGGCCTGAATTTATTGCAAATCGAGCAACCCAATACTCATTACGACGCCTATCTTCCCCAGGATTAACCGGGTAAATGAGCACCTGTGCAATAGGTAAAGCTTCACGCCATCCAACACAATGAAAACCTAAGACGATAAAAAAAGCCTCAGGAAAATAAGTAGGTCGGGGTAAGATTAGAGTTGCTTGCTTAACTTCAGTCGGGGTATACTTCCTAAAAAAGTTCCTGCTTTTATACTTCAATCCACTGCATAAATGGGGCTGTATTGCTTTGACTGGTTTTAAGGTGGTTTTTTGTGCCTTTAACGCTTATGGCTACTGTATTTTTGGTGTAGCGCTCTATTTTTTCAATGTGGTGTTTTTTTAACAGCACGCTGCGGTTGATTCTAAAAAAGTCATCCGGATTGAGATAGGCTTCAACACTTTTTAAGGAAGACTCGTTTAATACGTGTTTCTTTCCCATTGTATCAAAAGCGAAAATAACACCCTCATCAGCCTCAAAGTAACTGATCAGTTCTGTTTTTAAAAAATAAATTCCCTGTTGGGCGTGAATGGTAAACTGCTCTTTATAAGCCTTTTTTGCAAACGTTTGTTGGATAAGATTTGTAATTCTATACAGTTGCTGGTTTTCTTCGGAAGCTGATTTTTTTAAACGTAAAAATTTATCCCAGGCGTTTTGAAATCGATCTTTCGAAAACGGCTTCAGCAAATAGGCTATTCCGTTAGTTTCAAAAGCATTCATCAAAAACTGATCGTAAGCTGTGGTGAAAATAATTGGACAAAAAACCTGAACCTCTCTGTAGATCTCAAAAGCATTACCGTCTAATAATTCGATATCCGAAAAAATAAGATCTACGCCAGCCGTATCAAGAAAGTCAATTGCTTCTGCTACAGTATCAAGTTCTGCTACGACTTCCGTTTTGATATCCAGATCCTGTAAGAAACGCTTCAGCTTTTTTCTCGCCGGTATTTCGTCTTCAATAATTAGTATTTTCACCACGGGTCTAATGTTTTAATTACAGGAAGTTTTACAGAAAACATGCTGTTAGTTTGCTCAATGCTAATAGGAGTTTTGGTTAGTAATTCATATTGCTCCTTTAAGTTATTCAAAGCTCTTCCAGAAGTCAATTTTGCATTTCGCTTGGGCATATACGTGTTGATTACCCTGATGTTTTCATCGATAGTAATCTGAATCTTAATAGGCTTTTTTACAGTTCCCAAATTATGTTGAATGGCATTTTCAATAAGTAATTGTAAGGTAAGCGGAACAATATATCCGTCACTTTTATGATTTTCAATTTGCAATTGATATGCATCACCGTATTTATGTTTTATCAATTTAAAGTAGTTTTTGGCAAAGATCAATTCTTCGCTAAGGCTAATGAATTTTTGATCCGAGACCTGTAAAACATATCTGTACATTTCTGCAAATTCATTTAAAAAATCGGATGCTTTGTTTTTGTCTTCCTCGATCAGTTGATCCAATACATTCAGATTATTGAAAAGAAAATGAGGGTTGAGTTGCGTTTTAAGCTGGTTGATTTTACTTTCTGATATGGCCTTATGGTAACTCATAAGCTGCTTCTGTTTCGTTCTGTTTTGTTTGTGATAGTAATAGGTTAGAAAAAAGCTTCCGTAAATGATCCCGTCTAACAAATTAGAAAACGTAGATAGCGTAAGCGTTTCATTATTAAAATTACGTTCAATAGTATCAAAAGAGAAGGCTATCAAAAAGCCTATTAAATGCATAGCAGTTAAAAATGTAAGAAGCGAAAGACTGAATATTTTAAACATTTCACGCACCCCCAGAACAACAGACTTGTGCCATTTTCTGATAAAAAAAAGCATTATTACAAAAAGGATACTTACTGAAATGAGCGTTGCAAATGCCGCTTCTGGCGTAAAAATATAGGCATCAACAACTCCTCTTCCTACGATACGCGTGTATATAGATTGAAAATAGGCAAACAATAGAATAAACAATAAAAAATACCGGTTAGCACTCATAATATGTAGCAGGTTTTTCATCACGTCAAAAATTAAAAATAGCACTATATCTCTACAGTGCTATTTTATGAGATTGATTATTTTTCTTTTTCCGGGAACGAAGCAATCGTGTTTCCCTGCTCATCATAAAAATCGAGTTTGGCATTGTTTTCTTTATCAACATAAAACATCGCTCTGGGCATACCCTTATCATCAAAAAGGAATAAACCGTTATTCTGACTACGTGTTTTTCCAAGCATTATTCGGGGAACACCCCCTATCAGACCTTGATTTTCGTATTCTTTTTGTTTTTGACGCATCGCCTCGGGGTCTTTTTTACGAAGTTCTTGTAACTCCTTCATAATTGCCGCTGTTTTGATTTGAGATTCTTTACCCGGACGGTCGTTAAATGCCAGGCTGCTACTCACAAATCGTTCATCGCCTTTTTGGTAATCCTGAGTCAGCAATTGCATCACCTGATCCCCATCATACTGGTCATAAGTAAGCGATAGTCCTGAGCTGTGGCCATTTTCATTTTTGTGTCCATCATAAATAAATCCGCCACATTCAATCCCATCTTCATTGTAAAATAACATGCCTGAACGTTTTTTGCGCTCTTCATTTGTAGGTCTTTCATTGATCTTATCCATTCCGTTAGGAAAGCGTTCCACGTTTGTGATAATCATTTTTACGGTTCCATCTGCTTCTACAATATTGATTCTTTCCACATCAATTTCTCTGAATTTTTGATTCTCGTTTTTCTGGAAACCTGAAGTGCTTATCAAAATCATTCCGGCTACAGTCGCTACTGCAAAAGCTCTTAAAAAAATTAGTTCTCTTTTCATGGTTTTAAGTATTTATCTTATTGATGAGGCAAACCTATTTAAAGGTCACGCACTACTAAACAACAAAACACGGAGTCAGGGAAAAAAGCTTATGAGCTAAGGAAATTCCGGTTTGAGTGGAAAAAGAAAATTATCTAGTTGCACCTTATATAAGGTATAAGGCTAGGTAAAAGGGGGAAGAATCAGGAATGCTCCAATCAATATTAGTTAGAAAGGTCCCGGAGCAAGACCATCAAGCCACTTTAATGCTCCTGATAGTTGACCAGCGAGGTACCGGCTTAAACTAAAAATCACGCATCCTTAGAACGACCGGGAATCAATAAGACCAGAACCTGTATAAGCAGTGCTAATAGACGCTGTTACCATTCGGGGTTTTAAAAGAACGTATTCAGTTTTTGGTGTTATCGATCAGATGGGTCATATGTTCTATAGCGAATCTTAACACATCCAAATCTTCATCAACGTACACATCCGGTGGCATCCCATAAGGATCTATAGGATTTTCAGCAACATCCTTTGCTCTTACCGAAGAAGGATAATGCAATTCAAAACAGTTTATCTTTCGGGTAAGCACATTAAACCCATCGATTATACCAGCAGTATTCTGGCCGTAGAGCACTACCTTTTCGCTTTGCCTGGTCCTGTAGACAAAGGTTTCTCCGGAGCTGATGGTTTTTTCATTCATAAGAACGGCTACTTTTTGATTTGGCGCAAAAAGGGTGTCGGGAACTGAAGTACTGGCATATTGATCACCATCGGGCCAGAATAGGGCTCCTTTCAATGAAGAGAGGTAATCGTATTCCGCTTTGCTCTCCTCATCCAGCTCTTCCGGATTTCTGCCCTCCAGAAAAATATCAATATTTCCTTCAGAAATCCAGAGGCCATAATTAGGTGTTTCTATTGGACCGGAGAGTATATATGGGAAAAGAGGCTTGTATACCACGTCGTTCCCCCCATTATTATCTCTTACGTCAACAATAAAAAATTCTGCATTAACCAATTCCTGATGATGCGATTTAATAAGGCTGTCTACAAAGGCAGGTTCTTTTTCGTAGAAATTCGGGAAACGTATGTAGGGTATTTTTTCATCTATCAGGCGTATATGGAAATCGCCGTAAAGATCTGTTTCTGTAGCAGTTGTTGCATTAGGATCAGAAGGCCAGAGCTTTACCCAATTATTAAAATCTACAAGTTCTAAATTTTGAGCATTTTGAAGTTTGCCCTTCAACTTCCTCTTCGTGTTATCATTCAAGTAATAAACTACCTCGTAATCATTTCCATAAATCTGACTAAGCTCAAATTTTACGTCTCCCGGCTTCCAAACCACATTCTTACTGTCTAAAACGACACCTATAAATTCGCCCTCAGCCGCCCCTTTTTTGGGCAGAATAACCACTTGATACTCCCCATATTTCCAGATCCCTAAAAGATCATTTTGAATATTATCTTCTATCTTGTTAATGCTGTCTAATTCATCAAGAAACCTTTCTTTATCAATCGCGATACTTTTTCGGGTTTCTTTACCGGCACTATTGCCTGTAAAACGTATATAATTATGGCCATCTCTGAAAAACTGCAACCAGTGTTCCAGTACCGGGAGACACTCTTCCAAATCGGAAACCTTAGCCGCTTTTTTCCTGAAAACGTCTTTATTGGCCGTATAAAGTGCTCTATTAGCTTCGGTAACCTTTATAGTAAACAGTGCATAATCTTGCTCATAAACCTGAACAACCTGCTCGAAAGTTTCGGCACAGGTACACTCCTGAGCCCTTGAATACCAAATGCTCCATATTAAAACAGCGAGCGTGAGCAATGGTTCAGAGGGTGTTTTCATAGAGCGCTTTTATGGTGTTTAATTTGAGGTTGTGTTCCAAAATAAATCGGCAGGCAAGCTTAGCCTGGTGCCAACTCGTTAATCCAACACTCAACAACTGCTGACCTACTCAAAATTATCAGTAAATCAACATGTTAGCATTGCGCGTATAAAAATAGGCTTTTGTCTTACAGGAAGTTAACAGAATCCCATAATCAATCGAGGCGTTTTTACAGAATTCTTTAAAAAGTCAGCCCCAAAACCAATTATATGCACAAATAGTTAATCCTTAGAATAGATGATTCCACAATTCCTATCATCCTGAGCGTTCATTTTTAATCTACCTTTTACCAAGGGAGAGACTTAACCGACTGCAGGTGGTCAGGGAATCAGAACAAGTAAAATCCTTTTCTTCTGAACCCGATTAAGTTTAATCCGAAAACCTGAATTGTGCTGATTTGATAGCTGATCAGAGATACCAGGCTTCTCAGAAACGACCGGGTAAAACCACACTGCTACCACAGTGAAACCACACTCCAACCACACTTTACCACACTTTTAGTGGGTGAGCATAGTTTCATAATGGTGTGAACAAGAAAGCATATAGCGGTATCAGGGCTTTTGAATGGTCTTTTTGGAGGCGGAGTATAGATGTAAAAACCACTTGAAATAGGCTTAATCAGATAATATTAGCTTTGTACAGCTATTCCAGGAGGGGTTAAGGGGTTATATAGACAACCAGTTCCCTAAGCCTTTATATCGAATCTATTTTGCGCTTAATCTTTAAAAGATTAGAGGAAGCCGGGCACATGCTAAATATGCATTTCGATTAATGCTATGCCCCAGTTTTAGCAGCTATAACTTTTAAAATTTCCCAATCTGAGTTTAAACGCTTGAGAATAACTATTCTTGAACTATTATCAGATAACTTTTTGGCTTTTGCTACTTTATCTATTTTCACCAAAGCAAAATCGGAGTCACCTAAAATACTACTGAGTACGAAAGCTTCTTTCTTTTTGAACAGATTTCCAAATTCAGAATTCCTGAAAGGTGCTTTTGTATAGCTAATAATTCTGTCTGATTCAATATACCGACCCAGCTGGTCTAAACTTTGAAGCGCTATCTGTTCCAAAAGATTTTTGACTTTGAATTCCGGATCAACCGATAAGAGAAAATCTAAAGGATTACTTTCATATTGCACGGGCTCTACGCATACTATAGAATTACCTGGAAATTCTGCACGAAACCAGTTATCATAATTACCATCTAAGTCGTAATTTTTGAAATACGCAATCGTTTCATTTACCAAATATTCCTTAGGTCCAATTACACGTTCGACAAGTTGAGTATAAATCAACTGTTTATCTCTCAATAACACGTGCTGTTCCTGTGCAAATGATCCTAAAGGAAGAAACAGTAGAAGTAAACAGATGCTTTTCATTTTACGCCCGAGGTTTTTAATAACAGTTCTTGATTGCCAGTTTCTGAACCTAATCTAATTTAAAGTTTAATCTGTTTTGAAGGTGCGCTTAAGAATCGGCTGAGTCAACACAGACTTCAGGTTCGATTCCCCATATATTACCGTAAAGCCTTCATCAACCGCACTGGCTTATATTGACAGCAGTTATTTTATCAGCTTTATTATATTCGGATACAGGTTTTGAGTTTTTCCCTTACTTGTTTTAATCGCAAAAACTACTGGTAAAATTACATTCAAAGCATAAAGCGCAATGAATAAGTACAATAAAATGGGATAATGCCCGTAATGCATAATTTTTAAAAAAGCAAAAGCACTTATTGATGTAAAAGCCAGAATAGACCAGATTATCTGATAGTTCAATAAATTTGCTCCTGCTTTTTTAAGTCCCACGATTTTATCCTTTTTATTCATCCACATAATTAGCGGGATAATTAGGTTTCCAACAGGAATTGCCAAAAAAGTTAGCACCGTAAGATGGAATATCGTGAGGTAACTTTTATCCGGTTCCTTTCCATAATCTAAAAGCTCTTCTGTATTAGTAGCGAGAACTTCACATATCAAATTCAACGTTCTTCCACGAGGTTCACTTTCGTTATTTTCGATTCGCTGAATTGTTCGCAAATTCACCTTTGCAGATTCAGCCAATTCCTCCTGAGATAGTCCCTTTTTCTTTCGTATTTCCCTAATTTTCTTTCCAATTTCGTTCATAGTGGATGTTGCTTTATTGTTTTAACAAAACTACTTCTGAAACTATCCTTTTGATAACGGTTTATTTACGACATGTTTACGGCATACTTGTCAAGCTATTGATTTCGTTAGACTTTTAGCTATTAGCTACGGCAGACTTTCTCAAAACTACACGTTTCTGTTTCCAGATGCAACCGAAGAATAGCTGGTAACGGATTTTACTTTTACCGCCCCAAGCTCCATAAGTCTATGGTTATAAACTTACTCACACATGGCATTCAGGTAAAAACTTAAATTTTGACCGCTATCCTTCCAGCTATCCATTGCCTTATCTCTAAAGTAAGCCGTATGGGTTAACGAGCTGGCTGTTGACAGGGCAAAGTATTTACTGTTCGCGCGGGTCTTGACACTTTCAAGCCATTGTATGGTAACCGCAATTTCTTCAATCCCGTCTTTGATGTAGATATCATAAGGTTGCAGATCGACTTTAAACCAACCCAAATAAGTATCCTTGATTTCAAAAATGATGTTTTGGTTGATGATTAAATCTGTTGGAAGTCCATTTTCAACTTTGTATATGTTGACCCTGAATTTTAAAGATTTAAAGTCGTTAGAAGTAATATTGAAATTTAAATCCTGTAAATAACAGGCACGGCGGATCTTGAATTTCATTCCCCGCTCTTTGCTTAAGCGATCATCTACATCTTTTTCGTAGTAAGAATAAAAATTGGAATGCATTAAACCCAATCCTTTAGACGACCTGCCGATACTTTTAGGTTTTAACTTAAGCTTTTGGGCACTCAAAACAACCTCGTCCAGTACTGTGCTCTGAGGCATCAAAAAAATAACTTTTTCCTGATTACTTAAGTCGGACACCAGATACTTCTCTGTTTTAAAGCCGATACAGGAAAATAGTACTGTGTCGCCGGGGCTGACTTTTTCGTTTAAATCCAGCCTAAATTCACCCTTCTCGTTTGATACGGTACCTACTGTTTTATTTGAAATTCCAATATTTACATAGGGTAAAGAATGATTGGTAAATGAACTCTTCACTTCGCCTGTGAGTTGCCTGCTTTGACAAAAACCCACATAAGACACTACCAATAGGGAGAAGATGAGTAAAAATTTTTTCATAGCTTATATTAAGATACAGCAACATGGAAGCTGTTGATGCTATCTGAAATACCCCGATTCAGCGGATGTGTTGCAGATCAAGCCTATATTTACCGCCATGAGTATCCAACTAGCGCTCCTGCGTGCTGTTTGACCATAAGACCCGAAACATTCCTGAAGTACAGATTTCTGTAAGGCAGGCTACACCCATTATCTGTATTTTTAATTTCAAAAGCTCACAACTTAACTATGCAAACCTACTTACGCCTGTTTTTACTGCTTTATGCCGTAACATGCTTTTCTCAACAACACGAACTCACCCTGGTTTCCTGGAATATTCGGGATTTTGGAAAGACCAAAAGCGCCGAAGAACTGGATCAAATTGCAGAAATTGTACGAGACGCAGATATACTCGCCATTCAGGAGGTGGTTGCGGGTTACGGGGGAGCTCAGGCCGTGGCCAGACTTGCTGCTATTCTAAACCGTAAAGGCTCTAAATGGGACTACGTCATAAGCGATCCTACCCATAGTTCAAAATACGTGACCGAGCGTTATGCGTTTATCTGGAAAACCGCGAATATCAAAATAAAAAACAGAGGTGCGCTAATCGCCGCTCTGGATTCTAAAGTAGATCGTGAACCCTTTGCAATTAACTTTTATCTCGATCAAAAGGTTTTACAGATCGTAAACTTTCATTCCCGGCCTTACAATCAAAATCCACAGGCTGAGATAAAGGCCATATCCCAATATCTGGTCAAAGCTATGAAGGGTTCCGTGATTTTTGCCGGAGATTTCAATGTTACCAATGAAGACCCGGTATTTAATGAACTAAAAAGTAATGGCTTTACTCCCGCTTTGGTCAACCAAAAGACCACACTTAAAAAAACCTGTACCGGTGTGGACTATCTTAATTATGCGATTGACAATATTTTCTATTCTAAGGATCTAAAATATCTGAAAAGCGGAGTGCTCGACTTTGTATTAACCTGTGATCAACTGGAAAAGGCGCGTAAACTTTCAGACCACTTACCGGTTTTTTTCAGGTTTAGCCTAAATTGAATTCTTCTGTAAAATGAAAATGTAAGCTTTTCTTTTAGAGTAGAAACTCTAATGAACCATCCCATCACAAAAGGTATTACTCATAATTAGCTGCGGTTTCTAAAAGCTGTTCTTCATATTGGTATATATCTTCAAGAGATTCAAGGGCATGACGATGTTCATTTTTCTTTGCATCGAATATTCCCAAATATTTTGTACTTCCATTAAAATGTAGTCGGCATAGCGGTTTACGATTGTTATCATCCAGTAAAATTCCGAAATAAGACTGAGTGTCCCGATGAACGATTCGGCTTACATCCAGCTTACGACGTAAAATTGCCACCACAATTCTGTATCCTTCCATTTCCTCTTCTGTGGTAACAACTTTACTTATTTCCTGAGGTTCTGGCGTAACCTCGTGTTGCCCTTCAGCTTCTTTGTTTAATGCGGCATTGAGACGATCATTCACCCGATCACTAATTGTCTGACTAAAAGCCTTCTCAACTAAACCGGTAAATTCAGTCATAACTTTTTCCGTTAACCTCCCACTATAAACCTCACTCGCGAAAAGTTTTACAAAATTGAAAGACGGAGTTTGTATTTCTCTCGAGATTAGCTTTCGTATTTCTTTTGTGTATTTTAAAGAGCTTGCGTTATCTACAATCTTATGTACATCAAAATTGGATTTATGAAATTTAGCTATCTCAGGAATCACATTTTCCTTTAGTCTGGTAATATCAAATTCCAGAAAAGGCTTTTCATCCATTTTGTTTGGGTTCTCCAAATCAGTGTAAAAACGATATTCGATGCCATTGGTTAATAGTGCAAAACGGGTTTTAGAAACGTGAAAATAACGGAACAACTGAGAATTATGTGGATCCATTTTCTCTTTCCAGTTTTTACATTCTATAATTATAATGGGTTGTCCGTCCTGAAAAATCGCATAATCTACTTTTTCGCCCTTTTTCAGTCCAAGATCTGCTGTAAACTCGGGTACTACTTCTAAGGGATTGAAGGTATCATAGCCCAATAAATTAATAAAGGGTAAGACAAAAGCATGTTTAGTAGACTCTTCTGTTTCGATTTGATCTTTCAGTCTATCTATCTTATCAGCGAGTGCCTTAAGTTGATTGTTGAGTTCCATAAGCTAATATTGAATAAATTAAAATCAAACCTAAGGCTATTAAAAATCAATGCCTTACAGATATCTGTAAGGCATTGATTTTTTTAACTAAAATGATATTGGGTTTTAGATCAACCCTTCCCGAATAAGTTTGGCAACCAGTTCTGTTGAATTTTTAGCGCCAAATTCATCAAATAATTTACTCACCCGTTTATCAATAGAGCTTTCACTGTTGGGCCTTAAATCTTTCAATTTTAATTTGTCGCGAATCTCCTTTTTGTTAAAACCTTCCGAAAGGTGTTTTAGAATAAACAAATCAACCTCATCCAGTTCAAAAACATTTCTGGCGGTATTCAGGTCAATTTGTGGTGAAAGATAGGTGTTACCCGAAGCTACTGCCTGAATCGCTTTTACGAGTTCGTCAAGACTTTGCCGGCCTTTACACACATAGGCATTAATATGATAGGTATCAAAAAGCGGTTTTATCTTAACCGCCTGCTCTTCCATCGAATTTACGATGATCTTAAGGTCGGGCTGAAGCTTTCGTGCAGCTTCAATCAATTCAACTCCGGATGTAAAGGTTCGGGGTGTGTGATTTTCTTTAAAGGAAAGATCTGTAATGAGCAACTCAAAAGCTTCGGGGGTGTTGTGGGTGAGCTGAATGCGGTTGTAGGCTTTATCACAGTAAAACTCTTCCTGAACCTGAGGTATATTTAATTCGGCCTTAAGCGTGTCTACAATACTCTTGTTATCCCCCTGAAAATCCTCTGCAATCAATACTTTTTTAAACATAAAAGAACCCTTTACTAATTTGGAATACTGATCACTGCCTTAAATCCTTTGCCCTGATCTGATTCAAAAATAATAGTTCCTCCTATGGCTTCCATACGCTTTTCTGTAATCAAAAGACCGTTTTTCTCAAACCGTACAGAAGAATCAATTCCCACACCGTTATCGGAGTACCAAATTTCAAGTCTATCGGGGTGCTGTTTCAGGTTTAAGGTAACCAGACCGGCACGGCTGTGTTTGCTCATATTGATAAACAACTCGCGTAGTATTTTATACAAGGTAATTTTGGTCACATTACTCAAAGATTGCCAGGCAACCTCTTTACTCCCGCTAATAAGCAGGCGGGTTTCTTCCGGTTTATGCTGGTCAAGCATAGCGTAGAGGGCCTCTTTAAAGTTTACCCCGGTGTCAACCGCATTGATTTCGCGCGAAAAATTGCGGCTTTGCTGATAGAGTTTATCGAGTTCGTCAAGTACTTTCCCGGCATCGGCATTACTTTGAACCAGAAGCATTACGTGATGCAAACCTGCCCCAAAATCATCGTGCAAACGTTGGGATAAAGCCGCTTCGCTAGCATAGGATGCCTCCAGACGATCTGCCCGATTTTGCGCTTTTAAGCGCTTAATGCGCTGTTGATACGTATAAAAACCCAGTATTATTAAAGCAATAAGCCCCATAACCCCTGCCAGAAGCCAATACCTGTAGTTGCGCTCCCGGGTTGCTTCAAGCTCGGCCTGGGCATTTTCCTTTTCAAGCCTTAGTATAGACTCTTCCTTAAGCCGGTCGTCATACTTGTACTTGGCAAATTGGGTTTTGACCTTCAACTCCTGCTTATACAAACTATCCTGCAGGTGAATATACCGGTCCCGAATGCCCATATCGCTGGGTTTGAGTTTCATAAAAAACCCAAGCGCGTCATATTCTGCGCGGGGAGCTTTAAGCTCTTTAGAAAGATCAATAACCGAATCTAAATAGCTCATCGCGCGTTGCGGTTGGGTCTTGCTGTAATACTCGCCGAGATGTGTGTAACTTGCTAATAATCCGCGTTTGTCCTGCTCCTGTTTGCGCAACCTCAGGGGCTCTAAAAAAGCATTTGCAGACACAGGCCTGCCAGACAACCAATTTGCATAGGCCAGGTTATCCAAAACGCGCGCCCGGGTATCTGCCCTGTCCAGACTATCAGCTGCAATCGCCTCTAAAATCGACCGGGCTTTATCAAGGGATTTCAGATCTATATATACCGTAGCCAGGTTATTTTTATAGGTACTAATGGCTGCTTTATCATCTGAAGTTTTAATGGCCTTTAAGTAGTAATCAAGGGCATCAGTATAGTTAAAGAGTTTGCGGTGATTGGTGCCAAGACTATTGTAAACCGAAGCAATCGTGTTAGGATCCTCCCCTGCTTCTATATATTGAATGGCCTCGGTAAGCGTTTCTTTACTTCCAAAAAAATCACTTTGAGTTTGTTGAATATTAGCCATATTCAGCAGGCTTTTACCAATCCAGCTGCTGTCGTTGTTTTTTCTGTAATAAAATCTGGATCTGTTGTAGCGCTTAAAAGCACTATCCGGTTTCTGAACCACCTGCTCAAAATAATACCCCATGAGATAATTCTGCATACCCAAAATTGCTGCTGCCTCAGTGGGATTAGCGGTATCGTGAAGGAGCCGGTCACTTTTTATAAGGCTGTCGTATTGCCCCAATGAAAACTGCAACCAACTCTTTTGATACAGGAGCTTTGGGTACAGAGAATCGGATTTTTGGTTCTCTAAGGATTGAAGTGCCTGATTGGTAAATCTTAGCCGATCGTCTAAAGGGAGGTTATTATCCTGAGCATTTTTATAATAAAATGAAATGCTATCGCCGGCAGCTTTAGAAGCCCCGCGATCAAAATTTAACTGCTCCTTACAGGAACAAAGCAATAAAACAAAAAGGAAAACAAGGCTAGGGCGGTACAAGGCAGTTTTTATTCTAAAACTACTAAAAAAGGTTTATGCGAATAGCACAAACCTTTTCTTTTTAAAACTCTTAATTACCCTCATCAAGGGGTGGCGGCGGAGGTGGCGGGGGCGTTACCTTCCCGTCATCTCCCTCAGTTGCCTGGGTTCCGTTAATTAAACTTTCTTCATAAGCGCTTGCGCTACACGAGGCCAGCACCCCATTAAATGCCACGATCGCTATGGCCAATATAAATTTTTTCATCGTTTTAAAATTTTGTGATTGAACAAAGGGGTGGCCGTCCGGGGATTTCCCGGTTTTATTGCTTTACAGCCACCATTGAGTTTTGGAGTACTCCGTTGTTTTTTTGGAAAGTGGAAATCTCATGCAGCAGCTTTAAGCTACTTTCCAATTTGGCCTTTGCCACTGCATTACAGATTTCCTTTAGAATGCCTGTTCTAGAAAAGCTATGTTAGCAAGACACAGCAGCAAGCATCCTATGGGACAAAGTAAAGGGAAGATGGAAGTCTGGTTGCAGACAGTGATTAGACTTGTTTTAGACAACTTTTCGACATCATTAAACACAAGTCTTCACAGAGTAGTTGTCTAAAAAATGTCTGGGGATAATTTGTATTTTTAGGATGATGGAAGAATTCTACGTAAAGAAAATCACGGAAGAAGTATTTAAAAAAGCCAAAGACAAGTCGGCTTCACATAAGAAATATGCCTTGGCCAAAGAAGTTGAGGCAGCAACAGGATTGAGTTACCGCACCATTGAAAGGACGTACGATAGGTATATTAGAAGAAAAGATGAAGACTACAATCTGTCTTCAAATACTATAGAAGAGTTCTGTGTGTATCTCGGCTATCAGGATTATGCCGAATACGTTGAAAAACATAAAGCAAAGGAGCCCGATAATGGCCCACTTCCCTCAAGTCTGAAAGACAAAAATGAAACCCAGGATTCCTCCACAGGTGCAGCAACTAAACCAGGTCAAAAAATCTGGCGCTCTGCCTCTATTTTTGGAATCTTTACGCTTGCGATACTACTTGTGCTTTATCTGATAATTCAAAATAAAACAAGTGAAGTAGCAGATTCTGAAAACTGTATGACCTGGACCGGAAGGCTCTATGAAAAAATTCCCTGCTCAAAAGGTTCCTATTCCACGTATGGCAATACTATTGAACCCTATGATGAAAAGCGTTTTGAAAATTTTAAACGAGTAGAGGTTGATATTACCACCCCCTTCTTTTCGGAGCAGAATCAAAAGCCGCTCCTGTGGTATTACAAAAATGAACAGGGAGAAATTGAGTACTATACCGCTCCCGGTCTGCATCCCGTAAACGGAAAAACTTTAAAAGCCGTGACCGAATACATCGTAGAAAAATACGTACCCATTCACCAGAATAAACCTTCCTCATTTGTTCGTGAGTAGAAGTGTAGCTCTTAAATCATTGAAAAATAGGCCGGGGCTGAAATTAGTGAAACCAAAAAACTATTCTTTTACCGGTCTAAATGCAAACCGGATTTCCGTATCGCCTCCTGATACAGCAGCCTGTAAGATTTCACCCTGTTTACGATAGGTTATCAGATTGGGAAATGAGACCTCGGCATTCTCAAAGCTGAATGTATATGGGCTATATTCCTTTAACGTAAAGGTTACGGCTTCAGGATCATCGGGACTTTTAATCTTTAAAAACCAGTTTTCCGCGGAAGGAATCAATAGCATTTCTTCCTGCCAAATGGTGTCGCCTTTTTGCAAGGTATAACCAAATCCGCGATACTCTGAATCGTTTGGTTTACTCCATTCTTCAAAGGTTTCTTTTCCGGGATCTTCATCCGTTTGCTCCCATTTGCCCAGCAACCAGTCAAAATTCTTTTG
The DNA here is from genome assembly GCF_052218455.1 of Leeuwenhoekiella sp. H156. Classification (NCBI taxonomy): domain Bacteria; kingdom Pseudomonadati; phylum Bacteroidota; class Flavobacteriia; order Flavobacteriales; family Flavobacteriaceae; genus Leeuwenhoekiella; species Leeuwenhoekiella sp. H156. Next base: position 1,327,928 of record NZ_CP197499.1, read on the forward strand.
AGCAAGCGACTCAACCTCTTTAATCGTATTGTCGGCGTCCGATTTTTGAGTCGTGGTATTGCAGGATATCTGCATAAATAGCAGTACGATAATGGCCTTTGATTTACGCATACGGTTGAATTTGAAGCTCTAAATCGAATTTAAGCATAAAGTCTCATTTTCATTTAGAGCAGCATTAGTCCAAACTTACAGGAGCAGGGAGTGCTAGCATAGAAAACTTTTTTAAATAGGTTATGAGGACTGCGTTCTGAATAAATGAAAAAAGGCCTATTCCTAAAGTAATTATTCCTATTCATGATCGTATTTACTCGGAAATAAAGCCTTATGCTCCCTATAGTCATTGGGGATATTGAATTAGCTTCATTAGCTCATTCTAAAAATTTTCTCAAACTAAATCATCAAAATTCTTTTGTGAGTAATGCAGACAAATGGCGAAATGGCTAACGCACTGCGTGATAAAGGAAAAGGACTTTATAAAGATTTAAAACTGCCTAATTAAACTTCCACCAGTCAAAATAGAACAAATCCTTTTCGCCTTTAAAAACAAAAAACAGATCGTGTACTCCGGTGATAGTCTTATTTACCGGTGCCGTAAGGGTACTCCATAATCCCTCTTGTCTGATATTGGTTACCTCAACTGTTGATACCAGAGGGCCGTCAATGGTATCGGCATGTAATTCGATCGTTCCACCATAAATAGGCGAAACACTCACTTCAACAGACTGCGCGCCCTCTGCAAAATCAACGCCTGCTACTTTTAGATAATCCCCGTTATGAATGTCGCTTACAAATAAATGGTCAGCGATTTTTTCACCCCGGTCCCAATCAAAATCACCTTCCCACTCGGTTTCAAAGCGGGTTTTTAAACCCTCACTCCAGGCCATGGTCTCGGCTTCAACCCGTTTAAAAGGATTAAGGGTTCCTACCTGTTCCGGTCCTTCAACAGAAAAATAAGCCAGACTTTTTATAGTACCATCTGCATTATATTCCATAACGTCCATATCAACCGCACGGCGTTCATAGAATTTGGGAGTGCGTTGTTTTAATAAATCGTAAGTATGCCCAAAAACATAGGATTTTCCCTTAAACTCGATGATCCCCGGGTGATTACCTCTTGATTTTTCAGATGCGTCTACAATCATACCTTTGTATTCCCAGGGTCCGTTAGGCGAGTCACTCATAGCATAGCCTATTCCCTCCGGGCAGCACGTAGAGGCGTACGCCAGATAATATTTAGCATTGCGCTTCCAAACCCAGGGCCCTTCCTGATAATTTTGGGGAGTTGTGGCTTCCTGCATAATTTCCCCGGAATAGGAAATCATATCCTCATTGAGCTTTACATAATAGACCTTTGGATTACCCCAGTACATGTATGCCTGCCCGTCATCATCAATAAGTATGGTAGGATCTATATCGTGATTGCTGTTTTTAATAAGAGGTTTACCCAAAGGATCTTTAAAAGGTCCATACGGACTATCGGCTACCAAAACCCCGATTCCCACGCCGCCAGGCATTGGACAGTACAGGTAAAACTTTCCGTTGCGTTCGATGCATTGCACCGCCCAGGCCCCATTCTCGTAAGGCACCCAATCAAAACTATCCAGTGAGGCGACTACACCATGATCGGTCCAGTTTACCATATCGGTAGAAGAATACAGCAACCAGTCTTTCATTTTAAAACCCATGGCATCATCTTCATCGTGACTGGTGTACAAAAACACCGTGTCGTTGTATACCAGTGGAGCCGGGTCTGCGGTATATTTTGTCTGGATGATGGGACGCTGGGGCACGGTTTCCTGGGCACCTATCGGTTCATGAAGTATAAATGGCATTAGAAAAATTAATGTTGTAAAAACCTGTGTATTCCTCATCGTTTCTTTATTTTTTAAATTCTTAGAATGACCAACTACTTTCCTATTACGTTCCGGATCAGATTTTTAGGACTACTTGTATTCCGAGAACGCTTAATTAAATGTATTAAAAACACTTAATTTTTCAAATATAATAAATTAATGCAATCGATTTCGTAAAACATAATTTAAACTGTCTTATATAGAAGTAGAACTGGAAAGAGTTCTGGGATTCCCAGTTACCGAATTGCATTTCCCTTATAAAAATCCAGCACCTTATCCCGAAGCAGGTAGGTATAGCGGGTGTTGGTTAAATTGATTCGGGCATTGTCGAGCCGGTTTTTGCTGGTGATGTATTCAACACTGGTGGCCACACCCAGGTTAAAACGAGCTTCGTTGATCGCAAACGACTTTTCATAAGCCGCAACCTGCTCCTCAAGCAACTCATAGCTGGTAGCCGCTGCATCCCAGTCGTTATAGGCCTGCGTGATGTTTTGCTTCAGCGCGCGTTTGGTTTCTGCCAATGCTACCTCAGCCCTGCTCTGTTCTACTTTTTGCAATTGCACATTATTTTTGGCTCGAAACCCGTTAAACAGCGGAATACTCACCGAAACCCCAATGGTAGAATTGAGGTTGTTGTTAAACTGATCACTATACGATATCCCGCGGGAATCAAACCGGGTTTCCTGAGTAAACACATTATAGTCGGTTCCCGAAATGCTTACAAAATCGGTAGTTTCTAAAAGCGCTGTTCCGGTCTCTTCAAAAAGGCGCGCAGCGCTGGAGTAGTTGGTATTCAGATTGGCAAATAAACTGATTTCAGGTACGTACTGCGCGCGGGCGACAGCCACTCCTTTTTCGGCAGCTTCAAGTCTGAGTTCACGGGCTTTGATCGCAGCCAGATTTTGCAAAGCCTGCTCGTAAATTCCTTCGGCAGACAGCTCCTGATTTTTAAATTCGGTTACTAAAACCAGACTTTCCGCCTCTAGTTCGGCTTCGGTATTCAGGAGAAATTTAAGGTTTTCAAGGGCATTATTCAGACTGTTTTTGGCATCTACAATGGCATTTTGATCCAATGCAAGCTGACCTTTCAAATCATAAAAATCAGATGGATTGCCGCTCTCCTCTTCGTTGAGTTTCTCCAGCCGTTTGAGCTGTTCGCGGGTGGTAAGTAAGCGGGTTTCGGCCAGTTTTACGAGTTCGCGGGCATTCAAAACCTGCAAAAAACTCAGCGTGACATCAAGCATTCGGTTTTGGCGGGCTTCTTCCACTTCCATCCCGGCAGCGGCCTTGTTGAGGCTGCTTTGTTTCAGGCTGTTGAGCAATCTAAAGCCATTAAATACGGTGGCACTTAGACTGAGCCCTGCATTAGAGAAGTTAAGCTGCTCGGTCACATAGGCATTGGTAAAGGGGTCAATGCTTCGGCCATTGCTCACACCATAATTGTAATCGGCATTTACTCTGGGCAAAAGCGCATTTCGGCTTTGTTTATACTCAATGCTTTCGCCCTGCGCATTGATTTCCGCACGTTGTACGCTAAAGTTTTGGGCCAAAGCAATCTCGATGCAATCTTCCAGAGTAAGCGTTTCCTGTGCCTGCATAGTGCAGATTGTAAACAGACAGGCCGCTAACAAGCCTGTGAATGGAATTTTCATATTCTTTTGATTGATGTGTTTGTATGTTTTTAAACTATCGGGTTGATGAGTCCCGCGTGTCATTCTAATTATAGGGTTGAAGCTGTTTGCTCCCGTCAAGCAGGTGAATGATGCGATTGCCGTAAGCCGCGTTAGACTCGGAGTGCGTCGCCTGAATGATGGTCACCCCTTCGGCATTGAGCTCTTTAAAAAGTTCCATGATTTCTTCACCCTGCTTCGAATTTAGATTTCCGGTGGGTTCATCGGCCAAAATGAGCTTGGGCTTTGCAATTAGTGCCCGGGCGATACCTACCAGTTGCTGTTGCCCGCCACTCAGCTGCGCCGGAAACAGGTCTTTTTTGCCCACAATATTAAAGCGGTCGAGCATATCGGCTACCAAAGCTTTGCGTTCGGAAGACTTGATATTCTTGTACAAGAGCGGGGTTTCGATGTTTTCATAAACGGTCAGTTCGTCGATGAGGTGATACGCCTGAAACACAAAACCGATGTATTCTTTGTAGAGTTTAGACCGCTGCTTTTCCTTGAGGCTATGCACCGGTTCGCCATCAAAAATGTATTCCCCTTCCTGAAATTCGTCAAGCATCCCAATGACGTTGAGTAAAGTGGACTTCCCGGAACCAGACGGACCCATAATCGAGATAAACTCGCCTTCTTCGACATCAAGACTGATGTCATTTAGTAAAAAGACGCGTTTGCCGCCTTGTTTGACCCATTTGTAAATATGATTGAGTTGTAAGAGCATGATCTATTGTTATTGTTATTGTTATTGTTATTGTTATTCGGTTCGTAAAGATTTTACGGGGTTTGCCAGCGCCGCCTTAATGGCCTGAAAACTTACCGTTAAAATGGCAAGGACTAAAGCTCCTGCGCCTGCTCCTAAAAAGACCCACCAGTGTATGGTTGTTTTGTAATTAAAATCCTGAAGCCACTCGTGTATAAAATACCACGCCAGCGGTGAGGCGATCAGAATAGCCAGTAAAATCAGTTTAAGGAAATCAAAAGAAAGTAAGGTGGTAAGCTGCAACACCGATGCTCCCAGAACTTTACGAACTCCGAGCTCTTTCATACGCTGCTGTGCGCTGAAGGTTGCTAGGGCAAAAAGCCCCATACCGGCAATCAGCATCGCCAGAATGATAAACAGGTTAAACACGTGTGACAAGCGCTCTTCGGAACGAAACATCGTGTCAAACGCATCATCCAGAAACTGGTATTCAAAAGGAGTAGCAGAATCGTATTGGGTATAGATCGTTTCCATTTTTGAAAGCAATTGGGGCACATCACTCTCCGGTTGAAAACGCACAAATAAACAGCCGCCACTTTTGCCCAGAATGGTTGTGGTTGCTTTAGTTTTTGAATTCACAAACAAAGCCACTGCATTTATGGGCGCATCCAGATTTTCAAAATGGAAATCCTTAACTACACCAACAATTTCTCTTTTACTGTTTCCAAAAAGCAGACTTTCTCCTATAGGGTTTGGTCCCAGTTTAAATTTACTGATTGCCGCTTCGTTGATGATTACCGGATCGCTTTTAGAATAGAAATTTTCGTCATCCGGCTTTGTTTCCCAGGTTACACCCAGGGTTTTAAAGAAATCATCATCTACCGAAAATATGGGCAGACCCGTAGCATCAGGCACTTGTTCTGAAGACGCAAAAAACATATTATAACCTTTGTAAATAGGATATTGAGCTACTGCTGTACTGGTTACCTGTGAGAGCTTTTCAATCTCATTTCTAAAAGGCGTACTGTTAGTCCCCATGGTATTCTGCAGTGTTACCATAACTACGTCAGAACGGTTTAGACCGGTATCCACCCCGCGCACATAATCCAATTGCTGATGGATGATAATACCGCTTATTAAAAGGGCTATCGCAATGACAAACTGGACAGTAGTACAAACCTTACGTAAGCGTTCTCCTCCCATTTTTGAAGCTCTGCTGCTTCTAAGGTTCTCAACAGGGTTGAAGGCAGACATCACCAATGCCGGGTAAAAACCGGTTGCCAAAACGGTAAAACCTAACAGACATGTAAGGATCAGGAGGAAGTTTTTATTAAGGAAAAAGGAAGCGTCAATCTCAATGTCCAGAAGGCTAAAAAACCAGGGTTTTAAAACTACACTAAGGGCTACCGAAAGCAGAAATGCAAAGATTACATAAAGGGTAGATTCCACATAAAACTGAAACGCCACACTTTTTCTGCTGGCACCATTTACTTTGCGCACGCCGATTTCTTTAGAACGCAGGGTTGCCCGTGCGGTAGATAAACTCAAATAATTGACTAAGGCAAGCAACAGAATTAGCACCGCTATCAACGGAAAAATACGGATGTACCTGGTGTTTGAAGCGTCTCTTCCGTTTAAATGTTTATCGGTTAACAAACTCAGGCTGTAAACATCAGAAGCCTCTGCATTACCCTGAATGCTGAGTTTTTGCATCGTGTTTTCAACCGCGTTTTTAGCTGTGGGATTAGTCAGTTTTAAATAGGTAGGAAAAGCACCCAATCTAAAGACTTCCGAATCAAAATCCCTCTCAAACTCTTTCATGGTTGGCATACTGCTCAGCGATGCTAAAAAGTCGGGGTGTAAGCTCGAATTGCTGGGTGTATTTTCCATCACACCGGTGACGGTAAACAGGTAGGTGCTGTCCTTTCGCACTGATAGTGTTTCGCCAATAGGGTTTTGATTACCAAAATACTTTTTGGCCATATCCTCGCTAAGCACCAGCGAATAGGGCTTGCTTAAAACAGTTGCCGTGTTGCCATTTTTCAACTTAAATGAAAAGAAGTCAAAGAAATTCGCATCAGCATAGCTGAAGTCCTTTTCCGAAAATCGCGTGCCGGGCTGGCTCGTATTTGTGATGATCACCGGCTTGTATTCTTCCTTTAGACGCAGGCTGCTAGAAACCACCGGACTTGCATTTTCGGTGAGCTCTCCAACCGTGGCATTCATCGAGTTCATATAAATGCTATCTCCGCCCATATTTACCTGAGCCTCCACTGCATAAATACGGTCAGAATCTGTATGAAAGCTGTCATAGCTGCGCTCGTGCGCCACATAAAAAAGAATTAGCGTACAGGCGGTAAGCCCTACAGCCAGCCCACCGATGGTAATAAAACCGGAGAGTTTATTCTTTACTAAATTCCGCCAGGCGATTTTGATGTAGTTCTTTAACATTATCTATTGTTATTGTTATTGCTATTCTTTATTGAATTTGGAGTTAGTCTTTTAAATAACTCAGTAACCTAATAACCCAATTAACCATTAACACTTAACCCCTTTCCATTAATTCCCCCTTCAGGTATTAGGGGCTCGGGGCTTATTCGGTTCGTAAAGATTTTACGGGGTTTTTTAAGGCGGTCCTCAATGTTTTAAAACTCATAATTGCAAGAGCGAGCACAACCATTCCGATGCCGCTTAGGGCAAAGACCCACCAGCTCATTTCGGTTTTATAGGCATAATCCTGAAGCCAATTGTGTAAGCCCCACCAGGCAAAAGGCACCGCAATGAGATAGGCCAAAACCACCAGCTTCAAAAAATCTGTACACAACAATAAATTAAGTTGCGCCAGGGACGCCCCAAGAACCTTGCGTATACCTATTTCTTTGGCCCGTCGTTCGGTCGTATGAATCACAAGCCCCAGAAGTCCCAGACAACTTATCAATACAGCCAGTCCGGTAGCCCAGTTGAGTAGGCTTGCGATGCGCTGCTCCTGTTCGTAGAAGTTTGCAATTGTCTCATCAATAAAGGTCATTTTAAAATCTTCGCCCGGATATACTTTTTTGTACACCTGCTCGACCTGAGCTATAGTGCTACTCCAGCCGTCGGGTTTATCATCCAATACCAAATGGACAGTCCTGAAATTTGTACGGCGCTCTCTGCCGGTATCTCCGGTAAGCACCAGGGGTATAACTTCGGTTTTAAGAGAGCGTTGCTTAAAGTCTTTCATCACGCCCACGATCAAGCGCGTATTGCTATTCAGCTCTATATACTTTCCAACTATGCCTTCTGGATTTTGAAAACCAAAAGCCTTCATTCCGGTTTCATTAATCACATATTCTTCAATAGTATCGTTCAATGGTTTTCTTCCCGCAAGAAGATCAATATTATAAACATTTAAATATTCGCTGTCTCCATTGAGAATCTGAAGTTCCTGAATCACTTCCTGATCTTCGGTTTTGTAGATTCCCATCCGGGTTGCCATATTGTGAGAGGCCGGAGGCATTCCCCCTAAACTACTATTAGAAATTCCCGGTAGTTTCCTGATTTCCTGTTCCAAAACGAGTCGCTTGCTAACGTTTTGATCCTCCCACGGAGTTTGCAGATATGCCACGGCATCGGTTCTAAAACCCAGATCACTGTGCATCATAAAATACAATTGCTTGCTTACAAGCAGAGTGGCAATCACAAAAACCTGAGCAATGACAAATTGCGACACGGTTAATACTTTTCGTAAAGAAGCCTTATTTGCAGTGTTTGTGATCGTTCCTTTAAAAACTCGAGTCGGTTTAAATCTCGACAAAACCACTCCCGGGTAAAAACCCGATAAAAACGTAAGAATAACTACAAGTCCAAGCACGAGACTAACAAACCACGGACTTGCCATAAGCCCCGCATCAACTCCATCGGGGATGAAATCATTAAACAACCTTAAAGCGAGGATTGCTATCAAAACCGAAGAAATAGCCGCCAGCAGGGTAAGCAAAAAGGTTTCTCCCAGAAACTGTATAACCAATTGCCTTTTTGAACTCCCCAGGGTTTTACGAATACCAATTTCCTTTGCGCGCTGCGTCGCCTGGGCTGTATTGAGGTTGATAAAATTGATACTTCCTAAAAGCAGCAGAAAAATGGCTACAAAAATAAGACTGATCAATATATTCTTATCAGCTTCAGGTCGTGAATAATCGTATATCCCATACTCCTGATCAAAATGCAACTCCGAAAGGGGCTGCAGATGAAACGTACGCTTATTGTTGTACTTCATCATATCTGCATCTACGTGTTGCTTACTTAATGCTGCTAACTGGCTTTGAATCTGCGCTTCGGTGCTATGCTCCGAACGTTTAATATAAAGCTGAGAAGCATTGTTTGTCATAGACCAACTCTCGCTGAATACCTGATCTTTACTATCGGTTTGCCTGACGGTTTCTAAAGAAACAAATTCATCAAAGTAAAGGTCAGAACGTTTATCAAAATCTTCAACAATACCCGAAACCACACCCTGCACCTCGGCATTATACACAAGGGTCTGCCCCATTACTGCGGTCAAAGGCAGGTTGGGAAAGTATTCTAAAGCACGTTTGCGGGTAAGTACAACCTGATTGGGTTTTTGTAGTGCAGTTTCTTTAGAACCGGCAATCCAGTCATACTCAAAAATGTCAAAATAGCTGGCCTCGGTAAGTATGATTTTTTCGGGATCACGAAAAATCTGTTCGCCGGAAGCAGCTTTAGATTCGCTGATCCACCAGTTAAAAAAGTAAGCCGATTGTTCAATGCCTGTTAATTCTTCACGCGCAGCAAGACGCATAGGCGGGGTTACTCCACCATTCTTAAAATTTCCCTGGGGGGTTTCAAAATCGGTCACCACCCGGTAAATACGATCCCTGTCTTTATGAAATGTATCAAAGGTAAAATCATAATACACCATAAGGCCTATTACAAAAGATGCACTAAACCCGATGGCCAGACTGATGACGTTTATGAATGAAAACAATTTGTTGTTCCAAATATTCCGCCAGGCGATTTTGATGTAGTTCTTTAACATGATCTATTGTTATTGCTATTGTTATTGCTATTGTTATTGTTATTGTTATTGCTATTGTTATTGCTCTTCTTTGTTGAATTTGGATTTAGTCTTTTAAATAACTCAGTAACCTAATAACCCAATTAACCATTAACATTTAACCGATTTCCATTAATTCCCCCTTCGGGGGTTAGGGGGCTCGGGGCTCATTCGGTACGCAGCGATTCCACCGGATTCTTCAGCGCTGCCCGTATGGTCCTGAAACTTATCGTAAACAGGGCTATAAAAACGGCCAGCAGACCAGCTGCCAGAAAAATCCAAAGATGCAATTCAATACGGTATTCATAATCCTGCAGCCATTGTGATAACAGCCACCAGGCAACCGGGGCGGCAATTACAAAAGCGACGCCTACGAGTTTCAGAAAATCTTTAGTCAATAAAAATGTGATTTGCGCGACACTGGCGCCTACCACTTTACGCACCCCGATTTCTTTGGTTCGTTGCGTCACTACCAGCATCGAGATCGCAAAAAGTCCGATACAGCTTAGGATAATGGCAATCAGCGAACCGCTGCTGATGATGGTGGTCATCGTACGCTCGCGCTTAAAAGTGCGGTCGATGTTTTCATCTAAAAAAGAGCCGAGAAATTCGGCGTTGGGCTCAATGCGTTTCCAGGCATCTTGAATGCTTTCAAAAGTCTGGGCCATATTTTGAGGAGCCACCTTTACAAAAGCATAATACAAATCCCAATCGCCTTTCATAAACAGACTTATAGGTTCGATTTTTTTGTTGAGCGACTGAAAGTTGTAATCCTTCAGGACGCCCACCACGGTATATTTGATGGAATCGTCAATAATAAGTTGTTTGTTTAGGGGATCTTCTTCCTGAAGTTCGCGCGCCATCGCTTCATTAATTACAATAGAAAGGCTGTCGCCGGAATAACTTCTGCTAAACGTACGCCCCTCTTTCAACTGAAGGCCTAAAGTTTCCGGGTAATCATAGTCAACTACCAGCATATTGGTAGAAACGCCACGGCCTTTATAATCAAAGCCCATCCGGCTAAAATAGGTGCTTCCGTCTCTCCCGAGACCCAGGTTGTTGTCTGAAGCCGTAACCGAAAGAATACCCGGTTTCCCGGCTAGTTCGTTGCGCAGCAAAGCCACATTCTGGCGGTTGGTGCGCTTTCCGTTTAAAGGAATAGCAACCACCTGTTCTTTATTAAACCCAAGGTCTTTATTCCGCATATAATCAAGCTGCTTCCCCAGGACCAAAGTCCCCGAAATCAACACAATCGCAATACTAAACTGCACCACCATCAGCGCATTGCGCACCCGGTTTTTACCGGCTAAATCAAGCTTTCCTTTTAAGGCTTTGAGTGTGCCCAGTTTGCTCAAAACCAAAGCCGGATAGCCGCCCGCAATAAACGTGATCAGGATAAATGAAATTAAAAGGGTGATCAATAAAGTTGACGAACTCATATCTGTAAGTCTCGCCGGGGTGTTGAAGAGCTGGCGAAAGGGAGATTCTAAAGCCAGACTAAGACCAACCCCCAGCAGGAGTGCAATTAAAAAGATCCAGACGCTTTCGCTCCAAAACTGAAAAAACAACTGTTTTTTAGCCGCGCCCAGGGTTTTACGCATACCTATTTCCCGCAGGCGCTGGGCACTGCGCGCGATGCTCATATTCACAAAATTGATCCCCGCAATAAACAGAATGAGTAACCCAATCCCCAGAATCATAAAGGGATAAGCCCGACTCACTTTTAAGTAATCTCCTTTAAAATCAGCAAAATGAATGTCTTTAAAAGGAAGGAGATTAAGTTCTAAATAATTGCCGTTTGCATTGGGTTGCGCGCCGTCACGTTTAAGATCTTCAATGTTTCCCTGATAATGCAGGTTGTTAAAGGAAACCGCGCTTTGCGTGAGTGCCTCTGGGGTGGTATCTGCACTAAGCTGAATAAATACCGAATGATTTCGGGAATCCCAACGGTCAACATTTTCGGCATAATTGGGAGAATGGGTAAAATTAACTGCCGCGTCAAACCGAAGCCCGCTGGTTACCGGAATATCTTTAAGAATACTTCCTACGGTAAACACCTCGTTGCGCCCGTTTACAAGCAGGTTCAGGCGTTCGCCCAGCACTTCGGTCTTGCCAAATAAACGTTGGGCGGTCTCTTCGGTAATGCTTATTTGTGAATCGTTTTTTAAAACATCAACCGGACCTCTGAGCGTTTCAAAACTAAACATCTCAAAAAATTCAGGATCTGTAAAGATCAATCTCAAATCAAGCTCCTTACCTTCCTCCAGATTGAGTGCATGATCGCTGATGTAGCGGGAAATGTGCTTGATATTGGGCAGTTCCTGCTCCAGTGCAGGCGCAAAAGGCACCGGCATAGAGGTCGCCAGTTCCTGACCATCGGGGGTCTGCTCGCTATAATACACCTGAAAAAGGTCTTCCTTATTTTCGTGAAATTGATCGTACGACAAATCAAAAAAAGCATACATCCCCAGCAGCAGCGCTGCCGCAAATGCGACACTCAGTCCCAGCAGATTAAGCAGGGTAAAGCTTTTGTCTTTCCACAGATTCCTAAACGCGATTTTGATATAGTTTTTTAACATTATCTATTGTTATTGTTATTGTTATTGTTATTGCTATTGTTATTGCTATTGTTATTGCTATTGTTATTGCTATTGTTATTGCTATTGTTATTCTTTATTGAATTTGGAGTTAGTCTTTTAAATAACTCAGTAACCTAATAACCCAATTAACCATTAACACGTAACCCTTTACGCTTCCCCTTGCCATTAATTCCACCTTTGGGGGTTAGGGGGATCGGGGGCTCGGGGCTTATTCGGTTCTTAAGGATTTTACCGGGTTTGCGATTGCGGCTTTTACAGCCTGAAAGCTTACCGTTACAAACGCGATGAGTGTTGCTCCCAGACCTGCAAGACCAAACACCCACCAGTGTATAGGCGTACGGTAGCTGAAATTCTGTAACCACGCGCTCATAAGCCAGTATGCCACTGGAGAAGCCAGCACAAAGGCCACTCCTACCAGTTTTAAAAAGTCTTTAGAGAGCAGTCGTGTTACTCCCGCAACACTGGCACCTAAAACTTTACGCACCCCGATCTCTTTGGTGCGTTGTTCTGCCATAAAGGCTGCGAGACCAAAAAGACCCAAACAGGCAACAAAAATGGCCAGCACCGAAAATAAGGTTGCCGTACGTGCTGTGCGCTCTTCTGAAGCGTAAAGCTGTGCGACATGCTTGTCTACAAAAGCGTAGTCAAAAGCTGTATTGGGCAAATTTTCATTAAAGGTTTGCTCTAAATCGTTGATTAATTGTTGCAGGTTTTGGGTATTGTAGCGTATCAGTAGGGTGCGTATACCTTCAGGGGCATCATTGGCTTTGTAATACATATACCCACCACTGTCTTCTTTAAGTGAATTGAAGTTGAAATTTGCCACCACGCCCGTGATAATGGCTTTACCGCCCAGCTCTGTATTTATGGGCTTATTTACCGCATCTTCAGGGGTTTTATAATTCAGGTAGTGGAGTATCTTTTCGTTTATCAACGAATACACAAGCGAATCTCCCTCGGGAATGTTTTGCGGAAGCTCAGAACCGGCAAGAAGCTTCAGTTTTAAGGTTTCAACCACATTACCTTCGGTACGGCAACTCGCGATGGGCATTCCCGTTTGATCTGTGCTTAAACGGCTTACAGACCTGCCGCTTTCATCGGCCCCGGGTATAGATTGTACAGCTGCAATACCCGCTACATAAGTCTTTCGGTTTAAAGCGTTTTGCAGATTTTGAACCTGCTGCCTGTTTTCGGCAGATTTTACCGAAACCGCAACCACGCCATCGGGATTATAACCCAGGTCTTTATTTTTTATAAAATCCATTTGCTGCACGATCACGGTAACCGCAATAATTAAAATGATAGAAGCCGCAAACTGAAACACCACGAGACCCTTTCGCACAACTTCTGAGGCAGTATTCTTTTTTGTGGATTTATTCACCAGCGAAAGCGGCGAAATTCCGGTCATAGAAAGCGCTGGATAGCTACCCGCAACGAGGGTGACCAGCAGCCAGATAAGAGCTAACCCAATTAAAATAGGTGTGGTTAACAGATCACTGTAATGCAGCGTATTACCGGTGAAATTTTTAAACAGAGGCAGTACCAAAAATGAAATCCCAAAAGCGAGAACCACGGCTATAAAAACCAGAATCGCGGTTTCTACATAAAAAAGGGAAAGCATATGCTTCCGGCTGGCGCCCAAAACTTTATTAACCCCGATGCTCTTTCTGCGCTTCTGCGAATTTGCTGTCGCCAGGTTCATATAGTTGATGCAGGCGATTAGCAATACCAGTACAGACAGAAATACCAAACTTCTAACAGTGGTAATACTTCCCAGCTTTGAAGAATATCCGTCGCCAATTCCTGCTGAGTACAGGTGTATTTTGGTTAAGGGTTGCAGGTAAAACCGGGTGAAATACTGTCCTTCTTTAGCAACGTATTTATCGATCAACCGGGTTGCCTGAGTTTCAATTTGTGCCACGGGAGTTTCGGGTTGTACTTGCACATAGGTCTCATAGCTGGCATTGCTCCAATACTCATTTTGCCCCATCCACGAGTCCATAACATTGTAAATCAGCTCACAGTCTATCACACTGTTACGGGGTAGGTTTGTGTAGACTCCGGAGACCTGAAGCGTATCGCGGTTGTTTACCGTGATAAATTCACCCAGAGCAGATTTAGTACCAAAAAACCGTTCTTTAGCAGCCTGAGACAGTACCACCGAGTTGGGGTTGGCAAATGCATTTTTTGAGTTTCCTTCTAAAAATTTAAAGTCAAACATCTCAAACACCGTAGAATCTGCAAGGTAAAGTCCGTCTTCGGTGAAATTCTTATTGCCGATCTTTAAGGATGCAGTGACTCCAAAATCGTCTTTAATGAGCCGCGTCATTCTTTTAACCTGCGGAATGTCTTTGACCATCGCCGGACCAACGGCGTTGGGTAGTTCGGCCCAGGTTTCAAAGTTGTATTCTTCGGAAGTCTTCATATTCACACGGTAAATGGCTTCAGCGTGCGAATACATTTTATCAAAGCTGAGTTCGGTATTTACAAAGGAAAACAGCACAATACAAACACATAGGCCAACCACCAGGCCAATGATGTTTAAACCCGTAAACAGGCGGTTTGCTTTGATATTCCGCCAGGCGATTTTGATATAGTTCTTTAACATTGTCTAGTGTTATCGTTATTGTTATTGCTATTGTTATTCTTTATTGAATTTGGAGTTATTCTTTTAAATAACTCAGTAACCTAATAACCCAATTAACCATTAACATTTAACCCCTTCCCCTTTCCATTAATCCCCCCTTCGGGGGTTAGGGGGCTCGGGGGCTCGGGGGCTCGGGGGCTTATTCGGTTCTCAAGGATTTTACGGGGTTGGCGATTGCGGCTTTAATGGCCTGAAAGCTTACGGTTAACAGGACAATCCCTATAGCGGCAATACCCGCAACTACAAATACCCAGACGTTAATCGATATGCGGTACGCAAATCCCTGCAGCCAGTTGTACATAATATACCAGGCCAATGGAACTGCAATTACTATGGAAACCAGTACCAGTACTATAAAATCTTTAGACAGTAAGCGCACGATACCGGCGACACTCGAGCCTAACACTTTGCGTACGCCTATTTCCTTACGGCGTTGCTGTGCGGTGTAGGCCGAAAGTCCAAACAGACCCAGGCAGGATATCAAGATGGAAAGCGCCGCAAAAATTTGGGATAACGAACCCATCAACTGTTCGTTTTTAAACCGCCGGTCAAACGCGGCATCTACAAACTCGTATTCAAAGGGATAACCCGGGTTGTAGGTTTTGAGGGTTTGCTCAATGGTACTCAGGATTTCATCTGCCGGGTAGTTGGGATTGGTCCTCAGATACATGTATTGGGCCTCAGACGGAAAGTTGAAAAACATAACCGGATCACTGGTGCCATACATATCACCATATAAATAATCATTAGTCACTCCAACAACGGTAACCGTATCGCCAAACCAGTCTATGGTTTTACCCAGTGCACTGCCTGCTCCCATTAGTTTTGCAAATGATTCGGTGATAAGCACGTGCGTGCTGTCTTGTGCTACGCTTGTACTGAAACCCCGACCTTCTAGAATCTTAATCCCGGTCGTTTCTAAATAGCCATCAGTGACATACCTGAAAGAGACCAAAACATCTTCTGTATCGGTTCCACCCTGCCATCTCAAACCCGAACCGTTATTACCGGCAGACATTATGTTTGAATTTGATAAACCCAAACTGCTTACCATCCCGGTATTCTTCAGGCTTTCTGCTATCGCATTCCTGTCTTTAATCAAATCTCCATTTACCGGTATTTCAATCAGGTTTTCTTTATTTAAACCCAGATCCCGATTTTTTACGTGCTGCACCTGCTGATAAACCAAAAGTGTACTGATAATGAAAACAATAGAAACCGCAAACTGGGTTATCACGAGTCCCTTCCGCACAAAACCGGCTCCTTTAGACTGTATACGATTGCCTTTTAAAACCGCTATGGGCTTAAAAGAAGAAAGGTAAAACGCAGGGTAAAGGCCTGCCAATATTCCGCAGGTAAGCGTTATTCCTAATAATGAAATTAAATGTGAGGGTACTGTAAGACCTAATGAAAGCTGCTTTCCTATAAGTCCGTTAAAAGCAGGAATGATGAGCAGCAGTACCAATACACTCAATACCGCAGCCAATAGGGCGGTAAGCATAGCCTCGGTTATAAATTGAAGAATCAGCTGCTTTTTATCTGAACCCAAAGTTTTACGCACCCCTACTTCGTTTGCCCGTTTCTCGCTTCGGGCAGTTGATAAATTCATAAAATTGATGCAGGCAATTATTAAGATGATCAGGGCCACAAAACTGAATAAGCGCACGTACTCTATTCTTCCGCCTACCACTTCTCCGTTTTTAAAATCAGATCTGAGATGCCAGTCTTTTGCTGCATGCAGAATGGCCTGGGTATCTGCATCGTCGGTCTTTGCCGGTAAAACCTGCTTTACTTTGGCATTAACCGTGTTGAAATCAGCACCCGGCGCCAGCATCACAAAGGTGTCTGTAAAATTGCTGCCATAGTCCTGAGTCCAGGGTTTGTCCTGAGTAAAGTTTTCAAAAGGTACAAGCCAGCTAAAACCGTAAGTGGTATTTTTTGGAAGATTTTCAATTACTCCGGTTATTTTAAAATGTTCCTTCTGGTTAATCTGAACACTCTGTCCGTATAGATTGTTTGGATTTTCAAAAAGAATTTGAGCCAACTCCTGCGTAATGACGATTCCGTCTTTACTCTTAAACGCTTCAGATGCATTGCCCTCAATAAATTTCAGGTTATACATATCCAAAAAATCGGCATCAGTGTAGGAACCGCTACTGACAACCGAAGAGTTATTTACACTAAACAGAAAATCGGCATTACGAAAGCGGGCTGCACTGGTTATTTCGGGGATCTCAGCCTTTAAATCGGCCCCTAAAGGTCCAGGTGTCGCCTGAAAAAACGTACGTGTCTGTCCTTCATAGACCTGATTGGTAGGCACACTGTACACCCGTTCCTGATCTGCGACTACAGTATCATAACTCATCTCATCTTCAACCCAAAGCAGAATGATGCTGGCACAGGTGATTCCTATGGCAAGGCCAAAAATATTGAGTGCGCTGTATCCCTTGTTCTTCCAAAGGTTTCTAAAGGCGATTTTGAAATAGTTTTTAAGCATAGCTGATATGATGTTGGGAGTGATGAAGTCCCGTTTTTGATTGATTGTTTCGGCTGCTGCCGATTGATGAATGAATCCCCTGAAAT
Source organism: Leeuwenhoekiella sp. H156 (assembly GCF_052218455.1). Lineage (NCBI taxonomy): Bacteria > Pseudomonadati > Bacteroidota > Flavobacteriia > Flavobacteriales > Flavobacteriaceae > Leeuwenhoekiella > Leeuwenhoekiella sp. H156. Next base: position 1,345,040 of record NZ_CP197499.1, read on the forward strand.
CTTAAACCTCTAAGGTTTTGCTTTTGTATTCTGAAAGTACATTTTCGGTGATCTTCTGACCGTCTAGCATCCTGATGATGCGGTGGCTATACTTGGCGTCGTGCTCGCTGTGCGTCACCATAATGATGGTCGTGCCGGCTTCGTTGAGTTCGGTAAGCAAATCCATTACCTCGTTACCGTTGCTGCTGTCCAGGTTACCCGTAGGTTCATCGGCCAGGATGAGTTTAGGATTGTTAACCACGGCCCGGGCTACGGCCACACGCTGCTGCTGCCCTCCCGATAATTGCTGCGGAAAGTGTTTGCGGCGGTGCATGATTTGCATTTTTTCGAGCACCTCGTCTACCCGCTTTTTACGTTCGGCTGGTTTTACGCCGGTGTAAATCAACGGAAGCTCCACGTTTTCAAAAACCGTGAGTTCGTCAATCAGGTTAAAGCTTTGAAAGACAAACCCGATGTTGTGCTTGCGCAGATCGGCCCGCTTGCGCTCGTTAAAACCGGCTACTTCAATACCGTTGAAGATAAAGCTGCCGCCATCCGGGTCGTCAAGCAATCCAAGAATATTAAGCAAAGTCGATTTACCGCAGCCCGAAGGTCCCATTACGGCTACAAATTCGCCTTCCTGCACCTGAAAAGACAGTTTATTGAGGGCGATGGTGCGCACCTCTTCGGTGGCGTAATACTTTTCTAAGTCTGTTATTTTGATCATCTAAGAAAGGATTAGGTTTATTAATGCTAAGAGTAGTGTTGTCATATTTTTGTTTTAATCCTGAAGTACCAGTTCCTGCACTTCATCATAATTATCGTAACTGCTGGTGATCACGCGGTCTCCCGGCTCAAGCCCGCTTAAAACCTCGTAATACTCCGTATTTTGGCTGCCCAGCGAAATGTCTGCTTTATAGGCGGTGTTTCCGTCTTCGCTCACTTTAAAAATCCAGTTGCCGCCGGTCTCCTGAAAGAATCCACCTTTGGGGATGAGCAAGGCTTGCTTTTCCTGGCTCAGGGCTACCCGTATTTGCAGGGTTTGACCGCGGCGTATCCCTTCGGGCACATCCGATTCAAATTCCATATCTACCTGAAATCTTCCGTTTGTCACCTGAGTAAAGACCTTTTTGATGACCAGTGTGTAGCTTTTTCCGTCGAAATCAAACGAACCTTTTTGACCGGTATAGATTCGGGAAATGTAATGCTCGTCAATATCCACACGTACTTTGTAGCCGCTCAACACGTCTATCTGCCCCAGGCGCTCGCCTTTGTTTTTAGACTGACCAATTTCGGCATCAAGCGAAGTAAGCTGCCCGTCTACCGGCGCCCGCACCACGAGGTCTGCCACTTTACGACGCATCAATTCTAAGGCATTCTGGGTACGCTCATACGAACTGGAAACCTGATTTTTTTCCTGCTTCACCGCAATTGAATCCTGAGCCAGAATTTGCTCTGCCAGTTGCATACGCTCTTTCTGATAATTGTAATCATTTTCAGATTTAATCAGATCCTGACGCGCAATCGCGTCTTTGTTGTAAAGCTTTTTGTTGAGTTCGTACACCCGTTTCGCTTCGATGAGGCTGTTTTCCACATCGGTGTACTGGTTGAGTTTTACGATGGTATTTTGGCGCGCGGCGTTCTGCGAAATCTGCATTTGCGTCAATAAATTGTACACCTGCGTTTCCTGATTCACCAGACTCAGCTCCAGATCGGTGTTGGACAGGCGTAAAATGGGTTCGCCCTTTTTCATCACCGCACCGTCTTCCACAAACTTTTCTTCAACCCTTCCGCCCTCAAGCGCATCGAGGTAAATGGTGGTAATGGGCATCACTACCCCGTTTACCGGAATGTTTTCCTGAAACACATCTTGTTTTACTGTTGCGATGCTCAGACGTTCTTTTTGAACGTTGAGTTTTGAGGTTCCGGTGGTGGAAAGAATCACAAAAACAATTAAAGCTGCAAGGGCAATACCGCCTGCGATCATGAGTATTTTCTGTGTGGTAAAACGTTTCTTTTCTAAAGGGATGTCCATAAAAATTTTTGTTTGCACTTAGTTACAAAGCAATATTGTGCCAAAACTATAAGTTGTTGATTATTAATTATTTAAAAATAAAACACTTAATAAAAGTGTTCGGTTTTGATACACTTCATGTACGCTGCCGATACACTTTTGGTACAGCCAAAAATTAGCCGCTTTCTGGCCGTTACTCAAAAACCGAAAATTGTAATATTGTAGCTATGCAACTCAAAGACGCCCACATACTGGTCATTGACGATGATGAAGATGTACTTACCGCGCTTCGTCTTTTGCTCAAGCCTCAGGTAAAACTGGTTGTGGTTGAAAAAAATCCCAATGCCCTGCAGGCTATTCTGAGCAAACAGGATTTTGACGTGGTGATTCTCGATATGAATTACAACGGACTCGTAAATACCGGTAACGAAGGGATTTTTTGGCTAAATAAAATCAAGTCGCTAAAACCTGAAATTGCCGTGATGCTTATTACGGCTTATGGCGATATCGATCTGGCCATTCGCTCGCTTAAAGAAGGAGCGTCTGATTTTTTGGTAAAACCCTGGAAGAATGAAAAACTGCTGGAGTCTATCGCTGAAATTTTAGCCAAAAAGAAAAAAGCGGGAAGTCCAAAAATCAAACTCGACTCGGAAACCAGAATTATAGGCGATAGCGAACCCATGCAGGAGGTTTTTGTAAAGCTGAAAAAAGTGGCGCCTACTGATGCCAATATTTTGATTTTGGGCGAAAACGGAACCGGGAAAGACCTGATTGCACGCTCTATTCACGAAAATTCGCTGCGTAAAAACAAGCCTTTTGTAAAAGTAGATGTAGGTGCCCTGACTGAAAGTCTCTTTGAAAGTGAACTTTTCGGGTACAAAAAAGGGGCCTTTACCGATGCGCGTGAAGACCGCAAAGGTCGTTTTGAAACTGCAGATGGCGGCACGCTGTTTTTGGATGAAATAGGAAACATCAGCCTGCGGCAACAGGCGCGTTTACTCACCGTTTTACAGAATCGCCAGGTAACACCGCTAGGATCTAATGAGCCTGTAAACGTAGACATCCGGCTTATTTGCGCGACCAACCTAAGCCTGAAAGATCTGGCAGATGAAGGCAAATTCCGGAAAGATTTGATTTACCGCATCAACACGGTAGATCTGATGATTCCGCCGCTGCGGGATCGCGGTACAGACCTGAGCCTGCTGGCCCAGTATTTTGTAAAGCTGTATGCCGAAAAATACGGCAAGGCAAGCTTCAGCCTGGATCCCGGTTTCATCAAAAAATTGAAAGAACACAGCTTTCCGGGCAATGTTCGCGAACTGCAATATGCTCTGGAACGTGCTGTGATTATGGCCGAAGGTTCCATTCTAGTCGCTGAAGATTTAGCCTTTTCGCCCATAGAACAGCAATCGGAAACCGAGCATAAACTCAAGACCACCAATCTGGATGCGGTAGAAAAAAACACCATCCTCAAGGTGATTGAAAAGAATAAGGGCAACATTTCCAAATCGGCTAAAGAACTGGGCATTACCCGTACCGCACTCTACCGCAGACTCAATAAATATGATCTATAAAAGCTACATCGCCGGCCTTTTGCTGCGGGTGTTGCTTTTACTGGCCGCACTTACGGGCATCGCCTGGGGAATAGTCAACACGAGTCTGCTTTTTTCGCTGATTGGCGGCGGTATTACGCTGATCATTCTGTACGACCTATACCGCTATTTGATACGGCGCTTTGTCGCGATTGATGACTTTTTTGAGGCTGTAAAATACCGGGATTTCTCCCGCTGGTTTTCCGAAAAACACGGCCCGCAGGATTTACGCAACCTGCACAGGGGCTTTAATAACGTCAACAAGACCATCAAAGCCATCAACAACGAGCGTCAGGCGCAGTTTGTGTACCTGCAGAAAATTCTCGAAATGGTTGAAGTGGGCATCATCGCCTACAATCTGGATACCGGCGAAGTGCTCTGGGTCAACGAGTCGCTGCTTAACACGCTCGATTTGCCCACTTTTAAAAACATAGGTTTTGTCGAAAAGCGCAGACCGCAATTGTACACCGAATTGTTTGACACCTACCGTACCGAAGCGGTATCGGTTAACCTCAGCCTGCGCAACGAACAGTTAAAAGTACTGATTTCCGAAACGGTTTTTCAGCTGGAAGAAGATGCGTTTAAGCTCGTGGTGCTTCAGAATATTGAAAATACGCTCAACCAAAACGAGTCTGACGCCTGGAAAAAACTCCTGAGTGTGATGACCCACGAGATTATGAACAGCATCGCGCCCATCTCGTCGCTCGCCGAAACGCTACAAAACCACATTCAAAACAACCAGCAAAATGCAGAATTACATCCGCTGGAATTGGATGACCTCAACGCGGGCATCAGCAGTATTAAAAAACGCAGCGAAGGTCTGATGAAATTTGCCAAAACCTACCGCAGCCTCAGCAAAGTCACGCATCTCAACCTCGAGCCCGTCAAGGTGGGCGAACTCTTTAAAAGCATCAGCGACCTGATGCAGCCTTCACTGGCAGACAAGCCGGTGGCGCTTCATTTTAAAACCGAAAACCCGGAAATGGCTTTCGAGATTGACAGCTACCTTATTGAGCAGGTGTTGATCAACCTGATCCTGAATGCGATTGATGCTACGCAGGGGGCCGAAAAGCCAAAGATTGTGGTCTCCGCCTCTCAAAACAGCAAAGGCCGGGTACAAATCAAGGTACGCGACAACGGCAGCGGCATCCCTGAAGAAATACGCGAGAGTATTTTTATTCCGTTTTTTAGTACCAAAAAAACCGGAAGCGGCATCGGCCTCAGCCTCAGCAAGCAAATTATGACCCTGCATAAAGGTAAAATTCAACTGCAGAGCGCTGCCGAAACCGGAACAGAGTTTACGCTTCAGTTTTAGGGTTAAAAACAACTACCACAAATTTGAAAACAGCTTTATATATGGAACTTACAATAATCGGACTGCTAGTCCTATTAATATTCTTATGTATCATTGAATTGCTATTTTTTCTTTTGATTTTTGAAGAATGAGGACAGGCAAGTTCAGTTTTGAATAATTTTTGGCGGAATAGCGTTCAAAATGTTTACCAAGAAATACTATAATTAATCTGAATTGAAAACAAGGGAGTTTTTAGAAATAAAGACAGATTATCTCGAAATCGTAATAAGATCAATTCTATTTTTCGGAATTGTGCTTCTTCTAATTTTGATTGAGATATTTGCTTTTTGGGTAATTTATGGAGAAGGTGCTACTGCAAGTCGTATTTTGGAATTATGGTACATCGATCTCATTTTAAATTACCTGCCGATTTTGCTTGTTGGCGGATTTTTGATTTTAAGAATAGTAAAAGAGTATAAAAAACTAGAGTATGTGAAATTCAAAACAAATCTGATTACACTTTTGATTTTGATATTTCTATTCTCAGTCAAAAATCAACTTAATAAACTGATTTTCTGAAACTTAAATAAAAACACATTGTATTCCTTAATCGGAGTTAATTGTAATTTACTATCCCTCTATTAATGTTGAAAATTTTACCGAATTTCTCACAACACGCACTAAATAAATCCGCTAATTTCATTCAAACCAATACCTTTAAAATCCACTAGCTGCTCGTTCGTGGAAAACGTTCGGTAAGTAAGCCAAGGCGGTACGAGTTTAATAGGTCTTTGAGGTCTGCTATTTGTTCCTTTATCTTGTTACCGTCCCTGATATCTTCCACCTTTAAGGGCTTGTCTTCATACGAATAGATGGTTTCCGCTTCCAAAATATCCAGCTCCTCAGTAATCGCCTTTTCCGTAGATTCAAAAGGAAGATGCGCGATTATTTTTTTACCGATATGATCAAAAATAAGCGTATAACCCGCGATACCCGTTTGTTCCTGATAGGCTTTTGCAAACCCCCCGTCTATGACCAGTAATTTACCTTCCGCTTTGACCGGACTCTCCCCTTTTTTGACAGCCACAGGCACATGACCGTTTATGATGAGGCTGTTTGCAGGATCAAGGCCAAAATTCTTAAGGATTTTATCGGCTGTTTCAGGCAAATCCCTGTACTGGTAATACGGACTCTTGGTTTCTTTATGCAGCTTTTCATCGGTCACAAAATACCGCTCAAAAGTGGCCATTTTATCTTTCCCGAATAAAGGGGAGTCCGGTCCTGCCCAGAGATACCACATCATGTCTTTTGCCAGTTCGTTTTCGCGTGTTCCTGAAACCCCGGAATAGGCCTCGCGGGCAAGTTTATCTAAAAAATCCATGTACTCCCGGCCAGTTCTTTTTTTACCCAAAAGTTCTATTGCAGCCAGATTGCCGTCTTTGTCTATAGGAATGCACCCGTGAAACAACAGGCAATCATTTGCAATGTGGTACATACTTCCCTTTTCGTATAAGAACTGTACGTGTTCCTGAAGACGTACACTCTGTTCAAAGGATTCGGCAAGTTGCTGCATAAGCTCCTGCTCCCCCTTGGAAAGCCCGGTAGGATTTTCCGGATCGATAGTAGGAAAGAAATCATCTTTCATCGCATAGGTTTCACCTTCAACTGTGAGTTCATTTTTAGAGAAATCTATACATTCGAGCATTTTACGGTGTTCCATCCGCAATTCCGGTCTTCTGCTTATCAGTTGCTCTTCCAGCTTAAACTGAATAATACTGATGGCTTTATGCATAATGCGATTGAGCCAGCCCTCACTTTCGTTAAGCAAATCCTCAGGAGCAACTTTCGGATTAAAAGCCAGGCTGCTATCATCGCGGTAATGTTCAAGTGCAAACGACGCCAGAGGCAACAAATTGATGCCATACCCATTCTCCAGAGTTTGGGTGTTGCCATATCGTAGCGAAAGCCTGATCACGTTTGCCATACAGGCGCGGGAACCCGATGCTGCACCCATCCATACAATGTCGTGATTGCCCCATTGTATATCTACCGAATGGTATGCGATGAGACTGTCCATAACCTGTTCTGCACCGGGACCGCGGTCATAGATATCACCGATCACGTGTATTTTTGCAATAGCCAGCCGCTGTATGAATTCTGCAAGGGCAATAATCAATTGATCACCCTCACCAATCGCGATGATGGAGCGCAACAAATTTTGACGGTAAGCAAATTTCTGTTCCGGGGCAGATTCCCCGTCAAGCAGTTCACGAATCACTACTTTATAATTTACCGGTAACAACAGATCCAGTTTGCGTGTGGTATAAATTGCGGTAAACCGATGCGCGACTTTCAACAGGCGTTTTACCGCGATTGTGTAAAATTCTTCGAGATCCGAATTTTTGGATTTCAAAATATCCAGTTTTTCCTGCGGATAATAAATCAAGGTAGCCAGACTGCGCAGGGAATCTTCGGTGAGTTCGTCCTCAAAAAGCGTCAAAAGTTCGTGCCGAATACGACCGGATGCATTCTTAAGCATATGCCGAAAAGACTCGTGCTCCCCGTGTATGTCGCTTATAAACAATTCGGGGCTTTTGGGCAGCGAAAGCAGGGCCTCAAGTAAGACAACCTCTTTTGCCACCGCGGCTGTATTGGGATACTGCTCAGAAAGCAGTTTTAAATATTTAATATTGTTTTGCATAGGTACATTTGAAAAAAACCAACAACTCCAAGATACTTTTTTTGATTGGGAATTCTGCCTTTAAATAGATGTAACGCCGGTTCTATTTTGAAGAAGGGGAATAGGCCTGAATATCAGCAAGCATATCCTGACCTGGCATAAGGGTAAAGCTCAGCTGCTGAGCACTGCCGAAAGAGGAACGGGGTTTATGCTGCGGTGGTAGGGTTTTTAGCCCCTCCTATTCCAGATACTCAAAATGCTCTGCAATAATGCCCTCCTTTTCGGCTTCCAGATATTCCACAAAAGCTTTGGCTATGGGCGACAGGTTTTTAGCCTGCAACCAGACCAGATTCCAATAGGTGTTGATGGGTAAGCCCTTTACCGGAATGATTTTCAGTTTCTGGCTTTTCAGTTCGTTACGCAATCCAATGATTGGCATAATCGAACAGCCCAGACCGGCAAGAACCGCTTGTTTGACCGCCTCGTTTGAGGTAAGCTCCATCGTCTTTTTTACCGTGTACTTGCGCTGGGCTATAAAATGTTCCATCGCAGCCCGGGTGGCCGACCCCGCCTCCCGCGAGATAATCGGCACCTTTTCGAAGAGCACCTTTTTGGGTGTGGTGACGCTCAGGTTCATCGTGCTGCCCGCCACATAATACAGACTGTTTGGCATCAGCCTTACCGTATTTACCTTCAGTTTTTCAGGAAGTACCGAGACCAGGGCAAAATCTACCGCATTGCGCTCCAGACTTTCAACTACCAGCGATTTATTGGTCACATCCATAACCAAATCGACACCGGGATGCTTTCGCAGAAAGCCGGACAGAAAATAAGGCATCACATACTTGCCCGTAGAAGCCACCGAAATGGTCAATCTGCCCGAAAGTTCGCCCTGAAATGCCCGCGTTTTGTAGTTTATTGCCTCTACTTCCCTTAAAATTTTTGAAGCCGTCCGGGCAATTTCCATCCCAAATTCAGTCACGTACAACTGCCTGCCCACCACCTCGGTAAGCGGAATGGGAAATTGCTCCTGAAAATTCTTAAGCTGAATAGACACAGCGGGTTGCGTGAGATGCAACTCTTCTGAAGCCTTGGTAATACTCTTCAATTCTGCGATTTTTTGAAAGATCTGAAGCTGATGCAAAGTGTAGTTCATAAATAATTTTAATGTATTCGATAACAAATATAAATAAAAATTTATGCCTTAGATGTTTCAACTTTGTAACCGAATTTAAACGCAACTGCATTATGAAAACCGAGAACAACGCCCTTACTTCAAACAAAACCGAAACCTTCCAGCTCATCGACGGCGAATTTAGTCCGGCTGAAGCTTCTACCGTGATTATGAATTTGCTTGACGAAAAAATCAACTTCCACAAAATCAGAAAACTACAGATCTGGGAAAAAGATCACACCATCAATACCGATAAAATCAATGCGCGTATCGAGGCTTTGGAAGCCGAAAAAGCGAAAGCTCAGCAAACCTTCAAAAAACTTGCTCAGACCAATACCCGCCTTAAAGTAGATGGCGCTATTAAAATTACATTGCTTTAACAGCCTCCCGAAATTGATTTGATGAAAATCTTAACCTTCCTCCAGACCGTGATTTTTATACTTCTGCTGCTTGTCCCAAGCCTTGCAGATGAGTTTATAAAAAACCCGGTTATCCTTGAAAAACTTACCCTCGCCACCGGAATTACGATACTGGCTGTACTTATCAAATTTGCAAAATCAGCAAACCCAACCGGTGAAACTGCTCAAAAATCAATTAACTCCTGAAGATGAATACGCAATACGCAACACATACACACTCGCTTAAACAGGACTCCGGTGCTGCTGCAGTAAAAAGCAATGGGATTGGCCGTCTGGTAAGCATCCTTTTATGGCTGTTATTTATCGCCAATCTAGCAGGCCTTATCTTTATGGCAAACCAGCCTTTGCTGCTCAAAGCTGGTGATTTTATCATCTTTAACCATTTTAGCCTCCTGATCTGGACTACGGTCACGTTTTTTGGAGCCGTCGTAAGCACCTATGCCGCAAACTACCTCAAAGGTTTCCGATACCACGGCCGCTTTATGGGGCTTACTTTTGTCTTTACGGCAACCGTTATGCTTCTGGTAGTCTCTAACCACCTGGGCTTATTGCTGACAAGCTGGCTGCTTATGGGGGTTTTAATGTCGCGTTTAATAGGCATTGACAGGGACTGGGCAGAAGCTCGCGCAGCTTCCCGGTTTACCCTGAGTTATTTTCTTACGGGCAGCTTATTTTTGGGCCTTGCCGTGGTAGGACTGGCGCTGTACACCGGTGAACAAAGCCTTACAGGTCTTTCAGCCAGTATGGCCAGCTTACCTAAATACGTCACCCTTCCGGCAGCTTTGCTTATCATTCTTGCCGCTTTGGTACAGTCTGCGATTTACCCTTTTCACCGCTGGCTGATGAGTGCGATGACCGCGCCTACACCGGCTTCGGCGTTGATGCACGCGGGTTTTGTAAACGGTTCGGGTATTTTACTCACACTTTTTGCCACAGTACTTTTCGCATCAAACACACTTACGCTCCTGTTTATCATAGGCGGTCTTACCGCGATCATCGCGCAGTTTGCCAAGCTGCTTCAGGTACACGTTAAACAAAAACTGGCCTGCTCTACCATCGCGCAAATGGGCTTTATGATTATGCAGTGTGGTCTCGGTTTTTTCAACGCGGCTATAGCCCACCTCATCCTGCACGGTTTTTACAAGGCCTACCTGTTTTTATCTTCAGGAGAAGAAATCGCGCAAACCAAACCCGAAAAACCGGCACATTTGCACATCAAGCCGTTGCAGGCCGTCGTGGTCTCTATCTACGGAATTCTGGGAGCTATGCTCTTTGCTGTACTCACCGGTAAAGGTCTTAACCTCAACAGCAGCGTGTTCTTAACCCTTATTGTTGCCATCACCGTAGGCCAGGCAACCTACAATATTGTTAAGGAACAAAGCCTGAGCACCCTTCAAAAAACATTCATTCCGCCGGTGCTGTTTTTTCTTGGAATTGGGGCCTACGCGCTCATCTATAACGGCATCACCTTCCTGATGCGCGATCTGCCCAGACCCGAGCAGGCTCTGCCGCTTTCGTGGCCACAGATCATCTTTGGTATTATTTTCCTCATTGGCTTTTTTGCGATGAAACTGGGACTGTACCACAGATTGCCCTGGCTATACGTAAAGCTGCTCAACCTCACACAGCCCTATAAAAAAACAATTCTCCTTTCTAAATCAAAATAATTATGAATCCACAACTGGCCCATACCATCACTAAAGCCGCCCGCACGGTTGGCAACACCTGGCCGCTCTACACCTTTGTAGCTTCAAACCCGCTTACGGGATATGAGGATATGAGTTTTAGAAAAGCCGGACTTTTAGCAGGAGAATACCGCTCTGCACAGGCATTTCCGGGTGTAAAAGCACTACGTAAAGCCTGGAAAAACGGAGCAATTGATGCGAAACTTTTAAAAGCTGCTCTTAAAAAAGAAGGCTTTACCGAAACACCGGACCATTATCTGAACTTTTTAGAAGCCCAAAAGCCCGAAATCTCAGCAAATGCACACCAGGAGCTGGACCGGGTTATGGTAAAATGGCTTGCTGCCTTCCTGGATGAAGGTCTGGCCGAATGGTCTATGCCCTTTAAAACCGAAGGTTTTTATACCGCCTGGAGGTATCTCGCCATTTACGACACCGAAATCGGAAGAGTAAGTCTCAAAGACATTCCCAAAACCCCGGAAGAAACCCTTGAAAACCTGTTGCAGGAATACAGCCCTGAAGAGCAGGAAGAGATTTTTACACGTCATCTGGCCGCATTACCCGGCTGGACGGGCTACATCAGACAACGGGTGCAGGCAGCGACCGACTGGCAGCAGGAATACCCCATAAGTCTGGAAGAATATCTGGCGGTACGCCTCTGGACCTGCGACCGCTTAAACCTTCCGTTTTTTGTGGATATTGCCCGTCAAAAAAAAGAAAGTGAAGCCCAGCAACTGCAATACCTGTGGCTCAAAGCCTGGGAAGAAAGCTGGCAGAAAAATCTGCTGAGCAAGCTCGAAAAAAGTGGTATTTCCGCAGAGCGAAAAGAAGCAAACGCACGCCCCGATGCCCAACTGGTATTTTGTATTGACACCCGCTCAGAAGCCATACGCCGCAATATCGAGGCTCAGGGTAACTATGAGACTTTTGGCTACGCCGGTTTCTTCGGTATCGCGATGGATTATGAAAGTACCCGCGACGGCATCACCCGTAAAGCCTGCCCTCCCATCGTAGAATCGGCTTATACGGTTACCGAAAAACCCCGGGAAGAAGAACAGGCGGCCTTCAAAAAATACGAGCAGAAAAACCGCTTGAAAAACTTTAAAGACTATGCCTTTAAACGGATGAAAAACATGCTGCCTTCTGCCTTTGGTTTCGTGGAAGGATCTGGTGTTTTCTACGGAATCGCCCTAATGGGACGCACCTTGTTTCCTGCGAGCATCTATAAAGGAAAGGAGCAACGGGCAAATGACCTGGAATCCTGCTGCGAACCCGATATGCACAAAAATGCACACGCAGATGAGCCTGTTTTAAACATCAGTCTGGCTGAAAAAACAGCGATTGTTAAAGGTGCCTTTGACCTGATGGGCTGGAAGACTTTTGCACCAGTGGTTGTTTTTGCCGGTCACGGAAGCCACTCGGCCAACAATCCCTTTAGCTCCAGTCTTGATTGTGGCGCCTGCGCAGCCAGCCCCGGCAGACATAACGCGCGTATGCTGGCTGCTCTGGCCAACCTGCCCGAGGTACAGCGGCAGTTAAAAGAGCAGCACGGGATTGAAATCCCACAGGACACGCTGTTTGTAGGTGCCGAGCACAACACCACCACCAATGCGATTGTCTTGTTTGACAGTGCCTTCACCAAAGCCCGGCAGGCTCAACTGGAGTCTTTAAAAGCGAGTTTGAAAAAGGCGCAGCAAACAGCCAATGCCGAAAGCTTTCAAACTGCAGGCAATACCAATCTCAAGGCATTCAAAAAAGCCAATAACTGGAGTGAGACCCGCCCGGAATGGGGCCTCTCTAAAAATGCAGGCTTTATAGTAGGACCACGTGCACTTACCCAAAATATGGATCTGGACGGGCAGTGCTTCCTGCACTCCTACGACTGGAAAAGCGATGCCGAAGGCAAAGCCCTTGAAGCTATTATGAAAGGCCCGATGACGGTAACGCAGTGGATCAACAACCACTACTACTTCTCTGCGGTAGACAACGAGCAGTATGGTGGCGGTTCTAAAATCACGCACAACATCACCGGAAAATTTGGAGTCGTACAGGGCAACGGCGGCGACCTGAAAGTAGGTTTACCCCTGCAGTCGCTCTTTAGTTCAGATGATGAGTTGTACCACTTACCCCTTCGGCTTTCGGTAGTGATACAGGCGCCGGTATCGCGGGTATCGCAGATTCTTATCGACAACCCACAGCTGAAGAGCCTGCTCGATAACAAATGGATTCACCTGCTGGTAATTGATCCGCAGCAAAATGAGGAAGTTTTCCGCTACGCGAAAGGATTAGACTGGAAAACGGTAGAAAAATCTCTTTCAGCTAAAAATTCAAAACCGGAACAAGCGGTGATGGCTTAACCGGAATTCTTAAAAATGAGAGGAGGCTGTCTAAAAAGTCTTAATAACTTGAGTTGTCAGGTTGAGCCTGTCGAAACCGATTTTAATAATCAGTAAGTTGAAAATAGTTCGACAGGCTCAAGAGGACACGCCCTGCTTTTTAGACCGCCACCTTTTTTAGGGTTTTAGCTCAAGCGCTTCCAGAATACGCTGAAAAATTTCGGCGTTTTCATATACCCCGCGGAATAATTGCGCGCCCGGACCATAGGCGAAAACCGGTACCATAACTCCACTGTGATCTGTTGAAAGGAAATCGCCACGCACGGTTTTTTGATCGAGGTCTCCCCCCATTATGCCAAAACCTGAAGTCTCGTGATCTGCCGTAATCACCACCAGCGTGTTTTTATGGGTGTCTGCAAATTGTAATGCCCTTGCGATGGCAACATCAAAATCAAGCATTTCCTGAATAATTCCGGCGGCGTTATTGGTATGCCCGTTGCTGTCTATTTGAGCAGCTTCGGCCATCAGGAAGAAGGGCTTTTCGGCAGCCTTGAGTACCGAAAGTGCCCGGGTCAAACTCTGCGGAAACAACTCCCCACGCCCGTTGGCTATCGAGGGTACTTTGCTTTCGCCCAGAAAAACGGCGGTTTTTTCAGTCAAATCAGTAAACGAGTCGAGACTTTTAATCGTAAATGCCGCTGAAATACGATCGGCTTTTGCCTTGCCGCCTGCCATAAAGAAGTTGATCCTGCTCGCTTTCAAATCGGCTAAAATACCCTCTGAGTCATCCCGCTCAGCACGATGCGCATAAAAAGATGCCGGTGTCGCGCCGTCAATAGCATCTGTACTTATCAAACCCGTATTAAAGCCCCGAAGTGAGAGTATTTCGGTGATGTTTTGCAGGGCTTGGTCATAGGAGTCCACGCCTATCGCGCGGTTATGTGTTTTTTGACCGGTCGCCATCGCGGTACCACCTGCGGCAGAATCGGTTACCAAATCATCTGCAGAGGCCGTCTTTGAAAACCCGATATCAGTCAATTGGGTTAAGCTCAGCGATCCTCCATTTGCGATTTGCGCCGAAGTAATCTGTGTCAGCCCGTTACCATCCCCTATAAGTAAAATCACGTTTTGGGGACGGGCATTGTAATCAAAATCAAAAGCAGGTTTGTAAACCTCAACCTGTCCGGTATTGGTATAGGTATTCGGCTTTAACTGATTCAAAAAATCGGTAGCCCGGGCGGGTGTGTCGGTATTGATGTAGTCTACTCCCAGATTTGCCAAAGTAGCCCAGGCTGTTTTGGTATCGGGACTTGCCCAGAAGCGCACCGGTTTTCCGGCAGCGTGCGCGGTATTGATAACGGCTTCTACCCGTTGTAAATCTGCAGCGACCATACGCCCCAGACCATTCCACACCGAATAGTTTTTGAAATTTACACTCACGAGTGCGACGTTACTCAGGTCGATGCTTTTTAAATCATCTGTATTTTGGTGATCAAACTGAATAAAATCAGGGTACTTCCCGTAATCTTCCGGTTGCGGTCGATTTCCCGAAATCACCAACTCCAGATTTTCAGACTGCGTAAGCGCCGGGTAATTTTCAAGGAGTTGTACCAAAGCCTTCAGCGTAGGTTCGGTAGCAGATTTGATATCGATAAGCAACTGAAGCTTTCGCAGGTCACCGGTGCGTGCCAGTTCGGCTAAAGGTTCTAAATACAAACGTTCCAGCGTGTTTTCCGGAAGAATTTCGGCCTCGCTGTGCGTAACGTAAAGCCTGTTTTCCTTTAAGAACACATCTGCTTCGATGCTTGCCGCGCCACCCACATAAGCTCCCCAAAACGGAAACTCCTGTGCATAATCGTTGTGCGCGTGCACCTGATACGGGGTTTCACGCTGTGCATAACTTCCGCTAAAGACGAAAAGCACACACAGAAAAAATAGCTTTTTCACAAAAATAAATTTTAAGGTTTTCATTGAGCCTGTCGAAATGCAGACTAATCCAATCGTCTTCGACGAGCTCAGACTGACAATGGGTTTAACGAGCGTTTATAGCTTTTAAAATTTTGTGGTAAATCGCGGAGTTTTGATAGATCCCTTTAAAGTTTTCGGCTCCCCTTCCTTTCGCAAAAACAGGGATGAGTTCGCCACTGTGCTGATCGGTGATAAAATACACAGCTACTTTTTCGGGGATTTCGGTTTTCTTTCCGGTTTCCGCATCCAGCTCATAGTACTTGCCAATGCTGGCTCCGCCGGTCTCGTGATCGGCAGTGACTACAAGCAGGGTATTGGGATGGCTTTCCACATAATCGAGCACCGCACCCAGAGTCTTATCAAAATCGGCCACCTCGCTGATCATCATTTCGGGGTTCCTATCGTGACCGCCCCAGTCGATGTACGAACCTTCAATCATGAGGAAAAAAGGTTTTTCGGCTTTGCCAAAATACTCCAGTGCCTCAAGACTGGCCTCTTTCAAGAAATCACCACGCCCCTCTAATTTAGATGGAAGCCCTTCATCTTCAATAATAAAGGCGTTGCGCATTCCGGCTTTTGAATTGCCCAGTTTAAGGGTATCCAGATTGTAATTACGCTCCAATATCGTATTGAACAGGTTTTTACCATCGGCGCGCTGACTGAAGAATTTGCGGCCTCCACCCGCTAAAAAATCTACATCTGCTGTTGCGAGCTGCTCAGCGATTTCCTCGTGTAAATCCCGGTCTTTTACGTGTGCGTAAAAAGACGCCGGGGTCGCGTGCGTAATCGAAGTCAGGGAGATGAGTCCGGTTTGATAGCCTTCGTTTTTCAGTTTTTCTAAAATAGTTTCCTGCGGAATCGTGTCTTTTGAAACCCCAATCGCGCGTTTGTAAGTTTTTTGCCCTGTGGAAAAGGCCGTTGCACCGGCTGCCGAGTCGGTAATTAAATGACTGGTAGAATAGGATTTGTGCAGGCCTATTTCTTCAAAACGCTCAAAATTGGGAGTCTCCTCACCAAAATAAAAGGCGCTCGACACCTGTGGAATTCCCATCCCGTCGCCAATCATTAAAATCACACTCAGGGGTTCTTCGGTTTGTTTTTCCTGGGCACTAACCGTTACTGCACAGGCATTTACCAAAACTGCGCTCAGCACAGCCATACTTTTTTTAATACAATTCATCATTCGGTATTTTTTAAAATTTGAAACGGCAAGGATCACTCCCTGCCGTCTTCAAAACTAAATGTACTACATATTATTTAGTTAATAGCCTTCATTCTGTTCCAGATAGCCGGGGGTGTTTGAAGCTCCGTCAATCGCAGTCTGTGGAATTGGGAACAGACGGTGTTTTACATCGGCATCGGTTTTTGAGGTCCAGGTGTCCTCGTATTTACCAAAACGAATCTGGTCTGTACGTCTCGACATTTCCCAGTAAAACTCAAAACCGCGTTCTCTAAAAAGCGTTTCAAGCGTGATCGACGTCCAGGGTTTCGGTGTCTGATCAGGTCTTGCCGTACGGGAAGCTCGTACAAAATTTACATCGGCCAGCGCACCGCCGTTGTCGCCCTTGCGCAATTTGGCTTCGGCACGCATCAGATATACATCTGCCAGACGCAGTAACACAAGATCTACATCACTGTAGTTGTTTCCGTCAGGAGAAGTCTTTGAAAACTGCCATTTCGCGAAGCGGTAACCACCGGCGTAGCTGTTGGTATTCTGAATGCTGATGTCGAGTGTATGGTCAACATAATACACGATATCCTCAAGATCTGAACCGTTCTCACGCGCTTCAGCCAGGGGATAAATACGGTATTTGGTCTCTCCCGAACCGTCTGAACCGGTCATAAAATCGCCCGATCTGAACTTCTCTTTACGAGGCGCCCACATCGTACCGCGAATGATTCCACGGTCGATTTCAAAATCGGAACCTGCCAGGAAATAATGATCCTTATCGGTTTTTAGGCCCAGGGTATCTCTGAAATACGGGGTAAGACCCGAAATATCTTCAAGCGCTGCCGGTACCTGCGCGTTCTTTTGATAAAAACGGGCATCAGCATCTGCAGGGTCAACCGAACCGTAAGCATCTACCCAGGTCTGGTAGAAATCGGGCGTGGCAGCAGGACCGTCGGTACCGTCCATACTCAGATATTTATCGCCCGGTCTTGGGAATAAGGAACCCGACATAGACCAGTATGCCCAGCGGTTGTGATCACTGCTCAGGACACCACGAAGGTCTAATGCAAAAATAAGTTCGGCATTATCGTGGTTTTCATCATTAAACAGGTCAAAATATTCCGGAGATAAGGCAAAGCTGCCCGAGTTGATCACCTTATCGGTATAGGTAATCACATTGTTCATATCGGCATCGGTAAAATTGGGTGTGCCGTAGGGATCGCGGTAAACCGCAGCGTTCAGGTATAATTTTGCCAGAAAACCGTGTACCGCAGCCTGAGACATTCGGCCCGGAGCTTTATCGGTATTGATGTGTTCTAAAGACGCTAAAAATTCGGCTTCTATATAGTCAACCGCATCTGCACCGCGCAGGACCACAGAAGTTTCTGAAGTCGCTTCTTTTTGGAAGGCAAGCCCCCAGCTGTCTAAAAACAGCATATTCTCATACGCACGCAGCGCACGCATTTCTGCCAGCGCCTGAACAGCCTCGGCATCACCGGCTTCAGCCAATGGCTTCAACACGTCTATAGCTGCAACGGTTCTGAACAAAGCCGTGGTAAGATAACTCCACGAGCTGCTTACCAGATCATTTCCTGCCGAAATGAGGTGGCGGTGTGTGGTGGTATAGGTATCGTTATCTGCCCATTGGGTACCGCCCAAACCGGTACGCGGTGGTAATATAGCCTCGTCTGAAGCGATTTCCTGCAGCCCAAAATACCGCGTGTGTCTAAAGGTGCTGGGTAATATTCCGTAAGCGGCAGACAGCGAACCGGTGATGGGCTCGGTAAGACCGTCTGTTCCGGTAAGGGATTCGTCAATGATTTCTTCTTCAAGGTCGGTGCAATTCCACAACAGTAGCGCGCTAAGACCAACAAAAAGGGTTCTTATATGGAAATTCATAACTATTCAGTTTTAAAATTAGAAGGAAACATTTAGCCCAAACACAACCGTGCGTGCTCTGGGATAGGTGAAGTAATCAATACCAAAAGACTTGGCATCAGAAGACGAACCGGTGTTGATCTCGGGGTCAAAGCCGGTGTAGTCTGTAAGTACAAACAGGTTTTGCCCGGTCACCGAAAGACGCAGGTTTTGAAACCAGTTTTCAAGACCTAAAACCTCCGGTTGCAGATTGTAAGCCAGGGTGGCGTTGTTCAGTCTTAAGAAACTACCATCTTCCAGATAACGGGTAGACACGGTGTTTGAATTATTCGGGTCTTCGTTAGGGAATTCTATAGCCTGATCTGTCGTGTTCAGCGAATTTGAAATTTGGGTTTTATTGAACAGATTCATACGGGTATGGTTATACACTTCATTCCCGCTCACCCCGTTGAAGTTGAGTGCCAAATCAAAATTCTTGTAGTTGAATTTGAAGTAAAACGCATAAATCAGGTCTGGTATAGAGCTTCCGGCAGAAACGCGGTCGCTGTCATCAATCTGGCCGTCACCGTTAACATCTCTAAAAATATTAAAGCCGTCTTCGTCAATACCCAAAAACTCGCGCATATAGAAATTCCCTATAGGCTCACCGTTGATGTACCCGTTAATGGTAGCCCCCGTTTGCCCCGAACCGCTGGCAGTACCGGTAGTCACGATGGTAAAAGGCGAATCTTCGATCTTGTTTTTGATATACGAGAAGTTTCCGCCAATATTGAACGAAAAGTCCCGGCTGCGGTCACTTTGGTAGTCTAAAGCTACTTCGATACCGCTGTTTTTGATTTTCATTCCGGGGATGTTTTGCCACTTGAAGCCTACTTCATCAATAGGATCCTGAGTAGAGAAATACAGCAATACATCGGTGGTTTCTTTAGCGAAATAATCTACCGATCCCGAAAGGGCATAGTCTAGAAAGCCGAAGTCTAAACCGATATTCGTCTGTGCGGTTTCTTCCCAGCGCAGATCGGGGTTTGCGGTACGGGCAAAAACAAGACCGTAGTTGTAGTCGTCGCGGTTGACCACGCCATCGTTAAGCGGGTAGATATCATCATCTGCAAAGCTTTCGCCATAACTCAAACGCGTTTGTTTCGATGGGATTTCCTGATTCCCCGATTTACCCCAGCTGGCACGCAGCTTCAGATTGTTGATGCCGCTGTCTGCCATAAACTCTTCTTTGAAGATATTCCATCCCAAAGCAACCGAAGGAAAGATCGCATACCTGTTGTTGTCTCCAAACTTGGTAGAACCGTCTGAACGCAGGGTGGCAGTAACCAAATACTTGTCTGCAAAATCGTAGTTGATTCTTCCGAAGAAGGATTGCAGTTCGTTTTTGGTCGCGTTAGAATACTGGCTTTGCTCGCCTTTACCCTCGCCCAACTGATAGCGGGGCTCGATGCCGTTATCCGGGAAATCTTCAATATAATACCCCTTGGCGTGGATAAAGAATTTTTGATAGGAATGACCGGCAAGAAGGCTCAAACCGTGATCTCCAAACTCCTTAGTGTAATTTAAGGTGTTTTCAACGAGTTGGTTTTCGTTTACGGTAAAGGTCGAATTGACAGAACCCAAACGGAAATCAGGATCTTCGGCGTACGGAATGTACTGTACATCGCGATCGGTCTTGGAGTAATCAACCCCCAGATTGAGTTTGTAGGTAAGCCCTTCAAGGATCTCAAGCGAAGGTGAAATGTTTGCGATCATCCGGTTATTGGTAGCATAATCTCCGTAGATGCGCTCAAAAGTAAGCGGATTCAGACCCGTCCCAAAAACCGTAGGCTCCCCGTCTGTATAGGCCGGTGTAGTTGGATTCAGGCTGAGCATATTGCTTACCGCGTTGTTAATATTGGGGCGGTTATACTCGGTACGGGTGGCGCTTAGATTGATGTCTACCTTAAGACGGTCGTTAAGTCCGTTTTGAGAAACATTGGCCCGTGCCGAATAACGCTTTAAGCCGCTGTTGTTTAAAATACCTTCCTGATCGTTAACACCTAAAGAGGTGAAATACGAAGTTTTGGCAGTACCGCCGCTCATCGAGAAGTTGATGTCGTTACTTATCGCAGTGCGGGTAAGCTCATCCTGCCAGTCGGTATCTGCCCCGTTATCGTTAAGACTGCCGTCGATTTCCTGTACCACGCGTCTAAACTCGTCTGCCGAAAACACATTGATTTTATTGGCCAAAGTAGCGATTGCCGTACTGGCCGAAAAATTCATCTGGGTACGGCCTTCCTTACCTTTTTTGGTCGTGATGACTACCACCCCGTTTGCAGCACGCGAACCGTAAATCGCAGAAGCCGAAGCGTCCTTAAGCACATTTATCGATTCGATATCCTGAGAGTTGATGAAGTTAAGCGGGTTTGTAGGCACTCCGTTTGAAGAGTTATCCAGTACAAAACCGTCTATCACATAAAGCGGGGAAGTACCGGAACGCAGGGTTCCCACCCCTCTGATTACGATATCCTGACCGGCACCGGGCTCACCACTGGCATTGGTCACATTAAGACCGGCCACTTTACCCTGTAACAGGTTACCGGGGTTAGAAACCACACCCTGGTTAAACTCTTCAGAAGTCACCGAACTCACCGCGCCGGTAAGGTCAGATCGTTTTTGAGTCCCGTAACCAATGATCACCACCTCATCAAGCTCTGAGGTGTCTGCTTCTAGCTGAATGCTGTATTGGGTTTGCGCACCCACCGTCACCGTTCGGGTTTGAAAACCTACATAGGAAATTTCCAAAACCTCGCCTTCCTGGGCGTCAATCGTAAAATTTCCGTCAAAATCTGTGGTGACGCCACGCGTCGTGCCCTGTACTTTTACGGTAGCACCGGGCAGCAGTACTCCGTTATTGTCTGTCACCGTACCGGAAATTGACTGTTGTGCGGTCGCAGTGAAGGCAGGTGTTGCCGGTAACGAAGCTCCAAAAGTGGATTTCGCTTCAAGTGTAGGGGACAAAAGTATAAGTGAAGCGAAAACACCCATACTTTTAGACCGAATAGTCTTAATTTTAAAATTCATGTTTAAGTTATTGATTGGACAATGCTTAATAATTGAGTGCGCAGTTGTTGGTAGCAGCTGCGCTTTTTTTGTGGATTTGTTTGACATATTATTTTACAGGACCACGATTCTGACCGCTAAATAATCACAATCTTTACAGAAGAAATTTACGGGAAGGTTACCGCTGCGTTAAACTTATAAGGCTGCTAAAACCTTTTACGAAGGTGGAATGACAGGATTTAAGTGTTTTATGTAGGACATACATACGATTTAAATTCAAGTGTTTAAAAGCCCTGAAGAAAGACCCGAAAGTCTGTTGGCGCATTTTAAATCTGATGTTAACTAAACCTATTTTAAATGGGCGAAAGGATTTTGGTAACAATTTCTTAAAAAAGCGAAGTCAGATACAGGTATGTTTTACGTTTAAATAATTCGCAAAAAACTGAATTTCAACCCGTAATAAATCGATTTCGTAAAAAATAATCAACTTCACAGGACTGAAGCTACTACGTTCATAACCTAATAATTATGAGTATTTTTCAAATCTGAAAAATGCTGAAGTTGTCAAAAACCCAAGCATCTAAAATCTGAATTTCGTGAAACTCGATACGCGTATTTTTTTAATCGCAGGTCCGCTGCTTTTTGTAATCCTTCAGCTTTTGGGAGCACCCGAAGGTATGCCGCAGGCTGCCTATGATGTCTTGTGTGCCACCATCTGGATCGCCTTATGGTGGGTGACCGAGGCTGTGCCTATTGCTGTTACCGCATTGCTGCCCATCGTTCTCTTTCCGCTTACGGGAGCTCTCGATCTCTCTACCACCACCGCGTCTTACGGTCACAAATACATCTTTCTGTATATGGGTGGGTTTATGCTCGCCATCGCCATTGAAAAATGGAACCTGCACAAACGCATCGCCCTGCACATCATCAGGCTAATTGGGACCAACGTTAAAAAAATCATTCTGGGTTTTATGGTTGCGACAGCCTTTTTATCGATGTGGATATCCAACACTGCCACTTCGGTGATGATGCTGCCCATAGGCATGTCTATCGTTTCGCAATTAAAAGACAACCCCGCTACGATAGCAAACGAGCATAAGATCTTTGGGAAAGCCCTGATGCTGAGTATTGCTTACAGCGCTTCCATAGGCGGTATCGCAACCCTGATTGGCACGCCTCCCAATCTGGTTTTTGCCGGCTATATTCAGGAGGTTTACGGTATTGAAATCTCGTTTTTAAAGTGGCTTAGCTTCGGTCTGCCTATTTCTATCATGTTACTTCTGGTGTCCTGGTATTATCTGGTAAACATAGCGTTCCGGTTTGAGCAAAAGGAGTTTCCGGGAGGTAAGGCCGAAATTCAAAACCTGCTCACAGAACTGGGCCCTATGAAACGCGAGGAAAAAATGGTGCTTTCGGTTTTTATCATCACCGCATTCTGCTGGGTTTCCCGCTCGTTTATACTCGAAGAATTTCTGCCCGGAATTGACGACACCATCATCGCAATGATTGCCGGGATTACCCTGTTTACGCTAAGTGCAGGCGAACCGGGAAAACGCATCCTTAACTGGAAGGAGGCCGTAAAATTGCCCTGGGGTATCATTCTGCTTTTTGGCGGAGGGATGGCACTTGCATCGGGATTTGAAGTCACCGGACTCGCCGAATGGTTTGGCGTTAAAATCACCCTGCTCGATACCCTGCCGCTTTTACTGCTGGTTTTTATCGTGATCTTCTGCGTAAACTTTATTACCGAACTCACCTCAAATCTCGCGACCACGGCGATGTTGTTGCCTATTTTAGCCCCCATAGCCCTGAAACTCGATTTAAACCCCTATATGCTGCTGGTTGCAACCACGGTTGCGGCTTCCTGTGCGTTTATGCTTCCGGTAGCAACGCCGCCCAATGCGGTGGTTTTCGGCTCGGGATACTTACGCATCCCCGACATGGTAAAATCGGGATTGTGGATGAATCTGATCTCAATCGTTTTGCTTACTGCAATGGTTTATTTTGCTTTACCGCTGCTTTGGGATTTTGATCCTTTCGGCTTTAGTCAAAAGTTTATACTCGATAAACCTTAGCACATAAAAACCAAAAGCGATGCACTACGCATCCGGTTTAAAATAAGTGTTGTTTACACAATTACCACTATATTTAAAACTTCAACCTGTAAAACGGAAAGCCGGGAGACTTATTTCCAGGCTTTTGCCCGGATTAGCCGTTTTAAAAGTTGATTTGATCCGGGCACACCATTAAGTTCTATTTACGATGAAGTCTTTAAAATACATTCTTACCGCTCTGCTTTTCGCCCAAACCGCTATCCTGAGCGCTCAGGAAACCAGGGAAGGCTATCTTTTTGCCTACTTTGAAGGCAAGGGACCCGGCGATAAACAGGAGCAAATACGTTTTGCCGTAAGCGACGACGCGGTAAACTGGAAAGCGCTGAACAACAACAAGCCCGTCCTGTCTTCTGCTGAAATCTCGGCTACCGGCGGGGTGCGCGATCCGCATATTTTACGCGGGGGCAAAAACGACGGTTTTTATATGGTCGCGACCGATATGTTTACAAAGAAAAACGGCTGGGAGACCAATCCGGGTATTGTACTGCTGCATTCAGACGATTTGATCAACTGGGACTCTTCGATCATCAATCTGGAAAAAAGCTATCCCAAACCCTTTAAAAACACCAAATGGGTCTGGGCACCGCAAACCTTTTACGACACTAAAAAGCGCAAATACCTCGTGTATTTTACCGTAAGCTCTTACGACAACCTGAAGCTCGATTTTTATGCCGCTTATGCCAATAAAGATTTTACCGGTTTTGAATCGACGCCAAAGCTGCTCTACAGTGCCAAAGACGGTGCGATTGACGGCGATATCATTTATAAAGACGGTCTGTATCACTTGTTTTATAAAGGAAATACCAAAGACGAAAACGGAAAGGAAATCCAAAACGGAATCAAACAGGCTACCAGCAAAAAGCTATTGGGCCCGTATACCGAATCTTTTGAATACCTGGATGCCTATGCAGACGATCCCACAGTGGTTGAGGGTAGTTCGGTCTTTAAGCTGAATGATACAGACGACTACATCCTGATGTACGACCTGTATTCAAACGGCAGGTATGAGTTTCAACGCAGTACCGATTTGTTTCAATTCACTAAGGAAACCGAATCCTTTACCAAAGATTTTTTTCCGCGTCATGGAAGCGTTATCAGCATCACCAAAGCCGAAGCCAAACGTCTGGAGCAGAAGTGGGTTGGCGTACCCACTTCCCTGTTAACCGAAGCCGACGGCACCTATAAATTCACATCCAACGGCAATCCCATCATCACGCATAAGTTTACGGCAGATCCGGCGGCGCTGGTGGAGAATGACACCTTGTGGCTGTTTACAGGTCACGATTACGAGGGCGGTCAAAAAGGCTATAAAATGAAAGACTGGCTGGTGTTTTCAACCACCGATATGCAAAACTGGACTGAGCATCCCGTTCCTATGCAGATCACCGATTTCCCGTGGGCGACCAGCGGCGATGCCTATGCCGGTCACGTGGCTAAACGAAACGGAAAATACTACTGGTACATCAGCACCAACTGGAATGGAATCGGTGTCGCCGTGGCCGATAAACCACAGGGGCCTTATACAGATGCGCTGGGCAAACCGCTTCTTACCAATGAAGATTGTTTCGCCTCAACCCACGTCTGGACCTGCATCGATCCTGCGATTTTAATAGACCAAGACGATCAGCCCTGGATTTTTTGGGGTAATGGGGTTTGCTATTACGCAAAGCTGAAAGACAACATGATCGAGATCGATGGCGAAATCAAAAAAATAGATTTTGAAGGATTTGAATTTACCGAAGCGCCCTGGGTACACGAGCGTAACGGCAAGTATTATTTGACCTACGCCACCGGTTTCCCCGAGAAAATCGCCTATGCCATGGCAGACCGGGTTGACGGACCTTATGAATATAAAGGCATTTTAAACGAAGTAGCCGGAAACAGCAATACCAATCATCAGGGCGTTGTTTCGTACAAAGACAACTGGTATTTTATCTATCACAACGGCAGCATTCAGCCCGATGGCGGAAGCTACAGCAGATCGGTTTGCATCGATAAACTGGAATATAATGAAGACGGAACAATCAAGCGGGTACACATGACTACCGAAGGGGTTTCCATTCCCGATTGATACTTCTGCCTAAGCATATCTATAACTAAAAAAAGCTCCCGTCAAACCGGGAGCTTTCTCGCTTAATAAAACCATCTGAAGCCTTAGAAAGCACCAATAAAATGGCTTCCTGTTGTATTGACTAATTCTGCTCCTTTAGTGACTTCGCCGGTTTCGGTATCAATCACGTAGATGTTTCCATTTTTACCAACGGGTGCCTGAGTTACATAGATGTCAGTTCCATCTACGGCAAATCCCTGATACTGGAATAGATAAAAATCAGGATCGTAAGGGATACCGGTAATTTTCTGAGCTGTTTTGGCATTGAGGTCAACCAAAGCGAAAAAGCCCTGGGCTCCCGCTACGCCTTCTGCTGAGCCTGCATGACGGTAAGCCAGAACCGCTTTACCATTTGCTGCCGGTCTCCAGGCCAAAATGTAGGCATCTTCAACACCCAGAGCCGCATCGAGACTGAATACATACGAGTCATCGTACTCATTATTTGCCCCAATTTTCAGGATATGCGAACCCTGAGGATCTCCCTGATTGGCCTGATAAACAGCCCCATTATATTCAAATGCATTAATGCTTCGGTAGCCGTTTGTATTCCCAATTCCTACTCCGGAAGTAATCACTTTAGGATTGGTTAAGGATGGATAATCCAAAACTATTGATTTTGAAGCCAGAATTTCTCCGTCCCGGTCTGTTTCTCCCGTTTCAGGGTTTACTTTGCTTAAACGGGCACCGATGTATAATTTATCGCCGGCCGCATTTAGCGTGGGCATATCAATACGTGAGATGTAATAGCCTTTAGCTTCCTCTTCGGCACTGAGCGGCACACTGTGCTCTTCAAAATTGACGATTTGAGAATTTACCAGATCCAGAGTCACGATTCCCATTGTGGCTTCGGTACGCTCGTAAAAATCATCGGTTTCATCTTCAGGCGTGTTGTTATCATTGAATTGATTTTCGGTAGAAACATAAACCGCAGCTCCGGTTTTATCGCCATCAAATAGCTTAATCCAGCGTGGAGCAGAACCTACATAGGGCGCTATACTGATTGCCGAACCTGTTTGCTCAAAATCCTGACCGCCCAGAACCTCATATTTGGTATAATTTCCTCCCGTATCACCGGCATAGCTGATGTTGAAAATGGTAGACCCATCTTCAGAAGCCTGCAATCGTGCAGTACGGTTTGAAGGCACAATAAAGCCGTTGTCAAAAGGCTCTATAGATACGGTAGGATCTTTAGCATCCTCACTACTTAACGCATAGATCAACGTTCCTCCGTTACCATCCCCGGGATTATCGCCCATTCGGGCAGCAGCGACAGTAATCCAGCGGCTGGTATCTTCAGGGTCTGTGATTACAGTTGACCCATTGTCGTCATCGGTATTGCAGGATGCCATAAATAGGGAACCTATTGCGGCAAAAGCAAGGGTTTTAATGTTTAAAAATGTTCGTTTCATGATTTGTTTGGTATTTAAAGTTTAAAAAGAATTGATTGAATAGTTGAGTTTTAAGTAAAAGGCTCTTCCCGGTTTTTGCACAGACAGGTTATCGTAAACCGGCCTGTCAAAAATGTTTTTGACATCAAAACTGAGTACAAAGCATTTATCGGGAAAGAAATAGCTCAGCCCCAGGTCCTGCGCCAATTGTTCAGGAACTTTAAAAAATTCGTCTCCCACGGTGTTAGATCCCTGCGGAACCAGGTAAGAGAATTCATCGGTGTAATAGAGAGTATAGAATAAGTCAAGCCGCGATTGCTTTTGAAGCAGGTTTTTAAGGGAGTAGCGCAGATTGCCATTCATCGTTAAGAAGGGGGTGTTCGGCACGGCTACTTCGGTACCCCGGTTTTCAATCTTTAAATCGAATTTTGAAATATTAAAGTTGGCCGAGAGCTTGTCGTTGAAGTTGTAATTCAACTGCGCATCAAAGCCTTTTGAAGTCCCGCTGCCCTGATTGACATATACGATCAACTCATCGTTTACATTGAGTGAGGTCTCGATTGGCAATCCTATGCGATCTTTGATGTTTCGGGTGAAAAAATTGGCAGACAACGTGAGTTGATGCCGGTTAAAATCGAATGCCCCCAGACGGAAACCCAGATTGTAGTTGTTGCTCTGCTCGGGATTAATGCCGGAATTAGCCACTACATTATCGCCGTCATTACCAAAAATTTCAGTCTCATTAGGAAGGCGAATGGCTTTTTCGGCCGAAGCCAGCAAAAAGACCTTAGGGTTAATCCCATAAGATGCGGCAAAACCATAGCCTTCAAATTTTTTATTGCTGCTTACCACCTCATCAACGATAATGCGGTTTCCGGCATCATTGGTGACAAGCTCAGGATCTTTGCTTATCGTTTTTTGCTGATAGTATTTTCCAAACAAGCTGGCTTTAAGCCGGTCATTAAAGGCATTTACTTCATAGGTTAAAGACAGGATGTTCTTGTGCAAATCCCGTGTGCCCACAAAGGTATTTTCTAGAAGGGGTCGCAAGGCATCGCTATCTTCCCGGTCGATACTGCTGTACACGTGATTAAACAGAACTTTATGAGCATCATTAAAGGCATACGAAATCCCTGACCGCACCGATGCTACGTTACGGCTTATCTTTAAAAGCGTGGGACCACCTTCCTGCTGCGAACCCCAGGTATATTCGTATTCATCACCTCTAAAATCAATGGCGCGTTCACCGTTCCAGCTGTAGGCCGCGGCCACGGTATCATTGAGTTGACGGTTTCGGCTTCCGTAATATCCGTTAACAGTGACGTCAAGACCTTCAGCAAACAAATCGCTTTTTTGGTAGCTCAGGTTTGCAAGCGCGACATCAGACTCATAAAACCTTCCTTTATAAGGCATAATGGTCATAAAGGCTCCGTGTTGTACTTCCTTGTAGTCATCAGACCCGGTAAAGCCTACATAAAACTGGTCTGCCCAGCTCACATCGGTATAGCCTATTTGTACAATCCCGCCCGTAGAACGGTAGGCATCATTAAAACGTCTCGCGGTAATGGGGGTTTGTACACCTCCCAACCCGGTAACCACTATACTTCTGCCGCTTACTTCATAATCGTTATCTGAGTAATTATGAAAGCCCGAAGCCTTGACGGTAAAACCCGATTTATCGAAACGGTAGAGTCCGTTTACACTGGCCTGAAACGTGTTGAACGAACCATAAGACACCGAAGCATTCAGGTTTGTCGCGGCAGATTTATCTAAAACAATGTTGATGGCACCACCCAACGCATCGTCTGATAAATACCCCGGCACTACCCCTTTATACACCTCAATTTGCTGAATCATAGAAGGCGGAATGCTGTTGAGATTGAATGCAGAACCAAAAGTGGAAATGGGAATCCCATCTATAAAAATGCGCACCGCACTACCCGATAATCCGTTAAGGCTGTATTCTACGTTAGAGCCCAGGCCGCCATTCTGCCTGATTTTTACACCAACCGTGGTATTTAAAAGTTCGTTTGTCTGAATGTTGCGCTTGGCGGCTTCTTCGGTACTTACCACGTTTACCGCAAAGCCCTGCTTTTCCATTTTGGTCTTTATCGATTCCGCGCGAATAGCAACCGCATCAAGCTCATAATCTCCAGCATTATCAAGCTGAATATCGTGGCGCAGGTTAGCATTTTTAATAACAACCTGATCAAAACCTATAAAATCCCCGCTTAGAATCTCAAGATTGTAGGTGCCCGATGGTAAATCCCGGAAGCTGTAAACAGCTGCACCATTGGTTTGGGTTTCCTTTGAAATCCCCGAACCGCTGAGCTTAATCTGCGCCTGAGGCACCAGATAGCCGTTGGCATCTTTTACCACACCGCTAAGGTTAAATTGCGCACTTGCCGCAAAGCAAAAAAGTAGAAAAAAACAGGTTAGTTGTTGCTTCATCGTTAGGTTATGAGTGGACAAATTTATGTTTATTTAGATTAAATCCAAATAAAAATAGAATAAGTAAGTCCGTGATATCCCTCGCTACTTCTGGTCTCGCAGCTACGACGAAGCTCTATTAATTTGCGTATACATCTGTAAGTCAAAGCTCAACAAGCCATCACTTAACTGTTTTTTATACGCTTATTTTTTCGTTAATGAGTTGAAAAATGAGGTTACTGAATTGGATAGTTTTCATATAAGGACCCTATAAACAAATAAGATTATACCAGATTTGGTATTTAGATTATACAAGACTGATTGACTTGAAAACAGAACTATATATTCAACGGAATAAGTCTAAAAAGAATCAAGAATTATCAGAAAAGTCAGGGAATCTCTTAAACCCCATCCCACAATTGGTCTAAGCCCTTGCGATCACGTATTTTGATACGCTTGCCTTCGGTTTCGATAAGGCCTTCCTTTTTAAATTTGGTGAGTGTACGTATGCACAATTCGGTGGCTGTGCCCACCACGTCTGCGATATCATTTCGCGACAGCACCAGGCTTAGATAGCCGTCTGCATCGGAACCAAAATGTCTGTCGAGGTACAGTAAAATTCCGGCGACGCGCTGGTTTACGGTTTTCTGCGCCATATTGACGATGACATCATCGGCCAGTTTGAGTTCGTGCGCCATATTCTTCAGCAGCGCCTGAATAAACTCCGGATTCTTCGAAATGCTTTCGGTGAAGTTTTCTTTCGGAATAAAACACAGCTGCATATCGTTTAACGCAATTGCACTGAGGTTTGCGGCTTCCTCGGCAATAAGCGATCGCTGCCCCATCACCTCTCCTTTAAAAGCGATCTTTACAATCTGATCTTTCCCGTTTTCGCTAAGCTTAGACAGCTTGGATACCCCGTCGCGCACGCAAAAAACACCGTTTAGCTTTTCGCCCTCCTTAAAAATAGATTCCCCCTTTTTAACCGTACGGGTCACCTTAGCATCTGAAATGGCTTTCAACTCCTCTTTTTTGAGGGATCTGAGCGCATTCAGTTCTCTGATGATACAGTTCTCGCAGCGGGACTCTTCGTGTGGGTTCATAGTTCAAAATTAGCGAAGAGCACAGCCAAAAAAAAGGTTTTGGGAGGCTGAAATCAAAAACTTTCAAAAAAAATGAAAGCAACTGACAAAAGTCATCTTTTTCGGGCATCGCGTTTAAGTCCTTTGCATCAGGTATTTAGCAAATTAGAATAAAATGGAATTATGTTATCACTGTGGCGACTCCTGCGGGGAGCACGTCCTGGCGCATCACAGCAAGTTCTTTTGCTGCAGTGGCTGCAAAACGGTTTACGACATCCTGTATGAAAACAACCTGTCGTACTACTATGATCTGGACAAAAGTCCGGGTACCACACCAAAAGATTTCAAAGGTCGGTTTGATTATCTGGACAACCCGGAAATCAAGGCCAAACTGCTCGACTTTGACGAGCAGGCCACGCAGATCGCATCGTTTACCATACCCGCCATACATTGCAGCTCCTGCATCTGGGTACTGGAAAACCTGAGCAAACTGCGCCCGGCTATCAAAAGCACTCAGGTGAACTTCCCTGAAAAAACCATTCGCATCACCTTCAATTCGGCCGAGATCAGTCTTAAAGAAGTGGTTGAACTGCTGTGTATGTTGGGTTACGAACCGGTGATTTCGCTACAGGATTTCAACAAAAAAGAGCGCAAAAAAGACCGCTCCCTCATTTACAAACTGGGCATCGCAGGCTTTGCCTTTGGAAATATCATGTTTCTCTCCTTCCCCGAATATTTTGAGGTTGAAGAGTTTTGGCTAGACCGGTATAAACCCGTTTTCAGGGCTTTGATGCTGGTGTTTTCGATTCCGGTGGTGCTGTACTCAGCCCGTGATTATTTTACTTCCGCCTTTAAATCGCTGCGCTCGCGTATGCTAAATATAGACGTGCCCATTGCTTTGGGCATTCTGGTACTCTTTCTGCGTTCGTGCTACGAGGTGATTACCAACACCGGAACCGGCTTTTTTGATAGTCTGGCGGGATTGGTTTTCTTTCTTTTACTCGGAAAGTTTTTTCAGCAGAAAACCTACGCTTACCTCAGCTTTGAGCGCGACTACAAATCCTATTTTCCCATCGCGGTAACCCGCCTGGAAACCGAAGGAACCCAACGGGAAAGCCAGATTCCGGTTTATGAGATCAAACCAAAAGATCGCATACTCATACGCAATGGCGAACTCATCCCGGTAGACGGAATCCTGATCAAAGGAGATGCGCTCATCGACTACAGTTTCGTCACCGGCGAGGCCGAACCCGTATCTAAAAAAACAGGTGATACGGTCTTTGCGGGTGGAAAACAACAGGGCGGCATTCTGGAACTCAGCGTGACCAAAGCCGTCGAACAAAGTTACCTCACCCAATTGTGGAGCAACGAAATCTTTCAAAAAGAACGGCAAAACGAACTCGACTCTCTTACGACCAAAATAAGCAAACACTTTACCCTGGGCGTGCTGGGCATTGCTCTGGCTGCGTCCCTGTTTTGGTGGTTTGTTGACCCCTCAAAAATACTCCATGTCTTTACTGCAGTGCTCATTGTCGCCTGCCCCTGCGCGCTGGCCTTGTCGGCACCTTTTACGCTGGGCAATCTGCTGCGCATCACGGGGAAGCACAAATTCTATTTAAAGGATGCCGGCGTTTTAGAACAACTGGCGGCTATTGATACGGTGGTTTTTGACAAAACGGGCACGCTGACCTCAGCTTCCAAAGAAGCCATACGCTATAACGGTGAAAGCCTTACCGAACAAGAAGAATCGCTGCTTACTAGCACACTTCGAGCTTCAAACCATCCGCTGAGCCGCAGTTTGTACAGCATGTTTCAGGATTATAAAATCAAGGTTCTTGATGATTTTGAAGAAGAACCGGGAATGGGAATCACCGGCACGCTAAAAAAACAGGAAATTCGTGTGGGTTCGTATGCCTTTGTTAATGCGCTTCCGCCCGAAAAACAACAGCTTGCAGACAGTCATACCAGCGTACACATCGCCACGCAAACCGGTTATAAAGGCTGCTACACTTTTCAAACCACCTACCGCAGCGCTTTAAAATCGGTGTTTCGGGAACTGAGCAAAAATGCCGAACTCGTTATTCTTTCGGGCGATAACGACAGCGAGCAAAGCAGGCTGAACAGACTGCTAGATGTCCCCGTCGCGATGCATTTCAATCAAAAACCGGAAGACAAGCTGAAGTTTATCAAAAGCCTGCAGCAACAGGGTAAAAAAGTGATGATGGTGGGTGACGGACTCAACGACAGCGGGGCTTTGGCACAAAGCGATGTGGGCATCGCCATTTCTGAAAATGTGAATGTCTTTTCACCCGCCTGCGACGGGATTTTGGATGCTTCGCGTTTTGAGCAATTGCCTGCCTTTATAAAACTCGCCCGGAATGGTAAACGCATCATCAAATGGAGTTTTGTGCTCTCGCTGCTTTACAATGTGGTGGGCCTCGCGCTGGCCGTAAGTGGAAACTTAAAACCCGTCTACGCCGCGATTTTAATGCCCTTAAGCTCCATCAGCATCGTGGCGTTTACCACATTATGCACCTATTATTTCGGCAGCAGTTTAAAAAATCCCGAAGAAGACAAATAGATTTTCAAAAGCTGATTTATGTCATCTTTTAAGCAAAGACGGCCCTCTAATTTTACAACCAAATTCAGGTAGGTATGAGTATCATTTATATGCTTCTCGCGATAAGCGTGGTTGTGGCTTTAGTCTTCTTTGCGGCCTTTATTTTCTCGGTGGGCAAGGGACAGTACGATGACACCTATACCCCTTCGGTACGTATGCTGTTTGAAGACGAACTCGTGAAAAACACAGGGTCTTCCGCAGACAAAAACCAACAATCCATTACCAATCATTCAGATCGCAAATCGAAGTAATTATGCAAACAGAACAGTTTTATTACGACAACAAAATCGTAAGAAAGTTTATCATCGCCACCCTGTTTTGGGGGCTCATCGGGATGAGCGTGGGCTTGCTGCTGGCCTTTATGTTTTTATTTCCCAATATCACAGACGGCATCTCCTGGCTGAGTTTTGGCCGCCTGCGCCCGCTACACACCAATGCGGTGATTTTTGCTTTTGTGGGGAACGCCATTTATGCCGGGGTGTATTACTCGTCACAGCGCCTGCTTAAAGCCCGTATGTGGAAAGACTGGCTGAGCAACTTCAATTTTTGGGGCTGGCAGGCGATTATTGTCGCCGCAGCCATCACACTGCCGCTGGGCTACACCACTTCTAAAGAATATGCAGAGCTCGAGTGGCCTATAGACATTATGATCGCGCTGGTTTGGGTGGCTTTTGGGGCCAACCTCATCGGTACCATCCTCAAACGCAGACAGCGCCATCTCTATGTGGCCATTTGGTTTTACCTGGGCACTTTTGTAACCGTGGCCGTGCTGCATATTGTAAACAGTATCGAGCTGCCCATAAGCGCGCTTAAAAGTTATTCGTATTACGCCGGGGTGCAGGATGCGCTGGTACAATGGTGGTACGGGCACAACGCGGTGGCATTTTTCCTGACCACTCCGTTTCTGGGTCTGATGTACTACTTTGTACCCAAAGCCGCCAACCGGCCTATCTATTCCTACCGACTCTCGATTGTACACTTTTGGTCGCTGATTTTCATTTACATCTGGGCAGGGCCGCACCACTTGCTGTACACCGCACTGCCCGGCTGGGCGCAAAACCTGGGAGTTGCCTTTTCGGTGATGCTGATCGCGCCCTCCTGGGGTGGTATGATCAACGGCCTGCTTACCCTGCGTGGCGCCTGGGATAAGGTACGTACCGATCCGGTTTTGAAATTTATGGTGGTTGCCATTACCGGTTATGGGATGGCCACCTTTGAAGGGCCGATGCTTTCGCTTAAAAATGTAAATGCCATTGCGCACTTCAGCGACTGGATCATAGCTCACGTGCACGTAGGCGCCCTGGCGTGGAACGGCTTCCTCACCTTTGGGATGGTCTACTGGATGGTGCCGCGATTATTCAAAACGCAGCTCTGGTCTACCAAACTCGCGAACGTACACTTCTGGGTAGGTACTTTGGGAATCATTATGTACGCGCTGCCTATGTATGTGGCAGGTTTTGTACAGGCTTCGATGTGGAAACAATTCAATCCTGACGGAACCCTTACCTACGGAAACTTTCTGGAGACTTTAACCGAAATCATCCCGATGTACTGGATGCGTGCCATAGGTGGTTCGCTTTACATCTCCGGTGCTTTTGTGATGCTTTACAACATCATTAAGACCATAAGAAGCGGAAGCAAAGTGACCGACGAACTCGCCGAAGCTGCACCACTTAGCCCCGTGACCCGCAAACGTACCCCCAAAGAAGGCTACCATACCTGGCTGGAACGCCGCCCGGTTCAACTCACCATCTTCGCCACCATCGCCATTTTGATTGGCGGTATGGTGCAAATCATTCCGTCACTGATTGTAGATGATTATGTACCCGTGATTTCTACGGTAAAACCCTACACCCCACTGGAGCTTGAAGGGCGTGACCTCTACATCCGCGAAGGATGTGTGGGCTGCCACTCGCAGATGATCAGACCCTTCCGCAGTGAAGTAGAGCGTTACGGCGAGTACTCCAAGTCGGGCGAGTATGTCTACGATCATCCCTTCCTCTGGGGAAGCAAGCGCACGGGGCCCGATTTATTTCGCGTAGGCGGAAAATATTCAGACAACTGGCACCTCAACCATATGTATGATCCGCAGAGCACCTCAGCCGGTTCAATTATGCCGTCTTACAGTTGGTTGATACGCAGCGAACTCGACAAGTCACAGACCGAAGACAAGATGAAATCGATGAAGCAACTGGGTGTTCCCTATACGGTTGAAGACATCGAGCGCGCCCAGCAATGGATGAGCGAACAGGGCGAACAGATCGAAAAGAATCTGTATGCCGACCCCGATTTTGCCAAAACCTATGAAGCCGATAAAAAAGCTGCTGCTCAAAACGGAGCTGATTTTGTCGAAATGCGCAACCGCGAGATCGTCGCGCTTATCGCCTACCTGCAACGCCTGGGAACCGATATCAAGATTAAAACCGGTGCCGAAAATTCAACCGCAAAAACCGAATAACCATGCTCAAATTTGTCAAACAAAATCTGGAAAACATAGACGGGGTAGCCATCTACCCCATCATCTCCCTGCTCATTTTCTTTGTGTTTTTTGTCGCCCTGTTTGCCTGGGTGATCACCGCAAAGAAGCATTATTTACAGGAAGTGAGTGCGCTTCCGCTTGAAGAAGACCTTTTAACACCAGACCAGCCATGAGAAGTATCGCATCTATACTACGCATTTTAGCTTTTGCGGGCTTTGCCTACCTCTTTCTAAATTATGTGGGTACACCCGAAAATGAAGCTTCGGTATTTACCACCCAAAACTGGCTCTGGGTCGTCTATGCCGTGCTCGTCTTTATGTACATCGCTTTTGAGATTTGTATTGAAAGCTTACACGCCGTCCTCTTTAAAACCCTGAAGCCGGAAGCCCGGGAACAGTACCGGGCTGAAGTCGAAGCTAAAAAAGAACAGCGCCTTTTTTGGTTTAAAGGCCTGTACGCCAAACTCTGGAAAGCGAAGCCTGTGGAGCAGGAAGAAGAAATCTTGCTGGATCACAATTATGATGGCATCAAAGAACTCGACAACCGTCTGCCGCCGTGGTGGGTGTATGGTTTTTACGCTACTATTCTGTTTGCCGCCGTGTATTTAATACGCTTTGAAGTGCTGAATGACTACACCCAGATCGACGAGTATGAAGAAGCCGTCGCGCAGGCTAAACTGGATCTGGAGGAATACAAAAAAACCGCTAAGGATTTAGTAGACGAAAATACCGTAGAACTGCTTACCGATGCAAGCGATATCAAAGCGGGAGAAGCCATTTTTAGCGGAAACTGCATCGCCTGTCACAAAGCAGGCGGCGCGGGAGGCATTGGCCCCAACCTCACCGATGACTACTGGATTCTGGGTGGCGGTATTAAAAATGTCTTTCACACCATAGCCGAAGGAGGACGCGCCGGAAAAGGGATGATCTCCTGGAAAACCGACCTGAAACCCGGCGAAATTGCACAGGTCGCCAGCTACGTATTGAGCCTGCACGGCACCAACCCGGCAGATGCCAAAGAACCGGAAGGGGAAATCTGGATTGATGAAAACGGCCCTGTAGAAGCTGTACAGGTACAACAGGATTCTACCGGCATTGAGGTGATTTTAGAACAGGAACCGGTGACCGATGACGTCATCACCAACGAAAATTAGAAACAACCCATGGCTTCTCAGGATCAGGAACATTTTAGGGACAGCATAGGCACCATCAACGATGCAGGCAAACGCGCGTGGGTGTATCCTAAAAAACCGGTGGGCAAACTCTACGAGTACCGCAAACTGGTAAGTTATGTCCTGCTGCTCTTTTTATTCGGTGCGCCGTTTGTACACATCAACGGCAACCAGTTTCTGATGTTCAATGTGCTGGAGCGTAGGTTTAATATTTTCGGCTTTCCGTTCTGGCCGCAGGATTTTCACCTCTTTGTGATGATGATGATCATCGGGGTGGTCTTTGTAGTGCTGTTTACGGTTGCTTTTGGCCGAATCTTTTGCGGGTGGATTTGCCCCCAAACCATTTTTATGGAAATGGTCTTCCGCAGGATTGAATACTGGATTGATGGTGACCGCGGGAAACAAATACGCCTAAACAACATGCCCTGGAATGCCGAAAAAATACGGAAACGTCTGCTGAAATGGTCGGTCTTTTTTGTGATCTCGTTTCTCATTGCCAATGTGTTTCTGGCCTATCTCATAGGCAGCGAGCGCCTGCTGCAGTACATCACCGATGGCCCGGCAAACCACGTAAGCACCCTCATCTCGCTGCTCATTTTCACCGGCGTGTTTTACTTTGTTTTCGCCTGGTTTCGCGAGCAGGTGTGTATCATCGTGTGCCCCTACGGCAGGTTGCAGGGTGTTTTGCTCGATACCAAATCTATCGTGGTGGCTTACGATTACAAACGCGGTGAGAAAGAAGCCGGCAGAGCCAAATTTAAAAAGACTGAAGACCGCGAAACAACAGGCAAGGGGGATTGCATCGACTGCTTTCAGTGCGTAAATGTGTGCCCCACGGGAATTGACATCCGCAACGGCACCCAGCTGGAATGTGTAAACTGCACCGCCTGTATTGACGCCTGCAACCAGATGATGGAGGCGGTAAACCTGCCCCAGGATTTGATTCGCTATGCCAGTGAAGAAAACATCGAGAAGAAAACCAAATTTCAGTTTACTCCGCGTCTTAAGGGCTATACCGCCGTACTGATCATTCTAATTGGCGTATTAAGTGGGATGCTCTTTTTACGCAATGATGTGGAAGCAAACGTGCTGCGCCTGCCGGGTCAGCTCTATGAGCACAAGGCCGAAGATATCATCAGCAATGTGTACACCTTTAAGCTCATCAATAAAACCACGCGAACAATTGAAGACGTGCACTTTGAGCTGATTTCGCATAGCGGAAGTATTAAAGTGGTGTCGCAGGAAACACTTGAAGTACCGGCACAGGGACTTGCGGAAGGCACGCTTTTTATAGAAGTGAAAAGCGCTGATCTGGAAGGCGAAAAAGAACAATTAAAAATAGGGGTTTACAGCGGTGAGCGGCTCATAGAGACCACCCGCACCATCTTTCTGGGGCCCCGAAGCTATAACTGATACGATCATGGAAACTACAAAAAAACACAACTGCTGCCTGGGCTGTCAAAACGGAAAACCCGGTCAGAACCAGCATTGCAGGGTACGCCTGCTCCAAGAAGAGCAAAAACAGAAAAAAGCCCTGAGTCAGGAGGAACTGGCTCAAAAATATAATTAACCCCGGCGGGGAAGGTTTTCATTTAAAAAATTAAAACACATCACTATGAAATTCAATTGGGGAACCGGGCTCGTCATCGGTATGCTAAGCTTTATGAGCTTTATCCTGTACTTTGTGATCACCATGTCTACAGACCAGAAATACAGCTACGATCTGGTTATTGAAGATTATTACAAACACGAGATGAACCTGCAGGGCGCCATAGACGCCACCGCAAACAGCAATCAGCTCGAAACACCGGTAACCGGTACCAAAACCGAAGCGGGTTACCTCATTGCATTTCCTAAAAATTTAGATCCTAAAGCCATCACCGGCTCAGTGTTCCTGTATAGACCGTCTGCCAGGCAACTTGATTTTGACATGCCTATACGCCTGTCATCTTCTAATTTGCTCATACCTGACAAACGCCTGGTTGGCGGTCGCTGGAACATTACCATCACCTGGGAATACGAGGGTAAAAACTACCGCTTTGAGGATGAAATAACCTATTGATTATGATCGCAACGGCGCTTCTTTTCGGACTTTTGGGCAGTTTGCACTGCGTGGGCATGTGTGGGCCTATCGCGTTTTTGATGCCGGTAGATCACCGGAATCCGCTGAAAAAGTTCTTTCAAATACTCAGCTACCACAGCGGGCGGCTGCTTACCTATGCGCTTATTGGCTTTCTGTTTGGAGCCGTGGGAGAGCGTTTAAACCTCTTTGGCTTACAGCAGCAACTTTCTATCGCTGTAGGTGCCCTGATGATCACCGCAGTGGTTATCCCCTCCCGTATTTTTAACCGTTATAACCTGTCAAAACCTGCGTATAAACTGGTGGGGCGTATCAAATCGGCGTTGGGTCAGCAGCTTAAAAGCAAACGCAAAAGCACCTTTTTCACCCTGGGCTTGTTAAATGGACTGTTGCCCTGCGGACTCGTCTATATGGCGGTGTTTGGAGCTTTGGGCACCGGCGGCGCACTCCACGGCAGCCTGTATATGCTCCTCTTTGGATTAGGCACCGTACCCCTGATGACTTCAGCCCTGTATCTGGGAAATTTTATAAAAGGCAAAGCCAAAAAACAAATTGTCAAGGTCATTCCTATTCTGGTGATCCTGATGGGTTTTTTGTTTATCCTGCGTGGTTTGGGCTTAGGTATTCCCTACGTTTCGCCTTCGGAAAAGGTTGCTGTGGCACAGGTAGAGGCGAGGCAGAGTTGTCATTGAGAGATCACCTCATCCCCAGCCCTTCTCCCGCCGGAGAAGGGAGCCAATCCTAACTAGATTTTTGCTTTAAGACTAGGAAACAGTCTTCTTAGTCCTCTTTTTCTTCAGTATAGCAATGAGTC
This sequence comes from Leeuwenhoekiella sp. H156, assembly GCF_052218455.1. Taxonomy (NCBI): domain Bacteria; kingdom Pseudomonadati; phylum Bacteroidota; class Flavobacteriia; order Flavobacteriales; family Flavobacteriaceae; genus Leeuwenhoekiella; species Leeuwenhoekiella sp. H156. The sequence goes on from NZ_CP197499.1 coordinate 1,384,560, forward strand.
CCCGTTAAAAATTTTCGAAGCCTTGGAGAAAATTTAGGGGACTTATTGCGGTTTTGCCCCTAAGGGCAAAAATACCTAAGAAATGTGCCTGAGAATAATTACAATTGAAAACTCAAATTATCATAGGCACATTATATCTGACCAAAACCAATAGGAGATACAGATAAAAAAGGCTCTTTTCTTTTGGCTAGGCCTGCCCTGAGCGGAGTCGATGGGTTTCTTTGGAGAAGCAAACCGAGGTACAAGGTTCACGAGGTCCATAACCAATAAGCGACAGCGAGCTAAAGAAAATGAACAGAACATTCTAAAGAAACTCGAACATACAAATAGAAGATAGGAGATTCACTGTTCGCGAACGATTGGATCACGTGTAAGTCTTTCACTCATCCTTCGATTAGATGTCACTTCGAGTGGCTGAAGCATAGCGTTAGCGGAGCTTCAGGTGTATCGAGAAGTCTGCTTAGTTAGAATGTTTTTAGTTTACAGGGCTTCTCGATACACTGTTCGTGCGCGATTGCATCGCGTGCATTTAGCACTTCGTTTTTTCCTCATTTTTCGTTTAAATGACACTTCTCGACTGCACTTCGACTGCGCTCAGTGTGACACGCTCGAAGTGACATTTTACTAATAAAAAAGATTCGAACTCCAAAATCAATAAGTAACAGCGAGCTAAAGAGAATACTCGTTTTTCAATGAGTGTTTTGTCCCTTTTTTCCATCGATGAAAAAAGGAACCAAAAAAATCTAGGCTGACAAAGCTTTATCTAAATTTTTCATTCGCTCGCTAAATTTTAGAAACTCGCTTGATTATTCTCCTTAAAGATCAAAATACGTTTAACTCAAACAGTCTAAAATTTTTAACGCTCCCTCTTTTCAAATTTTACGATAAATCTTTGTAGGCCGGTACTGGCGTTTTAATTAGCTTTTCTCTTAAAAACTGAATTAATTTTTTATTCAAGACCTGTCGAAAATTAAAGGTGTAATTTAAAATCCATTCGCTTACCCAGTACCCGAACCACAAAAATCTCATTTTGGTCTTCGACTAAATAAAAAATGGTATGCCCTTTAAACTGATAAAAAAATATGCGCTCTGCTATAAATGATGCTTTTCTAAGAAGTTCTGGTCTGGTCGCAAGCATCAGAAAGGTTTCTTCGAGTTCGAGTAAATAGTTTCGCGCAGGTAAAGAACCAAAATGAGATACACCATATTTATAGATTTCAACTAAATCTTCTTCGGCTTTGGCAGAAAGCTTATAGCTCACCATTATCTACTTTGGCTATGATATCTTTTATTTTAAGGGGACTCACCCCACTTTTTAAGCCGTCTTGAATTGCCCTTTTAAGCTCCAAAAGTTCTTCCGTTTCTTCCTGATCCTTTCGTACCAAGTCCCGTATATACTCACTGTCATTAGTAAATTCACCATTTTCAACTTTCATCTTTATCCAGCGATCCTGCTTTTCTGTAAAGGTTATTGATTTTCGAATCGTGTCCATAAACTTTTCTTTTGGTGCGTATCTGCACGTTTTTACACCACCAAGTTACGGTTTTTTTGGTTATTCTAATCTTCACTGTTCGCGAACGATTGGATCACGTGTAAGTCTTTCACTCATCCTTCGCTTAGATGTCACTTCGAGTGGCTGAGGCATAGCGCTAGTGGAGCTTCAGGCGTATCGAGAAGTCTGCTTAGTTTATCATTTTTATTACTAACCGGGGTTCTCGATATAACCTTTAGAAGCTTGGTCTCACAAAAATTTAAGTTTTTCACTTCAAGCCATGTTCTGTCCCTTTTTTCCATCGATGAAAAAAGGAACCAAAAAAATCTAGGCTGACAAAGCTTTATCTAAATTTATCATTCGCTCGCTAAATTTTAGAAACTCGCTTGATTATTCTCCTTAAAGATCAAAATACGTTTGACTCAAACAGTCTAAAATTTTTAACGCTCCCTCTTTTCAAATTTTGCGATAAATCTTTGTAGGCCGGTACTGGCGTTTTAATTGACCTTTATACTCAAAACCTAAATTACTTTTCCATATCACAATCCTAAACGAATATTTTGTTCAGAATACTAAATCTGATTTGTTAGTCCTGTTTTTCTTCAGTATTGCAGTAAAAGGCTCTTTTCTTTAGGTAAGCTTGTCCTGAGCGCAGTCGAAGAATTTTTTTTGAAGCAAACTGCGGCTTTTAATCCCTTTGGCGGTGCCAAAAAAACCCGCCAAAAAGCTGATAAATCAGCATTCAGGCGGGTTACCAACTAAATTGAGTCTAGGGACCCTTAAACAGTCATAGAAAAAAGTTTGGTTTCGGGTTTGTTGCGTTGCAGGCGCAGGTCAAAAGCCAGACAGATGTTGCGTACAAAGGCTTTTCCTTTTTCGGTGACGCGCAAACCATTCAGTCTAAATTCGAGCAGGCCGTCTGCTTCAAGTTCGCTAAGACGAATGAGGGTTTCGGCCAGACCATCGAAGCAGAGTTCGGGTGCATCCCAGCGGGTTTCAAAACGACACATCAGGTTGAGAATATGCTTTCGGATCACCAGATCTTCTTCGGTTAAAATATGCCCACGGTAAACCGGCAGAATATTATTTTCGAGGAGGTGATAGTATTCGCTTAGCCCTTTGACGTTTTGGGCGAAACTGTACCAGCTGTCGCTGATGGCCGACACGCCCAGCCCCAGCATCACTTTGGTTTTAGAAGCATTATACCCCATAAAATTGCGGTGCAGACGCCCTTCCTGCTGGGCGTAATACAAATCGTCCGTAGGTAAGGCAAAATGATCCATGCCGATTTCGACATAACCGGCTTCGAGTAGTAAACGCTTGCCGGTCTCATACTGCTCCCGCTTAGCTTCGGGCGTGGGCAGGTTGGCCTCATCGTAGCCCCGCTGGCCATTCCCTTTAATCCATGGCACGTGCGCATAGCTGTAAAAGGCGATACGGTCCGGAAACAACTGAATGGTTTTCTCAATGGTGTGCTTTACGTGATCAAGCGTTTGAAAGGGCAGTCCAAAAATGATGTCGTGCCCCACCGAAGTATAGCCCGCCCGGCGAGCCTGCCCGGTTGCCTGCTCCACATGCTCAAACGGCTGAATGCGGTTGATAGCCTTTTGTACGGTTTCGTTATAATCCTGTACGCCGTAGCAAACGCGTTTAAAACCCAAAGCCGCCAGGGTTTCGAGGTGTCCCAGCGTGGTATTGTTGGGATGACCCTCGAAGCTCATCTCACAACCCGGCGCGCGGTCTGCAACCTTAAAAATCCCATCGATAAGCATCTTAAGGTTGTGTTCGGTAAAAAAGGTGGGGGTGCCCCCACCTAAGTGCACCTGCTGAATGACCGGTCGCTCCCCTAAAAACGAACGGTACAGAGCAAGTTCTTTTAGCAGCGCGTTGATATACGGAGTCTCTACGCTGTGATTTTTGGTAATGCGTTTGGTACAACCGCAAAAGGTGCACATCGACTCGCAAAAGGGCAGGTGAATGTACAGACTTATGCCTTCGGTCCTGTTACTCGCTTTAAAACTGTGCTTCAGCGTCTCTTTCCACAAAGCCAGGCTGAATTGCTCCCGATCCCAATAAGGCACCGTGGGATAACTGGTATAGCGCGGTCCGGGGACGTTGTATTTGGTAACCAAAGCCGTATCAATCATAATTTGTAATGTAAAAACGAGGCTATCTAAAAAGTAAGCTTAAGCTGTCAATCTGCCCTGATATTTCCGGGGGTCTAAGTTATAGACTGCTGATAATCAAATAGTCTTCGACAGGCTCAGAACGACAGTCCAATACCGAATAACTTTTTCGACAACCTCGTATAATTAGACTTGAAAAAGGTCAATTAAAGCGGGGGTTGTTTCGGCTAGATAAGGAGTCCGCCAATGATTATAAGTACATTCAGCACAGTGCTGAAAACCAAAAGTTTAAAGATCAGCTCCGGTTTTTGTACGGTAAGGATGGATGCGTTATGCATACTGCAAGCCACCACGCTGAGCATTACAAAAAACATCTGTACCAAACCGTGCCCGTGCATTAAGGTGGTCATCACCGCGGCAGAACCTAAACAGGTACTTAAAATGATCCCGATAGCGGAATAGCCGATGATGTTATGGGTAAAATCGTCCTGAAGTTTTGAAAAAGTGGTCATACCTGAAAAATTTTAATTACTATCAAATTACCCGGTAAAAGTACCGGGATGCTTCAGGGTATTTTATGACTTTTGTCAGGTTACGGTTTTTTTCTTTAGGTATTATTTTTAGAGTTCGTTGATCTCCTAACGTCGATTTGCGTAATTAGAGGTTCTATTGGTTCTTCCTTTCTTTTCTTTGCCTGTCCAAAGAAAAGAAACAAAAGAAAAGACACTTTTTCTTAGGTATTTTTGCCCTCAGGGGCAAAACCGCAATAAGTCCCCTAAATTTTCTCCAAGGCTTCGAAAATTTTTAACGGAAACTTATTGCTATACTGAAGAAAAAGAGAGCTAAAGAAGAATAACTCTAAAACATTAGATTATTTGCCAGTTATTGGAAAATTGTAAGTCATTTAACCCTTCGGATTTGAATACTATAGATTTTAAATTTCTAAAAACAGTTAAAATTAGGCTCCCTTCTCCGGCGGGAGAAGGGCTGGGGATGAGGACAACGGGGACTTATTGCTATACTGAAGAAAAGAGGGCTAAAGAATAAAACTCTTAGTTCTAATTTCAAAGACGGCCTACAAGAAGATATCGTAAAATTTGAAGTGAGCGCAGCGTCGCAGGCGGTTCTGTTTGAGGACGCGATAGCGGACGAGTTAAGCGCATGCAGCGCAGTGAACGATAAATTTAGATATCGTCTTGTGAGCCTTGATCTTTTGGTTCTTTTGTATCAAGACAAAAGAACAGAAATGCTAATTGAAGTTATAGTTTTGTTTTAAGTACTGGTAAATCTCCTAACGTCGATTTACGTAATAAGAGGTCCTACAGTTTGTCCCTTTCGTTTCTTTGCCTGTCCAACGAAAAGAAACAAAAGAAAAGACACTTTTTCTTAGGTATTTTTGCCCTTAGGGGCAAAACCGCAATAAGTCCCCTAAATTTTCTCCAAGGCTTCGAAAATTTTTAACGGGGACTCATTGCTATACTGAAGAAAAAGAAGGCTAAAGAACAATAACTCTAAAACATTAGATTATTTGCCAGTTATTGGAAAATTGTAAGTCATTTAACCCTTCGGATTTGAATACTATAGATTTTAAATTTCTGAAAACAGTTACGATTAGGCTCCCTTCTCTCCCGAACCTTCGGGAGGAGAAGTGCTGGGGATGAGGAGAACGATAAATTTAGAGAACCTCAGGTAAGCCGTGATCTTCCTGCCCGGCTGAATAGACGGGTTGTTTCTTTTGTATCAAGACAAAAGAAAAGAAAGCTTATTAGTAGTCAGTATTACTAAAGTTTTGATTGATCGTGATTCGGAGGTGAAGAACCTCCTAAAGTCAGTTTCCTTTTTGGGCAATGCAAACCGAGGCACGAGGTTTACGAGTTCCCATATAATACAAATGACACGAGCTAAAAAAGAAAAGAACATACTTCAAACTATAAATATCTATGGGAAATTGAAATGTCAAGGTACGCGATACAATCGCGCACGAACGGAGGCTTAACCCTTCGGATTTGAATACTATAGATTCTAAATTTCTGAAAAAAGTTAGAATTAGGCTCCCTTCTCTCCCGAACCTTCGGGAGGAGAAGGGCTGGGGATGAGGAGAACGATAAATTTAGATATCGTCTTGTGAGCCTTGATCTTCCTGCCCGGCTGAATAGACGGGTTGGTTCTTTTGTATCAAGACAAAAGAACAGAAATGCTAATTCTGTAATGCATCTCAAAAAAAGCAGACTATTAACCCCATAACGACACCAAACCTATGATGAAATATACTTTCCTGCTTTTGATCGCTTTTGCTGCCTGTAAACCCAATACCAAAACAGAAGATCCCGTATCTCCGCAGACCGAAACAGCATATCCCCAAAACCTTGAAAACATCCTCAACGCCCACGGCACACTCGACACCTGGGACGGGTATAAAACCCTTTCATTTACCATTCCCGGGGAGCCGGTTTCTGAGACGCATACGATAGATTTGCATTCGCGGAAAGACCGCGTAGATCGCGACAGCGTTTCTTTGGGTTTTGACGGGGAACGCGTATGGCTATACGACCCTAAAAACAGCTATACAGGCAACCCTGAATTTTACCACAACCTCATGTTCTATTTCTACGCAATGCCTTTTGTACTTGCCGATCCCGGAATTATCTATGAGGAAACCGAAGCCCTTGTGGTAAACGACACCAGCTATGCCGGACTCCAAATAAGTTTTGAGCCGCAAACCGGGGTTTCTGCAAACGATGAGTATTACCTGTATTACGACACCGAAACCTACCAAATGCGCTGGCTGGGCTATACCGCTACCTTTGGCGCCGAAGAAAAAAGCGATCAAATAACTTATATTGCCTACAACGACTGGCAAACGGTGGGCGAAATCGTGTTGCCCCGCAGCATCACCTGGTATGCCAGTGAAAACGGAAAGCCCACGACCCCGCGCAGGACGGTGAATTTTGAAAATGCGAGCCTCGATGCGGCTTCAAAACCCGATGCGTTTTTCCAAAAACCGGCCGCAGCAGACCTAAACTAAAACCTATGAAACCCCATCAAAAACGAAGTCTCAAATACCTGCTGCTCTTTGCCGCACTATTCGTGATTTACATCAACGGTTGGCACAAACCCGTTGTGGCTACCGTACAACGCGGTATACTCAAGACCGGCCTGTTCAATCCCAGCCTGAACGAAGTGCCCGAAAAAACCAACAAAGTGGTGGTCAAAGGCTCCAACACACCCGATTTCGCCCCCGGTGACACTGCTGATCTGGATGTGCAATTTTTTGACGAAGCCGGAGCTCTCGTAAACCTGAACGATATGCCGCAACAGCCGTATTTCATCAACTTCTGGGCGACATGGTGCCCGCCCTGCATAGCCGAAATGCCTGGAATTGCTGAGCTCTACGCCGATAAAAAAGACAGCGTCAACTTTGTACTGGTTTCGTTTGATACCGATTTTGAAAAGGCCAAAGCCTTTAAAGCCAAAAAAGGCTACGACTTCCCCATCTACCGCGTGGCGTATGATTTGCCCGAAATGTACAACACCGGCAGCCTGCCTACCACCATCGTTATTGATGCCCATGGCCGCCTCGCGCTGAGGCATTTGGGTATGGCCGATTATGACACTGACGATTTTAGAACTTATCTAGAAAGTTTGAAATAAACCTTGATCTTTTTGCCCTGCCGAACAGATGGGTTGGTTTTGTATCAAGATAAAAGAACAGAAATGTTTATTAAAGTTCTGATTTCATCTGAAGTTTTAGTAAATCTCCTAAAGTCGATTTGTGTAATTATAGGTCCTACAGTTCATTAATCTTCTTTCATCGATTTGTGTAATCAGCGGTCCTTCAGCTCATTCCTTTCTTTTCTTTGCCTGTCCAAAGAAAAGAAACAAAAGAAAAGACACTTTTTTATCTGTATCTCCTATTGGTTTTGGTCAGATATAATGTGCCTATGATAATTTGAGTTTTCAATTGTCATTATTCTCAGGCACATTTCTTAGGTATTTTTGCCCTAAGGGGCAAAACCACAACAAGTTCCCTAAATTTTCTCCAAGGCTTCGAAAATTTTTAACGGGAACTTATTGCTATACTGAAGAAAAAGAAACCTAAGAATACTGTTCTTAGTTATCATTTAAGATACGGCCTACAAGAAGATATCGTAAAATTTGAAGTGAGCGGAGCGTAGCAGGCGGTTCTGTTTGAGGCCGCGGTAGCGGTCGAGTTAAGCGCATGCAGCGCAGCAAACGATAAATTTAGATATCGTCTTGTAAACCTTGATCTTTTGGTTCTTTTGTATCAAGACAAAAGAACAGAAATGCTAATTGAAGGTATAGTTTTGTTTTAAGTACTGGTAAATCTCCTAACGTCGATTTGTGCAGGCAATATTACTAGCATGTTCTGTTCATTTTCTTTGCTTCTCCAAAGAAAACGAACCAAAAGAAAAGAGCCCCTCGCTTAGGAATTTTTCGCCTCAGGGCGAAAACCGCCTTGTCAGCTCCGCGTCGCTAGCGCTCCTGTCCTTCGGAGCTGCCTGCGGCTATTCTGAACCGAGGGAGAGAAACTCGTTTAACCCTTCGGGTTTGATTATATCAAAGCTTTCTGAGTTAAAATCTGACTCCCTTTTCCTTTGGAGAAGGGCTGGGGATGAGGAGAACGATAAATTTAGAGAACCTCAGGTAAGCCTTGATCTTCCTGCCCGGCTGAATAGACGGGTTGTTTCTTTTGTATCAAGACAAAAGAAAGGAAAGCTTATTAGTTGTCAGTATTACTAAAGTTTTGATTGATCGTGATTCGAAGGTGAAGAACCTCCTAAAGTCAGTTTCCTTTTTGGGCAATGCAAACCGAGGCACGAGGTTCACGAGTTCCCATATAATACAAATGACACGAGCTAAAAAAGAAAAGAACATACTTCAAACTATAAATATCTATGGGAAATTGAAATGTCAAGATACGCAATACTATCGCGCACGAACGGAGGCTTAACCCTTCGGATTTGAATACTATAGATTTTAAATTTCTTAAAAAAGTTAGAATTTGGCTCCCTTCTCCGGCGGGAGAAGGGCTGGGGATGAGGAGAACGATAAATTTAGATACCGTCTTGTAAGCCTTGATCTTCCTGCCCGGCTGAATAGACGGGTTGTTTCTTTTGTATCAAGACAAAAGAAAGGAAAGCTTATTAGTTGTCAGTATTACTAAAGTTTTGATTGATCGTGATTCGAAGGTGAAGAACCTCCTAAAGTCAGTTTCCTTTTTGGGCGATGCAAACCGAGGCACGAGGTTCACGAGTTCCCATATAATACAAATGACACGAGCTAAAAAAGAAAAGAACATACTTCAAACTATAAATATCTATGGGAAATTGAAATGTCAAGATACGCAATACTATCGCGCACGAACGGAGGTCAAAACCCGAATCTACGGGCGCTGAGCGATTTAAAATTTTTAAGAAATACGGTCAAAAATTAGCAGCATCTTGTGAAAGTTTGGTCTTACTTTTGTGTCCCAGTAATCGAACTTTGTAAAACGAAAGACGTGAATTACAGATTGGATTACCAAGCCCCGATTTTTATGAAAAACAGAATCATTATAGCAGCCTTAATTGCGGGTACGCTGGCTTTGAGCCTCCTTTTTAACGGGTGCGCCAATGCCAACCAAAACCGCGACAAAGCCCAGCTTACAGCGACAGCTCCCGGTTCTGTGCAGGCCGATGCCCTTACAGACAAGCCGGGTCAGGAACAGGCCACCGCTTATTTTGCCAGCGGCTGTTTTTGGTGTGTGGAAGCGATATACGAAAGCATAAATGGTGTGGAAGAAGCCGTTTCCGGGTATGCCGGCGGCCATACCAAAAACCCTACTTATGAGGAAAGCAACACCGGCCGCACCGGTCACGCCGAAGCGGTAAAGGTGATTTACGATCCCGCAAAAGTGAGTTTTAGCCAACTGGTAGATGTGTATTTTGGTTCGCAAGATCCTACGCAGGTAAACGGGCAGGGACCCGATCGCGGTTCGCAATACCGCTCGATTATTTTTTACCAGAACGAGGCCGAAAAGAAAATTATAGACCAAAAGAAAGCCGCTTTGGCCGAACAACTGGGCGAGCCGGTAGCTGCAGAGGTAGAACCTTTTGACGTATTCTGGGAGGCCGAAGCTTACCATCAAAACTACGAGGTACAGCACCCGGAAAACCCATACATCCAAAACGTATCGATCCCCCGCTTAAACCGCTTTAAAGCGAAGTTTCCCGAGCTTCTAAAAGCCAACAGCCACTAAACTAATGGCTATGAATAAGATAAAAATCCCTTTCAGCAATGAAGGGGCTTTTTATTTCAAAAAAGAACGGGCGCAGGTTGCAAATCCAAATAGTGCGGTAAACCCTTCCTGTAGTCCCTTCCGTTTAAGACCTTAATTAAAAGCTTATGCACTTACGCGACGCTTCCCCCCAACGCAAAAAGATCGCAACGATACTCACCTTTCTGTCTATTCCCTTATCAGGGTTTATGACCGATATCTATTTACCCTCGTTTCCGGCGATGGCGCGCAACCTCAACGTTTCGGAACAAAGCATACAACTTACCCTTACCTGCTTTTTCCTGAGCTACGGTTTTTCGCAATTGCTGGTGGGGCCGGTTATCGACCAGGTGGGGCGTCGCAAGCCCGTACTCCTTTCACTAATCATCCTCCTGCTGAGCAGTCTCGCGGTCACCTTTACCGACCAAGTGCTCATCATCAACCTGCTGCGCATTGTACAGGGAATCGCCACCGCTTTTATTGTGGTTGCTAAACGTGCGTATTTTGTAGACCTGTACGACGACCGGGAGCGGAAACACTACCTGAGTTACTTTACCATCGTCTGGAGCTGTGGCCCCATCATCGCGCCCTTTCTGGGTGGCTTTCTGGAAGAACACCTGGGCTGGCAGGCCAACTTTTACTTCCTCACCATCTACGCGGCGATCCTGTTTGCGGGCGAACTCGTTTTTAGCGGCGAAACCATTCGCAACTTTAAGAAACTGCGCCTGAAGAAAACCGGCCTGCTCTACCTGGCTATGTTGAAAAATCCCGGCTTTATCCTGGGGGTTTGGGTATTGGGCTGCGCCTACTCGGTCGTGATGGTGTTTAACATCGCAGGGCCTTTTGTGGTAGAGCAACACTTTAACTACACCGCCGTGATCATCGGCTATTGTACGCTCGTGCTAGGCTTTGCCTGGATGATAGGCGGTATTTTGAGCAAACGCTATACCGCGACTAATTTTATTCAAAAAATACGTACGGTAACGCTTATACAGTTGGTACTCATAGGCATTTTTATCGCGCTGGGCGGAATCGTGGACAATCTGGTATTGCTCGTAGGTTTTGCCTTTATCATTCACATCTGCTCGGGCTTTTTGTTTACCAACTACTTTACGCAAAACATGGTCTTCTTCCCAGGAAATGCAGGGATCGCAGGCGGACTCATGGGCGGTCTGCTCTACATCATCACCTCGATGGGCAGTTTTGCGATTTCGCACTCGGGAGACATTACCGATACCTTTGATATGGCGCTACGCTATTTGATGATCGCCATCCCGCTGGGTATGGTGGTCTTCTTTTCGCTACGCTATTTTAAAAAGCAGGATTTGAGGAAGCGTTCTTTTAAGTTAAAAGGTAATGGGTAATGGGTGTACGTATTAGGTGAGAAGTTTTAGGTTTATGGTTTGCCGATTTCCGGTTTCTGATTTCCGGTTTCTGATTTCCGGTTTCTGATGTCATAACGAGCGCATAACTATCGGGAGAGATGCTATTCAAAGTTCAAAGTCTAAAATTCAAGGTAAGTGGTTTGCTGTTTTCTGCTAACTTTTTACTGTTTTCCGTATTCCACTTTCTAATTTCCGATTTCTTCTGTCACACTGAGCCTGTCACACTTGAGTGCAGTGGGTAGGTTTACAACAAAGTTGAATTCTATTGAGTCGATTAAATTTCTATTAGTCGTTTTTAGACTTCTTCCAAGCTAAACTCAAAACGCTCGGCACAAATACACGTTGCTTTCTCTGCACTAAAATAAGCAGCACATGTTCTACAACCGAAAAGAAGGCCAGGTTGACACATAACGATCCTAAGCCATGTGTAGAATTAATGATAAGCTCAATTAGGTACAGCACAAAACTTGTAAGCCAAATGTATCCCAATACAGTCTTAGTTACGTAAAGCCTTTTGAATTTGAGGTAAGATAGTGCCAATACGCCTGCTTTAAGCGTAAAAATAATGACAAGTGGTGACCAAAAATAGAGGCCAATCTGTCCTTCATAGACTACCCCGACAGCAATAAGCATCCAGGATACGTAATATATAATAACGCTTTTTGAACTAAGCCTTCTACTATAACCCAAAAGATCAAAGAGCAACAGCACTACGATAAGTATCGCTTCAAAAATATCTATTGTAGGTATTAATGTAAAGACGCTAAATAGAAGTACAACTACTATACTTAAGCTTATTCGAAGAATATCTATCAATCGATTATAAAATTGAACGTGTTTACTGCCTTTTGTGCAATTGGAGTTCATTAGCCGAAAAAACCAGCTGATCGTCGTCAAGACCTACAAAACCCAGATATGCCTTGACCGTTCCTGATGGGGATTTGTACGCGATTTTCAAATTATACTCCATTTCCAGAGGCCCTACCTGCATAGAACCATAGGTATCCCAGGTACCGGCTACTTCCTGCGATTTCCCGGCATCCTGTACATACAATCGGGCTTTTTTATCGGCTAAGAGTTCCACGCGGGTAATGCCGGTGACCGAATCATCCTCGTCCGGCACTGCCCAGGCACCCTTAAAGTCTTCCTCTGAAAAATACATGGAATCATCCTGTGTTAAGGTTACAGACTTATCCTTGAGGTTTACTTCTAAGCAGGACTGAAGTGTAAACAGTATAATGAAAAGGGCTATCCCTCCTTTGCAGATTCTAATGCTCATAATCGCAAGGATTTAAATTAAAGCGTATTCAGGATTTTCAGGGCTAAAAGACGTACCTCAGGGTCTTTATCATTGAGGGCGATACCATTTAAGGTAGGTGTAAAGGTAAGTTTACGCACCGCTGCCTTACGCACCTCGGGGTCTTTATCCTGCTCCGCGACTGCGCCCAGTGTAGGCTGAAACGTGAGCTTGCTTACCGCCAGCTTACGTACCTCCGGGTCTTTATCCTGCTGCGCAACTGCGCCTAATGTAGGCTGAAACGTGAGCTTACTCACTGCCAGTTTACGCACTTCAGGATCTTTATCCTGCTGCGCAACTGCACCCAGTGTGGGCTGAAACGTGAGCTTACTCACTGCCAGTTTACGAACCTCAGGATCTTTATCCTGCTGCGCAATTGCGCCTAGTGTAGGCTGAAAGTTAAGCATACGTACCGCCTGCTTACGCACCTCCGGATCCTCGTCCTGCTGCGCGATAGCGCCCAGAGCAGCTTGCGAACTCATTTTACGGACCTGAAGTTTACGTACTTCAGGATCGGGGTCTGTGCTGACCGTATCCGGTGCGGTGTGGGTAGTTGTAGTGGTCTGTACCGAAGAATGATAGCTTACTTCATAACCACAACCGCTGCTCAGCAAAGCGGCAACTACAAGGAACAGGAAGGTTTTTAAAGATTTCATTGTTGATTTTTTGATTGATAAAGTTTAAAAATACTAAAAGACTGATTATCAAACCAGAAAAAAATGTAGTAAATACATTCATTCCTCCGGAGGACTACAAAACCTGCGGGAGAGCTCTGGGTATGCGCTACGCTATTTTAAAAAGCAGGACCGGAGGAAGCGTTCTGCTGTGGAGCAGGTTAAGGGGACTAAGCTGAGGCAAACGGTTTAAAGCCAACAGCTACTAAGGTAGAGCTTGTAAAAAACACAAAGCCCTTTCTGTTTGGAGAGGGCTTTTTAATTGGGAAGGATTGGGAGTTTAGGGGTTAATGGTTAAAATTGGTTATCTAAAATTTCCAGTAGTTTACTTTATTGTTTTAGGCTGAAAATACGCTATTTTACTCATGATTTTTTTTGATTTTTAAAAGCTCTAAATTAATTTCTGATAAATTAAATAGTGTTTTCATAATGTCGAACATTGCAATCGTTGAAATTATAAACAAGCTTAAATTAACAGTTTCTGGTAATCTAAATTTTTCTATTTCCCAACCAAAAGGGTTTTCAATTTCTGATAATATTGCAACAATTACAATCATTATAATTGCGAAAAAAATCAGCCAAATATCTTGCTTGATTTCTTTAAAACCTCTAATCAATTTTTTAAAAAGAATTTCTTTTGTGCTTTGAGATAATGATTCAATTTCTTGAATATTCTTTTTAATATCATTACACATAGAAAGTCCGAAAGTGTAAATAGTAATTGAAAATCCAATTAAAACTCCAAAATAAGTAAATAAACTAATCAAGCTGAAGATGGGAAAATCGGAAACATCTGTATTTATAACAGTATAATTAGAGAGTAAACCAATTATCAAAATAATCAATATAGACAGGAAATATCTAATTGGTTTTTTACTTGTCATCTCTGTTCTCAAGTTTATTAATAGCGTCTAATTTAGATTTAATATTATCCATTTCATAATCTGAATACTTCTCAGTTTTTTTTCTTTCTATATAAGTTTTGACGGTATCATTCTTACTAGTTTTAACCTCTTTTTGGCCATTATAAGAAAACTTTAAAATATATTTACCCCCTACTTCACGAACATAATCAACCCATTTTCCAATTGTTTCTTTAGCTATTTTTAAATTACCCTCTTTATTCTTGAAAGACAAATCGAATTCCTCATTATTTGTTGCTTCTTTAATTTGCTTTAGAACGTCCCTTGTGTCTTCGTGACCAAAAAATGCCATATTAGGTGCATTCATAATCAATGTTAATTCGAAAATCTCGTCAGCCGTTTCTACATAATTCCAAAACTTTCTTTTAGTGGCCAATGGATAAATGTTGACGACATAATCAAACTCTTTCATTTTTTCTCGAAAAAAACTTGATAGGACTTTTACTGCGTTATCAATTGAGCTAAAAATCGAAACGTTTCTTTCTAATAAAATTATTTGATTAACTGTATCTATAATTAAGTATACATATTTAGCCTCTTTTATACCTTGAATCTCAATATCCTCTTCTCCCTCCAAGTATAATTTTTCATTTGTCTCTCTAGCAAATTTGATAACGTGTATATCGTTTCTGGATTGAGAACCATATAGCAAATATCTTTTACTTTTAATGTTCCATTCAGTCTTTGAAGAGCTCGCAAGATTTTCAATTATTTCTGAAATTAAGGTCTCCTTATCCTTATTTAGAAGTTGATTGAATGTAATTTGAGGACTAATTGGTGTTACAAGATATCTATATGCTAAAAAAGGAGATCTCCGTTCTTTCATAATATTTTTATTTCAACTTCGTAAAAAATAAATAGTTTAAAATAGTCAATTAAGCAGTAAAAAATTACAATACACCCTTATAGCAACTTCTATTTTTGGTAGTCTTTATCTTGGATATATCTATCGATTTTCAAGAGCATCTCTTTAAGATACAACTCGCAAACTCTCTTAATTCTATTGAGTTCATTTTTATCATAAGTCTTACCTAAATCCTTAAATGATATTTCTCCGTGCGCTAGTCTATTTCTATTATCTTTCACTTTAAATAAATCTGTTCCACCAATTTTCGTGTTCTTTTTAAACCTGTACCTCTCAGCAAGTTTTTCGATTTTACGTTTATCTAGATTACCGGAAATATCGCCACTTCTAACTTGCTCTATATATTGGGAATAACCGACATTAATAATAGCACTTCCAATCTGATTAATTTCTTTTGCAATACTTGTTGCACTTAAATTTTGAAATTTTTTGAAATTATAATCAATCCAGATCGATTGAATTTCGTCAATTACCTCGGCATAAGACAATACATCGTTACTAAAAGAACTATGGATTTCTTCTAAGCCATTTCTTACAGTTGATTCTATAAGATTGTAAATCAACAAAAAGCCATTAGCTTTTAGAATCTTAAATAGATCATCTGAATCATTACTATAGTTATTTAAAAACTCAAAGTAAAGATTAATCTCTCTTACGCGATTATTATAGTCAGTCCAAACACTAATCATTTCCCAAAATTTTATCCCTTACATATTCTACTCTTTCTTTAATCCTTTTAGGGGTATGAGTATGATATTTACCCGAAATTACATTTGTAAATTCTTGTGATTTGATCCATTTTTCAGTTGGTATCTTAGATTCTTTCAACTCTGGCTTTTGCTCTAGAGCTAGTGCTGTTCCTACCGATATGGCTTCAAAATAAATTCTTGAAACTTGAGGCAAGTGATTTTTTGAGAAGCCATATTTAAAGTTTGATTCTACAAAATGCACCATATTATAGAATCTTAAATAGTATGCTTTCAATTCTTCATTATTTTCAATCAGGTGTTTTAATTCAGTAGTATCCTTATATTTTAAGTTTGCAAACTGTTTATTTTTGGACTCTAAATAGTCGTCTAAATATTTAGCAACGCCTTGCTTTTGAGGATACTTTTTGTAATTATCTGACAGTGCGAAAAATCTAAGAATTAATTCTTCTTTTTCCTGTCGCTTACCTTGTCTGGAATCAACTTTTGTTATTCTGTTAAATGTTTTATTCTTTCCACATATATCATAAATGAAATCTCTGAATGTACCTCTATAAATACCTTTACGCTTTTCCATTGCTAAAAGTAAATCACTCCCCCTGTTTATTCTTTCAAATATTTCATTCCTTACATCTTCAGTTGCTTTATCTGAAAGCACTATCATTCTTAATGGTGTGTTTTTAAATTTGCGCTGTCTGCTTGTTGTTAGGTCCTTAAAATCAAACCCGTTTAATTTATCCAGTTTTTCTAAACCAACTAGAGTCAATTCATTATTGATAAAGGCCGCTAATGTTCTTATTCTTTGAGAACCATCTACAATTTCTAACCTGTTATCTTTTTCTCTATTTTCTGCTAGGAATAAAAGAGGTATCGGAAGTCCTAAGATAATTGATTCAATAAGTTTAGACTGCCTCTGTTCATCCCATACGAACTCACGTTGATATTCAGGAACGTAGATTTCATTATCATCTTCATCTACCCCTTTTAAATATTTATCTGTTATGTATTCTATTGTGAATTCTCTTGTGTCAAAGTCTACAATTTTTTGCTCTTCGTAAATTTGTTTTTCCGTTAGTTCAGTATTTTTCATTGTCTATTTTTGTTATTACTTATTGTGCCACTTATTAATTTACGATTTACATATAAGTGACGATGAATATTTCATCTGCTATAAATCTACCACATACCCTCAACTAAAAAGTAAGGAAATCTGTAAATCCCTGTTTTTAAATGTGATTTAGGGGAAAAACACCCGTATTCAGACTTTAGGAAGCTCCATCGGTAAATCAGGTTTAACGTACAAAACAGACTATCCTGCTTTTTTTATCAGGTTTTCTTTATCAAAAGCAATCAATAGTACACCCAGGGCAAAGCCGCTAAGGAGTCCGCCAACGTGTGCGGCGTTATCAACACCGTCTGACCGGAATCCCGTAACCAAACTTACCCCGGCATAGAGAACCAGCAAGCCCCAGGTTAATGCCCGTGTTCTTATTGTATAAATCCTAAATACGGTAAAAGCTAAAATCAACCCATAAAGCCCAAAAATGGCACCCGAGGCACCTACACTTATGGTATGCTCGTGCACTACTATACTTGCCAAACCTGCAAGCACCCCACAAGCTATAAAGCTTAGAATCAGTTTGATTCTTCCTAATATACTTTCCAGTAAAATAGCACCAAATACCAGTCCCAACATATTCATAAAGAGATGTATAAAACCGAAGTGAATAAAAATAGATGTAAAAAGCCTCCAGTATTCCCCCTGTACTACTTCCGTTTTTCTAAGCCCTCCCAGATCTAAAAGTTCGGTTCCTGTAGGCGAGACG
Organism: Leeuwenhoekiella sp. H156; assembly: GCF_052218455.1. NCBI lineage: Bacteria > Pseudomonadati > Bacteroidota > Flavobacteriia > Flavobacteriales > Flavobacteriaceae > Leeuwenhoekiella > Leeuwenhoekiella sp. H156. The sequence goes on from NZ_CP197499.1 coordinate 1,402,133, forward strand.
AAACTTATACCAGAAAAAATCATCACTACAAAAACTCCAATGTTTACAAAGATTAAAATGGCCGCTCCTCCATAGGATCCTAACGGGTTTAAAAAATTTAGAACAGCTCTAAGATCATCATCTTTCAGGGGTTTATTCGCTTTAAAATCACGCAGGGCCTTTTCATCAATTTTGGAATACAGTATCAGCAGCAGTATTACGAGAAGACCTATACCAAAGGAGCCAAACACCCAGAGTAAGGTGTCACCAAATCGTTCTTCAAACTCATCTGTTTTAGGAATCAGAATAATTTGTTGGGTTTCGGCTGCATTGGGGTTTGTATTTTTAATCGCTTGCATATAGCCATCCCAATCGTCTGAATATCCTACTTTTTCAAAATAGGATACATCCTGAAAATAATAGCTGGCAAAATTCCTTTCCGAATAGTTTAGGAAATTGCTAAACCAGGCATTCTGCTGCGTAGTTGTACCCGTATTGCCGGTACTCTCGTTGTATTCAACTCCATACCATACATTTTCGGCATTTTTAAAAGGGCAGGCCAAATACAAAAAGAAATTGAGCCGGTCATTTCGTTTTCCCGATGTTCGTGCAGTGGCATAATCTACACGTGCATCTTTGTTTACCCGAAAATTGTTGATTTTAAAATATTTTTCAGCCCCGTGACTTTTAATCTCGCTTGCATTTTCAAGGGTGACCAGGTCAAATGCAGCTTTTTTAATATAATGCTGGCTTATAACAATAGGAGCAACTATAGCAAAAATCATTAGAGCACGAATACCTGAACGTCCCCTGTCTGTATCTTTAAGTTTTAAAATTCTGATTGGGTGCCTAAGCCAAATCAATACGGGCAACACCGGAACTATAAAAGGGATCCAGATGTCGAGCAGTTCTTCTTTTAATGGAATCACACCAAGCCTGATATCAAAAACCCATCTGAAGAGGTTATAAAAAAGTATGGTACAGATGGAGACTACTACAAAGGGGAGGTAGATTTCCTTTAATTTAATTCTGAAGTCTTTCAATGTCACTTAGGTTATTGGTTCTGCAAAATAAGGGTTTGCTTAAACTGTTTTACCGTTTAGATTTCGTTTTATTCAGCTTCTGATATCCATGAAAAAATACTCCGCTTTCTAAACCAACGTGCTCAGGTATACGATTCCAAAAATCCAACCCAAATAAAGCAGGGTATACGTAAATGAATGCGAAATTGACAGGAGCAGATTTCCGACCGTTTTATTCGATTTGGTAAATACCAGTTTTAAGGCTCTAAAGAATACCCAATACAGCATCAGGATGATGATAAACAACGAAAACCAAAACAAGGCCTCCAGGAGCAGCATCAATACAATTAAAGCCAGGGTCATAACAATCCATAAAACAATAGATAGCAGGAGTCCACCTATACCCGCTCCTACATCAGCGTCCGGGGTTTTAAAAGTTCCGTTGATATCGTGAGCAAAAAGATCACCAGCTTTATAGCTCTTGTATTTGGGAAAATCATCCTGGAGACCAACACCTTTATACAGGCAATAAGCCATAAATAAAAACAGAATCAAGCCAATTATGGAAAGTGAAAGATAAAGATTGGCAGTAACTGCGCGATTATAATTGATTCCGGTTAACCAAACTGTTAGAAACGTAGCCAGTATTACCAGTATCGAAACTACAAATACGGTTTTGCCTTTTAGGTAATTTTTCTTTGGTATCCTGTTCATTAGGTTGCCTAATTTAAGGCATAAACTCAAAAACCAGAAGCCCGCCAGGGCTTCCCTGTTTTTGGTTTTGTGCCCTTGTGTACACAAGAAAGGGGTATTAGATCTGTTGCGCTTGCAATTTTAAATTGGGTGAAGGGCAGCAAGCGCTATCTAACGGCACTACGTATTAAATATACGGGGTATTTCCGTATAATTTTTACGGAAACCCATAAAATTTCACCTTCAGGCCTACTTTCCTGAATAATGCTCTGCATTAGGGTTGCAGAGGCTTATAAAGCCCGGGGTTCTTTTTTTGATATAAGAATGGGGGTGGTGGTTGAAGTGGTGGTTTTGTTTTAAGTGCTTCTAAACCTCCTGATGTCGGTTTGTTTGTTTATAGGTTCTATAGTTTGTTCCTTACTTTTCTTTAGCTCGCTGTTGCTTATTGGTTTTGGAGCTCGTGAACCTCGCACCTCGGTTTGCCTGTCCAAAGAAACCCTTCGACTAGCGCTCAGGGCAGGCGAACCAAAAGAAAGGAGCCTTTTTTATCTGTATCTCCTATTGGTTTTGGTCAGATATAATGTGCAGATGATAATTTGAGTTTTCAATTGTCATTATTCTCAGGCAAATTTCTTAGGTATTTTTGCCCTAAGGGGCAAAACCGCAACAAGTCCCCTAAATTTTCTCCAAGGCTTCGAAAATTTTTAACGGGGACTCCTTGCTATACTGAAGAAAAAGAAGGCTAAAGAATTGAATTCTTAGTCTTGAATAAAATACTAGTTTAAAGGTAGCGACAGATAAAGGGAATTTAGCTTTTTATTAAAAAGCCAATTAATACGTCAGCACCGGCCTATCAGAAGGTTCTCGTTAAATTTGCGGTGAACGTAGCGTGGCAGGCGGTTCTGTTTGAGGCCAGCGGCCGAGTTAAGCGCATGCAGCGCAGTGAACAAAAAATTTAGAGAACCTTCTGTAAGCCTTGATCTTTTGGTTCTTTTGTATCAAGACAAAAGAACAGAAACGCTAATTGAAGTTCTAGGTTTGTTTTAAGTTCTTCTAAACCTCCTGATGTCGGTTTGTATATTCGAGTTTCTATAGCGTGTTCTGTTCATTTTCTTTAGCTCGCTGTTGCTTATTGGTTTTGGAGCTCGTGAACCTCGTACCTCGGTTTGCCTGTCCAAAGAAACCCTTCGACTAGCGCTCAGGGCAGGCGAACCAAAAGAAAGGAGCCCCTCACTTAGGAATTTTTCGCTCGATGATCGAAATCAAAACTTTTTGAACCGGTTTTGAATCCTGGATTTAGTCCTTTGGTATAGGGCACTCGCTTTATAAAGCCGTTTAACGGCCGAAAACCGCCTTGTCAGCTCCACGTCGCTATCGCTCCTGAATCTCGGAGCTTCCTAAGGCTATTCTGAATCGAGGGAGGGCTTAAGAATGGTATTCTTTAAACTAAAAGTAACTATCAGGTTAGTGACTGGCACCCTTCTCCTTGGGAGAAGGGCGGGGGGATGAGGAAAAAAATTAAATAATGCCTGCACGCGATACAATCGCGCGCGAACAATGAGAGGTGTCGCGCGCGAAAAATGGTTTGTTTGTGTCAAGACAACAAATGGAAATAGGATTTTTAGACTGCTACTTTAAAGCTTTTTCAATCTGATCAAAGAGAACTTCCCTATTCATAGGATAACCTGCTTTAGACAATTCGAAAGTTCCGTCTTTTTTAAGGATAGCGTAGGTAGGATAGCTGGTTCTATCAAGTATTTCCATTATATTTTCAGTAAGTTCGGCTGAAGCGAGGATGTGCGTTCCTTCGAGCTTATAATAGGCTATCAGTTTTTTCCATTTCTTTTCATTTTCAATATCTAAATTAGCAATATACAGGTACTCCAAATCCCGGTCTTTAAAGTGTTTCTTAATCGCTTCCGAATTTAATGAAAACTCCTTACGGCACGGCCCGCACCAGGTTCCCCACATATCAAGCAGTACGGTTTTACCTTTTGCCAACTCCAATACCTCATCAAAAGTTGTATAAGCATCTGCATTTTCTATAATCTGCATCTTATCGGTAAGTTTACGCGCCCTTTTTGCTTCGATCTCTTTTATTGCAGGCTCTATGTACGGAATGTACGCGCTGTTGGGGTATTTTTTAACAAACCTTGAATAAATCTCCGTCAGGCTGTCTTCCTTATCATCAATAGCACTTTTAAATAGCGTGGCGTATAGAAACTCAGCGGTCCTTCCTTCAAAATGCTTATTGATAATTTTTTCCCTCAATACGTTCTCCCGGTCGTTATTATACAACTTAAGAGCTTCTTCCTGAGTAGCTGTATCGTAATAATAGGGAAGCAGGTCATTATGGCTCCACACGTATTCTTTAAGACGTATTAAATGTAAAGGAAGAAAATAAACATAATTGGGGATGTCAAAAAGCGCGGCATTGTTCATGGGTAATTTACGCGTAAGGGAGTCTGTAATCGCATGCCACTTGCTTTCATTTCTTTTAAAAGCTTCTCCCGCATAGAATTTTTGTGCTCCGCTAAATGTCAGATACGTCCATAACGGAAAGTACTCAACATATAAATCTGTTACCTCAACAAGGGATTGATCAGGATTGTACTTTTCGTTATACTCCTTTACTAGTTTTTTATTCCCGGCATTCGTAAGCTTGATTGCTTCAAGCACATTATAGGGCAAAGAATCCTTTTGATAGGTTTCGTACGATTCCCTGTTGCTCAGGACTTTTTGAAGTAAGGGCTGATTATTGCGATAACCTTTGCCCTGAACCACTATCGTAGAATCCGGATTTTCTGCATCAAACGAAACCTCCAGACTATCTCCGGGAGAAACGTAAAATGAATAGGTAAACGATTCATTAGTGCTACTGTCCCGATATCCCGCATTAATAAAGAGGGGTTTAGATATCTGGTCCTGCCAGGTTAATTCCCCGTCCTCTAGAGGAATATAAACCAGACGTTCACCAAACAAAACGGATGGTTTGGCGTAATCGTTTTTCAGGAAATAAACTTTGTCAACATTTGCATTATCAATATGCAGTTGAATTTTGGTAGTGGTTTGAGCATGAACTAAAAAAGGAAGAACTACTGCAATCCAGATAAACAATCTCATAATTTGATTTTTTGCTTAATTACTAGTTTCAAAACTTGCAGCAAAAAACAGTAGGGAATGCTTTTAATTCAGAATTAACTTCTTACAAGTCTATTAGAATTTTAAATATAGAGACATAATCTGAAAAATGCCATAAGAATGTTATGGTTTTACGTAAACCTGTTTTACTTTTTTTCAAAAAGCCCAATCGTATAATCAAGCAACCCGCTATCACCGGGATCTCCATGCCCGGGCACTACGATTTGCACATCGGGATAGGCGGCTTTTACCTTGCGCACCGTGTCTGACCAGGTGTCCTGGTTGGCATCTTCCAGATTGCCTTTAGAGGCACCTACAGCTTTGATGAGACAACCGCCAAAAAGTACGTGTTCACGGGCAAAATAGCCCACTACATCATCGGTGGTATGGCCTTCTCCAAAAAACCGGGCGGTGGCTTTTTGATCTCCCACTTCCAAAACAAGCAGATCATCAAATGCATGTTGCGGCACCACATAGCCCTTTTCCTGAGCCAGAGCTATGGTTTTGCGGTGCGCATAAGACGGAATCTTATGCGCGTGAAAGGCCTGCAATCCACCCAGGCAATCGGCGTGAAAATGCGTGGGGATCACCGCCTTCACTTTGGCATGTAAACTATCTTCAATCCAGGTGATGAGTTCGTACGAACCCGCATCGTCAGTAGGCGTGTCGTAGACAATCGTCTCGTTTCCATCACGAACTATAAGACCGTTACATGCCACATTGCCAAAATCCCGGGTTTGTAAAAAGGAGGTATGCTGAAACGTGTTTTCGGAAAGGCGGGTGATGACAAGCCGCTCAGATTGATAGATGATTATGGGATCTGAGGCATAGGCCTGTTGAAAACCAAACAGCGATAAAAAACAAAATAACAAACCAAATTTGAAAGCGGCAGGCATAGTACTGGCAAGGAATTAGCGTAAAACAAGGGTGACTGCTACCCGAAGATAGCGGGAGCAAAGATATCTTTTTATCAGCTCCGAAAACCGTCAGTTTCGAGCCAAAAGTAGAGCATCCCCCAGGCAAAGGCTACTCAAAGCCTAGGATAGAGCATCAGAGAGTATGAAAATGAGAGTTCAAAACTCAAAATTTCACATTTTATTAACATTAAAGGCGACTCAAAACAGGCGCAAAGACGGCATCCGGATCTGAACTCTAACCTGACCTTACCGATTAGAAGTAAACTACCTCAACGTAGTATAACCTTTGGCTAAACCCCTCAAATGAGGTTTCGCCCTTCGGAACTTGGTATAACAAAAAACGACCGGTAGTACCGGCCGCTAAAAGGGTTTTATCAAAAACCTAATGATTTGTGATTTGGAAATTAGTAAAAATTTCTGATAGCCTGTTGAGGAATTCCTTAAAAGTAAGGCCTGCGATTTCTTATAGATTGTTACAATCAAAATTCAGAAAATAGCAAATCTTACGTAATAATTAATTATTTTTACACGTAAAATAATGAGCTGTGGACAAAAAACTCACTTTAAGCCTGAATGAGAGCGTTATCAACGCTGCAAAGCGTTATGCAAAATCAAACAATACCAGCCTTTCAAAACTGATAGAGTCTTATTTGGGTTCACTAACCCGAAACGATAAACAAGAGGTTGAAATCACACCATTGGTTAAGAGTCTCAGCGGGATCATCAACCTGGATGAAGGTTTTGATGAAAAAGATGCGTACACCGATTATTTATTAGAAAAGTACAAATGAAACGCCTTCTAATCGACACTAATATTGTCATTGATGTACTCTCCAAAAGAGATGGCTTTTATGAAGATGCAGCCGTTTTATTCTCCCTGGGAGATCGAAATCAACTTCAGCTCACGATATCTTCACTAACCCTTGCCAACACCAATTATATTCTTACCAGGTTAACATCAGCCAAAGAATCCCGTGTAATCCTCAGAAAATTTAAGGTTTTGGTTGAAGTTTTAAGTCTTGATGATAAAATCACCGAACTGGCTTTAAGTGATGAACGTTTTATCGATTTTGAAGATGGTTTGCAATACTATTCTGCCCTTGAGAACCAAATTGACGTCATTATCACCCGAAACAAAAAGGATTTTAAAAATTCAAAACTACCGGTACTCACTCCTAAAGAATACCTGGCTAAAGCCTGATTCAGTTAGTGATTTGCAGGTATTCATAAAGTCCTGCCAGTTCTAAAGAGTCTAAAGTAGCTACAAAGGTTTTACGATGATAGTCAATACTTAATTCCTTTATTTTTAAAGTATCAAGAGTTGTGTTATTTATACGCAGCTATTTCCAATCCCAAATACTTCATTCCCGGTTTTAAAAAATAAGAGAGGTACTAAAAAGTATGGGGTATTTAAGACCAAATGTCTTTTGTCTTTCGTCTTTCATCTTTCGTCTTTCATCTTTCGTCTTTCGCACTTTCCACCATTTACCTCTCACCTTTCACCCACTCACCTCTCACTCCCCCGCATTTCCCTATCTTTAGAATTCGAAAAACAACCCAGTATGCTTAAATCCATTCTTGCATTAACCATCGCCATCCTGCTTTCCGCCTGTGCCGGTCAAAAACCGCTGATTAAAAACGGAAGCACACCAAGACTGCTCTCAGACCAATTCAGCTTTACCGAAGGCCCTGCGGCAGATGCTTCCGGCAACGTGTATTTTACCGATCAGCCTAACGACCGTATTTACAAATGGGATGCGACAACCGACAGCCTTTCGGTATTTATGGAAGGAGCGGGCCGCGCTAACGGACTCTATTTTGATGCTTCCGGAAATCTGTTGGCGGCTGCCGATAACCAGTCTGAACTCTGGAGCATTTCGCCCCAAAAAGAAGTAAGCGTTTTGGTCAAAAACTTTGAAAACAAACGCCTCAACGGACCAAACGATATCTGGATTGCCCCAAACGGCAACCTCTATTTTACCGATCCGTTTTACAAAAGACCGTATTGGGAGCATAGCGAAAAGGAAATCGAGGCCGAACAGGTATATCTTTTAACCCCGACAGGTGACCTGCGTATCGCCGCGACCGATTTTGTAAAACCCAACGGAATCATGGGCACTCCGAATGGAAAAACCCTTTACATCGCCGATATTGGCGCAAACAAAACCTATGTGTATACCATTGCCGAAAACGGTGATCTCACTAATAAAAGGCTGTTTACAGACCAGGGTTCAGACGGGATGACGCTGGATAGCAAAGGCAATGTATACCTTACGGGTAAGGGCGTGACCATTTATGATCCTAAAGGAACTCAGGTGGAACACATTCCCATTCCTAAAGACTGGACGGCCAACGTCACCTTTGGCGGAACAGACCGCAAAAGCCTTTTTATCACCGCCCAGCAGGCGGTTTACCTGCTGGAGATGAATGTACAAGGTGCACAGCGCTAATTTCAGAAAACCGGAAACCTTCAGGAATTACACCTTAGGCAGTTCCCAGCCGTTGTTGTAACGGGCACCCACAAGGGCGTCTGCCTCGGCGTCGTTAAACGAACCGCTCGCAGCATCCCAGTAGATCTTTTTACCGGTTTTATAGGCAATATTGCCCATATGTGCGGTGATGGCGGCAACGCTGCCGGTCTCAACTCCGCAGGCCAGCGCGCTTTTATCGTTGTTGCGTACGGCGTCTACGAAGTTTTTAGCATGCTTATCCAGCGCATTGCCTTCAGGTCTGATAAGGTCTATGCGGTCAATTTTGGTTTTCCACTCCCCGTCTACGCGTTGACCTTCCGGAATGACTTCCCAGCCGCCGCGGTTTACCACCAGCGTGCCGTTATTGCCTATAAACGCGATCCCTTCGGTACGACCGTAAGGCCCACCGTCAATACCGGTAGCATGTTCCCACAACAGGTTATAATTATCAAACTCATAAACGGTCTGAAGCGTATCGGGAGTTTCGGAAGCATCATCAGGGTAGGCTAGCTTTCCGCCGGAGGCGAGAATCGATTTTGGCGCTTTGGCACCCATCGCAAAAAGGGCAATGTCGAGTTCGTGCACACCCCAGTCGGTCATCAGACCGCCCGCATAATCCCAAAACCAGCGAAAGTTAAAGTGAAAGCGGTTTTCGTTAAAGGGACGCTCGGGCGCAGGACCCAGCCACATCGCATAATCTACTCCGGGAGGCGGAGTCGTATTGGGTTTTTCGGGTACGGGATTCATCCAGCCCTGATACGCCCAGCATTTTACGAGGCGTATTTGTCCCAGTTTACCCGATTGTACGTATTTAATCGCCTCATCATACTGCTGCCCGCTGCGTTGCCACTGCCCTACCTGCACCAGCTTGTCTGACGCGTTGGCGGCTTTGAGCATCAGGTTGCATTCTTCAATACTGTTGGCCAAAGGTTTCTCTACATACACGTGCTTACCCGCCTGAAGGGCATCTACCATATTGAGGCAGTGCCAATGGTCTGGTGTACCGATGATGACGGCATCGATGTCTTTATTTTCGAGCATCTTGCGGTAATCGGTATAGACTTTTGGGGCTTTGCCGGTAAGTTCTTTGACTTCAGCACTACGGCGGTCGAGCACCCGCTGATCTACGTCGGCCAGAGCGACGCAGGTCACATTAGGCAGTTTTAAATGCGCCTGCATATTTGACCATCCCATCCCGTTACAGCCTATTACCGCAAAGTTCATACGGTCATTGGCTCCAAAAATAGAAACCGGATTTGCCAATAGCGACCCCGAAAGGCTTAAGCCTGCGGTAGCCAAAGTGGTTTGCTGTAAAAATTTGCGTCTGGGAAGCGTACTCATAGTGTAAAGGTTTAAAATTAACCCTTACAATATAGTCAATTTTACTATATCGATTTCTTTGGAAATGGGTTTTAAACCTGATCTGCTTAGTATGAGGTCTCGACTGCACTTCGACAAGCGCAGTGTGACACGCTCGACCTGACATTAGAATACCGATTGTGGCTGATTACGAGCACAATCAGTAAAAAATTATTTAGCTCTTCCTTTTGGTATAACTCAAAAAATTACCCCGCGGTAAATACAGGAGTGTTAAGGAATCTTCGGTAAGCTTATCAATCGCATAATTCATCGTATCGCCTTCCTGAGTCAAAATCAGATATTGGGTGTCGGGATTTGACGGCTGTCCATCGGGCAACTGGTCTGCAATGCGCAAGGTATAGGTATTTGATGCGTCTTCTATACCTTCATATCCCATAAGCAGCTGCTCATCGGTCACTTTTAAATACGATTTGGAATCTTCCGTACTTACCCAGACTCCCTGCAATTGCGCCAAAGTTGCATCTTCACTGGTTTCAAAAACGGGTTCGCTTTGACTACTAAGCGTATCGGGGGCTGTAGTTTGAGGTTCTTCTGCCGCGATCTTTTTTTCGGTGGAAGGTTTACAGGAAAGTATCAGAACCGCAAGCAAAATCAGGTAACGTATCATCAGTGGGTATTTTGAGTTTCTACGAAACTAGTTTATTAGGACAATTGGGAAATCTATTCTAGGATTTAATTCGAATTAAGAAGATAAAAAACTTTAATAGCTTTAGGCTAATTTAAGCGCAACGTTGATTTGTTTAAGGATAGCCTTAATAATGTATTTTTACACCACTTTTTAAAAGGCTATGCAAACACCTCCTGAAATACGCCATGTCAACGTCACCCGTTACATCACACCCTTGCGGGAAGGCGGTTCGTTGCCCGCGGTTGCCGATGCTGATGACGGCTTTAAATATGTGGTAAAATTCAGAGGGGCGGGTCACGGTCCCAAGGCGCTTATTGCCGAATTACTAGGTTGTGAGATTGGCCGTATTTTGGGATTTAAAGTGCCTGAAGTGGTTTTTGCACATCTGGATGAAGCTTTTGGTCGTACAGAAGCCGATGAGGAAATTCAGGATTTGCTGAAGTTTTCGCAGGGACTGAATATCGGTTTGCACTTTTTATCGGGAGCCATCAATTTTGACCCGGTGGTGACTGCGGTTGATGCGCAACTGGCTTCAGAAATCGTCTGGTTTGACGCCTTTATGACCAATATTGACCGTACGTTTCGCAATACCAATATGCTGATGTGGCATCGCGAGCTCTGGCTTATTGACCACGGCGCGACGTTGTATTTCCACCACAGTTTTACCAACTGGGAAAAAAGCGCGGCCACGCCTTTTGCTTTGATCAAAGATCATGTGTTGCTACCGCAAGCCTCTCAATTGGAGGAAGCCAATACCAAACTGAAATCCCTGCTCACCGAACAGGTGCTTCAAAACGTGGTAAACCTCATCCCGGATGAATGGCTGCATTGGGAAGGCACTGAGGAAAGTCCCGATGACCTGCGCGACATCTACTTTCAGTTTTTAAAAACCCGACTGACCCATTCTGATGTATTCACCAAAACCGCAAACGATGCACGACAGGCACTTGTATGAGTATGCGGTAATCCGCATCGTTCCTCAAGTGGAGCGCGAAGAATTCTTCAATGTAGGGGTGGTACTTTACTGTAAACGCCCGCGTTTTATTGGGATGGAATTTAAGCTGGATGCAAAAAAGCTGGAAGCCTTCTGCCCCGAACTCGATGTGGAACAGGTAGAAAAAAACCTCAACGCCTTTAAAGCCATTTGCTACGGTGAAAAACACGGCGGCCCTATCGCCAGGCTCGAGCCTGCAGAGCGCTTTCGCTGGTTAACCGCGACACGGAGTTCAGTGATTCAGACTTCTAAAACCCATCCGGGATTTAGTGAAAATCTGGAAGTGACTTTAAAATGTTTGTTTGAAGATTTAGTACTCTAAAATCAATCTTGTCACATCGAGCGTGCCACACTGAGCGCAGTCGAGATGTATTGATATTGGTTTCATGATTAGCAAATTAAAGTTTCCAGGTCAAAAACAACTGTACTTGTTAATCTCCTAACAGGATTATTTTAATTTCTATTTTAAATAAAATCCTATTCTTTTTTGCATCGCCCAAAAAAGAATCAAAAAAGTCTAGGCTTAAGAAAACGACTCTAAATTTATCATTCGACTTCTAAATTTCCTTAACTCCCCTGCGGGTCAAACAGAAGGAAATTTTACGAAGATCTCATTTCAAATTTTACGAGTCCTTTTCTATACGCCGTTTTCTAAAATCTAAAAAACAATTCAAGGCTATAAACCTGTTCTTTAGCTTTGGTTTTCTTTCGAGAAGTGAACAAAATAAGTTAATTCTCAAACTCCACTTTAAATAAAGCCACACCCTGTCTGGGTAGATCCAGATTTAGGGTCAGTTTCCCCCCTTTCACATCCATATACTGTGGAGAAGTGAAAAGCTGTAACTGACCGGCCTGCTCCAGTTGGTCTATTTGTTCGGGAGTTGGGTTCTGCGGAGATCCCATAGCTTTGTATGCTGTGTACGAATTGCTGAACTGCTCATCAACCCGATACTGGGAAACCAAAACTTTATTGGAAGGTAAAGCCTCCAGATTCAAGGTTACAGGTGTAGGTTTTACCTGAATATCATTCCGGTCATGATAATTAAAAATCATGACGGTGACGGCATCCTCCCCGTGAGAAGCTAAAGCATTCACATCGGGATTATCGCGCACGCTGGCGTCGCTTATTTTTTTATAATCGTAATCCAAATCGCCTTCCACCTTAAGGCGGTTAAACTCCATCATCCCAAACATGCGGAATACATTAAGCACCGGTTTATCGACTCCGTTTGTGGCCATATCCCGAAATCCGGCATACCATGGCTGATTTTCAAACTCAAAACCCCAGGTCACCGCACCGGCCAGATTGATATCGTAGGCTTTGGCCAAATCGTACTTTCGGGCAAAAGAAGCAGCGGTATAACTGCTGTACATGGTGCCGTTGCGATAGGCATTTTCGGGATAATCGTCCTCAGAGCAGGCGGCACAACCTTCGGGATCAGACTCGCCAATAATCACCGGCAAATACCGCAAATCGGGATAGGAAGCTACCACTTCAAAACCCTTACGGATGTCGTTAAGCTGTGCGCCCATATTCATCACGACCGTTCCGTCAACCAGTTTGGGGCTTCCCTTGGCGTGAAACGTAATAAAATCAAGCGGAGCACCGGTTTCACCGGTCGCATAGTTTTTTCCGGAAACCACGTGATCTAAAAAGGTACGCAGAAAGGCTTCGGCTTTGTCCCAGCCCGGCCCGGTTGTTTCGGGGCCGCCTATTTTCGCTGTAGGCAACGCACGCTTCACCGCATCAGCCGTATAGTCGTACAGTTTGATGTATTCTTCAGTCGTACCGCGCCAGTAGCCGATGTTGGGTTCATTCCACAGTTCCCAGTACCAGCTTTCGACCTCCTCTTTTCCGTAGCGATCAACCGAATGTTTAACCCACTGATAAACCAGTTCTGCCCACTTGTCGTAATCCTTAGGCGGGTATGCCCAACCTGTAAAAATTTCATCGTATTGAGCACCGGGTTTCCAATAGTGCCGGTAAGGTTGGGGTTTAGACGATAAAGCTTCGGGCATAAAACCAATTTGCGCCAGCGGTTTCATTCCTAAATCGATATACGTATCAAAAATTTTATCGATTATAGTCCAGTCGTAGATGGGGTTTCCGTTTTCATCTTCGGTATAGGCATTGGTTGAACCCCATTTAAGCGCTGCTTCGCCGTCACCGGTAACCAGCAGGCTGTGTGCCCTAAAAAACACAGGTACCGGACTCAGTTCAGAGATTTCCCTGATTAACTTTTTACCGTCTTTCATGTAGGTATAGTTGGGCTCATCATAGCCCCACCAGGCCCAGATGGGCTGTAACTGACCGTCTTCGTGAGTTAAATTAACCGTCATTTCAACGGGCTGCACGTTATCGTACTGCGCAAATACGCTAGCGCTTAAAAGCATCAGTACCAAAACCGATAAAAAAGAAGCTGTAAATCGTTTCATAAGAGTAAAAGGAATTGAGCTCAATAAGTTACGTTAAAATGTTTAAAGTACACTTATCAAAAACGATTTCCCTGTCTGGTTTTCACCGGATGTGATTAACAGGGTTTGTTGACAACATCCCATCCCGGCCTTCCCTTCAAAGGGAAGGAGCTTAAATCTCACTTAACAAAAGATCCAGGTCCAACTATTCAAGCTCAATTCTTGAGCTGAAAAAGTATTTACGCTTCAAAAAATTAAGGTTCAAAACCCAACCTTGAATTTTGAACCTTAAACTTTAAATCTTATTCCTGAAACAACAGCGGTACGAAGTCTGAAAGATAAATACGCCAGTTTCTCCAGATATGGCCGCCTTCGGTTTCTACATATTCGTAGGGCATTCCCATCTCGTCCAGCATGGCACGGTATTCTTTGTTGGCTTCGTAAAGAAAATCGGTTTTGCCGATTCCGATCCAATAGAGTTCGTAGCCATTATCCATCTGGTTTTTTAAGGTTTCCTCGAAGTTAGAATACACACCTTCCCCGCTTTCATCGCCTCTTGCCATAATCGCCGCCGAAAACAAACCTACGTAATCAAAGGTATCGGGGTAGTAGCGCGAAATGTGCAAAGCGTGATAGCCTCCCATCGAGAGTCCGGCGATTGCCCGGTTTTCCTTATTGGCCTTCATGCGGTAGTTGTCTTCAACAAAACGGATAATTTCGTCAAAATTGGCTTCATACATCCCGTTCATCGTTTTGGGCACCATAAAATTTGGCGTGTAATACCCGGCGCTACCTGCTCCCGGTGCGGCATCCTGAATCACATTTCCATTAGGCATCACTACAAGCATAGGTTGGGCTTTGCCCTGCGCGATCAGGTTGTCCATAATTTGTGAAGTACGTCCCAAAGTCAACCAGGCTTCTTCATCACCACCCGCGCCGTGTAAAAGGTACAGCACAGGGTATTTTTTGGTTTCCTGCTCATATCCCGGCGGGGTGTAAATGCTTATTTTACGATCCATCCCCAAACCTTCTGAATCATACCAGCGGCTGGCAACGGTACCGTGCGGCACATCCTGCACGCGGTACAAATCGGCCTGCTCTCCGGGAACGATAAAAATATTCATCACCGAAGCCACATCCCGAATCAAAAACGGATTGGCCGGATCGGTGGTTTTAAAACCGTCTATGATAAAGGCGTAATTGTACAATTCGGGAGCCAGGGCTTCTGTGGTATAGGTCCATACTCCTTTTTCATCTTTGGTTAATAAAGCTTTACCGGGGCCGTCCATTTCGCCATACGGACTTTGAACTTTTACGCTGGGCAGAAAATCGCCGGTTACGTAAACCGAATCTGCCTGTGGAGCATTGAGGCGAAAAGTAACGGATTTGTCAGGGTGAATTTCGGGCGAACTCACCTGTTGCCCATTGAACAGGGATTCCTGTGCTGATAAAATCCCGAAGCTAAGCGCGAATACGAGAACGATATAGTTTTTCATTGTAAGTAAATTTATTTTTAAATATGAAGAGGCTTTTCGCCCGTAAGGTTAAAGGTACACATTTGATAAAGCTCTTAAATTGACAATTGTCAAAAATCTTGTGGCTAAAAACGGTTTAAAAGGCTTAAAAAAATCCGGCAACAACTTAATCGCTGTTGCCGGATTCCTAAACTAAAATCGCCTGATCGTTCAGCTTAAAACGTATAAGTAAGCTTCCCTCTGAGGTAAAACGGAGTTCCCGGCGTAAAATGAATTTCCTCTACCGGGGCGGGTTCGTTAAAGAGTCGGCTTTCGGTGGCAAATTGGGTTTCATTCCAGTCTACGTCAAACAGGTTTTCTACAATGATTCCTAGCGTCCAGTTTTTAATGGAATAATTCAGGTTGAAGTCGGTCACAAAATAGCCTTCGGCTACGATGGAATTGTCCTCGTTAGCAGCGCGATCGCCCAGCCATCGGTAGCCCAAAGACCCCGAAAACCCAGAAAGATTATCAACACTCAATCCACCGGCTGAGGTAAACTTTGGCGCCAGCGGAATATAATCTTCCCCATCCGGCTCTTCGGTGCTTCGGGCGTAGGTATAATTGGCATCGCTGTAGAGGTACAACCAGTCGAGCACCTGATAGCGCGCACCCACTTCAAGGCCCATTCTGCGGGTCTTTCCGCTGGGCTCTACAATTCCGGCATCGCCTACATATACAAATTCCTGATCCAGAAAAAGCGTCCATAACGTGGCATTTAATGCTAACCTGTCTATAGGCTTTACCAGCGTTCCCAGGTCCAGATTGTAAGCCGCCGGAAGAATTTCTTCCCCGTTATTGGCTATTACCACGCGACTGTCATTAGAATGAAAACCAATTCCTGTCTTCAGAAACAGCTGCCAGTTCTTAGAAGCCGAAAAAAAAGTGTTGAACTTGGGGCTGAAAGCTATTTTAGATTCGCTTTGATTGTCATAGGTTTCAGTAAGCTTATTGTAGTAATCAAACTTGAAATAATCCAGACGCACGGCAGGCTTGAAGCTGAACTTACCTGTTTTGAATTCGGTATTGATAAAACCAAAAGCATTGAGCTCGTCTACATCGCCCAGAGCAAGACGCTCCAGAATGGTCTGTCGGTTAAGCGTTCGCGATAAACTCACCTCATCTACATTGTCGTATCTAAAACCCACACCGGAATCGTAGTTAAAAGTACCTTCTCCCAACGGCAGATAATGACGCGAATACACGCTTTGCAAACCGGCCAAAAAGCGATCTTCCTGCTGTTTGATCTGATCGCCATTTACGGGATCTTCCAAAAAGAAGGTGAAATTGGAATACAGTTCAAAATCGTAGTGGGCCACATAGGCATTGGTTTTTAGCACGGCATCGTGTTCCAAATTTTTAAGGTGCTGAAGGCTGAGATTGGTGCGGCTGGTCTGTCCGCCCTCGGTATCGTCAATTGCCCCGAAGCGCCCTATTAATCCCTGATCTACGGCGCGCTGTGGAATTTGACCGGAAGCATCCCACTTGCTTTGAAAATGCGAAGCCGTCAGCGTGATTTTATCGGCATTTAGATTGGTGTAGGTATACCTTCCCAATACGTTAAAACGGTTGAAATTCTGCGGACTGTCAAAAGGACCATCGGTTAGATACATTTCAGAGGCCACATAAGCGGAATGCCTGTCGTCATCTGTCAGGTTAAACATACCTGTAAGCCGCGAGGTGTTGAACTGACCTGCTTCCAGCGAAATGCTGCTGGCATCCAGGCTTTCTTTTAAACGCAGGTCTACGTAACCGGCGGTGTTGAAATTTCCTTTATCGGCATAATAGGCTCCTTTGCCAAAATCGATGTTTTCAATAGTTTCTGGAATCACAAAGTGTAAATCGGCGTAGCCCTGCCCGTGGGCGTGAGACACCATATTTACGGGCATGCCATCGACGCTGATGGCCACATCGGTACCGTGATCTACATCAAAGCCCCTTAGAAAAATCTGTTCGGCTTTACCTCCCCCGGCATGCTGACCGATAAAAAGTCCGGGGACTTTACGCAGGATTTCCTGCGAAGATTTTACAGGATTCAGCCGCAGGTCTACGGCTACCACCTGACTCAGGCTATTGACTTCTGAAGAAAGCACCACCTGGTCTAAAGAGGTACTGCTTTCAATCAGGGCGATTTGTATGGGTGCATTAAGCCAAGATGCGTCAACGCTGCGGGTAAGCGTACTAAAACCCAGTCGCGAAAAAGCAATCGAATCCCGAAGCTTTACGCCCGGCAGATTAAAGACTCCTTTTGCATTGGTGTGGGTATGCTTCCCGCTGGTAAGGTTGTAAATATTGATATTTTCAAGAGGTTTTCCGGCCTCGTTGGTCACAGTTCCTGTAAGGTTTTGGGCACTTAATTGCGCGCAAACCAACAGAAACACGATTATATGATATTTCATAAGTGTGTTTAAGAATAATAAAAGAATGTACTGGCGCGGGCACGCGAAAACGTCTGGACGTTTTGCATGAAGCCGGCACAGCAGGATAGATGAGGCTGTCTAAAAAATAATCCTGAGTTGTTGAACTGCCCCGATGTTTCTCGGATCGAAGTTTTTAAAATACTGATAACCAAATAGTCTTCGACAGGCTCAGACTGACAATCCAATACAGAACAACTTTTTAGACAAGCTCGTGAGTAAACTACCTTGGGGTAGTTTACCCTTTGGCGGGGCCATTAAAACAAACTTATACCTGAGGCGGGGGAACCGGAATACGCAATGCGAGTAACTTTTGTTCATGAAGGAAAAAAGAATATTTCGCTTTGGAAATGATTATTTGTGGAGCAAAAGCCGGATGGGCTTTTTCAGCTTGCAGGTGTTTGTCCAGCTTAAACGAGACGGTCTTTTTATCCTGCTCCTTTTGAAGGTCGTCTTCAAAAGGTTCCAAAACCTGCTTGATGTATTCTAAAGTGCGGTGGTCATGACCGGCTTCGGCTAGGAGTTGATCTGCCGATAAAAAACCGTGCTCGTGGGAGCTAGAGGTGATGTGGTAGAACTCGTGTTCCCACTGGTGCGCCCATTCTAAAACATGCTGTTGCACCGGAGCCAGGATATAAATCAAGGAAAGCCAAGCCGCACCGGCCGCTGCTAATATTGATTTAAACCGAGTAAGCCCCATAGGTCTTTGCTTAGATTTCGCAAAACTACAGCGGCTGACTGAAATAGGTGACTGTTTTGGGCTATTTTTTAAAGGAGCCTATGTGCCAAAGGATTCCGGAAGGATCGTGTACAAAAAACTCGCTTCCCCACTGCTGATGCACCAGTTCTGAAACGCGAACTCCGGCGTATTTTTCGGGAAGCTGAAGGCTTTTGATGTGATCTAAATGCTGCTGCACGTTTTCCACTTCCAAAAAAACCATGGTGTTATCTACCCAATCTTTGACGTAGGCGTCCTGCAGGTAAAAACCGAAATCTCCCATTTTAAACAAGGCCATTTTGGGCGGAAGCACTACTTCTTCAAAACCCAGATCCCGGTAAAAAGCACAGGAAGTATTGAAATCTTTAGCCCCTAAAAACGGGCGGATGGATTTGATATGCATAGAAACCGAATTACAGGTGCTCAATTTTTAAAAGTTCATTTCTAAAGATAATACGGAATTCAACGCCTTCAACAACCGTATCCAATTCAAAATCTGAAGGATAAGCCGTGTCATTGGTAGGAAACCATTTTCTGGAATTTTTGTCGATAAGAATAATCAATCCGTTTGCATCACCCACGGCACAAAAACGTTCAAAGCTGCCATCGTAGACTTCAAGTCCCAGCGTCTTGTTAAGCGTAATAAAGCGTTGTTCAATAGCATCAGTAGGCAAACCTATTTCTGAAATTTCAAGCAGTTGTGCTTTGCTAAAGGCGTCTGAAGTTTGGTTATTCAGGGTATTTCGGGCGATAAACTCCACAATATTGTGATCTGCGTCGTAAAAGTAGATGGCCCGTGCATCCCAGTTCTCAAAATATTGAATTCCCTTTTCGCCATTCCTTAAAACCTCAACCCTTTGCTTCAACCAGCTAAGCGCTTCCTGTTCTTTCCCTGCCGGGATTGTGATCGCAAAATGATAAGGTGTGGCGGTCTGGCGTTCCTCCAAAGTCAGTATCGATTTACCCAGTTTAACCGAGAAGCTTTTTGCGTCTTTCTCAGAAACCTGGAGACCTAAGGTTTCTTCATAAAACTGACGCTGTTCCGCTGGTCGAGCCGTATAGATTTTCAGTCTCCGAATCTTCACTAGCCAAAAGTTTAGGTAAAGCTACTCTTTTTTCAGGGCTTCAATAACCCGCTCCGGATAATCGGTGATAATGCCGTCTACCTTGAGCGCAATGACTTCTTTGATCGCTTCGGGTTCGTTGACCGTCCAGGGAATTATTTTTAAGCCGTCTTTTCTGATTGCCGAAACTTCGGTTGAATCAAGCAGTTTGTAGTGCGGACTGTAAATTTCAGGCTTAAAACTCAGGATGTTTTTGTTCTCCTCATAGGTGTTTTCGCCTACTAAAAAGGCCAGCTCAATTTCCGGATACTTGGTATGTACTGCCTCCAGAATCGCCGGGTCAAAAGATTGAAGGTTTACACGGTTTTCCATCTGCTTTTCCTGAATGACTCCCATAACCAAATCTACAAAAGCTTCGGGTTGCGGTTGAAAAACGTCGTATTCCTCAGGCACCGATTTGATTTCGATATTATACTTCACAGGCTTTAAACCTTCCGCTTTGATCGTTGCTTCAACCGTATCAATAACTTCGCTGAGCAGGGGTTTGTAGGTTTTTAGCTTTTGCTGCTGCGGAAAGCGTACATTCCCTTTTGAACCACCGTCATATTGTTTGATTTCGGCGTAATCCATTTGGTACAGATTGTATTCTTTTTCTTTATCCTGCGGAATCGAGTCACCGTTTGGTGCGGTCATATACAAGGCCAGCATCCAGGGCTCGTGACTTACCACGACCTGACTGTCTTTTGAAATCACCACATCGAGCTCCAGCACGTCAACGCCCTTTTTGAGTGCACTTATAAATGCGGGAATGGAGTTTTCGGGCAGGTTGCCCCGCTCGCCGCGATGGCCCTGTACCTGTATTTCAGATTTTGTATTCATAGTGGGTTCCTGAGACTCTTCGGTATTCGATTTGCATCCTGCCAAAACACTTATTAGCAGAATTGCCTGTATAAATTTAGTCTTCATATTCTTATTATTGGTTTTGTAAAAATAAAAAAAGCCTGCCCATCTGAATCCTCAGAAAAAGCAGGCTTGACAAACAAGCATTTACTTAACAGGTTCTTCCAGACGATAGGAGGCCGTACCCAGATGGATTTTGCCATACCGGTCTGTTGCTTTTACTTCAATAGTATGCGTGCCCAAATCTAGCTTTGTGGGAATCTTACCCCACCAGAGGTGCGTGCTTTTAACGGGGTTGCTGCCGCGCTTCCCGGCCATCAAAACCTCAGCGGTATCCCACTCATAAATGGTGGCTTCGTACGAAGGATCCTGCTCATTGATATAATCCATCGGTTTCCATTCGCCCGCATCAACGCGGTACTCAACCGTATCGCCTTCAGCTCCCATAAAAAAGTTGGTATAGATACCCGCTTTAGTACCCTTACCCTGCGCCAGGACCTTAGGTGCAAAAATTTCCATTTGATAGGCTGCCGGTTTACCTGCTACTTTATAATCGGTTTTATAGGTATTTCCGTCGAAATGAATAAACGCATATCCCTTGGGCGTACCATCACGCATGGTCGAAACAGGTACACCCTGCTCATTAAATGTACCCGAATACCAGTCGCCCGAAGTGGTGCCTACATTATACTCGTGATGCGGTTTTTTACCCTGCCAGCCCTGTGCTTCCGTAAAATAATCCTGGCGTTGAATGTGGGTGTGGGCTGAAAGCGAAAGGGTATTTTCAAAAGGCTGAAGCGCTTTAAACAAACGCTCGCGATCTGCATCCCTAAACGGGTCTCCTTCGGGTTCGCTAAGCGGAATATGAAAAGCTACCACAACTAAATGATCTTTAGGTACCAGAGCCAGGTCGTTTTCTATAAACCGTAACTGATCTTCACGGAAACCTCCCCAATAGCCTTTACCTTCCCTGGGATCGGGATACAAAATATCATCAAGAACCAGAAAATGCACCTTACCGTAGTTAAAAGCATAGTTGGCAGGGCCAAAATAAGACTCATACGTTTCATCGGAAAGGTCATCGCTGGGTGCGTCAAAATTCATATCGTGATTGCCCATCAGGTTAAACCAGGGGATTCCTACGCGCTGTACAGCTGTGATATAAGGGCTAAACAGATCAAGGTCATTACCCACCAGATCGCCCAGACTTAGCCCAAAGACTACATCTTGTATTCCTTCAACCTCGGCCACAATGCCTTTGGCAAA
The DNA here is from genome assembly GCF_052218455.1 of Leeuwenhoekiella sp. H156. Lineage (NCBI taxonomy): Bacteria > Pseudomonadati > Bacteroidota > Flavobacteriia > Flavobacteriales > Flavobacteriaceae > Leeuwenhoekiella > Leeuwenhoekiella sp. H156. The sequence continues at coordinate 1,423,652 of NZ_CP197499.1, forward strand.
ATACGCTACTTCCTGCTCGGTATACGGCTGAGGATCGCCAAAGATCAACGCGGTAAAGCGGTCTTCTTCCTGAGCAGGCAACAGCGCAAAGTCTACCGATTTTGGTAATTTCCCGGTAGGTGCGATGCCTTTAAAGTCAGACTTCGGGGAACCTTCAGGCCGGTAACTGTAGTAAAACTGAGGCAGGTTTTGCGCATTAACCGGCAGACTGTAACCCGCAGGCTTTATGACCGCAAGCGATTGCCCTTCTTTTAAAGAAAGCTCGTAGCCACCTTTGGCATCGGTGGCGATTACATCTTCCCCATTAGTAACCGACACCCCGGCAATACCTTTCTCGTTACGGTCTTTCTTTCCGTTTCTGTTTTCATCTTCAAAGACATAACCGGTTGCTTTTTGCTGTGCGTTTACGGCCAGCGAAAGCATACAGCTCAGGACTGCCCATTTTATTGTTTTCATAATGTTGTTTTAATTCGGTTTTACAAAAGTGATTGGCTTATTTATCCCACCAGACTTTGATGTTAATCTCATCTCCTCCCATACGTTCAACAGCCGCTTTATAATTTTGATTGTTGCGGTCTGCTTCATCAATAGGATAGTACAAGCGCGAAGGCATCTCCTGATTGTTTTTCATATCTGAAGATACAGGCAATTGAGGCAATCCTGTTCTGCGATGTTCAAACCACGCCTGATAATCGGTAAAAAATAAGGCGAAGTATTTCTGAAGCATGATACGCTCAAGTGTCCCATCATAAGCAGTAGCGGTATTATCAAAGTAGTTGGCAGGTACGGAAACACTCCACATTGTTAAGGCTGCTTCCACCCCTTTTTCATAGTGTTCCTGCGCGTCGGTGATAAGTCCGCGCTGCGCAAGCTCTGCTTTTATAAATTCTACTTCCGCGTAGCTCATTAAGGGTACACTAAGCGGTGCGATTGCCAGCTGTTGCCTGGGTCCTGAAACCGTAGCAATTGAATCTGCGACCGGATCATTTCTATAATCTATAGGCAAACCAATATACCCATAGCGCTCATTGTTGAGTCCCATCGCTTCGGTTGCAAAAACCGGAAGTCTGGGATCTTCAAATTCTTTAAGGTGGTCAATAAAAAAGGCGTTATACACCCTAAACGTATTGAAATCCTGAGGTCTGCTCCATGGTGAAAGCAAGGGGGCTTCCCCGGAAATTTTTAAAACTGCGTGATCGTCATTGCTGGTAAAAACAGGGTAGGTCGCCGGGTTATTTGCTATAGCAGCCAACTCAGTATAAGCTGATGCATTGCGATTTGCAGTACGCAAAAGCAAACGCATATGCAGTGAGTTGGTAAACTTTTGCCATTTGGCCACATCATTCTGAAACAGAATATCACTCACATAGGGCATTGCCTGATCGGTATCGTATAAACTGTTTGCACGTTCCAGATCTTCCAGGATTTGGGTATAAATCGTTTCCTGCTCTGTAAATTCGGGAAACCAGACTCCCTCTTCGGCACTACCGGCTTCAAGCATAGGTACATCTCCAAAACAATCTGTAAGTATCGAAAAAGCATAGGCCTTTAGTGTAAGCGCAATTGCCTCGTAATTAGGCAGCTCATCACGCACAGCTGCCTTCTCCATCTCTTTGATATTCGTGAGCTCAGAATAGTAGGTATTCCAGGTAGATCCTCCAATATTCTGTACAAAATCGTAGTAAAAAACCGCGTTGGTATTATCCTCATTTGGGATAAACATCTGCATAAGCTGCGCACCTATATTGCGATGTTGCAGCGCGTTATGTGTAGTCAACTCATACAGGATGGGGTTGAGGGCACTTCCTGCGGTTATTTCTTCGAGATTGTTAGGGTCTGTGTTTATCTCTTCAAAGTTGGTTGAACAGGAAGAAAGCACACACACTAAAAATCCGGTTATTAAGAATTTTAAAGTTTTCATATCTGTATTTATTTAAAAGCCTACTTTAACATTAATACCAAATTCTGAAGGCGATGGCATCTGCCCTACTTCAGCACCGGGATGAAAATTGGTGCCACCGGCAAGCCCCGCCACTTCAGGATCATAGATGGGGAATTCTGAAATCACTGCCAGGTTTCTACCATACAGCGACACTGCCGCTTCACTTAAAAAAGTACCGGCCAGCAATTTTTTACTGAAGTTATACTCCAGAGTAACCTCGCGCAGTTTTACAAACGAAGCATCAAATGAATTGGCTTCGGTATTGTCCAGGGGATACATCTCATTATAATAATCTGCAATTGGGATTGCTATGGTATTGGGACTATACGTGCCATCTTCATTTAGAACCACACCTTCACCCACACGTACCCCTTCTTCACGACCGATGAGGGTATGCTTCAATTTACCCTGCTGGGTAAGTTTGTGATGCGTATGCGAGTAAATCACCCCGCCATACTTACCATCAACAACTACATTTAACCGTAAATTTTTATACTGAAACGAGTTGATAAAGCCCGCTACCCACTTGGGTTGGGTGTCGCCTATAAAAATGATATCATCAGTCATAAGCGGGAATCCATCCGCATCAAAAATGATTTCGCCCTGTGGATTTCTTTCATATCCTCTGCCAAAAAGCGCTGCAGGTGAACCTCCTTCAACAGCCACCAGACGTGCCCCAGATGAACTCAACATCTCAAACCTGCCTTCTTCGGCATTTTCGTGAAGCGACAATACCTTCCCTTCATTTTTAGACCAGTTGAGTGTGCTATTCCAGCTGAAAGACGGTGTGTTTATCACTTTAGCATTAAGTAACAGCTCAATCCCGCGGTTACGCACAGAACCGGCGTTGATTAAAGCGCTGCTGTACCCTGAAGAGTTGGGTAACGGCGAGCTGAAAATCTGATTTTTTGAGGTGGTTTGATAAACAGCGGCATCCAGTTTCAACCTGCTTTTAAACATGCGTAAATCAAATCCCAGTTCGGTACTGGTTGTGATTTCCGGTTTAAAATCGGTATTGTAAAGCGAATGTGGTGAAACCGCCGAACCGGGGAAGTCACTACGGCTAAAGTACTTGCTGGTACTATAGCGGTTATCATACTGTCCTGCACCTCCTACCTGCGCCACAGAACCTCTAAGCTTGAGAAAATCTATAGATTTAGGCAAATCTGCAAGTTCGCTTACCACAAACGACGCACTTGCTGAAGGAAAGAAGTAAGACATATTCTGTTTAGGAAGCATACTGTTCCAGTCGTTACGCCCGGTTAAGTCTACAAATAAGAAATCTTTAAGTCCCAGAGAAACCAGACTGTACAGACTGTTTACCTTATTATAGCCTTCAAACTTGCTGGTAAAAAGCTGAGAGCCGTTTACCAGGTTATACACCCCGGGAATCTCGAGACCTTCAGTCCAGGAATCCTGTCTTAAATATTCGTAATCCAGACTGTTTCCGCCCACATTTGCAGTAAGGTCGAGATCCCCGAATTTATTGGTGTAGGTTAACAGGAAATCGGTATTGATTTCATTTTTAAACACATTGGTCTTGCGGTAATAACCCCGTGCATACCGGTTGATGTCATAGGGTCTGCGCTGATCCATATTTTTGTTGTACATATTCAGCGCCCCGCGAAGCATCAGGCTCAGGTTGGTATGCAACTCGATATCTATCTGAAAATTACCGGTTATCGCATGTTGATTGAGGCTGTTCTCAATTTCGTAAGCCATCGCATAGGGATTGTCAATAAAACTGCTATACGGGCGTATCATATCTATCTGTTCCTGCCCCTCTTTCCAGATAGGACGGTACCAGTCGAGGTCCACATTGGGGTTTTGAAAAATCATAAAATAAGCGATGGAGTGGTTGTTGTAACCCTGACCCGGCAGGTTATCACTCATTCTTTTGGAATAGTTTACGATAGACGACAGGTTTATTCTTTTAGATATCTGATGTTTGGCATTAACAGAAAGGGACATTTGCTCAAAACCGGTGTTTGGCATAATCCACTCATTCTTGGTGTGAGTAACCGAAGCACGCATCGATCCTTTTTCGCTTCCACCCTGAAGAGCGATGTTGTTTGTGAGCGTAAGTCCTTTACGCCAAAAACCTTTGCGATTGTCTTTATAAGGTCTCCAAGGCTGGCGTTCTGCCGATTGTCCTTCAAGCTCCGGATCGTACTGAAAATAAAACTGCCCGTTAAAACGAGGTCCGAAGGCGCTGCTGCTTCCGGCAGTGCTCCTACCGTCTTCTGAAGCGCCATAGGTATAATACAACCGGTCTTCGTAAGCTACCGGGTTGCCTTCAGAATCTGTGGCAGGCTTTAAGTAACTGCCCCTGCCACTACCCTGACCGTACTCGTATTGCCAGTCTGGCCAGCGGGTAATGACATCCATCTTAGCGTTTGAAGTAATCGTAACCCCCAGACCGGTCTGCTTTTGGCCTTTTTTGGTCGTAATCAAAATAGCACCGTTAGCTGCCTGATATCCATAAAGTGCAGATGCCGCAGGACCTTTTAATACTGAAATACTCTCAATATCCTCTGGATTTAAATTGGCTATGGCATTACCAAAATCTACCGGCGTGTCTGTACTGGAAGCACCTCCCATATAGGCATTAGATGCACCTGAACCCGGAAATTCATTTTGAACAGGGATGCCGTCAATAACGATAAGTGCCCCGTTATTACCGGGATCAAGTGAGCTGTTACCTCTCAGTATTATTTGCTGGGAACCAATGGGACCTCCCAAGCCATTAATGGTAAGCCCCGGTACTTTACCGCGTAAGGCTTCAGACCAGTTATTGGGACGGGCATTTAAAAGCTCTTCGGAAGATACGGTCTGCTGGGCGTAACCCAGTTTTTTCTCTTCCCGCTTAATCCCCAGAGCGGTCACTACCACCTCGTTTAAGGCATTCACATTTTCTTCCAGTGTAATGCTGAGGTCTTCTCCCGGTGATGCATTTACAGTTTTTGTGGTAAAGCCCAGATAAGAAACTTCCAGAACTACCGCACTGCCCGCATTGATGGTAAATACCCCATCAAAATCTGTGGTCACTCCGGTTGATGAACCCTGAATTTTTACCGTAGCACCGGGTAGCGGAAGACCATCCTTATCAAAAACCCGCCCTTTAATTTGCTGCTGGATTTCGTTACGTACTACCGTAATGGTGTTATTAATCTGGGTGAAAGAAAGACGGGTCTGTGCAGCGATCTTGTTGAGAACAAGGTCAAGGCTTTCGTTACGTACATTAAGATTTACCGCTTTGGTAGTCGCTAGAAGTTTGCTGTCAAAAACAAAGGTGAATTTGGTTTGCTTTTCAAGATTGGCAAAAACATCGGCCAGTTGCGTATCCTTAAAACTTGTGGTTACATATACAGATTTCAGATTTTGATTAGGGTTGGCCGAAGCCTGTAAAGTCACTATGGAAATAAGGACGAGCATCAAATACCTCAATTTCCAAAGGGTAAACGTTTGTAAAATTTGTAGTTTAGTTTTCATGTTGATAATGGCTATAATTTCAGTTGTAGTCTTATTTATTCCGGCCCACTTGTGTTGCAGCAGAAGTGGGTCTCTTTTGTTTTAAGGGGCGTTTTTTCGAATCATAAAGTGGTTTTGAGAGAGGGTATCTATTTTCAAGTGATTTATAAGCGCTATACTTTGAAGGACCGTTTCTAAAGGTTCATCGTGAAATTTCCCTGTTATGCGGAGCTCCTTTATTGAAGGATCGGCAAAATCAATCGTTACGTCATACCAGTTTTCTAAAACAGTGGCTGTTTTGAGCAGACTTGTATTGTTTAAAACAATCGTTTTTTGCATCCACAGCATGGTATCCTGAAGATTTCCGGTAGTTGTCACCGGACTATTTGCATTTTCAAAAACCAGCTCCTGATTTTTAACCAGATACACTTTCTCGCCGGTGTTTGTATGCTCTACCTTAACCTTTCCACTGCGGACGCTGACCACGGGACTGGCCGGGTCATAAGAGTTGATGTTAAAGCTGGTTCCCAATACGGTGGTTCGCACCGCTCCGGTTTTAATAGTAAAGGGGTGCTGCTCGTCACGGAAGACTTCAAAAAAGGCTTCACCGGTTAATTGAAGGTTTCGGTTTTCATTAAAATTTTCAGGATAGGTAAGGCTGGAATTGGCATTTAACCAAATTTTTGAACCGTCACTCATAACCAGACTGCGCTGTTCGCCCTTGCCTGTGGCAACACTTATATATTCAACTGAAAAATACCGGAAGGCAAAAAAGCTTATACAAAGCACAGCGGCTAAACCCGAAACATAGGCAAGCACCTTGCTATTCACCAGACGCCGTTGAGGCGTATGCGCATCAATAGCCTGATCAATTTTTTTACGAATACGCTTTTTGTGATCATCGCCCGGATCAATACGTCTGTGCTTCTGGTTTTGCTGAAGTCTGTTTACAAATTCTTCAAGCAGGTTTTCTTCGGCTTTGTTGAGTGATCCCTGCCGTTGTTTTTCCAGTAATTTCTGAAATTCTTTCTGTGTCAAAATTGAACCCTTTTACAGGTAAGTCACAGAAAGCCGGGTTTACACGTAGCGCATTTTGCGCATTTAATGATTTGTTTAAATACGGCAAATAGTGTTTACATTATTGAAACAATAAGGTAATAATCAGGGACAATTCACCTACCGGGAGCGAAGTTCTAAGGTGTTTTAAGGCATCGCTAATGTGTTTCTCAACCGTGCGTATAGAAATATTGAGTTGCTGTGCAATTTCTGCATTGGGCACATCCTCAAAGCGGCTCAAAACAAACACCCTTTTGCATTTAGGCGGAAGTTTATCAATCTCATAATGAATTAAAGCTTCTACATCATCGCAAACCAGAAACTGATCTGCCTTTGCAGGAACACAAAGCTCATTTAAAACCTCCTGATGCTCACGGGTAAATTTTAAGTCCCGCAAGTGATTGATAACTTTAAATTTTACAGCCCTTAGTAAATAGGCCTCGAGGTTGAAGATTTTCTGCGTTTTTGATTTTTCCCAGAGACTGATAAAAACTTCCTGAACAATGTCTTCGCAAATACGGTCCTCAGCATAAATAGTATTGGCATAACGGTAGAGTCGCTTCCAGTAACGCTCAAAAATCAGATCAAAGCCCAGCTTTTGATGCTTATCTAAAAGCGCCAATAATTCCTGATCTGAATAATTCATAGGGATATTTGTTTACTCACGTACTTCGCAAATAAACCAAATAGCCTCTATTCCTGCCTTATTCCGGGTTTATGTTTTGGTTAAGAAAAGGTTTTGTAAGGAACACAAAGCACTAAAAGTTTATTCAGAAAGCCTGATTTCGACTACGGTTGCCGGTTGCCCATGGCCTTCGTTAGAAATAAACAACCTGCCATCAGGGCTAAAGGTTATACCTTCAGGTTGGGGAAAGTGTTTTTCGTCCAGATCAATAACCCGCTTAATGTCACCTGTTGTGCTTAAAATAAGCAGTTTGGGATGCACGCCTTCCAAAACATAAAAAGCTCCGGTTTGCGGATGCACCGCTAAATCTGAAGGTCTAAACGTGCGTTCGGTCTTCTTTTCTTTATAGTCTTTGAGCGCGCGGTCGAGCATATCAATTTTAAAAAGCTGCTCAGGCTGCATTTTATGGGTATCGAGATCAAAACTGTAAATACCTTTGACCTGGTCATCGTTGGGATCTTCGTCTTTGGGAGCAAAGAGCAGTTGGTGATTTTGTTTATCTATCGCAAGGGTTTCCACATTGTTTTTGTGCGAAAGTGCAGACCGGTAGTTTTTTACTTTCGGGTTTTTGGCTAAATACTGCTGAATTTCAAACAGCATGCCGTCACTGCGCATCGCAAAAGCGGTGCTTCCGTCCAAAGCAACGCCTTCAAAATCGCCGTTTTCGCCAAAAGAAATCTCTTTTTCCAGTTTTTCAGCTTCCAAATCATAGAGGTAAAGCGTCGCGTGCTCATCTTCAACCATCAGAATCTGGTCATTTCCCGCCCAGCTTAGACCGGATACTTCATCCAAAACTCCCGGCAAATCCCAGATTTTGACAATAGCATAGGGCTTCGGCTTTTCGGCTACAGGTTTAAATGACAGCATGATACCCGCGAGGATTAGTATCATGAAGATTGAAATGTCTTGTATTCGTTTCATAGCTTATTATTTTGGTCCGAATCTTTTACCGGAAATCCCGTTATAAACGGGTGATAAAAGGAGCAAAACCTATGCCCTATGAAGCACTAAACCTCTAAAGTTTCTTTAAAATAAAGCCCTAAAGCCGTTATTCGTAGAATCACACCGCATCTCTAAGGCCCCAACATGGTTAATACTCCGCGCCAAAGTGACTCAAACCGGTTCGGGTTTAGTACTTTTACGCTCCAGAAAAAGTCCGTTTTGAAGAACCTCCTTCTCTTTCTCAAAAACCATTTTAAATCTGCGAGTTTTGGCTGGGTCCTTACTTTTTTATCCAGTTTTGGGCAGACGTTTTTAATCTCGCTTTACGTGCCCGAAGTGCTCAAAACCTTCCGTATTTCTGAAGGTACTTTTGGCAGTATTTACGCTTTGGGAACCGTTATTGCCTCAGTAATTCTGTTAACCGTAGGCCACACCATAGATCATAAACCGGTTAAAAAAGTGGTGTTTTTCAACATTTTGGGACTTATACTTTCGTGCCTGCTGCTCAGTTTTTCTCCTTACCACATCAGCCTGCTGATTTTGGCGATGATCGGGTTACGGCTTACCGGACAGGGGATGATGAGTCACATCAGCCAGACCGTGATGTCGCGGTATTTTGGTGAAAACCGGGGTAAAGCCCTGAGTATTGCGGCTCTGGGCTTCCCTATGGGTGAGGCTATTTTTCCCATAATTATTACTTCAATAATCCTTGCCTACGGCTTTGAGGTTGCGGCCCAGGCCAGCGCCGGGATGTTATTGATTTATCTGGGATTCCTGTGGTTTAAAGACCTCAGTTATTTTGACCGAAAAGAACAGGTATCCAAACGACCTTCTTTTAAAGTATTGGCTAAAGATTTTGGCGGAATTCTTAAAGACAAACGCTTTATGGTCCTGATGCCTTCTACCTTTGCCCTGGCATTTACCTCAACAGCGATTTTCTTTTATCAATACGTTTTCGTCGAAGAAAATGGCTGGTCTGTTTCACTCTACGCGGCATTTTTTACAGGTTATGCCGCAACCCGGTTTTTGATGTCTATCGTAGGTGGAATCTGGGTCGACCGGTTTACCGCCAAACGCCTGTATCGGTATTTTCTGATCCCTCAGGCGCTGGGGCTTCTGCCCTTTGCTTTTATGGACGGCATTGCCGGCGCACTTATTTTTCTCATTCTCAACGGAGTGACTACCGGCCTCGCCGGAACGGTGAAATCTGCCGTACTCGCCGAAGTCTACGGCACCGAAAAACTGGGCGCCGTGAACAGCCTGTTCTCGATGTCTATGATCCTGAGCACCGCTTTGGCACCTTTGCTTATAGGCTATCTCATCGATCAGGGTGTGGCCTTCACGTATCTGATTCTGGTTCTTTTTGGCGTTGTGGTACTGGCAACCTTAAATGCGCAGCGGTTGGGGCAGATTTCATCTACAGCTGTAAAAGATTCAGATTAGTTCTTTAACAGCATTTAAGAACCTAAATCTACTAGACCAACTTGCTTTCCTGTAATTTTACGGTTGAAACGTGCAAAAGCATTAATTACCTTTCCATATGCTGTTAAAACATAAAATATATTGGGTATGCTGCTTTTTTTTGGCCTTAACCACAATGGGTTATGGTCAGAATTTCTTTCCACCGGTAACCAATTACAGTACCCGCGATTATAATGCCGCAAGTCAAAACTGGGGCCTCAGCACTAATGAAGATGGTGTGTTGTTTGTCGCTAACAATGAAGGTTTACTGCGTTTTGACGGTCAGCGTTGGGAAGTCTTTACGCTACCTAACCACACCACCATACGCTCTGTTTTTTGCCATGGCGATCGCATCTATACCGGTTCTTATGAAGAGTTTGGGTATTGGACCACCACAGAAACCGGCGATTTACACTATACGTCACTTACTCATCTTATAAACGCGACATTTCAAAATGAAGAATTCTGGCAAATAGGCTCAATTGGCGATACGGTCTACTTCAGGTCTTTTGGAAAATTCTATGTTTTTAACGGCGAAAAAATTGAAGCACACGAGCCCGGTTTTGTCATTACCGCAATGGAGCAGCACGATAATGACTTGTATTTGGGTTCTAATGGGGGTAAGTTATACCGCTTCAGAAATAACAAAATAGACACCTTAACCACAGCAAGGGTTAACCAAAGTGCGATTATAGAACTCAGCAATTTTGATGGAAAAATCCTTGCCGGTACCCGTAGAACCGGAATTTTCGTTTTTGAAAACAATGGCTTGAAGCCCTGGGGAAATGCTGCGCTCACGCAGTTTCTGGAGATCAACGAGCTCAATAAAATACAACCGGTAAATGATGAGCTTTTGATCTTAGGCACTGTAAAGGGAGGAATCGCCTATTACAACACCCGAACCGGAAATCTAAAGAATCATTTCAGACAAAATGGACTGCAGAACAATACGGTGCTCTCGTTACACAAAGCCGGTTCTAAGATCTGGATAGGCCTTGACAATGGTATAGACCTGGTTCTCCCCGATACTGCAGTGCAGTACTTTCTTGATAATACGGGTGAGCTGGGTGCTGTTTACGATCTGGTTTTCTTTAATGGGGCTACCTATGCCGGTACAAATACGGGCGTTCATAAAATTACCGATTCAGGCATCAGTTTCATACCCGGCTCTCAGGGTCAGGTGTGGAAGTTTACGACTATAAACAACAGGCTTTTTATCAATCACAACCTGGGCTTATTTGAACTTAAAAATGACAAGCTTGATCTGGTTACGGGTAGCTCCGGAAGTTACGGCCTTGTACAAATCCCGCAATCCGGTCAATTCCTTAATTATACCTATAACGGTCTGCGACGGTTTCATTTTGAGCAAAATGAGTTTAAAATGCTTCCTCTGGATGAAAGCAAACCGGGACCGGTAGAAAAAGTATTATTTGAAAACAATCAAAACCTTTGGGCAGCACATCCCTATAAGGGTTTTTACAGGGCAGAGCTTGATTTACCCAGGCAAAAAATATCAAATGTAGAATCTTACGACGATCTGGGGGGACTTTCGGCCTATAAAACACATATTCATCAGATAGAAGGTCAAATCGCCTTTTACAACGCAGGAGAGTGGTATCGTTATAACCGTATAAACGATACACTTGAGAACTTTAAAGAACTCAAAAACTACCATTCCTATGCTTTGATCAATGACCGAGATAGCTTCTACTGGTTCAAAAACCGAAAAGGCAATGGCCTGATTTATACCGATTTTAAACAGGACAGCCTGTATATTGTAGAGCCCTTACTGGAAAGCCGTATTGTAAAAAACTATGAGACAATTATTCAACACAACGACAGTATTTTTTACATCACCCTAAATGAAGGCTTTGGCCGCATCAATCTTGCGAGTCTAAAGGCAGATCACGATCAGAGCAGCGTGCAGGCCCCACTGCTTACCGGCCTTCAAACCGCAGATGAAACTCGGAAAATCACATCAAAAACATTTGAAATCCCATACAAGGAGGCCGCAAACCTCACCGTATTTATCGCTGCGCCTTCCCTGCACGACCCTACTTTTGTTTATGATCTGTCTAACGGTATGAAAGGCCAGTTTAGCAAAGCTCTTTCTTTTCAGAACCTTACTGCAGGAGATTACACCCTCAACATCTGGTCGTTTAATAAGGGAGCAAAAAGTGACCAACCTCTTACCTTAAGTTTTACCGTATTACGACCCTGGTATTTGTCAAACCTGATGCTCTGTGTCTATGTGATGTTGCTCCTGGGCGTGGTTGTTCTCATCGCGTATATAAACAGACAAAAACTCAACAAACACCGCAGGGAGTTAGAGCTTAGGCTCATAAAAGAGCAAGATCGTAAAAATCAAATCGCAGAGCGTAATAAACTGTTGCAGGAAATTAACGCAAAGCGGAAAGAACTTGCGAATACCACCTACCTGGCTGCAAAACGTAACAGCAGCCTCATCGATATAAAAAACGAACTCGAAGAAGTAAAAGAAAAAGGCGGCAATCCCAAAAAGGTATCCAATATTCAAAATAAGATCAATCACATCATTGATGCCAAGGATAACTGGAAGGTTTTTGAAACCACATTTAAAGAAATCAACGACGAGTTCTTTCAAAAACTACTGGAAGACCATCCCGGTTTGAGTTCGAAAGATTTGAAACTTTGTGCCTATTTAAAAATGAATTTGGCTACAAAAGAGATCGCCCCTTTAATGGCAATTTCGGTGAGAGGGGTAGAAATTCATCGCTATCGTCTGCGTAAAAAGTTGGGCTTAAAAAACGGTAAGAATCTTTCAAAATTTCTTATCAAAAATTACTAGATTCTCATACATCAATAGCTCAAAATTACATTTTCGACTTTCTCAAAACTACATCAAACGCATTTCGCAAACGTTGTAAATTTTAGTTTTAAATATATAAACGCCTTATTTTATGGTTATTAACATCAATTAACAGTTTGATGTATTTTTTATGTAGTTCGTTTGGATTTTTAGTCTCCTATATTCACACCAGAATTTTAAAAAACCAATTCAAAAAGTAAAGTATATGAAATGTAAAATTAGCTTTTTGCTTGTCCTGAGTCTGTTTTCATTCTCCCTTTCAGCTCAGGAAACCAAGACCATTACGGGTACTATTACAGACACCCGGGATGTGCCTTTACCGGGCGCCGAATTAAAGGTAGTTGACAAAGACACCTACACCGTAACCGACTTTGACGGTAACTTTTCATTAGAAGCCAGCGTAGGTGACCAAATACGTATTACTTATTTAGGTTTCCAATCGCAAACGTTTTCTGTAACTAATGACGATGTGTATAACCTCGCGTTGCAGGATCAAACCAGTGAACTTGACGAAGTCGTTGTAGTAGGTTATGGTAATCAAAAACGATCTGATATAACCGGTGCAATTGTTTCTATCGACAGCGAAGAAATCACCAAACAACCCGCTACTACTGCGATTCAATCAGTACAGGGTAAAGTTGCCGGTGTAAACATTATTGCAAACGATGCGCCGGGTTCTACACCCACTGTTTTAATGCGTGGTCTGGGTACTGCCGAAGGTGGGCGTTCTCCACTTTATATAGTAGACGGTCAGCCACTAAGCGATATTCGCAGCATAAACCCAAACGATATTGAATCTATCGACTTCCTTAAAGGTGCTTCATATGCAAACATCTACGGTATACGAGCTGCAAACGGGGTTATTTTAATTACTACCAAACGAGGTAAAAGTGGTAAGCCCGTATTCTCGTTTGAATCTTACTACGGTGCAAAAACCATTTTAAATCAGGTTAAAATGGCAAATGCAGACCAGTATATTCAATACTTTAATGAGGAAAGCGCTGCAAATGACGGCTTTTTGCTTCAGGAAAATCAGCGTTATGACACAGACTGGTACGACGAATTGCTACAAACCGGCTTAATCAACAACAACAGCTTTTCCGTTTCAGGAGCTTCAGACAATATCGACTATTTCTTGAGCTACAACCTTTTTGAAGAAAAAGGTATTCTGGACGGTCAGAAGTTTAGACGTGGTACTATCAGAAATAACAACACCTACCATTTGTTTAATGACAACTTCAGGATTATTCAAAACCTGAATATTGCCTATACTAATGAAACTCCTAAACCTTTCGGAGCATTCAGTAGTGCTTACAGACAATCTCCTCTCGTACCTGTACGATATGATAACGGCTTATTTGGACAGTCTTTTGTTAACGAGGATACGGGAATAGTAACTTTTGAAAGTGAACCCGGTCAGCGCGTAGGACGATTAAACACACACGCTAACCCGGTATCTCAGGTATTTTTTGAAGACACGTATATCAATACTACCAGTCTTCAGGGTCAAATAGCAACAGAATTAGATATTACAGATGATTTGATGCTGACCACCCGTTTTGCAGCAACAAAATTCTACTCTACAAACCACAGCTTTTCAGACATCAGAGCACAATGGCTTAACGCAGACCCAAGAAGATCTGAAGCCACTTTTGATACGGAAAGAGGTGACCCAAATGGTGATGGCATTGTTTCAACCGAATTTGCAAACAACTCGTACAGCGTAAGCCGTACCGAATCATACCGATGGAATGTGGAAGGCTTTTTGACCTACACCAAAGAAATTGACAAGCATAACATCAGCGCTACTGTTGGATTGAGCCGTGAAAACTATCAGGGAGGTGAGTTTACCTCCTCACAGGGCTACGATGTAAGACCTGAGCGCAACCTGCGCAATTTCGACTTACGAACAGATCGCTTATTTGACGACAGCGTAGGTGGTGACACCTATCAAAGCACCAATTTGCAATCGTATTTTGGCCGTGTAGAATACAACTACGATTCCCGCTATTACCTTCGTGCCGTATTGAGAAGAGATGGAACCAGTGATTTTGTCACCGGTGATAATAACTTCTTTGGCTACTTTCCGGCCTTCAGTTTAGGTTGGACGCTTACTAATGAATCCTTTATGGAAGATAACGGGGTTCTGGATAATTTTAAACTATTTGCAGGTTGGGGTAAACTGGGTAATCAGGCGATTCCTTTCAACGTACAGTCTATCAATTCGGGTGATGGAAGCCGAAACACCAATTACGTTTTTGGTCCTGCTCAAAGCTTAATCATTGGTGCTGCATTGGGAACACCTGCTATTCCACTATCATGGGAGGTGACTGAAGAATTTGAAGTAGGTTTTGATTTTGCGATGCTTAACAGACGTCTTAGTGGTACTATCGACTACTACAACAGAGTAAACACAAATGCAATTCTTAATGTTAGACCTATTCTCAATTCAGAATTCAGTTCTAATTTCTTTGATGAAGCGGCAGAAATCTCCAACTCCGGTTTTGAATTTTTAGTAAACTGGAGAGACCAGATAGGTTCTGATTTTTCATACAATATTGGTCTGAATTTTTCTACAAACGAAAACCGCGTTCAAAATGTTAAGCCTGCTTATGATGGCGCTACAGGTGGAAGTTTAGGAAATGGTCGTATAACCAAACGCCTTGCAGACGGTCAGCCCATTTTTGCCTGGTGGATGTATGAGGCAGACGGCGTATGGCAAACTCAGGAAGAGATTGACAACAATACGTCGATAGGAAATGCCAGACCCGGACACCTGCGTTATGTTGACCAAAATGAAGACGGTGTTATTGACGACCGCGATAAAAAATACTTCGGTTCGTATATCCCAACCTACAATTACGGGGTTAATATTGGCGCAAACTACAAAAGCTTTGACCTGAGTGTTTCCGGTTTTGGTGTAGGTGGTAACAAAGTATATAACGGACTTTACAACACGCGTATAGGTGGTGAAAACATCTCTGCCGAGCAATTCAATAATAGATGGACAGGTCCCGGCTCAACAAATGTAAATCCCGGTGCAGAACGGGATGTCGAGGCTTCTTCCTACTACCTGGAAGACGGTTCGTATTTCCGAATCAATAACATAACACTGGGATATACTCTGCCCGAATTGAGCAATTTTATCAATAGCGCCAGAGTTTATGTGACCTTGCAAAACCCGTTTATGTTTACAAAGTATTCCGGTTTTACTCCAGAATTAAATCAAAGTGGAGTTCCTAACGGGACAACCGGTATTGAGCTTTCTGCATACCCCAATACACGCTCATTTATACTGGGCGCCAATTTCAAACTCTAAAAAATAAAGCGATGAATAAAACATTTAAACATATAATACTCACGCTTTTTGCAGGCATGCTGCTTGTTAACTGCGACAATTTTGTAGAAGAAGTAGAGGTTGTTGATCCCGTAGCTGATGACAGTGAAGATTTTGAACCTGTAAATTTCCTTACAGGTGTTTATGGAATGCATACTGACTTTTCCTATGCCTTTTCGTATTTAGGAATTACCGAAATGATTTCCGACAATTCAGATAAAGGGAGTTCTCCTACAGACACGGGAACAGACAAACGGGAACTGGATAACCTCAATCATACAACCTCATCTGTTTCTGTACGGGCAATGTGGACCCAATGGTACAAAACTATTGGGCGTGCACGACAGGCAATCGAGCTTACCGAACTTTATGAGGGTCCCACAAGTGCTCCTAAAGAGCGCATCATTGCCGAAGCTAAATTTTTGCGTGCACTCAATTACTTTTGGCTGGTACGTTCGTTTGGTGACGTACCTATTCAAAGCATAGATCTGGTAGAGCGCGCTTCGGTTGAAGAGGTATATGCCTATATTGAGCAGGATCTTACTGAAGCAATTGCCGACCTGCCTTTAAAAAATGACTATGCATCTTCAGATATAGGTCGTGCAACAAAAGGTTCTGCTCAGGGTTTATTAGCTAAGGTTTACCTCTATCAGGAAAAATGGCAACAGGCAGCAGATATGGCAAATAACTTAATCACATCCAATCAATACGATCTGGAGCCAGATTATGCTACCATCTGGAGAGAATCTACCGAAAATGGTCCTGAGTCGGTTTTTGAAATTCAGGCTCGTGGTGAAATCCCGCAACACGGGGTTCAACAGTATTCTCAAACTCAGGGAGCTCGCGGACCCAGCGGATGGGGATGGGGTTTCAACTCACCTTCAAAAAATCTGGAGGATGCCTTCAATGCCGAAGGAGATGTTATACGTCGTGATGCTACCATTATTTTTGCAGGCGAAACACTTTGGGATGGCAGAGTAGTAAGTACCAGTGTTGAAAATCCGCGTTATAGCGAAAAAGCCTATTCTTCTGCAAACGCAGGGCAAGGTGATGGAGATAAGAACATTCGCGTTTTACGTTTTGCCGAAATTCTATTAATACGCGCTGAAGCCTTAAACGAGTTGGGACAGTCTGCTGCTGCTCTTACTCCTTTAAACCGGGTACGCAGCCGTGTAAATTTACCTGCGGTAACTACCACAGATCAGGCTCAGCTTAGACGCGCCATCTGGAAAGAGCGTCGTCTGGAACTCGCTATGGAGCACGACCGCTGGTTTGATCTTATTCGCACAGGACAAGCCAAAGAAGCCATGGCTGCTGACGGAAAAACTTTTATAGAAGGTAAGCACGAAGTGTTCCCCATACCTAACGATCAACTCGTTCAAACACCATCAATGAGACAAAACCCGGGATGGTAATGATGAAAAAGCACATGCGTTTATTTTTAGTTGGATTGATTCTTCTATCCCTGCCAGGATGTAAAGAATCGCAAACAGAGAATCAGAATCAGGAGGTCGCTAAGGCGACTTCCGATTCGATTTCTGACGAAGCCCTTTTAGATTCGGTACAAAAACAAACCATCAATTACTTTTGGGATGGTGCCAACCCAGACTCTGGTCTTGCTCCTGAGCGTATTCATATGGATGGCATTTACCCTTCAAATGACAAAAACGTGGTGACCATAGGTGGTACCGGTTTTGGTTTTATGGCTATACTGGCAGGAGTCGAGCGGGGTTTTATTCCAAAAGATTCGGCACTAGTACGCTTTCAAAAAATGGTCAACTTTCTGGAACAGGCAGATCGGTTTCACGGCGCCTGGCCACATTGGCTTGATGGCACTACAGGAAAGGTTAAACCTTTCAGCAAAAACGATGACGGAGGTGACCTGGTAGAAACCGCTTTTTTGGTACAGGGAATGTTAGCTGTAGCTGAATACTATCGTGACGGTAATGAGGCCGAACAGGCTTTAGCAAACCAGATTGATACACTATGGCAGGAAGTTGAATGGGATTGGTACACGCAGGGCAAAGATGTATTGTACTGGCACTGGTCTCCTAACGTAGGCTGGAAGATGAACTTCCCTGTTGGGGGTTACAACGAGGCTTTAATTATGTATGTACTTGCAGCCGCATCGCCCACGCATCCCGTTTCTAAAGATGTTTACGAAAAGGGCTGGGCATTAAATGGCAAAATCGCACAGGATACAACCGCTTATGGTATGCGTACGGTTCTCAATCACTTTGAACACAATGATGAGGCTATTGTAGGCCCATTGTTTTGGGCGCATTATTCCTATTTGGGATTAAATCCAAAAGGATTGTCTGATCAGTACGGAGATTATTGGAAATTGAACGTAAATCACGCTAAAATTCAATATGAATATGCTGTCGAAAACCCCGAAAACTACAAAGGCTATGGTCCTGATTTATGGGGTCTGACTTCCAGTTATTCTATAAATGGTTATGCAGGTCACCGCCCCGGCGAAGACCTGGGTGTTATTTCCCCGACCGCCGCTTTATCCTCGATGCCTTACACCCCTAAAGAAAGTCAGGCATTTTTGCGTCATCTCTATACCGATCTTCCGCAATACATTGGGGAGTACGGTCCTTATGATGCATTCAGCTTACAGGACGACTGGTATTTACCACGCTACCTGGCGATTGATCAGGGACCCATTCCGGTAATGATTGAAAATTACCGAAGCGGCCTGCTCTGGGAGTTGTTTATGAAAAATGAAGATGTCTTAAACGGACTCAGAAAGCTCGGATTTGAAAGTCCGTATCTAAAATCTCAAAATGATTAAATACGTATTTCTAATACTAAGCATTATACCTATTTGGAGTTGCTCCAGTGACAGCCCCGATCCTGTAGCTGAACCGCCGGAGGAAAATCCCGATGGAGGCAATGGTGGTGGTAATCCCGAGCCGGAGGCCCAACTTAGTGATGCCGAATTACTAGATCTTACGCAAAGCGAAACCTTTAAATACTTTTGGGATTATGCCAATGCAGAATCTGGGGCCGCAAAAGAACGCTACATTCCTGCAAATCCTACCCGGGATCAGCAAGTAGTTGCTTCTGGGGGTACCGGTTTTGGATTGATGGGAATTCTTGTGGGGATTGAACGCAATTTTGTTTCAAGAACAGAAGGCTTTAACCGGCTTTCAAAAATTATCAATTTCCTCGAAACAGCAGACCGCTTTCACGGCGCCTGGCCACATTGGATCAATGGTGCTACCGGAGATGTTATCCCTTTCAGTGCGCTTGATGATGGCGCAGACCTGGTGGAAACTTCCTTTGTAGCTCAGGGGCTTATCACCGTAGGCGAATATTTTAAAAACGGCTCTACCGAAGAACAGGCTCTTGCTCAAAAAGCCTTTGACCTGGTTGACGGGATTGAATGGAACTGGTTTACCAAAGGTGAAAAGGTACTGTACTGGCATTGGAGCCCGGAGAATGAATTTGCGATCAATTTGAGACTGCAGGGGTACAATGAGACCTTAATCACTTATGTGATGGCAGCAGCGTCCAAAGACTTTTCTATTGATACGGAAGTTTACAATCAGGGTTGGGCGCAAAATGGCGGTATTAAATCTTCGGCAGTGGCCTACGCTTACCCGCTTGAAGTGCGACACTCGGGCGAAGAGCAAACCGGGGGACCGCTTTTTTGGGCGCATTATTCCTATTTAGGCCTTAATCCATTTGGCTTATCTGATGCCTATGTAAATTACGAGACCGCAACCGTTAATCATGCGTTGAGCAATTATGCGTACTGTGTGGATAACCCCAAAAACTGGCCGGGTTATGCTTCCAATCTATGGGGTCTGACTGCCAGTTATACCATTAATGCAGATGGAAGTCTGGGATATACCGCCCACAGTCCGGGTAATGATACCGGTGTTATTACGCCAACAGCAGCATTGAGTTCATTTCCCTACACCCCTGAAAAATCAATGGCTGCTTTGCGCCGATTCTATGAACTCAAGAATATTTTAATGGGCCCGGTAGGCTTTTATGATGCCTTCAGCCCGGTTCAAAATTATGAAGTGGCCGAAGCCTATCTGGCGATTGATCAGGGTCCCATTCTCGTTATGATTGAAAATTACCGAAGCGGTCTGCTCTGGAAACTGTTTATGCAAAATGAGCGCGTACAGGCCGGTCTTGACAAACTTAATTTTAACTACACTATTCCTAAGTAACAATGAATATGCGTTTATCACTATTTGCCCTCATACTTTTTACCTCAGCTGCAATGCTGGCACAGGAAAGTTTTGAGCGCGCTGTTTACCACAAAGCTGATGACAGTTTGCAGTACCGTATACAATATCCGGTCAATTACGAGGCCGGAAAAAAGTATCCTTTAGTATTGTTTCTACACGGTGCAGGTGAGCGCGGTTCAGATAATGAAAGCCAGTTGGTACACGGCTCTAAAGTATTTGCAGATACCGGCAACCGCAATGCATTCCCGGCAATTGTGATTTTTCCGCAGTGTCCTAAAGATTCGTACTGGGCCAATGTTGATGTAGACCGAAGCACGTATCCCATCGGGATTACCTTTCATCCGGATCAAAAGCCTACGCCTCATTTGCAAATGGCCGCAGATTTGGTCGATTCTTTTATTAAAGACGGAAAAGCAGATCCTTCACGAGTGTATATCGCAGGGCTCTCTATGGGCGGAATGGGCACTTACGAAATGGTGCAACGCAACCCCGAAACATTCGCTGCAGCCATTGCGATTTGCGGCGCCGGAAGCACCAGCGAAGTACAAAACTATGCGCTAAATACCCCTTTTTGGGTTATTCACGGTGCTGAAGATAATGTGGTAAACCCCATTCATTCGCTAGAGATGGCACAGGCCATGCTCGAAGCGGGAGCCAAACCCCGGGTTACTGTGTATGAAGACGCCAATCACAACAGTTGGGATCCGGCTTTTGCCGAACCCGATTTTCTGTTGTGGCTTTTTAGTCACACCAAATAAAAACTGAAGTTAAAAGCCCTTAACGGGCAATTAAGTCAAAACCCACGAAACTACTAAAACACAGATTTTCGGTGGGTAACAAAATTCTAAATATGAAAAGTATTCGTTCCAGATTTCTAATTATCGGTCTGCTTTGTCTTGCCACTACTGTATTTGCCCAAAAAAGACAGGCTATTCCTGAAGTAGAAGCCCTTTTAAAAAAAATGACCCTTGAAGAAAAAATAGGTCAGCTTAACTTACTCACTCCCGGTGGTGGTGTCGCAACAGGCTCGGTGGTGAGTAAAAATGTAGAAGATAAAATAAAGTCCGGCAACGTGGGCGGTTTGTTTGGGGTTGCAGGACCTGAAAAAATCAGACAGGCGCAGGAACTGGCGGTAAAAAATACACGTCTGGGCATTCCGCTGCTTATAGGTTCTGATGTCATTCACGGGTATAAAACCACATTTCCTATTCCGTTGGGACTGTCAAGCAGCTGGGATATGGAGCTGATAAAGAAAACAGCTCAGATTGCTGCTCAGGAAGCCACTGCAGACGGCATCAACTGGAACTTTTCACCTATGGTTGACATAGCGCGTGACCCGCGCTGGGGCCGTATTGCCGAAGGTGCCGGGGAAGACCCATATCTGGGTTCTCAAATCGCAAAAGCAATGGTGCAAGGTTACCAACAGGAAGATCTTACCGCCGAAAATACAATGATCGCCACCGTAAAACACTTTGCACTCTATGGCGCTTCAGAAGGTGGCCGTGATTACAACACCACCGATATGAGCCGGGTTAAAATGTTTAACGAATACCTGCCTCCTTACAAAGCCGCTATTGAAGCAGGTGCCGAGAGTGTCATGAGTTCGTTTAATGACGTTGATGGTGTGCCCGCAAGTGGAAACAAATGGTTACTCACAACCCTACTTCGCGACCGCTGGGGCTTTGACGGTTTTGTAGTTTCAGATTATACTTCGGTGAACGAAATGATCGCGCATGGTATGGGCGATTTACAGGCCGTATCTGCGCTTTCCATAAATGCGGGGCTTGATATGGATATGGTGGGCGAAGGTTTCTTAACCACCCTTAAAAAGTCTGTTGAAGAAGGTAAGGTTACCGAAGAAACCATTACTCAGGCCTGTCGTCGCATTCTGGAGGCTAAATACCGACTGGGTCTGTTTGAAGATCCCTATAAATATTCCGATTCTAAAAGACCGCAACGCGATATTCTTACCGATGCAAACAAGACAATTGCCCGCGAGGCAGCACGTAAGTCTTTCGTTTTACTTAAGAATGAAAACAATACGCTTCCGCTGGCTAAAAATGCTAAAATCGCGCTTGTTGGTCCGCTGGCAGACAGTAAAAACAATATGCTGGGTACCTGGGCACCTACCGGCAACCCTCAACTTTCAGTATCTATCTTAACCGGATTCAAAAATGTAGCGCCACAGGCGGAGGTTACCTATGCTAAAGGTACCAACATCTCTAATGATTCCGCATTCGCGAAAAAAGTAAACGTCTTTGGTCCGCGAATTGAAATCTCAGAGGAAAGTCCGGAAAGTCTTTTAGCAGAAACACTTCTTGCTGCAAAAAATGCTGATGTGGTTGTAGCTGTGGTAGGTGAAGCCACCGAAATGAGCGGCGAAGCCGGAAGCCGTACAGACATCAGCATCCCTGACAGTCAGAAGCAATTAATACGCGAACTCGTAAAAACCGGAAAACCGGTAGTGCTTGTTTTGATGAGTGGCCGCCCGCTGGTCATCACCGAAGAAATGGACCTTCCCGTAAGTATTTTACAGGTTTGGCATCCCGGTATTGAAGCCGGTAATGCCGTTGCAGATGTGGTTTTTGGAGATTACAATCCTTCCGGAAAACTTACAGCAAGCTGGCCGCGTAACGTAGGACAAATCCCTGTATATCACAGTATGAAAAACACAGGTCGTCCTGCACCATCTGCTGAATTTGAGAAGTTTAAATCGCAATATTTAGATTCGCCCAATGCACCTTTGCTTCCCTTTGGTTATGGTTTGAGCTATACTTCTTTTGAATATGGAAAACTTTCGTTAGCTAAAAAAGAAATCAATCCCGGTGAATCTCTGGAGGTACAGGTTGATGTGACCAATACCGGAGACCACGACGGTGAAGAAGTGGTGCAATTATACCTGCACGACGTAATACGCAGCATTACGCCACCGGTACGCACACTTAAAGGCTTTGAAAAAGTGTTTTTAAAGAAGGGAGAAACCAAAACGGTTACACTAACTTTAGAACCCGACGATCTCAAATTTTACAACGGAGCACTTGAGTTTGTAGCTGAGCCGGGAGAATTTGAAATCTTTGTGGGTGGAAACAGCAATGCTTCCCTAAAAGAAACCTTTACGCTTAACTAAAATTAGCCGGGATGATACGCCAAATTTGCATATTCGCGACACTTCTTTTTTCAGTCTTTACTCTGGGAGCCCAACAAAAATACGTGGGTCAGGTCTATGCAGATTTGGTAAAATCTACACACACCTATGCCGACACCTTAAAGCTTGATTTTTATACAGCAAATCAAAATAAAAACGACAACTCACGCCCGCTAATCGTGCTGGTTCATGGTGGTGGTTTTTCGGGAGGGAAACGCGATAATGCTCAGGAAACCGAATTTTCACAAACTATGGCCGCTAAGGGATACGCAGTAGCTTCTATAAGCTATCACCTAACCCGCAAGGGCAAAGCGACGGGCTTTGGTTGCGATTGCCCGGCTTCCGAAAAACTGGAAACCTTTAAACAAACCACAACCGATATTCTGGATGCGCTAGGTTATCTTAAATCAAATCCGGATTTTAGTTTTGATCCTGAAAAAATAATTCTTGCCGGGAGCAGCGCCGGTGCTGAAGGTATTTTAAACACCGCGTATATGGCGCAGCATCCCGATTTTAAGGATTTGGGCAATTACCCGAAAATCGCTGCCGTGGTATCTTTTGCAGGAGCTGTGGTAGATGCCCGCTACCTAACGTCAGAAAATGCAGTTCCGGGTTTCTTTATTCATGGCGATGCAGATAATTTGGTTCCATATTCCAGCGCTCCGCATCATTTTTGTCCTTATGAAAGTCCCGGCTTTTTGCCTTTAGATGGTGATGAGTTTATCGCAGCAAAACTGAAAGAACTCAAAGCATCCTACACCTTGCTCACCGCACCTGGAGGCAATCACGACTGGGCCGGCTTAGGCTATACCTACACCACTCAAATTGCTACATTTCTAAATGCAGTAATTAACGAACAACAGCTTATTCAGCACGAGGAATCTGTTGAAAACAACTAATCGACATTGCGCAATTGATCCCTGTTGCGTGTAAATCACCCCCAATGCAATAGCTTAATACTGGCTTAACCTCAGGTCGTAATACTATTTTACTGCTTTGACTTAATTTTCGATTTTAAAAACACTTAAATATGAAGTTTACCGCTCTCCTTCTTTTTGCATTTTTTGGTATAAATCTTTTACCGGCTCAGGAACTCAGTCTAATGACCTACAACATCAGGATGGCTACAGAATCTGACGGGGACAACGCCTGGAGTAAGCGCAAGGAATTTCTGACCGCTCAGGTACTTTTTTATGCTCCCGATGTGATGGGCGTTCAGGAAGCTTTACCGGAACAAATGGCCTATTTGGGTGAAAACCTTACCGGCTACAAACACGTGGGAGTTGGTCGTGAAGGCGAAAACAAAGGCGAATTTTCCGCGATTTTTTACAATGCGGAAAAACTGGAACTCATTGCAGGTGATACCTTTTGGCTCTCAACTACGCCGGAAGAAATCTCTACCGGCTGGGACGCCGCACTACCCCGAATTTGCACCTACGCCTTGTTTGAAATCAAAGAAACCGCTGCCCGCTTTTATGTCTTCAATACGCATTTTGATCACGTAGGAGTTGAAGCCCGTAAATACAGCGCCCAATTAATACTTGACCAGATACGCGAAATCAACAACCTGAATTATCCGGTTTTTGTCACCGGCGACTTTAATCTGGAACCCGATTCTGAACCTGTTGCTGTTTTAGAAACACAATTAAAAGACACCTTTAAAGCGAGCTTAAGCGGTTCTTTTGGACCCGAAGGCACTTTTAACGGCTTTGATTTTGACCAACCCGTAACCCGCCGCATCGACTATATTTTTGTGGGTAAAACGAGTCCGGTTAAAGTATTGAAACACGCCACACTAAGCGATTCTAAAAATCTGCACTACGCTTCAGACCATTTGCCGGTTTATACTTTAGTAGAAATTCAGCCCTAAAAATGGAGATTACAGCATAAAAATTAAAAAAGTAATGCTATTTTTGTTCTTTATTCAGAAAACAATCCGGCACTGCCGGTCCTTATAAAGAAGTTGTGTTGTCTTCCGGCAACGGAAGACTGGTTTTGTAGTGAAACCTTTGAGAAGCTTTTCCACCTTAGGCGGAGAGGCTTTTTTGTTTCAGGAACCTAAAATTTCTTCTATTTGTTTCAATTCGCCTTCTGAAAATGCCAGGTTATTCAGGGCATTCAGATTATTATGTAATTGTTCTACTTTACTCACTCCTACCAAGACTGAGGTTACACGCGTGTCTTTTAGCAGCCAGCTAATCGCCATTTGAGCAAGACTTTGACCGCGATCCCGGGCAATGCTATTCAGTTTTTCAACTTTATCCAAGAGCTCTGGTGTAATGCGATCTTCAGAAAGGTATACCGAATTTGCCGCGCGCGAATCTTTTGGAATTCCGTTGAGATACTTATCGGTAAGCAGACCCTGTTGCAAAGGTGAAAAAACCACACTACCCAGACCGGTATCTTCTAAGGCATCAAGCAAACCATCTTCTACCCAGCGATCAAACATATTGTAACGTGGTTGATGCACCAGAAACGGAGTACCCATTTGCTTTAATAAGGTTGCAGCTTTGCGGGTACGCGCTGCGTCATAATTAGAAACCCCTACATAAAGTGCCTTGCCAGACCGTACAAGCTGATCCAGCGCACTCATGGTTTCTTCTAAAGGTGTTTCAGGATCGGGACGATGATGGTAAAAAATATCTACATAGTCAAGCCCCATTCGCTTTAAAGACTGGTCACAGCTCGAAATCAAATATTTCCGGGAGCCCCAATTTCCATAGGGTCCGGGCCACATGTCGTAACCCGCTTTTGAAGAAATAATCAACTCATCGCGATAGGGCTTAAAATCTTCCCGATATAAACGTCCAAAATTGGTTTCTGCCGCACCATAAGGAGGCCCATAATTATTAGCCAGATCAAAATGGGTTATGCCTTTATCAAATGCAGTTCTAAGTAGTAATCTTCCGTTAGTTAAATCTGCTGTATCCCCGAAGTTATGCCACAGCCCCAGTGAAATCATAGGGAGTTTGATTCCACTTACTCCACAGCGACGGTATTGCATGGTTTCGTAGCGCTCTTCTGCCGCAGTATATTTTTTAACGGTGTTCATAGGTATCAGATCAATTGGATTTAATGACTAAAAATAAACATTTCAGCACGGTTCTAATTTAATTTAAATCTTCACGGGGTATTTTGATTCCAAATTTTGAATATTTGGTAACTTCCAAAATTTAAAATTTACGTTTAGTTTCCTATGATTCGATCACGCCGCTTTCAGATTTTCTTAGTTGCATTTATGGGTATGTATACAATCCTTTCTGCGCAAACCTCAAGCCTTTCCGTAGAAAAAATAATGCAGGACCCCAGGTGGATGGGTACGTTTCCCGAAAATGTAAACTGGGACACCCAAAGCAAAACCATCTATTTTGACTACAATCCCGAAGGAAATCCTGCAGACAGTCTTTATAAGATCAGTATCAGTAATCCGGATAAGATTGAAAAAGTAAATCTGGCGGAGCGCAAGGCGATGCCGGGCCGATACGGTACCTGGAATACCGCTCACACCAAAAAATTGTATACCGAAGATGGCGCGCTTTGGGTTTACGATCTTAAGAACGACCGCTCCAAAGAACTTATTGATCTGGGAGGTCGCATTGGCAATTACACGTTTCTGGCAGACGAAAGTCAAATTGCTTTTGAATACGATAACAATGCCTATGTTTTAGATACCAAAACGGGAACGCTAAGCAAAATCACCAACATCAGGGAAGGCAAGGCTCCTGAAGACAGAGCCAAAAAACTATCGGAAAAAGACCAGTGGCTCAAGGATGAGAATTTAAGCCTGCTTCAAATTGTACGCGAACGGGAAGAGCAGGATTCGATCTCTAAAGCCTACCGCGAAATGACGGCAGATCCTGATCCCTATACCTTTTACGCCGGGGATGAGTCGGTTAGCGGATTGCAGGTGAGTCCGAAAGCCGATTTTGTAACGATAATGCTGATGCAGCGTGATCGGGGCGAAAGCACCAACGTACCCAATTATGTAGATGCCAGCGGCTATACGCAGGATTTGCGGGCGCGCAGCAAAGTAGGTGAGGATAATACCGAAAATTCCCTCGCCATTTACAACGTTAAAAAAGACACGGTTTATAAGGTAGATACCTCAAAACTCCCCGGAATCACAGACCTTCCCGATTATACAAGTGATTATCCCGACCGCGAGTGGGAAGAAAAAGAACGCGATGTCATCATCTCACAGGCTGTATTTTCAGACGACGGCAGCAAGGCTATTGTGAACATTCGATCTAAAGACAACAAAGACCGGTGGATTGCTTTGCTCAACCTCGAAGACGGAAGCCTAGAAACCCTGGATCGCCAGCGTGACGAAGCCTGGATTGCCGGGCCCGGAATCGGCTGGTCTTTTGGCGGCGGAACTCTGGGCTGGTTACCGGATAATAAACATATTTACTTTCAGTCTGAGGCCAGCGGCTATTCACACCTCTACCTGCTTGACGTTACTACCGGAACCAAAAAAGCCCTGACCGAAGGGGAATACGAGGTTTTTGATCCGTTTTTGTCTAAGGATAAAAAATCCTGGTTTTTGACCACTTCAGAAGTAGATCCCGGCGAGCGCCATTTCTACACCATGCCGGTTATGGGCGGAAAAATGGAAAAACTCACATCGATGCCCGGCAATAACGAAGTAAGCCTGTCACCTGACGAAAAGTATATGGCGATTCGTCATTCGTATAGCAACAAGCCCTGGGAATTATACCTGAAGAAAACCGGTTCAAAAGCCGAAGCCCAACAGCTTACTTCAGGCCAGTCTGAAGCTTTTAAAAGCTACACCTGGCGCGTACCGCAAAACATCAGATTTAAAGCTGAAGACGGAGCGATGGTTCCGGCAAGACTGTATGTTCCGGATGCTTCGGTAAAAAACAACGCTGCTATAGTATTTGTACACGGAGCCGGCTATCTCCAAAACGCGCATAAATGGTGGTCCAGCTATTTTAGAGAATATATGTTCAACAATATGCTCACCGATCTGGGATACACCGTAATTGATATTGATTACCGCGCCAGCTCAGGTTATGGCCGTGACTGGAGGACCGGTATTTACCGTCATATGGGCGGAAAAGATTTGTCTGATCAGGTTGATGGGGTGAAATACCTTATCGAAAAATACGATATTGATCCTGATAAAGTAGGGATTTACGGCGGAAGCTACGGCGGTTTTATTACCCTTATGGCCTTATTCACCGAAGCTGATACGTTTAAGGCCGGTGCTGCTTTGCGTTCGGTGACAGACTGGGCACATTACAACCACGGCTATACGGCAAATATTCTTAACGAACCCACTCAGGACCCCATCGCGTACAAACGCTCCTCGCCTATTTATTTCGCCGAAGGCTTAAAAGGTGATTTACTCATAGAGCACGGAATGGTGGATACCAACGTGCATTTTCAGGATGTGGTAAGACTTACTCAACGCCTGATCGAGTTAGGAAAAGACAACTGGGAGCTGGCAGTTTACCCGGTAGAGGATCACAGTTTTGTAGAACCCATCAGCTGGACCGATGAGTACAAGCGTATTCTGAAGCTTTTTAATGAGAGTCTTTTAGGTATAAAATAACAATCTACAACCCCGGGCTAGTGTCTGGGGTTTTTTCTAAAGGTCTGGAGATTTCGATAGCGTACTTCAACAAAAACGTAGCAAGCATAGATAATAAAACCCAGGGCAATTACACCAAGTGTCCAGTTGCCAAATAAATATTCCATTACCGAGAAGGCAGCTTCTTTATTGGTATCATCCAGATCCCGATTGGTAAATGCCGAGTCCCACAATAAAAACGAAGCGATACCCAGGGTAATGCCACGGGAAGCGTAGCCTGTCATTCCGCAGATTAAAATGAGGTTTTTGTAAAGCGGATTTAGGTTTTCAATCCTTATGGTTTTGGCAAACTTTCGGGAAATGGCGATGTAAAACTCATTTAATGTAGCGCCGAGCATACCTACTGCGATAGCCATGATCGTGTATTTACCCAAATCAGATTGAATAAGTTGTTGCATATCGGTCTCCTTCAGCCAGGACGATGTTTGCGGATTTAAAGCAACAAACAGGGCACTCACAGCCAGAAAAGCGTAAACCAGTCCGCCAAAACCAAAACCTATTCGTTCTGCGATTCCGGTTAAATCATTTCCGAACTCACGGCGATCTGCGATACTTTCAAAAACACGCCAAAACACATAACCCGATAAGGCTATAGCCCATAAAATAAGCAGGGCTCTGCCTAAAGTGTTCCCGGCTAAGAAATTCATCAGCGTAAAACTTCCGGCCTTAAACCCACCCAGATTGAATGCAGCCATTGAAGTAAAAACACCAATAGCCAAAAAAAGCACAGCCTTTGCAAAAAGACCTGCACGGGCAAAAAATAGAAATTTCGTATTCAAGCGGTCGTTGGGTGTGATGCGATTAAAAAGCTAAACTACTCAACCCTAACCTAAAAGATTGATAAAGAAGTGTTATTTAGGAAAAGGAAAATTGAAAAACCTCAATAAGCCGGTTTTAGTAATTAAATCCAAAAAAACCATCGGTAATCTGAACGGTAGCCGCACCCTGAGCTGTAAACTGAAAGGTTCCGCCAACAGATTTTTGAGCAATGTTGTTAGAAATTATAGTAACCGTGCCCGACTGCACCTGAGGATTGAATGCTCCCGAAATGTAAGAAGCCTGATAGGGGCTGTTCACATTAAAATCGGTTAGGTCATAAATCCCGGGCTCTATATTTCGCGGAAAGCGCAAACGAACGATCACCGAGTTTGTGCTACCCACCCCGATGATGATCCCGTTAGATTCAGAAGAATAACTCACTTCAGGCGTAAAGGGATTCCCCTGAATTTTACAGCCAAAAGCGCTCTCCACAACCGGAATGATCACGGGTGGTGGTGGTTCTTTAAAAAACGGTACCTCGTAAAAATAACCCCGTGTAAAATAGACTTCAGTATCATCTGCAGGTGCTACAGCCCTAAACCGAAACGAACCGGTATACAAACTATCATCAACGCGCTCAACCACAACCTCACCTTCGCCGTCAAAACGGGTACTGTATTGCTTGCCTTCTGCCTCGTAAAAATCGGCTATGGCGGCAGAGCCTGCACTAAGATCAAATACTCCGGTCCCGTAAGCCGGCAACTTAAGATCTACACGCTCGCCGTTGAGACTTCCTGAGATGATTACCTCATTTGCATCGGTTAGTTGAGCGCGGGTACCTGCAGCCTTAAAAAAAAGGGTGTCTTTAATACCTTGAAATGCAGGGGTATTGAAGGTGACGTCATCTGCACAGGATACCAACAACAGACTCAAAATAGCAAAAAGAAAAGGCCTGATCATTAACAATGTAATTAAGGGACTGCAAATTACTAATTTTACGAGCTTTAAACGCATTGACAAACAGAAAATTGTAGTATATTTGCACCCTCAATAAAGAGAGCAATCTGCTTAACGTTAGGCAGAGCGCTTATTTTTAAATTATAACCGGGGTCGGGTACCCCAAAAATTAATTTTTATGCCAGTAAAAATCAGATTACAAAGACACGGTAAAAAAGGAAAACCTTTTTACTGGGTAGTAGCCGCAGACACGCGTGCTAAACGTGATGGTAAATTCTTAGAAAAACTAGGAACTTACAATCCAAACACCAATCCTGCGACTATTGACCTGGACGTAGATTCATCTGTAAAATGGTTGCAAAACGGGGCTCAGCCTACCGAAACTGCAAAACGTTTACTTTCTTACACTGGGGTATTGCTTAAAAATCACCTTGCCGGTGGTGTGCGTAAAGGCGCATTAACCGAAGAGCAGGCTGAAGAAAAGTTCAACGCCTGGGTTGAAGAAAAAGCATCTAAAATTGATGCAAAAAAAGAAAACCTTTCTAAAGAACAGCAAAAGGCACGCAAAGAGGCTTTAGCTGCTGAAAAAGCTGCTAATGAAGCTCGTATCGCCGCTGCTCAACCTCAAGAGGAAGAAGCTGTAGAAGCTCCTGAAGCTGCTACTGAAGAAGCTCCTGCTTCTGAAGAGAACAACGAAGAAGAAGCTAAGTAATACTCGTTCACGATGCGCAAAGAAGAATGTTTCTATCTGGGCAAAATCGTGCGAAAATTCAGCTTTAAGGGTGAGTTACTGGCTAAGCTAGATACAGACGAACCCGAGGTTTACGAAGAATTGGAATCAGTTTTTGTCGATTTTAACGGCAATCTGGTTCCTTTTTTTATTCGTAGTGCACAACTGCACAAATCTACACTGCTCCGCATCGATTTTGAAGACGTAAATACCGAAGAAGATGCAGATGACCTGGTCAATGCAGAACTCTACCTGCCGCTTTCTATGTTACCCCAACTGGACGGTACTAAATTTTACTATCACGAGGTTATCGGTTTTACCGTAAAAGATGTGTACTATGGGGAAGTAGGTACTATCACCGGGATCAACGACAATACCGCACAGGCTTTATTTGAAATTGATCACAACGGCAAAGAAGTCCTTATCCCCGTCAACGACGACTTTATCAAAAAAGTAGACCGCAGTACCAAAACCATTACGCTCGATACGCCCGAAGGATTGATTGCTATTTATCTTTAAAGAACAGCTTCAACAAATCCAGACAGATAAGATTTACAAATTATTTGTACTTTAGAGTTATGGAAGGTACTATTCAGGATCAAAAAATTAAACTTATTCAATGGTTATCTACCCTTGAAGATGCCGGCACCATCGAAATACTGATGCAATTACGCGATGCTGATAAAACCGACTGGTGGTCTACCATTTCTGAAGCTGAGCGTCATTCAATTGAGAAAGGTATTACCGACGCAAATGCAAACCGGTTGAAAAGTCACGCAGAAGTTAAGGCCATCTATGAAAAATGGCTATAGCATTTTTTGGACAGCACACGCGCTAACCGAACTAAAGTCAACTATTAATTATTTAGAAGAAAACTTTACGCACCGGGAATTAAATTACCTGTCCAATCAATTAGAACATACCTTGAATTTAATTTCTAGAAATCCTGAACTTTTTCCTCAGTCTACCTTAAGATCTTCTGTTCGAAAAGCGGTTGTCGCAAAATTCAATAACCTGTATTATCAAATTGATGGTGATCATATCACGATTTTATCCTTTTTCTCCAATCGTCAAGATCCATTAACCACAAAAATATAGTTCTGTCAAAACCCTTCAAATTCAAACAATTTACGGTTAATCAGGACCGCTGCGCGATGAAGATTGGCACAGACGGGGTATTGCTTGGAGCCTGGGCGCCTGTACATCAAAATCCTTTTTCGATACTCGATATCGGTACCGGCACAGGAGTCATCGCACTGATGCTTGCGCAACGCTCAGATGCCGAAGTGATTGACGCCCTCGAACTGGATGAAGACGCCTACGAGCAGGCGGTTGACAATTTTGAAGCCTCATCATGGGGTGATCGCCTCTTTTGTTATCACGCCCATCTCTATGAATTTGCTATCGAAATTGAAGACACCTACGATCTTATAGTATGCAATCCGCCCTATTTTGAGGGTAGTACCCAGCTTGAAGAGCAGCAGGGCTCTGCCCGGGAGCAGGCCCGTTTTGAAGACGCGATGCCTTTTGAACTTTTGGTTGCTTCGGTAAACCAGCTTCTGGAGGAAACAGGTGTTTTTTGCGTGATTATTCCGCAAATGCGGGAAGAGGAGTTCATAAGCCTGGCGGCGAAAGCAAATCTGTATCCTTTTAAGATCACCCGCGTTCAGGGAAATCCTGAGGTGCCTGCAAAGCGTACGCTTCTCGCCTTTTCAAGCAATGCTAAAGCCTCATTACAGGAAGATAATCTGATTATCGAAACTGCACGGCATCAGTACACCGAGGCCTACCAAAATCTGGTCAGGGATTTTTACCTTAAAATGTAGCCCGTTATCCTGCTTAAATTTCCATTTGGAGTAGCATAGGTTTTAGCATTTTTCTAAATTTAGCAGAAATACAATAGCATTCATTACATCATCTTTAGTGAAAGCTTATAAAACTTTAGAGTTTAACAACAGCGCCTATGAAACCTGATCTTTTTGAATCACCCGATTACTACAACATTGACGACCTGCTAACCGACGAACACAAACTGGTGCGCAGCGCAGCACGCGACTGGGTCAAGCGGGAAGTTTCGCCTATTATTGAAGAAGCGGCTCAAAAAGCAGAATTCCCCAAACAAATCATAGGTGGCCTGGCTGAAATAGGCGCTTTTGGGCCGTATATTCCTGAAGAATACGGTGGTGCCGGCCTGGACCAGATCGCGTATGGCCTCATTATGCAGGAGATTGAACGCGGAGACAGTGGCGTACGCTCTACAGCTTCGGTACAATCGTCGCTGGTGATGTATCCCATTTACAAATTTGGTTCTGAAGAGCAGCGTAAAAAATACTTACCCAAACTCGCCAGCGGGGAGTTTATGGGATGTTTTGGCCTCACCGAACCCGATCACGGCTCCAATCCCGGCGGGATGGTGACCAACTTTAAAGATGCCGGTGACCATTATATCCTGAACGGTGCAAAAATGTGGATTTCCAATTCGCCGTTTGCCGATATCGCTGTGGTCTGGGCAAAAAGTGAAGAAGGCCGCATTCATGGGCTCATCGTCGAGCGTGGTATGGAAGGGTTCTCAACCCCCGAAACGCATAACAAATGGTCGTTGCGGGCAAGCGCCACCGGCGAACTCATTTTCGACAATGTAAAGGTTCCCAAAGAAAACCTGTTGCCCAATAAATCGGGACTCGGAGCTCCTTTATTGTGTTTAGATTCGGCCCGCTTCGGTATAGCCTGGGGTGCGATAGGTGCTGCTATGGACTGCTACGATACCGCTTTGCGCTACGCGAAAGAACGCCAGCAATTTGGCAAACCCATTGGTGCCTTTCAGCTTCAGCAGAAAAAATTGGCCGAAATGATTACCGAAATCACCAAAGCCCAGCTCCTTGCCTGGCGTCTGGGAACTTTACGCAATGAAGGCAAAGCTACTTCAGCGCAAATTTCAATGGCCAAACGCAACAATGTAGATATGGCCTTAAAAGTCGCACGCGATGCCCGTCAAATCCTTGGTGGAATGGGTATTACCGGCGAGTACAGCATTATGCGCCATATGATGAATCTGGAAAGCGTGGTAACCTATGAAGGCACACACGACATCCACCTGCTTATCACAGGGCTTGACATTACCGGCCTAAATGCTTTTAAGTAATCGCATGATAGATATTATCTAACCAAAATGTACAGGTGTATTGCTAACGTTTATTAATTTTGCCAAAAATTAATTGCGATGATACAGGATATAGAAAAAGCGATTGCACCTTTTCAGGAAGAGCTTCTCAATCACAGTCTCTACAAAAAGCTGAAAACTCCTGAGGATCTAAAAACGTTTATGCAGCATCATGTTTTTGCTGTGTGGGATTTTATGTCACTGCTTAAAGCATTGCAATACGACCTGACTAAAGTTTCAACGCCCTGGTACCCCCTTGGAAATCCTGAGGTGCGCTACCTAATCAACGAGATTGTTCTGGCAGAAGAGACAGACATCAATAAGGATGGAAAACGCCAAAGCCACTTTGAGATGTATCTGGATGCTATGAAAAAATCGGAAGCGTCTTTAGATCAGATCAACACCTTCCTAAACCACATCACGCACGGTACCGACATATTTCTGGTTATTGCCGTAAGCGACATTCCCGAAAGTGTTAAGGAATTTTTACGCTTTACCTTTGAAACCATTTCAGAAGGAAAATCGCATAAAATCGCTGCCGCTTTTACCTTCGGCCGGGAAGACCTCATCCCCGATATGTTCACCCAAATCATTGGGAATATCATCAAAAACTTCCCTCAGGAAGATCTTACCCTGTTTAAATACTACTTTGACCGTCATATAGAACTTGATGGTGACGAGCACGGTCCTATGGCTCTTAAAATGATTGAAGAGCTTTGTGGTACAGATTTGATGAAATGGGAAGAAGCCCGTCAAACCGCTGTTACCGCACTTAAAAAGCGTATCATTTTATGGAATGGTATTGAGAAGGAAATCAACCCGAAAGTAACCGCATAAACACACATATCGTATATTTAAGGTATTGTATACGATAGCAGATGTCTTCAAGAAGCCGTTTTGACCGGGCATTTAAAGATGCAAGGGTAATTCCGTTTAACGATACGGATAAGTTTATACTTTTTAGCGATTGCCATCGCGGGGACAACAGTGGTGCAGATGATTTTGCAAACAACCGCAACACCTACTTTCACGCCCTCCAGCAGTATTATAAAAACGGGTTTACCTATTGTGAACTGGGAGATGGCGATGAGCTTTGGGAAAACCTGCACTTTTCTACCCTTTACGAGTCCCATCAAAATGTCTACGAACTGATGCGTAAATTTTATCTGGAAAACAGATTGCATCTGGTTTGGGGCAACCACGATATGATTTACAAAAACCCGTCGCAGGTCAAAAAAAATCTGCATTCGCATTTTGACCGAAGAACAGGTGAGGAACGACCGCTTTTCCCGGGGACTGAAGTACACGAAGCCTTAATACTGAAGCACGAGCAAACCGGCCAGGAGCTCTTTTTATGCCACGGGCATCAGGCCGACTGGATGAATTACATAGGCTGGCGTTTTAACCGGTTTATGGTTCGGGTGTTGTGGCGACCCTTGCAAGGCGCCGGAATATCTGACCCCACGAGTCCCGCTAAAAACTATCTGGAACTCATAAAGGTAGAACGCCGCACCAAAAAGTGGATTTTAGAGCGCAACAATCAGTTTACCATAACCGGTCATACGCACCGGCCCCGTTTTCCCGAACCGGGCGATATCGCCTATTTTAATGACGGAAGCTGCGTGCACCCCCGAAGCATCACAGGTCTGGAGATTGAAAACGGCTTTATTTCACTCATCAAATGGCAAATAGCCACTACAGACGACGGGGTTCTTAAGATTGTTCGCGTGTTGCTGGAAGGTCCACAAAAACTCATCGATTATAAAACCGAACCGGCCCGAATCCCGTAAATTGAAGTATGAAAACTTGGGTACAAATACTGTTTGCAGCATTTTTATGTGTGGGCTGTGCCGCAGGCGATGATGTTTCGGGCTTTGAACCTCAAACCGAAACCCCTGCCGAAACGCCGCCGTCTCCAAATCCTGATACAGAGCTAAGCGGAACGTATAACTATCTGGCTCTGGGAGATAGCTATACCATAGGTGAAAGCGTATGCGAGACCTGTAATTACCCGATGCAGCTCAAAACCGCTTTTAAAAATGAAACACAAGCTGATTTGTCTGTCAAAATCATTGCCCGAACGGGCTGGCGTACCGAAAGTCTCATACAGGCCATTAAAGGGGAAAACCCGGCAAAAAATCAGGATTTGGTAACCCTGCTTATCGGAGTAAATAATCAATATCAGGGCGGAAGCTTGGAAACCTATAAAATTCAGTTTAAAGAATTGCTGGAAACCGCAGTAAAACTGGCCAAAGGTGACCGGGATCGGGTGGTGGTACTTTCCATTCCCGATTATGCGTTTACGCCTTTCGGCCAAAGCACTACAAACCCGGAAGAAATAACAGCCGAAATCAACGCATTTAACGAAGCTGCCGAAAACATCGCAACTTCGTCTGATGTAAGCTTTCTCAATATCACAGATATCACCCGAAAAGGCATTGAAGATCCCGAACTGGTAGCGCTAGATGCCCTGCATCCTTCCGAAAAGGCCTATGCACAATTTGTAGAACGCTTACTTCCTATAGCGCTGGAAATTCTTAAAACGAATTAGACCGATACCCTTAAAGTTTCGGCTTAACTCTCGGGCGCCAGCTTTACTTCGAGTCCGTTAAGATCTGGAGTAATGGGAATCTGGCAGCCGAGGCGGCTGTTGTCTTCTACGTGAAAAGCTTCCGAAAGCATAGCTTCCTCATCGTAACCCATTTCATTCAGCTTATGATCTGAAAGTACATAGCACTGGCAG
This sequence comes from Leeuwenhoekiella sp. H156, assembly GCF_052218455.1. Classification (NCBI taxonomy): domain Bacteria; kingdom Pseudomonadati; phylum Bacteroidota; class Flavobacteriia; order Flavobacteriales; family Flavobacteriaceae; genus Leeuwenhoekiella; species Leeuwenhoekiella sp. H156. Next base: position 1,460,716 of record NZ_CP197499.1, read on the forward strand.
GAAGCGCACATCGCCATACCACCACAGGTACCTTCAACCGGAAGTTCGTACATCTTGCACACTTCCATAAGGTTTAAATTCATATCTGTTGGAGCTTCAAGCGCGTGAGCAACTCCTTCCCGGTCAATTACGGTGATTGTGATGTCTTGCATGACAAATACGATTATGCCCTTAGGCGATTAAGAGACTCCCCGATAAGGTAAGCCATTTCAGAGCGCAAAATTAAGAAAAACTACGGATTAAGCCCTTCTAAAGTCTAGTGATTTAATAGGATTAGTACTATACATCACAAATACGCACACCTTCTCGTAAAGCGGCGAGCTTATCGTCGTATGTAGGTATAAATTCCTGAGCCACATAACCGGTATAGCCGGTTTCCAGAATGGCCTTCATAATAGCGGGGTAATTCAATTCCTGGCTGTCATTGATCTCGTTTCTGCCGGGTACACCTCCGGTATGATAATGTGCAATATACTGGTTGTAATCCTGTATAGTACGTATCACATCCCCTTCCATAATTTGCATATGGTAAATATCATAAAGCAATTTAAAATGCTCTGAACCGATGCGTTCGCACAATTGGGCTCCCCAGGCGGTATGATCGCATTGGTAATCTTTATGATCAACCTTGCTGTTAAGCAATTCCATTATCAAAATGACGCCTTTTTCTTCGGCTTGCTTTACAAGGGGCTGAAGACCTTCAGCACAATTGGCGATACCTTCTTCGTCAGACAACTCCCTTCGGTTTCCTGAAAAAACAATAACGTTTTTAATTCCTTTGGCTGCTGCCTTATCAATAAGCTCTGCATATTTAGCCTGAAGATCTGCGTGGTTGCCGGGATCGTTAAATCCATTTTCAATATTCGCAAAGGTATCTGTAGCTACCGAGCATTTGAGTCCATACTGCTCAACGGTATCCCACTCTTCGGGTTTGAGCAAGTCGATGCCTTTAAGCCCGATCGCTGCCGCTCCCTGTGCAAAACTGTCAAGGGGCATACTGCCATAGCACCAGTAGCAGGCCGCGTGATTGATGTTGCCTTTCAATGCTGTTGCCTCCTCGCTCACAAGTTCCTGTGACTCTTCTTTAGTTTCGGTCTTACAGCTAAGTGCGGTAAGCCCAAGGCTTGCCCCTGATGTTGCCAATGCGATATTTTTTAAGGCAGTACGCCTTCCGTTAGAGTGACCCATAATCCTAATTTTAAAGATCTAAATATATATTAAATGTTCAAATTACGCTTAATATAAGGCATAAAAAAACTGCCCGGAAAAATACCGGACAGTTGTATAGATTATTAAATATGCGTCTTAAGCGGTAATATTGATCACCTCTTCAATTTGTGGCGCGTGTTTCTTAATGGTCATTTCAACGCCGCTTTTTAAAGTCATTTGATTAACGCTGCATCCTACGCAGGCTCCTTCAAGCTGTACTTTAACGGTGCGCCCGTCTTCGATGGCCAGCAAAGCGATATCCCCGCCGTCACTTTGTAAAAAAGGACGTATTTCTTCGAGAGCTGCCTCTACCTTACCTTTTAATTCTAAATCTGTCATAGCACTATTTTTTAACTGCGGCACAACCCGCCATTGTCGTGATTTTAACCGCCTCGGTAGGTGGCAAATCGGTATTGCGTTTAACAAGCTGCTCTACGCTGTTGCGAGTCATTTCTTCAAAAGCTTTGGCTAATATAGTATTTTCCTGCAATGCAGCAGGTCTTCCCACATCACCGGCTTCGCGAATGCTTTGTACCAAAGGAATCTGCGCCAGAAGCGGCACGTTTAAGTCTTCGGCCAAATTACGGGCACCTTCCTTTCCGAAGATGTAATACTTGTTATCCGGTAATTCTTCGGGAGTAAACCAGGCCATATTTTCTACAATTCCAAGAACCGGAACGTTTATACTTTCCTGCTGAAACATCGCAACACCTTTTTTGGCATCTGCCAAAGCTACATTTTGCGGCGTACTCACCACAACAGCACCGGTAATAGGCATCGCCTGTACAATACTCAGGTGAATGTCGCCGGTACCCGGAGGCAGGTCAACCAGAAGAAAATCAAGTTCACCCCAGGCTGCGTCAAAAATCATTTGATTTAAAGCTTTTGAAGCCATCGGCCCGCGCCATACCACCGCCTGATCAGGACGGGTAAAAAAGCCTATTGAAAGCACTTTTACGCCGTAACTCTCCACAGGTTTCATCTTTTGTTTCCCGTCTACTTTTACAGAAAGGGGTTTCTCTTCCTGCACATCAAACATCATCGGGATAGATGGCCCGTAGATATCAGCATCAAGGATACCTACTTTAAAGCCCATTTTTTGCAGGCTTACAGCCAGGTTTGCGGTGATGGTAGATTTACCAACCCCACCTTTACCGGAAGCTACTGCAATAATATTTTGTATACCGGGAATGGGTTTCCCTTTGATTTCGTTTTTCTGCTGCTTTTCAGGAGCGTCAACCCGTACGTTTACCTTTACTTTAGCCTTCTGATGCACTTCGCCGTGAATGGCTTTCATAATCTCCACTTCGGTTTTCTTCTTGGCCTGCAGACTTGGGTTTTTTATGGTTACATCTACGATAACCTCATCGCCAAAAGTAACCACATTAGTCACTGCACCACTGCTCACCATATCCTCACCTTCACCGGGTACGCTAATGGTTTTTAAAGCTTCTAAAAGGGCTTGTTTTTCTAATTTCACAACTTCTTAATTAGATTAATTCTAAAATGCAAATATAGGCCGAAAACTTCAGAAACTAAAAGACTTCCTGGTCTTTACTGAAGGGATAAAATAAGGCCGGAAATGTGTGAAATTCTAGGAAAATCCCAGTTCGGTCACTGGGTCCCAAAACTTCTCGTCAAAGTTTTGCAGTTTATCCCCTTCAACCTCGTGGCCTTCACTCTCGAGCAACTGCTGCATCAGATTGGTCCCCGGAAAATGATGCTTGCCGGTAAGCAGGCCATTGCGGTTAAGCACCCGGTGCGCAGGCACATCTTCACGGTTTACCGAACCATTTAGCGCATAACCCACCATTCGGGCACTGCCTGCAGCACCCAGATACCGGGCAATCGCTCCGTAAGAAGTCACCCTGCCATACGGAATACGCTTTGCCACCTCATAAACCCGGTTAAAAAAGTTAAGTGTTTCGGGCTTTGGCATATTACATTCTGAATAAGGTGATGAGCACCAGGATAATCATAAGCCCCGCCATAAAATAATTGGAATATTTAGCGAAGTTGCGAGGCTCGTGCTGAATACGATTAAAACCCACAACGTAGACATAGAGGGAGGTAAAAGTGCCCGCCGCTGCGGCCAATACAAACAGGCCTACTTCGAGAATACCGGCCTGACCCTTGCTGGTTATATTCAACGCTGCGCTGATGGCACAAAAATACGGTAGCGGCAATACATTTATGGTTGCCACGAAAACGCCCTTCCAGAAACTGCGTCTTCCGCTGTGTTTCGGAATTTTTACGTCTTTCACTTTATTCTTTTTGGCCTTGATAAAGAAATAGACCGCAAGAATACCAAAAATCACGATTCCGGTTCGAAACAGTGTATTGCGCACGGCCTCATTACTAAAAATATAACGGGCCAACAGTACTGCAAAAAAAGCCTGAAGCATCACCACTACCGAAGCGCCAATTGCCACCAATACGCCATTGCGCATACCCCGGTGCACGCAGGTTTTAGCCACAGACATATTGACCAGCCCCGGTGGCAATACACCCAGCAAGGCGGCAAAATAGGTGATAAAGAAAAGCTTGGTTATTTCCAAAGGCGGTTAATTGATCTTAAACTTGATATAGGTAATCGCTTTATCCTGTTCAAGATACTGTTTTTCGTAAAAAGTCTGAATGTCAACCACTTCTTTTGGTGCCATATGATTGCTGTAGATGTCATGATGCGCATAAAGCACCTCGTGACCCAAACCGTGGAGCAATCCCAGCGTGTAGCCATGCATAAACTCAGAGTCGGTTTTGAGATGCATGAGTCCGTCTGGCTTAAGAATAGTTTTGTAGCGCTCCAGAAATTCGAAGTTGGTCATTCGGTGCTTGGTGCGCTTGTATTTGATTTGAGGATCGGGAAAGGTAATCCAGATCTCAGAAACCTCGTTTGCTGCAAAAGCCTGATCTACCAATTCAATCTGAGTACGTAGAAAACCGGCATTATCAATATGCTCTTCCAAAGCGGTTTTGGCCCCGCGCCAGAAACGGGCACCTTTGATGTCAATGCCTAAAAAGTTTTTATCGGGAAAACGCTGCGCCAGGCCCACCGTGTACTCTCCTTTGCCGCAACCCAGCTCGAGAACCAGGGGTTTATCGCTTTTAAAAAAATCGCGGTTCCAGTTACCCTTAAGTTTGAAGTTCCCATCGGTGATTTCCTCACGGGTGGGCTGAACCACGTTGCTAAACGTCTCATTTTCCCTGAAACGCTTCAGTTTATTTTTGCTTCCCAAAGCCTTAGTATTAAAATTAAAAACGGCCTCAAATATACGGGTACTCCTGCAAATGCCGTTATCTAGCTAAAGCTATTCTCCGGGATATTCAATTTGCAGCTTTTTTTAGACTGAAATATTTTCGATTATACAGCTCTCAGATTAAGCGAAAGTGATAATTCGGTTAAAAACGCTCTATATTTTAATAGTTTGATAATCTAGCGGAAACATTTAAGTATCAGTGAAGTTCCATTTTTGTAGCTGTGAATACTCAAAAAAACATACTCGTTGCACCGCTTAACTGGGGACTGGGTCACGCCACGCGCTGTATCCCGCTTATCTATGCCTTGCTGGAGGATGGTTTTACTGTAATTTTGGGCAGCGATGGCTCGGCGTTACAGTTGCTTCAGAAAGAATTTCCACAGCTTAAAAGCATCGTTTTACCTTCTTACGATATCAAGTACGCCAAAAACGGGAAAAGCTTTAAATGGAAAATGCTTTTGCGAAGTCCGAAAGTTTTAAAAGCGGTGCGCAAGGAACGCGAGCAACTCAAATTGCTGGTCAAAAATGGCGAGGTAGACGGCGTCCTGTCAGACAATCGTCTGGGACTGTATCATGCTGACATCCCCACGGTTTTTATGACGCATCAGCTTCAGGTATTAAGCGGAAAAACCACCCGTCTTACCTCGGCATTACACCGCAATTACATTCGGAAATTTAATGAATGTTGGGTGCCTGATTTTGGCGGCGAACTCAATCTAACAGGCAAACTGGGGCATCCTAAGAATTTTGATATTCCTGTAAACTACATCGGGCCGCTTTCCCGTCTTGAAAAAGTGGAGACCGAAACCTATTACGACATTATGGTGCTGTTAAGCGGGCCCGAACCCCAACGTACCGAACTCGAGGAAATTTTATTCCACGAACTGAAGCATTACAACGGGCAGGTACTTTTTGTTCGCGGGGTGGTTGAAGCGGAACAACAAATTACCCGAAAGGGCCAGGTCAAGATTGTAAATTTTATGGAGAGTCAAGATTTACAGGCGGCAATCTGCGCCAGCGATCTGGTTATAAGCCGCTCGGGATACACAACCATTATGGATTTGCTCAAACTGGGCAAAAAAGCCTTTTTTATTCCTACACCCGGGCAGACCGAGCAGGAATATCTGGCACGCCGGCTTGAGGGCAAAGGGATTATTCCGTTTGCAGAGCAGGAGCGCTTCCGGCTTAAAGATTTAAGCAAGGCGAAATTATACAAGGGATTTGACAACCTAGTTTCCGCCTACCACGTCGACAACGGGCTTCTTAGGGAGCTCTTCGGCCTTTTCAAGAGTGAACGAAAACTCAGAGCCCACTCCAAAGTCGCTTTCAACATAAATCTTTTCGTCATGGGCCTCAATAATATGTTTGACGATAGAAAGACCGAGTCCTGAGCCACCCTCGCGTCGCGAACCACTCTTATCAACCCGGTAAAACCGTTCAAACAAACGCGGAATGTGTTCGGAAGCGATACCTTCACCATTGTCTGTAACCCGCACGATAACCTTATTCTGAATCAGGTTTTCAATCGTTACTTCGGTGGTACCGTCCTGTTTTCCGTATTTGATGGAGTTTACAATGAGGTTGGTAAGCAACTGCTGAATGCGCTCACGATCTGCATTTACCATTACCGGCTTGTTGTCTGCCCGCTCAAAAGTAAGCGTGATATTCTTTTTTGAGGCTTTCATCTCGAGCAACTCAAAGGTGTGCTGCACAAGCTCTACCATATCAAAATACTCATAGCGCAGATTAAGATCACCTACTTCAAGTTTCGCAATCATATCCAAATCGCTTACCAGATAAACCAGACGCTCTACGGCAGCTGCGGCACGCTTGAGGTATTTTTTAAGAATGGTTTTATCTTTCATCGCCCCGTCAAGCAGGGTGAGAATATAACCCTGAGTGGTAAAAAGCGGCGTTTTGAGTTCGTGAGCCACGTTACCCATAAATTCCTTCCGGTACTCCTCACGTATTTTTAAGGATTCTATTTCCAGCTTTTTACTGGCTGCAAATCGCTCTACTTCTTTAGTCAGTGTAGACATATCTGTAGTGATTTGTCCGCGTTTAAGCGTGGTCACATCAAGCAGGGAGACGTCATCATAGATTTTTTTGACGCGTTTGTAAATAAAACGCTCAACCCGCACCTGAATCAGAAAAACAGACAGCACAAAACATACGGGGATAAAGCACAGCAGAAAAACCCAGTCAAATGCATCTTTTATATAGAAAAAAACGCTCACAAAGAGCGTTAGACAAACCGTTATGTACATCGATGAAAAGATCGCAAAACGGTATGATTTTTTAAAACTGGCTGCCATTTACACTACAAATTTATAGCCTACTCCTTTAATGGTTTTAAACTTTTTGTTGCCTATTTTTTCGCGCAGCTTACGTATGTGAACGTCAATGGTTCTGCCGCCTACCACAACTTCGTTACCCCAAACCTTGTCCAGAATATCCTCACGCTTAAACACCTTACCGGGTTTTGAAGCCAGCAGCGAAAGCAATTCAAACTCCTTACGGGGCAGGATCATCTCTTTCTTGTCTTTGATGATTTTATATTCTTCGCGGTTGATGATGAGATCTCCAATTTTTAAGGAAGCATCGGTCTCTTCTTCTTCCTTAAGTCTGCGCAGCAAAGCTTTTACTTTACTCACTAAAACTTTAGGCTTAATAGGCTTGGTGATGTAATCATCTGCCCCGGCATCGTAACCGGCTACCTGCGAGTAATCTTCACCACGGGCCGTTAAAAAGGTAATGATGGTTTCCTCCTGGCCTGGGAGCTTGCGTATTTGTTCGCATGCTTCAATCCCATCCATCTCGGGCATCATCACGTCAAGTATGATCAGATGCGGATTGTGCTTCTTGGTCATTTTAACACCTTCTTTGCCGTTTGAAGCGGTAAGCACCTGGTAACCCTCGTTGCTCAAATTGTAACCTATGATCTCCAGGATATCCGGTTCATCGTCAACAAGCAAAATCTTTATCTCTTTTTTCTTCATAAGTCTCAAAGATTTAATGTAGCCGTAAAGATAAGTTTTAAATCGGGCTGCACGCGGCTTGTAAAATTTGGTAACATTAAAATAAAATAACAGTTTGTTTAAAAATAATAAATGTTCGAATGGTTTTCAATTTAAATACCTTTGCAGTCCTATTTTAGCCTATGCTGCCCCAACGCATTTTTGACATAAAAACCCCTGCGCAATTTAATCTGGCTGCGCTTCAATCCTTCCGGTATCAATGGGAGCACAACCCGGTTTACCGTCAGTTTTGCGAGCACCTCAACATCAAACCGGAGGCGGTTACGCGGCCTGAAGACATTCCGTTTTTGCCCATTCAATTTTTTAAAGAATTTACCATTACGGCTTCGCCAAACCCGGTACAAACTATTTTTACCAGCAGCGGTACCACCGGCAGCATCACCAGTAAGCATCATGTGGTTGATCTCAAACTTTACGAGCAAAGCTTTCGCGAAAGCTTTAAACTCCATTACGGCGATGTGACCCAATACACCATTCTTGCCCTGCTGCCTGCATACCTGGAGCGCACCGGTTCTTCGCTTATTTATATGGTTGACCGGCTTATTCAGGACAGTAACAAGCCCAATAGCGGATTTTACCTCAATAATTATGAAGCTTTAAGCGAAAAGCTAAGCGTTTTGGACGCCTCCGGCGAAAAAGTGCTGCTTATCGGCGTCTCTTTTGCCCTGCTTGATCTGGTGGAGCAATATGATTTTAAGCTGAAGCATAGCATTATTATGGAAACCGGAGGGATGAAAGGTCGCCGGAAAGAACTCATACGCGAAGAATTGCACGCTATTTTGAAGGAAGGTTTTGGCGTAGATGCCATACACAGTGAGTATGGGATGACCGAATTGCTTTCTCAGGGCTACTCTGCCGGAAACGGGATTTTTACCCTGCCGCCCTGGATGCAGATTTATATGCGGGATACCGAAGATGCGCTGCAACTGGTTGAACCGGGAAAAACCGGCGGTATAAACGTGATCGACCTTGCCAATCACTACTCCTGCCCCTTTATCGCCACGCAGGATTTAGGCAAAAAATTAGACGACAATCACTTCGAAATTCTGGGTCGTTTTGACGCTTCAGACGTGCGCGGCTGCAATCTGATGGTGCTGTAAAAAATTTTGAAAAATCGTGTAAGTAAAAAAGCATATAACCGACTTAATGAGTGTTCATAATTGGTTGGTTAGTTAAGTTGGAAAACCCGGATGTTTTTGGTTAGGAAGCGCCGGGTTTTTTAGTGTTTTTATTTTCGAAATTACACCTGTATCTGTCTTTCGATCTGCTGATTCAGTGAAATAAAAGTTTCTGTTCGGGAAACGCCGTCAATCGCCTGAATTTTTTTGTTGAGCAGGTGCATCAAATGCTCGTTGTTTTTACACAGAATCTTGATAAAAATAGACCAGTTCCCGGTGGTGTAGTGGCATTCTATAACTTCCGGAATTTCTTCGAGTTGCTTTACCGCTTTGGGGTTGCTCACCGCGCGGTCCAGATAAATGCCGATAAACGCCATGGTGTTGTAGCCTAATATTTTGGGATCAATAATAAAACGCGAACCGGTGATGAGCCTGGCTTTTTCGAGCTTGCGCAGGCGTTGATGAATAGCCGCTCCGGAGATACCCACTTTACGGGCAATTTCCAGAATGGGCTTACGGGCATCGGTCATTAGCTCTCTCAAAATGATTTTGTCAATACCGTCTATCGCGATTTCTTCGTTTACAACTTTCATCTGATGATTTTAAATTGAAATTTGAAACTAAAATAGACAATAAACCAACTAAATAACATCTTAAGTCTTAAAAACACTTCAGTCATCAAGCCAGAAACTTACTGATGATGTGGATTGTAACCTAAATACGGAACCTCATATTCTTTAAACTGAATCCCGTATTGGGTGAGTTCGTCAAGAATGGGTTCGTAAACTTCGCGGTCAATAGGGAGTTGCACACCGGGTTTGGTGATTTTGCCATTTAAAATTTTAAGCGCCGCGATCCCCACCGGTAAACCCACTGTTTTAGCCATAGCGGTATAGGTTTGATTTTCACCCTCCAAAACCATTGTGGCATCTATCTGCTTTTTCTCTCCGTTGAGTTCGTACCCAAACTTGTGGTACATCACGATCATATCTTTATCCTCGGGAGCGAGCGTCCACTGATCCTCGAGAATGCGCTGCAGGCATTGCGCGGGGCTCGCATTTTTCAATCCCAGCTGTTTGTGATCGTTAAACAGATCGAGTTCGAGTAATTTATCCCACAACAAATCGTCCTGATCTATCTTCAGGCCATGTCTTAGTTTCAGCTCAACCGAATCGGTAGGCGAATACGGCAGAAAAAGATTGGTAAACTCCCGATACGACATGGTTTCGGTATCCTGAAGCCTGTAGCTGTCATCGGTCATCCCCAGTTGAACAAACAGGTTCCAGGCACGTGAGAAGCCTACCCGGCGAATGGTGCCGCGGTATAAGGTCAAAATAGCATCCAGCCCATAAATGCTTCGGTACTTGAGGGAATTGCGGTTTGCGTAGGCTTCAAACCTTCCATAGCCTTCCACATCCAGAAATTCGGTGCGTCTAAACAGGCGATGATAAGGGATGTATTTGTAGGTTCCTTCCTGAATAAATTCCGCAGCGCCACCCTGCCCCGCAAGCACTACGTTTCGCGGGTTCCAGGTAAATTTATAATTCCACAGGTTGGTATCGCTTTGGGGAGCAACCAGACCACCACAAAACGATTCAAAAAGCAACATCCTGCCTCCGGCATCGCGTATGCGGTCTATCACCTGCATCGCGCTCATATGGTCAATACCGGGGTCAAGGCCAATCTCATTCATAAAAACAAGGCCTTTGGCTTTTACCTCGGCATCCAAAGCCAGCATCGCATCACTTATATAGGAAGCAGTAACCATGTTTTTAGCAAATTTCAGGCAATCGCGGGCAACCTCAATATGCAGGGCCGCGGGCAACATACTTATGACCAGATGCGCTTCCTCAATAAACTGTTGCCGTACTGCAGCATCGTCGATATTAAGCTCTACCGCTTTGGTGTTGGGGTGTGACGCACAAGCTTTGCGAGCCTGATTCAAATCGAGATCGGCTACTAGCAACTGCAATTGCTCCTCCTGAGATTTACTGGAAAGGTATTTTATGAGTTGGGCGGTTGACTTTCCGGCACCGATTATTAAGATTTTTCGCATAGGAATGTAGTATTTTTGCCAAAGTTTAATTTACACAATTGCACTGCACAAAAAAGCTGTTTTAAAAGCATTCTATGAGGTTTTTGAAGAGATCATTTGAGCATCATATAACTGCAATTGCATTAACGTTTTGCGCAACATGAAAAAGAACATGCTCATCACCGGTGCCATTTTAGGCCTTCTTGCTGTCATTCTTGGTGCATTTGGCGCCCACGGACTAAAAGAAAGCCTGACTCCCGAAGCTCTAAACTCGTTTGAAACCGGTGTGCGCTACCAGATGTATCACGCCCTACTCATGCTTCTTGCGGCTGCGAGCTTTTCACTACCGGAGAAAGCTTTAAAAGCACTTTTTTACCTGTTGCTGAGTGGTATTTTGCTCTTCAGCGGTTCTATCTATTTACTCACCACAAAATCACTCACCGGCATCGATATAAGTGCTGTAGCCTGGGTGACTCCCATCGGCGGAGCCTTGCTGATTGCGGGTTGGGCATTGCTCGTGCTTAACTTTATCAAATTCACAAAATAATTAGTTAAAATTAGAAAATTGAATTTATTATTACCGTAGTTTTGTCGCGTATTTATTAAAAATTCAATTTTATGGCTTTATCTGCCCTATCTACGAAAACGATTTCGTTATCGCAATACGGAATCAAAAATGCAACAATCGCTTATCAACTGGATCCCGAAGAGCTGCACACTATTTGTGTAGAAAAAGGTGAAGGAAAGACCACCTCAACCGGTGCACTTGCGATCAATACCGGCACCTTTACCGGAAGGTCTCCAAAAGACCGGTTTATCGTAATAGATGAGCATACCCGGGACCAGGTTTGGTGGGGAGAAATCAACATCCCTTTTGATAAGACCAAATTTGAGCGCCTGCGCAGGCGCATGCTCACGTACCTTTCAGACCGAAAACTTTTTGTGCGTGACGCCTTTGCCTGTGCTGATACCCGTTACCGCATAGGTATTCGTGTAATTAACGAAAATGCCTGGTCTAATTTATTTGCTTATAATATGTTTCTGCGTCCTACCGAAGCAGAACTCGATAACTTCAAAGAAGACTGGCTCATCCTTAATGCTCCCGGATTTAAGGCAAATCCTGAGCTTGACGGTACCCGTCAGGAAAATTTTGCCATCATCAGTTTTGAAGAAAAAACCGTTTTGATAGGCGGAACCGGCTATACGGGCGAAATCAAAAAAAGTATCTTTTCGGTGCTTAACTTCCTGTTACCGGTAACGCAGGAAACCCTACCCATGCACTGCTCTGCAAATGTGGGCGAAAATGGGGAAACCGCGGTCTTTTTCGGACTTTCGGGCACCGGAAAAACCACACTAAGCGCAGATCCTAATCGCAAGCTTATAGGCGATGACGAACACGGCTGGACGCCTGATAATACCATCTTTAATTTTGAAGGCGGTTGTTATGCCAAAGTAATTAACCTTTCTGAAGAGCAGGAACCAGACATCTTTAATGCAATTACAGCCGGTGCCCTGCTTGAAAATGTCGTTTTAGATACCGATGGCGAAGTAGATTTTAGCGATACGTCAATAACGCAGAATACACGGGTGAGTTATCCCATTCACCACATTAGCAACATTCAGACTCCATCGATCGGTAAAAACCCAAAGAATATCTTTTTCCTAACTGCCGATGCCTTTGGAGTCCTGCCTCCTATTTCTAAATTGACTCCGGGACAGGCCGCTTACCATTTTATAAGCGGTTACACCGCAAAAGTAGCAGGTACCGAAGCGGGAGTCAACGAACCCATGCCTTCTTTTTCAGCTTGTTTTGGCGCACCGTTTATGCCGCTTCATCCTACTGTCTATGCCGAAATGCTCAGTGATAAGATGAAAGAAGCCGGTGTAAATGTTTGGCTCATCAATACCGGATGGACCGGCGGACCTTACGGAATAGGCAAGCGTATGGCTTTAAAATATACCCGGGCGATGATCAATGCCGCTTTGAGCGGAGCTTTGGGCGAAGTCAATCACGAGAATTATCACATGCATTCCGTTTTTGGAGTCGCACAGCCCCGCATCTGTCCGGGTGTACCCGATAGCGTTTTAAGCCCCCGACAAACCTGGAACAACGACGAGGGTTATTATAAAACAGCCCATAAACTCGCTGCTGCATTTAAGAATAACTTTAAAAAATTTGAAGCTTACGCCAGTGAGGAGATTATGGCGGGGCAGCCACCATTGGGATAATTTAAAGGAGTATTAAGTATGATTCGATTCGTCTTATAAATTGGTATTTTCTTATTTTTATAAAAAAGAATTGAACCATGGACTTGCAAACCAGAAAACTAGAATTCATTAAGGAATTCCTAAAAATCCAAAGTGAAGAAGTCCTATCGAGACTTGAAAAAGCTTTAAAAAAAGAGCACCTAGAGGAACAATTTGATTTTCTGCCATTTACGGAAGAAGAATTCAACTTTCGTATTGATAAGTCTTTGGAAGATTCTAAAAACCTGAAGTTGACCGAGGCTCATACATTGCTAGAGCAAATTAAGAAGTGGAACTGAAGCTATTTTGGACTGATTTTTCTCAATCCGAACTTAAAAAGATCTACAGGTATTACAGAGAGCAGGCCGGTTTAAGAATTGCTCAAAAGATTGTTGAGGGAATTTTAAACGAGAGTTTAAAGCTTATTTCGCAACCTCGACTCGGACAAGTTGAACCACTCCTGAAGCATCGAAACAAAGAATTCCGGTATTTGATTTATAAAAATTATAAGATTATCTACCTGATTCTTGAAGAACAGAATAGGATTGATATACAAGATGTCTTTGACACGAGACAAAATCCACGTAAAATAGAGCGTACTAAATGAAAAAGACCGTTCAGAAATTCTGAACGGTCTTTTTATATTTTAGAAAGTTAGGTTTTCTACTTCTTATTGTTCACCTCGTCTATATACTTTTCTAAAGCCATAGTCATGGAAGGCGTTTCCGGTGTAGGCGCCATAATGTTTACTTTAAGACCGGCCTCTTCAACGGCACGTACGGTTGAGTTACCAAAAACTGCAATACGCGTCTCGTTTTGCTTAAAGTCAGGGAAATTCTCAAATAAGGATTTGATTCCGCTGGGACTGAAGAATACCAAAATATCATAAGTCACATCTTTAAGGTGCGACAAATCACTGGTAACGGTTCGGTAAAAAATACCTCGATCCCAATTCAGGTTGAGTTCTTCAAGAACTTTAGGAACTTCGGGTTTTAATATGTCTGACGATGGAAGCAAAAACTTCTCATTCTTGTATTTTTTCAAAGTAGGTCCAAGCTCTGTAAAGGTGCGTTTACCCACGTAGATTTTTCGCTTGCGATACACCACATATTTCTGCAGATAATAGGCTACCGCTTCACTTTGGCAAAAATACTTCAGCGTATCGGGCACTTTATAGCGCATCTCATCAGCTATTCTGAAAAAATTATCAACCGCATTACGGCTGGTAAGAATGATGGCAGTGTATTTATTCAGGTCAATTTTTTGATGTCTAACTTCCTTGCCTGAAACCCCTTCTACATGAATGAAAGGAATGAAATCAACTTTTACTTTTTTCTTTTCTTGTAACTCAAAGTATGGGGAATTTTCAACCTTTGGTTCTGGTTGTGAAACCAAAATAGTTTTCACTTTCATAGACATTCTTCTAAATTTTAGCGCAACACTTCACTAAATAGCTTATATAAAATGAAGTAGGGTGCGATTTCAAGAGCGCAAAGGTACAAAATAAAATAAAATAGGTTGTTGAAAATTAACTTTTCATACCTGCGAAACGTGTTGAAAAGACTGATTAGGTTAAGGATTAAAAAGATACCTATTACTATTTGCAATACAAGTAGCGATGGCTCTGCCGCATAGACAAAAAAGGCGTTTACCGGAATCAGGATTAAAGCAAAATAACTGCGGTAACTCAGTTTATAAAACTGATAGGTATCCAGATGATCTTCGCCCTTAAAAAGCACTCCCAGGGTGCGCTCGGTAAAAAATTTGAGCGACACAAAAACCACGTAGACCAGCGTAATACGCACATAACCCACAAACGGACTTATGGTTTTAAACAGTTCGTATTTCTGAGCCACCAGAAAGACAAACAAAGAGATTGATAAAAACTGTACCGTAAACAGCAGCAGATTAAACGGATGTTCAAACTGAATATCTTTACTCGACTTGAGCAGGTATTTTTCATTTAACGGCAGCTCACCAAAATCTACAAATTTTGATTCGTAAGCCACCCGCGCAGCAGCAATGAGCACCAGGCAGCCCACCAGCACCAGGGTGATCCAGTCATTACTTATCAGGTTTCGCTCTATTGCCTGCACTTTACCGTTTTTGGAGAGGTTAAAATTACTATAAAACGCAGAGTTTAGCGAAATGCCGCTCTTATTAATATTCAAAATAAGTACATTTGTCCTTAAACTACTGTAGATGGCAAGTTCGCTCGTCATAATCCCCACCTATAACGAAGCAGAAAACATAGAGAAGTTGTTACGCAATATTTTTGCGCAACAACGGGCGTTTGAGGTGCTTGTAGTTGACGATAACTCACCAGACGGCACAGCTACCCTGGTAAAAAGTTTACAGCAGGAGTTTATAGACCGGTTACACATTTTAGAACGACCCGGTAAAAACGGTCTGGGCACTGCTTACATAGCAGGCTTTAAGTGGGCGCTGCAAGGCAAATACTCATATATTTTTGAGATGGATGCAGACTTCTCCCACGCACCAAATGATTTGGTAAGACTCTATAATGCCTGCGCCCGTGGCGGAGCAGATCTTGCAATAGGCTCTCGCTATATCACCGGGGTTAATGTCGTAAACTGGCCTATGGGACGGGTATTAATGTCCTATATCGCGTCTAAATATGTGCGGTTTATAACAGGGATGGATGTGGCCGATACCACAGCAGGATTTATATGCTATAAACGCAGGGTTTTAGAAAAAATTAATCTCGACAAAATCAAATTTGTAGGTTATGCCTTTCAGATTGAAATGAAATTTAAAGCCTATCTTCTGGGCTTTAAGATTACCGAAGTTCCTGTTATTTTTGTTGACCGTACCAAAGGCACCAGCAAAATGAGCAGCAGCATATTTAGTGAAGCGGTTTTTGGGGTAATTACTATGAAAATGAAAAGTCTTTTTAAACGTTACGATATCTAAATGGAAAAAGTTTTAATCAAGGATGCACATATCGTAAATGAAGGAAGTATCATTCACGGCGATGTATATATTGAAGATGGCATCATCAAGGAAATCAACAGCAGCATCAGTGTAAAATCTCCTGATGTGCACATTTTTGATGCCGAAGGGCGGCATTTGCTTCCCGGGGTCATTGATGATCAGGTGCATTTTAGAGAGCCGGGGCTTACGCATAAAGCCGATATAGGATCAGAATCTGCAGCGGCAGTTGCCGGTGGCATTACCTCTTTTATAGAAATGCCCAATACCAACCCGCAGACCACCACTATAGAAAAGCTTGAGGAAAAGTTTGCCATCGCGGCAGAGAGCTCTTATGCCAACTATTCGTTTATGTTTGGTGGCACTAATGACAACCTCGAAGAAATTAAAAAGCTCGATAAGAAAGCCTGTGCCGGTCTGAAATTATTTTTAGGAAGCTCTACCGGTAATATGCTGGTTGATGATGAAAACGTGCTTCGCGAAATTTTTAAAAGCACAGACCTCGTTATCTCGGTGCATTGTGAAGATGAAGAAACCATACGCAAGAATATGGAAATATACACCGGCCGTTATGGTGATGACATTCCTATCAACCTGCATCCTATCATTCGCAGTGAAGAAGCCTGTTACCTGTCTTCTTCAAAAGCCATTGCTCTAGCTAAAGAAACCGGTGCTCGTTTACATGTATTTCATCTTTCTACAGCGAAAGAAATGGAGCTGTTTACCAATAAGATTCCGCTGAAGGACAAAAAAATCACGGCTGAAGTTTGCATTCACCATCTGTGGTTTTCTGATGCTGATTATGATGAGAAAGGAACTTTAATTAAATGGAATCCCGCGGTTAAAACGCAAAGCGATCAGGATGCCCTTTGGGAAGCTTTACTAGATGATCGCCTCGATGTGATTGCGACAGATCACGCCCCACATACGCTTAAAGAAAAGCAAAATGTGTACACCAAAGCGCCCAGTGGCGGGCCACTGGTTCAGCACGCGCTTCCGGCGATGTTAGAGATGTATCACGAGGAAAAAATAAGCCTGGAAAAAATCGTCGAAAAAATGTGTCACAACCCGGCCATTCTTTTTGATGTGGAAAAACGAGGTTTTATAAGACCCGGTTATCACGCAGATTTAGTTCTGGTTGACCTCAACAATCCGTGGACGGTGACTAAAGAAAACATTTTGTACAAATGCAAATGGTCACCTTTTGAAGGAAGCACCTTTAAATCGCGTATTTCGCACACCTTTGTAAACGGAAAACTCGCTTACAAAAACTTTAAAGTGTACGATGAACGCCATGGGCAGCGATTAACCTTTGACCGATAATGCGTAACCTAAGCCTCCTCATACTGGTTTTCTTATCCCTTTTTGCCTGTCAAAATGTGGAACGGCCCGAAAAGCCCGACGCTTTTATTGAGGAGGAAAAAATGATCGATATCCTTTACGACATCAGCGTAATTAAGTCGTTGAAAACTTACAACATCAACGAGATGCGAATGCTCGACATAAAACCCGAAAGTTATATCTATGACAAGTATGATATAGACAGCATTCAGCTTGCCGAAAACATCAGTTATTACGCAGTTGACTTTAATGAATATGCTGAACTTTGGGAAAAAGTGCGCGCACGTCTGGCTGCCAAACAGGAAGAAGTCGAAGCAGAAATTGCAAAAGGTGATAGTATACAACGTGTTAAGTCAAAACCAATTCCTGATTCTTTAAAAAATCGAAAAATTCCGCAAAGCGAAATGACTAAAGGACTTCAGATGAATGACTCGCTCGTGGAGTCGGTTAGCGGTTAAGATGACGGGCTACCCGCTTTAAAGTTTCAGAAAGCGGTGTGTATTCAAAACTCAATTCCTCTTTCAGCTTTGCTGAACTGTATACACTCGCTGAATATGCAGATCGTGCAGTACTTCTGAAGAGTTTTCGCTTTTTACCAAATAAACCCGCGAGCCAGTCTAAACGCCAGGCCAGTTCGAGTTGCCATTTTTTGAGCATTTTTGAAGGGGTTTGCACCCCAAGGGCTTCGGCGATTTTTTGAAAGAGATCTTGAAATTTCAGGTTATAGCCTACTAAAATATAGCGCTCATTTTTGATTTCGCTTTGCATAAGGCGCAGCAAGGCGCTTACCACATCCTGCACATCTACAAAACCGGAAGCTCCGGGAACATTATAACGCAATCCATTTTTAACCTGTCTGAAAAACGCACCGCTGCCCGAACTGTAAAAACCTTCTCCCAGAATAACCCCGGGATTTACCATCACCGCATCGAGTCCTTCCTGAGTACCACGCCATACCTCAAGTTCTGAGGCAAATTTAGAAATGCTGTAAACGCTGTTGTCTTTATTGGCTTCCCAATGTGTTTCTTCGGTAATTTTCTTTTTTGACTCGCCCAGTGCCGCCACCGAACTCACGTAACCGAATTTTTTTACGCCAAACTCCAGACTCAGATTGACCATGTTTGCGGTACCTTCCACATTGATTTTCTGAAGCCGGTTAAAGCGCTTGGAGTTAAACGATATGAGTGCGGCACAGTGATACACATAGTCCACGCCTAGGAAAGCTTCAGTCAGCGCGGGAATATCAGTCACATCTGCTTCAACCCACTCGATGGTTTCAAAAGCAGCAGGAGTTGCCTGAGCCTGCTCATTTTTCCACCGAAACAAATCGGCTACCGAATCAATACTTTTACGGGTTCTGTAGGTGGCACGCAGGTTTTTTTCGCCTTGCGCGATCAATGCATACAACAGATGCGAACCCACCAAACCGGTACCTCCCGTGACTAAAATCATAGCGGCTAAGTTAACGATATTCTTGCGTTCTTGCCGTGATGCTTTGGGCATTATATTTATCTTTGCAGCCTTAAAATATTCACGAGACGACTGGCTGCAGCTGTTTTAAAGAGATGTTTTTTTTACATCGATAAGAATCAGGCAGCATTAAGAACAAACTTTTAAATCGCGTGTATCGCGAAAACTAGCAATTATGATTACCAATTTTGTTGAAGAACTGCAATGGCGTGGGATGATTCACGATGTGATGCCCGGTACCGAAGAACACCTTATGGAACAAATGCGCTCTGCTTATGTGGGTATAGACCCTACGGCAGACTCCCTTCATATTGGGCACTTGGTAGGTGTGATGATGCTTAAACATTTTCAGCAATGTGGTCATCGCCCCATAGCACTGGTAGGTGGTGCGACCGGGATGATAGGTGATCCTTCGGGCAAATCTGATGAACGCAATCTGCTTGATGAAGAGACCCTGCGCCACAATCAACAAGCCATTAAAGAGCAACTTTCTCGCTTTTTGGACTTTGAATCTGATGAAGAAAATGCAGCTCAGCTCGTAAACAATTACGACTGGATGAAAGACTTTAGTTTCCTGAGCTTTATACGCGATGTGGGCAAACACATCACCGTAAACTATATGATGGCTAAAGATTCGGTTAAAAAACGCTTGTCTGCTGAGTCTGCCGAAGGAATGAGTTTTACCGAGTTTACCTATCAGCTTGTGCAGGGTTATGACTTTTTACACCTCTACCGCGAGAAAGATTTAACGCTGCAAATGGGCGGAAGCGACCAGTGGGGGAACATCACTACCGGGACCGAATTGGTACGCAGAATTGCCGGCGGCAAGGCCTATGCCATGACCTGCCCGCTAATTACCAAAGCAGACGGGACCAAATTTGGAAAGACTGCAGGTGGCAATATCTGGTTAGATGCCGAGCGCACCTCGCCTTATAAATTTTACCAGTACTGGCTGAACACCAGCGATGAAGATGCTGCCAAATACATCAAGATCTTTACCTTTTTAGGAAAAGAGGAAATCGAAAATCTGATCGCCGAGCATCAGGAAGCCCCACACCAGCGTGCCCTGCAAAAACGCCTGGCCGAAGAGGTGACCATAAGCACACACGGTATAGAAAACTACGAGAATGCGGTTAAAGCTTCAGAGATTCTCTTCGGAAAATCTACAGCTGCAAACCTTAAGGCGCTTAATGAAAAGACCTTTTTAGATGTTTTTGAAGGGGTTCCGCAAGCGGAAGTAAGCCGCGGTGAGATTGAAGCCGGTCTGGATATCGTAGCCGCGTTGGCCGAAAAAACCGGTTTTCTGCAATCGAACGGGGAAGCCAGACGCGCCCTGAAACAGAACTCCATTTCAGTAAATCAGGACAAGGTAGAAGACGGTTATACCATTACTACTGAAGATTTGATCAACAACCGCTTTGTATTGTTACAGCGCGGAAAGAAAAATTACTTTGTGATCCGGGTGCTGGATTAAACCTTTAAAAGGTGATAAATAGGAAACCCTCCATCATAACTGATTGAGGGTTTTTTATTTCATATATTTTTACGTCTGAGCATTTTAGAAGGATTACGCCTTACATCAAAAACCTCCTTCAAGCTTTGGATTGCAAAACCAGACCAAACCAGTTCCATAAGGACTCACCAATTCTTTGATGATTGCTCCAAATCATCTTGAGTTTTAAAATCACCTTTCTCGTAACGCGCTTCAGACTCCTGAACTCGGGTTTTTAATACCTCATCAGATAAATCAATCTTCGGCAGGATTATTCCTTCGTCATCCAATTCTAAGAGTCTTTCAATTAATTCGTCAATCGAAAATTCTTCCGGAAAATTCTCAAGCTCCTTTTTCAATTCTGTCTTCGAAAGCATATCTTAAATTTTAAAGAAAGTTAAACAAAAAACCCATTCAACAGAAGCTGTCGAATGGGTTTGAGCTTTACAATACTTTTAAGTATTAGCGTCGGCTTCCCAAAATCTGAAGCGCAAAGTACAATAAGGTTGCCAGCGAACCAATCGCTGCAACCACATAGGTACGGGCAGCCCATTTAAGCGCATCTTTAGCGCCGTCGTGTTCCTGTCGCGTTAACATATTCGCCGATTCTAACCAGGCCAGGGCACGGTTACTGGCGTCGTATTCAACCGGCAGGGTGATAAATGCGAAGATCGTACCCATAGCAAACAATCCAAGTCCAATGAGTGCAACAGTCATTCCCAGACCACTACCTATAATGGACATCAGCACCACACCTCCAAAAATCACAAACATAGACATACGTGAAGCCACACTTACCACAGGCACGAGCTTAGAACGCATCGTCAACCAACTGTAGGCTTTTGCGTGTTGCACGGCGTGACCACATTCGTGGGCGGCAACTGCTGCGGCAGCGGCATTACGCTCATTATACACCGGCTCACTAAGGTTTACGGTTTTATTTGCCGGGTTGTAATGGTCTGTCAACTGACCCTGTACTGAAATCACCTTGACGTCATTAATCCCATTATCACTAAGCATTTTGCGGGCAATCTCGGCACCGCTCATCCCATTTTGCAAGTGTATTTGTGAATACTCCTTAAACTTGCTTTTCAATTTGCTACTTACAGCCCAACTTACCAATGCGATAAGTCCCACCAGAATGTAGTAACCCATATATCCTCCTGTTATCATCTTTTTTAAAATTTAGTGTATTAAAACTAAAGAATATTCAGCAATAAATACACCGAAAATCATTTCTGCCGTTTTGGCAAAGAATTCAAAATCTAAAGTTGAAAATTCAATGCTACCGACTTGAAAAAATCACAGCGTAGCATTTTGTATTTTTAAGTTTGTGCTTCTTATTTCCAATTCCTCCTTTGGGGGCTAGGGACTTAGCCCACAAAGTTCACAATCTTACCGGGCACAACGATAACCTTTTTAGGTTCGCGGCCATCCAAATACTCCTGCGTTTTCTCGTGTGCACGCACGGCTTTTTCGATTTCTTCTTTCGAAAGATCCAGCGGAAGCTCCATCGTAAATCGCATCTTTCCGTTAAAGGAAATGGGATATTCCTTACTGCTTTCTACCAAATGCTTTGGATCAAATTTTGGGAATGGCTCATTACTTATACCCTTGTACTCTTCGGGCAAATTATCAATATTCACATTCCCTCCAAACTTAAGCATAGCCCACAAGTGCTCTGCGATGTGTGGCGCGTAGGGCGAAATCAACACAGCCAATGGCTCCAGCACCTCGCGGTTGTTGCATTTTAAAGCTGAAAGTTCATTAACCGCAATCATAAAGGTTGATACCGAAGTATTGAAACTGAAGTTCTCAATATCTTCCTGTACTTTCTTGATGGTTTTGTGCAGGGTTTTCATGGCCTCCTGCCCCCCGGCCCCCGAAGGGGGAGTATCATCTACATAAAACTCACCCAGGTTTCCATTGGGTTCAGTTTTGTGGTACAGCTTCCATAATTTTTTAAGGAAGTTGTGCACCCCGGTGATCCCGGCAGTATTCCAGGGTTTTGCCTGCTCTAACGGACCTAAAAACATCTCGTACATACGCAAAGTATCGGCGCCGTATTCCTCACAAATATCATCGGGATTAACCACGTTGTATTTGGATTTGGACATTTTTTCGACTTCGCGAGATACCTTTATACCTACTTCATCAAATAGGCTATTATTTGTTTGCTCACCTTCTTCATTAAGTATCAATGCGTTGTGATGAGCTGAGCTCCACTCCCGAAATTTCGAAATATTGACAAAATCTTTACTATTTACAAATTCTACATTAACGTGAAGTGGTGTAAATAGTAAATTAACCTCAATCCCTTTTATAGCTTCAGTTGTATTTTCAAGAATAAAATCACATACTTTCTTTCTTAAATCTAAATTTTCGTTTGATTGACCTTCGAGTTTGACGACAGCATTATAATCTAGAAAAATGGGATTAAATGTTGGTATTGTCTTTTCAGTACCATTAATAGATTGATAGCCTGAAACCCTATGAACAAACGCACTCTCCCCCAAAATCATTCCCTGATTGATCAGCTTTTTAAAGGGTTCTTCAACCGGTGCAAAACCGCGGTCTTTAAGGAATTTCACCCAAAAACGGCTGTACAATAAATGCCCGGTGGCATGCTCGCTACCGCCAATATACAAGTCCACATCCTGCCAATAGTCCATCGCTTCTTTTGAGGCAAAAGCCTCGTCGCGCAGGGCTTTCTCCATATATCTGAAGAAATACCAGCTTGACCCTGCCCAACCGGGCATGGTGTTTAGTTCCAGCCCATAAACCCCAGAAGGCAAATTATCAGCATCAGCTCCCCCTTTGGGGGTTGGGGGGCTTACAACTTCGTTTTTATTTGTGTCCCAATGCCACTTCGTGGCACGACCTAATGGCGGTTCGCCTTCTTCGGTGGGCAGGTATTTCTCTACCTCGGGTAATTCCAGAGGCAGATATTTGGGATCTATAGTTTGAGGCATTCCGTCTACATAATAGACCGGGAAAGGTTCGCCCCAGTAGCGCTGGCGGCTAAACACCGCATCGCGCAGGCGGTAATTGACTTTGCCTTTACCGGCACCTAGTTTTTCAAGCTCCTCAATCGCTTTGGGCAGGGCTTCTTTATAAGAAAGCCCGTTTAAAAAGTCAGAATCTTTAAGCGGAGTTGTGTCCTTTTCGGCGTAAGCCTGCTCACTGATATCAACGCCTTCAAATATATTCTTAATCGGAATGTTGAAATGCTTGGCAAAATCCCAGTCGCGCTGATCGCCGCAAGGAACCGCCATAACCGCACCTGTACCGTAACCGGCCAAAACATAGTCGCCAATCCAGATCGGGATAGGCTCTTTAGTAAACGGATGCTCAGCATACGCCCCGGTAAAAGCACCTGAAATGGTTTTTACATCGGCCATACGCTCGCGCTCGCTGCGCTTGGCTGTCGCCTCGATATAGGCATCTATTTCAGCCTTTTGCTCTGGCGTGGTGATTTCCTTTACAAGATCCAACTCAGGTGCCAGCGTCATAAAGGTCACCCCAAAAATCGTATCGGGGCGGGTGGTGAAAACACCAATTTTGAATTCTGAATTCTGAATTCTGAATTCTACAGAAGCTCCTTTTGAACGGCCGATCCAGTTAGTTTGTGAATCTTTAAGCGGCTGCGGCCAGTCGATATCCTGCAAACCGTCTAGTAAACGCTGGGCGTAGGCGCTGATGCGCATACTCCACTGCGTCATTTTCTTACGTACCACGGGATGCCCGCCACGTTCGGAAACGCCGTTAACGATCTCGTCGTTTGCCAAAACCGTCCCCAATGCCGGGCACCAGTTTACTTCGGTCTCAGCAAGGTAGGTAAGGCGGTATTTTAATAAGATTTCCTGTTTCGCTTTCGCGGAAGCGGTATTCCAATCGTCAGCGCTAAACACCTCAACGTCATCATCACAAACTGCATTAACCGAAGCATTCCCTTCGGCTTCAAATCTGGCGATCAGCGTATCGATGTGTTCGGCTTTGTTGGTGTCGTTGTTGTACCAGCTTTCAAAAAGCTGAATAAAAATCCACTGCGTCCACTTATAGTATTCCGGGTTTGAGGTGCGTACCTCACGGCTCCAGTCAAACGAAAAGCCTATTTTATCGAGTTGCTCGCGGTAACGCGCAATATTGGTTTCGGTAGTGATTGCGGGGTGCTGCCCGGTTTGAATCGCATATTGCTCAGCCGGAAGTCCAAACGAGTCATACCCCTGCGGATGCAAGACATTAAAACCCTGATGACGCTTGTAACGCGCATAAATATCGCTGGCAATATACCCCAGCGGGTGCCCCACATGCAGACCTGCCCCTGAAGGATAGGGAAACATATCCAGTACATAATATTTGGGCTTATCGCTGTTGTTTTCGGCTTCAAAAGTTTTGTGTTCTTTCCAAAACTGTTGCCATTTTTTCTCTATCGCGTTAAAATCGTAGTTCATCATGAATTGGTTTTCCAGACCTCACAGGTTTTTAAAACCTGTGAGGTCTTTTAAGAAGCGGCAAATTTACGATTTTAAAGGGATTTATCGTTTTGGCTTTGGGAAAGCACGAGCGGAGATTCACCAGGCGCTTTCAGTTTCTCAAAGCTCTTCATACAAAAAAGCTTAAGCTTACGTTTAAGAAGCACGAACTTTAGTATTTTTGCCCCTTAGTGTTCTAAAACAGTAACGAATAATATGGCCTCATCTTTTGAAAAATTTCAGCGTCGCAGATTAATTTCCTCCTATTTTTCGGTGGTATTGAGTATCGCGCTGGTGCTGTTTTTATTGGGTGTGCTGGGTCTTTTGGTGCTCAATTCTAAAAAAGTAGCAGACCACTTTAAAGAACAGATTGCCCTTACCATTTACCTGAAAGACGAGGCGAAAGACGTTGAAATCAAACAGCTTGAAAAGAGCCTGGCACTCGCCGAGTACACCAAATCAACGCGATTTGTATCAAAAGAAGAAGCTGCTGAAGAGCACAGCAAAGAAATTGGCGAGAATTTTATGGATTTTCTGGGCTACAATCCCCTGCAAAACTCCATTGACGTGTACCTGAAAGCAGATTTTGTGGATGCCAACCGGGTGAAGGAAATTGCAGATGAACTCACCGCTAAGGATTTTGTAGACGAGGTCAACTACGACCAGCCGCTTATCTCTTTGCTTAACGATAACATCAAAAAAATAAGTCTGTGGATTGTCATCATTAGCGGGGTCTTTACCCTGATTGCAGTTTTGCTGATCAACAGCGCGATCCGGCTTTCGGTATATTCTAAACGGTTTACCATTAAAACCATGCAAATGGTAGGAGCTACCAAAGGTTTTATACGTCGCCCGTTTATCTGGCTAAGTATGAAACTGGGTATGGTAGGCGCGGTAATCGCTCTTGCAGGGATGGCCGCCGTATTGTATTACCTCAACCAGACTTTCCCGGAGTTGGAATTGCTGGCAGATCCGGTGATTTTAGCCATTTTATTTGTGAGCGTGTTTGCAGCAAGCATTGTGATTACCTGGTTCAGTACTTTTTTAGCCACACAACGCTTTCTGAATTTGAGAACAGACGAACTCTATTATTAGACTTAAGATATCAAACAAGAGATTTTAGACAAAAACTCTTAAACCATTAACTTTTAACCCCTTCAAAATGGGAGAACAAAAGCGGAAAAAACAAAACGAACTGCACCGCAGCAGTTTCATCTTTAAAAAGAAAAATTATCAGGTGATGCTTATAGGCCTGGGCGTGATTGCCCTGGGTTTTATCCTGATGTCTGGCGGTGGCAGTGACGATCCTAATGTGTTTAACCCGGAGATCTACCACTGGAGACGCATACGCCTGGCTCCGGCTTTGGTATTGATAGGTTTTGGGATCGAAGTCTATGCGATTTTGCTGAATCCCGATGCTAAAAAAGAATCTTCTGAAACATTTCCAAAAGATAAAGGCACCAAGTAAATGGATATAATCGACGCGATAATACTGGGTATTATACAAGGTCTCACCGAGTTTTTACCGGTATCTTCAAGCGGTCATCTGGAGCTTGGGAAAGCCATTTTAGGCGACAGTACCGTGCCCGAAGAAAGCCTATTGTTTACTGTAGTCTTACACTTTGCAACCGCGCTAAGCACGCTGGTTGTATTTAGAAAAGACATTTTTGACATTGTAAAAGGGCTTTTTCAGTTTAAATGGAATGAAGAAACTCAATTTGCAGTCAAAATTGTGCTTTCGATGATTCCGGCGGTTATCATCGGGTTGTTTTTTGAAGAACAACTAGAATCGCTTTTTGGCGGAAACATTCTGCTTGTTGGTATGATGCTTATCATCACCGCCTTATTGCTTTGGCTTGCCGATAAAGCCAAGGACACCCAGAAACCCGTAAGTTTTCAAAACGCCTTTACCATAGGTGTGGCACAGGCCATCGCAATGCTTCCCGGGATTTCCCGAAGCGGCGCGACGATTTCCACTTCGGTTTTATTGGGAAATGACAAGGCCAGAGCAGCCCGTTTTTCGTTCCTGATGGTGGTTCCCCTGATTTTTGGAAAGATTGCCAAAGACCTTTTAAGCGGAGACATCACCACCGAATCGGGCAATTTTACTGCGCTTTCTGTTGGTTTTGTTGCAGCATTTATAAGCGGATTGATAGCCTGTACCTGGATGATTAAACTGGTTAAAAAGAGTAAATTATCCTGGTTTGCCATCTATTGCCTTATTGTAGGCGTCATTGCGGTAGGCTTTGGCTATTACAACCTGTAATCCCAAAGAACAAGATCACACACATCATTTATGCAATTTTCGGAAGCAGACTTTAAAGAAGGTCAGATTTTACTTTTTGACAAACCGCTCAACTGGACTTCGTTTCAGCTGGTGAACAAAGTGCGCTGGCTCATACGTAAAACCTACAAGATCAAAAAGATTAAAGTGGGTCACGCCGGCACACTAGACCCGCTTGCAACCGGTTTGCTCATCATCTGCACCGGAAAATTCACCAAGCGTATTGAAGAATTTATGGGTCAGGAAAAAGAATATACCGGCACCATTGTACTGGGCGCCACCACTCCTTCCTACGACCTGGAAACCGAAATTGACGCTGTATTTCCCACGGCTCACCTCAGCGAGGAAGCCATTCACGCGGCAACAGCCCAATTTACCGGAAGCATTATGCAACAACCACCGGTTTTTTCGGCATTAAAAAAAGATGGAAAACGCCTGTACGAGTTTGCACGTGAAGGTAAAGAAGTTGACATTCCCAGCCGGGAAGTGCAGGTTTCGGCTTTTGAAATCACACGTATCGCACTTCCGGAAGTTGATTTTCGCATCAGCTGCAGTAAAGGGACGTACATCCGCTCCCTTGCACATGATTTTGGTAAAGCTTTAAATTCCGGCGGGCATCTTTCCGCTTTGCGAAGAACAAAAATTGGTGATTTTGAAGTGAATACCGCCACCGGTCTCGAAGCTTTTGAAGCTACTCTGGACGCTTCTGTTTTGTAAAGACAATTCCGGGCACGGCTCTTGCGTTTTGTTTAACAGGTCGCAAGGTTTAATTTGCTAAAATATTTCTTTACAAAACCTTTTGAAGCCTCAAATAACCTAATCTAAAATTTGGCGAATGTTATCTTTCGAGATAACTTTATAAGATGATCCGGGAAATAATTTTCTACGAAGACCATTTTATGAAGTTTTACCTTGGACAGGATGAAAAGGTAAAGCAAAAAATTAAATATGTTTTCGAGTTGATTAAGCAGGTTGACCGGGTTCCTGAAAATTCCTGAAACATTTGACAGGAACAAACGGGCTTTATGAAATACGAGTAGCATACCAATCAAATAGCTATTGGATTTTTTGTTGTTTTGATGACGGTAAACTCGTAGTCCTTTTTAATGCGTTTCAAAAAAAGACGCAAAAAACTCCACAAAAAGAAATCGACACAGCAGAGCGTTTAATGAATGCCTATTTTAAGATAAAATAAAGCTTATGGAAAAGTATAAAGATATAAAGACATTTGACGAACTGATCGAGTTAGAACACGGAGCAATTGGAACGGAAAGCCGCAACAGCTATGAAGAAAGTGCACAACTATTTATCATTAGTGAAATGCTTAAAGCAGCCCGAAAAGAGGCAAAAATGACCCAGAAACAGCTTGCAGAAAAAGCCGGAACTAAAAAAAGCTACATCTCAAAAATTGAGAACGGAAAAGCGAATATTCAACTTTCAACCTTAATCCGAATTTTTGAACAAGGATTGAATCGTAGAGTTGGATTCACTTTTCTCTAAGCAAGATTATACGGTCTAGCAACCCGTTAGCCGGAACAAAGGCTTGCTTCGCGGCTCTTGCGTTTTGTTTAACAGCATACCACCGCCGCTTTTTGTATTTTTACAGCCATGAAAATGACCTCTCAGGATAAAGCCATGTTGATCACCTTTAGCGGTGCGGCTTTTCTTTTTGTGGTATTTCTGTTTCTTACCGTAAAACCTTACGACACTTCGCAGGTAGAAGAATTTATTCCTATCCCTATCATTCAAGATGAGCCTAAAGAAGAACCAACGCCTCAAGAAGTCGAAGAACAAAAGCAATTGCAGTCTCAGCAAATTACCAATCAGGCACAGAGCAGCAACCGGGAAGTTCGGGAGGCCAACCGGTATTTTAGCCAGCAAAATCAGGTTAACGACGCATTAAAAACCGATTCTGAAACGCTGGAACCTTCAGAAGACACAGAGGGTGAAGATGAAAACTTTCCCGATTACCGGGAGCGTATTGCACTCTTACGCCAAAAACGGAGGGAAGAACAATCTGCCGGAGATTCAAAAACGGCCGAAAAAATTTCAAAAGTAAACACCTCGAGCTACCGCCGCAGTACGGTGACGTATCAGCTTAAAGACCGTAATGCCGTGCAAATTCCCAATCCTGTGTACACCTGTGATGCCACCGGAAAAGTGGTAATCAATATTGAGGTTAACGGCAGTGGCGGGATTATTAAAGCTTATTTTAACAAAAGTGCTTCGAGCACGTCTAATGGCTGTTTGGTAGATCAGGCATTGGAGTATGCTGAGAATGCCATTTTCAATAAAAGCGACCGTGCCACACAGCTAGGTTCGATTACATTCGAGTTTCAAGGTTAAGCACACGCAAAATCTCGATCAATTCGCCCAAAATCGATTCCCCTTTATCTTTATTGTACCAAAGCTGCAGCGACTCTCTAAATTCTGAAGTGATCTCACCGTGTTCTGCTTTAAAATCTTCAACCAGCTTTTTTGCAGCCGAAGAGCGCGAACCCCAGGAAGCTAAAACTTCTTTGGTATGCGGATCCTGAATGACCAATTTTGGAATTGCCTTAGCTCCGTTTGATAAAAAGGCGTCCATTAATTGGGGATGATCGTCCCGCAATACCACTCTGAAGTCAATATTGGGTAGGATTTCAGCTATTTTTTGCATCACGGCAGTTGCCGGGGGCGCGTCACCACACCAGCTTTCGGTGAGCAACAGCCAGTTCAGCGGCCGGTCAAAACCACTGATGAGTTCCTGCTCAGCTTCAGTGAGCTTAAAGGTTTTATCCCAGCGTTTCATACGGCGGTCGTTGAGCAGGGTGTAATTTGATAAAGCTTCGGTTTGGGTATGGCCGGTGCTGGTAAACGATTGGGCATGCGAGCCCACCAGCAACCGGTAATCTGCGTAGGTCATTCCAGCTTTAAAAGATTGGGTGACCAAATCCTGGCGTTCTAAAGTAGTTATTTGCATAGACCAGAAGTCGGGCATTTTTTAACAAACTTACAGTCCCACACAGGCTTTCAGCCATTAGATTCAATATCTTTAAGGTCTAAACGCAGGACTATGAATAAGCACAGGTGTGGCTGGTGTGCAGGTGATGCGCTGTACGAAGCCTATCACGATACCGAATGGGGCGTGCCCATTTATGACGACAACACTATTTTTGAATTTTTAATTTTGGAAACCTTTCAGGCGGGACTCAGCTGGATCACGATTTTGCGCAAGCGCGAAAACTTTCGCGAAGCGCTGGATGATTTTGACTACAAGAAGATTGCCAATTACGGGGAAGAAAAATTAGAAGAACTGCTCAACAACCCCGGAATCATTCGCAATAAACTGAAGGTTTACGCGACCGTGAGCAATGCCAAAGCCTTTATGAAAATTCAGGAGGAGTTCGGTTCGTTTTCCAAATACATCTGGAGTTTTGTAGATCACAAGCCCATTCAAAACCAGGTTGAATATTATAAAGAAGCTCCGGCTACTACGGCAATTAGTGATGCCTTATCTAAAGACCTAAAGAAGCGAGGTTTTAAATTTACCGGTTCAACCGTAGTTTATGCGCATATGCAGGCCACCGGAATGGTGAATGATCACGAAATAAATTGTTTTCGATACGAAGAAGTAAAAGCAATGAGTTTATGAAACACCCTATTTTAGCTTTACTGATTGTACTCTCCAGCCTTACCTACGCACAAAACGTCAAGCAGGAGTTTGAACAGGGCATAGAGGCCGATGAGATGCCTCAAGCGGCGATCCGGTATTTACAAAGCCTGGAAGGAACTAAAAAGCGGCTTCAGTATTACCGCGAGCAGGACGGTGATCGGCAGAGTTTTGAAGCCAAGTTTAAGATTGGCAGATCAAAATACAGTGCAGAGTTTGACCGGGACGGAATGCTGGAAGACATTGAAATCATACGAAATCAAAAAGAAATGGGGACCAGCCTGACAGCTGTAAATAACTATCTGGAGACCAATTTTGAGCGGCATCGTATTGAAAAAATACAGGCGCATTATGAACCAAAAGCTGCTTTTGACACAGCCAATCCCGGAATACCCGATGCCTGGGAACTTATTGTAGCTACAAAAAACACAGAAAACAAACTGGAGCGTTTTGAGATGACTTTTGACGCTGATGGTAACTTTTTAAAATCCCGTAAAGTGGTACGCCAGTCTTATGAATTTCTCCTTTTCTAAAGTATTTGTACTAATACTGCTGCCTTTTGGCCTATTTGCTCAGGACACACGCTATCTGAGCCAGCACGAGATTGCCTTTAATTACAGTCCGCCATCTCGCTGGGGCTATAATTTTGAAATCACCAATCGCAACACCTTTCCCGAAGAAGACAAGCCCTATGCGGTGCAGCATCTGGAGTTTTCGCACTTTACGACTTATGAGAGTGGATTCTACGGCAGTTTGAGTTTGGGATTACGCTATCGCAACCGGGACTGGTTTGAGCCCGGCCGCAGTAACGAGGTGCGACTTACGCAACAGTATAATTATGCCCGTAATTACAACCAATACCGGCTGGGACATCGTTTTAGAATCGAGCAGCGCTTCTATGATACTGAAACCGTTCACCGTGCACGTTATCGTCTCAATCTGGACTTTCCGTTGCAGGGATTACGGCTTGATGATGGGGAATTTTACACCGCAATAGGTCTCGAGACCCTGTACAGCATTTCGGCGTTGGAAAAGCCTGAACTCAATCAGCGATTTACCTTAACTCTCGGAAATCAGATCAGCGGCACCCTGAAACTGCAAATCGCTGCTGAGTATCGAAAGGAAGATTTAACACTAGATCAGGAAAATCGCGTGTTTTTCTATACTGCGGCAAAGATTAAGCTTTAAACTGAAAAGAATTCTTACTTCAGGAATTCCAGAAACGTTTCCCGTGGAATTTCGCGTGCGCCCATGCGATCCAAATGCTCGTTATACACCTGGCAGTCTATGAGTTTGTAATCGAGCTTTTGAAGTTTTCGCGCCAGCGTAATCAAAGCAAATTTACTGGCATTGCTTGCGTGGCTAAACATACTTTCACCACAAAACACCTTTTTATCGGCCAGGTTGATCCCATACAAACCGCCCACCAGCTTAGCATCCTGCCACACCTCAACCGATTCTGCAAGACCTTCCTCGTGTAGCTTGATGTAGGCTTCAACCATCTGGTTTGTAATCCAGGTGCCGTGTTGCCCGCCTCGTTTTATACGCTTGCAATTCAAAATCACATCGGTAAAGCAGGTGTTGTAAGTAACTGTGAAATGCCCCTGGTTAAATACATTCCGCATAGATTTTGAAACATGAACTTCTTCAGGGAAAAGAACCATGCGCGGGTCTGGAGACCACCACAACACCGGCTGACCGTCATTATACCACGGGAAAATCCCTTTGGCATAGGCATCCTTGAGACGGCTTAACGACAAATCTGCGCCTACTGCAAGCAGACCGTCTTCATCTGCATGGCGGTAATCTGGGAATGGTTGATCTGAGGTGATATAGACGATAATGCTGGATTTTAGAGGGTATAAACCGGAAACCCCCGAAACTTAGTGAAAGTATCGGGGGTTTCGGTTTGTTTTAACGCGATTTTAGAACGGTAAATCGTCGTGATCGTCATCATCAAAGTCTGATGCCGGCTCAAACTGATCTGCCGGTGGTACCGGAGGCACGCTTCCTGCCGGTGCAGATTGATCTGCATTTTCTATACGCCAGCCGTTAAGACTGTTGAAATATTTGGTTTCACCCTGTGGGCTTACCCACTCGCGACCTCTAAGATTGATGCTGATTTTTACGTTTTGTCCCGGTTTAAAGTTGTTGAGCAAATCGGTTTTATCCTGTACAAACTCGACCATGATGGTTTGTGGATATTGTTCTTCGGTAATTACAACTATTTCCCGCTTTTTGAAGCCGCTACCAAAGGTTTGAACGTCTCCTATAAGTTTTACTTTTCCTTGTACTTCCATTTTCTTCTGTTCTTCTTTAAATTTTAATGTCTTAAGCCAAAATCAATTTCCAGGCTTCCTGTATCTTATTGTTGCTGATCAATTCCTGTATTTTACCATGCAGGGCAGGGCTGTTTTTAGCTGCTGCCAAATCTTTAAGTTCGGCTTCCGTTTCTAAAAAAGCCTGAATTTCTTCCGCTTGCGGCAATACATCAACATTGCCCAGACGTCCCAAATCGTTTCCGGTGAGGATGCTGCTGGTTCTAAAGGCTTCGGGAATCTGATCAACACCAACCCCTAAGTTACGCAAAGGTTTTGGCACTTCAAACATTCCGTCAATCGCACGGGTGTACCAGTTGCCTCCCATTCGGGCTACCAGATCAATTTTATGATCGTCAATAGTACCCGCTTCGGTGAGAATGTTTTCGTGCAAATGCATACGCACCACCTCGCAAATCACCAGGTTTCCGGCGCCGCCCTGGTCACCCATGGCGACTACCTCTTTCACTTTACATTCGAGCTGTACCGGCGATTCTTTTACCCGAAAAGGTTTAACCGCTTCAGATTCCAACTTGGTAAAACCGGCTTTCACAAACTCGTCAACACCCGCATCATACTCGGTACTGGCCAATGACATTTGCTGTACCATCGCATAATTTACAATATTAATCACGACCTCTTTGGTCTCCAAAATATTGTCTAAGGTATGCTTGGTAGTATTGTCTCTGCCGCGACGCACGGGCGAAAACACCACGATAGGCGGATTAGAACTAAACACGTTAAAAAAGCTGTACGGTGCAAGATTAGGCCTGCCCTCAGCATCCAGAGTGCTGGCAAAAGCAATAGGCCGCGGACTCACAGCCCCCGCAAGAATACCGTAAACCGTCGCATTATCGCTGGCGGCCGGATCAAGTGTTTGAGTCTTAAATTGCATCCCGCAAAGGTAGGCATACGCAGGTACACTTAAAACCGTTTTACAGACAATAATTCTTTGAGAAATGCTTTATATTTAAACTATCGGAGCACTTCTAAAAATTATAAGGGTGGAAGAAAATAAACACAAAAGATTATGGGATTATGTAGAATTAACTCCAAATTGGCTTGATTGCGATACATCAGCACTTGACGACATCTCACCCTCATGGTATGAACGCCGTGAGGTATTACAGAGTAATTCAAAAGAATATCAGGAATTTATAACTGAATTAAAAAGAGAACACGCAATTGAAACAGGTATTGTTGAAAAAATGTATGATCTTGAGAAAGGAATTACGGAAACTTTTATTAAAGAGGGATTTTATGCATCTTACATCAGCCATACAGACACAAATGTTCCAATACCTAAACTACTCTCCCACTTATCAGACCATTTAAATGCTGTGGATTTTGTTTTTGATGTCGTTAAAGAGAATAGGGAGCTTACTATTGGATTTATAAAAGAACTTCACGCACTAGTCACCCGAAATCAAGAAATTACTGAAGGAAGAGACCAATTTGGAAACAAAACCAATATTCCTCTTATTAAGGGAAAATTTAAAGTACATCCTAACAACCCATCCAGAGAAGATGGAATAAAAATAGAATATTGCCCTCCTGAACACGTTGAATCCGAAATGGACAATCTTGTGAAAATTTATAATGATGCTGACAGGGAAAATATTCATCCGTTAATTTGCGCAACCTGGTTTCATCATGCTTTTACAATCATACATCCTTTTCAAGATGGAAATGGGCGGGTAGCAAGATTGCTAGCTAGCTTAATTTTAATTAAGAACGGCTTATTCCCCTTTACTGTTTTAAGAGAAGAAGCCAAGGTCAAGTACATTACGGCACTTGAAAAAGCGGATCTGGGCGAGCCACAGATGTTAGTAAACTATTTTGCAGAGGTACAAAAGCGACATATAGAAAAGGCTCTTAATTTAAAAGAAGTTTCTAGTTCATCTTTCGAAGAAATTGCTAATATATTTACAGGAAAAGTCGAGAAATGGCAAAAATCTGAACAAGAAAATCGAATTAACCTACTTAATAATTCAAGAAATCAGGTTTTTGATTTTTGTTTAAAATATTTAAACGAAACAAAAAATAATCTTGAAAAGCGATTAAACGGTGGCTCACAAATAACTATTGAATTTTGCTCTCCAGAGGAGGATGGAAGACAGTATTTTTATCAGGGACAAATCATAAAATATGCTAAAAAGCACGACTATTACTTTAATCGAACCCTCCCGAAAGGTTGGATAACATTCCGCATTGATTTGTCTGAAACAAAGAGATATCAATTAGGTATTACATTACACCATTACGGCTATGACGACAAAACTCTAGCCTTGGGTGCATTTCTTGAATTTTTTCAATCTGATGACCTAAGCGAAAGAATAGACTCAACCTTACCATTGGAAATAAAACCCCATGTTATTTCAATTTCAAAGGATATTGAATCAAAAGAAA
The DNA here is from genome assembly GCF_052218455.1 of Leeuwenhoekiella sp. H156. Lineage (NCBI taxonomy): Bacteria > Pseudomonadati > Bacteroidota > Flavobacteriia > Flavobacteriales > Flavobacteriaceae > Leeuwenhoekiella > Leeuwenhoekiella sp. H156. The sequence goes on from NZ_CP197499.1 coordinate 1,496,016, forward strand.
AAAATATTAGAACGTTCCTTGAAAATGCAGTTACATTAACATTGGCCCAAATAGCAAGTGAACTTTAACAACAAAAGTCAGAAGATTTGGCTTTCGGCGAAGCTAGAATAATCGATTCCCAAAATAGCTATTAAAGACCTCAGTTTATGAAGTTTAACCGAGATCAGCGCTTTGTACGCTGGTTTATCATTTTTGCAGCAGTTGTCATCACGGCACTGATTTTATGGAATGTCTCGCTGTTTTTTGATCAGCTGAAACAGGCCGAGCGGGATCGTATGGAAATCTGGGCTTCGTCAATGGAAGCTTTAAATACCGAAGACATCAACCAGTATTATGCGCTAAGCCAAAAAATCAATAGCCGCAACCAGTACATCCCCATCATTATTACCGATTATAAAGACAGTATTGTTAACAGCATCAATATCCCAAAGGGAGTTCTCGATAGCCCGCAGCGCTCTCAGGAAATGCTTCGGGAAATGGCGGCAGAAAATGAGCCCATACGCATAGACATTTTGGGGGGCGATCTTTGGTATGCCTATTACGGGCATTCACCGGTAATCAACCAGCTTAAGTATTTTCCCGTGGTGCTGGTCATCATTGTCATTCTCTTTATTGCGGTTATTTATTTCTTTTACGCCACGTCAAAAGCTTCAGAACAAAACCTGCTCTGGGCCGGTATGGCCAAAGAAACCGCGCATCAAATAGGCACACCCTTGTCTTCTCTCGTAGGCTGGACCGAAATTTTAAAAACCGAAAATGTCAACCCGGAATACATCGAGGAAATCAATAAAGATATTGCGCGACTCGAGATTATAACCGGACGATTTTCAAAAATAGGAAGCGTCCCGAAACTGGAAGCCAAAAACATCATTACCGTAACTCAGGAAGCATTTGAGTACCTGTCTAAACGCAGTTCTAAGCTTATCGATTTTCAAATTGATGTACCCCAGGGACAACTTTTTGTGATGCTTAACGAAGAGCTCTTTGCCTGGAGTATAGAAAATCTGGTTAAAAACGCCATCGATGCGATGAAAGGAAAAGGCACGCTTACCTTAATCATCAAAAGAGATACGCGCTATGCTAAAATTCTCATTAAAGATACCGGCAAAGGCATCCCAAAAATGAATTTCTCAACCATCTTTGAACCCGGTTACACAACAAAAACCAGAGGCTGGGGATTGGGACTTTCACTCACCAAGCGTATCATCGAAGAATATCACGATGGACAGGTTAGAGTACTTCACAGTGAGATCAATAAAGGAACAACCTTTCAAATTGCCCTTAAACTTATCAATTAATGAACGACCGCCTTCGAAATATGAACGTGAGTATACTTTCAGACAACTGGTATACCCTCAAGAAAGTAGATTTTGAATATTTAAACAATCAAAATGTCTGGGAAAAGCAATCACGAGAGGCCTACGATCGCGGGAATGGAGCCGTGGTATTGCTTTACAATCCCGATAAAAAAAGCGTGATTCTTACCCGGCAGTTTAGAATGCCCACCTACCTCAACAAAAATCCCGACGGGATGATGATTGAAGCCTGTGCCGGTCTTCTTGATGAAAATGACCCCAAGACGGCCATTATCAAAGAGATTGAAGAAGAAACTGGCTACCGCATTACCGAGGTTGAAAAAGTTTTTGAATCCTATATGTCTCCCGGCTCTGTGACCGAAATTCTATATTTTTTTATAGCTACCTATTCTAAAGGCCAAAAGGTTTCTAAAGGTGGTGGCTCTGAGGATGAAACCGAAAATATTGAGGTGCTTGAATACGATTTTCAGGAAGCGCTGAGACTGATTAAAACAGGCGAAATTAAAGACGCAAAAACAATCATGCTTTTACAATATGCCCAAATAAATCTGGGAGATCTGCTCAAATAATTTATTTTCGCAGTACCAACCTAAGCTTGATTTATGGCCGAAAACTACGTGAAATTTGGGGAATCAAAACTGCGCAATAACTGTCCTAAATGCTATGCTCAAGACGGATTGAAGTTTAGTTTTTACAATAAAATTGAAGATACTAAACTCTATACCCGTGCGACGAAACAGGTAAAAGGAGAGCTTAATTGTAGCCACTGCGAATCTCAGATTTATCCTGCTTTATGGACCGATGAAATAGACCGAATCTATCTCTATAACCTGAAACGCGTAGGCAAACCTGAAACCTATCAACGCTTTAAGCCACTTGCTATTTATATTTTGGCAGGAGTTGTTCTTGCAGGTGCTGCGGCAGCCTTTGGTATTTATTATTTAAAGACTAAATAGCCGCGTTGATTTCCTGAGCCAAAGCCGCCAATTCTTCAGAAGACATGGCTGTTTTATTCAGGAAACGCGCATCTTCCATTGTAGTAAGCGGAATTAAGTGTACGTGAACGTGCGGAACTTCAAGCCCTATAACAGAGACGCCAATACGCTTGCAATCCACTACTTTTTCCAATCCCAAAGCAACCTTTCGGCTGAAAGCCATAAGCTCCATATAATCGGTTTCCGAAAGGTCAAATAGCTTGTTTACTTCCTTTTTGGGGATACACAAAGTGTGGCCTTTAGCATTCGGGTTGATATCCAGAATGGCGATATGCTTATCGTCTTCTGCAACGATGTGACCCGGGATTTCCCGATTGATTATTTTGGTAAAGATTGAAGGCATCTGGCGAGGGTTATTGGGTTATTTAAAAAAGATATTTCGTATTTCGTATTTCTACTTTCCAATCAGTCTCTGCTGATTTCCAGAATATCAAACTTCATGGTGCCATTAGGAACGCTAACCTCGGCGACCTCCCCTTCCTTCTTGCCTAAAAGTCCTTTACCTATAGGAGAATCTACCGAAATCTTTCCGCTTTTCAGGTCGGCTTCACTTTGTGCAACCAGCTTATAGGTCATCACGGCTCCATTAGTCTGGTTCTTGATTTTTACGGTAGAATGCACCAAAACTTTTGAGGTGTCTAATTGCGACTCATCGATTATACGCGCATTGGCCACGATCTCCTCCATTTTAGAAATACGCATCTCCAGCATTCCCTGAGCTTCCTTAGCCGCATCGTATTCGGCATTTTCACTCAAATCGCCTTTATCGCGTGCATCGGCTATGGCCTGTGACGCTTTAGGACGCTCAACATCTTTAAGCTGATTGAGCTCATCCTTTAATTTTTTTAATCCTTCCGCAGTATAGTATGATACTTTACTCATAACTTCGTTTCTTTATGCACAATGTGTGTGGTGTATTTTCGTTTTCAGGGTGTGTTTACTCCAAAATGGAAAAGGCCAGAGGTATAAACACAAAAAATCCCATTATAAACGGGATTTGTAGTGCTAATATACGAAATTATTAATTCTTAGTTCTAAAATCTCACAAATTGACAATGTCGTTTTCTTCGGTTTACCTTAAAAAAATTAGCTGTATTCTGGTTTTAGTACTCGTAATGAGCTCCTGCAGTTCTGATGATGCCCGTATTAACAATCCCAATCTCACGCCCATTGCTTTTAACGTAAGCCTAAATACCAATTTACCGGAATATAGCAATTTGCAATTCCCCGGTAATGCAGTTTATGTAGGTAATGTTGGAATACAGGGTGTTTTTGTAATCAACACCGGCACGGGAATACGCGCATGGGAGGCTGCAGATCCCAATCACGTGCCTAATCAATGTTCGGCAATGGTTTTAAATGGGGTCGAAGTAACCTGCTCCTGTGAAGACAACACCTATAATTTGTACACCGGTCAGGATAAAGCTCAGAGCCAGCCTTATACCCTGCTTCCGTATCGGGTTGCTCAGGAAGGAAGTCTGATTATTATTTCGAATTAGGTTTACAACTCTTTGGCTTTTTGGTGTTTTTGTTGTTTGTATATTTAAGAATAAATAAAATCGCATTATGGATTTAGAAACTCGAAAAATATCATTTGTTCAGGAATTTTTACGATTACAAAATGAGGAAATCGTAACTGGTCTTGAAAATTTGATGCGTAGAAAAAAAGCAGAATTGCTCGAGAAAAATCTCAAACCCTTGTCAATTGAGGAATATAATGCTGAGATTGATCAGGCAATGGAAGACTCAAAAAACGGCCGAATGATTAAAGCTGATGAATTACAATCGAAAATTAAGAAATGGAGCTAGAGGTTTACTGGTTGCAATTGGGCGAAAGTAAACTCGAAGACATATACGGTTATTATTCCCTGAAAGCAGGGAAAAGAATAGCCAGAAAACTAGTAAGCGGAATAGTAGATAAAACAATAGGTCTCGACAAAAATCCTGAAATAGGTCAAATAGAAACTATTTTAGAACACAGGGATCAGGAATTCAGGTATCTGGTTTTCAAAAATTATAAAATCATTTACTGGATAAACTACGAATTTAAACGTATTGAGATTGCAAATGTTTTTGACACCAGACAGTCTCCTGAAAAAATGGATGATATCCCATAAGGGATAAATAAGTTTTAACTTGATTCTTCAGCCCTTCAATTTAAACCAAAAAAAACTGCCCGAAGATTAACCCCGGACAGCTTTCAATTACTCAATCATAAAGTTTTAAAATCGAACGCTGGCACCCACTAAAAAGTTGATTTTTGCCTGCGGATAATAACCTGTCCCTTCAATAGTTGTCACCGTTCCGGGATTTGTAAAATCATCATCATACGTGAAAAAATATCCGTTGGAGACGTATTCTTCACTTAGGAAATTGTTTACTAGCAACGTAAGTGTAACCGATTTGGCAAAGCCCAATGCTCCCAAATCATACTGTGCATTGAAGTCATTTACAAAATAGGCATCCAGCTTCGAGCTTTCTGCATCAATGTTACCTAAATACTGCTCGCCAACATATTTGGACAATAATGACAGCCGCAATCCTTTCGTTGGAAAATAATCAATACGGTTTGCTGTCACGACATTTGGTGAATAGGAAATATTGGTATTTCCTAAATTCTGCAATTCACCATCCCGCTCAAAGAAAAAATCCCTGTTTTTATTGGTACTCAACGCAATGTTAGGTGTCGTAGCCAGCATACCCGGTATGATCTCCAGGCCTGCCTCGATCTCCAGACCCAGTCTATAACTTGACCCGCTGTTTTGACGAATGGGCGCTCCCACATCATCAATAGCACCGGTAAGCACGAGTTGATTGCGGTAATCCATATAATAGGCATTAGCATAAACCCGGGCGCGAGCTGTAGTATATCGGTAGCCCAATTCAAAATCATTAAGACTTTCAGGAACGGGATTTCCGTTTTCAAAATCGGTACGGTTGGGTTCGCGATTGGCCCGTGCGTATGACGCATAGATACGATTTGATTCATCTAAGGTGATAGTCACACCGGCTTTGGGATTAAAAAACGAATAGTTCTCGTCGATTATAAAATCTTCGCGGTCGTTATCTATCCCGTCTGTCTCATAACTTATAAAACGGCCCTGTACATCTCCAAAGACACTCCATATATCGTCAATTCTCCAGGTTGCTTTGGCAAATGTGGTAAACTCGTTCTTATCTGCAGTACCAAAATAGTAGCGGTATCCGGCTTCTTCAGTCTGCGAAAAATAGCGGGCCCAGACAATTTCCCCATAATGATCTCCACTATACAAACTACCAAAAATCCCCGCATCAAAATCGATGTTTTCGTCAGAATAATTGGTGGTCAAATTCGCCACATAATAGCGGTTATCTAACCAGCGACGGCGTATTAAATCGGTATCGGTTTGCAGCTCGCCATCTACCTCGTAAGGCTCCCAGCCTAAAGCTTCAAATGTTGCGTCATTGGTGTACATTATATTTTCATAATACCAGGAATCCACATATTCCTCATAAAATCCGCGACCCATGGTATAGTTCAACGCCAGGTTTGTAGACCAGCCGCCATCGTATTTCTGGTTCCACAATAGCTGCACATGATCCTGCTTGTAATTATCAACCTGATTATTGTAAAAGCCTTCAAAATTGCCTTCATCATCATACTGAAATCCTATGGGATTAAACCTGCGATCTGTTGCCAGGGTTTCGGCATCAATGCCGTTCCAGGACTGGTAGGTAATCTCATGACCGCCAAAGACAATAGCTTTAAGCAAAGTGTTTTCATCCCGGTAAGAACCCTGAAGAAAATAAGATTTCAAATCAGAACTGGCGCGATCTACATAGCCGTCTGATTTAATGGCCGAAAGCCTTCCGGAAAAACTAAAATGATCACTAATGAGGCCGGTACCGAATTTTACATTAGCCCGGCTGGTGTTAAACGATCCGCCCGAAGCATTTACTTCGGCATACGCTTTATCGTCTGCCGCATCGGTCAGGATGTTTAAGCTGGCTCCAAAAGCTCCCGCACCGTTTGTAGAAGTCCCCACCCCGCGCTGCAATTGCACGCTCTGAATAGAACTGCTAAAGTCCTGAAGGTTCACAAAAAAAGTTCCCAGACTCTCTGCGTCGTTGTAGGGAATCCCGTTAATGGTCACATTGATTCCCTGATTTCCCGTACCCCGTACCCGGAATCCTGTGTAACCAATGCCGGCACCGGCGTCTGAGGTGGTGACCACACTGGGCAGGTAGTTGAGCAAAATAGGCAAATCCTGCCCCAGATTGCGCTCCTCGATTTCCTGTTTAGAAAGATTGCTGTAGGTGATGGGAGAGTCGGCATCAACCCTGATGGATTGCACCAGAACTTCGTCCAGTTTGTTGACTTCGGTCGTGTCTATGACCGGTTTTTGTTGTGCGAGTGCGCCAAAAGTTGTTAGGCTGGCAGCACAGGCGAATAAAAGAGTTTTCATCCGTAAAATGATTTTTACGAATAAAAGGGGCAATTATTCCGTGTTACTATTAGTTAATAAATGCAATGTTGCTTAAAATTCAACCGATCGTCACCGGCATTTTAAGCGTTTCCCTTGGCAGCATTATCCGCCCAGGTTCATTGGGTATGATCTCAGCTCGCTTTCCGGTCACCCGGAAGTTTAAGCACCCCTTTGAGATTAGGCGGCAAATGTAAGGCAATAAAACTGTTTTTATAAAAGATTTAAGGAGTTTTCCCTGCTTCAGACTTAATTTTAATTTTCAATGAAAAACACCAAAAGATCCATAACGCTCAAAGTACTTACCGGTTATATAATGATCGGATTGCTCGTATTTTTGGCTATTTGGCTTATTTACCCCGAATTAAAAAAAGTTATCTACCCCCCTCAACAAGAGCAGACGGCCAATAAAAAACTCACGTACATCAGCAACGCGCTTAGTTATTTATACAAGGCTGAAACTATAGGCAGAACCGCTATGGCCACGGGTTCTCTAGATCAGTTTAATACCTATACCCAGGTGGCAGACAGTATTGATCAGGCAATAGACTCACTACAGTTAATTACTGCAAGAAAAAATCAAAAAACGCAGCTCGACAGCATTCAACTATTGCTGGGTGAAAAAACCAAGAATATCAAAACCATGGTGCGCCTGCGCCAGGAGCAATATTCACGTAATTATTATGACGAAGCTTTATCTGAATTGATCAAAGAAGACATCTATTTTGAAGATTATGCCAATGATCCGCGGCTCGATTCTTTGGACCCCTATTCAAAAAAAGTAGTGGTTGATTTGATGGAATACATTAGAAAAGACAACGCCGATAAGGATCAAAACATGACGGCAATGGCCCAAACCGTCCGGGAAACCCTTGCCAGGATCGAAGCTCGCAAGAAAGAACTGGAATTAAATATCATCAACAGGGAAAACAATTTACTGGGTAATGATCGTAACCTCAACCTGAAAATTCGCAATCTCTTAAACGCTCTTGAACGCGAAAGTTCTCTTACGGCAAGAGAGCGCGAGGCAGAACTCAATAACCGCATTGCTGCTATTACTAAAACACTTCAAATCATAGGCCTTATCAGTATCGTCCTGGCAATCGGGTTTATCATACTTATTTTCAAAGACGCCTCACGCAGCCAGCAGTACAATAAAGACTTGCAGAAAAGCAACGAGGTGACTCAATCGCTTTTAAAAAGCCGCGAACAATTGATGGCTACCATCACGCACGATATGCGTTCGCCATTAAATACGGTCATAGGTTTTACCGATTTGCTCAAAAAAACACCCTTAGAACCCAAGCAACAGCGCTATCTGGAAACTGTAGAAAAATCTGGAGATTATATTCTGAATCTGGTCAACGACCTGCTCGATTTTTCAAAACTTGAAGCCGGTAAAATCAAGATTGAAAACATTCCGTTTAATCCTGAAAAACTCGTAAATGATGTGCTTGTCGTGAGTTTACCCAAACCGCTTAAGGAAGGGATTGAGATAACTACACATATAGGCGAAGAAGTCAATCAGCTATTTATAAGTGATCCCTTTCGCATAAAGCAAATTTTAAGTAATCTCGTAACCAACGCTTATAAATTTACCCAGAGCGGAAGCATTACAATCACAGCAAATTACCAATCGGGTGAGTTAATTTTTAAAGTTATAGACACCGGATGCGGTATTCCTAAAGAGCAACAAGAGCATATTTTTAAAGAGTTTGCACAGGCCGAAGAAACCACCCAGCGTAAATTTGGTGGCTTTGGCCTGGGACTTTCTATTTCCCGGCGACTTACCACATTGCTCAAAGGTGACCTGAAATTAGAAAGCACACCTCATAAAGGGAGTACGTTTACCCTAATCATACCGGTTGAAAAGTCAGGAAAGCTTGCAGAAAGTCCTTCAAAAAATCAAAGCCCGGCAGCCACAGAAAAAATTCTTATTCAGCACGTTTTGCTGGTAGATGATGAACCGGCACAATTGCAACTTGCCCGGGCATTATTTGCAAATTATGATTTGCAGGTAACTACTGCCTTTAACGGAGCGGAAGCTTTAGAACTCCTCAATAAAAATAGACCTGATCTTATTCTTACAGACATTCAAATGCCGGTGATGGATGGAATTTCATTGATAAAAGAATTGAAAAAAAGCAAACAGTTAAAAACAATTCCGGTTATTGCGCTTAGTGGTAATGCTACCTTAAAAAAATCAGATTACCGGTTTTTCGGGTTTGCCACGCATTTAGAAAAACCCTTTAAACCCGCTGATCTTATACAGACTGTTGAGACTATCGGGATGCTGAAAACCAAAGCTTCAATTGCAGAAGGGAATCACATAGAATCAACAAAAACGCATTTCTCACTAAATCAACTACGGGCTTTTACCGGAAATGATCAACAGGCGCTAGCCAGCATACTGCATATTTTTAGCACCAGTACAGCTGAAAATCTGTTAGCATTAGAGCAAAACAAGCGCGATACTGACAGTATTAAAGAGATTGCTCATAAAATGTTGCCTATGATTCGGCAACTTGAAGCGCACACCTTAATCGCCCTTCTGGAAAAGCTGGAAGGCTTAAAGTCTAAAGAGCAGCCAAAAAGTAATCTGTCAGAAATTCTTGCGGAAGTACGGGAGCAAAGTCAGATTTTGCTCGAAGAAATCGGGCAGTATCTTAAAGCTTAATCCCGTAGTGTTTTAATTTATTGTAAAGCGTTTTTCGGTCGATATCCAGCAGGCGTGCGGCTTTACTTTTATTTCCTCCCGCCTGTTCCAGAGCATCCAGTATGCGCTCCTGCTCATTTTCGGCATTATAAAGCGAAAAGGGATTATGCGTTGTATCGCGCTTCACCAGCAATTCTTGTGGTAAAATTGAAAGGGGAATAATCTCATCGGTACTCAGCAAAACCGAACGTTTAACTACATTTTTTAATTGTCTCAGATTGCCCGGCCACTCATAATTCTTTATCGCTTCGACAGCCTCGTCTGAAAACCCGGTTACCTGTTTTTCCAACTCTGCGTTTGCCTGATCCAGAAAAACATAAACAAAAAGCATCAAATCTTCCCGACGCTCCTTAAGACTGGGCATCCTGATCGAAAATTCATTCAACCTGTGATAAAGATCCTCCCTAAACTCACCGGCTTCAATGGCTTTTTCCAAATCTTCGTTGGTTGCTGCTATAACCCGTATGTCTACTGAAATTTCAGTATTACTACCCACGGGCTTTACTTTGCGTTCCTGTAATGCCCTCAGGAGTTGTACCTGCAACTCGTAAGACAAATTACCTATTTCGTCAAGAAATAAGGTTCCTCCATTTGCTGCTTCAAAATGCCCCACTTTGTCAGAGACAGCTCCGGTAAACGAACCCTTTACGTGACCAAAAAACTCACTCCCGGCCAGTTCTTTTGGTATTGCACCACAATCAACAGCTATGAAAGCAGCTTCCTTTCGCTTACTCTTATCGTGAATACTTTTGGCTACATATTCCTTCCCCGTACCGCTGTCACCTATGATTAAAATAGACATGTTTGTTGGGGCAACGAGATCTACATAATTATTCAGCTTTAATGCTGCATCGCTCACACCTACTATAAAGTCTGATTTCGCGCCCGAAGTACTCCCTGATACAGCTCCGGTTGATTTCGTATTTTGTTGGTCTGCACCTTCCTGGGGCTTTACTTCAAGATTTTTTTTAATGATGCTGAGAAGTTCATCGGGACGTACCGGTTTTGAAATATAATCAACAGCACCCCGCTTCATCGCTTCGACAGCTTTATTCACTTCAGCATAGCCGGTCATCAGAATAACCGGACACACCTTACTGCTGTCATTTACCCATTTCAATATACTCAGCCCATCGTCGTCAGGCAATCGCACGTCGGTAATGATCAGATCAAATTGCTCTTCTTTCAACTTATTCCTAGCCTGAGATGCTGTGAAGGCAGCAGTCACCTGAAAACCGTTCTTTTCTAAAAAGGTTTCCAGCATTTTACAAAATGCCACATCATCTTCTATTAGTAATATTTTGGCCAAACCGATAAATTTTATTTAAAAGTACAAACACCTTTAATTTTGCTAGAGTTCCGTATCCTAAAAAAGGTTAAACAAACCCATTTTTAAGAGAACGTTCCAGACAGGTATATGGTATACGCAAAAAAGCCCCGACTTGCATCGGGGCTTACCTTTTGAATCATTAACCATTCTACAATTAAGAATTCAAAAATGGGAAACTTAACCTACTCTTTGGGCTCAATCCATTCACCGGCAGCATTGATGTATGCTGTTTCGGCTTCAGCTCCTTCTTTTTCAAGCGTGAGTTTAAAAGTTTTCTTTTCGGCATCTGCCCAGGCTTCAGTCACAGTTGCACCAGCCTTATCTTCTTTTACCGCATCTGTTACTGTAACAGGCAGTTCAGAAACTTCAATAGGCGTGTATTTTTGAATGGGTGCTTCTACCTGTGTTTTAGCTACGGCCATCTCACCACCGGTTTGTTCCTGAGCATTTATATTCTGTGTAGCGAAAAGCAAAGTTGCTGCTGCGGCTACGGTCATTACCAGATTTTTCATAATTAAAGTATTTTGTGCACGAGTTGTGCGGATTATTGAATTTGATTAAAATTTATTTTTTCTGAATTTTCACCCACTTACCTTCTTCATTGATGTAAGCTGTTTCCATCTCAGCGCCTTCAGCCTGCAACATGAGTTTGTAGACTTTGAGTTTCTCATTGTAGAACGCCTGATCAACAGTTGCCCCGGCCTTATCTGCCGCTACTGCAGCAGTTACTTTTTCAGGTAAAGCTGAAGTTTCTACCTTTTCAAACCCATCCTGTTGTGCTGGTGCCTGAACTTCGGTTTTGGTCATCGCTACATCTTCTGAAGAGGTTTGAGCATTTATATTTTGTGTTGCAAATAGCATTGTTGCTGCTGCAGCTGCGGTCATAACTAAACTTTTCATAATTTTTAGATTTTATAGAATTGTAATTTGTTTTATTCAAGAGTTTCATTCGCAAACTCGGGAGATATAATAACAAGATTGTACCAAAACCTGAAGCAGACCTATTGATCCTATAAAGTTTTGAATACCAGCTAACTAAAAAATACTGCGAAGAATCAGAAACTGTGGAACAGCATATATTCCACAAAAAAAATGTGGAAAAAATCCACACTTTTTGAAAACATTTATTTGAAAACTAAAAATCAGGCGGTTTACGGTTTGCCTTTTTCTGGGCGTTTTGCTTTTTAGATTCGAGCCTACGCTTTTTCGAAGCCAAAGTAGGCCGGGTCTTTTTTCGTTTTTTGGGTATTACCAAAGCTTTCTCCAGCAGCTGGACCAAATTCTTAAAAACTTCTTCCTTGTTTTTATGCTGACTTCGGCTTTGATCGTAAGATAGCACCAACTGGTTCTCTGTAGTGAGTTTGGAAGCCAAACGTTGACCTAATCGCTCTTTTTGCTCCTCTGTAAAAACAGCCGAAGCTTCAAGATCCCAGTGTAGCATGACCTTTGTAGATGTCTTATTCACGTGCTGGCCTCCGGGACCGCTACTACGCACCGCTTTAAACTCACATTCAGATTGCAGGATTTTCTTATTCATTAAGACTGCGCCTGATGAGCCGGTTTTAATAGGTCATTTACCGTTTTAACCGGGTTGAAGGTTTCCAGAGGTACTTCAACAAACAACGTATTCCAGCGGGCCATCGCGCCATTCCACAATCCCGGAAGTTCGAGAGCTTTAATCTCGTTACTACCATCGGTTTTATAAGCGATGAAAGCCAGATCGGGATTTACGTAGTCGAGCAGGTTGTATTTTTCGCCCTTATAATTACGCACCCCGGCAACAATATCAACCGGATTGAAATGGGTAGACTGTTTGAAAATTTCCTGCTGATCTGCATCCTTTTCATTTACCTGTGCGCTTTCAATAATTTGAAGGGCTACTTTTCCGCTTTCATCTTCCACCCAAAACGGTCCGCCGCCGGGCTCACCTTCATTTTTAACCATTCCGCAAACGCGAATAGGACGATCAAGCAATTCGGCCAAATAGTTTTTCTTTTCGCTCTGCGAAAAACTCGAATAGGCATCATCAATACGCGTACTAAAATCTTCTTTTAAAAATGCGACCAATTCGTCAAGCTGGGCATCGGTGATGCTGTCTTCGTCTAAAAGTGCTGCATATTTAAAAACCTGCTCCTGCTTTTTAAGCAGTAAACCGGCCAAAATACGCTTGGAGCGTGCCAAAGCGTGAATCTGATCCTGTACCAGAACATTATCAATGTTTTTGATAAAAATCAAATCGGCATCCACATCGTTGAGATTTTCAATAAGCGCCCCGTGACCGCCCGGTCTAAATAACAATTTACCGTTTTCCTGACGGTACAATTTATTATCCATCGTAACCGCAACGGTATCGGTTTCCGGTTTCTGAAACGAATAACTTACGTCAAAATTCACCCCCGTGGTATTGCTTACCGAAGCATGAATGGTATCGTATTCCTTCCGGAAAGCTTCTTCGTGCTCCGGAGAAACCGTAAAATGCAGGGATGCGTGATCGTTTTTAGCCGCATAGGCCGCTGCCTCGTGCAGGTGCTCTTCAAAAGCAGTTGCCTTATAACAACCGTAATAGTGAAAGGGTATTAAACCTTTAGGCAAACTGCCGTAATCTTCACCATCTGCTGCCATCATGGTTTTGATAAAAGCATATTTTTTGGCACTCTCATCCTCCAAAGCAGATTTATCAAGCTTATCCATAATATGATGGTAAAACGGAAAGTTTTCGTAGCCATCAAAAAAAGCCTGCATATGTTTATCACCTGTGCTCTCTAAAAATGCATCAATAGATTCTTTTTCGGGATTGTATTCTTCGAGAAACTGATAGATTTTTTTAAACATACGGCTGGCTGCGCCAGATGCCGGAGTGAATTTCAATAAATCGAGTTCCTGCTTTTTACGTTCATAAGCGTCAAGGTATTGTAACTCCTCATCGTTTGAAAGTTTAAAAATACCATCAGAAACGGTTGCGGGCGCGACAAGCTTAACGTTGGGCACTCCGTTTACAAATAGTTCAATCTGTGATTTGACCTGATCGAGCGTCAACCCATGATTTTTAATTTCGTTGATTTCCTGGTCTGTAAAGTTCAATTTAGTCTGGTGTTTAGTTGGTTGGTAATTTGTTTGATGCGCTCCTCCAGATTGCCTTTAACGAGCATATAGGGCCGGTTGTGTTGAATTAACGCCTGTTCAAAAAGCCTGAACATCTCTTCACGCTGGCCGGGTCGATCTCTTAGATCATCTGCCTGCCAGGGCACATCTATATAAGTAAGAATATACAGATCATATCTGGAAGTCAAAGCGGCCTCCCGCACACGCTCATCACACCAACCGTCAAAATAGGCCTCACTGTAAACCATTGTTTCCAAGAGGTCTGTATCACAAAATACTATTTTTTCTTCAGAATTAACAGCAGTGTTTTCCAATTTCATTTGTCCTGCAGCAATGGGGAAAATATCTTGAGGCTCGCAAATTTTTTGCTGCTCATCCCATTTTTGCTGAAGGTACTCCCGTGCAAATTCTGGTACCCAGGTGCCGTTGTAGTGTTCTGAAAGTTTTTGGGAAAGCGTAGTCTTGCCGGTACTCTCCGGACCGAAGAGTACGACTTTTAAGCAATTACCGGGTTTTTGTTGAGGTATTTTTTCCAAGAGATATAGCCGTAAATAGCAAGCCCAGTAAAAATAAGATATTGTAAACTGGTAAATGTGAAACCTTTGTAAAAATACAGCGGTACCGAAATTACATCTCCAAGTATCCAATAGATCCAGTTCTCAAGCTTGCGGCGTGCCATAAGCCACATTCCCACAAAGAAAATTGCTGTGGTAAGCGTATCTACATAAGCCGTCCAGTCATTCCACTTATCAAAAGCCGTATACACGATAAAGACAAAAACAATAGTGGCGATAAATATTATTGCTGAAATCTGATGCTCTTTGGCAGTAGTCGAAGTAATGGGCGTAACGTGCTCTGCATCTACCTTGCGCGTCCAGATGTACCAGCCGTAAACACTCATCGAAAAATAATAGGCGTTGATCATCATATCACCCAGTAAACCCCATTTAGCCAGTAAATACACGAAAATAGCGGTGCTGATCATCCCAGTAGGATACACCCAAATATTATTTTGCTTTGAAAACCATACTGAAAGCAAACCGAAAATAACACCTATTAGTTCCAGGACAATGGAAGACGTCTCATAATCGGAGTACTGCCCAAACAGGAAATCGAGTGTTTCAGCCATAGCTTAAATTCTGAAATTTCCGTTTTCAAAAGCGGTGCCCACGACAACAAGGTCTGCCCCAGCAGAATATGCGCGTTCCAGCTGTTCCCGGGTTCTAATCCCACCGCCTACAATAAGGGGAATATGGATCGCTTGCTTCACTGCTTTTATAATTTCGGCAGAAACGGGAGTTTTCGCTCCACTTCCGGCTTCGAGATAGATTAATTTTTTACCGGAATACTGCCCTGCAAGCGCAACGGCTACAATATGGTCAGGATCATCCTGTACGAGCGGTTGCGTTTTGCTCACCCGCTGCACTGCGGTCTCAGTGCCGCCATCAATCAGGATATAGCCGGTGGGAATGATTTCTAAGGCTGAATTTTTCAGCTTATCGACCGATTTGATCTGCTGGCGAATGAGATACTCGGGGTTTTCACCCGAAATCAAACTCAAAAAAAGAAGCGCATCTGCTTCAGCGGTTATCTGATTGTGATCCCCCGGAAAAAGAACCACAGGCAAACCGGAATGTTTTTTAAGCTCCCGTACCGCAAGCTGCGTTTGTGCTGCGGTTGCCGTGCTTCCGCCTACAAAAAGGTGTGTCGTGTGATCAGGAAGCGCTTCAATCTGCTTTTCCAGATCCTGAAGCCTTAGTTCTTCAGGGTCAAAAAGAATCGCAAAGCAAGGCTGCCCGAGTGCTGCTGCCCGCTCCAATTGTGAGTAGATAACACTTCCGCTATGCGTAAAATTGCTGATCATAGCGCCAGGGCGTAAACGCAGGTAAAACCTTCAAACTCCAGGAAATCGATCGCATAATTGCTTTTATTGCCTTCGTAACTAATACTTGCCGTGGTTTTTGAATCCTCAAAATCGAAATCTTCCACATAGATATGCTTCAGAAAACTGATACCCTTAACCCCATAAATTTTATACAGCGATTCTTTGGCACCCCAAACAATCGTAAGCTTTCGTATCAAAGCATCCTCATTGGCCAACGTGTGGTATTCCTTAAGCGGCGTAAAGCGTGAGGCGATACGCAGAATTTTATCGCGCTGCATTTCGATATCAATACCCACTTCGGTATCGTCGCTGACGATTATCGCCGTAAAATTATAGGAATGGGTGATCGAGATGTATTTGCCGTCCCGAAGATGGGGTTTCCCGTTATCGGTGTAGTACAAATCCTGATCGGTATAGCCCGCCTCGTGCAACAGGTGTCTGATGCTAAGGAATCCCCTTCGGTGCAACTCCGATTTCATACTCTCTAAACGAGCTCTGCAATGCGAAGTCAGATTTACATTTTGTTCCAAATCTTCAAGAGGCTCTTCTACCTTCCAGATGTAAATCGTGGTAGTGGGATTTGGCGTTATTGTTTTGAAAAGTGGCACGTTAAGTAGCGGATATTACGTATTTTTGCAAAAAATAAGAATTGTAAATATAAGACTATGTCAACGAAAACAGTGCAGTACGTTCCTTATAAAGTCAGAGATATTTCTTTGGCCGCCTGGGGAAGAAAAGAAATTGAATTGGCCGAAGCAGAGATGCCGGGCCTTATGGCTTTACGTGAAGAATACGGAGCAGAGCAGCCTCTGAAAGGAGCTCGTATTGCCGGTTGTTTGCATATGACCATTCAAACCGCAGTTTTGATTGAAACCTTGGTTGCTTTAGGAGCTGACGTTACCTGGAGCTCCTGTAATATTTTTTCTACACAGGATCATGCCGCAGCTGCGATCGCAGCAGCAGGCATCCCGGTTTATGCCTGGAAAGGAATGAACGAAGAAGAATTTAACTGGTGTATTGAACAAACCCTGTTTTTTGGAGAAGACCGCAAGCCGCTGAATATGATTCTTGACGACGGAGGGGATTTAACCAATATGGTACTTGATCAATATCCGGAATTAGGCCCCGGTATAAAAGGCCTTTCTGAAGAAACCACAACCGGAGTTCACCGTCTGTACGAGCGTATGAAAAAAGGCACACTTCCTATGCCTGCCATCAACGTTAATGACAGTGTAACCAAGTCTAAATTTGACAATAAATTTGGTTGTCGCGAGAGTGCTGTTGATGCCGTGCGTCGTGCAACAGATGTGATGCTTGCCGGCAAGCGCGTAGTAGTATGCGGTTACGGGGATGTAGGTAAAGGTACCGCTGCTTCTTTTAAAGGTGCTGGTTCTATAGTCACCGTTACCGAAATTGATCCTATTTGTGCCCTACAGGCTGCCATGGACGGTTTTGAAGTTAAAAGACTGGAAACCGTTGTTGCCAATGCAGATATCGTGATTACCACAACCGGTAATAAAGATATCGTACGCGGGGAGCACTTTAAAGCTATGAAAGACAAAACCATAGTATGTAACATCGGCCACTTTGATAACGAGATTCAGGTTGCCTGGTTAAACGAAAATTATGGTGACACCAAAGATGAGATCAAACCTCAGGTAGATAAATATACTATTGACGGTAAAGACATTATTTTATTGGCGGAAGGACGTTTGGTAAACTTAGGTTGCGCAACCGGTCACCCCAGTTTTGTAATGAGTAACTCCTTTACAAACCAGACTTTAGCACAGATTGAGTTGTGGAAAAACAGCGACAATTATCAAAACGAAGTTTATATGCTGCCTAAGCATTTAGATGAAAAAGTTGCTGCTTTACACTTAGAGAAAATAGGTGTAGAATTGACCAAACTTAATGAAGAGCAAGCCGATTATATTGGCGTTGAAGTTGAAGGGCCATATAAGCCGGAATACTACAGATACTAGTTTAAGATCTGAGACTTTAGATATTAGATAAAACCCTCGCAGTGATGCGGGGGTTTATTTTTTCACCAGGGTCATCTGCGCTTTTTCGCCCTTTTTAAGGTTTGTTATGGTACGAACGAAGTTGCGTGTATCTTCTACTTCAAGACGCACCGTATTAGGTGCAGAAGTGCCTTCACTCACCGCCTCAACGCGAATAACGGTCTGAGGTTTTGCCAGACGAACTTCCAGTATTCTTTTGTCGTGTAAAACCGTATAGTTTTCTAAAACGGGTTTATCATCAATAAATAAATTAACCTGATCCCCGTCTTCCTTTCCGGCATCGTAAATCACGAGCTTGATCTTTTGATCCCGCGTGTAAATATTCAGGTTTTCGTTTTTGGCGATTATGTTTCGGCTTATGGTATCAAGCACTCGGCCCACGCTCACTTTCTGTTTTACGGAGTCTGCGATTCGGCCGTTACGCTGAATCTTGCGATCTATTTTAGCCAGACGTTCAGCGATTTTACCCTGATCGTTGAGTAAAATTTCGCCATTCAGACATTTAGTCCCATCGGCATACTTTCCTTTAAATGCACCGCTAAAAGCACCGGTACGGTCTAAATTGCGCACCTTTCCTTCAAAATGAACAAAGCAAAAATCCTTTTGCACCACCGGAGACTTGGTGTAAACAATATCGTATTCTGAAAATGTTAGGCGACTATTTTTTTCGTCGTAATAACCTTTAACATTCGATTTTGTCTCGTGTTTACCGGTGTAGTCGGTTAATGAATATCCTTTGATGGAATCGTTTACCTTTTCAAAGGTAAGCCGGTAACTGATGAAGGACGAATCATTTAGTTTTATAACCCCCAGGTAGTCATAGCTTTGAGCAAACAGGCTAATCGATGAAAAGAGAAAAATTAAGAAAAAGGGAAATTTATTTTTAAGAGTCATACTTTTTACTCGTACTTTTAGGAAACTAATTTAATACATTAACTATGAACTTAAGAATTACTTTTCTTTTTGCTTTACTACTTATGGTAAGCATTCCGGCATTTGCAGGATTCCCTGTAGAGCGCCGTGCAGCAGCAGAAACAACTACTCTTGTTGCAAACGAAGATGAAGCTGCTGACGAACTGGTAAGCCCTGCTGCTTATGCATTAGATAGCCAAATGACAGCCCTTTTACTATGGGTTTTCTTATGGCCTTTTGCTGCTCACCGCTGGTATCTTAAAAGTCCAATAGGATGGAACATTTTATTTATCCTCACTTTTGGAGGTTTAGGTATCTGGGCAATTGTTGACCTTATCGACATCATTACCGGAAGCTATCCCGGACTATAGTCTAAAGCCTTTTTAAATTATAAAACCCGCCAGAGTCCTGGCGGGTTTTTTTATTGGTCACTAATTTTGAGAAATGTTTATTTCAGTTTACCCAAATCGTAATAATAAAAGGTCCCGTCATCATTCATCGCGACAAACAAACCGTTTTTAAACGTTCCATTTAAAGGAACAGTAACCACCTCACAACCATCTGTTTCGGTAGTTGTAAGGTTTAATGCCTTAATAAATGCGTTAGTCTTACGATCGTAAAGATTAAACTGCCCACGCTGCTGGTCTGAAACGATAATCATCCCACTACCATCGGGGTAAGATGCAATCGCAATCCCTTCAATGTCTTCTAAAAAATCCTCCTGACCAAAAGCTGCCAGTTGCTCATTCCCTTTAGAAGGTTCTGCATAATATTTTTTCACGCTATCCCCTTCGTCAGAATAGTAAACATAGCCCAGAGCATCATCAACAGCAATAGCCTCTATTTCTTTCTTACCACTAAAGCTTCCAAACTTACGCACAAGGTCAAATCCTACAAGGCTGTCTGCTTTTGAAGTAATTTTGTATTGGTAGAGGTAATTCTCCAAAGGACCTGTTTTGCGCCCCACTATTGCATAAAACGCTCCATCAATTGGAGATTTATAAAGGCTCACCCCCATTGGGTATTGAAATGCTTCATTGCTATCATCGTCAAAAACCGGAAAGCCCCCGCCGTCCAATGCTTTCATATCGGGCACTGAGTAGATGCGTAGCATTTTCCGTTCCCGCTCGGTAAAGGCAATGATGTCTGTTTCGGTTGAATCGTTTAAAGGGAAACCATATCGCAAATCGACATTATTGGGACGCTCAATATTTGTAATCGATTTTTCCGGAATGATCTTTCCTTCCAAATCAAAGGCGAAAACTCCCCCGTCTGTATCCTTATCTGTACCAAAAACAATGCTGGCTGAAGCATCTTGTGCATTAATCCAGATCGCAGGATCATCGGTATCATACTTTACGTGTTCGGTAATAATATCCGGTTTAATTTCGGTCAGTTGCGACTTTTTACTTCCGCAGGAAACTAAAATAATTACTGTGCTGCATGCAGCGATATACTTAAATTTTTTCATCTAGAATAAATCATATTTTACACCAAAGGTCAAACGTGTGCTGTAGTATTCCATTTGCATGGTACGGTTTTTCACTCCCTGATAATAACGCAGTGGCTGGTTTGTAATGTTATTTAAATTGGCATAAACCTGAAGGTTTCTGGATATGAAAACGGTAGCGTTAAAATCCAGGAAAAACTGCTCGTCATAAAAACGATCTTCAAAGGCATTACCGCCTAATTCATCTATATAGGCATCAGAATAGTTTGCCGAAAGACGAGCACTAAACA
Organism: Leeuwenhoekiella sp. H156; assembly: GCF_052218455.1. Taxonomy (NCBI): domain Bacteria; kingdom Pseudomonadati; phylum Bacteroidota; class Flavobacteriia; order Flavobacteriales; family Flavobacteriaceae; genus Leeuwenhoekiella; species Leeuwenhoekiella sp. H156. Next base: position 1,516,496 of record NZ_CP197499.1, read on the forward strand.
CGTTATCTGCATACGAAAGTGATGCGTTAAACATATTAGGTGAAGAACCAGGCAGTTCCAGGTCACCGCGCATATCGCCGTCTTCGTTAGCAATACCTTTAGCTTCAGAATTTAGATAGGTGTAGTTAGCATAAATACCGAAGTTTTTAAGGAAGCCGGGAAGGAAATCAAGCTGACGCTGAAAGGCTAATTCTGCGCCAAAGATGCGTGCTTTATCCCCATTTAGCGGCTTATATAATTCATAACCCGTGGTTTCTTCTTCTGAAACACTGGTGTAAATAAAATCATTCAAATCTTTGTAAAACACCCCTCCCGAAAGAATCCCAACAGAACTGAAGTATCTCTCAGCCATAAAATCAAAATTCATCGATGTGGTAGGATTTAACTGCGGGTTACCAACAGAAACCTCATCATCTTCACGCTGCCTGTACGGCACCAGGTCGATGTAATTAGGCCTTGCCAATGTGTTAGTCCAGGCAAAACGCAATACCGTATTTTCTGAAGCATTATACTTAAAATGTACACCGGGTAAAACATTGGTATACGTACTCTCATCATTGATCTGCGTAAATGCTTCGGGCTCATCAACATCAAAGCTGTTACCGGTACTTTCAATACGCGTATTTTCGACACGAAGCCCTGCAATAACACTCAGTTTATCTGACAGTTTTTGATTGGTCATCACATAACCTGCATAGACATTTTCGGTTACGTCAAAATTGTCACCCAGGTACTCATCGGGTACTGCTTCGCCTTCAAATGCCGCATTATCATTCAGGTTAAGGCTGCCCAGAAACTCTGGTGACGCAAAAACTCCCGGCTTATACTTAGCTCCCGCCAAAAAATCATTGTCGTTATAACTACGCTGATCTACCATTGCCAGGTTGTCTAACGCAGCGTTAAGCGGTGTATATTCGAAGAAATTATTGGCTCTGTTTTTATTTTTAAAACGGCCACGCACCCCAAACTTTACCGTACCATCACCCTGGGTAAAGAAATCTGCAGGAAGCTCAAAATTTGCAAAGAAATTCACATCCTTTTCTTCGGTAAACTGATATTCTTCGGTCAATTCATCTAATTCAAATTCTGAAAAATCTTCTGCAGCTACGGGTGTATGAATAGGCTTACGTGTATCGTTGATTTCGTTATTAATTTCATATTCTGTAGCATACACCAAATAACGCTCGTTAGGCCGCTCTTCTGACGCCTTGGCATAAGAACCCATCCAGGTGAATTTCAGGTTTCCAAAAAGGTGATTCCCACCTAAACTGTAATTCTGCATCCGTTGATCTTCAAGGCGTCTGTTCTGAGTTCGACCACCGGGGATACCTCCTTTAGTCTCCCGCTTTACTTCTACCGGAAAACGGGAAGGTGTATTGTTTACCATATCAAAATCGCCTTCCAGAATGTCTTCAGCATCTAACACCTCAGTTTCAAAGCGAAATCTATTCTCGCGATCATCACGCCAGTTGTACATGGTTTTCAGGTAAACCTCGTTGTTTTCATCAAAATTGTAATCAAAATTGGCGGAAAAACTGCGTCTTACACGTTGCACCAAATACTTGCGGTTTTCATAAACACTGGCATAGGGATTTACAGCTTCTTCCACTTCCTCGCCATCTGCATTGGTGTATGAAAAAGTATCAGACCACTCAGCCTCTACATTATCACTGCCAAAATCATTATCATTTATAGATGCTGAAACCATCCAGCCAAATTTTTTATCCCTGGTGCGCTCACCTACTAAAAACGATCCGCTCCAAATACGTTTATCGGTGATAAAATTGATTCCCGAGCCACCTGTGGCCGAAAGTCTGAAATTTTGCGGAGTAGAGCGCGTCACCAGATTTACCGAACCCCCTAAGGCATCGGCATCCATATCAGGGGTTACGGCCTTATTCACCTCAATGGTCTGGATCATATCAGAAGGAATAAGGTCCATCTGCACATTACGGTTATCTCCTTCTGCTGAAGGGATACGGCTTCCGTTTAGAGTGACCGAGTTTAATTGTGGAGCAAGACCTCTAACGATAATGTTACGGGCTTCGCCCTGATCAACCTGCATCGTGATCCCGGGAATACGCTTAGTCGCATCACCAATATTAGCATCGGGAAATTTCCCAATTTGATCTGTAGAAACAACATTGGTGATGTTTACATTGTTTTTCTGCGTATTTAATGCTCTGGCCTGACCACCTGCACTAAACCCTACAAGTTGTACGTCGTCAAGTTCTGTTTCTTCCGAAGCCAATAAAATAGAAACTGAGGTAGTCTTTCCTGCTGTAACGGTTATTTCTTTATTGGTATCTGAAAAACCAAGATACTTAATCGTAAGGGTATGGTTGCCTTCCGGTATTTCCACAAAGGTGAATTTTCCGTCCTGATTAGAAACAGCACCTTTATTAAGGTTCTTTATCAAGATTGCGGCACCGGGAACGTTGATGCCGTATTCATCTGTTATTACACCCTGAATAATGCCCTCCTGTGCAGATAATCCGGAATAATTTAAGGTAAAAAGCAGCGTTACAATAAGCAACTTTAAACTGGTAATTAGTTTCATTTTTTTGATGTTTTGTTTGCACCAAATTTACCGGAGCCCTTTAAAGACGGGCTAAATTAAAGTCTAACAAATTGTAAAGATTCAGGATTTTAGAGGGCTACATCAAGGCAACAATTACCTAAATTTTACACAGCCTTAACCTTTGTGAAAAGAACAGGCCTCTTTTATAAATTCAACATAAAACCGGCGAGCTCTTCCTGTGTTTCAATAGGAAGTTTTTTGCGTAAACGATACCGGGCGACCCGCACGCTGTCTGGAGTAATTCTTAGGATAGAGGCGATCTCTTTTGAAGAAAGATTCAAACGTAAAAGCAGACATAAGCGCAGCTCTGTTGCGGTGAGTTTTTGAAGGGATTTCTCATTTAAATTGGTGACAAACCCGGGATGTATCTCTTCAAAAAGCAGCATAAACTGATCCCACTCGTTATCCTCTTTCAAATGCACTTCCAGATCCTGTGCGATTTCATTGATTTTAGCAGGGAGGTCCATGCGCTTACGCGAACTCAACTTTTGCAAGGTACCCGATACGTCTTCGATCACCTTATTCTTTTGAGCGATGGTTAAACTGTATTTTGATAAGGTTGCGGTCTTAAGCTGAATCTCACTTTCCAGATTGCGTGCTTTCTCTGCGCGGGTCTCGAGTTCGGCCTCCAAAGCCCGTTGTTTATAAAGCTGAAGATCTAAAGCAGCCTGACGCTTCTTTTTCTTTAAATAGAACACTATGATACCCGAAGCTATAAGTGTAAAAACCAATAAAGACAAGGCCAATAACCGGGCTTTAGAAGTTTTGTTTTGCTCTTGCAGTAAGGCTATTTGAGCCTCATTCTCGCGGGTATCAAAAATAGTTTGTAAGGCATTGAGCTGGCTGAAATTCTGAGAGTAAAACTGATCTTCCTTAAGCTTCTCATACTTAAGTAAAAACCGGTGGGCATTTTCAAAATCCCCGATTAAAGCATAGGTTTTTGATAAATCCTTATATGCACTGGTGATTTGATGTGTATTGGCATAGTTCTGTGCCAGGTTCAGAGCCTGGTAGGTTTTAGTTAGTGCCGTAGCATAATCTCCTGTTTTCCGGTAAATATCAGACAGGTTGTTTAGGGCATTAACCTGTCGCTCATCTCCGACTGCTTTAAAATACACATAGGCTTTTTCAAAATACAGATAGGCCTTTTTAAAATCCCCCAAATCTTCGTAAACACTGCCTATACTTTCATTTACCGATGCCTCGCCCACAGCATCCTTTAAAGTTTCATAAACCGCAAGACTTTGGCGCTGAAACACCAAGGCTTTTTGGGGATTCTCCTGCTTTTCCCAGCAGGCCCCTATGAGTTGTAAACTTTTGGCTTTAATTCTTAAGTTTTTGGTTTTTACCGAAAAATCTAAACTTCGGTTGAGATAATACCGGGCTTTAGAATAGTTATACAGCGCGATGTAGATTTCGCCCAAACTGATATTGATAGTTGCCGAATACAACTCATTATGTTGAGTTTTTTCTTCGGAAGCAAGCTTGTAATGCTCCACAGCCTGCGTGTAAATTTGGGCGTTTTTATAAAACTCTGCCAGCTGATACTGTTTAGCATAGATACTATCTGCATTTCCGTCCTGCAGAGCACGGTCCAGCTGTGTTTTATAGGAATAAAATAAAGAATCATTAAATGCCTGAAACGTGTAAGAATCTGCACTAGCCTGGGCAAACACCGGCCGGGTCAGTACTAAACAGATACTCACAACAGAATATGCAAAAAATCGTAGTGGGTTCAAAGGCTACACATAAAATCTACAATATAGCCCGCCCATATTAATCAGGGATTATCTCAGGTTTAAAAAGCTGTAAATAAAAAAAAGCGTCTACCTCAAATGAGATAGACGCTTTTTAATGATAAACAAAGTCTTAATTAAGCTTCTGCGCTAGGCACTATAGAAACGTAAGATTTGTTGTCTTTCTTTTTGGTAAACTTAACGATACCGTCCACTTTAGCGTGAAGGGTATGATCTTTACCACCGTAAACATTCTCACCTGGGTGATGTGTGTTTCCACGTTGTCTAACGATGATGTTACCGGCAACAGCAGCCTGACCACCAAATATCTTAACACCTAGACGTTTAGATTCTGATTCTCTACCGTTCTTAGAACTACCTACTCCTTTTTTGTGAGCCATCTTATTCTAGTTTTAAGGTTATACTTTAACAGGATTATTTTTCGATCCCGCCGTCTAATTTCTCTTGTAATTCTTTAAGCTCATCCCACTTACCTTCAGCAGCTAAAGCAGCTTGCTTTGGCCATGTGTCTGTAACGATGTGGCTTAATCTTGAGCTGGCTTCCGTAAGGATTTCGCTCAATTTCTCTGGAGTTGAAGCTGCAACTTTAGCAAAGGTATCAATACCTGCTGCTACTAATGCTTCTGCAGCCTTAGGGCCTGCACCTTCGATCTTTTTAAGATCATCTCCTTTTGATGAAGCTTTAGCTTTCTTTTCTGCCTTTGGGGCTTCAGCTTTTGCCTCTTCTTTTTTCTCTGCCTTTGGAGCAGCTTTTTTACCACCTTTAAGAGAAATATCACCAATTACAATCTCGGTTAGAGATTGACGGTGACCATTTTTCTTTTGATAGCCTTTACGTCTTTTCTTTTTGAAAACAATTACTTTGTCTCCTTTTAAGTGACGTGAAATCTTTGCTCCAACAAGAGCTCCTTCTATAGCCGGGGCGCCTAAAGTGATGTCGTCACCATCTCCTGCAAGAAGAACTTTATCGAAAGAAACCTCGTCTCCTTCTTCTCCTGACAGACGGTTTACAAATACCTTCTGATCTTTCGCAACTTTAAATTGCTGCCCTGCTATCTCTACAATTGCGTACATAGCGTTATGTTTATAAAATAAGTTAAAACTTAAACCTTCCGGCTTAAGAGGGCGCAAATATACGGCTATTTACTTATTATACAAACCTATAAATAGAAAATCAGGAGATGTTTTTTGAAGACTTCTTTTTGGGATTCCAGCTTTGCTTAAACAACTGCATAAAGCTGAGGGTGAGTACTGCACTCGTTGCAAAGCCCATAATAGCCACTACAAAAACCACGCTGCCCAAACTGGTGTTGTAAGTGGTTTCCCATTTAGAAATCATCACACTTAAAAAATCCGGGTTTAGATTGGCTGCATACAGGGCGAAAAACGCAGTGAATAATATCGTAGATACAAAGCCGGTAACAATGCCCACTGCAAAGCCGTCACCATACTCAAAGTCCTTTCCCTTGCTTAGTTTATAATACTTAATAGCCTCGTAAATCCCGAAGCCGGTTATGACTCCATTAAACAAACTGTAAATAGGATTGGTATGGAGGCCAAATAAGGCCAGCACTAAAAAATAAGCAATTAATCCGGCGGTAATTGCAATTCCGAAACGTATGGGTAAAGCTACTTTAAGCATGCTATTTTTTGATTTTTAGGATTAATTCTAAATTTCAGGATTTCAATTTCAAAATCAGCTAAAAAGCTGTTAAAAATTTAATTATTCAATGCTCCATTACCACAAGTAGTGAGCGCATTATTGATAACTATTAAAAATCAACACCGGTCCTTGTAACATATAGGCTGCAGGCGCTACTTATAGGATAAATTTTAAAATTTTATTTATGAAAAAGACGTTTTTATCAATTGCTTCTATTACTGCGCTTGGCTTTTCGCTTTGCGCTCAGGAAGTAGCTTTTGAAGAATACGATTTAGATAACGGCCTGCACGTTATTCTACATCAGGATAATAATGCTCCTGTGGTGACTACAGCAGTTATGTATCACGTGGGTGGTAAAGACCGGGAAGATGGTCGCACAGGTTTTGCACATTTTTTTGAACATCTTCTTTTTGAAGGCACCGAAAATATAGAGAAAGGCAAATGGTTTGAGATCGTAAGTTCCAACGGAGGAACCAACAATGCAAACACGTCTCAGGATCGTACGTATTACTATGAAGTTTTTCCTTCAAACAATTTGGAGTTGGGATTATGGATGGAATCGGAACGTATGCTTCATCCTATAATCAAACAAGAAGGTGTTGACACCCAGAATGAAGTAGTCAAAGAAGAGCGTCGCTTACGTTATGACAATTCACCTTACGGTCAGTTTTTATTTGCCATCAGCGAGCAACTGTTTGAAAAGCACCCCTACAAAGATCCCAACGTAGGGTATATGGAAGATCTGGATGCTGCTTCACTTGAAGAGTTTCAGACTTATTTTGATAAATATTATAAGCCCAGCAATGCCGCACTGGTCGTTGCAGGTGATATTGATATCGCAAAAACCAAGAAAATGATTCAGGACTATTTTGGTCCTATCCCCAGCGGTCCGGCTTTAGAACGTTCCTATCCACAGGAAGATCCTATTACCGAAACCAAAAGGAGTACCTTTTACGATCAAAACATTCAGGTTCCCGCAATACTTACTGCATACCGTACACCGGGCTACGGAAGCCGTGACGCTTATGTGCTTAATATGATTTCTTCGTATCTAAGTGATGGTAAAAGCTCTAAGCTTTACAAAAAGATGGTTGATGAAGAAAAGAAAGCTTTACAAATAGGCGCCATCAACCTGGAGCAGGAAGATTACGGGATGTATATTATTTACGGGCTTCCGCTTGGCGAAACCAGTTTAGAAACCCTGCTTGAAGGGATGGAAGAAGAAATTACAAAACTGCGCAATAACCTTATTTCTGAAAGTGACTACGAAAAGCTTCAGAATAAAGCCGAGACCAATTTTGTGAATTCCAACTCAAGTGTAGAAGGTATCGCCAGCACACTTGCGACAAACTATATGCTTTACGACGACACCAACCTCATCAATACTGAAATTGATATTTACCGCTCCATTACCCGCGAAGAAATCAAAGAGGTGGCTAACAAATATTTGAAGCCAAATCAACGTGTTGAAGTAGAATACCTGCCTAAAAAAGACGAACAATAGACTGAAGGATAGTTTCAAGCCTTTAATGAGTCATTCCATAAAAAACATTTAGATGAAAAAATTAATATTAAGCCTTCTCCTTACCTGCAGTCTTGGTGCTGTAGCTCAGGTTGACCGAAGCACCCAGCCCAAAGCCGGCCCTGCTCCCGAAATAAATCTAACCGAACCACAAACCTTCAAACTTAAAAATGGACTGCAGGTCATCGTGGTAGAGAACCATAAATTACCACGGGTATCCTACACACTTACCTTAGATAACCCGCCTATCGCTGAAGGAGAAAAAACCGGAGCAGCTACCCTTTCGGGCGCACTTTTGGGCAAAGGTTCAACCAGCATCAGTAAAGATGACTATAATGAAGAGGTAGATTATATGGGAGCTCGTGTAAACTTTGGCTCGCAATATGCCTCTGCCAGCGGACTTTCCCAGTATGCAAACCGCATTTTAGAACTACTCGCAGACGCGGCGATCAATCCTAATTTTACTCAGGAAGAGTTTGCAAAAGAACAGAAACTCTTAATTGAAGGTCTGAAGACAAACGAAAAGAGCGTTGAAGCAGCTGCCTCAACCGTAAGCCGCGCCTTACTTTACGGCAAAGACCATCCTAAAGGAGAGTTTGAAACACCCGAAGGTGTTGAAAAAGTTACCCTTGCAGACGCTAAAGCTTTTTACGACAAGGCATTTATCCCCAACAATGCGTATCTGGTTGTAGTGGGCGATGTAGATTTTAAAGACATCAAAAAAGAAATCACTAAAAACTTTGAAGACTGGAAACCGGGCTCTGCTCTTTCTAATGAGTATAAAACTCCTGAAAATGTCGCCACAACAGAAATCAATTTTGTAGATATGCCCAATGCTGTTCAGTCTCAGGTAATTGTAGAAAATCTTGTTGATCTCAAAATGAGCGATCCCGATTACTTCCCTGTACTTATGGCTAACCAAATATTAGGCGGCGGCGGCGAAGGTCGACTTTTCCTGAACTTAAGAGAAGATAAAGGCTATACCTACGGTGCGTATTCAGGCATTGGAAATGATAAATATGGCAAGACCGCATTCAGTGCTTCAGCTAGCGTGCGCAATATGGTAACAGACAGTTCTGTAGTTGCTTTTCTTGAAGAGATAGACAGAATACGCCAGGAACCGGTTTCAGAAAAAGACCTGAAAAATGCCAAGGCAAAGTATGTGGGAAGTTTTGTTCGCTCGTTAGAACAACCTGCAACAGTTGCCCGTTTCGCTTTAAACATTGAAACCGAAAATCTACCGAAAGATTTTTATCAGAACTACCTCAGTAAAATCAATGCAGTAACGCTTGAAGATGTGCAGCGTGTAGCTAAAAAATATTTTCTTGCAGACAACGCCCGAATTATCATAGCCGGAAAAGGCAGCGAGGTTATTGAAAACCTTGAAAAGGTACAATTTAAGGGTAAAACCATTCCGGTTAAATATTATGATAAGGAAGCCAATGCGGTTGAAAAACCAACATTTGAAATCGCAGTTCCCGAAGGAGTAACAGCAACCATGGTTCTTGAGAACTACATCAAAGCTATTGGTGGCAAAGAAGCGATTGCAAATGCAAATGCTATCGCAATGCTGGGTGAAGGCAGCGTACAGGGCACTCCCTTAAAACTCACTATCAAGAAAACCGACAAAGGGCAGTTCTTACAGGAAATTTCGGTGATGGACAATGTGATGTCAAAGCAGGTTTTAAACGGCGATAAAGCTTCAATTTCTGCGCAGGGACAGACCATGACTCCCAATGAAGAGCAAATCGCTGAGCTCAAAAAAGGAGCTGCGATTATACCTGAGCTCGATATGATCAACGACGAGACTATCACATTAAGTAAAATTGAAAATGTAGATGGTCAAAATGCCTATGTGCTAAACCTGAGTGATTCTAAAAAAGCATTTTATGCTGTAGAAAGCGGTTTAAAACTGAAGGAAGAAACCACCAGAGAAATGCAGGGTCAAAGTTTTGTACAAACCGTTACCTATGGCGATTACAAGCCGGTGAAGGGTATCATGTTTCCTCATAAACTGGGGCAATCAATGGGCCCGCAGAATATTGAATTTACCTTTTCAGAAATTAAAGTAAATGAAGGCGTCAGCGACGCAGATTTCCAATAAAAGCAACTGCTTTAAAGCTAGAAAGACCGACCTAAGCGTCGGTCTTTTTTTGTTTACGCCCTGAATTCACAAGATACACTCCGGCCAAAATTACCAGGGCTCCTATCCCATGCATCCAGGTAAATTGCTCCCCATCGAGTATACCCCAAAAAATACCAACCACCGGAATCAAATAGGTGACCGAAGTTGAAAAAACCGGCGAGGAGATCTGGATGAGTCGGTTAAACAGGATTTTTGCAATCCCGGTTCCCACAACCGAAAGCAAAGACACATAGAGCAGGGCTTCAAAAACCCTGTCATCTGAAAAGTCCTTTTCCGGCAAGCCGGCAAAAAAGCCTACAATCAGCGCCGGCACGATCATCACGGCAAAATTTCCCACGGCGATAGCTTTTGAAGACACTTCCTGAAGTTTAGCCTTTATAATATTGGCATTGGCACCATAGCACAAGGCTGCAAAAACGACCAGCCCGGCAAACCAGTAATTCTGGTCAGGATTAACCGATGCTCCATTAAAAATAAGTAGCGCAGCTCCCGCCAGTCCAACCAGAACTCCCGCAAATTGAAGCCCCGTAAAACGCAGTTTAAAGGCGAAATAGCCTATCAAAATAGTGAAAAGTGGCACCAGCGAGTTGAGCACCGAAACAATACTGCTGTCGATTTGAGTTTCGGCAAAAGAAAACAGAAATACAGGCAAAAAAGTACCGCATAAAGCACTTAAAGCAACCCAGGGCCATTGGTTACGGGTTATGGTTTTTAACGATTTAAAACCGATGGCAAAAAGAAAAGCAGTTGAAAAAATAATGCGGATGGCACCAAGTTGAAACGGACTAAAGCCTCCCAGCGATTTTTTAATCAGAATATACGAGCTTCCCCAAACCAGTGAAAGAATAATGAGATACAGCCACTTTTTTTGATCGCTTTGCATTGCGCAAAACTAGCTTTTTTAAACCGGCTGCATCGGTTTGGAGTATAATTTTACTCCTCGTCTTTCCAGCGTAAGCTTTCCATCAAATGCCTGATGTCTGTCTTGAGATAAGCGGCTGCCGGGAGGATACTGTCGTAATTAGGCGTTACGTTGAAGTAGATAGAACCGGTGATGAAGTGCGAAGTGCTGTCAGTAACGTAGAATTGAGATTGTGAAGCCGCATTACCCGTTACATCGTAAAACATCCCATAAACCCGGTACTCGGGATTGATGTATTTTTCTTCAATGATATTGTCTGCCTTGACCACGTGCTCGTAGGTAAGTTTCTGAGCATCGGTAAGCAATTGTCTGATGTTTCCATCTACTTTGCGATAGGTAAGGTACAAGGCACCATCGAGGCCGGGATATTCTAAAACGGCCGAGCAATCTTCCTTATATTTTACCTTAGCCTCTGTGTTTTTCATAAAGCCGTACGGGCAATCATCTCCGCTGTAATTTACATACTCAGGAGACTCATAATCCAGGGCTAAAAATCCGTTGGGTTTGGGCAGCACCTCTTCCTTGCAAGACCAGCACAGGATGCTTAATGCTAAAATGAAGAAGCTATACTTTTTCAACTGAAGGGAATTTGATTTAATCAAGATCTCGGATGGTAAGCTTAACCTGCTTGATGCGTTTTTGATCGATAACTTCAATGGTAAACGCGTAGTGCTCAAAGTTTAGTATTTCATTCTTACGCGGGAAGCCTTTAGATATCTCCAGAATAAAGCCTGCTAAAGTTTCGGCTTCTCCCTTATTATCTTCAAAAGACTGCGGATCTTCTAAGCGGAGGACTTTGTAAAAATCTTTAAGCGAAGTCTTTCCTTCAAAAATATAGTTGTTGTCATCCAGCTTAGAGAACACAATATCCTCATCATCAAACTCATCGCTAATATCGCCTACAATCTCTTCAATAATATCTTCCAGCGAAATCAATCCGCTGGTGCCGCCATATTCATCAACTACAATAGCAAGGTGATTGCGCTTGTCTTTAAACTCGTTAAGCAAATCATCGAGTTTTTTATTTTCGGGCACAAAATAGGGATCACGCAACAGGCTGATCCAGTCAAAATCTTCTTCATCAATATGAGGCAACAGATCTTTGACGTATAAAATACCGGTGATGTTGTCTATGTTTTCATCAAAAACAGGAATACGCGAATATCCATTTTCAATCACTAACGGAATGATTTCAGCATACGACCACTCCATATTCAATGCGAAAATATCCATACGGGGTTTCATCACCTGTTTGGTATCGGTATTACCGAAGCTTACGATTCCGCGTAAAATCTTTTGCTCCTCAAGCGAGGTATCTTCTTCACTGGTAAGCTCTAACGCCTGCCCCAACTGGTCAATGCTGATGTTTCCTTTTTGTTTACCAAAACGATCCTGCAAAAACAAAGTCATAGCCCGCATAGGAGTACTAAGTGGCGAAATGATAAAATCTAAAACCACCATTGGGTAAGCCATTTGACCCGAAAATGCCACTTTATTACGACTGGCGTAAACCTTAGGCAGGATTTCACCAAACATCAAAATAAGAAAGGTAATCGCTACAACTTCTACAAAAAACCGAAGGTTAATAAACCCAATTTGCACCGACTCCAGCCCTGTAAAGAGCGTCTCTCCCAGATTGGCAAAAATGAGCACGATGGCGATATTGATAAAGTTGTTGGCCACAAGTATGGTAGCCAGCAGTTTTTTAGGTTTTTCGAGCAGGCGAACAACAATCTGATCTTTTCGGGTTTGTTTCTCGGGGTCGAGCTCCAGATCTGCAGCCGTGAGGGAGAAGAAAGCCACTTCGGTACCGCTAATCAACGCCGAGCATACCAGAAGGATCAGCACGGCAACGATCTCAACAACAGTTGTAGCCGAAAAACTATTTTGAACTAAAAATAAACTTGGGGGGTCAGGATCCAATGCTTAACTGTTTTATCTCGTGAACTCTAATTTCCAAAACTGGATTAGAATGGCAAATCATCTTCATCATCATCTTCATATCCCGGTGAAACTGCCGGTGCGGAAGGCGCGGCAGACCGTGTTTGTGCGGCCTGAGGCTGGCTGCTGCCTTGTTGCGGCATACCACTGGCATCTTTAGGCGTTAGAAATGTAAAATCGGTACACTGTATTTCGGTACTATACCGCTCATTACCGGTCTCGTCCTGCCATTTACGGGTCTTGATACGACCTTCTATGTAAACCTTGTCGCCTTTTTTTAGGTACTTTTCACAAATCTCAGCACCTTTATTACGCACTACAATATTATGCCACTCGGTATTGTTAACGCGTTCTCCGGTGGTGCGATTGGTATAGGTTTCGTTAGTCGCCAGCGGAAAACGGCCTATTGCACCGCCTCCTTCAAAATAGTGCATCTTCACATCATCTCCCGTGTGGCCTATAAGCATAACTTTATTTAACGTACCTGACATAATCTGTAATTTTAAAGCTCAAAAGTAACTAAAATTAAGCAGTCGCTCAACTATACTTTAGCGTTTTGAAAAGCGCAGAACAGCCGGGCGCATTACAAATAGCGCTTATAATCAAAGTCTTCCATAAAACGGTCTATAACACGGGGCACCGCATAACTTTCAAAGGCTGCAAAAGGAATGGTCTGCAAACCGGAAACATCCTGCAGTTTTAGTAACCAAAAGTGCACGTGAAGCTTTTGGTGGGAGAGTTTGTGAATAATGGCTTCAGTGGTTAACGCAACCAGACTTTCTACATCTAATTCTTCGATCAAAACCGCTGACGAAACACCCGGTAATTTGAGCTTTTTTACGCTTTCGCGAAAGCGTAACTCATTTAAAGGTTTTTCGGTTTCCAAAAGCGGAAATTCAAAAAGGCCGCGCCAGATTCCTTTTTTGTCGCGTTGGGTTAATACCGTTTCGTCCGAAGGACCCAAAACAATCACATAATTAAAATACCTGTCCCGCACTTTGGTTTTACCCTGCTTTACCGGCAGTTCATTTATTTTGCCGCTGGCATAAGCCGCACAGTCCTGCTGAAACGGGCAATGCAGGCAATAGGGATTTTTGGGCTTGCATTGCGTGGCACCAAACTCCATCACCGCCTGATTAAATGTAGCAGGATCTTTAGTATCTATCAATTGCTGGGCAAGGGCCTTAAACTCCTTTTTGCCGGAAGTACTATCTATAGGAGTATCAATCCCAAAAACCCGGGAAAGCACCCGGTAGACATTACCATCAACTACAGCTTCGGCCTCATCAAAACAAATAGATGCAATGGCACTGGCCGTATAGTCACCTATTCCTTTCAGTTTTTTGATTTCGGTATAGGTATTAGGGAACTCGCCGTTGAAGTCAAGAGCCACCTTTTTTGCTGTTGCGTGTAGATTTCGCGCACGCGAATAATAGCCCAATCCCTGCCATAATTTCAAAATAGCATCTTCAGGGGCATTGGCAAGGGCCTTGATGTCAGGATAGGCTTCCACAAAGTTAAAATAGTAGGGCATCCCCTGCTCAACACGGGTTTGTTGCAGGATAATTTCAGACAACCAGATGCGATACGGGTCTTGTGTCTTGCGCCATGGGAGTTCACGCTTGTTTTGTAAATACCAGTCTATGAGTTTTTTAGAAAAATTGAACACAAAAAATACCTTTTCTTCAAATTAACCGTTTATCTAGTTATATTTTAATCTTTTACGTTTGAAATATTGATTTTTTAATGTGTATATTTGCACCCTTAAATTTTAACCCCCTAAAATAATACGTAATGACAAAAGCAGATATTGTTGCGAAAATTTCTGAGAAATTAGGAATTGAGAAAAATGATGTACAGGCTACTGTAGAGACTTTTATGGATGAAGTTAAGAACTCGCTTGAAGGTGGTGATAATGTATATCTGAGAGGTTTTGGTAGCTTTATTATTAAAACACGCGCTGAGAAAACCGGTCGCAACATCTCAAAAAACACTACAATTAAGATACCTGCGCATAACATTCCTGCATTTAAGCCTGCCAAGGTTTTTGTAGAAGGTGTTAAGTCTAATGTATCTGTAGACGAAAACTAACTATTAATTTTAAACTGAGCTCTTATGCCAAGTGGTAAGAAAAGAAAAAGACACAAGGTAGCCACGCACAAACGTAAAAAACGTCGTCGCGCTAACCGTCACAAAAAGAAAAAGTAGTCTAGCACTACTTTTTCTTTTAATATACCTGTTTTAAGGTATAACATTACGTTCATTGACATCTGGAGATTATTATTGAGCTGGGCAGTTATGCATCAGCCGTAAACTCCTGCCGGTACACAAAATCCTGTGAAAAATAATAATGTTTAATCTTTTGTCCCGTACCTACGGGGCGGATATAATTTAATGAAGCGTGAATAATGAATTAATAATTCGATCCAGTTCCACTTCAGTTGATTTTGCCCTTTTAAAAGATGGTAAACTAATAGAATTACATAAGGATGAAGAAGATAACCAGTTTAGCGTAGGTGATATTTTTATTGCCAAAATACGCAAGACGGTTTCAGGTCTCAACGCTGCGTTTGTCAACGTAGGTTATGAGAAAGATGGGTTTTTACACTATCACGATCTCGGACCACAACTTCCTACCCTTTTGAAATTTGTAAAACGTGTAAGCACAGGTAAACTCAAGGATTACTCCTTACAAAAATTTCCTGCAGAAAAGGATATCGATAAGAATGGAAAGATAGCAGATGCTTTAAAATCCAATCAATCGCTCCTTGTGCAAGTAGTAAAAGAACCTATTTCTACCAAAGGCCCCAGAATAAGCAGTGAGCTTTCTATTGCCGGAAGGTATGTGGTTCTTGTTCCTTTTTCAGACCGAATCTCGATCTCACAAAAAATCGAATCGCGCGAAGAAAAAGCCAGGCTTAAACGCCTTATGCAGAGCATACGTCCCAAAGGTTTTGGGGTAATCGTACGCACTGTAGCTGAAGGAAAACTGGTTGCAGAACTAGACAAAGATCTACAAAACCTGGTGGACCGTTGGACCGCCATGTGTAAAAAATTACACAATGCTCATTTACCCAGCAAAGTACTGGGCGAGATGAACCGCGCCTCTTCTATGTTAAGAGACCTGTTTAATGACTCGTACACCAATATTTGTGTGGACGATGAGACATTGTATTACCAAATCAAAGAATACCTGCAAGAGATTGCACCTAATAAAGAAAATATCGTAAAACTCTATCAAAATTCGGTTCCCATCTATGAAAAACATGGGATTGAGCGTCAAATTAAGACTTCATTTGGCAAGACTGTTTCGATGAGCCGCGGTGCTTATCTGGTGATTGAACACACCGAAGCACTACACGTCATCGATGTAAACAGTGGTAACAGGTCTAACAAGGCCAAAAGCCAGGAAGAAACGGCCCTTGAGGTCAATTTAATCGCCGCCACCGAGATCGCCAGACAATTGCGTCTGCGGGATATGGGTGGTATCATTGTGATAGACTTTATCGATATGGGTAAAGCCGAAAATCGTAAAAAGCTCTTCAATCACCTGCGTGATGAGATGAGCGACGACCGCGCCAAACATAAAATCTTACCTCCAAGTAAATTTGGTCTCATCCAGATCACACGCCAGCGCGTGCGCCCTGAGATGAATATCAAAACCCGGGAGAAAGATCCTAATGGCGATGGTGAGATTGAGGCTCCTATAAGTGTTGTCAATCGCATACAGGCAGATTTGATCAAACTATTCAAAAAAGACTATAAAAAGATCACGTTACACACGCATCCCTTTATAGCGGCCTTCCTGACAAAAGGCTTCCCTTCAGCACGTTCTAAATGGTTTATAGAACACAAAAAATGGGTTAAAATAATGCCCAGAGATGCTTACACGTATCTCGAGTACCGCTTTACTGATAAAGACGGGAAAGAAATTAGATAAACTGAAACAACCCCCATCGTGCAAACGGTGGGGGTTTTTTATTGGCAGCCCCCTAGCCCCCTAGCCCCCAAAGGGGGAATAACAGATTTGGAATAGTATTTCCAACTTTCTCTCCCTCGGGGAGAGATGCCGAAGGCAGAGAGGGATTCTTCAGAAATCACTAATTTTACAATTACAGCCCACATTTCTAAATTTTGAATCAACACTCCGTAAAAACCTACACTGTAGAAGAAGCTAAGCGAAAGCTGGAAAAGTACTGCGCCTATCAGGATCGTTGTCACAAAGAAGTGCGCGACAAACTGGTAGAAATGCGCATGATTCCGGAAGCGGTTGATGCCGTACTCTATCACCTACTGCAACACAAGTTTCTGGATGAAGAGCGCTTTGCCCGCAGTTTTGCACGGGGAAAATTTCGTCATAAAAAATGGGGCAAAAACCGAATAAAGCAGGAACTGAAACAACGCGAAATAGGCGATTACCTCATCAAAAAAGCCTTTACCGAAATTCCCGAAAGCGATTACATCAACACCTTTGATGAACTGGCTCAAAAACGTTTTGATCAACTCACCGGCGAAAAGGATAAATACAAAAAGCGCAAAAAACTAGCCGATTATTTGGCATACAGAGGCTGGCCCGGAGACTGGATTTATGAGAAAGCGAAGGAGTTGATCCCTTAAACCGCCAATCCATGTTTTTTATGAGTCTCTGCGATGGCCCGCTCATTTTTCTCGTCAATCCACGCCTGACCTTTACGGCGACGCATCAGGTTATCAAAATGACGCATCACAAAAACGTTATATACGGCCTGTAAGAGATGTTTAGGCTTACGCGGTAATGCACGCAGGCTCATACTAAAACCGGGCGTTACATACTTCATATAATGCCAATACCCTTCGGGCATATAAAGTGTCTCACCGTGGTTGAGTTCACAGATAAAACCTTCGGCTTTTTTCAGTATCGGGAATTTCTCGTAATCGGGATGATCAAAGTCAATATCCTCACGGGTAATTAGCGAATGCGGTACTTTATAGAGATTTTCGGTCTGGTCCGGAGCAAAAAGGATACACTGCTTTTTTCCGTGGAAATGAAAGTGCAAAATATTTGCCCAGTCGATGTCATGGTGCATAAATACTTTAGAGTTTTCACCCCCAAAGAACACCATCGGGATTTGCTTCAACAAACGCAAACCTATTTTCGGAAACTTAAAATCCTTCTTTAACGAAGGAACTTCCTTCATAATATTATACAGAAAGATGCGGTAATTGGTAGGCTCGCGCTTAAGCAGATCAATATAATCTGCCATTTTCATTTTGGCATGCGCCTGATTAAAACCGTCTTCGTGAGTCACCGGGCGATCATCATACAAAGGCACTTCACGGTCACCGGCAACCTCCTTAATATAATCCAGATGCCATTTATCATAGGCCGGCCAATCTTCAATAAGATTCTCAATAACCACCGGTTTTTGCGGCTTCAAGTAGTCCCGCACGAATTCGGCTTTGGTGATGGTTTTTACCCTATGTATCTGTTTAAGCTTCAAGTATAAAAATAAATTAAATTAAGCCTTGGCTTTTGCCTTAGCCTCTTCATTTCGTGGAATGGTATGCCCGGGTCTTGACCATTTTGGTTTTTCGCCTTTTGGCAAATGCTTAGAATCTGCTGCTTCAACGGTCTCAGGCTTTGCTTTCTTTACAAAAGGCGCCTGTGGATTAAGCCCCAGCAGTTTAAACATTTCCATATCCTCGTTCACATCGGGATTAGGTGTGGTTAACAATTTATCCCCGGCAAAAATGGAATTTGCCCCGGCAAAGAAACACATCGCCTGTCCTTCTCTGCTCATTTGTGTACGACCGGCACTTAGTCGTACCTGTGTCTGTGGCATTACAATACGTGTGGTAGCCACCATACGCACCATCTCCCAGATTGAGATGGGTTCAATATCTTCCATAGGTGTACCTTCAACCGCAACCAGGGCATTAATGGGCACACTCTCAGGCTGAGGATCTAAAGTTGCCAAAGCAACGAGCATACCTGCGCGATCTTCAACCTTTTCGCCCATACCAATAATCCCGCCGCTACACACGGTAACGTTGGTCTTACGCACATTGCCTATCGTGTCGAGACGATCCTGAAACGCACGGGTAGAAATCACATCTTTATAGTAATCTTCAGAAGTATCGAGGTTGTGGTTATAGGCATACAAACCGGCCTCAGCAAGACGCTGCGCCTGATTTTCGGTAATCATACCCAGTGTACAGCACACTTCCATATCGAGCTTATTAATGGTACGCACCATTTCCAAGACCTGATCAAACTCCTCCCCATCTTTTACATTACGCCAGGCCGCACCCATACATACGCGTGAACTGCCGGCAGCTTTTGCGCGCAAAGCCTGAGCTTTTACCTGCTGCACACCCATCAAATCATTGCCTTCAATATTAGTGTGGTAACGGGCAGCCTGCGGGCAATACCCACAATCCTCGGGACAACCCCCTGTTTTTATAGAGAGCAGAGTAGAAACCTGAACGGTGTTGGGGTCATGATGTTGACGGTGTACCGTTGCCGCTTCATAAAGCAGCTCCATCAAAGGTTTGTTGTAAATATCGAGGATTTCCTCTCGGGTCCAATCGTGTTTCATGGGTCTGTTTTTAAATCTTTAATGCCTTAAAAAGTCCTGGTAATTTTTCGGGCAGTAGGAGATGGCTCAAAAATACTAAATCTGTTGTTTATAAAGTTGAAAAACTAAGCCCTCGTTATCAAAATACTCACGGCATTGCCGCCAAATCCTACGGCATTCACGAGTATGTTTTTCAATTCTTTGGGTTTAGCCTGCGGCGAAAAAAACGGTGCTTCCTCCCATTTTTGGGTCTGAAGCATCTGAATTGCAGTGTCTAAACTGAGTAGCCCACTTGCGCCGAAAGTGTGCCCTATTTTCCATTTATTAGTTGTTAATAACGGAAGCTTGTCACCAAATAGTTTTTGAATCGCTTTATATTCCGATTGATCGCCAAGAATGGTCCCCGGCGCGTGCATCACAACCGCATCTATATTCTTAGTCATTTCCGCGAAGGTCGAAATCTGACTATTTTTTTTCATTTCCGCGAAGGCGGAAATCCCATCATTCTCAGCTCGCCCAAACGCGCTTTCAACCGCCATTCTCATGGACTTTTGAAAGCAGGTGGCTTCGGCAGAAACCGAAACCGCATGTTGCAAAGCTTCGGTAGCATAACCCACGCCGGTTATATAAGCCAGAGCATTCTCGTGGGTTCCTTTTTCCATACAAATAGAAGCCGCTCCTTCCCCTAAAACCATAGTGTTTTCGGTCTTTTCCAAATCAAAAGACAGACACGGAAAATCAGCATCCTCTCCGGCACGGCTGTAGGTTTTGAGCGCTTGCATTTGTGCAATCGTAAAAGGCGTTAAGGCCGCCTCGCTGCCGCCTACCAAAAATTTATCGCACATCCCGGCCTGCAACCAGGCGACACCATTTAGCAAGGCATGTAAGGCGGTTGAGCAGGTAATGGAATGGGAAATTTCAGGTCCCTCATTTTGTAAATCCTGGGCAACCCAGGATGCAATATTGCCTAAAGTCGTAGAAGGCGATGCTAAAGTTTCGGCTTTACCGGTTTTAACAAAAGCATCGTAATACTGCTCAAAAAGTTGGGTGGCACCGCGAGACGAACCGATATTGATCCCGAAAGCATCACCTTTTTCCCATCCGGCCTGGCGGGCTGCTAATCGCGAAACGTAAATCGCATAGAGAACTGAGGCGTCTAATGCCTGAAAATTTCGGTTTTCGTTACGTAAGGATTCGATTTTAGTTTTTAAGCTTTCCGGAAGGCGACCCACCCAGGCATGGAGATCCTGATCAAAAGACAACGCATGTTTTTGATTGAATACCTCTGAATTGTTTTCGCCAAAGGCGGAAACAGAAGCGCTACCGGTAATTGCAATAGGTTGCATCACGACAAAATTTAGAGTGCAAAAATAGTATTTACACATCGGAGCGCATTGAAAATGTACTTTTCAATTAAAACCATTAGTTTAGCAGTATCAATGATGATCTGGGGTAAGGCGACCAGGAGTTCGTTGAAAACAAATTTTCACTTTCAAGGCAAGCCTCAGAATATTAAACCCATTGGCGGCGCCAATAAAAAATCAAAAAATCATGAACGAACTTGAAAATGAACCCCGCAGCTGGTGGTCTAAAAACTGGAAATGGGTGGTGCCAGTGGGCGGTTGTTTTACGATAATTGTATTGGGAATACTACTTTTAGGCACCGCTATTTTTGGGTTTTTCAGCTCTGTAAAATCCAGTACAGGCGCTGATGAGATATTGATTATGGCACAGAATAATCCTAGAGTTATTGAACTTCTGGGAGAGCCTATAGAAAAAGATGGCTTCGGAAATTACTCGATTAAAATCAATAACGGCGAAAAAACCAGCGAAGTAAGCTTACCCATAAAAGGGCCTAAGAGTGAAGCAACTTTAAAAGTCAAAAGTTCGGGATCTGATTATAATCGCGTTTATGAAGTTTTTGAAATTTATATTGAAGAAACCGGGGAGCTTATTGATTTGAAAGATAGTCTTGAATAGATAAGTACTATCTTGTTTTTAGAATCCGCATTAATTCGGTGTTAAGATAATAATTACTATTACCAACACGTACTTTTTCAAGAATACCAAAATCTACTAAAGCATTTAAATAGGAACTTGCCGTATTTCGGTGAATATCCAATTCGCGGGATAGAAAGTCGATCCGGCTGTAAGGATGTTTAAAAAGGATATTGATTAAATCGTGGCTGTAGAAACTGAAATTCGCCTTGATGTCCTTTTTAATTTTATCCATTAGGACTTTGATTTTGTTGACTACGATAATCGTTTCACGGGCAGTTTGTTCAACACCGCGCAGCATCCATAATATCCATTCTTCCCAGACTGCTTCGGTGCGCACTTTTTGTAAAAGGTTATAATAGTCTGTCTTATTCTTGATTATATAACTACTCAAATAAAGCACTGGAATATCAAGTAGATTTTGCTGTATTAAATAGAGAATATTAATTATACGTCCCGTTCTGCCATTGCCATCATAAAAAGGGTGAATGCTTTCAAACTGGTAATGGATGATGGGCATTTTAATCAATGCATCTATGTCGTGCAATTCATCGATATTCATATAAGCTTCCAAGTTTTGCAGGAGCTTAACTATAGTGTTGTACTCCTGTGGTGGCGTATAAATAATTTCACCGGTAGCGGGGTTTTTTAATACCGTCCCCGGAATTTTACGAATGGGATGGTTTTCAGAAACAATTTCCTGAATTTTTTGAATGTCATTTGTTGTGATTATACCCTTTTCTCTAACCAAACTCAATCCTAATTTTAGCGCTTCCGCATATTTTGTGGCTTCCTTCGCCGCTTGAGAAGTAGGACTGACATCAACAGAAGCCTGATATAATTCATCATCAGTCGTAACGATGTTTTCGATCTCATTACTGTCTTTTGCTTCTTGTAAGGAAATTGTATCCAAAAGGATTTGTGAATTAGGAATCTTCTTTACTTCCCCTTTTAATTCTGCTAAAGCTCTGCTCGCTTTAATAGAAACTTTTAAAATCGCTTTGGTCTCACAATTTGTAGCAGGTGGTAGAAAATTTAGGTTTTCAGATTCCATAATTAGTTTATATCTATGCACAAAATAATCAAAAATTTGTGCATAGACAGCAATCTATGCACAAAAAATCAAGAAATTTGTGCATAGGTTAAAGGCTATACACAAAAATCCTGGAAATTTGTGCATAGGTTTAAAACCTATCCAACACCTTCCTAATCGCAGCATAAACCCGATCCATCTGCTCTCGGGTGGTGACATAAGGTGCCAAAATATAAATGGTCGCACCCAAAGGGCGTAAATACACACCTTCGGCCATACAAAACTCATAAATCTGGTAGCGCAGATTGCCATACCGCTCCATTTCCACATTTAATTCTAAAGCGAAAATGATACCCTGCTGACGCGTAACCCGCACTTTGGGATGAACTTCGAGTTCACGGGCAAATTCCTGATGCCAACCGGCTATCGCCTTGATATTTTTCTGTATTTCGTCTGATTGTAACAATTCGATACCCGCAATGGCCGTTGCGCAGGCGATGGGATTTGCCGAATAGGTATGCGCATGAAACAAGCCTTTACCCAAATCATCATCATAAAACGCATCGTAAATCTCCTGCGTGCAGGTAGTAATTCCCATAGGAACAAGTCCGGCAGTAAGCGCTTTGGAAAGACACATCACATCAGGTTTAGTAGAGATATGATCTGACGCAAAAAAGCTTCCGGTTTTCCCAAAGCCGGTCATCACCTCATCGGCAATCGTAATGATGCCAAGCTCTTTACATTTTTCAAGTATAAGCTCCAGATGTCGAGCCTGATACATTTTCATTCCGGCGGCTCCCTGTACCAAAGGCTCATAGATAAATCCCGCCAGCGGACTTTCCTCATGAAAGTCTTCAATAGCTTTCAAAATTTGCGGAATGTTTTCGCCGTCAGGCAATGGAATGCGCTTTACGTCAATAAAAAACTCCTCAAACGGACCATTATAAACCGAGAGTCCGCTCACAGACATCGCACCCAGTGTATCGCCGTGAAAACCTTCTTCAAATGCTAAAAGCGTTTTGCGATTCTGCCCCTTGTTGTGATGGTATTGCAAAGCCATTTTAATCCCGATCTCGGTAGCCGTAGAGCCGTTGTCGTTAAACATCAGCTTTTGCTGATTTACCGGCAAAATGGCCATCAGTTTTTCAGACAGTTCAACCGCCGGCTCGTGCGTAAATCCGCTAAAAATAATCTGGTCGAGCTGCTGCATTTGCTTGTGTGCGCGCGCAATGATAAAATCATTGCAGTGCCCGTACATCGCCGTGTACCAGGAAGAAATCGCATCTACATAATCTTTCCCCTCCTCATCGTACAATAAAGCACCTTCTGCACGTACAATAGGCTTAGCTTCCGGGTGCAATTTATGCTGGGTAAGCGGGTGCCAAATGTGTTTTTGGTCGCGTTTAGTTAGATTCAAAACTCAAAGTTTAAAATTTAAAAATTTGTACAAGCCTGCACACGGCTATTGCCTACTGCAAACTGTCTTTCAAAGAATCAGCATATTCTTTAACCACCATCCGGTCAAAATAAGGCTCTTCATCAATGCGACCCAGAACCGGAACGCCGCTCATCTTTTTGATGACTGCCTCGGTGGTGGGATGTTCAGCTCCGCTAAAAAGGATTCCAAATACTGTTTTCCCGGCCTGTTTCAGCTTATCAATCGTGAGCAGGGTATGGTTAATACTGCCCAAATAATGCCGCGAAACCACAATCACGCGGTCTTCGGCATCGATTAAATCGAGAATGGTTTCTGTATCGTTTATGGGAACCAACAAACCGCCTGCTCCTTCTATTACCAGATGATTTTTGGTTTTTGGCCTTTTGATTTCCGCGGCTTTGATGTGCACTTCGTCAATTTCGGCCGCAGCGTGCGGACTCATAGGCGTGTTCAAACTAAAGGCATTCGGATGGAACTGCGTCTTTGTGTTAGAAACGAAATCTTTAACCTTATGCGTATCTGAATGCTCCAGATCACCTGCCTGAATGGGTTTCCAGTAATCAGCTTCCAAAGCTTCAGTTACAATGGCCGAGGCTACTGTTTTGCCTACTTCGGTCGAAATTCCGGTGATAAAATACGTGTGTTTAGCCATTTAAATTGAATTGATTTTTACAGTTTTCACAACGGTATTCGTGTTTGGTATAAAATGGTAAAACCGAAAAAAGCAAAGTCACTAAAAACGAGGCAAAAGCCTTAAAACTGTTGACCGTGGTGTAATACTTCACCTGCGTACTGTTACACTCCGGGCAATGCAGGGCTTTACCTTCATCATCAACAGAATATTCGGCAACGCTTTCTAAAATGGTTTTGGCCCGCATCACATCTTCGGTCCAGACGGCCAGTTTAACCCCGCCTATCGCATTGCTGATCAAAGGGTCGGTATCAATGGTGTACTCATCCTGTAAAAAAGCTTCGATCCCGTCTGCCTCTAATCTGCCTTTGATGATTTGCGCTTCGGTAGAATAGGTAAACTGCGCGATTACTTTGAGTTCCGATTTCATAGTTGCAAAAGTACAATGCAACGGCTTCAATCGGCATCGGCAGCCGGTAAGTTTTTAAGGAAATTTGCCAGAAGCTCGAGCACGGTTTGTATTTCGCTTTGCGAATTGTAGCTGTGTAAACAAAAACGCAGGCGCTCCTGCCCTAAAGGAACTGTGGGTGAAAGAATGGCCTTGACAGCAAATTCAAGAATTTATTTTTAATTGAACTTACCTCTCTAAACATAACTACAGCCTCGTATTCATATATTCATAAAGATTTTCAACATCCTTTTGCATCGTAAAAAATGGAATAAATAATCCAAAAACTACAAAAAATAAAATAATTCCTACTCCAATCAATATTTCTTTAATAGTTCCTTCACTTGTCAAAAGTCCTAGAAATGTAAATAGTAAGAATAGAATCAAAATCGCATAATATAGTTTGAAATGAAAATTTATCGGTGAGATCTTACACACAAGATTAATCCCATTTCCTTTCTGCTCAATACTTCCTTTTGCTATAGTTGGAAAACCACTTATTTTAAACCACCTATTCTTATGATTTAATCTTACCATAAAACTGTCTTTTTCAACAAATCCTATCAAATCTTTGTCTGAGTTGAATATAATATCAGCTTGCTCAAATTTGAAAAACATAGTCCTATTACTTACTTTTTCTGAAAAAGCAATGTAAAACTCCTCCAAGTCAGATTCGATGTTCCTTTCTAATTTTTTCGAGAGTTTTATTTTATCTAGGAATGACATTTACTAAATTCTAGCCTTGGTTATTATAAATCAAAAAGTACAATGCAACGACTTCAATCGGCATCGGCAGCAGGTAAGTTTTTAAGGAAATTTGCCAGAAGCTCAAGCACGGTTTGTATTTCGCTTTGCGAATTGTAGCTATGCAGGCAAAAACGCAAGCGCTCCTGCCCTAAAGGAACTGTGGGCGAAAGAATGGCTTTCACATCAAAACCTTCTTCTTTAAGCTTTCGCGAAATGGCCTTAACCCGATTATTCCCTGCAATAATTGCCGACTGAATAGCCGAATCACTAGTGATAAAATAGGCCTGAAGGTGCTGCTTTTTGATCTCCTCCCGGAAGTATTCGATGTTTTTACGCAGGTTTTTTAAAGCGGAATTCGATTTTTCTGCCTCATACGCCGCGTGTTGGTAAGCTGCTAAAATAGTCGCAACCGAATGTGGCGGAAGGCCTGTAGTGTAAATCAGACTTCGGGCGAAATTGACCAGGTAGGATTTGAGTTGAGCAGAGCCCAAAATCGCCGCCCCGTGGCAACCCATCGCTTTTCCAAAGGTTACCAGCCTCGCAACTCGGTGCCCGAGTGCCAAATGATCAACCAATCCCATTCCAAACACGCCGAGGGCGTGAGCTTCATCAACTACAAAATAAGCTCCGTATTTTTCGCATAGATCGTTCATTCCTTTAAGATCGGGACTATCCCCATCCATAGAAAAAACCGATTCGGTGACGATGTAGATAGTTTCCGCGTTATGCTGACCTGATTGCAATACAGACTCCACTTCGAGCGGCTCAGTGTCACACACTCGACTTCTCGACTGCACTTCGACAGGCTCAGTGTGACACACTCGAAGGGACAGTTTTGACTCCAAATCCGCGAGATCGTTGTGTCTGAATTTATAAGCTTTTGCGTGACTCATTTGAATACCGTCGCGGATGCTGGCGTGAATAAATTCGTCATAAAAAATCACATCACCCCGCTGGGGCACGCTGCTGAAAAAACCCACATTGGCATCGTACCCCGAATTAAAAATCAAAGCCGCCTCAACCTGATGCGTTTGAGCAATACAGTTTTCGGTCAGTTCGTAGAGTTTATGATTCCCCGAAAGCAAACGCGATCCGGTTGCCCCGTTGTACTCCAGGTTATGTTCGTTAAGAATTTCGCCGGCGCGTGCGAAAATCGCTTCGTTTTTAGCGAAGCCCAGATAGTCGTTTGAAGAAAAATCTATGGCCTCCCCCAACCCCTCCAATGGAGGGGAGCTTAAACTGCGTAAAGCATTCGCTTCACTTCGCAGCTTGAGTTTATCCTGTAGTTTTTTGGGTAGCATCGCACAAAGATACATTCCTCCCCCGGCCCCTCCAAAGGAGGGGAGAAAATGCGCTCGACAGCTCTTTTGTAGACCTCACTATAGACCTCACAGGTTTTTGAAACCTGTGAGGTCTATATGAAGTTGTTGAAAAAGCTGATTAGTTATTCATTGTCAGTCTGAGCCTGTCGAAGACTATTTAGTTACCGGTATTTTAAAACTTCGACCCCGAAACTTCGGGGCAGTTTGACATCTTGGATATTGCTTTTTTAGTCGGGCTCTTTTGGAGGGGATGTTCAAAACCCCACGAATTTTTTATAAAAAATTATTGTTTTTCAATAATTAGTTTATATTTGTTATCGCAAAACGATAATATTTAAATTATGAAAACGAAAAAACTATTACTTGTTCTCGCTGTTTCGCTAGTGATTATTTTGGGAGCGATGGCTTTTATTGCAGATGAAATCAGCATTGGTGTAACCCATTATTAAAACTATGAACCTAAACACCTTCTTTAAGCGCCTTATCGATCTGGTATTTTACCTGATGGTACCGATTGTGGTATTCTTTCCGGGAACCATCCTGTATGTGTTGATGTTCCCGGAACAGACGATAATTAACCTAAACATACCCTACGCCGAAAATGGATTTAGCGGTAAGGCCTTGTTGTTTAGTATGGGATTCTTCGCCCTGTTCCTGTTATTTTTTGCCGGACTTTATCAACTGCGCAAGTTTGCCGGTTTGTTGCTTAAAAACAAGTTGTTTTCACAGGAAGTGGTCAAACGCACCCACAAAACCGGAACCTTCTTTACGGCCTGCGCTCTGGGCTCTTTAATTTTTCTAGGTCTGAATGCGCTATTTTCCTATGAGGGTAAAATCAGCGTGACTTTTGGAACGTCGAATTTTAGTTTACTCCTGTTCTTACTCATTGTAGGCGTATTGTTTTTGCTGCTGAGCGATGCTTTTGCAAGAGCTTTAAAGCTGAAGGAAGAAAATGATTTAACTGTTTAGTATGAAAAATATTCGTCCCCATTTACGATCTATCTCAATTGTTCTGAGCCTTGCACAACTCTATTTTATCTTTAAAACAGTAAGCCTTCTGATCTTAGCAATATCAGGCCTCTATTCGGGTGATAATGTCTTAATAGATATTCTTAAAAGCGATTTCTTTTCAAAAAGCAACGACACCCCTTCCGTTTGGATGGCAGCTGTATTTCTACTTCTGATAATTGTGCTTAATATATTTCTGATTTTCAGGCTGCGTTTAGCTTCCCGAATTGTAAGAAGGTATCAGGTAGGTAAATTATTGACTCTTGGACAATCAAAAGATTTAGAAAAAGTAGGTAAAGGCTTTGATTATTATAGTTTCTTGTGGTATGCCACCCATCTTATTTTCGGAGCTTTCTTTTTCAGTGATTTGACCTCTTTTTATAAAACCCTTCCTTATGCCCTTGTGTTTTTTCTGCTTGGAAAAGTGATTCTTATTTTGAGTACAATATCTGCGAAGGCCGAAGTTTTAAAGGAAGAAAATGATTTAACCGTTTAGCTATGCCCATCATCATCAATTTAGATCAGGTATTGGCTGACCGAAATATGAAAAGCAAAGAGCTGGCGGAAATTGTAGGCATCACCGAAGCCAATCTTTCGATCCTAAAATCGGGCAAAGCCAAAGCGGTACGATTTTCAACGCTGGAAGCGATTTGTGAAGCTTTAGACTGTCAGCCGGGAGATATTTTGGCTTTTTCCTCCCCTAATTCCTCCGAAGAAGGGGAATAGAAACAGCCCGGGTTTCAGCAGCGATTTGCATTTGTTTGAGTATTTTTAGCGCAAATACATTTTTATGAAACTCTGGATTGCCTTCCTGTTTTTAAGCCTTGCTCTTCAGGCCCAAACCAATTTTTACGAAATCTCTTTTGACAACGCCGTGCATCACGAGGCGGTGGTAAAAGCCACATTTCCGCACATCAAGTCCAAAACCCTGCGCGTGAGGATGAGCCGGTCTTCTCCGGGGCGCTATGCGATTCACGAGTTCGCCAAAAATGTTTACGGTCTAAAAGCCACAAACGGAACCGGAGAACCGCTTGAAGTCAAACGCGACAATCCCTACAGCTGGATCATCAATAATACGGACGGAACTATCAATGTGGAATATACGCTGTTTGCAAACCGCGGCGGCGGCACCTATTCACAGGTAGACGGTACCCACGCCCACCTGAATATGCCGGCAACTTTTATGTATGCCGAAGATTTACAGGAACGTCCCATCAAAATCACATTCAACGCCCGCGAGGATCTGGACTGGAAGGTGGCCACCCAGCTTAAACACGAGGAAGGCACTACGTTTTACGCGCCCAATCTGTATTATTTTATGGACAGCCCCACCGAAATAAGCAACTTTAAAGAGCGGGAATTTGAGGTGGACGGCCAAACGGTAAAATTCGTATTGCACGACCCGGGTACTGAAGCCGAGTTTGATGAGTACTGGGATAAGGTTCAGAAAATTGTGTTGCAGGAAGAAGCCGTTTTTGGCGAATTGCCTAACTACGATTATGGGATTTATACATTTCTCGCCTGCTATATGCCGAATGTTTCCGGTGACGGGATGGAGCATCGCAACAGCACCATTCTAACCGACACCGAAACTCTTGCTAATGGAGGGATGACCGGAAATATCGGTACCGTTTCGCACGAATATTTCCACAGCTGGAATGTGGAGCGCATTCGCCCCGCAGACTTAGAGCCTTTTCATTTTGATAAGGCCAATATGAGCAACAGTCTTTGGTTTGCTGAAGGTTTTACAAGTTATTATACCAATTTGATTTTGGAGCGTGCCGGAATCATCAGTGCCGAAGACTACGTGAAAAGCCTTAACGGCACCTTTAATTACGTGTGGAATTCGCCTGCGCTTCAATACTTCAATCCTATTGAAATGAGCAATCAGGCGCCGTTTGTAGATGCGGCAACCTCGGTAGATCCGGTTAACCGGGAGAATATGTTTATCTCGTATTATTCCTACGGAAGTGTTTTAGGCCTGGCTTTAGATCTAAGCTTACGCGAAAATGATCTGAACCTGGATGACTTTATGCAATTGATGTGGAAGCGTTTCGGTAAAACCGAAGTAGCCTATACGGTTGAAGATATCGAGAATACCCTGGCTGATTATGCCGGAAACACTTTCGCCCAAAACTTTTTCAGCAACTACATCTACAACAGCAAGATGCCCGATTATGAAAACCTGCTTGCTTCTGTAGGGCTTAAACTTTCTAGAGCAACAGAGAAGCCCTATTTCGGCGCTACATTTGCTGAAACTTCTAATGGCCTCGAGATCGCAAGAAACACCTTTAAGGGCAGTCCGGCTTATGAAGCGGAGCTCGATAAAGGCGATGTGATTACTGCTGTTGATGGTATTGCAACTACCTCTAAAGAAGTCTTTGACTCACTTTTAAGCACCAAAAAGATTGATGAAATGCTAGAAGTTACCTTTATGCGTTTTGGTGAGGAATTTAAGACCACCGTACGACTCAGCGCTGACCCTACCTATTCTATAAGTCTAGATGAAAAAGCCAGCAAAGAAGCTGCAAAATCTCGCGAAGCGTGGCTGGCAAAGAAATAATAGACCTTAGTCAGGAAATCTATGACGGGATGCCGGTGTATAAAAGTCTGTCACCGGTTTCCATGCGCGTTTATGCTACCCACGAAGAATGGGATGGCGATGAGAACCCAACAACGCAAACCCCAAGTGTGCATCAAATCACAATGAGTGAGCATACCGGCACGCACGTAGATGCCCTCAACCATATGGATCGAAAGAACGCTGGAGAGTCTATCGACACGATGCCTTTATCCATGTTTTATACCGAAGGAATCTGTCTGGATTTTTCGCATAAAGGCTTGCAGGAATTGATTACAACCGAAGAACTCATACAAGCTTGTGAAAAGGATAATGTTAGCATCAAAGAGAATGATACTGTACTGATTTATACAGACCACTACCGGAAACATTTTAATACCGAAAACTGGCCCAAAGGCCCCGGACTCACCGCCGAAGCAGCCAGATATTTAGGAAACTTAAAAATTGCTGCTTTTGGTGTAGAGACGATGTCGCCCGGAGTTCCAAAAATTTCAAATACTGAAGTTCATAAAATTTGTGGCGAACTGGGTTTTACCCATTATGAAAATATGATCAACCTATACCAACTGATTGATCGTGGAAGGTTTCAGTTTATTGCATTTCCTTTGAAAATACGAGGCGGTACCGGGTCTCCTGTGAGAGCTGTGGCAGTACTCTACGATTAGAAATTTAGTTGTAAATATTATTTTCTAGAAATAAGAGCAAATGAATCATTAAACCTATAAGCAGGCTCTTTTAATACTGCCTTAATATAATCTCGCTTTTTCTTGATTTGCTTTTCTATCTTTTCCTTAAGTTCTGGTTTTACATCTTTTTTCTGAATCATCCCAATTTCTATTGCTAAATCTGCGACAAGTGGTAAAATCGGATGATTCATAAATTCTTCTCTTTCCAAAAGTCTAGTCAGTTTTAACTCGTCATTTATGTAAGGAGTGTGAAGAGTTGTTGCGATCATAAGCAGTTTAAAATTGTTTTCAAAGTCATTGTTATCAATAAGGATATCATCGAAACTAATTTCTAAAGTTTGCTTCAATGTTATTGATTTAAAATTTTCATTGAACCAATAATTTATTGAACCAGC
The DNA here is from genome assembly GCF_052218455.1 of Leeuwenhoekiella sp. H156. NCBI lineage: Bacteria > Pseudomonadati > Bacteroidota > Flavobacteriia > Flavobacteriales > Flavobacteriaceae > Leeuwenhoekiella > Leeuwenhoekiella sp. H156. The sequence continues at coordinate 1,547,872 of NZ_CP197499.1, forward strand.
CAACATTGGTAGCGGCATATTATAAAACACTGTCTTTTCATCAGCAGTTAATTCTTGCATCTTATAATATGCTAACATTAAGTTATTAAGAGCTTTAATTACAAGCTTTTGTCTTTCTACAGGTTTTGCTTGATATAAAGCTTGAGCTAAGTAACCCATTCCACTAGTATTGATAAACCAATCTCTTAGAGTACTATTGGGAGAATTTTGTACAACATCATCAATCATGCCCTCCAATTCTTTAGAATGACCAGCATAGAATATGGCTGTATTCTGCCAAGCAACATCATTAAAATTTTCTATTAATTTTCGATAATGAGTTTCTCTTTTATGATGGTATATTTCGATGGAACTTAAAAACTCAACAAACGCTTGTTGTTTAAATCCTATTTCCTTTTTATCAGTAATATATAATAAGCCAGATTTTTCGATGATCTCTTGAATTTCATCTTGAGTTTGTTTTTGATATCCTCTTGCCAACAAAAATTCGTTTACAAACTCTATAAAGTTCTCTAATCCAATTTCAAACTCCCTTTCATCCATCATCTTTAATGCTAAAGACGTGAAAATCCTTTTTTTAATATTATAAATAAGTAGTTCCGTCCTATTGTATATCTCGAGTTTGCCCAATAGGGCATTTGTAAAATCCTCATATATATCGCTTAAAGTCGCAGGTATTTCAAAATTATTCTCATCGTATAAAAGTGACAAAAGAGAAATAGTTAGTGGAGTTGTTGGCAACTTTGATAAAATATCACTATCCCTCAAAATTCGGATAAACTTCTCAGCTCTATCAGAACCTTCAAAAAATTTATCAATAAAAGATTCTATTTGCTTTGAATTAAAATTATGTATGCGATACGTGGTAATAGATTCATCGTAATTAATATCGCTTTTCTGGTAAGTAATTACAAAGTGAGTATCATTCTCAGTACAATATGCTTGCAAAATATCAAGCAATTTATCTTTATCAGTTTTATTTAATAAATCAAAATCGTCTATAAAAAGTAATATTTTATATTCCCTCAGTGAATCCTCTTTAAAGAATTGATCTGAAAACTTTTTAATAAATTCCTTAATAGAAATGTCAAGATCAAAATTTGAATCTCTTAGATCTGTGGCTTTTAATTTTACTGGTAACTCTTTATTCTTGAATATCAATTCTGCCGAAGAAAGTTTTTTGGCTAAGGTATTTAGGACTTTCGTCTTACCAGACCCTTGATCTCCGGCTATTAGGATATTCTCTTCAATTTTATCGATATTATTTAAACTTATTTTTAAAGTTTTCTTCTTCTTTATATGTGTTACTTTGTTTTCTTCAACAACTTCTGTAGTAATCACCGGCTCAATAAAAATATCAAGTAATTTTTGAATTTTTTTGTCATCAACCTTTCTAATACTTAAATCTCTTATACTTATTTCCTCTTGCAACAAATGGGTGAAATTTTTGGAGAATTCCTTAGCAAAAGCATCTCCAGGGAGCCAAAAATCAGAATATTTGTCATCAATCAAGGGCACCAAAGTTTCGTTCCACCAGAAAGAAAAATTATTATAAAGTTTCAATTTGGGACTTTCACTAATCTGGCTTTGGGCACCATTTGTAAAGTTTTCATTTGTTACGACTACTACCTTATTAATATTAATTGACACTCCATTTATCCCATTGTATGGATATTCGAAAGATTGTAGGATTTGATTCTTAATTGTTTCAATCTCGTTGGTTCCACCGGAAATTCGCCCCTTTTTAACTACAAATGCAAACCAGTCACTACCTGTAATTGGATGATGAATTTTACCGATAATATCTTTACCTTGTTCAGGATTGCCATATCTGTGAGTATGCATCACTTCTTGAAATCCTATTTTTTTTAGAAAGTCTATTAGAAATTCTCTAAACTCTCTTTCATTCTTAAAGGTTGCTAACTTTTTATTCTTTTCTGTACTTGTCATTTTATGAATCACTTTTAACTAACCATAATGCTACATTGGAAAATCTTCCAACTACTTTATTCTTTCAAGTTAGCAAATTATATGTTTCAAAAATAGCCTAAAAAAAAGCGCTTAATTCAAATGAACTAAGCGCTTTTCTATTTTTAGATTATTTCAGCTTAATCTGCCAAAACAATTACTTTATTATCTTTCATTTCTACAGTACCCGATTTGATCGCTAAGGTGATTTCATCGGCTTCCTTTCCGGCAGAAAAGTGTTTTCTCGCCTTATCAGAAAGCTTGGCTCCTTTTACTCTCACAATACCTTCTTCTAAAAGCGATACGATGGCTGCGTGATTGTCGAGGAGTTGAAACGCTCCGTCAGTACCGGGAACGGTTACTGAAGTAGCCTCACCACTGTACAAAGTTGCTTCGGGACTTACTATTTCTAAATGCATAAAATTATCCTTCTTTTTCTTTTCCGCGCAGGCGGAAAACTATTCAAAATAACTGATGAGATTTCCGCCTTCGCGGAAATGAAAACAATAGTTCGATTTACGCTTCCGCAAGCATTTTCTCTCCGGCTTCGATAGCTTCTTCAATGGTACCTTTGAGGTTGAAGGCAGCTTCAGGAAGATGATCAAGCTCACCATCCATAATCATATTAAAACCTTTGATGGTTTCTTTAATATCAACCAAAACTCCGGGGATACCGGTAAACTGCTCTGCTACGTGGAACGGCTGAGATAAGAAACGTTGTACACGACGTGCACGGCTTACCGCAAGCTTATCTTCCTCAGAAAGTTCTTCCATACCAAGAATCGCGATGATATCCTGTAATTCTTTATAACGCTGTAACAGCTCTTTTACGCGCTGAGCACAATCGTAATGTTCTTTACCTAAAATATCTGCTGTAAGAATACGTGAAGTAGAATCCAGCGGATCTACCGCAGGATAAATACCAAGCTCAGCAATCTTACGTGAAAGTACGGTAGTCGCATCAAGGTGGGCAAAGGTTGTAGCCGGTGCCGGGTCAGTAAGGTCATCCGCAGGTACATAAACTGCCTGTACCGATGTAATAGAACCTTTTTTAGTTGATGTAATACGTTCCTGCATCGCACCCATTTCGGTTGCAAGTGTAGGCTGATAACCTACAGCAGAAGGCATACGACCTAGAAGTGCCGATACCTCAGAACCTGCCTGAGTAAAACGGAAAATGTTATCTACGAAGAACAGTACGTCTTTACCTTGAGCATCTCCTGCCCCATCACGGAAGTACTCAGCAATAGTAAGACCGGAAAGCGCCACACGAGCACGTGCTCCGGGTGGTTCGTTCATCTGACCGAATACGAAAGTAGCCTTAGACTCTTTCATAACCGCTTTATCTACTTTAGAAAGATCCCATCCGCCTTCTTCCATAGAATGCATAAAGTCTTTACCGTATTTGATAATACCAGACTCTAGCATCTCACGAAGCAGGTCGTTACCCTCACGGGTACGCTCACCTACACCGGCAAATACAGAAAGACCTCCGTGACCTTTTGCAATATTGTTAATTAACTCCTGGATCAATACGGTTTTACCAACACCAGCACCACCAAACAGACCAATTTTACCCCCTTTTGCGTAAGGCTCAATCAGGTCGATTACTTTGATACCTGTAAATAAAACTTCTGTAGAAGTCGATAAATCTTCAAATTTTGGAGCCTCGCGGTGAATAGGAAGACCATTTTTTCCTGTTTTAGGAAGGTTACCTATACCGTCAATAGCATCACCAATTACATTAAATAGACGACCGTAAACCTCATCACCAATAGGCATTTGAATAGGCGATCCGGTAGAAACAACCTCTGTACCTCTGCTCAAACCATCAGCAGAATCCATCGCGATGGTTCTTACTGTGCTTTCACCCACGTGAGACTGTACTTCAAGAACCAAAAGGCTTCCGTCTGCTTTAGTAATTTCAAGCGAATCATAAATTTTAGGGAGATCTGCATTATTTGCAAACTCTACATCTACAACAGGGCCTATAATTTGGGCAACTTTACCTGTAACTTTTGACATTCTTAACTATTTAATGTTTAGCGAAATATGTAGCCGAAAAAAATGAAATTCATAAAAATTAATCTGCTTTTTTTCGTCGTGCAAAGATAGTTTTTAATCTTTAAAAACCTAAAAGACTTTTAGTGAATTTATAAGCCAAAAATGTTTACCCTCAAAACCTGCCTCCCAAACTAAAAAAAGACCATCATTGATGGTCTTCCGTATTCTAAATGAGGCCTTTTACTCAACCGTGACCGACTTGGCCAGGTTACGTGGCTGGTCAACATTTTTGCCCAGCATTACTGCAATGTGATAAGACAGTAACTGCAATGGTATTGTGGTAAGCAGCGGTGACATCGAGTCCATCACTTCGGGAACTTCGATCACATGATCTGCCAGTTCCTTTACCGTCACGTCTCCCTTGGTCACAATCGCGATAATTTTACCTTTTCGGCTTTTGATCTCCTGAATGTTACTTACAATCTTATCGTAATGCCCGCGACGGGTTGCAATCACCACAACCGGCATCTGTTCGTCAATAAGCGCAATAGGACCGTGCTTCATTTCGGCAGCCGGGTAACCTTCTGCGTGTATATAGGAAATTTCTTTAAGCTTCAACGCTCCTTCCAGTGCCACCGGGAAATTAAATCCACGTCCCAGATACAGGCAGTTGGAGGCATCTTTGTAAACCTCGGCTATCTTCCTGACGTGCTCGTTATTCTTCAGCGCTTCTTCTACCTTTTCAGGAATCAAACGCAATTCTTCGAGATGCATATGAAAGTCGGAAGTAGAAATCTTGCCTTTTGCTTTAGCGATTTTCAGTCCCAAAAGGGTTAAAACTGTAATCTGAGTGGTGAAAGCTTTGGTCGAAGCCACACCAATTTCAGGCCCTGCGTGGGTATAAGCGCCCGCGTGTGCTTCTCTGGAAATCGAAGATCCCACAACATTACACACTCCAAACACAAAAGCCCCATGTTCTTTGGCCAGTTTCATTGCTGCCATGGTGTCTGCAGTTTCTCCGCTCTGAGAGATTGCTATGACCACATCGTCTTTTTCAATTACCGGATTGCGGTATCTAAACTCTGAAGCATATTCTACCTCAACCGGAACACGCACCAGCTCTTCAATAATGTATTCTGCAACCAGACCGGCATGCCAGGATGTACCACAAGCCAGAATAACCAGACGTTTTGCATTTAAAAATTTATCGATATGATCGTCAACACCGGCCATTTTGATAATGCCTTTGTGCTCGCGCATACGCCCTCTAAAGGTATCGCGTATGGCCTGCGGCTGCTCGTAAATTTCCTTGAGCATGAAATGCGGATAACCGCCTTTTTCTATCTGCTCCAGATTGAGTTTTAGCTCCTGAATATACGGCTGGCTCACCAACGCATCATCCTGAATATTAAATACCTTAACCTCACGACCCCGGCGCACAACAGCCATCTCGCCATCTTCAAGATACAGCGCATTTTGGGTATATTCAATGAAAGGAGAGGCATCTGAGGCGATGAAAAACTCGTCTTCGCCAATGCCAATAGCAAGCGGACTCCCTAAACGGGCGACCACAATTTCGTTAGGCTTTTTCTTATCAAAAACAGCGATGGCGTAAGCTCCTACGGTTTCATTTAATGCGATTTGTACCGCCTTGCCCAGCTTTACGTTTTGTTTGATCTGAACGTCTTCAATAAGGTTTACTAAAACTTCGGTATCCGTTTCTGATGTAAAGGTGTAACCGCGCTTGGTAAGTTCTTTTTTAATCGCATCATAATTCTCAATGATTCCGTTGTGAATAATCACCAGATCACCGGAATTTGAATAATGGGGATGTGAATTTATGTCGTTAGGCACACCGTGAGTTGCCCAGCGTGTGTGACCTATTCCTAAAGTCCCTTTGGTAATGCCTGCCTGCTCCGCTTTTTTCCTAAGATCTTCAACTTTACCTTTGGTTTTGCAAAGCGAAATCTGCTCTCCATCATAAATCGCAATACCTGCACTATCATAACCCCGGTACTCTAAACGCTGTAAGCCTTTGAGAACAATGGGATACGCCTGTCTGTGACCTATGTAACCTACAATACCACACATAAACTATTGATTTGAAACTTCAGCATAAAAAATTCTAAGCTTGAGCTTTTGTGACTCAGGCACATTAGCTCCCGTACCGTACAACACTGTACCTTGCTGAGAGATGATTGAAGTAAAAGGCAAGCGGTTAGGCCGGTCTTCATCAGTAGTATTCTCAATCATTCCGGTTCCTGTAAAAATCAGATTTTGACTTACTACAATTCCCAGTTTGGTTGCCGGATTTTCGTTATCAGGATTGAGTAATCCCTTAACGTGTTCGGTAATACGTATTCTGTAACTTCTATCGCCATTATCGCGTTCTCTCAAGGGGCCCAAATGTGAAGTGCCTACTGCCGCAACTACTCCCTGTGAGCTTACAGAAGCATCAGCGTTATAGTCTGCCAATGGCTGATTGGTCTCCAGATTATAGATATAAATACGGGGAGCAATTTGTACTGCGACATTATTTGTAAACGCGTTTATCAAATCGTCATTCACAAAGAATTCGAGATTGGCCTCCCTGATAATGCGCTGTTTTGAACGCTCGGTTTCCAATACGTCTGAAATCCCGTCGTCATCAGAATCAGGACCCCCAAACAATTCAATCACCGCCATACTGCCCTGACCTCCTTTTAGCAAGAGGTTGTCATCGCCTTCGGTTGTATTAATGGTGCCAACCTCTGCTTCAACTTCTGCTTTAAAATCATTTTGATAACCGATAACCGAATTCCCTTCAAAATTTATTCGAACTGAAGATTCCTCGCGATCGGTATCAGGTCCCGATTTATACTTTATGGTAATGCCCGAATTAGCGCGGTCAAACAAAAAGTAGTTTCCGGTACCTCCTATAGATTCCGCTTTCAGATAAATTCCTCTAAAGTAATTTCGGAAACTGTTTGAATTAAAAAGCGCATCACTTCCCTCCTGATCAAAAATTGCCTGTTTCCAAAAATCCTTTGTATTCTGATCGGTTAATTTGAGGCGCAAGCGCGGACTCACCAAAGTGGTGTCTACAGTACCCGTTGATCCTTCAGCAACATTAGGTACAGCCTCATCAGAAGGAACTAAACTATTAACTTCAAAAAGGATTCTGTCTTCAATGCCTGAAAATTGCTGTAAGTCATTCGAATAATAGACCGCACTTTCTGTAAAGTCCGGCGGAGCTGTTTCGCTTAAAAAATACTTAGAACGATAAGCCGTAAGCTTAATCGGGTTGTTGCCATAAACCGAATCTAAGCTATACTCAGTTTCGTTTTCTGCATTTATGCTTGAGGTACTGTAATACGTTATATCTATTAATACCGTATCTATAACGGGATTTTCACCAAAACTGGGGTTATAGCTGGTTAAACCTACCTGCGTAAGATAAGATGCCGTGGTATTACCATAAATGGTGTCCTGATAAAAACCAAGAGCTCCGGCAGAAAGTCCGTTAGTCTGAACACCGCTTCCGTTAAAGAAAGGACGGTTATAGGCGACTACATCTAATTCTGAACTTTCGGAGGTAAAATTGGAGGCATTTACAAGGCCATTACCCACTTCCTGAAAATCATCCTGACAAGATACCAGTATAAAAAGAAACATTAGAGAACCCAATGTTCTCGACAGCACGGTATTCAATTTCATTCGTTTTTTGTTTTAATCTAGCACTTTAGTCGTGTAGAATTCTTCATAAGCCTGGGCAAATTCCTCTTTTTTCTTGAAGGGTAGCACAGGGATTTTTGTCACATTTAAATACTTGGCCAACTCCTCATCAAGATTTGCCGAACCAATAATCGCAGCATCCGAATTTTTAACCGCTACTTTCATCAAATTAACGTAGGTAGGTTTTTCTAATTCTGAAATATCGCCTTTGTCGATCCCATCAAAAGCAATCTTATCTATAAGCTGCTCATTTAACGTGTCATCAAAACCTGTATTGTAAACCGATGTTACAATCTTGCTTTGTTTAAAGAGGGGCTCACTTGCATAGTACTGCTTCAGGTATAACGGAAGCAAAGATGCCAGCCAGCCGTGAACATGAATGATATCTGGAGCCCAGTTTAGTTTTTTCACCGTTTCGACCACTCCTTTTGCAAAAAATATCGCCCGCTCATCATTATCAGGAAATAAATTTCCATCCTCATCTGTAAACGTAGCCTTTCGCTTAAAATACTCCTCATTATCAATAAAATAAACCTGAATACGCTCTTTAGGTATTGAGGCGACTTTAATGATAAGCGGCATGTCAAAGTCATTTATGACAAGATTCATTCCAGATAAACGTATCACTTCGTGAAGTTGGTGACGTCTCTCATTGATATTGCCGTATCTGGGCATAAAAATCCTGATTTGACCTCCTTTGCTATTTACCATTTGAGGTACTTCGAAAGACATGGATGCGATTTCAGTCTCTGGTAAATACGGTATAACTTCAGATGATACGTACAATATCCTCTTATCTTTCATAAATGTGCTTCTAAGTTTCTGTTACGGCTAAAAAACACGCAAAATTACGAAAATTTATGCAGATTGCCAGTAATATAGTAATTTTGCCGCCTGTTAAATTAGTCCGGATGCACGTATACACTCATAGACCGCAAATTTCTGCGGCTGTTGCAAATCACAAAAAAAAAGGAGCCAAAGTAGGTTTTGTACCTACCATGGGAGCCCTGCACCGGGGACATGCGAGCCTTTTTGATTTCGCCCAGAAAAACTGTGATCTTGTCGTGGTAAGCATCTTTGTAAACCCCACACAATTTAATAATCCGAAAGATTTAGAAACTTATCCGCGCGATTTACAGGCTGATTTAGCGTTTTTAGAAGGTATAAATCCCAACATTCTTGTTTTTGCGCCGAGCACTACAACGATATACGGCGAAAATGTGAGTGCATTGGATTTTGATTTTGACGGTCTTGACGCGGTTATGGAAGGTGCTTTTAGACCCGGTCATTTTGAAGGCGTGGCAACCGTCCTGAAATACCTTTTTGAGATTGTAAATCCCGATATGGCTTTTTTTGGCGAAAAAGATTATCAGCAATTACAAATCATTAAAAAGCTTGTGGAGCTGGAACAAATTCCGGTAGAAATCATAGGTTGTCCCATAAGCAGGCATGATGACGGCCTGGCCGAAAGTTCACGCAACCAAAGACTCTCAAAACAGCATCGGGAAGCCGCCCCTTTCATCTATAAAACCCTGATGCAAGCTAAATCCCTTTTTAACGACAAAAGCACGACCGAAGTAGAAGCTTTTGTTGAAAATGAATTTAAGGGACACGCACTTTTAAATCTGGAATATTTTGAGATCGCCAATGCCAATAGCCTGGCTCACGCGAGCGAAAAGAAAGCAGATGAGCAATACCGCGCTTTTATAGCTGCCTTTGCAGATGAGGTACGCCTTATTGATAATATCGCCCTAAATTAAAAACCCTATTTTTACATCATGTTAGTTAACGTTGTAAAGTCAAAAATTCACCGCGTCAAAGTAACCGGCGCTGAACTCCATTATATAGGAAGCATTACCATTGACGAAGATTTAATGGATGCTGCCGGTATTATTGAAGGGGAACGCGTTCAAATCGTAAATGTCACCAACGGCGAGCGTCTGGAAACCTACGCCATCCCTGGACCCCGTAAAAGCGGCGAGGTTACCCTCAATGGGGCTGCAGCCCGCAAAGTAGCAAAAGGGGACACGCTTATTCTTATAGTTTACGCTTTCATGGAACTTGAAGAAGCCAAAGCATTTAAACCTTCTCTGGTTTTTCCTGACGAAGAAACAAACCTGCTTAAATAACCTGACTTCCTTTTAAAATTGAGTAAAAAATCCCTGATTAAACTTTTAAAAATCATACTCCCGCTTGGGATTGGGATTTTTCTTATTTACTACTCCTTAAGTTCTGCCACTCCTCAGGAACGGGCTACGCTCTGGGAAAATATTAAACTGGCCAATCCCTGGTATGTTTTGCTCTCTCTGTTTTTTGGGGTTTTGAGCCATTTATCACGCGCCTACCGCTGGAAATACCTGCTCGAACCTATGGGATACCAGACAGGACTTGCCAATAGATTTATGGCCGTGATGTCCGCCTACCTTGCAAATCTGGGTATTCCACGTAGTGGGGAGTTTTTAAGAGGCGCTTTGATGACCACTTACGAAGAAGTTCCTTTTGAAAAGGCATTTGGCACCATCATTTCAGAGCGTCTGGCAGACTTTATTATGTTGCTTTCGTTAGTCGCCATTGCCTTGATATCTCAAACCGATCTGCTTCTTCAGTATTTCGCAGAGCGGAATATAAACCCACTCTACACCTTAATTGTTCTGGTCGCTCTCGTGGCTATGATTTTCATTGGTTTCAGACTTATCAAACGTGCAAAAAGCGGAATCCTGCTCAGGATAAAAAACATTGCTGCCGGTCTGGTTGAAGGCATGCTGAGTATTTTAAAAATGAAGCAGAAATGGGCTTTTATAGCGCATACGCTATTTATCTGGGTGATGTATGTCGCCATGTTCTGGATCATTAAATTTACCATCCCCGAGATCGCAGCGGCACCTTTTAGCGTGATCCTCGCGGCATTTATCATCGGTTCGTTTTCCATTTCGGTGACCAACGGCGGGATTGGGGTTTACCCTATTGCCATAGGTGCCCTGTTTGTATTTTTTGGTTTCAGCAAAGAAGGCGGAGAGGCCTTTGGCTGGATCATCTGGGGATCTCAGACCCTGCTGGTTGTGGTTCTTGGCGCCCTGTCCTTTTTACTTTTGCCTTTGCTCAATCGCAACCGCTAATTCTGCGGCCACAAAACTTTAGAGGTAGCTTCGGTTTTTATCGCTAAATTCACGCTACCTAAAATCTACCTCAAATGAAAACTATTACCTACTTCCTGCTGTTTCTGGCATTCAGCAGTCAGGCACAGGTGCTTTATGAAAGCGTGCCTTCTTCTTCCCTTCGGGAACCGCGAAATGTAAAAATTCAGCTTCCGCGTAATTATGAGCAAAACAAAGACAAAAGTTATCCCGTAATTCTGGTACTTGACGGCGACTATCTATTTGAGCCCGTTGCCGGCAGTGCAGATTATTACGGTTACTGGGAAGATATGCCTCAGGCCATTGTGGTGGGCGTGATGCAGCCCGACCGTATGGCCGACACCTATTACAGCGACGAAAACTTTTTGCCCGCAGAGACCGGAGCCGCTTTTTTTGAATTTCTAGGAATGGATCTTTTTCCGTGGCTGAGTAAAAAATACCGCCTGGCTCCTTTTAATGTGGTCGTGGGCCATGACGTGACGGCAGCATTCAGCAATTACTATTTAATGAAAAGTCCGCCGCTGTTTAACGCCTACATTTCATTAAGCCCCGATTTTACACCCGAAATGACTAACCGCCTTTTGCCTGTTTTTCAGAATACCGAAAGTCAGCTCTTTTATTACCAGGCCACCGGCAGTGAGGATATCGAAGATTTACGGGAGCGTATTTTGGCCTTTGATCAGGAATTAAAAGCTGTACAGAATGATAAATTTCATTATTATTTTGACAATTTTGAAAACGCCTCGCATTATTCGCTCGCAGGACGAGCCATACCCAATGCTCTGGAAAAGGTGTTTTCGGTTTACCGCCCCATAAGCAAAAAGGAGTTTAATGAAGTAATCTTAAAGACCGAGTCGCCTTATGAATACCTGATAAAAAAATATGAGACCGTACAAAATCTCTTTGGTCTCAATGATCAGATTCGGGTAAATGACTTTATCGCTATTGCGGCCGCTCTGGAGAAAAATGCAGACTGGGAAGGCTTTGAAAACCTGGGCAAACTGGCCCGTAAGGAATACCCCGAAACCATTTTGGGCGCGTATTATCTGGGAAGAGCACTTGAAGGTCAGGGCGAACCCAAAAAAGCGATGCGTACCTATGAGAGTGCCCTGGTGCTTAAAGAGGTGGGGAATATTAATAAAGATTTACTCATGATGCGTGCCCAGCGCATAAAAGATGATTTTGGATATTAATGGCTAAAGTAAAAACTACCTTTTTCTGTCAAAACTGCGGTGCCCAATATGCCAAATGGCAGGGGCAGTGCAACTCCTGTAAGGAATGGAACACCATAGCAGAAGAAGTCGTTCAAAAAGCAGAAAAAACAGGCTGGAAAGCCGAAACACCTACAGCGAAACGCGTAGCCAAACCCCAGCGTATTCAGGAGATTGACACCACACGGGACGCCAGGCTCAATACTAAAAACAATGAGCTCAACCGGGTACTCGGCGGCGGCCTCGTGCCGGGTTCGCTAACCTTGCTGGGCGGAGAACCGGGCATTGGTAAAAGCACGCTGATGCTTCAGATTGCGTTGATGCTGCCCTATAAAACGCTTTATGTTTCAGGGGAAGAAAGTGCCCAGCAGATTAAAATGCGAGCCGAACGCATCAATGCTGAAGCCGAAAATTGTTTTATCCTTACGGAAACCAAAACCCAGAATATCTTTAAACAGATCGAAGCCGTAGAGCCTGATATTGTCATTATCGATTCCATTCAAACCCTGCACAGCGATTATATTGAGAGCGGTGCCGGAAGCATTTCGCAAATACGCGAAACCACTACCGAACTCATCAAATTTGCCAAAGAAACCGCTACTCCGGTTATTTTAATCGGTCATATTACCAAAGACGGAAACATCGCCGGACCCAAAATCCTGGAGCATATGGTGGATACCGTACTGCAGTTTGAAGGCGACCGCAATCACGTGTACCGCATTTTAAGAGCGCATAAAAACCGTTTTGGGTCAACCAATGAATTGGGTATTTATGAGATGCAGGGCAGCGGCTTACGGGAAGTCTCCAATCCATCTGAGATTTTAATCTCCAAAAATGATGAGGAATTAAGCGGGACGGCCATAGCTGCCACCTTAGAGGGCATGCGCCCGCTGATGATTGAGATACAGGCTTTGGTGAGTACCGCGGTCTACGGCACGCCGCAGCGCAGCGCAACGGGTTATAATGCCAAGCGGCTCAATATGATCCTTGCGGTGCTTGAAAAACGTGCGGGATTCAGACTTGGGGCGAAAGATGTCTTTTTAAATATCACCGGTGGAATATCGGTTGACGATACCGCTATTGATCTGGCAGTAGTGGCTGCAATTCTCTCTAGCAATGAAGATATTGCTGTTGCAAAAGACATCTGTTTTGCGGCAGAAATCGGACTTGCCGGAGAAATAAGACCCGTCACCCGCGTAGAGCAACGTATTCTGGAAGCTGAAAAATTAGGCTTCGGTACGATTATGATTTCTAAATACTGCAAAATCCCGAAAAACAACTACGGCATCAACATCGTGAAAGTCGCGAAGATGAATGATGTGGTGGAGTGGTTGTTTGGGTAAGTTTAAGTAAAACAAAAGACCTCACAGGTTTTAAAAACCTGTGAGGTCTAATTCTATAATTTCCGCTTTGCGAAAAAAAATTATCCTTTGCTTACTGCGCTTAAGTACTCGCGGTTCATACGGGCGATGTTTTCTAAAGAAATCCCTTTAGGACATTCCACCTCGCAGGCCCCGGTGTTAGTACAGTTACCAAAACCTTCCAAATCCATCTGACGTACCATATTTTGTACACGCTCGGTTGCCTCAACTTCTCCTTGTGGTAATAAGGCAAACTGAGATACCTTAGCCGATGTAAACAACATAGCCGAAGCATTCTTACAAGCCGCCACACAAGCTCCACAACCTATACAGGTTGCAGCATAGAACGAGTCGTCTGCATTTTGTTTTTCGATGGGTATTGCGTTTGCATCAACGGTGTTTCCTGAAGTATTTACAGAAATATAACCACCCGCCTGCTGTATACGGTCAAAAGCAGAACGATCTACAATCAAATCCTGGATCACCGGAAATGCCGTTGCTCTAAAAGGCTCGATAGTAATGGTGTCTCCATCATTAAACTTGCGCATATGCAACTGGCAGGTCGTAACCAAACGATCCGGACCGTGTGGCTCCCCGTTGATTTGCAGCGAACAGCTACCACAAATTCCCTCACGGCAATCGTGATCAAATTCAACCGGCACTTCACCTTTATTAATCAAATCTTCATTAAGCACATCAAGCATTTCAAGAAAAGACATATCTCCGTCAATCCCATCAATCTGATAGGTTTTCATCGCTCCTTTTGCCTTAGCGCTTTCCTGACGCCATATTTTGAGTGTTAGCTTCATATTTTTAGCTATTTAATTCTTTATTTTCAAGTATCAAACCTTACGAAATCAAGGTTATATAGTTATTAATTATTCAGTTATTTGAGCCTTTTTTATCCTTTAAATACTTTATGTATCCGTTTAAAATTAACAGGCACTTATTAAAACGCTCTTTAAAATCCTGCAAATCATTTTCCTTAATATAATTCTCGTCTATAGCAACAATCATATGGTCTAAGGTTTCATAGAGCGAGCCTCTTGCTATTCTACAAAACTGGATATTCTCTTGATAATGAAATCTCCCAAAGCCTTCAGCTATATTTCCTCCAATAGATCTCGAAGATCTCAGTATCTGATCCCTCAAGTTGTATTTTTCAGAAACAGGAAACTTTATTATCACATTCTTGCTAACGTGATTTCTTAATTTGCGCGCTTCCTGCCAGCAAGCCAACTCTTCAAATGACTTGTAATTACTCAAAATAACTTGATTTCAAATAACCTTATAACTCAATAATTTATTTGTACGAACGAGTCTTAACTTCAATGTTTTCAAAAACCAATTCCTCCTTATGAAGTTTAGCTTCTCTAGGGTTTTCATTGTACTCCCAGGCAGAAACAAAACTGAAATTCTCATCATCACGCAATGCTTCCCCTTCCGGAGTTTGATATTCTTCTCTAAAGTGACCTCCGCAAGACTCGTTACGCGTTAATGCGTCTTTAGCAAACAATTCTCCTAATTCAAGGAAGTCTGCCACTCTTCCGGCTTTCTCAAGCTCCGCATTTTTAGAATCCATCGTTCCGGGTACTTTTACATTTTCCCAGAAATCCTTGCGCAACTCTGCAATCTCATCCATCGCCTCCTGTAATTCTTTGGCATTACGAGACATTCCACATTTATTCCACATGATTTTACCCAATTTTTTGTGGTAATAATCAACGGAATGGGTGCCTTTACCGCTCATCAACTTCGTCATACGATCACGCACATCTTTCTCAGCCTGATCAAACTCGGGAGAATCTGTTGGGATTTTACCGGTACGAATGTCTTTTGAAAGGTAATCTCCTATCGTGTATGGCAATACGAAATACCCATCAGCCAAACCTTGCATCAAAGCCGAAGCTCCCAGACGGTTAGCTCCGTGATCGGAGAAATTGGCCTCACCGGCGGCATAACAACCGGGGATGGTAGTTTGTAAGTTATAATCTACCCAAAGACCTCCCATAGTGTAATGCACCGCAGGGTAAATCATCATTGGGGTTTTGTACGGATCTTCATCAACGATCTTCTCGTACATCTGGAAAAGGTTTCCATATTTATTTTCAACCACAGCTTTACCGTAGTTATAGATTTCCTGATCGGTAGGATTTTGGTTCCCGTGGATTAAAGCTTCTTCTTTTCCGTAGCGGATGATCGCACTCTTGAAATCAAGATATACAGCTTCTCCCGTTTTATTTACACCAAAACCGGCATCGCAACGCTCTTTTGCAGCTCTGGAAGCCACATCACGAGGCACCAGGTTACCAAACGCAGGATAACGACGCTCCAGGTAGTAATCGCGGTCTTCCTCCTTGATTTCGGTAGGTTTTAATTTACCGGCACGTATTGCTTCGGCATCTTCTTTTTTAGCCGGAACCCAGATACGCCCATCGTTACGCAGC
This sequence comes from Leeuwenhoekiella sp. H156, assembly GCF_052218455.1. Lineage (NCBI taxonomy): Bacteria > Pseudomonadati > Bacteroidota > Flavobacteriia > Flavobacteriales > Flavobacteriaceae > Leeuwenhoekiella > Leeuwenhoekiella sp. H156. The sequence continues at coordinate 1,563,711 of NZ_CP197499.1, forward strand.
GACTCAGACATCAAGGTCAGTTTAGACTGATGATCTCCCGAGACCGGAATACAGGTAGGGTGAATCTGCGTATAGCAGGGGTTTGCAAAGTATGCACCACGACGGTGCGCTCTCCACGCAGCCATCACGTTACTTCCCATCGCATTGGTAGAAAGGAAAAATACGTTACCGTAACCACCGCTGGCCAAAACCACGGCGTGAGCCGAATGCCTTTCGATCGCACCGGTTACCAGGTCGCGGGCAATTATCCCACGCGCCTTGCCATCTACCAGCACTAAATCTAACATCTCGTGACGGTTAAACGGCTGAATCTTACCCCGGTTAATCTGACGGTTCATCGCAGAATAGGCTCCTAAAAGCAACTGCTGACCGGTTTGTCCTTTCGCATAAAAAGTTCTGGAAACCAAAACCCCACCAAAAGAACGGTTGTCAAGCAACCCACCGTATTCGCGGGCAAAAGGGACACCCTGTGCCACGCACTGGTCAATAATATTTGAAGAAACTTCAGCAAGGCGATACACGTTTGCTTCGCGCGAACGGTAGTCACCCCCTTTTATCGTATCGTAGAATAAACGGTAGTTTGAATCCCCGTCTCCCTGATAGTTTTTTGCCGCATTGATACCTCCCTGTGCCGCAATAGAGTGCGCACGACGTGGAGAATCCTGATAGCAAAATGTTTTAACGTTGTAGCCCAATTCTGCCAGTGTAGCAGCAGCACTACCTCCCGCAAGACCCGTCCCAACTACGATAACATCAATGTTACGCTTGTTTGCCGGGTTAACGAGATTAATATCGTTTTTATGTTTAGTCCACTTTTGAGCAAGTGGTCCGTCTGGTATATTTGATTTTAATTCTGACATGGTCTAGTGATTAAAATGGTGAAACAACGCGATGAAAATAAAACCTGCAGGAATGGCGATTGCATAAACCTTGGCAAACTTCTTTAAGCCGGTCGCGTATTTGTTATTAAAGCCCACGGATTGAAACGAAGATGCAAAGCCGTGAAACAGGTGCAAAGCCAGAAACACAAATGAAATCACGTAAAAACCGGTACGAAGCGGATCGTGGAATTTCTCTACCAACTCCCCATAATATCGGGTAGCATCTTCCGGATTCGATTCTACATACTTGTGAACCATTTCCGGGAACCAGAAATCATAGAAGTGTAATCCTAAAAATGCAAGCACCACAAGACCGGTATAAATCATATTGCGACTTACCCAGCTGGAGTTTGTATTGCCTTTGTAACTCACATAGCTGATGCTGCGAGCCGAACGGTTGCGGGCTTCAAGAATAAAGCCCATCACAAAGTGGAAAATAACTCCAAAAATCAGTACGGGCTGTAAGATAGCCTGTACCAAAAAGTTGGTGCCCATAAAATGAGACCAGGAGTTAAATGTTTCAGGACTAAAAGTCGAGGTTACATTAATCGTAAAATGCTGACCTAAAAACAATACCAGGAACAAACCTGAAAGTGCCATAGCTACTTTTCGGGCGATAGAAGAGGAAATGATTCCCATTTATTTGCGTTTTTAATTTAGTGAAGCAAAAATACGGCTCAGCGCTTGTTTTCACAAACTTTGAGCCCGCTTTTGGAATGGTTTTAAATAACCTGAAAATTGTTTAAGATTTCTTCCGAAAACCTTTGAAATATGGGCTTCTTGTTAAACACAAAATCTTAAAAAATTCTAAAAATAAATGCTGAAGCTCAACCTATTGAGATCCATTTAGCCGAAAAATCTACCCCTAAATTTTCACGCATCGAATATCAGTCTTCCATGTCGTTTAATTGTATCGCTAAAGCTTTAGTGCTTAATTGAACTTCTATAAACGAAAGGCTTAATGAAATCATCAAAGCAACCAGACTTATCCCGAATACCAGATTGGCTACTATTTTCATTTGGATATAGATCAAAAACATCGTCACTACAGCCAAAATAAAGCTGATGATCGCCATAGCCTGCATCGCCTTAATAATTCCCAAACGTTTACGTAGTTGCTTGATTTGCTTTTTTACCGGACTTGAAGAATGATTTTGATACTGCTTATGCAAATCGCGAATAAGCGCTGCAATAGCCAGATAGCGTGCATTGTAGGCTAACATCGTTAAAGAAATGGCCGGAAACAATAAAGCCGGGATGCTCAGATTTAATTCCATCGTGTTTAAATTAGTCCTCTTCCGGACTGTTAGCGGCAGCCTGCGCAGCATCTCTGCGGCGGTTGCCTTCTTTCACTTCCAGACTGGTGGTTTTTGTATTTCCGTCCAACTTAACCTCTAAGGTGTATTTCCCTGCGGGCAGGTAATACAAGCCGTTATCAGCTTTCTTGATTTTTAGATCTTTAGTTGCTTTCTCGAGTTGGTCTTTACCACTTTCGGTAATACTAAGATCGTAAGGCACATAATTAAAACCTTTATCTACCTTGGCTTCCCAGGACTTAAGTGTTTTTCCTGCTTCAGACTGAATGTTTAGCATTGCAGTTCCGGTAACCGGCGCATAAAAACCGATTTGAATTTCAGGCGTATAGGCCTCACTCCAGGCGCTCCAGCTTCGGCCCCAATTGGTCGAAAAATCTACATCCTCTATTTTGAAAAGCTGTAAAGCTTCGGTCTTGGCGGGATCAAAACTTTGAATATCATTTAAACTGGAAATAAAAATTGAGCGGCCGTGTGTCCCAACCACAAGATCGTTGGCTTCGGTCTGCACCACCATATCGTGTACCGCCACGGCAGGCATACTTCCTTTAAATAACGCCCATGATTTTCCGCTATCAAACGAAACATAGGAAGCTTCATCAGTACCTAAATACAGGATATTCTCTTTTACAGGATCTTCAATAATCACATTTACCGGTGAATCAGGCAGGTTAGCACTAATGTCTTTCCAGGTTTCACCAAAATCTTCACTCACATAAACATAAGGTTTAAAATCGTCGTAACGGTAACCGTTCAGGCTTGCATATACGCGGCTCTTTTTATGTTTGGAAGCCAAAACCGTACTGATCCACAATTCCTGCGGAAGCGTTTCAGAGATGACATCCCAGCTTCCACCGCCATCCTGAGTAACCTGAATGAGTCCGTCATCACTACCGGTGTACAAAAGTCCAAACTGAAAAGGAGATTCACTTATGGTGGTTAGTGTTCCATAAGGCACATTGCCTTTTTTACCGCCCGTGGTCAGATCGGGCGAAATGGCCGTCCAGTCTTTCCCCTGATTCATAGAACGCATCAGTTTGTTTCCGCCCATATACAAAATATCCTGATTGTGCGAGGAAAGCAAGATAGGCGTCTCCCAATTGAAGCGATAGGGCTCTTCGCCCACCGTATGACTGGGTCGAATGAACTCACGGTCGCCGGTTTCCAGATTGATGCGGTTGTAGTAGCCAAACTGGGAACCCACGTAAATGATATCGCTGTTTCTACGGTCTATCTGCACCTGCATGCCGTCGCCACCACCAACCCGCTCGTAGGGATATTTACCTTCTGCCTCCCATTCTTTTGAAGCTTCATAGGTGCTGGGGCCTTTCCAGGTACCGTTATCCTGAAGACCGCCGTACACATTGTAAGGTTTTTCATAATCTACATTAATCGCATAAAACTGACCCAAGGGCATCGAATTCAGCTTAGACCAGGTTTTGCCGCCGTCGTAAGACATATTGAGACCTCCATCATTTCCGTTAATGAGGTGATTCGGTATTTTAGGGTCAATCCACACCACATGATGATCTACGTGTAGATTGGGCTCATCAATATAGCTGAATGTTTTTCCGCCGTCTGTAGATTTTACAATAGGCACACCCACCATATAAAATTCATCAGGATTTTGTGGGTTTACCGTCATTTCTGCGAAAACATAACCGTACGAAAAGAAAAAGTCATCAATATAGCCTTCATGGGTTCGGTTCCAGGTTGTACCGCCGTCTGTAGTTTTAAATACTTCAGCCCCTATCACCTCACCGGCTTCTTCAGTCGCATTGCGATCGTAGGTGTATTTAAAGAAATCGATTGGTTTGAGTTCGTCGCTTTTAACCAGATCTTTAACCTTCTGTACATCGTATTCTCTGGGGAAACGTTTGGTTTGCAGGTAATCTTTCAGCTTTATTTCTTCAATTGCCAAAAATTCGGCTTTGGTCATTTCCTGAAATTGCTCAGGTTCCAACTCGTCTTTCTTCTTATCTTCTTTCTTTTCGTCCGCATCCCTATAATTCTGGTTATCGTGAACCGCATAAACGGTATTGGCATCCACTACAGCAAGACCTATACGCCCGGTGCCTTCTCCCTGCGGAAATGCAGTATCTGCGGTTACCAATTGCCAGGTATCACCGGCGTCTGTAGATTTATAAATGCCTGAATTAACCCCGGCACCTCTGAAATTCCAAGCAGCGCGCTCGCGATCCCAGGATGCCGCGTACATCACACTCGGGTTATCGGGCGCAGCAACGAGACTGATAATCCCTGCCTGATCGCTTACGAATAGTGTTTTGGTCCAGGTTTCGCCACCATTGGTGGTTTTAAATACGCCGCGCTCTTCGTTAGGGGAATACAAATGCCCCAAAGCCGCTACGACTACCACGTCCGGATTGCTTTCCTCTAAAATAATATCGCTGATGTGATGCGAATCGATAAGTCCTTTTTGTTCCCAGGTTTTCCCATCATCGGTACTTTTTAAAATTCCGATCCCGGCATAGGAAGAGCGGGAAGAAATGGTCTCACCGGTTCCTACCCAAATGATGTTTTCATCCCAGTTTATGGCAATATCTCCCACATTTTGGGTGGGCGCTGCATCAAAAACCGACTCAAACGTAATTCCATTATTTACGGTGTGCCAGACTCCGCCGGTGGCATAGCCTACGTAAAACTCGGCGCTGTTTTGTGGATTGACATCAATGTCAACCACCCGGCCACTCATAATCGTAGGACCTACATTTTTTAACGGAATATTTTTTACGATAGATTCCTGAGCAAAGCCGATAAAGGAAGTTAGTAAAATGAGAACAAGAAAAAACGGACGCATATTAAAGTGTGTAAAATTAAGAAGCCCTAAAATACCCTTTTTATGAGGATTGACCTAAATTAAAACATCCCTCCCAACCCTCCCTTCAAAGGAAGGGAATGTAATAGAAAGCCTCCCCTTCGAAGGGGAGGTTGGAGGGGATGTTAGCTACGCTCTTCAATTTCCGACTTGATGGCTGCTATCACACTATTTATATCCTTAAAGACCTGATCATTTGTAAACCGTAAAATTTTAATGCCATACTGCTCTATCTGACCAGCACGATGAGCATCCTCCAAAAATTGAGTGTCGTGAATAGAACCGTCTACCTCAATTGCAAACCCAAGCTCGTGACAATAGAAATCAACAATAAAATCCAGTAAAGGGATTTGTCTGTGAAATTCCACCCCCAGCTTTTTTCGCCTAATCGCATCCCACAGTAGCTTTTCAGCTTCGGTCTGACTCTTCCTCAAAACCCTGGCAAGCTCTTTTAAATCTGATCGGTATGGGATGATTTTATTCGACATAATTAAATTTAGGAAAATTGCTTTTACATCCCTCCCAACCCTCCCTTCAAAGGGAGGGCTCGAAAACTTAAAGTCTCCCCTTTGCCCCGAAGGATCGGGAGGGAGGTTGGAGGGGATGTTCCTCGAATTTCCTGTACCTTTGGAAAAATTCAAATTACTACCATGAAATACGACCCTATAGACCGTAACTTATTTATCAAAAACCGTAAAAATTTTATGGAGGCTATGCAGCCAAATAGTCTTGCGGTGTTTAACAGTAACGATATTTACCCCATAGGTGCAGATAGCACGATGCCTTTTCAGCAGAACCGCGATTTGTTCTTTTTAAGCGGAGTAGATCAGGAGGAAAGCATACTGGTGTTATTCCCTGATTGCCCAAAAGAAAAGCACCGTGAAATCCTGTTTTTAAAGGAAACCAATGATCATATCGCTGTTTGGGAAGGTGAAAAACTTACCAAAGAACGCGCGTATGAAGTAAGCGGTGTAAAAACAGTTTACTGGCTGAAGGAATGGGATAAAATCTTCTACGAACTGATGACTCAGGCCGAAACGCTTTACATCAACACTAACGAGCACTACCGTGCTAACGTTGAAACCGAAACCCGCGAGGCGCGTTTCAACAAAGCCGTAAAAGAACAGTATCCCGCTCACCGCGTGGCAAAAAGCAATCCTATTTTGCAGCGCTTACGCTCGGTTAAAGATCCTATCGAACTCGACATTATGCAGCAGGCCTGCAACATCACCGAAAAAGGATTTAAACGCGTGCTGCAGTTTGTAAAACCCGGCGTGATGGAGTATGAGATTGAAGCCGAATTTATGCACGAATTCCTTAGAAATCGCTCCAGAGGTTTTGCCTATACGCCTATTGTCGCAAGCGGAAACAACGCAAATGTGTTGCATTATATAGTTAATAATGCGGAATGCAAAGCGGGAGATTTGATATTGCTCGATATAGGTGCAGAATATGCCAATTACAGCAGCGATATGACCCGAACCATACCGGTAAGCGGAAGGTTTACAGAGCGTCAAAAAGAAGTTTACAACGCAGTGCTGCGCGTGAAAAAGGAAGCAACCAAAATGTTGGTACCCGGAAATCTTTGGGGGCCCTATCACGAAGAAGTAGGTAAACTCATGACTTCGGAATTACTAGGTCTTGGTCTTCTTGATAAAGCTGATGTTCAAAACGAAAACAAAGACTGGCCGGCTTACAAAAAGTATTTTATGCACGGCACTTCACACCATATTGGTCTGGACACCCACGATTATGGATTGCTGCACGAACCGATGCAATCTAATAATGTTTGGACCGTAGAACCCGGTATTTACATACCCGATGAAGGTTTTGGTATTCGTCTGGAAGATGATGTAGTGATTCAGGAAAGCGGCGAACCATTTAACCTGATGCGCAACATACCACTTGAGGTTGAAGAAATCGAAGACTGGATGAATCGTTAAGTTCAGTTCGTAGTTTGCAGTCGCAGTTCGCAAAAATTATAAAAGCTCCGCAATCAATTAGATCACGGAGCTTTATTTTTTCTACAAAACTTTTGACCTTTTGCTAGGATTTAAAACCAATTAGCCCACGGAATGCGTGTTAGCATTACGATCAATGCAAGGGTATAAAAAATAGCCAGTAATTTAAACTTGGGCTTTGATGTCAGTTTCTTTTTGTGTTTGCTGTAGCCAATCGTTATGAATACTACGGTTACAATCATCGCGAGCGGATGCTCCACAACGTACAACCTCAGATTAGGATCTTTCATTGCAGCACTCATCCCTTCAGAAGCGATGGCTTTAGCGCCTAATGGTGAAACGAAGTAAAGCACGATTCCTATCAGCAACTGAATGTGCGTTACTATCAGTGTAAAAAGTGCAAGACGAAAATCACGGGCGCCAAATTCTTTATTTCCAAAATAGGAAACGATCACATTTATAGTCGTTATGGTAAGTACGATGAGTACAAGATATGCCCAATAGGAGTGTACAAATTGTATGGTGTTATACATGATTTAGTTTTTGGTTTTCAAAGATAACTTTTTGAGGTGAAACCCATGCTTTTAAAAACAGCGGAAACTAAAAAACCCTTCCTGAAACGGAAGGGTTTTTAAACTTTTCAGACATCAATTACTGCCAGGTATTCTCAGCAGGTGTGCCGCCCCATATCAAGGTTATCAGATACGGATTGTCAATAAATGGGTTACGATTGCCCTGAGCACCTTGAATTACATTATTGCGTTGCTTTTCGAATTCAGACACCGGATCTTCGCGGTTCCATTTAAGGAATAGATCTAAAGTTCCTACTTTTTTATAGTCTTCTCCATAACGAATATTCAGGTAGAGCACCATACGCGCTACATCGCCCTTCCACTCATCGCCGGGATACCAGGAATTGTCATTAACCAACTTGTAAATACCGCTTCCATCTACAAAAGGATAATTAAGACGCAACGAATTTATCGCGTCATCTGTAGAACGTAAATGGTGCAGATCAGTCACTGCATCTTCAGTAGATAACAGGGATTGTGGGAAAATATGTTCGGTATTAAAGGTCTGTGGCGAATGTGGATTACTACCTGAGGTCCACTCTCTGCGATCGCGACTTTCACCCGTATACATCAGGATTACATTAGCAGAGTTTGACGGGTCTTCGTCTGCATCGTAAAGGTAATCGTGACGCTGAAAATAGGTCAAAATAGTAGTGTGCTTGTCTTGTGTTAGATCTGAAACCGCATCAAATGTCAAATCAGAATTCTGAAAGAAACTAGTTCCCCCGTAGTATGCCTGAAGTTCTGCAGGAATGTTAAAACTTAGCGGATTAAGCACGGTGACTGTAACCGTAGCCGTTACACAAGTTGCCGGAGTATCGTTATCACAAAGGCTGTAAGTGAAAGTATCTTCACCTACAAAATCTGTTGCGGGAGTATAAGTTACCGTTCCATTTGAATTGAGAATTACCTGACCTTGAGATGAGCTACCGTTTACTTCAGTAAGTACAGCACCATCCAGCAGTACATCATTATCAACCAAGTAATCAACAGTGATACTTTGATTTTTTGCAGTACCTATTTCGTCATCATTGGCTAGTGGAGTACCAGCATCAGCCACTGTGATTACCACAGTTCCAGTCGAGCAGATACTAGTATCCGCATTTAAACAAAGCTCATAATTGAAGCTGTCTTGACCAGTGAAATTTTGAGGAGCTACGTAGGTATAGGTGCCATTGCGATTATCTCTAATCGTACCACCTTGAGTTGTAGCAGAAGTAACGGATGTTATACGGGCGCCTTGGGAAGTATCATCATTTGCTGTGAGATTTTCAATAATCAATTCCTCATTTTCCGTTCCTGAAACAGCATCATCGTTCGCAACCGGTGCTTCTAGCTCGGGTTCTGGTTCTGGCGCAGGGTTAACTGTTCCGTCATCAGACCCACTACAGGAAAAAAGTACAACTGTTAAAAAACTAACTAACCACTTTTTCATTATCTCATTTAAATTTTAAACTAAAAACCTCCTGTCTACTGGAGAACAGGAGGTTTAAACTTAGATTTCAGTAATTTATTGTTTTACCCAACTTCCATCTGTTTTAATCAGCAAGAAAGTTTCTGTGGTATTTGACCCATTATAAACATCAAATGTAACAGCATACTTTTGACCTTCTTCAGCATTAGGATCCAAATCATCTAAAAGTAAATTGAAAGCTTCAAGAATCATCTCATCTGACCAGAATGCATCATTACCTGTACGTCGATCCATATTTCCATATCGAAGCATGCTGGCGGTTTGACTTGGGTATTTTTCATCTAACTCACCTGCTATATATGTGTAATCTGCAGATGTAAGACTATATGCAATAGTGTTATCTGGAATCCAATTTGACCCATCATTTCCAAACTGTAAAGTTTGCGAAACCACATTATTATACTCAACCCACTCTGAACCTAAAAATGTAAAGTTTGCTATATAACTATAAGTCGTACGATCTGTAGTACTACCATCATTGTCAACATCGTCAACATCTGTAGTATACAATTTATACATTGCAGACTTAACAGTACCCTCTTCGATATCGTCATATTTGAATTTCTCTTTTAAGAAAATAGGAAGTTTGCGTAACGCTTCATCTTCAGAATTAAAGTTATTAAAACCTTGACCTACAGCCGTATATTCAGCATTTGTAAGGCCAAGTGCAAATTGCCAAGTCCCATTAACTCTTAAAAAACCATTATTCAGGGTATTTGTAGAGCCATTGTAGAATTTATATGTTAACGAAACCAGTGTTCTATTAGCAACTGCTCCAAATTTGTCATCTAAAAATGTATAAATCTGATCTTCATCATCAAAGTTATTAAACTCTTCAGTATCAGGATATGCATCATAATCTGCAGTCGTAACGGTATAAACAATTAAAGATCTCTCAGTCGAAACCGGTTGATATAAATCAAATGTAACTGTGGCCAATGAATTAGCACCCAATACCGGAAAGTTTTCTTTTAATACTAATGGCACCAATTCTTTTGCTGCATCAACATTGTTAAAATTTGGGAAATCAAGTCCTAACACATCAAGATAGTCATCCTCAGTCAATGTATAATCAAATACATCAACTATTCCTTCTTCATTTGCTGCTAACTCAGCATTGATCTCCTCTACAGGATCACAACCCGTAGCTGCATAGCCTAAAACAGCTGCTGTGAATAAATAAAGTAATTTTTTCATTTCAATTTTTATTAAAAATTAATCTTAGCTCCTACTGTGTAGGTTCTGCCAGCTCCATAATAAACCAAAGCTGTCTCTGCAACAGAATTATTACCATCCTGAGCATCAGAAATATATTCTGTATCCAATACATTAAACACGTTTGCATTGATTTGCGCATTAAAGCCACCAAACTCAAAACGATGTGTTAAACCTAAATCTAATAACCCAAATGCCGGCATTTCCCAGGTTTGTGGAAGGTTTGGCTGTAAACGACCTGTAGGATCATAACTTGCAAAGTAATCTGCCGCGTAGTTAAATGAAGCTCTTACAGTTGTTGAAGCCAAAACTAAATAGTCTGCTCCTAATGCAAATGTAGTTTGTGCAGAGTTACCAACTTTAACTCCATCTAAATATACGTCAATAGGATCTCCAATCGGATTTTGCTGATCATCAAAAACCTGAACATTATTAATGTCATTTGCAAACTTCCAGTCCCCAACAGAAGCCATACCTGTCAAAGTAAGTGTTTCTATAGGGCGGTATGACATTTCCAGTTCAATACCCTGGTGCAACTGATTCAAACCTAAAATATTAGCAATTTGCTGATTCCCATTTTGGTCAGTTCTAGCAATTGTATATGTTCTATCACTCCATTTGGTACGGTACACGTTTAAATCAGCTCTAAAATTGTCACCTCTAAAACCATAACCTACTTCTGCACTAAAAATCTTTTGGTTTTTAGCGTCAGCGTTTACATCGTTTTGGAAATTAAGGAATACAGCGTCATTGAAAGGAGCTCTTTCAAAATAACCAACATTAGCAAATACGTTATTTACGTCATCTAATCTATAATTCACACCCCCTTTAGTACTAAAAGCAGGAAAATCAATCCAATCTGTCTCACGAGCAGGGTCTGAGTCTAAATAGTTGAAGTAATCTTTTCGTTTATAATATGTTGTATTTGCAGCAGCAGAAACAACTGCAGAAAGTGCGTCTTTATTATATTCAGCCTGTGCAAAAACACCAGCCCAGTTTGTATAGCCTGTATCATAGTAATTATACTTATCTCCTTCTCTAACAACCTTATTAGGATTGTTTTCATCATTATTATCTAAGAAGAAGGCTCCACCTAATAAATCTGTAAGTTCTGTATAGTGATCTCCTTTGTAAATACGTACATCTACACCTGCAGTCAAATCGATATATTCAGAAAGTTCGGTATTGTAAGTTGACAAAGCTCCGTACCACTGGTGATTATTACGTGAGGCTCTCAAAACTGTTTCTGCACTTGTGGCTGCACCTAGAGCTTTATTCTCGGCAACAATCTGATCAAAGTTTACAGGCGCAAATTCTTCGTCTCTATAGTCTGTATTGTATTTACCAAACTTATTAACCCCAGCAATACCACCACCGCCACCGGTACCGAATGAAGCGTATACCGAAGTGGTAAGCGAGGAAATTTCATTTATAGTCCAGTAATGATTCAAAGAAATCTGTGGCTTATGATAGAAGTTATCTTCATAATTAACTAACTGACCATTTTTATAACCATAATCTGTATTAGTCCGTATACCTCGTGGACTTCTTCTAAAGTCGTCTATCAACAATCTGTTTTGACGCTGCCCGTGACGTTGGGGAGCACCAAATGCGGTGAATGATAATTCGTGGTTTTCACCTAACTTCTTAGCTACATTTATAAAATACGAATATGCATCGATAGTCGTAGCATCTACAAATTGCTCACCGGTAGTTCTTGAAAGACTAATCGTAGCTGCCCAGTCATTTTCCAACATTCCCGTAGAAAGAGTAAACCCATATTTGGTATATCCATCATTTCCGGTTGCCATCATAACATTACCGCCTTTAGCAATATCAGTAGATTTTGTTACAATGTTTACAGTACCACCAATTGAAGGAAGACCAATCATAGCAGCACCCAGACCTCTTTGAACCTGCATCGAGCTGGTTACATCAGAAAGTCCAGCCCAGTTACTCCAGTAAACGTTACCATTTTCCATGTCGTTAACCGGAATACCATTGATCATAACCGCAACGTTTTGAGAGTTAAAACCACGTATACGCAGTTCAGCATCTCCAAAACCACCACCACCACGGGTTACATAAACACCAGGGGTTGTTTTAAGAATTTCAGGAAATTCCTGAGAACCCAATTCATTCTCAATAGTCTCTGCCTTAATTGTAGAAACAGCAACAGGAGTTTTACGGTCTATTGCCAATGAATACGCTTTAACGATAACCTCGTCAAGAGCATCAGAATCCATTTCCAACTTGATGGTTCCTAAATCAATGACTTTTTGACCCGAGAGATCAAATGGAATAACCTTAGGAGCGAAGCCCACATAAGAAACACGTACCGAACCCGTGTTTTCTACGACCTGAATGGTAAACATACCATCAAAGTCTGTAGAAACTCCATTGGTAGTACCTTCAACAACTACGTTAACTCCGGGTAGGGGTGTGCCATTCTCACCATCTACTACAGTTCCACGAATAGTCCCTTGAGCCTGTGCCGCAGCAGTAAGCAAAAGAAACACAAGTGTAAGTAAACTTGTAATTTTTTTCATTGTGCTTGTTTAAGTTTAGATTTTGCGCAAAAGTCTTATAAAAGACTTATTTAAATATTAAGAGAACGTTAAGGATTATTTTCTCTTTTTTAACTTCTGCTAAAAATAACGCAACAAAGAACTCGCTAAAAGCCAGTTCGTTGAATTAAATCTAAAACTTATCAACACTCGTTAATTAACTCTTAAAAGCTTTAATCAACTGCGTGGTTGAAGCATCGTGAACCGCAATCTGGTCTGAATTAAGATCGTTCAATACATTTTTGGCAAGCTGTTTACCAAGCTCCACACCCCACTGATCATAACTGTAGATATTCCAAAGGATACCTTCTGTGAAGATTTTGTGTTCATATAAAGCGATTAAAGCCCCTAAACTTTCAGGCGTTAGCTTATCTATAAGAAGTGTGGTTGTAGGCTTGTTTCCATCAAATACTTTAAACGGAACCAGCTTGTCAATCGCACCTGAGTCCATCCCCGAAGATTGAAGTTCTTCGCGGGCCTCGGCTTCGGTTTTACCATTCATCAACGCTTCGGTCTGTGCAAAAAAGTTTGCCATCAATTTATTATGATGATCGGTATCGCCGTGAAGGGAATGTTTATACCCAATAAAATGGGTCGGGATAATTTTGGTCCCCTGGTGTATGAGTTGGAAAAAGGCGTGTTGTGAGTTGGTCCCCGGCTCGCCCCAAACGATTTGACCGGTTTGATAATCTACGTGTTTCCCGTTACGGTCTACGCTTTTCCCGTTGCTTTCCATAATCGCTTGCTGTAAATAAGCGGGAAAACGATGCAAATACTGTGTATAGGGAATGATCGCTTCACTTTCGGCACCAAAGAAGTTGTTGTACCAAACCGTCGTAAGCGCCATCATTACCGGAATGTTTTCGCCCAAATCAGCATTTTTAAAATGTTCATCGGCTTTGTGAGCGCCTGCGAGCATACTTTCAAAATTGCTGTATCCTACAGCCAGTGCTATAGAAAGGCCAACAGAACTCCAAAGCGAAAAACGACCACCAACCCAGTCCCACATTGTGAACACGTTGTTAGGATCTATGCCAAAATCTTTCACAGCTTCCTCATTAGTAGAAACCGCAACGAAATGTTTAGCCACCGCTTCCCCTTCACTTGCTGCGCCCGCAACCTTAGCTAAAAACCATTTACGCGCTGTATTGGCGTTTGAAAGGGTTTCCTGCGTGGTAAACGTTTTTGAAACGATTACAAAAAGAGTAGTCTCCGGGTTCAAAGATTTCAATGATTCGTGCACGTGATCGCCATCTACGTTAGAGATAAAATGCACATTGAGATGATTGTGATAATAGGCCAAGGCTTCGGCAACCATTACGGGGCCCAGATCTGAACCTCCAATCCCAATATTCACCACATCGGTAATTGCCTTACCGGTATAGCCTTTATGGCTTCCGCTGATAACTGTATCGCAAAATCCTTTTATTTTTTCTTTTACTTCATTAACCTCAGGAATCACATCTGCACCATCAATACTTACGTGCGCATCTTTTGGCTGACGCAAAGCGGTGTGCATCACCGCACGGCCTTCGGTCTCATTAATTTCGGCTCCGCCAAAATACGCTGCGCGTGCTTCCTCCAGATTCATTTCTTCGGCCAAATCAAGAAGTAAAGATTTGGTTTCTGCAGTCATTCGGTTTTTACTGTAGTCAACTAAAAAATCATCCCATTTTAAAGTAAACGCCTCCGCACGGCCGGTATCCTCAAATAATTCTTTCATTTGAAGATCTTTTACTTTTTCAAAGTGAGCTTGAAGTGCCGTCCAGGCTTTGGTCTGTGTGGGATTGATTTTTTTCATTTCTAAGTTGATTTATCGAAGGTTATTTCATCTAGTTGCGCTCTTAATGGAGCGATAAGTTCGTAATATTCGGGCTGCAGTTCTTCAGCCAGAGGTTCTGAAGTAGGCAGATCAATGTTAAACGGATCTACCTGCTTTCCATTTTTCCAAAAACGGTAGCACACGTGAGGTCCGCTAGTGTTTCCGGTCATACCAATATAACCAATTACTTCTCCCTGACGCACATAATCCCCGCGACTTACAGCGCGCTTGCTCATATGCAAATATTGGGTGTCGTAAGTGCCGTTATGGCGTAATTTCACATAATTCCCATTACCACCGCGATATTCTGAAGCGATGACGGTACCGTCTGATGTCGCCATAATCGGGGTGCCTACAGGCGCAGCAAAATCGGTTCCTTTATGTGGACGTATGCGGTTACCGTAATAGGCGATTCTGCGCTTTAGGTTATAGCGGGAAGAAATACGACCAAATTTAAGCGGACTCTTTAAAAAAGCACGTCTTAAATTTTCTGCATTCTCGTCGTAATAATCGGGTTTACCCTTGATGCTGTCACTAACGAAAGCAAAAGCATAAATGGGTTTTCCTTTATGTTCAAACCAGCTGGCTTTTATCTTGCCAAAACCTGCCGGTATCGTATCATTAATGTATTTTTCGGTATAAATGACTTTAAACTTATCACCGGGCTGAAGCTTGAAGAAGTCAATAGTCCAGGCATAAATATCTGCCATCCCGTAGGCAACCAGAATATTAAGGCCTAAATCATCAAAGGTTGTTGAAAGATTATCTTCAATCACCCCATAGGCGATACGCTCTTTTACGGTAACCGGTCTCTTTTTGGCCAAAGCCTGCACAACCTCATCCTTAAAGTCGAGCACCACATAGTCAATTTTATTTTCTTCGTAGATAAATACCTGTGCCTGGCCGGTTGAATCTTTGCTTTTTAGCAGCGTGTAGGGTTTACCCGCAACAATCTTACGGGTATCAAATACCGAAGCGACCGAATCTGTAATCTGCTGAATAGTCCCGTAATCAATACCGTTTTCGAAGAGAATTTGCCCAAAACTATCACCGGGTTGGATGGTGTCTGAAATAACCTCATAATCGTCAAGTATATAACCAAACTTTTTAGTCTTCGGTTTTTTGACCTCCTTTACAACAGGTTTTTTTTCTTTTGTTTCATCGTCGGCGCAGCCTATTAGGGTAAGCATAGCCATAAGTATGAGACTTAATTTTTTCAATTTTGGGCTTTTGATAAGTTAAGGATTACGATTAATTGTCTTTACCCCAATCTGCGCGTTCTTGTTCAGACCACAAATCAGGAAAAAATATACGTTTTTGATATTTGGGATGCATGTATTTGACCCAGTCACTACCACCTGTGGCTTCCAGGGGTTCTTTACCCTGATTTAAATAATGCACCGCAGTATGATAATGAGACATCACCCATTTTATATTTACCGTATGGTCATAATGACGCATCGCAGCTACCAGCGTTGCATCCTTTTGATCTTCGGCGGGCAACATTTTAAACTTTGACCACAAATTTAAGTTTTTGTAAGCTTTTAAGAAACGTATAAAGTCTTCCTTATATTTCAATTCGAAGTCTTTTAAGGTGTACGTTTTCTCTCCGGTAGTGTAATCTTTACCGGCAGCCTGCCAGTACAGGTGCTCTACAACCTCATCATAATACAGGGGATCCTGCTCATCTTTGGTTTTAAAGCTTTCGCGAAAGCGGGCATCGATAAGATTTATAAATTCTGTGGAAGCAAATTCTATCAGGCGGTACTGGGCACTCTGAAAGCCACTTGCCGGACTTAGCGTTCTTCTGAATTTAAGATACTGCTCCATCTGCATCCCTTCACGCATAATGTTAAACGAAGTCGTAAGCATATCAAAATACCGGCTAATGCGCTGAAGCTTTTCACTGAAATAAGCGGTGGTTAATTCCTGAGTATAGGCAACCTGCTCCATTTCCCACAGGATCATTTTAAAAAGCAGTTCGTTGATCTGATGGTACATAATAAATACCATCTCATCAGGAACAAGCGTACGCTGGTTTTGCAAACTAAGCAGCGTATCAACCTGAATGTAATCCCAATAGTTTATAGGCTTACTGTGAACAAAACCTTCAAGCTGATGCCCCAGATTCAGACCCATCGCGTCAAACTTGTTTTGTAGCGCTTCTAATTGTTCTTGAGTTTCAGGACTGCCTGTATGCGTCATTAATCTTGTATAATGTAGAATGGATGCTTTAGACCTTTATACGCTTCAATATCTGCTTTTAAAGAGCCTACTGCTAAATCTGCTTTGATTTGCAAAGGTATTTTATTTTGATCATCACTTATCCAAACCGTAAGACTTTCTTTCTCTTTAAAAACACGTCCTGCCTGCACATAGGGTCTAAAAATTAGGCTGTTTACCTTGCCAAATTTGGTTTTAATTACCTCACGCCCCAAAAACTTGAGCTTAAACTTAAAGTTCTCCTGATCAAAAAACATATTGATCACGGTCTCGTCACCTTCTTTCAAAGTTTTAGTGTCAATTGAATTGCGCAGGTAATAAAAACTGCTCACCATATCGTGAATGGAAGGCTCTGTTTTATACGTGGTAATGCTGTTGTGCTTTTTATCGTTTACGGTAGCCACGCGTGCCTGCTGGTCAAAGTCGATGATTTTATCTTTGGTATGCCCACCTTCATCAATTTTACGTATAAAACGATAAGGCATGGTACTTTGCTTGTCTATATAGGTTTCGTAGTAATCTTCAACGCTAAAAAATAATTTGGTCATCCCGGTGGTAACACCTTTTCCCTTAACGTGATAGACCGGCTTACCTTTGTACGTATCATTCACGACTGCAAGTGTTGCCTCTCCTGCCTTCCACCAGCCGCTGTAACTGATACGGAATTGAAACCATTCCCCATCCTGAAATGCCGGCTCCTGTGCATAGGTAGAAACGCCAAAACCGAGCAGTATAATAAGTGTCAAAATCCTTTTCATTTTTTAAAATTTTGTTATCCAAAAACAATCAATAGCTATTTGGGTAGAAATTGATTATTAAATGCCCGTAATGGGCTTTTATAGTCTTTGATTTGAAGCCTATACCTATGCTTTTACAAGAGTTGTTCCAAAAGTAGCCAAAAGTGTATTATTCCCAGGTTATGCTTTCATTAAAATGAAAAATCCCCGTTTGTACAACAGGGATTTAGCTTCAATAGTATATCTAAAACGCTTAAAGTGTTCCGCGTTGCGCCTGCTCGCGCTCAATAGACTCAAAAAGGGCTTTAAAGTTACCGGCTCCAAAACCTTTTGCGCCCATACGCTGTATGATTTCAAAAAATAAGGTTGGGCGATCCTGTAGCGGCTTGGTGAATATCTGAAGTAAATAACCTTCTTCATCAGCATCTACCAGAATGGAAAGTTCCTGAAGTTTAGAGAGATCTTCCTTCATCGTATCCATATGCGCGCCGAGTCTGCGCGGGATGTCATCATAATAGGCTTCTGGTGGTGGTGGCAGAAACTCGACCCCTCTGGCTCTTAAGGCCGAAACGGTACTTACAATATTATCTGTTGCGACGGCAAGATGCTGTACACCGGGACCTTCGTAAAAATCCAAATACTCTTCAATCTGTGATTTTTTAATGCCCTCGGCAGGTTCGTTGATGGGAAATTTGATGCGGCCATTGCCGTTGCTCATCACCTTGCTCATTAAAGCCGAATATTCGGTGGTGATTTGCTTATCGTCGAAGGTTAGGAAGTTAACAAAGCCCATCACGTCTTCATACCATTTAACCCAGGTGTTCATCTCGCCCCAGCCTACATTACCTACCATGTGGTCAATGTATTTTAAACCGGTAGGTTCAGGATTGTAAGCGGATTCCCATTTTCTATACCCGGGCATAAACTGACCCTTATAGTTTTTACGCTCTACAAACATGTGCACGGTTTCTCCATAGGTGTAAATCCCCGAGCGTACGACTTCGCCGTGTTCGTCGGTTTCTACTTTGGGTTCCATAAAGGGTTTAGCTCCGCGTTTTGTGGTTTCTTCGAAAGCGCTGCGCGCATCTTCCACCCAAAGTGCAACTACTTTTACGCCGTCACCGTGCTTTACGATATGATCATTAATCGGCGAGTCGCTGTTAAGCGGCGAAGTCAACACAAGACGAATTTTATCCTGCTTCAATACATAACTCACACGATCTTTTTGGCCGGTTTCTAACCCGCTGTAGGCAAAAGACTGAAAACCAAAAGCGGTTTTGTAAAAGTGCGCAGCCTGCTTGGCATTACCCACATAAAATTCTACATAGTCGGTGCCCAGAAGCGGTAAAAAGTCCTGTGCTCCTTCAAATATTTTTTCGAGACCGTAGTCTACTGATTTTAGTTCCTTACCCATAATATTAATTAGTTAATGTATCAAGTAGCGAATTAGCATGTTCTCTTACCTTCGCTTACTTGAACTTATAATTTTGTTTAAAATTTTCAATATCTCATTTAAATCACCAAGAAGGTTACCCGTATCTGGATAGTGCTTTATCGCCTTACAGAGAAATAGCCGGTATTCTGTCTCATCAGCCTCTTTTAAAGCAACTTTCATTTTGTGAATGAAATCAGCATTGCTCTCGGCATTCTGAGCTTCTTTCACATTGGCACCAATTGAAGTCCCTGACTTAAGAATTTGATTTGCAAGAACAAATTTTCGTTCTTTTTCAAGTTCCTCTGCGTATAAAATGATATCCATTGAAAATTTGAAAGTCTTTTCAAGAATGATGTTGTTTTTGTATTTATCGCTAAATGTATATTCCATAACATCTGGTATTTCAACAAATTCGCTAATTCCCGAATTGACTAATTAAACTAGCCCTGATTGCAGCGGCATCCTTTTTACCGGTTGCTGAGTTATTTGCCAGCGGAAAATTGTATCGAAGCACCGGGAAAAAGATACAGCGGAAAGCAGGAAACAGCTCCTCCTCAAAATCGTTCAATCTGGCTTAGCCTAATTCCCCTTTTGGGGGTTGGGGAGCGTGTGGAAGCCAGGATTTATAATAGCTTTCGTCTGCTATAGGCATCGCGTCTTCACAAATCTGCAAAGGCTTAAACGTGTCTACCATGACGGCCAACTCTTCGGTCTCGGTCTTGCCAATGCTGCGCTCGGTCGCTCCCGGGTGCGGCCCGTGCGGAATACCCGCAGGATGCAGCGAAATATGCCCGGCCTCAATATCATTACGGCTCATAAAATCGCCGTCCACATAATACAAAACCTCATCGCTGTCAATATTGCTGTGGTTGTACGGCGCCGGAATACTCTGCGGATGGTAATCGTATTTACGCGGACAGAAACTACAGACCACAAAAGCACTGGTCTCGAAAGTCTGGTGTACCGGTGGCGGCTGGTGAATGCGCCCGGTAATGGGCTCAAAATCGTGAATGGAGAATGCGTAAGGATAATTATAGCCGTCATAACCCACCACATCAAACGGATGCGTGGCATAAATCATCTCAAACAGATCGTCCTGTTTCTTGATTTTCATCAGAAAATCGCCGGTCTCATTGTTGGTTTCCAATTCGTAGGGCCTTCTCAGATCGCGCTCACAAAAGGGAGAATGCTCGAGCAGTTGACCAAACCAGTTGCGGTAGCGTTTTGGGGTATAAATGGGGTGGCGTGATTCTACAATAAATAGGCGGTTGTCGCTGTCATCAAAATCCATCTTGTAAATCGTGCCGCGCGGTACCACGATATAATCCCCGTATTTAAAATCGAGATTTCCCAGATGACTGCGAAATTTTCCACTGCCGCGATGCACAAACAGGAGTTCGTCTGCATCGCTGTTTTTGTAAAAATAGTCCTGGGTTTTATTTTGCGGAGCTGCCAGAATGATGGTACAGTCGCTATTGGTCAAAACGGGTTTACGGCTATCCAGATAATCAGCTTCGGGTTTGATCTCAAAACCTCTGAAGCGATAGGATTGTATGTGATTTGCTTTAGCAATTTTAGGCTTTACATTTTTGCTTCCCTTAATCTCCTTAACCTGAGTGGGGCGCTGCTCGTGATACATATTGCAGTACATCCCGTCAAAACCAATGGTGCCAAAAAGCTGCTCGTAATACAGGCTGCCATCGGGTTTTCTAAATTGGGTATGCCGCTTATGCGGAATTTTACCGAGTTGATGATAAAAAGGCATAGTTTATATTTTTCTTCGAAAACGTTATCGTTATTTACAAATATCGTAAAACCGAAAGCGTTTTGGGCTAATTTTTTCTTAAAACCAAAAACCTAAACTGAAGTTCCAAAACACGCGATCTACTTCGGGGGAATAGGAAAGCTTGGTTTGCAGAGGTCCTACCAAAGTCTCCAGACCATAACCCAGGAAATAACCGGTATTGTTGGGAGCAGACAGCCAGTTACCGGTGGTAAAGAGGTCGTTTTCTATATTGGCAATATTGGCCCCAAAATTAAGATGGTGTTTTCTATAAAAATTGTAATCAAAGGTAACTTCAGACTTTACCAGACCATCTCCAATAAGGCTGATGTAATCATACCCGTAGAAACTCACGATATTATTAATAAAGTCATTACCCCAGCCCCCAAGCACAAAGTCCAGCGAACTTACACTACTACCTCCAATCTTAAAACCACCTTCAACGCCCAGCACCATAGCAAAACGCGAGCTCAGGCTTGCTGCGTATTTAAGCTGCGCACTACCCAGTGAAAACTCTTCAAAATTGTTGTTATAATCTGATGAAAACAGGTATAAATTAAAGTCTCCGTTAAAATACCAGCCGCTGGTGGGGAAATATTTATCATCAAAGGTGTCGAGCAATAAATTGCCGTATGCGCTAAAATAATGGCTGTTATCAAAATAGACTTTACTATCGGGATTTTCTTCTAAGCGCACGCTTTCGGTATCTATTTCCAAAAATTTATGCTCCAGACCTATTCGTAAGGCAAACTGCTTTTGAAACAGGGTTTGCAGGTAGATTTGATTGGTTATATCCAGATAATCAACTGTAAGGCTGTTGAAACTTTCAAGCGGCAGATCACTCAATTGCTCTATAAAACGAGCGTCTACGCGGGTTTCAAAACTGTTGTAGGACGAATTAAGACCAAAGCCCAGATAAAAACCATTGTCGCTGTAGTAATCAAAATTATAGCGAATGTTATCGCCTAACGCCACACTCAGGGAAGCGATATCGTTTTTAAAAAGTGCGCGCTTTTTGGTGATGTTAATGAGTGCGGCACTTTTATAAATATCGTCATAATGCAATCCTGCTTTCAGGTAAGTGGTTGACTCGCTTTCGGTAAGGTTTAACACCAGATGATATTGCCCGCTTTCGTATTTTTCCAAACGGTGGTTTATGCGCTCAAAATTATTGCTTGCAGCCAGATTATTAATGCCTTCAAAAAGCTGTTGATAGGTAATCTCGGCCGGCATTTTTATTTTTAGCTTCCCCAGTATATAGCTTCGGGTATAATAGGTATTGCCATTTATGGCCACACTGCGAATGCTTAAGGTATCTTCCCGCTCAATCTTTAAAGGCGGTTTTTGATAAAATTTTCCCTGTAATTCGGCCAACTTTTTAAAATCGTCGGCAAATTCTTTGGCCCGCTCTTCTCCACCCGCGATGATTTCGGCACCTTTTTCAAAATCCATCACGGTGTAGGCTTCAATATCGGGTTTGATGTAGATATCTGTAAGCACTGCCTTTTGCTTCATCGCCTCAATGGTGCGGTAGTTGTTGATCTGCATCAGCATTTCGGGCGCACTTTTAAGTTCATCCTTATCCCGTAAATCATCCTGCACGTCTACGCCTATGATAAAATTAGCTCCGCGTTTACGCAACTCTTCTACCGGATAATTGTTTACAACCCCGCCGTCAATAAGCAACTGACCGTCTAAAATAACCGGACTAAACAGCGACGGCAAGGCTCCACTGGCGGTAATGGCTTCAGAAAGACAGCCCTTATCGAGAATGATAGCTTCTCCTTTTTCAGCATTAGTGGCGACGCAGAAAAACGGTGTACTCAATTGCGTAAAATCACTGGTTTCTTCTACGTGATGGGTAAGCTGTGTAAACAGGTTGTATATGTTTTGACCCTTGGAAAGCGCCGAGGGAAATGAAATTTTAAAATGATCAAAAGGAAGGCTTAATGCAAATTTTTCGGCATCGCTGCGCTCCTGAAAGGATTTGGCATCACGCGGAATATCATCCTGAATGAGTTTCTCAAAATTTACGACCGCAAAAATAGAATCGAGCTGATGTGCGTTGTACCCGGCAGCATAGAGTCCGCCAACGATGGCTCCCATACTGGTACCACCAATATAGTCTATTTTGATACCAGCTTCTTCCAGTTCTTTAAGGACGCCAATGTGCGCGAGACCTTTGGCACCGCCTCCACTAAGCACCAGGCCAACTTTTAAGTTTTCTCCCTGCGGCACATTACTGAAATCCACACCTGTCGTGTCCTGAGCGTAGGAAGCCAGTGTTAAAAGAAGCAGGAGTAAGGCAGTGTATTTTCTCATTCTGTTTGTTGATAATGCTCGTAAATAATTTTGGCCTTTGCCGGGCCTATGACTTCTGCAAGGGCTTTTTCTGAAGCGGCCTTGACTTTACTTACCGATCTAAAGTGCCTCAGCAACTCAACCACGGTTTTTTCACCAATACCGCTAATGGTTTCCAGCTCGGTATTTAAGGCACTGCTGCTGCGTTTGTTTCTATGAAAGGTAATCCCAAAACGGTGGGCTTCATTCCGCAACTGCTGAATCACTTTTAAGGTTTCACTCTTTTTATCCAGATAAAGCGGAATCGAATCTCCCGGATAAAACAATTCTTCCAGACGTTTTGCAATACCAATGATTGCGATCTTTCCGCGAAGGCCTAAGCTTTCTAAAGCCTTAACCCCAGATGAAAGCTGCCCTTTACCACCATCGACAATAATGAGCTGCGGCAGGGGTTCATCTTCATTGAGCAGGCGGCGATACCGTCTAAAAACCACCTCTTCCATAGACGCAAAATCATCAGGTCCCGTTACAGTCTTGATATTAAATTTACGATAATCTTTCTTGCTGGGTTTTCCATCTTTAAAAACCACGCAGGCCGCAACCGGATTGGTTCCCTGAATATTGGAGTTATCAAAACACTCTATGTGCCTCGGTTCTGCAGAAAGCCTCAAATCTGCCTTCATCTGCGCCATCAGCCGGTTAACGTGACGATCAGGATCTACTATTTTGGTTTGCTTAAAGCGCTCCATCCTGAAGTATTTGGCATTGCGCTCAGAGAGTTCTACAATACGCTTCTTATCGCCCAATTTTGGTACGGTAACTTTAAACTTTTCGCCCAAATCAACCTCAAAAGGTGTGTAAATCTCCGGAGACTGCGAATTGAAGCGCTGCCTGATCTCAATGATACCGATCTCGAGCAACTCCTGATCAGATTCATCGAGTTTTTTCTTGAGTTCGAGCGTGTGTGAGCGTATGATCGCCCCGTGTGAAAGCTGTAAAAAGTTGACATAACCGTAACCTTCATCAGACACGATACTAAACACATCTACGTTATTTATAGAGGGGTTGACCACGGTGCTCTTAGCCTGGTAGCCTTCCAGAATATCGATTTTGTCTTTGATGCGCTGGGCATCTTCAAACTCCATCGCATCTGCGTGTTCTTTCATTTTAGAGCGAAAGCGGTGCAGCGAGTCTTTAAAATTCCCTTTAACAATATCCCGAATGGCTTCAATATTATCGTGATAGGTTTCCGCAGAAATCTTATCCTCACAAGGGCCCAGGCAATTGCCCAAGTGATACTCGAGGCAGACTTTATATTTACCCGACTCTATTTTTTCTTTTGAAAGATCGTAGTTACAGGTGCGAAGGGGATACAGCCCTTTGATGAGATCGAGCAGGGTATGTACGGTTTTCATACTCGTGTAGGGGCCGTAATACTCACTGCCGTCTTTGATCAACCGTCTCGTAGGAAACACCCTTGGGAAGCGCTCGTTTTTTATGCAAATCCACGGATAACTTTTGTCATCCTTAAGCATGACGTTGTAGCGCGGCTGGTAATTTTTGATCATATTGTTTTCGAGCAGCAAGGCATCGGTCTCGCTTTCTACCACAATATGTTTGATCTGCACAATCTTGCGCACCAGCATACGGGTACGCGCATTGTCATGATTTTTAGAAAAGTACGATGAGACACGCTTCTTTAGGTTTTTGGCTTTGCCAACATATAAAAGCTTGCCTTTCTTATCGTAATATTGATACACCCCCGGGCTTGAGGGTAGTGTCCTGAGTTGTATTTCTAGTTCGGGGGTTTCCATACCTCTCAAAATTACGGCTTATTGCTCGCTAAAAAAAGAAATACCGGCCAGCCGGAAACCAAATTTTAGAGATACCTTTCCTAAAACCACTTCTGAGAATTTTGAATTGTTTTAAGATCAGGTTTCATGTAAATCAAACATGCTTTTCGTATTTTGCAAGCCATGGAAAAGAAGGTTATAGGTCGCACCGATCAGGCAGATTTCCCCGCGCTGGGATTATCAGATATCGATATTAAAATAGATACCGGTGCCTATACCTCTTCTATACACTGCAATCACATACGTGAAGAAGACAATATTTTGTGCTGCACCTTTCTGGATCCCAAGCACCCGGAGTATAACGGGAAAGAAATGCGCTTTGAAGCCTATGACATTACGGCTGTAAAAAGCAGTAACGGCGAGATTCAATACCGGTATGTGGTACAAAGCAACATCAGGCTTTTCAATAAAGTCCACAAGATCTCGCTCACACTGAGCTCCCGTGAAGACATGCGTTTTCCGGTTTTGATAGGTCGTAAATTTCTGACCAAAAAATTTGTAGTAGACACCGAGCTTACCGATGTTTCCTACTCACAAAAACAACTATGAACATAAAAATCCTTTCCAGAAACTCTGGATTATATTCTACAGCCCGACTGGTCGAGGCTGCAAAGAAGCGCAAACATAACGTTGAGGTAATAGACCCGCTTAAATGCGATTTGATCATCGAGAAGAAAAAACCTTCGGTGTATTATAAGGGACGTTATTTGTCAGAAACAGACGCCATTGTACCCCGTATAGGTGCATCTATCACCTATTACGGTACTGCTGTGGTACGCCAGTTTGAAATGATGGGTTGTTTTACCACAACCGAATCTCAGGCATTGGTACGCAGCCGCGATAAATTGCGCAGTTTGCAAATTCTTTCCCGTGCGCGATTGGGTCTTCCCAAAACCGTATTCACCAACTACAGCCGCGATGTGGCCGAAATCATAGACCATGTAGGTGGTGCTCCGCTTATCATTAAATTGCTCGAAGGTACTCAGGGACTGGGTGTGGTTTTAGCCGAAACTAAAAATGCAGCCGAGTCTGTTATCGAAGCTTTTAACGGCTTACAGGCCCGGGTGATTGTTCAGGAGTTTATAAAGGAAGCCGGAGGTGCAGATATACGCGCATTTATTATTGACGGTCAGGTTGTGGGCGCAATGAAACGCCAGGGTAAAGAAGGCGAGTTCCGTTCTAATTTGCACCGCGGGGGTACAGCAGAAGTGATTCAGCTTACAGACGACGAGGAAAACGCAGCGATTAAGGCCGCCAAAGCTATGGGGCTGGGTGTTGCCGGAGTTGATATGCTTCAAAGTGCGCGCGGACCCCTTATTCTGGAAGTAAATTCTTCACCCGGACTTGAAGGTATTGAAAAAGCCACCGGTAAGGATATTGCCAAAAGTGTCATTCGTTACATCGAACGCGGAGTATAGCCTATGACGGGATTTGATGAGAAAAACGTGTTGCACATTTTGGGCGAAAAAATTCCGCCCGGCGCTAAACGTACGCTCAATTTTAATCTGGCCAAACTCTATACAACCACCTCTGTTGAGGTACCAATAATCATTCAGCGGTCTAAAAAACCGGGACCCTGCATCCTGATTACTGCCGGAATTCATGGTGATGAAATCAACGGAGTAGAAATCGTACGCCAGGTTATTTCGAAGAAAATAAACAAACCCGCACGCGGTACTATCGTGTGCATTCCGGTCATCAATGTTTTTGGGTTTCTCAATATGGACCGGGCATTTCCCGATGGGCGGGACCTCAACCGGGTATTTCCCGGAACGCGTAACGGTTCTCTGGCCAGCCGCTTTGCCTACCAGTTTACAAATAAAATATTGCCCATCGCTGATTTCTGCCTCGACTTTCATACCGGGGGCGGGAGCCGTTTTAATGTAGCCCAGATTCGGGTAGATCCCGAAAAAGAAGAGCTGCTCAGGTATGCTGATATTTTTGGTGCTCCGTTTGTGGTCTATTCTAAAAATATAACAAAATCGTACCGATCAACCTGTGAGAAGATGAATATCCCTATTCTTCTTTTTGAGGGCGGAAAGTCTCAAATAAGCGATAAAGACATTGCACGGGCAGGAGTGCATGGAGTGATGCGCATTTTAAATCACTTTAAAATGCTCGATAAAGAGCACATCGCACCCGAAATTTCCGGCAAGGTGGTAACTATTAAATCCAGCACCTGGCTGCGGGCCAAATACAGCGGCCTGCTGCATCTCAAGATAACCTGCGGGGATTTTGTGGAAAAAAACGAAGTTATAGCAACCATTACAGACCCTTACGGAAGTTTCAGGCACAAGGTCAAAGCGCCAAACGACGGCTATATCATCAATACCAATGAAGCCTCCCTGGTCTATCAGGGTGATGCCATCTTTCACCTATCAACAGCATTGGTAAAAGATGACGAGTAAGGCCGAATACCGAAAAAAATATAAGGAATTGCGAAAACAACTTACTCTTGAAGA
The DNA here is from genome assembly GCF_052218455.1 of Leeuwenhoekiella sp. H156. NCBI lineage: Bacteria > Pseudomonadati > Bacteroidota > Flavobacteriia > Flavobacteriales > Flavobacteriaceae > Leeuwenhoekiella > Leeuwenhoekiella sp. H156. The sequence goes on from NZ_CP197499.1 coordinate 1,591,146, forward strand.
ACGGGAGGAAGCCAGTTTACAAATCGCAAACAGGTTGCTTTCGCTGGATATCTGGCAGCACGAATTTTACCATATTTTTTTGCCTATCGTGAAGCTGGGAGAAATCAACACCGAGTATATTCTCAACATCTTAAGCGGAAAAGACAAAAATGTAGTCTTATCCAAAAGCGATTTTGAAGAACTAAGGATGACACATTACCTGCTAACCGATAATCTGGTCATAAAACCCAATGAATGGGGAATACCGGAGCCTCAAAACGGAATACAGGTAGATCCCAAACAACTGGATGTTGTTTTTATACCTCTTCTGGCTTACGATGAAAGCGGTAATCGTCTGGGATACGGCAAGGGCTTTTACGATCGCTTTCTGGCTGACTGCCGTCCCGATATTTTAAAAATAGGCCTCAGTTATTTTGATGCTGAAAAAGCAATTCCCCATAACTCTGACGATATAAAGCTAAGCCATTGTATCACGCCTTCTAAAACCTTTCGATTTTAACAGATCAACGCTATTTTTGTTATCTTCAACCTTATTTAACTAACCAAAGCATGTCTAACAACGGTTTCCTTTCGATTTTCTCGAGGTCTGCGATTCAATCTCCAGATGCAAAAGCAGACAGCTTTTATTACGAGCAGATAGCAAAAGTTACCCAGGCCGGGGGATGGAATATTAATTTTACCGAAAAGAAAACTTATTTCGATAAAGAACTTCAGGCCATACTGGAAACGCCCGAAAACTACAGACCTTCCTTAAGACATGCGCTGCACTTCTTTGACATGGAGTATCACAGCCTCGTGATCAAAACCTTTCAGGAGCTGGGAGAAGGCGGGGCTGACTTTGACGGGGTTTTAAAGATGGTTACTTATACCAATAAAGCTTTCTGGGCGCATTGTATTGCCAAACCCATTGTAAACTCCAGAGGTCGCGTAATCGGGATTAAAGGGATTGTGATTAACATCAATGAGAAGAAAGAGCGTGAACTCATGCTTCAAAAAGCCATTGAGGTTGTAGAGGCCAACAATTCGCGCCTGTTTACTTTTGCCAATTATGTGTCGCACAACATCAAATCGCACGTAAACAATCTGGAACTTACCAGCCAGTTAGTTGATACCAATAAGCTTCCGCAAGATCAGAAAGAATTATTTGTTAATTATAAAGAGATCGCAGCCAGCCTTAACCGAACGGTTTCAAGACTTAAAGAAGTAGTTTCCATTCAAAATAAAGCTTCAGATCCGCTGGTATCAGTAAGTCTGGAGGAAGCTTTTGAAAAAGCCCGGGAAGAACTGAGACCACTTATAGAACTGGAGGAAGCCTACCTGTATTCCGATTTCTCAGAGACCCCGATTATCAGGTACAATCCTGAGTTTTTGCATAATATATTCTGTACGCTTATTAAAAACGGAATCGTAAATAAAAGTCCGGATCGCAAACCCGAGATCAAGGCCTATTGCCTCGAAAATAAAAAGAAATTGTCCTTAATTATAGAAGATAACGGCAAAGGTTATGATTTGCAAGGCAATACAGATAAGATTTTTCAAATGTCATCCAGCGAGACCAGCAATTCAGACACCAGTCAGAATGTAGGATTGTTTATTGTGAAGAATGAAGTTGAAGCCTTAGGCGGAAAAATTGACGTCACCAGCAAGCCGGGTTATGGCACCAAGTTTATCATTATGCTGTAGTCTCCTCCTCTTCGTGCTTATCTTTAGCAAAAGCACGCTTATTAAATACTAAAAGCAAGCCAACACCGGTACTTATAGCCATATCGGCAACATTAAAAACCGCGTTAAAAAAGGTGAAGTACTTTCCACCCCAGATGGGTAACCACTCGGGCAAATACCCTTCCCACATCGGGAAATACAACATATCTACCACCCTTCCATAGAATAAGGGTGCGTAGCCACCGTCTTCGGGCATAAAAGTTGCGAGCTGACCTGCGCTGCTGTCGAAGATTACTCCGTAAAATACCGAGTCTATAATATTACCAAAAGCTCCTGCAAATATGAGCGCGATCCCGGTGATTAAGATTCTGGAAGCTCCCTTCTTTACACTATCATACAACCAGTAGCCTATAAGCGGCAGGATTCCTATTCTGAAAAGAGTAAGGATGATTTTACCATAATTACCCGGGATTTTAGCTCCCCAGGCCATGCCCTCATTTTCTACAAATAAAATACGGAACCAGTCAAAAACGACTATTTCATCCTGAAGCTGAAAATGGGTTTTGATATATAATTTACTGATTTGGTCTACCAGCAGGATCAGGACGATAATCCCTATAGCTTTTTTTAATGACATGTGCTTTTTTTAATAGCTGAACCGGATTTGAGATCACAGGCTCTTTAATTTTTAATACCCCCGACCGCGTTTCAACTAAGTTGCTGAAGTGGTAAAGGCGGGTAAAAATACTCAAATTATTCAGATTGACTTACGCTTATATCGCCGTCAATAGTTTTCAGGCTAAGCAGATGGCTTCCGGCACTGGTTTCTTGAGTATTTACAATACCGTTGCGACTTTCGGCCAGCACACGGGTATCGCTCACTGCTGCTGTGATGCTTCCGCGCAGCGTATTGACAATTCCGCTTCCGCGAAAATTATTCAGCATGCAACCTCCTCCGGATAAATTAAGATTGATTTGATCAAAAGCACCCGTCAACTGTACCGAAGCCAGGTCTGAATCTACCCAGACTTCCTTATCCTGCGGCATTTCAATATACAACACCACAGAAAGCACTTTGTGAGCCGCCAGCTTGTCGTCTATATTTTTAAACCCAAAGGTACGGCCGGTTTCAATATGCCATAATCCGTTTTCTACTGTGGTATCTAGTTTAAGCGTTTCAAAAGTTTCACCTTCAACTTCGGCATTTACGCTAAATCCGGAACCCTCAACAGCCCTGACAAACACCTCAAAAACCTGATCAGAATCTATAAAAACACCTTTAACAGCCTGGGAATCGAGCGTATTGAGCATACGTTTCTGGGCAAAACCGCTAAGGCTTTGCAGAAAAATGAATACCCAAAAAATCCCTTTAAATCGCATAGCGCTTTAATCTAACAAAAAACGCTCCAGAACAATCTGAAGCGTTTTGTTTTAAGCCTGTACAGCGTATTATTTCTGCATATTCTTGGCCTCGATACTCAAGGTAGCGTGAGGTACTAACTTTAGACGTTCTTTATTGATCAGTTTACCGGTTACGCGGCAAATTCCGTAAGTCTTGTTTTGAATACGCGTCAGTGCGTTTTTAAGATCGCGTATAAATTTCTCCTGACGGATGGCCAAAGCAGAGTTTGCTTCTTTACTCATAGTCTCGCTACCTTCTTCAAAAGCTTTAAATGTAGGTGAGGTATCATCTGTACCGTTATTACCGTCATTCATATAAGCACTCTTAATAAGGTCAAGATCTTTTTGGGCCTTATCAATCTTTTGTTGAATCAACACTCTGAACTCTTCAAGTTCGGCATCGCTGTAACGTTCTTTAATGTCTGCCGCCATAATTGTTTACTGTTTTTTAATAGCCAATATTGTTTCTACATCATCAAAAGCAATGGCTATTCCGTTAGTAACCTGCTCTGCAACGTCGAGTTTTGCGGTGAGCGTTTCCATTTTTATATAGTCTAAATTCTCGTTAACGGCTTTCTCGACCTTTCCGTCACGCTGTAATTGTACTTCAATCTTGTCTGTAACCTCAAAACCACTGTCTTTTCGCAGGTTTTGAATACGGTTAACCAGTTCGCGGGCAATGCCCTCATTCTTCAATTCTTCGTTTAGGGTTACATCAAGGGCAACGGTTAATCCACCACTGCTTGCAACCAGCCAACCTTCAATATCCTGAGAGGTGATTTCCACATCTTCGGGCGCCAAAGTAACACTTTTTCCATTAATCTGCACCTCGATTTTACCCTCATTTTCAAGCTTTGAGATATCGGCGGCACTCATTGCAGTAATAGCATTTGCTACCAGCTTCATGTCTTTTCCAAACCGAGGTCCCAGAACCTTAAAATTGGGTTTAATATTCTTTACCAGGATACCTGAAGCATCGTCAATCAGCTCAATTTGCTTCACATTTACCTCAGATTTAATCAAATCCTGTACCGAAAGTATTTCTGCACGCTGCCCTTCATCAAGCACCGGTATCATAATACGTTGCAGCGGTTGTCTTACTTTTATTTTTTCTTTTGCGCGAAGCGAAAGCGTCAAGGACGAAATCGTCTGTGCTTTTTGCATTTTACGCTCCAGACTGCGGTCTATTTGCGACGCATCACTCACCGGAAAATCAGCCAGGTGCACACTTTCTGAAGCTTCACGCCCGGTAAGACCATTTAGGTCTTTATACAAACGATCCATATAAAACGGAGCTACCGGAGCACCCAGTTTTGCAACCGTGATCAGGCAGTTGTATAAGGTTTGATATGCCGAAATTTTATCGTGAGCATAATCGCCTTTCCAATAACGGCGACGGCTTAGGCGCACAAACCAGTTACTCAGGTTTTCCTGTACAAAGTCTGAAATGGCACGGGTTGCTTTGGTAGGCTCATAATCGGCATAAAACGCGTCAACCTCAGCGATAAGCGTATTGAGTTCCGAAAGGATCCAGCGGTCAATTTCCGGTCTTTCGTTCCAGTCGATTTCTTTTTCAGCAAAGCTGAATTGATCCAGATTGGCATAAAGCGCAAAGAACGAATAGGTATTGTAGAGCGTACCGAAGAATTTGCGCTGCACCTCAGTTATTCCGTCTAAATCAAACTTGAGGTTATCCCAGGGGTTTGCATTGCTGATCATATACCAGCGGGTTGCATCAGGACCAAAGGTATTAAGCGTGGTAAACGGATCTACCGCATTACCCAAGCGCTTCGACATTTTCTGTCCGTTTTTGTCCAGTACCAGTCCGTTTGAAACCACATTTTTATACGCCACATCGTCAAAAGTCATCGTGGCTATGGCATGGAGCGTGTAGAACCAACCGCGGGTCTGGTCAACACCTTCCGCGATAAAATCGGCCTTGCGCCAGGTTTCTTCAACCTTCTCTTTGTTTTCAAACGGATAATGCCATTGTGCATATGGCATGCTTCCGCTGTCAAACCATACGTCAATCAAATCTGCCTCGCGACGCATAGGTTTTCCGCTTTGCGAAACCAGTTTGATTTCATCCACCACATTTTTATGCAGGTCAATCAAATCATAATTGGCATCGCTCATATCGCCCGGCACAAAATCTGCAAACGGGTCGCTGTCCATCACACCAGCTTTTACGGATTCGGTGATTTTTTCTTTTAGTTCGGCAACCGAACCAATGATAATTTCCTCTTTGCCATCCTCGGTTCTCCAGATGGGCAACGGAATCCCCCAATACCTTGAGCGCGATAAGTTCCAGTCGTTGGCATTAGCCAGCCAATTGCCAAAACGCCCTTCTCCGGTGGCTTTGGGTTTCCAGTTAATGCCCAGGTTGAGTTCGTGCATACGATCACGCACATCAGTCACTTTGATAAACCAGGAATCTAACGGATAGTACAAAATAGGTTTATCGGTACGCCAGCAGTTGGGATAACTGTGCACGTACTTCTCCACCTTAAAAGCTTTGTTTTCTTCTTTGAGCTTGATCGCGATTTCGACATCCACGCTCTTTTCGGGAGCTTCGCCTTCATCGTAATACTCGTTTTTAACATATTTGCCACCAAATTCCTTCAACTCAGGACGGAAACGACCCTGCAAATCAACAAGCGGTACTAAATTGCCGTTCTCATCTTTTACCAACATAGGAGGCACGGGCGGTTCAGCCTGCTTGGCAACCAACGCATCATCTGCACCAAAGGTAGGTGAGGTGTGTACGATACCGGTACCGTCTTCGGTAGTTACAAAGTCTCCGGCAATCACCCTAAACGCATCCTGCGGATTGTCGTGCGGTTTTACATAATCAATTACCGGCTCGTAACGCAATTCGAGCAGTTCGCTTCCCTTAAATTCGGCAAGGATTTGATAGGGGATTTTTTTGTCGGGTATAATTCCAACGTACTTATCAAGTTCAGGGTGTTGGAATTTTCCATCTTTAATCAAATTCCACTCGCCTATTGGCTCTTTGGATATTTTCTCAATTCTATCTTTTTTATCCTCAGATAAATTGTTCCACCTGATTTTTTCAATTTCTTGTTCAGCAATAAATTTTATCCCTGACCATTTGAATTCCTCATCAGATTCGACTTTAGCAAACTTCTTATCAAACTGTTTATTTACCAAAGCTTTGGCAATCACCACCTGAATAGGCTCGAAAGTATACTGATTAAAGGTATTGACTAAAACATAATCAATTTTCTTACCAACCGTCAAAGCCGTGTTAGAAGGCAAGGTCCACGGAGTGGTCGTCCACGCCATCAGGTATTTTGTTCCTTCAAAGGCTGCTAAAGGAGAGGCTTTATATGTCTCGTCCTCAACCACTTTAAACTGAGCGGTTACCGTAGTATCGGTCACATCCTGATAGGTGCCGGGCTGGTTGAGTTCGTGCGAACTTAAGCCGGTACCGGCTTTAGGAGAATAGGGTTGTATAGTGTAGCCTTTATAAATAAGGCCTTTATCGTAAATATTTTTAAGCAGCCACCACACCGTTTCCATATACTTGGGTTTGTAGGTGATGTAGGGATCTTCCATATCTACCCAATAGCCCATCTGCTCGGTGAGGTTGTTCCACACATCGGTGTAGCGCATAACCGCATTTTTACAGGCTTCGTTGTATTCGGAAACGCTTATTTTTTTACCGATGTCTTCTTTGGTGATACCCAATTCTTTTTCAACACCCAGCTCTACCGGAAGTCCGTGGGTATCCCAACCTGCCTTACGTTTTACCTGCTTTCCTTTTTGGGTTTGAAAACGACAGAAAATATCTTTAATCGCACGCGCCATCACATGGTGGATACCGGGCATCCCGTTTGCTGAAGGCGGACCTTCAAAAAAGATATACGGCTCATTACCTTCGCGGGTTGAGATACTCTTTTCAAAGATGTGGTTCTCCTGCCAGTAGCTCAGGATTTCTTCGGCTACTTTAGGGAGGTCAAGTCCTTTATATTCAGGAAACTTTGTGCTCATGATCTGCGTTTTCTAATAAGTGTGCAAAATTAGGGAATTTTGGTTAGAAAACGACTGCTGAAGCGCGCTCAACTGGTTCAAATAAAATGAGGGTTACTTTTTACTAAAAACCATACTTCAGCGCCAGGATAAAATTCCTTCCGGGTGCTGAGATGCCTGAAGAATAGGGACGGTAACGCTGGTCGGTAATATTTTCTAGAGCAGCAGTGGCTTTCCAGTTTTTGGCGATCTGGTATTCGCTATACAGATTTAAGGTATACCAACGTGGCGAATAGGGGTTGCCATTGGCGTCAAGGGCATACAAATAAGCATTGCCTACCTGAGACGGGGCGAGTTCATCAAAATCAAACTGCCCGTTGTAAACGGCAGAAGCATCAAACTTCCAGCGCTTCATGCGGTAAATGAGATGGGTGTTGCCAAAAGTAGGCGCGGCGTGACGCAAAGGAGCCTCGCTGCCATCATCTTCCTCCTGACTGCCATCGGTAATATTTATTTGTGAGGTAAGCTTCAGATTTTTGGTAAACAGATATTCCAGACCGGCTTCAAGACCGTAAACTTCTGTATTTGCCGCATTTTGTATGGCTTGCACGGTGCTGGGCTCACCCTGATAATCGATGGTGGTTTCGCCATTCAGATTAAAATCACGACGTACCAGCGCATTATTCAATTTGGTGTAATAGGTTGCAAAGTCTAAACGCAATTTTTCGCCCAGACGTAAACCGGCGCCAATCTCGGCATTATAGGCATACTCCGCTTTTAAATCGGGGTTAGGCACAACGACTGAACCGGGCTCGCTGTCAAAGATTTTCCCGATATCGTCAATATTGGGTGCGCGAAAAGCGGTACCCAGATTAAGGCGTAAATTCAGGGTTTCATTAGTCTGCCAGTTTAAGCCGGCTGAGCCCGTGACATTTCCAAAATTCAAATTGGCTTCCTCAAACGGAAAATCATAAAACACATTGTCAAAAGTTGCATCTAGTAAAATCTGATTGTAGCGCAATCCGGTTTGCAGTGTAAGCGCTTCGGCTAAATCGAATTGTCCGCTTACATAAGCGGCAAGCGACTGCCAACTCGAATCATCGGGATACCTGCTGGCCGTTGACGTTTCTGCCCCGCTAATAATATCGGTCTGCTTACCGTAAGAACCGATTCTATTTAAAACATATTCCAAACCGTAAAACAAACGATGTTCCCGCAGTTTTTTGGTAAAATCGGCACTTAGCGAATAGGCATTAACTTGTTCCTGCGTGGTAAATAAATCGGTTTTTCCGAAATCGCGGTCGTTTCGGCTTTCTTCAAAATATTGGATGGCAGCATTCAATCTGGCTTCATCGTAAAAATCACCATTTCCCTTTTTGTCAATCTGAAAATTCCCCATAAACCAGGTTTGTGGTCCGTAATACCACTCGGCTGCCCGCAATTGACCATCACGCTTACGGGTAAGGCGGTCGTAACGCGCATAGTCTGAGGTCGTGCTGTAGTGCAGTCCCAGATTATAATCCCAAACCGCATTAGGCATAAAACGCACTTTTTGAGTCAGGTTCAACAGGTCAAAACCGGTGGGCACCTGCACCAGAGGATTTTCATTTTCAACGACTTCATCAACACCGTTTCGGGTAACCACATATTCCGGTCTCAGGTAATCATCAGGCCCGTGCCTACCCATCCTGAGATCATCGAAATCAGAGTAACTGATGCTGCTTAAAAAAGCCCATTTCTTTCGGCCGATATTGATCTCAGCGTGACCCGTTTTTTCGTTGTTTGCCGTGGCATAACGCGTTAATGCCTGCCCGCTGAAACTGGTTGTTTCCTCAAAAGAAAACGCAGGTCTTTTAGTGTAAAAATTCATCACCCCGCCTACCGCATCACTCCCGTAAATTACTGAGCCCGGACCCAGAATAACTTCGGTTTGATCTACGGTAAACGGATCTATATTAATAACATTCTGAAGGTTTCCGCTGCGAAAAATCGCTGTATTCATTCGCACACCGTCTACGGTAATCAGCAGGCGATTGGTTGAAAACCCCCGAATCATCGGGCTGCCGCCACCCAACTGACTTTTTTGAACAAACACCTGCCCGCTTTGGTCTAACAAATCGGCTGCAGTCTGCGGATTTTTGAGCTCTACGTCTTCGGCATCAAGTGAAATGATCTTCTGAGCGACTTCGCGTTCTTTTTGCTCAAACTTTGATACCGAAAGCACCACCTCGTTCAGCAGGTTTTCGTCATCTGCAAGATAAACCACGTTTCCGGCTGCAATAAGGGCGGCTTTAGTCGTTTTTTTCGTAAGGTGCGAAACGTGCGAAATAAAAATGGTTTCCCCATTTGTAAATGCCGAAACATCTACAAGGCCCGCTGCGTCTGAAACTGCAGAATGGCTTTTTTCGGTATTGTAAAGGCTGGCATTTTCAATAGGTTCGCCGGTTTGAAGATCAAAAATGCGTATTTGCTGGGCAAAAATGCCGGAGCTGAAATTGATAAAAAAAAGGAGAATAAAAAGAATCCGCATACTGGATTTTTAGTTGAACAAGCTGCTTAAAACCGCCAAAGACTTTGGTTTTCTAAAGCCGTGCAAATGTAATTCATAATACGCCAGCAGCATATTTACAAAGCTCGTTCTTCGTTTTTGGTTAAGTTTAATCTCAGATAGTTCATCAAAATTTGTACCCAATAAGACTTTGAGGGTGTCTAAATTTTCTTCGGAAATGCTGTACCGGCTTTCTGTAGTTTCAAAAATTCCGGTCTCGAGATTGAAGTATTCGTATTCAGTGGTAGAAGTGTCGGGGTAAAAACCGAGGTACCTGGTCAATTCCAGCAAAAACAGCAAATGAAAATTAGCCGAATGCCCGTGCAGATCGAGCCATAAGAAGGCGTGCTCTAAAAATGCGTACAGCGGACGGTTTGTTTCTTCTTCCTGAATGGAGTTACGCAGCATTTCGGAGAGAAACAACACAATGCTCGATTTAAAAATATCGGTATGCAAACTGATATAGGCGTGAGTCACTTTTGCATCGCGGATGCTTTCTAAAGTCCCTTTGTCTTTATGCATCGCCACCAGTTCCAGTTGCATGCCGGGTTGAAACATCGCAGTACGCAGTTTTCCTTTTTTCGATTTTAGAATACGTCTTAAAAGGTAGCTTTTAAGACCGGCCTCTTCGGTAAAACAGCGTACGATGAGATCTGCCTCGCCGTATTTTAAAGCCGAAATTACCAATGCCTTTGTCGTTACCAGCATCAGCGTATAATCATAAGTTTAACCACTTTCGTCTCCATCGCATCTTCCGCGGTTATCAAAATAAAGTACACTCCTGAAGCTACTCTGTTGCCTCCAAAAACCGTCGTATCCCACTGAATGCTTCCACCCTCAGAAACGGCTTCGTGCACCAGATTGCCGTTGAGATCGGTAATCTTTACATTGGCGCGTTCGGTTAAACCGTCTACAGTTACCTGCCCGGTAAATTGCGGCCTTACGGGATTAGGAAAAACCCGGGCTTCCTCAAGGGTTTCATTAGGCGCCACTGCAAAACCGGAATAGGAAACCAGTCCCAGCGGAGTTGCAAAATAGACTTCGCCACTTTCGTCATCTATCGTGATGTCCTGAATATTATCAGAAGGAAGCGGAGAATTTGAAGTATTAAACTGTAGTAAGGTTTCCTGACCGTTGGCACTGAAGTAAAACACACCGCTGGAAATGGTGCCCACCCACTTGTTGTTATTGCCATCAACCGCAATAGAACGAATAACCTGATCGTTGAGCAGCTCGACCGCCACACCGTTTTCTTCTATGATTATAGGTCGTGCCTGCAAATCGGGATTTTCAAAGATTTGTGCCGGTGAAAACAGCACCCGTAAGCCCTGAGCGGTACCTATCCAAAGACTTCCGTTAGCATCAACCGCAAGCGCCTGCACCGCATTTGAGGGTAAATTAGAACGCTCGGCATCCAAATGCGCAAACCGGTTGGCATCAGGATCATAAGCAATGAGACCGCTGTTTGAAGATCCGAAATACACATTTTGCTGCCTGCCTATTACGAGTTCGGTGTAGCCTTCAACCATTGGGAAATCGGGGATCAGCTCTGCAATAGAGAAACCCTGAATCTGGTCTCCGGTTTTTCGTGCCAGGGCATTTTCAACCTGACTGTTGGTCATCCACAGCGTTCCTTCCCGGTCAAAAGCCGCGCCGTTGATACGCACATCGGTTGGGTTTACCGGAATATCACTCAGGCCGGTATTGGTTTCATCATAGATTTTTACCGCTACTTCTTCGACCACTTCAAGCAAACCCTGATTGTACGAACTTAAAAATACCTGCGAAAAGTCTTCCGGATTGTAGGTGATGTTAGTCAAATTATTAGCGCCCAAAAGTTCGCCATACGGGATATTTTGCCAGCCATCTTCTAAAGTTAAATGCGATGCGCCGCGCTGTTTTAAGGGAAAGGGATTATAATTTGCCGAATAATCCCCATAAACCACCCAAAGCTGACCCGGTGCTGCTTCAATACTGAAGGGATCGTTGCGCAGAGGACCGTCCGGCAAAACTTTTAAAGGAGCGGAAGCACTTGATGGAACAAGCAACATTCCGCTTTGCGAAGTTCCGGCATAAACCTGTCCGTCGCTAAAAAGCCCCGAAGTATAAAGCCCCGGAAATTCAGAAAATAGCGGAATGGTCGCACTTCGCACTCCATTTTGATCGTAAACCAAAATACCATCAGGAAGGCTAATACTTAGATGAGTGCCGTTACTTTGAAAATCAACCGGAAGTGCCGGAAGCGTTTCAAGGGTTGTAAAACCGGTGTCGTCAAATTCCTGAAGGCTTCGGTCTGTTTTTACCCCCACCAGCTTTTCGCCCAGCACCTGTATACCCAGCCAACCCCCGGCATCGAGACGCTCCCAATTGCGAAAATCAATCAGGTTTGCATTTGTCGCATTTGCGCGTTGCAAACCGGCGGTAGGCGAGGCGGCATATATAAATCCATCAAAAATGGAGGTTTGTGCAATGGGAATACGAGACCCGTTAGGACCTATAAAATAGGAGTCGTCAAATTCCAGACGCTGCAAATCAAATAAGGAAATACCAAAACCGCTTGCTATGTAGAGTGTGTTTTCAAATTCCTGAAAGCCATTGATGATTTTCTCCTGAGGAAGGATTACCGGTTTATCGCGTATGGCGACCAGCGTTTTGACGTTTCCATCAGGGAGAACCAGATCCAGAAGTCCCGAAGCATAACCCACAAAGAGAATATCCTGAGCATCCGAATAATGCAAAGCGCTTATCTGCTCGCCCGTAAGCCCCTGAATGGTGGAATAGGTTGTGATTTCATCGGCATTAAGGTCGTAGCTGAAAACCGAGTTTTGAGCAGCGGCAAAAACCCGGTTACCACCCTGAGTTACTGCCGTGATCGAACTATAGGAAAAGTAGCCGGTCCAGGAATCTGAATAATCCTGAGCTCTGGTCATAGTAACCAGCACCAAACAAAGAAATGTGAGCAATTTAGGTTTCATAACCGGTTTTGAAGCAGGCTAAAAGTACAATTTCTGACATAAAAAAACCCCGGGAGACTTTCCCGGGGCTATTTGATTTATTATCAAGAGTTCGCTTAAACGATTCCCTGTGCCAGCATAGCATCTGCTACTTTAACGAAACCGGCAATATTTGCTCCTTTTACGTAGTCAACAAAGCCGTCTTCCTGCTTGCCATACTCCACACAAGATTTGTGGATATCGTACATAATCTCGTGAAGTTTTTTATCAACTTCCTCAGCAGACCAGTTGTAACGAATGCTGTTTTGAGACATCTCAAGACCTGAAGTTGCCACTCCACCTGCATTAGAAGCTTTACCGGGAGAAAACAAAATCTTAGCTTTAAGAAAGACCTCAATAGCTTCGGGAGTACAAGGCATATTTGCCCCTTCTCCAACGCTCATCACTCCGTTTTTAACCAGAAGTTCTGCATCTTCCTTATCCAACTCATTTTGAGTGGCACAAGGTAGTGCGATGTCGCATTTAATACCCCAGGGTGCTTTGCCCTCGTGATATTCTGCATCCGGATATTTATCTAAATATTCTTTGATACGACCGCGGCGCTCGTTTTTGATTTCCATGATGAAAGCCAGTTTTTCTTTATCAATTCCGGCTTCGTCATAGATAAATCCATCTGAATCAGAAAGGGTCACTACTTTAGCATCAAGCTGGGTTGCTTTTTCGGCAGCATATTGCGCCACATTACCCGATCCTGAAATCACGATGGTTTTTCCGGAAATCTTTTCACCGATGTTATTCAACATATACTTGGTGAAATATACGTTACCGTAACCGGTTGCTTCCGGACGAATTTTAGAACCGCCATACGACAATCCCTTCCCGGTTAAAACGCCGGTAAATTCATTGCGAATGCGCTTGTACTGACCAAACATATAGCCAATCTCACGACCACCAACACCTATATCACCCGCAGGTACATCGGTATTAGGGCCAATGTGACGATACAATTCCGTCATAAAGCTTTGGCAAAAGCGCATTACTTCTGCATCGCTCTTTCCTCTGGGATTGAAGTCTGAACCTCCTTTACCTCCGCCCATAGGCAACGAAGTAAGGCTGTTTTTAAAAACCTGTTCAAAACCTAAAAACTTTAAAATACTCAGGTTTACCGAAGGGTGAAAACGCAAACCACCTTTGTAGGGACCTATAGCCGAGTTGAACTCTATACGATATCCTTTATTAACCTGTGTTTCGCCATTATCATCTACCCAGGGAACCCTAAACAGAATAGCACGCTCTGGCTCAACCATGCGTTCTAAAAGTTTTTTGCCCTGATATTTAGGATTTTTTTCTATAAATGGAATAACCGTCTCTGCGACCTCCTGAACCGCCTGAATGAATTCGGGTTCATTAGGATTTGCCTTTTCAACAGAGTCGACAAACTTTTTTATGCTATCTGTCATTTTTAAGTTTTTTTAGAAATTATAATTTTTAAGGCTCTAATTCTGCACAAATATATGATATCATCAAAAATGACCTTCATATTTTTAGATATTCTTAATATTGAAAATTAGTTTTTATTAAATTTCAAATAAAATCCTAGACAAGCAGCACAATTTTAGGTTAAATTGCCAGTTTTACTATATTTGTGCACGAATATTTCCCTAAACTCAATGAATACCAAAATTATAGCTGCGCTATTGACTCTCTGGCTTTTACTGCCATTCTCCAGCAAAGCGCAGCTTGGCTTTTCGAATGAGGTGGGAATCATCGCAGGCCCTCTACTTTTTCAGTCTGATTTTGGATTGCGTAATAATTACGACACCAACATTAATAATCAGGGTATAGGTGTGGGCATTGTACATTATATGAACTTCGCCTACCGAGCCGATTGTAATTGCTATTCCAGAGACTTATATTTTAACGATCACTTTAAGCTGCGTTCTGAAGCCGATTTGCATTATACTAAATTCACCCACGAGGGTTATGAATCTGAAAAGCAAACTCTTGGCGGCTTACAATTACGCTCCCACACCGGAAGCTCCTTGGTATTTGAATTGGGGATGCAGCTCGAATATTTCCCTTTAAGTATACGGGATTTTCAGGCCGGGGCTTTTAAAATAGCACCGTATATCTCTTTAGGAGCACATTATGTGGGCTACCAGCCTAAATATGAATCGAGCCTTGATACTCCCGGCGCACTACCCGAGGATATTTATTTTAATCCATTCCTGGTGGGAGATGGAGAGTTAGGCGGTTTAGATGACAGCCCTGGCAATACCTGGGCGATAACCAGCAGCTTAGGTATACGTTATAAATTGAATGTTTTAAGCGACATCAACCTGGAGTTGCGCTATCACCGGTATTTTTCAAACTGGGTAGATGGTCTCAATCCAGACCCCCAATTTTACCCTCCGAATAAATACGACGACTCTATCGTATGGCTCAATGTAGGCTATATCTACTACCTCAACTTCTGATAAACTGCTCTTAACCTAAAGCCTGCTTTAAATCTTCTAAAAGGTCTTCTTCGTCCTCAATACCTACGCTCAAGCGTATCAGTGAATCTTTAATTCCGGTCTTTTGACGTTCTTCTTTAGGAATACTGGCGTGTGTCATACTTGCCGGATGCCCTGCAAGACTTTCAACCCCACCTAAGCTTTCAGCAAGGGTAAATACTTTTAATTTTTCAACAACCTCAACCGCTCCCTGAAGCGAATCATTTTTAGTTGTAAAAGAAACCATTCCACCAAAATCTTTCATTTGCTTTTTAGCCACATCGTGATTGGGATGATCTTCAAAACCGGGCCAGTAGACCTTATCAACTTTAGGATGATCTTTTAAGAAATGTGCAACGGCTTTACCATTCTCACAATGTCTTTGCAAGCGCACGTGTAAGGTTTTAATTCCGCGAAGCGCAAGAAAACTATCCTGTGGGCCACAAACGGCACCGCTTGCATTTTGAATAAAGTACAATTTATCTGCCAGCCCCTTATCCCGAACAACCAGACCTCCCATCACCAGGTCGCTATGACCGCCCAAGTATTTAGTCACACTGTGCATCACGATATCTGCACCTAAATCTAAAGGCTGCTGCAAATAGGGTGTTGCAAAGGTATTGTCAACGGCAAGCAACAGCTTGTGTGCTTTAGCCACTTTAGAGACGGCTTCAATATCTATAATATTCATCATCGGGTTGGTAGGAGTCTCTACCCAAATGAGTTTGGTTTTATCGGTAATTGCAGCTTCAATTTTTGAAGTATCCTGCATAGCTACAAAATGGAATTTCAGACCAAAATCTTCAAATATTTTGGTAAACAACCGATACGAACCTCCGTATAAGTCGTTAGTTGAAATGATTTCGTCTCCCGGCTTAAACAGCTTCAACACCGCATCAATCGCCGCAAGACCCGAACCGAAAGCAAGACCAAACGCTCCATTTTCAATACTGGCAAGCGCATCTTCAAGAGCTTTACGGGTAGGGTTTCCGCTACGCGAATACTCAAAACCCTTATGCCCGCCCGGAGTCGTCTGGCTGTAGGTTGACGTTTGATATATGGGAGGCATCACACTTCCGTAAGCCGGATCTGTATGGTGTTGTCCTCCGTGAATGGTCTTGGTATTGAATTTCATATCTTCAAAAATTTCAGTGTCTGAAACGTAAATGTAGGAAGCCCGAGCTCCATTCCCAAAATTGGATGTACCTTTATTTTATGTTTAACACGAAATAAATTTGGTTTGAAAAAAGT
This sequence comes from Leeuwenhoekiella sp. H156, assembly GCF_052218455.1. Taxonomy (NCBI): domain Bacteria; kingdom Pseudomonadati; phylum Bacteroidota; class Flavobacteriia; order Flavobacteriales; family Flavobacteriaceae; genus Leeuwenhoekiella; species Leeuwenhoekiella sp. H156. Next base: position 1,607,450 of record NZ_CP197499.1, read on the forward strand.
AAGTCTGATTCTGAGTTTGTTTATAATTTTGGTTGCCTGTAAGAAAGAAGATCCCAGGCTAACCTATGATATTGAGGTTATCAAAACCGAAAGTCTGGCCCTTTGTGATGAAGGTTTATGTCCTGAAATCGCTATAGATAAAGTAACTATGGGAGGAGGGGCTTTTGCAGATACCATCAACACAGCTGTTGAAAAGCACCTCATTGATTTGCTTATCATGGATCCCGATGAGGCTAAAAACGTTAATTCCCTGGATGAGGCGCTTCAAAATTTTGTTCAAAATTACCGGGTGTACCGAAGCGATTTTCCCGATGCAATCCCTGAATATGAGGTTAGCAGCACATCTTCTATAAGTTTTGACAACGGCAAACTCCTGTGCATTGCTTTTGATGATTATACCTATTATGGTGGTGCGCACGGTTACGGCAGCACCTTTTACCTCAACTTCGACAAAGATTTACAGCAGGTTCTTACGCCTGAAATGCTTTTTAAGGATCTGGAAGGTTTTAAGCGCTTAGCCGAAAAACGTTTCAGAAGTCAATACCAAATACAACCCGAGGAAGACTTAAGCGAAACAGGCTATTTCTTTACCGAAGATACGTTTACATTGCCTCAAAACATTGGTTTTAGAAATGACCAACTCATTTTGCTCTATAACCCTTATGAAATTGCCTCTTACGCAGACGGGCAGCTCATTTTAAACTTTGATCTTGCCGAGGTTAAAGACTATCTTAAGTCAAACCCATAGCACGGCGTAAAGCCAGTACCGATCCCAGGTGGATACCTTCGTGGAAGTTGTTGTAGGCGATAGCTTCTTCAACATTGGTCAGCGTGCTGTCCATAGACGTGGTGATGCTGTTGTAGGTTTTAAACATGCCTGATTCGTAATCTTTTTTGGTTTGATCTAGCGTGCTAAAAAGTAATTCCCTGATTTCATCAACTTCGGCCTGAGTGACGTCGCCTTCGGGCTTTGTGCCTTTTCTGTAGGCGTTGATGATTTCATCTGAAACCAAAGCAGGAACATCTGAAAATTTATACACCAAAATCTGCTGCGTAGCCACAAGATGCGCGATATTCCAAAAGATATTGTTGTTATAACCTTCGGGTATTTTATTGAGATCTTCTAGAGAAATGCTATCCAGGTAATTTTTAAGAATCGTTCGGGTTTTATAGGTGTTTGTAAGCGTAAATTCGAGAATTGGAGTCATAAGTTTAATTTGGATTAACTCACCTCGGGGCAAGCCCGGGAGGTCTTTGTTGGGAACCATTTTTTAATTTTAAGACAAGCCTCAGACATTATACCTTTGGCTGTGCCAATAAAAGTACCGTTTTAACCCAAAATGCGATTACTTTGCAGGGCAGAAATTCTAAAAACTTGAGTTTTGAAAAAAATATATTACCTCTCAACCTGTGATACCTGTACCCGTATTATGAAGGAAATCGAATTGCCTTCGGCCTTTATACAGCAGGACATTAAAACAGACCCGCTTACCGAAGAACAACTTGACGAGCTCTACAACCTTAGCGGAAGCTACGAGGCGCTTTTTAACAAACGCGCCCGTCTCTACCGCGAGCGCGGCCTCAACAATGAGCCGCTTGATGAAGAAAAATATGCCGAATTGATTCTGGAGCATTATACCTTTCTCAAAAGACCGGTAATTGTAAACAACGATCAGATTTTTATAGGTAACAGTAAAAAAACGGTTGAAGCGGCCAAAGAATCCATCCACAATTAAGCCCCGGCTATGAGCAAACGCACGCTGGCGCTCGTTGCAGCAACCCTGGCTGGAACGATCTACGGTATCAACCACACGCTGGCCAAAGGCGTTATGCCTCAGTTTATAAGTCCGTTTGGGTTTATTTTACTTCGGGTTTTGGGAGCTTCAGTCCTGTTCTGGATTGTAAGCCTGTTTACCAAATCTGAAAAGATTGACCGCAGCGATTACTGGCGTCTGCTGGGCTGTGCCTTTTTTGGCATGTTTATCAATATGCTAGCCTTTTTTACCGGTTTACAGCTTTCGACACCGGTAAACAGTTCGGTGATTATCACGCTCAGCCCCGTAATTTTACTGGTGCTTTCGGCCCTGTTTCTTAAAGAAAAAATTTCCGCCTTAAAGATTCTGGGTATCGCGATTGGTATGCTTGGGGCATTGGTTTTGGTACTTTTTGGCGCTTCAACCCAGCAAAACGCACCAAATATTCCGCTGGGGAATATTATGTTTTTGATAAACGGTACGGCCTATGCCGTGTATCTGGTTTTGATCAAACCCCTAACCAAAAAGTACAACACGGTAACTATGATGAAATGGCTGTTTATTACCGGCGTCTTCTTAAACCTTCCTTTTACCTATGGCGATTTTGCCGCGGTAGACTGGTTAAATCTACCGGCCTGGGCAATCTGGGTTATGGTGTTTGTGGTGGTAGGAACTACGTTTTCAACCTATTTTCTCAATCTGTATGCATTGCGAACGCTTAAAGCTTCTACAGTAGGCGCTTTTATTTACCTGCAACCGCTTATTGCCGTACTCTTTGCCGTTCTTACAGGCGCAGACCGAATCACTCCGGTACGTTTAATCGCCGGCCTGATGATTTTTACAGGCGTTTACCTTTCAACACGCACAAAAAAGACAGCCAAAACTAGCTAAGATCCTGTGGCTTTTTGCCGTATTTGCGGGTGTCTTCTTTAGTAAGGATTCTAAAATCTTCGGTATGCTCTAAGGAAGATAGGTTTTTGAACAGCTCTTCCGGAAGTGCGGTAAGCTTACGTTCTTTTAGATCAATCCAGGCGCCCATCATTTCGCAGCTTGCAAAATTTCGACCTTTTTGATCGTAAAAATTATGTACAAATTCAAAATACATGCCGTCTTCAGCGAGGCCTTTTAATTGCAAAGACACCTTTACAGGCTTACCTGCAAACACTTCTTTGAAATAATACATATGCTCGTAAAACACAACGGGCCCTATGTTGTGTTTGGCCATTTCCTCCTGTCCAAAACCGTTTTCCATCAAAAAAGCCATACGGGTATGACTCATAAAATTAATGTAAGCGCTATTTGCCAGGTGGCGGTTGGCATCTATATCACTCCAGCGTATTTCAAATTCTTTGGTGTACATAAGCTCAATTTAGATTGCAAAATTACGTAATATCTTGTGCGTGCATAAGACTTTACAAAAACCTTAATAATCGCTTTAAGCCAGCAGACCGAACTATGTCCCAGATTTAAGGTATCTTCGGCATTAAGTCAAAGCCTCTATCTACCCTAAAATGCCTGTTGTTAAATCTACCTATAAAGCTCCTTCACCCTTTAAGAATGCACATTTCAACACCATTTTTGCTGCAAAAATCAGAACGGTATCCGGTCTTCGCTACGAGCGCGAACGCATTAACCTGCAAGACGGGGACTTTCTGGACATTGATTGGAGTTTTTCGCAGGACGAAAGCAAAACAAAACAGGTGGTATTGCTTTTTCACGGTCTTGAAGGCCATGCTAAAAGGCCGTATATGGCAGGTACTACAAAAATTTTAAATGCAAACGGCTTTGACTGTGCTGCTGTTAACCTTAGAGGCTGCAGCGGCGAGACTAACTTGCATCTGCGTTCGTACCATTCGGGTGCTACAGATGATGTAGCTGATGTGGTAGCTTTTGTAGAAGCTGCTAAAGATTACGATCAAATTTTTTTATGTGGTTTTAGTCTGGGCGGAAATCTGGTCCTGAAATACCTGGGCGAAAACCGAAGCCGGCCGGAAAGCATCAGGGCGGGAGTCGCCGTTTCAACCCCGGTAGATTTGTACGATTCGCTGGAAGCTTTACAACAAAAACAAAACTGGGTATATCGCTGGTCCTTTCTTAAAGGATTGCGCGACAAATACCGGCAAAAGCTGGAGCGTTATCCTGAAGAGCTCAGCAAACAGGATTACAAAAACATCAAATCCCTGCGGCTTTTTGACGAACTCTACACTGCGCCAGCCAATGGTTTTAAAGATGCTATGGACTACTATACCAAAAGCAGCAGCAAGCAGTTTTTAGAAGACATTAAAGTACCTACCTTGATTTTAAATGCCAAAGACGACTCCTTTCTCAACGCGAGCTGTTACCCGGTTGAGGCTGCTCAAAAGAATACCAATCTCTTTCTGGAAATGCCCAAAACAGGTGGTCACGTGGGCTTTATGCTTTTTGAACGACCCACCTACTGCGAAAAACGCAGCCTGCAATTCATTCAAGATTATGCATAATATTGTACTGCGCTAAAATGTTATGTATATTAGTCCTCCAATTAAAATTTTAAAAATGAAATTATTAAAAATAACCCTGGCATTTCTTTTCGTCGTATCACTTAGTGCCTGTGGTGACGACAAAAAGAAAGAAGAAAAAGAAACCGTGACCATTGGTGCAAAAAGCACTGATACCGAAACGAAGACCGATGACAATGTCACCGAGATCGTATTGCTTGCAGACGACATGATGAAATTCAATATGAACGAAATCAAAGTTCCTGCAGGTAAAAAAGTAAGACTTACCCTAAGACACGTAGGTAAGCAAGCTATTGAAGTTATGGGTCACAATTTTGTACTGCTAACTCAGGGAACCGAAATTCCTGCTTTTGGAGCTAAAGCTTCTGCAGCACGCGACAATGGTTACATCCCCGCAGATACAGACGCTGTAATCGTACACACTAAAATGCTTGGCGGCGGCCAGTCTGACACTATTGAGTTTGACCCACCTGCTCCCGGAACCTACGATTTCATCTGTAGTTTCCCCGGTCATTACAGTGTGATGAAAGGTAAATTTATAGTAGAGTAATTTTCCGATCTACTCCTAACACGCATTAAGGCCCAAAAATTATCTTTGCCGATTAATTTTTGGGCTTTTTTGGCTTTAAAAACAAACCCATGAAAACCCTGTATTCTCAAATCCTTGCTGCCCTGGTGATCTTATCCCTATCCTCGTGTAAAGAAGAAAACAAGTCTGAATCTGCTGATCAGCAGACTTTTGATTTCCCAAAGAAAAATGAAAATCCCATTGACCGCTATGGCGATCTGCTGGTTGATGTGCAAATGCAAAGTGTTTTTGAAGATGGTAAGACCTTTGTAGATTGCGAGCCTTTGTTTCCAGCAGATACCATTCTGGCCAGATATCAAAGCGCTTCAAAAGAAACAGACTTTGATCTAAAGGCTTTTGTGCTTCAACATTTTAACCTGCCCGAATCTCCTACTGCCAGTTTTACATCAGATACCACGCGTACTACTGCAGAGCACATCAAAGCGCTTTGGCCTTACCTGAAACGCGATGCAGACGCTCAGGAAAACGGGTCGCGCATTGCCTTACCCAATCCCTATATCGTACCCGGCGGTCGTTTTAGAGAGGTTTATTACTGGGATTCGTTTTTTATAATGCTGGGGCTGAAAGAATCCGGAGAGCTTAAACTCATTGAAAATATCCTGGACAATTTTGCATATCAGATTAATACTATTGGTTTTATTCCTAACGGAAACCGAACCTACTACCTCAACCGTTCACAACCGCCGTTTTTCGCAGAAATGGTACGCCTGTACGCCTCCACCGGAACCGAAAAAGACATCTACCTGAAGTATTTAGAACCTTTGGAAAAAGAATACGCATTTTGGATGAAAGGCGCAGAAAATTTAGCCGAAGGGGAAGCCTCAGCGCGCGTGGTTAAAATGCAGGATGGTTCTGTTTTAAACCGGTTTTACAGCAATCGCGCCGAGCCTCGTGCCGAAAGCTACCGGGAAGATATTCTAACTGCTCAGGAAGCGACGGGTAAATCTCCGGAAGAGGTATACCTCAACATCACCGCTGCCTGCGAAAGCGGGTGGGATTTTAGCAGCCGATGGTTTTCTAATCCCGATGATTTGGCCAGTATTCAAACCACCGAAATTATACCGGTAGATTTAAATGCACTACTCTATAATATGGAGGAAATTCTTGCGATTGCACGACGCTTTAACGGTGACCCGGAAGGCGCCCAGAAAATGGTAGATGCTGCTTCTGCCCGTAAAGACGCGATTGACGCCTATCTGTGGAATGCAAATCAAAAAACCTATACCGATTATAATTTCAAAAATCAGACTCCTACCGAAACGCTTTCACTTGCGATGGTCTATCCGCTGTATTTTAAAGCAGCTTCACCGGCTCAGGCTGAACAGGTTGCTCAGGTGCTGGAGCGTGACTTTTTGAAACCCGGTGGTCTGGTAACCACACTTAATACCAACGGGCAGCAATGGGACAGCCCTAACGGCTGGCCACCGCATCAATGGATGGCAGTTCGTGGCTTGCAAACCTACGGCCTGGGCGATCTGGCCGGGCAAATTAGTGACCGCTGGATTCAGCTGAATGAACGCGTGTACAAACGCACCGGTAAAATGCTTGAAAAATATAATGTGGTTGATACTACCCTGGTTGCAGGCGGTGGAGAATATCCCAATCAGGACGGTTTTGGCTGGACAAACGGAGTCTATCTCGATCTGAAAAAAGACTCTGAATAAAAAATTACATAAAGAGGCTGTCGAAAAAAGGTCCTGTGGATTGGATTGTCAGTCTGAGCCTGTTGAAGACTCAGGGGTCATACGCACCTTAAAAACTTCGACAAGCTCAGTTTGACAGCCTCTTTTTTAATTTACCCTGCGGTATGCTAAAAATCATCACAGGCCACATAAGCGTCTATAACTGCCTGTTCTCCTGCTGCACCGGGCATTGAGTTACCATGCTCCATACCCATGATTCCTGTAAAACCCCTGTCGTGAATGTGTTTGAAGATATTCAGGTAATTAATTTCACCGGTTGTAGGTTCTTTTCTTCCGGGGTTGTCCCCGATTTGAAAATACCCGATTTCATCCCAGCATGCGTCGATATTGGGGATTAAATTCCCTTCCTGAATTTGCTGATGGTAGATATCAAAAAGTATTTTACAGGCCGGGCTGTCAACCGCTTTACAAATCATATAGGCCTGCGGACTTTCCTTTAAAAATAAACCGGGGTGATTAAAGAAATTAAGCGGCTCAAGCACCATGGTCAGGTTTTCCTTTTCCAGGATTGCCGATGCCTGCTTTAAACTTTCAATCACATTTGCAGTTTGATAATTAGCATCAAGTCTTTGATCTACATAACCGGGAACCACGGTCATCCATTTGGCATTAACCCGCTTTGCAACTTCTACAGATTGTTTGATATCCTCTAGAAATTCAGTTCGTTTATCGGGATTACCGCTGGTCAGGTTACCTTCGGTCCAGTAGATTTTATGCGCCACAAAAACACCCATTTGCAGGCCGCGCTTTTGCATGGTGTCGGCCATTTTTTGCTGCAACTCAACCGGACGGTTACGCATCTCGTTATCTTCAAAAGCCGTAAAACCCTGATCTGCCATAAAATTTAGCTGATCTATAGGATCCTCTCCCGCCATACTTTTAAACATCCCCAGGTGAGGTGCATAATTGAGATTGAACTGATGCAAAGGCTCCGGATTTCCTGCAATGCCGGTATTTAAAGCAAACAGGCTCGTTCCGCCTAAAGCGAAAAAAGAGCCACTTAAGGCTCCTTTTTGTATAAATGATCTTCGTTTCATTATAAAGACATGGTTTTACCGCCTCCGGCTTCCTCAAGAGGCAAACAGCCCTGATAAACTCCGGGGATGGGATCGTACCAAAGTACGTTTTCGCCCACTTCCTCGCTGTTTTTCCAGGCCCAGATTCCCAAATCCCGCACAGTGGCAAGATAAGCATACGAACCGGCGTGCGCGTCAAAATCAACCTCAGGAGCCTCAGGATCCTGAGTTGCTGAAATGCGTTTTACGTAGGCATCACGGGTTTCTTTATCAGCTCCTAAATATTTAGCGACTGCTTTTTCAAAATCCTCGTGCTCTCCATCAGTAAGCTCCTTATCTACATTCTCTTTAAAGCTTAAGGCAAAAGCGTTAGCACCGGCTTCAAATTCTTTTTTCTGACGATCGTCGGCAACTTCATCCATATAGGAGTCAATAAACTGCGCGATATTTAATTCTGAAGCTCCCGGAGTATCCGTTTTTGGGAAAATAACATCCAGAATATGCACAAGAGCCGCACCGTTTGTCGCATTTAAGAAAACGGGTTGCCATTCATTCTTAGGTTCGCTTTTACAACTCTGTAATAAGTTAAAAGCTGCAGGGGCGACCATTACATAACCCGCTCCCAGACCAATATTTTTTAAGACTTGTCTTCTATTCATAACTATGCAAATTTTCCGTTCTTAAGTTGTTCTGCAGCATGCTTGGCTGCACGGGCAGTAAATGCCATATACGTAAGCGATGGGTTTACACAACTTGCAGAAGTCATAAAAGCACCGTCTGTGACATATACATTAGGAACCGCGTGTACCTGATTGTTTCCGTTAAGAACCGAGGTTTTAGGATCTCTTCCCATACGGGCTGTACCCATCTCGTGAATTCCCAATCCCGGGGCTCCGGGGCTATCGTAAGTACTTACATTTTTATAACCGGCCTTGGTAAGCATTTCTTCAGCCTGTGCCTTCATATCTTTACGCATCTCCCATTCGTTTTCTTTCCACTCTGCGTCGAAAGTAACGGTAGGCAGACCCCAATTATCAAGCTTATCGTAATCCAGAGTCATTTTATTCTCGTGATAAGGCAAACATTCACCAAATGCAGTAATACCAATGGTCCACTTACCGGGTTTGGAAATCTCCTTTTTAAGATCTGCTCCATAAGACATTTCAGAGATCGCCTCAGTCCAGTCTCCCCTGCTAGCTCCGCCCTGATATCCGTATCCGCGTTTAAAGTTAGGCTGATCGGTTTCCCCGCCTAAGTTTCTAAATCGAGGTATATAGAGTCCGTTTGCACGGCGTCCTTTGTAGTATTTATCTTCAAAACCTTCTACCACGGCAGAAGCTCCCACTCTAAAATGGTGGTCCATGATATTATGACCTAATTCACCGCTATCATTTCCTAATCCATTAGGGAAACGATCAGATTTAGATTGCATAAGGATAGAGGCCGAAGCAATTGCTGAAGCACATAAGAAAATCACTTTAGCATTAAAGGTTATTTCTTCTTTGGTTTCGGCATCAATAACTTTCACTCCGGTTGCAAGCTTGGTAGTATCATCGTAAATAACCTCGCTTACGATACTGAAGGGTCTCAGGGTCATATTTCCGGTGCGTTCTGCAGCAGGTAAGGTAGACGAGTTACTACTAAAGTAAGCCCCAAAAGGACAACCTCGCATACAACGGTTACGATACTGGCAGGCAGAACGGCCCTCATAGGTTTTTTCAGTAGAAGTAATATGAGCAGTACGACCGATCGTGAGCAGACGGTCTTTGTAATTTTGAGCCATATTTTTCTTGAGGTGCTCTTCAACACAGTTGAGTTCCATCGGCGGACCAAATTTACCATCAGGTAACTGAGGCAGACCCAGGTTTTCACCACTTACACCTATATATTCTTCAACTTTATCATACCAGGGTGCTATATCTGCATAACGCACGGGCCAGTCTACAGCTACACCTTCTTTTTTGTTGGCTTCAAAATCAATATCACTTAAGCGATAACTCTGACGTCCCCACATAATAGAACGTCCACCTACGTGGTATCCACGCATCCAGTCAAAACGCTTGGTTTCATTATAGGGGTGTTCTAAATCATTTACGAAGAAATGGCTGTGCGCACGATCTACCGTATAACCGGTACGCGCCTGTTTAAATTGCTTGGCTTTTTCTTCCTGAGTGGGTTGCCCCTTAAATTTAAAATCCCAGGGATCCATGTTCATAGTCGGGTAATCTTCAATATGTTTTACCATACGACCCCGTTCGAGAACCAGGGTTTTAAGACCCTGTTCACATAATTCTTTGGCAGCCCAGCCACCACTAATTCCTGTACCCACCACGATGGCGTCGTACATTTCTTCTGGTTTAATACTACTCACGCTATATTTAGTTTTTGATAATATAATCTAGCCTATGCTATCAAATATATAAATTTTAAGTTATTTTTTGATAAACCAAAAAAAGTATAATTTAGAGAACTTATAGGTTTTGCAAGTGCCTGTTGCATTTTTAAAACCCGTTTTCAAACACCTAATTGACTAATCTAATGACGACTAAACTCTATACAGTCCTGCTCTTTCTTTTTATTTTGGCAGGCTGTAAAAATGAAAAAAAAGCCGAAAATCCAACCGATTTAACTTCCGAAACTGCCCAAACCGAACCTTTTTTTGATATTTCTTTGGCACAATGGTCCCTGCACAGGGCTTTTCAAAGTGGCGAATTAAGCCCTATGGACTTTGCTAAAAAGGCAAATGAAATGGGTTTTGAAGGCATTGAATATGTAAGCCAGCTTTACAATGCCGAAATGGAAAAATATGAGAACCCACAAGTTGCGCTTGACTCCATTTTGCCTAAACTAAAAGCCAGCAGTGAGCAATACGGCGTACAGAATGTTTTAATCATGGTTGATGGCGAGGGCAATCTGGCTTCAGAAGATGAAACTGAGCGCAACACCGCTGTTGAAAGCCACAAAAAATGGGTAGATGCCGCTGCTTATCTGGGTTGCCACGCCATTCGTGTAAATCTTATAGGCCCTAAAGACAAAGAACTCTTTAAACAAAGTGCCGTTGACGGTCTGGGCAAACTGGCCGATTATGGTGCCTCCAAAAACATTGAGGTGATTGTTGAAAATCACGGCGGCTACTCCTCTGACGCTGCCTTTTTAATGGAAATCATCAATACCATCAACAAGCCTAATTGCGGAACCCTGCCCGATTTTGGGAATTTCTGTATGGAGCGTGAAAACGGGGAAATGTGGGGTGCTCCCTGCGTAAAAGAATATCCGCGTTATCAGGGTATCGAAGAGTTGATGCCTAAAGCGCTTGCCGTAAGTGCCAAATCCTACGACTTTAATGAGGAAGGCGAGGAAACTTCGATGGATTATTCTAAAATTCTCCAAATCGTTAAAGATGCCGGCTACACCGGTTTTATAGGTGTTGAATATGAAGGAGAGGACTTCAGTGAAGAAGAAGGCATAAAACGCACTAAAGAATTACTAATCAAATCTGCTCAAGAGCTTAACTAAATTATTTATGAAACCATACGTTCGATTTCAACTGTCACTAATGATGTTCCTCGAGTTTTTTATCTGGGGGGGCTGGTTTGTGACGTTAGGAACTTTTTTAGGAAACAATCTGGAAGCTACCGGAGCACAAAGTGCGATGGCCTTTTCAACCCAGTCATGGGGTGCCATCATCGCTCCTTTTGTAATAGGTCTCATAGCCGATAAATTTTTTAATGCCGAGCGCATTTTAGGTGTTTTACATCTGGCAGGTGCATTTTTGATGTACCAAATGAGTCAAACCACAGACTTTGCAGCTTTTTATCCCTACGTTCTGGGCTATATGATCGCCTACATGCCAACTCTGGCTTTGGTAAACTCGGTAGCATTTAGACAGATGAAAAACCCTTCTAAAGATTTTGGGTGGATCCGTGTTTTTGGAACCATAGGCTGGATCGTTGCCGGCTTTGCCATAAGCCTTTTAGGCTGGGATTCTCAGGAAGGAATACAGGAAGGATTATTAAGTAACACCTTCACCATGACCGCGATTGCTTCGGCGATTCTTGGAGTTTTCAGCTTCCTGCTGCCTAAAACCCCACCGGTAAAATCAGATAAAGAGCAATCTCTTCTTGAGAAAACAGGACTCAGTTCAATCACGATGCTGAAAAACAAAAACTTCCTTATTTTCTTTATTTCTTCGATCCTGATCTGTATTCCACTTGCTTTTTACTATCAAAACACCAATCCGTTTTTAACCGAATTAAAAATGGAAAATCCAACCCTTAAGCAGTCGATAGGTCAGATTTCTGAAGTATTGTTCATGCTGTTGCTACCCGTGTTCCTGTTGCGTTTCGGCATTAAAAAAACCCTGCTTTTCGGAATGATCGCCTGGGTGCTTCGGTATTTGCTGTTCGCCTTTGGTAACGCAGACGAGTTGTCGTTCATGTTAATTATAGGTATCGCATTACACGGTATTTGCTACGATTTCTTTTTCGTTTCGGGTCAAATTTACACCGACTCAAAAGCAGGCTCTGATAACAAGAGTGCAGCACAGGGACTGATCACGCTGGCCACCTATGGCGTAGGGATGCTGATCGGGTTCTGGGTTGCAGGCCAGATTACAGATACGTATCTTATTGGCGAGTTGCACGACTGGAGAACCATTTGGGTATACCCTGCAGGTTTTGCCGCGCTGGTATTCCTGTTCTTCCTGATTGCATTTAAAAATGAAAAAATAGAATATAAAGGAGAAAAAGTATAAATCTTTAAAGGCACTTAACTTAAACTATTAGGTGCCTTTTCAATTTCTCTGACCAAAAAACAACTACAATGAAAAAACTGAAAATGGGAATGGTAGGCGGCGGTAAAGGCTCGTTTATTGGCGATGTGCACCGCAGGGCTTCCCGTATAGACGGAATGATTGACCTCGTATGTGGCGCCTTTAGCAGCAACCCGCAACGCAGTCTCGAGTCTGCCGAAGAACTGGGTGTGGCTCCTGAGCGGGCTTACAAGAGTTTTGAGGAAATGATTACCAAAGAAAAAGAATTGCCCGAAGGCGAGCGCATGGATTTTGTTTCTATCGTAACACCAAACCATATGCACTTCCCTCCGGCAAAACTGGCGCTTGAAAACGGCTTTCACGTGATTTGCGACAAACCGGTAACCCTAACGCTTGATGAGGCTTTTGACCTGCAAAAAGTGGTCAAAAAAAGCGGAAAAGTGTTTGCCCTTACCCACAACTACACCGGCTATCCTATGGTTAAACAGGCCCGTTTGATGATTCAAAACGGCGAGCTGGGCGACATACGTAAAGTGGTGGTTCAATACTTGCAAGGGTGGTTATCTACCGCCGTTGAAGAGACCGAAAACAAACAGGCTTCATGGCGGGTTGACCCTAAAAAATCAGGAATTGGTGGCGCTCTTGGAGATATTGGTACGCATGCCGAAAACCTTACCGAATACATCACAGGTAAAAAAATTGAGAAAGTGGCGGCAGACCTCAGCAGTTTTGGTGCAGGTCGCGTGCTGGATGACGATGGCAATATCCTGCTTCGTCTGGAAGGAAATACCAAAGGCTGTATGACCATTTCGCAAATCGCAACCGGTGAAGAAAACAACCTGGGCATCCGCGTATACGGAAGCAAAGGAAGTATTGCCTGGTATCAGGAAAATCCGAATGAACTTACCGCATACTGGCTTGATAAGCCCAAACAGATTTACACCCCCGGCGGTAACGGCACCTACGAAGAATCTACCGCATATACCCGCGTTCCTCCCGGTCACCCGGAAGGCTATCTGGAAGGTTTTGCCACTATTTACAGAAGCTTCGCGAAAGAAGTCCTTTCGGTAATGGAGGGTAACGCCATTTCAGAGCGACCCGATTTTCCTACCATTCACGACGGTTTAAGAGGCATGCAGTTTATTTATGCTTCGGTAGCCTCAAATGATAATAACGCAGCCTGGGTAAGTCTTAAAGAAGACTAAAACCATAATCTAAAACCAAACGACTATGAAAACCATAAAAGGACCGGCCGTGTTTTTGGCTCAGTTCATGGACGATAAAGAACCTTTCAATTCTCTGGATGGCCTGTGCAAATGGGCCAGTGATTTAGGGTATAAAGGCATACAAATCCCCACCTGGGAGAGCCGGCTTATAGACCTTAAAAAAGCAGCAGAAAGCAAAACCTATTGCGACGAACTCAAAGGCAAAGTAAACAGCTACGGTCTGGAGATTACCGAATTGTGTACGCACCTGCAAGGCCAGCTTGTAGCGGTTCATCCCGCATACGACGAGATGTTTGACAACTTTGCTCCCGATGGGTATAAAAATAATCCGAAAAAACGCCAGGAATGGGCAGTAGATCAGCTCCTAAGTGCAGCAAAAGCCAGCAGAAATCTGGGTATAGATGTGCACGGCACGTTTAGCGGAGCTTTGCTTTGGCACACCTGGCATCCCTGGCCGCAACGCCCGCCCGGGCTTGTAGAACTGGGATTTAAAGAACTCGCTAACCGCTGGACGCCAATTCTCAATGCGTTTGATGAGCAGGGTGTTGATGTGTGTTATGAAGTGCATCCGGGAGAAGACATTCACGACGGGGTGACTTTTGAGCGTTTTCGTGAAGCTACCGGCAATCACAAGCGAGCCAATATTCTGTATGATCCCAGTCACTTTGTGTTACAGCAGCTGGATTATATAGAATACATTGACAACTATCACGAGTTTATCAAAATGTTCCACGTTAAGGATTCCGAATTTAATCCTACCGGAAAAAAAGGAGCTTTTGGAGGCTATGGCGACTGGATTGACCGCGCAGGTCGCTATCGCTCGCCGGGTGACGGCCAGATTGATTTCAAAACCATTTTTACTAAACTAACCGAGTACGGTTGCGATGTCTGGGCGGTGATGGAATGGGAGTGCTGCATCAAATCCCCCGAGCAGGGAGCCCGCGAAGGCGCACCGTTTATCGCCAGTCATATTATTGAGGCTACCCAAAAAAAATTCGATGATTTCGCGGGAGCGAAAACCGATGAAGCTAAACTGAAACGCATACTTGGAATAAACTAAACAACTCATGAAAAAACAAATTTACCTTTCTGCCTTTGCGCTGTTGGCGCTTGCTGCCTGCAAGGAAAAAGCAGAGAATACCGAAGAACCGGTTGCTGAAACAACTATGGAAACTCCACAACCCGAAAACGAATGGATTACCCTTTTTGACGGAAGCAATCTCGACAGCTGGCATGCCTATAATGGCGAAGCTCCCACACAGTGGAAAATAGAAGGAGAAAATCTGGTTTTTACTCCGGCTGAAAATCAGCAGGGAAGTCAAAATCTGGTCACTAACGAGACTTTTGAAAGTTTTGAACTAAGCCTTGACTGGAAAATATCGGAAGGTGGAAACAGCGGGATTATGTGGGCTGTTCAGGAGAATGATTCCTTAAGCGAACCCTATCTGACCGGACCTGAAATCCAAATTCTGGACGACGAGCGTCATCCTGATGCTAAAGCAGGCACCACGCACCGCTCAGGCGCTCTTTATGACATGATCGCTGCTCCTGAAGGCGTTGTGAAACCTGCCGGTGAGTGGAACAGCTATGTCATTACCATAGATTATGAAAACAATAAAGGTGTCGTGGTTTTAAACGACACCGAAGTGGTAAGCTTTCCGGTGAGTGGCCCTGAATGGGATGCTATGGTTGCAGAATCCAAGTTTGCAGACTGGCCTCTTTTCGGCAAATCACAATCCGGTCACATCGCCCTGCAGGATCACGGCAATGTGGTTACCTTCCGGGATATTAAAATCAAAAAACTTTAATTATGAACACCAAATTTATCCTTCCGCTTCTGGCTACAGGTTTACTTTTTTCCTGTAATACTTCCACAGAAAAAAGCACCGAAGAAACTGCACCGGCAACAGATACCACAGCAGTAGTTGAAGAAGCTCCCATTACAGACCCTGCAGCAACCGAAGTCTGGGAGCCGGAACCTGAAGTGGTCACTTTTAATGAAGCCGGCGTACCATCTGACGCGATCGTATTGTTTAATGGTGAAAATCTGAACGCCTGGGAAAGCACTAAAGATTCTATCGTAAATGCGCCCTGGCTGGTGAACAGCGACGGGTCTATGACTGTTGCAGGCGGTACCGGAGATATCCAGACCAAAGAAAGCTTTGGCGACATCCAATTGCACGTAGAATGGCGTGCACCACAGGTTGTTGAAGGAGAAGGACAGGGACGCGGAAACAGCGGTATTTTTCTTCAGAATCGCTATGAAGTACAGGTTTTAGACAGTTACGATAACCGCACCTATTCAAACGGGCAGGCAACTGCGATTTATAAGCAAAGTATTCCGCTGGTAAATGCCACAAAAGCGCCCAGCGAATGGCAGGCTTATGACATTATTTACCATCAGCCGGAATTTGATGCCGATGGGAACAAAACCAAATCTGCAACCGTAACGGTAATGCATAATGGCGTTTTGGTACAGGATCACGTAGAAATACTGGGTACAACCGAATACATTGGGAAACCCAAAAATGAGGCTCACGGTGAGGCTCCATTAAAACTGCAGGATCACGGAAACCCCGTAAGCTATCGCAATATCTGGGTGCGTAAGCTGTAACCGGCAAATTATAAAAACAAAAACCCCACACTTCATCGTGTGGGGTTTTCTTTTTTAAACGTATTTCAATTTTAGGGCGCTTCTGCAAGAAGCAGTAATCTGCCTACTAAGGGCGCCACCCGTGCCGGTGGATTTCCGCGGTCAAAAGAAGCGCTTCGGCTGTAAGTACCACCTACAACAAGAACTTTAACCGGCACCGCTGCGTCGCGGTCTGCTGCGTCAGAAGGATTCTCAATATCATCAGCAGTAGTGGCAACAAAAGTCTGCGCCAGACGATTGAGTTCGCTTACCTGTGACGCTGTAAGCTCTTTGGTAATTCTATCGCTTCCGTCACGGGAATGCTCCGAGATGAGGGTATTTCCTTCGACACGCACATGATGATACACCCCGCGGGAAGCAGCCTCATAGTCAATGCTGGTATAGTTAAATTGCTCTTCGCAACCTTTCGCAGCAAAGAGAACCATAAAAAAACCGAGTATATAATTCATAAGTTTAATTTTAGCAGTAAAATACAAAAAGGTGCTCTTCACGAGCACCTTTTCAGATCGATTTAAGATGTTTTTATCTAGTTCAAAAACGCTGCGCGAGGTCCTCCACTTGCAAAAAGAGCACGCATACGTACCTTTTGACCTTCTGAGAACATATACATACACGCATCATTTACATAATCCATATAGTTCATCGTCATATCGTTAGAGCGGCAATTTACAGTTGGGTACGATGGGCAACCGTAATTAGGACCGTTTGAAGATGGTGTATCAGCTACAAAATCATCCTGTCTGCAGCTACCATCACCCCAAATATGACGCAGGTTTAAGTAGTGACCCACTTCATGAGTTGCAGTACGACCTTCGTTAAAAGGAGCAGCTACATAACCGGTACTACCAAAATACTGAGGACCAACTACAACACCATCTGTAGAAGCAGAACCTCCGGGGAACTGCGCGTAGCCCAATATTCCACCACCTATATTACACACCCAGATGTTAAGGTGCGTAGCAGGACTTACCACATCAGAACCGCCATTTGAAGAAAACTTCATTTCGTCACGAGTACCCCAGGATGTACGGGTAGTTGATTTACGGATGGTTTGAGCTAAGGTAAAATTGATATCAGAATCTGCAACCACACCTGCAAACTCAGAAGGAACCTGACTTACATCAGAGTTGGTCGCATTAAAATCTGCATTAAGTACTGCGATTTGAGATGCGATCTGAGCGTCAGAGATGTTCTCATTAGCATTGCTGTAAAGAACGTGTACAACCACAGGAATGTTGATCACACCAAGACCATCATCAACCGGGGGAGTGCTACCTCCACCGTCTCCACCTCCGGAACCGGGTTTTCCTTTACCATTAGTAGATTTAGCCGCGATAAAGGCTCTGGCATTTTTCTCTATGCTGAACATTTTATCGTACAATTTATCATCTTCATTAAGCTGTCTGTTTAAGTTTACCATTGTAAAACAAACTTTTGGATCTTTTCCTACACTTGATTTACCGTTTGTAAAATCATCGGTATACAAATAAAAGTCGCTCATATCTACGGCAACTTCCTGATCCACACTTTTTTGTACATCGTTATTCTCTTCAACGTTGTCTGTACAGGAGAGCATGGTTACAAATGCTACTCCTAAAGCTAGTGCTGCTTTTTTCATAAAAAATCTGTTATTAGGGTTAATGTTAAGGTGAATTTATAAATACTTAACAATAATTAAACATATTATTCAAGATATTTTAATATCATCCTTAAAATTTTAACACTGTAGCCGGAGTAATTTCGATGTTTCTAAGCCCGCGTTGATTTGCTATATTTGCCGTCTAATGTAGCCTCATGATTAAATCAATGACCGGTTTTGGGAAATCTGTAACCCAATTGCCTTCCAAAAAAATTACGATCGAGATAAAATCGCTCAACAGTAAAAGTCAGGATCTCAATGCGCGAATCCCTTCCTTCTATCGGGAAAAAGAATTAGAACTGCGTAATCTCGTAGCTCAAAAATTACAACGCGGCAAAATTGACTTCAGCCTTTATGTTGAACTTAACGGTGAGGAAACCTCAACTGCTATCAATGCCGATGTGGTACGTCAATATATCAAACAACTCAAGGCAGTTACTCCGCATGCCGATGATGTAGAGCTGCTTAAAATGGCGATAAGGCTTCCAGACGCACTTAAGACCGAAAAAGATGAGATAGACGAAGACGAGTATCAGGCTATTTTAAAAGGTGTTGAAGAGGCCCTGGAAAGCATAGACAAGTACAGAGCTGATGAAGGCCAGGTTTTAAAAGAAGATTTTGAACTGCGCGTCAGCAACATTTCAAATTATCTGGACGAAGTAAAAAAAATAGATCCCGAGCGTATGGAAGGTGTGCGTGAGCGCCTCAACAAGGCCGTTGCAGACCTTAAAACCACGGTTGATGAAAATCGTTTTGAGCAGGAACTCACCTACTATCTCGAGAAGTATGACATTACCGAAGAAAAAGTGCGCCTGCGCAATCACCTGGAGTATTTTTCAAAAACCTTAACCTCCCCACAGTCTAACGGAAAAAAACTGGCCTTTATAAGTCAGGAAATGGGCCGTGAGATCAATACCATTGGCTCTAAGTCAAATTACGCACCTATGCAACAGGTTGTGGTGCGCATGAAGGACGAACTCGAAAAAATAAAAGAACAACTTTTAAACGTACTCTAATGGAAGGTTCAGGCAAACTCATTGTTTTTTCGGCACCTAGCGGAAGCGGTAAAACAACCATTGTGCGCTGGTTACTCGCCAAGGAGGAACTCAATCTGGAATTTAGCATTTCGGCGGCTTCACGGGAGCCAAGACCTAATGAACAGGATGGCGTTGATTATTATTTTTTATCGCTTAAAGAGTTTAAAAGACGCATTAAAGCCGAAGAATTTCTCGAATGGGAAGAAGTATACCGCGATAACTTTTACGGCACACTTAAGAGTGAAGTAGAACGCATCTGGAAACAGGGTAAACACGTGATTTTTGACATTGACGTGGTAGGTGGTCTGGATATTAAAAAGCTCTATCCCGAGCGTACACTGGCGGTTTTTGTAAAACCTCCCAGTATTGAAGAGTTAAAAATCAGGCTTAAAAAGCGCAAGACCGAAAGTGAAGACCGCATCAATATGCGCGTTGCCAAAGCGAGTATTGAGCTGGCAACCGCTCCGCAGTTTGACCACATCATCGAAAACAACGATCTGGACACCGCGCTCGAAGAAGCTTATGCACTGGTACGCAATTTTGTAAAGGAATAGCTATGAAAATAGGTTTGTACTTCGGCACCTTCAATCCCGTGCATATAGGACACCTCATCATCGCAAACCACTTTGCCGAATACAGCGACCTCGATAAAATCTGGATGGTGATTACCCCCCACAATCCATTCAAGAAGAAAAAAACGCTTTTAGACAATCATCATCGTTATCAACTGGTGCTTGAAGCCGTAGAAGACTATCCTAAAATTGAAGCGAGTACCATCGAGTTTAATTTACCTCAACCCAATTATACTTCAAACACTTTAGCTTATTTGCAGGAAAAGTATCCTGATTATGAGTTTAGCCTGATTATGGGTGAAGATAACCTGCGTACGCTGCACAAGTGGAAAAACTACGAGACACTCCTGGAAAATCATGCAATCTATGTATATCCCCGCGTTGCCGAACAAGCAGACGCAGACCGCCCTAAACTTTTAGAGCATCCTAACATACATATCGTAGATGCTCCCGTGGTAGAAATCTCGGCAACCTTTATTCGTAAAGCAATAAAGGCCGGCAAAAACTGCCGACCCTTATTACCGCAACCGGTATGGCGCTATATTGATGAGATGAATTTTTACCGATCTTAGGTTTGTTGCAAGCAACCCAATAAGAAGGCGTGCACATACATCGCCCAGTTCTTACCGTCAAAAGATTCCCCCTCGGCCCAGGCAGTTTCCTCTCCTTTTGGCCCTTCGACCACTGCGTGAGCTGCAAAACAAAACTCCCAGCTGAATGAATCCTGATAGATTGTATATTCTACCGTATCAATGCCGTTCTCGTGCGAAGCAGCATACTCAAACTTTCCTACCTTGGGATTTCCGGTTTTGGTGACCGGAAACGTTGGATTTTCACAATCAGGACTTAAACTTAAATGCGTTTCCTGCAAAGACCAGCCTTCAAGGGTATGATAAGTAAGCGTCCAGCTACCATCCTGATTTACATCTATAGTTACCTGGCCCACTACCTCATTTTGACCCGCAATCAGATTTCTTGAAAAACAGGCTTCATCCTGTTCTTCTTCAGCATTTGAAAGGGAGGCTTTAAAGTCGGCAACGGTATAAGCAGCAACGACAGTATCGTCAGACTCATTGAGGGTTTCGGTATCGTCTGAACAGTTTATAAATAAAATTGAAGTCAGAATAAGAGCTCCTGCTTTCGTAAATGGGTTTTTAAATTTCATAGTATATTGGTTTTAATACTATTTACGAACTGAAGCCTCTGCCGGATTTCTTTACAGGCATGGTGTTTTATAGCCTTCTGAATGCGAATGCCTTGTGCTGAAAGTTTAACATAAAAAAACTCCGAGGAATTGACCTCAGAGTTTTTCAGTATGATTTTATGCGTATTAATCCAGCCTTGGGATGCGTAACATCTGCCCCGGATAAATTTTGTCCGGATCTTTTAGCATAGGCTTATTGGCCTCAAAAATCACCGGATATTTCATGGCATTCCCATAGAATTTTTTAGCGATTTTACTCAAGGTATCTCCAGATTCAACGGTGTGGAATTGCGCTTCAGGTTCTTTGTGCTCCACATCCATACGGTCGTCTACCTGAGCGATACCTTCAACGTTACCCACTACCAAAACCACTTTTTCTTTAGTCGTCTGGTCTTTAGCTTTACCTGCAACGATTACCATTTCGCCTTTAATATCAAGCTGAAGGTTTTCGACCTCAAGACCTAAATCCTGAATGGTTTCTTTTAAAGAAGCTTCTGCCTTGCGATTTGCTGCTTCTGCGGCAGCTGCTGCTTCCGCTTTCTTTTCGGCAGCTTCTTCAGCTGTACTTTTACCTATGCCTATTTTGGCTCCGGCGTTTTTAATAAATGAAAATAATCCCATAATTTTTTGATTCTTTCCGGTTTCCCGGGATTAGTTAGTCTTAATTGAAATGAAAATTACAAAATCAACACTTAAGACTGCGTCAAGACTTCGGTAAATCTATGTGAATATTTAAGCCCACACAGCTTCATTTACCGGGTTTAGCGCTACTTAAAACACAAAATCGCCCTGTAATTTACACAACAGGACGATTTCAACTAACTAACCAACCAAAAAATCTAACTATTTACTTTTGCTTTTTGCCGTTTGCAACTGCTTAATACTTTGTTCAATTACAGCCTGCTTCAACCTGCTCTTACCTTCTTCGGGTGTTTTATAGGTTATATAGCCTTTTCCTCTAAAGCGGTATTCACTTCCCGATGTGGGGTGATACAGGGATATTGTGCTATCATCAAGGATTGATAATTCAAAAAACTCATTTTCAAAATAATCATAATCTAGCGTAAGCGTCTTCAAGAGCGCGTTTCCGGCAACATTTTGCACATCATAAATACCGGTATAATCCCAATACAGATTATTCACTGAAGTACCTCTCACGTCTTGCGAGCTCTGAAAGTTTCCACCCCCATTAGCCGGATAAAAGCTTAAAAAGTTTTCTGCATCAAACTCATTTGAAACCCCACTTGCCGAAGTATAAATCTTTTCCCAGGCTGCATATTCCTGCAAAAAGAAATGGATGTTGTCGTAAAAAATACGGTCGTAATCAAAGTTAGAACGCTGATAGCCTTTTAAGAAAAAGGAAGTCTGCGTAGGTCTGTGATAGAGTTCAATTGTATTTCTATTGACCGGGATCACTTCAAACGAATAAAAACCATCTATGTCGTGACTAATATCCAGATCGTAATCAAAAATATCATAATACCCTACTTCGATACCATATCCCGCACCCTGATTACCTATACCGGCGAGATTGTTATTTGCCCAGACATCTCCACTTAAAAATGAAAGCGTAAAGGCCTTCTCCATAAACGGAATATTGCCGTTACCTTGTGTCTGATTGATGTCTACGTACCAGAGCTCGTAGTCACTTAGTACTACAGATAAAGGTACTGCCGGTTCTATTATTTCATCTTCAATATAAACATCGCTCACACACGAAGTAAATACGCCAAGAAACAGAGCCAGGCCTCCAAGTAATTGTATTGCTTTCATAATTGTTCTTCTTTAAGTTATCACTTCTGAAATCTTCTTTGCGCTATGCACCAAAGTCCTTCAGCTTAACTAATTCTTAGCCTTGACGTCTTGCTTGAATTGTACTAACAGGTATTCAAAGCCTGTGCCAAAAAATTAAACC
The DNA here is from genome assembly GCF_052218455.1 of Leeuwenhoekiella sp. H156. Taxonomy (NCBI): domain Bacteria; kingdom Pseudomonadati; phylum Bacteroidota; class Flavobacteriia; order Flavobacteriales; family Flavobacteriaceae; genus Leeuwenhoekiella; species Leeuwenhoekiella sp. H156. The sequence continues at coordinate 1,630,027 of NZ_CP197499.1, forward strand.
GATGTTTTTCAAGATTTTAGGTCCGCTTTAAAATCTGTACATTTAGGGAGAAGAAATTCTTAAAAAATCACCGTTATAAAATTGATTTTTAGGAAGCTGCTTCGTTTTTAATCCTAACCTCATTTGAGGTAAATCTTAAGTTATTATGGCCTTAAAATTTGGTGTTATTGGGGGAGGTAGCTGGGCTACCGCCATTGTAAAAATGCTTTCCGAAAATCTGGATGAAGTAGGCTGGTATATGCGCAGCGTTTATGCCATGGAGCATCTTAAAAAGGAACAACACAATCCCAATTACCTGAGTGCCGTAGAGTTTGATACCACGAGGCTCAAGCTGAGTAATGATATCAACGACATAATTGATTATGCAGACTACCTGATTTTTGCAATTCCCTCTGCATTTGTGGGTAAAGAACTTGAAAAGGTGAGCAGCAATTTTAAAAACAAAATTGTTTTTTCGGCAATCAAGGGTATCGTACCCGAAACCGGTAAAATCGTTGGCGTACACTTTCACGATGCTTACGATATTCCGTATGAAAATATTGGAGTCATCACCGGACCCTGTCATGCCGAAGAAGTTGCCCTCGAGCGGCTTTCTTATTTAACCATCGCATGTGCAGATGAGGAGCACGCAAAAATTATGGCCAAACATCTGGGCAGCGACTACATCAACACTACAATCACTGACGATACTATAGGCACCGAATATGCCGCGATGCTTAAAAACATTTACGCCATTGCAGCGGGTATTGCCCACGGTCTGGGTTATGGTGATAATTTTCAAAGTGTGCTGATGAGTAACGCCATACGCGAGATGAAAAAATTCATCAAAAAAGTGCATAAGATGAAGCGCAACATCAACGACTCAGCCTATTTGGGAGATTTGCTGGTGACCGGGTATTCGGTATTTAGCCGCAACCGTATGTTTGGGAATATGATAGGTAAAGGCTACACCGTAAAAAGCGCACAGATGGAAATGAGTATGGTGGCCGAAGGTTATTATGCAGCCGAAAGTGCCTATAAAATCAAGGAGAAAACCGGAGCCAAAACACCTATAATAGATGCCGTTTACGAGGTTTTATACAAAGGAAAAGATCCTAAAAAGACTTTTAAAAAGTTAACGGAGAAATTGGATTAAAATCAATCTTTATCCTTGATTCTTTGGAGTTCCTGTATGTCTAACAAATCTTTAGGTCTTCCGGATTTCACTTTGCTGGTAATTAAATCCTCATATGCCAATACCCTCCAGTTGAGCTCAAAATTATTTTCAGAAGTAGCAACTATCGAATCTTCATAAGCCTCATCAAAAGATTTATTGACTGAAAAATTAGTGATTAGCTCAAGATTTAAAGAGTCTGGAGAAAAATTTACCGAAATATTTTGCTGTTGCTTTTTTACAGCCTCCGGAAAATCTTCCAAATCGTATCCCAGTTCATTAAAAACCTGAACTAAGTTTTTAAAATTAGTCTCAGAAGTTTCTATCCAAAAATCGACATAGGCCGAATGCCTTTGGTAGCCGTGGAAATTTACCGCTCCGCCTCCCACCATTATTAGCCTGACTCCTTTACTCATGCATAGCCTTAAGAAATCATGTATTTCATAATCCCATAAATTATTCATTTTTAGATTTCTTTTCTAAAATAAAATTAGACGGATTTGGCTGTCGTCGCCGCGACACAGGAAATTGGTTTACATCGCTGCAAAGTTTTAAAAAAGCATAAAAACGTTGTGAAGGACTCAACTTAAGAAATGCTTGTTCCTGTAAGGCTTTACTTTCGGATTTTGTAGTGAATGTGATATTCATATCACTAAAGTTAAGAAATAAACTAGGATGCGAGCACCCCTTCTTTGGGCATTACGGGAATTGGCCCTGCTGTTTCATCAGAAATGGATGAAGCCTGAAAAACAAATTTCTTTTCAAAAAGGGTTCCGCCCAGAAAATAGGTTACTGCAAACTCGTTATTCAGCTCGAGCACACTATCTTCTATAAATTCGATTTTAGCATAGCCCTTAGCCGGAAGTAGTTGCAATTTATGCCGCATCTGGCTGGTCACTTTTTGATCGTTGTAACCGTTAGAAACAATAAGCACCAGTTCCAGCGGTTCGTTGAGATCGTTAATGATATAGGCGTTCCAGTCATTGGTGCGGTGGGTTTCATTAAACTCCTTTACAGCAGCCACATAAACGCCATCGCTTTTAGGGATATCTATATCCTTCCGCATAATTAGTCTGTTTTAACCTTCCACATAATCCACAATGCCAGTATGGCTATTGCCATTATTACCAGGAAAACACTCCCGATCATAATTTTAATAACGCCAATTGCAAAAGTCAGCACGGCAATTACCACTGCGACAAAAATGAGGAAACCTATTATACCATACTTTTTCATAACCGGAATTTTAAGAATACATCCGGTACAAAAGTCGCTTTAAAAGCTATAGGGCACTCTTAAATTGTTCCAAAAACCTCAGATCATTTTCACTCAGTAAGCGAATATCTGATATCTGATGCAGCAAAAGCGCAATACGATCTATGCCCATACCAAAGGCAAAACCGCTGTATTCTTTAGGGTCTATACCGCAATTGGTTAATACATTAGGATCAACCATTCCACAGCCCATAATCTCCAGCCATCCGGTTCCTTTGGTCATGCGGTAATCGGTTTCGGTCTCAAGCCCCCAGTACACATCTACTTCGGCACTGGGCTCTGTAAACGGAAAGTATGAAGGACGCAGGCGTATCTTACTTTTCCCGAACATTTCGGTAGTAAAATGCTGCAAAGTCTGCTTTAAATCTGCAAACGAAACATCTTTATCTATGTACAAACCTTCCACCTGATGGAAGAAGCAATGCGAACGCGCCGAGATCGCCTCATTGCGATACACACGACCCGGAGAAATGGTGCGTATAGGCGGCTTATTGGCTTCCATATAGCGTACCTGCACAGATGACGTATGTGTGCGCAATAAAATATCGGGATCTGTCTGAATAAAAAAGGTATCCTGCATATCACGTGCGGGATGGTATTCGGGCAGATTAAGCGCGGTAAAGTTGTGCCAGTCGTCTTCAATCTCAGGCCCTTCCGAAACATTAAACCCGATTCGGGCAAAAATATCTATGATCTCATTCTTAACGATAGAAATAGGGTGTCTTGAACCCAAAGAAACAAGATCACCGGGACGCGTAAGATCACCGTAAACTCCTTTTTCTTCAACGGTTTCCAGGTCAGACTTTAGAGCATCTATACGTTCCTGAACAACAGCTTTGAGTTTATTTATGGTCTGGCCAAACTCTTTTTTCTGCTCGTTTGGTACATTTTTAAATTCTGCAAAAAACTCATTAAACAGACCCTTTTTCCCTAAATACTTAATGCGGAAAGCTTCCACCTCATCTAAGGAGCTTGTGGTAAAGCTTTTTGCTTCGGCAATACGCTCTTTTATTTTATCTAACATAGTTTAAGAGTTCAATCTGATGGCCCTTTCTTCAGCATTTGGACTGAAGTGGATAGTGACTTATTTATAAAATGCCCTTACGGACTTTTGAAGGCACAAATTTAGGAAATCCCTTCGGCTTGTGCTTTATTGTCCATGAAAATATAGTTGAGAATGCAAAACACAGCCATTCCACCCAGAAGATGCCACAGCCAGTGGGTTCCCATCCAGAAAATATCAAACTCAAGACGCTGATCTATAAACCGGAAACCAATCGCACAGGCAAATATGATAAATCCCGAAAATGCCCATCCCGCGTGCCTCCAGTGGGTTTTACTTAGATAGCCAACAACCGGTATTAAAATAGAAAGCGCGTTGATGAGATAACCCAGATTATGTTCAATATTTTCAGGCACGGGCAAATAGCGCAATCCTATAAAAGCGGCTCCAATAGCGACGATAAACAATATGCGCTGAGGCCAGGTGTCTTTCCACTTAAAAATGAAATAGAGAACGGCCAGAAAACTCAGTCCTCGTATGGGCACCCAGTCTAGTAACAGCCAAAGCTCTGCACTGCGCAGACCATGATAAAGCGTGCCGCCCACATACCCTACAAAAATGAGCGGGATTGTGATCATTAAAAACCAATGCTGCCTGGGTTTGTTATAGATCTTCAAAAAGAAGTACAGGACGATAAACAGAAAAATGAAATTACTGTAGGTATTAAATGGCTCTACAGGGAATCTGCCGGCGACCGTCTCTTTATAGATAGGCCCGGAATCGTTAGGAAACGTACGTTGTAACAGATTTAAGAACAGCAATGCCTGGCAGATTAATGAATCAATTCTTTTTCTAAAAAGTAATTTACAATGGCTTCTTTCATCAGCAGGGATTGTTCACCGGCTTTGAGGGGAGGTAGTGGCTCCAGCATTTCATAATGGGGCCAGCCCTCTTCATCCTGATAATCAAACCGGTAAAACCCAAAAGGCTCCAGTAAACGACAAATGGCGATATGCATTAAATTGATTTTATCATCTTTTTTAAAGCGCATTCCGGGTTTGCCCAACTCCTGCACCCCTATCAAATAGATAATTGCGTCCAGGTCAAGTCGCTCGCCGTCTGCAAAACGCGCCGCAAGCTTGGTGACTACCTGTTCCCAGCGCTCCTTAAGTTGTTCATCTCTTGCCATTCCGCAAATATAGTCAAGAAGCACTAGTCTTAAAGCTAATGTCTGCATGAAACGCTTCAGGCCTTTTTGAGTGGGCCCTGACTTTAGAAAAAATGTATATTTAGCCTATGAATTATTTAGACATTATACTCGGAGTCTTTTTACTTCTGGGTTTATACAAAGGCATAAAAAACGGGTTGCTCCTGGAGCTGGCCTCCCTGCTTGCACTTATTCTTGGGGTTTATGGCGCCATTCATTTTTCATTTTACGCTGCAGATTATCTCAAGGACCGCGTAGAATGGGAACCTGCGACGCTTAATCTCATCGCTTTTGCGGTGACCTTTATTGTCATTGTACTGGTTATTACCCTAACGGGAAAACTACTCACCAAACTCGCCAAACTCATCATGCTGGGCATCCTAAACAAGATTCTGGGGGCCGTGTTTGGGCTTCTGAAATCTGCATTTATACTGAGTGTTTTGTTGATGTTTATTAACTCAATTACCGCACGATTTAATCTTATTCAGGAGGAAACCAAAGAAACCTCTGTGCTTTATCCGTTTGTTGAGCCAATTGCGCCGCTGGTGCTTCCTAGTCTTCTCCAAGAGATCGAAATCTTACGTAATGAAGAACCTGAGCAGCAAGAACCCCCTATGCAGACCGAAACCATTTAATTAAAAAACCCCGAGTGCAATACATCCGGGGTTTTTAATTTTAATGAGCAGGCACCATTTATGCCGGTGTACGGTATTCTTCAATTTTTACTTCTTTGAAAAAGGCCTCGTAACTCTCGGGATTTTCAATAGTACCCCGTTCAGAGATAATCTTAACGTTGATGTTTTTGTCATTGGCCCTAAAACGGAAGTCATCGAGGATTTCGATAATATCATGATCCAGATAACGGGTTTTACACACATCAATTTCCAGATACGAATTGGGCTCCAACTTGTCCAGTTCTTTTAAAATCGCTCCCTTATTGATGAACGTGACCTCTTCGGCAAGAGTCATTTTTACCACTTTTATTCCGGTTTCCTTCTCATCGCGAATGTGCAAAAAGTGCGAATTCTGGTAGTTCTTGATTAAAATCACCACGATACCTACTGCAAGGCCCATGCTGATACCAATGAGCAAATCGGTAAATACAATTCCCAAAACCGTAATCATATAGGGCACCCATTGTTTCCATCCTAAAGAAAACATACGCTTAAGGGTAGACGGTTTTGCCAGTTTAAAACCTACTAAAAACAGAATGGCCGCAAGTACCGAAAGCGGAATAAGATTCAAAATGTTTGGCACTAAAATCACTGAAATCAACAACAGAAATCCATGCAGAATAGCAGACATTTTAGTCTGACCTCCTGACTGAATGTTTGCCGAACTACGCACGATAACCTGGGTCACAGGCAGACCACCTATCATTCCAGAGACGATATTCCCGGCTCCCTGAGCAAAAAGCTCACGGTTGGTAGGTGTGGTGCGCTTTTTAGGGTCTAATTTGTCTGTCGCCTCTACGCATAAAAGCGTTTCTAAACTGGCAACCAGCGCAATCGTAAAGGCTGTAATCCACACCGCAGGCTCACCGATGATTGAGAAATTGGGAAACGTAAACTGCGCGATAAAATCCCCGAAATTTTCTGGTACCGGTACAGAAACCAAATGCTCCTGCGCTATACCCCATTCTCCAGAATTCTGAGTGACTAAATAATACACAATACCTAAACCTACTGCAACCAAAGGCCCTTGAATAAGTTTGAAAAACTTTCCTTTTTTACTGAGCACGACATCCCATAGTATAAGTATTCCCAGGCCAATAGCCGCTATAAGCGTAGCTCCGGGACTTATATTACCTATAATATTTCCCAGTTCTGAAAAGGTATTTTCGCCATCTACCTGAAAGAAACTCCAGTCGCCTTCCGGGTCTGCATCATAGCCAAAGAAATGTGGAATTTGCTTAAGAATGATGATGATCCCAATACCGGTAAGCATTCCTTTAATAACCGAAGATGGAAAATAATACCCAATTATACCTGCTCTGAGGACGCCAAAAAGCAACTGAATTACACCTCCCAGCACGATAGCTACTAACAGATTTTCATACCCTCCAAGGGTTGTTATTGCCGCAAGAACAATTGCGGTAAGTCCGGCTGCCGGACCACTAACTCCCAGGCTTGAGCCACTTATGGCTCCCACCACGATACCGCCTACGATACCTGCTATAAGCCCCGAAAATAATGGGGCGCCGCTCGCCAGCGCGATTCCCAGACAGAGCGGTAAGGCCACAAAGAAGACCACTACTGCTGAAGGGAAATCATTTTTTAAATGTTTAAACATGATGTTTTGGTTTTAGGTTATTCTAACTATGCTGCCGCTTTTCTAAAAGCCGGCAGGTCTGATAAAGGTTGATTATTATTGCAGATCAGGACGGGCTTATCGTTTTAAAGGGCATCCAGTCTGTATATTTCCATAATGTTGCGAAGTATATTCTCAAAATCAATATTCAGGTCTATCAACTTCCCGGAATGAATGTCAAACACCCAGCCGTGAACCGATAACTTACGGGTGCGTATTGCTTTCTGAACGTCGGCCGTTTTAATCACGTTCACACACTGTTCCTGAACGTTTAGCTCCACAAATTTTTTGTAACGCTCTTCCTCATCTTTGATCTCATTGAGTTCGTCTTTATGTATACGGTATACGTCACGTATGTTTCTAAGCCAGGGATTGAGCAGTCCCAGGTCTGCAGATTGCATTGCGGCCTTTACGCCCCCGCAGTAATAATGCCCGCAAACCACAACATGCTCTACCTTAAGATGTTCTACGGCATAGTTGATCACAGACATCGAATTAAGGTCGGTATTGGGAACCATATTCGCAATATTGCGGTGTACAAAAACATCCCCGGGGCCCACGCCCATAAGCTCTTCAGAAGATACCCGGCTGTCACTGCAGCCTATGTACAGTATTTTGGGCGACTGACCTTCAGATAGTTTTTTAAAGTAATTAGGTTCTGTACTCAGGCGTTGCTTTACCCACTCTTTGTTGTTTTCAAAAATTTTTTGAATATCCATAATATAAAATTGGTTGCGGTTGTTTAAAAATAGTGGTAATACATACATCAGCCTCAACCCCACGGGGAGTTTGGCTACTATGCATGTAAATATTAAAATTAATTATTTTTTGGAGGTGGAGAAATCAAGTCAAGGTAGACCGAATCAGGAACCACTGAAAAGTGCAGCGGTTCGGGAGCAATTACTTCAACGATGTTGAATATGGTGTAGGCTGAGTCTGAATTTTTACTGAACTCATCTTCTGAGTCAAATACACTCCCCAAACCTCGCTCGTCATCAATACCGTCTAGCATACACCATTTATCCTGATGCTCAAAAGCGCGCACCAAAACCGGAGTGATTAGAAAAATCACAAAAATACTAAGCAGTAAAAAGGATTTGGTTGTCAAGGATTTGGTTTTGGCTAAGCCTAGTAAATTTATAAAAGTTATATTGAATTACTATCAATATAACTTATTATCTACAAAAGCTTTATATCAGACACAGGAATCCAACCCTCCTTACCGTCTGCCAATTGAATCATCGCCCAGTTTACATCCTGCTCCAGCACCCGCACCTTTGTACCTTCGTGCAGGACAAAGCTGCTTTCACCCGCAAGATTTGGGGCGTTTTTTATTTCAGCCTCCGGCGAAAAAACCACAGCAAAAATGCGGTTTCGTTTTTCCGATTGGGATTGAAAAGCCAAAGTAAGACTCAATAAACCCAGTCCTAAAGCCAGAAAGGAAACCGTAAAAAGGGTGCGCTTGAGGGAAGTGGAAGCAATAAAGTAGTAAAACAGGAAACTAAGAGTAAATAAGCCCAAAAGCGCTACGGTTAATACCGCCCAGCCATCTACACTGAATAAGCCCAACACTGCGCGATACCCTTTTTTGAAGGTATTTTGAGGCAAGGGCGTAATAGCATCTACCGTCATATTCTGGGCAAACTCCAGATTGTTTTTTATTTCCTGATCGTTGGGTTTTAACTGAAGTGCTTTTTCATAATTATAAATACTGGGAGCTATGCGGTTAAGCTTATAGTTCGCGTTTGCCAGATTGTAATAAACGGCTGCAGACTCATAACCGGCATCCAAAACTTTTTCGTAGTTCTTAATGGCCTCTTCATAATTGTTCTGGGCATATTGAGAATTTCCGGTTTCAAATAACTGTTCCGGGGTTTGTGCGTGTGACCCAAATGATACAAACAGCACCATACACGCAAAAATCAGTTGGACTGCATTGCATCTGAATCCTGAGCTTTTCGGTCTAAAAAATTCTATATTCTTAATCATTTTTATAGCGATTTTAAAACCTTACAATTGCTTATCTATATCTGAAATAACCTGTGACGCCTGATTGTAATCGTGCTGCATCGCAACACTGCTTGCCGGGGTATAACGGGCAAATTCACAACTTTCCAACAGTTTGAGGAAGCTTGCCGTAGTTTCTACCGCTACTCCGCGTTCCTGTAATAACTGGCTGATACGCTCTTTACTCATCTCACTGGTTTGGATATTGAGCCTTGCCTTAAGGTAATTGTGCAAACATTTCTCTAAAGCCAGATAAAACGCGGTCTGATCGCCCAAATTCTTTTTGGCATCGCCCAGGTATTTGCGCGCCAGTTTATCTGCCTTGCGCAATCTGTTGCCCTTAATATCATTTTGATATTCACGTCTCTTACGACCAAAAAATATCACCAGCGGAATCAATAGAACCGGTGTTCCCAGCATAGTCCAGAAGATTGTGCTGCCAAAAAAAGATTCCTGATTTTTTGAGATGAGGTTTGCCTCCGATTTGATGTAGCTAAACTGCTTCTGAGCCTCAACCGGCACTTTATTATTGTTTTGTGCCAGAGTAGCAGGGCCATTCTCCACATCAATGATAATCTCATCGCTGCTCAGGGTTTTGTATTGCTCTGTCGCCGGGTCAAAGTAGGAGAAATTTATAGGCGGAATAGGATAATTCCCCTTTTGCTGAGGCACGATGGTATAACGCTGTGCATTTTTACCACTCATCCCATTAACAGAAACCCGTATATCCTGCTCGTTTTCGGGCTCGTAAACTTCCAGAGAACTGGGCAATTTAGGCTTGGGCAGATTAAACAGTTTCAGGTTACCATTACCTTTAGCACTTATGGTAAGATCTAGAGCTTCCTGCGCATCTAATTTGGTTTTACTAGCTGTAACGTCAAAATCAAAAGTTCCTACGGCTCCGGTAAAGCTTTCAGGTTTTCCGGCTTCAGGAAGCGGCTTCACCTTTACTTTTCGCGTAGGCGCACTCACCTTAATCTGCGCAGGACGCAGAATGCGCATCCCAAATATATCACGGCGATTGGTAGGCGCTTCCACATTGATATTAAGCGCAAGGGGCTCTATGGTAAGTTCGCCGGTTTTTTGAGGATACAACAGCGTACGTCTTAAGATTACATAGCGATAGGGCTTACCATTATAGCTGCCATCGTAAATTTTAAACTGCTTTTCATCAATACTTTGATTCCAGAAGTCCGAAAATTTTGGAGCTTCAACCTCATTCCAGCCGGTCACAGATGTTTCTCTGGAAACGTACAATTTGTACACGACCGTAAATGCTTCATTGAGATAAGGATCAGATTTTGAAACCTCAGCAACCAAATGCACATTTTCTGCCGCTGCAACCGCAGGATCATTAGGGTCTTTGGGTACATCAACGGCTCCTGTCACAGTAATCTCTACCGGAAGGGTTTTATAGGTAGTACCGTCGATATCAATCTCAGCCTGACCTATTTTTAATTTTCCGGTGGCATTAGGCTGTAAAAAGTAGGAGAAGGTCTTCGAAAAACTGGCCCTCCCGTTTACCCATTGTTTGCTGATGCTTTGGTTAGGACCCCCCACAACGGTAAACCCCTGAAAACTGGGTGGTCTAAAATTGTCACCATCCTGATTCATCTCAAAATCTACACGCAGACGCTCATTGACTCCAAGCGTCTCCTTACTCACCCGGGCATCAAATTCTACCTGAGACCAGGCCGTAAATCCTGAAAAAATCAGGATCAGTAAAAGTTTTAACTGCATCTTCATCATCATTGCTGCTTTTAACTTAAACTAATTACCAGTCTTTATCTGTTTTTACTTTGGCACCTTTAACTTTCTCGGCATTTATTTTTTCCTGTACCTTATTTTCTTCATTCTTCATGGCCTCAAGCAAGCTTTTTACCTGCTGGGGTGAAAGCTGTCCCTGACCGGGCTGTGGCTTAGGCTGTTCTTTAGGTTTGTCACCGTTTTCTCCCTGATCTTTCTGATCGCCTTCCCCATCTTTAGGCTTGCCTTTATCTTCTTCCTTATCCTCGCCTTTGTCGCTCTCTTTGTCTCCGTCACCCTCTTTAGGCTTACCATCATCGCTTTCCTTGTCATCGCCTTCTCCATTCTGATCTTTCTGATCCTGGTTTTGGTCCTGATTTTCATCGTCTTTATTATCGTCGCCACCGCCACCGTTTTTCTCTTCTTCTTTTTTAGCAAGAGCTAAATTGTAACGGGTCTCGTCATCTGTAGGATCGTTGCGCAAGGCATTTTTATAGGCCTCTACAGCTTTCTTATAATCTTTTTGCTGATAGAATGCATTGCCCAGGTTGTGATAGGCTTTATGCTTCTCTGCTTTGGTAGTGGCTACTTCAGCTGCCTGAAGGTAGCGCGTCATACCCTCATCGTACTTTTTATTTCGGTAGTAGTTGTTGCCCATATTGTATTTTGCCGCCACATTTGCCGGATCTTTAGCAATCGCTCTTCGATAGGAGGTTTCGGCAGCAGAAAATTCTTTAGACACAAACTCTTCATTGCCCTCAGCAACAAAATCCTGTGCCTCGAGAATGGCAGGATTGGGTTTTTCGCTTTGCGCGAAAAGACTCCCACTCATCAATACTGTAAAAATTGTTACTAGTTTAATCGCTCTCTTCATCTTCAAAATCCTATTTTTCTTTTTTGTTTTCGTTAAATAAGTTGAGTTTACGTACCCAGGCGGTTTTACGCTCAAGCAGAAACACATCCAAAAATAACAAGAATAATGCCGCGCCTACAAACCACTGAAACTGGTCTTTAAAGTCGGCAAATTGCTTGGCCTCAAACTCTTTTTTATCCATCTGGCCAAAAGCGGTGCTCATCTTGTCAACCACTTGCTGAGTGCTGTTGCCATCGATGTATTCTCCATTAGCCTCATTGGCGATTTCCTGCAAGGTTTCAGGATTGAGCTTTGTGATCACCGTCTCGCCTTCCTGATCTTTTTTGTACGACTGCACCACACCATTACGTTTTATGGGAATGCGCTCTCCGGCTTCGGTACCTACGCCTATGGTAAAAATACGAATGCCCTCTTCCTGTGCAGACTCTGCAATCGCTGCGGCATTACCTGCGTGATCTTCGCCGTCTGAAATGATTACCAAAACCCTGTTGGCCTGTTCGGCATCATCATAATAGGTTTTGGCCAACTCAATAGCGTCTTTGATTGCCGTTCCCTGACTCGAAAGCATATCGGTATTCATCGCGTTGAGGAACATTTTGGCACTGCTGTAATCGGTCGTGATGGGCAATTGCGGATACGCGCTACCGGCATAGGCGATAATTCCCACGCGGTCGCTTCCCAGGTTGTTGATGATTTGGGTTACCAGCTGCTTGGCTTTTTCCATACGGCTGGGCGCGATATCTTCGGCATCCATACTTTTAGACACGTCAACGGCAAAAACCACATCAACCCCCTCACGTTTTACCGTCTCGAGCTTGGTGCCAATCTTGGGGTTTACCAATGCAACCGCCATAAGCGCAATAGCCAGGCAAATTAAAACCAGTTTTAAAACCGGCTTAAAAACCGATCGCTGTGGGGTAAGGGCACCCAGTAACTCGCGGTTGGCCACAAAGCGTTTTTGCGCATTGCGTTTCCAGAGGCTTACTGCCAGAAACAGCACTACCACTACCGGAATGGCAAGCAGAGCCCAAAACCATATTTTTTCTTCCAATAAATACATAGAAACTTATCTATTATTATTGTTATTATTTATTTTTTCGAATCTGCTTCGATGCCAAATTCAACTTGTTGCATCATTTGAATTTCACTCAGCAGCCGTTATAAAATCTTCTACACAAAACTCCTGAAAACCGTGAAGCGCAACAGCAATTCAAACAAAAGCAACAGCCCTGCCAAAATCACCAGCGGACGATACTTTTCTTCATAATTGGTGTACTTAAACTCTTCAACATCGGTCTTTTCAAGCTTATTGATTTCGGCATAAATCTGCTCCAGTTTTTCGTTATCCGTCGCCCGGAAATACAATCCGCCGGTCTCGTCTGCAATCGTTTTGAGCAATTCCTCGTCAATTTCAACCGGGATTCTTCCGTAAATAAAACTTCCGTCAGATCTTATGTTTGTAGGCGACAGCGCCGTCCCGTTTGTCCCCAGACCTATAGTATACACTTTAATGCCGTATTCCTGAGCAAGCTCACTGGCTATAGCAGGCTCAATAAAACCGGCGTTATTCACCCCATCGGTCATCAAGATGATCACCTTGCTGATGGCCTTACTATCTTTTAAACGGTTAACCGACGTTGCCAGACCCATCCCGATAGCTGTACCGCCTTCAATGATGCTGTTGTACTGTACATCTTCGAGCGAACTCAACACAATGGCTTTATCGCTGGTGATGGGTGTACGCGTATAGCTTTCACCCGCATATTCCACCAGACCAATACGATCGTTGGGACGCTGGCGGATAAATTCTGCAGCCACATCCTTTAACGCATCAAGCCTGTTAGGGCGTAAATCACGCGCAAGCATACTCGCCGAAACATCAATCGCAATCACGATATCTATACCTCGTGTGGTTTTAGAGCGCGTTGACACATCAACATTACGTGGACGCGCCAAAGCGGTTATGAGACAGGCCAAAGCGAGTAACCTTAAGATAAAGAGCACGGGCCGCAGCTTTGCCAGCAAACCACTTCCTGTTTTAAAACCTTTGAGGCTCGAAAGTTTTACCTGTGCCGTGAGCTTATTTCGTTTCAGGAAATACCAGAGCGCAGCAATTGGCAAAGCCAAAAGCAGCCAGAAAAATTCAGGATTTTGAAATTCAAAATTACTTAACATTAGTAGGTACTGTTTTTTGAAGTTCTACTGAATTGATGATGCGTTGCGCCATCTGAGCGGCATACTGATCGTCTTCACGCCAGGCTACCAGCACCTGCTGAAGCACTCCCGGAGTTGTGAAAAGCAGGATTTCATATTCACCGGCATCAAAGTTTTTCTTATTCAAGGTCTGCGGGAACTCACCCGAGCCAAAAACACGTAAACCTTCCGTCCCTTCAGGGGTCGTGTATTTTTCGGTTTTAACAACCAGATTTTTAGCGCCGCTGGCTTCAAGAGTGCTAATCATTCCCTGAACCGCGCCATCCAAATTAGCTTCTTCCTTGCTGTTAAAACGCGCATTGTTTACTACTACATAAAACTGGTCAATAAGACTTCCGTAGGCAAATGAATTCATATTAACCTGCATCGCAATGGAATCAGGCAGAGGCACTACGGTGCGCTCCAGCACGCGGGGCGTACTTACAATAACAGGCGGATAGCCGTATTCACTACGAACCCAATCGCCTTCCAGCAAATCTTTAGACGGGTGACCTATGAAGTTATCCTTTACAAAATCAAAGCCTTTGGTTGCGATTAAAATACCGGCTGAGATTAGCAGTATGGCAAAGACTCCCAGCACGCCGGTAAGAATCAATTTACGCTTGCGTCGTTTAGCCAAAGCCTCGCGATAGGCGGCATCGCGCATCAGTTCTTCTTCGGTAGGCTCGGGAATTGATTCTTTTGTTTCCTTTACAATTTCTTCAGCCACAAGACGGTCTGCCTGCGCCTGGCCTTCACCAGGTGCAATGCGTGCGAACTTGGTAAGATCGGCACGTTTTAATATCTGGTCAAGCTTTAGAATGGTTTCTTTGCTCAGGTCAATTCTACCCTTCTGCTTCTCTTCAAGGAGGCGTTCAATAAGTTCACCCGAAGTACTTTCCATAGAACGGTCATAAACTTCCTCGTCCAGATAATGTCGTACAATATCGGTAAGCTTAGAATAATAGGCTTTTGAAACTTCCTGGTCAGAAAGTCCGCGACCCGGGGTTTTGAATTCCTCATCAAGCGCTTTAAGCGAAAACATCGCCTGCTCAAAAGGAGGCAGCTTGCGCTCAGCTTCCGCCTTTTTGCGATTGCGTCTAATGATAAAAAACAGGAAAACACCAATTACAATCGCAAGTATTAAAAAGTACAACAAATACTCCCAAATTTTACTGGTAGCACGTTCAACCTCCACGATTTCCTTGATATCGTAAAGACCCTGCTTGGTAGTATCTACTACAACATTATTAACCTCAATCCGAATCGAATCGGTATAAAAAGGCTGCTGATTGATGCTGATCACCTGCCGCGGAATGGTGTAACTCCCGCTGTCAAACTGGGTAAGTCCGTAGCGTTTGATCAGGTTCATTTTAGCTCCCGCATATGAGGTGTCTGTTTTGTAGGTTTCGATTAACTCAAGCGGTACAAAGCTTTGACCTTCGGGAAACATAACAAGATCTGTAGAGTCTGCCTCGACATTTACAGTATAGGTAATTTGCTCGCCAATGAGAATGTTTGTGCTGTCAACCGCAGCTTTTACCTGCTGCGCCTGCAAATCACTTCCGCTTAAAACAAGCAGTATAAAAAGTCCCAAATAGGAAAATTTGGTCTTCAGGTTGCCAAAAATTAGGGTTGTTTTAGGCTTATCGTTCATCGTATATCTATCCTCTTCTTTTAAAATAACCTAGTAATTTTTTTACATAACTTTCATCGGTACGCACATCGATGACGCCTGCCCCGCTGCGGGTAAAGCTTTCTTTAAAATAGCCTACGCGGTCGCGGTAATATTTGGCGTAGTTGTCGCGCACTTTTCGCGAAGTGGTATTGACTAAAAGCAATTCGCCGGTTTCTTCATCTTCCATCTGTACCACACCCAAACTGGGGATTTCTTCTTCCCTGCGGTCGTAAATGCGAATACCGGTAATGTCGTGACGCTTGGCGGCAATTTTCATCGTATCGTTATAATCATCTGCGATAAAGTCTGAAAGCACAAAAACAATGGCTTTCTTTTTCATCACGCTCGATAAAAACTTAAGCGCCTGTGCCACATCGGTGCGCTTACTTTTAGGTTTAAATTCAAGCAGTTCGCGAATGATGCGCAGTACGTGCGACTTTCCTTTTTTAGGCGGAATGTAAAGCTCTATGCCATCTGAGAACAAAATCAAACCGATTTTATCGTTGTTTTGAAGCGCCGAAAAAGCAAGGGTCGCTGCGATTTCGGTTACAATTTCCGATTTAAACTGCTGGTCTGTACCGAAAAATTCGGAGCCACTCACATCTGCAATCAGCATCATGGTGAGTTCGCGCTCCTCTTCAAAAACCTTTACAAAAGGCTCGCTGTAGCGGGCGGTGACATTCCAGTCTATATTACGCACATCATCGCCAAACTGATACTGCCGCACTTCACTAAAGGTCATACCACGCCCCTTAAAGGTAGAATGGTATTCCCCTCCAAAAATATGATCAGACAGTCGCCTGGTCTTGATCTCTATCTTGCGTACTTTTTTTAAAAGTTCTTTAGTATCCATAATTCAGCAATCAGCAGGCAGTAGCAGCAGGCAGTTTATCGCGATAGGCTGTATAAACTGAAAACTGAGACTGCGGTCTGGTTTAAGGTACTTCGATCTCGTTTACGATCTTGTTGATGATTTCTTCGGTGGTGACGTTTTCGGCTTCTGCCTCGTAGGTGATTCCGATACGGTGGCGCAACACGTCGTGTACGATGGCGCGCACATCTTCGGGAATTACATAGCCGCGCCCTTTGATAAACGCATAACATTTTGCTGCCGTGGCCAGATTGATACTACCCCGTGGAGACGAACCAAAACTGATAAGCGGTTTTAGATCGGCCAGTTTGTAGTTTTCAGGATAACGGGTCGCAAAAATGATATCCAAAATGTATTTTTCGATCTTTTCGTCCATATACACCTCACGCACCGCTTCCTGAGCACGTAAAATCTGCTCTACAGAAACTACGGGGTTTACCTTCTCGTAAGATCCTTTTAGATTTTGGCGGATGATGAGTTGTTCTTCGGCGTGTTTTGGATAATCAATAACGGTTTTCAGCATAAAACGGTCAACCTGAGCTTCAGGCAATGGATAGGTACCTTCCTGCTCCACCGGGTTTTGAGTTGCCATTACCAGAAAGGGTGCATCCAGTTTAAAGGTCTCGTCACCAATGGTTACCTGCTTTTCCTGCATCGCTTCGAGCAACGCACTCTGAACTTTTGCCGGAGCACGGTTGATTTCATCTGCCAGTACAAAGTTGGCAAAGATGGGTCCTTTTTTAATGCTGAAGTCATTCAGCTTCATATTGTAGATGAGTGTACCCACCACGTCTGCCGGAAGCAAATCGGGCGTAAACTGAATACGGCTAAAACTCCCGTGAACAGCCTGTGAAAGCGTGTTGATCGCCAGCGTTTTGGCCAGACCCGGAACCCCTTCGAGTAAAATGTGACCCCGACCCAAAAGGCCTATCAAAAGTCTTTCGACCATATGCTTTTGACCTACGATGACCTTATTCATCTCCATCGTTAGGATTTTCACAAAAGCACTTTCTCTTTCAATCTTTTCATTGATGGCTCCAATATCAACAGATGCGCCGGTATTTTCCATAATTTATATGCTATTAATGTATATTTTACATTCTAAAGGTTAACTTTTCTTCAGAACGATTGCGTTAAGCTATCGTTAAAACCCCAGCCAGTGTTCACATTAGAAACCACTTGGCTGCAGTGCCTCTAATGACTGATTTTAGAGTAAATTGTTGCAAAAAAAAAAGCAATCTTCTCAGATTGCTTTTCAAATATACAGTATTTAAGGCTTATTCTTCAACTACAACAACCTCACCAACACTGGTTGTTTGTCCATTTTCAACAACAACGTCTTCCACAATAAAGGTGGTAATAACACCTTCTGTAATCTCGGCTCTTACGGTTAAATCATAAGTTCCCTCAGGAAGACCTACCAATTCAAAGTCTCCGTCAATATTGGTAGAAGTGGTTACTTCAGTGGTTCCTACTAAAGTACTCACAGTTGCAGGAATCACAACATCTCCTGTTGTAAATACACTACCTGAAATCGCTCCTGTTGCCTCAATGGCAGTGGCACGAATAACCGGTTTAAGACTGTAACCACCGTTACCCTGAGTTACGATTGATTTGTCAACATCAAAATCAAGAACTACTGTGTAAAATACACCAGCCTCAAGAGTTTGATTGAATTGTACTTTTAAACCTGATTGTTGCGCACTTGGGGTAGCGAGCGGATAGGTCTCACCATCAACAACAACCGTGTTGTCATCACCTAATATAAGTCTGATTTGATTGATCGCTCCTGCAGGGATATCTTCATCAGCAAGCAACGCATAAGTACCTCCGGTTAGCTCAAGAAGGTCATAAATTTCCGGATCTACTAATAGTTCGTACTCATCGCTTTCAAAATCATCGTCGTCTGTAGCATCATCCAGATCGTCAAGATCTTCGTTGTATTTTACAACTACGGCTTCAACATCTATAAAAACGTGGTCGTAATCACCCGGACCGTCTACCAGTCGCACAGACATACCGGCAGTACCGCGGTCTGAAGAGTTAGAATCATCGCTACATGAAGTGAACGCTATAAATGCTACAAAGAGCATACTTAATTTAAATATTGTTTTCATTGTTTAATTATTAAGATTAGATTTCCCAAAGATGATGTCCTTCGGGCTCATTATCAAATCCTTTAACGGCAATTAACGAAGTTTAGTATTGCTTTAAGGAATGTAGCGTAGGTAAAACCTTATTTTCATACGACCAAAAAAATTAAATTATGAAAGGAAAAACAGCGTTCATAACCGGCGCCACCAGCGGGATTGGCAAGGCAACGGCCACGCATTTTGCAGCAAACGGCATCAACCTCATTCTTTGCGGAAGAAGGCAGGATCGTCTTGATGCGCTTCAGGCAGCTTTGAGTAAACATGTACAGGTACACACCTTAAATTTTGATGTACGCGACAAGAAAGCGGTACAGCAAGCCATAGCCGGTTTACCCGAAGATTTTCAGCAGATAGATATTCTCATCAATAACGCGGGTAATGCTCACGGCCTTGATCCCATTCAGGATGGAAGTACAGACGATTGGGATGCTATGCTCGACATCAACGTAAAAGGTTTGCTTTATGTAAGCGATGCCATAATCCCCAAAATGATCAGGGCAAACAGCGGTCATATCATCAACATTGGTTCTACCGCCGGGAAAGAGGTTTACCCAAAAGGCAATGTGTATTGCGCCAGTAAGCATGCCGTAGATGCCATCAACCAGGGGATGCGACTCGACCTGAATGGCTACAACATACGCGTGGGTGCCGTGAACCCCGGGATGGTAGAAACCGAATTTAGCGAGGTACGCTTTAAAGGAGACGCTGATAAAGCAGGCAAGGTCTACCAGGGCTTCAAACCATTACAGGCCAAAGACGTTGCAGACATCATCCATTTTGTCGTGACCAGACCCTATCATGTAAACATCGCAGATCTTGTGGTTATGAGTGTTGACCAGGCTTCGAGTACCGTTGTCAACAAAGCTTAAAAAATTGCACGTTACAGGTTAAAGAATTATTTTATGGGGAACATTCAACGTTTTGAAGATTTGGAGATCTGGCAAAAAGCAAGAATATTAAATCAAAATCTCTTTAGGCTTATTTCTGATACCCAGCTACAGAAGGATTTTAAACTGCGTGAACAGATAAATGGTGCTGCAGGCTCAATAATGGATAATATTGCTGAAGGCTTTGAAAGGGACGGAACTAAACCACTCTGCACTAAAAGTGCAGAGGTTTATTTTACTGGGGACTGAAAGTCCCCTTTCTTATTCCAATATAAAATTGGAATTATCAGTACTATCGCGACGATGATGTTCTAAATAGTCATTGACCATCTTGTCGGTCACATTGCCTGTGCTCCATACTCCATAACCACTCGCCCAAAAATGTTGACCCCAGTAACGCTCCTTAAGCTTTAGAAACTCTTGTTGCAACTTGCGAGAAGACCTCCCCTTTAGTTGCTTTACAATATAGTTAACATTGGTCTTAGGGGCATATTCTATATGCATATGGACGTGATCGGAACTAACTACTCCTTTCATTATCTCTATCCCCTCTGCTTCACAAATTTGTATCAAAAGCTCTCGACAACGAATCTGAATATCTCCACGTAAAACTTTATATCGGTACTTGGTAACCCAAACAATATGACAGGTCAACCTGCTCACAGTATGAGAGCCTCTTCTTAAAGTATTGCTCATAGTGCCAAATTATAGATTTTTTCGCAATACTAAAGTTCTGCAATAAATTGCAGGGTTTTAAACCCTTACCTGAGACCAATAAAGAATTTGCGCAATTTCTGAGTATTGCCAAGGGTTCCTGTGGTGAAGTGCGTTCTCAACTATATCGATGCTATGACCGGGAGTACATTGATCAGGATCAATTTAATGAATTGAAAAACCAGTGCACAAACCTGAGCAGGCAGATAAATGCTTTAATGAAATATATAAAATCTTCGGATAGACGAGGTTCCAAATACGACTAAACCTGTAACTTGTATCAAGCAACCTGCAACGTTAAAAATGATCAACAAACGCCTTCTTATTAAAAACCTGCTCGCGCATAATGACGAGAACAGTTTTTATGACAAGAAGCGCAAAGTGGATATTGGCAACAAAGAAGGCAAGGCAAAATTCTTAAAGCACATCTGCGCGCTTTCAAACTCCAATCCTAAAAACAACAGCTATATCGTCATTGGGGTTGAGGACGAAAGCAATGAGATTGTTGGGGTTCCGTTTTTTGATGACAGCAAGATTCAGAATTTGATTAACGCGTATCTCGATAATCCGCCCATTGTTTCTTACGAAAACATTCCGTTTCCACACCTTCCGGCAGATCTGGTTGTGGGTTTGGTGACCATAAGACCCTTAAACAAGCTTACCGCGCTCAAAAAGAATATCTGGAAATATTGGGGAGGAACAGTTTTCTACCGGGACGGAAGTATTTCTATGCCGAAGTCTTTCAAAAGCGAAATTTTAGATGTTAACAGCGAAATCGTCGCTACTATTGAAAAACATTCGCACAACAGCATTGAGCATACCCTTGATGGGGTTATAGACTTTATAAACGTGCGCCACGCCGATCTGCACACCCAATACAAGGTTTTTAAAGAACAGTTTGTAGTCTGCTGGGCCGGGAATAAAAAGGAAGTAAAGGGGGAGACCTACTTCAGCCGGGTTGATATTGAACTCATCAATGAGCAGGTGCGTATTTTTTATTCGGCGCTTGACGAGGTTTCCATTACAATGACAAACGATTCATTTACCATATTAGAATACGTGTTGCTGGGGCTTCAGGGAAATTACAAATACTATCCGCTGGAAGAACTCACGCTGTACTTCAATGAAAACGGTTCGTATTACATAGACAGCGATCTGGTTTTTGAACCCCCGAAGTACGACAAAAAATTGTTGCACCACATCTACAATAACAACAATACCATACTCAATAAGGTTTTGGCGGGAATTGAACTAAATAAAGGCGAAACTGCAGATTTGTATAACCTGCCCGCGACCTATTTGCTGTGTTATCTGAATGGTTTTGAACCGGCTCTCGAAAAACTGGAAAGCATGCGGCCTTTTCTGCGTAAGTTTGACAGTAAATTATATCAATCCTATAAAGAAAACATACGCATTTTGCGTAAAGTAAAATACAATTAATGGCACGTACACTGGCTATTGGCGACATCCACGGCGGACTCAAAGGCTTAAAACAAATTTTAGAACGGGCAGCAGTACAACCCGATGATTTGCTCGTCTTTTTAGGCGACTACGTTGACGGGTGGAGCGATAGCGCACAAACCATAGATTTTTTGATCGACCTCAAAACCAGGCAAAACTGCATTTTTATCAAAGGGAATCACGACGAGCTCGTCTCAGATTGGCTTAAAACCCATAAAACCAATGAAACCTGGCTCAATCATGGCGGGATTAGCAGTATTAGATCCTATCAATCCTATTCTGAAGCGCAACGTAAGGAACATCTGGAGTTTTATGAAGCTCTTGAGAATTATCACATAGATGCAGCCAATCGTATGTATGTGCATGCCGGTTTTCAAAATCACAATGGCCCCGAGTATGAGCATCACAGCACCGCTTTTTACTGGGATCGCACTTTTTGGGAAATGGCGGTAGGTCTTGATAAAAGCTTAAAGCCAGATGATCTTGAGTATCCCAAACGCCTTACGCATCACAAAGAGATTTTCATAGGTCACACTCCCGTTACGCGAATCAACCGAGACGAACCCACGCAGATGGCTAACGTGTGGAATGTGGATACCGGTGCAGCTTTCTACGGAAAACTTTCCATTCTGGATGTGGATACTAAAGAATTCTGGCAAAGTGATCCGCTTTACAAACTGTATCCCGATGAGGATGGCCGAAACGCATAAAAAAACCGAAGCTTTAAACTTCGGCTTTAATATTTAGGTTATTAGACCATCACCTTATGCTTGTTTTGCCACTCGCGCAATTCCTCCCATTTTCCTTCATAGGCTAAACGTGCCTGATCTGGCCATGTAGCGGGTTGATGCGTATCGGTGGCGCGACCACTGCTCGTGAGGATTTCCCGGCATCTTTCGGCCGAAGTAGTTGAAAGCTCTTTCCAGGTATTTATTCCGTTTTGCTTCAATAAAGACGCAATTTCAATAGTGATTCCTTCAACAATAGTTAAGTCATCCTGAATAACATCTTTACCATAAGCTCTTCGCGCTTCTTCAGACCTGAAGGAATTTACGGTTTCGGTAGTTCCGCTGGCGATATTTTGAACCGCATTCAGCTTAGATTTTGAACTGGCCAATTCAGATTCTACATTACTCAAACGGGTTTGTAGATTTGATATGGTATTCTCCAGTTCTTTACGCTTCTCAAGAGAAGTGTTGAGTTCGCGATTTTTAGCCTCGTATTTATTTTCCCAGGCTTCAAGTTCCTTTTTAGAATCAGGTGATTTTTTGGTAGCATATCCCATAAGATACCCAATCACGATCCCTAAAATTCCGGCTAATACCGGGCCTGCAATCATCCAATTTATTTCCATAATTATAATGTTTGTTTAGTTAATTGATGTAAAGCTAACAGGATGATCTCTTAAAATTTCAGTACGTCGGGTTAAACAAAACCCAAATCAAGTCATTGATAATCAGTTAATTTTAAGATAAATAAAAATTGTTTTGTGGGCTTACGGGATTCGTATTTCAAGCGGTATAATGGCTTAATGGCTGTTTTCAAATTTTAAAAATGAAAGACCTTGTTCTTAAAGCCAAATTCCCTTTTATTAAAAAATTGTGTGTGGTTTGAAACAAATCAGATTAAATTACTACCTATTATTAAACACATTTATAATGAAAAAATTACTGGTAATTGTTCTCCTGTTTTTTACAGGTGTAAGCACGTTAAACGCTCAGGCACAACCTGACGCCTATACCGAAACGCTACTTGAAATGATGAAAGTTTCAGGGTCTTTAGAATCTTTTCACGCGGCTATAGACCAGATCTTTACTATGTATAAACAAGAAAAGACAGCTGTACCAGATAAATTTTGGGATACGATGAAAGCCGAATTTGATAGCACCTCTATTAATGACCTCACGGAGATGCTTACTCCGGTATATAAAAAAAGGATGAGTATAGAAGATTTAAGGGCTATTATCGCATTCTACAACACTCCCGTTGGTAAAAAATTTGCCGAAGAAACACCCGGAATTATGCAGGAATCTATGCAGATAGGCCGGGAATGGGGTATGCGCATAGGCAAGGAAATGGTTTCAAAATTACAAGAAAACGGATACTAACAAACAAGCTTTAAAATCAACATCTATGGGACTTTTTGACAAAATCAAAGAAAAACTCAGCCACGAATTTATAGACATCATCGAGTGGCTCGATTATACGGAAGACACCATTGCCCACCGGTTTGAACGGTATCAAAACGAAATTAAAAACAACGCAAAACTCATCGTACGTGAGGGTCAGACTGCTGTTTTTATAAATGAAGGGCAGCTTGCAGATGTGTTTGGGCCCGGTACCTATACGCTTAACACGCAAAACCTTCCGATTTTAACGACGCTTAAAGGCTGGAAATACGGTTTTGACAGTCCGTTTAAGGCCGAAGTGTATTTTGTAAACACCCATTTGTTTACCGATGAAAAGTGGGGAACTAAAAATCCCATTACGCTGAGCGACGAGCGCTTTGGTTTAGTAGAAATACGCGCGTTTGGTACTTATGCCTTCCGCATTATCGATGCCGGAAAATTCATTAAAGATATCGTGGGTACCGATGCCAACTTTACCAATTTTGAAATCAACGAGCACCTAAAAAGTCTCATTGCCACTCGCTTTACCGATACCGTGGGCGAAGCCAAATTACCTATTGAATTGTATGCGGCAAACACAACCGAGCTTTCAGAGACCTGTAAAGAGGTTATGCAGCCCGAGTTTAGCAGCGTGGGGATTTCGCTCGAAAAATTCTTTATCGAAAATGTCTCGATGCCCGAAGAACTCAAAAAGGAAATCTTTGAGTACAGTCGTATTGACAAACTGGATCTGGATAAGCTTACCAAGTTTAAAACCGCAAAAGCTATCGAGGCAGCGGCAAATAATGAAGGAGGCACGGCCGGCGCCGGAATGGGAATGGGAATGGGCTTTGCCCTCGCCCAGCAAATGGGTACAGCAATGGCAAACCCTCAGGCGCATCAACCCGCACCTCAGGCCGCAACGCCACCACCTATGCCGGTAGCTACGCAGTATTACTACGCCATCAACAACCAGCAGCAGGGGCCCGTAAGCTTTGAGCAACTGCAGTCTTTATTTGCGTCACGTACCATAAATCGAGATTCGCTGATCTGGAAACAGGGTATGAGCGAATGGAAAGCCCTGCAGGAGCTAGACGAATTGAAACCCTTTTTAGGTGGAAACACACCACCTCCATTACCGGCTCAATAATTTGACAACAACCACACGGTGAGCGATCCTGTCATTCAAAAATCGGAACTTAAAAAAGCCTGTAAAAACTGTGGTGCCGAGCTTACCTACAAGCCCGGCACCACCCAGATCACCTGTGACTATTGCGGTCACAAAGAAGAACTGGACCTGAGTCTGGATACCGTTAAAGAATTACCCTTGCGCGAGTATCTGCGCGAAATGGGATCTCAGGCCAATTCGGTAGAAATAAGCCTGCTGCATTGCAAAAACTGTGGTGCAAACCAGCATGTAGAAGAAAATTACAAATCCCTGCATTGCGTGTATTGCGGCACTCCGCTTATTCGCGAAGATGCGGTGACCGAGCAATGGATTCTTCCGGGAGGAGTATTGCCTTTCCAGCTCACGCAACAGGAAGCACTCCTGCGCTTTAAAAAATGGGTGAAAGGCCTGTGGTGGGCGCCTAATGATTTGCAAAAGGCCAGCCTCGATCCGCAGTTTACAAAAGGTTTGTATTTGCCCTACTGGACTTTTGACGCACAGCTTTACGGCCGGTACACCGGTTCAAGAGGTGATTATTATTATGAAACTGAAAGTTACCGCGATTCTAAAGGCCGAAACCAAACCCGTCGTGTACGCAAGACCCGCTGGTCTCCGGTCTCCGGAAACATACAGGGTTTTGTAGACGACACCCTGATTAATGCCTCAAAACAACACACCGGAAAAGTGCCTCGTGGCGTTAGCCGTTGGGACTTAAAAAAACTGCAGCCTTTTGAGAGCGGTTTCCTGGCCGGTTTTGTTACCGAAAAATACACCATCCCCTTAAATCAGGGGCATCTGGAAGCTCAGGACGAAATGCGAAATATAGCCACGGTCTGGGCAAGACGTGATATTGGTGGCGATGAGCAGCGCGTTAATCAGCTCAATATTCAGCTTGAGGAGGAAACCTTTAAACACATTCTGCTTCCGGTGTACATAAGCGCCTATCGTTATAAAAACAAGGAATACAGCTTTTTTGTAAATGGCGAAAACGGAAGCATTTCAGGTAAACGCCCGTATTCGTTTTGGAAAATCTTTTTTGCAGTGCTTGCGGGTCTGCTGCTTTTTGGACTGATCTATCTCTTTAGCAAATAATAAAAGCCGCATAATCTGCGGCTTTTAGTTGTATATGTAGCACCTCAATTGCAATTACAAATCAAACTTAATCCCCTGCGCAAGCGGAAGCTCAGTCGTATAATTAATGGTATTGGTTTGTCGGCGCATATAGACCTTCCAGGCATCGCTGCCGCTTTCACGGCCACCTCCGGTTTCTTTTTCACCACCAAAAGCACCGCCAATTTCGGCTCCGCTGGTACCTATATTTACATTGGCGATACCGCAATCACTACCGGCCACACTCAGGAAACGCTCCGCTTCACGAAGATTGTTAGTCATAATAGCTGAAGACAGTCCCTGGCGCACGCCGTTTTGCAGTGCGATGGCATTATCCACATCCCCGCTGTATTTCATCAGGTATAAAACAGGTGCGAAAGTCTCGTGCTGCACAATCTCAAAATGGTTTTCTGCTTCGGCGATAGCAGGCTTCACATAGCAACCGCTTTCGTAACCTTCGCCTTCAAGTACTCCGCCTTCCACGATTAGTTTTCCGCCTTCTTCAACAACTTTTTCTAAGGCTTTTTGGTAATTCTTAACCGCATCGGTATCAATTAAAGGTCCTACGTGGTTTTTTTCGTCCAGCGGATTCCCAATACGCAACTGACCATAGGCATCAACAAGTGCATTTTTTACTTTATCGTAAATGCTTTCGTGAATGATCAACCTGCGGGTAGAGGTACAGCGCTGCCCGGCAGTTCCTACCGCTCCAAATACCGCCCCGATTACCGTCATCTTTAAATCAGAATCCGGAGTAACAATTATCGCGTTGTTTCCGCCCAACTCCAACAGGGATTTACCCAGACGGGCACCCACGGTTTGCGCGACCTGTTTTCCCATTCGGGTAGACCCTGTTGCGGAGATCAAAGGTACGCGCTCGTCCTGAGTCATCAGTTCGCCCACTTTATAACCCCCATTTATTAAGCACGAAATACCTTCAGGCAGCTTGTTTTTAGCGAAAACACGAGCGGCTATTTTTTGACAGGCGATTCCGGTGAGCGGGGTTTTTTCGGAAGGTTTCCAAATACACACATCGCCACAAACCCAGGCCAAAGCCGTATTCCAGGACCACACAGCCACCGGAAAGTTAAATGCCGAAATAATACCTACAATCCCCAGCGGATGGTATTGCTCGTACATACGATGCCCGGGGCGCTCGCTGTGCATCGTCAAACCATGAAGCTGACGCGAAAGCCCTACCGCAAAGTCGCAGATATCAATCATCTCCTGCACTTCGCCCAGACCTTCCTGATAGCTCTTTCCCATCTCATAGGAAACGAGTTTCCCTAAAGGTTCTTTAAGGCGACGCAACTCCTCATTAAACTGGCGCACAACTTCACCACGCTGGGGAGCCGGCATCAGCCGCCAAACTTTAAAAGCTTCCTGAGCAGTTTGCACCACCTGCTCGTATTCTTGCGGTGTTGTCTGGGTCACACTGGCAATGTGCGAACCATCAACGGGAGAAACCGAGTCTAAAAGCGAACCGCCATTCATAGATTTTGAACCGGTAGAAGTACCCGGGTTTTGAGCTTCAATTCCTAAGGCTTTTAATGCTTCAGAGATTGCTGTATTTGCGTGACTTTCGGTCATTATTTTATGATTTTCGTATAAATTAAGTTTCAATTCTACGAAGTTAATAAATCAAAAAAGCTAATTAAAGAATTTACTAACAGATTCGTAAATGAAAAATGCACCTCTACAAGGTGCATTGATTGTTCGTTAAAATGGACTTTAGTCCTGAACAAAGCGCGGGTCTGCTTCCATCACCGTACCGCAGTTGTTGCAGGTGCGCAGTTCTTTGCTTCCGTAGAATTCTTTAAAGTGTTTTAAAAAATCTTTTTCGATATCATTTAGCGGAAAATAAACCTCATACAGTTTGTTGTTGCAATTGTCGCAAAACCACAGCAAACCATCTTTACCGTCAAGGTCAGCGCGTTTGCGCTCTACCACCAGACCTATAGAACCCGGCTTACGCACAGGAGAATGCGGCACTTTTGCCGGATGCAGATACATATCGCCCGGGCCCAGTTTCATCGTACGCTTCTCACCATCTTCCTGTATATGAACTTCAATCTCACCTTCGAGCTGGTAAAACAATTCTTCGGTCTCATTATAATGGTAGTCTTTACGGGCGTTAGGGCCAGCAACAGCCATCACGATATAATCATCGGCGTCTTTGTACAGGTTTTTATTTCCTACCGGCGGCTTGAGTAATTCGCGGTTTTCTTCTACCCACCGGGTTAGATTAAAGGGTTTTGCAATTGGCATAATCGAATTCTTTTAAGTTTAAAAATACGATTTTCCGGCAGATGCTTTCGCAGTAAAAGCGGGAAGTAAAAAGAAAATCCCTTCACACATGAGCTGCGAAGGGATTTCTTTTGGTAAGTCCGTTGCCGGACATTAAACGAGACAGCAGGTCCCCACCTGCTGCATCTAACATAACAAAACCAACTTAAAGTCCTGAATTTTGTAAATGTTGTGAATGTTGTAATTGATTTTGTACTTCGGGGTTACGGGGTTTTAAAAATGATTTGGGGTTTGTTGTAATTGACTTGTTTAATTATGATCTGGGGTGATCGTGATTTGGGGTTTATTTAGTGATGAAGATCTGCGTAAAAAAAGCAGTTCCTTTATCATTTTTTACTACTGATATTCCACTGTGTGTGAAATTTCCTTCAAGTGCTTCGCGATGACTGTCGCTCTTAATCCAGGCTGCAACTACCTCCTGAGCCGTGCGGTAACCAAAAGCTACATTCTCACTTACACGACCGGCACCACGTGATTTAAGAAAGTCTGAACGCTTAAAAAAGTTGTCGTGGCTTATCTGACCTTTAGTAGCCATATACTTAGAATGATCTGAAGCCTGAACTTTAGAATCAGTATTGGCCTGAAGTGCAGTTAAACCAAGGCTTTGACGGTGTGCGTTAACTTCTGCAAGAACTTCCTGAGCGAAAGCTTCTTCAACAGTAAGGTTTGCAGCAACTTCTAAAGTTGCTTCTTCGGTTGGCATCAACTCTTCGTCTTGTGAACAGCTGGAAAATAATACAGTAAATGCAAGAGCCAAAAGGCTTGTAGTAAAAGTTCTCATGATTTGGGGTTTATGAGTTATGTTGATACAAACATAAGTAGGATTTTTTGTTCCTACAACCTTTCATCTGTCATTTTGTGTATTTCATCGATTATCGTGTAAAATTTAACAGAATTTACCCAAACTTTAACACTTTTCAGCTGTTTAAAGTGCACTTTATCGTTAGTTGACTATGTAGCGCTAAATCGTTTAATTGAATAATTGTGCATTTTGTCGATCAAAATATGCTATAAATCGTCGTTTATCGGTATTTTTTGCAATATGTAAGAAATAACAAATCGCCTCGCGCACCTTAGGCACTGGTTTTAAGAGAGATGGCTATTTAAAAGCTCCGATTGACCATTAGAAATTCGTTTTAAGACTGAAACATTGTATTTTTAAGCATAAATCTGTCTTAAGCCATGAAAACCTTATCTGTCTTACTCCTGAGTCTTCTAGTAATTGCGTGCAATACCAAACCCAAAGAGGAAACAACTCCCGAAATTCCCAAACAACAGGAATTTGCCATTATCATACATGGCGGTGCGGGAACAATCCTGAAAAAGAATATGACCGACTCTCTGGAGCGGGCTTACAAAGCAGCACTTACCGAAGCCATACAAACCGGATATAAAATTCTTCAGGATGGAGGCAGTAGTCTTGAGGCCGTGCAACATACTATTAATGTGATGGAAAACTCGCCCTTGTTCAATTCGGCTAAAGGCGCTGTGTTTACGCACGAAGGTAAAAACGAACTCGACGCTTCCATAATGGATGGCGCCACGCTTAACGCGGGTGCGATTGCTGGCGTCACTACCGTTAAAAACCCCATCAATCTGGCCTATGAGGTGATGGTCAATTCAGATCACGTGTTTTTAAGCGGGCAGGGAGCAGAGACCTTTGCAAAAGAACGCGGGGTTGAACTCGTAGATCCTTCGTATTTCTTCACCCAAAACCGCTACGACGCCCTTCAGCGCATTCTGGAGCGTGAGAAACAAGATTCGGTAAGTGCTTCTTCGGCTTTTATTGATCCATTTATTAAAGACGAAAAGTTTGGAACCGTAGGTTGTGTGGCTCTGGACAAAAACGGAAATCTGGCCGCCGGAACTTCTACCGGCGGAATGACCAATAAAAAATATAACCGCATTGGTGACTCCCCCATTATAGGCAGCGGCACCTATGCCAACAATGCGACCTGTGGGGTTTCTTCAACAGGCTGGGGCGAGTACTTCATCCGCGGGCAGGTCGCTTACGACATCAGCGCGCAGATGGAATATGCCGGCAAAAGCCTCACCGAGGCTACGAACAATGTAATTCAGGAAAAACTCACCAAAATGGGCGGTACCGGAGGTATCGTCGCGCTTGATCACTACGGCAATCCGTCGATGGAATTTAATACCGAAGGCATGTACAGTGCGTATATGAACGATCAGGGCGAACTCATTCTTGGGATTTATGGGGAGAATGAAGACTGAAGAAATTAACTACGTTGAGCTCACTGCGTTGCTCATAGCTATAATTCTTTTAATAATATCAATTACTCTTATAATCGTAACCGGCAACCAACTAACGCTTGATTATTATATAGGGTTTTTCTTGTTCAGCGGTTCACTATTCTTATACTTCAGAAACAAAAAATACTACGTTATTTTATTTACATTAACCCTTACAGGGGGCATCCTAAACCTCTATGACCCCTTTCTTATAAAGTTAACTTTCGGTCTGGTATTTTTAAGTTTGAACATCACATTCATGGCGCTTACCATCGCCTTTTTAGCAACCAATAAAGACTTACTTAATACCGTTTTTCCTCAAAAATCTTCTTTGGAAGAAGAAATTCAGATCGAGAAAAAGAGAGAACAACAAAAAATTCAAAAATTTATCACGCAGTATCAAACTAAATCCCCTATTGACTTAGAACGTATTCTGGAAAAAGACAGCGGTTATGTCGAAGAAGCTAAAATTGCTGCCAGACGTGTTTTAGAAACCAAAAGTGACCATACTATTTAAAAGCAGATCATTCCGCTTCACCTATTCAATCATCAGGTCAACAACATGATATCACCTCAACCCTACTACGCCGTTATTTTTATTTCCACGCAAAGCGAAAATACTTTAGGTTACAGTGAAATGGCTACACAAATGGAACATCTTGCTCAGCAGCAAGCGGGTTATTTAGGCATGGACCACGCCCGAAGCGCTATAGGGATCACAATCTCCTACTGGAAGACGGAAGCCGATATCCTCAACTGGAAAAACAATCTTGAGCATCTTAAAGCTCAACATTTAGGCAAAAAAACCTGGTATAACTCTTACAGCATACGCATCTGTAAAGTAGAGCGCGAATACCATTTTAAACGCCATGAAGATTGAAGAATTGAAAAGGTAAAAAAAGAAAATCCCTTCACACATGAGCTGCGAAGGGATTTCTTTTGGCAAGTCCGTTGCCGGACTTTAAACGAGACAGCAGGTCCCCACCTGCTGCATCTAACATAACAAAACCAACTTAAAATCCTGAATTTTGTAAATGTTGTGAATGTTGTAATTGATTTTGTACTTCGGGGTTACGGGGTTTTAAAAATGATTTGGGGTTTGTTGTAATTGACTGGGGTGATCGTGATTTGGGGTTTATTTGGTGATGAAGATCTGCGTGAAAAAAGCAGTTCCTTTATCATTTTTTACTACTGATATTCCGCTGTGTGTGAAATTTCCTTCAAGTGCTTCGCGATGACTGTCGCTCTTAATCCAGGCTGCAACTACCTCCTGCGCTGTGCGGTAACCAAAGGCTACATTCTCGCTTACACGACCGGCACCACGTGATTTAAGATAGTCTGAACGCTTAAAAAAGTTATCGTGGCTTATCTGACCTTTGGTAGCCATATACTTAGAATGATCTGAAGCCTGAGCTTTAGAATCGGTATTGGTCTGAAGTGCAGTTAAACCAAGGCTTTGACGGTGTGCGTTAACTTCTGCAAGAACTTCCTGAGCGAAAGCTTCTTCAACAGTAAGGTTTGCAGCAACTTCTAAAGTTGCTTCTTCGGTTGGCATCAACTCTTCGTCTTGTGAACAGCTGGAAAATAATACAGTAAATGCAAGAGCCAAAAGGCTTGTAGTAAAAGTTCTCATGATTTGGGGTTTATGAGTTATGTTGATACAAACATAAGTAGGATTTTTTGTTCCTACAACCTTTCATCTGTCATTTTGTGTATTTCATCGATTATCGTGTAAAATTTAACAGAATTTACCCAAACTTTAACACTTTTCAGCTGTTTAAAATGCACTTTGTCGTTAGTTGACTATATAGCGCTAAATCGTTTAATTGAATAATTGTGTATTTTGTCGATCATAATATGCTATAAATCGTCGTTTATCGGTATTTTTTGTAATATGTAAGAAATAATAAATCGCATAATGCAGCTTAGGCACTGGTTTTAAGTACTGTAGAAGTCATCAGGTCTTTAATTGCAGATCATTTTTTTATTCCCGGCTTTAAAATAGCATTGTTCATTCTAGAAAACGTATGTTAACTTTACCTGATCACTAAGATCAACTACAGATCATTTTACCTTCACAACTGCAGTATATGAACCGATTTACCCGTATTGTTCTGTTGCTTTTAGTCCTTGTTTTGGGCAGCTGTCATCATACTCAACGAGAAGATGACAACATCTTTAAATTCAAAGAGTATATCGCGTTTAATACTTTTGGCCGTGTTTCGGTAAAAGCTCCCCTTAAAATTGAACTCGCTCAGCCCACTTCGCGGTTTGATGCCAATCAGATTATTCCTTCAGAATACCTGGTTGTTTACCCAAAAACCGAGGGCGTGCTGCACATTAAAAACGGTACCACACTGGTTTTTGATCCTAAAGAAGACCTTCTGCCCGACACCGAGTACACCTTAACCCTTAAACTCAGCCGCTTTTTTGAAGATATCGCTCCGGAGTTTAGCAGTTACACCTTCAGCTTTAAAACCATTACGCCCAATTTTAAAATCAACCTGGGTAATCTGCAATCCTACAGCAGAGAATGGCAGTATCTTACCGGGTCTATAGAAACGGCAGATGAAACCACCCTCAGCGCGGTTCGAGAAATCATCGAGGCCAATCAGGAAGACAGCGCTTTAAAAATAGACTGGCCGGCAGACTCTGCCAGCGGTTCGTTTTTCAATTTCACCATAGATAGTATAAAGCGTAAAAAAGAAAACTCTCAAATACGCATTGTTTGGGATGGTAAACCCATAAAAAGCAAAACGCAGGGTCAAAGCACACTCAACATCCCGGCTCAATCGCGCTTTACTGTCGTTGATGTGACCACCGCTCTAGCCCCGGAAACTTCGGTGAGTGTGAACTTTTCAGACCCGTTGGAAATGGAGCAAAATTTTGACGGACTCGTACAGTTAGACAGCCTCCAGAATATGCGGTTTGAGGTACAGGGCAACGTACTTACCGTTTATCCCAGGCAGCCTTTGACCGGCACGCTTCAGCTTATTTTAAATAAAGGAATACGAAATGCCTACGGTATGGCCTTACCTCAGGATGCCGTTCAGCAAATTTCCTTTGAGCAGCTCAAACCTCAGGTGCGTTTGGTTTCCAGCGGAAGCATTTTACCCGCATCTGCTAAAACTCCCATCTATTTTGAAGCCGTTAATCTTTCGGCTGTAGATGTACGGGTGATTAAGGTGTACCAAAACAATATGCTTCAGTATTTACAATCGGCTTCCTTAAACAGCACAGACAGCTACGAGCTCAATCGCGTGGGTAGGCGTATTGCAAAAAAGACCATTCCGCTTATAGACAACAACATTGCCCAAAACGGACTCTGGCGTGCCTATGCGCTTGATTTATCTGAATTTTTCAAGGCAGATCCCGGTGCTTTATACCGGGTAGAGTTCAGTTTTGAGCCCGCCTATAGCCTCTATCCCTGTGCAGAAGACGCGCAGGTTGACGGCCAGACCAAAAAAGAAGCCTATCTCGAAGAAGCCTATGAAGACTACTACAATACCGAAGCAAACGATGAAGAAAATCTGCGCGAAGAAGCGTATTGGGATAATGAGCGCTACTACTGGCGAAACCGCATTTACAACTGGGAGGAAGAAGACAATCCCTGTCACCCGGCCTATTATAATGAAGACCGCTTTGTAAAAACCAATGTTCTGGGTTCTGATCTGGGCTTAATTGTCAAAGAAAGTGAAAACGGAAGCTACGACTTTGCCACCTCAAACCTCATCACCGCTCAGCCCGAAATGGGTGTCGAAATACGGCTCTACAATTACCAGCAACAGCTAATCAAAAGCCTGAAAACCGATCTTGAAGGCCTGGCGTCCTTTACCAGCGATAAGCAGGTCGCCTTTGCGGTAGCCCGGCAGCGCAACAATTACGCGTACGCAGATCTCAAAGATGGTAATGCGCTTTCGCTCAGTAATTTTGACATCAGTGGTACTAAATTAGAAAAAGGCCTTCAGGGCTATATCTATACCGAACGCGGAGTACATCGCCCCGGAGACAGCATACACCTCACTTTTGCGCTTAACGATCTGGCCAATCCCTTGCCGGCAGAACATCCGGTAAAGCTTGAAGTAACCGATGCCCGCGGCAAACTCGTATTGCGCAATGTGATTAGTTCGTCGCTGTCTGATAAAGGCATGCCCGGCGATCGCAATCATGGCTTTTATTATTTTCCCATCGCAACCCACGACACAGATCCCACCGGAAACTGGACAGCTACCATAAGCGTAGGCGGGGTTAAGTTTACCAAAAGATTACGGGTTGCAACAGTAAAACCAAACCGCCTCAAGATCAAACTCGACTTTGATGAGACTTATTTAACTACCTCTCAACCGGTTAACGGCAGCATCAGTGCGTTGTGGTTGCACGGAGCTCCCGCACGCAATCTGAAGGCCGATATTACGGCAACGCTAAGCAGTACAGCGGCAGATTTCCCTGCTTTTAAGAACTACACTTTCACAGATCCTGTACGCAGTTTTAATGAAGTCGAAATTCCTGTTCTGGAACAGCAGGAACTCAATGGGGAAGGCAAGCTCGACTTTACTAAAAAACTGGAGTTAAGCGGCAAAGCCCCCGGAATGCTGCAAGCCACGTTCTTAACCAAAGTCTATGAAGGTGGTGGCGATTTTTCGGTAGATGTGTTTTCAAAAAAACTGGCTCCGTACACCCATTTTGCAGGTATCCACGCACCCGAAACCCGCGAGTACGATTCCTATTACACCGATCAGGAAGTCAAATTTGATCTTGCCAGTGTCACCGAAACCGGTAAAGCTGCTCCGGGCCGGGTATTGCAGGTACAGCTTTTTAAAATCGAATGGCGCTGGTGGTTTAGCCGTTCTTCAGACAATCTTTCGCGTTACGAGAATACTTCGGTTTATAAACCCGTGCAAAACTTCGATGTTACTACAAACGCCAGCGGTAAAGTAATTGCAAAAATCACGGTTCCCGAACAGGAAAGCGGCAGGTACTTGTTACGGGTAATCGACAAAAATTCGGGTCACGCAACCGGTCTTACCACCTACTTCTTCCGCAACTGGGATAACCTTCCGGCAGGCGAAGGCGACAGCGCCAAAATGCTGGTATTCTCTTCCGATAAAGAAACCTATCAGGTAGGCCAGGAGGCCGTGGTGAAATTTCCGTCCCAGCAAGGTGGCAAAGCCCTGCTCAGTATTGAAAACGGCACACAGGTGCTTTCTAAAAAATGGGTGGAAACCGAAGCTCAGGAAACCGTAGTGCGCATACCCATTACCCGGAAAATGGCCCCGAATGTCTATGTCCACATCAGTTTGCTTCAGCCGCACGCCCAGACCCTTAACGACCGGCCCATAAGACTCTATGGTATCATCCCGTTAATGGTAGAAGATCCCGCAACGCGGCTTGAGCCCAAAATCCGGATGTCTTCAGAGCTTAAACCCGAAGAATCCTTTAGCGTGAAGGTTAGCGAAGCCGGCGGCAAAGCGATGGCCTACACGCTTGCGGTGGTTGATGAAGGTTTGCTTGATCTCACCCGCTACGAAACCCCGAAAATTCATAATGCTTTTTACGCACGCCAGGCGCTGGGGGTTAAAACCTTTGATATGTATGATGATGTGATTGGCGCTTTCTCGGGCAGTGTTGATAATATTTTTGCCATTGGAGGTGGTGATATGGCTGCGGGAGCAAAAAACCGAAAGGCCGACCGGTTTAAACCGGTGGTTAAATTTTTAGGCCCCTTTTATTTAGAAGCCGGAAAAACAGCAAATCACCAAATCAGGATGCCTAATTATGTGGGTTCGGTACGTACCATGGTAGTTGCCGGAAACACCAAAACCGGTGCCTACGGAAGTGCAGAAGCTACCACACCCGTACGCAAACCGCTAATGGTACTGGCTTCGCTTCCGCGAAAACTGGCGCCGGGTGAGCAACTCACGCTTCCGGTAACTGTGTTTGCGATGGACAAAAAAGTGAAGGAAGTCACAGTTACTGTAAAAACTTCGGAAGCCCTTTCGCCCAAAAACGGAAGCACAAAAACTATTCGCTTTGCAACAACCGGAGAGCAACTGGTGAATTTTGACTTTGACGTGAAGCGTACCGATGCCATTCAGAAGTTTGAGATTACCGCTACGGGTGGTGGCGAGCGGGCTGCGTATTCGGTAGAAATTGATGTGGAAAACCCAAATCCCATTTCGCAGCGCAGCAAACATTATACCCTTGAGCCTAACGAAACGCTGGACCTAAGCTACGCCAGCTTTGGGGTTAAGGGCACCAATACCGCGGTGTTAGAATTTTCAACCCTTCCGCAAATTGATTTTACCAAACGCCTGCAATACCTCATTGGCTACCCCTATGGTTGTGCAGAGCAAACCACTTCCAGCGGCTTTCCGCAGCTGTACCTCAGCTCGGTTTTTGAGCTTAACAACACGCAGGAAAAAGAAACCCAAAAGAACATCAGGGCGACCATAGATCGCCTGGGCATGCTGCAAAGACCGGAAGGTGGCGTGAGTTACTGGCCGGGTGAACGCGAGGCTGATGCCTGGGCAACCTCCTACGCGGGGCATTTTATGCTTGAAGCTCAAAAACAGGGTTATTCCTTGCCGGTGACCTTTTTGACCAACTGGCTCAATTATCAGAAAAACGCGGCCCGTCAATGGCGTAACGGGGCTACCTCGTACAACAGCAGCCTTACACAGGCCTACCGCCTGTACACTCTGGCGCTTGCCGGGCAACCCGAACTGGCGGCGATGAACCGCCTGCGCGAATCCGGCGAACTCACCAATGCCTCACGCTGGAGGCTGGCAGCCGCCTACGCACTGGCCGGTAAAAAACAGGTGGCCAATCAGCTGGTGGCAAAAGCCGGACTCGAATTTAAAGAGCGTCGGGAGTTGCAGTATTCCTACGGTT
Source organism: Leeuwenhoekiella sp. H156 (assembly GCF_052218455.1). Taxonomy (NCBI): domain Bacteria; kingdom Pseudomonadati; phylum Bacteroidota; class Flavobacteriia; order Flavobacteriales; family Flavobacteriaceae; genus Leeuwenhoekiella; species Leeuwenhoekiella sp. H156. The sequence goes on from NZ_CP197499.1 coordinate 1,667,396, forward strand.
CGGTATTGCGCAATAAAGCCATGGCTTTAGAAACTATGATTTTGCTTGATGATAAACGCCGGCAGGAACTTGCCGAGTCGATTGCCAAAGATCTTTCTTCCGGCAGTTGGTACAGCACGCAGACCACAGCTTTCTCGCTGCTTAGCCTTAGTAAATTGCTCATCGCAAACGGTGGTAAAAGCATTACGGTACAGCTAGGGCCGCAAAAACTCACTACCGAAAAAGGCTTTGTAACCACAGATCTGCCTGTTTCGGAACAGGAGCAAAAACTCAATCTTAAAAACCTTAAGCAAAACCGGGTTTATGTAAGTCTGGTACAGCAAGGCAAATTGCCTTTGGGTGAAGAGCTGGCCGAGCAGCGCAACCTCAGCGTCAAAACCGTTTTTATGGATAAAGCCGGTAAACTGCTGACCACTGAGCGTTTACGCCAGGGCACCGGGTTTAAGGCTCGGGTTACGGTAACAAACACCTCGTTAAATGCGGTAAATCATATTGCACTTGCCCAGTATATTCCCAGCGGCTGGGAGATTGTAAACACCAGTTTTACCGCTCTGGGCGGCGGTGCGAGTGGCAAGGCAAGGTATACCGACATACGGGATGACCGGGTGTATTTTTACTTCGACCTGAATTCAAAAGAATCCCGAACCTTTGAGATTGACCTCAACGCCTCTTTTTTAGGGAAATACTATTTACCGGGTACACAGGCCGAAGCGATGTATGATAATGACTATTTCGCCCGAAACAAAGGGAGTTGGATTACGGTTTTTCAGTAATTAAAATCGCATCTAAATCAAAACTTTATGCAGCTAAAACGCAAACACCTTGTAGTTACAGGCATTGCTATCGTTTTGCTGCTTTGGTATTTCAGCCTGCCTAAACCGCTTTTTAAAAATCCGACAGCCACGGTAGTTACCAGCAAAGAAGGCCATTTGCTGGGCGCGCGTATTGCCGATGACGGGCAATGGCGGTTTCCTGCCGGTGACTCGGTTCCCTTTCGGTTTAAGACGGCAATCCTGCAGTTTGAAGATGCCTGGTTTTACCGGCATCCCGGCTTTAATCCGGTTTCGATGACCAAAGCTTTGTGGTCTAACCTGACCTCAGAAAACCGTCGCGGTGGCAGCACGCTTACCCAACAGGTCATTCGGCTTTCGCGTGAAAATCCGAAGCGCACCTATCTCGAAAAACTCCTGGAAACCCTTATGGCGACCCGGCTCGAAGCGGGATATTCTAAAGACGAAATCTTAAGCCTGTATGCCTCACACGCACCTTTTGGTGGAAACGTGGTAGGGTTGGAAAGTGCTTCCTGGCGGTATTTTGGGATTCCGGCATCTCAGCTGAGTTGGGGACAGGCAGCCGCTCTGGCCGTATTGCCCAATGCCCCGGCGCTGGTTTTTCCCGGAAGAAATGAAGGTGTTTTTAAAGCAAAACGCGATCGTTTACTGCTAAAACTAAAAACGGAAAACATCATCGACGAGACCACCTACAACCTGGCGCTCGCCGAAGTTTTACCCGGCGCACCACAGGAACTCCCCGATCTGGCGCCGCATTTTACCGAACGTATGGTACAGGAACATCCGGGCGAAAACGTAAAAAGCAGTCTGGATTTAAACTTGCAAAACCGCCTTAACGACATCGCAGTCGAAGCCTATTACCGCCTGAGTCAAAATCAAATTCACAATCTGTCTATTCTGGTACTTGATGTTAAAACCCGTAAGGTTTTGGGCTATATGGGCAACGCGCCTACGACCCGCGAGCATGCCAGTTATGTAGATCTGGTTAGCGCCAGACGCAGCACCGGCAGTACGCTCAAACCCTTTTTATACAGCGCTATGCTGGGTTCGGGCGAACTTTTACCTCACGAACTCGTCGCAGATGTGCCCACGACGATCAACGGTTACAATCCGCAGAATTTTGACAAAACCCATAACGGCGCGGTGCCGGCCTCGCAAGCTCTGGCGCAGTCGCTCAATGTGCCCGCAGTCAATTTACTGCGCAGCCACGGCCTAAAGCGTTTTTACAACAATCTGCGAAAATTGGGGTTTAAAGACATAAACCGCCCGGCAGATCATTATGGGCTTTCGCTTATTCTGGGTGGCGCCGAAAGCAACCTTTGGGATCTCACCAATGCCTATGCGGGAATGGCCGCTACTCTCAACTTTTTTAACGATTCCTCCAGTGAATATCCCGCTCACGCATTTGATGAGCCGGTTTATTTAAAGAATACTGCTTATGATTTGGGCGAAAAGCAACCACTACCTGAACTTTATGATGCCGGAGCCATTTACCAGACTCTGCAAACCTTGCGGGAAGTCAACCGGCCCGAAGGTTCAGAAAACTGGGAGTTTTTTAGCGATGCGCAGCCACTGGCCTGGAAAACCGGCACGAGTTATGGCTTTAAAGATGCCTGGGCGGTTGGGGTTACCCCGCAGTATGCCATTGGCGTCTGGGTGGGCAATGCAGATGGTGAGGGGCGACCCGGAATTACAGGTATTCAGGCGGCGGCACCCATTTTGTTTGAGGTGCTTGATCTTTTGCCGGCTTCGGGCTGGTTTAAAATGCCTTTTGATGAGCTGGTCGAAGCTGAAATGTGCCCGCAAAGCGGAAAACTGGGCGGCCTGTATTGTCCCGAAACCCAATTGCAATGGATTCCCAAAAAAGGAACACGTACCGAAGCATGCAGCTTTCACCGGCAGATTTTCCTCAATGCCGAAAGAACCCATCAGGTTAATGCCGAATGTTATCCTTTGGGCCAAATAGTATCTCAATCGTGGTTTAGCCTTCCACCGCTGTGGGAATATTATTATGCTCCCCTGCATCCCGAATATCAATCCCTGCCTGACTACTTACCGGGATGTTTCCGCGAAAGCGAAAAGACGATGGAGTTTATTTATCCCAAAGCCGGTGAAGCCATCCTGATACCCAAAGATTTTGAAGGCGAGAAACAAGAGACCGTTTTTAAACTCGCCCATCGCGATACAGACACTACAATTTACTGGTATCTTGATGCGTTGTATCTGGGTTCAACAACGACTTTTCACGAGCTCAGTCTGGTTCTTAAACCCGGTGACTACCTTCTCTCGGCCACAGACCGTGCCGGCAATAGCATTTCGCGCAAGCTGCATATTCGATACGCTTCAGAAGATTGACCAAACTACAACGATAGCGTTGATTTAACAAAGCATTAAGTTTCTTTAGTTCGGAAATTACCGAACTAACTGTAAATTTGCAGTTCAAGAATCGAATTATGCCTGAAGATATTGAGAAACAAAAAGAAGTATTAATTGAACGGCTGGGTATTTTCATCGAGAAGAAAGATCAAATACCGCCGCTTGCTGCACGCATCATCGCCAGCCTGGTATTGAGTGGTAAAAGAGGCTGCACTTTTGATGATTTGGTGACTGGACTAAAAGCCAGTAAAAGCACCATTTCTACCCACCTAAACTCCTTACAACAGTCTGAGCGCATCACCTATTTTACCATTTGCGGCGATCGTAAGAAATATTTCATAACAAACCCCAAGAGTTTATTAATCAGTCTGGATGAAATGCTAAAAAGCTGGGAACAGGAAAAGCAGCTGCATCTGGAGGTTATGAATTATAAGGAAAAATACAACGCACTCAATTCTGAAGAGGGAGAAGTCTTCTTTGAGCTTGAGTTTCACAAAGATTTTATCAATTATATCGACCAGGCCCAGAATTCTGTAAAAAAAATACGCGAGAAAGTCGCAGAGAAGCTTAAACACGAATAAATCATTATGAAAAAGAATTTCTATCATCTAGTAACTGCTACGCTCCTTACGGTTGTGCTTGCAGGCTTCAGTTCTTGCGGAGAAGGTAAGGCAGACCAGCAGGCTGCGGCCTCACAAACACCTTCTTTACCGGTTATAAGCTTACCCGTTAAAACCCTGACCGGATATCAATCTTATCCCGCGCGTATTGAAGGGGTGATTAATGCAGAGGTATATGCTAAAATTTCGGGTTACATCACCGATGTGGCCGTTGATGAAGGTCAAAAAGTACGTAAAGGACAGGTACTTTTTCGTCTGGAAACCCAGTCGCTCAACCAGGATGCTGCGGCGGCAAAAGCCAACGTAAATGCTGCGCAGGTTGAAGTAGATAAGCTGAAACCTTTGGTGGAGAAAAACATCATCAGTGAGGTACAGCTTGAAACCGCGAAAGCCAAATTGAAACAGGCAGAAAGCGCCTATAACAGTATTGCTGCAAACATAGGCTACGGTACTATAAAGAGTCCGGTAGACGGTTATGTGGGTGCGATTAATCTGCGTGCCGGTTCACTGGTGAGTCCGTCGAGCCAGACCCCGCTTACTACAGTTTCTGAGATAGATAAAGTCTACGCCTATTTTGCGATGAACGAGAAAGAATATCTCAATTTCATTATGGCTGCAGATGGCGGCGTACGTGACGAAAAAATTGAAAACCTGCCTCAGGTGACGCTTATTTTGGCTAATGGGGAAGAATATCCGCAACAGGGTACCATTGAGACGGTAAATTCGCAGGTCAATGAAAACACCGGAAGTGTAAACTTCAGAGCTGTTTTCGACAATCCGCAGCGACTGCTTACTAACGGAAACAGTGCGACTTTACGTGTTCCAAAAACCTATACCGATGTGGTTGTTGTACCTATAGAATCGACCCTCGAACGTCAGGGAAGCACCTATGTTTATCAACTGGATGCAGACAATAAAGCCACGGCTACCGAAATCACCGTCAAAGATGAGATTAACAATCTGTATATCGTTTCAGATGGCATTTCTAAAGGTGATCGCATTGTAGCTAAAGGCATTCAGAATCTGCGCGGAACCACCACCATACAACCGCAGGAAACACCTTTTGACAGTATAGCTGCACCCATCAAGAAATCATTCAGATAAAGAAAAGCCATTATGCTTAAGACATTTATAGACAGACCGGTACTTTCTACCGTGGTTTCGGTCATTATTGTAATCCTGGGGGTTTTGGGCCTTACTCAGCTGCCCATTACACAATACCCCGACATCGCGCCACCTACCATTAGTGTTACGGCCACCTATCCCGGTGCCAATGCCGAGACCATTCTGGAGAGTGTGATCATACCTATTGAAGAACAAATCAACGGGGTTGAAGGGATGACCTACATCACCTCAACCGCAAACAACAACGGTACAGCTGAGATCACTGTATTTTTTAATCAGGAAGTTGATCCTGATATCGCTGCTGTAAACGTGCAAAACCGGGTTGCCCGGGCCAATTCACTATTACCTCAGGCAGTTATTCAAACCGGGGTAACGACTCAAAAGCAACAAACCAGTGCGTTGATGTATATGTCATTTTACAGTGAAAACCCCGATTATGACGATACCTTCATTCAAAACTACCTTAAGATCAACGTCATTCCTTCCCTGCAACGGGTAGATGGTGTAGGTGCGGTTAATGTTTTTGGCGGAAAGGATTACGCCATGCGCATCTGGTTAAATCCCGATAAGCTTGCGGCCTACAACCTGATTCCTTCTGACGTGGCGGCGGCACTTAATGAGCAAAGTCTCGAGGCGGCAGCAGGTTCTTTAGGTGAAAACGACGGTGAGGCATTTAGTTATGTGATTAAATACGGCGGGCGTTTTAAAACTGAAGAGCAATACAGTGACATCGTGATCAAAGCTTTGGGAGACGGCCAGTACCTGAGACTTAGCGATGTCGCCGATATTGAACTTGGGGCTCAGTCCTACGCCGGAAGCTCTATTACTGCCGGAAAACCCGCAGTAAACCTGGGGATCTTTCAGACTAAAGGTTCTAACGCCCGCGACATCATTAACGAGATCGAAACCCGTCTTGACGAGGTGCGGGGTGACCTGCCCGATGGAATCGAGATCTTTATTCCTTACAACACCAACAGCTTCCTGAATGCATCTATTGAAAAAGTAGTGCATACCCTTATTGAAGCCTTTATTCTGGTATTTATCGTCGTGTTTATCTTCCTTCAGGATTTTAGATCAACACTTATTCCGGCAATTGCAGTGCCGGTATCTATTATAGGTACGTTTTTCTTCCTGAATCTTTTTGGGTATTCGGTAAACTTATTGACGCTTTTTGCACTGGTGCTGGCCATTGGTATCGTGGTTGATGACGCGATTGTAGTGGTTGAAGCCGTGCATGCCAAGATTGATGAAGGTGAAAACAACGTGCGCAATGCTACTGTTAATGCGATGAGCGAAATTTCGGGCGCGATTGTTTCTATTACCCTGGTAATGGCCGCAGTGTTTATTCCCGTGACTTTTGTGACCGGACCTACAGGTGTATTTTACGAGCAGTTTGGGGTAACGCTTATTGTTGCGATTATCATTTCGGCAGTAAACGCATTAACCCTGAGCCCTGCACTGTGTGCGCTTTTTCTTAAAAGCCACGACGAAAAAGAAGGAACCAAAAAAGGCAGCTATCTGCAACGCTTTTTTGCTGCCTTTAACCGCGGCTTTTCGGCTACGGTAAATAAATACGGTAAATCTATTGGCTTTTTATATCGAAATAAATGGGTTACCGTTGCCTTACTGGTTGTTGCGGCAGCCGGAATCTGGTGGTCATCTTCCCAGGTGAAAACCGGTTTTGTACCTGATGAAGACCGTGGAATTGTGTTTTTGAACATTCAATTGCCTCCGGGATCTTCACTAGACCGTACCGAAGAAATCAACCGCGAAGTTTATGATAAAATCAAACAGATTCCCGGCATTAAAGAAGGATCTGTAGTGAGTGGCCGAAGCTTCTTAGGAGGCGCCGGTAGCAACAACAGTTTAGGATTTATACGTCTGGATGATTGGGAAGATCGCGATGCCGACTCACTTTCTATCGAAGCGATTACGGCTAAGATGTTTGGCGTTGCAGCTCAGTTTCCGGGTGCGCAGATCGTATTTTTCTCACCGCCCAGTATTCCCGGTTTTGGAAGTTCGGCTGGTGTAGAGGTTAACCTGCTTGACCGTTCGGGAGGAAGTTTTATTGATCTTGACAAAGTGAATCAGGAATTTATTGGAAAGCTTTCGCAGCGACCCGAAATTCAATACGCCCAGTCTTCGTTTAACACCAATTATCCGCAGTATAAACTCGACGTAAATGTGCCGCTGGCTAAAGAAATGGGCGTGCCTATTTCCAGTATTTTCAGCACCCTTCAGGGTTATATCGGTGGGATTTTTGCAGCAGACTTTTCCCGTTTCGGAAAACAATACCGGGTATATATTCAGGCCTTGCCCAGAGACCGCGCAAATAAAGAAAACCTGAGCGAACTCTACGTGCGTACCGGTTCCGGAGAGATGACACCTATAACCCAGTTTGTAAGCCTGGATCGCGTTTACGGGCCACAGTCGGTTACCCGATTTAACCTGTTTAACTCAACCAAAATTACAGCCGCTACCAATCCCGGATATTCTTCGGGTGACGCTATTGCCGCTGTTGAAGAAGTGGCTAAAAGCCTTCCGGCTAATTACACTACGGCTTACTCGGGTCTAACCCGCGAAGAGGTAAATGCCGGTGATCAGACCACCGTTATTTTTATACTCTCTCTGGTGTTTGTGTACTTCCTGCTTGCAGCACAGTATGAAAGCTATTTGTTGCCGCTGAGTATCATTTTCTCCCTGCCGTTTGGGGTATTTGGAGCTTATTTCACCACCCAGTTATTTGGTCTTGAAAACAACATTTACTTTCAGATTGCACTCATTATGCTCCTGGGGCTGCTGGCTAAAAACGCCATCCTGATTGTGGAATTTGCCTTACAACGCAGACGCGCCGGAGAATCACTGCTGGATGCTGCAGTTGATGGTGCAGAATCCCGTTTACGACCCATTTTGATGACCTCGTTTGCATTTATTATGGGCTTACTCCCTCTGGTTTTTGCCAGTGGGGTAGGTGCAGCCGGTAACCGATCAATTGGTACCGGAGCTGTGGGTGGATTGCTCATAGGAACACTCATTGGGGTTTTTGTAATCCCGGTTTTATTCATGCTTTTCCAATGGCTGCAGGAAAAAATTTCCGGAGCTCCAAAAGCTAAAACTGAAGAAACGCACTAATTATGAAAAGACACACCATCTATAGAATTGTAGCACTCATCGCAGTACCCCTATTGCTGGCATCCTGCTTTGCTGCAAAAGAATACGAGCGGCCCGAAACCGTAGTCGAAGACCTCAACTACCGCACCGATAATCTGCCCGTTGACAGCTCAAATGTGGCCTTGATCAGTTGGGACGAACTCTTCGCAGATCCTATGCTGAAGAACCTCATTGCAGAGGGGCTGGAGGAAAATATCGATATCCGGGTAGCCCTTGAGAATATCAACGCTGCCGAAGCCTACTTCAAACAAGGTAAGCTGGCGTATTTTCCAACATTAAATGGAACCGCCCAGTACACAAGACAGGAATTGTCTTCAAACAGCCAGTTTGGGGGTCAGTTTTCGACGCTTGATGTGTATCAGGTAAGCGGCGGACTCTCGTGGGAAGCAGACATCTGGGGGAAAATACGCAGTAATAAACGCGCGTTTGCAGCATCCTACTTACAATCGGTCGAAGCACATCGTGCGGTAAAAACGCAGTTGATCGCTTCCATCGCATCGGCATACTTTCAGCTTTTGGCATTAGATGAGCAGTTGCGCGTAACTCAGGCCACCATCGAAACGCGAAGCAGCAGTCTCGAGACGACCAAAGCGCTTAAGGAAGCCGGTAATGTTACCGAAGTAGGTGTAAAACAAACCGAAGCTCAGCTTTATACCGCTCAGGCGCTTAATCTGGATATTCTAAAACAAATACGCCTGCAAGAAAACAGTCTTTCGATCTTGTTAGGCCGCGAACCCGGTCCCATCAACCGAAGTGAACTGGCAGCACAAACCATAAATACCCCGCTTAAAACCGGCGTGCCGGCAGAACTCCTGAGCAACCGTCCCGATGTGCGCGCGGCGGAGTTTGGGCTTATCAATGCATTTGAGCTCACAAATGTCGCCCGAAGTAATTTTTACCCTTCCCTGACGCTTAATGCGACGGGAGGTTTTCAAAGTCTTGATTTCTCTAAACTTTTTGATACAACCTCGCTGTTTGCAACCATTGTGGGTGGCCTTACCCAGCCTATTTTTAATGGAAGGCAAATACGCACGCAATACGAAGTCGCACAGGCACAGCAGGAACAGGCTAAACTCCAGTTTAGACAGGCTCTTCTAAATGCAACCCGTGAAGTATCAGATGCGTTGTACAGTTATGAGATCGCTACCGAAAAACTGGAAGTAAAGCAAAACGAGTTTGACGCCTATGAACTTGCTACCGGTTATTCCGAAGAATTATTAGATAATGGTCTGGCTAACTATCTCGAAGTTTTAACAGCTCGTGAAAATGCACTGAACTCTAGTTTGGACCTCATCAATACCCGCTACAGTCAATTACAGGCTATCGTAGAACTGTATACCGCGCTGGGCGGAGGCTGGTGATAAATCAAGGCGCCTTTTTCCCCTAAAAGCAATGCCTCTAAAGCCTGTAGCCAAGTGTTACAGGCTTTTCCTATAATTTATAAACCCTCACATCCCTCATTTGAAAAGCCACTTCACTTTAATTTACCAGGATGTATACGGGTTTTTACTGAGCTGCGAATTGTAATACCGGTTGTCGCCGGTAACTTCCTCTCCCAGCCAGTCTGGCTTATCAAAATGCTGATCTGCGGTTTCGAGTTCTATTTCAGCCAGCACGAGCCCCTCATTGTCGCCATAAAACTCATCAACTTCATAGGTGTGCTTACCGGCCTTTACATAATATCGCGTTTTATGTATGCTTCCGGGTTCGCAGAGTTTAAAAAGCTCCTGAGCCTCTTCAGGTGCAATCTCCTTTTCCCATTCAAAACGGGTAGTCCCGCCGGCATCTGAAGCTCCTTTTATGGTCAAAAAAGCCTGGTCGCCCGTGATACGCACGCGTACTGCACGAGCCGGATTGCTGCTGAGATAGCCCTGCTTAATTTCGCTTTGCGAAAAAGCTTCCGTCTTAAAGCCGGTATTTTTGACCAAAAATTTACGTTCGATTTCAAGCATCGCCATAGGCAAGTTCTTTTATTTTATCAGATTCTATTCGGGCATCGGGATACCTGCTAACAGCAAGTTTTTTCATTGCGATAACCAATGCTTCCGGCTTGATGCTTTGGTATTTCTTTAGCGGTCCTACCAGAAACCCGTTAAAAACCTTAAAGGCTTTTATGGCCAGTTGCTCTGCGGTGCGCTTTTCGTCCCGGTCTGCAGCAAGCAATGCCGGTTCCAGAAAATAGGCCTCAGGAAGATTGAGTGCCAAAATATCGCGTTCCATTTCGCCCTTAACCTTATTGTAAAACACCCGGCTATCAGGATCTGCACCCAAAGCCGAGATCACGATAAACTTTGGGATTCCGTTTTCCTTACACAGCCTGGCCGCAGCTAGAGGAATACCATAATCTATAGCCTTATACTGCTCTTTATCTTCCGTTTTAGATTGGGTAGTGCCAATGCAGCAAAAAACCACATCGGCTTTAAAAGCGTCCTTTTGCTTTTTAAGTTCAAACAGATCTACAACCTGCTCCTCGAGTTTAGGATGCTCAAGACCCGACTTGCGCCGGTGAAAACTGATGAGTTTGTCGTATGTGGCATCGGCTAGAATGGATTGTGCCAAAAGCTTTCCGGTTATGCCCGTAATTCCGAGAATGATTGCTGTTTTTCCCACCTTGTATATTTTAGTCTAAAATACAACAAGCATCTTAAACCTCAACTTGTGCGTATTTTTGTAGCGCGATGGAAGAATTCCCCACAGACCGAAAAATCATACACGTTGATATGGACGCGTTTTACGCCTCTGTAGAGCAGCTGGACAACCCCGAGTTGCGCGGCAAGCCTGTGGCTGTAGGTGGTGGTTCAGAGCGTGGCGTGGTAAGCGCAGCCAGTTATGAAGCGCGAAAGTTTGGCGTACGCAGCGCTATGGCGGGAGGTCTCGCGCGCAGATTATGTCCTGACCTCATTTTTGTAAAAACCCGTTTTGACCGCTATCGCGAAATAAGCGCGCAAATACGGGAGATTTTTTATGAATACACAGATCTGGTTGAACCCCTCTCTTTAGATGAGGCCTATCTGGATGTTACCGAAAACAAGAAGGGAAACCCCAGCGCGACGAAGATCGCCCGCGAAATCAGGGCTAAAATCAAGGAGAAAACAGGCTTAAATGCCTCGGCAGGTATCTCAATCAATAAGTTTATCGCTAAAGTGGCCAGCGATATCAATAAACCCAACGGACAAAAAACCATTCCGCCGGAAGAGGTGATTTCATTTCTGGAAGCTCTTGATATTCGAAAATTTTACGGGGTAGGCAAGGTCACCGCAGAGAAGATGTACCAGCTGGGCATTTTTACCGGAGCTGATCTCAAGCAAAAATCGCCCGATTATCTTACGGAACACTTTGGTAAGAGCGGAAACCATTACTACAATGTGGTACGCGGTATTCACCATAGCCAGGTTAAGCCAGATCGTATACGTAAATCGCTGGGTGCCGAGCGTACCTTCAGCGAGAATATTTCGTCAGAAATATTTATGCTCGAAAGGCTCAACAGCATTGCAGAAGAGATAGAACGCAGGCTGAAGAAATCTGACGTGGCGGGTAAGACGATCACCTTAAAAATCAAATACAGCGATTTTACCCTTAAAACCCGAAGCAAAACCCTGCCCTATTTTGTACGCTCAAAAGATGTGATATTAGAAACTGCCAAAGAGCTTCTCTTTCAGGAAAAAATGGAAAACAGCGTACGCCTGCTGGGGATTACGCTGGCTAACCTCAATACCGAAGATCGAAAACAGGAGGAGCCGAAAGAACGCGAAATCGCGGTACAACTTAAATTTGCCTTTTAATAAAAAAGGTCATTCAGTTACATGAATGACCCTTCTTTCTATTCTAGAAGTTATAGCTTAACTACCCTGTATTTCACGTACGCGAAGGGTGTTTACCATACCTTTTTCGCTGATAGGCATAGCCGCCAGGCTTATTACCATATCGCCGATATTTAGGAAACCACTGTCCCGGGCAATCCGGTTAATGTCTCGCACCGTCTCATCTGTTGAAACAAATTTATCGTAGAAAAATGCCTTAACACCCCACAATAAATTCAACTGACTTAGGATAACCCGGTTTGATGTAAATACCAGAATGTGTGAATTGGGTCTCCAGGCCGAAATCTGAAATGCGGTATAACCTGAATTGGTAAGCGTTGTGATCGCCTTAGCGTCAATCTCGTTGGCCATAAGAGCCGCGTGATAGCAAATCGCTTTGGTAATATAGCGACGCGTGCGAATGTGTGGTGGTGTATGTGGTACTTTGATAAGCTTAGAATCTTCAACCTTTCTACAGATAGAAGCCATACGCTCTATTACCTGTACCGGGTATTTACCTACCGAAGTCTCCCCGCTCAACATCACAGCATCAGCACCATCCATTACCGAGTTGGCAACGTCGTTTACCTCTGCACGGGTTGGGGTAAGACTGTCTATCATTGTTTCCATCATCTGTGTGGCGATGATAACCGGGATTCGGGCTTTTTTAGCCGAAAGCACCAATTCTTTTTGAATAAGAGGTACTTCTTCTGCAGGAATTTCAACTCCTAAATCACCACGAGCAACCATCAAACCATCACTATAGGCAACGATTTTCTCGATATTTCTAACGGCTTCGGGCTTTTCGATTTTAGAAATAATAGGGATTTTGTGTTCTGAATGTTCTTTGATCAGATCCTGAAGCTGAATCAAATCACCCTCGTGTCTTACAAAAGATAACGCGATCCAATCTACTTTTTGGCTGATGGCGAAGATTGCGTCTTCAATATCTTTTTCGGTCAATGCCGGAAGCGAAATATTGGTATTAGGCAGGTTTACCCCTTTTCTCGATTTAAGCGGTCCTCCCTGAATAACTACGGTTTCTACCTCGCTTTCCTTATCGGTATTTAATACCTCAAAAATAAGTTTTCCGTCATCAAGCAGGATGCGCTCACCTTTATTTACATCTCTTGGAAAGTGCTCGTAGTTCATATAGACACGCTCTTTGGTGCCTTCAAATTCTTCTTTTGTAGAGAAAACTATCTTATCACCGGGCTCCACTACCACTTCGTCTTTCATCACACCAACCCGAAGTTTTGGCCCCTGTAAGTCTGCAAGAATTGCCGTGTTGTAGCCAAACTCTTCACTCAGGCTTCTGATCATCTGGATACGCTCTTTTACAGCATCGTAATCTGCGTGAGAAAAGTTGATACGAAAAACATCTACCCCTGCTTTTATCATATCGTGTAAAACTTCCCGTTTACTCGTGGCAGGGCCCAATGTGGCAACAATTTTAGTCTTTTTTGTGTCTGACATTATTCAAAAATTAAATTCTGTTTCGATTTTAAAGCGCTTACGTCTATCTGGTAAGCGGATATTATATGGGGAATTCGGTTTAATTGCCCCAAAAGTTTGGTACAGGGAGCGTTATCTTCATCGCTCTCAACTTTAAGCAGGTAATCGGCATTTTTTACTTCAGGAACCAAATTAAAGGTCTTGAAGTGTTCTGATTCTGCAAAAAGTGCGTTAGCTGTAAGCACCTGCGAATATCTTAATTTAAAATGATTTGAGATCAAGGTATAATTAAGATAATTTTTAGAATCTTCATACCGCATCGTGCCAAAACTGTACTTCAGTTGCTTTGCATAAAAATGTACATCCTCTGAACTTGACAGGCGCAATCCTGCGTATTTATTGATTAAAAAGGCCAATCTGTACTGTTCTAAAGAACAATGTATGGCGATCAGATTAAAGTCAAAATCAAAAGCCTCGTCCAGCAAGAGTTTATAAGATCCCATATCTGAGGTTAAAGATAAGTCAACTGTTTTTTAATTAGCGCACTTTTGCTTTATGAAACTGTAAACCTTCTTAATAAAGGAATTTAATTAAACTGTTGCAAATCTATTTTGCTCTGAAACACGTAATACGCCCTTTTTGCGGCCTTCTCTTCTGCTTTTTTCTTTGAAGTTGCCCGTGCCTTGGCCACCTGCTTGCCGTCGATACTCAATTTCACCGAAAAGTGACGAATCACATCCTGCCCGGAGTCTTCATAGGTATTGAAATTGAAAGTTTTCTTTTCTTTCTGGCACCATTCAATCAACAGGCTTTTATAGCTTATAACGCGTCCTTCAAGTTTCTCAATATCCACGTAAGGGTCAATGACGCGCTTATTTATAAATTTTCGGGCATATTTATAGCCGCGATCCATATAAATGGCACCCACCAGTGCTTCAAACAGATTGCCGTGTATATTGACTCCAAAATTCTCTTTAGGTATAGCCGCCCGAATGAGATTGAGTAAACCCAGGTCACGCCCCAGTTCATTAAGATGCTCACGACTAACCACCTTAGAACGCATTTTAGTTAAATAGCCCTCATCACCACGGCCTACCTCGTCAAAAAGATAAGCGGCAATAACGGCACCCAGCATCGCATCCCCCAGAAACTCCAGGCGCTCATAATTAAAGGGATGTCCCTTTTTATTTTGCAACCCCAGTGAGCGATGGGTAAAGGCTTCCTCGTAGCATTTTAAGTTTTTAGGCTTAAAACCCGTGATCTTTTGGATTACCCCAAAAAAATTCCCGTCCTTTTCAGAACGGGAAGTAAATATGTTGCGAATAACACCCATAGGTGGATTAATCGCTTAACTTTTTAAATAAGATACAAGCATTATGACCTCCAAAACCAAAAGTGTTGCTCATCGCTACATTAACTTCACGCTTTTGCGCTTTGTTAAGGGTTAAATTGAGCGAACTATCAATATTCTCATCAACCGTAGTATGATTTATTGTTGGAGGAACCAGACTGTGTTGCATCGCCAGAATAGAGGCGATAGCTTCAATGGCTCCTGCAGCTCCCAGTAAATGACCGGTCATTGACTTGGTTGAATTGATATTGATATCTTTTGCATGATCACCAAAAACTTTGGTAATCGCTTTTAGTTCTGCAACGTCTCCTAAGGGAGTTGAAGTACCGTGCGTATTGATCGCGTCTACTTCTTCCGGTTTTATGTTGGCATCGCGCAGACAGTTAAGCATCACGCGTTCTACACCTATACCATCAGGATGTGGTGCAGTCATATGATACGCGTCGCTAGACATTCCGCCACCTACAACTTCTGCATAGATTTTTGCGCCTCGTGCTTTTGCATGCTCGTATTCTTCAAGAATAAGGGCTCCCGCACCTTCGCCCAAAACAAATCCGTCGCGGGTTGCATCAAAAGGTCTTGAAGCAGTTTCCGGACTATCGTTGCGGGTGGAAAGGGCGTGCATCGCATTAAAACCACCCATACCCGCTTTGGTTACTGCCGCTTCGCTACCACCGGTAACAATGATATCGCAATGCCCCAAACGAATGTAGTTAAACGCATCAATCATTGCATTGGCTGAAGAAGCACATGCTGAAACCGTGGTATAGTTGGGCCCCATAAAACCGTGCTTGATTGAGATATTACCCGGGGCGATATCTGCAATCATTTTAGGTATAAAAAACGGATTGAAACGCGGAGTGCCGTCACCTTCAGCGAAGTTGATCACTTCATCCTGAAAGGTTTCCAGGCCACCTATTCCTGCTCCCCAGATTACACCTACCCTAAATTTATCAACCTCTTCCAGATTAATTCCGGCGTCAAGAATGGCCTGATCAGAAGATACCAGTGCATACTGTGCAAAACGATCTAATTTTCGGGCTTCTTTTCGGTCAAAAAAATCTAACGCGTTGAAATTTTTGAGCTCACAAGCGAATTTTGTTTTAAACTTCTCTGTATCAAAATACGTGATAGGGGCACAGCCACTCTTACCCGTACTCAATCCTTCCCAATATTCTTCAATATTGTTTCCGATCGGGGTAAGCGCACCAAGACCTGTTACAACGACTCGCTTTAACTCCATAAGGTAATTTGCTTTCTTCTTACTTTGCTTCTTCTATATAGGAAATAGCTTGACCTACAGTAGCTATATTTTCTGCCTGGTCGTCTGGAATCTGAATGTCAAATTCTTTTTCAAACTCCATAATTAGCTCAACTGTATCTAATGAGTCTGCTCCCAGGTCATTAGTGAAGCTTGCTTCAGCTACAACCTCGTTCTCATCAACGCCTAATTTATCTACGATGATAGCTTTTACTCTTGATGCAATGTCTGACATAATATTTAATTTTAAATTTTAATTAGGAGGCAAAAATAGCAAACTTTACGGTTTTACCACATTACCAGTCTAAAATGTGACGTTAATTTAAGTATTTAGTTTTTAAGAACAGGCTTAAAGCGCTTATTTAAACAAATAATAATGCGTTGTTTTGCAGCCTTACAACATTCTATTTTTAATGAAACATATAGTAATTTTTGCCTCAGGAAGCGGGACCAATGCCCAGCGTATCATAGAATACTTTAATGATCGCGACGATGCGCAGGTCGTTTTGGTGCTTAGTAATAAACCCACAGCGCAGGTGCTTCAACGTGCCGGCAAACTCAAGGTAAGTGCCTTTAGTTTTAATCGCACGGCTTTCTACGAAAGTGACCAGGTTTTAAACTTGCTTGAACAAAACAGACCCGATCTTATCGTTTTAGCGGGCTTTTTATGGCTGATGCCCAAAAAAATCATCGCAACATTCTCCGGGAAAATTCTAAATATTCATCCTGCGCTGCTTCCGGCGTATGGTGGTAAAGGCATGTATGGCTCACACGTTCACGAGGCCGTTGTTGCCGCAGGCGAAAAAGAATCTGGCATCACCATACACGAGGTCACCGAAGAATACGACAAAGGCAGCATCCTGTTTCAGGCTAAAACACAACTTACACCAAACGAAACCCCCGAAAGCCTTGCTGCGAAGATTCATGAATTGGAATACGAGCATTTTCCGCAGGTGATCGAAACGTTTTTGAATAAAAAGTAAAGCAGCACATTTTGAGCTTTTCGCTTTGCGGGAAAGTAGAAAGCATCAAAAAAGCAGATTTAAGTGATGGTATTTCCACCGAAGCCTGTGCTGAGGAATCGAAGTGGGCGGAAGAAAAGTTCAAAAAACAGCTGAGATTAAATTAAAAGATTTCCGCCTTCGCGGAAATGAAAAAGGAGCTTTTTAATGAGTAAGAAAGAAAAGTTTTACGTTGTTTGGCAGGGCAAAAAGCCCGGCATTTATACCACATGGAAAGATTGCAAGGCTATGATAGACGGGTATGCCGGAGCTCAGTACAAATCATTTCCCAGTTTTCCGGAGGCCAAAGCAGCCTATAACAAAGATTATAATGACGTAAAAGGAAGTTCGAAATCCAAGAAAGTACTTTCCGCTGCCGAAAAGGAAAAATATGGAGAACCTAATTTGTATTCTATCGCTGTAGACGCGGCCAGCTCGGGCAATCCCGGCAAAATGGAATACCGAGGGGTTGATACGCAAACGGGAAAACAGCTTTTTCATCAGGGGCCATTTATGCAGGGCACTAATAATATAGGTGAGTTTTTGGCACTGGTACACGGGCTTGCCTATCTCAAGAAAAAAAACAGTGACCGTATTATTTATTCTGATTCCCGCATTGCTATAGGCTGGGTAAAAAAGAAGAAGTGCAATACCAAGCTCACCGAAAATTCTAAAAACAAAGACGTTTACGATTTGGTACGCCGTGCAGAGCTCTGGCTTCAGAACAACACCTATAAAACGGTAATTGTAAAATGGGAAACTAAAGCCTGGGGTGAAATTCCGGCAGACTTTGGTCGTAAATAACCTGCTCACAGGATCTTTTTGAGCCTTCAAAACCCGGCAAACCTGTTGTTTTACAACGTATCAAGTTATTGAACAGGCCTTGAGGTAAGTTTAACGTCTATCTACCGACCATTGTTTACGAAAGCGCAAGCAAAACTGTATATTTGCAAAAAATTTTTTAATGCAAAAAATGGTAATTGTAGGCACCTGTGCCTTTGATGAGATCGAATCCCCTTTTGGAAAAACCGGAAAAATTCTGGGTGGTGCGGGTACCTTTATTGGTCTGGCTGCCTCAAATTTTGAAGTCGACCAGGCTATTGTGTCTGTTGTTGGTTCTGATTTTCCGCAGGAATATATCGACCTCTTAAAAAACAGAGGCATCAATATGGAAGGGCTTGAAGTGGTTAAAGACGGAAAGACCTTTTTCTGGAAAGGCCGCTATCACAATGACCTCAATTCACGAGATACCTTAATTACCGAACTTAATACGCTTGCAGATTTTAATCCCGTGGTGCCCGAAGCCTACCGCGATGCTGAAGTGGTGGTATTGGGTAATTTGCACCCGCTGGTTCAGCTTTCGGTTTTAGAACAAATGAACCAAAAGCCCAGGCTTGCCATTCTGGACACCATGAATTTCTGGATGGATAGTGCTCTGGAAGATCTTAAAAAAGTAATTGCACGCGTAGATGTGATTACCATAAATGATGAAGAAGCCCGTCAATTGAGCGGGGAATATTCTCTGGTTGTTGCTGCGCAAAAGATTTCGGCAATGGGCCCGCGCTATGTGGTGATTAAAAAAGGAGAGCACGGCGCTTTGTTATTTGAAGGCGAAAAAATCTTCTTTGCACCCGCTCTTCCCCTGGAGGAAGTTTTTGACCCTACCGGAGCAGGCGACACCTTTGCAGGTGGCTTTGCAGGCTATTTAGCCAGTACCGGGGATTATTCTTTTGAAAATATGAAGCGTGCGATCATTCACGGCTCCAATCTGGCTTCGTTCTGTGTAGAGAAGTTTGGCACAGAACGTATGCAGCAGCTTAGGCCCGAAGAAATCGAGACACGCCTGCAAAAATTTAAAGCCTTAACGCAATTTAATTTAGACCTATAAAAACCCGCGCCCTCTTCTTAACTGAAGGGGGCGCAAACATTACAACAAGCTATGAGTGATGCCATTAAGCACGAATGCGGAATTTCATTAATACGCCTCCTAAAACCCCTCGAATATTACAAGGAAAAATACGGGACCGCATTTTATGGAGTAAATAAAATGTACCTGATGATGGAAAAGCAGCACAACCGCGGTCAGGACGGTGCGGGCTTTGCCAGCATAAAGCTCAATATGGCTCCGGGTGAGCGATACATAAGCAGACAACGTTCTGTCGCCCAGCAGCCCATACAGGATATTTTCGCTCAGATAAACACCCGTATCAATGAGGTAATGCGCGAAAATCCCGAATATGCAGACGATGTAGCGCTGCAGAAAAAACACGTACCCTACATTGGCGAGTTGCTATTGGGTCACGTACGCTATGGTACTTTCGGTAAAAACAGTGTTGAGAGTGTTCACCCGTTTTTAAGACAAAACAACTGGATGCACCGCAACCTTATCGTTGCCGGTAACTTTAATATGACCAATGTTTTTCAGCTTTTTAATAAGCTGGTCGAGCTGGGTCAGCATCCTAAAGAAAAGGCAGATACCATCACCGTGATGGAAAAAATAGGTCACTTTCTGGATGATGCGGTTGCAAAAGTTTACAAAAAGCTCAAAAAGGAAGGTTATTCCAAATTTGAAGCCTCACCACAAATCGCAGAGCGTCTTAATGTGGCCAAAATTCTGAAAAAAGCATCAAGAGACTGGGATGGGGGTTACGCTATGGCCGGTCTTCTGGGACACGGTGATTCATTTGTATTGCGCGATCCTTCAGGGATACGCCCCGCATATTATTATAAGGATGACGAAGTGGTGGTGATCGCGAGTGAGCGACCCGTTATTCAAACGGTTTTCAATGCTAAATTTGAAGACGTGCACGAGCTTGACCCCGGTCACGCGATGATCATTAAAAAAAGTGGTTCTACATCTATCGAAAAAATTCAGGAACCCCACGAACGCAAAGCCTGCTCTTTTGAGCGCATCTATTTTTCGAGAGGAAGCGATGCTGAGATTTATCAGGAACGAAAGGAACTGGGACGTTTACTCATGCCCGAAGTGCTGAAGCACATTGATCACGATACGCAAAACACCGTATTCAGTTATATTCCTAACACCGCCGAAACTTCGTTTTACGGTATGGTTGAGGCTGCACAGGCAGAGCTCGATAAACAAAAGGCAGACGAGATTTTGGCGCGCAGAAACGAACTCGACAAAGCCGGACTCGAAGAAATTCTGTCTAAAAAATTACGCACCGAGAAAATTGCGATTAAAGATGTAAAACTGCGCACCTTTATTACCGAAGACAGCAGCCGGGACGATCTGGTTGCCCACGTGTATGACGTGACTTATGGTGTGGTTAAAGAAACTGATAATCTGGTTATCATAGACGACAGTATTGTACGCGGAACGACCTTAAAGAAGAGCATTATCAAAATGCTTTCACGACTCAATCCCAAGAAGATTGTGGTGGTCTCTTCTGCTCCGCAAATACGTTACCCGGATTGCTACGGAATCGATATGGCCAAACTACAGGACTTTATTGCCTTTAGAGCAGCTGTAGACTTACTTAAAGAACATGGTAAGGAACACATTATTGATGATGTTTATCAAAAATGCCTGAGTCAGGTTGACTTTGAAGATAAAGAAGTAATCAATTATGTAAAAGAAGTGTATGAGCCCTTTACAGACGAACAAATCTCTGAAAAGATTGCTCAGTTACTGAAAGACGAAACTATAAAACCAGAGGTAAGTGTTATTTATCAAAAAGTTGACAATTTACACAAGGCGTGTCCTAAAAATCTGGGAGACTGGTACTTCACAGGTAATTACCCTACCGTTGGTGGTAATCGTGTGGTAAACCGTGCTTTTATCAATTATGTAGAAGGAAATTTAAAAAGAGCGTATTAAAAACACTCTTCAACTGATAATAACGCATTTGGTCTAAAAGTTTTGGTAGCTAGACCATCATTGTAATACTTTAGTATCTGCCATAACATAAGTAGGTTAAGTTCATGGTAGATTTGGGGCAAAAAAGGTGGATTCATTCCACCTTTTTTATTTGCACCAAATCGGGGTGGCGAGCAAAACGAAATTTTAATAAGCCCCTTTAATCTCTATCCAAATAAGAATCAAAACGGCTACTCATTATAAAAGCGAGCCGTTTCCCACTCTTGTATTCTTCCAAATTTATTAGTTGCACCAAATCGGGGTGGCGAGCTTACCACGATTGTATTTAGGATTGAAATGCCCCTAAGAAACCTCCTGAAAACTAAAAGCACCAACACAAGGCAGCGAGCCGTTTCCCACTCCTGTAATTTTCCACCTTTTTTAGTTGTACCAAATCGGGGTGGCGAGCTTACCACGACTGTATTTAGGATCGAAATGCCCCTAAGAAAGCTCCTGAAAACCAAAAGCACCAACACAAGGCAGCGAGCCGTTTCCCAATCCTGTAATTTTCCAACTTTTTTAGTTGCACCAAATCGGGGTGGCGAGCAAAACGAAATTTTAATAAGCTTCCTTAATCTCTATCCAAATACGAATCAAAACGGCTACTCATTATAAAAGCGAGCTGTTTCCTAATTGCTGATTTCTTTCAACTTTTAGAGGTTGATTCCCGATTTTAAAAATGCGTGAGGGATAGTAGCGGAAATCCCGCAGCCCTTTTGAGGGGCGAGGAATTGCAGCGCATAGCCTGCCTTTACCGGCAGGCAGGCCCGACCTGAAAGGGCACGCCCCATTTAGAATAAACTACCCTTAAAATTTGACATAAAAAAACCCGGTCATTAAACCGGGTTTTAAAATCAGTTAGTTCTGATTATTTATTTTGTGCATAACGACTAGAAACTTCTTTCCAGTTGATTACATTAAAAAACGCATCGATATATTCCGGACGCTTGTTTTGGTATTTTAAATAGTATGCGTGTTCCCAGACATCAAGTCCAAGAATTGGAGTTCCTCCACAACCTACACCCGGCATAAGTGGGTTATCCTGGTTTGGGGTAGAACATACTTCTACTTTTCCTCCTTCATGAACACACAACCATGCCCATCCTGAGCCGAATTGTCCACCGGCTGCATTTGCGAATTTGTCCTTGAAAGATTCAAATGAACCAAAAGCCGAATTAATCGCCTCTGCAAGTTCGCCACTTGGCTCTCCTCCTCCATCAGGAGACATTACTTCCCAAAATAGGCTGTGATTGTAAAAACCACCACCATTGTTACGTACTGCGCTGTTAGACATATCCAGATTGATCAGGATGTTCTCAATGGTTTTGCCCTCTAGATCTGTACCTTCAATAGCAGCATTAAGTTTGCTGGTATACCCGGCGTGGTGTTTATCGTGGTGAATTTCCATGGTTTGAGCATCAATATGAGGCTCTAATGCATCTTTGGCATATTTTAATTTCGGAAGTTGAAATGACATATCTGTGATTTTTTCGTTAATATAAAGTTCTTCATCAAAGATAACAATAACAGCAGGGTATCGAAAGTTCACGATGTTATAATACTCTTAAGGTTTAGACGATTATAGGCTATAACGTTTATTTGAGTTGCTTTGCCTGCCAGAATTAGTATCTTCATCCTATGGAAAATGAAGCAGCCTTTTTAATCTACAATGCTTCGGCAGGTGCCGGAAAAACATTTACACTCGTTAAGAATTATCTGGTGATTCTGTTTAAAAGCTCTAATGAGTTTAAGTACCGGCGTATTTTGGCCATTACGTTTACAAATAAGGCGGTGGCCGAAATGAAGACCCGTATAGTAGAAAGCCTTCAGGAATTTAGTGAAGATTCGATTCTTGAAAGTCCTACTCCACTTTTGCTGGCTGTCGAAGAAGAAACCGGCCTGGAGCGTCAGGTTATTCAACAGAAAGCCAAACGCCTGCTAAAAAATATCATTCAGGATTTTGCCTCTTTTGACGTGGTAACCATAGATACCTTTACCCATCGCATCATCAGAACCTTTGCTTACGATTTAAAAATTCCTCAAAACTTTGAAGTCGAACTCAATACACAAGAGGTGCTTGAGCAGGCTGTAGACCGGCTTATCGATAAAACGGGTAGTGACGCCCAGATCACTGCTATCCTTATCGATTATGCTCTTGAAAAAACCGATGATGATAAAAGCTGGGACATCACCCGGGACTTCTATGAAATCAGCAAATTACTGCTTCGTGAAAACGACCTCAATTATCTAAAACTGTTGGAGTCTAAAAGTCTGGAAGATTTTACGGCATTAAAGAAAAGCATTCACAAAAAACTAAAAGGCCTGGAAGAAAAAATAAGCAGCTCTGCGCAGGCAATGCTTGATTTTTTCTCAGGGGAAGGTCTGGAAGATGCACATTTTACCCGAAAATCCCTGCCTAATGCTTTACACAAACTGGCTTCAGGGGATCTATCCATAAATCTAAATACCAATTGGGTGCAGAATTTAGGGAATGAACCTTTGTATACTAAAACTCAGAAAGAACCCATCAAAGCTATTTTAGATGGAATAAGCAGTGAAATCGCTTCGCGTTTTAACACCATCAAATCCTACATTCTGGAGTATGGCCTAAATACCGAAATTTATAAGAAAATCACCCAACTTTCGGTTCTGCAGGCTATAAACAAAGAAGTTCAGCAAATAAAGGAAGAAAATAATCTCGTGCTGATTTCAGATTTCAATCAACTTATAAACAGCCAGATCATCAATCAGCCTACTCCTTTTATCTATGAACGTTTGGGCGAGCGTTACGAGAATTATTTTATTGACGAGTTTCAGGACACCTCTCGCCTGCAATGGCAAAATTTAATTCCGCTTATTGACAATGCTATAAGTACCTATACTCAGGAAGAAAATTTGAACAGTCTGATGCTTGTAGGCGATCCCAAACAAGCCATTTACCGCTGGCGTGGTGGTGACGCCGACCAGTTTATTGCACTGGCCGGCGGAGCGAATCCTTTTCAGAATGAAAACAAAAACGTGTACAATCTACCGCGTAATTACAGGAGTTATTCTGAAATCATCACATTCAATAATGCATTTTTCACAGAGATCGCCGGTGTTTTTGAAAACCCGGATTACAATGCGATCTACAAAACCGGAAACGCCCAGGAGCTCAATTCAAGCTCAGGAGGATATGTTACTCTTACATTTGTAGAGATTGGTGTAAAAGCCGACACCACTCCACGTTATCTGGAAGAGGTAGTAAAAACCATCCGCTCCTGTACCGAAAATGGATTTAAACTTCGGGATTTGTGTATTCTGGTTAGACGGAATAGTGAGGGAATTGAAATTGCTCAAAAACTTCAGGAAGAAAACATCGCGGTGATTTCAAGCGAAAGCCTGCTGCTTGCTCAGGCTCCCGAAGTGGTTTTTATGGCAGATTTGCTGCATTATGTCGTAGAGCCACAGTCTAAAGCCATTGCGATTAAACTTTTAGAATATATAGCAGCGCATAATTATGATCTTACCGATACGCACGGCTTCTTTTCCAAGTATTTGGAATTTAGTGGTCAGGGTCTTTTTGATGCTGTTCTTCCCAAAGATTCGGGCTTTGATTTAAACTTTTGCAGTTCATTACCCTTATACGAATCAGCCGAATATATAGTGAGGTCCTTTGGCCTTAATAATCGCGGCGGAGCTTACATTCAGTTCTTTTTAGATGCTATTTTCGATTTTTCTCAAAAACATTTAGGTGGCCTTCCCGAATTTCTGCACTGGTGGGAACTTAGAAAAGAACGGTTGAGCATCAGCACCCCTTCAAAATCTGAAGCGGTACAGATTATGACCATACATAAATCAAAAGGACTTGAATTTCCGGTGGTCATCTACCCTTTTGCAGATACAGAACTGTATCCCAATAACTCCGATAATTACAACTGGTACCTGCCCCATAAAGACGAATTTGACGGCTTTGATGCGTTGCTGATTAATCAAAACAGCAAACTAAAGGATTTTAATGAGCAAACCGCCCGTTTGTACGAAAGCAGGCGCAGTGAACAGCAGTTAGACAGTTTAAATATATTATACGTTGCACTTACGCGAAGTATCGAGCAATTACACATACTAAGTACTCAGCCTAAAAACCCGGGCCAGGCAAATACCTTTGCAGACCTTTTGTATACTTATGCAGCTGCTCAGACTGCGTTTGATTCTGAAAAGAACCATCTGGCATTGGGCAGTCCCGCACGAATTTCAAATGGAATTGAGCAGAAAAGTCGGGCTCAGGAACTAAAGTTGATTTCTTCGGCAAAGGAAGATCACAGTATAGCCATGGTGATTCAGGATTTAGATATCAGGGAGTCTCCGCGTGCTGCAGCTATTGATTACGGTAATATCATTCATAATTTACTTTCTCAAATTGATTTTCCGAAAGATGTGTCTCTCGCCTTAAAAAAGGCTCAGGTTAAGGGAATTTTACCCGCAGAGGTTGTACCTGAACTAAAAGACCAGCTTGATACGCTTATCAGTACCCTGCAAGCCAAAGGCTACTTTAATACCCAACATCTCATTTTAAACGAAAGAGCGATTCAGCTGAATAGGGAGCTCATCAGACCCGATCGTATTGAAGTAACATCGGATAATAAGATCTATTTGCTGGACTATAAAACAGGAAAACCGGAAGAAACACACCATCAACAACTCGCTTTTTATGCCAAAAGTCTTGAAAAACTGGGTTATGAGGTGGTAGAAAAAGCCCTGTACTATCTCAATGACGATGCCAAACTATTAGTAATTTAACAGACTGTTAATGGGTATTTAATGATATAATCTTCAGCAATTGAAATCAATAAATTTCTATTTAAAAATTTGGTTATCAATATTTTAAGTGGAATTCCCGATAATCTGATTGATTCTATTTTATCCTAAAAACCGTGTAAATTGCCTGAAAGCTGCCGTAAATGTTTAATAAAACTTTATCAAAAGCAGCTTTGCCGTGTTTTTTTAACAAACTACTTTTACCCCGAATCAACTACACCATTATGATCAATAGAATTTTCCTTTTCATTGCACTGTGTACTACTATCCTTATTTCAGATCAATCATTTGCTCAGGACAAAAACAATCCCTGGTATATTAGTATTGGTGTAAACGCTGTAGATACCTATCCGGTAGGTGAAGACAACAGACCTTTCACCGGGGGCTTTCCTAACGAAATGTACAACGCTGAAGATCACTGGAATATACTTCCATCTTTGTCTACTTTATACGTAGGACGCTATATAGGTAGTGGATTTAGTTTGGGAGTGAGAGGTTCTTTAAATAAA
This sequence comes from Leeuwenhoekiella sp. H156, assembly GCF_052218455.1. Lineage (NCBI taxonomy): Bacteria > Pseudomonadati > Bacteroidota > Flavobacteriia > Flavobacteriales > Flavobacteriaceae > Leeuwenhoekiella > Leeuwenhoekiella sp. H156. Next base: position 1,693,530 of record NZ_CP197499.1, read on the forward strand.
ATTGACAAATTGGGCGATGCTCCTGCAGATGATTTGGCCTACTATGCTATTGACGGAATATTTACTTACAGTTTCCGCGATGCTTTATTTGGTGAAGGAGGATGGTTTGATCCCTATTTAGGGCTTGGTGGTGGTTACACCTTTGTGGGTGATCAACCCAGTTTTGGTACCGCTAATGGTACTGTAGGTTTAAAAATCTGGTTAGGAGAGTCTATAAATCTAAATCTCTCTTCTACTTACAAACATGCATTTGAAGATAGATATGTTAAGCATATGCAACACACTGCAGGTATTGGTTTTGCCTTTGGCGGAACTGATAGTGACGGTGATGGCATCTTCGATAAAGATGATGAATGCCCTGATACTCCGGGACTTGCCGAATTTAATGGATGTCCAGATACTGACGGTGATGGAATTAAAGATAGTGAAGATGCGTGTCCTGAAGTTGCCGGGTTACCTGAATTTAACGGATGTCCAGATTCTGACGGTGACGGTATAGCCGATCCTAATGATGAGTGTCCTGAGACAGCAGGATTAGCTGCTCTTAATGGATGCCCTGACGCTGATGGCGACGGAGTAAAAGACTCAGAAGATAATTGTCCGAATGAGTCAGGACCTGCCGAAAATGACGGATGTCCTTATAAAGATCAGGATAATGATGGTGTACTGGATAAAGACGATGAGTGTCCTACTGTGCCAGGTACCGTTGCAAATAACGGATGTCCTGAAGTGACTGTAGCTGTATTGGAAGAGATTAATGTACAGGTAAGAACAGTACTTTTTGATCTGGATAAAGCAACAATACGTAAAGAATCTTACGAAACCTTAAATGCGGTTGCAGTAACAATGAAAGAATATCCAAATACCCAATTCCTTATTGAAGGTCATACCGACAGTCAGGGTTCTGATAGTTATAACATGAATCTTTCTAAAGAGCGCGCAGCTTCTGTAAAAGATTATTTAGTAGGCCAGGGCTTACCTGCAAGCAGACTTTCATCAGAAGGTTTTGGGGAAACCAGACCTGTTGCAACCAATGCAACAGCAGCCGGAAGACAGAAAAACAGAAGGGTAGAAATATCCTTAATTGACTAAAAACATAGAACTTATTGAGCAGCAGTGTCAAAACACACTAAAACTAATTTAACACTCTTAACTGAATTTTATTAATTTTGGCTTTGCTGCTTAATTTTAACAAATTACATTTGCTTTCGATTAACACTTAATTTTACTTACTTAACATGAAAACTCTTACTAAACTATTTTTATTTGCAGCTTTTGCTCTTGCGAGTCTAAGTACAGCAAATGCTCAAGACAAAAACAACCCGTGGGGTGTTCGTATTGGGGTTAACGCAGTTGATACGTATCCTGTAAATCCTGATAACAGACCATTTACCGGTGGTTTTATCAACGAATTTTTCAACCAAAGAGATCACTGGAATATTCTTCCTTCTGTTTCTACCTTATATGTAGGTCGTTACATTGGTAGTGGTTTTGCTCTTGGTGTGCAAGGTTCTATCAATAAAATTGACAAATTTGGAGATGCTCCTGCTGACGATTTAGCTTACTATGCAATTGATGGTATGTTCAGCTACAGCCTTCGTGACCTTATCAACGGTGAAGGTGGCTGGTTTGATCCTTACCTCGGTGCAGGTGGTGGTTACGTGTTTGTAGGTGATATGCCTAGCCACGGTACTGCTAACGGAACCTTAGGTATCAAATTTTGGTTAAGTGATAACATCAACCTTGATTTCTCTTCAACTTACAAGCACGCTTTCGAAGATTACTATACTAAGCACATGCAGCACGTAGTTGGTGTAGGTTTCGTATTTGGCGGAACTGATACTGACGGTGATGGTATCTACGACAAAGACGATGAGTGTCCTGAAACTCCAGGTGTAGCTGAGTTTAACGGATGTCCTGATACTGACGGTGACGGAATCAAAGACTCTGAAGATGCTTGTCCTGAAGTAGCTGGTCTTCCAGAATTTAACGGATGTCCTGATACTGACGGTGATGGTATCGCTGATAACGAAGATGCTTGTCCTGAAGTAGCTGGTCCTGCTGCAACTAACGGTTGTCCTGATGCTGACGGTGACGGTGTAAATGACTCAGAAGATGAGTGTCCTAATGAAGCTGGTCCTGCGGCTAACAACGGTTGTCCTTATGCTGACAGAGATGGTGATGGTGTTCTTGACAAAGATGATAAGTGTCCAGATGTTGCCGGTACTGCTGCTAACGACGGATGTCCTGGTGTAGATGCTAGCGTTCTTGAAACACTTAACGGTGAAGCTGGTCGTATTCTTTTCGATACAGATAAAGCTACCATCAGAACTTCTTCTTACGAGACTCTAGATCGTATCGCTGAGATCGTTAAACAATATCCTAACGCTCAATTTGAAGTAGAAGGTCACGCTGATAGCCGTGCAAGTAATGCTTACAACATGGATCTTTCTGAAAGAAGAGCTCAATCTGTTGTAGATTACCTTACTTCTAAAGAAGGTGTAAACGGAAGCCAGTTATCTATTAAAGCTTACGGTGAAGAGCAGCCTATCGCTCCTAACACTACAGCTGCTGGTATGCAACTTAACAGACGTGTAAAACTTACTTTAAAGTAAGAAATAAGCAGATGTAAAATCTGAATTATTAAATACAGAAAACGCCCTGATTAATCAGGGCGTTTTTTATTTTAGACCTATGACAACATTTATAGACGAGGTTATTTCAGATTTTTTGAGCAGACATTCTCAAAATCTTGTAAACACAGTTGTAATCTTACCTTCTAAGCGAGCAGGCGCATTCTTCACAAAAAAGCTACGTCTACATCTTGAAGGGCAATTTACATTTCTTCCGAAAACCTTAAGTATTGAAGAGCTAATAGAGGATATCTCAGGGCTTACAGCAGCATCATCTACGCAGCTTCAGGTAGAATTATATCAGGTTTATCTACGGGAATGCCCCGAAGACGAACCCGAGAATTTTCTAAGCTTTCTGGGTTGGGCACAGACCCTCATAGGAGATTTTAATGAAATTGACCGGCATCTCATACCCCAGGAATCCTTTTTCGATTATTTAAGCGCCGTAAAGGAGCTTAACCAATGGTCTACAGAACAACCCACTGAATTGATTTCAAATTATCTGAAATTCTGGAGGTCGGTAAAAACCTATTATTCTGCATTTACAAAACATCTAATAGAAAAAGGTATCGCCTATCAGGGCATGCTTTATAGAGAATCGGTCTCCCGGATCGAAAGCTATTTAAATAACGATCAAAATAATTATATCTTTTGTGGTTTCAACGCTTTAAACAGGGCTGAGCAGCAATTAATTAGAACATTTCTACAACGCGAAGGAACCCATATTTACTGGGATTTAGATCCTTATTTCAGAACCGGGCAAAACCGCATAGCCCATACCTTTATAAGTAAATATCTTGAGGAATGGTCTGAATTAAAAGCAAACAGTACGCTTTTACCTCAAGCGCAAAGCAACTTCAACACTCCAAAAACCATTAAATCTATCGGTATTGCCCAAAATATAGGGCAGATCAAATACGTGGGTCAAATTTTAGAAAGCTTTTCTCCCGATGATATTAATGATACCGCAGTAGTGCTGGGAGACGAGGGCCTTCTTCTGCCACTGCTCAATTCCCTTCCGCCCGGGGTGAAAACGGTAAATGTTACGATGGGGCTTTCTTTAGATCAGATTTCACAGGCTGCCTTCTTTGAAACCTGGTTTCAGCTTCAGATCAACAAAAGGGATTCAGAATATTATTATAAAGATGTTCTTGCTCTTTTAGATCAACCTTATGCCATTGCGTTACTAGGCGGCTCCAGAAACCTACTTAAAGCGAAAATCACCTCCGAAAATCTCATTTATTTAAAACCTCAGGAACTGGTAGCACATAACCAGGCTGTAAACCTGCTTTTTGAAGACTGGAAAGATGCGTCACAAGCAGCAATTACTGCAAGTTTAAACCTAATAGACCAGCTTAAGGCGATTATGCAGGCTGAACAAAAATGGATCGAACTCGAGTTTTTAGCTGCCTTTGAGCGCCTTTTCAATCAACTTGGCGATCTAAACGCCTCTTACCCCTATTTCAATACGGTAAAGACCTTAAGACAGTTTTACCGCGATTTACTTCAAAAAGAAACACTTGACTTTAAAGGAGACCCTTATCAGGGATTACAAATTATGGGTGTTCTTGAATCGCGTGTGATCGATTTTAAGCACGTCATCATCACTTCTCTTAACGAAGGCACGCTGCCTTCAGGGAAAAGTCAGAACAGTTTCATTCCTTTCGATCTTAAGATTGAATACAATCTGCCTACATACCGGGAGAAAGATGCTATCTACGCCTATCACTTTTTTAGATTGCTGCAACGCGCCGAAACAGCACATTTGCTCTTCAACAATGAAGCTTCCGGACTTAATTCGGGCGAAAAGAGTCGGTTTTTACTACAACTAGCAACAGATTCTGAAGCACTATATCACTATTCTGAAAGTACCGCTTCGGCTTCTGTAAAAATCGAACCACCCAAACTCAAAGCAGTCTCAAAAACTCCGGAATTGATTGAAAGCCTCAAAAAACACGCGCGATCGGGGTTTTCGCCATCGGCACTTACCACGTACATCAGGAATCCCATTGATTTTTATTATAAATATGTACTGGGTATTGAAGAGCTGGAAGAAGTAGAAGATACGATTGCTCACAATACCTTGGGTACCGTTGTTCACGAAAGTCTGGAGCAACTGTACAAGCCCTATTTAAATGAGGTGCTTTCACCTGCCATTCTCCAAAATCTCCTGAAGCAATGCGATGCAGAAGTATCCCGTCAATTTGAGCTCTGTTATAATATAGGGAATATCAAAACGGGTAAAAACCTCATCATTTTTAATGTTGCCAAGCAATTTGTTCGCAATTTCTTACAGGCCGAACTCGTGCAGCTCGAGGCCGGCTCAGAAATTTTGATCACCGGTCTTGAACTTAAGTTTGAAACCCAAATAAGACCCGACTTAAAACTAAAAGGTACCGTAGACCGAATGGACCGTGTAGACGGTACATTGCGTATTCTGGACTATAAAACAGGAAGGGTTGAAGCCGGTGAACTGGTCATCAAAGACTGGGAAACCCTTATTACCGATTATAAGAAACAATCCAAGGCTTTTCAGGTGCTTTGCTACGCGCTTATGCTTTCTAAAGAGAAAAGCCTTCCTGAGCAGGCTGAGGCGGGCATTATTTCCTTTAAAAATCTTGGAAGAGGATTTCTCAAACTCAGTGAGTCTAAAGAGACCTCCATAACCCCTGAACTGCTGGAGACCTTTGAAGTCTATTTAAACAAGCTCATCGATGAAATTCTGGACATAAACACTCCGTTTATTGAGAAAGAGGTTTAAAGCAAGCACTTAATCAAAATTCTTCATGTAACAATTTGTACCAAAGTATCACTTATAGGTATAAATCTTATAGAATCTGAAAAATGGAAACACAACCTAACAACCTGAACACCTTTAAAATTCTCATGGTAATTAAAGGAGTCTTTAATCTTCTGGCGGCATTATTATTTGCAGGCTACGGTTTTTTTGTGAGTATGATATTTACTAACATCAATCAGGGTGAGCTTGAAAACGCTCCATTTGATGTAGGTACTTTTCTGGGTGTCTTCTCGGGAATAGGCTTTGTTGTGATGCTTGTATTTGCTATTCTTACCTTTATGGCCGCAAAATATTTGGGCGAAACGCGTAAGCATACGTTTATCACAGTAGTTTCAATACTCAACTGCTTCACCGGTATTTTAGGGATACTTTTGGGAATATTTACCCTTATTGAGATCAATAAGCCACACGTAAAACCTTTATTTAACAAAAACCCGGCATAGATTAAGTCTTAAAAATCAAAGGAAAAACCCCTTTTTTTAACCTAAGGGGGTTTTTTATTTAGAATGATTTTTAAACTCCATTGTTTAGGGCCGTGCTCGTAAGAAAAAACTCCGGCACTTTGCCTCTTGCTCATTTTCAGCACTTTCTACTGAAATCCGTAAAAATCAAACGACGAAACAGCTGCTCCAAAGACCTGTTACGGAATGGAAATTCCCATTCCACATCTACCTTCAACACCGCTAAAGGCTAAGGTTCAATAATTTTTGAACTAAAATAAAAGCTATTTTAGAGGAATGAAGTGCGTGTTTTTTTCATCTCTATTAGCTTTTCTTAGTCCCCTGCTTTTTATCGGCTCTTATGCGCAGCAGCCCGAAGCAAAGACCGTTGATAGTTCGGCTTATTATAGTGATCTGCTGATGGATCTTCAGGGTGGGAACGATTTTAATAGGGCTATCCATTTTTTTGAAAGGAATTATGAGAAAAATCTTTCGGAATCTAAACCCGTAGCGGCCGCACTAAATCTTGAGGTCCTCGCTAACACCGAATATAAAATTGGCGACTACAATTCCAGCGAAAGTCTTTCGGTAGAAGCCTTAAAACTTCTTGATCTAGAAAATGATGCCGACACTCAGGTGATTAAAACACGTATTTATAATCTGTTGGGCCTTTTGTATGCAAACCTTGAGAATTACGAAAAAAGTAAAACCTACTACGGCAGAAGTCTCCAATTGGCCAAAACCACCTCAGACAGTCTTTATGTGCTAATCAATATGAGTGCAGTTTTGCGTGCCGAAAAAAACTACGAGACCGCAATAGATACGCTTAACTATGCGCTGAATCGTGCAAATACACCCCGGTATACCAGGTTGGCGGGCGATTTATTAGACAATCTGGGCTATACCGAGTTGCTGGCTCAAGAAGAAGAAAGCCTGATGCATCTTAAACAATCTTTAGCCATAAGACTGCAGCTCCACGATACCCTGGGTATATTTTCTAATTACAGAAACCTCAGTAGCTACTACAAACAGGTTCCCGATACGCTTACGGCTATTGATTATGCCAGAAAGGCCTATTCCCTCTCTAAGTATATTCCAGATCCTGCTTACGAACTGGAAGCTTTAGGTCTCATAGCAGACCTGGATACGCTTGAGTACATAGAGCGTTTTAAATACCTAAGTGATAGCCTTAAAGAGTCTGCACTTACAAGGCAAAACAAGTATGCAGCTCTAAAATATGATGTGGCCAGAGAACAAAGGCAAACCCAACTGGCCCTGTTGGAGCGTGATCGCGAAAAACGGTTAAAAACCATTTATGTGCTCACACTGGTGCTCGGGGTCGTTGTAATTTTGGGCTTTAGTGTCCTTTCTCATTTCAAACAGAAGCAAAAACAACTTGATGCAATTCGTAAAACAGAGGCAAGTATTTCAAAAAAAGTGCACGACGGTCTGGCAAACGACACCTTTCAGGTAATTTCTGAACTGCAGAATCTCGAAAACATACCCGACCATATTTTAGCAAAACTGGACAAAATTTATCTGGAAACCCGCGATATTTCAAAAAATCACAGTCCGCTTATTGATGGTAACAACTTCAAAGATCAGTTGGTGAGCAGGCTCAGTTCCTATAAGTCTGAAAACTTCAACGTAATTACCCGTAATCTCAATGGAATCGACTGGGAAAAATTCAGCAAAAATAAAAAGGATGCCATCTATATGGTTCTGGGTGAGTTGATGACCAATACCAAAAAACACAGCAAGGCCAGTTTGGCTCTGATAAGCTTTGAAGAAAAAGGCAAAAAATTACAGATTACATTTAAGGATAATGGCCTTGGAAATGAAATAAAAAAGGGAAATGGTATCCAAAATATGGAATTCCGTATTTTTTCATTAAATGGAACCATTAGCTTTGAACCCGAGCCCGGTAAGGGACTCAAGGTTCAAATACTGGTGTAATATGTTTAAAAAAGTTTTGATCGCCGAAGACCTGGTTTGGAACACCCAACGCTTTGAGCAACAACTTCTTGAAGCAGGAGTTGAAGAGATCGTGATTACAGAATATTGTGATGATGCATACCTGCGGTATATAAAGGCTTTAAAAGATGAAAAACCCTTTGATCTGCTTATCGCAGACCTTTCTTTTAAGCAGGATCACCGCCAGCAAAATCTGTATAGCGGTGACGAACTTATAGCCGCCATACGCAAGCTCGAAGAGCCCCTAAAAGTCATTGTTTTCTCTATGGAAGAGCGCCTGCAGCGTATCAGGCTTTTATTTGATGATCAAAAAATTAACGCGTATGTTTTTAAAAGCCGCAGAAGTCTTGAAGACATGGCTGAAGCTTTAAATGCAGTACATCTTGGTCAACGCTATATCTCGCCACAGGTAGCTGCCGCTTTAGGAAGCCGGGAAAATCTCGATATTGAAGAGTATGATATTCTGCTGCTTGAAGCTATCGCAAAGGGATTATCTAATCGCGAAATAAGCGAGCGCTTTAAGGCACGTACTATCAAACCTAACGGCATCAGCTCTATCGAAAAGCGATTGAGTAAACTACGTACCGATTTTAAGGCTACAAATGCCACCCACCTTATCGCAGTGGTTAAAGATTTAGGTCTTATTTAAGATTAAGTCCTAAACGTAAAAAACCCGACACAATTTATGTATCGGGTTTAAACTAAGTGGAGAAGATCGGGCTCGAACCGACGACCTTTTGACTGCCAGTCAAACGCTCTAGCCAACTGAGCTACATCCCCGTTTAGTGGCGCAAATATAATTAAAGTTCCCTAAAATCACTTATTGTTTTTTGTTTTAAAACTTTAGCCTAAAATCTTCTAAATCGTTTCTTATCGCAAGACCTGAATGCTTGCCTTACTTTGCACAACAAGACCCCTTAGCATTAGGCGATACGGTCAAAGCCTTAGTATCTTTGCCTGTAAGCTTTTTATTCGTCTAAAAAATAAAGCCCAGTATGATAGAACCCGCAAATTCAACTCAACTTGAGGAAATACTTGCGCTCACACGTGCCTGTGTCGCAAAAATGATTAAAGCAGGTATATTCCAGTGGAACGAGCACTATCCTTCCCAAACTGCTTTTCAGCAAGATATAGATCGCGACGAACTTTATGTAAGTACGCAGAGCGGAAAAATCCTGGGTACTATCGTGATCTCAGATCTAAAAGACGAAGTGTACAAACCCGTAACCTGGCTAACCCCGGCTGATGCAAAAAGTATTTACATTCACCGGCTGGCCGTGCATCCTGATGTGCAGGGTCAGGGCATCGCAAAGCAACTCATGGATTTTGCTGAAGATTATGCCCGTAAAAACGGGTATGTTTCGGTACGTCTGGACACCTTTAGCCAAAACCCACGCAACAACCGCTTCTACCAAAAACGCGGTTATAAGAAGCTTGAGGAAATCTTTTTTCCGAAGCAAAGCAAATATCCCTTTTACTGCTACGAAATCGTTTTATAGGCTTTTGACATTTAGAAAAGCTATTTTCGCATTAAGCCTGAGCTTATGTCAAAAACAAACCCGCTTTCGTTTAAAAACATCAACCGCCTTGCAGTACCGGCTTTGCTCGCCGGCATTGCAGAACCCATACTGTCTGCAACCGATGCCGCAGTGGTGGGTAATGTTCCGGTAAATGCAACCGAAGTTCTGGCCGCAGTAGGTATCGTGGGTTCGTTTTTATCTGCCCTTATCTGGGTCTTAGGTCAGACCCGAAGTGCCCTTCAGGCGATCATCGCACAATATTACGGTGCTGATAAAATTGACGAAATCAGCACACTTCCTGCGCAGGCCATTTACTTCAACATTTTTTTGAGTATTGTGATTCTTGCCGGTACGCTTCCGTTTATTGAAGGTATTTTTTCGCTTTATAATGCATCAGGTCTCATTCTGGATTATTGTGTGCAATATTATTCCATCAGGGTTTGGGGCTTTCCGCTTACCTTATTCACCTTTGCCGTTTTCGGTATTTTCAGAGGATTGCAAAACACGTTTTGGCCAATGGTAGTCGCCCTTATAGGTGCTGCGGTTAATATAGTGTTAGACTTTGCGCTGGTTTACGGTATAGAAGGCTATATCCCGGCTTTGCAGCTTGAAGGTGCAGCCTATGCAAGTCTTCTTGCTCAGGGTCTTATGGCGGTGCTTTCTTTAATTTTAGTCCTGATCAAAACCAATGTAAGCCTGAGACTCAAATTCCCCATTCATCCGGAATTGTGGAGACTCGTGGGGATGGCACTCAATCTTTTTGTACGCACCATTGCGCTTAATGTTGCGCTTTATTTGGCCAACTCCTTTGCGACAGATTACGGCGCCTCGTATATCGCCGCTCAAACCATTTTGATCAACATCTGGCTGTTTTCGGCATTTTTTATTGATGGGTATGCAGCTGCGGGAAATATTCTCGCCGGTCGTTTTCTGGGAGCCAAAGATTATGACAGTCTGTGGCAGCTCAGTAAAAAATTAAGCGCCTACAGCCTCATCATCGCCGGAGGTCTTATGCTGATTGCCGCCCTGTTTTATGAACCGCTGGGACTTATTTTCAGTAAAGAACCCGAGGTCATTGTGCGTTTCACGGCTCTGTTTTTTGTGGTGATCCTGATGCAGCCGCTTAATGCGCTGGCTTTCATTTTTGATGGAATTTATAAAGGAATGGGCGAGATGAAATACCTGCGTAACGTGCTGATGATCGCGACCTTTCTGGGTTTTGTACCTGCAATTTTTATAGGCGATTATTTCGGGCTGAAGCTTTACGCAGTATGGATCGCCTTTTCCGTCTGGATGCTCATACGCAGCGGTGCCCTGATTCTCAACTTTAGAAAACGCTTCAGGCCCAAAGTCACAGGCAGTTAAGCTGTACAATTAGTTACTGCTAACTGGGACTGCCAACTGTAACCTGATTACCGCGTCTTCAGCCAACCTGTAATACTCAGGCGTTCTGAAGCCAGTACAGGCTTTACTTCGTGCTCCAGCACCTGACTTTCAAAAATCACCACACGACCCGGTCTGGGGATGATGTCTAAAGCCTCTTCTCCGGTTTCAGTTGGCAAATAAATGGTGAGTTCTCCCCCGTTACTGGCTACCCAGGTTTCGTCATTGAGATAGCAGACCATAGACAGTTTACGGCGGTCATCATTTTGAAAGGTATCCAGATGGCGCTTGTAAAAAGTTCCGGTGGGGTATACCGCATAATGAAATTCCTTCTGGAGGATCCCCAAAAAACAGGTCCGGTTGAGATAGGCTACCAGATCATTGATTTTGGCAAAAAACCGGCGTTCTACCGCACGCCCTTCAGCCTCATTGATCCAGTAAATATAGTCACCGCGTATTTTTTTATCGATTTCTTCATTGAGTTTGTTCCCTATCGCGGCCTTTTTAAAGCAGTCGGCTTCATAAACCGTTTTGAGGGAGTCGCGCAATTCTGCGATTTCGTCTGCATCAAAAAAATCGTCTATGATGCTGTAATTTTGATCAAGCAAATCAGAAATAACCCGTTCATAGACAGGGTTTTCTATAAAATCCAGTTGCTCAAAAAGCTGTGTTTCCATACGGGCAAAATAAACGAAAAAACAAATAATAAATTCATAAATATTCTATTCAGGTATTCATAGGCTTCACGGGCATACTTTTTATACTTTTGTTGCATTAATTAATCAACCTATGGAATTTCTGGAATTTTTGAGCGGTACCGGCATTTACGTAATCTTTGCAATCGCTCTCATTGTTGTGGTTCTGTACCGAAAATTTAAAAAATGACGTTCCTATCTATACTCCTGATTTCTGAACAACAACACGGCAAGGCTTATGAGCTGGGATACTTTATAGGCAGTAATATCTTCTATATTTTACCGGTCATTCTTCTTGTAATCGTCGCTTTTATTTTTGGTATAAAAGCACTTCGAAAAACCAAATAATGATGAGTAACATACGTATTACCAAGCAATTTTCATTTGAAACCGGTCACGCGTTATACGGTTATGACGGCAAGTGTCGCAATGTACATGGGCACAGTTATAAGCTTTCGGTAACGGTTATAGGTACGCCTATTTCGCAAAGCGAAAACGTGAAGTTTGGAATGGTGATCGACTTTGGAGACCTCAAAAAAATTGTCAAAAACGAAATTGTAGATGTTTTTGACCATGCTACCGTTTTCAACAAAAACACGCCGCACGTAGAGCTGGCCAAAGAACTTTCAGACCGGGGTCACAATGTGCTGCTGGTAGATTACCAGCCTACCAGCGAAATGATGGTCATTGACTTTGCACGGAAAATTCAAAAACACCTGCCCCAAAATATAAAGCTATTTTCGCTTAAACTTCAGGAAACCGATACCAGTTTTGCAGAATGGTATGCTTCTGATAATGAAGCCGATTTATTCTAAATTTAAATCATGAAGCAACCTGTTGAGCAGCTTACGATTCCACCGGGGAAGAAAGCCTATTTCTCGAGTGATAATCACCTGGGTGCGCCTACCGCTGAAGCGAGTAAGCCCAGGGAGCTTAAGTTTCTTGCCTGGCTTAACACTATTGAGCGCGATGCCGCGGCAATCTTTTTGCTGGGCGATCTCTTTGACTTTTGGTTTGAATATAAAACCGTTGTCCCCAAAGGTTTTGTTCGGGTTTTGGGCAAGCTGGCTCAGTTGCGCGACAGCGGGATTCCCATCTATTTTTTTGTAGGCAATCACGATCTCTGGATGCAGGACTACTTTGAAACCGAACTCAACATCCCTACTTTTCACAAACCTCAGCTTTTTCAGCTCAATGATAAGCGTCTGTTTATTGGCCATGGTGATGGTCTTGGCCCCGGAGACAAAGGCTATAAACGCATGAAAAAGGTGTTTAAATCTTCGGTTTTCCAGTGGCTGTTTCGCTGGGTACATCCGGACATTGGGGTGCGAATCGCTCAGTATTTGTCAGTTAAAAACAAACTGATTTCAGGAGATGACGATCATACTTTTTTGGGTGAGGAAAATGAATGGCTGGCTACTTACGCAAAGCGGAAACTGGAAAGCAATCATTACGATTACTTTGTTTTTGGCCACCGCCACTTACCTATGCGCATTGAGGTAGGCGAGCAATCAAGCTATTTTAATCTGGGAGACTGGATTGTACATTATACCTACGGTGTATTTGACGGAAGCAATTTTGAACTGAAAGAATTCCATACCTAGTTTAAGGCAGTTTGCATAAACTGTTGCGTTTCCATCTTTAAGATGGTCTGATCCAGTAAATCCTGAAGCCCTTCTAATTCTTCCCGACTTACTGCTAGATCTACCGTTTCTGCCGGAGTTTTTAAAAGCAGCGACCTGCACGAGGCCGGCGCAGGGCAGTCTTTACAGGTTATTTGATTGCGGGTATCCTGAGCCTGATAGGCAAAACGCTTCAGTTGATCTAGCGTAAAATAAAAACCTGTATCCCTAAATACCAACTGCGCTTTTAATTCTTCCTGATAGGCCGATTTCCAGTAAAACGAAATGCCCGTGTCGTTTCGATAAATTATGCTGATGTGCTTCATAAACCCGATTTTACACAAATATAAAACCTTGTTTAGAATAAATCTAAATAGAAAATGCTTTTTTGGCCTTGAATTTTATGATGTATACAAAAGGCTTATATTTAGTATTAATATCCCATACTTATACGTCTTAATATGTTGTACGAAATTTATCAATATCAAAAAATTATAGACAGTCTTGAAGAGCGCATCAACAAAAGTAAATTCAAGAAAGCCTATTTAATCGAGGTTTTAGGTATTTCAAAAGCTACATTTTACAATAAGATCAGGAACAAATCTTTCAGCACTACAGAGCTTATTCAACTGGGAAAATTACTCGCTCCCGAAGAAGCACAGGCTCTTGAAATCAAAACAGCTTTACAACGCAGTGAAGCTGATTTTGAGGCCGGAAATGTACAGGATCACACAACGGTCATGCGTGATGCTTACCGAAAACTCAGGCAATGAAAACGGTCTGGACGCGGGAAGCCGTAAATTCCTTCAATGCTATATTAGATTATCTACTATTTGTATGGACTACAAAGGAGGCTCAACATTTTATTGAACTTAATGATCGCATTGTAAAGCAGATTGAAAAGAATCCCGTTCAGTTTCCGGTTTACGAATCACAGCCTGAATACCGCAAAGTGGTAATAACAAAACAAACAAGTTTATTTTATCGACAGCAGAAAGACGTACTCGTAATTGCTTATTTCTGGAATAGTTTTCAAAACCCCGAAAAACTATCGGTCAAATTAAAACCCTGACGTCACTCCTGAATATCCCGCAGTTTTAACTGAATACTCACGTTGCCGTTCCATTCATTCAGATCAAGGGAATAGGCGGCTTTAAAGCGTTTCTTGTGAGTGATCAAATCGCATTTTTCGCCCAAATTAAAACCTATGGCACCTATTTGAACCTTTGTTCCGGGCTGGGTGACGGTACATTTTAAATGCAATTCATCTGCCCCAACGCATTTGCCGTAACCGGTATCTATGAGGTTTTTGCTCATAAAAACCGGGGTCATATTACCCGGTCCAAAGGGTGCAAACTGACGTAAAATACGGTAGAATTTTGGCGTAATATCTTCCAGATTCAATTCGGCATCAATCGAAATTTCGGGAATAAGCAGGCGCTCATCAATGCTGTTGCTTACCACCTCTTCAAATTTCGACTTAAAATCGTCGTACTGGTGTTCGCCAAGCGTTAGTCCCGCGGCATACTTATGTCCCCCAAATTGTTCTATATGCTCGCTACAGGCTTCAAGCGCTTCATATACGTCAAAGCCTTTTACAGAGCGCGCACTGGCAGCCAGTTTTTCTCCGCTTTTGGTAAAGACCAGGGTTGGCCGGTAATAGGTTTCGGTAAGGCGTGAAGCCACAATGCCAATAACGCCCTTGTGCCAGTTTTCCTGATAGACAACGGTCGTTTTGCGGTGTTCTTCCCGGTTTTGCTGTATTTGCTCCAGGGCTTCCTCGGTGATGGTTTTATCGAGATCTTTCCGCTCTGCGTTAAACGCTTCAATAGCGGCAGCCATCTGTTGAGCCTGTTCTTTATTTTGCTCGGTAAGCAATTCTACCGCGTGTAAACCGTGCTTAATGCGCCCGGCGGCATTGATACGCGGCGCAATGATAAACACCACATCGGTGATGGTAAGAATCTCTTTTTTTACATTTTCAATCAGCGCCTGAATACCGGTGCGCGGCAGGGTATTGATGACATCGAGACCAAAAAAAGCCAGCACCCGGTTTTCGCCCGTAATAGGCACAATATCTGCCCCAATCGCAGTAGCAACAAGATCCAGATAAGGCACCAGGGTTTTAACGGGCAATCCTTTTTGCTGCTCCAGCGCCTGTATGAGTTTAAAGCCCACACCACAGCCGCAGAGTTCGTCATAGGGATAAGTGCAATCTTCACGCTTAGGGTCTAGCACGGCCGCTGCGTCGGGAAGTTCAGGGCCCGGCCGGTGGTGATCACAGATGATAAAATCGATACCCAGCTTTTTGGCGTAAGCGACCTTTTCTACTGCCTTCACCCCGCAATCGAGCGCGATGATGAGCGTAATGTCATTATCGTGGGCATAATCAATACCTGCATACGAAACCCCGTAACCTTCAGTATAGCGATCGGGGATATACGTAGCCACCTGAGGATAATGACTGAGCAAATAACTGCTCATAAGGGCCACACTGGTGGTTCCGTCTACATCATAATCTCCGTAAACCAGAATGTTTTCGCCCTGCTGCATCGCCAGATTCACGCGTGCCACTGCACGATCCATATCTTTCATCAGAAAGGGATCGTGCAAATCATCTAGCGAAGGCCTGAAAAAGGTCTTTGCCTTCTCATAGGTATCTATACCCCGTTGCAGGAGTAATAGGGCAACTTTTTCGGGTACTTTAAGCTGATTGGCAAAATCTTTTATGTGTTCTACTTCGGGAGTAGGCTTTAGCGTCCAGCGCATGTTAGTCTAAATTAACTTTAAGAATCCAGGCTTTTTCTAAATCTTCCATTTTACGATAACCCTGAAGGCGGCCGTAAAGCGCATCAGGATCCTGACTAAAATCGATATAGATGTAATGATAACCATTTGCCTGATTTACAAAATTCTTGGGCGCAAAGCCCAAATTTTCCATCTTACGTGCCCATTTAGAAGCATTTTTAGCGTTTGAAAATACGTGATTAACCACATAATAGCCTTCCGGTTGCCCTTCTACCTTAATAGAAGCAGCACTGAGCATATCCTGAAGAGCAGGGTCCCGGTTTTCGGTTTTTTTAGGCTGGGTATCTGTTGCTACTTCATCTTCACTAGTGCCGTCTTTTTCGTAAGCGACTAGCTCGGGAGTTTCGGGCGTAGGTTCTAACTCATCTTGCGCAGGAAGCCGATCTTCCTTCCCTTCTAACACCACGCGCTGGTAAAAGTCTGAACTGATTTCGGTTTGAAAAGCAGTAAAAAACACAAACAGTCGGTCTTCTTCGGTCTTAAACCGCAAGGTTACCCCGGTCGCATCATTGTCGATAAGGCTGTTGTTTGCATTAGGTATTTGAAGCTTCGCCAAGTCAAACCCCAATGTATTATTGCTTGCGGGATTGCGGGCAAGGTATTTTCGGTCATCAAAAGTGATGCTACTGTTGAAGAAATTGTTTGCATAACGCACCTGCGTTTTAAGCGGAACGTACTCCTTATTTTTTTCGCCGTAAACAAATACCGCATCTTTAGCCAGCATCAGATCGCCCTCTAAAGCTGCCAGAGTGAGCGAGGCCTTTACTTCTCCGGTTTCGGGCACTCTAAAATTTGAGAAGCGAAGTTCCTCGGGTTCATTAAGACTGATGTATCTAAATCCCTGATAGTTGGCCATATACTGCAACGGGGCTTCGGGCTGTTCATAAACCAGATACAGCATCCAGCCTGCAGAACTCCCGCCAAACATAATGCCCTCGAGAGCCGTAACGTTTGCCAGAGTATAAGTCCCTGAACCTGCTTTTTTGGAGGTGAGTAAATCGGTAATATCGCTGTAGCAGACGTAGGGAGCTGCATTTTTCAGGTCGGTATTGGGATCGAGAACCCCGTCGTAAACCAGCTCGCCCTGCACCTCGGTATAAGCCGCACTGCCGGGCAATTTGAGTCGTACGAGATCAAAAGCACGATCTCTCTTCTTTTTAATGTCATAAACCATTCGGTCGTTACGCACTTTCTGTTTTCCTTCGGCTCCGGGATAAGTCGCAGCCCAGTAAAGACCGGCATATACAATTTTTGCATCAGCGGGTAGATCCAGATTCGCACTGCTTGAGCTGAAGGTATCTGAATCGCCATCTATATCAACGTATTGCATTTCGGTGCGGTCGTTGAGCGATTTGGGTTTATTGTTTACCCGTGTGGGATGATCGCTCAGGATTGAATTACCTATCACCCGGGTATCCCCGTTGATGTAGAACTCTTTTACTTTTTGAAATGAAACGCCGCCCTGACTAAACACAGTCCCTGAGGCTCCTAAAAAAACTAAAAAAAGAAACATCTTGCGCATACCAAAAAGATTAAGGTTTGGGTAAAAATAGGAATAAACCGAAGTTACAAATAAGATGCAATTTCTAAAGCTGGTAACACTTTAAAAAGAAAGTGTTTTCTATCGAAAATGTATTAATCTTTAGACTTTCCGGCGACTACAATGACAATTTCACCCTTGGGAGGTTTGTTTTCGTAATGCTTTAAAACCTCAGCTGCGGTACCGCGTACGGTCTCCTCATGAAGTTTTGAAATTTCCCGCGAAACGGAAACTTTTCGCTCTGCGCCAAAAAACTCCACCATATTATTGAGCGTCTTCAACAACTTGTGCGGGCTTTCGTAAAAAATCATGGTTCGGTCTTCTTCTGCGAGGATTTGAAAACGTGTTTGCCTGCCTTTCTTGACCGGCAAAAAACCTTCAAAAACAAACTTATCATTGGGCAAACCGCTGTTTACCAGGGCCGGAACAAAAGCCGTAGCTCCAGGCAGGCAATCTACCTCAAGACCGGCTTCTACACAGGCCCGGGTCAATAAAAAACCGGGGTCTGAGATCGCCGGAGTCCCGGCATCACTGATTAAAGCAATGGTTTGTCCGTTTTTAATGCGATCTACCAGGCCTTCAACCGTCTTATGCTCGTTGTGCATATGATGCGAATGCATCTGGGTCGTGATTTCAAAATGCTTGAGCAATTTACCGCTGGTACGGGTATCTTCGGCGAGAATAAGGTCTGCTTCCTGCAACACCTTAATCGCTCTAAAGGTCATATCGTCCAGATTGCCAATGGGCGTGGGTACGAGATAGAGTTTACCCATAATGATTAGTCAAATTTGCGGGCAACCAGCTCTTTAAAGCGGGCTTCGTAGACTTCTTTACCTTCCCAATAGTTATAATCGGGTTTTACCATCTGGTCGATAAGATTAAAAGCTTCTTCCTGAGCGTTTGCCGTGTTGAGCTGAGATAACACGCGATTGTAATCTGCCGTACTGCCGTTAAATAAATGCTTGATAAAGGCGATGCGATCGTTTAAGCCAAATGAAAGTCCGCGTGTGCCGCGGTCATTTAGGGTTTTGGGCTTGTCTGCAGCAGGCTTTTCCTGTTCCTCAAACTCAGCCAGACGGCCATACTCGCCAATATCATCCTTATCGTTTTTTATAGGTTGCGATTGTGCGGTTATCTGCTGAAACATATGTTCAATAGCATCAGCTTCGGGAGGCATCTGCGCGACGATGTCTTTTATTTTTTCCATCACCGGCTCGTGTAAAGAAGCCTGATTGATTTTTTCTTCGGGCTCTGCAGATTTAGATTCTGTTTTAAAAGAAGCAGGCGCCTCTTCAGATTTGCGCAGGCGTTCAAAGAGTTCCTGATTTTGTGCAGCAATACGTGCAATACGCTCCAGATCGCTTTCTTCGGATTTTGGCTGAAGCGTGGGTTGAATTTCGGGTGTTTCTGCTACAGACCCATTAGGTTTAGGAGCAACCTCAGCTTTTGGTTCTTCAGGTTTTACGATCTCCGGTTCTTCTGAAGATTCATAGCTCGCCTCAACATACGCCATCACCGCAAGAGCTTCATAAATTTTCTGAGCTTTTAATTTTAATGCCGTGTAATCGCTATCGGAATCAAGGTTTAAAATCTGGTTTGCAAGATGCTCCAGGTCAGATTTTAATTTCTTCTTCATAAGTTTTTAGTTTGCTCTGTTTATTGCCGGGCGTTTTTAATAAATTTGCTCAGCCCTCAAAATAGCGCGGCTTTGCCCTTTAAGAGGTTGAAAAGTACAAAATGTTTCTCGAAAATACCGTAAATCATAAAGAGCAATTTGGATGGATCGAAGTGATCTGCGGTTCTATGTTCTCAGGAAAAACCGAAGAACTCATCCGCCGTTTAAAGCGTGCCAAGTTTGCCAAACAAAAGGTTGAAATCTTTAAACCGGCTATAGACACGCGGTATGATGACGAACTGGTAATCTCTCACGACGCAAATGAGATCCGGTCTACACCGGTTCCTGCCGCGGCTAATATTCCCATTCTGGCTGACGGTTGTGATGTGGTAGGTATCGACGAAGCTCAGTTTTTTGATAATGAAATCGTGAAAGTCTGTAACGATCTGGCCAACCGCGGTGTTCGCGTCATTGTTGCCGGTCTTGATATGGATTTTAAAGGAAATCCTTTTGGCCCTATGCCTGCTTTGATGGCCACAGCCGAATACGTAACCAAAGTACACGCGGTCTGCACCCGTACCGGAAATCTGGCGCAATTCAGCTACCGCAAAGCAGCAAGCGATAATCTGGTTTTGCTGGGTGAGACGGAGGAATACGAACCTCTAAGCCGCGGAGCCTATTATAAAGCGATGCTTCGCGAACGCCTTAAAACCCTGAATGTTCAGGACCCTGAAGAAGTTAAAACCCCTAAGAAAAAAGAATAAAAATAGATGTCACATACCGTTCTTGAAATAGACCTTAACGCGCTTGCACACAACTACAACTACCTGAGGTCTAAATTAAGACCTGGGGTAAAAATGCTGGCCGTTGTTAAGGCTTATGCCTACGGAAGTGAGTCGGTCGCCATAGCAAAAAAGCTGGACAAGCTGGGTGTTGATTATTTCGCCGTCGCTTATGCTTCTGAAGGAATAACGCTGCGGGAAGCCGGTATAGAAACCCCGATTCTGGTTTTACATCCCCAAATTGAAAGTTTTGCTTCAATCATTGAACACTGCCTGGAACCCAGTATGTATAGCTTCCGGGTACTGAAGGCTTTTATCGAGCTTGCTGAAGCTCAAAACCTCAAGGATTATCCGGTTCACATTAAATTCAATACCGGCTTAAACCGTTTGGGCTTTAAAGATGTTAATGAGTCTGAAATCCTTCAGTATTTAAAAGAAACCGAAGCGATAAAAGTAAAATCACTCTTTTCGCATCTGGTGGCCAGCGAAGATTTAAACGAAAAGCGTTTTACGCTGCAACAAATTGAAGCCTTTAAAGCCAATGCAGCTCATATGACCGAAGGTTTAGGCTACAAACCCTGGTTACACCAAAGCAATACTTCGGCAATTATCAACTATCCTGAAGCCCAATTTGATATGGTGCGCAGCGGGATTGGTCTGTACGGTTACGGCAACACCCCTGAAGAAGATCTTCAATTAAAACCGGTTGCCACCCTAAAGACCATCATTTCCCAAATTCATAATATCGCGGTGGGTGAAACCGTGGGTTATAACCGTGCACATACCGCTGCCCGCAAAGAGCGCACGGCGACTCTGCCTTTGGGACACGCTGACGGTATTTCACGTGCTTACGGTAAAGGTCGCGGCTATGTGATGATCAACGGAAAACAAGCTCCTATTATAGGAAATGTATGTATGGACATGATCATGGTTAACGTGACCAAAATTGATTGCAAGGAAGGTGATGAGGTGATTGTTTTTGGGAAGGATGCTTCCGCTGTTGCGCTTTCTGCACGTATCAAAAGTATCCCGTACGAATTGATCACTGCGGTATCGCAACGGGTTGCCCGAAAAATTATTGATGATACCGCAAAAGAATCTTAACTTTTTTGGGAATTTAATTATATTAGACCACATTAACCTTAAACCAACTAAATCATGGGATTTTTAAAAGATTTTAAAGCCTTTTTAATGAAAGGTGACATCGTTGCATTGGCAACTGCGGTAATCATTGGCGGTGCCTTCAATAAAATAGTAGGCTCACTGGTAGCTGATGTTATTATGCCCGTAATAGGTGTATTAATGGGCGGTAAAAACGTAAACAACCTGTTTTTCTCACTTGATGGTGGCGAGTACGAAACGGTTGAAGCTGCTGTTGAAGCAGGAGGTGCAATTATGACCTATGGTAATTTTTTACAGGCCGTTATCGATTTTATCATTATAGGTTTTGTGATTTTCTGGCTTTTAAAGGGCTATGAAAAAACCAAGAAAAAGGAAGAAGCTAAACCTGCTGCTCCAAAAGGCCCAACTCAGGAAGAACTGCTTATTGAGATTCGTGACGAATTGAGAAAGAAATAAACTACCTCTTTACAAGCCCACCAGGCATTCGTTAGGAACAAATTTGTAATTTAGAGGCAAGCATCGAGATATTATACCCTTTGGCGGTGCCAATAAAGATAAACGTGCCAATAGGCACAGACCGCTGCACTTCAGAATTTGTTTAACTAAACCCCCGAAGACTTCGGGGGTTCTTTTTTGTTATATATTAAACAAAATGTTTTTAAAACATACAAAATGTCACTTTTAAAACAAATGTGTACAATTTTAGGAAGAAGGGCTGCATTTTAATAAAGTGTTGCTACTTTTGGCGCCCTAATACAAGCTTAATTAATTATGAAAGTAGCTGTTGTAGGCGCTACCGGGATGGTAGGCCATGTGATGTTGCAGGTTTTAGCAGAACGCAACTTCCCCGTAACCGAATTAATACCTGTTGCCAGTGAGCGCTCTGTAGGTAAAACTGTTACCTATAAAGGTAAAGACTATACCATCAGCTCGATGGAAGATGCGATTGCAGCAAGACCTGATATTGCCATCTTTTCAGCCGGTGGAGGCACCTCTTTAGAATTTGCGCCGAAGTTTGCCGCTGTTGGTACTACCGTGGTTGACAACTCTTCAGCCTGGAGAATGGACCCCGATAAAAAACTCGTGGTTCCTGAAATTAATGCTTCAAGCCTTACAAGCGAAGATAAGATTATTGCAAACCCCAACTGCTCTACCATTCAGATGGTTTTGGCACTGGCTCCCCTGCATAAAAAATACAAAATCAAGCGTCTTGTAATTTCAACCTACCAGTCTATCACCGGTACCGGTGTTAAGGCCGTGCAGCAGCTTGAAAACGAGTATAAGGGCGAAAAAGGTGAAATGGCGTACCACTACCCCATTCACCGCAACGCGATCCCGGCTTGTGATGTGTTTACCGATAATGGGTACACCAAAGAAGAGATGAAACTCGTAAACGAAACCCAGAAAATTCTTGGTGATAAAACCATTGCAGTTACAGCTACCGCAGTGCGTATCCCGGTAGTAGGTGGTCACTCTGAAGCGATCAACGTGCAGTTTGAAAACGACTTTGACCTGGCTGAAGTGCGTGAGTTGCTTCAGGCTCAGGAAGGGGTAACGGTTCAGGACAATCCCGATACTAACACCTACCCGATGCCTATTTATGCCGAAGGTAAAAACGATGTATTCGTAGGCCGTATTCGTCGTGATTATTCACAACCCAACACTTTAAATATGTGGGTGGTTGCCGATAATCTGCGTAAAGGTGCTGCTACAAACGCCGTTCAAATCGCTGAATATCTGGCCGCTAAAGAATTGGTTTAAACCCAATACATTTTTAGAGAATAAATCAACCTCTGAAGCTTCGTGTTTCAGAGGTTTTTTAATTGAAGTATATTTGAAGGAATTCAATTTCCTTCACATGAAAAAAATAGCTTATCTGGGCGCATTTACTGTACTCTTCAGCGCCTGCGAAAATCAAGAAAAAAAAGAATCTGATATGGCCATGACCTATCCTGAAACCAAAAAGGTAGACACCTTAGACACGTATTTCGGCACCGAAGTTCCTGATCCGTATCGCTGGCTCGAAGACGACCGCAGTGCCGAGACCGAAGCCTGGGTAAAGGCTGAAAATGAAGTCACCCAAGCCTATTTGTCTAAAATTCCATTTAAAGACGCGATAAAAGAAAAACTTGAAAAAATCTGGAATTACGAGAAAATAGGCGCTCCCTTTAAAGAAGGCGATTACACCTACTATTATAAAAACGACGGACTCCAGAACCAGTATGTGATCTACCGCTATAAAACCGATGCAGATCCTTCAACTGCCGAAGTCTTTTTAGATCCCAATACGTTTTCAGAAGATGGCACAGTATCGCTGGGCGGACTTAGTTTTTCGGAAAATGGAAAACTGGCTGCTTACAGCATTTCAGAGGGCGGAAGCGACTGGCGTAAAGTGATGGTGATGGATGCTGAAACTAAGGAAATTACCGAAGATACCCTGGTAGACATCAAATTCAGCGGTATCTCATGGATGAAAAATGAAGGCTTTTATTACTCCAGCTACGACAAGCCTGAAGGAAGCGAGCTCTCTGCAAAAACAGACCAGCATAAGGTATATTACCACAAGCTGAATACCCCGCAAAAAAATGACGAACTCATCTTCGGCGGCACACCCGAGCAAAAACACCGCTACATTGGTGCCGGCACAACTGAAGACAACAAATACCTCATCTTAAGCGCCAGCAATGCGACTTCAGGCAATAAACTGTTTATTAAGGATCTTAGTAAGCCCAATTCAGGTTTTGTAGCCATTGTTGATAACGAAGACACTAACACTTCGGTTATTGAAAACGTAGGTTCTAAACTGTATATCGTTACCGATAAAGACGCACCTAATAACAAGATTGTCACCGTTGACGCTTCAAACCCAACTCCTGAAAATTGGGTAGATTTTATCCCGGAAACCGAAAACGTACTCTCCCCCTCAACCGGTGGCGGCTACTTTTTCACCGAATATATGGTTGACGCCGTTTCGCAGATCAAGCAATACGATTATGACGGAAAATTAGTGCGTGAAGTAGAACTTCCCGGTATAGGTAGCGCTGGTGGTTTTGGGGCGAAAAAAGACGAAAAAGAACTGTACTACAGCTTTACCAATTATACGACTCCCGGAAGCATCTACACCTACGATATCGCTTCGGGTACGTCTGAATTATTCCGCAAGCCGGCTATTAATTTCAATCCTGAAAATTACGAGAGCAAGCAGGTATTTTACACCTCAAAAGACGGTACCAAAGTACCGATGATCATCACCTTTAAGAAAGGTCTTGAACTCAATGGGAAAAACCCGACCATCCTGAATGGCTATGGTGGTTTTAATATTTCGCTTACGCCCTCTTTCAGCATTACCAATGCGATCTGGATGGAGCTGGGTGGCGTGTATGCCGTGCCTAACCTGCGCGGTGGCGGTGAGTACGGTAAAGAATGGCATGATGCCGGGACCAAAATGCAAAAGCAAAACGTATTTGACGACTTTATCGCTGCGGCAGAATACCTGATTGCCGAAAACTATACCTCTAGCGATTATCTGGCCATTCGCGGGGGTTCTAACGGCGGTTTGCTGGTTGGTGCCACAATGACCCAACGACCCGATTTGATGAAGGTAGCACTTCCCGCTGTTGGCGTGATGGATATGCTGCGCTATCATACGTTTACCGCCGGAGCCGGTTGGGCGTACGATTACGGAACTTCAGAAGACAGCAAGGAAATGTTTGAGTATATTAAAGGTTATTCACCCGTACATAATGTAAAAGCCGGGGTGAGCTATCCTGCAACGCTTGTCACTACCGGAGATCACGACGATCGAGTGGTACCTGCACACAGTTTTAAATTTGCTGCCGAATTGCAGGAGAAACAGGCCGGTGACGCGCCGGTACTCATTCGCATAGAGACCGATGCCGGTCACGGAGCCGGTACACCGGTAAGCAAGCAAATTGAGCAAACGGCAGATATTTTTGCCTTCACGCTGTACAATATGGGCTTTAAGGTACTTCCCGAACAAATTAAAGGCTAAAACCCCTAACCCCAAAAGGGAGGATAATCTGTTTTTAATAATTAAAACCACACAGGTTTCAGAAACCTGTGTGGTTTCCATAGCTACACGATGCTGCACGTAACAATTGATTCTTTTGCCTATGCCGAAAATCCGGTTTTAAAAGATCTCGATTTTAAAATCGAAGAAGGACAGCATATTTCTATTTTGGGCGAAAGCGGGTGTGGAAAAAGTACCCTGCTTCAAATCATTTACGGCTTACTTCACGTAGAGCACGGAAGCATTTTCTGGAAAGATCAGGAACTTTTAGGTCCTAACTTCAATCTGGTACCCGGCGAGGCTTTCATCAAATATCTGGCCCAGGATTTTGATCTGATGCCTTTTATTTCGGTGGCCGATAATATAGGCAAACACCTCTCGCGCCGCTTTATGCAGCAGCGCCAGAAGCGTATAGATGAATTGCTCGAGGTGGTAGATATGACGGCGTATGCAGACCAGCACGTAAAAAACCTAAGCGGTGGTCAAAAACAACGTGTTGCCCTGGCCCGTGCCATTGCCAAAGAACCCGAACTGCTCCTACTTGACGAACCCTTCAGCCATATAGATAATTTTAGGCGAAATGCTTTGCGGCGAAAGCTTTACGCGTATTTAAAAAAAGAAGGCATTACCTGTATCACCGCCACTCACGATAGTGAAGAAGCGCTTTCGTTTTCTGACGAAATTAAGATGATGCGCGAAGGTACTTTTATACAAACCGACACGCCAGAAGCCTTATTCCAAAATCCAAAGGATGAATATGTAGCTTCGTTTTTTGGTGATGTCAACTATTTAAAAATCGATGGCAAAATCCGGCTTTTGATGCCGCATCAACTCAGGGTTTCTTCATCTGAAACCGAATTTAAGGCCACAGTAATGAAATCCTATTTTAAAGGAAGCTACTATCTGATTGAAGCTTTTTCTGACACTAAAGCGATTTATTTTAATCATAACACGAATCTAAAAGCAAATACAACGGTTTTTTTAAAAATCTAAATAGCTCATACCTAATAGATAATTCAAATTATATTATTTTTAATATTTTAGTTATTGTTGAATAATATATATGGAGCTTATTTACAATTCAAAGTTTCTTAGCATTCATTTGGATGATGGAATTATGATTCAGGAATGGACTAAGGTCCAGCTCACTGAAGCAGATTTTAAAGAAGAACTGAAAAACTTTTTGGAGCTGTTTAAAACCTATAAGCCTCAAGGAGCCTTATGGATTTTAGACAATCTTGATTTAGAAATTTCTGAAAGCCTGTATAAATGGGTTGAAGAAAATATTCTGAAAGCCTTGTATCAGGCAGGTCTGCGCAAACTCCCATCTACAGTACCCAAAGAAAAGTTGATTTATTTATCAATCATCAACACTGTTCAGAATGTGGGACTCGTTTTAAAACCAAACTTTTTCTCCTCCAGACAAGAAGCTCTAAAGTCTATTAAACATCCCAGGAGCTCAGAAAATAACGCCTTTAACTATCAGGTTAACGAGTCTAAACAAAGCGGTGAGATTATTTTAGAAATGGATTACGACCAGCTGCCCAAAGTGATCAAACACCTTGATAAGCTTAACAATGAATTGAAATTTAATGAAACGAATCAAAGCTATTTTGACCAACTAAGTTTCAGGGAAGTTGAAATTTTTAAAAGTATTGCTCAGGGTAAATCAAACAGGGATATCGCAGAAAATTTATGCCTTTCTGAAAGCACCATTGCTACACATCGCAAATCAATAATTAAGAAGTTGAACATCAAATCTGTAAAGGACTGGCAACATTATGCCGATGCGTTTCTGTAAAGATTAGTTTTTGACTAAACCGGCAAGCTTCTTCCCCACCAGGCTACCTATAGCTATACCCATTCCGCCCAGGCGCACACCGCAAAATACGTTAGCTGACAGGGATTCTAAGACAGGCTGCTTTTGATCGCCAACCCCAAGAATACCACTCCAGCGGTGCTCGATCTCAAAACGTCTTCCGGGTAAAATTGTCTCTGCAAGTACCTGCTCTAAATACTGCTGAATTTGTGTTGTTGTCCCAAAAGAATCGGTTTGCTCGCCTTTGAAGTCCAGATTACGGCCTCCTCCCAGTAAAATGCGATCGTCTATGGTTCTAAAATAGGTATAGCCTTCATCCAGATGGTACGTTCCGGTCAGGTTTAAATTTTTAATGGGGCCGGTAATCAATACCTGATTGCGGGCGGGTTGTACCGTTGAAATTCCTAATTTTTGTGCGAAACCATTTGTGGCTATAAACAATTTTTGGGTTTTGAATTCGGCTAGAGACGACTTGAGCACAACCCAATCGCCAAGATCGTTATAATTTTCTACCGTGCAGTTGTTGAGTATTTGAATAGTATTGTGCTGTGCCAAATCTACCAGCGCCCGCATCATGTTGCCGGCGTCGAGTTCGCCCTCTTCTTTATTAAACAACAGTTTCGGCTGAATGTTTTTGAAGTTTTGTGCATTGGGTTTTATGCTGAAAATGGCTTCGTTAAAGAGCGGCTGCAGTAAGCGGTTAACGCGCTCTACCGAATCTAAACAGGTTTCATACAAATCCTGCTGACTCTGGAAAAACAGTTCATAACCCCCGTGTTTTTTAAAACCTAGTGCCTGCTCTCCCAATCGGTTTTTAAGCACTTCAAGCCCTTTTACACGCATTTCTACCAGATTGAGGAGTTCGTCTTCGGTATGTGTTTTAAGATCTGCCAGAAGTTCTGAAACGCTCCCGAAGCAGGCAAAGCCCGCGTTTTTGGTACTGGCGCCCTGAGGCATCGCACCGCGCTCTAAAATGAGTATTTTGGCTTTGGGATACATCTCACGAAGTTCTAGTGCGCAACTTAAGCCGGTAATACCGCTGCCCACAATGGTAAAATCTACGTTGGTAAACCAGGTTTTATATTCCCAATAGGAAAGTGCCACGCAATTCGTTTTTCTGGATTCTATTCAAAGATAGGTTAAACCGGTAAAGCCTGTAAGAACTTCAGTTGCTTCTGCTTTACGAGATAGCCTGCGTTAGGGATTGAGCGGTTTGTTTGAGCTCTTCTGCCCCATACGGGCAGAAAGCGAGCCGTGAAAGCCCGACCCCGCCTTTTCGCGGGGTAACGCCCTTAAAAAAAAGAAAACCCCAAACTTAAGGTTTGAGGTTGTTCTTCTGCTTGATTTTTTATCTACTCTTCTTCCGGAGCATTCATTACAAAATCGTTCATAAACGCGGTGGTGTAATTGCCTGCTATATAATCGGGATGATCCATCAACTGGCGATGGAAAGGGATTGTGGTTTTAATACCTTCTATCACAAACTCATCTAGCGCACGCTTCATTTTATTGATGGCCTCTTCACGACTTTGAGCCGTGGTAATAAGTTTGGCGATCATCGAGTCGTAGTTAGGCACAATAGAATAGCCGCTATACACGTGCGTGTCTATGCGTACCCCGTGACCGCCCGGCGCGTGCAGGTTTGTAATTTTACCCGGAGACGGTCTGAAGTTGTTATATGGATCTTCAGCATTGATACGGCACTCGATAGAATGCAATTGTGGATAGTAGTTTTTACCTGAAATGGCTACACCCGCAGCTACCAATATTTGCTCGCGAATCAAATCGTAATCAACTACCTGCTCTGTGATGGGATGCTCTACCTGAATACGGGTGTTCATCTCCATAAAGTAGAAGTTGCGGTGTTTGTCTACCAAAAATTCTACGGTACCGGCGCCTTCATATTTAATGAATTCGGCAGCACGTACAGCAGCATCTCCCATTTTTTCGCGAAGTTCATCGGTCATAAAGGGTGACGGCGTTTCTTCGGTAAGTTTTTGATGACGGCGTTGTATAGAGCAGTCACGCTCTGAAAGGTGACAGGCTTTACCGTTGCTGTCGCCTACTATTTGAATTTCAATGTGGCGGGGCTCTTCGATGAGCTTTTCCATATACATGGCGTCGTTGCCAAATGCCGCGGCAGATTCCTGACGGGCAGAATCCCATGCCTTTTGAAGATCTTCTTCCTTCCAAACGGCACGCATACCTTTACCTCCACCTCCGGCAGAAGCTTTAAGCATCACCGGATAGCCGGTTTCTTTAGCTACGCGCTTGCATTCTTCAAAGTCTTTAATAATGCCATCACTTCCCGGAACACAAGGAACCCCTGCTGCTTTCATGGTAGCTTTTGCCGTGGCTTTATCTCCCATTTTGGCAATCATATCTGGCGAAGCACCAATAAATTTCACTCCGTGCTCTTCACAAATTCTCGAAAACTTGGCGTTTTCTGAAAGGAAACCGTATCCCGGATGTATGGCGTCTGCATTGGTAATCTCTGCAGCAGCCATAATATTTGACATTTTGAGATAAGACTCGCTACTGGGTGCAGGACCTATACAAACGGCCTCATCTGCAAAACGTACGTGCAGACTTTCGGCATCTGCAGTAGAATACACTGCTACAGTTTTTATGCCCATCTCTTTACAGGTTCTGATTACGCGTAATGCGATTTCTCCCCTGTTTGCTATAAGTATCTTTTTAAACATATCTCTGGTACATTAATGGCAATGCAATTTGCCTGAAGCGTTTTCGACTGGTTGCCGCTAGAGACTGCTTCTGGGAAGCAATCGGGCTGCAATCAATTAAGCCGGGTCAACCAGGAATAATGGTTGGTCAAATTCAACAGGTGAAGAATCGTCAACAAGAATTTTAACGATCTTACCTTTTACTTCACTTTCTATTTCATTGAAAAGTTTCATCGCTTCAATTACACAAAGCACATCACCTTCTTTTATTGAAGATCCTACTTCAACGAAAACAGGCTTATCTGGAGCCGGCTTACGGTAGAATGTACCAATGATTGGCGACTTCACCGTGATGTATTTGTCACTCTTATCTGCAGGTTTTTCGGCTGCCTCGGCTGCCGGCGCTGCCTGGGTTGCTGCTGCCGGTTGTGCTACAGGAGCAGCTTGCTGAGGCATAGCGTTGCCCATCATAGGCACCTGCTGTACGATTGTAGTCTCACCCTTACCTTCTTCGGTTGTTTTGATGGTGATTTTAAAATCATCCATCTCAAGCTTCACCTCACTTGCACCAGACTTGGCAACAAACTTGATAAGGTTTTGAATTTCTTTTAAATCCATAATGAATAAACGTTAGTTAGATTAAAAATTAAGCATTGTAGGCCCATTTCAGGTAGATGGAGCCCCAGGTAAAACCGCCACCAAAAGCGGCGAATATTAGATTGTCCCCTTTTTTAAATTGCTTCTCAAAGTCGCTCAAAAGCAGGGGTAGTGTGGCAGATGTGGTGTTTCCGTACCGCTGTATATTCATAAGCACCTTGCTGTCATCAAGCTGCATACGTCTGGCAGTAGCATCTATAATGCGTTTATTAGCCTGGTGTGCTACAAGCCAATTAACGTCATCGTGGGACAAATTGTTGCGCTGCATAATAAGCTCGCTTACATCGGCCATATTAGAAACGGCAAATTTAAAAACAGTTTTTCCGTCCTGATAAACGTAATGTTTTTTATTAGCCACAGTTTCTTCGGAAGCAGGCATTAAAGACCCACCGGCTTCGATACGCAAAAAGTCTCTTCCTATACCATCTGACCTCAGATACTCATCCTGAAGTCCCAAACCTTCTTCATTGGGTTCAAATAAAGCTGCGCCGGCCCCGTCACCAAAAATGATACAGGTCGTACGATCTGTATAATCAATAATTGAAGACATTTTATCTGCTCCTATTAAAAGCACTTTTTTATATCTGCCGGAAGCCACATAGGCCGAAGCTGTAGACATCCCGTATAAAAAGCTGGAACATGCTGCCTGTAAATCGTATGAAAATGCGTTTGTGGCACCAATGGAGGTGGCAACATAGGCAGCTGTAGAGGCTACCGGAAGATCTGGAGTTGCGGTGGCCATAATGACCATATCAATTTCTGAAGGGTCAATACCGCTTTTTGCAATTAAATCTTCGGCTGCTTTTATACCTAAAAAAGAAGTTCCTTTAGAAGGGTCTTTTAAAATGCGGCGTTCTTTTATTCCTGTTCTGGTCGTGATCCATTCATCATTGGTCTCAACCATTGTTTCCAAAATTTCGTTGGTAAGCACATATTCTGGCACATAAGCGCCAACAGCAGTTATGGCTGCAGTGATTTTACTCATATAAATCTGGTTTCTGCGAAAAAATAGCGTTTTCGCGTAAAAATGGAAGGAAAAGTACTAAAAATCGATTAATTAGCGTCGATAATTAACTTTTTTTGGTACTCCTCAAAAATAAAAAAACTCCCGAAAAATCGGGAGTTTGTTTGGTTTTACAAGCTGCCGTTAAGCCACTTCCTCGTTAGAAGTCGCGTCTATTACAACCTGCCCTCTGTAATACAATTTACCTTCGTGCCAGTGTGCGCGGTGGTAAAGGTGTGCTTCACCAGTAGTGGCGTCTACACCAATTTTAGGCATTGCAGCTTTGTAATGCGTTCTTCTCTTATCTCTTCTGGTTTTCGAGGTTTTTCTCTTAGGATGTGCCATTACCGTATTCTATTTATCTGTTAAAAAATCTTTTAGTTTATCCCAACGGGGATCTGTTTCCTTAGGTGTCTGAGTTTCCGGCTCTTCAACCTCCTTATTTTTAATACTTAATTCTTCAAGTTTATCAAGTATGTCTGACTCCAGGCTGCCGTCCTCAACTCCGGGATGCACCCGTTTTAAGGGCATCGCCAAAACGATAAGCTCATAAATGTATTGGGCGATATTTACCTCGTAATCACCATGAGGCAAAATTAAAATATCGTCAATCTCGTCATTATACTCCTGCCCAAACTTTACCACAAGCTTATACGAAGCTTCAATGGGGTGGTCATACGGCTCGTTTGTAAGATCACAATTTACATTTACAAAACCCTGAGCATCAAAATAAAATTCCATCAATGTGGACTTTTTACTTAGGATTACCTTTAAATCTACGTCTATAGAATTAAAGTCATCATACTCAAAATGCTCAAAGAACGTGTTATCAATTTTATATTGAAAATCGTGCTCCCCTTGTTTTAAACCAACAAACTGGATGGTATACGTTTTCAAATGCTTCATTACCTTCCTTTCCTAATTCAAATCTTTCCGCAAAAGGCGGGTGCAAAGATATAAATTTTTATTTAGCTGTTAATTAAGTGTGGATAAATTTTTTATCTACCTTTCTTTCTGGCGTGAACGCCCGCCCGGTTGCTTCTTACGGGGTTGCTTTTTGAGGACGTTTTGGGTTAATTCGGCGTATTCTTCCCTTTTTTTGTAAATATCCAACGCCATAAATACCGCTTCTTTAAAAGAGCCTGTATCTGCAACTCCCTTTCCTGCAATCTCAAAAGCAGTGCCGTGATCTGGGGAAGTGCGCACTTTATTAAGTCCGGCAGTATAGTTTACCCCTTTACCAAAAGCCAGGGTTTTAAACGGTATAAGCCCCTGATCGTGATAAGCTGCAATTATCGCATCAAAGTTTTTATAATTTCCGCTACCGAAAAAACTATCTGCGGCATAAGGCCCGTAAGTGATTTTACCTTTTGATCTAAGCTCGGCAAGTGTAGGAATCAAAACCGCATCATCTTCCTTACCTATGACCCCGTTGTCCCCGACGTGCGGGTTTATTCCTAAAAAGGCAATTTTTGGCCGTTCTACCCCAAAATCCTGAATAAGACTCTGGTGGATGGTTTCAAATTTCTTTTTAATAAGGTCTGTTGTGATGCTAAGCGAGATATCACTTACCGGAACGTGATCGGTAAGAAGGCCCACCTTGAGATGTTCACTCACCATAAACATAAGGCTGTTTCCCTCCAGTTCCTGGTTCAGGTAATCGGTATGGCCGGGGAATTTAAAATCTTCAGCCTGAATAGATGCTTTATTGATGGGTGCCGTTACCAATACATCAACGTCTCCATTTTTTAAGGCTTCAACTGCTGCTTTAAGCGACTTGATAGCGTAGGCACCGGCTTCCGGATCTTCCTTTCCAAAATTAATCGAAGGGTTTTCGTTCCACACATTCACCACATTTAGTTTACCGTCGATGGCCTGTGAGGCATGTTTGATCCCCTGAAAGTTAAGATCCAGTTCAAAATGCTTTAGAATATAGGTTACGGTTTTTGCTGAAGCAAAAATAACCGGTGTACACAAATCGAGCATAAGCGCGTCCTCAAGAGTTCGCATCACAATCTCCCCTCCAATACCGTTTAAATCTCCTATGCTGATTCCTAATTTTATACTTTGTTCTTTCATAGTAAACCCCTTTTTGGTTTTCCTTTGTAATAGAATTGTAAAAGTAGTTAAGTAAATAACCACAGGACACATTCCAATTCATTTTATTTAAACCCTATTTTAAGTAAATCTTCAAAAACCAAACTCATGTTTACCGGAATTATAGAAAACCTCGGAATTGTCAAAAAGCTTAAGCCTGAGAATGGCAATCTTCATATAAGCGTTCAAAGCAACCTTAGTGCGGAGCTTAAAGTTGATCAGAGCGTTGCGCACAATGGGGTGTGCCTCACCGTAGTTGATCTTCACGAAGATTCGTACACGGTTACCGCTATTGACGAAACTTTAAAGAAAACCAACCTGAGCACCCTCAAGGAAGGAGATTCAGTAAATCTGGAACGTGCAATGATATTGGGCTCACGCCTGGACGGACATATTGTACAGGGTCACGTAGATCAAACGGCGACTTGCATTGCTATCAAAGAAGAGGATGGGAGCTGGCTTTTTACTTTTGAATATGATCCCAAGTTACAAAATGTGACTATAGAAAAGGGTTCTATCACCATTAATGGAGTAAGCCTTACGGTCGTAAACTCAGAAATTAATGAATTTAGCGTAGCCATTATTCCGTATACCTATGAGCATACCACGTTTAAAACCTTTAAAAAAGGAACTCTGGTAAATCTGGAATTTGACGTTATTGGAAAATATGTTAAGCGTCTTCTGGAAATTCGCGCTTAGTATTTTCACTAAAACCCAGCAGGTAAATTCCTAGAACCAGACCAACCGGTATGAGTAAAGGAATGTAATCGTCGATTGGAACTTGGAGACCCGGTGCACCTACACTTGGGTTTTTTTGGGGGACTGGCGGTTCTTTTTGAGCAAAAGCCATGGCAGCATATAAAAATGCGAACAACAGAAGTAGGGTATTTCTGATTTTCATAGCTGTTTGAAGTGGGACATTCTAATTACTCGCGACGAAAGTACTAAAAGTTATTAACTTTCGTAGCATATTTTATGCATATAATCGAATAAATATTATTTTTCAAAGATATTTTTATTGACAATATTGTATTCTAATCGGATGATTTTCCTCAATTTAGCCCTATTTTCAGGAATATCAAAATAAACGAAGTAGCTTAATTCCTACTTGTTGATAATTTTCCCTAATAACGAGAACAGAAAAAAGCCTACTAAAAGTAAGGCTTTTGATTCTTCTGTTTACACTAAAATACATAGGACAGGCAAAACAAAGACGGCCAAAGCATTTTTGGATAGCGTAAACCGTTTTTTTGAAGACTAGAAAAAGGATCATTCTCAAAAGTTGTGTGTGAATTGAATGAATAGTTTGATTTTTGTTTTCTAAACAGGAGGCATTGGACGCATATATAGATTTACTTAAGATTTTATTACCAGAATTATTGATTACCCATTTTAACCTTACCGGTCATCAAACAGAGGGAGATATACTGCACCTGCATTTTGAAGAAAAACCAGAGGTCCCTAAAGAGTTTTCTTCAAGCCTGGTCACAGCGCACGGGTTCCATAAAGAAATAACCGTTCAGGATTTTCCTGTGCGTGGCAAAAAAGTATTCCTGCATATAAAGCGACGTCGATGGCTCAACAAACAAGACAAAAAAGTTATTCAGCGTGACTGGAACTTAGTAGCACAGGGAACCCGAATGACCGTCGAGTTTGCTGCTTTTTTAAAAGTACTTAATCAATACTAAAGCTTCTGACTGTCATACCATAGGTGGGTTCTACGGAGTAAACGGTAAAAAACTTCAACGCCAGTACAAAGACCAATTAAGCGACTTCAAAACTTGGGAGCAAAAACCACATGCTAAGCAATGGCTCATCTTTCCAGAGAATATAGGAAGATACTTATCTATTGACGAAACTGCGCTATCCA
This sequence comes from Leeuwenhoekiella sp. H156, assembly GCF_052218455.1. Lineage (NCBI taxonomy): Bacteria > Pseudomonadati > Bacteroidota > Flavobacteriia > Flavobacteriales > Flavobacteriaceae > Leeuwenhoekiella > Leeuwenhoekiella sp. H156. Next base: position 1,728,624 of record NZ_CP197499.1, read on the forward strand.
GAGGGGAGCTCTACACCATAATCACAAATAAAAAAGCAAAAGGTAAAAAAGGATGCATTGTTGCGATCTTTTCCGGCACTAAAGTAGAGCCTATCATAGAGCAGCTCCTTCAAATACCAGCAAAGAAACGAGCCAAAGTCAAAGAAATCACTTTGGATATGGCTAATTCAATGAAGACCATTGCAAGAAAATGTTTCCCAAAAGCAATACAGGTTACAGACCGATTCCATGTACAGAAACTGGCACTGGAAGCCTTACAGGATATAAGGATCAAACACCGATGGGATGCTATAGATATGGAGAACGAACAAATTAAACAAGCCCGGTTAAAACAGAAAAGTTTTACTCCCAAAACCTTTGACAATGGGGATACCAAAAAACAGTTATTAGCCAGGAGCCGGTATCTGCTCTATAAAGCACCTTCAAATTGGACAGAAAACCAATACCAGCGAAGTAAAATACTCTTCGAGCACTATCCAGATATAAAGTTGGCATTTAAGCTCACGCAAAGACTTAGGGATATATTCAACAAAGCAAAGTCAGTAGAAGTGGCTTATACAAAACTGGCTCATTGGTATAAAGATGTAGAGAACACAGGATTTAAGGCATTCAATACCATTGCTAATACCATAAACATTAATTATAGATCAATACTCAATTACTTTATAAACAGAAGTACTAACGCTTCAGCTGAGTCCTTCAATGCAAAGATCAAAGCATTTAGAAGCCAATTTAGAGGAGTAAAAAACATAGAATTCTTTCTATACAGATTAACTACAATTTTTGCTTAAACACAACAATTAGGATTGATCCCTTTTGAAGACTAGAAAAATTCAACTACTATTTTATCTCTGGAATAAAAAAACCCCTACAAACGTACTGTTTATAGGGGATTACAAGTGTTCTAAGTGGTCCCACCTGGGCTCGAACCAGGGACCACCTGATTATGAGTCAGGTGCTCTAACCAACTGAGCTATAGGACCAGCTTTTAAGGTGTATTACATCTTAAAGCGGGCGCAAAAATAGTATTAATTTTCATTTAGCGCAAGGTTTTCATTTTTCTTCTGCCATTACTCCCGATCCTGGCACAATTCAATCAAGACCCCTTTGGTGCTTTTAGGATGTAAAAACGCAACCCATTTGTCATCTGCCCCGGCTTTAGGCTCTTCGTTAATCAGCTCAAAACCTTCAGCTTTCAAACGCTTCAATTCGGCATTAATATCTGTCACCGCATAAGCTATATGATGCACCCCTTCTCCCCGCTTCTCTAGGAATTTAGCTATGGCACTGTCTTTATTTGTAGCCTCAAGCAATTCAATCTTACTCGCGCCCATTTTGAAAAAAGAGGTATTCACCCCTTCCGAATCAACCCGCTCAGTTTTATAAGGAGGTATACCAAATAACTTTTCATAAAGAGCATTGGCCTCATTCAGGTTTTTAACTGCAATCCCGATATGTTCTATTTTTTCCATTACTTAAAACTACGGCATTTTCTTTAGTTACACGAGGCTGAGATAGTCTTACAAGAATATATAGAACCTGAAATCAGCCGGTAGCTGCAGCAGATTAAAAATATGGGACAATTTAGAAATTAGGAGTTTTACCTACGTCATTAAAACCAAGCCGTGCAACCTACAATTTTCAATTCGCCGCTCAATTATCGCCAAATAGAAGACTTACAAGCACCCTACTACTAAAACCTGCTGCCTGAAAAATATGACTTCGTGATCCCGCACGTAAACGTCATGCAATTTTATTGACGTATTTTTGCCTCTATGGAAACAAACAGACAAAAGAAAGTAGCCGGTGTTTTGCAGCGCGATCTGGTAGACGTGCTTCAAAAAGCATTGATGCAGGCCGGTGTTAAAAATATAATCGTGTCGGTAAGCAAAGTCAACGTAACTACCGATTTGTCACAGGCAAAAGTATACATGAGTATATTTCCTCATGCAGAAGCTACAGCAATGCTTAAAGAAGTCAATGCGGTTAAGCCTTTTATCAAGCACGAAATTGCACAGCGTACGCGCCACCAATTGCGCCGTATGCCCGAACTGCAATTTTATGTAGACGATTCTTTGGAGTACATTGACGGTATAGACAAATCGCTGAAAGGAACCGAAGATCCTATAGAAAATCCCGATTTACTGCCTCGTCGCAAAAAATCTTAATCCTATCTTGAAGTTTTCAGTATTTATCGCAAAACGTTACCTGTTTACTAAAAGCAGTAATAATGCTATAAATATAATTACCCTGATTTCTGCTTTGAGCATTGTGGCCGGTTCGGCTGCTTTGTTTATTGTGCTTTCCGGATTTTCAGGGTTGAAAGATTTCAGCCTCTCGTTTTCTTCCCTTTTTGATCCCGACATAAAAGTGATTCCCGCGAAGGGAAAAACCATCACTTTTGATGAAAAAACCATTGAATCCCTTCAAAATAGCGTAAGAGTAGCCGATTTTACCAAAATTATTGAAGAGCGTGCTTTTTTAGAATTTAGGGGGAAAAACCACATCGCCTATATTAAAGGTATAGATGAAAATTACCTCAAGGTCAACCCTATCGATAGTACATTACTTTATGGAAACTGGTTATCGCAGGATGAGCCTTTAGCTGTTATCGGTTTTGGAATTTCCAGAATTCTCTCCCTTGGGGTTAACAATTACACCGATTTGCTGCGCGTTATGGTCCCCAGGCCCGGCAGCGGTCAGATCACCGATCCTACTCAGGCCTTTAACAGTTCGCAGCTTGTGGTTTCTGATATTTTTCAGATAAATGAAGAACTCGATCAAAAGTATATTTTTGTCAACTTTAACTATGCGCAGCAGTTGCTCAACTATCCGGATACCACGTTAAGTGCCCTCGAAATACGCTTAAATCCCGGAATGGATCCTATCTCAGCACAACAGGAAATCCAAAGCCTTTTTGGTGATCGGGCCGAGGTCAAGACCCGTTTTCAGCTGAACGATAAGCTCTATAAAATGCTTAATGCCGAAAATCTGGCGGTGTATCTCATTTTTACTTTAGTCCTGATCATTGCATTATTTAATCTTGTGGGAAGCATCATCATGATCATCATCGACAAGAAATCGAACATCAAAACCATGCATAGTATGGGTGCTTCGCTGAAAGAAATCAAGAAAATCTTCTTCCTTCAGGGAGCGATGATGACGGTATTTGGAGGTTTGCTGGGTCTGGTTATAGGCGCACTCGTGGTTGCGGCTCAATTGCTTTTTGAACTCAAAATGATCACGCCCACACTGCCCTATCCTATGCAGTTTACGATCACAAACTTTTTGGCCGTGTTTTTAACCATAAGTATTCTTGGAGTTCTGGCTTCCTATCTGGCTTCTTCAACCATCAGGCCGAAGTTACTTCAAGACTAAAACATTGCCTGAGTGGTATAGTAAACTACCTCGTTACAAGCCCACGAATCATCTAAAAGAAACAAAGCCATGATTTCGAGGCAAGTCTCGAAATAATTATACACTTTGGCTAAGCCAATCAAAGTCTGCAAAGCGTTCTTCTACCTCATCAAAGGTGTCAAAGACGTCTACCGCATCGTCACAGGTAACCATTTTCATACGATAGGGCTTAAAGTCCGGAATGCCTTTGAAGTAATTGGTATAATGCCTGCGTGTTTCAAACACCCCGAGTTTCTCACCCTTCCAGTCAATGGCCATTTTAAGATGTCTGCGAGCAACCTCAATACGTTCTTGCATGGTAGGCGGCGCTAAGTGTTTACCGGTTTTAAAGAAGTGTTTGACTTCTCTAAAAAACCAGGGATAACCTATACTTGCCCGGCCAATCATTGCGCCGTCAAGTCCGTACTCATCACGCATCTCCACAGCACGCTCGGGCGTATCTACATCGCCATTGCCAAAAACAGGAATATGCATGCGCGGATTGTTCTTTACTTCTGCAATAGGCCGCCAGTCGGCACTACCTTTATACATCTGGGCACGGGTTCTTCCGTGAATGGAAATCGCCTTACAGCCCACATCCTGCAAACGTTCTGCTACCTCAACAATTTTAATGGAATCGTGATCCCAGCCCAAACGGGTTTTTACCGTAATGGGCAGATTGGTGTGCTTCACCATCGCTTCGGTGAGCGAAACCATCAAATCTATATCTTTTAAAATACCGGCTCCGGCGCCTTTAGAAACCACTTTTTTCACCGGGCAGCCGAAGTTGATATCAATAATATCGGGTTTTGAAGCTTCAACAATTTCAACACTTTGCAGCATTGATTCCAGGTTCGCACCAAAAATCTGGATACCCACCGGGCGTTCTTTCTCATAAATATCAAGCTTCATCACGCTCTTTGCAGCATCGCGTATAAGGCCTTCGCTCGAGATAAACTCGGTAAATACCACGTCTGCACCCTGCTCTTTACACAATGCGCGAAAAGGTGGATCACTCACATCTTCCATAGGTGCCAAAAGCAACGGGAAGTCTCCTACATCTATATCTCCTATTTTTGCCAAAGCTTTGAATTTTAAGTCGGTATCGTTGAGATTGCTCTCAAGGATACCATTTCTGGATTACCGCGCAAAATTAAGCAATGTTTGGTAAAGTAGGTTAATGGCGGTTCTGATTAGTAGATATCTAGTCTTTCCGCTCTAAACGGGTTTCTTCTTCAGCATTTACCGCTCTGCTATTATCGCTGAGCTTAAAGTTTCCAAATTTATACCGAAGGCCTACCCGTATTTTTCGGGATTCGGGCATCGCAAAAAAGGAATTGTTTTGATTTAAATAACGTGACGTAAGCGGCATGTTATTCGTATTGAAAATATCTTCCGAACTCAGATTAAAAATAAGCCTTCCATCCAGAAAAGTCTTTTGAATATCAATGTTTAAAGCATACTGCGGTCTGTCGTATTGATAGGAACCTGCTAAAATATTGGAGGTAAAAGTATTTACAAGAGTCGCGCTTAAGCCGGGTTCAATAACAAAATAATTTTGCGCCTGAACAAAAATCCCATTGATACCCTGATTATAATCTTGTGCTCCGCTCTCTAGTGCTTCAAACTCATTTTCCATTCTAAAAAATGATGTGTAAACACTCATCCACATCCAATTGGTCACAAATTCTGAATAGGTCACATCCAGGCTGTACTGCTGCTCATAATTGAGATTCGTGTTCAAACCTCTAATCGTCAGGTTTTCATTATCCTGAAAAGGCAAACTGCTCATTGCATTATCTATACGATCCCAGTATAGACTGAAAATAAGTTTATTCTTAAATGTGTAATTAAACTCTACCCGGTTTGCAATTGCAGGCTGAATATTAGGATTTCCTTCCTGAAAGTTGTTTTCATTTAGAAAATACCGATACGGATTTAAGCTTTGAAAACGGGGTCGATCAATCCTGCGACTGTAATTCAATCCAAAAGAATGGTTTTCTGAAGGATTATTCATCAAGTAAATGGTCGGGAAAAGCTCCAGATATTCCTGAGTATTTACAACTCCTAAGGTTCGTGAATTCCCATTAGCATCGGTATATTCTCCCCGTAAACCGGCCTGAAGACTCCAGGTCTCCCAATCTTTCGAAAAGCTGAAATACGACGCGTAAATACTTTCGGTGTAGTCAAAATTGTCATTTAGGATTGCATTGCCGGAGTTAATGTCCCCATTACCGTCAAAAAAATCCTGCCTGCTGTTTGAATTGATCCCCGAATATTTAGCCCCCGCTTCAAAAGCCCAGTTTCCTAAATTCCCGGTATAATCAAGCTGCCCGGTATAAATTTGTGAATCCTGAGTAGGAATGGTATTGAACGAATTTGCATTCAAAAGCTTGCCTTGCGGCGAAAAATAGCGCGTGGCTACCACCTGTGATTGATCGTTCGAATAGTCAATATAGTTGGCATTTGCAGTAAGTGTTGCCCCGTTTTCGCCCAGCTGCCTTTCGTAGTTAAGATTAAAAAGCAAATTATCCCGGGAATTCTCCAGGAGACTTTGTGTGGTATAAAGCGAATCAAGCCGACCCTGCGGGTCGAAAATTTCGGTTCTTCCGCTGATGTCTGAATCAGCTTTTGGTGTGTGCAGCACATTGGCACTCAGACTCAGCATGTCTTTTTCGCTTAGCGTAAAATCTAAAATGGTATTGAAACTGTGCGAAAACGTGCGTGTATCTTTTAAAAACAGATCATCCCAGGTTGCTTTAGTGCTTCCATTGGGATTAAAAAATTCAATAAAACCCTCGTCGGTTTTAGTATCAAAACGCGAGTTGAAAGTATAACCGGCATAGGCATTGAGCCAATCGGTTTTATAATAATGACTGCTACCTGCTGCGTATTTGGGTAAAATTCCCACAGTTGCCGAAGCATCAACACTTCCTTTATAACCGATAGACAGATTTTTTGAAGTCACGATGTTCAAAATCGCTCCGCCTTCTGCATCGTATTTGGCCGGTGGTGTGGTAATCACCTCAACCGATTTTACGTTTACCCCTGCAAAACCTTCCAGCAATTGCTGCAGCTCGTCATTTGTTAAATACACCTTGCGATCGTTGATGTAAACCTGCGCCGGGCGATTTCTAACCAAAATTGTTCCCTGATTGACAATGACTCCCGGAGTGCGTTTTAAAATATCAAAGGTTGTCCCGGAAGAAATCGCTGTGTTTTCCACATCAAAAATCAGACGATCCACCTTACGCTGTATAATCGGCCTGCGTGCCGTGACGGTAACCTCATTTAAAAACTGGGGGGATTCTTTAAGCACAAGAGCTTTTAAACTTAAGCTTTGCTGCAGTTCAAAAGGATCGCTGTAGGCGTCTTCATAGCCCACAAAACTGGCCTTGAGCAGATAATTACCGGTAGTAAGATCTTCAAATTTAAACAGACCTTCTTCGTTGGTAACAAACCCACTCACAAAAGTAGAATCTGCGGCTTTTAAGAGCAAGACATTGGTGAATGGGACGGGGTTTTGTTCACTATTTTGAACAAGCCCATCAAGACTTAGACTTTGAGCTGATAGAAATAAGGGGGCGAAAACAAAGACGTTAAAGAGTAAAGTGGATCGCATAGATTTCAAATCTAATTTAATTTCTATGTTTTTAAGATACTTCAATTAGATTTTCGATGATTTGCCCTATAAATTGCCAAAAATAGAATAATTAGAAAATGCATTAGCTAAACTGTATATTTGCAGACTAAAGTTGACCTTATTTAGGTACTTAAACAGATGGGTTTTCGATTTATACCATTTTTGGCTGTCTAAAAATTGCAAATGAATCGGGAGGCCAATGCTTAAACAAGGCAACGCTGATGAAGAACGTCTATGAAGAACATTCGCAATTTTTGCATTATCGCTCACATTGATCACGGGAAAAGTACGCTTGCAGACCGTCTGCTAGACTCTACAGGTTCTGTAACCGATCGTGAAAAACAGGAGCAATTACTTGATAATATGGATCTGGAGCGCGAGCGTGGTATTACCATTAAATCGCACGCCATTCAGATGAATTATATACACAACGGTGAGCCTTATATTTTAAATCTCATCGACACTCCGGGACACGTGGATTTCTCCTATGAAGTGTCACGAAGTATTGCTGCCTGTGAAGGTGCTTTGCTTGTGGTTGATGCCGCACAGAGCATACAGGCGCAGACCATTTCTAACCTGTATCTGGCTCTTGAAAACGATCTGGAAATTATTCCGGTGTTGAATAAGGTTGATTTGCCCAGTGCAAACCCCGAAGAGGTGACCGATGATATTGTAGATCTTTTGGGTTGTAACCCCGAAGATGTAATCCCGGCCAGTGCTAAAACCGGCATTGGTATCACCGAAATCCTTACTGCGATTATTGAGCGTATTCCGCCACCGAAAGGAAATCCTGACGAGCCTTTACAGGCCTTGATTTTTGACTCGGTTTACAATCCGTTTAGAGGGGTTGAAACCTATTTTAGGGTATTGAATGGTGAGATTACCAAAGGGCAGAACATCAAGTTTATGGCCACCGGTAAAACCTATTTCGCAGACGAGGTAGGAACTCTCAACCTAAAACAAACGCCGAAAAAAGTAGTCAAAACAGGCGATGTAGGTTACCTCATCACGGGTATTAAGGAAGCCAAAGAAGTAAAAGTGGGGGATACCATCACCGATGCGAAAACGCCCACAACCAATATGATCGAAGGTTTTGAGGATGTAAAACCGATGGTATTTGCAGGAATTTATCCGGTAGACACCGAAGATTATGAAGATCTGCGTTCTTCGATGGAAAAACTGCAGCTCAACGATGCGTCTTTAGTATTTCAGCCCGAGAGTTCAGCGGCATTAGGTTTTGGTTTCCGTTGCGGATTCCTGGGGATGTTGCACCTGGAGATCATTCAGGAACGCCTGGAACGTGAGTTTGATATGACCGTGATCACGACCGTACCTAACGTATCGTATCACGCGTACACCATAAAAGATAAACAAACGCCAATACTGGTTAACAACCCTTCCGATTTACCTGATCCTTCAGGTATGGACCGGGTTGAGGAACCCTATATAAAAGCTACTATCATTACTAAATCTGATTTTGTAGGTCCGGTAATGTCCTTATGTATCGAAAAGCGGGGACAAATCACCAATCAGACCTATCTTACACCTGAGCGTGTGGAATTGTCATTTGATATGCCTTTGGCCGAAATCGTATTTGATTTCTACGACCGCCTGAAAACGGTTTCTAAAGGCTATGCCTCTTTTGATTATTCGCCAATAGGCATGCGGGCTTCCCATCTGGTAAAAGTTGATGTGCTCTTAAATGCAAATGTGGTTGACGCGCTTTCAGCTTTACTACACCGCGATAATGCCTATGATATCGGCAAAAAGATGTGTGAGAAGCTAAAAGAATTGATCCCGCGTCAGCAGTTTGATATTCCTATTCAGGCAGCGATTGGAGCCAAAATCATCGCACGGGAGACCGTAAAAGCCCTGCGTAAAGACGTTACGGCAAAATGTTATGGTGGTGATATTTCGCGTAAGCGAAAACTACTCGAAAAGCAGAAAAAAGGTAAGAAACGTATGCGCCAGGTGGGTAACGTAGAAATCCCTCAGGAGGCATTTATGGCCGTACTGAAGCTTAACGATTAAGATGAAATTAACCAAATTACAACTCACGGGTCTTGGCCTTATCGTGATTTGCGGTGCTCTGAGTCAATGGACAGCGGCAAAGGAAAGTCAAACCCTGGTTTGGATTCTCGCAATTGGTGCTGTTATGGGGGTCGCTTTTGTAGTTTCAGATTACTTTAGCCGCAAATAAACCGGCATTAAAAACAAAAAAAGCTTCCTGAAAACGGAAGCTTTTTTGTTTGGTATTCATTCGGGTATTAATACTGTTCCAGTTGAATGCGCTGGCTGTTGTTATAGCCCGACTTTAGCGCCGCCTCCACAATTTGAATATCCCGCAAACCTTCAATGCCGGGTGCAATGACAGGCGTATCATTTAAAATCGCGAGTGCATCATCATCCATTTGCAGGGCTTGCTGGTTACAGTTGCAGGCTGGTAACTTTTTACCATCACTGGTGCTTCCCTGAACGCCATTATAACTCTGAAATGGGGATAACTCGTAGTCTCCGTTTTCACAATTTACCTTCAAAAAATTCACATTATCAGCATAAGTAACCCTGGCTGTGGTCTTTAAGCCCCCTGGAAATTCTACATCAAGCCATGTGATTTCAGGCGCTTTATTGAGAAACAAATCCGGTCTTTGGGTTTCGTGACGTGCGGTAAGTGAAAGTGGCTCCAGACCCGTCGCATAACGCAGGGCATTAATATTATAAACACCCATATCGTAAATAGCGCCACCACCTTTAGAACCATCCAGACGCCAACCGCCGCCCGGGCCTATGCGCCAGCCTACTTCAGTATCTACATTTTGAATGCTTCCGTAGGGCTTTGTTTTAGCCCACTTCATTATAGTTTGGGTATTTTCCTCGTGCTGCATGCGATACCCGATAGCTAATTTGACTCCGTTTTTATCGCAGGCTTCCATAATTTCGCGGCATTCTTCAACCGTCATCGCCATCGGTTTTTCACAGAAGACATGCTTTCCGGCGTTAGCCGCCATCACGCTGTATTTTTTATGTAGAAAGGTGGGCGTTACGATGTAGACTACATCAATATCCGGATTATTTGCAATCTCAGGCAATGTCTCATAACTGTATACATTTTCGTCCTTTATACCGTATTTCTGCTGCCATTGCGGAATTTTCCCGGGACTTCCCGTTACAATACCCCGCAGTTCAATATGTTCGGTTTGTTGCAGGGCAGGAGCCAAATTGTTAGTCGCATAGCTACCCAGGCCTAGTAAAGCAACACCCAGTTTCTTGTTGGGTTTAGAACAGGCATAATAGGGTAAAGGCAAGGTAGATGCTGCGAGAACAAGACCTGATTTCTTCAAAAAACTTCTGCGGGTACTCATAACTTTTTTGTTTTCAAGTTAATGAATGCCCAATCAATACAGAAGAGCTTTCTAAAAGCTTAGGAAAACTTTAAAGTTCGTTTTCATCGATCTTCGGTTTGACCGGCATTTTCTCAGGATCAAAAGGCTTGCCGAGGTAAACCAGCTTGATATTTTCAAAACTGTCTATCTCAAGCTCGTTGATGTTCGATTTTAAAATCTCAAGTTCGCCTGATTCCTGCTTTAAAAATATAGGCACCATATTTCGATCTTCCCGGGTACTCTTAACAAGCTTCTCAAAATCTTCTTTGGTCTTAACCTCAATCTCCTGGATGGTTGGATGGGCACGGGCTACTTCGGTAAGTCGTATAAAGTCATCGGTAGGCGAGAAAAGACCCTCATTTGGAGCATCGGGACCGCGCATTTCATCTGGAGTAATGAGCCTGAATGAGCCGTTTTCACCAAAAATATTTTTAAAACGCTTGATCGCGTAGTCGTTGATATCCCCGTTTCCGGTAAGTGCCATCAGGTAACCCACGTCGTTCAGCTCAATATTGTTCATCAAACTGTCTGAATAAATACTTTCTTCAATAGCCTCGAGGCCGCGCTCCTTGGCTTTTTCAATATTGTAACTGTTGCTGTCTACCAGTACCACATGGCGGCCATTTTTCATCAGGTATTCACCTATAATACGCGAAGCTTTTGAAGCGCCAATGATCACAATACCCTTAGATTCGGTAAGAAAGACTCCTACGATTTTGGCAAAGAGACGGGCTGTGGTGGCATTTAACAATACCGTACCCAGTACAATCATAAATACCAACGGTGTGATGTATTCTGCCCCTTCAACGCCTTCACTTACCAGCTGTAAACCAAAAAGGGAAGCAATACCCGCAGCTACAATACCGCGCGGACCTACCCAGCTTACAAAGAGTTTTTCGTTAAACTTTAAACCGGAGCCTTTCGCACTTAGGAACACTCCTATAGGTCGTAGAATGAACACAACAACGGCAAAAAGCAAGGCTGCCTTCCAGGTATACACCAGGTATAAATCCTGCATTTCGATATTTGCGGAAAGCAGAATGAACAACAAGGAGATAAGCAAAACACTCAAAGACTCTTTAAAGTAGAGGAGTTCTTTGATGTTGGGCAGTTTCATATTCCCCATAATGATTCCCATCACCACAACCGAAAGTAGACCGCTTTCGTGAGCAAACAAATCGGAGAGTACAAACACCCCAAGCACTGTTGCCAGGGTAAAAACATTCAATAAATAATGCGGAATCACATTGCGTTTGATTGCAAATGCGAGTGCGTGTGCAAAGGTAAAACCGAAAGTAAACCCAAAAAGTACAATCTTACCAAACTCTTCAAGAGCGGTGATTGTAAATTCACTACCGGCACCTACGCTGATAAATTCAAAAACCAATACGGCTACCAAAGCACCTATGGGATCAATAAGGATACCTTCCCATTTAAGAATGGCTGAGATGTCTTTTTTAAGCGGAATGTTTCTAAGAATTGGGGTTATAACCGTAGGTCCGGTTACAATAATCAGTGCCGAAAATAGAAAGGATATTCTAAGACTCAGGTCAAAAATATAGTAGGCTGCTGCTCCTGCGCCAAAGAAGGTTACCAGAGAACCCACGATAATTAGTTTGGTAATTACCGGTCCCACATTTTTAATCTCGCTAAAGCGTAAGGTAAGACCTCCTTCAAAGAGTATTATTCCGATAGCCAAAGAAACAAAGTTAAAAAGCCGCTCCCCGGGGAATATACCTGTTTCGCCGTCCCAGATGGGTTCTATCCACTTGGAGCCGTCATAGGTAAACAAGGTTGAAATAGGACCTACAAAAAGCCCGATTAAGATAAGAGGTAAGATCGCAGGTATTTTAAACTTCCAGGCAACCCATTGTGCCAATATACCCAAGATTATTATTCCGCCCAGTTCTAACATGAATTTCGATTTTTTGCTATGATACGGCTTTAAAAATTCATTTTAAAGCCCGATTTTGCTATTCTTTGTTAAATATAGCTTAATTCGCCAAGGCTTAAAATTTGATTTAACGCTGTTTTAGTATTTTGCACAACTTTGTTTATCCTGAAGCCGCAAAATTTTCAGCTTCCTGCAGTAAACTACCTCAGGGCAAGCCCGGGAGGCATTCGTTAAAAACAAATTTTCATTTTCGAGGTAAGCCTCGTGGTATTAGCTCTTTGGAGGTGCCATTTAGAAATCAGTAGTCCGTTTATGGTCATTCACGCAATAGAAGCCGGTAATTTTAAATTAGACGGAGGCGCTATGTTTGGAGTCGTCCCAAAATCACTCTGGACCCGCACCAATCCTGCAGATGAAAACAATATGATTGATATTGCCGCACGCTGTATGCTTATTGAGGAAGGCAATCGCCTCATTCTTATAGACACGGGAATGGGCGACAAGCAAAGCGAAAAGTTTTTTGGCTTTTACTATCCCTGGGGTGATGATACCCTTGAGAAATCGTTAAAATCTAAAGGTCTTCATCCTGACGATATCACCGATGTTTTTCTCACGCATTTACACTTTGACCATTCCGGAGGCTGCATAAAATGGGCTGAAGATGGTAAAACTCCGGTTCCGGTTTTTAAAAATGCAACCTACTGGAGCAACAAAGATCACTGGGAATGGGCCACAAAACCCAATGCCCGGGAAAAAGCGTCTTTTTTAAGTGAAAACATCTTGCCCATAGAACAAAGCGGGCAGCTTCGGTTTATTGAAAAAACCGGAAAAACCTTTCTAGAAAATAGCGATCTGGGCTTTGGTATTTTATTTGCAGATGGACATACCGATAAACAGATGATTCCGCATATAACTTATAAAGACAAAACTCTTGTTTTCGCAGCAGATTTGTTGCCAACGGCGGGTCATTTACCCTTACCGTATGTGATGGGCTTTGATACGCGGCCCTTGCTTACTTTGGGCGAAAAAGAAGAATTTTTAAACCAGGCGGCAGATCATAACTATTATTTGTGGTTAGAGCATGATGCGCATAACCCCATAATCACGGTAAAACATACCGAAAAAGGAGTGCGGCTTGATCAAAGCCTGAGAATTGAAGACGTACTCTAACGAAAACTTATACGTGACTCAAATACAAAACCTAAATTTTAAATATAAATACATACAGATAATGAAAAAATCCCTGATTGCAGCATTTGGAGCTGCATTGCTTATCGCCGGTTGCGATACACCTGCAAAACTGATAAGCGTCCCTGTTGAAAATGTTGACCAACTTCCCGTTAAAATAGCCGATCTGGATGAGGAGCAGCTCAAAGAATGGCCCGGTAAAGACATTAAAGAAGATACCATTCCCGGGATGAGTGTTGAGAAAACCTATGACGAACTCATAAAAGGTCAGGGATCTTCCGTAATTGTTGCGGTTATAGACAGCGGTGTTGATATCGAGCACGAAGATCTGGATGGTGTTATCTGGACTAATGCAGATGAAATTCCAAACAACGGAATTGATGATGACAAAAACGGCTACATCGATGACATTCACGGTTGGAACTTTCTGGGCGATATCGTTGCCGAACAACTTGAAAAAGCGCGTATCGTACAAAAATATGACGCTCAGTTTAGCGGAAAAACATTAGATCAGATTCCGGCTGCTCAAAAAGAGCTTTTTAAAACTTATACTAAAGCTAAGGCAGAAGTTGAAAAAGACCGCAGTGAGCTTGAAGATCAAATCACCCAATACCAGGGTCTAATGGCTGCTGTAAAAACCGCTCATACCGAAGTTTCTCAAAAACTAAATAAAGAAGATTATACTGCCGAAGAACTTACGGCTCTTCCTGCAGAAACGCAGATGGAGCAACGCAACAAGGCTATTCTTACCCAGATGCTTACCTATGCAGATACTATTCCTGAATTTATGGAAATGCTTACTGAGCAGTTAGAGAGTATGCAGGAGCGTCTGGATACCAATTACAACCTCAACGCTAATTACCGCAGTGTGCTGGGCGATGACCTTAACGATTTAAACGATACCAATTACGGTAATAACAACGTAATAGGTCCGGACCCGGAAGCAGCCCGTCACGGGACTCACGTTGCCGGTATTATAGCTGCAGAGCGCAACAACGGTATTGGTATGAACGGAGTGGCTAACAATGCAAAAATTATGGCGGTTCGTGCCGTTCCTGACGGGGATGAGTACGATAAAGACATCGCCTTAGCAATACGCTATGCCGTAGACAACGGTGCAAAAGTGATCAACACCAGCTTTGGTAAATACTTTGCTACAAACCCGGAGTGGGTATATGACGCCATTAAATATGCGGCTAAAAAAGATGTTTTAATCGTAAATGCAGCCGGTAACGAAAGTATTGACCTCGATGGCGGCGATACCGTTTATCCTAACGATCAGCTTGATAATGTAACTGAATTTGCTGATAATGTGATTACGGTAGGTGCGCTGAACTACAAATACAGTGGCAAATTAGTCGCAAGTTTTTCAAACTACGGAAAATCAAATGTTGACGTTTTTGCTCCCGGAGTTCAAATCTGGTCTACCGTTCCCGGTAATGAATACGAGTTTTTACAGGGTACCTCGATGGCCGCTCCTAATGTTGCCGGTGTGGCAGCGATGTTACGCTCGTATTACCCGCAATTCTCTGCTGCTCAGATTAAACAAATCATTATGCAGAGCGGGATCACCAGCAATATTCAGGTATCTGCCGGTGGTGATGCTGACGTGATAAAACCCTTCAGTGCACTTTCAAAATCGGGCGAAATGGTAAATATGTATAACGCCTTCAAAATGGCAGAGTTATCTACTAAAAAGTAATAATTATGGAATTAAAAAAAGCAATTCAATCTACCTTCTGGAGTGCTTCGGTACTTGTTTTGGGTTTAATCCCTGCAAGTACTTCGGCACAAAATAACACCTCCTACTGGCAACAGCATGTGGACTATAAGATGGAGGTTGATATGAATGTTGAAGACTACAACTATACCGGTAAGCAGGAGTTGGTTTACACAAACAATTCGCCCGATACCTTAAATCAGGTATTTTACCATCTGTATTTTAATGCCTTTCAACCCGGCAGTGAGATGGATGTGCGTTCACTTACCATCAAAGATCCCGATCGTCGTGTGATGGACCGGATTTCAAAACTGGAGCCGGATGAAATTGGTTTCTTAAAGGTAAACACGCTTACTCAGGATGGAACGCCCTTAACGTACGAAGTTGCAGGAACCGTTCTAGAGGTTAGCCTGGCGAAAGCTATTGCGCCGGGCGAAAGCACAACCTTCAATATGGATTTCAACGGGCAGGTGCCTGTGCAAATACGCAGAAGCGGTCGCAACAATGCCGAAGGTATAGCGCTCTCGATGACGCAATGGTATCCTAAACTGGCTGAATATGATTTTGAAGGCTGGCATGCAGATCCGTACATCGCGCGTGAATTTCATGGCGTTTGGGGTGATTTTGATGTGAAAATCAGCATCGACTCTGAGTATACGGTAGGAGGTACCGGTTACCTTCAAAATACCGAAATAGGTCACGGCTACGAAGAGCCCGGTCAAAAAGTAGAAAAGGCCAAAAAAGGAAAACACACCTGGCATTTTGTAGCGCCTAATGTGCATGACTTTACCTGGGCTGCAGATCCCGACTACATTCACGATAAGCTTACTGCTTCAGACGGTACGGTATTGCACTTTTTCTATAAAGACAACAAAGACATCATTGAAAACTGGAAGAACTTACAGCCTAAAACCGCTGAGCTTTTAGCCTTTTATAATGAAAACGTAGGCCCTTATCCTTACGACCAGTACTCGGTAATTCAAGGGGGTGATGGTGGTATGGAGTATGCGATGTGTACCCTGATTACCGGGGAGCGCAGCTTTGGCAGCCTTGTGGGTGTGACCGCTCACGAAATGGCACATACCTGGTTTCAGTTCTTGCTGGCTTCAAACGAAGCCAAGCACGAGTGGATGGATGAAGGTTTTACCAGCTATATTTCTGACGAAGCGATGAATGTGGTAATGGATGAAAAGAAGCCTAATCCACAAGCCGGGAATTACGCATCCTATTTTAGACTCGCAACCAGTGGTATTGAGCAACCTCAAACTACGTATGCAGACCGTTATGAAATGAATGCCGCTTACGGAGCTTCGGCTTATTCTAAAGGCGCTGTGTTTTTAGCACAACTGGGCTACATCATTGGCAGGGAAAATCTGGATAAGACCATCAAAACCTATTTTGATGAGTTTAAATTCAAGCATCCTACGCCTAATGATGTGAAGCGCGTTGCTGAAAAAGTAAGCGGAATGCAGTTAGACTGGTACCTGGTAGACTGGACACAGACCACTAACACCATTGATTATGCGATTAAAAATGTAGAGGAAGTAGACGGTAAAACTCAGGTAACTCTGGAGCGTAAAGGTCTTATGCCAATGCCGGTTGACTTTTACGTCAATGTAAAAGACGGCGACAACGCAGAAGGAATGAACGAATCTTATTACATTCCGTTGCGGATGATGCGTGCCGAAAAGCCTAACCCATTCCCAAATATGGAACGTACCCAATTGGCAGATTGGCCCTGGGCGTATCCAACCTATACGTTTACTATAGATAAGCCACTTTCTGAAATCAATGCAATGACCATTGATGCTCAACAGTTGATGGCAGACATCGACCGAACCAACAACAGCTGGAATCAGCCTGCTGAATAAACTTTCGGAATAATCTTAAAGTCTAAAGCCGTTTCAAAATTGAAACGGCTTTTTTTTGGCGCCGCCAAAGGGAATAATACTCCTGAGCAAATCGTTTAAATAAACATTAAATTAAGTGTATGCCAAATTCATTTTATATGTAGGATTTAAGCCTGGTTTTCTGTATCAGCATTCACATAATTGTGTTGTCTATTTTTATTCCTAAATTTTTCTTTGATGTCAGTTATCAATAATACACCCACGGCTTATGTTTACTTTTCTATTTCGGGGAAAGAATTTAACCCTGAATTATTCAAGCCTTATTTTCAGAATGCTATCATTCAAGATGGAATTTACCGAAATGGAATTAAGTACATTAATTTCAGATATAACGCTAATGACATAAATGAGGGTTTAGACGATACATTAAGCTTAATTTCGAAACAGATTACACCATTTTCACAACAACTAAGAGAGCTGATTATTGAAAACAAACTCTATAGTAAGTTTTTCATCGTTCTTCAAAATTTAAACTCATTCCGTTCCGGAGGAGTATTTTTCAACAAAGAATTTATAGCTCTTTTACATCAATTAAATACCCAGGTGGAAATTGATTTGTACGAATAGAATTCATTACCCGTAGCCTTAAGGCTACTTCCGTTTAGTTTGTTGTCTATCTTTACACCTAAATTTTTTCGCCTCTGGCTAAACTATGAAGCAAACTTTCCCTAAAAAAGAACACCTCAAACGGAAAAAACTTATCGATGCCTTGTTTACCGAAGGACAGAAAGTAAGTGCCTATCCCTTGCTTTTGGTTTATAAAACTTCGGCTTTGCCTGAGGAAGGGGTTTCTATACAGGCGGGAGTTTCTGTAGCCAAACGCAATCACAAACTTGCCGTAACCCGAAATCGTATAAAACGCATTATGCGAGAGGTTTACCGAAAAAATAAACAGGATTTTCAAACAAACGGCTTAACTTTTGCGTTTATGTTTATCTATACCGGCCGCGAGGTCATGACTTATGAACAGCTCGAAAAAGCCATGCTTAAGCTCATTGCAAAGTTCAACGCCGCGCAAAACGAAATAGATGATTAACCGTTAAACCTATTCTTTATGAAAATACTAGGTTTTTGGCTGCTGAGTATGATTTATATGTGCTCAAGCGGCAGTTCTGATGAATCCTATGCAGCTGCTGATGCTGCTTACAAAGAAGAAATGGCTCAGCCGGAACTGGCTGATGAAGTAGAAGCTGATGTGCAGCAAAAAATCATTAAAACCGGGAATCTTCGGTTTGAAACTCAGGATTTAGCCGAGACACGTGCCCAAATTCTTAAGGCTGTAAACACGACAAAGGGCTATGTTGAGAACGAACGTACCGGTAAAGACTATCGGGGCAGTTATCAGGAATTGCAACTGCGTGTTCCTGCTGAAAATTTTCAACAGGCGCTCGAACTGATCTCCCAGGGTGTTGAATTCTTTGAAGAAAAATCAATAAGTCAGCGCGATGTTACCGAAGAATTTATTGACGTGGAAGCCCGGCTTAAAGCCAAACGCGAACTCGAAAACCGGTATCTGGAGTTGCTTAAAAAAGCCTCATCGGTAAAAGAAATTTTAGAGATTGAGCGTGAACTTTCGGTTATACGCGAAGAAATAGAAGCTAAGGAAGGAAGGCTTAAATACCTTTCAAAACAGGTTTCGTACAGTACCCTCAACGTGTATTTTTATAAAACCGAAGTGGAAAGCGGCGTGACCAAATCCTACGGTTCAAAAATGCTACAGGCCGTAAAAGGCGGCTGGCAGGGGATCTCAACCTTTGTTTTGGGGTTGATCTATATCTGGCCGTTTATTATTCTGGTGATTCTTGTTATCTTTCTCATTCGCCGCTGGCAAAAGCGCAAATCCCAAAAAAATACGCCTAAATCTTAATTGAAAATTGGTTCATCTATGAAAAAGAGAATCCTCATCGCCGCTGCTTCGCTGGCTATTTTAGTTACTACCGTAAGTTTTAAAAGTGACTTTTTTGAAATCGCCAAGCAGATCGAAATTTTCACCACCTTGTTTAAAGAGCTCAATATGAATTATGTTGATGAGGTAAACCCTGCACAACTTATGGATAGTGCTATAGAAGGGATGCTGGCCGACCTTGACCCGTATACCACATACTGGACCGAGCAGGAGGTTGAAGATGCACGCATTAATAATTCAGGGGAATACACCGGTATTGGAGCTTCGGTATTGTCACGTAACAAGAAAATCACCATAATGGAAGTCTATGAAGACTATCCGGCTGATAAAGCCGGTCTTCAGGCGGGTGACGAACTCGTTAAAATAGGGGATATTACCATTGCAGATTTTGAAGACGATGCAGGCGATTTGCTTCAGGGAGCTCCCGGAACCAGTATTCCCATTACCTATAAACGCCAGGGTAAACTTCAGAACACCACACTTACCCGTGAGGAAATAGATATTCCGGCAGTGCCTTTTTATTCCCTTATAAAAGACAATATTGGTTATGTAGTGCTGTCCAAATTCAATAAAAAAGCTTCCGCAGAAACAGCAGCTGCCATTAAAGAGCTGAAAGAACAGGGAGCTACTTCCATAATTCTCGACTTGCGCGGCAATCCCGGTGGTTTATTAACCGAAGCCATCAACGTAAGCAATCTGTTTTTACCTAAAGGCAAATTAATAACTACTACAAAATCGGTTATTGAAAAGTACAATCAGCAATACTATACGCGCAACGAGCCCCTGGATACAAACATTCCTGTGGCGGTGTTAATAAACGGTCGCAGCGCATCGGCCAGTGAGATCGTTTCAGGCTCTCTGCAGGATTATGATCGCGCGGTGATTGTAGGAGCCCGAAGTTTTGGTAAAGGTCTTGTACAGCGCCCTAAAGAGCTTACGTATGGCACGCAGTTGAAGATTACCATTTCGCGGTATTATACGCCCAGCGGCAGATGTATTCAGGCACTTGATTACTGGAACCGTGATGAGCAGGGAAATGCCATACGCACCGATGTTGCAGATTACAATGCATTTAAAACCAGCACCGGTCGTACGGTTTATGATGGGGGCGGAGTACTTCCTGATATCGTAGTAGAGTCTGCTAAACTCAGCGCCATCACCGAAGCTTTGTTGAAAGATCAGGCGATTTTTGATTTTGCTACAAACTATTTCTACACGCATAAAATCGAAAAGCTAAGCGATTTTAAATTTACTCAGGCCGACTATGCAGCTTTTAAACAATTTCTGGAAAAGCAGGACTTTACCTATGAAACCCAGACCGAAAAAGAACTGGAAGAAGCCTATCTCAATTCGGAAAAAGATGACTTGCAGAATGC
Source organism: Leeuwenhoekiella sp. H156 (assembly GCF_052218455.1). Taxonomy (NCBI): domain Bacteria; kingdom Pseudomonadati; phylum Bacteroidota; class Flavobacteriia; order Flavobacteriales; family Flavobacteriaceae; genus Leeuwenhoekiella; species Leeuwenhoekiella sp. H156. The sequence continues at coordinate 1,749,040 of NZ_CP197499.1, forward strand.
TATAAGTACCGAATATGCCAATCTGATGAAAGCGATTGATGCAACGAAGAAGCGGGAACTAGATGCGAAAGAAAACGAGATTTCTAATCTGATTATTGACGAACTCGTAAAACGTTATTTCTACAGACAGGGTTTATACGAATACCAAATAGATCATAATGAAGAGATTGCAGAAGCTGCAAATGTGGTAACCGACGCCTCAAAATACCGCAAAATCTTAAATCAGAATTAATTCTATTTTAACCCAAACACACCCATTTACAACAATTTTTTTACAATACCATACATAAACAGGTGATTTTAACAGTTTTAAAGCGGATTTTAACCTCAGCTTAAGAGTTAATTAGATCTAAAAGCTTATTATTTAGTATGATAACTTTAGATAAGGATACAGACAAGAATACACAGATTTTGGAACAGGCAATAGGATACCTGGAAGACCGCGGCTTTGAAAATATAAAAGCAGATACGGAAGGCTTCGAAAGTCCTAAATCATATATCAAAAAAGGGAGTGAAGTAAGTATTACTCCAGACATTGTAGCTGAACGTGATGGTGAAAAACACATCTTTGAACTCAGCTTAAAATCTAAAAAACCCCGTTTACTTAAGTCGAAATGGCTATTTCTGGACGTACTTAGTAGTATGAAGAATTTTAAATTTAAAATTATGACTACCAGAGGCCATTATAAGTTTACTGATGAAACGCTAAGTAGCATCAGTCTCGATAAAAAACCTATGAAAATTTAAAATAAGTATCTAACATACTTGACCAAAATAGAAAATCCGCTGTAGAGCGGATTTTTTTAGTTTCTAAGCATACGTATATGTGGTATGTTGTCTTCGAGATAGCCTTCACCAAATTCTATAAACCCCAGGTCATTGTAAAATTTCTTTAAATACACCTGAGCAGATAATTCAATTTCTTTGGTATCAAACTCATCTTCCAAAACCTTTATGGACGCGTTCATAATATCTTTACCATAACCGTATTTACGGTAATTTTCTTTTACGATTACTCTTCCTATACTGGCCCGTTCAAAATAGTCACCCGGTTTGAATAAACGCGTATAAGCAACAAGTTTACCATCCGCATAACCCAGAACGTGCAGGGCTTTTTGATCTTTACCATCAACATCCTGATAGGGACAATTTTGTTCAACTACAAAAACTTCGGCGCGCAATTGTAAAACCTCATAAAGCTTCTGCAGACTAAACTCTTCAAATGTTAGTATTTCAATATTCATCTTCTTAAAATTCATTTTCCACAACTAATCAAGGCTTAAATAATTCTGTTGACTATCTATAAATTCCTATTAGGGTCTTTCTACGGGCAAACTTAATGCTGAACGATTAGTTTTTTATCATCTGTCTTGTCAAATTCAGGCTGAATGTTCACATGATTGATTCCGCATTCGCGAGCATAGGCTTCAATTTGATCTAATATAAGATCAAACTCACTCATGGTGATATCAGCTTCCAGGTCTATATGTGCCTCCAGATGGGTTTGGTTTTCATTCAGCTGCCAGATGTGCATGTGATGTATATTCTTTACCTGCTTTATTTGCTTTACATGGTCTACAAAATGCGTGAGTTCAACATCATCGGGACTAAAAAGCATCAGGACCTTAAACGAAGATTTCAACAGACCGTAACCCATAACAAGGAGGTAAATACTAATGGCAAAGGTTAGTAACGGGTCTATCCAATACACTTCATAAACGCTCATCAAAATTCCGCCAACTAAAACCGCCACAGAAGCCATCATATCAGTTAATAAATGCAAATAAGCCGACTTCATATTCATATTGGTGTCGCTGTCTTTTTTAATTAACAACACACTAAAGCCGTTTACAAGGATTCCCAGCGCTGCCATCCAGATCACGATAGAAGATTCAATGGGTTCGGGGTTTAAATAGCGTACCACGGCTTCTTTGATAAGGAGTAGTGCTACAACAATTAGTGTGGCAGCATTGATGAAAGCGGCAAGTATTTCGGCACGTTTATAACCAAAGGTTTTATCTAGAGATGCTTCTTTTTTAGAAAGCAAACGGGCAATGTAGCTCACGATCAGAGAAAGCACATCGCTTAAATTGTGTGCAGCATCTGAAAGTAAAGACAAACTTCCCGAAATAATACCGCCTATGGCTTGTGCCAGCGTTATCAAAACATTGAGAACTATGCTTATGAGTAAATTACGCCCGCTTAGGTCAGCACCGTGGTTGTGTTGATGGCCGTGAGCGTGACTGTGATCGTGTCCCATAAGTTTTAGTTATTAGATTTATAAACGAATACGCTTACAAAGATATTCATAAGCCGGGCTATGCTTACCCGAGATAATTTGATTAACGCTGATTTTAAATCAGTTAACATTTAGTTAACATGACTGTTTATAAGTTGTCATCAAAAACTAACAAGCAAAATTGTTTTTTCGATAAAAAAATTCAAAGCAGAACATACCCCATACGAGTCAAGAAAATCTTCTTAGTTTTTATGGAGAAGTTATGAGACAATTGAGTCTTCATTTTTAATAAATGTTAGTAAGATTTTATCAAAAGAAAGCTGCTGATTTCAGTTTTCAACAATTGTTGACAGCTAATCACAAAAGCTTTAAAATCAAGTATTCCTGATGCTGAAAAACTATCAATAAGCGGTTAATAAATGTCAATAACAAAAAAAACAAGACTTTATCAACCTAAGTTATACCGCTACTAACAAACCATTATAAGCATCAGTTTTAATTTTAAATTTCAAAAAAGAAAAATGATACTAGTATTAGTTGTTGATAACAACTGTTTTGAAAAAAGTGAATGGGGTATTTGAATGAAGGCAAAAAAAAAGACTCTTAATTTAGAGCCTTTAAAATCTTTGATGAACGATACCTAGAAGATCGAATTTACGTAGGAGATGACACCTAAAAATCCAAGGATGAATATGGTGAAAAATAGAATGACAACCGAATAACGTTTAATCTGAATCAATTTCATAACTCAATTATTGGAAGTTTATAGGAGACAAATTTAATATAAATTTAACAGGAATAGCCTATTCTAAAATTATTTAAATATGAAACTTAGGTTAAGTTTTAGTCTGATTATTAGACACTAAGTAAAGATTAACTAAATCTTTACCGTTCAGTTTCTTATAAGTAGCCTACGAAAGCTTACTTTTACAAAAGTTAACGCTCTGCTAGGAGTACGATTAAATTTCCCCTACCTTGGGAAATCTTTAAACTGAATTTTAGATAAGATAACCTCAAAATCTTAAAATTCATTTCTTTCCGAATAAAAATTTAATACAACGCATTTAATGCCAAATAAAAAACGAAGAAGATCAAGTACAGAACCGGTTGATCTCACACAGAAAATTCTTAAGATACTCAAACAAGAACCGGGAAAATCTTTCAATCATAAACAAATTGCAGCCAAACTCAATGTTGATGATCCCAATAGCCGCAATCAGATTGTAAAAAATCTCTCTCAACTTCAGGCCAAAAAACACATTAAAGAGACCGAACGCGGTAAATATACCTTTAGTGCAGAATCACACTATCATACCGGTACCCTTGACAGTACTACCAAAGGTGATGGTTATGTAGTGGTTGAAGGGATGGAACAGGATATTTACATCCCCAAAAACAATATGAATAAAGCCTTAAACGGAGATACAGTTAAGGTTTACGTTTATAAACAACGACGCAGTAAAAAGCATGAAGGGGAGATTGTAGAAATTATAGAGCGCAAAACAGATGAATTTGTAGGCGTTGTACAAATGCAGAAAAACTTTGCTTTTGTAAATACTTCTGCAGAAGGAAAAATGAGAACCGATGTTTTTGTACCTAAAAATAAACTCAACGGAGCTCAGGACGGGGAGAAGGTTTTAGTGAAAATTGAAGACTGGCCCGAAAAAGCCGATTCGCCTTTTGGTAAAGTCATTCAGGTTTTGGGAATGCCCGGAGAGCATAATACCGAAATTCACTCCATTTTAGCCCAGTACGGTTTACCACACGACTTTCCGCAGGAAGTAGAAGATTTTGCCAATCAGATTGATACCAGTATCAAACCAGATGAGATCAAAAAACGTCGTGATATGCGCGATGTACTCACGTTTACGATCGATCCTAAAGACGCTAAGGATTTTGATGATGCGTTAAGTTTTCAGGTTTTAGAGAATGGAAACTATGAGGTGGGCATTCACATTGCAGACGTGTCGCATTACGTAATTCCGGGAACCATCCTGGATGATGAGGCTTACGAGCGTGCAACTTCGGTTTATTTAGTAGATCGGGTAGTTCCTATGTTGCCCGAAATACTTTCAAACAATGCCTGTTCGCTTCGGCCTAATGAAGAAAAATATACGTTCTCAGCGGTATTTGAACTCGATAAATCTTCCGGAAAAGTAAAAAATCAATGGTTTGGTCGCACCGTAACCTACAGTGATGCCCGTTTTGCCTATGAAGAAGCCCAGCAGATTATTGAAACCCGAAGTGGAAAAATCCCTGCTGATATTTCCCTTACCGGTACTGAATACACCGCCGATGAAGCCATAGTTGAGGCGACTTTAGAACTCGATCGTTTGGCTAAAATCATGCGCAGACAGCGTATGAAAGATGGTGCGATTTCTTTTGATAAGGTGGAAGTAAAATTCAATCTGGATGAAGATAATGATCCTGTAGGTGTATTTTTTAAAACCTCAAAAGATGCTAATAAGCTAATTGAAGAATTTATGCTTTTGGCCAATAAAAAAGTAGCCGAATTTATAGGTAAACAATCGCCTAAGAAAACCTTTGTTTACCGTATTCACGATGAGCCCGATGATGAGAAACTGGCTGCACTGCAAACTATCGCCGGGCGTTTTGGTTATAAAATGAATCTTAAAGATCGTAAGAGTACGACATCTTCGTTAAACAATCTTTTGAGTGATGTTTCGGGTAAAAAGGAACAAAACTTAATAGATACGCTGGCCATCCGTACGATGAGTAAAGCGGTTTACAGTACCGATAATATAGGGCATTACGGTCTGGCATTTGATTATTACACGCATTTTACCTCGCCTATACGTAGATATCCTGATGTGATGGTACACCGTCTGCTTCAGCATTATCTGGATCAGGGCAAATCTGCAAACCAGGAAGAATACGAGCAAAAATGCAAGCACAGTAGCGAGATGGAATATTTGGCTACCAGTGCAGAGCGTGATTCGATCAAGTACATGCAGGTTAAATTTATGCAGGATCATAAAGATGAAACCTTCCTGGGTGTTATTTCGGGTGTTACCGAATGGGGTATTTATGTTGAAATCATTGACAATAAGTGTGAAGGAATGATTCGTCTACGCGATATCAAAGGCGACCATTTTGATTTTGACAGAGATCAATATGCAATTGTGGGCCGAAAAACCAAACAAATAATCACTCTTGGAGATGAAGTTTATGTGAAGGTTAAAGAAGCAGATCTGGTTAAAAAGCATCTGGATTTCAATTTAGTTAGCGTAAAATCTGCAATTGAAGATTAAGTTACTGTAACAATGCAGTTTTGGTTTTGTCTTTAAAACAGACCAAAATTTTTAGAATTATGAAAAATCAAATTTTAGCCCTTTTAATCTTAGTCACCGGTGCTTTACATGCGCAGGAAAAAGTGGAAGATATAGGTGATTTCACCGAAGTCAAAGTCTTTGACCGTATGCGTGTAAACCTCATCAGGTCTGATGAAAATAAAGTGATTTTAAAAGGGAGAGATACCGAAGATATTGAACTCATCAATAAAGACGGCATACTTAAAATACGTATGGACATCGATAAGATATTTGATGGTAACGAGACCTTTGTAGAAGTATATTTCAATAATCTTCGGGTTATCGACGGTAATGAAGGGGCAGAGATTAATATCAATGAACTTTTAGAGCAGGAGTCTATAGAAATTCGGGTGCAGGAAGGAGCACGGGTCACAGCCGGTATGGATGTGAAATCTGCAACCTTGAGAGCAGTAACCGGCGGAATCATCAGAACAACAGGAAGTGCAAAATACCAAACTGTAGAGATCAACACCGGGGGTATTTACAACGGGAAGGATCTCGAAACCACAGATACCCAGTTGCGAATTCAGGCCGGGGGAGAAGCTGAAATTTTTGCAAGAAGAACTGCTGATATCAAGTTAAGAGCAGGAGGAGATGTATTTGTATACGGTAACCCTACCGAATTGATCAAAGATAAGTTTATAGGAGGTCGCGTTAAGGTAATGAACCAGTAAGATACATAGAGGTCGTAAAAGCGGTATTCGGTCATTTTATTTATTTTTGCAGGGATATGCCTAAATTCTTTTAGGTTTTAAAGAAATTATCGAGGTTGTTTTCCTAATTTGACAATCTTTAACCCCCGCAGTTTTGCGAAAAGACTTTTGATACTCTTAAATGCTACAAGACCTCTCAACAGCGATTCCTCTGGGTTTTTTACTTGCGTTCTTAGTTGGTCCCGTATTTTTTGTATTATTGGAAACAGCCGCTTTAAAAGGTTTTAGAGCGGCTTTTGTTTTTGATATAGGTGTCGTGTGTGCCGATACCATCTTTATTTTAATAGCCTATTTCAGTACCAACCAACTTCTTGACAAGCTCAAAGATGATCCCGCATTGTATGTTTTTGGCGGTATGCTTCTCTCGGTTTATGGAGTGATTTCATTTTTAAGAGTGCGTAAAAACAAGCTTGATGATGATGAGCATCCTACCGTGATTATGAGCAAACGCAATTACTTAGGTCTTTTTGTAAAGGGTTTTTTGCTCAATTTTATAAATATTGGTGTACTTGGGTTTTGGCTTGTAATTCTTATTTCAGCAGGACCGGCGCTTGATATGAACCCAGACCGGCTTTTAACTTTCTTTGGCGTGATTTTGTTAACCTATCTCATCATTGATATTTTTAAAATTTTACTGGCCAAAAAACTGCGTAGTAAGCTTACTGTTACTCGTATAGCCCGCATCAAAAAGGGAATAAGCGTATTGATGTTACTCTTTGGATTGCTCTTAATCTCTAAAGGAATTTTTCCTTCGGAAGTGCATCAACTGGAAAAACGTATTGAAGAAATCACCCCTGAAAATCAGTTTGGGATAGATAGTTTAGAGCTGTAATACCCCTGATTATCCATTAGAAAAACAGAAAACCTTCGCTTATGGAAGGTTTTTTTGGTTTATAGCTTCCCGAAGTCTCGGGAGAACCGCAGTACGCTTTCGACTTTAAATAATTGAAATGAAAAAACCCTTCCGGTTAAGAAGGGTTTTTGCTGAGGTGTCGAGCGGATTCGAACCGCTGTACGTGGTGTTGCAGACCACTGCCTAGCCACTCGGCCACGACACCCTTTTTATTCAGGACTGCAAATTTAAGTTTTTTCTTTAGATAATAAAGGGATTAACGCTTTTTAGTAAGTGTCACCCCAACAGAAGCTACATCACCACCGATGGGAGGATTGATTTTACGCACGGTTACAGTAGCTTTTTCAAGCTCGGGAATCTCCAAAAATGACCTGTCGAGTATGCGCTGACCCACGTGTTCCAGCAATTTTGAGCGTTGTGCCATCTCTTCCTTGATGATTTTATTCAGATGCACATAATCTACCGTATCGGCAAGTTCATCAGTTACTGCGGGCTTTGTGAGATTTGATTTTACTTTAAGATCTACGAGATAATCAGAGCCTATCTGGCCTTCTTCGATTAAACAACCATGGTAGGCGTAAACCTTTACTTTATTGAGCTTTATTATTCCCATTTTCCTTTTCAGATTAATTCTTCAGTAGTTTTCTAATGTTGAAGTGACGCAAAGATACTATATAGGCCAATCCTTAAATAAATAACAGCTGTTTTAATAACGCTTAGCAAGACTCAGGCACTGCTATTTTTACTAATTTTACCCGATGAATCGAGATTAATTATCTCAAGGCTAACCTTTGGTTAAAAACAATCTTTCAAATTAAAGTTCGGTCTTTGATTTTAAGATAATTTATTTTCCGGCAGAGCACATCTGCGTTGGTTTAAAGCACAAAACAATTTATGGCAGAAGAATATGTAGCGCTCAATTTTTTAGAGCAGATCGTAGAAGAAGATATTAAAAACGGATTTCCGGAATCTAATTTAAGATTTCGTTTTCCTCCCGAGCCTAACGGCTATTTGCATATTGGCCATTGTAAGGCAATATGCATCAGTTTTGGTCTGGGCGAAAAATACGATGCACCGGTTAATTTGAGATTTGATGATACCAATCCGTCGAAAGAGGAGCAGGAATACGTTGATGCGATTCAGGAAGACATCAAATGGCTGGGTTTTAAATGGGATCAGGTTTGCTATTCATCAGACTACTTTCAACAGTTATACGACTGGGCCATTCAGCTTATAAAAGAAGGTAAAGCCTACGTAGATTCACAGTCCAGTGAGGCTATGGCCGAGCAAAAAGGTACTCCAACAGAACCGGGTACAAACAGTCCGTTTCGGGATCGTTCTGTAGAAGAAAACCTGGAGCTTTTTGAACAAATGAAAAACGGGAAGTTTCCCGAAGGTGTTCACGTGCTTCGTGCCAAGATTGATATGACCTCGCCAAACATGCTGTTGCGCGACCCCATTATGTACCGGGTTGTAAATAAGGCACACCACCGTACCGGTAATACCTGGCATATTTATCCCATGTACGACTGGGCTCACGGCGAAAGTGACTATTTAGAGCAAATTTCTCACAGTTTATGTTCACTCGAGTTTAAGCCACACAGACCGCTTTACGAGTGGTTTGTGGATCATGTGTATACAGATGGGGTAAAACCCAAACAACGCGAGTTTGCGCGGCTTAATTTAAGCTATACCATTATGAGCAAGCGTAAGCTGCTTAAACTGGTAGAGGAGGGTGTAGTAAGTGGCTGGGATGACCCGCGTATGCCTACCATTTCAGGACTAAGACGCAGGGGATACACACCGGCATCTATTCGCAATTTTATTGATACCGTAGGTGTTGCCAAGCGTGATAACGTGATTGATGTTTCTTTGCTTGAATTTAATGTACGGGAAGATTTGAATAAGACCGCACCGCGTGTGATGGCTGTTTTAGATCCGGTTAAACTCGTTATTGATAACTATCCGGAAGATAAGGTAGAATGGCTTGAGGCCGAAAATAACCCGGAAGATGAAAGCGCCGGTTATCGAAAAGTGCCTTTCTCCAAGGTATTATATATTGAAAAGGATGATTTTAAAGAACAGGCAAACAGCAAGTATTTCAGACTTTCATTAGGTAAAGAAGTACGGCTGAAAAATGCGTATATCATTAAGGGTGAATCTGTAGTTAAAGATGCACAGGGTAACATTACCGAAATACATTGCAGTTACGATCCGGATTCTCAAAGCGGGAGCGGTACCGAGGCCAGTCTGCGTAAGGTAAAGGGAACCCTGCACTGGGTTTCTGTAGATCATGCCATAAAGGCCGAAGTGCGTCTTTACGATCGATTATTTAACCATGAATCGCCGGACGGAGATAAAGAAGTTGATTTTATGCATCATCTAAACCCAAATTCTCTCGAGGTGATAACCGGCTATCTGGAACCCGGTCTGGCAGATGTTAAGCCTTATGAAGGTTTTCAGTTTCAGCGAATAGGTTATTTTAATGTTGATAAAGAAAGTACTTCAGAAAAGCTTATTTTCAACAGAACGGTGGGATTGCGCGATACCTGGGCCAAGGTTGAATCTAAATCTGAAAATCAGGATAAACCTCAGGAACAACCTAAGAAAAATATTCCTCAGATCCCTGCATTGAATGAGATTAAGAAAGTAGGGAAGAAGCTTGCTCAGATTCCCGATGAAAAGCGGGTTAAAGCTATTACAAGGATTCGCCAACTGGCTAAAGATGTTGATTTCGAAGAATTGAAGGAACTGTTTAATACTTCAGCGAAAAAGGTAGGAACCAGACTGGCAGTTTTAGAAACCTTAATCGTGTTGATAAAACTCAGAAAAGCAGATGCTAATGATCAGGAAGTGGCTGCTTATTTAGAAGAAATGAAAGCTTCCGGCGAGCCTCTTTTAGAAGAATCGGTACAGGCGCTTTAATAATTAATCATCTATAAAGTTTAAAAAAGGGTCGTTAGCACCCTTTTTTAGCATTCCTTTAAGGTTAATAGTCAATTTATTAACCGGTTATTAACGGAGAAAAGTAGCTTGAGGCTGTACCTTTGAATGAAACAAAAATCTAATTTACCATGTCAAAAACAGGAAATACAATTTTAGCTTTAATAACAGGTGCAGCAATAGGTGCAGGTCTTGGACTTCTTTATGCTCCTGAAAGTGGGGATAAAACAAGAAAGAAAATTTCTAAAAATGCCAAAGAGGCTAAAAGAAAACTAGAAAAGCAAATTAGCGAAACTTCAGAGCAATTATCTGCTTCTGCCAAGCAAGCCAAAAAATCTTTTGATTCTAAACTTGAGGACACGCTTAAAACAGCCAGTTCAAAAGCAGATGATATCTTGGTAAGTATGGAAAAAAAGCTTGAAGAGCTTCGCAAGAAGAATGCTAAAGCATCACAGGAAGTAGTAAAAGAAGTGAAAGATATTGACGTGCCAACTGCAAAAGCATAAGCACATATGTCTATATTCAACCTTTCAGAAAATATAAGTAAAGTATCTGATGATGCTAAGAAATATCTAAACAGTAGTCTGGAGTACTACAAGTTAGATAGTTTCAAAAAAATGATGAATGGTGCTGTATCTCTGGTTAATCTTATGGTGAGTGGCAGCATCTTTTTGATTTTCCTATTGTTCATCTCAGTAGGTTTAGCCATCTCAATTGGGGAATCATTAGGAACTATGAGCTACGGTTACTTTATTGTAGCGGGATTTTATCTTTTGGTTTTTATACTTTACAAATTATTTGGTAAACCTTTTACAACCGAAATCGTCCTCAAGAAATACTCTAAGGTATTCTTCAATGAATCAACTCAGGAGGATGTTTTGGACGAAGAATTTAAGCATTTAGAAAAGTAATTATGAAAGTCTATAAATCATTTGATCAGATCGACCATGATATCAAAATACTTAAGCTTCAGCAGCAGATAGATGAAGAGACACTTAAGCTAAGTATTAGTGATGTTAAGAGTTCATTTTCACCTGTAAGTCTTATTGCCGGTTCTTTAGGCGCCATTGTTCAAAAAGCTATTGTGGTTAAAACCGTAAATAAGCTTTTAGGAATCAAAAAAGTAAAGGTTAAGAATGTAGAAGATTAAAATACCTAATCAACAGTATTAAAAAAGCCCGGATCATAAAATCCGGGCTTTTTTGTTTAAGATAAATCTTCAGGATTATCTAAATCTCTATATCCTGATTGCGGTCTGGGTTTTTTAGGCTTTTTTGCCTTGGCTTCGATTCCCAGCTCTGCATTTCGCTTTTTCATTTCTTCACCAATCTGGTTAGATGCGACAAAACTTGCGATCATATTGTTTAGCATATCGCTACCCGCCTGTGGTGAATTAGGAAGAAGAATCAGGTTACTATTTGTCTCTTCACCTATAGATTGTAAAGTATCGTAGTGCTGGGTAACCACAATCAAAGCAGAGGCTTCCTGAGAGTTGATACCCACATTGTTTAAAACCTCTACAGACTCCTCCAGACCGCGCGCAATCTCTCTGCGCTGGTCTGCTATACCCTGACCCTGTAAACGCTTGCTTTCGGCTTCTGCGCGCGCTTTAGCGACTATTTTAATACGTTCTGCTTCGGCTTCATACTCTGCAGCCACTTTTTCGCGTTCAGACGCATTAATACGGTTCATCGCTATTTTAACCTGCTGGTCAGGATCAATGTCTGTTACCAGAGTTTTGATGATATCATAACCGTAATCGGTCATAGACTGGTTTAACTCACTTTTTACTGCAATGGCAATGTCATCCTTTCGCTCAAAAACGTCATCGAGTTTCATTTTTGGCACTTCAGAACGTACCACGTCAAAAACATAAGAAGTTATCTGATTCTGAGGATCTTCAAGTTTATAAAACGCGTCATACACGTTAGACTTCACTACCTGAAATTGTACTGAAATCTTCAAACGTACAAATACATCATCTTTAGTTTTGGTTTCAACAATAACGTCAAGCTGCTGTATACGTAGATTTACACGACCAGCTACCTTATCAATAAGAGGTATTTTAAATTGAAGCCCCGAATTGCGAATACTGGTAAATTTCCCAAAGCGTTCTATAATCGCAGCAGTTTGTTGCTTAACCATAAAAAAGCTGGAAATAAGAATAAGAGCGCCTACAAAAAGTAGTGCCGGAATAAGGTAAGACATAGAATTGAGTTTTAAATTATTAACGTAGTAGGGGAGTACCTATCAAAAATACAATAGATTTGTCTCAATTCTGATAAATTCGTAACAGCTTGAAACTACTATTTTTTATTCCGGCAATACTGCTATCCTGTTCTTCCTATGCACAGCGATCAAGAACGGTGCATAATCACATCGGTTTGCAAGGTGTATATGCGATGAGTAATCTACAGACCGAAAATTTCAACACGTCTCAAGGCGAAGGATTTTTAGCAGGTTTATCAACACGGGGAGCTTTTTACAACGATTTTGATCTCATTTACGGTATTGATTTTATCCAAATTGGTTTGCAGGTTGAAGCGGGAGGGAAGCAGGTTGAATATGCGTTAAGTGGAGCCCAGGTAAAATTTCTTGCCAGTTATCGTATTGCTGGCGAATACCTGAGTGCAGAGTTAGGACCCGTTTTACAGGTAAATGGGGGCCTAAAATTGAAAGATCAAAGTCAGGAAAATTTAATTGTTGATGGTTATACCACTTTGCAGGCCGGGGACCTGGAAGAAATAAGCAGAATTAATGGTATGCTTACTGCCGGCTTAACCGGTGGACTTAAATGGTTGCGATTGACTGCAGCTTATCAGTATAACTTTACCAATATCCTGAATAGGCTGAATTCTGAGGATCACAATCTTAAAGATCCTGCAGCAACAAATTTCAAGGGAAATCTTGGTCTTGTTACCGCAGGAATTATACTTTATTTATAACCTTTCAATCGCAAAGCGAATGCGTTCCAGCGTTTTTTCTTTGCCAATGGTTGCTGCGATTTCAAAAACATCAGGTCCAGACATAGAACCTACCAGGCTTAAGCGGAGCGGTTGCATTACCTTACCAAAGCCCAAATTTTCAGCCGTAATCCAGCCTTTTACGTTAGCAGAAAGGTTTTCCGTATTAAAATCTTCAGTGTCATTTACAATTTTTGATAAATGAATCATGATCTCACCGGTGTCTTCTTTCCAGGTTTTTTTGGCTGTTTTTTCATCATACTCTTCAGGTCTCTCAAAGAAGAAATGACCCTGTTCCCAAAGATCTTCAATAAAAATAGCGCGTTCTTTTACCAGTGAAATTACTTTTTGCACGTATGCATCGTCGTAGTCCAGGTGTTTTTCCTTTAGGATTTCCTGAAAAGGTTTTACCAGAGACGCTTCAGAGGTGAGGTGCAAATGTTGCTGTTGAAACCATTTGGTTTTTTCAGGATCAAATTTAGCCCCCGATTTGTGCACGCGTTCCAGCTCAAAATCTGCAACAAGCTCTTCAAGCGTATAGATTTCTTTTTCGGTACCGGGATTCCATCCTAAAAAGGCCAGCATATTAACAACGGCTTCTGGTAAGTAGCCATCTTCGCGATATCCTGCCGAAATTTCACCGGTATTGGGATCTTTCCATTCCAATGGAAATACCGGGAATCCCATTTTATCACCGTCGCGTTTGCTTAATTTTCCTTTGCCCACAGGCTTCATAATAAGCGGTAAATGGGCAAAGCGTGGGGCTTCCCAACCAAATGCGCGATACAGCATAACGTGCAGCGGCATAGAAGGCAGCCATTCTTCACCACGAATTACGTGGGTAATTTCCATGAGGTGATCGTCAACAATATTTGCCAAATGGTAGGTAGGCATACCATCTGCTTTGAAAAGAACTTTGTCATCCAGCAAACTGGTATCGACTTCTACACTGCCGCGTATGAGATCTTCAAGTTCAAGCAGTTCACTTTGAGGAGATTTAAAACGAATTACATAATCTTCACCGGCATCAAGGCGTTTTTGAGTTTCTTCAGCTGAAAGATTTAGCGAATTATCAAGTTTGTTGCGGTTGTGCCAGTTGTAGATAAATGTCTTGCCTTGCTCTTCGTGATCTTTACGATGAGCGTCAAGAGCTTCAGCGGTGTCAAAAGCATAATACGCATCACCCGAAGCGATTAGTTTTTCGGCGAATGCCAAATACTTGTCTTTACGCTCGCTTTGACGGTAAGGACCATAGCCCTGCTCTTTGCCCGGACCTTCATCAAAAGGAATTCCACACCAATTGAGCGCTTCGATTATATAATTTTCGGCACCGGGAACATACCGGTTTTGATCTGTATCTTCTATTCGTAAAATAAACGAACCCTTATGTTTTTTTGCAAACAGATAATTATAGAGTGCGGTGCGTACACCACCTATGTGCAGAGGACCTGTAGGGCTGGGTGCAAAGCGCACCCTTACGTTTTGATGCATAGCTAAATTTTAGACGGCAAAGGTACTCATTATACCACACTCTGAAACAAGGTTTGTTTGAGCTTTTAGATAAGGTCTTTAAGTCTGTTGAAGGCAGTTTGTGTTTATATCCCTTAAGTTGCGTATTTTAAAGATATAGGCTATACTAGAAAATTGTAGTTTTAGTTATTGTAAGTAGCGAGGTTTTAAAGAGATCATTTTGTGATGGCGTTAGAGGAAAAATTAGAAGCATTTATCAGTAAATATTATAAAAACGAACTCTTAAAGGGTATTTTGTTTTTTGTAGCCATAGGGCTCACCTATGTGTTGCTTGTTTTGATTATCGAATATTTTCTGTGGCTTAATAAACTGGGTAGGGGATTGCTCTTTTGGTCTTTTGTAGGTCTTGAATTGGTTCTGCTCATCCGCTTTATAGGTTTGCCTCTCTTTCGGCTTTTTAGACTCTCAAAAGGAATAGATTACACCAAAGCCTCTTTACTCATAGGAAACCACTTCCCCGAAGTGCGTGACAAACTCATAAATACCTTGCAGTTAAAAGCCAGCAACGCGCAATCAGATTTAGTGGCCGCAAGTATTGCTCAGAAAAGTAAAGAGCTCGAGCCGGTGCCTTTTTCATTAGCTATAGATTACAAGTCCAATGCCAGGTATATCAAATATGCACTTATTCCGGTATTGATATTTGCTGCGGTAAGTTTTAGTCAGGGAACTTCCTTTTTTAGTCAGACTGCGGAGCGCGTTTGGGATTATAAAGGGGAATATGTACCGCCTGCGCCTTTCATCTTTGAGTTAGCAGATTTGAAAAACCGGGCAATTGAAGGTCAGGCTTATGAAATAGAAGTTCAGGTTTCGGGTAGTCAACTGCCGGAAGAAGTTCGCATCAATCTTAACGGTCAGGATTATTTTATGAGCAATCGCGGAAGAGGGCGTTTTGCTTATACGGTAGATCAGGTGCGGGAGGATTTGAATTTTCATTTGGAAGGTAATGGGGTACGATCTGTTGGTTATGAGATACCTCTGGTAAAGACACCGGTGCTTACCGGTTTTGAAGCTCAGTTGAATTATCCTGCTTATCTGGCTAAAGCAAATGAAACTATTCTAAACACAGGATCATTCACCATACCGGAAGGAACTGAGGTGATCTTTAATCTGGAAGCACGCAATGCTGATCTTTTAGAATTTGTTTCAGATACGCTCATAGCTTTCTCCCGGAAGGGGGATAGCTTTGAATTAAAGCGCAGGTTTTTTACATCTACAGATTATGCTATTGCGACTAGCAATGCTTCTTTGAATCGTTTTGAAGAATTGCAATATCGTATTGAAGTGATTCGGGATGCGTATCCCGAATTGGAATTAGAGCGTAAGTCAGATACTTTGGGATCAGAGCAGGTTTTTTATAAGGGAACTATAAGTGATGATCATGGTCTAAAGAGTTTAAGGTTAGTTTATTATATTGATAATCAAGAAGATAATAAGAATTATATAGATATTCCGGTTTCTAAGTTGACTGTTGATCAGTTTTATGCTGCTTTTCCGGGCAAATTGCAGTTAGAGCAGGGTAGGGCTTATACCTACTATTTTGAAGTACGGGATAATGATGTCTTAAATGGTTATAAAGCCACGCGTTCGGCTCCTGAAACTTATGATGTACTTACTACTGATAAGGCCCTGGATAAGCAACTGGAATTACAGGAAAAAACGCTCAGGGATTTAGACAAGTCAGTTTCTAAAATGCAGGAGCGTCAACAGGACTTACAAGATTTACAAAATCTCAATAAGGAGAAAAGTAAGCTTGATTTTAATGACCGAAAGAAAATTCAGTCTTTTTTCGAAAGGCAAAAGGCGCAGGAAGAGTTGATGAAGAATTATTCGGAAACGCTGAAGAAGAGTCTGGAACGTATGGATGAATTGTTAGATGCACCATCGCAAACTAACGATTTACTTAAGAAGCGTTTAGAAAAGAATGAAGAGCAGCTTCGGGAGCAGGAAAAATTAATGGAAGAAATGGCCAGGCTTCAGGAGCTTATGGACGATGAGGAACTCAGTAAGCGCTTAGACGAACTTTCTAAAAACAGCAAAAATTCCAGCCGGAGTATGGAGCAGTTGCTTGAGCTTACCAAGCGCTTTTTTGTTCAGACTAAAGGGGAGCGCATAGGACGCGAACTTAATGAATTGGGTAAGGAGCAGAGCAAGGAAGCCTCAGAGCGTTCTGTTTCTGATGCTGAAAAGCAAAAACAAATCAGTAAGGATTTTGATGAACTTAAGAAGGAAGTTGAAGAATTACGTAAGGAAAATTCTGGACTTCAGAAGCCGTTGGAGATGCCTCAGTCGTCAAAGTTAGATCAAATTGATCAGGAGCAGCAAAAGGCAGAAGATGCTCTTAAGCAGGATAATTCTGACAAAAATGAAGAACCTTCCGAAGCTCAAAAGGAAGGTAAAAAGTCGCAGAAAAAGGCTGGTGAGCAAATGCAGAAAGTAGGTCAGCAGATGATGCAAAATATGTCTTCAGGTGGAGGAGGAGGTGCCCAACAACTGGAGGAGGATATAGAAATGTTGAGACAGATTTTAGATAACCTTATTGTGTTTTCGTTTGATCAGGAATCTTTAAAGGATGATTTTGCATCATTAGATAACAGCAATCCGATGTTCTCTAAATATCTTGTAAAGCAAAATACCCTTCGTGAGAACTTTCAGCATATCGATGATAGTTTATTTGTTTTGGCATTGCGTAATCCGTTTCTGGAAGAAGATATCAATTCGGAGTTAACAGAGATCAGTTACGGTTTAGATCAGGCTTTAGAACGTCTTGCTGATAATGATATTGAGAAGGGTTTGGCCAGTCAGCAATATGTATTTAAAGGAGCAAACACATTAGCTGATATGCTTTCTGATATTCTTGATAATATGCAGGCACAAATGTCTATGGGCATGGGGTCTGGTAGCAGCGGTATGCCAATGCCTAATCCAAAGGGAGGATCCGGTAGCGGGAAACAGCTAAGTGATATTATAATGTCTCAGGAGGAGTTGGCTAAGAAGCTTGGTAAGGGAAAGCAGGAAGGTCAATCCGGAGAAGGAGAAAAGGGAGGTGGTGAGAAAGAAGGTTCTGGAAACGGATCTGATGGTGAAGGATCGGGCGGTGATTCAGGGGATGCAAAAGATGGGAATAATGGAAAACCCGGAGGGGAATCGGGTGAAGCAGAACTCGCAAGACAATACGAGATTTATAAACAACAGGAACGTTTACGTAATAAATTACAGGACTTAATTGAAAACGGAAATGTAAATGAAGGAGCCCGGGATCTTTTAAAGGAGATGGAACAAATTGAGGAAGCATTACTCTCCGGGAACTCTTCGAGTGCAAAAAGGAGAATGGAAGATGTCATTCAGCAGTTCTTAAAAATGGAGGAAGCAGAGCAGGAAAAGGATCGTAAGAGTGAACGGGAATCTACAGCTAATACAAAAAATTTTACAAATGATGTACAAAGGGATTTCCCGGAATTGAAGGAATATTTCAATACAGATGAGATCCTGAATCGGGATGAACTTCCGTTAGAATTTAGATATAAGCAAAAGGTAAAAAGTTATTTTAGAAAGACAGATGATTGAATTTAATAGTCAAAATGAGTTTCAAATAGATAAAGAAGATCAGGTTTTAAACTGGTTAAATTCCGTTGCTGAAATGGAAAATCATCAGGTGGGTGAACTGGGCTATGTTTTTTGCTCAGATGAATATTTACTGGATATAAACATACAGTATTTAGATCACGACACCTATACTGACATTGTTACTTTTGATTATAAAGAGGGCACTGTACTTAATGGTGAAATGTACATAAGCACAGAGCGTGTTGCAGATAATGCAGAGCAGTTTAGTGTAAGTTTTGATAGTGAGCTGCGACGGGTAATGGTGCACGGTTTATTGCATATGTGCGGCTTTGGCGATAAGACAGATGAAGACACAAAGCTGATGCGTGCGAAGGAGGATGAGTACTTAAAGCTTTGGGATGAGCGCTTTGCGTAAGTTGGTTATTAATTGAGTACCTTTGCGCCCATTTTAAGGAAAGAATAATTAAATGTTTCACGTGGAACAATGAGTTTTTTTGATCAGACATACGATGTTATTGTAGTAGGAGGAGGCCACGCAGGTTGTGAAGCTGCCGCTGCCGCTGCCAATATGGGTAGCAGTACACTTTTGGTAACTATGAATTTGCAAACCATCGCACAGATGTCCTGCAATCCAGCCATGGGTGGTATTGCAAAGGGCCAGATTGTGCGTGAGATTGATGCTATGGGCGGCTATAGTGGCATCGTTTCAGACCGTACGGCTATTCAATTTAAGATGTTGAATAAAAGTAAAGGTCCTGCAATGTGGAGTCCACGCGTTCAAAGTGATCGTATGCGTTTTGCGGAAGAGTGGCGGTTAATGCTTGAGCAAACCCCTAATCTTGATTTCTATCAGGAGATGGTAAGTGGTCTTTTGATGGAAGGGGATCGCATTGCGGGTGTACGCACTTCTTTAGGCATTGAAATCAAATCAAAATCGGTTATCCTTACTAACGGAACTTTTCTAAATGGTCTTATTCATATCGGTGAAAAGCAATTTGGTGGAGGTAGAGCAGGGGAGCGTAGTGCAACCGGAATTACAGAACAGTTGGTAGATTTGGGTTTTGATTCGGGTAGAATGAAAACCGGAACCCCACCTCGTGTCGATGGCAGAAGTCTTGATTTTTCTAAAATGATTGAGCAACCTGGAGACGAGGATCCGCAGAAATTCAGTTATTCGAATGTAACGAGACCACTTACCAAACAACGTTCGTGTCAAATGAGTTACACCAGCCCGGAAGTACATGATTTGCTTAGGGAGGGTTTTGACCGTTCGCCTATGTTTAATGGTCGAATCAAAAGCACGGGACCGCGGTATTGCCCTTCTATAGAAGATAAAATAAACCGCTTTGCCGATAAGGACCGGCATCAGCTTTTTGTTGAGCCGGAAGGTTGGGATACTATAGAGTATTATGTGAATGGGTTTTCTACTTCGCTTCCCGAAGATGTTCAATTTAAAGCTTTACGTCAGGTGGCTGGTTTCGAAAATGTGAAGTTTTTCAGACCGGGTTATGCTATTGAATACGATTATTTTCCACCTACCCAATTAAAACACACGCTCGAAACCAAGTTGGTAAACGGTTTGTATTTTGCAGGTCAGATTAACGGAACCACCGGTTACGAGGAAGCAGCATCTCAGGGTCTGATGGCAGGAATAAACGCAAGTCTGAAAGTTCAGGAACGCGATCCTTTCATTCTGAAACGTGATGAGGCGTATATAGGTGTTCTGGTTGATGATTTGATCACCAAAGGAACCAAAGAGCCTTACCGTATGTTTACCTCCAGAGCAGAATATCGTACGTTGCTGCGTCAGGATAATGCAGACAGTAGACTTACTCCTCGCTCTTTTGAGATTGGTTTAGCCCGGGAAGATCGTATGCGTGCTTTAGAGAAGAAAGAAAATGAAGCTCAAAATCTGGTTGATTTTTTCAATACCACGAGCATTCAGCCTGAAGAGGCTAATCCTGTTTTAGATGAAAAAGGTACTTCTCCTATGAAGCAATCTGATAAGATGGTGAAGATTTTTAGTCGTCCGCAGATTGCACTAAATGATATGCTTCAGTTTAAAGATGTAAAAGCCTATGTTGAAGAACATGATTTAGATACTGAAGTTTTGGAACAGGCTGAAATAAGAATCAAGTACGAGGGTTATATTGCTAAAGAAAAAGCGAACGCCGATAAGTTGCAGCGATTAGAAAATATCAAGATTCCCGATAACTTTGATTACACCAAATTGAAATCACTTTCTTTTGAAGCTCGCGAAAAACTTTCTAAAATTAAGCCCACAACCATATCACAAGCTTCACGGGTAAGTGGGGTTTCTCCCAGCGATATTTCGGTTATGTTGGTTTATATGGGGCGCTAAAATATAGTTCCACGTGAAACATCTCAAGCTATAATCTCTTCTAGAAGTAATTTATTTTGAAAAAAAACCGTTTAAAAATTAAAGATTATTCCTGTTCGCAGGAAGAGTTTGAACTGGTTTACGATTCCTATTTAGACAAGTACACGACCCAATCCGTACCTTCAAACCTGGAAGATTATTACAAGACTGACAATTATATTTCTCATACAGATGCTAAGGAAGGATTAACCGAAAAGGCGTATCAGTCTGTAAAGCGTTTTATGTTGAAACGAAAATTGGCACTTATTGAAAAATATTGTGGCAAAGGCAAACTTTTAGATATCGGAGCAGGAACCGGAGATTTTCTGAAATTCGCTAAAAAGGAAGGATGGGAGGTAAGCGGTCTCGAACCTAGTGGAGTTGCACGGACGCATGCAGAACGAAAAGGAATTACACTTTTTGAAAGCGCAGAAGCTGTAGAGGCCGAAACATTTCAGGTTATTAGTATGTGGCATGTTTTAGAACATGTACCGGACACCGAAAAGCAAATTCAGTGGATTCATCAACATCTTTCTTCAGACGGAATAGCGGTTATCGCTGTTCCAAATTTTAATTCTTTTGACGCCCGGCATTATAAAGAATTTTGGGCAGCCTGGGATGTGCCCCGACACCTGCACCACTTTTCCGCTCAAAGCATCAAACTTATTTTTGAAAAAGAAGGTTTTAAACTTATAGCTCAAAGACCTCTTATTTTCGACTCATTTTATGTGAGCCTACTTTCCGAAAAATACAAAGGAGCTAAAATTCCATTTTTATCCGGTTTTTTAAATGGATTACGTTCCAATATAAAAGCTTTGGTTAGCAAAGAGTATTCTTCACTCATTTTTGTCTTTAAAAAGGACGAAAACTAAAAATAAAGCCTTTAGAGGGTGTTATTTTAATCTTGTCAGGTAAGTGATAGCTAAATTTCCAAAAAGCCCTGAGATCGTCTTATATGAAGTCGTTTTTTATTGCTTTTGACTATTTGTTTAAATTCCTGCATAGATTCGGCTTATTGTAAATTTATTTTTACAAAATCTTTTTTTAATGCGTGCTAATCTTACATTTGCACCAAATTTTAACAAACATGAAAATTATAGCTCAATTAATGCTTTTAGCATTTCTGGTATCTTCTTGTTCAAAATCAAAAACCGGTTTTGTAGATACCCAAAAATTATTTGAAGAGTATACCGAACTTACCGAAGTACAGGATAAGTATACTAAACTTAGTGACGAGGTGCGTTCAGATCTTGAACCACAAATTCAGGCTTTTCAGATCAAGGTTGATTTATATCAGCAAAATGCCGCTACTATGAGTCCGGCAGAACGTCAGCAAAAAGAGCAGGAGTTAGGAGCACTTCAACAACAGATTCAACAGGCACAACAAGTGCGTGGAGGTCAGATTCAGCAGGAGAGCCAGGCTGAGATTGACACCATTATCAAAAAAGTGCGTGATTTTATTGCAGACTACGGGAAGAAAAACGAGTATGAGTATATCTACGGAAAAAATGAAGGGGCTAATATTCTTTACGGTAAAGAAGAATTAGATCTAACTGATGAAATCCTAAAAGAACTAAACGATAAATATACTTCTGGTGGTAAAGAAGTTTCTGAACCTGCTGAAACTGAAAAGCCTGCTGATAGTCTTAACTAAGCCGAATCAAAAAGTATTAAAAAGCTGTCTCCAAAGACAGCTTTTTTTATGGTTTGGTGTGTAGTAAACGGGTAAGTTTTATGGAAAGATCAGTTAGAATAATCTTTGCGTTGCCATTGCGCTCAATGTGATACGAGGCTGTCTGCAGTTCTTCAATCACCCCATTAATATTATTGCCATGCACATAAGGAGCAAATTTGGCCAGTTCAAATTGGGTAGAGGGTTGTAAATAAACCAGTTCTGAAGCATTATAGTTCAGTAATAAGGCTTGCCTAAAAAAATCTTCACAATATCCTAAAAAACTTTTTTGTGTTTCTCTTCCTTTAGAGGCAATGTTTTCGCTCCAGGCAATAAGATCGAGTATGGCCTTTTTATTCCCACGGGCTTTAAATGCAGTACGCACCCAGTCTACAAACCAGGTCTCATATTCTTCTTCCTCACTGTTATTCTCCAGTAAATGCAGCGCCAGATTATAGTCTCCGTGAGCTTTTACGGCAATTTTTTGAGCTTCGGTTTTAGTGCAATGGTGTTTGCTTATCAGCGCCTCTTCCAGTGCTTCCGAAGCAAGAGGAGGGAAGTGCAGGATCTGGCAACGCGATTTAATAGTGTCCAGTATTTGGTCTTCGTTTTCCGCAACGAGTATAAAAACGGTTTTTTGCGGAGGCTCTTCAATCAACTTAAGCAGCTTGTTTGAAGCCGAGGTATTCATTTTATCGGCCATCCAGATGATCATCACTTTATAGCCGCCTTCATAAGATTTCAAGGAGAGTTTCCGCACGATATCCTGAGCCTCATCAACCCCAATTTTCCCCTGTTTTTTCTCAATGCCGAGATGTTGATGCCAGTCGTAAAGACTTCCGTAGGGATTTTTGCCGAAAAATTCGCGCCATTCTTTTGCAAAGTGATCAGATACCGGATGGGATTTAACCGAATCTGTCGTCGCTACCGGAAACGCGAAATGCAGGTCAGGATGTGAAAGATGCTCAAACTTGAGATTGCAGGAGGTATTACCACCTCTATTTTCACCATCAGCATTAGCGCAAATAAGGTATTGGGCGTAAGCTACGGCACAGGGTAAAACACCACTTCCACTGATTCCCACAAAAAGTTGGGCGTGTGCGATGCGTTTACGGTCTACGCTGGTAGTCAGGTGGTTTTTTATAAACTGCTGCCCTAATATAGATTGAAACTGCATGCGCCAAATATAACAGAAATGTAACGTATTTTCTGAGCCTATCTGTTATATTTGTTGGCTCTGTGACGCTTAAGGCGTTACATCATTAAAGACCAATCAACCTTAAAATAATAGCTAACCGTAAAAGCAAAATTTCATGAAAACTATTGACGATTTCAATTTTAAAGATAAAAAAGCCCTGATCCGGGTAGATTTTAATGTTCCGCTAAACGACAGTCTTGAAGTTACCGATGTAACCCGTATCGAGGCGGCAAAACCTACCATTTTAAAAATTCTGGAAGACGGCGGATCTGCGATTTTGATGTCACACTTGGGAAGACCTAAAGATCACGAGCCTGAGTTTTCATTGAAAAATATTACCGGTACCATTTCTGAAATCATAGGAGTGCAGGTAAAATTCGCTGAAGATTGTGTAGGACCTAAAGCCGAACAAGCTGCTGCAGATCTGGAACCCGGTGAAATTTTACTGCTTGAAAACCTACGCTATCACGATGCGGAGACAGAGGGAGATGAAGATTTCTCTAAGCAATTGGCCAATCTAGGCGATATTTATGTGAACGACGCTTTTGGTACCGCGCACCGCGCACACGCCTCTACGACTATCGTTGCCCAGTTCTTTCCAGAGAAAAAGTGCTTTGGCTACTTACTGGCCAAAGAAATTGAGAGCATCGATAAAGTATTAAACGATAATGAGAAGCCAGTACTTGCTATTTTAGGTGGTGCCAAGGTTTCATCAAAAATCACTGTTATTGAGAATGTGTTAGACAAAGTAGATGACCTGATTATTGGTGGAGGTATGGCCTATACGTTTATCAAAGCGCAGGGCGGAAAGGTAGGAAGCTCTATCTGTGAAGATGACAAGTTAGAACTGGCACTTGATATTTTAAAGCAGGCTAAAGAAAAGAATGTAAATGTTCACCTGCCTGTTGACGTGGTTGCTGCAGACAGCTTTTCGGAATTTGCAAACACCAAAGTAGAACCTATAAACGCTATTCCTGATGGTTGGCAAGGTCTTGATGCAGGACCAAAATCACTAGAAAACTTCAAGAGCGTGGTGCTGCGAAGCAAAACGATTTTATGGAATGGTCCGTTAGGCGTTTTTGAGATGAAACCTTTTGCAAACGGGACCATTGAACTGGGTAATTTTATCGACGAGGCTACTCAAAAAGGAGCATTTTCACTTGTAGGTGGTGGCGATAGTGTCGCTGCAGTTAAACAATTTGGTTTTGAAGATAAAGTAAGTTACGTGTCTACAGGCGGCGGTGCAATGCTCGAAATGCTTGAAGGTAAAGAGCTTCCGGGTATCGCAGCTATACAAAATTAACATACCACAGGTTTGGGATTATCCTGGGCGTTTTAGATTTTGATTAAAAAATACGACTTTAGCGTTTGCATCGTTGTTAATATCTATGAAGAAAAGCTTAAGTCTCGGCATCGCATTAAGTTGCCTGTCTGTTCTGGTCTTAAACGCCCAGGAATCCAATACCGAAAAACCGGCTGAAGCTGCACTGCTCAGCAAATCACTACCTGTTGTAGATACGGTAGAACTCAAACAAATTCAGCAAAGCCTGAATAAGGAAATGAAGGGCAATCCTTCAAAACCTGATCAAAAAGTCTTTTTGTTTAAAGAGATTAAGGGAGATAGTACTACCTATAACTTAAAAGATCGAAAGTACGCGGCTAAAATAGATGAGCGTTGGATCGAAGAACTCACCACAGGAACGCTTTACGACTCGATCAGCGCATTAGTTGATGATACCGAGTACGAAGAGGTCAATTACCCTGAACTTACCACAGAAACGCTTAAAAAGCGTCTGGCAGATCTCAATGCCCGAACACCTTTCAATATCGAGTATAATCCTTCTCTTGAAAATGTCATTAAAGGCTACTTAAAGCGGCATAAGCCCACTTTAGAACGCCTTATGGGACTTTCTGAATTTTATTTTCCGGGATTTGAGGAGACCTTTGATAAGTACGACATGCCCCTGGAGCTTAAATATCTGGCCATTGTGGAATCTGCCCTTAGACCACGCGCAAAATCCCATGCAGGAGCTACCGGAATCTGGCAGTTTATGTTTGGTACCGGTAAATTATACGGTCTTGACATCAGTTCGTATGTAGATGAGCGCATGGATCCCATTATGTCTACGGAAGCTGCTGCAAAATACCTCTCTAAACTCTACGAAATTTTTGGAGACTGGGATCTTGCCTTGGCTTCGTATAATTCAGGTCCGGGTAATGTGAGTAAGGCCATACGCCGCAGTGGTGGCCGTACCAACTACTGGAACATCAGGCACCATTTGCCACGTGAAACGGCAGGTTATGTACCGGCTTTTCTGGCAACAATGTACATCTTTGAGTATGCCGAAGAACACGGCTACAAGCCTCAAAAGCCGGATATCAATTACTTTGAGACCGATACGGTACGCGTAAAGGAAATGCTCACCCTGCAGCAGGTTTCTGCTTACACCGGGGTTTCTTTAGAAGAAATTCAGTTCTTAAACCCGGCTTATAAACTGGATATTATTCCCTACGTTTCTGATGAAGATTATTATTTGCGACTTCCGGTAACGGCTTTGGGACCTTTTGTAAATAATGAAACCGAGATTTACGCGACAGCAAAAGAAGAAATGAAGCGGGAAGAAGAAACCTTGCCCGAGTATCTTGAGGTGCCTTCAAGTGTTACGTATCGTGTGCGCAGTGGGGACTATTTGGGTAAAATTGCCGAACGCTACAGCGTAGGCGTGTCTCAAATAAAACGCTGGAATAACCTGAGGTCAAATAGCTTACGTGTGGGACAGCGGCTTATTTTATATCCTACAAAACCTGTTGCTACTGCCGGTGCAACTGCACCAGCCGCCAAGGCTTCCAAAAAATATGTTGTCAAAAAAGGGGACAGTTTATGGACTATCGCGCGGAAATTTCCCGGAGTTAGTGCAGAGAACCTTAAAGTTTGGAACGATCTTAGTGGTAATAGCTTAAAACCGGGAATGACTCTGGTTATCGCTAACTAACATTAATTCTTTTACACTATGCGAAAAATTATTCTTTTATTGACGCTCTTTGCTTTGGTTGCCTGCAACGACAAGCCCGAAGGAAAAGTGCTTTCAAGCTCATCAGGTGTGCTCAATACCCTAACCGTGATAATGCCAAATGATATGTGGGCGGGTGCCGTGGGGGAGGCCGTTAGGGAAAAACTGGCAGGGCCGGTAAACGGTTTACCACAGGTAGAACCCATGTTTGAGATTAATCAAATGCCGGAAGAGGCCTTTACAGGCTTTATGCGAAAGCAACGTACTTTTTTAAAAATCGAGCAGGGCGATTCTTCGGGAGTTTCTATAATCAACGATGAATATGCTCGTCCTCAAACAGGGATTATCGTAAAAGGTCCTTCCGAGGAAGCCATTATTAATCAAATAGCTCAGGACAGCGCCAAAATCGTAAATGCAGTAAAAAAAGCAGAGTTCACCGAAAAAATCCGTCAAATAAGCCTGTCTTTAAAAGAGGATAAACCGCTTCAGCATGCTTTTGGTATATCGATGAAATTCCCAACCGCATACCGCTACGCTAAGAAAGACGATAATTTTTTCTGGATACGTAAAGACATTCCGCATGGGGATATGAATATTACGGTGTATGAAGTGCCATACAGTATGGTAGACCGAGACTCTAATACCGTGGGATCACTTATAAAAATGCGCGACTCCATTGGTGGCGATAATATTACTGTAAGCGAGGGCATGCGTTTTATTACGGAAGCTGCTTTTGCACCTTATCTTGAAGAAACCACTATAGATGGCAAGCCGGCTTATCAGATGAAAGGGATGTGGGAGGTTAAAGGCCGTTATATGGCCGGACCTTTTGTAAATTTTACTGTCGACGATAAAGAAAATGATCGTTATCTGGTGCTTGAGGGTTTTGTATTTAAGCCTTCTGCAAGCAAGCGGGATAATCTTTTTGAACTGGAGTCTATTTTACGTTCAGTCAAATTTTTAGATCAAAATGAATAAACCGAATTTATAAAACGAAAAAGCGCCTGAGGTTAATCAGGCGCTTTTTTTATTTAAACAATTTTGATAATTGTTATGATTTTTTATCCTCCAATTTTTCTTCAGATTTTTTTGGACTGTCATCATCTCTGGAAGCATCTTTAAATTCCTTTATACCACTTCCTAAGCCTCGCATCATTTCCGGTATTTTTTTACCTCCAAAAAGTAAGAGTACTATCACTACGATAAGCCCAATCTGCCAAGGACCCACCATGCCTAATATTATCGCTGGTATATTCATAATTCAATATTTAGAAGGTAAAGATAACAAGAATTAGCCAAAAAGCGTTGTAGTATCAAAAACTTTAGCAGTAGGCAAACGCCTTTTTAAATTTTATATTTGTTGACGCATACGTTAATTGAGACCTTAGAGGTATGCAACTAAAGCACGTTTAAATCATGGCCAAAACCAAAGAGCGTAAGAAATTAAAGAAGCGACTGCTGCACAAGTATCGGTTGTTGATTTTAAATGAAGACACTTTTGAGGAACGCGTCTCCTTAAAACTCACCCGTCTCAACGTGTTTATTTTAGTAGGCTTTTCTGCGATCATTCTTATCGCATTGACCACAATACTCATTGCCTATACACCACTGCGCGAATATATACCGGGCTATTCTTCGGTAAGATTAAAAAGACAGGCCACCGCATTAATGTTTGAGACCGATTCTCTTAAGCGGCAGCTCGACATCAATCAGCAATATTTGGCCAGCATTAAAAGAGTGCTTACCGGTGATGTGGCAGAGGTCAATTTCAACAAGGACTCTATTGCATTAACAGAGCCCAGAGATACAGCCGGACTCGAGTTTCGGGTTTCTAAAGAAGACAGTATTTTACGGGAACAGGTAGCAAATGAAGACCGCTATAACCTTTTTGATCCGGCTTCACCTACAGTAAGTTTTTCACTGTTTCCGCCTGTAAAAGGTAATATTACTGAAGGCTACGACGTAGATGAACGCCATTACGCAGTAGATGTGGTGGTTCCTAAAAATGAACCGGTAAAAGCAGTTGCAGACGGTACCGTTATCTTTTCAGAATGGACGGCAGATACCGGCTACGTGTTAATCATAGAGCATGGCAACAATTTGATTTCGGTTTATAAACACAACGCTTCACTTACCCAAAGTCAGGGTGATCTGGTAAAAGCAGGGGAGGTGGTGGCCATTGCAGGCTCTACAGGCGAGCTCTCTACAGGGCCGCATCTGCATTTTGAATTGTGGAATAACGGCTACCCCGTAGATCCTACTAATTATATCGCATTTGAATAATGTCTATTAAATCAATTTCGGCGAAAATCTTTGCCCAATACATCGTATCCAAAACCAAAAAGTGGAGCCGGAATCCCGGCGCCTCACAACAACAGGTTTTTGAATATTTAATCAGCAAAGCTGAAAAAACACGATTTGGTGAGGATCATAATTTTAAAGCCATAGAGAGCTACGAGGCATTTAAAAAGCTGGTTCCCATCAGAGATTATGAAGAGCTGAAGCCCTATGTAGAACAGGTGGTTGCCGGTAAACCAGATATTTTATGGCCGGGTTTACCGGAGTATTTTGCTAAAACTTCGGGCACAACTTCCGGAGCCAAATACATTCCCATCACCGCCGAGTCTATGCCTATGCACGTGAATGCTGCACGTGATGCAATCCTGCATTATATCGCAGATACGGGAAATAGTGATTTTGTAGACGGCAAAATGATCTTTTTACAGGGCAGTCCCGAGCTTCAGACTAAAAATGGCATCAAAACCGGGCGCTTGTCTGGTATTGTGGCGCATTATGTGCCCGGTTATCTGCAACGCAATCGGATGCCTTCCTGGGAAACCAACTGTATTGACGATTGGGAAACCAAGGTAGATGCCATCGTCGAGGAAACCCATGACAAAAATATGACCGTCATTAGCGGGATTCCTTCTTGGGTGCAGATGTATTTTGAACGGCTAAAAGCCAGGCGAGACCTTCCTGTAGGTGCCATTTTTCCAAATTTTGAACTGTTTATTTATGGCGGGGTAAATTATGAGCCGTATCGTAAAAAGTTTGAAAACCTCATAGGCCGAAAGGTTGACAGCATTGAGCTTTATCCGGCCAGTGAAGGCTTTTTTGCCTTTCAGGATTCGCAAAGCGAAAAGGGCATGCTTTTGCTGCTAAATAGCGGTATTTTCTATGAGTTTGTAAAAGCCGATTCGTTTTTTGAAGAGAACCCGGAACGTCTGAGCATTACCCAGGTTGAATTAGGGGTAAATTATGTGATGATTATTTCTACCACCTCAGGTTTGTGGGCATATAATGTAGGAGACACCGTGATGTTTACAAGCCTGAAACCTTATCGGGTAGTAGTTACCGGCCGCATTAAGCATTTTATTTCAGCCTTTGGGGAGCACGTGATCGGCAAGGAAGTTGAAGAAGCCCTTACGGAAGCTTCGATAGAGCACCAGGTTCAGGTAAGTGAGTTTACAGTCGCCCCGCAAATCAATCCGGCTTCAGGATTACCCTATCACGAATGGTTTATCGAGTTTGACCGCGAGCCTCAAGACCTTAATGCTTTCGCGAAAGCGATAGATGAAAACCTGCAAAAACAAAACAGTTATTACTACGATCTCATTGCGGGTAACGTCTTGAAGCGACTCGAGATCCGAAAAATTCAGCCGGGAGGCTTCAATATGTATATGAAATCAAAAGGCAAACTGGGCGGGCAGAATAAACTCCCCAGACTGTCTAACGACCGGAATATTGCCGAGGCTTTAGAGCAACTTAATTTTTAAAAAGTATATTTGGCTTCATGAGTATTTTAAAACAGGAAAGCAGAACACGGGCGCAGGAATCTTCTGCAGCAATAGAGCGTATGTATATCACCATGCGACATCTGTTTAATCGCGGGTTTTATAAACCTATGGGTATTTCAGGTGAAACCTTGCGTGAGGCGCTGCTTATTTTAAGACCGGAGATTTACGGCACCATTGCCGAAGAAAAGGTAGAACTTAACGGTTTGTTGTACGTTATAGACCGTCTTCCGGAGGGGATTGAAGAATGCCGTTATATCAATTTAACCAGTGATGAGGGCTATAAAAATTCTCATTTTAAACCCATTATACCTCCCAAGCGCCGCCGCAATTGCTATCGTATTGACGAGGAGCAGATGAACATTGAAATCACCCGCGGCCGCTCGGAGATCTATGATATTTTAACCCACCTTACGTTTCTGTTTATCGAATCGCATAAGATCATGAAACGTGTGGTGATCAATGAGGAAGGGCATACTACCCGCGACTGGAAAAAGCTGGAAAAAGCCGTGCTCGATGAAGAACCGCTGAGCCGTGAGGATCGGGAGATTGCCCTCACACATACCGCAAATATTCTGGGCAGAACCTTTCAGGAAGCTTCGGCCATCTACACTAAATTTTCGGTACCCAATAATGAAAAGCGCTTTTTGAAGCTCATTTACTGGTTGGGCAAGCGAGCTATTGAAGAAGCCCTCGACAGCGACAAAAGGCTGGTGACTTTTTCACCCTTGCTGCGCGAACGCCTGGGGCATCACATTCACGGGGAGATCTGGGCCAATGCCATAAAAACTGAACTGGAGGCCAAAGGTTTGCTGCGCAGACCCATTCACATCATCAGTGCCAATATGCACAGCGTGATGAATACGCTCTTTGCGCCGGTTGCCCTTGAAAAGGAAATGGCCAAAAAGGAAAATCTCGAGATTTATGAGACGCTAAGCAATCCCGGGAGCGCCAAACTGCGTGCCCGAGTGGAGAAAACCGCGCAGCAAAACGGAATGATTTTTCTGCGCGATCAAAGCGGTACAAACATAGACATTCAGATTTTTGATACTAAAAAACTCGATTTAAAGCAGAATAACTTCTGCACTAAAGCTTCCTATCCTGAAGGGAAAGAACCCGTTATTATCGTGATGGATTATGCTTTTGGCGAGCAGGCTTACGAGACGATGGAAGAATTGCTGAAGCCTTACGAAAACAAGCGCGAAAACGTACATCTCGATGTAAAATCAATTTCGATAATGGGTAAGGCAGGCATTCTTGAAGGCGGAAAGGGAGATATTATGATCCCAAAAGCCCATTTGTTTGAAGGTACAGCAGATAATTATCCTTTTGAAAATCAATTAAAGAAAGAACATTTAGAGGGGCACGGCATTTCGGTATGTGATGGTGCGATGATTACCGTTTTGGGAACTTCGCTTCAAAACCGGGATATTCTGCGCTTTTTCTACGAAAGCACCTGGAATGTCATAGGTCTTGAGATGGAAGGCGCACATTATCAAAAAGCCATACAGGCAGCAGCAAAACTCCGCGGAAGCATTAGCGATACGGTAAAAGTACGTTATGCCTATTATGCCTCAGATAATCCGCTTGAGACGGGAAGCACACTGGCTTCAGGAGGTTTGGGGACCACGGGGGTAAAACCCACGTATTTGATAACCGAGCGTATTTTAGAACAAATTTTCAGCGAGTAATGGCAGGAAAACGCGCTACTAACGACATTGAATTGATAGACCTCAAAGAGGGTTTCAAATCGGGCTTTAATGCTCTTGGAATGTTTGTTTTTAGATGCTTACGCTTTGTTTTAAAACGCGCATTAATCCTTGGGATTTTACTTGTTGCAGGAATAGGTCTTGGTTTAATCTGGCAGCTGGCTACTTCAGCGACCAAAAAAGTAGAGCTGCTGGTAAAATTGAATGCCGGCAGTACCGCATTTGTTTACCATACTTTGCAGGAATTTGAGCAAACTTCTGAGTTCCCTCACATTCAGTCTGCAGAAATAGAACCCGTTGTGGATCTTTCTGAAATTCTGGAAAAATTTAAAGTGCTTGACGACGAGCAGATCATGATGTTTCTCGATGAGGTAAACAGCTCAAAACCGCTTTTACAGTCAGAAGCGCTACGATCTAACTACGAACTTCATAAAATAGACCTGATTGTTGATGATCGTGCAGATTTGCAGGACGCAACGGCTATTTTAGATCTTTTTTCCCGCAGCGAATATTACCGGAATAATCTTGCTCAAATACAGGAAATCAACACGTCTCAGATTGAATCCAATACCTTTGCTATTGCCCAGATAGACAGCCTCCTGCTCAATATAAACAGGAGTTTAAAGGATACACAAACAGGCAGCGCATATACCAACTACGAAGATTTTGATT
Organism: Leeuwenhoekiella sp. H156; assembly: GCF_052218455.1. Taxonomy (NCBI): domain Bacteria; kingdom Pseudomonadati; phylum Bacteroidota; class Flavobacteriia; order Flavobacteriales; family Flavobacteriaceae; genus Leeuwenhoekiella; species Leeuwenhoekiella sp. H156. The sequence continues at coordinate 1,781,613 of NZ_CP197499.1, forward strand.
TGGCTTCTTTACTTTGGGTTAAGGATTCTATTTTTAAAAAGAACAGACTCTTAATTGCCCAAAACGAGGGGGATGACTGTTTAGTCTGCATTGTTAACACTCCTAAGCTTACCCAAAGTAAAACGCTATTTTACTACAAAGCCGTTTGGTTACCCATCCTGCTCATTGCAGGCTATCTGCTGTTCAGCGTGGTTCTTAGATTTTATCATAAAACCGCTTCACGTATTGATGAATGATAAAACCCCGGCAGTTTCTACCGTTTCTTAAACAAAACACTCAGGGTTTATTAGCCCTTATTTTAAGAGGCGTGGGGGTAGCTGTTTTACTGGGTATTTCTCTTTTTCTAACCAATTTTTTTGATCCCAAATATGTAGGTGAGTATGAGCTGGTACGCAGCTTATTGCTTATAGGGGGTAGCCTTGTGGTTTTGGGTTTTGATCAGGCAATCCTACATCACGCCGGGGTTTTAAAGGCATCTCAGAATTTAGCAGGGCTGAGGTTGATATACCGCAAGATGATCTTTATGATTTTTTTGTGCTCGCTTTTGATTATGCTGCTGGTCTTCAGCCTGCCCGAAGAGGTGTTTACCAGCTTTTTTGAAGATGTGCAGGCAAAACGTCTTGTTTTATTCACCTCGGCCGGATTGTTTTTCTATGCTGTATCAGCTTTAAATACCGAATTATTCAGGGCCTACGGGCAAATCAATCGTTCCGAATTATTTAGAGGAATCGTCAAATATGCCCCTTTTTTAATAGGAATTATTCTACTGAAAGTCTTCCGCGCAGGATCATACATTTATCTGGTATTTTTGGGGAGTTTTGTGTTGCTCGCAGTCATCAGCAGTTTGTTGGTGTGGAAGAAAAAGGAAAAAAATACGGCTGTAGAACCCATAAAAAGTCTTGGTATTTTAAAAAAATCCTTTCCAATGGCGGTAAGCAGTTTGGGTTTTTTCCTGTTGTTGAGTATCGATATCATTATTTTAAAAAAATATACCGATTATGCTCAGGTAGCTTATTATGCGACTGCTGTAAAGCTGGTTTTGATCGTAAGTACGGTTTTAAATACCATAAATGCGCTTTTTGCCACTAATCTGGCACATCAGTACCAATTGAACGACACAAGTGCGTTAAAAGCGCTCCTAAAGCGTGCATCCCGACTTATTTTTGTTCTGGCCCTGCCACCACTTTTGGTACTTTTAATTTTTCCGGAATTTATTTTAGGTTTTTTTGGCGAAAGCTACACACAGGCTAATAATGCTCTTAGAATTTTAGCTTTGGGCTATTTGATCAGCACTATTTCCGGGATGGCAGCAATTTATCTTAATATGACCGGAAGAGCCCGGCAGTTTCAATACATACTGCTTATCGCTGTTGGAATAAACCTTATATTGAATTTGATTTTAATTCCAATCTACGGTATTGAAGGAGCGGCAATTGCTTCCGGTGTTGCTATCGCTTTTTGGAATTTAGCTGTTATAGGTTTCGTAGCAACAAAAGATAAAATGAAATTGATCATACGTTGAAAGAGAGATTCGTAAATCTGCTTTTCCAGTGTTGAATTAGCATTAGAGATATATCACAATGAACACCCATTATGTTTTAAATTGGTAAGAATTGGTTTGAATGAATTCGATCTACATAAAACCCGATACCTAAACAAAGATTATTTGTTTTTTGCGTGTTTATCAATTCTGGCTGTTGGTATCGGAGTTTCGGCGCCACTCTTTTTGCCAGACCGATTTTATAATGATGCCTTTATTTTAACTGTTGATCTTTATAATGAAATAGGATGGTGGGGCAGCTACCCATTAACTATAGCCTTTTATAAATATACGGGTCTCAAGTTTTTGCCCTATGCTTTAGTTGGGTTTTTACAATTAAGCATCCTTTTTTATGTATTATTTAAAATAGGTGTGCCCTCAGGATTTAGGAAACTTACTGCTAAAAACGGAGTTGTTTGGCTCTCATTTTTGCTGCTTGCAATCTATGTTTCGATGCCGTCCAAAGAGTTTATTAATTTTCTTTTTGTGGCTGCCATACCAATTATTTTCCTCAAAAAAATTAAAAGCAATTCTACATTCATTCTGTGTTGTTTGTTGTGGTTTATACTTTTTGGTTCCATATACCGCCTGTATTACCTGATGATTCCTATTCTGAGTGTGCTTTTTTACGTAGTGAGCCGCATCCGACTAAAGAATAAATTGGTTTTTACGTTTTTCATTGGTTTGTTCGCCGCCATTTTTATGTCACTTTCATACGGCTTCATCAGCGGATCTTACCTAAGTGAGATAAGTCGTGATAGGGTTAACGATGAACGGCTTTTTAGTACAGAAGCATCTTCAAAAATAGAACCCCCTTTTGAGGTTGACTCCTGGTATGGTGAGGCGGCAAGCATTACCTATGGTTTTTTCACTGTTAATTTTCCTGTAAATGGACTGCGATTTTTACTAAAACCTCAAATACTGGCTTTCGTAGTTTGGCAACTAATTCTGATTTTACTGCTATTATGGGGATATGCAAATTGCTTACGCAAACAGAAGCAGTATCCGCGAATGTTCTGGATTTTTCATTTCACAATGGCCTATTTTATCATTCAGGGTGTTTTTGAGCCCGATTTGGGTTCGGCAGTAAAACATAAAATGGGATTTCTTCCTCTTATCTATATTGCGCTGTATTATGATTATTTCAGAAAGAACATACCGGTTTAGTTACAATATATGGCTCGTAATTCTCAGTGCATCCTTGATTTTCAGAATGCCGGCAACGCTTTTACTCATTCTATTTGCGGCCTATAATCTTTTGTTTTACAAGCGCATGCGATTTACACGGAATCGTGTTCTTATTATGGTTGTGATAGCGAGTCCTTTTTTGCTTGACCTCCTTTTTTTGTGGAATAACGAAAGCCTAATGGAAGGCTTAAAACACGCAGAAAAACGCCTGAGTTTAGTGCTGTTTCCTATATGCTTGCTCAGCCAGACCCACAGATTTAATGTACAACGCGTATTGCGTTATTACGCCTGGCTTACCACAATTATTCTGTTGTTTTGTCTGTTCCGTTTTGCTTGGATAGAGCCCGAATTATTTACCAAATACCTGAACGGTGATGACCTTTGGGAAATGGGTTATGCTTTTGCCCGCTCGACAGGGAATCATGCTCCAGCACTTAATATGCACGTGGCGTTTACAGTAGTAATTAACTTCTATTTTTTTATAAACAGAACAAGAGATTCAGGTATTTCAAGTCTTCTCTTACGCTTGTTTTTCTTAATAATTTCAATAATACTACTCTTTTACATCAATACCAGACTCGCTATTGCAAGCGCTTTTTTCGGGATCGTTTTGATAAGCATTTATCAAAACAGAAAAGCCTTTAGTCTGCAAATAATGAAGAAACTGGCATTAGGACTCATACTTTTTGCAGTGCTCGGATTGGGTTTTGTAAAACTGTTTCCCTACAGTATTCAAAAATTTTCTTCGGTGACCTTTGCTCATATGGATAAAGTAGGAAAAATTGACGAACTCGAGAATCCGGAAGCAATGGTTTTTAATGGACTAGTAACCCGTTTAAGTATTTGGCAATCGGCTTTTGAAGTTGCAAAACAACATCCCTGGATTGGAGTAGGCGCAGCAGACGGAAAACAGGAATTAAATCGATATTACAAAAATAGCGATCAACAGTTTTTAGCTAAATATGATTTTCCGGCGCACAATCAATACCTGGATTTCTGGATCAAATTTGGAATTCTGGGTCTGTTAATCTGCTTAATTTATATAGGAGCTTTTGCTTGGATAGGCCTTAAAACGCAGCAGGTGCTGTGCATTTTCTTTTTTGTATTATTCGCCTCAGCAAACTTGGTAGATGACTTTTTAATACGCTTTGACGGAATTACATTTAGCGGTTTCTGGCTGTCTTTTTTTGCACAGGCCTATCTTTTTGACCGGGAAAGCCGGGAGCGTACATCTGCATCACTTTGACGATTTTATTGAGAATAAGCCTTCAAATAAATTTCGCCGAGCTTGCTAAAATTAATCGTACTGTCAAAAAGCAAACGGTTTCTTTTTGCAGCAGCCTGACCTAATTTTTCCCTAACGGCTTTAGGCTGTAGCGCATCTAAGCAGGCTTCAAAACTTTCTGCGTCCTCAAAAAGGCAACCGGTTCGACCTGATTTCACGACATCCTGATTTCCGATGATGTGTGTTGCGATTATCGGAATTTCACGAGCTGCCGCTTCCAGTACCGCAATGGGAAGACCTTCCCAAAGCGAGGTTTGAACATATAGATCAAGCTCTTCAAGAATCTCGAGAGCCTGAGCACGGTTTTTAAACCAACCGGTAATGGTAATATTTGGTGCAGTGAGCAGGTGCCTTAATTCACCATCGCCAATCCATACAAATTCAATTTCCGGATGTTGCAAGGCAAGATCATTAAACATGCCGGGATTTCTAGCAGCCGTGATACGACCCAGAATCCCTACTTTTTTTATCTGTTCAGCCTTGGGCTTTAGTTTTGATGTAATATAATCATGATTGATGCTGTTGCGTACCAAAAGTGCCGGACCTATTTTTTTTGAAAATTCCAACTCCGTATCACCACAGGCTATTATAGTGCCACCTGTTATTTTTTGTGTACAAACTTCTATAAAATAAAAGGCGAAACGTTTTAATCTGCTAACATCCTTTCTCAGGAACGAAAATCCGTGAGGAGTGTAAAAGAGTTTTGCATGAATACCACGTGAAGATAAATGCGCAAAACGACCCAGGATACCGGCTTTTGAGGAATGCACGTGTAAAACATCCGGTTTAATTTTATGCAGTTCCTTTCGGATGGCCTTAAAAGCCTTGTAATCTCCTGAAGGGCTGATCTCCCGCATCATTGGGATTACAATAAGCTTTGTTTGGGGATGAAAATCCTTTGCCACCCGACCTGGATCAATCTGTTCGCGCTTGTCACTATAGATAACGGTTACTTCAAACCGGGAGTCGGCAGCGAGCACGTGAGTTAGATTGATAAAATAGGTGTACACACCGCCTCCTAAAGCTTCAACAAGGTGCACTATTTTGATTTTCTGCATAGAGTAGGTTCAATTTCTAAAGGTCTTTTCAAGCCTTAGGAGCTTTTTCGGGGCGAAAAGATATTATCATAATTTGAAATAGAGCAGATCATTTCCATTTTATTTGATTATGTATTTGTGAGTTTAGCGCTTACCGGAAATCTTTTAGTAATTTTAGCCCGTTTGCCCCTTTGGGAATACCTGTATTTATGAACGAAAAATCCATCAGACACAATTACCTGCTGCAGCCGGCCATTGCACTTTTTGATCTCGTTGTCATCCTGGTAAGCGCACTTTTACTGCACTTGCCCACCCGTGCCTTGCTGATATTTTCAGTTTACAGCGTCTTTGCCTGGCTCATTACCACAGTAGGTTTTGGTTTTTATAAAGTGTATAGATTTACTCCGCTGGTACGTATTTTGGGACTTATTAGCCGGCAATTATTTCTTGTTTTACTATACACGCTCTCGTTCTTTGGGATTTTTAACGAAATCGATATAGCGCTAACCGATATTTTCAGTTTTCTGTTGGTTGCTATGATAAGCATCGCGCTTTTTAAAATTCTTGTTTTTAATCTTCGAAAGAAATTTAGAACGCGATTGGGGGCAGATTATGTACAGGTGATTATCATTGGCCGCAATGCAAAAACTGAAAAACTTAAGGATTTTTTCAACTATAATAAGGCCTACGGCTTTAAAATGGTTCAGAATTTTGACCTTAAAAATGAACAGATAAGACTTGACGAGATTCAGCATTTTGTTCTTGAAAAACGAATTGAAGAGATTTTTTGTTCGGTTGCAGAGCTTTCAAACAATGAAATCAAGCAGCTCATTAATTTTGCAGACAATCATCTGGTCAAACTGAAGTTCCTGCCGGACAACAAGGACATCTTCACCAAGAAGATGGATTTTCAGTACTACGGGTATACGCCTATTCTTGCCTTGCGTACGCTTTCGCTAGACTCACCTATCAACCTGTTTTTAAAGCGTTTACTGGATGTTGTAATTTCGGTTTTTGTAATTGTTGGTGTTTTATCCTGGTTAACCCCCTTGCTTGCAGTAGTTATTTACTTTGACAATAAGGGTCCGCTGTTTTTTAAACAATTGCGCAACGGTCTTGACGGCAGGGAGTTTTACTGTTACAAATTCAGGTCTATGGCGGTAAATTCGAATGCCCATGCTCAGCAGGCGAGCCGCAACGATTCACGTACCACGCGTGTGGGTAAGTTTTTGAGACGCACGAGTCTTGATGAATTCCCGCAGTTTTATAATGTGTTGATGGGTAATATGTCTGTAGTAGGCCCAAGGCCGCATATGCTGAGCCACACTATTGATTTTGCCTCACAGATCGATAAATTTATGTTGCGCCATCTGGTAAAACCCGGAATCACAGGTCTTGCCCAAATTAGCGGCTATCGCGGGGAGATCGAAACCAAACATGATATCAAAAACCGGGTGCGCCTCGATATCTTTTATGTGGAAAACTGGTCTATCTTGATGGATCTGCGTATTATCGCTAAAACATTTTTACAGGTCATCTATGGCGATAAAAAAGCCTATTAACGTTCCGCTAATCTCGATTGTAACGCCCTGTTACAACTCGGCTGCATATATTGAAGCGACTGTAAAATCTATTCAAAACCAAAGCATCACAGACTGGGAGTTACTGCTCGTGGACGACGGCTCTACAGATGCAACTCTTGAAATTATAAGCAAACTGGCTGATGCAGATGCGCGCATTTCCTATTTTAAACAGCCTGAAAATTTGGGCCCCGCGTTGGCACGCAATCACGGTATTGAGCTGGCTCAGGGCAGTTACCTAACCTTTATTGACGCCGATGATTTGTGGTTTCCCCGTTTTTTAGAGCGCAGTCTTGAGGCTACAAAGGATCACGCTTTTGTCTTTAGTTCGTATCAACGCCTAGATGAAAATCTGCAGCCCTATCTTTCAGATTTTATAGTACCGAAACGGGTAAGCTATACCGATATTTTAAAAAGCAATTCCATCAGTTGTCTTACGGCTTTTATCGACATTTCGCAGCTTGGAAAAAAGTACATGCCCTTGATTAAAAAGCGTCAGGATATGGGTTTGTGGCTGCAGTATTTAAAGGAAACCGGCTACGCATACGGCATTCAGGAGCCGCTCGCGGTGTACCGAATACGTAAGGGTTCGCTTTCACGCAACAAGGCAGCCCTGCTCAAATACCAATGGCAGTTTTACCGGGAATTTGCAAATTTAAATCCCTTACAATCGGCTTATTATATGGCTTGCTGGGCGTACAACGGCTTTGTGAAATACCGCAATTAAAAACTTCGGGTGAATTGCTTCAGCTTACCGCGCGTGCTTCGGTCCAGGTATTTTTTTTGTTCTATTGTGATACTGACTTCCTGTCCCAGATAATGCAGTAATGCACGCTTTATTTTTTGGAGTTCCGCTTCCGCGAAAGCCTTATCAGCCACATATGCAATCTCAAAGCGATCAGGCTTAGACTGATGAATCACAAATTCCTTGACCGAGCCCGTATCTGAAATGATTTCTTTGGTCACATAGTAAAACGCCAGTGCGGGAATCTTTTTTCCGTCAGGTAACAGTGCATAATCGCCCACACGACCTTCCAGTTTGCTTAAAACCGGCAAGCCATTCTTCAAACTCAAAGCTCCAAGATCGCCTATTTCGTAGCGGATAAAAGGATGCGCCTTATTGAATAGCGCCGTAATCACGATTTTACCCGAAACACCTTCAGGCAACGGCTTATTGTTCTCATCCAGAATTTCCACAAAAATCAGTCTGGAGTCTATCTGTAAATCGCTTTCGGCATTGCCTATTGCAATAATTCCGGTTTCGGAAGCACCGTATTCATTGATAACGGGTACGCCAAACTGGTTTTCAAGCAACGCCAAATCTTCCGGAAACAGCATTTCGGCAGTGACAATGCAGTGGGTAAGGCTCGGGCAAATACGTTTCAGAACCAGATCTTTTTCGGCCAAAAATTTTGCAAACAGCAACAGCGAACTCGTGTAACCGTTGAGGTAGCCGTAAGCCCCGGTTTTAAAACGGCGTATAAAGGTTTCAAAATTTTCGGGCGAAGCGTCAAAAATGGGAAACCGATAGCGATTACCTAAAAAGTCTTTAAACCGCTCTCCAAAATGATCGATACCGCTTTTTGGAATGCCATAAAAACGCGCTTCCGTTAGGCCTATGTCAATCCCCAGCCCGTTATATAAATCCTGAATAGAAGCCCAGGTAAGCGCGTGCGCAAATTTGTCTTTGGCAAAAATAAAGGGATGACCCGACGAGCCCGAAGTTTTGTGTTTGTGAATGTTTTTTTCAGAAAAGTCTTTAGAAAGACGTTTGGAAAGCGGTTGCTGCAAATCACTTTTGGTCAATACAGGCAGGGAATTCCAGTCTGTAACTTTTCCGGCTAAATTCTGGTAAAAGGGATTTTCAGCAAGATGATGCCTTAGGATTTCTGTTTTTCGGGCTTCTGTATAGGCGGAAAAATCCTGTTCTACTTCAGCCTGCAATTGCTGCAATTTGCGTTTTGCGGCGGCGATATTATAGCCGTTAAGGCGCAGACTGAGGTTGGTTAAATTCACAAGACTAAAATTAGTAGGTCAATTTACAAACATTTATTTTTGAGGCTTAATTAATTTTTAAGCTCATCTGATGCATATTCTTATTCTGGGCGCCGGCGGGCGTGAACATACATTTGCCTATAAAATCGCTCAAAGTCCTAAATGTGAAAAGCTTTTTGTGGCTCCGGGTAACGCCGGTACAGCCGGTATCGCGACTAACGTTGATATTTCGGTAACCGATTTTGAGGCGATCAAAAAACTGGTTTTAAACGAAAACATAGATATGGTGGTCGTAGGTCCCGAAGATGCGCTGGTTCACGGGGTGTATGATTTCTTTAAAAATGATAAGGAACTTGGTCACGTTGCGGTAATTGGTCCGTCAAAACGCGGTGCATTGCTCGAAGGCAGTAAAGAACGTGCTAAGGAGTTTATGGCGCTGTACAACATTCCTACAGCAGCTTACGAGAGTTTTAAAGCCGAAAGTCTCGATGCCGGAAAAGCATTTTTAGAAGAGTTGAAGCCTCCGTATGTGTTGAAAGCAGATGGACTTGCAGCCGGTAAGGGTGTGGTCATTCTGAATGATCTCGACGAAGCCAAAGCCGAACTCACCGATATGCTTACCAATAAAAAGTTTGGTGCTGCCAGTGAAACCGTGGTAATTGAAGAATTTCTGGACGGCATTGAACTCAGCGTTTTTGTGCTTACAGACGGTAAAAATTACATTACGTTGCCTACGGCGAAAGATTACAAGCGTATTGGTGAGGGCGATAAAGGCCTGAATACCGGGGGTATGGGAGCGGTTTCTCCGGTTCCGTTTGCAGACGCAGCCTTTATGGAAAAAATTGAAAACCGAATCGTAAAACCTACTATTGAAGGCTTAAAGGCCGAAGAAATAGAGTACAAGGGCTTTATTTTTATCGGACTCATCAAAGTAGGGGACGATCCTAAAGTGATTGAGTACAATGTGCGTATGGGCGACCCGGAGACTGAAGTCGTGCTGCCGCGTATCAAAAATGATCTCGTAGACGTTTTTGAAAAAGTTGCCGCACAAAAACTCGATGAGGTCGAGCTTGATTTAGACCCCAGATCTGCAGCTACGGTAATGCTTGTAAGCGGCGGTTACCCCGAAGCTTATGAAAAAGGGAAGGTTTTAACCGGTTCAGAGACAGTTACAGACTCTTTGGTTTTTCACGCAGGTACCCATCTAAAAGATGGAGAAGTGGTTACTTCCGGAGGGCGTGTGATGGCGGTGACTTCGCTTCACGAAGATTTTAAGGAGGCACTTAAAACATCTTATAAAAACATTGAAAAAATCAAATTTGATAAGATGAACTACCGCAAAGACATTGGTTTTGATTTGTAAAACCAAAAGCATAGAACTAAAAAAGCCCCGTAATTCGGGGCTTTTTTACTATGATAAGGGAACAAAAACTAGCTGTTAAGGTTGTGATGTTCCTGACTGTCAAATTTGTTAAGCTGTATGCACCAGTACACAAACGCAACTGAAACTACAATGATAAACACAATATTAATCAGGTTTGCGGCTACCCAGCTGCTGTCCTGTAATTCACGAATCCAGTCTAAAGGAGCAAAAGCTACATTGACAAAAAAATCCTGAATACCGTAAAATAAATCTTTCAATTCCATAATTGTATACTTTTACATCCTGATTACGAATGCCGCACCCGTTATTTTGAGTTGTGCGTTGCAAAAATAGAAAAAACTACAATGCTAACAAGCTTTTTTGGCGCTTCAAAACCTATAAATTTCGCAGTAATCGTGCTGGGTGTGATTCTGTTTCTCACAGGATATTACACACTTTCAGAATATTACGAGTTAACGGCTCTGGGTATTTTGAGTCGGTTTATGTTTTTATTACTGTATTTGTTTTCGCTGGGGGTTCTCAATTTTGTTGTGAAACGCAACACCCTAACCCGCAGAACGACTTACATTGTATTCTTTTTCGCCTGTTTTACCCTGGCCATTCCACAAACTTTTTTCAATAATGATATGGTCTTGTCGGGCTTGTTTGTGCTTCTGGCTTTGCGTAGAATCATAAGTCTCAAATCTGAAAAAGATCAGAAAAAGAAAATTTTTGACGCCGCATTCTGGATTGCTGTAGCCTCCCTGTTTTTTTTCTGGAGCCTTCTTTTTATAGTGGTACTCTACTTTGCTATTGTATTTTATTCTCCCAATGAATATCGCAACTGGCTGCTTCCGTTTGCGGGCCTGTTTACGGTTTTTATATTGGTGTTAACCTTTAGTCTGTATTATGAAGGAGCTGGGGTTTTTGCGCGTAATTATGTGCAACTGCCAACCTACGATTTTTCGTCTTTTAACAATCTGAGACTGTTATTGCCAACCTCATTAATTCTCACACTGTACCTGTGGTGTGGTTTTCGGTATGTATCGCAGATAAGCGACGTGAGTCAAAAATTAAAGGCTTCCTATCTGCTTACCTTCATCAGTTCGCTGGTTGCGATTTTCATCGCCTTGTTTCTCGCACCGGTGCGTGATGGCAGTGAATTGTATTTTTTATTCGGTCCGCTGGCGATCATCGCGGCCACCTATATAGAAACAAGCAAAAGCTTCTGGTTTAAAGAAATGATTCTTTGGATGGCGTTGCTTATGCCTTTTTGCGCAGTCTGGTGGGGCGCTTAAATCTTGGTCAGCTGGAGTGCGAACTCAAAAAGCGCTGGCTTTATCCCAATATCTGGTATAGAAAACAAAACGATGCCTGGGACCAGCGCAGTGATTTTATCTATGATTTTTGGCAATTTGAAAGCGTTTTGGAACGCATCTCGCGGACAGAAACTTCAGAATTTGACAAACAGGGGTTCTTAAACTATGCGCTCAATCGCTGGTACAATTACTGGAGCGCCCGTGCTGTTGAACAGATTTTTTGCGAGCAACCGGGAGTCGTACCGGCAAAAAATGCCAAAGACCGTCTGGTTGATTTTAGCATAAACGGGATTAATTTTGACCTGAAAACTTCCGTTTTTCCAAAGGCTTTTGATCAGGATCTCGCTTTCGCGAAAGCAAACCCGGCACAGCTCATCAACTGGCTGTATACGCATCAAAGCACCGGCAGGCGCTTTCACCTGGAAAACCGGCTTTTTTTAATCGTGCATCAAGCAGACGGAAGGCATTACCGGTTAAAGGCAGAAATATCCTGGTTGCAAGGGCTTATTGCAGATTATGTGAGTACTTTTGATGCCTCAAAATTAGTTACAGTTTCAACAACCGACTCAAAAACCGTTTTTTCAGATAGCATCTGGGCAGTACGATGAATTATATAGGCTCCAAACATAAACTTTCTTCCTGGTTGCTCAGCAGCATCAGTGACGTGTGTGGGCCTGATTTATCAAGGCTCGTTTTCTGCGATTTGTTTGCCGGTACGGGCAGTGTGGGACGCACGTTTAAACCTTTGGTCAACGGGGTGATCGCAAACGATCTGGAGTTTTACAGCTATGTCTTAAATCGAAATTACATCGGCAACAATGAGCCGGTTAATGCTTCAGCCTATATTGAAGAATTAGAAAATCTCCCACCAAAAGCAGGTTTTATCTTCAATACCTATAGCGAGGATGGAAAAGCGGGACGATTGTATTTTTCAGCCGAAAACGGCAAAAAAATAGACGCGATCCGCACCCAGATTGAAGCCTGGTTTTCGCAGGGCGAAATAAACGAAGACGTGTATTTTTTTCTGTTGGCCAGTTTGCTGGAGAGTGCCGATAAGGTTGCCAATACGGCTTCGGTTTATGGCGCTTATTTAAAAAAACTGAAAAAATCAGCTCAAAACACCTTGATCCTAAAACCCGCCGAGTTTGAAATCTCCCCGGGTGATCATTCGGTTTACAACCAAAACAGCAACGAACTCATCAAAGCTATTTCGGGCGATATTTTATACCTCGACCCGCCCTACAACGCACGGCAGTATGGCGCCAATTATCATGTGCTCAATACTATCGCAAAAAAAGATACCTTTGTACCCAAAGGAAAAACCGGGTTGCGGAGCTATAAAAAAAGTGCTTTTTGCAGCAAAATTGAGGTCGCAACGGCATTTGAAGAATTGATTAAGCAGGCCGATTTTAAAACGATTTTCCTGAGTTACAATAATGAGGGCTTAATGCCTGCCGAAACCGTAAAAGCGATTATGCAGCGGTATGGCAAATACGATTTGGTCACCACATCGTATCAGCGTTTTAAAGCCGACAAGACCGAAAACCGCAATCATAAAGCAACCGGTACAACCGAATATTTACACATATTAGAAAAATAACCAGCCATGATTACACATACCGCAAAACGTATATTTGAGCGCGCTGTAGACGATTACCACATTAAAGACCGCGTTGATCAGCCTTTTGACAACCCGTACGACACCGATGTTGACTTTTTAGAGCATTTGCTCTACCGCAAAGCCTGGATCGATACGGTGCAGTGGCATTATGAAGACCTTATTCGCGATCCGCAAATCGATCCCGTTGATGCGCTGGAGCTCAAGCGAAAAATCGACGCTTCAAACCAGGATCGTACCGATATGGTGGAGTATATAGACAGCTATTTCCTGAAACTGTATCGCAATATAGAGCCTAAGGATTCGGCAACCATCAATACCGAAAGTCCGGCCTGGGCGCTAGACCGTCTCGCGATTCTCACCCTAAAAATGTACCACATGGAAGAGGAGGCTAACCGCGAAGATGCCTCAGACGAGCACAAAATCGCCTGTCAGAACAAACTCGACGTGCTTATCGAGCAGCGTGTTGATTTATGTACAGCGATAGACACGCTGGTGCGCGATATCGAAAACGGTGACAAGTATATGAAAGTCTACAAGCAGATGAAAATGTACAACGACGAGGAACTCAATCCTGTGCTGCGCAGCCAAAGCAAGAAGTAAATGCCGGTTGCCCAAAATCCCCATATTCTGTGCATACGCCTTTCAGCAATGGGGGATGTGGCGATGACCGTACCCGTATTAATCGCCTTGACACGTACCTATCCCCATTTGGAGATTACGGTGGTGTCAAGGCCTTTTTTTGCGCCTTTTTTTGAACCGCTGGAGCGTGTGCATTTCTTTGGTGCAGATGTTAAGGGCAGGTATAAGGGAGCCGTTGGGCTCTATAAACTGTATAAAGACCTGGATCCCGCCCGGTTTACTGCGATTGCCGATTTGCATAACGTGATCCGCTCTAATGTACTAAGGTCTTTTTTTCGCTTACGCGGAAGTAAATCGGCACAAATTGATAAAGGCAGGGCCGAAAAGAAAGCTTTAACCCGGGAGATCAATAAGGATTTCAGAGCCTTAAAAAGCACCCACGCGCGTTATGCCGAAGTCTTTGAAAGCTTAGGATACCCCGTGCAACTAACCGGCAGCGAATTCCTACCAAAACAAGCTATTACCGACAGTATTCGGGAGCATATAGGTCACGAACCCTACAAATGGCTGGGCGTCGCGCCTTTTGCGGCACACGCCGGTAAGCACTATCCACTGGAGTTAATGGATGTTGTCCTGTCCCAATTGAACCGTGAATCCTATAAAATCATCCTGTTTGGCGGTGGGGCAGAAGAGACTCAAAAGCTACAATCTTTTGCTGACAAGTATCCCAACTGCGTTTCGGTTGCGGGTACATTCAGCTTTGCTGAAGAACTCGCCTTGATTTCCCATCTCGACGCCATGCTGGCGATGGATAGCGGTAATGGCCATCTTGCCGCGCTTTTCGGCATTCCGGTAGTTACGATTTGGGGCGTGACGCATCCGTATTTGGGTTTTACGCCCTACGGCCAACCTCCCGAAAATCAGTTAGTGGCAGACCGCGAGCAATTTCCGGCGATTCCCACTTCGGTTTATGGCAATAAAGTCCCTGCAGGCTACGAGAAGGCGATGTACAGCATTAAACCGCAACAGGTAGTTGATCGTATCAAAACGGTTTTAGCGTAAACTATCCAGTACAGGTAATCTCTTTTTTTACTTCCGATTATCAGATTTGGGCGTGACCCTGCGGGTCGGGCCTGCCTTTGCCGTCAGGCAGGCTATCCGCTACAAGTTTATGCCATTTGCAATAGGCATAAAGCTTTCCGCTACTATCCCTCACGCGGTTTGCAACTACCATTTTAAAAACTGCTTTTTAATACGCTTTTAAAACAGGAAAGCTGATTAAAAAACTAACTTTAGAAATCAATTAGTTGACCATGAAAGCATCCCTTACGCAGTTACTCCATATTCAGCATCCCATTATTATGGCGCCTATGTTTCTCGTGTCAAACGTAGCCATGGTTAAGGCAGCTATGCAGGCCGGGATCGCAGGCTGTATCCCGGCGCTCAACTACCGTACTTTACCTGAATTACGGGAAGCAATTAACGAACTTAAAGCCGCAAAAGCAGATGGGGGAGCTTTTGGCTTTAATCTCATTGTCAATAAATCAAATACCAAATACCCCGATCAGTTGGCAGTTTGCTGCGAACTGGGTTGTGATTTCATCATCACTTCCCTGGGTAATCCCAAGCAGGTAATTGAAGAAGCGCATAAAAAAGGCATTCTGGTGTTTTGCGATGTGGTCAATCTGGAGCAGGCCAAAAAGGTAGAAAGCCTGGGCTGCGATGCCATTATAGCCGTAAATAACGAAGCCGGCGGCCATCGTGGAGACATTTCGCCCAAAAAACTAATCGAAAGCCTCAATGCAGCGGTAAAGCTTCCTGTGATTTCTGCAGGCGGGGTAGGAACCCGTGCAGACCTGGAAGAAAAAATGAGCTATGGAGCAGCCAGGGTGAGCATCGGGAGTCCGTTTATTGCATCAGAAGAAGCGGGGGTTTCGCAGGAATACAAGCAAGCCTGTGTAGATTATGGGAAACAGGACATTGTGATGACCCAAAAGATCAGCGGTACACCCTGTACGGTAATCAATACGCCTTATGTGCAGGAAATAGGCACCGAGCAAACCTGGATTGAAAAGCTGCTCAATAAAAACAAATGGCTTAAAAAGTATGTAAAAATGCTCCGCTTTTTAAAAGGAACCAATATGGTGACCAAAGCCGCCACCGAAGCCACCTATAAAACCGTCTGGGTCGCCGGCCCCACCATTGAACATACCAAAGCCATTGAACCGGTAGCAAAAATCATTGCGCGGTTTACTAAATAATAGCAAACTATGAAAGCAAACGACTTAACTCCTAATGAACCTGAACCATCTGAAAGCTATAAAGCGATGATGGATGAGATGTTGTTGAAACATAAAGAAGGTAAACTGGAGTATACACCTGTAGAAGAGGTTTTAAAGAAATATTCCTAACAAAAAAATCCTCACCCATTTCAAAAATGGGTGAGGATTAATTTTTTTAAAGCGCAGCTTTGCAAATTCCCTCTTCGGGGGTTAGGGGGCTTGGCTCTATACCTCGTCGTAATCAACTGTAAGCGTTGCTGAGGTAGCCAAAGCCTGGCAGGTCAGGATCAGACCTTCTTCAACCTCATCATCGGTAAGGATTTGGTTTTTGCGCATTACTGCGGTGCCTTCGGTAATGCGGGCAATACAGCTGCTGCAAATACCTCCCTGACAGGAGTGCGGCGCGTCAATATCGTGCTCTAAAGCAGCGTCAAGAATAATTTTATCCTGAGGAATTGTGAATTCAAATTCTTCATCGTCGCAGATGATTTTTACCTGAGTTACTCCGTCAAGGGCTTCAGCGATCTCATCCCCGTCATCAGAACTGGTAAAAAGTTCAAATTTCACCTTATCGTCTGCAACTCCGTTTTCTTTTAAAACGCCTTTTACACCATTGATCATTTCTTCAGGTCCGCAGAGGAAAAACTGATCAAAATCGTGCGATTTGAATTTGTTTTTCAGCACAAAATTGACGGTAGCTTTTTCGATTCGGCCAAAATGCGCATCGGTTTCCTGCTTACGACTGTATATAAATTCGATAAACAAACGCTCGGGGTACTTCAGCTGTAATTCCAGCAATTCTTTGTGGAAAATCGTCTCTTCAACGGCTCTGTTTCCGTAAGCCAAAACAAACCGACTTTTAGGCTCCTGCTCCAATACGGTTTTAAGGATGGAGAGCACCGGTGTGATTCCGCTTCCGGCAGCAAAGGCTGCGTAATCCTTCTGATTTTCGGGATTGGTTTCTACGATAAATTTTCCTTCCGGTGGGTGTACTTCAAGCGATTCACCAACTGTAAGTTTGTTATTGGCAAGTACGGAAAACGTTCCGCCTTCAACCTCTTTCACGGCAACTTTCAACATTCCGCTTTGCGGTGTAGAACACAGCGAATACGCGCGGCGCACTTCTTTACCGTCAATTTGTGTTTTAAGGGTGATGTACTGGCCGGCTTTAAAGCTGAATTCCTCTTTTAAGTTTTGAGGGACTCCAAAGGTGATGCTCACTGCTTTATCGGTCTCGCGGGTAATATCTTGTATGGTTAGTGCGTGAAAATCGCTCATAGTTCAAAAAATTTGGGCAAAAATACGAAGCACAGGCGTTTTGCGCTGTAACAATTCTATAATTTTCGCACTAATGCGGTGACAATACGTTCAAAAAAAGGCAATACAATGATCAAACACTTTATCAATCTGGAATGGAAGAGCTTTTTTAGATCTGCAGCTTTTCAAACCAATCTGGTACTCAAAATATTTATGGCCCTCGGGGCGCTGTATTTTATAGGTCTTTTTACACTTGCGGGTGTCGGAGCCTATTTTGGTCTTGAGGAAGCAGGTTATGAACCGCTGCAAACGCTTAATAAGTTTATGATTTATTATGTGCTTTTCGACCTGATCATTAAGTATATGCTGCAAAAAATGCCGGTGGTCAATATTAAACCTTTGCTTTTATTGCCTTTTAATAAGTCTAAGATTGTAGATTTTGCGCTGGGCAAAACCATGCTGTCGTTTTTTAACATAGTACACGCGTTTTTCTTTATTCCGTTTAGTGTGGTGTTGCTGGCGCAGGGTTATGATCCGCTGCACGTGATTACCTGGCATTTGGGGATGATGGCGCTTATTTATGTAAACAATTTCATCAACGTGTTTCTCAACGATGCGATGGCTTTGGTTGTAGGTTTGGGGTCAGTCATTCTGGGACTTGGAGCCCTTCAGTATTACGGGATTTTTGACATCACGCCGTATGTAGCACCCTTTTTTCAGGGATTGTATGACACGCTGTGGATGTTTGCCATCCCCGTAATTGCTGCAATCGCGCTATATAAAGTCGCTCACGGCTATTTTCTGAAGCGCCTGTATCTGGATGCCGGTTTGGCCGTAAAAGCTCAAAAAGCGTCAACCGAAAATCTGGATTGGCTCGATCGTTTTGGGAAAACCGCAACTTTCTTAAAAAACGACATCAAACTTATTAAGCGCAACAAGCGGTCTAAAACTACTGTGATTATGAGCGTGGTATTTTTGTTTTACGGTTTGCTCTTTTTTACCGGTGGTATTGAAAGTTACGACAACCCGTTTATGAAGATTTTTGCCGGAATTTTCGTTTCCGGAGGTTTTCTGTTCAGTTTTGGACAGTTTGTACCCAGTTGGGACAGTGCCTATTATCCGCTGATGATGACGCAAAACATCAAATACCAGGAATATTTAAAGTCTAAATGGATGCTGGTTGTTTTGGCAACGGCGGTGTCAACTATTTTAGGTTTGGGCTATCTGTATTTTGGTTGGGAAGCTTATGCCGCTGTTTTGGTAGGCGGAATTTACAATATGGGCGTAAATGGACACGTGGTACTCCTGGGTGGCGCATACATCAAAACGCCCATTGATTTGACCAGCAACAAAAAAGCATTTGGAGACAGTTCGGCATTTAATGTGAAAACCCTGCTGATTACAATTCCTAAACTACTACTGCCAATCGCTTTGTACGCTATCGGGCATTTTACGCTAGGTCCCGTATTTGGTTATGCGCTGGTCGCTTTAGCCGGTGTCGCTGGCTTTGCGTTCCGGGATTTTATGTTCAAAAAAATCGAATCGGTTTATAAAGCGGAAAAGTATAAAACCATAGCTGCGTATAAGCAGAAAAACTAATATCCCATCCTAACCCTTCCCTCCCGATAACTATCGGGAGGAGGGAAGTTTAAGCAACAATTAAGAAAATTAGTATTATGATCCATATTCACAACTTATCGAAGACCTATAGCGGCGTAACTGTTTTAAATATCGAAGAACTGCATATTCCTAAAGGCGAATCTTTTGGCCTTGTGGGGAATAACGGAGCCGGAAAGACCACGCTTTTTAGCGCGTTATTGGACCTGATTCAGCCTACAACGGGTTACATTCAAAATGGCGAAAGCAAGGTTAATGAAAGCGAAGCCTGGAAATCGCACACGGCTTCCTTTATTGACGAAAGTTTCCTGATTGGGTATCTTACGGCTGAAGAATATTTTTACTTTATTGGCGAACTGCGCGGGCAAAACAAGGCTGATGTGGATGCTTTACTCGCCGGGTTTACTGACTTTTTTAATGATGAAATCCTCGGCAAACGCAAATATTTACGCGATTTGTCTAAAGGAAACCAAAAGAAAGTAGGCATTGTGGCTACGCTAATTGGCAATCCCGATGTAATTATACTGGACGAGCCTTTTGCCAATCTCGATCCTACGACACAAATTCGCTTAAAAGGTATTATTAAAAAACTGGCAACTGACCGTGACATTACCGTGCTGGTCTCAAGCCACGATCTCATTCACGTAACCGAAGTCTGCGAGCGTATTGTAGTACTCGAAAAAGGGAAACTGGTAAAAGACATCAAGACTTCTGAAGCAACCCTTAAAGAACTGGAGGCGTATTTTAGTAAAGAGGAGCCCGTGGTGGAGTAGTAGATAACCTACTAAAATTTTGAAGCAATAATAAATTTCAGTTTTGAAGAAGTATAAGCCTATTTTGTTGACATTAGCATCATATGCTTCAATGTATATTTTTATTTTAATATCTGCGAATAATCACACTAATGATGATTTAATTCTTTTCGCTTCAGGAGGGTTTTTAATTATGAGTTTAATTTTGACTTTGATGGCGGCGATTTTAAGTATCAAGCGGTTAAAAAATAAATTAACTTTTAAGGCTGGAATTTTAGGTCTTATCATGAGTTTAGCAATACCTATATTTATACTAAATGTTCTAATTGTAAGCTCTCCAACCTTTTGAATAGAAATAAATAATTATGGGATATAGAAGTGTTCAAGTATTTGGAGGCTTTATTTTATGGGCAAGTAAATTGTTCAAGGGGAGCTATAAAAAATGTATGGATTATCCAAATTCATTTCTAATTGGTTGTCTCGTGATTTTAATAATTGCTTCAATGGTTATGCTATTAAGAACTGGAAGCGTATTTTAGTAAGGATGAACCTTTGGTGTAGAAGTCTGATAATTATCTGCCTAGTAACACTATTTATTTATATAAATAAAACTGGGAAAGTTTTGTAATTCAGTATTTGCAAGAACAGTTGCATTCTTATCGACGAAAACTACGCCATATTTATATTCATCGGAAGTAGTATAATACTGGTAGGTAATTACTGCAATCTCATTTTGAAGTTCGACTTCAGACCGAATAATGTCCAAATTCGTAGGTCCTGGTAAATCAGTAAGGCTTTCAATTAAATTTTGAATATCAAAATAGGTCGTTTCACCTGTTGAAAAATTAAGAATTCCCGGGATGTAGCCGTAAGTTGAACGGTTATTTACTCTTATTTTTGAACTGCTTATAGTTCCCAGGTTAAATTGATCTGAAGCAATTAATAAATTATTATTACCCTCATATCTCGTTTTATTTGTTGTAAAATCGATTATTTTAAAGCTGCCATTTTTTTGCATGGCTAGATTGGGAGCATCAGCCACAAAGAATAGATACCCACTTACATTGATAGTCTTTAATATGGTAAGTGTTGACCATTCATAAATGTCTATGAATTTTGAGGGCTCTCCATTATCTTGCCTTTGGTCGTAGTCAAGATAACCATAGAGTAAATACTTCCCTGAGATGGTAAGTGTAGACGAGCCTAATCCTTGTTGATTTTCGGTATATGCGGAACTTTTTATGACATTCGATTTATAATCATAAGAAGTTAAGTTCCATTGGTTCTCAACGCTGTTATAACTAAATCCGATAGTTTTTGACCCTACCGTTACGCTGGGTGTATAATTAGAATCTGGAACAGTTTCGGTATTGGAAATAGCAATTGTTTTATCAATTCCGTTCGTATTTAAATTTTTTATTGCCAGATATGTTTCTTCCAGATTGTTAGACTGAAAACTCAAATATTCATTTAGAATCTTGACACCCTGAAATTTGTTGGTCAAATTAAGCTCTTCGTTCAAGTTTTTTGGATTGGAGGGATCCTCTGCTCCTTTTTCCAAGTCGTTCTGAAAATAGGTATATGTATCAGTACCGTCAATACTTTGAGAACTTATTACAGTAACTTTAAACGGAAATCCCATTTCAGCAATTTGTTCCGTTTCATCAGAGTCATTAGAACAAGACAAAGCGACAAGGCTAATGAAGAGTAGTTGTAATTTTCGCATTAGTAGAAAAAAAATTAAGCGCTCAAATTGAGACATTGATAAAAATGCGTAGGGAGATTGGTAATTTCGTGAAATATAACAATTCGTTTTTAATAATAAATCAGTTAAATGGCTGTCTGTTTAAACTAAATGGATTAAGTCATTCAAAATTTTCAGCTTAAAATTATTTTCCACGCTTTTTAACCCCTTCATACTAATTTTGCTACTTTGCAGTTATTGCTTAATAATCAACTAAGATTTGCAGACTTCGGTACAAAAAATACTTCTCGTGGCCTTACTTCTCGCCGTTTTGGCAGGATGTTCCCGTAAGAAAGATAAATTTCTAAGTAGAAATTTTCACGCGATTACTGCAGAGTACAATACGCTGTTCAATGGCAGGCAGGCTTTTGAGCAGGGACGTGACGCGCTTATTGAGGGCTATCAGGATAATTTTTGGGAGATTTTACCTATAGAACGCCTGGACTCTCCAGACTTTATACCGCTTCCCGGTGAAGCCGTAGATCCCAGTTTTGAGCGTGCCGAAGAAAAAGCCATAAAAGCCATACAAAAACACAGTATGGAAATAGACGGCACCGAACGTAATCCCCAGATTGACGAGGCGTTTATGCTTTTAGGTAAAGCCCGATATTACGATTTGCGCTACGTGCGTGCACTTGAGGCTTTTAATTATATTCTGGCGTATTATCCCGCCAGCAATAACATTGCTCAGGCCAAAATCTGGAAGGCCAAAACAAATTTGCGCCTTAATAACACCAAAATTGCAATTGAAAGTCTGCACAAGCTTCTTGACGAGGAAGATGCTTTAGACCAGCAGGATTTTGCTGATGCTTCGGCTATGCTGGCTCAGGGTTATATTGAAGAAAACCGGCTGGACAGCGCTTTGGTCTATATTGAAAAGGCCGCTTATCTCACCCGTAAAAACGAAGAGAAAGGCCGCTATTACTTTATAAAAGGGCAATTGTATGACCGCGTAGGTCAACCGCTGCTAGCCAATGCCAATTACGATAAGGTAATTGACCTGAATCGCAAGTCGCCACGCAGGTATATGATCAATGCGTATGTAAATAAACTGCGCAATTTCAATTATGAAGGTCAGGATCCACAGCTTGCCTTCAATCTTTTGACAGACCTGGAAGAGAATCGGGAAAACAGACCTTATTTGGATATCATTCAGCATCAGTTTGCTCAGTTTTACCTCAATGTAGGACAACAGGATTCGGCAGTTTCTTATTTCAATAAATCCATTCGTGCCAACAGTCCAGATGACTATTTGACCTCTCGTAATTACCTGAGTCTTGGCGATCTCAATTTTGACAATTCAGAGTACCTCATTGCAGGGGCCTATTATGACAGCACGCTTACTTTCGTACCCGAAAATACCCGGGAGTACCGCCGTATCAGCAAAAAGCGCGAGAATCTCAATGATGTGATTCTCTATGAAGGCATTGCCACACGCAACGACAGTATTTTAAATCTGGTGCGCATGAGTGATGCAGAGCGCACAGCTTATTTTGAAAATTACATCACCTTGCTCAAAGAAAAACGGGCAAAAGATTCTATTGCTTCAGAAATTGCAGAGGCTACTTTGGCAAATAATGAGTTTTTTGTTGCGGATAACAGCAATGGGCCTCCTCAGGGCGGAAGCTTTTACTTCTACAACCCAACTCAGGTTACACAGGGAAAACTCGATTTTAAAAACCGCTGGGGTTCGCGTCCTAATGAAGATTACTGGCGTATCTCAACCAGACTCGGCGTCTTGCCAGACGAAGCTGCGACTGCCGCTCAACAGGAAGATCAGGACTTTGGTGATGACAAATTGTATTCGATAGATAGTTATGTGAGCAAAATACCAACTGCCCCGGCTGCTGTAGACAGCATTCAAACCGAACGAAATTTTGCATATTACCAGCTGGGTTTAATCTATAAGGAGAAATTAAGCGAACCCGTTTTAGCTATTCAGCGGCTTGAAAACCTGCTTGCCAGTAACCCTGAAGAACGCTTAATCCTTCCGGCGAAATACAATTTGTACCAACTTTATGAGTCTGAAGGCGACACATTCAACCGGGACAAGTATAAATTCGATATTCTTCAGAATTACGGTGATACCCGTTACGCCAGCATTATTAAAAATCCAGGTAAGACCCTTGAGCAGGATCAATCTAGTCCCGAAGCCGTTTACAACAGGTTGTATAAGCAATACGAAAATCAGGAGTACGAGGCGGTAATCGCTAAATCTCAGGATTACATTGATGAGTTTGCCGGTGATACTTTCGCGCCAAAATTTGAACTCCTAAAAGCGCTGGCAACCGGTAAGCTTAAAGGCCTTGATGCCTGGGAGGAAGCGTTAAATTATGTTGCGCTCAATTATCCCAATCAGGACGAAGGTAAACGTGCCAAAGAATTACTGGAAAAGGGATTGCCGGCCGTTAAAAGTTCAGATTTTATTGCCGATGCTGAAGCTTTCAGCTTTAAACTGCTGTATCCTTATGTAAAAAATAATCACCCCGAAACGCGTAAATTGAAAGACGCTGCACAAGCCTTTTTGAGTCAGCAGTCGCGTAAGGATTTGAGTGTTTCAGTAGATGTTTATGATGAAAACACCGAATTTTTGGTTTTTCATGGTTTTGTTTCTGCTGCCGAAGCTTTAATTTTTTCAGAAATGCTAAACCGCGAAAAAATCATTGGGATAAGGGAAGAAGAACCTGTTGTTATAAATTCGCAAAATTATCGAACCATTCAGATACACAAGAATCTGCAAGCCTATAAAAATCTAGAAACGAAGTGATGAGAAAAGATAAAGGAAGAACCGAAATCGAAGACGGAAGTAAGCAAAACCGAATCAGTAAAGGAACTTCTATCACCGGAGAGATCAAATCTGAAGGTGATTTTAGAATTGACGGAAGCCTCGAAGGAAAGATGGAAAGCACCGGTAAAGTTGTCATTGGTAAAAACGGAATGCTTAAAGGCACACTCATTTGTAAAGAGGCAGATCTTGAAGGTACCGTTGATGGTACTCTGGCGATAGAAGGATTACTTAACCTCAGAAGCTCGGCTGTGGTGAAGGGAGAGGTGACCACCGGGAGACTTTCGGTAGAGCCGGGAGCAGATTTTAATGCAACCTGCGTTATGGGAACCGGGGTTAAGAACTTAACAGACGATGTCAAACAAGAAGCCGGAAAGTCCGCTTAAAAGCTGGGCCAAATTTTCTACTATTGCGATCCAGATGGGATTGACGATTTACCTGGGTAATCTTCTCGGAGAATGGCTCGATCGCAAATTTGAAACCCAATTTCTGGAGCCCTTAGTTTCACTCCTTGCCGTTTTTCTGTCTATGTATGTAATTATACGCGCCGTAAAAAGCCTCAATTCATGAATCTTAACAAACGCTTACTAAGCAACGCCGCCTTATTACTGGTGACAGGTGTTGTCGCTTACTTTTTGCACAGTGGTTTGCTGCAGGTGCTTGACATAGAGCTGCCTTATAAATTGCTTAATTTCTACCTGTTTGCGGGGATTAGCAGCCTTATCATTTGCCTCACATTTATAAGCCTTCCTGCGTTGGTTCCGGCATTTTACGACAAGTTGGGCTTTATTTTTTTATTCACAATTTTTGGCAAACTGCTTTTTATGGGATTGGTGTTTAAAGATTTGCTGTTTCAGGAAGAAGTTTTTACACGTTTGCAGCGGCTTAGCATGTTGATACCCATATTTATATTCTTAATTTATGAGGTATTACTCCTGACCAGGATATTAAATAAAAAAACCTGATTTTATATTTGCATAAAAAAGGTGCTATTGTGAATAAAATGATTAGTTTTGCACCAAATTTTAGCAAGCCTGATTTTTTAAAAAATTATAATGAAGATAAGTTCTTTACGCATTCATTTTCTAGCTGTTATCAGTTTTTTATTGATAGGATCTTTTGCAAGCGCACAAGAGCATAGTGTGGCAGAAGCTAATGATGAGGGTCCTGTAGACACGCAGAAGGAAATTACAGATTATACCAATCATCACCTCAAAGATTCTCACGACTTCCATTTGTTCTCGTACACAGATGCAGCGGGAGAGCGTCAGCACTTTGGGTTTTCTTTGCCGGTAATTGTTTGGGCAAGTAATGGCCCCGTGGCCTTTATGTCTTCAGAGTTTCACCACGATATTGATGGTGAGGTAGTTGTTGAGGCAGGAGGAAGCCGTTTTGTGAATCTACACGACAAAATTTACGAATTAGAAGAGGGTGCAGAAGAAATCGTTATGGGCGAAGATCACCATCCGGTTAATGCGCATCATCCCTTCGATTTATCGATTACTAAAAGTGTTTTCGGGATTATCCTGGTTGGGCTGTTGTTGCTTTTCTGGTTTGGTTCACTTGGAAGACAATACAAAAAGAAAAATATCCCTACCGGTTTTGGCCGCGCTTTAGAGCCGTTAGTGATTTATGTGCGTGACGAGATTGCCCGCCCCAACATTGGTGAGAACAAGTATCGCAAGTACATGAGCTTTTTGTTGACAGTGTTTTTCTTTATCTGGGTTTCAAACCTATTGGGGATGACGCCTTTTGGGTTCAACATCACCGGTCAGATTGCAGTAACCGTATGTCTTGCACTATTCACTTTTGTAATCGTGCAGTTTAGCGGAAACAAAGATTACTGGAAACATATTTTCTGGATGCCCGATGTACCGGTTATTATGAAAATCATACTTATTCCTATTGAACTTTTAGGAATCTTAACCAAGCCTTTTTCCCTGCTTATACGTTTGTTTGCAAACATCACTGCCGGCCACGTAGTGGTAATGGGTTTAATTGCTTTAATGATCACATTAAAAGCCCAGTTTGGCGCTGTAGGTTCTACAGGACTTTCTCTTGTACTTACGCTCTTTATCTCGGTTATTGAAATATTAGTTGCATTCTTACAGGCATTTATCTTTACGATGCTATCGGCCCTGTTCATTGGTATGGCGGTTGCAGAACACGACCATCATCATGAGCACGATGCCGAAGGTCATGAGATTGACGATGTGGAGGATGTGAGAGAAAGTTTTGTTTAATTTTTAAATCAATTGTTATGTACAATTTAATTGGAGCTGGATTAATCGTTATCGGTGGTGGTATCGGACTAGGACAAATCGGTGGTAAAGCGATGGAAGGTATCGCTCGTCAACCTGAAGCGGCTGGAAAGATTCAAACTGCGATGATTATCATCGGTGCACTTTTAGAAGGTCTTGCTTTCGGTGCGTTGATTTTAGGTAAATAATCCCAGTTTAAACAACTAAGCAATTCCTGCAACGGTTGGTTGCAGGAGTTGTTTTATTTAAAACATTAAATTAGAGATGGATCAATTATTAAATGATTTTTCCCCGGGCTTGTTTGTAATGCAAGCCGTTATTTTGCTGATTCTCATCTTGTTGATGAAGAAATTTGCTTGGAAACCTATCTTAAACTCTTTAGACGAGCGTGAGCAGGGAATCCAGGGTGCACTTGAGGCGGCTGAAAAGGCCCGTTTGGAGATGAAAAATCTTCAGGCTGATAACGAAAAGGCACTACAGGAAGCACGTATAGAGCGTGATGCTATGCTTAAAGATGCCCGTGAGATCAGAACAAAAATGATCGCTGAGGCTGAAGATGATGCTAAAGAGCAGGCTTCAAAAATTATCGCACAGGCACAGGAAGCTATTGAAGCCGAAAAACGCGCTGCAGTTGCAGAATTAAAAAATCAGGTAGCTGTACTCTCATTAGAAATCGCCGAGAAAGTGGTTAAAGATGAGCTTTCAGATAAGAATAAGCAGATGCAGTATGTAGAGAAAATGCTGCAGGACGCTAACCTTAATTAATATAAAAAGCAGTTCATGTCTTCAAGAGCAGCAATTCGTTATGCAAAAGCTATTTTAGATCAGGCCCGCGAAAAGGGAACTGAAGAAGTGGTTTTTGGTAACATGAAATCAATTAGCGCTACCCTCAATGCGAGCAAAGAATTGCGCAGTGTGCTTAAAAGTCCGGTCATAAAGGCTGAAGATAAGCGTGCTTCGTTACAGGCCATTTTTAAAGGCCATGATGTAAGTACCCTAAGTCTTATTGATCTTTTGGTCGATAAAAAACGATCTGCTATATTGGGAGAAGTGGCAGCAGCATACTTAAAGCTGTATAATACTTCAAAGGGTATTGTTTCGGCCAAAGTAACCACGGCAGTGGCTTTAGATCCGTCATTGGATTCAAAGATTTTGGCCAAGGTAAAATCCCTTACCGGTAGTGAGGAAGTTTCACTTGAGCATCACATCGACCCGAGTATTCTGGGTGGTTTTGTCCTGAGAATAGGAGATGTTCAATACGACGCCAGTGTGAGCAATCAACTGGATAAAGTACAAAAAGAATTTAGTAAACGTATATAATTAAAATGGGCTTTAAGTTTTTAAAGCCTGCTTAGATATCAAACAAAATGGCAGAAGTAAATCCAGCTGAAGTTTCATCAATTTTAAAGAAACAACTTTCAGGTTTTGAAGCCTCGGCTTCTTTAGACGAAGTAGGTACTGTACTTACCGTGGGTGATGGTATTGCCCGTGTTTACGGTCTTTCTAATGCACAATACGGTGAACTTGTAGAGTTTGACGGGGGCTTAGAAGGTATCGTACTTAACCTTGAAGAAGATAACGTAGGGGTTGTACTCTTAGGTCCTTCAAAAGAAATTAGTGAAGGAGCAACCGTTAAGCGTACCCAACGTATTGCTTCGATCAATGTAGGTGAAGGTATCGTTGGCCGTGTGGTTAACACACTGGGTCAGCCTATAGACGGTAAAGGAGCAATTCAGGGTGAGACTTTTGAGATGCCGCTAGAGCGTAAGGCTCCCGGGGTAATCTACCGTCAGCCGGTAAACGAGCCCTTACAAACAGGTATCAAATCTATAGATGCGATGATTCCTGTAGGTCGTGGTCAGCGTGAGCTTGTTATTGGTGACCGTCAGACCGGTAAAACAACGGTTTGTATTGATACCATTTTGAATCAAAAAGAATTTTACGACGCAGGTGAGCCTGTATATTGTATCTATGTAGCTGTAGGTCAAAAAGCATCTACAGTTGCAGGTATTGCCAGCGTTCTTGAAGAAAAAGGGGCTTTGGCTTATACTACAATTGTAGCTGCAAACGCATCAGATCCTGCTCCTATGCAGGTGTACGCTCCTTTCGCAGGTGCTGCAATTGGTGAGTATTTTAGAGATACGGGTCGTCCGGCTTTGATCATCTATGATGATTTATCAAAACAGGCGGTGGCTTATCGTGAGGTATCGCTTTTGCTTCGTCGTCCACCGGGTCGTGAGGCATATCCTGGAGACGTTTTCTTCCTGCACTCGCGTTTATTGGAGCGTGCTGCAAAAGTTATTGCCGATGATGAGATCGCAAAAAACATGAATGACCTACCGGATAGTTTAAAGCCTATCGTAAAAGGTGGTGGTTCATTGACTGCACTTCCAATTATTGAGACACAGGCTGGTGACGTTTCGGCATATATCCCGACTAACGTGATTTCGATTACAGATGGTCAAATCTTCTTAGATGGTGACTTATTCAACTCGGGTGTACGTCCTGCAATTAACGTGGGTATTTCGGTATCTCGTGTGGGTGGTTCTGCTCAGATCAAATCAATGAAGAAAGTTTCTGGTACTCTAAAACTGGATCAGGCGGCTTTCCGTGAACTGGAAGCTTTCGCGAAATTTGGTTCTGACCTTGATGCGGCTACACTTAGCGTAATCGAAAAAGGTAAGCGTAACGTAGAGATTTTAAAGCAGGCTGAAAACACGCCATATACGGTAGAAGATCAGATTGCGATTATCTATGCAGGTTCTAAAAACCTGTTGCGTAATGTGCCTATCAATAAAGTTAAAGAGTTTGAGCGCGATTATTTAGAGTTTCTTAATGCCAAGCACAGAGACGTATTAGATGCGCTTAAAGCCGGAAAGCTTACTGACGAGGCTATTGATACTTTAACTACGGTAGCTAACGATCTTTCATCGAGGTATAAAAAGTAATTCAGAATTCTAAATTCAGAATTTTGAATTGTTATGTCTTACGTTCCTAGAAATAATGCGATTGTTGATAAGTCATTTTATTTTGCCTGTGATATTGTTTTGTATTCACAAAAGCTGAAGTCGGCTGGTTTTTATGAAATAGCAAGTCAACTTCTGAAGTCAGGCACAAGCATTGGAGCAAATGTTAGGGAATCGCAAAGAGCTGTAAGCACTAAAGATTTTAAAAATAAATTGGGAATAGCGTTAAAGGAGGCTGAGGAAACTCAATATTGGATGCAGATCATAGACTATACTAAAGTCTTTAATGTGCCCGCAGAGCTCTCTGAAAAATGTGATGAATTATTGAAATTGTTGGTTAGCATAATCAAAAACTCATAATTCATAATTTATAATTCATAATTTAAGAAATGGCCAATTTAAAGGAAATACGTAACCGCATTTCATCAGTATCTTCTACGATGCAGATCACCAGTGCCATGAAAATGGTGTCTGCTGCAAAGTTGAAAAAAGCTCAGGATGCGATTACTGCAATGCGACCTTATTCTGATAAACTAACCGAGTTGCTTCAAAATTTGAGTGCTTCACTCGAAGGTGACAGCGGTAGCCGTTTTGCAGAAGAGCGTCCTGTAGAAAAGGTTTTGGTTGTTGCAATATCATCAAACAGAGGTCTTGCCGGTGCTTTTAACTCAAATATCGTTAAAGAGTCTAAGAACATTGCAGAGAATGCTTATGCCGGAAAACAAGTACACTTCTTGACTATTGGTAAAAAAGCAAACGACATCCTTAAAAAATCGTATCAGGTTATTTATAACAATAATGCCGTTTACGATGATCTTACTTTTGAGAATGTAGAGGAAATTGCAGAGCGTGTGATGACTTTATTTACTGATGGTGTGTATGACAAAGTAGAGTTGGTCTACAACTCTTTTAAAAACGCAGCAACTCAGGTAGTAATTCGCGAGCAGTTTTTACCAATTGTCCCATTAAAGGAACAGTTTGAAGATGTGACGCCTGCCAATGTGGATTATATTTTTGAGCCTTCTAAGGCCGAAATTGTAAAACAATTGATTCCAAAATCATTAAAGACCCAGTTCTTTAAGGGAATTCGTGATTCTGTAGCAAGTGAGCACGGCGCACGTATGACTGCGATGCACAAAGCGACAGATAATGCGAAAGAGTTAAGAGATCAGCTCAAGTTGACCTATAACAAAGCGAGACAGGCAGCTATTACAAACGAAATCCTTGAAATCGTGGGTGGTGCAGAAGCCTTAAACAATTAAGAAAATAATTTTTATCTTGAAGCCTCGCAATTTGCGGGGCTTTTTGGTTTAATCCCTATACCATCCCGACGGCTTTCGCGTTAACTCAAAAAGCAGTTTATGATGCACTTAAAATGGCTCTCACTTTTTATTCTGATGATAATTACGTCCTGCGGGGGCAGTTCAGAACTTGTAAATGATCCTCCTTTTAAAATTTTAGAAGCAGAAAAAGAACCTTTACAAGTAGACGGACATAAAGTATTTTTCCGTACCTCGGCTTTACCCCGGGATGTTGCTTTCAAAAGCATGTATTTTGGTCAGCGTAAGGCTACAGTACTTTGGGACACAGAGAACACTTACTATGCAGATTTCCCGTTGTATACATCAGATGGCGAGAAAGTCCTTTCTTCCAATATGGCTGAGGAGTCTAAAAATCCGTTACCCGTAATGCCTGTTGAAGTACCCCACGCGATTAAAGAGAATGAAGCCCTGTTACACTATTCGGTAGGAGAAGACAGTTTTTACACCATTTTTGAAGTGCAATAAGTCCCACAGTTTAGCTGGGGAATGCTACTTTTACATCTTATTTCAGCTTTAAAACCAACCTTTAAAAAGCTATTTCTTGAGCATCCTAAAGCGTTTTGTAAAAGATACGGCGGTCTATGGCCTGGCAACGATTTTGCCGCGTATTATGAGCGTGGTACTGGTTTATCTGCATACCGATAAGCTGGAGACTTCGGGCTACGCCGAAAACACTTCGTTTTACATTGGAGCCGCGTTTCTCAATGTGATGCTTACTTACGGTATGGAAACCGCTTTTTTTCGGTTTTTTTCAAAGGCGGAAGATAAACAGAGGGTGTATAGTACCGTCCTGATAGCACTTACCACAACAACATTGCTCGCTTTCGGCATCCTTTGGCTGTTTAAAACACCCATTTCTGAAGCTCTAGAACTGCCTGTACGCTATTTTGGTTATCTCCTGGGGGTGGTTATACTTGACGCCCTGGTTGTGGCCCCATTCGCGTATTTACGCGCCAAAGGAAAGGCACTGCGTTTCGCAGGAATCAAACTCATCAACCTTGCGATTTATGTAATTCTAAATATAGGTTTGCTTTGGGCCATTCCGCATTTTGGATTAAACTTCAGTTGGTATAGTACAGACGAGTATTTGGTTTATATATTTTTCGCAAACCTAATGGCCAGTGCGGTGACCTTTCTGCTCATTTTGCCTGACTTTTTCACGACCCGCCTTGTTTTTGACAAACAGCTCTTTGGCCAGCTCTGGCGCTACGGATGGCCGGTTTTGGTTGCAGGCCTCGCTTTTGTGGTCAATGAAAACCTGGATAAGCTCTTACTCGCCAATATGTTTGATGATAAAGATATTATGGGTGCCTATTCCGGTTGCTACAAGCTGGCTGTATTTATGACCATTTTTATTCAGGCGTTTCGATTAGGCGCAGAGCCTTTCTTTTTTAACCACGCCAGCAGTAAAAATGCTCCGGCAACGTATGCTACCATTCTCAAGTATTTCACAATAGCCGGTGCCTTGGGTCTTATGATCATCGTGTGTTTTATTGATTTTTTTAAAGACCTGCTCATCGGTAATGCCGATTATTTTATTGCGCTTGAGATTGTTCCCTACATTCTGCTAGCCAATTTATTTCTGGGTATTTACCACAATCTTGCGGTGTGGTATAAACTCACCGATAAAACGCTTTACGGAATGTATTTCTCGCTCGTTGGTGCCGGGCTAACCATTGGCTTAAACTGGTATTTTATTCCACTAATTGGTTTTATGGCTTCTGCTTACGCCACCGTGGCGGCTTACGGCGCGATGATGCTCATCTCGTACTATTTTGGGCAACGCCATTACCGCATTCCGTACAACAGCCTGCGCATTGTGCTTTATTTGTTTTTGGCAATGGGAAGCGCCCTGCTTTCGTTCTATATTTTTAGAGGAAATTACTTGGTCAATACCCTCTTTATTTTGCTTTTCGCAGGAATCACATTTGCGCTGGAAGGCCGCGAACTCAAACGAATTTTAACCAAAAAATCAGCATAAGTATGCAAATCAATATCATCAACAAGTCCAGTCACGACTTGCCCCATTACGAGACCGAAGCTTCAGCAGGAATGGACCTTCGCGCCGAGCTTGATGCGCCCGTAACCCTTAAACCTTTGGAGCGTGCCATCATCAAAACCGGACTTTTTATAGAGCTTCCCGTTGGGATCGAGGCACAGGTGCGTCCACGTAGCGGTCTGGCGGCTAAAAAAGGGATCACAGTGCTCAACGCCCCGGGAACTATCGACGCCGATTACCGTGGCGAAATCGGGGTGATTCTGGTGAATTTATCTAATGAAGATTTTACAATCGAAAGCGGGGAGCGTATCGCCCAGCTGGTGATTGCGAAGCACGAGCGCGCCCAGTGGAATCCTGTAGAGGTGTTGAGCGAAACTGCCCGCGGAGCAGGTGGCTTTGGAAGTACCGGCACAAAATAGCAAAGAGCTATTTTTGTCTTTTTCCGCGAAGGCGGAAAACTTTCAATATTCAACTGAAATTTTCAAAGCAGCTATCGCTCCCGATAAACTTCTAGGGAAACTCCCTTAAAAAACTCAAAACTTGAATCAGCCCAGAATACAATCGCTTTATACCTATCCGCTTAAATCTGCGGGAAGCGTTGCCTTGCAACAAACGCAGGTAGGCGACCTGGGTTTTGCCCACGACCGGGAGTTTGCACTGGTTAATGCCGAAAACAAAATCCTCACCGCCCGCGAAAAACCACAGTTGCTGCAGGTAGAGATTGCCTTAAAGGCTGATGTGATGGGGATTTCTGCGGAAGGAACTGCAATCGAAATTCCTTTAAAAGCCCAAGAAGAAAGCGTTTACGAGTTAGAGCTCTTTAAAAAACCGGCATTTGGGAAAGCGGTTTCCGGGAAAGCTGATGAATGGTTTAGCGGGCTCTTTAATGAACCTTTGCGTTTGGTGCGGCTGTATCCTCAAAAACTGCGTCAGGTAAGTGCGAAATACGCGTTAAACGAGGAGCATCCCATTTCGTTTGCAGACGGTTTTCCCATTCATTTGATCTCAGAAGCTTCGGTAGCTGATCTCAATACGCGATTAGAACAACCCCTTCCGGTGGAGCGCTTCCGGCCCAACATCGTGATTTCAGGAGTTGAAGCTTATGCCGAAGAAGCCTGGAAACAGGTTGTAATTGGCGATTGTGTTTTCGATGTGATTACCGCGACGCCGCGCTGTTCGCTCATTACCATCAAACCCGAAACTGGCATTTTTGACTCCAATCAGGAACCTTTACGCAGTCTTTCCGCTTATAAAAAAGAGGGAAACCAAATCAATTTTGGCGTGTACCTGATCCCAAAAACTACCGGGACTATTACTCTAACCGATTCCGTACATCTTAAATAGCTGTTAGTGAATTCGGCAAACAATCAAATCCTTTGTATTTTGCAACATCGCCGGCTGATTACCAGAAGCAGTCGGTGTCTATACCTACAATTAAAACACAAGAAATGAAAATCATTGTCCCTATGGCAGGCCGCGGTTCCCGACTGCGACCGCACACCCTTACAATACCCAAACCCCTGATTCCCATTGCCGGTAAACCCATTGTACAGCGCCTGGTTGAAGATATAGCCGGTGTTTTAGAAGAAAAAATTGAAGAGATCGCCTTTATCATTGCAGAGGATTTTGGCCCTGAAACCGAAGAAAACCTCAAAGCAGTGGCTCAAAGTCTGGGTGCAAAAGGCACGATTTACTATCAGGATAAACCTCTGGGAACCGGGCACGCCATTATGTGTGCTCAGGATTCGCTAAGCGGACCCTGCGTGATCGCTTATGCCGATACACTTTTTAGGGCCGATTTTGCGTTAGACAAGGAGGCAGACAGCGTAATCTGGGTAAAACAGGTTGCAAATCCGCAGGCCTATGGTGTGGTGTCGCTTAATGAGGCTGATGAAATTACCGGCCTGGTTGAGAAACCGGCCGAGTTTGTATCAGACCTTGCAGTGATTGGCATCTATTATTTTAAACAGGGCGAAGTGCTTAAACAGGAACTTCAGGCGGTTTTAGATGCCCAATTGATGCACGGCGGCGAGTACCAGATCAACGACGGTATCAAGCAAATGCAGGCTAAAGGCTACGTCTTTAAGCCCGGAAAAATTGACGAGTGGATGGATTGCGGAAATAAAAACGTGACGGTGGAAACTAACGGCAGAATGCTTCAGTTCTTGCATAAAGAAGGGAAGCATCTCGTTTCGGAAACCGCAAAACTGGAAAACGCATCGATTATTTCGCCCTGTTTTATTGGCGAAAATGCGGTGATTAAAGACAGTACTGTGGGACCTAACGTGTCTGTTGGTGCCGGAACAGTGATTAAAAACAGCAGTGTTTCTGAAAGTTTGATTCAGAATTTCAGTACAATTACTAATGCGCAGTTAAAAAATGCGATGATAGGCAATCATGCCAAATTCGATGGTAACTTTACCGCGATAAGCATCGGGGATTACTCCGAATTGATTTAGATTTTATAGATGAAATGGCTCTCGCTCATACTCGTATTCTTTTTGTTTTCGCCTTTGGCGGAAGCACAGGAGCCCAGTCCCCTGCAAGATGAAAATGTGGATGAGCTTGAAGATGTGACCGATGATTTTCAGGAGCTGTTTTTTGAAGCCCTGAAGCAAAAAGGGATCGAAAACTACGACCGGGCCATCACAGCTCTGGATAAATGCATCAATCTGCGCCCGCAGGAACCCATTTTATATTTTGAAAAAGGGAAAAATGAAGCCGCATTAGGCAACCTGCAGCAGGCTGAAAATAACTACCTCAAAGCCCTTCAGCTCAAGCCCAATCAACAGGACATTATGGAAAGCCTGTATGAGGTCTATTACGCCCGTCAGGATTTTGAGAAAGCGATTGATCTGGTGAAGGACCTGGCGAAATTTGATTTGCGTTACGAGGAAGATTTGGCGCGTATTTACGTGCTTAAAGGAGATTTTGAGCAGGCGATTAAGGTGCTTGATAAACTGGATGCCGAGTTGGGTAAAGACGCCTATCGCAATCAGATTCGCACTCAGGCTTTAGCCCTGAGCGGAGGAGATTTTAAAGAGCAGATGCTTTTGGAAAAAATCAAAGCCAGTCCGCAGGAGGAGCAAAATTACCTGAACCTGATCTATGTATACAGCGAGCAGGGCAAGACCGATAAAGCTTACGCCACTGCTCAAAAGTTGCTTAAGGTGAATCCGCAGGCAGACGAAGTACATCTGGCGCTTTATAAATTCCATTTGGAAGAAGGAGCTGTTCCGCAGGCCTTAAAATCACTCGAAAAAGTGATGAAAAGCAAGCGTATTGATCCAAAAGCCAAACACAGCGTACTCAATGATTTTTTGATTTTCGCAGATCGCAATCCCGAGTATCAGCCCGAACTGGAGGAAGCCATCGCGCTGTTTTCTGAGGAAGAAAATACCGATGTAAGCGAAGAATTAGGCGCCTATTACCTGAAAAATCAGGAAACCGATAAAGCCTTATCCTATTACGAGTCTGCTTATACAAATGAACCGACAGATCTGGGTGTCCTGCGCAATTTAACCCTACTTAAACTAGAAGCCGGGCAAAATAAGGAAGCTGCTGCTTTGAGCGAGGAGGCTTTAAGCCTGTATCCTGCTCAGGCTGTGTTTTATTTGGCTTATGGTGTGGCTCAAAATGAGCTGGGTAACTTTAAAGACGCAGTAAGCTATCTCGAGATGGGCATAGATTATGTAGCGGAAAACCCAAAAATGGAGGCCGATTTCTACCGGCAACTGGCTCGTGGCTATACCGGTCTGGGTGATGCCGCAAAAGCGGAAACCTATCAAAAACGCCTCATAAATCTGAATCAATAAATGCAAACAGTATATAGAATTCTCATTCTTGTTTTAGTTGTAAGCCTTTCGGCGTGTAAATCTACCCGAAGCGTAGCCTCAACCGAAGACATGGAATCTGCAAAAATTATCGCTTCCCATTACGATACCCATCCGCAGTTTGAAACCCTGGCGGCACGTTTAAAAATCCGCTATCAGGATCCCGGAACCAATCAAAGCGTGACCGTAAGTCTGCGTATGAAAAAGGGAGAA
The DNA here is from genome assembly GCF_052218455.1 of Leeuwenhoekiella sp. H156. Taxonomy (NCBI): domain Bacteria; kingdom Pseudomonadati; phylum Bacteroidota; class Flavobacteriia; order Flavobacteriales; family Flavobacteriaceae; genus Leeuwenhoekiella; species Leeuwenhoekiella sp. H156. The sequence continues at coordinate 1,818,151 of NZ_CP197499.1, forward strand.
GCCATCTGGATGAGCGCTTCGGTACTGGGGATTTCGCTTGCTAAAGCGATGATCACACCAGATCGGGTGCAGTTTTACGAGAAAATAGACGGTTCCTATTTCGACGGAGACTTTGAATTGCTCAGCGAGGTGCTGGGCACCGAACTCAATTACGAGCAGGTAGAAGCCCTGCTTTTGGGGCAGCCTATTTACGATTTACGCAGCGGTGGTTTTAGTGCCGGGCCTACTTCTACGCGTTATGTGATCGCTCCGCGAAAGCAATCTGCGCTGTTTGATCTGTTTTTCTATTTGAATAGCGGTTCGTTTACGCTTCAGCAGCAACGTTTAACGCAGCGGGAAGAAAGTCGTGATCTGGTGGTTGATTATGGAGATTTTACCCGGGAACAGGCCGGTTATTTTCCGTCAGAAATACACGTAAAAGCTCAGGAAGGCGATAAAACCACCCTGATTGATATCGAATACCGCGGTTTAGATTTTAATACGCCGGTAAGTTTTCCTTTTTCAATACCTTCGGGGCTTAAAGAAATCGAATTGTAATGCAGTCATCCCGCTTTTACAAACTCCTCATTTTTATGATGCTCCTGTTGGGGGCTTCAACGCTTTTCGCCCAAAACGACCGTCAGGCTGAACTCGAGCGCCAGCGCCGCCAGTTGATGAGCCAGATTGAAGAGCTGAGCAAACTGCGTCAAAACAACAAAAAAGACGAGCGCAATGTGCTGAGTCAGGTTGAAGATCTGGATTCTAAAATCAAAACCCGCCAAAACCTCATTAAGGTTACAAACAGTCAGGCCAATTTGCTCACGCAGAAAATAAACCAGAACATTAATAAAATAAGCAATCTGCGCGACGAACTCGAAAAGCTTAAGACCGATTATGCCGCGATGGTCGAAAAGTCATACAAAAGCAAGAGCAGTCAGAGCCGGATTATGTTTTTGCTGTCTTCGGAAAGTTTTTTGCAGGCTTATAAGCGGGTGCAGTATATGAAGCAGTACAGCAATTACCGCAAAAAGCAGGGCGATCAAATTAAAGAGCGCACCGAATTGCTGAAGCAAACCAACAACGACCTTATAAAGCAGAAGGAAGAAAAGCAGCAGCTTATTGCCCAAAACCGCGAAGAGCAGGAAAAACTGGAGGCCGAGAAAAAGCAGCAAGATGCGCTTATTGCCAAAATCAGGGAGAAAGAGTCAACGTATGTGGCACAAATTCGCGAAAAGCAAAAAGCCGCAGATCGTATTGATAAAGAAATTGATCGAATGATACGCGAGGCTATTGCGGCTTCTAAAAAGGAGACCGGGGCCGTAGCTACTAAAGTTGAAAAAGCGGGGGAGATGCCTACCTTTAACCTGACTCCGGCAGCCAAAGCCCTGGCAAGTGACTTTGCGTCCAACAAAGGGCGTATGGATTGGCCGGTAGAACGAGGCAGAATTTACAAACGCTTCGGGACTTCTCAGCATCCTACTTTACCAAATATTACGACCTACAACAGTGGGGTAGAGATTGAAACTGCTCCCGGGAGCGTTGCACGTGCCGCTTTTAAAGGTACGGTTCAACAGATACAATTGATACGTGGCGGAGGTTATACTATAATTATACGTCACGGAAATTACCTTACCGTCTACCAAAACCTTAAAAACCTTAAAGTTAAAGTAAATGATGAGGTTTCAACCAAGCAGGCCTTGGGCGAAATAGCCGTAAACTCCTTCACCGGTAAAACCATCCTGAAATTCCTGGTTTACAAAGATTCTCAGCGCCTTAACCCCGAAGAGTGGGTGTATAATATGTAGATTTTCTAAGTAAAAAGGCGCAACCTTTTTTTGAAATAGGTATCTCTCTGTAAAACACAGTATGAGGATTTTTTACTTTTTGGTTGTTTGCTTTGTTTTCGGCTCTTCTTTTTCCTGCGAAGAACCCATTCTCGATAATTCGCGAAGCCGCGTCAGGGGACAGCTTGTTGATGAGAGCGGAAGTCCCATACCTGGAATCTACGTTGAGGTAAGTGCACAAAGTACCCGTCTGGATTTTAGTTATACTGATGATGCCGGTTTTTTTGAATTTACATCACTTAACTCTTCTTATGATGATGTGGCGTTACATATTAACGAACCATTTACTAAAGGCAGTTATAACGAGGCCTTTACTTCAATAAGTTATTTTAATAACAATTTTTTAGAAGCAGAAAATACGGTCAATTATGGAGTGGTTGAATTACCACGTCTCGCAACCTTTGAACTGGTAACCAAACCGGAAACAGGTACCGAAAACACAGTCAATTTTAGACTAACCTACACAGATGTATTTTGCGAACGCAATCGGGTTGATTTTGAAGAAGAAGTGTCTAATTCAAGAAACTGCTTTGAAAACCTGGAACAATTTGACAGAAAAACTCCCGATGATTTTACAGACAGCTTCTCGGTATCAACACCGCTTAACTCGCTGGTATTTTTAGACTATCGCATTAATAATAGCGAAGAAATACGAGTTGAGATTCCTGTAACTAATTTGATGACCAGTTATGAGCTCAGCTATTAAACACGTTATTTTCTTTGTCCTTATAGTTTTTTACTGCGGAAAAGCTTTTGCTCAGGACAGTACATCAACAAAAAATAATGATTGGAAACGTCGTGGATTTATTGATGCCGGTATTTATTTGGCAAATCCAGGGAAGGAATCATACGTCGCGAGGGGCTATGAACTTTCACCGGGTATACAGGCTTCTGTTTCCGGATACCTATTTCCTAAAGTGCTTTTCGGGGCTCGCTACGCTACGTTTAAAGGAACAGTTACCGATAAGCAATTAGTTGGCGATTATTCTGAAACACGGTTCAGCACCTTTGGAGTACAGCTGGGATATGATTTGATTTCAAACCGAAGATTTCAGATTAGGCTTCAGGGAGGAGCAGGAGCAACAACGCATATCCATACAAAATCAATTCCCCGGGATTTTAGAGAAAATGGGGGATCCCTATGGTTTAATCCGCAATTGAATGTTCCTCTTTGGAAATGGCTGGCCCTTTATATTATGCCCGAGTATCGGGTAGATTTTATGGCCACCAATGTTCCTGCAGAATTGAAAGATGCTTTTGGTACTATTAGTTATTTAAATGCTTCGGCAGGTTTTCAGATTCGGCTTTAGCCTATTCAAACAAGGCCTTCAGCTCGGTCGCATCATTAGCCTTCATCTTACCGGCAAGTACCAGACTGAGTTGTTTTCTGCGTAAAGCGGCTGCATAGCGCTCTTTCTCCTGTTCGGTTTCGGGTTTGATTTCGGGGATGGGTACGGGTGTCCCGGTGCGGTCAACAGCAACAAAGGTGTAAATGGCGTCATTTGCCTTAGATCTCAGGCCACTTTCCCGGTCTTCCACCCACACGTCTATAATTACCTCCATCGAGGTCTTAAACGCTCTTGAAATGGTTGCTTCAACCGTTACCACGCTTCCCAGAGGGATGGCTTTGTTAAAAGCCACGTGATTTACCGAAGCTGTAACTACGATCCTTCTGCTGTGACGGCGGGCAGTAATACTCGCAACACGGTCCATACGAGCCAGCAATTCACCCCCAAACATATTGTTTAGCGGATTGGTCTCATTAGGAAGTACGAGGTCGGTTTGTACCGTTTTCGATTCAGAAGGTGTTTTTGCGTTCATCAAGCTTTTATTTTCGGCAAAAATAGGAAGAATACTAGCAACAGAGACTAAAAAAGCCCCCGAGTTGGAGGCTTTCAAAAAGGTTTGTTCCGTATTGGTAAAGCTTAGTCAAGCTCCTGTACTAACATCCAGGCATTAGGATTGTCTGAATTACGCACTTCACGCAAAGCTTTTGCGGCTTCATCGCGATCAGCATAGCTTCCGTAAACCACCTGATGCAGGCCGTATTTGTTAGTTCCTATTAACCGGGCTTTATAGCCGGCTTCACGCAACTCTTCAACTTTTAATTCGGCATTTTCAGGAACCCGGAAAGCACCCGCAACAAGATGATAATTTCCTTTGGGTTTAAACACGTTTAAGGTTACTGCCGGTAACGGATTTTCTATCGTAAATGTGGCTTTTTGGATCGTTTGATCTACCACCTGTTTGGCTTTTTGCTCTTCGGCCAGATTGTGATCTGCAATATCTTTAAAGTACAGGAATCCCAATGAACCCGAAAGGCCTACAGCAAGCAGACCTGCTGCAGCATACTTAAGCCAGGGTGAATTGCGCTGTTTTTGCTCTAAGGTTACTACTTTTGGTTGGGCTGCCGGCTCTTCAACAACGGGTATTGCACGTGTTACCGCATCAAAGCTGTAGGTAGCAAGACCAAATGCTTCCGTTAGGAAATTAGACTCACCCGCAGGTTCAAAATTGATTTTACCCGCTTCATTCTTCGACAGGGTTCCTATTTTATCAAAAACCACCTCGTTGCCGGCCTGAAGGTCGGCATTCAATCGCGCTGCAAAATGCTGTACATGCTGCAATGCTTCGGCATAACTAATCGATTCGGCTGAAGCGGCATAGTTTGCCAGCAGGCCATCATTTTGAGTTAGCTGGGCGTTAAACGATAAACGTTTGTAAGGCGGGAAAAAGGTGTGCGTTTCTGCGTCATGTCGCGCTGCAACGCGATGGCCTAAAAAGGCTCCAAAACCGGGTATGATTACACATTCATACCGGTATAGTAAATCGCTGATGTAGGTTGTAAAATGCATATCGTAAAATTATAAAAAAATGACGGCGGCCTTGAGTTATAAACCGTGATTTGTTAACAATTTTATAATACCTTTAGTTTAAGTTCTTTAGCGCCCCCTCAGTAAACTTAATAGCCCGGTCTTTATTTTATGACGCAAGACGAACTCCACGCATTTCTTACACTGCAACGCATTCCCAATCTGGGGGATACGTCAATAAAGCGATTGATCAGCCGGTTTGATTCGGCTGAGCAGGTGCTACGCCAAAAAAAGGAAACCTTATTAAAAATTGACGGCATAGGCGAGTTCAGGCTGAAGGCTTTTTTCGATAAAACCCACAGACTTGAAGCTGAAGAAGAATTAAAATTTATAGAGGCAAATGGTATCTCGTATTGCAGTTTTCTGGATGCTGATTATCCCCAGCGTTTAAAACATTGTGTTGACGGTCCCATTCTTTTATTCAAGAGAGGAAGCGCGGGTTATGAAAATCCACGTACGCTATCTATCGTTGGCACCCGTAAAGTAACTACCCACGGCCAGCAGTTTATCAGGAAATTTATCGAAGAACTGGCACCTTTAAAACCCCTGATTGTTTCGGGATTTGCATATGGGGTAGATATCGCCGCCCATACAGCTGCTCTTGATAATGAGCTGGAAACCCTTGCCGTCCTTGCTCATGGTCTTAATCAGCTGTATCCAAAAATACATGCTAAATACCAAAAGGCGGTGGAGCGACAGGGTGCTTTTATTACCGATTTCTGGAGCTCTGATGCTTTTGACCGAACTAATTTTTTACGACGCAACCGCATTATTGCCGGTTTAGCCGAAGCTACTCTGGTTGTCGAAAGTGCCGAAAAAGGAGGTTCTCTGGTCACGGCAGAAATTGCCAATTCCTACAACCGGGATGTTTTTGCAGTTCCCGGCAGGCCCGAAGATATTCAAAGTGTAGGCTGTAATAATTTGATCAAAACCCAAAAGGCGCAATTGATTACCAGTGCAGCAGACCTCGTTTATCATTTAAACTGGCAACCCGAGGAAGTCTTCAAGCCGGTTCAAAAGCAACTTTTTGTTGAACTTACCGAAGAGGAAAAGATCATCTGGCGGCTTTTATCTGCTAACGGAAGGGAGCAACTCGATCTGATTGCCTTAAACTGCGGTTTGCCTACCTTTAAAACAGCCTCCCTGCTTTTGAATATGGAACTCAAAGGCGTGGTCCGACCGCTTCCGGGAAAGCTGTTTGAATTGACCTAGTAACCCAGCTTTTCGCGTACGCGATTTAAAACTCCGTTTGCGACTTCACGGGCTTTTTCTGCTCCTTTTTCGAGAGCCGCATCTACTTCTTCCAGATTATTCATATAATAGGAATAGGCTTCGCGCTCCTTAGCATATTTTTCCACCAAAAGCTCATACAAGGCTTGTTTTGCATGACCATACCCGTAGTTTCCGCCTAAATAATTCTGACGCATCTGAGCAACTTCGGCTTCTGAAGCAATCACTTTGTACAGATTGAAAACATTACAGGTGTCGGGATTTTTAGGTTCTTCAAGAGGCGTGCTGTCTGTCTGAATACCCATCACCTGTTTTCTCAATTGCTTATCGGGCAAAAAGAGGTTGATGTAATTGTCGCGGGACTTGCTCATTTTTTCGCCGTCAGTCCCGGGTATGTATTTGGTGTTCTCTTCGATTTTAGCTTCGGGCATGACAAAGGTTTCACCCATCTGTGCGTGAAAACGGGAAGCTACATCCCGGGTCATTTCAATATGTTGTAATTGATCTTTTCCTACCGGAACAAATTCGGCATCATACAACAAGATATCTGCTGCCATAAGCATCGGGTAGGTAAACAGTCCCGAATTTACATCGGCAAGCCGGTCTGATTTGTCTTTAAACGAATGGGCGAGGGTGAGACGCTGGTAAGGGAAAAAGCAGCTCAGATACCACGCAAGTTCTGTGGTTTGGGGAACGTCACTTTGACGGTAAAAAACGGTTTTTTCAATATCAAGACCAAAAGCAAGCCAGGCTGCGGCAACCGAGTAGGTATTCTCTTTTAAGACCGAAGCTTCTTTGATCTGAGTAAGTGTATGCAGATTTGCTATAAACAAAAAAGACTCGTTTTTGGAGTCATTGGCCATTGTGATTGCAGGGATAATCGCGCCCAGCAAATTACCTAAATGCGGTGTGCCTGTACTTTGAACACCGGTTAAAATTCGTGACATTCCTTAATTTTAATTTGACACAAAGTTACCCCTTTTGACCGATTAACTCTTTTTAAAATGTCTATTTTTGACAGGGACAAAACCTCAAAAAAAGTAACTAATTCAACTAAACCGGAATGATAAACATCTTGCGTAAGATATTGATTTTGCTTTGGCGCGTTTGGTTTTACATCATTCTCATTGTTCCTATTTTGATTTTGTTTCCCATCCTGCTTATATCGGTTGCTAAAGATTCGTGGTATCCGTTTTTCTTTAGACTGGCGCGTTTTTGGGCTCGTATCATCTTATTTGGTATGGGTTTTTGGCCAAAAATTGAGCGGCTGGAGAAAACCGAACTCGGAAAGAGCTATATGTATATTGCCAATCACACTTCAATGGCAGACATTATGCTGATGCTGCATACGGTGCGCAATCCTTTTGTGTTTGTAGGAAAGCAGGAGTTGGCCAGATTTCCCATCTTTGGATATTTCTACAAACAAACCTGTATTCTGGTTGACCGGGGAGACCCAAAAAGCCGGCTTGCTGTTTTTGAAAGTGCCCAAAAACGGCTTAGACAGGGTTTGAGTATCTGTATTTTTCCTGAAGGAGGCGTGCCCGACGACACATCTGTGGTTTTGGATTCATTTAAAGATGGTGCATTTAGACTGGCTATAGATCATCAGGTCCCCATTGTGCCAATGGTTTTTTATGACAACAAGAAGCGTTTTTCCTATAATTTCTTCACCGGATCACCGGGTGTGATGCGTGTAAAGATTTTGCCTTTTATAGAAACCGAAGGTAAAGAACCCGGCGATCGTCGTGAACTGCGGGATCAGGCTTTTAAAGCGATTCACAGTGAGTTGCTGAAAGACCAAACAACACCGGATGCGATAAAGGGCTAAAGATTACCAACTAAAAAAGGCTGCCTCTACCCAGGCAGCCTTTTAGGTTACCGTCTACACGATAACCAACCTAACCAACAAAAAAGTCCATTTTTCTTTTTCAGTACTTAAAATTTCAGGTTGATACCGGTATAAATACCCATATAATAAGGTTTAAAGTCACTCACACCATTGGTGTAGGCGTTCAGCTGATATTTAAACATAGGTTCCAGATTAAACTCCAGTGTAGGAGTAATGCGGTAGTCAAACCCAAGCCCTATATTGGTGCTAAAACTGGTGTTGTTTAGGCTGTTTGATGAACCTAATTCGGTAGAAAAGCGCGAACCTTCTTCTAAAATGACCGAATCGTCATTCAGGAAAAGCGTGCTGAAACCTCCAATGATCTGCATGCCAATTTTTTTATCAATCAGGGCATATTCAGCCTCAAGAGGAACCTCGATATAGCCTAGTTGCTGGCGCAGGGTGCTTGACGGACTTGCAAAATTGCTGGCTGCAAATTCTTCTGAAACGGGAGCATTGGGAATTGAATTGGAGACATCTTCCCTGTTATTAAAAGTGGATACCTGCACTTGCGAAGCGTTCTTATTATAATCAACACTGCGAAGCGCATTAGCCTGAATACTTGGCGAAAAGGCCACCTGCTCGGTACGATAGCCTAAATCAACGCGATTTATCCCTGCCCGAAGCTTAAACTTGTCATTGAGGGCATAACTTACCTGTACCCCGTAGCTCAGGTTGATATCTCCTCGTTTTGCATTATCTGCAAATTGGGGGTCAATACCCGAGCCTCCAAAATCTCCATAATAAACGGGAGCGACTATGGGAGCGATACCCCAGCGCGCAGACTTGCTGTTTTCTGATTCTTCATCGGTATCGGCTATTGCTTCTTCCTGATTGGCCAGGCGCAGCAATTCATCGGGATCCTGAACAGCAGCAGCTTTTTCCTCCTGCGCTGCTTCTTCATTTGTGTTTGCAGCAATAGCTTCTTTTTCCAAATTAGTTTGGGAAGTATCAGGCCGGCTATCTTCAGTTTTAGCGGTAACGGCTTGCGGAGTATTGGAATCTGTAGGCCTTGTCTTTATTTTTTCGCTTTGCGAAAAGGCGAGAGCCTCACTATTCTTTTTAGATGTTTGAGAATTACGTTTAGCGCTCCTGTTTTGTTCCGGGGCGTTTTCTTCAGCGATTTGGGATTGACCCGAAGTACTTAAAGAGCTGTTTGTTTTTGCTGAAGTATCGTCTTGTTCTGATGCTTCAACCACAGCATTATTAGTCTCCTCTGAATCTGTATTAACTTCTGTGTTGTTTTGGGGCTTTTCTTCCTGAACCAGTTTAGGTTGTTGATCGTCATTTGGGTTGTTGATCTCAAAAAAGTTTCCGCCAAGAAGCAGTAAAGCCAGCACCGCTGCAACACCGCCCAGTTTTATCCATAACGGAATGACACGCTTGCGTTTTTGTTTTTCACGCGCAGCGATAGACTCCCAAACGTGAGGGGCGGGTTGTGCTTCAAAGTCTTTAAACTTCTCCTGAAACAGTCTGTCTATGTTTTTCTTTTCTTTCACGGGGTGAAAAATCTTGTATTAATGCTTTATGAGGTTTTAGATTCGGTCTGAAAGCTTTCTACTTTCTGTTTTAAAATCATCCGGGCACGGGCCAGGTTTGATTTGGATGTTCCTTCACTAATCTCCAGCATTGTTGCTATTTCCTTATGCGAGTAACCGTCTAGCGCATAAAGGTTAAAAACCAATCTGTAACGATCTGGTAATTCCTGTACTATTTTGAGCAAAAATTGCAGTGATACATCTTCTTCATCGACGATCACGTCTTCCTGCTCTATTAATTCTTCGTTTACAATATTAAATACCCGTTGTTTTCTGTAGCGTTGCAATGCCGTATTGATTACGATACGCTTCAGCCAGCCTTCAAACGAGCCTTTGTGTTTAAACTGGGCGATTTTTTCGAAAATCGTAATGAACCCATCCTGCAAGATATCTTCGGCCTCTGTGTAATTACGGGCATATTTCAAAGACACAGAGAACAGTGTGTTCGCATAGCGCGTATACAACTGTTCCTGTGCCTTTGAATCTTTTTTAATGCATTTGGCGATGAGTTCGTCCAGACTCACATTAGTTGCGTGTTTAAACCGTTAACCTTTTACAGGTATCGTGTCTGTTATAAAAATATCCTCACCATTTTCATCCTTACCTGCGTAAAACTTAAAGATGTAATCGTAATTGTAACGGGTTTCAAAAGGCAGGTAAACAGGAACGGTGTCTGTAGGGGTGTCGGTACAGGTTTCCTCTTCGTAAACCCCTTCAAAAATATAAATAAAACGAGTGCTGTCACGACGCGCGTAGTCAAAGTCGTAAAAGTAGTTGCAGGAGCTGGGGGAGATGTAGCGTATTTTAAAATTATAGCGCTGACCCCAAACCAGTGTATCGGGCAACTCATAATCAACTACGGGTTGTAATTCATAACTAAGCTCTACACGGTCATCATCAAGAGAGCAGGAGGTGACTAATGCTAATAGTCCTAAAATTAAAAAAACCTTTTTCATCATTTAAATATTTACCTGGTAGATACCTAAAGATGAAAAAGGTTGCGTAAGAGCTATTTTTTTTTCGGCTATGCCTGATTTGCAAGTTTAATGGCCTCTTTGATTTTGGTCTCAAGTTCTTCCAAAAGATCCGGATTGTCTTTTAAAATCGCTTTTACCGCATCGCGGCCCTGGCCCAGTTTGGTGTCTTCATAGCTAAACCACGACCCGCTTTTCTTGATGATTTCATAATCAACACCAATGTCAAGGATTTCGCCAACTTTTGAGATTCCTTCCCCATACATAATGTCAAATTCTGCCTGGCGGAAAGGTGGCGCCACTTTATTTTTCACCACTTTAACACGGGTTTTGTTACCCTGTATTTCACCGTTTGCATCTTTAATCTGCGTAGAACGACGTATATCAAGACGTACCGAAGCATAGAATTTAAGCGCATTACCACCGGTTGTAGTCTCCGGGTTTCCAAACATCACCCCGATTTTCTCTCGCAACTGGTTGATGAAAATCACGGTACAATTGGTTTTGCTGATAGAGCCGGTAAGTTTACGCAGTGCCTGAGACATCAAACGGGCGTGAAGTCCCATTTTAGAATCTCCCATTTCGCCTTCAATTTCACTTTTTGGCGTCAGGGCTGCAACCGAGTCGACTACTATAATATCAATAGCTCCCGAACGGATGAGGTTATCGGTAATTTCAAGAGCCTGCTCCCCGTTATCGGGTTGAGAGATGATTAGGTTTTCAATATCTACACCCAGTTTTTCCGCATAAAAACGGTCAAAAGCGTGTTCTGCATCAATAAAAGCAGCAATACCTCCCTTTTTTTGAGACTCTGCAATAGCATGTAAGGTCAGCGTTGTTTTACCTGAAGATTCAGGACCGTAGATTTCAATAACACGCCCTTTAGGTAAACCGCCCACGCCCAAAGCCAGGTCAAGACCCAGCGAACCGGTTGAGATCGCTTCAACTTCTACAATGGCATTATCGCCCATTTTCATAACGGTACCCTTACCATAGGTTTTATCCATTTTATCAAGGGTAAGCTTCAGGGCTTTTAACTTGGCTTCTTGTTCTTTACTCATACGATTTTTAAGTCTTTACCCGTTAAGCCGGGGTTTTTAATAGTTTAAGGTTTCTTTCTAAATAAGGACCCAAAGGGACGCGAAAGCACCTCAATTTTCAGGCTGCTAAAGTAGTATTTCTTTTTTAGGGAAGCAATCAAAGCGCTATAAAATATTGGAAAAATTCCGTAAAAAAGCAGAAAAACTCAAAATTATCCGGCAAAAAACGGAAAAATTCCTAGAAGTAAAAATATTTTCAACAATCAGGCAACCTTTTCAGGTTTTATGTATCTCAAAACCAAACGTAAAATCTGTAAGGCTATGATGCAGAAATTACAAAACTATTGTTGCAGTACTGCAGTGTTTACTTTGATTCGTATGTACTGCAACTTTAAGCTGGACGGCGGTTAATGCTGTTTTTTGAGATAATCAAAATCGTATTAACTGAATTAGCCGTTCAAGAAAATGCCCCCAGGTTATACCTGCGGGCATTTTTTTATCATTTTTCTAATCTATAGGTTCCCACAGCTGAACTTTATTTCCATCTCCGTCCAGGATATGAATGAATTTTCCGTAGTCATAGGTTTCTATCCTATCAACAATTTCAACACCTTCCTCTTTAAGCTGTTTTACAAGTTCTTCAAGATTTTCAACCCGATAATTAATCATAAAATCCTGCCCTGAAGATCCAAAATAATCTGATGTTTTTTTAAAAGGAGTCCATTGTGTTTGAGCTTTTGTATTAGAATCTTGTTCCTGATACCAGTCAAAAGTTGCCCCGTAGGGATTTGTATTCAAACCCAGGTGTTTTTCATACCAGGCTGTTGTTTTTTTAGGATTGTCTGTTTTAAAGAAAACCCCGCCAATTCCGGTGACGCGTTTCATAATGATATTGGTTTTAGGTTGTTTAAAAAGCACTGTATTGGTTGTAAATTCCAGTGAGAATCTTATAGCCAGGAGTGCTATTAAATGTACTTTAAAATATGATTTGAATATCTAGAAATACGCTAGAATTCTTTGGCTTGCCTCAACTGTCTAAAAACCGTACTTTTGCACCACTTTTAATCCCTCATTGAGGGTTTGATCGTTCCAAGGCTTGCCTTGACTAGTACGAATTTTCAAATCATACTCTGTGGGCTTACCACGGGGGTTCTTTAATCTTAAAATCACGTATAGCATGCAACTGTACAACAAATTAAGTGCAAAAGAACGTGCAGCTCTTATTGACGAAGCCGGGGAAGACCGGCTTACGCTCTCGTTCTATCAATACGCCAAAATTGGCAATCCGCACCTGTTTCGCAATCACTTATTTATCGCCTGGGATGAACTTGAGGTTTTAGGCCGAATTTATGTCGCCCACGAAGGGATCAACGCGCAGCTTTCGGTACCTGCAAAAAACTTTGAGAAGTTTAAAGAGTTCCTCGACGGGATTTATTTTCTCGAAAACGTACGTCTCAACATCGCCATTGAGCAGGATGCAAAATCCTTTTTAAAACTGAAAGTCAAAGTACGCCCTAAAATTGTTGCAGACGGTCTTAACGACGAGACTTTTGATGTGACTAACAAAGGAATTCACGTAGATGCTGTGACGTTTAATGAGCTTATCGAGAGCGAAGACGTGGTTTTGGTAGATATGCGCAATCATTACGAGAGTGAGATCGGCCATTTTAAAAACGCGATAACTCCAGATGTGGATACCTTTCGCGACAGCTTAGACCTTATTGAAGAAAACCTTAAAGATCATAAGGAAGATAAAAAACTGGTGATGTACTGCACCGGCGGTATTCGCTGCGAAAAAGCCAGTGCTTACTACAAGCATAAAGGTTTTAAACAGGTGTATCAGCTTGAGGGTGGAATCATTGAATATGCCCGCCAGGTTGAGCAACTGAAGCTTGAAAATAAGTTTAAAGGAAAAAACTTTGTGTTTGACCACCGTCGTGGTGAGCGCATTACCGAAGATATCATTTCCAATTGCCATCAATGCGGAAAGCCTTGCGATACGCACGTAAACTGTGCTAATGAAGCCTGTCATTTACTGTTTATACAATGTGAGGAATGTGCCGAAGCGATGAATCATACCTGTTCAGACGACTGTAAGGAAATCGTGGCGTTGCCCGAAGAAGTTCAAAAAGAACTGCGTAAAGGCATCCCCAACAGCAATAAGATCTTTAAAAAAGGAAGGTCTGAAAAGCTGAAATTTCAGCGGAAATAATACTAGTCCCGAAGTGAAAGCTTCGGGATTTTTTTTGAAAATGACCTTCTTAAGAATACGAAACCCTACCCAAATCTGATTTCATATTAAAAGCACATTACAGCTCAATTAAGTCTGGTTTATCCCGTTGTTTTCTCGGCAGCTTAAAAATGTACACGGCTTTCGCGCTTTTGCAATTTAGATTTACTATATTTTTGCATAGCTAAAACGCTATCTTTAGCGGCAAATTAGAACAGAATAATTCTGTTTATAAACATCAAATCCTGCCCTTAAACGAGCAGAGATTTACTAAATATACTGGGCTCATGGCGTGTGGAAATTGTGGTACGACCGTTAACGGTCAGCCGCGTGGTTGTCAAAATAATGGTACCTGTGGTACCGATGGTTGTAATAAATTAACGGTTTTTGACTGGCTCTCTAATATGAGTTTGCCCGAAGGACAGGAGCCGTTTGACTTTGTTGAGGTACGTTTTAAAAACGGCCGGAAAGAGTTTTTTAAAAATGTTGAAAAGCTTCAGATCAATGTAGGCGAGGTTCTTGCCGTACAGGCTCCATCGGGTCATGATGTGGGCATCGTGTCCCTTACCGGTGAACTGGTGCGCATTCAGATGAAAAAGAAAAAAGTGCCTTTTGATACCGATGATTTTCAAAAAATCTACCGAAAAGCCAATACCCGGGATATTGAAGTTTGGGAAGAAGTAAAAGGCCGGGAGGATGCCATTAAGGTAAAATCCCGTCAAATAGCAATCCGTCTGGGATTGCAGATGAAAATATCAGATATTGAGTTTCAGGGTGACGGTTCTAAAGCCACCTTTTATTATACAGCCGAAGATCGTGTTGATTTCAGGCAACTTATTAAAGAATTTGCACAGGAATTCAGAACCCGTATCGAAATGCGCCAAATTGGTTTCCGTCAGGAGGCTTCCCGTTTAGGAGGTATTGGCTCCTGCGGGCGCGAGCTTTGCTGCTCTACCTGGCTTACCGATTTTAGATCGGTTACGACGAGCGCCGCGCGTTATCAGCAGTTATCCCTCAATCCGCAGAAACTTGCAGGACAATGTGGAAAGCTGAAGTGCTGTTTAAATTATGAACTTGACGCCTATCTTGATGCCTTGAAAGACTTTCCGTCAACTGAGCAAAAGTTGAAAACCGAAAAAGGAACGGCTGTTTGTCAAAAGATCGACATCTTTCAGGGTCATTTATGGTATGCCTATGAAGGCGAGTGGATGAACTGGCATAAGCTCACCACCGAGCAGGCTAACGAAATTCTTGAAAAAAATAAAGCCAACCAGCCTGTAGCCAGTCTTGAAGAATATGCTGCAGACCTGGTAACAGATACTAAAGTTGATTTTGGTAACGTTGTGGGGCAGGATAGTCTTACCCGTTTTGACACCCCTAAAAACAACAAGAAGCGATCTAAAAATCGCAGAAAGAAAAAGAATTACCGCAAACGAGGTCCCAAAAAAGATGCTTAGATTTTTTATTGTTTTTGCCTTGCTTGTACTCTTTTGTTCGTGTGACGACAATGCTGTTTTCCACGAGTTTAAAGAATTGCCGGGCAGCTGGCAACGCGACTCAGCGGTGGTGTTTAAATTCAATGCTCCCGATAGCTTAAAACCCTATAATGCATTTATCACCCTTCGCAATGATAACACCTACCCATTTAGCAATATCTTTTTAGTTACCCGGATGCAATTTCCCAACGGAAAAACAGTTACAGATACACTGGAGTATATGATGGCGCAACCCGACGGTACCTGGCTGGGAGACGGTTTTGGGGATTTAAAGGAAAGCAAACTCTGGTATAAAGAAAACATCCGGTTTAATGAAGCCGGAACCTATCAATTTAAAATAATGCAGGCGATGCGCCGCAATGGAGATCTTAATGCTGTACCCGAACTTTCAGGCATCAGAGATGTAGGTTTGCGGATAGAGCGCATAAATGAATAATACATGGCGACACCAAAAAAGAAAGTTTCAAAAAACGAAACGAAGTCAGATTTTAGCACATACATAAAGGGGTTTTGGATTCTGTTTTTAGGAGGATTAGGTGCTCTCGCACTTGTTTTTCTATTAGCTTCCTGGGGCGTTTTTGGCAAATTGCCCACCTTTGAAGAACTCGAAAACCCCGAAAGCAATCTCGCTACCGAAATCCTTTCGTCTGACGGAAAAACACTGGGTAAATTTTATAATGAAAACCGTACCCCGGTAAAGTATGACGATCTGCCTCAAAACCTTATTGATGCTGTAGTTGCTACCGAAGACCGTCGGTTTTATGAGCATTCGGGAATCGATGTGCGCGGTACCGCCCGTGCTGTGGCCTATTTGGGCTCAAAAGGTGGAGCGAGTACGATCACCCAGCAGCTGGCTAAACTTCTGTTTTCAGATGAGCCCAGTAATAAACTGGAACGCGTGATTCAAAAAGTAAAAGAATGGATTATCGCTGCGCGTCTCGAAAGCCAGTACACCAAGGAGGAAATCATCACCATGTACCTAAACAAACAGGATTTCCTGTTTCAGGCAGTGGGAATCCGTTCGGCTTCAAAAATCTATTTTGATAAAGAGCCCATAGAATTACGTCCCGAAGAATCTGCGGTTATTGCAGCGATGCTTAAAAATCCGAGACAATTCAATCCCTATCGCGAAATTTCAAAAGACAAGTCTCTGGAGCGTCGCAATACGGTGCTTGCCCTTATGGCCGAGACCGATAGAATTACCGAAGCCGAAAAAGACAGCCTGATTGCGCTCCCTATGAAGATCAATTTCTCTCCGGAAGGTCACGCAGACGGGATCGCGACTTATTTTAGGGAATACCTACGTGCTTTTATGGCAGACTGGATTCAGAAAAATCCCAAAGGCAAAGATGCAGACGGCAACGACGAGTATTACAATATTTACCGGGATGGTCTGGTCATAACTACGACTTTAGACTCGCGTATGCAGCGCTTTGCTGAGCAGGCAGTTACCGCACATATGGAAAATCTGCAGCGGGAATTTGATAAACAAAACGAGAAGAATAAAACGGCTCCGTTTAGAGACATTAGCGAAGAGGAAGAAGAAGGTATTATTAACCGTGCCATGCGCAACTCAGACCGCTGGCGGAAAATGTCTGCGCGGGACATTGATGTAGATCAAATCAAAGCTTCTTTTAATCAAAAGACCGATATGCGTGTCTTTGTTTGGGATAATGGTCCTAAAGAGAAAGATACAATCATGACCCCTCGCGACAGTATTCTCTATTACAAGCGCTTCCTGAGAGCAGGTTTACTCAGTATGACGCCGCAAACCGGAGAGGTTAAAGCCTGGGTGGGCGGTATTGACTATAAGCATTTTCAGTACGACCACGTGAAAACCGGAAGACGCCAGGTGGGATCTACCTTTAAGCCGTTCTTATACGCGACGGCGATTGACCAGTTGCACCTTTCGCCTTGCGATACGATTCCCGATAATCCTTATTGTATTCCTGCCGGAGAGATGGGCACCCAAAGAGACTGGTGTCCCGCTAACTCAAGCGGAGGTTATCGCGGTATGGTTACCTTGAAAAAAGCGCTTGCTGAATCTATAAACACTGTTTCGGCAAGACTGATGCACCGTGTGGGTCCTAATACGGTTATCGATCTCATTAAAAAACTTGGGGTAGATACGAAGGATATTCCCTCGGTACCTTCTATCGCTTTAGGGACTGCAGATTTGAGTTTGTTTGAGATGGTTTCGGCTTACTCGGCTTTTGCCAATAAAGGAGTACACGTAGAACCTCAGATTGTATCTACTATCGTTGATAAAAACGGTACGGTTTTATACCAAAGCGTTCCAAAAGCCCAGGATGTGCTGAGTAAAGAATCGGCTTACGTTACTGTAAACCTTATGGAAGGGGTTACGCAGTATGGTTCGGGGGCTCGTTTACGAAGCGGGGCTAGTAATGATTATATGTATAAAAATGTAATCACCGGTCATCCCTACGCCTTTAAAAATCCTATAGCCGGTAAGACCGGTACTACTCAAAACCAAAGTGACGGCTGGTTTATGGGTATGGTGCCTAATCTCGTTACAGGTGTTTGGGTAGGAGGAGATGATCGTTCGATTCACTTTCCCGGTATAAGATATGGTCAGGGTGCTACTATGGCTTTACCTATTTGGGGGAGTTATATGAAAAAATGCTATACTCAAGAGGATCTTAAGATTTCGCAGGAGGCTTTTGAGCGTCCTGAAGATCTTTCGATACGCATAGATTGTTCAATACCTGCCGGGGGAAGTCAGCAGACTGAAGTGCCGGACGAACTCGATTTTTAAGAGCTTTTGAGTTTTTTTCGCGAAGGCGAAAAACAAACTTTATGAAATCTATAAAATCCTGCTAAAAGATTGGCGCTAGGCCCGGTATTTTGTAATTTTCTTATTCTAAAATGAGAAAATGATAACAAAAAAAGTAAACTCGGTTACTGAAGCGCTTCAAGGCATTGAAGATGGTATGACCCTGATGCTGGGAGGCTTTGGCCTGAGCGGAATTCCTGAAAATGCAATTGCCCGATTAGTACAGCTCAACGTAAAAGGGCTTACCTGTATTTCAAACAATGCCGGGGTTGACGATTTCGGTTTGGGTTTACTCCTTCAAAAGAAACAGATCAAAAAAATGATTTCGTCTTATGTGGGCGAAAATGCCGAGTTTGAACGCCAGATGCTCAGCGGTGAACTCGATGTTGAGCTCATTCCGCAAGGTACCCTGGCCGAGCGCTGTCGGGCTGCGCAAGCCGGTTTTCCTGCAATTTATACTCCTGCCGGCTATGGTACCGAAGTAGCCGAAGGCAAAGAAACCCGGGAATTTGATGGTAAAATGTATGTATTGGAACGTGCATTTAAGGCGGACTTTGCTTTTGTAAAGGCCTGGAAAGGCGATACTGCCGGAAATCTCATTTTTAAAGGTACAGCCCGTAATTTTAATCCCGTGATGTGTGGCGCAGCAACAATAACGGTTGCTGAGGTCGAAGAGCTGCTTCCGGCGGGAGAATTAGATCCCAATCAGATTCACATACCGGGGATATTTGTTCAGCGTATTTTTGAAGGTAAAAACTACGAGAAGCGCATTGAGCAACGCACCGTTCGCAAACGGGAAACCACAAATTAAGAATCAACAAAAACCAAATATAATATGGCACATTTAAGACTGGGCGATACCGCCCCTGATTTTACAGCAGATACTACCGAAGGAACAATTCATTTTCACGAATGGCTGGGTGACAGCTGGGGGATTTTATTTTCACACCCCGGCGATTATACGCCCGTTTGCACTACCGAATTGGGTACAGTGGCAAATTACCACGGCGAGTTTAAGAAGCGCAATGTAAAGCCCATTGCAATCAGCGTAGACGGTGTAAAGGATCACCTGGACTGGATTAAAGATATCAATGAGACTCAGAACACCACGGTAGATTACCCTATCATTGGTGATGAAGATCGTAAAGTTTCTGAATTGTACGACATGATTCATCCCAACGCCAGCGAAAAAGCTACCGTACGCTCTGTATTTGTTATAGGACCCGATAAGAAAATCAAATTGACGATAACCTATCCGCCTTCAACCGGGCGTAATTTCGATGAGATTCTTCGGGTGATCGACTCGCTTCAATTGACGGCTTACCACAAAGTAGCCACTCCTGCTAACTGGAAAGATGGTGAAGACTGCGTGATTTCTCCCAGCGTAAGCAATGAGCAAATCCCTGAGTTTTTTCCGAAAGGACATACCGAGATTAAACCCTATCTGCGTATGACGCCGCAGCCAAATAAATAAAACTATGCTAGACAAGAACGGAATCGCAAAGCGCATCGCCCGGGAAGTGAAAGACGGTTTTTACGTCAATCTTGGGATTGGTATACCCACTCTGGTAGCCAATTATGTACGAGATGATATAGAAGTCGAGTTTCAAAGTGAAAACGGCGTGCTGGGAATGGGTCCCTTTCCTTTTGAAGGAGAGGAAGACGCAGACCTTATCAATGCGGGTAAACAAACCATTACCACGCTTAAAGGCGCATCGTTCTTTGACTCGGCGATGAGCTTCTCCATGATCAGGGGGCAACATGTTGACCTCACTATTCTTGGCGCGATGGAAGTGGCAGAGAATGGAGACATTGCCAATTGGAAGATTCCGGGAAAAATGGTTAAGGGTATGGGAGGTGCGATGGATCTTGTGGCCAGTGCCGAAAATATCATTGTAGCGATGATGCATACCAATCGGGAAGGCGAATCTAAACTGCTTAAGCGTTGCACGTTGCCGCTCACCGGTGTGGGTTGCGTGACCAAAATCGTCACCAATCTCTCGGTGCTGGAAGTAACCAAAAACGGATTTAAGCTTTTGGAGCGCGCCCCGGGAGTAAGCGTTGAAGAAATCAAAAACGCCACCGAAGGAGCTCTGGAAATTCCGGATGAAGTACCCGAGATGGTGCTTAACTAACGAGTAAAACACTTTGTTTATAAGGAGCCTCCCGGGGCTCCTTTTTTATGCTATCAAATGCGAATTAAGTCGGTTGAACGACTTTTTAAAACTCAATAAGCGTCAAAAGCTTCTTTTTTAACGTCTAAAAACGTTAAAAATTAACATTTATTGTATAAATTTTAAGTTTTCTCTTGTATAAATCAAATTTTAAATTACTTTAGCAGAACCCCAAATTCAAAACACTTAAAATTCAGATTCGGGAGGAGTCCCGGATGTGTATGTAACCTCAGAATAGGAGTATTTTGATGTTGTGATTTGTTAGAAACCGCGGGGGGAGCCCCGCGGATTTTTTTGTAGTATTTGAAGTAATAAACAAATTTTAATTTCGGGCGAGTTTTAAGGAATCAAATCCTTTGGCGATGCCACCAAAAAATACCTTATAATGATTTCATCCCTACGCAAAACAAAGCATTCGTTACTAGAGTTTTTTAAGACCACTGCCAAGTTAGCCTACGTCGCTAAAAAAGTATTTCTTTTTATGATTTAGATTCCCTGAGGAATCGCTTTAATAAGTGCCTTTGTATAGGCACTTTGAGGGTTTTCATAAACAGCATCTGCCTCACCTGTTTCTTCAAATTTTCCGGCACGCATAACCAGTAAGCGGTCTGAAATGTATTTGACTACCGCAAGATCGTGGGAGATAAATAAATAGGTAAAATTATAACTGTTCTTTAGGCTGTTTAGCAGGTTAAGCACCTGTGCCTGCACCGAAATATCCAACGCTGAGACCGACTCGTCACACACAATAAATTTTGGTTTTACCGCAATTGTACGCGCAATACCTATGCGCTGACGCTGCCCGCCGCTAAACTCGTGCGGATAACGGTCAAAATGCTCCGGTAATAAACCCACTTCTTCCAGTAATTTTAAAGCTTCGGCTTTGCGCTCCTGAGCCGAGTTGTAGAGCTTATGCACCTGCATGGCTTCGGTAATGGCGCGTCCCACCGTAAGCCTGGGGTTAAGCGACGAATAGGGATCCTGAAAAATGATCTGAATATCCTTACGCAAATGGCGCAATTGGGTAGTGCTTAATTTGGTGAGATCTGTTCCCTTGTAAAAAATGCTTCCGGCGGTGGGTTTATCCAGTTGAAGAATGAGGTTTCCCAATGTTGATTTACCGCAACCGCTTTCGCCCACCAGACCCAGCGTTTCGCCTTCAAAGATTGAAAAACTTACGTCATTAACTGCCTTGACACTTTCGGCTTTGCCAAAAAAAGAAACCGAATTGAAATACTCTTTTTCTACATTTTTGATTTCCAAAAGGGGAGTGCCTGTGTAGATTTTACGATGGGACTCGTTGCGTTCTGCAGTACTCACAGGTTGTGACAAGGGTTTATTGGCCAGAAAATCGGCTACGGTAGGGAGTTTTGCCAGGCGCTCTGTGGTTGAAGGCCTGGCGTAAATAAGGGCTTTGGTGTAATCTTCTTTCGGATTCTTGAAAATTTCAACTGCACTTCCACTTTCAACAATTTTGCCTTTATACATCACGATCACCCGGTCTGCGATCTCACTCACCAGCGATAAGTCGTGCGAGATGAAGAGGATGCTCATTCCGGTTTGCTGCTGCAGCTCTTTGAGCAACAGAATGATCTCTTTTTGAACGGTAACATCCAATGCGGTTGTAGGTTCATCGGCGATGAGTAATTTGGGCTTGCAGGCAATAGCCATCGCAATCATCACGCGCTGCTTTTGGCCCCCGCTGATCTCGTGGGGATAGGAATTAAAAACAGCTTCGGGTCGCGGTAATTTAACCTGATTAAACAGTTTAATCACTTCGTTTTTAGCTTCCGATTTACTGATTTGCGTATGCCTGAGTAAGATTTCAGTTACCTGTTTGCCGCATTTCATCGAGGGGTTTAGCGAACTCATAGGCTCCTGAAATATCATGGAAATGTCCTTGCCCCGCAGGTTGCGCAGCTGATCCTGGGAATATTCCAGAAGGTTTTGACCCTCAAAATAGATTGCCCCGGAAGTGATTCTCGAAATGCGCTCAGGCAGTAGTCCCAAAATCGCCAGGCTGGTGACCGATTTACCGGAGCCAGATTCCCCGACTACCCCTAATATTTCATTCTTCCTGATGAAAAAATCAACATCCTGAAGCACTTTATTGACGGTTTTACCGCTTTTAAACTCAAGATTCAGGGTTTTTATGTGTAGTAGCGCGTCTTTCACGATTTAAATGTACAATTAATGCGGTATAAATCAGACCGAGATGATTTCGTTTTCCTGCAATAGGCCTTCATTCCTAAGGCGCAGCACAATTTGAGCCACAGCAACCACGTCCCGCTCACAATATTCTATTATGCGTTTGATATCTTTATGTTTGTAATACACCTCACGTACCTTACTGCCGTCAATGTCTGTTTTTGGTGAAGGAATATCCAGAATTTTGGTGAGTAGTTTTAGAGACGTATAGTGTTTGTAGTCGCCAAATTTCCAAAGCTCCAGCGTATCGAGATGCGGAATTTCCCAGGGTTTTTTGCCAAAGAGATCCAATTTAAACGGAAGCTTGATGCCGTTTACAATCATTCTTCGGGCAATAAACGGAAAGTCAAATTCTTTCCCGTTGTGGGCGCAAAGTACGTGCTGTGGCTTGTTGTAATGTTCGCTGAGTAATTTTTTAAATTGAAGCAGTAATTCTTTTTCGGTGCCCGAAAAGGTTGTGGTCCTAAAGTTGCGTTTTTCACCTTCAATCTTAAAATAACCCACAGATATGCAGACAATTTTCCCAAATTCGGCCCAGATGCCCGCACGCTCGTAAAATTCTTCGGCAGTAAACTCGTCCCGGCGTTGGTATTCGGTTTTGTCAGCATACAACTGCTGCATGGTTTCATCCAGATCGCTAAACTGCTCGTGTTGGGGTACCGTCTCGATATCGAGAAACAGAATGTGTTCTAAGTTGAGGCGACTTATCATCTCAATTCATTTTATAAGCTTCATCAAAATAGGTTTCCAGCTCGGCCGGATACCCGTTTTCAGCCAGCGGGCCATGGCTGTGCCCCAGTCGTACCACGATGAGATCATCTTCAGGCAGTACCATCACGTATTGGCCCAGATGCCCGCGCATCATAAATACGTCTTTGCCTTTATAATCCATCAACCAAAAGCCATAGCCGTAAGGTTCCCCTTCAAACCGGGGTTGGATTGATTTTGCTACAAAGGCAGAATCCAAAATCTGCCTGCCATTCCACTTCCCATAATCTTTGTACAATTTGCCCAGACGTGCAAAATCGCGTGCGTTTGAAGCGATACAGCAATAGGCTTTTACGAGTTCGCCGTCTTCACTATCCAGCTGCCACAAGGCATCTTCCTGAGCGCCGAGGGGTTTCCAAAGGCTTTCTGAAAGGTAGTCTGCGAGTTTTTTGCCTGTAGCTTTTTCAAGAACCATGGCCAGGAGTTGGGTATTGCCGCTGAGGTAGGTAAAGCCTTGCCCGGGCTCAGATTTCATTCCCAGATTGCGCATCACAGGATCGAGGTGATCATCAAAATACGCCCGTGTAGTCACCGAAAACGGACTGTAATACGACTCGTCCCAGTTGAGGCCGCTGGCCATCGAGGCGAGGTCGCCTACAGTCATTAGAGCTGCGGTTCCGGTGGCATATTCCGGTATAAAATCGCCTACCGGCTGCTCCAGACTTTTGATATGGCCCTGCATAATAGCTTTGCCCAGCAATGCCGAAACATAACTTTTAGCCATCGAAAACGAGTTACTTTTGGACGTCTGCCCAAAACCATCGTAATATTCTTCAAAGACGATACTGTCGTTTTTGATCACCAGAAAGGCTACAGAGCTGTATTGCTTATGAATTTGCTTTAGCTTTTCGCTCGGCTCACGGGTGTTGTAATTTGCAGCTTCGGGCCAGGCCTGGGGCGTACCATGCGCGATTGTGGTATTGTCAAACTTTTTATAATCTTCCAGATAAGCAGTGGTGTGCCCGGTGAAATAAATGGTGCGTACGGCTTTGAGTAAATAATCGTAATCAAACACATACAATGCGATGATGAGTACGACGATCAGGCTTATCAAACCAAGAAAAAGGCGTTTGAGTAGTTTCATATTCTAAAGATACCGAAAAAGGCTTAGGATTTTTTGAGGAAATCTGCACTTCTAGAAAAGAGACTGCTGAGTCACCGGACTTTCGTGTTCGAGCAGCCATTTTTTGCGCCAGATCCCCCCGGCGTAGCCGGTCATAGACTGGTCACTGCCAATCACACGATGACAGGGAATGATGATGGCGATGGGGTTTTTTCCGTTTGCGGAGGCTGCCGCACGAATAACTTTGGGATCTCCCAGATCTTTAGCCATTTGTAAATAGGAAGTGGTTTTGCCAAAAGGAATTTCGGCCAGTTGCTGCCAGACCCGTTTTTGAAAGTCGGTACCTTGCGGATTTAATTTAATACTGAAAGTGCTGCGCTTTGCGGCGAAATAGTCTTCCAATTGTAGAAACGCATCGGTCAATGCTTCCGATATGTTTTCGCTTTGCGGAATTTTTTCATCTAAAAATGCCACGCGCTGCAATCCTTCTTCATCGCCTTCAAGGAGAACAGTTCCCAGTGGTGAAGTTAGATAGGCAATGCTCATTCAGAATCAGTATCGCCGGAAGGTTTCTTTTTAGCTTCGATATCGTGCTGTGGATCAAGCTGAATGTTTTCGGCAGGTTTTGGAGCTTCTTCCAAAACGATTCCCATACGTTTTGCGCGGCGTTCCCAGTTTTTACGAGCCTGTACCTGCATATCTTCAATAGTATCGCTCTCGTCCATTATTTCAAGCCCCAGAAGGGTTTCAATAATGTCTTCCATCGTGACGATCCCTATCGTGTTTCCAAATTCATCGGTAACCAGAGCCAGATGCCCGCGACTTTTAATAAACGTATCAAAAAGTTCGGGAATAGGCTGGTCTGCGTTGACAATCAGAATATCGCGTTTGATGTCTGAAAGCAGTTTATCGCCGTGCTCTTCCACAATTTCTTCCAGCACATCATCTTTAAGAATGAAGCCGGTAATGTTGTGGGTTTTACCGTGATAAACCGGAATTCGTGAAAATTTAAGATGGCGGTGTTCTTTATGAAACTCTTTCAGGGATTTGGTTTCATCTTCAGATATCACTACAGGAAACGGAGTCATCACGTCTTTAGCTAAAACCGATTTAAAAACGAGTAGGTTTTTAATGACCGTGGTCTCGTTGTCTTCAAAAACACCTTCTTTTTCGGCAGCATCGGTAAGCGCCATAAATTCTTCACGGCTCATCGTACTCACATGGGCTGACTTGCCCACCAGTTTGGTTACCTGCATCAAAATCCACAGGATCCCGGTGTATTTGAGGAGCAGCAAGATAATGGTTAGGGTTTTCGCAGTAAAATTACCAAGGGATTTCCAGTACGTAGCGCCTATGGTTTTTGGGATGATTTCAGATAAAACCAAAATCGCAAGTGTCATAATAGTAGATACCAGACCAACGAAATTGATTCCTAAAATACTCAGTTCGTAGCCCGATTCAATAGCCATTTTACCGGCCTGATCTCCCACCAAAATTGCACCTACAGTGTGCGCGATGGTGTTGAGCGTAAGAATCGCGATTAAGGGCTTGTCAATGTCTTTTTTAAAATTCGCTAAGGTTTCTGCATAGCCTTTACCTTCTTTGGTTTTGATGCGGATAAAGTTTGGCGTAATACTGAGTAAAACAGCCTCCAGAATTGAGCATAAGAAGGAAAAAAATATCGAAATAAACGCATATGCGATAAGTAGTGCCATCGGTTAGTTTTGATTTGCGATAAATATACTATAAATCACAGGGTCTCGCCAAGAGGTTAAGAAAAGCTTATAGGATTGAGACTGCAAAAGGAATAATGTTTATTTAAAAGAGTCTTATGGAATGGTTAATGTGATCTTTATTTAATTTTAAAAAACAAAAAAATGAATCTAAAACTACTTTATCTCTTTCTCACTATAAGCTTGGGCGGTTATTCTCAGGTTATTGAATTACCCTATGAAGAAAAAGAAGGTTGGCCCATTATTCAGGTAAACATTGATAATAAAGACTATGATTTTCTTTTTGATACCGGGGCAGCAATGACTTTTCTCAATTCAAACTCGTTTCCTAACGCCGTCAAAATGGGAGAACTCGAAGTAAGAGATCTGAACGGGATAGTTGATAACATATCAACCACAATGCTACCCGAACTGTTTCTAATGCATCAAAAATTCTACAATAAACAAGTAGCACTTAAAGATCTGCAAACCTTAAACAAGTGGTTGTGTGATGTTAAACTCGATGGCATATTAGGAATTGATATCCTTCAAAATCATCTGGTTGAATTTGATACTGAGAATCAGATTATCAAATTTTACGACAAAGCCACATTTGATAAAAGTTTACTCAATGGTTTTACTAAAAACACATACAGCCATACATTGCCAACTTTAAAATTAAAAATTGATAAGCAAACCAGATATGCAACCTTTGATACCGGGAGCAATGGCGGATTGAACATTTCAGATTACAAACTCGGAAATTTTATAGATGAGAATAAGCACTTAATTTATAAGGGCTTGGGTGGCCAGGCTGCAAATAGTTTAAGGGAAGACGTTAATCAAACCGAACTTATTGACGTAAATATTAAATTTGGTAAGATAGACCTGAATCATCAAAACTTCACATTAAACACGCACAACGAAAACAATGTTGGATTTCAATTTCTGAAGCGGTTTATTTTTTTCTTAGACGTATCTGATCAAATTATTTATTTGAAGAAACGATCTGATTTAAACACTACACTTTCCCCTTTGGTAACCTACGGTTTTTGGGTTCATTACGATTTTGAAATGACACAGTTTTATGTTGCGAGCATTGCTGAAAATAACAAGCAGCTGCAGCTTAAGGACATAGTAACAAAAATAAATGGAATTGATCTACCTCAAGAATACTGTGATTTACGGGATTTTTTAAGTCAGAATATGCAAGTAGATATGTCGGTTACAATTTTTCGTGATGGAAATGAAAAAATAATTGACTACAACTACGACAACCAAATTAGTCAGTAAAATTAATCCACAATCACCAGCCGCTGTATTGAGGTGGTTTCAAATCGTTTAAGTTGAGGTATACGATGAGTTGCCCACGATGGTGGGTGATGTGATCCTGCATCAAATTGAGTATTTGAAGACGTGTTTTCTCACCCGCAAAAAAGTCGACCGGTTCTGCAAAACGCGCTTCGGGATAAGCTTTTATTGTTTTCGAAATCAAATCAAAAGAGGATGCAAGATTGGCAATGGTGCGTTCTTTGGAGTTGGTAGCCGTGCTAATCTCAGTTTCCTGTTTATCAAAATAGGTAGTTGCCAGCCATTCCATATTCCCGTTTATGTGCTGGAGTTGTTCCTCAAAACTCATCTCCCGCTCGGTGGGTTTGTAATCGTAAAGCGAGTCGGGCATTTCTTCAGCGATTGCGATCAAATAGGCTTTAGAGTTTTGCCATTTTTCAAGCCAGGCTTGTTTATATAGATTTTCCTGAGCCTGGATGGTAGTCAGGCTCAGGAGAAGAATCAAGAGAGGGTAAATGCTACGCATGTTTAGGAAATCAATTTAACCACATCTTTAGCAAAATAACTCGCGATAAGACTGGCACCTGCGCGTTTGATTGCGTAAGTCTGTTCTAAAACCACCGCATCGTGATCGAGCCAGCCGCGTTCTGCAGCAGCCTTGATCATCGCATATTCGCCGCTCACCTGATATACCGCAACGGGGACATTTACCGCGTTTTTAATATCGCGCACGATATCCAGATAGCAAAGTCCGGGTTTTACCATCACGATATCGGCGCCTTCGTCAATGTCCATCAGAGTTTCTTTTATAGCTTCCTCGCGGTTTGCATAGTCCATCTGATAAGTTTTCTTATCCTTCGGCACATCTTTTAAATCTACCGGTGCACTGTCTAGCGCATCGCGAAACGGACCGTAAAAAGCTGAAGCATATTTAGCCGAATAACTCATAATACCTACATCGTGATGCCCTTCATCTTCAAGCAGGGTACGCATTTCAAAAATACGGCCGTCCATCATATCGCTGGGTGCCACCACATCTGCGCCGGCATTGGCGTGCGAAAGTGCCATTTCGGCTAAAACAGCGCTGGTATCGTCGTTTACGATTTTACCGCCGCCCACGATACCGTCGTGGCCAAAGGATGAAAAAGGATCTAACGCGACATCGGTCATCACGACCATTCCCGGTACGGCATCTTTAACGGCTTTGATGGAGCGCTGCATCAAACCGTTGGGGTTTAAAGCTTCGGTACCGCTGTTGTCTTTCAGTTTGTCATCTACTTTTACAAACAACAAAACACTTTTTAAGCCCAGTTTCCAGAGTTCTTTTACTTCTTTCTGCAAATTATCAAGGCTCAGGCGGTAGTAACCCGGCATCGATGCGATTTCGTCTTTAACTCCTTTTCCTTCCACTACAAAAAGGGGAACGATAAAGTCATTGGGCGATATGGTGGTTTCACGTACCAGGGTGCGCATGGCTTCTGTGGTACGTAATCTGCGATTTCTTCTTAATGGAAACATAGTTTTATTTTTATTCTAATTACTATTTCTATTCTTTTAAATCTGCTTGATTGGGATTTTCGTTTTTTTTAAAGCAAGAAGTTTTTTTACTTCACAATATTATCCAGCCAGGTAAAAGCGACCAGCATAAAAATGATTGCGATTAATACATCACCAATGTCGGTTACAACAAAAGGTCCTATTAATCCTACCAGTAGGATCAGACTACCATAAATCATTGCAAAGTATCTACTTCTTTTCCCGTCTCTTAAAAACGAACTGGGTAATGGAACCATAGCACATAGGCTCGCGAGACCTATCGCGGCCAAATAGGCAATTCCCGTGGCATAGAAAACCGAACCGGCAATTAGCGCTGTAATCACAAGAGAGAAAATGGCAATGCCGCTAAACTTTTCATTCTGATCCAAAAGGTATTTTCCATTTTTGTCCAAAGCAAGAATGGCATTTGAGATGGGATCTATCATCCAGCTTCCCAGAGCAAATAAAAGATACGCGATTATCAATGGAACAGCCAGTACAGAAAGGCCCGCTGCACCCAATAGTTCTACCGATAACCGATAGACCAGATAAATACCAATAATAAAGATCCATTGATTTTTGCCTTGTTGCTTCGAAATCCAGAATGCATATTTTAAATGTGCACGGAAAATGAAATTTTTAGCTTTAATAGCCGTACTCATTCCGCTGCGGGCATATGCATTGTTTGGATTGAGTTGTAAAGCCATTCTAAAATGTTCCATAGCTTTCTTATGATCGCCGTGCTCTAAAGCAACCCAGCCTACATTGGCATGTGAAAAACTATCCTCAGGATTATCATAAAGTATATTTTCAACGGTCTCGCCGGCTTCTTCCTTGCGATCCAGTTTGGTTAGAATCTGTGCGCGCAGGTTGAGGCAATAGTTGTTTTTAGCGTCAATAGAAAGGCCGTGATTAGCCAGGCCGAGCGCTTCTTCATACTTTTTCTTATCCAGAAGAAGTCCGGCTTTAAAACCAAAATAGTCTGCTTCTTCAGGATCCATAGAGATCGCCTCATCGATAAACGACAGGGCATCGGCATCCTGATTACGCTGACTGGCAATACGCGCTTTTATAAAGAAAATATCCGGTTGATTGGGGTCTTCTGCTAAAAGCTCGTTTGTCATTAATTCGGCACGATCGTATTGCTTTAGATTGAAAAAACAAAGCATCAGGTAATAGCGAGCCGTAAAGTCTGCCGGATTTTCACTTAGTTGTTTAACCGCTTCTTCATAGCGGCCCAATTCAAATAGGGTAATACCTCTGTCTACAGCTGAAGCCATTATTTTTTAATTTTTAAGAAATGTAAGACTTCATCATACAGCCCCGCATCATTGGCGTAAAGCGCATAATTTTTAGCCGATGAAAACCATTCTTTGGTACTGGGCTTAACTTTTTTAATCGCCTTTAATAAGTCTTTGGTGCTTAGGGGAGAAGGGATGCCTGATTCAAATGATTGTTCCAGTTTTTCTTCAATAGCTATATCAATTACCGCCTGAATATCAGCTCCCGAAAAATCTTTTGACGCCTTAGCCAGATTGGCATAATCAATACGCTCAACGGGTTTATTGGAAAGGTGTATTCTGAAAATACTCTCCCGCGCAGCCTCATCCGGAGGTGACACAAAAATGATACGGTCAAATCTTCCGGGGCGTCTAAATGCGGGATCCAGATGCCAGGGTGCATTGGTTGCTCCTAAAACTAAAATCCCGTCGTTATCTGAATCTACTCCGTCTAATTCTGAAAGAAACTGATTGATAACCGTGCGACCCGAAGATTTATTCATATCGTTTCGGTTGGCGCCCAGCGCGTCAATTTCATCTATAAAAATCACGCAAGGCTTATTGGCCCGCGCAGTTTCAAAAATCTCGTGCAGGTTACGTTCGGAACTCCCAATCCACATATCGAGAATTTCATTGATACCTACATTGATAAAATCTGCGTTAATTTGACCCGCAGTCGCTTTTGCCAGGTGCGTTTTACCGCAACCGGGAGGGCCGTACAACAGGATGCCGCCGCCTATTTTTTTGCCGTAGGCCTTATAGATGTCCTGATGCAGGAGCGGCTTTATGATTTTGAGATCGATTTCCCTTTTAATATGATCCATCCCGCCAACGTCTGAAAATCCCACTTTGGGCTTTTCTATAAAACTCAGGGCATCCTCATCGGTAAAATTGGTGTTGGTTGACGTTGTGGCATTTTTGAGTTTTTCGTCAAATTCGGCATTGGTATATCTAGTGTCAATGCTTAGTATTTCCTGATAGGTATTCTGAGCATCGCGTAGTTCGCCCTGATTGATATAGCAGTAACACAGCAGCTCCAGTGCTTCTACAGATTTTTGTTTTGCCAGTATTTCTTCAAGCAGAAGTTCGGCTGCGCCAAATTTTTCCTGACGGAAGAAACAGGTGGCCAAATTGTATTTTGCATCCTGATGTTGAGGTTCTTTGCCTAAAATAAACAGCAAATGCTCTTCTGCTTGTTGGGTATTGCCATTTTGCAGGAAAAGTTTGGCAATTTGTAAACGCAGCGGAATGTTTTCCGGTGAAAATTTTAAGGCTTCTAATAAACTTTCTAACATAATAGCAAAATAATTAGGGTGTTACACCCACTCCCTGGAGTTTTCTAAAACATCGACCAGCTCAGCTTCCGGAGTTCCGGGAGCGGGATGATGGTCGTAGCGCCATTGCACGTGCGGCGGCAGGCTCATCAGGATACTTTCAATCCTTCCGTTTGTTTTGAGGCCAAAAAGGGTGCCTTTATCATGAACCAGATTAAATTCTACATACCGGCCCCGGCGCACTTCCTGCCAGTCGCGCTCCTTTTCGCCGTAGGCTAGATCTTTTCGCTTCGCTAAAATAGGCACATAGGCATCCAGAAAGCTGTCGCCCACCTGGGTAACAAAATTATACCAGTCCTGCATAGACCGCTCTTCGGTGGCTTTGAGGTAGTCAAAAAACAAACCGCCTATTCCCCGCGCTTCACCGCGGTGGCTGTTGTGAAAATACTCGTCGCAACGGGCCTTGTAATGCGGGTAAAAATCGGGATCGTGCGCGTCGCAGGCTGTTTTGCAGGTCTGGTGAAAATGCACCGCATCTTCTTCAAAAAGGTAATAGGGCGTTAAATCCTGCCCGCCGCCAAACCACGAGTCGACCAGCGTACCGTCTTTTTCAAACATCTCAAAATACCGCCAGTTGGCGTGAACTGTAGGTGCATACGGGTTTCTGGGGTGTATGACCAGACTGAGACCGCAGGCAAAAAAATTAACATCCCCCACTTTAAAATACTGTTGCATGGCCGGAGCGAGTGGGCCGTGCACTTCAGAAATATTAACACCACCTTTCTCAATCGCTGCACCGTTTTCAATCACACGGGTACGGCCACCACCGCCTTCGGGACGCGTCCAGAGGTCTTCTTTAAAGGTTGCAACCCCGTCAAGTTCTTCCAGTTTTGAGGTGATTTGATCTTGTAAGTTCTTGATATAGCTTACAAACTGCTCTCTCATGCTTTATTTTTTAAGGATGTAAAGCTCCATGTCTTTGGCTTTACCGCGTGCCGGTTTAAATTCGTTTTCAAGGGTGCTGTCCCAGACAAAGCCGCTGCGCTGGGCTACACTGATGCATTTTTCATTACTGCTGTGCGCAATGATTTTGAAGGTCGAAATCTGATGATTGATATACCCAAAGTCTGAAACGCGCTCTACCGCCTGAGTGATCCATCCGCGACCGTGGAAGCGTTTGTCCAGGCAATAGGCAAATTCACCTTCAGCTTTTTCAGAATCAATTTCTTTTAGAATGACTAATCCTGCCATTTCGGGGTGAATGGTCGTATTCAAAGCAAAATGGAAGGATTTTTTGGCTTCCGAAAGCGCGATGGCTTCTTCGATATAGGCCTTTGAGGCCTTTATCGTTTTGGTTTTTTTGAAGGTTTCGGGAAAATAGGTCTTAAAAATATCCTTATTGCTTTTAAAAAGGGTATTAAGGGCTTTGGCATCCTCAGGGGTGAGTAGAGCCAGGTTGAATTCAGTTTCTGTGGTCATCAGAATAAATAGTTTTTTGGTCTAACAATTCGAGCGTGGTTTTGCTGGCTGCTGTTACCGAAATAGGCAAAACCAAAATAATACCCACAACCGGGATCAATAAAAACAGCATAAAAACAATGCCGTTGCCTATCGCATAACCCCTATGGCGTTTTACAAAGTTAACGCTTTCCCGATACGGAAAATGCCGTTCTAGGGTGTAATCCATATTTCCAAAACCGGCATAATAAGCCTGAATCAAAAAGAGAATAGCTGTGGCTGCGATTCCTATAACTGGAATAAGGCTTAGAATCAAAAACGGAATACTGAGCAAAAGTTCCCAGGCCAGATTACGCAGGTTGATTTTGAGACCGCGCACGAGTTGGCCGGCGTTTGAGGTATTTCTGTGCTGATGCACTCCGCTGTAAAAATGAGCTTCCAGTTTTTCTGAAACCGGACTCATAAAGGGCGCAGAGAATGCCATAATGAGGTGTTTATAAGCAATAAGTCCCAGAGCGATGATGATCAAAGCGCCTACGATGGTACTAAGCGTAGCCACGGTTTGTGCACCCCATTCCCGGATCCACAACTTGGAGATCAATGCCCCGATATTATCTGAAAGGCCCCATGCGCTTACCCCAATGAGCAGGGCAGTGAAAAAACTAATCGCCATAGGGATGGCAAAATACTTCCAGAGCCTGAGTTTGCTGATGAGCCCGAGGCTGTCTTTATAGGCTGCGAGGCCTTTAAAAATAGATTTTATCATTCTTCTGAAATATAGACCAGACGCTTTCGATTTTGATGCGCTTCTTCAGGTGCCGAAATGCGGATTGCTTTTTCGGCTTCAGTTTTCAAAAAACCAATTACTTCAGCTTCTGTAGCCTGCACATAGTGTGGTAAAGCTTCGATACCAAAATGGTTGTTGTGCAAATCCATCTCCCGATCAAGCGTCGTATTCACAAACAATTCTTCGTGTAAATTAGTGAATTTTAGCGCCCAGTCCTGCGCTTTTTTTACATCTGAAGATTTGCGATAGGCGGCTTGCCCTAACAACATCGCCCATAAGGCATGACGAAAGGCATTGGCTTTGTTGCTTTTATGATGCGTTTTCCCATACGTCGCCGTAGCAACCTGCATTGCTTTTTTAGAAGCTTCGATGCTGAGCGAAATGTAAAAAGGTCGCGTGGCAAAAAGCCGGGCAAGTTTAAAAAGCTGAGGAATGCTCAGGGTTTTTAGCGTTGCCCAGATTCTCATCGTTGGGCTTTGTATTCTTTTACCGCTTCAATAAACGCACCTGCATTTTCAAGTGGAATATTCGGTAAAATCCCGTGGCCCAGGTTTACGATGTATTTATCCTTGCCAAAAGCGTCAATCATTTCGGTAACCATACGCTTGATTTCGCTCGGGGGCGAAAAGAGGCGTGTAGGATCAAAATTTCCCTGAAGCGTAATGTTGCCACCGGTTAAATAACGCGCATTCTTAGGGCTGCAGGTCCAGTCAACACCCAGTGCCGAAGCACCACTTTTAGCCATTTCGCCCAAAGCAAACCAGCAACCTTTACCAAAGGCGATCACCGGAGCCTCGTCCTTTAAGGCATCGATGATTTGCTGCATATACTGCCAGCTGAATTCCTGATAATCTGTAGGCGAAAGCATTCCGCCCCAGCTGTCAAAAACCTGTACGGCATTCACGCCGGCTTTAACCTTTTCTTTGAGATACAGAATCGTGGTATCGGTGATTCTCTGAAGCAGGGCGTGTGCAGCTTCGGGCTGAGTAAAGCAAAATTCTTTAGCCAGATCGAAGTTTTTGGAGCCCTGTCCCTGTACGCAATAGCACAGAATCGTCCAGGGGCTGCCCGCAAAACCGATCAACGGAATCTCATCGTTGAGTTTTTCTTTGGTCATCTTGATGGCCTCCATCACATAGCCCAGGGTATCGTTGATGTCCGGAACGATCACACGATCTAACTGCTCCATAGACCGAATGGGATCTGGCAACCAGGGGCCCACGCCGGGCTTCATTTCTACCTCAATATTCATCGCCTGCGGAATCACCAGAATATCACTAAAGAGAATCGCAGCGTCCATCCCATAACGGCGTATGGGCTGTACGGTGATTTCGCTGGCCAATTCGGGAGTCTGGCAACGGGTAAAAAAGTCGTATTTAGCCTTGATTTCCTGAAATTCGGGCAGGTAGCGACCGGCCTGACGCATCATCCAAACGGGCGGGCGTTCTACGGTTTTGCCTTTAAGTGCTCTTAAAAATAAATCGTTTTTGATCATAATTTCGGTATCAGCCCGAGTAGGGTCGGGAGGTTCTTATTTTAATACTTTTACGGCTCTCGCGATCACGCTTTCAATCGTGGTGGCGTTTGCAATCGTATACTGGTCTGTATGTTTTTGAACTTCGTTTGCCGTGGTTTGACCAATGCAAACTGCAAGCGTATCTTTTAAATCGTTTTGTAGCGTAAAGCTCTGCACTCCGCTCGGACTAAAAAACAAAACGGCGTCAAAATTTTGCTCAAATTTTTTATCGTTTAAGCCGGTTTGATACACTTCAATCTCCTGAAAACGGATCTGGTTTTCGTTTAAAATTTGAGGCAATTCATCTCTTCGCTTGTTGCCGCAGAAAAAACAAAAATGCGCGTCTTTGTGGTTTTTTGCGATAAAATCGGCTAAATCTGCTGCGTTTTGAGCGCTTTTTGCCACGTTGAAGCCATTTTTTAAAAGCAAGGCTTCGGTTTTGGAGCCTACGCAATAGCACCTCATCCCCAGCCCTTCTCCCGCCGGAGAAGGGAGCTTTTTGTCGTTCGCGAGCTCACTTTTTTTAAGGCGAACTTTGTTTAGAAAAGCCTGGACTGCATTTTTGCTGGTGAAAATGAGATTTTCTAATTGCTGCGGAAGTTCAAAATCAAGAAAATGTATGAGTATTGCATCGTATTCAACCACGGAAAAACCGGCTCCCAAAATCAGATTCTTTTGGGAGACAGAAAGTCGTTTAGTGGAGAGAACCCTCACCCCAACCCCTCTCCCGCCGGAGAGGGGTGATGATTCTTTTATTTCAAATATGGCCTTGATTATCTCTTTAGGGTCTCTAAAAACGGTGTCGTTTTCAAATCTAAGGACTTTATAGCCTAAAGCTTTAAGATGTAAATCACGGATTTCGTCCTTCTCTTTTTGTTCAGGGTGGTTATGATAGCCGCCGTCCAATTCGATGACGAGATTCAGCTCGTAGCAGAAAAAATCAACGATATAATTTTTGAGTGGATGCTGTCTGCGAAATTTGAGGCCGTTTATTTTGCTATCACGAAGCAATTCCCAAAGCACTTTTTCTGCTTCGGTAAGCTCTTGCCTAAGCAAGCGAGCGAATTTTATGTGATTGCTTCTCTTCATATAGCTTCCTTCTCCCTTGGGAAAAGGATTGAGGATGAGGGTTAAAGTTCTTTCTTAATAGTTTCCATCAACTCGCGGCCACC
Source organism: Leeuwenhoekiella sp. H156 (assembly GCF_052218455.1). Lineage (NCBI taxonomy): Bacteria > Pseudomonadati > Bacteroidota > Flavobacteriia > Flavobacteriales > Flavobacteriaceae > Leeuwenhoekiella > Leeuwenhoekiella sp. H156. Next base: position 1,854,275 of record NZ_CP197499.1, read on the forward strand.
GCTTTCAAGGATTTTTAGGGCGCACAAAGCGCCAAAATCCTGAGATTCACGTACCGGAATGGTTTCCTCGATTTCCATTTTTTGGCTTCCGTCAAGACTGAAAAGGGCACCATGAAAATGAATGTGTTCATCTTTGATTTCTGCATAAGCGCCAATGGGTGCTGTGCAGCCACCTTCCAGTTTTCGCAGGAATTCGCGTTCTACGCGTGTGGCGAGTTCGGCATTTTTGTCGTTGAGTTTGGCACAGGCTTCCCTGCAAAACGAATCCTCCTGCATCACCGCAATTACCATCGCACCCTGAGCCGGTGCCGGAATCATCCAGTCGAGCACAATATGATTTTCGGGTTTGAGGTTGATGCGCTCCAGGCCTGCTTTCGCAAAAATGGCTCCGGCCCAGTCGTTGTCGGCTACTTTTTGAAGCCGGGTATTGACATTACCGCGTAAATCAACCACCTGATGCTTCGGGTATTTGTGCAGCCATTGGGCTTTACGTCGCAAACTGCCTGTAGCAATGGTAGTCGCATCTTCAAATGCAGCTTCGGTTTTTTCGCCCTTAAAAACAAAAATATCTTCCTGTGCCGCGCGGGGTAAAACCGCTCCCTGAAGGATGCCTTTTGGCAATTGCGTGGGCACATCTTTCATAGAATGTACCGCAATATCAACCGTTCCGTTAATCATTGCGACATCCAGAGTTTTCGTAAAAATCCCGGTGATGCCCAGTTCGTAAAGCGGTTTATCGAGTATAAGATCGCCGGTAGATTTAACCGAAACCAGTTCGGTTTTATAACCCAGTTTGTTGAGTTGATCCTGCACGGTATGGGCCTGCCAGAGCGCGAGTTCGCTATCGCGGGTGCCTATGCGTATGGTTTTTGCCAAAGCTTAGTTATTTTGAAGATTGAACACTTTTTGAATGAGGTCCAGACTTTCGGTGCTGGTAAGGTCCTCGGTTTTTAAGTGTTTTGCAAACTGTGTGGTAATTTTCTGAATGATGCGCTCGCTGATGATTTCGGCCTGTTCTTCATTAAAATTGGCGATTTTGCGACGCTGATTGTCAATCTCACCGGCTTTCATATCGGCCAGTTTCAATTTAAGGGCCTTAATGGTAGGAGCAAACTGGCGCGTGGTGAGCCACTCGTAAAACTCCTCTTTAATTTCATCAATGATCGCCTGTGCCTGAGGCAGCTGTTTTTTACGGCGGTTGAGCGTATCGTTTGTGATTTGCGAAAGTTGGTCCAGATGCACCAGGCTGACGCCTTCTACTTCCTCCACATTTTCATTCACATTTTTCGGAATACTCAAATCCAGAATTAGCAGCGGCTTTTTGAGGTAAAGCAATTCTTTGGAAATCGTGGGTTTCTGCGCGCCGGTTGCGACGATAAGCACGTCTGCGGCTGCGATTTCAGACTGAATATCTGCGTAATCTTTAACGATGAGGTTAAACTTACCCGCGATTTTTTCGGCCTTATCCTTTGTGCGGTTGATGAGCGTGATGTGATCGTTTTGGGTGTGTTTGACCAAATTTTCACAGGTATTACGCCCAATTTTTCCGGTGCCGAAAAGCAAAATGTTTTTTTCGGAAACAAAAGGAACCCGGGATAAAATATACTGTACCGAAGCAAAACTCACTGAAGTCGCTCCGCTTGAAATATTGGTTTCGTTTTTTATGCGCTTGCTGGCCTGAATAACGGCATTGATGAGGCGCTCCATAAACGGATTTACGAGTTTGAGTTTTTTCGCTCTGCGAAAGCCGTTTTTCAACTGACTGATGATCTCAAAATCTCCCAGAATCTGGCTGTCGAGACCGGTGCCCACTTTAAACAGGTGTGCAACCGCGTCCTCATTTTTATAGAAATAGGAAACGGCCTCAAATTCTTCAATCGTGCCGCGGGTATGTTCGCACAACAATTTTACCAGATCGAGCGGCTCCTGAGCAAAACCATACAATTCGGTGCGGTTACAGGTAGAAATGATGCTCAGACCTTCAATTCCCTCTTCTTTAGCACGTAGTAAAATTTGATCCTGAATTTTGGCATCCACAGCGAAATGCCCGCGTGTTTCGGCATCTGCTTTAAGATAGCTTAAGCCAATGGCGAAAAAATCCCCGGGATAAGCCGGATAAAAATGTCGTTTGCCGTTTGTATTCATAAGATAGGCTGCAAAAGTATTCTGTGTATGTTTTAAAAAATAACGCTGGAAGCATGATTTTTAACGATGCCTGAATAAAAGCGGTGTTTTTTGACTAAAATGCTGAAAAAGGGCTAATTTAGTGGGGTAATTCGATTTTTATAAAATCGGTTTGTTTAGAATAAATCTAAATAATAGACGAAATTCACAGGATGGAAACTTTAGAAAATAACGCTTCAGGTTTATACCGGGAAACCCGTATTGAAGAAGGGTTTTTTATTTTAAAATTTAATAACGAAACGGCTGAAAAACAGGTGGTCACGCGGCAGGTAGACAGCAGCTACATTCAGTTTCATTTTTGTGCCAAAGGGAATTCGTTATTTCTCTTTAATGAAGGCAATTACCGTTTGCCCTTAAGTGAAGAACACTCGCTTTTACTGTACAATCCGCAGCGGGATTTACCTATAAATTTGGAAATCGCACCCGAAACCTGGGTGATTTCGGTATTTATTTCGATTAAAAAGTTTCACTCCCTGTTCTCCCGTGAAGCCGATTTTATAACCTTCCTCAGCGATGAAAACCGGGATCGCAAATATTATAAAGACGGATTGATCTCGCCTTCAATGGCGATTGTGCTCAACCAGTTGATGAATTACAATTTGCACCCTTCAGTCAAAGCCCTGTACTTTAAAGGCAAGGCCTATGAGTTGCTGAGTCTGTATTTTAACCGCCCATCAGAAGCTGATACCGAGCAATGTCCGTTTCTCGTAGATGAAGACAATGTGGCTAAAATCAAAAAGGCCAAGGATATCGTGATTGCCCGTATGGCCGAACCGCCCTCTCTGCAGGAGCTGGCAGATGAGATCAACCTGAGTTTAAATAAACTTAAGGAGGGCTTTAAGCAGATTTACGGCGATTCGGTTTACAGTTTTTTATTCGATTACAAGATGGAAGTCGCCCGCCAACTGCTCGCCAGTGGTTCGCATAATGTAAATGAAGTAGGGCTGAAAATAGGTTATAGCACGGCCAGTCATTTTATCGCGGCTTTTAAAAAGCAATTTGGTACTACACCCAAAAAATACGTTCAATCGTTAAACTAAAATTAAATGCTATGAGAACACTGGGACTGCTGTTAACAATCGCCATCCTGATGCTGAGTTGCAATTCGGCTCAGAAACCCATGTCAAAAGGCACTAAAAACGTGCTGGTTTTTACAAAAACAAATGGTTTCAGACACGCATCCGTAGAAACGGGAGTGGAGACGCTTCGCGAAATCGGTCGCGAAAACGTTTGGGCGGTACAGCATTCTGAAGACTCGTTGATTTTTACGCCTCAAAACCTGAAGAATTTTGACCTCGTGGTGTTTTTAAGCACCACCGGTGATATACTGGGTGAGGAGCAGCAGGAAGCATTCAAAAATTATATGGAAAATGGGGGTAAGTTTTTCGGGATTCATGCTGCCAGTGATACCGAATACGGCTGGCCATGGTATGGGGAATTTATTGGCGGGTATTTTATGAGCCATCCCAAAATTCAACAGGCGACCGTAGTTAAAGAGGCTAAGCATCCTACGGTTGCAATGTTTTCGGAGCGTTATGAGCGCACTGATGAATGGTACAATTTTAAGAATATAAACCCCGATGTAGAAGTTACGCTAACGCTTGATGAATCTTCCTATGAAGGAGGTGCAAACGGGGATTACCATCCGCACGCCTGGTTCCAAAACGTAGGTGAGGGGGAAATGTACTACACCGGCGGCGGCCATACGGAAGAATCCTATGCCGAGCCGCTGTTTAGAAAACACCTTGAGGAGGTGATGAAGTGGTTGATGGAGTAGGATACATAGGCATTTGCAAAAATAACAGCCCTCCAAACCTACCTTCGAAGGAAGGGCTTAGGAGATGAATGTTGTGACTTTTCTAAATAATAAAAGTGTAAATTTAATACTCCTAAATACCTAAGCTATGGATCTGGATGTACGGAAATATAAATTTATAAAAGAGCTTTTAAGGGTCGAAAGTGATGATGTTATGGATAAGCTGGAACGTGTTTTGGGTCAGGAGCGCGATTACGCAGAAGAACTTTCCCCGGAGCACAAAGCAGAATTAGACCGGCGTCTTAAAGCATACGAGAACAATCCACAAGACTTCTTAAATTGGGAAGAAGTCAAAAAGGACTGGTGATGAAATACCGGGTCATTTTACTTCCGAAAGTACTTGAAGATTTAAAGGAAGCCAAGAGGTGTTATAAAGCTCTAAGGCCATTACTTTTAAGTTAATATTTATTACTAAACAATGAAATCTTTGTTAATCATATTGTCTGTTTTGGTGGTTTTTACTTCTTGCAACAATTCGAAAGAAACTAAAACAGCAGAAATTATTCAGGATGATGAAAAACTTTCTGAATTAGCTTTGGACAAGAATGCCTCCTTAAAATTGAATTCAAATAAAGAAGCTTACGACATGTACCTTGCAGAGTTGCAAGATGAAGAATATACTGGAATACAGCTTTTAGAAGCAATTGGTATTACTGAAATTGTAAAAAGTGAAGTTTCAGAGTATAGAATGATTGGAATGTGCTATAAAAATATTATACACATCAATGTTTCATTAACTACTGAGCAATTCAAAAAAATTAAGGAATTAGACAAAAGGCTATTTAGGTATTGTGTCCTTGATATTACTGATTTTAAAAAAGTAGATGACCCAGAAAGTAGTATTCCCAATATTGTTGCTTACGGAAAACTTCTTGAGGTATGCACAGAATAAATCCATATGAAAGTAGACTATTTTAAAATTCTGATCACTATTTTACTCTTAATTGTTATTTATAATCAATTGTCTCAAAAAGAGGTAGATAGATATAAATACGATAGTGATGATTTGATTGTTTTTGATAGTAAAACGGGAACGTTTTATTCACCTGAAATAGGTGTCTATAATGTCGTTAAAGAAGGAATTGAAAAGGAGAAATCAAAAATTGATAAATAAAAACACGAGGCTTTTCTTTTTAACCGATTTATTACTTTTTCTAGATAAAATTGAAATCAGCTATATTCCTCAGAAACAGAATACGGTTTAGCTCTATGAATTCAGAATGAACATTAAATAAAGCTTGAAATCGGTTTGATAAATTTTCCCAATAACTCCTTGCAGAACCCTTATCACTTTTGCTTCCTAAACAAACGATAAGTCGTAATTTTAGCACTTAAAAAAAGGAAACGATGAAAAAAGGAGTACTTATGGTCAATCTGGGTTCGCCAGATAGCACAGACCCTAAAGATGTAAAAAAATACCTTGGTCAGTTTTTAATGGATGAGCGGGTAATCGACTTTCCCAAGTGGGCAAGAACCTTGCTCGTAAAAGGGATCATTCTTAATACCCGGCCAAAAAAATCGGCTGAAGCCTATTCCAAAATCTGGTGGGAAAAGGGTTCGCCGCTCATTGTTTTAAGCGAAATGCTTCAGGAAAAAGTGGCTGATAAGGTTGATGTTCCGGTGGCTTTGGGAATGCGTTACGGCACACCGTCTATGCTGGATGGTTTAAAAGAGCTGGATGAGCAGGGCGTTGATGAGGTGTTAATCATACCCTTGTATCCCCAGTTTGCCATGGCGACTACAGAAACTATTCTGGTCTTAGCCGAAGAATTACGCAAGGAGCACTTTCCGCATATGCGTTTTTCAGACATTCCTGCCTTTTACAACAAGCCCGAGTATATTGAGGTACTTTCCAACAGTATTGACGAAAAAATAAAGGATCTTGATTACGAGATGCTGGTTTTCAGTTATCATGGGGTGCCGGAACGACACATTCGTAAGAGCGATGTGACTAAAAGCCATTGCAAGATAGACGGCAGCTGCTGCAAGACTGCATCGGCGGCACACCAGTTTTGCTACCGCCATCAGTGTTACGAGACCACGCGGCAGGTGGCTGAAAAGCTCAATCTTAAAGAAGGCACCTATTTTACCTCGTTTCAATCCCGCTTAGGTTTTGATCCCTGGTTACAGCCCTATACAGACCGAACCATAGAGCGTTTTGGTAAGGAAGGCATTAAGAAAATGGCGATTGTAACTCCGGCATTCGTTAGTGATTGCCTGGAGACCTTAGAAGAGATCGCAATGGAAGGCGAAGAAATTTTTCACGAAGTGGGCGGAAAAGAATTCACCACCATTCCCTGCCTGAACGATCGCGACGACTGGGCGCACGTAGTTGCCACCTGGATTAACGACTGGGCACTGGTTGAAGCCTCAAAAGCCATAGCTTAATTTCATTCCCGCGAAGGCGGGAATCTTTTTTTAATACAGCCCAAATTGCTCAAACCCAATAAATCTGAAGCATTAGGAAGCGAACCCATCGCCGGCCTGTTGATCAAACAGGCGGTTCCCGCGTCAATCGGGATTCTGGTTATGTCCCTCAATATTCTGGTTGATACCATTTTTGTGGGCAACTGGATTGGCAGTATCGCCATTGCGGCGATCAATGTGGTGCTTCCGGTGTCCTTTTTTATCGCGGCTTTGGGGATGGCAATCGGGATTGGCGGTTCGTCAATTATTTCGCGGGCTTTGGGTGCCAACGATTCGGGCAAAGCCCTTAAAACCTTTGGCAATCAAATCACGATTACCCTGCTGCTTACAGTAAGCATGGTGGTTTTGGGTCTGGTTTTTATCAACGATCTCATTCCCGCTTTTGGCGGAAAAGGCGACATTTTTGAACCGGCTAAAATCTATTATCGTATCGTCTTGTACGGCGTGCCCGTATTGGCTTTATCGATGATGGGAAACAACGTCATTAGGGCAGAAGGCAAGCCTAAATTTGCCATGATCGCGATGATTATTCCGTCGGTGGGGAATTTAATTTTAGACTACATTCTCATCAATTTGCTCGATATGGGGATGGAAGGTGCCGCCTGGGCAACCACAGCCTCCTACATTTGCTGTTTCTTTTATATTCTCTGGTATTTTTTAAGCGACAACTCTGAGTTAAAAATAGACATCAGTCATTTTGGTCTCGACTGGCCCATTCTCAAAGAAATGTCTGCATTAGGCTTCGTGACGCTGGCCAGACAGGCGGTGGTGAGCGTGACCTATTTGTTGATGAATAACATCCTGTTTGACCTCGGAGGGGAAGCCTCGGTTACCGTTTATGGCATTATTGGCCGAATGCTCATGTTTGCCTTGTTCCCGGTTTTAGGGGTTACGCAAGGTTTTCTGCCCATTGCAGGATACAATTACGGAGCAAATAATTATTCCCGCGTTCGCGAAAGCATTAAGCTGGCCATCACCTATGCGTGTGGCGTTGCCTTGTTGATTTTTATACTCATTATGGCTTTTCCGGAAGCTATCGTTTCCGTATTTACACAGGATGAAGCGGTTCTAAAAGATACGCCCAATGCCATGCGCTGGGTGTTTGCTGCTGTTCCCATTATTGGGATTCAGTTAATAGGTTCGGCTTATTATCAGGCGATTGGTAAGGCGGTTCCGGCATTGCTCTTAACGCTCACCAGACAAGGTTTTTTCTTTATTCCGCTTGTGCTTATTTTACCGAACTATTTTGGCGAAATCGGGGTATGGATTTCCTTTCCTATTGCAGATACCCTTTCTACCGTGGTTACGGCTTATTTCCTCTGGCGCGAAACCCGGCAGAATCTGGAAACCGTAGCCTAAGCACAGAAATGCTTATCTTAGTTTGCTACTAACTAAGTTTTTTCGATCATGCACAACTTTTTACGCGGCGTTGTTTGCGCGCTGGTTTTTCTTTCTACTTTTTCGTTTCAGGCTCAGGATGTTGATGAGTCTTTATATTCCGCTTTAGAATACCGTCTTGTCGGTCCGTTTCGCGGTGGCCGAAGTGCCGCAGTTACAGGCGTTCCCGGCAAGCCCAACTTGTTTTATTTTGGCGCTACCGGGGGCGGAGTTTGGCGTACCAAAGACGGGGGTCGTTCCTGGGAAAATATCTCTGATGGCTATTTTGGCGGAAGCATCGGCTCTGTTGCCGTAGCGCCCAGTGATCACAACATTATGTATGTGGGCGGGGGCGAAAACACGCTGCGCGGAAATGTTTCTTCCGGTTACGGTATGTGGAAAACCACAGACGCCGGTAAAACCTGGGAGCAGGCCGGCTTACCCAAAAGCAGACACATTTCAAAAATTGTGATCCACCCCGATAATCCCGATGTGGTTTATGCTGCGGTTCTGGGAGATATCTATAAGCCGACACAAGAACGCGGAGTTTATAAATCTGTAGACGGCGGTAAAAGCTGGAATAAAGTGCTGTTTGCTACCGAAGATGCCGGTGCGGTTGACCTTACGTTGGACCCGAATAATTCACGGGTTTTATATGCGTCCACCTGGCACAGCCGAAGAACTCCGTATAGCTTTATAAGTGGAGGTGCGGGTTCAGCCCTGTGGAAAAGTATCGATAGCGGTGCTACCTGGAAAGAGATTTCTAAAAATGAAGGCTTTCCTCAGGATACCTTAGGGATCATCGGCGTAGCCGTTTCGCCCGTAAACTCAGAGCGTGTTTTTGCAATGGTTGAAAATAAAGACAAAGGCGGCCTGTACCGTAGCGAAGACGCCGGTGCCACCTGGAAGCTCATCAACGACGACCGAAACTTACGTCAACGTGCCTGGTACTACACCAAAGTTTACGCAGATACCGAAGACGAAGATGTGGTTTACGTACTTAATGTAAGCTATCACAAGAGTACCGACGGTGGTAAAACCTTTGAACCCAACAATGCTCCCCACGGCGACCATCACGATTTGTGGATTGCGCCGGAGGATCCTATGCGGATGGTTATGGGTGACGACGGTGGCGCGCAGGTAACCTACGACGGTGGAGAGACCTGGAGCACCTATCACAACCAGCCCACCGCACAGTTTTACCGGGTGACTACAGACAACCAGTTTCCATATCGTATCTATGCTGCTCAGCAAGATAACTCTACCGTACGCATCCCGCACCGCACAGACGGGTATAGCATTACCGAAGAGGACTGGGAAAGCACCGCTGGTGGCGAGAGCGCGCATATCGCGGTTGATCCTGAGAATCCCGATATTGTGTATGGCGGCAGCTATGACGGCTTTTTAACCCGTGTCAATCACGAGAATAATAGCGTACGCTCGGTTTCGGTATGGCCCGATAACCCTATGGGTCACGGTGCCGAGGATATGAAATACCGCTTTCAGTGGAATTTCCCCATTATGTTCTCCCGTCACAATCCTGATGTGCTGTACACCTTCAGCAATCACGTGCATAAGACTACCAATGAAGGCCAAAGCTGGGAAGTAATCAGCCCCGATTTAACCACAGACGATAAATCGAAGCAAAAATCTTCGGGCGGGCCCATCACGCAGGATAACACTTCCGTAGAATATTACTGTACTATTTTCGCAGCTAATGAAAGTCCGTTAAAAGAAGGACTGTTGTGGACGGGTAGTGACGACGGACTCGTGTACGTCACCCGTGACGGAGGCGAAAACTGGGAAAATGTTACACCCAAAGGAATGCCCGAGTGGATGATGATTAACAGCATAGAGCCTTCGTATTTTGACGAAGGTACCTGCTACATTGCGGGCACCAAATACAAATCGGGTGACTTCGCGCCCTATTTATACAAGACTACCGATTACGGTAAAAGCTGGAAAAAAATCACAAACGGCATCGCACCCGAGCATTTTACCCGCGTGGTACGTGAGGATCCTGCTCAGGAAGGTCTGTTGTACGCCGGTACCGAAACCGGAATGTACATCTCCTTTGATGCGGGAGCCAACTGGAAGCCGTTTCAGCTCAATCTGCCTATCGTTCCGGTTACCGATTTGGCGCTTAAAAACAACAACCTGATCGTAGCCACACAGGGACGCAGCTTATATATCATTGACGATCTGAGCGTACTGCACCAGCTGGATGGAAACACCAAAACCGGCGCAGTTAAATTATTTAAGCCGAAAGATACCTACAGAATGGATGGCGGTGGCCGCAAGTCCAATTCAGCCGGAACCAATCATCCTTCCGGCGTGATGACCTATTTCTATTTACCGGAATACGATGCGAAAAAAGACAGTGTTGCGCTGACTTATTTTGATGCGAAAAACGATACGATCAAGTCGTACAGCACTAGAGGAGATAAAGACAAGCTGGAGGTGAAAGCAGGAGGAAACCAGTTTAACTGGGATATGACCTATGAAGGAGCAGAGCGCCTTCCCGGAATGATCTTATGGTGGGCCAGTACCGAAGGACCCAAACAGATACCCGGCACCTACACCGTAAAACTGAATGTAAACGGAACGGACTACACACAACCCTACACTGTTGTGGCCGACCCGCGCTCGGAAGCGTCTCAGGCTGATATGCAGGCACAATTCGATTTTATAAACGACGTGAACAAAACCGTTGACCGTGCGCACAAGAGCATCAAGAAAATACGCAATATAACCGGCCAGCTCAGTGCTTTTGAGAAGCAATACAAAGACAACCCTGCGACCAAAGAACTGCGCGAAAAGTCTAAAACGCTTCGGGAGAATCTGGAAGAAATCGAAAAAGCCCTGTACCAAACCAAAAACCGAAGCGGTCAGGATCCGCTAAACTTTCCAATTCGTTTGACCAATAAACTGGCGCATTTAAATTCGCTGGTGGGTATGGGCAATTTTGCGCCAACCGATCAGGATATCGCGGTCAAAAACGAACTGACCAAACATGTGAATGACGAGCTGACTAAATTTGACCAACTCGTAAGCGATGAGGTTGCTGCGTTTAATAAGGCTTTTAACGAAATGAATCTCAATTACCTTTTTATTCAAAAGGATTAGTCCTTTTGAGGCTCCCCTCCTTGAAAAAGGAGTAGACACAATTTCGAAGAAATTGAGGGTCGGTTTTTACCCGCGCTGAGGATGTTTTAAGCTTAAAGAATCGCTACACAATACGGAGGTGGTCGAAAATAAGCCTGTTTTTAATCTTAAAAAACCTTAATCAGTATTTAATATAGTTTTAAAGTCAATCATTTGATCTTAATTTGTATTTTTGATTGTAAATAAGATCATTTTATGATAAAGGAGATATCTAAAGAGCAGGTTTTAGACCGAATTAGGTTTGAGAATCCCTGGTGGGTTGATGGTCGTATCGAAGCAGATTATAATGAAATGCCCCGCAGGTTATATTTCGATCTTTTTAAACCTCTTGTTTACGAGAGAGAGATACGACGCGCTGTTGTTTTAATGGGGCCCAGACGGGTGGGTAAAACAGTTATGTTGTTTCATATGGTTGAGGATTTAATTCAAAACGGCGTAAATCCTAAAAAAATCATTTTTATCACTATTGAAAACCCTATTTATAACAACATGCCCCTGGAGCAACTGTTTAGCTATGCAAAAGAAGCTACAGGTTTAAAAGATAAAGAGGATTGGCATATAATCTATGATGAAATCCAATATTGTCGGGATTGGGAAGTTCATTTAAAGTCTTTAGTAGATAGTTATCGCAAGGATAAATTTATTGTTTCAGGATCTGCGGCTGCCGCCCTTAAATTTGCCAGTAACGAAAGTGGTGCAGGACGATTTACAGACTTTTTACTTCCACCCTTAACCTTTAATGAATACATTTCGCTTAAAGGATTAGACAGAATCATAACTAATACGACTTTGAAGTGGAAAGAGCAAAGTACAGCATTTTATACTTCCTCACATCTGATAGAGTTAAACAAACATTTTCTCGACTATATAAATTTTGGGGGTTATCCCGAGGTTATTTTTTCGGAAAAGATTCAGGCAAATCCGGGAAGATACATTAGACAAGATATTGTAGATAAGGTTTTATTGCGAGATTTACCCAGTTTGTACGGTATTAGTGACACCAGAGAGTTGAATTCATTGTTTACCACCATCGCATATAACAGTGGTGGTGAATTTTCTCTTGAAACCTTAAGCAAGCAATCACAAGTACCTAAAAACACCTTAAAGAAGTACTTGGAATATTTGGAAGCTGCTTATCTGATAAAACAGGTAAAACGCATTGATCAAAGTGGTAAGCGTTTTAAAAGAGATAACTTTTTCAAAATTTATCTTACAAACCCCTCTTTACGAAGTGCGTTGTTTTCGCCCATCACAAGTACAGACGAAATGATTGGCAATATGGTTGAAACAGCGATATTTGCTCAATGGATGCATCGGGAGTGGTTTACCCCCTGGTATGCAAGATGGTCTAATGGAGAGGTAGATATGATAGGGATTAGCGATTCAACCTTAAAACCCTTGTGGGCTTTAGAAATCAAGTGGTCAAACAGATATTTTGATAAGCCGGGGGAACTCAAGAGTTTATATAAGTTTTGTACTGAAAGTGATTTAAATTATCCAATTGTTACGACAATAGATAAGGAAGGAGAAAAAGAACACAATGGCCTGACTATTCAATTTCTGCCCGCTGCAGCCTATGCTTTTACGGTGGGAAAAAATAGTTTAGACCGAAAGAAAAACAGTTAAGAAATCTAGCCGGTGTTAGTTTGTTTACCATTTAAAACTACACAGCAATCTAATGGGTTAAAACACGAGAAGCCAAATTTTATGGAAGCCTATTACCTCTATTTTAAATCCCTGCACCTCATTTTTGTCGTGACCTGGTTTGCGGGCCTTTTTTATGTGCCCCGTCTCTTTATGTACCAGATTGAAGCTTCCGAAAAACCGGAACCCGATCGCACTATTTTGGGCATTCAGCTGGCTTTGATGACCAAACGCTTATGGAAGATCATCACCTGGCCTTCCATGATTCTTGCGAGTGTGTTTGCGTTTATCATGCTGCACATCCAGCCGGGTTGGCTCCAGGCGCCCTGGATGCAGATCAAGCTGGGTTTTGTGGTGTTGCTCTATGCCTATCACTTTAAAAATCATCAGATTTACAAGCAATTGCAGGCCGGTAATTTTAAATACACCACGCAGTTTATGCGTATCTGGAATGAAGGTCCTACCTTAATTCTTTTCGCAGTCATTTTTCTGGTTATTACCAAAAGCGCGACCAACTGGATCTGGGGACTGGCCGGCTTAATCGTGCTTGCTATCCTCCTAATGTTGGGCATAAAACTCTATAAAAGCATTCGCGATAAAAATCCGAATGCGTAACGGTCTGGTTTTTGATTAGCTTTAAAGTCATGAAATTTCACAAGCTTTCTTTGCGCCTGCGCATCTTTTTTGGGATGGTTTTTCTCATTTTGGGAGCCTCTATCCTGATAGGGATCATCAGTGTGTTGCAGTATAGGGAGGAGGCCAAAGATTACCACCGCGACCGCTTGCTGCGCAAAGAAGATCAGATACGGGCCGAAATTGATTACGTCCTCGACCAGACCACTTATGAGGTAAAGTCTGAAAACATTCCGCTGATTTTAAAGTTCAACTCAGATATCTACCGCATCGCAGACGTTCACGAGTTGCCTATAAATATCTACGATTTAGACGGTAATCTTTTAGTCAAGTCTAAAGAATCCTTTACCGAAGATACACTTGAAACCCGCCTGAACCCGGGAATTCTTGACGGTCTCGCAAATACACCTACCAAGCGCTGGGTGGTGCCCTCCGAAATTGATGGGGTCAAATACCAGTCTTCCTATACCTACATTAACGACAACCAGTTTAAGCCGTTGGCGATTATGAATCTTCCCTACATTCAGGATGATGATTTCATCACCCGCGAGCTGGAAGAATTTTTACGCCGCCTGGCGGAAGGCTATCTGTTTATGCTGCTCATTGCGACGGCTTTGTCTTATTTTCTGTCGCGCTACATTACGCGTAGTCTTAAGACAATTAGTGATAAAATGATTGAAACCCGGCTTGATAAACGCAACCAGCGTATTGAGATTGAAGATGCCAGCGAAGAGATCAGCAACCTGGTCAAGTCATATAATGGGATGATAGACGAGCTTGAGAACAGTGCCGCCAAGCTGGCGCAAAGCGAGCGGGAAGCCGCCTGGCGGGAGATGGCCAAGCAGGTGGCGCACGAAATTAAAAATCCGTTGACGCCTATGCGGCTTACCGTACAGAGTTTTCAAATGCGCTTTGACCCGCAGGACCCCGACATTCGCAAGAAACTTGATGAATACAGCCACACAATTATTCAGCAGATAGATACGATGAGCTCTATTGCAGAGGCTTTTTCCAATTTTGCCAAAATGCCGGCGCAGCAAAACGAAACCCTAAATGTGGTTTTTGTGACCAAACTGGCGCTTGATATTTTTACCGAGCCCTACCTTACGTTTGCGAGCGATGCCGAAGAAATCACGGCAAAGTTAGACCGCACCCAACTGATCCGCGTGGTGACTAACCTGGTGAAAAACGCCATCCAGGCGACTGAAGATACCGAAGATCCCCGCATTCGTGTAGAGATCAAAAGCGAGCCCGACGAAGTCTGTATTTTGGTTTGTGATAACGGGCACGGCATTTCAGAAGAAAACGCGGTCAAAGTTTTTGAACCTAAATTTACCACCAAGTCAAGCGGAATGGGTCTTGGCCTGGCAATGGTTAAAAATATTGTGGAAACCTATAACGGAACCATTACTTTTACTTCTAAGGCAGATCGCGGCACTGTATTTAAGGTTACTTTTCCGCGGGTAGAAGAACACTAAAAACGCATCCTATGAATTTTGAAAACCTCATTTATGAAGTGGATGATCAACTGGCGATCATCACCATAAACCGACCTAAAAAATTAAACGCCCTCAATAAAGAAACCATTCAGGAGCTTCACGACGCGTTCGCGGAAGCGGATGCCGACGCAAATATAGGCGTCATCATTCTTACCGGAAGCGGGGAGAAGGCCTTTGTGGCCGGGGCAGACATCAGCGAGTTCTCTGATTTTGAAGAGGAAGAAGGGGCTATGCTGGCGCGAAAGGGACAAAAACTCCTTTTTGATTTTATCGAAAACCTGAGCACTCCGGTAATCGCAGCGATCAACGGTTTTGCGCTGGGCGGCGGTCTTGAGCTGGCGATGGCATGCCACATTCGCATAGCGAGCGACAATGCCCGTATGGGACTTCCCGAAACCTCGCTGGGACTTATTCCCGGTTATGGCGGTACCCAGCGTTTACCGCAACTGGTAGGCAAGGGCCGTGCTTTTGAAATGATTATGACCGCGAGCATGATTAATGCAGACCAGGCCCTGCAATACGGCCTTGTCAATCACGTGACCACCCAGGAAGAGTTGATGGCACTTGCCGAAAAAATCGCTTCAAAAATCCTCGAGAACTCCGGCGTTGCCATTGCGACCGCGATACAGGCTGTAAATGCCGGTTTTAAAAACGGTGTAAATGGTTATGAAGCCGAGATTGAAGGTTTTGGCGCCTCATTTGGTACCGAAGATTTTAAAGAAGGTACCAGCGCCTTTTTAGAAAAGCGCAAAGCGGAATTTCCTGGGAAGTAAAGGCGCTACCTTATAGAAATTAAAAACCGCTTTAGAGCGGTTTTTTGTTTTTACAAGCTGATAGTCAGCATTAAAAAAGTAATGATTTCCGGAAAACGCTTTTTTAAAGGATTATATTTGTTTTGACATCACTAGTTAGCTGCAAGCTGAAAAAAATAGAGAGAATAAAAATGAGTAGAGATATTAACGAAACAAAATTTTCATTTAAAGCCTTCCGAAATCTTAAAAAAGGTCTTGGAGAATTTGATGCTGTTGTCGAGTGTAATGAAATGGCTATTCGTGAATTTCTCAATAATCTTAAAGCTTCACAAGACCATAAACAATTTATTCAAGACCTATCCAATAAGCACGAAGTACGAGTCGATAGTGTCAATATCGAATTATTTTCATCACGTATTAGACTTTTCTATATTTTGTCAGTTATGCAACAGGCGGAACAATTTATTGACGAATTTAGAAAGGAATACAAAATATACAACCCGACTTGGGCAAATAAAGTAGATGGTGAAACGGACTTTGACAATTTATTGCAAAATATTTTCTCTTCAAAAGGACAAGGAATAACTGAAATAGGAAAAGAAGTCTATTACGGATTTGAGTACTATAGGTTCATAAGGAATAGGTTCGCTCATTCAGAGGAAAAAGATTTAAAAAAGTTGAACAAATTATGCAAAAAGGTCACTGAATTTACAGGCTACTACAATTCCAAGTTTCATTCTGTTAATAGCCCTAATAGTTACGAAAAGATTGACTTTAACGACTTCTTGCTATTCACTAATATTATTAAAAATATAGGCTATACTCTTTGTGAAAAGTGTAAGCCAGATAATTCACAACTTGCCGAGAGAATAGCTAAACTTGAAATCGAAATTGAAAATAAAACGATTAAACCAATAAAGAGTATCAACAAACTTAAAAATGACCCTAAAAGATATTCAAATGCTATAGGCAACTTACTAAACTCAAATTTTGGTAAAATCAATAGTTCGGATAGAGATGAAATAATTGAACATTTAAAAACAGCATTCTAGCTTAGTGGTCAAAGCGTCCCCTCCACGAAAGTCGAACTAATATTAATTTAGACTACTTTGGTGAAGGTGAAGAGTGAAGGTTCGACTCCTTCAGAATGCACAAATAAATTGACTAAAAAAAGAAAAGCCAGCAGGTAACAATGTATATAAAAAATAGGCGAAATAGTAGTAGAATCAAGTCTTTTGGCTCGTATCAAAATTGATGCTTAATCGTAAGATTGGTGCTTCGTAATTGCCTACTTTTCAAATACTAAACTTTATACATAAGCTTAAAAGAAATCGTTACTTTGTAAGAAAGAATTAAAAGCGAAATTGAAAGTAGAACATAACATATCACGAATAAGACATTTGCTAGAAATGTACAGATTGGATGTACAGGAATTTTTGCAAAAAATTAGTGAAGGACTAAAAAATCCAGTCACTAAAGAAGATGTGTTTGGAAATGAAATTAAGGTTTCTTACCTGAAAAGGATTGATAAAATTTTTGAAAAAGGGATACACTACTATTTAGACCCAAAAGCACCTGAAAAATCTAAAGAGGCAAGTGTTTTTTTTAGAAAACAAAACTTTCAAAATGAAGAGCTAAATCTGGGCGCAATAAAAATTGTTAATCAATTTGAGGAACTGAAATTATCACTTTCAGCAATTGCAAAATTATCAGATTTAGATTTTAAAAGAAAAATTAAAAAATACTCAATTTCAGACAATCCAAGAGAGATTGCGCTAAAAGCTAGAAAGGCTCTCTATCCTAAATTTGAAAAGAATAGGCGAGATTTTTTAAAAGCCCTTATATCCTCTTTGGCTACGAAAAATGTTCTGGTTTTCGAGTTTATTGAAACTTGGAATAAAAAAGAAAAGGCAAACATTGATGGTTTCTATTTAAAACCAAATATGATTGTTCTTAAAAGGCATCAATCATTTTCGAGAGAAATTTTTACGCTAGCACATGAACTAGGTCATTATTTACTAGACGAAGAAGAAATAGAAGAAATCAATTATTCCGTTTACAATAAAAATCTTTCATCCATTGAAAGATGGTGTAATGATTTCGCCTTTTTCTTTTTAGCCGGTAAGTATGCTGAATCACTTGACAAATTAGAAAAGGCTTCTTTTAATAATGATTATCATCACGACCTTATTGAAAATATTTCGAATAGAACTCATCTAAGTCAATTATCATTATTTACTAGACTTCTTTATAAAGGCCAAATTTCCAAGGTAAACTACGAACTCATAAAAGAAGAATTTGAAGAATCATTCCGTCAAAATCAAGAGGAAAAAGAAAGAGAGAAACAACTATTAAAAGAGCAAGGAATTAAACAACGAGGTTCTGTTGCAAAACCTATTCCTTCGCCATTGTTTGTGTCAACAATTCAAACTGCCTATTACGAAGGAGTTTTAAATGAATATGAAGTCTGTAAAAAACTAAATATTAAACCCGAGAAATTAGAAAAGTATATTTGATGAAAGTAATAATTGACACAAGTTCCCTGTTGTCCTTGGTTCGTTATTACTTACCATTTGACAAAAAAACAAAGCTGTTTGATTTCATAAAAGCTGAATTTGAAAATGGCAACCTCATTTTGATAGATGCTGTTTATCAAGAATGTGAATATACCTCCAAAGGTATAGTTCTTAAATCGCTGGATTATTTACTTATAAAGAAATTTAAAAAGGACTTCAATCTTCCTTTTAAAACTAAAGACCTCATTCCTCCTTCAACTAAGAAGTTTTATAATCTACTAAATGACAATTTTAGAACACCCCTTTCGAAAAAACTTAACGACGCTGAATTCGAAGAGCGTAAAAAGGAATTTCTGGAAACTGCTGACGCCAGAATGATAATTTTAGCTCTTATAAAGAAAAGTGAGAAAGAAGATGTCGTAATAATAACAGAGGAGACGGAAATTGGAAACGACCATAAAGCATTTAAAAAAATTCCTGCAATTTGTAAAATACTTGATATTGAAGTGATGACTTTACCAGAATTGCTGGAAGCTTACAAAGGAATTGATGTAGAATTTAAATAAAATCCAGCCTACTACATTACTAAAAGTAATTTAATCAGCTAACCTAAGGTAAACCTCCGCAACTACTTTTAGCCTAGATGACAGCAACAAATCAAAAACCAATCTGCTTGAAAAAAATAACATTCTTATTATTCTTATTCGTCAATTTAAGCTTTGCTCAAAGTAAAAATGATGTTGAATTTGGGATAATCACAGCTTTGTCAATAAGCAACGTCTCCGACAGTTATGAACAGAAAACCAAGTCGTTGATTGAATACAGCGGTGGTGCTTTTGGAAACTATTATTTCAGCGAGCAGTGGAGTCTGAAATTAAAAGCCATCTACGAGAGAAAAGGTTTTGCAGAGGGTTTTTATGATAATAAAAAGACAGATATAGTTTTTAATATGATTTCTGTTCCCATCACAGCTAATTATTACTTCGGGAACAATAATAATTGGTATGTTAATCTTGGGCCTTACATGGGTTTTATGATTGCTGCAAAAGCCACCTGGTTCAATACTGATATTACAAGAATATTTAATTCTACAGAGTATGGTATAGCTGGTGGCATAGGTTACAAACTTCCTATTAGTGATCAATTAGATGTTTTTGCAGAAATTGATAATCAAGCTGGATTATCTGATATTTTCAAAGACAACCCGGGTTCTGCTGTGAGAAATAATAGATTAAGCTTCAATCTCGGCATAATCTTTTAAACAAATAATCCATAAAACGGTAAATTTTTACTTAAATAATGAATCATTTATGGTTTTTTCAAAATCGATTTTCAACGCTACAAGGTACAGTCAAAACATTTTTTAAAAATACCAACAATTCAGTCCTTTAGCCTCATTTGAATAAGGATGATTATATTTGATACTATCAAATGATAGTATTATGAAGCCACTCTACTTAATCACCCTTGACTATCTTAAAATTGATAAGCGCTATTTCTGAAAAGCTTATAGAATTCTCAATTATTGCCCCATAAAAAAGTTTAATCACTAGTCCAGTAAGCCAAAAGTAATTAGTTATTTCTACTGAAATTTGAAAAATGACTATTCCTCCAAATCAAAATTCTTTTTTCAGGAACTGGGCTCCGGTATTTTTGTTTAGTATTTGTTTGATTCTATATTTCACTAATGCTATTTATCCCAATACTGACTTTACTTTTTATTTGCTTTTGATTTCAAGCATAATTCTTTTAATCTCCGCGATTTTAAACTTCGTAAATGAAAGAATAAATGTCGGGTGTTTACAAATTCTCATTTTGCTTATCACAGTTTTTTTAATTGGTTTTGGTCTGCTGTTAAAATTTGGTGTTGACCGGAGAACCAATGATAAATTAGATCGGGACAAAGTAACCGCTACATTTCAAATTTAAAGAGCTATGAAATTAGCGGGATAATACTCATTCCCCTCAACACCTATTTTAAAATCTATAAAATAGGAAATATTCCATATATTTGTAATAAATCCAAATATATGCAAGCCGAAGGAGAACATTTAAAGGGGCGTGGGGCGCAAAAAAATATTGCCAACAGGTTTGATAAGCATCAGCACGAGACGCGTGCCGACTTTCTCAATTACTGCGCGCAGGAAGGCGACGAGCCCCAAAATCTCAAAACGCTGTTTATAGATACTTTCCCCAAAAGCATTGTCAACAAAGTAGAGAGCCCAGATGTGGGGATGGGTTTTTCGCTCAATTCCTATCAGGGTTGTGAGCACGGCTGCGTGTATTGCTATGCCCGCAATTCACACGAATACTGGGGTTATGATGCCGGGCTCGATTTTGAAAGCCGCATTCTGGTCAAGCGCAATGCGGTACAACTGCTCGAAGCCTATTTTATGCGAAAAAGTTACAAAGCTGCGCCCATTGTGCTTTCGGGGAATACAGACTGCTACCAGCCCGCCGAAAAGGAGTTTCAAATCACCCGCCGCCTGCTCGAAACCTTTTATAAATACCGGCATCCCGTGGGTATCATCACCAAAAACGCGCTTATACAGCGCGATCTCGATATCATCCGGGAGTTGGCCAAATGCAACTTGATTCAGGTGAATATGTCTATCACCTCGCTTGAAGAAAAGACCCGCCGCCTGCTTGAGCCGCGCACCGCCAGTATTAAAAAGCGTCTGGAGACGGTTAAAAAACTTTCTGAAGCCGGCGTGCCGGTTAATGTGATGACGGCACCCATCATTCCGGGTATCAACAGTCACGAGGTGTTGCCGCTTATTAAAGCTGCGGCAGATCACGGCGCCCGCTCGGTGGGCTACACAGTGGTGCGGCTTAATGGTGCTATCGCGGGAATTTTTGAAGACTGGTTGAAGACCGCAATGCCCGATAGGTCAGATAAGGTGCTCAACCAGATTGCCGCCTGCCACGAGGGTAATCTCAACGATTCGCAGTTTGGCCGCAGAATGCGCGGCAGCGGTGAGTTTGCCACTCAAATCAAAGCTCAGGTAGAACTGGGCCGCAAAAAGTATTTAAAAGGCCGCGGGATTGATCCGCTTGACTGCAGCCTTTTTGAAAAATACCGGCCGGGGCAGTTGTCGCTGTTTTAGTGGGTTTATTGGCATAGTTTCTGCACTTTCAGAGGTGCTATGAGAAACTACCCGATTGCCTTATTGGTGCTGCTTGCCGTGTTGATTACCAACGGTTGCAGCAAACTCACCCGCGTCACAGATGTGATCACACAGCCCACAGCCCGTGAAGTGTATGCGCGCAATTTTGATAACGATTCGCTGCCCTATCTCAACTGGAACCGGGCCTTTGGCTTGGCCTTGCAAGACAGTCTGGCGGTTGATCTGCCCTATGCCGAACAGGGAATTTTCAGCACCCAAAGTCTGCCCGTTTACGCCTACAATCTTGAGCTGGAGCTGGGCCGAAATTATCATTTTGAAGTGCTGACCGACACGATAAATCCGTTGGTTTTTATAGATCTCTACGAAAAAACTTCAGATAGCATCTCACCCTTTAAATTGCTGGAGCAAGCCGATTATGAAAGCAAATCCCTAAGCTTTTCGCCTAAAAAAGCCGGAAACTACAAACTTGTGTTGCAACCACAGCTGGGAGCGAAGGGCAAATTTTCGATGCGGTTTAGCAGCAGTCCGGCTTATGCCTTTCCGGTGGCGGGCTTGTCGTCAAAAGCGGTACAAAGCTTTTGGGGTGCGGCCCGTGATGGCGGAAGGCGCAGTCACGAAGGCGTAGATATCTTCGCAAGCCGAGGTACACCCGTGCTGGCCGGTGTAGATGGCTATGTAAGCAGTACCGGGAACCGCGGCCTGGGCGGTAAGCAGGTTTGGCTGCGCGATGGTCTGTTTGGGAGCAGTTTGTATTATGCACACCTGGACAGTATTATTGCCAGAACGGGACAACGCGTAAAAATCGGTGATACGCTGGGTCTTGTAGGTAATACCGGTAATGCGCGCACGACGCCCCCGCACCTGCATTTTGGAATTTACCGCAGGGGAAGCGGAGCGATCAATCCGTTTCCGTTTATTCAGGAAGCTCAGCTTCCCAAGGCTTCAGACGCTTCAGAAATACCTGCTCAGGTTGTTGTGAAAGCATCAAAAGCCAATTTGCGATTGGGACCTTCGGCTAAAGCTGAAAAGGCAACCACACTAAGCAGACGTGATACACTTACGGTTCTGGGCCGCACCACCGACTGGCTACATATCAAAACTTCCGAAAATCAACATGCCTTTTTACACGAGAGTCTGGTGAAAAATCAATAGTGTTTTAAATACTTCTTATATGCAAGAGGTTACCTGTAGGTACTATGATTATCAATAAATTTTTTAAATCAAGGGGTAAATTTTCTTCTTTAGTGATCTTTTTCTTCAGCATAGCAAGAAGTCCCCGTTAAAAATTTTTGAAGCCTTGGAGAAAATTTAGGGGACTTGTTGCGGTTTTGCCTGATAAGGCAAAAATGCCTAAGAAAAAGTGTCTTTTCTTTTGTTACTTTTCTTTGGACAAGCAAATCGACGAGAGGAGATTCACGAGATCTAAAGCCAGTATGCAACATCGAGCTAAAGAAAAGTAAAGGACTAATTTTAGAAACTATATTTTACTTGCACAACTAGTTACAGTGAATATAGTTTACCGTGTAATTAACAGTTTTTTGGGTGCTATGGCCTTAAAAGCTTGGTATTTTTAGATGTTAAACAAAAACACGCAAACGATGTCGATATTCGGAAAAGTAAAAAATACCATAGGACTTCTAAAATCTATTGATTTAGATGCTTTGGCCAAACTCTCTCAAAAAGTAGATTTATCTCAGGTGATGAGCGCAGTGGGCAATCTGGACGATCGCCAGCTCAAAGGTCTGATGAAGATGTTGAATTCACAGGCTAAAAAAGGCCAGCACAAACTTCCGCCCATAGACGGGGATTTTTACAATTTGGCTCAAAAATTAAGTCCGGAAGAGCGCGCACTGCAGATGAAGATGCGGAACTTTATGGAAGATGAGGTAAAACCCATCGCAAACAGATATTGGAACCGTGCCGAATTCCCTCACGAAATCATACCCAAATTTGCCGAACTCAATATGGCAGGTATCGCCTACAAAGGCTACGGCTGTCCCAATCAGAGTTTCCTGATGGAAGGCATTCTGGCGATGGAGCTCGCCCGTGTTGATGTGTCGATCTCTACTTTTTTTGGCGTACACAGCGGCCTGGCAATGGGTTCGATTTACCTCTGCGGAAGCGAGGAGCAAAAACAGGAATGGTTGCCCAAAATGCAAAAATTTGAGAAAATAGGCGCTTTTGGTCTTACCGAACCTGAAGTAGGATCGGGAGCCGCAGGAGGACTGGGAACAACCTGTAAAAAAGACGGTGATGCCTGGGTGATCAACGGTCAGAAAAAATGGATTGGTAACGCGACCTTTTCAGATATTACCATCATCTGGGCACGTGATCTGGATAGCGGTCAGGTTAAAGGTTTTATTGTGCGTAAAGAAAACCCCGGTTTTAAAGCCGAGAAAATGGAAGATAAAATGGCATTGCGCACCGTGCAGAACGCACTGATTACGCTAACCGATTGCCGTGTTCCCGAAAGTGATCGTTTGCAAAATGCAAACTCCTTTAAAGATACCGCAAAAGTATTGCAGATGACCCGTGCAAGTGTGGCGTGGCAGGCCGTAGGCTGTGCCCGCGGCGCTTATGAAGCAGCGTTGAAATACACCAAAAAACGGGAGCAGTTTGGGCGTCCTATCGCCAGTTTTCAGCTGATACAAAATCATCTGGTCGAGATGGTTTCTAATCTTACCGCGATGCAAACTTTGTGTTTCCGCCTTAGCGAAATGCAGGATGGCGGTTCGCTTACAGATGAGCACGCTTCTCTGGCCAAAGTATTCTGCTCGATGCGTACCCGAGACGTGGTGAGCCGTGCCCGGGAGGTAATGGGTGGTAACGGTATTTTGCTCGAGTATGATGTGGCGCGCTTTGTGGCAGATGCCGAAGCGATTTACAGCTATGAGGGTACTAAAGAGATCAATTCGCTTATTGTAGGACGGGCGATTACGGGCTATAGTGCGTTTGTGAGTTAGTAAGGCATTTTAATATTCAGGTTTTGAAGCATATTAATTAACTTGGCGCTTCAAAATAAACCTACGACCTATGAATATTAAATCGTTTGTGCTGGTGTCTGTTGCGGCTTTGGCTTTAGCTAACTGCAGCACACCCCAAAAAACCGTGGCACAACCCGAAAAATTTCAGCTCAGGACCTTTCAGGACTCCATTTCTTATGCGATGGGCATTAGCAGTGGCGAGAATTTACGCGAAATGCCCGGAGGGATTTTTAATCTTGCTGTTTTTGAAAAGGGTTTGAAAGAATCTTTTAAAGACTCCCTAGCCATTGAGCTTGATGAGGCCGCTTCGCGAAAGCTTTTTCAAAAGCTTAATGATACCATGCAGAAGATTGAAAAGATTAAACGCGAAGAACAGATCGCTGCAACCAGGGCTGAAGGCACTGCATTTTTAGAAGAAAATGCTAAAAAGCCCGGCGTGGTCACTACCGAAAGCGGTCTGCAATACGAGGTTTTACGGGAAGGAAATGGCGAAAAACCCGGACCCGGAGATCGCGTTAAGGTAAATTATGAAGGTAAATTGCTTGACGGGACCGTTTTTGACTCGTCATACAAGCGCGGCGAACCTCTGGTTTTTGGCGTAAGTCAGGTAATCAACGGCTGGACCGAAGGTTTACAACTAATGTCCACCGGCAGCAAATACCGTTTTTACATTCCGCAGGATCTGGCATACGGCGAGCGCGGTGCAGGCAAGGATATCAAGCCCTATGCTACCCTGATTTTTGATGTAGAATTACTCGAAGTTTTAAAATAAACAGATAAGGTAACGGGTCTGGTTGAGGCAAACACAGATTAAAACGCTCAGGATTTTTGAAAACCTTTAAATATCCCGTTATTTGCACACGAAATTAAAAACCTAAAACAATAACAATGAAATTAAATAAAGTGTTTTTCGCGCTTCCGGTTGTAGCACTTACACTGGTAAACTGCGATAATTCTAAAATGAGTTCTGGAGATGTAGAACTTAAAACTTTTAAAGATTCTGTTTCGTATATGATTGGCGCAAACAGCGGTGCTCAGTTTAAGCAGGCATTGGGAGACAATCCAGATGAGTTGTTTGATCTTGAAATGTACGAAGCCGGTGTGCGTAAAGGCTTTACAGACAGTCTGGAGTTTTCGCAACAAACGATGCAAGCGTTGATGACCCGTTTTCAGGAAGAACTTCGTGCCAAGCAGGAAGAGGCCGCAATGGCTAAAGCAGCTGAGGCTAAGCAAAAAGGAGCAGAATTCTTAAAAGAAAATGCGACTAAAGAAGGCGTTCAAACTACCGAAAGCGGCCTGCAGTATATCGTTGTGGAAGAAGGTACGGGTGATACCCCTACTGCTACAGATCAGGTTGAGGTTAAATATGAAGGAAGCCTTATCGACGGAACCGTTTTTGACGGAAATATGAATTCAGATCGTACGGCTACATTTGGTGTAAGCCAGGTGATTAAAGGCTGGACTGAAGGTTTACAGTTGATGAAAGAAGGAGCAAAATACAAGTTCTTTATCCCTTCTGATCTTGCTTACGGAGATCGTGGTTCAGGTCCTCAAATAGGTCCAGGTGAAACCCTGATTTTTGACGTGGAGTTAATCGACGTTAAAGACGCTACACAGGAGTAAATTGACTTTAATTGTCATAGCCGTAGTTTCCGGAGCCCTTATTCTGGGTGCGGTCTGGGGTATTTATGGCAATCTTTCTAAACAAACAGAGGGCTTTCTCGTTGCACTTGCAGGAGGAGCCCTTATTGTTTCTGCCGTACTCGAACTCATCAATCCCGCGATTGAAAAAGCACAGACCGGCGTAGCCCTTGCAATTGTTTTTGCAGGTGCTTTGGTATTTACCGGTTTAGATTATCTCGTTAAGAAAAAATGGGGTTCAGGCAGCGGTGGCGGTCTTCTTGCAGCCATCACTTTAGACGGTATTCCTGAAAATCTCGCTCTGGGCGTCGCATTGATAGGTGCAGACGCGCTTGCAGTTGCGGCACTTTCGGGCTCTATATTTTTATCAAACCTTCCCGAAGCTGCAGGTGGTGCCAAAGAAATGACTGAAAACGGAACTTCAAAAAAGAAGGTGCTGTTGCTCTGGTGTGTTACCGCATTGATCTTGTCTCTGGCGGCCTATCTGGGCAATCAATTACTCGCCGGTGTGGCTGAAGAAACCCTGGCATACATCCGGTGTTTTGCCGGAGGTGCGGTTGTAGCTTCACTCGCCATAGAAGTATTTCCCAAAGCATTTAAAAACGACCAGTACTGGACTGGTCTTGCTGCTGCCCTGGGGCTTATTCTTGCTTTTTTCCTTAACAGCCTGGCTTGAGTATTTCGCTTTCGCGAAAGCTAAACTGGACTAGGCTCTACAGGCGATTAAATTCTAACTAAATTTTAAAAGAATCCCGGCACCGCTTTAGCCCGTATGTGGTTAACTTTAAGTCATAGTTTGAAATTTAATATTTCCTATGGCGTATATAGATTATTATAAAGTGTTGGGCCTTGATAAAAGCGCCACAGATGCCGAAATCAAAAAGGCTTACCGAAAGCTGGCCCGTAAATACCATCCCGATGTAAATCCCGGTGATACCGAAGCAGAAGAAAAATTCAAGCAGCTTAACGAGGCAAACGAGGTTTTAAGCAATCCCGAAAACCGAAAGAAATACGATAAATACGGCAAAGACTGGCAACACGCAGAAGCCTACGAGCAGGCCGAAAAGCAACGCAGGCAATACAGCAATGCCGGCGGTGGAAGCAGGGCGCAGTATAGCGGTGGCTTTGAAGAAGACGATTTTTCAGACTTTTTCAGTTCGATGTTTGGCGGTGCCGGTGGAGGCGGCTTTAGAGGCGGCGGGCGGCAGGCACAGTTCCGCGGGCAGGATTTTAATGCCACACTCGAACTTGATTTGCGCGATGTGTATGAAAAACACAAGCGTACGCTTACCGTAAATGGTAAAAACATTAGATTGACTATCCCGGCCGGGGTTGAGAACGGGCAGACCATAAAAATTAAAGGTTATGGCGGCGATGGCGTTAATGGCGGTCCCAATGGTGACCTGTACCTCGAATTCCGCATACGCAATAACACTGCTTTTAAACGTGACGGTGCTAATTTGTACAATACAGTCAAACTCGACCTGTACACCGCTGTATTAGGCGGAGAATTGGTTGTTGACACCTTTGACGGCAGTGTAAAGCTCAAGATTGCTCCCGAGACGCCTTCCGGAAAGCAGGTAAAGCTTAAAGGCAAAGGCTTCCCGGTTTATAAGAAAGACGGACAGTTTGGGGATTTATACATCACCTACGAGATCGAAATGCCCACCAATCTTTCGCCACAGGAAAAGAACTTATTTGAAGAACTGGCAAAACTCAGATCCTGATGAAGACACCAGAATTTATACCCGTAGCGCATCTCAGCAAGCAGTACCGCATTGAAGAAACCTTTATCACCGAACTGCACGAGAAAGGCGTGCTTCAGCTTAAAATAGTTGAACAGACCTATTGCCTGCATTGCGACAGCATGCCGGTTTTTGAAAAAATCATGCGTATTCACGACGAGTTGCACATCAATATCGAAGGCATAGACGTTATCCTCAATCTTTTAGATAAAATTGACGAGCTCAACCGCCAACTTATCAAAACCCAAAACCGATTGCGACTTTACGAGTAATCATCTAACCACTTAAAAAATAGCATTTTGAAACATCTAAAAATCGCACTCGACTGGACGGCAAACACCAATCATCTGGGCTTTTTCATCGCCCGTGAACTGGGCTATTATAAGGAAAGAAATCTTGAGGTGAGTTTAATTACACCGGAAGAAGACGATTATAAAATAACGCCTGCGAAGAAAGTGGAGTTGGGTATTGCAGATGTGGCCCTTTGCCCGTTAGAAAGCATCATCAGTTACCAAACCAAGGAAAAGCCGTTCAATCTTAAAGCTATTGCAGCCATTTATCAGGAAGATTTAAGCGCGATTGCCGTAAAAGAGGATTCCGGGATTAAGAGTCCGGCAGATTTAGACGGAAAGTCTTACGCCTCGTACGAAGCGCGCTATGAAGATAAAATCGTGGAGCAATTGATCAAAAACGACGGCGGGGAAGCCAATCTGGAAATTTCCTATCCCAAAAAACTCGGTATTTGGGAAACCCTGTTGAAAGATAAGGCAGATGCTACCTGGATTTTTCTCAATTGGGAAGCCTATCAGGCCGAAGCTCAGGGCGAAAAAATGCGCTATTTCAGACTGAAGGATTACAACATTCCCTATTCCTATTCGCCGGTTATAGCCGTAAATGGCAATACGGTTGAAGCGCATCGGGAAACCTATTCCGAATTTTTAAAGGCTACCAAAGCCGGATTTTTCTATGCGGAAGATCACCCACAGGAAGCCGCTGAAATCTTACGCAAATACATTCCCGAAACCGAAAAGGAACTCGATCTGGTTGGAAGTATCAACTATTCGGTAGCGTATTTGGGTGCCAAAGAAAATTGGGGCCGTCTCGATCCGGTTATGATTGGTCGTTTTGTAAAATGGCTTGATGACCATCAACTGGAAACCGAAACCCTGAAGACTTACGACCTTATTTATAAAATTCTGGACTAAAGCTTAAGGCGCAGGATTAGGGATGGCTTTATGCACCGCTTCGATTTCTTCTAAAATCGCTTCGGAAAGCTGAATGTCAATACTACCGATGTTTTCTTTAAGCTGCTCCATGCTCGTAGCGCCAATGATGTTAGACATCATAAAATCCCGGCCAGTTACAAAAGCTAAGGCTAGCTGCGTTAGCGACAAATCGTGTTTATCGGCTATTTCCTGATACTTTCGGGTTGCCTGTACCGCAAGGTCGTTTGAATACCTGTTGTACTGCGGAAAACGGTTTATGCGCGATGCTTCGGTATCTGTACCCTTGATGTATTTTCCGCTCAGAGTGCCAAAACCAAGGGGCGAATAGGCCAGATAACCCACCTCTTCCCGAAGCATAATTTCGGTCATTCCTATCTCGTCTTTACGATTCAACAGGTTGTAGGGGTTTTGTACGCTGATCATTTTGGGCTTGCCCTTACGCGCTTCTTCGAGATAGCGCGAAAGTCCGTAAGGCGTTTCATTACTTACCCCGATGTGACGAATCAAACCTTCCTGAATAAATGCGTTCAGATCTTCCAGAATTTGGGCGAAATTATCCTCCCAGCGCTCTTCAGAATCGTGCGTATAGCCCAGTTTTCCAAAGTAGTTGGTATTGCGCTCCGGCCAGTGCAGTTGGTACAGGTCAATATAATCGGTTTGCAGGCGCTTCAGGCTTTTGTGAATGGCGTCTTTAAACTCGGCTTTGGTATAACCCCCGGTGCGAATGTGCTTCGACATTTCGGCCGGACCGGCAATTTTAGAAGCGATAACCAGATCGTCCCGTTTCTTTCGGTTTTTAAGCCAGGTGCCTATGATGCGCTCGGTGCTTCCGTAGGTTTCCGCTTGCGCGGGTACGCTGTACAATTCAGCCGTATCAATAAAATTGATACCCTGCTCCACCGCATAATCCAGTTGAGCGTGACCTTCGGCCTCGGTATTCTGCTCACCCCAGGTCATCGTGCCCAGGCAAAGTTTAGAGATTTGGATATCAGTTCCGGGAAGTGTTGTATAGCGCATAAGGGTATTTTTGAGTTGCGAAGGTATTGCAAAAAATAGAAAAGCCTTGAAGGGTTTCAAGGCTTAGGATAAGTTTAAGAGTGATACTAGTTTTCGTGCATTCTTTAGGAAGGTATGGGCTGAATTTGAATTTGTCCGCCAATAGCTTTCAGGACCTTGACAATGGTTGCGAATTGGGGTTTAGAACCTTCAGATAATGCTTTATACAGGCTTGGTCTACTCATTCCTGTTTCTTCTGCAATTTTAGTCATGCCTATTGCTTTTGCAACATTCCCAATAGCCTCAATAACATCTTCCTGATCTCCTTCCTCCAGAGCAGTATTCAGGTAAGCAGCAATAAGTTCTTTATTGTCCAGATAATCGGCAATTTCAAATTTTGAGGTTTTCATATTCAGAAATTTTGTTCTTTCCAGATTTGCTTAGCTTTTTTAATATCTTCTTGTTGCGAAGATTTATCACCCCCAATTAATAAGATGATGATTTTATCCTCTTTTTTGTGGAAATAGATGCGATAACCTTTACCTGTATCGATACGCATTTCGCTAATACCATTTCCAACAGGTTTACAGTCTCCAAAATGACCATCACGCTGTAGTTTTTGAAGTCGAAATAGAATCTTAGCCTTGGCCTGCAAATCTTTAAGCTTGCGAAGCCATTTATTGAATTCAGTTGTTTCCTCCAAAAAGACCATTACAAATGTATCTAATCGGATACAAAATTACTTCTTTTTTTATTCATAACTAAACCCGATAGTACGAATTTTCAGCAGATCACTTTTCTAAATATCATTCAGTAATTTAGTCACTTCATCCAGTTTTGGAGTGAGAATGACCTCGATACGGCGGTTTTTGGCTTTGCCTTCGGCGTTATCGTTTGTGGCGACCGGTGCATATTCCCCACGACCTGCAGCAGTAAGGTTTTTAGGGTCGATACCCGAGTTCTGACTCAAAATCTCAACAATTGCGGTTGCTCTTTTAGTCGAAAGATCCCAGTTGTCTTTAATGGGGCCGTTGCCGCCATAGGGCACATTATCGGTATGGCCTTCTATAAGCACTGCGATTTCCGGGTTTTGTGCCAAAACAGAACCCAACTGGTTCACGGCTTTGCGGCCATTGGCACCCACTGTCCAGCTTCCGCTGTCAAACAACAGCTTGTTTTCTAACGAAACATATACTTTGCCATCGCGCTGCTCTACGGTAAGACCATTTCCTTCAAAATCGATCAGGGCTTTTGAAATCGTATCTTTCAGCTGCCGCATTTTCGCATCTTTCGCAGCAATCATAGACTCGAGTTCTTCCACACGGCGGGAACGTTCGGTGAGATCACGTTGTAACTTTTCGAGACGGGTTTGCTCGGCAGCCAGTGCCGCCTGCTTTTCGTCAAGCTCAGCGATTAATTCGCGGTTTTTCTGTGAATTTTCAGCAATGCGCTTAGAACTGTTGGCTTCAAGAGCGTCGTACGAATTCTGTAAATTCTCGAGATTGGCTTTGGTCGCCGCATAATCACGTTCCAGCGCGTCTCGCTCGGCGCGGGTACTGGCGAGTTCGTCTTCCAGATTTTGGGCCTCTTCTTCAAACTGCTTCCGCAGGCGTTCAGACTGGGCCAGATCGTGACTGAGTTCCTGATTATCCGATTTTAAATCGGCATAGCGTGCTTCCAGGTCTTTGTAGACTTTCGCAGAAACACAAGAGGTGAGTGTTGCGGCACTCAGGGCAATTAAGCAAAGCTTTTTGATCATAGTTAATGAGGTTGTTTAAACTAGCTAACGTTCAGTACCTGTTGATTATTGAAAGCGGCCAAAAAAATTAAAAGCTATGATCCAGCTCCAGAAGTGCCGGGCAGTGGTCACTGTGTTTGGCTTCGGGCAAAATCACCGCGCGTTTAATTTTAGCTTTTAAGGGTTCGCTTACCATATTGTAATCCAATCTCCAGCCTTTATTATTGGCACGGGCATTGGCGCGGTAACTCCACCAGCTGTATTGCTCAAGATCGGGATTGAGATGGCGGAAACTGTCAGTAAATCCGCTGTCGATAAATCCACTAAGCCACTCGCGTTCCACCGGTAAAAATCCGCTTACATTTTTTAGACGCACAGGATCGTGAATGTCAATAGGCTCGTGGCAAATGTTGTAATCGCCACCGATGATGAGGTTAGGACGGGTTTTGCGAAGCTCTTTGGCATACTCGTGAAAATCTGCCATGTAGCGCAGTTTAAACTCCAGGCGGTCATCGTTAGTCCCGCTTGGCAAATACATACTCATAATGCTGAGGTCGCCAAAATCAACCCGAAGGTTGCGCCCCTCGCGATCCATAT
Source organism: Leeuwenhoekiella sp. H156 (assembly GCF_052218455.1). Taxonomy (NCBI): domain Bacteria; kingdom Pseudomonadati; phylum Bacteroidota; class Flavobacteriia; order Flavobacteriales; family Flavobacteriaceae; genus Leeuwenhoekiella; species Leeuwenhoekiella sp. H156. The sequence continues at coordinate 1,886,343 of NZ_CP197499.1, forward strand.
AATCGATTCCGGTACCGTGAATCACGTTATCGGGTTCTTTTTTGCTGAAAACAGCCACCCCGCTGTATCCCTTTTTTTCGGCGCTAAACCAGTAATTGTGATAGCCGGTTTCTTTAAGAATTTCAGAATCTAACTGTTCGGGATGCGCTTTGGTTTCCTGAAGCAACAAAACGTCGGGATTAGCTGCTTTAAGCCAGTCTAATAAGCCTTTGCGCACTGCCGCACGAATTCCGTTTACGTTATAGGTGATTATTTTCATAGTAAATTTTTGGTGTGTCGCGAAGTTAGTGTTCCTGAGCTATAGATGAAAATGGGAAGAGTAATATTCAGTAGGCAGTTTTCAGTCGCAGTTTGCAGTTCAAATACGAAATACAAAATCGGAAAATAGAAATTTACTCTACTAATTAATTTACGCATCAGATGAGAATTTCAAAAAACATCCTTCTAAATCTCCCGGACTCCTTCCTTAAAGTCGGAGGGAGACTTTAATTTTTAATTGATTAGCAAGCTCTCTTCCTTTGAAGGGTTTCCTGAGTGCTGCGACCTACGGAGCATCGTATCGAAGGAAGGGTTAGGGATGAGGCGGTTTTTAGATGCCGGCAATAAAAATAATACTAACAATAAATCTTAGCTTTATGCCGTATGCGTAACCTTTTTACTGTAGTGGTTTTTTTGATGACGGCGGCGGCGTTTTCGCAGGAGCTGCGCTTTGCAGAAGACCGCCTCAAAACACTAGTCGTACGCGACAGCGTGGTGCTCGATACGGTAAGTCTTAATCCGGTGCGGTTTGAGGTGCGCAGTGCTGACGGAGCGATTTTAGATTCCGCTTTGTACAGTATAGATTATCCCACAGCGGTTTTTAAGTTGAAAAGCACTGCAAATCCACCGGACAGCCTCACCTTCGATTACCGCGTGTTCCCTGATTTTCTCACCCGTCGTTATTTTGCCTACGATGCTGATAAGATCGTGAGCAATAACGGCAATTTGAGCCGTGTGTATGCACTAAAACACGAAACTTCCAAACCGGAATTCATCCCTTTTGAAGGTCTTACCACCACGGGTAGTCTGGTGCGGGGTGTCACTTCGGGCAATAACCAAAACAGCACCTTTACCAGCGAACTCGACCTGCAAATCAGCGGCAAGCTGAGCGAAAAGGTTTCTTTGCGGGCCTCGCTTCAGGATGCCAATATTCCCCAGCAAAACGGGGGCTATTCGCAGCGTTTGGATGAATTTGACCAGATTTTTATTGAGCTCTACAGCGATACCTGGAACATCAGAGCAGGAGACATCAATCTGGCTAATACCACTTCTTATTTTGGGCGATTCGCGAAAAAAGTACAGGGACTTTCGCTAAGCGGAATCCTGGAAGGGGAGCAGACCACTTCAGACTTTTTTGCCACCGGCGCTTTGGTGCGCGGAGTGTTTGCCCAAAGCCGGTTTACCGGTCAGGAAGGCAATCAGGGTCCGTATAAACTCACGGGTCCTAATGGCGAACTCTATGTGCTCATCGTGAGCGGGAGCGAGCGTGTCTACGTCAACGGAGTCCTGCTCGAGCGGGGCGAGACGGCAGATTATGTGATAGATTACAATGCCGGCGAACTGCGTTTTAATCCTACTTTTCCCATTACCAGCGAGATGCGCATCTCAGTCGAGTACCAGTACAGCGAGCAAAATTATACCCGAATCATCGGCTACGGCGGTGGCGGCCATCAATCTGAAAAACTCAGCCTGAGGGCTCACGTCTATACGGAGAGTGACCTTAAAAACCAGCCCCTTGTTCAAAATCTCAACCGGGAACAGGTGGGTGTTTTAGAAACTGCCGGTGATGATAGTTCGCTTATGACGGCGCTCAGTGCCAACCCCGACACCTATAACGAAAACAAGATTTTATACCGAAAAGAGCAACGCGACGGTCGGGAAATTTTTGTTTTTTCAACCGACTCCGAAGCCGAATTGTTTAACGTGCGTTTTACGCAGGTGGGCCCCAATCAGGGTGATTACATCCTCAGCAGCGAGGCAGCCATCACGCGCATTTACGAGTATGTGCCTCCCGTAGACGGGGTTCCGCAAGGTAATTTTGCGCCGTTGGTGCGGCTTTTTGCACCCACGCAACTCCAAATGGCGGTGGTACAGGGCGATTATAAGCCTTCGGAGAAAACCAGCATCAGTTTTGAAGGTGCCGGAAGCCGTCAGGATTTAAACCTGTTTTCTGATCTGGACGATGCCAATAACGACGGTTTTGCCGGGCGCATTCAGGCGCGACAACGCGTGTACGGCAATCCCGAAAAACAGGTGCTTGAGGCCTTTGCCAATCTCGATTACATTCAGGATGATTTTAGAAATATCGAGCGTACATACGCAATTGAGTTTAGCCGCGACTGGAATGTGCCTTTGCGACCTCAGGGCGATCAGACGCTTATTTCTTCGGGGCTTCAGTTTGCTGATAGCGCTTTGGGTTTTGTAGATTATCGCTTTGAGCAGTTGCGCTTTGCGGAAAATTACCGGGGTAGTCGGAATAGTATTCTGGGAAGCCTTCGACATAACAAACTACAAACCTACTTTAACGGAAGCTACCTCAAAACCGAAGCAGATACCGCCACCACTTCCTTTTTTCGCCTGAATACGAATGCAGTATATGGCTTTCAGAAAAACTGGCTTGGTGCAAAATACCGAACCGAAAATAATGAGAGTAATAATCCCGTAACCGGCAGGCTAGATCCTTTAAGTCAGCGTTTTCAAATGCTCGAAGGTTTTGTGGGACGCGGCGACAGTACTTCGGTTTTTGTGGAAGTGGGCTACCGCTATCGCGTAAACGACAGTTTGAGGGACAACAATTTAGAGCGTGTAAACCACAGCAACACCTGGTTTCTAAAATCCCAATTGATTAAAAACGAAAAAACAGCATTGGGGCTTTTTGTCAACTACCGCGAACTGCAATTTGAAAATCAGGCTTCAGCGACCGAGCGCTCGTTGAATTCCCGCTTGCTTTTTGACCAAAAACTGGCCAAAAACCTGATCAGGCTCAACACGCTTTTTGAGACTGCGAGTGGTACCCTGCCACAACAGGAATTTACGTATGTGAAAGTTGATGAAGGCCAGGGGGTATATACTTGGATTGACTACAATAACGACGGTATTCAGCAGTTGCAGGAGTTTGAAGTGGCGCAGTTTAGCGATCAGGCCGACTTTATAAGGATTCTGTTGCCCAACCGTGTTTTTGTAAAAACCCATCAAAACCGACTCAGCCAGATCGTGACGCTCAATTTCTCGCAATGGAGCGGGAAAACCGGATTGCAAAAAGTGCTTTCGCATTTTTACAACCAGACCAGTTACCTGATTGACCGTAAAGTGCTTCGGGACGGCAGCGCCTTTGACCTCAATCCGTTTAAGGATGCCAATACGCTGGGGCTTAATCTCAACCTGCGCAACACCCTGTTTTTCAATCGCGGAAAGCAGCGCTACACCACCAGTTACACCTATCTCGCTAACACGACCCGAAACCTTATCGCTTTAGGCCTGCAAACCAATGAACTAAAAAGTCATCAGCTCAATTTTTTACACAAAGTTAAAGAGCAATACGTGTTGAATTTTAATTCGGAAATCGGAACCAACAGCAGTAATTCTGAAAATTTTGAGCAGCGCAATTATCGGCTGAATACCTTTAGCTTCAATCCTGAAGTTTCTTATCTGTTCAGCGATAATTCGAGGGTTTCGGCTTTTTATAATTTTGTGGAAAAAGCCAATCAAACCGAAGGCTTTGAGAATCTGAATCAGCAGAATTTCGGTTTTACAGGAAGCTTCAGCAATGCTGATAAATTTTCGCTGAATGCCGGTGTGAAGTATATTAAAAACAGCTTTGAAGGTTCGGCGTTTTCGCCTGTGGCCTATCAAATGCTTGAAGGTTTACAACCCGGCACCAATTTTACCTGGAATGTTTTGGCACAAAAGCGTATTACGCAATTTCTCGATTTGAACCTGTCGTATCAGGGACGCAGCAGCGAAAACACCCGCACCATACACACCGGAAGTGTGCAATTGCGAGCCTTCTTTTAGATTAGCGCACAATAATTTTCTTAGACTGACCGCCGTCACTATTCCCCAGACGTACAATGTAAACGCCACTGGACGCATAGGACATATCCAGGTCGTATTTGTAGCTGCCATACTCGTTTTCAATCCAGTTGTTTGCGAGTTTTTGGCCTAAAAGATTGTAAACCGTTACCGCCATTTTTTCGGTGGTTTGATTGGTGCTCAATGAAATCTGAAATTGATCGCGAGCCGTTTCTATGACCACCAATTCGCTATCGGGGAATATGTTTTCTTCCACCGAAAGGCTGTTAAAAATGCGCACGCTATAATCGTTGGTACGGCCGTATTGCATCGTCCCACAGGGATCCTGAGCATCACCGCTAAAGGCGCTGTCAAGGCCGCGTACCCGCATGCGATAGGTGTCGAGATTTACCCCTGCCGGAAGCGTCAGGGTAAAATCAGTGTCGGTGGCTGCACTGGCAACCAGGCCGTCTGAAACGCGTTCAGAGGCTTCAAAACCGCCATTTTTGTTGAAATCAATAAAAATAGCATAAGCAGTACCGTCAAATCCTGCCTGTAAAGTCCCGGTGTAGGGACTGTTTTGGATATCCAGATCAAAAACGGTATCGAGATCTGCCTCAAAGCCGTCAGATGAGCAGGCCGTGGTTATAGTGGTGCCTTCGAGATTGATTTGGGTAATCCCGTCTCCAAACGAGGAGCAGTCCGAGAAGGGCGTGCAATAAGCATTCACCACATCAACTGCGATCATATCATTGGTTTGATTTTTATCATTAGGCAGATCGGTGCCTGCGGTAATGCGATAGGTCCCAAGATCTGAGAAATCCTCATTTCGGTTAAATGTGTGCGATGCGGTACCTTGGGCGGGTACGGTTCCGGTAAAGGTTTCGGTTACCTGATTACCCGAATTGATACTGTAAAACACCGGAAAATTACTTTGAGCCTCAACACCAAAGTTGGTGATCGTTACAGTCACAGGCACCGCAGAACCCAGACCTGATCCCGACTGCGGATTATCTATAGACGTTACACCCACATCCTCGCGCCATAAATTCTGTACGTTTACAGTAAGGGCGTCGTTTGAGGTGTCCTGATCGTTGCCAAGACGCGTTGTAACTGTAATGGCATAGATTTGACCGGTCGTGGAAAGATTTGCGGTCTGCGAGAACGTAAAATCTGCTGTTTCGTTAAATCCCAGCGAGCCGGTAAAGGTTTCGGTTACCGTAGCGCCACCATCTACACGATAGCTTACCGGGAAACTGGTTTGGGTAGCGGTACCGGCATTTCTGATTTTGACGGTAATGGGTTCTGTAGCTGTTAATGCGCCGTCTTGCGGATTTACAAGCGCTACCGTTTGTACGTCATTAGTGAGGTCTGGCGCAAGTTTAAAAACACCTACCACATCTTTACGTTGTGGCCTGAAATATTCGGATATATACCAGAAAGTTCTGCCGTCTGCCGGGTCTGTGGTCAGGTGGGTATAATCTGCATAACGAGGTACAAAGCTAAAACCGGTGCTGGTGGCTAAGACCGTTTCAGGCACAGACATGACGCCTAAAGGATCGTTTGCATAACGCCCGGTAAAATTGATGGTTACCGGTAAATCTTCACTTACTGTAGAGTAACCCATCCCAATGCTTCCATCGGCATCAAAACTCATACTGGCACCAAAGGCATTATGGCCTGTAGGGGAAACATAAGTACCTTCCTGATAAATTTCCCAGGGTTGACCGTCTGCCGTCTGCCGCAATTCATACCAGCGTATGCCGGCCTTTTTACCACCCGCAGGAGCTACATTGACTACAAAATTGAAGATCGCTGAGTTATAACCGGCAAATTTGCGGTACTGCGCCTGTTGCATCACTGTGCCCTGCATAGCATCGATATTATCACCTGCGGGTTGAGGTAGGTTTGAAAAGTCTCCACCGTCAAACACACTGTTAAAATCTGCCGTGGGAATGATAGCAGGCTGCGAAATACTGGAGTTTGCAGGATTTACCCAGTCTACCGAAAGAGACCAGAGTTTAAGATGATCGTCATTGACATTTCTCCACGAATCATCCTGAAAAAACACCACCGTTGCAGGCCCGCTTGCAGGTAAATTACCGTCTGCAACGCTCAAAAATTGCGGACTAAAAAAGCCATTAGTGCGCAAGGTAGGCAGTGGAAATCCCTGAAACCCCACATTGGTCTGCCCGGTAAGCATTTTAGAACGTTCCATCACAAAAACCGCGTCGCTGGGATTGGTCTGCCCGCCGGTAATATTAATGTTTGAGGTAATGTAATATCCATCGTGCCAAATGCCGTATTTAGGATAATCTGGGAACGTGCTGGTTTCAAAACCCATGGTATACACGTACCAGCCGTCATTTACAGGATCTGAACCCTGACAAATGGCTATATTAAACCCGTTTTCGAAGCCATCTTCTTCATTCTCTTCTTCAAATTCGGTTATTACAAAACGATCTGCAGCCGCATCATACAGAATGATAGGATCACCCGCGGTGTTGCCGTCAAAGAGTGTTCCCAGCGAAGCTTCTTGAACCAGAAGATTCCCTTGTTTATCGTAAATCTTAAAACCTGAATTCCAACCGGCGATATAATGATTGGGGCCGGCCGCACCCGTAGGATCTGATGGAGTAAAAGTTGCGGTATTGGCCTCAAAAACCCGAATAGGCTCAGGCTCGTAGGTTTTTTGGGTGCCTTTCGATTTTGTGGTTTGAGTTTGAATCAAAGGATCTCCGTCTTTGGGCAGACCTTTGCCGGGAACCACCTGATTGGCACTGCGCCGCTTGGGGTTTATTTCTTCAACTTCCGAAAGTTTTTCGGCTTTTATAAAGGTTCCGTTTCTAATCTGAGAAGCCAGCGAGGGTACTTCACGCACAAACTCCATTTTCCCCACAGTGGTAGGTGCGAGCTTTTCCTGAGCATAGCTTTGAGACGTAAAAGAAAATAACAGGCTTAAAACCAGAATGGAATAAGACCTGATTTTAAAAACCTTGTTTAGGGAAATACAGAACATCAGATTCAAATTAGGGTTCTTAAATGTACGATTTATTACACATTATGGATTAAAAAAAGCTCCGTGAAGGAGCTTTTTAGAATTCAATTTATGCGTGTTACTAGTCTTTATACCAGTGTTTAAAGTCTACTTTTTGGTGTAAAATACCCGCAAGTTCAGCGATTTTTACCCGTTTTTGTTCCATCGTATCGCGGTCGCGAATGGTTACCGTATCGTCTTCGAGTGTATCGTGATCAACGGTGATACAAAATGGAGTTCCGGCTGCATCCTGACGGCGGTAGCGGCGTCCCACGGCATCTTTTTCGTCATAAACCACGTTGAAATCCCACTTCAGCTCATTGATGATGCGCTCTGCAACTTCAGGCAGGCCGTCTTTTTTAACCAAAGGTAAAATCGCGGCCTTAACGGGTGCAAGTATCGCCGGAAGCTTAAGCACGGTACGGGTTGATCCGTTTTCCAGCTCTTCCTCTTCCAATGCTTTGGAGAAGACAGCCAGGAACATACGGTCAAGACCTATCGAGGTTTCTACCACATAAGGCACGTAGCTTTCGTTCAATTCAGGATCGAAAAACTGCAGTTTTTTGCCGGAGAACTTTTCGTGCGCCTTAAGGTCAAAATCGGTACGGCTGTGAATACCTTCAAGTTCTTTAAACCCAAACGGGAAGTTGAACTCAATATCTGCCGCGGCATTGGCATAGTGTGCCAATTTCTCGTGATCGTGGAAACGGTAATTTTCTTCACCCAAGCCCAAAGACAGATGCCATTTAAGACGGGTTTCTTTCCAGTGCTCGTACCATTGAAGCTCTTCGCCGGGACGAACAAAAAATTGCATTTCCATCTGCTCAAACTCCCGCATTCTAAAGATAAACTGGCGGGCCACGATCTCGTTTCTAAAGGCCTTTCCGGTTTGCGCGATACCAAAAGGAATTTTCATCCTTCCGGTTTTTTGAACGTTCAGGAAATTCACAAAAATTCCCTGAGCCGTTTCCGGTCTCAGATACAAATCTGTTGCGGTATCTGCCGAAGCGCCCAGTTTAGTACCAAACATAAGGTTAAACTGGCGTACATCGGTCCAATTTTTTGAGCCGGTATCTGGATCTGCGATTTCGAGTTCTTCAATCAGGGCTTTTACATCGGCCAGATCTTCGGCTTCCAGCGAGCGGGCCATACGCTTCAGCACACGGTTTTGCTCCTCACGATAGCGGATTACGCGCTCGTTTGTGGTTACAAATTCTTCTTCATTAAATTTATCACCAAAGCGTTTTTTGGCCTTATCGATTTCCTTTTGTGCTTTCTGATTCAGCTTTTCGGCATAATCTTCTATAAGCACATCGGCGCGGTAACGTTTTTTAGAATCTTTATTGTCAATAAGCGGATCATTAAAGGCATCTACGTGTCCGGAAGCCTTCCACGTTGTGGGATGCATAAAAATCGCGGCATCAAGTCCCACGATATTTTCGTGCATTTGCACCATACTTTTCCACCAGTATTCGCGTATGTTTTTCTTGAGTTCGGCCCCGTTCTGACCGTAGTCGTAAACGGCGCTCAGGCCTTCATATATTTCGCTACTGCCAAAAATATAGCCGTATTCTTTTGCGTGTGATAATACCTTTTTAAAGTGATCTTCCTGTGCCATTTGCGTTGAATTCTCGGTTTGCTGTTTAAAACGGATTCTGCACGACTTAACCGGTGCAGAAACAAGGGCGTAAAAATAAAAAAATAAGCGTCAACGATGCCGATATGACGGGATTTGTTGAGAAAATACGAAATACGAAATACGAAATACGAAATACGAAATACGAAATACGTTATTTAAGAACAGAGAACAGAGAACAGAGAACAGAGAACTAAAGGGTGAGAAGTAAGAGGTGAGTGGTAAAAGGTGAAAAGGAGGAGAAAGCAATTTTACAATTCCACTTTTTTATAGGTTAAGAAAACAGCAAACAGCAAACAGCAAACAGCAAACAGCAAACAGAAAACAGAGAACAGAGAACAGAGAACAGAGAATCAAAGGGTGAGAAGTAAGAGGTGAGTGGTAGAAGGTGAGAAGGAGGAGAAAACAATTCCACTTTTTTATAGGTTAAGAAAACAGAAAACAGAGAACAGAAAACTACTCCAGTTCCAGAACGCTGTTGCTCAATAGGCGGTCGTTTTCAAACAGGTTTACCCGGTAGATTCCCGGTAAGAATTCTTCACGCGCCGGGTTGATGTAAACACACGAGTTGATCTCTTCATTGCGGTAGTTAATCTCCTGATAGGCGCTGTAAATGAGGATGTTTTCACCAAATTCGAGCGAAACATGCTCGCCAATAACGTTGTTGCGCGGGTCAATCACCTGAATGTAAAAGTCATGATTGCCCGGTTTACCCAGCGCATTGGCATTTACCGTATAGCAAATTTCCAGTTTATCGATACGAGACACCCGGTCATTGGGCACGGTTTTACCACTTCGACGCATAATCACACCTTCAGCTTTAAACTTACTTACGGTGAGTTGGGAGCCTTTGGCTAAATCATCCTGCAGGGCTTTGTTTTGTTGTTCGAGTGAGTCGCGCTGCACCACGGTTTGATCAAACGCAGCTTTCACATCCGATTTTTGAGAGACCAGCAACGCATTTTCGAGCATCAGGCTGTCTGTTTTTTTGCGTAAGGCATCACGTTGCTGCCTTAGAAGACTGAGTTCGCGACGGTAGGTCTGCAGGGTAGCCTGGGAATTTTCGGCGGTTTCCAGGCGCAGGAGCAGATTTTGAATGCGGTTGCGCGCTTCGCGTAGCTCAGACGTAAGTACCTTATTGGTTTGTAGTTCGGCGTTATAGTTTACGAGCAAATCATTGAGTTCGTCGCGTAGAATCGCTTTTTCTTCGGATAGCGCTGTTTTGTTTGCGGTGAGTTCGTTATAAAATTTATAAGTATAGGCTCCTAAACCCAGAAGCAGCAAAAAGAGAATGCCGATAAGAATCTTTAAAGCGTTGTTATTGCGAGTGGTACTCATTAAGCCTATTTTGATATCTTAGTGCGAAAGTTATAATTTTTAATCAAAAGCGCAGTGCGGTCTTTGCTTAAACTCTTTTTTCCGGACCAGTGCCAGGCCTGTGACGCACTTTTGAGCCGTGGTGAAACCCTGCTTTGCACCGCCTGCAGACACAACCTGCCTGTAAATCATTTGCACCATACAACGTACAACCCCATCAAAAAAGTATTGTACGGCCGGGTAAGTTTAGAACTGGCAACCAGTTTGTTTTATTTTGATAAGAAAAGCGGCGTACAGCAGCTGATACACAACCTCAAATACCGCAATCAGGAACAGATCAGTGCATTTTTAGGAGATTGGCTGGGTGCCGAATTGGCGCAGGTGGAAGCTTATGAAGCTCTGGATGTTGTAGTGCCAGTACCCCTGCACGCCAGCCGGTTAAAGGAGCGCGGGTACAATCAGGTTGCAGGTTTTGGTGAGCGCATCGCGAAAGCTTTACAGATTGACTATAACGACGGGGTTTTATATCGAAAAAAGGCAACCAAGACTCAGGTGTTTACAAACCGCGGGGGAAGAAGTACCGAGGTAATCGATTCCTTTGGCATAACCGAAGATCAAAGCCTTAAAAACAAACACATCCTTTTGGTAGATGATCTCATTACCACCGGAGGCACGCTCGAAGGATGCGCGCTCGCCTTGAATGGGATTGAAGGAATCAAAATCAGTGTAGCGGTAATGGCAATAGCCAACTGATTAAGGCGTTTTAGCAGGGGTATTCCCATTAAATTAATTGTTATTTTTGCCGCTATGTTTAGAAAAGGCTTACAGGTATTTATCGCATTGGCTTTGCTGCTGCTTGTTGTGCAATGCGCAAAAAAGGGAACACCTACCGGTGGACCCAAAGATGAAACCCCTCCGGTTCTTGTGCGTGCAGAACCGCCTAACTATACCACCAACTTCAACAGTAAGGAAATACGTATCTACTTTGACGAGTACATCAAACTCAAAGACCTGAATAAAAACCTCATTGTCTCGCCACCTATGAAAACCCCGGCTACTATCACTCCGATGGGTGGGGCTTCAAAATACATAGACATTGAGATTATGGATACCCTGTTGCCCAACACAACCTATGTGTTCAATTTTGGCGAAAGTGTGGTCGATAACAATGAAGGCAATCCGTTTTCGTTTTTTAAATACGTGTTTTCAACGGGTGATTATATCGATTCATTAACCGTTACCGGAGTGATACGCGATGCCCTGCTCAGTAAGCCCGATAATTACGTTACGGTGATGCTGTACGAAGCAGATTCTACCTATACTGATTCATTGATTTATAAAGAGGTGCCGCGTTACGTGACCAATACGCTTGACAGTAGTGTGGTCTTTGAATTGACCAACGTCAAGGCCGGTCGCTATAAACTGGCAGCTTTAAAAGATGAAGCCAGTAATTATACCTTTCAGCCCGATAAGGATAAGGTAGCTTTTTACGACGGTTTTATCGATGTGCCTACAGATTCGGTTTATGTATTGCGTCTGTTTAATGAAGAATTACCGGCTGAAGCAGGCCGGCCTAAACAGGCTGCTGCCCAGCGGGTGGCAATCCCGTATATTGGCAATCCCGATAGCATTAGTGTGAACCTAATCAGTCAAAAGCCGGAAAGTTTTGAGCGCTTTATCAGCAATGTGACCACGCAAGATTCTCTGCAGTACTGGTATAAACCTCAGGTCGAGACCGATTCGCTGATCTTTCAATTTAAATCAAGGGAGATAGACACGGGTTACGTGCGCCTGCGCCGCGGTCTGAAGATAGATTCCCTGCAGGTACAGCAGGCCACGAGTACACTCATTCTTGAAGAGCCGCTTTTTTTCAATTCTACCGTACCTCTGGTTGCAGTAGACACTTCTAAAATAAGCATACGTAAAAAGGATTCGACTTTTGTAGAGAATTTTAAAATCAGGCTTTTACCCGAAACGCTTCAAATGCAGATGGACTTTAAAACGGCTGAGCTGGAGAATTATGAAATCATGATGTTGCCTGAAGCGCTTACTGATTTCTACGGAACGAAAACAGATACGTTGCAATTTAGAATTAGTACCAAAGAATATGCAGATTACGGCGATTTTAGTCTCACCCTGCAAAATGCGGCGCCAGTGCAGCATATTGTTCAGCTCGTGACCGAAAAAGGAGAGGTAAAGCGCGAACGTATAGGCAAAGTGGGGGTCACGGTGTTTGAGTTTGACCGCATTGAGCCCGGTAAATATTACGCCCGCATTATTGTAGATCTTAATGCAAACGGGCGCTTCGATACCGGAAATTATTTAGAACAAAAACAGCCCGAAGAGGTGATTTACTATCCCGATGTGCTGGATATCCGGTCTAACTTTTCCCAGAACGAAACCTTTATTCTGACCCCGCAATAGTTTAAAGATCAATACTGAAATGATCCCGGTCTGCCAGAAAATTGAGTTGGTTACGGGTTTCTTCCAGGTGCTCTTTAGATAATGTGGCGTAGATGGTTTGCTCTTTAGCTTCCGCGAAAGCTAAAGTGGCCCCGAGACTGTCGTAAATACCGCTGTAGCCGTTATACTCGTAGCCGTTGCCGTCCAGTCCCACACGATTTACGCCAATGCAATAGCTCATATTTTCTATAGCGCGGGCCTTGAGCAGCGTGTCCCATGCAAAAACGCGTTTTTTGGGCCAGTTGGCTACATAAATAAGCGCGTCGTAATCTTCCAGATTGCGCGCAAAGGCCGGAAATCGCAGGTCGTAACAAATTTGTAAAAGCAAGTTCCAGCCTTTGTAGTTGACGATGACTTTCTCCTTGCCCCGGTTATAAACTTTATCTTCCCCGGCCAAAGTAAAGGTATGGCGCTTGTCATAGGAGGTTACGTTGCCCTCAGGGGTGACAAAGTAAAACCGATTATAATAGTTGCCATCCTCTTCAATCATCAGACTACCCGCAAGGGCAGCTCCGGTTTCTAAAGCTTTGGTTTTCATCCAGCCGAGCATTTCCCCTTTATCAGCACGACCCTGCGGACTCATACTGAAGCCGGTAGCAAACATTTCGGGAAGGACGATGAGGTCTACCTTATGGTCGAGTTCGCTGATTTTCCGGTCAAAATAGTTGCGGTTTTCGGCGGGGTTTTCCCAGGCGAGATGGGCTTGTATGGCGGCGATGTGAAGGTTCTCTTTCATAAGGTGCAAAAATACGAAAATGAAATCTCCAATAGCGATTTTCTCCCTCGCGTTAAGGATTGTAGTGAAAATCCCGCACGGCGCTTTTTTCGCCGGAGGAATTGAAACGGAAAGCCTGCCTTTGCCGGCAGGCAGGCCTGACCCGCGACCGGCAGGGAGCGGGTAACGCCCAAAATAAAAAATGAAGTCATAAAAAAACCCTGCTTAAACTAAGCAGGGTTGGAATCTTAAATATACTATTATATATCTTAGTCGTGTAGAACGCGAACCTGCGCAGCTACCATACCTTTTCTTCCTTCTTCTTCGATGTACTCAACCTGATCACCTTCTTCTAATACTTCACCGTTAAGTCCGGTGGCGTGTACAAAGATGTCTTTGCCTGTGTCATCGTTAGTAATGAATCCGTAACCTTTTGATTCATTGAAAAATTTAACTGTACCTTTCATTATAAAATTGTAAAAATTAATATTGCCACAAAGCTACGTGTTTAATCGGCACGAGCGTTAGATAAATGTAAATTTATTTTTAAAAGTTGCTGATTGTCAGATTTTTTGGAGCGCGGATACCTGCAAATTGAAATTTAACCTCATTGTCAGGCAATTATTATTCTGCGCGCTTCTCTGATTTTGGTTTTGCCCGTTTGCGGCGTTCCTGCTGTTGCTGATATTCTTTCATTTTCATAATGTTATCCTTATCAAGCATGTAATCTTTAACCTTACGGTCTTTCCAGCGGTGGTACAGAAACATGGGCATCAGGATAAAAGCGACTGCCAGAATCGTGAGCCCTAAAAAGCGGTCACCGGTCAGCGTATCTGCGGTAAAATACCGCAGGTAAAAGCCGTAGCCCAGCGTGAGACAGAGTATGCAAAAAAGGATGATGATGAGGTTACGCATTTTTTAATTCAAGGTTTAAAGTCTGAAATTCAAAGTGCAAAGTTCAGGGTTTTTCGACTGTTCAACTAACCCAATGATGAATAACTTTTTCAGTTCAAATTTCACCTATTGCAGCTAACTATCTGCATAATGAATATTTTAGAATCTCAATGCCTGCTAAGCCCCCTTGGGGGGATGGGGGATTTAAAAATTCAAAGTGCAAAGTTCAGGGTTTTTTGTTAGTTCAACGAATTCAATACAAAAGAACTTGTTTCGATTTCAGATTTAAGGCTTAAAATTCAAGGTTAATTCTTTCCAATTTGGGTTAAAGGTTGGTTGTCGATAATAATCATCAACATTTTGACTAACTCAACAATCAATTACTTTCAAATAAATCATTCAGAATTCAGAATTCCTCATTCTGAATTGAAAAACTATTTCCTAGAAAAACTCACCAGCATACGACGGTAAGCGGTCAACAATTTAGATTTTGAGATAAAGCCATGGTACTTTCCGTTTTTAATTACGGGTAAATTCCATGCCCCGCTTTCCTGAAATTTTCGCATCACAGCTTTGGCCGAATCAGATTCCAGATAAATATATTCGGGCGCGGCGTGCATCAGGCTGCGTACTTCAGTCGTTTCGTATAAGCTGCTGTCAAACATAATTTCGCGTATGTCGTCAAGCGTAATGACGCCTACGAGTTCGTCCTCTTCATTAACCACAGGAAACAGGTTACGGGCCGATTTGGCCACGGCATTTGTAACCATTTCGCCCAAAGTCATATCGGGACGTACACGAATGAAATTCGATTCGATCACGCTTTCCACATTAAGCAGGGTAAGTACCGCCTGATCTTTATCGTGGGTGATGAGTTCGCCTTTAAGACCCAGCTCCATCCCATAAACCGAATGCGGCAGAAAATACCGGTTTATACCATAAGCAAGGGCAGCGGTGGTCATAAGGGGGATAAAAAGACCATAACCACCGGTAATTTCGGCAATGAGGAAGATCGCGGTAAGCGGGGCGTGAAGCACCCCGGCCAGCAAGCCGGTCATTCCTACCAGAGTAAAATTACTTTCAGAGACGTGAATGCCCTGTATGCCCAGATTGTTGACGACTTTGGCCAGGCAATTACCCATAACACTGCCCATAAAAAGCACCGGAGCGAAAATTCCGCCTATCCCGCCACCGGCAAAAGTAATGGCTGCGGCAATCACTTTAAAAAAGACCAGACCCGCAAGCAAACCAATCACGACCCAGATGTTGTCGAGATAATCATTAAAAAAAGTAGATCCCAGTGCCGGCACGGCTTTGCCTTCAAGCAACTGGTTAATCATATCAAAACCTTCCCCGTACAGCGGTGGAATGAAAAACAGTAAAACCCCCAGGCTTCCCCCGGCTATAAGGAGCCTGACGGTGGCCGATTTCCACCTTGTGTAAAATTTTTGAGTTTGAAAATACGCCTTGCTGAAATACACCGAAACCAAACCGGCAACAATGCCCAGAATTATATAATAGGGGAAATCTTCAATACTGAAAGCATCTTTTAACGTAAAAGGCAAAATCGTGTCAGAACCAAAAAAGAAATACGAAGTAAGAATCGCCGAAAGGGAGGCCAGCAAAAGCGGCATAAGTGATAATAAGGTCAGGTCAAGGCTAAAAACTTCCACAGCAAAAATAATGGCGGCGATGGGAGCTTTAAAGATGCAGGACATCGCCCCGGCAGCGGCACAACCTAAAAGAAGGGTACGATGCGCCTGGTCCATATGAAAAATACGGGAGAGGTATGAACTCATCCCGGCACCGGTTACCACTGTGGGACTCTCCAAACCTACCGAACCCCCAAAACCTACGGTTATAGGTGCGGTTATGAGTGAGGCATAAGCCTGGTAATTGCGCAACAGTCCTTTCCTTTTAGAAATTGCGCGTAAGGTTGCGGGCACCCCATGACTCATAGGGTTGCGTATCACAAATTTTACAATGAGTACCGTTATGGCCAGACCAATAATGGGAAACAGAAAATAAAAACCGTAACGGTAATTTTCAACCAGGCCTCCTTCGAGCAGGTTTTGAATGACGTGCGTGATATTTTTGATCAGCACAGCGCCCAGACCGGCGAGCAGCCCCGTCATTGCACTTAAAAGATAGACAAAGGTAGTCTTTGAAATATGCTTATAACGCCAGGCGTGAAAGCGGTGAAGAAGCGGTTTTTTACCGGGCATGGTGGTTCTTTTTAAAGCTTCAAAAGTAACGGCTCAACTCGATACGCAAGGTAACTTTAGATACTTATTTTCAAAAAAAATCCCCGGGTTTTTTAAACCGGGGATTTGATGAAATCTAGATTATAAACCTAGCAATATTCGTTGAAGGCATCAATAAGATTGTCTGCGATAAGCTCTGCAGGACGGCCTTCTATATGATGACGCTCAAGCATGTGTACCAGTTCACCATCCTTAAATAAGGCCATTGAAGGCGAAGAAGGAGGAAAAGGTACCATAAAATTACGCGCCAGTTCGGTAGCCTCACGGTCTACACCGGCAAAAACGGTAAATAAGTTATCAGGAGTTTTGGCATTTTGTAAAGCCATACGCGCACCGGGTCTGGCATTTGCAGCAGCACAACCACAAACCGAATTGACCACAACCAGTGTAGTACCTTCTTTTTTCATAGCTGCCTGCACATCTTCTGTAGTATGTAATTCTGTGAAACCTACTGAAGTAAGATCTTCACGCATAGGTTTTACTAATTCTGCTGGATACATAAGTTCTGTTTTTTATTTTGGTTACAAAGATATAAAATAATAGTCGGGCAGTGGAGTCAAACCCTACGTAAGGAATGGGATTTTTATTTGGGCGTATCTTAGCCAAAGGTGCAAAGTCAGGCCTACCTATCGGCAAAGTCAGGCCTGCCTTTACCGATAGGTAGGCTTTCGGTCGTCGCTTTTTTACCCCTGCGGTTACCGAGTGATTGTACTTAGAAGAAAATTGAATCGAGGTCCCGCTCGGGTAAAAGGAGCTTCACAGGGCCTCAGTCCTTTATGCAGCCCTTAGAGGTTATACCGCTTCAAAAAGATAATTAGGATGTCAGAAATTTTAAATTCAAGAGCTGGCAATGAATTCATTGAATTAAATTTGTGAGGAAAAGCAACGAATATGAGTATAGAGGCCAAGAAGTTAGAGTTGATGAATCTCTTGTTGCAAACGCAGGAAGAGCGTGTGCTGTCCAAACTCAAGAAAGTTTTTGAGGAGGAAGAAACCGATTGGTGGAATAAGATTTCTGAAGAAGAACGGGAAGAAATCATAATAGGTATTAATCAGGCTGATACCGGCGACTTAATTCCCAATGCCGAAGTGAGGAAACACTTTGATAAATGGCACTGAAAATCGTCTGGACGCCACAGGCCGAGAGCGGTTTGGTTAAGGTTCTGGAATATTTAGAAGAAGAATGGACTTCTAATGAAATTTTGAATCTGGAGCAGAATTTAAATGAATTATTAAATCAAATTGCCAAGTACCCAAAGAGCTGTCCCGTTACTTCAAAATACAAGCACGTTCACAAAGGACTGGTTGATAAAAACAACTATATCATTTACAAATTTAACCCCAAAGAGGAGCGTATCGAGATCATCAATTTCAGAGGAACCAGACAAAAACCTTTAGAATAAAGTATTGGTTTATCAGTAGAAAACCGAATAGGGCTTTGGAGGTTTTACATGCTGCTTGCAAATCAAACTCAGGCCAATTGGAATTCAATTTTTCAGTTTCTCCAACTTTACATTAAAAAGCCTCAATCCTTTCCGCATTCGATAGCCGGTAACATTTTCAACATTTCACAGACTTACCTTTTGCAAAGACTTTATTGGCGACGCCATGTGTGTAATACACCGTCCCGATAGTTATCGGGATGACTTGAAAGTAAAAATTTATTTTTAGTCAATGCCTCTTGGGCTTGCCCCGAGGTAGTTTATTTTTGCAAGGATTTTTTAAAATTCCGGTAGGGTAACAACGTACCGGCAAAACAGGAATACATGATACGATGGATAGGAGCTATTATTGGTTTTGCCTACCGCGGATTTCTAGGCGCGGTGGCAGGCTACGTAATAGGCATGCTTATAGATAATTTATTTTTCAGCAAACAAAAAACAGGTCCGGCCTCAGGGCGCAGTCCGTTTGGAGGGCAACAAACAACGGTTACTCCCGGCGATTTTGAACTCAACTTGCTTTCGCTTTGCTCTCTGGTAATCAAGGCAGACGGGCAGGTGAGTCAGCGGGAGATGGACTATGTGCAGCAGTATTTTGTACAGGCTTACGGGAAAGAGCGTGCTAACGCGACCTTTAGAACCTTTAATGAGGTGGTTAAAAAGCGCGAAATCAATGCCCAGCGTATTTGCGCTTACCTCTCTCAGCGCACCCGGCGGGAAGTACGACTGCAAATCGTGCATTTTTTATTTGGGATCGCTCAGGCAGACGGCACCGTTTCGGCTTCAGAGGTTAATAAAATCTCTGAAATTGCAGGTTATTTAGGCCTCAGCCGTAATGAGTTTGAGGGCTTAAAAGCTATGTTCTTTAAAAACGCAGACAGCGCGTACAAAATTTTGGAGATCGACAAGTCGGCCACAGACGCCGAAGTTAAAAAGGCCTACCGCGAGATGGCCAAAAAATACCATCCTGATAAATTACAACATATGGATGAAGCCTACCGCGCCGGTGCCGAAGAGAAATTCCGCAATGTGCAAAACGCCTATGAAACCATTCAGAAAGAGCGGGGGATGTAAAACCTGAGAGCCGCAGAATTGCTATTTCGGGTTTTCGGTTTGGTTTATAAGGCGTATTGATCAATCGTTTGCGCAAAATTATTTGAAAATACCTGATAGCTAAGTTCTTACTTCAGGGCTTTTAGGTTATTTTTAAATCAGGGAAATTTAGGATGCCAAAGTCCATTCAGGCACTAAATACAGCTGCCAATGCGTTAGTACCCTAAATTTAACCCTAACCAGAGCCCCCTTTCTGTTATGTCTCAAAGAATTTTACTTTGTAGCGCTTTTCTTTTCATTTGCTTTTTTACCAAAGCCCAAACCGTTACGGTTGATAGTCCCAGACCTGCCGAAGATTTAGTCAACATCCTTTTTGATGACTCCTGCGCCGAGATTTCTAATGTTTCGATCTCTTCAACACAGGCAGCGGGTTATTTCAATAATAATGGTGGTGGATTTCCGCTAGCTGACGGCGTGATTTTACGTACCGGTGTCGCCAGTTTGAGTGCCGGTTCATACACAGGTAATGATGCCGATCTCAGCAGCAGACTCAATTCAAACGGTGACCCGTATTTACAGGATTTAAACGCAGCATCCGGAAACACCGGAGCCATTTCAGAAACCAGTTTCCTGGAGTTTGACTTCGTACCCCTCGCCAGTAATTTTAGTTTCAATTTTATTTTCGCTTCTAACGAATACGGCGAATGGCAATGTTCTTCTCAGGATATTATGGCCATCGTGCTTACCGATCTGGGAAGCGGGCAGTCTCAAAACCTGGCTGTTACTCCGGCAGGGGAGCCGGTTGCTGTGCGTAACATCAGGGATCAGCGCAATAATCCTGCATGTAATGGGATCAATTCAAATTTGTTCAACACATACGAAGTAAACAATCCACAGTCAACCATCAATATGAGAGGCTATACCCAGATGCTTAATGCCTCTTCAAGCCTCACTCCGGGTAATACCTATCGCATACGCATCGCAATCGCAGATGCCAATGATGCCGATTTTGACTCAGCCATATTTCTGCAGGGAGGTAGTTTCAATACCAGCGTAAACCTGGGGCCCGATTTTACCCTGTGCAGCGGGGATAGTGCCACACTCACAACAGATCTTGATGCTTCGGTTTATCAACATCGCTGGCTCTATAATGGTACGGTAATTACGGGTCAGACGGGCAACAGCATCAACATAAACCAAAGCGGCACCTATACCGTTCGGGTTACGAACAACGGATGCCTAATAACCGATGAGGTGGTAGTTAACGAACTTTCGGTACGGGAACCCGAAGATTTACAGGCCTGCTTCAACGGTGGCCAGCCGGCGTCATTTGACCTTACCCGAAATAATGCTTCGACACTGGGTCTGCAAAACAACCAGTTTGAAGTGGTGTACTATGCTTCTCAGGCAAATCTGAATGCCGGGCAGGCTATTCCGCAAAGCGAAATCACCAATTACCAGAGCTCCGGTAATCAAACCATCTTCATTACACTGCGTAATGGCAATACCGGGAATTTTTGTGATGCGGTTTATGATTTCAGGCTTAGCGTTTTGCCGGAAATTCAGATCAGTCAGCCCCAGCCATTAGAGCGCTGTGCTTCCGGGACTACAGACACTTCTTTTAACCTTAACCAAATCAACAACCGCATTTTAAACGGACAAAACCCGGCAAATTTCAATATAACCTATTACGAGTCTGAGGCTGATGCCCAAAATGCGACTGCCGAGGTTGCATCGCCTTACATCCTACCTTCAGGTACAAGTAGCCGTACACTTTGGGCTCGAGTGGCTTATGCTACCGAAGCAGGTTGTTTTGAGGTTGTATCTTTCGAAATCCTGATCAACAATCCGCCGCCGGTAGACAGTCTTTCGGATGTGTTTACCTGTACTTCGTACGAACTGCCAACGCTTACCAATGGATCGTATTTTCTGGGGGCAAACGGCACCGGGCAGCGTTTAAATGCCGGTGAAATCATCACCGAAGACACCGAGATTTTTATTTATAACGGTCCTGATGCTAATGGTTGCAGCAGTCAGTCTGTTTTTAGCGTAAACATCGTTTCTGATTACGACCTGGCAGAGCGGGAGGCCTGTGGGGTATTTGAAATTCCGAGTACGCTGGCCGGTGATTTCTACACCCAACCGGGTGGCCCTAATGGATCCGGAAACCGCCTTCCGCCCGGTACAGAGCTCACCTCTTCGCAAACTATTTATTTTTACTTTGAAGAAAACGGTACTGTATGTCGTGATGATGCTTTTGCGATCACGGTTTTTCCGTTACCTCCGGTAGATCAGCCCGAAGGCATCATTGCCTGCACCAGTTATACCTTGCCATCGCTTACAAATGGAAACTACTATACCCAGCCCGATGGTGGAGGTACTCAGCTCAATGCAGGCCAGGTTATAAGCAATACCCAAACCGTCTATATTTTTAATGACGACAATCGCTGTACTAATGAATATGCCTGGCGCATCTTTATTGTACCCCAGTTTACCGATGTTACCCGCTGTGGTTCCTACACGCTTCCCAATGTAGAACAGGGTAGTTTTTATACGCAACCCAATGGTGGAGGTACAGTCCTAAGTCCGGGCAGTGACATCACGACCTCACAAGAGGTTTACTATTTCGTAGAAACCAATTCAGGCACCAATTGTACTTCCGATTACTCGTTTGAAGTTACTGTGATTGCGATACCTCCGGTAGATTCCTTAGATGACCAGTTGCTGTGTGAAGGCGATGTATATGAACTGCCCGTACTTGCCAACGGGGATTATTTTGATCAGCCCAACAGGCAGGGAAACCAATACGCCCCGGGTACCGAAATCAGCGAAAGCATCATTTTGTACATCAACAATGAAGTAAACGGTTGTTCAGACGAAACGAGTTTTGAGATTGAAGTACGCCCCGCTTTACCTATTGACAACCTTACTTTTGTGTATTCGTGCGAGCCTTATGTGCTTCCCGATTTAATTGACGGAAGCTATTTTACCGAGTCGCAGGGACAGGGCACGCGCATTGACCCCGGCACCGTCATAGATGCGACGACCACGATTTACATTTACAACGGTTACGATGATTTCCCCGAATGTTATTCGGAAAATGCTTTTGAAATTAATATTCTTTCAGTTACCGTACCGGTTTTTGAAGATGTTGCTGCTTGTGACAATTATACGCTTCCACCTCTTGATGAAGGCGGTTATTTTACCGAAACTGGAGGCCAGGGGACTCAGCTTGCACCGGGCGATGTAATTACCCAAACGCAGGAACTTTTTATTTATGCCCGCAACGGTACGCGCTTCTTTTGTGAAGACGAAAGCAGCTTTACCATCACCGTATCCTCAACTCCGGTATTGACTCCCGAACCTGATGTGGAGCAGTGTGGCAGTTATACCTTGCCCGATTTACCTCAGGATCAGTTTGTACAGGCGTATTATTTGGGGCCAAATAAACAAAACCCTATTAATCCTGCAGATTATACGCTGGCTCCGGGCAGTTATACGATTTACAAATATGCTGAAGCAGCAGATAACCCCAACTGTTTTGACGAAGATGTATTTGAGGTAACAGTTTATCCTTTGCTTGATTTTACGGTGGAAGGTGGTACTGTTTGCCGCGATGCCGTTACCGGAGATGTGATCAGTACCACGCTGCTGGAATCAGGCCTGAGTCCTGCGGAATTTTTAGTGAGCTGGTCTTTAAACGGAACGGTCGTGGGTCAGGGACCGGATTTTGTTGCCTCCCAGGCCGGTGTTTACACCGTTTCTACCGAAAAATTAAATCCTGAAGTTGGAGCCAATTGCAACTACAACCCTACAACAGTTGAGGTTTTTGAGTCGGCAGTACCGGTTCTGGATGCCGAAGTGAGTCAGCCTTTTGCAGAAACTTCGGTCATTGAGGTAAGCGTAACACAGGGTTACGGGACTTATGAATATCAGCTGGATGACGGATTTTTCCAGGAGAATCCGCGTTTTGAAAACGTGCAACCCGGCGTGCATACGGTGACCGTTCGTGGTGTAAACGGAACCTGTGGCGCGGCGGTCATCGAGGTGGTTGTGATTGATTTTCCAAAGTATTTTACGCCGAATAATGACGGTTTTCACGATACCTGGAACATCAGCTCCCTG
The DNA here is from genome assembly GCF_052218455.1 of Leeuwenhoekiella sp. H156. Taxonomy (NCBI): domain Bacteria; kingdom Pseudomonadati; phylum Bacteroidota; class Flavobacteriia; order Flavobacteriales; family Flavobacteriaceae; genus Leeuwenhoekiella; species Leeuwenhoekiella sp. H156. The sequence continues at coordinate 1,909,336 of NZ_CP197499.1, forward strand.
CAGGATTATCCCGAAACACAAATTTTTATCTTCAACCGTTTTGGAAAACTCATCAAGAGCTTACAACCCAACGCCCCGGGCTGGGACGGCACCTACAACGGGCGCAACCTGCCCTCAGATGACTACTGGTTTAATGTGGAATTTATTTATGAAGAACGCCCTGTTGTTTTCAAATCCCATTTTACATTGAAGCGGTAGGCAGAAGGATGCTATTTAGTTCAATTCTAAAATACCCGAAACCCAAAGCATATACCGCAATCTTGACTAACTTTGAAGTATGCAAAATTTAATTTCGGCAATTCTTTCTATGCTTGTTTTGGCTCAGAGCTTTAGCGTGAGCCTTGCCGACTTTTTGCATATCCCCGATCTGGTGACGCATTACGAGTACCATCAGGAAAATTTTGGCGATGACCTGCTTAGTTTTATTGAGAAGCATTACGGCGAACTCAAGGAAGAACACCGGCAGGAACACGAGGGGCACGATAAGCTTCCTTCGGGGCATCAGCATTCCTGTGCGCACACCGCAGTGGTTTTTTTGAGTACCACACAACTTACACCAGAGCATAAAAGCATTCCGGCAGATCAGACCTCGGCTAATTACTTTTACCGGGATAATTACCACTTCGCAGCAGTTTCAGGCATCTTTCAGCCTCCCAAAAACGTGTAACACCCTGGCGTTATTTTTTCGATTCAGGTATTGAAACCTTCTAAACAGGGTTTTAGAACCTGTGTTTTTCACGTTTTACAATTCAACTATGCTTTCTGCAATCATTCATTTCAGCATCAGGAATAAACTAATTGTCCTGCTGTTTACTTTTGGCTTAATCGCTTACGGCCTGTATTCACTTACCCAAATATCGGTAGGCGCAGTGCCCGATGTCACAAACAATCAGGTGCAGGTCATTACGACTTCGCAAAACCTGTCGACCGTAGATATGGAGCAATTTATAACCTATCCGGTTGAGCTTGAAATGGCCAATCTGCCCGGTGTTAAAGAGATTCGGTCGGTGTCAAAATTCGGACTTTCGGTAGTTACCGTGGTTTTTGAAGATGATATGGGTACCTATCTGCCGCGTCAGCTTTTGGCCGAAAAAATCAAATCGGCCTCTGAGCAAATTCCCGCCAGTTTTGGAACTCCGCAAATGGGTCCCATCACCACCGGTCTGGGGGAGATTTACCAATACATTCTCGATGTCAAACCGGGTTATGAAGGCAAATACTCGCCTACCGATCTGCGCAGCATTCAGGACTGGATTGTAAAGCGCCAGCTTTCGGGCATTCCCGGAGTGGTAGAAATCAATACCTGGGGCGGCTATCTTAAGCAGTACGAGGTCGCGCTCAACACTCAAAAACTGCACGCGATGAACATCACTGCCGCAGAAGTTTTTGCAGCGCTTGAAAACAACAACAGCATTGCGGGCGGTGGCTATATTGAGAAAGAAAATCAGGCCTATTTTATTCGCGGCGAAGGTCTGGCTTCCTCGCTCGAGGATATTGAGCAGATGGTGGTTAAAAACGATAACGGTATTCCCATTTACATCAGGGATGTGGCAAGCGTGGGCTTTGGTCACGCGACCCGTTTTGGCGCCATTACCGGTAATGGCGAGGGCGAAAAAGTGCTGGGACAGGTGATGATGCTTAAAGACGCCAACTCCAAGCAGGTGATAGACGCGGTTAAACAGCGGGTCGAAGAAATAAGCTCAACCCTGCCGGAAGGAGTTTACATCAATGCCTTTTTAGACCGAAGTGAACTCATCGCAAAAACCACCTTCACCATTACCGAAAATCTGGTTTTGGGATTTTTGATCGTGATTTTTGTGGTGGTTTTACTGCTGGGTAACTGGCGCAGCGGGCTGGTCGTGGCATCGGTTATTCCCCTGTGTCTGCTTTTTGCGATCTCGCTGATGCATATTTTTGATGTGGATGCAAACCTGCTCAGCCTCGGGGCCATAGATTTTGGAATCATCATCGACGGTGCGGTAATTATAGTGGAGTTTGTCGCCTACAAAATGGCTCAAAAGCAGGACAGCATAAAAAATCTGAATGCTTCAGAAACTTGCAAACTTAAAGATCAGATAACTGAAGAAGCAGCCTCAACGATGATGAACTCGGCGGTTTTTGGCCAACTCATCATTCTCATTGTTTTTATTCCCATCCTGTCGTTAAGCGGAGTTGAAGGCAAAATGTTTATCCCGATGGCGCTGGTTTTCAGCTTTGCGGTAATTGGCGCAATGCTGCTTTGTTTTACCTATGTGCCGGTGGTTTCTTCCCTGTTTTTAAAGGCTGAAGCGCCATCTGACAAAAACATTTCGGTACGCCTGATGCGCTTTCTGAGACGGCATTACGAGCGTTTGCTTGATCGTGCGCTTGACGCCCGAAGACTGGTGATCGGCCTTGCGGTAGGTCTTTTTGCCGTGGCCGTGTATCTGTTTACAACCATGGGTGGCGAGTTTGTTCCCCAGCTTGATGAAGGCGATTTTGTAATTCAGCCCATACTTAAAACCGGAACTTCCCTTGAAGGAACCATTGCCCGTACCACACAGATCGAAAAAATTCTGCTCGATAGTTTTCCGGAAGTAAAACAGGTAGTAAGCCGCATTGGCGCGGCAGAAGTGCCCACAGACCCGATGTCGATGGAAGACAGCGATGTCATCATTACGCTAAAAGATAAGAGCGAGTGGGTGTCTGCAGACTCTAAAGATGAGCTGGCCGCTCGTTTTAAGGAAGCCCTGAGCATCATTCCCGGGATGGATCTTGAATTTACCCAGCCTATTGAGATGCGTTTTAACGAACTCATCACCGGCGTGCGGGCCGATATCGCGATTAAAGTCTTTGGCGAAGACCTCGATATTCTCAACAAAAAAGGCAATGAGATCCGGGATTTGATTGAAAATGTGGAAGGAGCCGCAGATATTTCGGTGGAAAAAGTAACCGGTCTGCCCCAGATGAGTGTGAAATACAACCGGGCAAAAATCGCGCGCTACGGCCTTAATATTTCAGATCTAAATGACCTGGTCAAAATGGGCTTTGCCGGGGAAGCTGTAGGCAACATTTTTGAAGGTGAAAAACGCTTTGACCTGGTCGTGAGACTCGAGCAAAACCAGCGGCAGGACATCGATAACCTCAGGAATCTTTATGTAGACACGCCTCTGGGCGACAAGGTGCGCCTTAGCGAACTCGCTGATATCAGCTATACCAAAGGCGCGGCCAAAATTTCCCGGGACGAAACCCGGCGCCGCATTGTGGTAGGCGTCAACGTGCGGAATCGTGATCTCGAGTCGGTAGTTGAGGAGATTCAGCAAATTGTATCCTCAAACGTCAAATTACCCGCGGGCTACAGCATTACCTACGGCGGCCAGTTTGAAAATCTGCAAAGTGCGACTTCCCGCTTACAGATTGCCGTTCCCGTCGCGCTTCTGCTCATTTTTATTATGCTGTATTTCGCGTTTAAATCGGTTAAGGAAGCCCTGCTTATTTTTAGCGCGATCCCGCTGGCAGCGGTGGGAGGGATCTTTTTACTCTGGTTGCGCGGTATGCCCTTTAGCATTTCGGCGGGAGTGGGCTTTATCGCTTTGTTTGGGATCGCTGTGCTCAACGGCATCGTGATGCTGGAGCATTTTAAAGAATTAAAGACCAAAGGAATTACCGATATGCGCAAGCTTATCACACAGGGCGCTTCAGACCGGCTTCGGGCCGTCTTGCTTACCGCAACGGCTGCGGCGTTGGGCTTTTTACCCATGGCGGTTTCTACCAATGCCGGTGCCGAAGTGCAACGACCACTGGCTACGGTGGTTATTGGCGGTCTCATCTCAGCAACCCTGCTTACGCTGGTGGTTTTGCCGGTTTTGGTTTCCTGGTTTGATAAGGAATTGAAAAATAAGAGTGCCATGAATGTGAAATCTAAAAGCGCCGGGCTGCTGCTCATTTTTATATTGATGGGCGGTCTGATGCAGGCTCAGGAAGTTTCCAGTTTTGAGCAGGTGCGCGAACTCGCTTACAAAAACAATGCGGGTTTAAAAGCGGCAGGCCTGCGCAGCGACGAGGCTAATGCAGCCATTGGCAGCGCTTTCAGCTTTGACAAGACTGAAATTTATTATCATTTTGACGAAAACAATTTGGCCCAAAACAACAGGCCTATTGAGGTATTTGGCGTGAGTCAGACCTTTGCGTTTCCTACGGTGTATTTTGCGCAGGCCAAAGTAAACCGCGCCAATTATAATCTGGTTGCAACCCGTGCCGAACTCACAAAAATTGAGCTCGAACAAAACCTTGCGGAAGCCTATTACCGGCTTCAGTTTGTGTCTGAAAAGCTTCGGTTGTACCAAAACCTGGACAGTATTTATCAAAATTTCGCCTACGCCGCCAAACGCCGTTTTGAGTTGGGCGAAAGCAACTACCTCGAGAAAATTTCGGCGCAGGCCAAACAAAAAGAGATTGAAACCCGCCTGAAGCAAATGCAGGAAGACCTCAAAGCGGCAAACCTGCAATTAAGCAGGCTCGTGCAGACCGATACGCTTGTAGTAGCCATACAGCCTTTGGAGCGCCTGATTCCTGACGGCAATCAAAACGTAGCGCTCACCGCCAATGCCTTCTACGATTCGCGTGTAAAACTGGCCGAAGCCCAGCGTAAATTCAGCAGTCAGCAATTGCTGCCCGATCTTACGCTTAATTATTTTCAGGGCTCCAACGACGGACTCAACAAAAACCTGATCGGCTATCAGTTTGGGGTGAAAATTCCGCTGTTTTTTAGCGGCAACACTAGCCAGATTAAAACGGCCAGGATTGCGGCGGAGGCGGCAGAGCAGGAAGCGCTCAATTATAAAATACGTCTGCAAAGCCGGGAAAGCGAATTGCGCAGCGAGCTAAACAAATACGCTGAAAGTCTCGTGTATTACGATACCGAGGGTCTTGCGCTTGCGGGCGAACTCGAGAAAACCGCGATTTCCAGCTACAAAAACGGGGAGGTCAGCTTTTTTGAGTACATCCAGATTCTGCAGCAGGCCTACGAGATCAAACTCAGTTACCTCGAAAGCGTCAACAACTACAATCAGGCAGTTATTAAACTCAACTACTTGATTTTATAAACTCAGGCAACACACTATCTATACATAAGAATATGAAAAATCTATTTATAAAACTTCCCTTCGCTCTGGTTCTGACCCTGTGTCTGGCCTGCGGAAATAATACTGAAACTAACCCGCAGGAGTCTGCTCCCGTTGCTGATGTGGAGGTGACCGAAGCCCAATTTAAAAATGCCTCGATGCAGCTTGCGGGCCTTACCGAAGCTGTTTTCCCGGAATGGGTGGAAGCCAGCGGAATGATAGACGTTCCGCCGGAAAACCGCGCAGTGATCACCCCGTATTTGGGCGGCTATGTACGCGATAATCCGTTGCTTATTGGCGATGCGGTCAAAAAAGGCCAGCCCCTGATCACGCTTGAGAATCCTGAATTTGTGAGCCTGCAGCAGCAGTTTCAGGAGCTGGGCGAACAACTGGAATACCTCAAGTCTGAGTACGAGCGTCAGCAGACTCTGGCGGCCGAGAATATCACGTCTAAAAAGAATTTTTTAAAAGCGGAAAGCGAATACAAACGCAGCCTGGCCACCTATAACGGACTCCAAAAGCAGTTGCAGTTGCTCAACATCAGCACAACGCAGGCGATGCAGGGCAATTACAGCAGTTTGGCCCGTATTTACGCGCCTATAAACGGCACTATTGCGCGCACGTTTGTGAGCAAGGGCAGTTATGTGTCGCCCGCAGACCCGCTTATGGAAATTGTAGATATTGAACACATTCATCTGGAGCTTAAGGTTTTTGAAAAAGATATGCTGAAGGTGAAAAAAGATCAGGCGATTGCATTTAAAATCCCGGAATCTTCGCCCGACTATTATGACGGTACGGTGCACCTCATTGGAAATTCGCTGGATATGGAAGGCCGAACCGTGACCGTTCACGGGCATATTGATAACGAGCGGGGCACCCCGCATTTTGCCGTGGGTATGTTTATTGAAGCCCGAATCAACACGGGAGAAACCGAAGCTTTAGCCCTGCCCGAAACGGCGGTGGTGAATCTGGGCGAAAGCTATTATGCCCTGCAACTCCAGGAGCAAAAAGACGGAAGCTATCTGTTTAATCAGGTTGAAATTAAACCCGGAAAAACCCAGGACGGGATGACTGAAATTTTGAATGCGGCAGAGCTGACTAAAGACGCGCAATACTTGAGTAAAGGCGCTTTTGAACTGATTCAGGAGTAATTTTGAGAGGCTTTAAACCTTAAACCTCACAAGTTTTCAAAACCTGTGAGGTTTTTTAGTTTAATCCAAAAAACGATTTTATAAACTCTTTTTTGGGCAGGCTCCAGATGATTTGCAGATCGTCTTTGAGGCTGCTGGTGCCGTCCAGAAACCGAAAGATTTTGGAGATTTCATTTTTCTGAAACATTTGAGTAAAAAGTGAAGCGCCCAGTTCGTTTTTACGGTATAAAACATCTAGCAGGAGCTTATCATACCAGCGATAGCGATCTGCGATTTTAAAGGTGTTGAGATTGGTTTCCTTCTTTAAAAAAGCGACCAGTTCTGCGGTGCGTTTAAGCGTATAGGTAAAGGTGTAGCCGGTGCTCCCGCGCGTCCAGCCGCCGGCCGTGCCTATGTGCAGCAACCGCCGGGTGTTGTGTTTCTCAAAAGGATAAGCCGTCATCGGGATGCTGCCTTTTTCGGTTGATACAAGTTCGTATTGCGAAGCCCCCAGTGCTTCCATATAATCTTCAATCGCAGCTTCATATTCTTCGTCGGGAAGCAAGTGTTCTGAGAACAAGGTGTATTCTACCAAAGCCTTATTGGGCGCTGTTGGCAGCAGGTACATAAAGCGGGTGTTTCCGCGCTGCGGGATGGTAAAATCCATAAATGTCGCGACCTCCGGATCAAAAACAGGTTCCTGAGTGCGCACTTCCCAACCGATGAAATGCTGTTGTAAAACCGGATACTTAGTTTGATTTTTTAGCCGTTCCGGCGGAAGGATACTGCTGAATACCTTGCCTGCAGTATAGGTAGTGGCTGAAGTGGTGACTTCAACATATTCAGCTGTTTCGGTAAGGTTCAGGAAGGCTTCGGTTTTAAACGTAAGCTGGTTAGAAGCCCGAAGCTTTCTGCAAACCGACTCATAAAAATCAATGCCTTCTATTTTGTTGTAGCTATACGACTCTAAGGGGGTTTCCGCCGAAAAGTTTTCGCCCTTAAAAGCGATACGCTCCCATTTTTTAGAAATGACCGCATCCCAATCCCGGGTATTTTCGCTCCAGAAACACCAGGTACGATCATTAGTATTTTTTTCGCTCTTATCAAGCAGCAAAGTGCGTTTATCCTTAAAGTACGGATCACTAACTAATGCCTGAGCCAGCATCAAACCCGAAAGGCCGGCACCCAAAATAAGGTAATCGTAGTCTGTAGAGGTGTTTTGCATAGCGGTCTAAAGCTAGAACTAATAAAGCGATCGTAAAAGGATTTTTTTAAGTCTAGTACTCTAAAAAACCCAGCAACAGGGCAGCGGTATAGTAATTAAAAATGCGCTTTTTAATCGTAAAATCTTCATTGAGTATCAACGTGACCGGCAGGGAAAAGGATTTTTGAGGACGGGTACCCAATAGCAGGGCCAGATCGTGAACTCCGTTGCGACGGGTAAGCGCCTGTGTATTGGTAAAGGTTTCGCCGTCAAAATGGATGCTGTCTGTGGTTTCCACATCCATTCGCACTGCGTAATAGTCTGTGTTTAATTTCTGAATGACTTCGGCTTTGGTAAACACTACCCGGTCAATTTTTTTGCAGTAGGCACACCAGTCGGCGTGAAAAAACACCAGCGTCTTTTTGGGTTTAGTGACCCAAGCGCTATCGAGTTCTTCCCAGCTCAGCCAGTTGATCTGCGCCCGGTCCTGAGCTGCAAGGCTTCCGCAAGTAAGAAAGAGAAACAGGAGTATTTTTTTCATAGTTTTCATTTTTGCCCGTGCGGCCCGCACTTTTGCCTGCGATGCACGCACTTTTTGCCTGTGCGGCCCGCACTAGAAGTCGCCGAAGCGGAGACCGATGAAAAAGCTTCGGGGGCGGTTGGGTCCGTAAATATAATTCGAGTCGCGCAGGGGGCCGCGGTCAAAGTCGGTTTGATAGCTGTTCAACAGGTTTTGTACGCCGCCGCTCAGTTCGAGGTGCAGGTATTTTTGCAGGTCGAAATGCCAGGTGAGTTTAGGCGTCAGGTCCAGGAATGCGGGAGTCTTTTCGATTTTTATAAAACCACTGCTGCTGATCACGTGCGGAGCCAGCATAGGGCCGGTAAAACTGCCGGAAAGGTCGATTTTAAAAGCCTCATTCGGTCTCCAGTTGGCATTGAAAAAGCCGTACAGATTAGGCGAACGCATAAAATCGCGAATGACCACGTCGGGTTCAGCGGGGGAATTGTCATCAGACTCAAAAAGCACCTGAGCCATATCGTAAACCGAACGCTGCCAGGTTATCCCCGCCTGAAACAGAAATTCTTCTCCCGGAGAGAGATTAAATTCAACATTGGTACCGGCAACGCTTGCGCCGCTACCGTTGCGGGATTCTTCCAAAATAGAACCGTTGGGTAAAGTGGCACCGGTGCTAACCAGCGTAAACGGATTTTCCAGCGTGGTGTAAAAACCTTCGATCAGCAGGCTGGTTTGTAGCTTGTTGAAACTTCGGTCAAAATTGAAAGAAGCGGTATAGGCATTCGAGAATTCGCTTTCCAGATCGTCTGAAAGTATTGCAAAACGCTGTTCCCCACCCACTGAGCTGATGTGTAAATCTTCATTAAAAGCTTGCGGGGCTCTAAAGCCACGTGCGTAACCTCCACGAAACTGCAGCGATTCGCTGATGTTATACAGAAGGGTCAATCGCGGACTGAGCACGGTTTCAGAAACATCGGCATTTCGGGAAATCTGTGCGATGGCATAACGGCCTTTTACGTTCACGTGGTCGAGGCGGGCTCCCAGAAGGGCGGTAAAATCTTGGAATGCCTTGTATTCCCATTGGCTGTAGGCGCCCAGATTGTGCACACGCTGATCGACCAGTCGCTGATAGCCCGGAATCGCATCTTCAGTATCGTTAAGCCGGTATTCCAGGCCGCTGGTCAGGGTAGATTTTGTAGTGAATTTTCGGGTAAGTTGGGCGCCGGTAACCAGTGCCAGATCCTGAGTAGACCCAAATGCATTAGTTGCTAATGTGGAATCTGCCACAGTGCGCTCACCGCCGAGACCGCCGTAGTAACTGTCCCGGTTGGTATGCTGCACGGAAACATAGCCTTCAAATACCGTACTGCGGTCATCGTTGTAACACTCATAATCGCTGCCGCCAAAAAAGGTGTTGTGATCCAGTTCTTCGGTAATGTCTGTAAACTGCGGAGCCAGATCAAGTCGGTCACCACCGCGGCGGTATTCCCGAATAGCTGTAAGATCCAGGCCAATTTTGCTGTTGTCGTTAGGCCGGTAAAAGGCTTTGGCGCCTACCGAATAATTGGTGAGTTCGGTGATTTCGCTAAAACCATCGTCATTGGCGTCATAAGCGTCCCGGTTGCGGTAAATACCATAAAGGGTGATTCCGTTGCTGAGGTCTTCGCTTACCAGCGAGGTATTCAGATTGAGGTTGCGATCTGCAGCAGTGCCGTCGATCAAACCCAGATTGGTGCTCACTTCCCAGCTGTTGTTTACGGGATCTTTGGTGATGATGTTAACGGTTCCGGCAATGGCACTTGAGCCGTAGAGGGCAGAACCGCCACTGCGCACCACTTCAACGCGATCAATCATACTTACCGGAATTTGCTCCAGCCCGTAAACGCCGTTTAAAGCGCTGAATACCGGCCGGCTGTTGAGCAAAACCTGGGTGTATTGCCCGTCCAGGCCGTTGAGTCTTACCTGAGTAAATCCGCAGTTTTGGCAATTGGTTTCCACCCTTACCCCGGGCTGGTAATTGAGACCGTCTGCCAGCGAAAGCGACTGGGTGGCCCTGAATAATTTCGGACTCATCACCTGAACGATTACGGGAGCCTCCTTTTTTGAAAGTCGGTTGCGGGTAGCGCTTACGACGACTTCTTCAAGACCGAGTAAATCGGGTATGAGTGTAAAATTCAGGTGTTCCTTTTCAAAATCTGCAGGACTCAGGAGGTGGTAATGCGTTTTAAAACCCACAGCGCTTACGCTCAGGCGGGATGCGTTGTCGGGAACTTCGAGTTTGTAGAATCCGTTTGCATCTGCCGAGGTGCCGGTATTGCTGTCGGTTACATACACATTGGCAAAGGGTAGGGGCTCACCATCGGTGTAAATGGTGCCGGAAAGGCTTCGGTTTTGCTGCGCCCACCCGCTAAACAGGTTGAGTAAAAAGAATAGGATCAGCGAAATACGCATAAAAGTGGATGTATTTAAAAATAAGTTTAGGCAAACCTAAAAAATATATTTAAATAATTTGGCGTATTATTGTGGTAATATTAAAAATGATTATGACTTTTTCTGAAGAAAACTATCTCAAATCGATCTATTCGCTTCAAAAAGACAGTCCTAAGGGCGTAAGTACCACCATTCTGGCTCAGTATCTGGAGTCTAAGCCGGCTTCGGTAACCGAAATGATTAAAAAACTGGACGAAAAAGGTCTGGTGCTTTACCAACCCTATCAGGGGGTTTTACTCAATAAAGATGGCGAACTGGTCGCGCTTAAAGTGATACGCAAGCACCGGCTTTGGGAGACATTTTTAGCAAAAAAACTCGATTTCAGTTGGGATGAGATACACGATGTGGCCGAGCAATTGGAGCATATTAAATCAGACAAGCTCATCAAAGAGCTGGATCGGTTTTTAGGCTTTCCTACCCACGATCCGCACGGGGATCCCATTCCCGATGAGCAGGGTAATGTGATCAAGGTCGAAAAAAAGCAGGTTTCCCAATTGGTACCCGGTGATACCGGAACCTGTGTGGGCGTTAACGATACCTCGTCTTCGTTTCTTCAGTTTTTAGACCAGCAGCAGATCAAGCTGGGCACTGTGATCGAAATTATGCATTTGCAGGACTTTGACAAAAGTATGACGGTGCGCATTGACGGGCGTGAACTCCTGCTTTCGCAAATAGCTACCGAAAATATTTACGTAAAATTTTAGTCTGAAAATTCAGCTGAAACCCTATAGATTATGATGAACGAGATTATTGACTATTTTGAAAGCTTAAGTGCTGTTAAGGGCGCTTTTCTGGCCACGCTGTTTACCTGGGGCGTGACCGCATTGGGAGCCTCATTGGTGTTTTTTTTCAAGGCGATGAACCGAAAGGTTTTTGACGCGATGCTGGGTTTTGCCGGTGGCGTGATGGTTGCAGCCAGTTTTTGGAGTTTGCTTGCACCCGGGATTGAGATGAGCCCGGGAGAAGGTTTTGTGAAAGTGATTCCTGCCGCGATAGGTTTTGCTCTGGGGGCCGGCTTTTTGTTTGGGCTTGATAAAGTTTTGCCGCATTTACACGTCAATTTTAAGGAGGAAGACAAAGAAGGTGTGCGCAGTCCCTGGCATAAATCGGTTTTATTGACCCTGGCGATTACGCTGCACAACATCCCCGAAGGTCTTGCGGTAGGGGTTTTGTTTGGAGGTGTGGCAGCAGGGTTTGACGGGGCGACTATTGGGGGTGCCGTGGCACTCGCGATCGGGATTGGGCTTCAGAATTTTCCCGAAGGTTTTGCGGTGGCGATGCCCTTGCGCAGGCAGGGATTTAGCCGATGGAAGAGCTTTAATTACGGGCAGCTTTCGGCAATTGTAGAACCTCTGGCAGCTGTTCTGGGCGCTTATGCAGTGATGACTTTTCAGCCTATTTTGCCTTATGCACTGGCTTTTGCTGCCGGAGCGATGATATTTGTAGTGGTAGAGGAGGTGGTGCCCGAGTCGCAACAGGGTAACCATACCGATATTGCCACGATGGGATTCATTGGCGGGTTTATCCTGATGATGACGCTGGACGTAGGGTTAGGTTAGCCTGCAACTTTAGGACTTTTGCTATGTCTTTAAAGAAATCCCGGCCCGCTAATTGGAATGTCAGGTCGAGCGCAGTCGAGACCCGATTTAAGACATGAGATTGATTGACCTCAGCAACCACCCTCGAGGTGACACCAGAGCGTTAAGAAAACTAACATTATGAAAAAGCTATTTTTTATTTTAGGATTACTGGTTTCGGGTCTGGGTTATGCTCAGGAATTGAAAGTTTCAGACAGTGTTGAGGTAGATCAGCCCGTGCAGGTACCACAAATCGTCGTAAAGGTGCCTTTTGGAAAACTAACAAGCTTTGGCGATAAGAGCATTAAAATCATAAAGGTGACCGATTCCAGGTGCCCAAGTAATGTGAACTGCATCTGGGCAGGTAATGTGATTTTAGACTTCGAGATGTATGAAGATGGAAAATATGTGGACACCCGCAGAATAACCATCGGCAGTGATCAAAATGATCGTATGTTATTTGACTCGGCTGCGCAACGACTAAAAGCCTATTCTGTGTTACCCTATCCTAAAACTGCACTCGGGAAGATTCCACAGGAAGATTATGTGATCAATTTAGTATGGCAACAGCTTACCGAAGAAGATTAATGACAGCCGCAATTGTCGCTGCCGCAGGATTTATCGTTTGACTTTCCGCCTAAAAATGCAGGCTTCCAGACGTATTTGGTAACCAAATAGCCTACGGCTATCAGAAAAATAAGGAGTACTAAAACATTCTGTATCATAACATTTCTTTTTTAAGGTCTGCGTGTTTTCGCGAATGCGAAATAGCCTACCTAAATCAATAATTGGTATGCCACTAAAGCTACAACGTAAGCAAAACCACTCATAATCACAAGCTGGAGCACCGGCCATTTCCAGGTATTGGTCTCGCGTTTTACAATCGCCAGGGTACTCATACACTGCATGGCAAAGGCATAAAACAGCAGGAGCGAAATTCCGCTGGCGAGATTAAACAAAGGTCCGCCCAAAATGGGATTGATTTCTCCGGCCATCCGGTTTTTGATGGTTTCTTCTTCATCGTTCCCCACACTGTAAATGGTGGCCAGGGTACCTACAAACACTTCACGGGCGGCAAACGAGCTCACGATGGCGATGCCAATCTTCCAGTCGTAACCCAAAGGTCGCACCACCGGTTCAATGGATTTACCCATATAACCAATATAGCTGTATTCCAGTTTTTCAGCTGAGATATGTTTGTCTAGTTCATCCTGCGGAAATGCACCCGCTTCCATTCGGGCTGTCACGTTAGCTTCGGCATTCGTAAAGTTTTCGCCCGGACCATTTGACGCCAGTACCCAAAGTACAATTGAAATCGCCAAAATGATTTTTCCGGCTCCAAAAACAAAGGATTTGGTTTTTTCAATCACATTATAGGCCACATTTTTAAAGAGTGGCAGTTTGTAATTGGGCATTTCGATAACAAAAAAGGTGCGTTTTTTAATTTTTAAAATGCGGTCGAGCACCCAGGCCGAAAGAATCGCGGTACCAAAACCGATGAGGTACAACAGCATCAGCACCAGACTTTGCAGGCTAAAAATATACAGCACTTTCTGATCTGGAATCACCAGCGAAATGATGATGAGATACACCGGAAGCCTGGCGCTACAGGTTGTAAACGGAGTGACCAGAATGGTGATGAGGCGCTCTTTCCAGCTTTCGATATTTCGCGTAGCCATAATCGCCGGGATGGCGCAGGCTGTACCCGAAACCAGTGGCACCACGCTTTTTCCGCTTAAACCGAAGCGTCTCATAATGCGATCCATCAGGAATACCACCCGACTCATATAGCCGCTTTCTTCGAGAATGGAGATAAAGAGAAACAAAAACGCGATCTGCGGGATAAAAATGACGATTCCGCCCAGACCGGGAAGTATACCTTCGGCAATAAGACTGGTAAAGGCTCCCGGCGGCATGGTGTTACGCACCCACTCACCGGCGGCCGCAAAGGCCTCGTCTATAAGATCCATCGGGTAGGATGACCAGTCGTAAATCGCCTGAAAAATAAGCAGCAATATCGCCAGGAAAATCACATAACCCCAGACTTTATGCGTAAGCACCCGATCAAGACGGCTGCGTAAATCTTTTGCTGCCAGATGGTCTATACTCAGAGTTTCTTTCAGCACGCCATTGATAAACTGATAGCGTACAATAGTTTCTTTTTGCTGCAGCCGCTTTAAATTTGACTTGCTTTCGGTCTTAAAGCTCGAAATGCCCTGCATCTCGTTACGGTCAAGCTTACCAAAGTTTACATCCTGAGTGATAACCAGCCAGAGTTTGTATAAATCCTGTTTGGGGAAAGCCTTGCGCAGGCGGTCAAAATACTCGGGTGCAATTACCGAAGCATTGACGCAAGGTTCAACAGACAGGCTTTTATAATTGGCAATAAGTTCTTTAAGGTGCTCAAAACCCGTGTTTTTGCGGGAGCTTACCAGAGCGATTTTGGTCTCCAGCCGCTCTTCCAGCTTTTCGACGTCAAGCGTGATGGCTTTGCGCTCCATACGGTCGGCCATATTGATAACCAGAATCGTCGGGATTTTTAAATCTTTAATCTGGGTAAACAATAGCAGATTGCGCTTCAGGTTTTCGACATCTGAAATCACCACCGCCACATCGGGATAATCCTTGTCGTTTTTATTGAGGAGCAACTCGATCACCACGTTTTCGTCAAGCGAACTCGCATTGAGACTGTAGGTTCCCGGAAGATCCAGAATATGCGCTTTAACGCCACGGGGCAGTTTGCAAACGCCTTCTTTTTTCTCGACCGTGATTCCCGGATAATTACCTACCTGCTGTTTTAAACCGGTAAGCTGATTAAAGACCGAGGTCTTCCCGGTGTTCGGGTTTCCTATAAGTGCTACATTAAGCTGTTTACTCATCAGAAAGCGTTTCTACGGTGATGTGGCAGGCCGTTTCTCTGCGTATGGCCAGGTGACTGCCGTTTATATTGAGGTACATAGGATCTTTAAAAGGAGCGATCTGTACCAGCTCTACTTCATTACCGGGCAAACAGCCCATTTCCAAAAGCTTAAGCGGCACCTGATCAAGCGTAAATTCTACGATGATGGCCTTTTGACCGCGTTTTAAGGTGTCTAATGAAGTGATCAAGATTTATTTAGATTGAATTTAAACAAGGCAAAAGTAACGGAAATACACTTCATAAGAAAAGATTTTAGTCAGGAATTGGGACTTCAGTGGCAAGGAAAAGGCTTTAAGTTGACAGCAGGCAGTTTCAGGAGGCAGAAAGTTGAAAATTGGAAATCGGAAATAGTAATGTAGAATTCAGAGTGCAGCGTTTTGAGTTCTTGCGAACGCATTCAATGGCAGCGGCGAATGTATGTCGCAAATTTGTATCGAAGGCAAAGCAGAAAGTTGAAAATTAGAAATACGAAATAGGAATGTAGAATTCAGAGTGCAGAGTTTTGAGTTCTTGCGAACGCATTCAATGGCAGTGGCGATGACTGAGTGAATTTTGCGTAGTTGTGCGCAAAATTTGTATCGAAGGCAAAGCAGAAAGCAGAAAGTTGAAAATTAGAAATACGAAATACGAAATGCGGAATTCTGAGTTCAGAGTTGGGTTTTAAAAGATAGCTTGAGAAACATCCCTCTAAATCTCCCTTCAAGGGGAGACTTTTGCTTTTCATAGCCGGGACGTTTTCTCCCTTCCTTTGAAGGAAGGGTCGGGGATGGATGTAGTGGATGTTCAGGACAATTTCAAATATCCTGAACTCAGCACTCAGCATTCTTCACTCTTCACTGCGTGCTTCAATATTTTGAATTCTGAATTCAGAATGAGGAAATTAACGTGGAGATTTTAGATGAAGCTGGAGAAACATCCCTCTAAATCTCCCTTCAAAGGGAGGCTTTTGCTTTTCGTAGCCGGGAGGTTTTCTCCCTTCCTTTGAAGGAAGGTTCGGGGATGGATGTAGTGGATTTTCAGGACAATTTCAAATAACCTGAACTCAGCACTCAGCATTCTTCACTCTTCCCTTAACCTGAACTCAGCACTCAGCACTCTTCCCTGCGTGCTTCAATATTATGAATTATGAATTCAGAATGAGGAAATTGACGTGGAGATTTTAGATGAAGCTTGAGAAACATCCCTCTAAATCTCCCTTCAAAGGGAGACTTTTGCTTTTCGTAGCCGGGAGGTTTTCTCCCTTCCTTTGAAGGAAGGGTCGGGGATGGATGTAGTGGATTTTCAGTACAATTTCAAATAACCTGAACTCAGCACTCATCATTCTTCACTCTTCACTGCGTGCTTCAATATTTTGAATTATGAATTCAGAATGAGGAAATTGACGTGGAGATTTTAGATGAAGCTTGAGAAACATCCCTCTAAATCTCCCTTCAAAGGGAGACTTTTGCTTTTCGTAGCCGGGAGGTTTTCTCCCTTCCTTTGAAGGAAGGTTCGGGGATGGATGTAGTGGATTTTCAGGACAATTTCAAATAACCTGAACTCAGCACTCATCACTCTTCACTCATCCCTGCGTCCTTCAATCTCCTTTAAAATCGCGATGTCTTCAAGCAGCTGCTCGATGGCTTCGGGATCTGTACCGTCGTAGAACCCGCGGATGCGTTTTTTAGAATCGATAAGCATAAAGTTTTCGGTATGAATCATATCGTACTTATCGCCGTTACCCTGAGTTTTTACCGCCAGATAGCTTTTTCGCGCCAGCTCATAAATCTGCTTTTTAGGTCCGGTGACCAGATTCCATTTTTTGTCATCAACGCCTTTTTCAACCGCATAGCGTTTGAGTTGGGCAACGGTATCTGTCGCCGGAATTACGGTGTGCGAGAGTAATTTGACCGAAGGATCATCTTTCAGTTTTTCCTGAATGTGCAGCATATGATCGGTCATTTTGGGGCAAATGGTCTGGCAGGTGGTAAAGAAAAAATCGGCTACATAAATCCCGGGATAATCGGCTTGTGTAATGGTGTCGCCGTTTTGGTTTACCAGTTTAAAGTTTGCAATCTTGTGGTATTTTTTAACGAATTGCACCGTGCTGTCAACCAAAGAGCGGTCTACCATATCGGGTTGATAGATGGGCAGGCTGGGCGCAGGCTTCATCAGGGTGTAGAAGGTATACAGAATCCCTGCGGAAAGTATCGCCATCACGATGGCAAACTTTTTGTATTTGGCAAAAAACTGAAGCATAGCGGGCAATTTTAGTGCAAAATTACGATGCAGCAAGCTCCTGACAAAGCCGGAAAGCGCTTATTCCGCCTATTTGGCGAAACGGGCCTGTTTCAAAATTTTGATTACGCGACTAAAAGGTTACTTTTGTGCACTTTTTAATCGCGATCGCGGGGCGATTGCCTTATCAGATTTAAGATAGATACCGGCGGCAGATGATGTCGCTTTTTAGAAAATATTTATGGATCCATTTTTTGTAAAAGGTGCTCAGCTGTTCTTGAGCCTTTCAATACTAATTGTACTTCACGAGTTTGGGCATTTTATTCCGGCCCGGTTGTTTAAAATACGGGTAGAGAAATTCTTCCTCTTTTTTGATGTCAAATTTGCCCTGTTTAAGAAAAAGATAGGCGAGACCGTTTACGGTATTGGCTGGCTTCCGCTGGGAGGTTACGTCAAAATTTCCGGAATGATTGACGAAAGTATGGACAAGGAAGCGATGGCGCAGGAGCCTAAGCCATGGGAATTTCGTTCCAAGCCGGCCTGGCAGCGTCTTATTGTGATGATTGGCGGGGTGACGGTCAATATTATTTTGGGCTTTTTTATCTACATCATGATCATTGCCAATTATGGGGAAGAATACACCACGGCAGACGATCTGAAGTACGGTTTTGGTTTTTCGCCTATAATGGAAACCTACGGTTTTGAGCAGGGCGATAAAATTCTAGAAGTAAATGGAGAGGCGCTTTTAGACCAGATGGATTTTCCACATATGGTGATGATGCGCGATGTGTCTCAGGTAAAGGTGGAACATGCCGATGGCAGCACCGAAGTGCTTAGCCTTCCCGAAGATATTGGGATGAAACTCTTTAAATCGGGTGAAATGCCGGGCGTTAATGCTCCGCGTACGCCGGTAAAGCTTGATTCGGTATTTAGCGGTGCTGAAAAAGCGGGAATTCTGGGAACCGATGAATTAATAAGCATCAACGATGTGCCCATTGAGTTTAAAACCGATGCTACTTATGCCTTGCAGAAAAACCGGGACAGCATTGCGACGGTGACTGTGATGCGTGACGGCGTGGCGCGTCAATTTGAGGTGGCTATAGGTGATGATAAGATGGTAGGTGTAGGTTTTGATTTTGAAGATAAAGATTATGTGATGCCCAGGCGCAACAAGCGCGAGTATGGTATTGCCGAAAGTATAGGCCGCGGTATCAACTACGGTGTAGATCAGCTGGTAGATTATGCGGTGCAGTTTAAATACGTGTTTACCTCTAAAGGTGCCTCGCAGGTAGGTGGTTTTGGCGCGATTGCCGGCCTGTTTCCTGATCAGTGGGACTGGTTGTCGTTTTGGCAAACAACGGCCTTTATATCGATTATTTTGGCTTTTATGAACATACTGCCCATACCGGCGCTTGATGGTGGTCACGTGATGTTCCTGTTGTATGAGATGATCACCGGCAGAAAGCCCAGCGATAAGTTTTTAGAATACGCGCAGATGATAGGCTTCTTCCTGCTCATCGCTCTGGTTTTATACGCAAACGGAAATGATATTTACCGCTACTTTTTTGAGTAGCACCGCAGTAAAAAAACAAGCCTAATAATTTTTTAAATTTTGTTTTGCAGGTTTGAATAGTTGTGTATATTTGCATCCGCTTTCAGCAAATAAGCGGTACGTTCTTTAAAACTTTACAAACGGCAGTATTGCGATACGCCCAAAGTTTTAAACATAGAAAATTTAAATTCCTCCTTACCTGCCTGCCGATAGGCAGGGCTCAGTTCTGAGCTTTAGCATTTAAAGTGCTTCCGGTAAGTGGAATGATCCTGAAAAAAGGATCGTATAATTTTAAATTCCTCCTTAGCTCAGTTGGTTAGAGCATTTGACTGTTAATCAAAGGGTCCTTGGTTCGAGCCCAAGAGGGGGAGCATTACAACCCAATCTATTCATTTAGGTTGGGTTTTTTGTTTTTACTAAAATTTCACTGAGAAAGTTTATCCCGAGCTAAGTCGAGGGAAGCCCAAGCCTGTGCTGATCGAAGTCGAAGCAAGGGGGAGCAAAATTAAGCCTTAACTACTTGTAGTTGAGGCTTTTTTGTTTTATGTCACGGGTGTAATTCATCTATCTTACTCTATATACACTTATAATATTCTTATAAATCTGAAATGGATTAAAACCTTTGTCAGTATTTGATTTTGCCATCTAGAGGCTGAGAACGTGATAAATAAAATTACTCTAAGATAGACCTAAATGATATTTGTTTATTTTTGTTAAAAAGGAATCGCAATATTCTTCTTCCCTACATCGAGAACATCGCTTTCATTATTTACGATTTTTTAAATCAGATTAAGTATCGCTTGATACTACCATAATTTATTTTACTCGAGTCTAACGGTAAAAGCTCGAAATTAAATTATCCCAAATAAACTACATTATGAGTAAAAGTATTGAGACTTTCAATACGGACTGGGCTTATACAAATTCTTTTATGGATACCATTCATATATCTCAGGCAAAAAGTGGGCTAAATGGATATTATTGTTTAGGATGTAAAAAAGAATTACAAGCAGTTAAGGGTCAGATCAGAGAGCATTACTTTCGACATCACGCTAAAGATGTAAGGCGAGACGATACCGAGTGTGTGATAGCAAATAAGGAATATCGTGAACGTGTAGCAAGAGATATTCTGCAGCGATTAAAAAGCATTAAAGTGCCTCCTGTATATAAATACCCTCCAAGAGGAGTAGATGGTCTACCCAACAAATTAGTACCTTCAAGATGGATTCAGGCAGCAAAGGTTAAATCTGAACTTACTTTTTATGAAGACGAAAATTGTGTGATACAATATGGGAGTAATCCAGATATTGATGAACGCTTTATGTCGATACGACCAGACATAACCTTCTTTGATACAAGTGAGAAACCCATACTTTTTATAGAATTTGTTGTCACACATAAAATTGATGTCGAGAAAAAAAGCAAATTACAGCGTTTAGGAATTAGTACCGTTCAAGTTATTCTACCCAGGAAATCTGAAGGGGAAATAGAACAGGTATTTAAAACAAGTAGAAGCATAAAATGGGTTTATAATGAAATCGAAGCCAACACCGAATATATATACGTTTCCGGCGCATCTGATAGAGGAGTATGGGAAATTGATGACGACCAAAGAAAGCTTTTTGAAGAATCTTACCGATGCCGAAAAATCCAAATTGGTAATCTTATACGAACAGTTAGAAACACTTTGGAATCAGAATCGTACAAGCGAGCTGAACAACTCTTTGAACGAGAGCTATCACGAGTTAAGAGAGCTACAGAAGCAGAGAGAGCGGGACTGGACAGCATGGAAGAACGACTTGAGGGAGAAGTTTATAGAGAATTTGAAGGTGCATACAAAGAATTACAAGAACGAGGAGACAAACTTAGAGCAGAAGAAAGGGAATTTTCAGCAGAACAAGCGGATTTGGAAAGAAGATATTTTAATAAAGATGGAGAACTTGGAGAAAAATCAAACCAAGTTGAAGAATTTACAGAAAGAGAGTCTAAAGTTATCAGAGAAAATAAACAAATTAAAGAAGAAAGAGAAGGAGCTATTAAGCTTTTACAACACAAAGAGGGAGGGCTTCAAGAGTTCTTTGGACAACTTGAGAAAGAAGAACGAAGTAGCTTTAATTTCAGAAAATTTGAAGCTGAAGAAAGACTTAGAGAGCAATATAGAGAAAAAGAAAGTAGAATTACAAAACGTATTGGAGAGGAAGAGGAGGCAATCAGAAGATTACAAGAAGAGACAAATTCCTTACGAAGAGAATTTGCAAAACTTGAAGAACAAGAACGAGCGAGATCTACTGCAGAGACAGCAAGAATTATTGAAGAAGAAGCAGGGCTTAAAAGAGCAATACGTGAAGAAGTTAATAGGGAAGTCAGAGACACCTCCGAAAAGCTACCCAGAGAACTTAAAAATGTATTGGGAGCAAAAAGCGTGGGACGCGATTACAAAGAAGCTGAACGCGAAGAATCACAATATATCGCAGCTCAAAAATTCCTTAAACAGGGAACTTGGCAAAAACGGTAAAACCTTAGAGTGGTTTTTGGAGGAATTTAAAGAAGAGATTGAAAAGCAAAAAATCAACTAACCAAAAATACAATTATGTCTAGGAAGAAATTTAAAATAGGTAGCATAGTAACTTTAAAATCCCACCCATTAGCTTTTCAGCCAAATGGAGAAATGGATGTTTATATCAATCAAATTCCTCCATTTATGTGCGTAAAAGAGATTCACATTGAAAGAAATAAAAAGAAGTTCAGCGATGAATCTCATAATAAACAAATAGCAGATAATTTAAAATATCTATGTGTATATTTTAACCAGCAGAGAATGATTTTCGAGGAAAAATTTGTTTATCACGAAATGTTGTTGTCAGTTGACGATATGACGTTTAACAGAGCAAATGAAAAAAGTGATGATTATATGACCTTGATAGAAGAAACCAATGGATATGATATAGCCGAATATGATTTCGGTAAACGTGTATTTTTTAAGACGTTTAAGCTTGAACGACGAAAAAAATTTAAAAAGTATATTCAAAAACATTCAAATGACTCATCCTCGAGTGAAGCAAGCGAGGCTCAGTATAAAAGCAAAAGTAATTTAACACACACATCCCCTGCATTTATTTTAGATGGAGTAAAGCCTAATGATAGTAAAAGCGTCTATGATACTAAAACGGGTAGATTGAAAAAAAAGACTGCTAAAACACTCTATAAGGTTTTATGGTACAATGCTTATCAAGAGAAATTCTCACAGGAATATTTTCCCAAAGATTTCTTTGTTGATGATGAGAATATTTACTTGTAGATTAAGTAATTTTAAAATCACAGGAAGCTCTTTACATGTAAAAGTGACATCTATTGTACCACGGTGAAGTAACATTCCAATCAATCAGACCTCTTTCATTAGAGGGATAAGTCATACGTAGATTGATTATATCGTAGATTTGAAAACTGACCCTTCCAATTGGAATGCCCAGTTTTCAGGACTGCTTGCTAGAATAAGTTGCAATATTAGACGAATTAAAGTCAGAAACCTAACAGTTTGTTTGATGATTTTCCTCATATTTATTGTATTTGAATAGTTTATTTGTTCAGACCTTTCTAGAGCCGTAAAAATAAAAAGTGAACCGAGAATTTGGTTAATGGTACAACTAACCATTTAGTGTTAAGCACTTTTAATTAACTAGCTTTAAGAGCTTCCTGTTTTTATAATGAATAAAACTTCTCTGAAAACTAAAGATTGGTTTAAAGATCGCGGTTATCTGCACCTTTCTAATCAAATTAAAGTCAAGGATAGACTGAAGGTAGAACTTTACGTGTCTAATCCTAAACTCATTCAAAGACACAGATTTTCTCCATTTATATTAAAGCAAACTACTACTCGAAGATTTAAATATTCAGATGAATTAGAACGTCGCTCCCATAAAGCTGTAGATGATAAAGGAAATATTATTTCAAATGCAAAAGTGAGACCTATTATGTATGCAACGCATATCGATGCTCATATATACTCTTATTACTCCCACAAAAAGATTCAACCGGCTTATGAAGCCTATCTAAAAAAGAATGAAGTCTTAGATCAAAGCGTGACAGCTTATAGGCAAATTCCTAGTGATGATGGCATTCGTTATAAGTATAACGTTGATTTTGCAAAAGATGTTTTTGACGAGATTAAAAGTCGAGATAACTGCGCTGTATTAGCCTTCGATATTAAGAACTTCTTTCCAACACTTAATCACAAACAGCTAAAGAAGATATGGGGTTTTATAGTAGGCACTAAAAGTCTTCCAAAAGATCATTATGCCATTTATAAATCTATAACCAATTACAGTTACTTCTATTATGATGATTTACGTAAAAGAAGAAAAGGACATTTAGATGAGAAAAAAATAGCCAAATTGAAAAATGAGGGCAAATTTCAATTTTTCGAGGATTACAATGACTTTAAAGACTCAGGTATTCAAGTATATAAAAACCAGGCAATTCAAGAAGGTCATATAGCGGGCATTCCTCAAGGATTACCGATAAGTGCTATGCTTGCAAACTTGTACATGCTACCATTCGATGAAAGTATAGTTGAAAATTTAGTCCAAAAAAGAAACTGCTATTACAGAAGATACTCAGATGATTTGGTAGTAGTATGCAATACTGAAGAAATAGATGAGGTAGAGGCTTTTGTTAATCAAGCAATTGCTAAAATTAAACTGACTATTTCACCCGCTAAGACAGAAAAGTTTTTATTTAAACGAGTTAATGATACGCTTAAGTGTCACAAGCTACATAAGGATAAGATAGTGCCAAATGCTTATTTGCAATACTTAGGTTTTGATTTCTACGGAGATAAAGTTTTGATCAAGTCTGCGAATGTCTCAAGATTTTATAGAGAGATGAAAGAAAGCATCAGAATGAAATCTAAAAGAGTAGAAGCAGTACAGAAAAAATACCTTAGACAAGACGCTATCATATATAAACGCAAACTTTATCGTTTGTATAGTTTTAAAGGTATTCAATCCAGAGATTTGCCTGCCAATAAGGTAGTTTACAAACAAGGTAAATTGGTAAATAAAAAATTTACCCGTCGTTATAGAGGTAACTTTATCAAATATGCTTACCGTGCCTCTGAGATTATGGAAGCACCAGAAATTAAAAGACAGTTAAGAAGGCATTTTATTATTCTAAAAAAATATTTGCAAAAATTTGATTTTGATAATGTTCATAAGGTCAAATGAAAGAGATTTTTTCTGAGTAATTTAAGTTTACCACATAAAGATCCCATACTTATGAAAGCCGGTGATGTGATTCAGTGTGCAAAAGATACCGAGCACTGGCACACGTATTCAAAGCATCACGATGTGACCTATCTCGCGATTTACGGCGAGCAACCCACCGTCTGGACTGAAGTCTTAACCCGCGAAGCTTATGACCGGGTTGCAGAGCAGCTTTCCAAAAACTAAAACCGGGAGGTAATTCTGAAAATTCTAAATGTAAAGCTTGCTTTACATTTATTTTTGAGTATTTTTGTCAAGTACACTTTACATTAATCAAAAATCAATCAGTATGAATACTCAAGTAATTTCCTCACGTAACAAATTGGCCAAATGGTCAATCGCCTGGGTTTTAACCACGGCCTTAGTCACTTTTGGTTCCCAGTTTTTATGGGAAACCTGGTGGATCAGCATTCTTGCAATCCTGTTAAGCCTGGCTGTAGGTATCGGGATGGTCCTGGCCAACCGCGATTTTGTCAATGCCGGTGACGAGCTGCAGCGCAAAATACAGCTGGAGTCTATGGGCTTAACCCTGGGGCTTTCGGTGGTATGCGGTATCGCTTACTCCCAGCTAGACACCACAAACCTGATCAAGCAGGATGCCGAGATCGCCTCTCTTATTTTGTTTATGGGGATTACCTACATTTTGTGTGTATTCTTCAATTCCCGTAAGTATTCCTAAGCACTAATTCAAAAAGGGTTCCGTATTAAATGGTAAGTCTGAGCCTGTCGAAGACTCGTTCCCCGGGAACAGCTCAAAAATTCAGTAAATGACCGGAGTAAAAATTCAAATCAGTTGGAACCGGGCTATAACTTAAAATTTCGCACTTGAAGAATACGATTAAAGACTACCGTTCCCGCTTCACAATGACGCAGGAAGATTTGGCTCAAACCATAAACGTCTCACGCCAGACTATTAATGCGATTGAAAAGGGTAAATTTGATCCCAGTCTGCCCACGGCATTTCGCCTGGCGGCTGTTTTTAAATGCAGCATCGAGGAGTTATTTCACTACGAGGCTGAGTAAGACCAAGCACCATGCAAAAAAACATACTAAGCCTGCTTCCTAAAATCCTTTCGGCTTTACTGGTGGTGGGTTTGGTGTTGTCGTATTTTTTTATTCCGGAGGCCAAAGAATTTTTTAATGAAGCCTGGACTGTTTTGACGAGTGGAGACGAGAAGCGCATTGAAGAATGGGTTTCCGGCTTTGGCTGGGCCGGCCCTTTGATATTGATTGCCGCAATGATCGCGCAGATGTTTTTGATCGTGATTCCTTCGGTGGCGCTTATGGTGGTTTGTATTTTGGCTTATGGCCCCGTTTGGGGAAGTTTGCTGGTGCTGGTCAGTATTTTTTCGGCCTCCAGCATCGGTTATTTATTAGGAAAGGTCTTCGGCGCAGGCCTCATCAGCAATCTGGTGGGTTCTAAAACCGAAAAAAAACTGGAGGATTTTATTGACGATTTTGGCTTTTGGGCCATAGCGATCACGCGTCTCAATCCCTTTTTATCTAATGACGCCATCAGTTTTGTAGGCGGAATTTTAAAAATGAATTACTTCAAATTTATAGGTGCTACGCTGGCGGGCATTGCACCGCTTACCCTTTTTATCGCTATTATGGGCGAAAGCACAGACGGCCTTAAAAACGGGATGCTCTGGGGTTCTCTGGTAAGTCTGGTAATCTTTGGGTTTTACGTGTGGTGGAGTAAACGGAAGCGTAACAACTAGCCTACCACAGTTTTAAAAACACAAACACAGCGGCGATCATCAGGCTGTAAAAAACAAATTCACCAACTTCAAAGCCCGCAAACAAACCTCTGAATCTGTGGGTAGCCGGTGCATTCTCTGCCGGAATTTCTACATAGAAATTCTCAAATGGCCAAAACCCGTCAAGTTCCTGCTCATGGTGCCCAACTTCAGTAAGAGCAGGAGACTCTTGGGAGGTATCGGTCAGTAAAAAAAATTCAAAACAGTTGTGATTTTTTTGAAAATCAAATCGGGGAGAAATTCCGCAGCAGTTCACCATAAAGGCGACGCTGTTCAGGCCTATCAAAATCAGGGCCAGGCGGATGCATAATGTGTTTCTCATACCGAAAGCGTTTTGACAAATGTAGGGGTATAGCTTCAGCAGGGTAAGGGGGATTTCCCCCAAAAACCAATTTTTGTCTTAAAACTACCTGCGGTTTAAATTGGTACGATAGCCTGCGAATGCGTTACTTTGTATTTTTTAGAATAGCATGAGAAAGATTTTTGCCTATCCGCTAAGCGTGTTGTTTTATCTGGCTTTTGGTCTTACCATTTGCATTTTTCACCCTATACAATGGGTTTGCTATAATTGGTTTGGCTATCAGGCTCATAAAAAGAGTGTTGATTACCTCAACTTCAGCATTATGCGCTGCCTCAATTTGCTGGGGACGCGTTTTACGTTCACCAATGCGTACACGCTTAAGCGCGATCAGCCTATCATTATAGTGGCCAATCATCAGGGACAGTGGGATATCCCGCCGCTCATTTGGTATTTGCGCCGAATTCATCCCAAGTTTATCAGCAAGATTGAGTTGGGCAAGGGCATTCCCAGTATCTCGTACAACCTGCGAAAAGGCGGTTCGGCTCTTATAGACCGAAAAGACAAGCGCCAGTCTATTCTTGCGATACGCGATTTGACCCGTACGCTTAATGCGACCAACAGATCTGTGGTGATTTTCCCGGAAGGAACCCGCAGTAAAGATGGGGTGCCTAAAGAATTTGCAACGGGCGGACTCATCACACTCTTTAAAGCTATGCCCACAGCAATCGTATTGCCGGTAACCATTGAGAACTCGTATAAACTGATGCGCTGGGGTGGTTTTCCGCAGGATATTGGCGTTCACGTAAAACATACGGTGCACGAGCCTATCCCGGTTGCGGGGGCAGATCCTGAGGCCCTGGTAAAACAGCTGCAGGATGTGGTTTTGGGAGCATTTCCCAGCGTACGCAAGCACCAGCCCAAATCAATAATTCCAGCAAAGTAAACCATGAACGAGACCGTATCCCTGCATCCCGATGACTTAAAGCTTATAGAGCGTACCCGCGATTTTGTAAAAGAGACTTTGGCAAATGCCGAAGGCGGTCACGATTGGTTTCATATTTTGCGGGTGTATAAAAATGCACTCCACATTGCCAAGGGAGAGTCTGGCGCAGACGTGCTCACCCTGGCACTGGCTGCCCTGCTGCACGACATCGCCGATTCTAAATTTCACAACGGTGATGAGGAGAAGGGGCCAAAAATGGCCAGGGCTTTTCTTGCAAAAAATCACGTAGATGAAGTGCGACTTGAAGCGGTTGTAAAAATTATTGAAAACGTTTCTTACCGGGGCGGACATAAGAAAAGTGACTATACCAGCCTCGAATTGCAAATTGTGCAGGATGCAGACCGCCTGGATGCCATTGGTGCCATAGGTATCGCCCGTACGTTTAATTACGGCGGTTTTAAAAACCGGAAACTCTACGACCCCACTATAAAACCCGATCTCGAAATGACTGCCGAAGATTATAAAAAGTCTGAGGCCCCAACGATTAATCATTTCTACGAAAAATTGCTGCTTCTTAAAGACCAGATGCATACCGCGACTGCAAAAGAAATCGCTGCAGACCGTCATAGATATATGGAAGGTTTTTTAGAACAATTTTACGCCGAATGGGAAGGTGTTAAGTAAGTTTGTCCTAACTTAGACATCCTCATTTTTTCAAAGTCAGAAAATCTAATTTTCACTGCTTTTTTTGACAACTTTTTCCGGCCAAAATTTCAAAAAGTTTACAAAAGTTGACAACTTTTGTGTTTTTCAAGGCTTCTTAATTTTCATTTTTAAAATCGCATTAACGCCTGTGTATAAAGGCGTGAAGACTTCTGAACCAGCTTCATAATTTAAAATAATTATTTATACAACTAATTGATTTTTAGATTTTTAAATTAAAAAAGTTAAAGCTTCAGGACGGCTTTCCAAATCAACCATGTTGACAACTTTGTTGAAAAAGCAATGTGTTTTTTGGGGTCTGCTCTTCATTTTTTTTCCAAATTTGTTAGTCCCTAGTGATTAGAAAAGTTAACCAAAAAATTTACCGAAAATGAGTAATGCAGTAGAGCCGATTTTACAGGAAAACAGTAACCGATTTGTCATTTTTCCTATTCAACATCCAGACATCTGGGAATGGTATAAGAAATCGGAAGCCAGTTTCTGGACCGCTGAAGAAATCGACCTGCACCAGGATCTTACAGACTGGTCTTCAAAGCTCAATGACGATGAGCGTTATTTCATCAAGCATATTCTTGCTTTTTTTGCTGCATCAGACGGTATTGTAAATGAAAATCTTGCAGAAAATTTCGTAAATGAAGTGCAATATTCTGAAGCCAAGTTTTTCTATGGTTTCCAAATTATGATGGAAAACATCCACTCGGAAACGTACTCACTGCTTATTGACACCTACGTGAAAGACGAGAAAGAAAAAGATATGCTGTTTAATGCGATCGAAAACTTTCCGGCTATCAAGAAAAAAGCAGACTGGGCATTGAAGTGGATTGAAAGCCCTTCATTCGCTGAGCGTTTGATCGCTTTTGCAGCTGTTGAAGGTATCTTCTTCTCCGGTGCGTTTTGTTCGATTTTCTGGTTGAAAAAACGCGGACTTATGCCGGGTCTTACCTTTTCTAACGAATTGATTTCCCGTGACGAAGGCGTACATTGCGACTTTGCGGTACACCTGCACAACCACCACCTGATTAATAAAGTTTCTAAAGAGCGCATCAAAGAGATCATCATCGATGCACTCAATATCGAGCGTGAGTTTATTACCGAATCACTTCCTGCAAGTTTGATAGGTATGAATGCCAAGCTTATGACCCAATATCTGGAGTTTGTTACCGATCGCCTTCTGGTTGAGCTGGATTGCGAGAAGGAGTACAATGTGACTAATCCGTTTGATTTTATGGATATGATCTCGCTTCAGGGGAAAACCAATTTCTTTGAAAAGCGAGTGGGAGAATACCAGAAAGCGGGTGTGGCCAGCGGCAGCGGCGGAAAAGAAGGCTCAAAAATCAGTTTTGACGCCGACTTTTAAATCGAATAATTTCAATTTGGCGTAAGCCAATATCAAATACCTTTTATCCTGAACAGGGCAACAGTTGTGAAACTGTCGCCGGTAACCTTTATTTTCTAAAAACGAAAGCGAGATCGTTATAGAAATGCCTTAAAAACCAAAGACCTATGTATGTAGTAAAAAGAGACGGCCGCAAAGAACCCGTAATGTTTGACAAAATCACAGCACGCATCAGAAAGCTGTGCTATGGTTTAAACCCACTCGTAGATCCTGTGAAAATTTCGCTTCGCGTAATCGAAGGGCTTTATGACGGGGTAACTACCAGTGAACTCGATAATCTTGCAGCAGAGGTTTCGGCAACGATGACCACCTCGCATCCTGATTATGCAAAACTGGCGGCACGTGTTTCGGTCTCAAACCTGCATAAAAACACCAAAAAATCCTTCAGTGAAGTTGTAACAGACCTGTATGAGTACATCAACCCGCGTACCGGACAAAAGGCACCGCTTATCGCAGATGATGTGTATGAGGTGATTATGAAACATAAAGAAGAGCTTGATTCTTCAATTATCTACAGCAGGGATTTTGGTTATGATTACTTTGGTTTTAAAACTCTGGAGCGCTCGTATTTACTCAAGCTAGACGGTAAAATTGCCGAGCGTCCGCAACATATGTTGATGCGTGTGGCCGTAGGTATTCACCTCGATGATCTGGAGTCTGTAAAAGAGACCTATGAGTTGATGTCGAAAAAGTACTTTACGCACGCAACACCTACTTTATTCAATTCGGGTACGCCTAAACCTCAAATGTCTTCGTGTTTCTTACTCGCGATGCAGGACGACAGTATAGATGGTATTTACGATACGCTGAAGCAAACCGCGAAGATTTCACAAAGCGCCGGCGGTATAGGTCTTTCTATTCACAACGTGCGTGCAACCGGTTCTTACATTGGCGGTACTAATGGCACTTCTAACGGTATTGTGCCAATGTTGCGTGTGTACAACGACACTGCGCGTTATGTAGACCAGGGTGGCGGTAAGCGTAAAGGTTCGTTTGCAATGTACATCGAACCTTGGCATGCCGATATTTTTGACTTCCTCGACCTGAAGAAAAACCACGGGAAAGAAGAGATGCGTGCACGTGATTTATTCTACGCCATGTGGATTCCCGATTTGTTTATGGAGCGTGTACAAAACAACGAGGAGTGGACCCTGATGTGTCCTAATGAGTGCCCCAATCTGTTCAATGTACACAGCGAG
This sequence comes from Leeuwenhoekiella sp. H156, assembly GCF_052218455.1. Classification (NCBI taxonomy): domain Bacteria; kingdom Pseudomonadati; phylum Bacteroidota; class Flavobacteriia; order Flavobacteriales; family Flavobacteriaceae; genus Leeuwenhoekiella; species Leeuwenhoekiella sp. H156. Next base: position 1,939,628 of record NZ_CP197499.1, read on the forward strand.
GAATTTGAAAAGCTGTATTTACAGTACGAGTCTGAAGGTCGTGGCCGTAAAACCATCAAAGCCCGGGAGCTTTGGGAGAAAATTCTCGAATCACAAATCGAGACCGGTACGCCGTATATGCTGTATAAAGATGCAGCAAACCGTAAGTCTAATCAGCAGAACTTAGGAACCATTCGTTCTTCAAACCTGTGTACCGAGATTTTAGAATATACCAGCCCCGACGAAGTTGCGGTATGTAACCTGGCGTCTATCGCGCTGCCTATGTTTATCAAAGACGGGCAGTTTGATCACAAAGAATTATTTAAAATCACCAAGCGTGTTACCCGCAACCTAAACCGGGTGATCGACCGCAATTACTATCCGGTAAAAGAGGCCGAAAACAGCAATATGCGTCACAGACCTATTGGTCTTGGCGTGCAGGGGCTTGCTGATACGTTCATTAAATTAAGGCTCCCGTTTACTTCAGACGAGGCTAAAAAACTGAATCAGGAAATCTTTGAAACCCTTTATTTTGCTGCAGTTACAGCTTCCAAAGAAATGGCTATTGAAGAAGGTCCCTATTCAACCTTTAAAGGATCGCCTATTTCAAAAGGAGAGTTTCAGCACAACCTGTGGGGTATAAAAGACGAAGAATTAAGCGGTCGTTGGGACTGGGCAAAATTGCGTAAGGAAGTGATGGAGCACGGGGTGCGTAACTCCCTGTTGGTAGCGCCAATGCCCACAGCATCAACTTCTCAGATTTTAGGAAATAACGAGGCTTTTGAGCCCTATACTTCAAACATTTACACCAGACGCGTGCTTTCGGGTGAATTTATCGTGGTAAACAAACACCTGCTTGAAGATCTGGTTGCTCTTGATTTATGGGATGAAGAATTGAAGCAGGCTATTATGCGTGCCAATGGTTCTATTCAGCACATAGATGGTATTCCAGAAGATTTGAAAGAATTGTACAAGACCGTTTGGGAGCTGAGTATGAAAGACATCATAGATATGTCTCGCCATCGCGGGTATTTTATAGACCAGTCGCAGTCGCTTAACCTGTTTATGGAGAATGCAAATTTTGCAAAACTTACTTCAATGCATTTTTATGCGTGGAAGAGCGGCTTAAAAACAGGAATGTATTATCTGCGTACCAAATCTGCCGTTGATGCGATTAAGTTTACCCTAAGCAAGGAAACGAAAAGCGAACCGGTAGCAGAGCGTCAGGTTGCACAGCGGGCTGCCGAAACCTTAAAGGCTAAGACACCTGTGCACCGTCCAGATTCTGTTGAAGAGCGTGCAGAGCCTTATGAAGGGCAGGAGGTTAAAGTACAGGTTGCAGCAGCTGCAAAACAGGTAGATACCCAGCCGATGACTGCCGAAGAAATGCGGGCAATCATCGCACAGGCTAAAGCCGCAGAAGGCGATGACGACTGCCTGATGTGCGGATCATAGAACGATTTAAGTAAGTGAATCTTAAAAAGCTCTGACCATTTTTGGTTGGGGCTTTTTTATTGATTCGGTATTATTTTAAAGCTGAAAAGCAATTTTTTGTAGAAAACTATGGAAGAAGCGAAACGAGGTTGGTTGCGCATTTTACTTTTCGTATTGCCCTATATTTTTATAGCGGGTGGGGTGCAATTATTGGGGGCGTACCTTATGGGAATAGATTTTCAGTCTGAAGATAAAACGTATTTTGATCGGTTTTTTCTGAAGCTGTTTGAGCTTGTAGGTATGTTTCTCGTCTTATGGATATTTATGAACTATGTTGATAAACGTCCGTTTGTAGATTTGGGATTTTCGTGGAAAGGCAGAAGTCGGGAATTTTTAGCGGGAATCGTACTAGGGGCAGTTATAATGGGGTTTGCGTTTGCTTTCCTGCTGTTAACCCGCGAACTGATTTTTACGACGGTAGATTTTGACGCTAGCGGTGCTCTGGCTTCCATACTTCTATTTACGGCGGTAGCTGTAGGAGAAGAAGTGCTTTTACGGGGTTATGTGTTGCGCAATTTGATGCTGAGTTTCAATAAATATAGTGCACTCGCGCTTTCCTCTTTGTTATTTGCAGCATTGCACGGCTTAAATCCCAATTTAGACGTATTGGGGTTGCTTAACCTGTTTTTAGCGGGAATACTTCTGGGAACGTCTTATATATTCACCAAAAACCTCTGGTTTCCGATTGCCTTGCACTTAAGCTGGAATCTCTTTCAGTCTTATTTTGGCTTCAACGTAAGCGGCCAGGATTTCTATTCAATCTTCAAATTTGAATTGCCCGAAGCAAATATTTTAAACGGCGGTAATTTTGGCTTTGAGGGCTCTATACTGGCCGTTATTATCCAACTTTTGGTGATAGGCTTGCTCTTTAGCTATTATCAAAAACGACGGCAAAACAGTCTGATTTAAATACTTTAAAATAAAATGACCTACCCGGTTTTTACTTGCCTACCCTGTGCTTTTTATTCTCGATGTAATAATGCTCCAGCAGGTTCATAGTAGCTTTAACCAGATCTTCCGTCTCCTGAAGGATACTGAAATACAGCATGGTATTTTTAGGACTTGAGTCGCTGTTACGGGTGCGTTCTACCTGCTTTTCAATCTTCACCGAAATACTTTCGAGCAGGCTTTGCTTTTCTTCAAGAATCGAGACGATCTCCTCAAAATTCTTAGCCTTAAAGGTATCTTCAATCTTTGAGAAGACTTTGTTGAGTTTGGTTTCGATCTCTTTAAGGTCTTTGAGCTGTGTAAACTTTAAGCCTTTATGATTGTTGTTGAGGTGATCGTAACTTGCGGTAGTGACAAACTCGATAGACTGGGTCACGTCTTGCAGATAACCTAAAACATCAATGTAAAACCTACTGGCCTGTACATGGCTTTCATCCAGATTTTTGATGAAATAATACAGGTTATTACGCAATTCTTCGACCTCGTCGTTAAGCTTGGTAATCCCTTTTTTGCTCTTACGCAGTTTGCCCAGATCTACTTTGGCCAGACCTTCAATGGTACCTACATAAACCTTGTTTCCGCGTTTAAAGGCAGAAGCAACGTTGGTCGTACTCTCATTGATAATCCCCTGAATAGAACTGCTCACCGCACGTAGTAAACGGCCTTCTTCAGCTTCGGCTTCAGAACGCTTGCGGTGATTCATATAATTACGTACGAGAATCGCGATAGCAGCGGCAAATAAAAGGAAAAGGGCAACGCTTCCGCCTTTATACAATACGAAAGCCATGACACCCGCAGCGGTAAAGGCACTTATTGCGGTCATAAACCAGCCGCCAATTACGTTAAGCACACCCGCAACCCGGTAAACGGCGCTTTCACTTCCCCAGGCACGGTCGGCAAGTGAACTACCCATTGCCACCATGAAAGTAACATAGGTAGTACTCAAAGGTAATTTGAGTGAAGTAGCCATTGAGATCAGCACACTGGCAACCATAAGGTTTACCGCGGCACGCACGAGGTCAAAAGCCGGCATATCTATACGGGCCACTCGGGTCGCCGGTGTTATTTTGGCAAAGCGGACTTCGATATAATCTTTAGAACGTTGTGGTAAAATGGTCATAAAGGCAGCGTTGAGCTTCATGGCTCCGCGTACCAGTGAGCGCGATATGGCATTGGCTTTAAATCGCTCGTGTCCTTCGTCCTGGCGGGCAAGATCAACTGAGGTTTTAACAACCCGACGTGCCTTCTTGGAAAACCAAAGGGTTAAAATCATAACCAGACCGGCAACGAGTAACAGCAACGGCTGTGTGGGTACTTTTTCAGCCAAAGATTCCATTGTAAACGAACTGGCAGGTTCGCCACTGGCAAGCCAGATGTCATAAGAGTTGTAAGCGGCCATAGGCACGCCGATAAAGTTCACCAGGTCATTACCCGCAAAGGCCATCGCCAGGGCAAAAGTTCCCAGAACGATAATCATCACGTAGACGTTGAGTTTAAAAGCCTTGATAAGTATATAAGACACTATAAACCAAACAATAAAACTAATGCCGAGAAATGGCCATAAGTTGTTGTTAGCCCAGTCAATAAAAGCACCCTGAACAAAATCTGCACTCTTTAAACCTTTAATAATGATGAAATAGCCAATGGCTGCCGTAGAAATACCGCTAAAAACCGCAGCATACCAGGTAGGGCGTTTAGAAAAGTTGAAGGTGAGCAACAGGCGCGTTAAAAACTGCACCAGTGCTCCAATTGTAAAGGCTATGACGACCGAGAGCAGAATACCCGTTATAATTTCGATCGCTTTGTCTGAATTGATGTATTCTCCCAGGTGTAAAAGTGTATCGGAGTTCCCTGAAAGTTTAATGAAGGTCATACAAAAAGCAGCACCGAGTAATTCAAAAACTATAGAAACCGTGGTAGAAGTAGGCAGACCCAGCGTATTGAAAAAGTCAAGGAGTAAAATATCGGTGAGCATGACGGCCATGAAAATGACCATGATCTCGTCAAAATAGAATTTTTCAGGAACAAAAATACCTTTACGGGCCACTTCCATCATTCCGCTTGAGGAGAGGGCGCCAAAGGCTATACCCACGCTGGCAACGATCATAATGGTTTTAAAGCTTACAGCCTTTGAACCAATAGCCGAATTGAGGAAATTAACAGCGTCGTTACTTACTCCTACTACCAGATCTGCAATGGCGAGAATGGCCAGAGCGATTAGCATTATCAGGTATATATTATCCATAAAATAGGGAATCTTTAAATGTGCAAATTTGATATTTATTTTACGGTCTAATGTTACGCAAAAGTTATAAGTAAGGGGTAATTAGGGCCTATTTTGGGCATAATTGGCTTAAAATGAGTGTTTAATAATGTTAAATTTAAAACATAAAGCATTGTATATTAGTGTTTTACATTTTTAATGTTAACTAAATGTTACCTAAACGTAAATTTACATTTAAATATCATGTATATTTGTAAAGTAAAGTTTAACCCTAAATACCTATTATTATGAAAAAGTTACTTGTTATCGTTGCCCTTGTAGGTGCTGTAAGCTTTGTTTCTGCACAAGAAAAAAAGAATACGTACGTGAAAGAAGGTAATTTGATTAAGGCTACTTTGTTTTATGATAATGGACAAGTAAATCAAGAGGGTTACTACACAGCAGATGGTAAATTGCACGGAGAGTGGGTTAGCTATGATGCAGATGGAAAGAAAACTGCAGTAGCTAATTACACAGAAGGAAAGAAAACCGGGAAATGGTTTTTCTGGGAAAATGACACTTTACGCGAAGTAGATTACAGTCAATCAAGAATTACCAGTGTTAATACCTGGAAGATTGAAGGTGAGCGTGTAGTAAGCAATGAGTAAGCAAGTCCTGAATCAGGAAACAAATCAAAAAAACAAATGCCTGTTGATTTTTCAACAGGCATTTTCATTTTAAACCGGTATTAGCGTTTGCTAATTTTATTGTGCGTGATTTGTTTTTGTCGTGAACTCTTAAAGGTTCCTTTTTCAAAATTACGCAGAGCTGCATGTTTGGTAGCACGGCCCTGTACACGTTCGCGCCACATCCTAAAGCTTGAAGGCTTCATTTGCCTGCGCATTAATTCAATAACTTCCTGTTCTTTTAATCCAAACTGAAATTCTATCGCATCAAACGTAGTGCGGTCTTCCCACGCCATTTCAATAATACGATCTAATTCACGCTCGGTAAAACGTTCAGAATAGGGATTGGTACTCATAGCTTTATCTTTATTGCAAGTTTATAACCTTGTTTTGTAAAACAGAAATGTAACGCCCGCATTTGTAAAAACTTAACGTTTAAATCCCGGCTTTAACACAAGGGAGTAAATTCTTTGTAATCAGTCTTAAAGTTTATGATTTATTTATCGTGACCGCTATACGTGATAATTTAAAAGACCGTTAATTTTGTTTACTTAAAGCACTGGTTTAGTTTTAAAAATCAGTGCTGTATTAAACTTAAAATCAAATTATGAGAACGATAAAATTTGCTTTCGGAACGGTGTTGCTTGCCGGCGCATTGATTTCCTGTAAAAATGACCAAAAAGAAGCTCAGGTTGAAGAGCGTAACGAGACAGAACAACAGGTTGAAAAGGATTCTGCAGATTTAGAAAGACTGCGTTATGCCGAAAATACAGATACAGGACTCGAAAGACCCAGACTTCCTCAGAATTATGAAATAGATTGGGATGCTGTAGAATCAGATCCTAAAATGCGTGCCGATATCGAGGGTTGGAATGATTACAACACCTTTTCAGCTTCTGTGAAATCTTTAGGCCTTAAAGAAGTTCCTCAGGAAGAAATAACAGATTATATGACGCGTCTTGAGCAGGAAGCAAATAATCTTCAAAATACCATTCCTGCATCGGTGATGACCGAAGAAGTTCAGGAAGACATTAAAGACATTCGTGAAGAAGTCGCAGACTTAAGAATGGTCCTAAAAAAATACGGTACCGATGAGAAGAAAATTGGTAACCAGGTTGAGGAGTTGATCGAAGCTTACGATGATTTAAATGAAGAACTTCAGGAAACTGCTTCAAAAAAAGGCGTAAGTCTATTAGATGACAATCAATAATTGAATCATTTGATTCTTAAAATCCTGTCCCTGTGGCAGGATTTTTTTTTGAGCAAAGCGAAATTTTATAGCTTTTTTTAGAGAATATGATATTTTTTAAGGAAAGCTTATCATACCTCGCGGGTTCAGAACTGCCTAATCTTCTTAATTTTACCCAATTAAGAACCCCAAAGATTGAAACTTTATTTCACCTGCATACTGGCTTTTCTAATTGTCCTCACTTCGTGTAAAAACGAAGACGAGTCAGATGTGTCCAATCTCGATTTAAAAGTTCCGGTGGTTTCTTTAGATCGGGGAGCCTCGAGGGCTGTAAAAAATTGGATAGGGTATAAAGAATTGGAGAAAGATTTGGCCTTAATTACAAATACCAATGCCCTCAATGCGATAGATATGCTTGATGATCTGGCTTTAAACAGCAATCAGATGGCTATAGGCATTCCCGAAACATTGGCTACTCCCTCAATTCTGAAAAAGGTAAAGCGTATTGATACCGAAATAAATGACTTCTACGCAAATGTCAACCGTAGCGAAACCCGCGAATGGGTTGTTGAGCAGCATATTGAGACGCTGGTCAAAGCTTTTGACACCTTAAATAAAGAGCTTAATCGCAGCTTTTAAGAATACCGCGACCAACATTTAAGTTCAGCTTCCCAAAATCTTAAAACTTTAATCAAAAGCATTGCTTATTTTTACGGCATGCGAATACTCCTTTTTTTGCTTACGAGCCTCATGCTTTTTGCCTGTAAAGAAGAGCAAAAGCAACTTCAAGATCCCCGTGACCTTACAGACACGCTGCAGATTTCTTTTTTAGACTTTAAAAAACCCGAAATCATTCTTACCCCGCCCACTCGGGATGCGATCGCAGGTTGGGATGAGTTATCCGATTTAACTGCCAACATACGAAGCCTCGATACCGTGAGGCTGCAATATCTAAGATTGAATTCTAAAAAGTACTTAGATAATGCTGCTGCTTTGGTAACCAAATCACCAGATTCGTTAATAAACAATGCGATTCGTGCGAGGCTTTTGGTAGTCTATTCTAAAATGAATACCACCATACAGGAAGCTTCAAAGATTCGGGTTGATACCCTGGCCGTTTCTCAGGAGGGTACCGAATTGTACAATGCCTTTCAAAATCTTAAACTTCAACTCAATCTTAAGTACCAGAAATCTATTGAAGAAATTCTGGAAGAATATGATATTGAAGCCGATTCCCTATCTACTGCCCGTGACACGTTAATAAGCGGAAGGGCACAAAGAGGCACATTAAATCCTATTGAAAATTAAAATTACAGATATGAAATTTAAAATAAGCTTACTGCTGCTTCTCGTTGTTTTTGGATTACAGGCGCAGGATCGCGATGCAACAGAGATGGCGATTAACACCCAACTTGAAAATTGGCATAAAGCTGCCGCAGACGCAGATTTTGACGCGTATTTTGATTTGATGACTAAAGACGGCGTGTTTATAGGTACCGATGCAGAAGAAAACTGGCAGCTGGATGATTTTAAGGCCTATTCAAAACCCTATTTTGATGCGGGCAAGGCCTGGACTTTTAAAACCCTGGAGCGCACCATTTATCATCCGAAGAAATCAAAGATCGCATGGTTTGATGAGCTTTTAGAAACGCAGATGGGTATTTGCAGAGGCTCAGGCGTGATGCGTCTCGACGGTAAAGAATGGAAGGTGCAGCATTATGTACTTTCAATAGCTGTTCCTAATGAAAACGTGTCTGAATTAACGGAACTTAAAAACGAGCACGACAGCGCACTGATTAAGCAGATGCGATCTAATTAAGAAAATTTACAACCCCCTTATATTCATTTATGAAATCACTTTTTAAAACAATGATTCCGGTTTCAATCGGGATTTTAAGCCTTACAGCTTGCAAAGACGAGCCAAAAAATGATGAGGCTGTTGCCGAAATGAAAATTCCGGCTTTAGACCTTACCAATATGGATACGTTGGTGCGGCCTCAGGACGATTTTTACAATTACGTAAACGGAAACTGGATGAAAACCACTGAGATTCCTGAGGAAGAATCGGTTTGGGGTGGTTTTAGCGTGTTGCGTAAAAAAACGCGTGAAGATGTATTGGCAATTATCGAAGAAGCCCGTAAGTCTAATGACTACGCTCCAGATTCTGATCAGGCGAAAGCTCTTGCGCTTTTTGAGAGCGAACTCGACACGCTTGCTCGTAACGAAGCCGGCCTTAAGCCCTTGCAACCTGCTTTAGACAGTATTGCAGCGATCACCAGTCTAAGCGATATTCAGCGGGTAGGGCAATTGCATAACGGTACAGGTACTCCGTTTTTTAACTTCCGCGTGTTTTCAGATTTTTCAAACAGCAATATGAACGCCGGTTACATTACTACGGGAAGATTAGGTTTGCCCGATCGTGATTATTATCTGGAGCAGGACGCCAAGTCTAAAGAGATTCGCGAGCAGTATAAAGATTACATCAGCTGGGTGCTTCAGTATGCCGGTGATGATGAAGCTACTGCAAAAGAGGAAGCCACCCGTATTTTGGCTTTAGAGACCAAACTTGCAGAGCAGCAGCTAGATAAGGTAGAGCGTCGTGATGCCCGTAATATGAACAACCCTCGTAGTGTAGCGCAGCTTCAAAAAATGACTCCGGCCGTTGATTGGAAAGCCTTTTTTGAAAATCAGGGGCTTACTAAAGAGGTAGATACGGTTATTGTGCTTCAGCCAAAATACATGGCAGCTTTACAAAAGGTGTTAGCTCAAACTCCGATTGACGATTTAAAACTTTTAATGCGCTGGGCAACCTTAAACGGTTGGGCAGATGCATTAACCACCGAAATGGAATATGCAAACTGGGAATTTTACAGCAAAACCCTGAACGGTACGCCAAAGCAAAAACCTGCCGATGAGCGTGCTCTTGCAACCGTTGATGGTGCTTTAGGAGAAGCTTTAGGTAAGCTGTATGTAGATAAAATGTTTCCGCCGGAGGCGAAAGAAAAAGCGGAAGCTATGATTGCCAATATTAAGGAAGCTTTCAGAGATCGTATTAACAACCTTGAATGGATGACCGATTCTACGAAAATGCGCGCAATAGATAAACTGAATAAGTTTACCGTAAAGATTGGGTATCCTGATAAGTGGGAAGATTATTCGGAGCTTGAAATTTCAGCAGATAAAAACTTTTTTGAAAACAAGCTAGCTGTCGGAGCCTGGGCAATTGAAGAAAACAATGCCGATTACAAGGAGCCGGTTGATAAAACCAAATGGGGGATGTCTCCACAGACGGTAAATGCGTATTTCAACCCTTCATTTAACGAGATCGTATTCCCAGCTGCGATTTTACAGCCTCCGTTTTACAATTATCAGGCTGATGAAGCCGTAAATTATGGAGGAATAGGTGCAGTAATCGGCCACGAGATTTCTCACGCCTTTGATGACAGCGGTTCGCGTTACGACGGTGATGGTAACCTGAAGAACTGGTGGAGCGATGCCGATCTGGAAGCTTTTACCGAACGTAGTGGAGCACTGGCAGATCAATACAGCGCTATTGAAGTGGCAGACAGCCTGTATATTAACGGTAAGTTCACTTTAGGTGAAAATATTGGTGATCTGGGTGGTTTACTTGCTGCTTACAGCGGTTTGCAGAAGTTCTATGAGAAAAACGGAAAGCCGGGCGAAATAGATGGTTTTACCCCGGAGCAGCGTTTCTTTATCAGCTGGGCAACCATCTGGCGTACCAAAATGCGCGATGATGCCTTACGCACGCGTATCAAAACCGATCCGCATTCTCCGGGAATGTATCGTGCTTACGTACCGCTTCAGAATATTGATGCCTTTTACGAAGCTTTCAATATCAAAGAAGGGGATGCTATGTTTGTTCCAAAAGAAGACCGGGTACGCATCTGGTAATTCGATAGTATTTTTTTAAAATTGAAAACCCGAAAGCTTTTGCTCTCGGGTTTTTTGTTGGCACTGCCTCCAGGTTTAATAGCTTCGAGGCTTGCGGCAAAAGTCAAAATTGGATTTTGAATACCTTCGTTCTCTTGCCGGATAGCAGTTTACTAGCCTTTTATCTCATTAACCAATGCGAAGGCCTGGTTTACATATTCTTTTTCGAGAAACAATGTAAAATAGTTAGAAGTAGAAATCGCTTCAAAAATAGGAATGCCCTCATACGCCAAGAGCTTAAAGATATAAAAGTAAAGACCTACCGTCTTTGAGTTATTGACCGGAAGCGCAATGGAAAGCGAAGATAAATCGTGCTTGACCATCACGCAGGTTTCAGTTGCAAAACAGTGCTCTACAATATCGGTAAGGTCATTGGAGACCAAAATATTACTCTCGTGAAAGGTACTTGAATAGGTCAAATAGGCTTTAGGGATGCTCTTAGTTTCCTCCAGTAACCGTGACTGACTCTCCAAAATCGTGTTGGAGTTGAGAAAGGTAAAATCGGTAATCCCGCTGCGCACCACAATATCACCCAGATCGCGCATCATACGCTCATCAAGGCGTTTCTGGGGATAATACCGGCGCAAAGCCATCACAATAGAACCCACGTTAACAGGCTTGCCCAGTTCTTTTTCAATACGGGGTTGAAAATCTTCGGCCAGGGCACTGTAATTAATGATTTTACGCATCAAAGCGTCTTCGGTATACGGTTGATGCTTGATAAGCTGCTCAACCACAGAGGTTATGGTTTTCAATGTTATATATTTAACAATTTGTACAAATTTATATAAAATTGTTGAATTTTTTTAAGCTTCATTTTATTGGCTGTATCTATGCACCACTAAAATGAAGATGATGAACGTTTTAAAATTTGGAGGCACCTCTGTAGGAAGTGCTCAAAATATTAGAAAAGTAGTAGAAATACTTGGAGTTACTGACAACCCAAAAATCGTGGTGCTTTCAGCAATGTCTGGCGTTACCAATATGTTGGTTAGCCTTAACCAGGCCAGTATCGATAAAAATACTGCAGCGATACAGGAGGTTTTGGCGCAATTAAAAACCAAACATTATGAAGCGATTGCCGATTTATTTTCGGCAGAAAATCAGTCTGAAGCGCAGGCGCAAATAGATAGTTTTTTGGCCAATATTGAGCAAATTGCTACCTCGGGTCGCACGCTTACCACCTATGCAGAATTGGTTACTTACGGTGAGACCATACTTACCTGGATTTTTTCGCGCTATTTAACTCAGGAAGGCGTTTCTAACGTATTGCTTGATGCAAGCAGCTTTATGAACGTAGGTACTGTTGAAAACCCGGATATTGAAGCAGTTTCTAAAGCTTTAGTCCCTCAACTGGAGCAAAACCCTTCACAGATTTATATTACTCAGGGCTTTGTTTGTCGTGATGACCGTGGGTCTCTGGCCACTTTAAAGCGTGGTGGAAGTGATTTTAGCGCGACGATCATCGCTGCTGCTGTTAATGCGGAAGGTGTACAAATCTGGACAGACATTGACGGATTGCACAATAACGATCCGCGTTATGTGGAAGAAACCAATCCTATTGAACATTTAACCTATAATGAGGCGGCTGAGCTGGCTTATTTTGGGGCCAAAATATTACACCCGCAAACCGTGGCTCCGGTTATTGACCGTGATATTCCGGTGTGGTTGAAAAATACCTTTGAGCCTTCAGCAGCAGGGACTAAAATCTCCAATGAGTATCACAATCGTGGTCTGAAAGCTATTTCGGCTAAAGATGGTATTACCGCAATCAAAATCCGCTCTAACCGAATGCTGGGTGCACACGGTTTCCTGCGCACCATTTTTGAAGTGTTTGACCGTCACGAAACCTCTATTGATATGATTACCACTTCTGAGGTTGCGATCTCGCTTACGATAGACGATACCACAAACCTGCATGCTATTAAAAACGAACTTTCGGTAATCGCTGAAGTTACGGTTGAAGAAGATCACAGTATTATCTGTATCGTGGGTGAAAACCTGATCGCCGATCAGGAGTCGTATAAAGCTTTTGGAATATTGAATTCAATCCCCGTGCGTATGATTGCGTATGGTGGTAGTAATAATAATATCTCGTTGTTAGTACCTACGCGGGAGAAAATTAATGCCTTGCGGTATTTAAACGCGCAATTGTTCCAGTTACAGGGAGCAATAGCTTAAACTTTTGTTAGTTAGTGTTAGCCTTTCTTCTGACCAACCAGGAGATTAACATGAAAAACCCGGTGTGTGCTTGCCGGGTTTTTTTATTGGCTGCGCCAAAGGCTAAAATACACACACGGTTATTTTTTATCAGTTAGCCTTAATACTGAAATATTCCTTTTTCACAGACGCTTCAGCCTTAACCCAGGAAGACTTAAGGCTGTACCTGAAAGCTGTATCCCAGCACCGACTTTAAATTAACCGAATCTACCTGCTTAAAGGTTTCTTCCTCTTCGCTGTCGTATTGCGGAGGCTCCAGATTGAGTGCTTTTGCCTGTTGTGTGTAATAATCTTCTTTGGTAGGATGCTCGGGGTGAACGGCATTGATGATGTGCCCAAAAGCATTTTTGTAGATTACCGCCAGAATAATCCCGATACAGTCTTCGCGATGAATCAGGTTTACCGGCGCTGCGCCATTGCTGAGTCCACTGCGGCCGGCCAGGTATTTCACCGGATTGCGGGTACCGCCTACGAGTCCGCCAAAACGAATGATACTGGTTTTAACTGCGGGTGAACTAAAGAACAACTGTTCGACTTCCACAAGCTGTTTGCCTTTATCATCCTGAGGTTTCGGAGCATCTGCTTCGGTGACTTTGCCCTGAGCATCATCATAAACCCCGGTGCTGCTGATGAGAATTACTTTTTTAACGTCTGATTTTTCGACCGCATCAAGCAATTGAGCCATCCGCAGGGCATGATTGTGACCGGTGTTGCGACGCAGACCGGGCGGAATGAGAATGATCAGGATTTCGCTTTGCGCCAAAAAACCCTGAATCTCTCCGCGGATTTCGTCCTCCGCGATCTCAACTCGGTAAATGTCAAAACCGTAGCTTTTTAATTCCTCTTGTTTGGACTGCGAGGTGACCGATCCTTTTATCTGATGTCCCAGTTCCTGCAAGCGGGCGGCCAATGGCAAGCCCAGCCAGCCCATACCGGCGATGGCAATTGTGCTCATAATCTTTTCTTTTTACCGAAATAAACCTTTTAAAACTGAATATCCTGAATGGTAATCAGAGCATCGGTGTTTACAAAGGGCATCGGCATGCTGTTTGCGGGGCGCGAAGTTAGGCCAAAGTCGGGATTTTCTAAAAGATCATAACTGAAATCAAGCAGCGTAAAGCGTAGCGAATCGGCTTCGGCAATGGTGAGACTTACCTCAAGCGGCTCCCTGTTGCTCAGACGGTAGCTCAATAAATAGTCTGAGTTGCGATCAGCCAACGGAGCTTCTTCGCCCTCACGGGCTTCAACTTCCTGGCCGTTGAAATTCAGTTTTATAAACCGGGTTTCTTTCGGGCTTAGGAGGATCATATCGCCCACATTTCGTTGCGGAAATACCGTAAAACGCAGGTTGCGCTCACCGTTGATTACCGTATCAGTTTCAGTATAAACCTGAGAAGGCGCTACAAATTGGATTTCGGTTTCCTTAGCATAGCTAAAGCGACTGCCGTATTTACCCGATCCCGGACTGTCAAAAATTTCGGACGCTGGCTTTGGGTTTTCGCCCAAAATTTCAGCAAGCCAGGAGTCGATATGCGTGTTATAAGTCGCGTAAAATGCCTTGTTACTGGTCAAATCGTGTACATAATTGATGCTGGACGGAAAGCGGCGTTCTTCGGTAAAGTCGCTTTTGGCATAAGCCGAAATAAATGCGCCGATACTTACCAGGAGGAACAAGGTGGCGAGGCGGCCTTTCATACTGTAATAGCCCATTACCGGAAGCAATAATCCAAATAGCAACACACTTAAAGCAGTGGCGGCAACCAACATTTTTAAACCTAATCCCACAGGAAATTCTTTGATATAATGCGCCACGATAAACAAAGCCGGAGCACAAAGCAGCGTGAGTAGAAACAAATTCGGTTTGTTGCTGCGTAAAATGAGAAATACGGCCAAAAGCGCAAAATAAACCGGGATTACAAAAAACGAGGCGCCTTCCAGATAGACTCCCACCCCGGTAGCGATAAGCAGCCAGAAAAAGACAGGAGCAAAACTGAGGCTTGCCGCATCATTAGGCCGGTAAAAGAGTTTGTAAACATAAAAGGTTACGGCAAGTGTAATTGCAACAAACCCGGCGAGTAGTTCGTAGCCGTTGTATGGAAAGCCCTGTAAAATATCAGACTGTGCTGGATCGAGAGCCAGAATGGCTTTCCATCCCCAGCTGATTCCGTAGGCCAAAATTAGGGAAATGAGTAAGGGTAAAAAGCCGCGAAGCACTCCCATAATGCGTAGTTGTTGTTTCCGCAGGCCGTAAATGAGCACCACAAAAAATAAAATCCAGGCGAGGATGAGCATAGGGGTAATCCAGCTAAATGGATAATAAACCATTTTCAGGAGGGGTACATTAAAATACACATAATCCTGATCGGCCTTTAAATTGAGGTTTGCATCTTTAAAATAATCGAGCAGGGCGGTAAGATAACGCCCCTGATGCTCCAGCGATTCCCGATCGAGGCGCGAGGCGATGTCATTGGCCGTATGATAGTCAAAGTGATCACCAATAAAGGCAAAGAAAAACCCGTCAATATCTCCGTTTTCACGCAGTACAGTAGAATCGGTATCATTAGGCAAAAGCTTGTAAACGCTGTACATTAGGGAGTTTGCGTAGGGATGCGAGGGGTTGGCTTGGGCAAAAGCCTTGATAAGGCCGCCATTGCCGCCATTGGTTTCTACAATCATGTTCGAAGGGCCACCGCTTCCGCGGGCTTCAAAGTTTAACGCCAGATTTACTTCTTTCGCCCAGGGATGTTGATTTACAAAAACCGAAGCGCCGTTAAGACCCAGTTCTTCGGCATCGGTAAAAAGAATGATGATGTTGTTTTTAGCAGGTGCATCCTGTGCAAGAAAAGCTCTTATGCTTTCCAGAACTGCAGCAACTCCGCTGCCGGCGTCGCTGGCTCCGTGAGAAGCGGTATGCGGTGCGCTGTCGTAATGTGACATCAGCAGGAGGGTCTGTTCGCCCACACTCCCGGGGATGCGGGCGATGATATTTTCAGCCCGGCTTAAGGCACCCCAGCCCGGTTTGTAGGCAAAATCGCTTTGCACTTCAACCTCAAGTCCCATTTCTTCAAGCGTTTGTACGATATAGTTCTGCACCTCTCCGTGTGCCGGCATTCCTACAGCGTGGGGTTTTTGAGCCAATGAATCAACATAGACCATCGCACGGGCGGTTGAGAATTCGGTAAGCGGGGTGTCAGGACCTGATACGCTTTGGGGTTTGTGGGTGTAAAAACTGAAATAGGTAAGCCCCATCAGGAGCAAAAAGGAGAGTATCGCAGCGTAGTTGGTTTTCATCTGGTTAAAGTTTTATAATCTACAGATAATCCCTGTTTGCTTGCACCTGTAGGTATTGACTATTTATGAGACACCCATTTTAGGCTTTCCTGGAAATAGTATGGGTTTAAAGGTAGTGGCTCTTTCGCTTTTAAACAAGATACGGGCAAATTTGACGCTAGGTTAATGAAAACGTTTTCGAGAATTCAAATAAAATGCCTAATTTAAAGAGTCTAAAATCTAACTATATGGGAATCAAGAGTTTTATGGGTAAGCGGTCTAAAGCCGTTGCCGAAGAAGTAAACATTAAAGTGTCGGATTATATGTCTACCAAGCTGATCACCTTTACGCCAGACCAGTCGATTATGGATGTAATGCAGAAGCTGATCAAACACCGTATCTCCGGTGCGCCGGTGGTCAACGAGAATTATGAACTGCTGGGCGTGATTTCAGAAGGGGATTGCATCAAGCATATTTCAGACAGCCGGTATCACAATTTGCCTATGGACAATGCCACCGTGGGTCAAAATATGGCGATTGATGTAGAAACCATAGATGGGAATATGAATGTTTTTGATGCCGCCCGTTTTTTTATAGAACGAAAGCACCGGCGTTTTCCAATCGTGGAGAACGGTAAACTGGTAGGTCAGATCAGCCAGATGGATGTGATTAAAGCCGCCTTACAATTGAAAGGAAACACGTGGAAATAAATAAAATTAAAACAGGAAACAGATAAGCGATTGGGAGGCCAATCGCTTTTTTTACGGATTTTAAGGAAAACCGTAAGTTAGTCTTTTTGTTTTGTTTTATTTTTAACTGTAAAACTTATGATATGCCCAGAATAGTATTTTTAATTATACCTTTCTTAATCTCAATCTTATTCACCTCCTGCAATGAGGATTATGAAGAAATTTCTAAATCTGAATTTGTAAATACTGTTCTTCAAGATCAAAAAATAACCAGTTTGGAAATAGAAAATAAAGAGAAAATACACATATACACCAATGAGAATAAGTATTACGTGATTAGTGATTTATCATCACACTCTTTAGATGATTTAGTAGATGAAATAAGATCGAAGAATGGAGCGGTTTTGGTCAAATACCTTGCTCCTGAAACAAGTATTATCTTGGATGTTTTGATGTCCTTACTATTTTTGCCGCTTATAATTCCTGCTCATATTATTCTACTGTGGATTGCTCTCAGGAAAATAATTAAATCTGAAATAGAGCATACAGAGAAAATTCTTCACGCCATTATTTCAATTTTCTTTCCATTTTTTGGGCCAATTATCTATTTAACAACAAAACGGAAATCTTAAAACGAAAATGTTTTAATCTGAAAAACTCATTGAAGAGTGGGAATAGGTATATGGTAATTTATGATGAAAAACTTTTTACTTTTTTTACTTTTTCTTTATTCTTTCAATGGATTTACTCAAGAATTGACCAGAATAAATACGAATTTAGGCTTATCAGACTCTTTGACCAATTCTGTAGAAATTAGGGTCTATCAAGGTTTTGGGATAACAAATTATACATCTGTATTTAGAATGTTCAAAAACGAATCGGATAGCTGGAAAGCTGAGTTTTGTGAACATTTTGCTGCTGTACCTAATCATTCTGGTTTGAGGGTGGAAAAGCGAAAATTAAAACCGGAAACTGATTTCGAATATGTATTCCAAAATTTATTACGTAGTAATATTCAGAATATCCCGAGTGATGACAAAATTAATTGGAAATTCGCAAAGCGAAATCCTGTTAAATTAATTGAGAATCAGGTTAGA
This sequence comes from Leeuwenhoekiella sp. H156, assembly GCF_052218455.1. Taxonomy (NCBI): domain Bacteria; kingdom Pseudomonadati; phylum Bacteroidota; class Flavobacteriia; order Flavobacteriales; family Flavobacteriaceae; genus Leeuwenhoekiella; species Leeuwenhoekiella sp. H156. Next base: position 1,957,357 of record NZ_CP197499.1, read on the forward strand.
GGTAAAGTTTATTCTGAATACAGCTATGTGAAAACTATAACATCCATTTTGGATGGTACCAGTTATACATTCCAGTTTAAAGATTTAAATAAAACGAATACATTTCACTATTCAAACCCGGAAAGCTATCTCAAAATTTATCCCGAAGTAGATGAGCTTATGTATGTTTGTGAAATGATCTCCCTTCTAAGAAATCAGTTTGGAATTTGGAAAGATTGATACTATGATAGCACTGCGATTATTAGGAGAAGTACCCAGACCAGTAGAGATTCAAGGTCATTTATCTGCAATTGATCTACCTGGGATCTATTTGGCGATCGTAGTCTTGTTTCTGGTATTTCTAAAATTACATTTTTTTAAAAAATACAAAGCGACAAAATCTTCAGACATTGGTCCAACCTGTATTGAAATTTCTGAATTAGATATTTTGGCTCAACCTAAAAAAGATAAAAATCAACAAACCCCATTCACAAACTTCTCCTATCCCTATATCAGATTGAAAGAATTCATAATGATCCTAATTCTTGCAATTTTCTATTATTGGCTTATTCAAACTGAAATGCAATAGGTGATTAAGGAGAAATTTCAAATCACCTTCCTTACCCCAATAAAAACAGGAATCAACAACGTCATTCCCAAAAATACCGGGATAACAAATTCCTCCAATCCTGTGGCCAGCAAAATACTGATTAGCAGCAATTGAAACCCTAAACCAAATACCGACACCAGGGTCATAAACCAGCCGGGCAGTTTACTGCTTTTTACCGCACAGGGATCTAGCCTGTAAATGATTTTATCAAAACTGCTGTAGAGCAGGGTGTAGAGAAAATACATCGCATTTACCGCGACCTGACTCTCGCCGGCGAGGGCAAGCGGTCTGGAGTCTTCAAAAATGCGGCTGGTGGTGTCCCCATTATGACGATTACGCAAAATCACATAATAATAATTGTAAAGGGTGCCTTGCAGTTGCAAGCCTAAAAATGCCAGAAAAGCCAGCCAAAGAGGTGTTTCGGTAATAAGCGCCAGAGTGGTAAGCAGGATAAAGTTGAGCACGATATCTGCCACCGAATCGTAATAGCGCCCGGTATAGGAGGGCGTATTTTTAAGACGTGCGAGTTCGCCATCAGACGCGTCGAGTATCGATTTTAAAATAAGCAACAATGCCGCGCTTAGGTAATACCCGTAGCTGATGCAAATCACAGCCGAAAGTCCCGCGACAACAAAAGCTGAAGTAAGATGAATGGGTGTGCACGAGGTTTCTTTAAAGCGTTCGGCGATAGATCTTCCTGCAGTTCTTCCGTAATCGGAAAGATCTGTAAATGCGTATTGTGGTGGGAGTTTAGACATCGCGCTACAGATTAGAGGAAGGTATAAACTGCTCCTGATTCTCACGAATGTAGGTCGCTAATAAATCGGCTACCGGCTCTCCACTTTCGAACAGTTGTGTAAATAGATTTTCCCAGTGTTTGCGGGTGCTTGCGTGCAAACCTTTGATAATTGAAAGACGTTCGGCCTTATTTTTGGGCACTTTTTTATCCGGAAAAACGCTAACGGCCTGTTCCAGCAGGCGCACGGTTTTATAAGCTTTGATGTTGGAATAGGCTTCAATGATCTCGTGTGTAAATTGCCCGGAATTCACAAAAAAGGACTCCAAACTGCCGGTATGTAAGGCAGCTTCAAATACGTCAAGATAAATAAAGGTTTGTTCTGCCGGGTTGAGGTGTTCAAACTGATCGCGTTGTTTGATTTTTGGAGTGATGATTTCGCCAACGGCCAGAATAAGCGCCTGATTGTCTTCAAGCGAAAAAACAGAATCGGGATTATGCATGCAAATAAGAACTAAACCTTTTAAGAAAGGTTTTTGAGCGCCAAACTACACCGGTGCTCTTCTGCTGCAAAGATAGGTTATAAAGAAGTAATTATCACTTCCGTTTCACCAGCGCATAATAATCGCCTTCAAGCGGCAAATAGCCCTGATCATACACAAAATAATAAACGGTACCGGCTTTTGTGGTGTAAATGCTGGTAAAGAGGTTAAAATCAAAACCCAATATGGCGAGCTTGTCTCGGGTGGTTTTGGTTTTGTCTTCGGGATTGAGCTCTTCGAGAATGCGGTAATTTTTGCGTAACTGATTGTTAGTATTGCGTATCAGATTGTGCTGATCACTATTCAGCTTGTTGTTGGCCGCGTTGCGACAGGCGTCGCTGCAGTATTTTTTATCGGCGCGGCCAATGATCTTATCACCACATTCGGGGCAGGTCTTGCTCATAATCGTTGTAATTCATTCTAAAATAATGATTTTCTAGGATTTAAGCGCGATTTTCATGTGTTCCAAATGATGCCGGCAATGCCAGTCATACATGCCTACAGCTTCGGCGAGATTGAATCGCTTGCCGTGCTCAGGATGAATGTATTCGTGTGCCAGGTCATCGCTGTGCAGGGACCGAAGCAGTACAACCCAGCGGGCGTGCAGGCTTTCAAGCAGATTTATCGAGACCTGCGCATCTACCGAAGTCACATCGGGCAACAGCGCCCAGCGGTCTTCATGATAGGGTTTTATTTTTGGGGACTCTTCGGTAAGGGCAAGCTTAAAACGAATGAAGGCGTTCATATGACTGTCTGCACAATGGTGCACCAGTTGCAGGATAGTCCAGCCCTCGGGACGGTAGGTCTTGGACCAGGTTTCTTTTGTAGCATCGGCTAAGAGCTGGCTCACGTTTTCAGGAAAGTGTTGAATGGTCTCGATCCAGCCGGTAAGGTGGGTTGCGGTTATAACTTCCGGCTTTTGAAAATTGCCAATAGGGTATTTTAAATGTTCAATATCAGACATCGTTGGTTTCGTTATATAGTCTGAAATTAACCATTTTTGCCTGCGCAAGCCCTTGCTTTCAGCTTAATTTTTCCGCGAAAGCGATAAAATAATCCAGATCGGCCTTAGTTGTTGCAATTCCTACCGAGATACGTATGGCCCCTCGCATTTTTTGAAGCGCATTGATAATCTCACGATAGCCGCCGTGCAGATTGCTGCTGAAAAATTCACCCAGTTCTTCAGAAGAAAGGTCGTTGTTGATCTCGTCTATCCCGGGATTGCAGAAACAGCCGGTACGGAGTGAGATGTTGCAGGCATTGGCTTTTTCTTCAACCTCTTCAAACGGAAGTGTTCTGCCGCGGGCATCGTAAAAATTCATGATAAGCGTGCCTCCGGTTTGCTCGCGGTCTGCAGGACCAAAAATGCGCACCTTAGGACTTCCGTCGGGATGTTTTAAAGCTCTTAGATGCGTAAACAAATAGCGTGTAAGCGAATTAACCCGGGCGTTGATGCGCTCAATGCCAATCGCATCAATGTGATCAAGACCTATTTTAAGTGCGGGGATATCCAGGTAATTGAGGGTGCCGTTTTCAAAACGCTCATGATTGCCGGCCAAAAAATGATGCGGCGACTTTACACTGGCCAGTGTCACAGTTCCTCCGGCAAACCAGGGCTTACAGAGTTTGTTGAACTTGGTTTTTTTGACCAAAAGACAACCCAAACCGGTGGGATATCCAAAAATTTTATAGAACGAAATGGACACAAAATCGGGTTTAACCTCCTGTAAATCAAGTCTAGAACTCGGTACGAAAGCAGCCGCATCAAGCAAAACATCCCAGCCTTTTTGCTGGGCTTTTGCCATCCATCCTAAATCGTGCTGTACGCCCGAAACATTGGACTGTGCCGGGTAGGCAAAAAGACGGTTAGAACCGGTATGCGGTATAGATAAGGCTTCTTCAAGAAATTGCCTTTCAACGCGAAGATCCTCAATTTGCATAGGCACATAGCGGTAATTGCCTCCCTTGCTTTTACAGTATTCCCGAATTCCGTTAACCGAGTTGTGATTGTCTGCAAACAACAAATATTCAGAGCCGGGCTGAAACGGATAGCATTCCCCCACAATTTTTAGCGCACCGGAAGCATTCTGGGTAAAAATGCAGAAGTAGTCCTGTGCATTAAAGAAGTCCAACACGCGCTGGCGTGCAGCCTCAACCAGCCGGGTGGCGTGAGTAGATGTGGGATTTGTAGAATGCGGATTCCCAAAGGTGTGCTCTTTGAGGATTTTGTGATGCGCATCAAGCTGACTTGCCGCGTATAAGTTGCCGCCGGTGTAATCCAGATAGACGTGGTTGTGATCGTCAAGGCGGCTGTATTCCGCTTTGCGTAAGCTGTTGAAGAATGACTCGTCCTGGAGCTCAGTCGTTTGGAGTGCGGTAGATTTTCGTTTAAATAGGGAGGCCAGCATGCGTATTGATTTTGAAATAGTCTGTTAGTGGGTGCCAATTTGAAATTTATTTGGAATACAGTCAAGGGGTTATTTTCCCTTTTAACAAAGGGGTTCTACACAAAAACGCGTGCAGAATAACTTTTCAAAGGTGGTTTGCTTTTTTAGACCAAAACATAGGGCAAATGCCGTATTAACTGATGTTGGGCGGAATATTTATCCGTTTGCAAATGCTTACAAACGACTATAAACGAAAGTAACCGCTTAACTACCGGCTGTTTTTTGGCGGCTGTCTAATCTTTGCATCGTCAATCAGTTACAGCAAACGATCTGTAGTGAGGACAAATGAGATTTCCGCCTTCGCGGAAAAAATATATTAACTGTTTAACGTAAAAACAAAAATCATGAGCACATTAAGAAACAAAGTACAGTTGATCGGAAACTTAGGAAATGATCCTGAAATCGTAAATCTGGAGTCAGGCAAAAAGCTGGCGAAATTTAGCATTGCGACCAATGAAACCTACAAAAACACCAAGGGCGAGCGGGTCACAGATACACAATGGCATAATGTAGTTGCCTGGGGTAAAACCGCGGAAATTATCGAAAACTACGCTACCAAAGGAAAAGAGGTTGCCATAGAAGGTAAACTGACGTCGCGTTCTTACGAGACTAAACAAGGCGAGAAGCGTTACATCACCGAGATCGTATGCGACGAATTGTTGCTATTAAGTAAATAGTTTCGATACAATTTTAATTGACTTTTAAGCGTCAAAAATCACTCAGCTGCCTTTTTCGTGTAGTTGAGTGATTTTGTTTTTTACTTCCTGAAATAAATGCCGGTTGCTGAGTGAATGCCCAACGGGCATTTGTATCGAAGCACCGGGATTTATGCTAAAGAATTTCAGACATAGTTTATACTAAAAATCAAGTATTTTTTAAAATCCAAATTTTATGGCGGGATACACCTACATTTTAGAATGCGCAAACGGCTCTTATTATACAGGAAGTACTAAAAATCTGGAGGTGCGTTTGAAACAACATCAGGAAGGAAAAGGAGCTCGGTTTACCGCCAAACATCTTCCGGTTAAACTCGTATATCACGAGTGCCATAGTCGTATTGACGTCGCTTTTTACAGAGAAAAACAAATACAGGGCTGGAGTCGCAAAAAGAAAGAGGCTTTAATTTCTAATCAAACAACTGATCTTGTTTTACTTGCAAAGAAGGATTTTAGTGAACCACTGTAGCTTCGATACAATTTTTAACGATTTGCAATCGCTAAAAATCACTCAGCTACCTTTTTACTTAGGACTAAGTGATATTTTTTCTGAAATAAATGCCGGTTACTGAGTGAATGCCCAGGCATTTGTATCGAAGCACCGGGATTTATGCTAAAGAATTTCAGAAATAGTTCAAGCTAAAAATCAAGTAGTTCTTTTAAGATACAAATTTTATGGCAGGATACACCTACATTTTAGAATGCGCAAACGGCTCTTATTATACAGGAAGTACTAAAAATCTGGAGTTGCGTTTGAAACAACATCAGGAAGGAAAAGGAGCTCGATTTACCGCCAAACATCTTCCGGTTAAACTCGTATATCACGAGAGCCATAGTCGTATTGACGTCGCTTTTTACAGAGAAAAACAAATACAGGGCTGGAGTCGTAAAAAGAAAGAGGCTTTAATTTCTAATCAAACAACTGATCTTGTTTTACTTGCAAAGAAGGATTTTAGTAAACCACTGTAGCTTCGATACAATTTTTAACGATTTGCAATCGCTAAAAATCACTCAGCTACCTTTTTACTTGGAGCTAAGTGATATTTTTTCTGAAATAAATGCCGGTTACTGAGTAAATGCCCAACGGGCATTTGTATATAAACCAATTTATCGTGATTTTGTCGAATCCCCGAATTCTCTTCAATAATTTCCAATATTAAAATCACTCAGTTACCATTAGGGATAACTGAGTGATTTTTTTCTTTCGAGAAATAAATGCCGGTTGCTGAGTGAATGCCCTTGTGGCATTTGTATCGAAGCACGGGCATTTACTTAATCACATTATCCATTACTTCCTGAACCACTTCAGGGTTTAACAGGGTGCTGGTGTCGCCCAGGTTTGAGGTGTCGTTTGAAGCGATTTTACGCAAAATACGACGCATGATTTTTCCGCTTCGGGTTTTGGGGAGGCCGCTGGTAAACTGAATTTTATCCAGTTTTGCAATTGGGCCAATACGGTCTGAAATCAACTGATTGATTTCCTTTCTCAGATTGTCCTGATTTCGGGTTTCTCCGGTTTCTTTCAGAATCACATACCCGTAAAGCGCGTTTCCTTTTACCTCGTGCGGGTAGCCCACGATGGCACTTTCGGCCACTGCGGGGTGTTCGTTAATCGCATCTTCAATGGGCGCGGTTCCCAGATTGTGACCGCTTACGATCACCACATCATCTACCCGACCGGTAATACGATAATAGCCTACGCTATCGCGTAAGGCACCGTCACCGGTAAAATACATGTTTTTAAATGCCGAAAAATAGGTGTCTTTATACCGCTGGTGATTCCCCCAAATGGTGCGCGCCATAGACGGCCAGGGGAATTTGATACACAATCTACCGTCAACCTGATTGCCCTTAATCTCTTTTCCTTCTTCATCCATAAGCGTGGGCTGAATTCCCGGCAACGGCAAGGTCGCAAAGGTTGGGATCGCGGGAGTGGAGTAGGGAATGGGCGAGATCATAATACCGCCGGTTTCCGTCTGCCACCAGGTGTCAACAATGGGGCATTTTTTCTTCCCGATATTTTCATCATACCAGTGCCAGGCTTCCTCATTAATGGGTTCGCCCACGGTGCCCAAAACCTTCAGCGAAGACAAATCGAATTTCTCCACGTGTTCCAGATTTTCTTTGGCCAGAGCGCGTATTGCGGTAGGCGCAGTATAAAACTGCGTTACTTTATGCTTGTCTACGATTTCCCAAAAACGCCCGTAATCGGGATAACTGGGTACGCCTTCAAACATTACCGTGGTGGCGCCATTGGCCAGCGGACCGTAGACAATATAGCTGTGACCGGTGATCCAGCCGATGTCTGCCGTACACCAGTACACATCGCCATCGCGGTATTGAAACACATTTTTAAACGTAAAAGCGGTATAAACCATGTAGCCGGCCGTGGTGTGCACCATACCTTTGGGCGTTCCGGTTGAGCCTGAAGTGTAGAGAATAAACAGCGGGTCTTCGGCATCCATTATTTCGGGTTCGCAAATGGCTTCGGCTTTATCGAGAAGGGGTTGCAACCATTTGTCGCGGCCTTCTTTCATCTCTACTCCGGAATCAATTCGGTTAACAACCAAAACCGTTTCTACACTATCGCATTTTTTCAATCCTTCGTCAACGATTCCTTTTAAATCGATTGTTTTGCTACCGCGAAAAGATCCGTCGCTGGTAATTACCATTTTACAATTGGAATCATTAATACGTGTGGCAAGCGCGGTTGAAGAAAAACCTGCAAACACCACCGAATGTATAGCACCTATACGCGCGCAGGCCAGTACCGCAACCGCGAGTTCGGGGATCATTGGCAAGTAAATACAAACGCGATCGCCTTTTTCAATGCCTTCAGCCTTTAAAACATTAGCCATTTTACACACCCGGTCGTGCAGTTCGTTGTAGGTTATGTGCAGCGCTTCTTCGTCCGGATTATTGGGTTCAAACAAAATAGCCGTTTGATCCCCTCGCGTGCGTAAATGCCGGTCGATGCAGTTTTCGGTGATGTTGAGTTGGGCACCTTCAAACCATTTAAATTCGGGTTTTTCAAAGTCGTAGCTCAACACATTATCCCAGCGTTTGTGCCACATAAAATGCTCTTCGGCGATTTCTTCCCAGTAATTTTCAGGATTGCGCACCGATTTGCGATAGACTTGAAAATATTCTTCTAAATGTTTGATATGGTAATTACTCATGGTTGTAGTCTTAATTGGTATTTAAAAGGCTTAGTAGTTTTAGTTTTCAGCATTAAAATTACTAAATCGATATCGAATCCCTTTGAACAATTCTGCTTAGAAGTCCTGTAATTGCTTAATTTTTTGATAAAAATATCTAAAAATTCGTGCGATTTTAAAACTAAACAGCCTCATTCACCTCGATCCAATACCCATCAGGATCCTGAAAATACACCTGCCGAATTCCATCGTTACGGATGTAATTTTTTTGAGGAGTGTCTTTCCAATCTGAATAGGCAATGCCCAGCGCTTCTAAGTGGGCTATGAATTTGTCTAAACGCGGAGTTGTCAAAGCAAAATGAACAGCTTTGTTGGTTTTAATTTCTGCATCAGGTCTGGGTATCAGATGCAATTGTCTGTCTTCGTCCAGGGCTAACCAGCGTGTCTTTGATTTGGAAGCCGTATTTTCAATTTCGGGAAACTGAAATACCTGCTGATAAAAGGAGACAGCAGTATCAACATCCTTTACGGAAAGGGCGATATGATTGAAGGTAAACTTTGACACTAGATTAGGGATTCTTATTGAAAACTAATGACTCTGCGCTTCTCCCGCACCGCTGGGAATACGAATGTGCTCCACAATTTCCTGAACGCTCTCGGGTGGTGCCGGTGTGAGTCTAGAAACGATTACTGAGATGATCACATTAACCGTCATAGCTACAGTCCCAAAACCTTCTGGCGAAGTATCAAACCACCATTCTGAAGCCGGAAGCGGTTCCATAACGCCGATGAGGCCGGTTTTGAATCGTATCATATAAAACAGCATCAGGATGATACCTACAACCATCCCACTAATGGCGCCTTGTTTGTTCATGCGTTTGTCAAAAATACCCAGAACGATTGCAGGGAAAAATGATGCGGCCGCAAGCCCAAAAGCCAGGGCCACAACCGCGGCCACAAATCCCGGCGGATAAATCCCAAATAAGCCTGCAACGATAATGGCAACAAAAATGCTGATTCGGGCGGCCATCAATTCCCCTTTTTCAGAAATATTGGGTTTCAATTGTTTTTTGATCAGATCGTGAGAGACTGAAGTTGAAATAACCAATAAAAGTCCGGCTGCGGTAGAAAGCGCAGCGGCCAGCCCGCCGGCAGCAACCAAAGCAATCACCCAGGCAGGCAATTGTGCAATTTCCGGATTGGCCAATACCATAATATCCCGGTCTACATAAAGTTCATTGGTTTCGGCTGAAGCATTTGCGATAAGACGTTCTCCGCTGGCACCGCGCGCCTCGGTAAATTCAGGTTTTCCGGTGGTGGCTTCCCCGTTTACATATTGAATTTTTCCGTCCCCGTTTTTATCGCTCCAGGCGATAAGACCGGTGTCTTCCCAGTTTTTAAACCATTGCGGCAAAGCAGTATATTCCTTATTGCTCACGGTTTCGATTAAATTAGTACGGGCAAAAACCGAAACAGCAGGAGCGGTGGTGTATAAAATGGCGATCAGCAAAAGCGCAAGACCGGCAGATTTACGGGCGTCTTTTACTTTAGGCACGGTAAAAAACCGTACGATTACGTGTGGAAGACCCGCCGTCCCGGCCATTAAAGCCAGTGTAATGGCAAAAACATCCCAGGTAGATTTGGTGCCTTCGGTATATTCTTTAAAGCCTAATTGGGTGTGTAGGCTGTCTAGTTTTTCGAGCAGATAGGTGCCGTCTTCCACGCGACCGCCCATCCCGATCTGAGGTATAATATTACCTGTCATTTGGATGGAAATAAAAATCGCCGGTACCATGAATGCGAAAATCAGCACGCAATATTGTGCAACCTGCGTGTAGGTGATGCCTTTCATTCCGCCTAAAAAAGCAAAAACCAAAACCACCGCCATTCCTATAACTACACCGGTGGTTATCTCAACCTGAAGAAACTGCGAAAAAACAATACCCACGCCGCGCATCTGCCCGGCCACGTAAGTAAACGAAACGATGAGTGCACAAATTACCGCAACGGTACGCGCGGTATTTGAGTAATAGCGGTCACCTATAAAATCGGGTACGGTGAACTTGCCAAATTTTCGCAGGTAGGGCGCCAGTAAAAGCGCCAGCAAGACGTAGCCGCCCGTCCATCCCATCAGATACACCGAACCATCGTAACCCGCAAAGGAGATAATACCTGCCATGGAGATGAAAGAAGCGGCGCTCATCCAGTCGGCAGCGGTGGCCATCCCGTTAGCCAGCGGGGAAACCCCGCCACCGGCAACGTAAAATTCTTTGGTAGACCCGGCACGTGCCCAGATGGCGATCCCAAAATACAGGGCAAAAGTGATTCCTACTAAAATCCAGGTCCAGAGTTGAACGCTCATAATTGGGTTGTTTTTGATCCGCAAAGCGGAATTGATATTGGATAGGTTTGAAAAACAGGCTTATTTTTCGTTGTACCCGTGTTTTTTATCAAGACTGTTCATCAGCCAGACGTAAACGAAAATGAGAATGACAAAAACATAAATGCTGCCTTGCTGCGCAAACCAGAAGCCCAGTTTAAAACCTCCTAAACTATATCGATTGAGAAAATCTTTAAAAAGGATGCCGCAGCCAAAGGAAACTGCAAACCAAATGACGAGTAAGACAGCTAAATACTTGAGATTGGCACGCCAGTATTTTCGGGCATTTTCAGGAATGGCCATAATAGGATTATTGTTAATTTTTTACTAATATAATTCATTAATTATAAGTGTGCTAACCGCACTTACCCGTTTTAAGAAAAAACAAGGCATAAAAAAACCTGCTAGAAAAACTAACAGGTTGATTTTTTTGACAATGAGGATGCTTATAAAACAGAAAAGATAAACTTAACTGTTGGTGTGATAAGCAATGTAAATTTTGCACCAGTTTCATTATTTAGAGATCCGCTTACGGCTACAGATGCCTTGCCATCTGCTTTAAGATCTTGTGCCAAAGCATTGAAAAAATCAGATTGCGCCTGGGTAATCGTACCCCCTTCACCAACAGCAATAGTTAAATTGCTAATCGCAGCTGTTTTACCGTCAGATGTCAAAGCACCATTTAAAACAGAACCTTCACCGCTTGTGACTGCAGTTATTTCGTAAGTAAAACCGGTAATGTCTACAGATTTGATTTTACTCTTATACTTCTGAAAATCTGCATTACCGGAAGCATCAATATTAAAGTTGGTGTCAATAGAGTTTTCACCCTGAGTATCTATTGCTATAGAGGTTTTAAAATCATCTTCAACAGTTATATCTGGTGCAGCATCTTCAATGGCATCACACGAGTTAAGTGTCAAGGCGAATAGGCTAAGGGCAAAAAAGGTTTTTAAGGTTTTCATAATACATTTGGGTTGTTAAATTCGTTAACAAAAATAGCGCATCCATTTTATTGTACAAGCACTACACTAAAAAAGGGGAAAAATCACCGCATTTTTAAGGTTGTCTGTTTAAAATCAGGTATTTATTGCATTTTTAGAAATAGATTTCCTGCGCGAGACGATAGGTATTCGCGTGGGCCTCGATGATGATTTTAATATCGGGAGAGTAGCCGCCGCCCATACTCACCTGTACCGGGATTTCGCTTTCGCGAAAGAAGTAAGCTAAATTTCATTTCCTCGTATCTTGGTCCTTCACATTTGAAAAGTCATATTTTTTCAGAGTTCGTTGGAGAACTTTCCAATGATTATTAAGTTGCTTCTTAATTTCAGGAGCGTTTAGTTCTTCAGAAGCCCGATAAGCATACTTTATATAGTTACCTCTATAAATTCTGGTTTCATTCTTTTTGTAGATTTTTCTTTTTTTAATTCCTTGATAGCTATATAGTCGATATATTTTTCTTTTAAACAACGGGGCGTAATCTATTAGTTTTTTTTCTTTGATAGAATTTACACGATTAGATTTTCTTCTAATTGTTTCTTTCATTTCACGGTAAAAGAAGGCAAGATTTTTAGATTTAATCAAAGTTTGATAACCATAAAATTCAAAGCCCAAATAGTTCAAAGGAACATTTCTGAGCAACCCCTCATTAGAAAATTTATAACTCATAAGTTTATCTAATTCTTGAGTATATACGAACTTTTCAGTCTTTTCGGGAGCTATAATCAGATTGATTTTTGCTATTTTTTTATAGACTATGTTTTCAACTTCTTTCTCTTGGCCTTTATCACAAATGACAATTATGTCATCAGAATAACGCCTGTAAAAAACATTTCTTTTTAAGACAAGATCGTTAACCAATCCTTTATCAAACGGCAGCATATAAAGGTTTGCTAGAATAGCACTTATGGGTAAACCTTGCGGAATCCCTGCAATTTTGTTATTGACACGGTTTTCATTTTTATAAATTTGAATATCCGATTCTAATAAATCTTTGATGCTTCTGAAAAAGGAATATTTTTTTATTTTCTTGTTTTTAGCTATTTCTTTCTCATCAAAATGACCTTTGACTGTTCTAAGATCTTTTTGATTTACATAAGAAAATTTAGTAACTGCCTTATATATATTATAATGATCCTTAGGGAGTGATTTTGTTTCTAATAATTCGCACCATATTTTTTTTAATAGCGCGTGGTTTAGGCTTGGAAAGAAATTTTTTATATCAAATGTTAGTGCAACACATTCTTTCCTCCTTTTTATCTCATCAAAAGCATCTTTAGCAAAATGAACATTGTTCTTAAACTTGCCTCCATCATCGGTTAGCATTTGACGGTAAGCTGTAACGCATTCGTTTAATTTGAAATTAGAATTCAAAACTTCCTCATATAGTGGCGCTAATATTTTTTGGGTGTAATAAGAGTAAATATGAGCATCTATATGAGTAGCGTATAAAATGTCTCTTATTTTTTTACTAGGAATAAAGACCCCTCCATCTACTTCCTTATGAGATCTTCTACTCATGCCATTAATTAAAGAAGCTTTGTAACGTCTTTGAGTAATGTGTTTCTGAATTAACGGGGCAAATGAATGATTCTGAACCTTTCTCGGATTGGAGACATACTTCTCAATCTGAGGTCTTTTATTAATAGGAGTTCTATTAGTAAAATGAAGATAACCTCGATCTTTAAACCAGTCTTTTTTGTTTGAATTTGTTGTCATATAAAAAAGTAAGGAAGCTGATTCTCTAGGCGGATCTCACCAAAAACAGAACGTAACATCTCAAAGAGATTGAACCACTAACCGAATTCTCGATTCCCGCTAACTTTTACGTATATAATTAACTCGTTAAGCCCTATGATTTCTCAAATGCTCTTAGAATTAGTAGCCAACATCGCAATTCAATTAATTGACAGATTTGTCAGGTTGAAACTTAAATGGCGCGATTGTTGCAATAATCTAGTCTTGTTTGTTGTTGCATCCAGCTGGATGGAACTAGAAACAATAACAGGTTTCCTAATCTCCTTATTTTATTTATCCCCGAAGGTTGGATTAAGTGATAATTAATATCTACGGTTCAGCCAAATGTTCTATTTCAGCCAACTTCCTTACGTCATCAAATTTAATGTTTCTATATTTATAGAAACTATCTAAACACTAAGACTTTGAATAAATTTACAGTTGGGGATATTGTTACTTTAAATTCTCATAATTTGGCAAATCCAATATCGCCACAAAAGTATGAATCCTTTAGCGATCAATATCCGCCTCTAATGTTGGTCAAGGATGTAACTATAGAAAACGATCAAAAAAAGATTTTTAGTTCATCTGTTCAAGGTGCACAAATAGCCTCAAGAGTTAAATACAAATGCGTTTATTTTAACGAGCATAAGAGCGATTTCATTGAAGTTGTTCTTTATCAAAATTTTTTAGTGCATTTTACTGATTTGTTCTTTAAAAAGAGGGACGATAATAAACCTTCAGACTATAAAACCTTAATTAAAGAAGTTGAAAATTATAAAACTGCCGATTATAAATTTGGGAAAGTTGTTCAATTCAAAACTGCTAAACTAGAACATAGAAAGAATTTTCAAAATTCTTTTAAGTATCCAACTTTCAGATGTCCTGAACTTGTAATTACTGGATTAAAAGAAGAGGAGGAGAAAAACGCTTTCTATGAAAAGGATGGGCTACCTAAAAGAATAGTCCCTACTATTTTATTCAAGGTGACGTGGTTTAATCAAGTTCAAGATAAATTCAGTGAGCAATATCTTCCAAAAGAATTTTTAATTGAACCAATAGCTCCTTTAAAAAAAGTGCCTAAACCTCCAAAATCAAAGTAATCTTAATTAAAAGTAAATCTCCTTAGCCATTCGATAGGTATTCGCGTGGGCCTCGATGATGATTTTAATATCGGGAGAGTAGCCGCCGCCCATACTCACCTGTACCGGGATTTCGCTTTCGCGAAAACAACTCAATGCAAATCGATCACGTTCCCTGCAACCTTCGGGGGTGCAAGACAGCCTTCCGAGTTTATCGGTTTCCAGAATGTCAACACCACTGAGGTAGAAAATAAAATCGGGCTTTACCTGCTCAATCAAGCCAGGCAGGGTTTCTTTCAGCTTTGCTAAATAATAGTCGTCGCCTTTTTTATCGGGAATAGCGATGTCTAAATCTGAAACCTCTTTTTTAAACGGATAGTTGCCCGCGCCGTGCATACTAAAGGTAAAGACTGAAGCGTAGTTTTGAAAAATCTCTGCCGTGCCATTGCCCTGATGTACATCAAGATCTACAATAAGGATTTGCTTGGCTAGTCCGTTTGACTGCAGATAGCGCGCTCCAATCGCCTGATCGTTTAGCAAACAAAAAGCTTCACCGTGATCGCTGTAGGCGTGGTGGGTGCCGCCGGCAATATTGAAACTGATGCCGTGTTCTAAGGCAAACTCACAACCCAAAATGGTGCCCTGTGCAATAATTTGCTCACGATCTACCAACTCCTGAGACAAGGGAAAACCAATTTTTCGCGCTGCGCGCCTGTCCAGATTCAGGGCTTTTAGATTGGTCACATATTCTTGTGTGTGAACGGCCGTGATGTAGCGTTCTTCGGGAAAACCCGGCTCGTAAAAGTTGTCCTGCGTACAGGTGCCTTCGTGCAGGAGCTGCCTGGGGAGCAGTTCATACTTTTCCATCGGGAAGCGGTGCCCTTCGGGTAACGGATGGCGGTAGATGGGATGGTAGGCGATTTTAAGCATTCAATTTATGCAATTTAAGCTGAATCCGTTTCCGCTTGATGTCAACCTCAAGCACTTTAACTACTACCTGTTCCTGAAGACTCACGTGGGCGTTGACATCGCTTACAAAGCCGTCAGCCAGATTGGAGATGTGGATTAACCCGCTTTCTTTGATGCCGATATCTACAAAAGCCCCAAAATTGGTAATGTTATTCACAATTCCCGGAAGCAGTTGTCCTATCTCGAGATCTTCAATTTTGCGAATGTTTTGATTAAAGGTAAAGGCTTTTGCCGGTTCGCGCGGATCGAGACCCGGTTTTTCGAGTTCGTCAAGAATATCTTTCAGCGTAGGCAGCCCCACTTCATCGGTCACAAAATCGTTGAGGTTGATTTTTTTCAATAAAGCCGTATTGCCAATGAGTTCACTCACGGAAACCTTCAGTTTAGATGCCATATCTTCTACCACTTCGTAACGCTCGGGATGTACGGCGGAGTCGTCGAGTGGATTTTCAGCCTGTTTAACGCGCAAAAAACCGGCGGCCTGCTCAAAGGCTTTTGCGCCCAATCGGGGAACATCGAGGATTTGATTTCGCGAAGCGAAAGCCCCGTTTTCATCCCGATAGCTCACAATATTTTCGGCGAGTTTAGGCCCAATGCCCGAAACGTAACTGAGCAGCGGCACACTGGCGGTGTTGAGGTTAACACCTACCGTATTCACACAGCTTTCTACCACGCGGTCGAGTTCGCTTTTTAATTTGGTTTGATCCATATCGTGCTGGTATTGCCCCACACCAATGGACTTTGCGTCTATTTTCACCAATTCGGCGAGTGGATCTGCAAGCCTACGACCAATAGATACCGCACCCCGCACGGTCACATCATAATTGGGAAACTCGTCGCGGGCGATTTTTGAAGCCGAATAAATACTGGCTCCGGCCTCGCTCACTACAAAAACCTCGAGGTCCCGATTAAATTGCATGCGTTTAATAAACTGTTCGGTTTCCCGACTAGCGGTTCCGTTACCAATAGCAATGGCTTCTATCTTGTGTGCATCTACCAAAAAACTGATTTTACGCATCGCGCCTTTAGTGTCGTTTTTAGGTGGGTGCGGGTAGATGGTTTCGTTATGCTGAAGTCCGCCATTTTCATCCAGACACACCACTTTACAACCGGTTCTAAAACCGGGATCTATTGCCAGGATGCGTTTTTCGCCCAAAGGCGAACCCAGCAAGAGTTGGCGGAGGTTTTTGGCAAAAACGGAAATCGCCTCGGCATCTGCTTTTTCCTTAGCAAGACCTAAAGCCTCATTACTCAGCGCCGGAAACAGTAAACGTTTGTAGGCATCAGCTGCGGCGAGTTCGATTTGCTCTGCACAGGCGCCCTTTGATTTAACAATTCGACTGCTTATGTTTTGTAACGCACGCTCGTCATCAATCTCCAGTTTTAAGCGAATAAAACCTTCATTGGCCGCCCGGGTGAGTGCCAGAAAGCGGTGTGAGGGTATGCGGGACAATGATTCATCCCAGTCGAAATAATCTTTGTATTTCAGCGCCTGCTCCTCGTCTTTTTTAGACTTGACCACCTTGGTAATAATCTGGGCGTGGCGTTCTATTTGATTGCGTAGATAATTACGAATATCTGTGCGCTCGTTAATCCATTCTGAGATGATGTGGCGTGCACCCTCCAATGCTTCTTCAACCGAATTTACAGCTTCACTACGATAATTATGCGCGGTGCTCTCCAGATCACGGGCGTTCTGGGCCATAATGATTTTGGCAAGCGGTTCGAGTCCGTTTTCGCGTGCGGTATCGGCTTTGGTTTTTCGTGTTTTTTTATACGGAAGGTATAAGTCTTCTAAAACCGTAGCATCCGTGGTGTTCTCGATTTGTTTTTGAAGTTCGGGCGTTAATACATCCTGTTCTTCTAGGGCTTTTAAGATGGAAGTTTTCCGCTTTTCTAAAGCTTCAAACTGTTCTTTAAACTTGACGATTTCGCCCAACTGTACCTCATCCAGATTTCCCGTGCGCTCCTTCCGATAGCGCGAAATAAAAGGAATGGTAGCGCCTTCTTCCAGCAGTTGAAGGGTGTTTTTAATACCTGCTTCGGGTAAGTTGGTTACAGATTTTAGGTAGGAGAGGATGGTGGGCATGTTGTGTGATATTATTTATTGGTGGCGCTCACTGTGGCGTAGAGGACCACCCCTCTTTCAGCAAAGCTGAAATTTTCCCCTCCTTTTTAAGGAGGGGAGCATTTTAAATCTAACTAATCACCCCACCATTCTTAACCCCGGCAGTATCTGGGTTCATAAATACCAATTTACCTTCAGCATCTTCGGTCATGAGGATCATACCCTGACTTTCTACACCGCGTAAAGCGCGAGGGGCAAGATTTACCAAAACAGTTACCTGTTTCCCGATAATATCTTCCGGTTTAAAGCTTTCGGCTATGCCTGAAACTATAGTCCGTACATCAATACCGGTGTCAACTTTTAGAACCAGTAATTTCTTGGTTTTCGGCATTTTTTCGGCTTCCAAAATAGTACCTACACGCAGATCGAGCTTGGTGAAATCATCAAACTGAATGGTGTCTTTTTGCGGTGTTACCGCTGTATTTTCGGCTTGATTGCTCATTTTGGTGGCTTCGAGTTTATCGAGTTGTTTTTGTATTTGTTCGTCTTCAATCTTGCTAAACAAGAGGGCGGCGGCATTAATGGTATGACCTACCGGAAGCAGGTCTATTTTTTCGCCAAGACACTTCCAGCTTAAAGGCTTTGGCAGACGCATCAACGGATTTTCACTTTCGATATTGAGCATATCTTTCAGCGTTTTTGCTGTATGAGGCAGGAAGGGTTCGCTTAAAACCGCCAGTGTCGCTGCGATTTGCAGGGCAACGTACATCACGGTCTGGGTGCGTTCTGCATCGGTTTTTACAGTTTTCCAGGGCTCTGCGTCAGCGAGATACTTGTTTCCTAAACGCGCAACATTCATCAGTTCGTTTTGCGCTTCGCGGAAACGGTACCGCTCTATCGAACTCGCGATAACCGCGGGATAAGCTTTCATTTCGGCCAGCGCCTGATCGTCTTCTTCGGTAAAGTTTGAAGCCTGTGGAATTTTCCCTTCGTAATATTTATTGGTCAATACCACCACGCGGTTGATGAAATTCCCAAAAATCGCCACGAGTTCGTTGTTGTTACGCGCCTGAAAGTCATTCCACGTAAAGTCGTTATCCTTAGTCTCGGGTGCATTTGCGGTGAGTGTATAGCGTAACACGTCTTGCTGTCCCGGGAAATCCTGAAGGTACTCGTGCAGCCATACCGCCCAGTTTTTGGAGGTCGAAAGCTTATTGCCTTCCAGGTTTAGAAATTCGTTTGCAGGCACGTTATCGGGCAAAATGTAACTGCCTTCCGCCTTAAGCATACTTGGGAAAATGATGCAGTGAAAAACGATGTTGTCTTTCCCGATAAAGTGTACCAGTTTGGTGTCATCGGCCTTCCAGTAGTCTTCCCAGTTTTTGCCTTCGCGCGCGGCCCATTCTTTAGTTGAAGAAATATAACCAATAGGTGCATCAAACCACACGTAAAGTACTTTGCCTTCTGCGCCTTCAACCGGTACGGGAATTCCCCAATCCAGATCGCGGGTCACCGCACGTGGGCGAAGGCCATCGTCGATCCACGATTTACACTGGCCGTAAACATTCGATTTCCAGTCTTTTTTATGGTCTTCAAGAATCCATTGCTTCAGAAAATCTTCATAGCGTTCTAAAGGTAAAAACCAGTGTCGGGTTTCCTTTAAAACCGGCTTAGCGCCTGAAATAGTTGATTTGGGATTGATCAAATCGGTCGCGTTAAGCGACGAACCGCAATTTTCGCACTGATCGCCGTAGGCTTCCTCGTGGCCACATTTTGGGCAGGTGCCGGTCACAAACCGGTCTGCCAGATATTGATTGGCTTCCGGGTCGTAGAGTTGCTCGGTCACTTCTTCAATAAAGTCTCCTTTTTCATAAAGGGTCTTAAAAAAGTCTGAAGCCGTATCGTGATGTACCTGTGCTGAGGTACGGGAATAATTGTCAAACGAAATCCCAAATTCCTGAAAAGAATCTTTGATGATTTTATGGTATTTATCTACCACTTCCTGCGGAGAAATGCCCTCTTTTTTTGCTTTGATGCTTATGGCCACCCCGTGCTCGTCGCTTCCGCAGATATAGGCGACATCTTTATCAAGTCCACGCAAATAGCGTGCATAGATATCGGCGGGTACATAAACACCTGCCAAATGGCCTATATGTATAGGGCCGTTTGTGTAGGGCAAAGCAGCAGTGATGGTATATCTCTTAGGATCCATAAGGTTCAAAATTTTGTGCGGCAAAGATACCATTATGCGATTAAACCTACTAACCGCTACAGCTACAAATACAAAGTGCGTATATTAGTGTTTTGACGGGAATCTTTATTTTTGATTCTATTAAAACTGAAATGTATGTTGACCCCACCCTTTTTAAAAGCCGGAGATAAAGTAGGTATTGTGTGTACCGCCCGTAAAATTGATCGTGACGAACTCGAAGATGGTATTGCAATGCTTAAAAGTTGTGGTTTGGTCCCGGTTTTGGGTAAGACTATTGGAGCGAAAGATGATCAGTTTGGGGGTGATGATGCCTTGCGTGCCCAGGACTTGCAAAATATGCTTGATGATGAAGAAATACGCGCAGTGTGGTGTGCACGGGGCGGTTATGGTACGGTACGTATCATAGATGCCATCAACTTCTATAAATTTGTTAAATACCCGAAGTGGATTATTGGGTATAGCGATATAACGGTGTTGCATTCTCAGATTCATAAATTGGGTTTTGAGACCATTCACGCGGTGATGCCGGTAGGAATCGCAAAGAATACCGCTTTGTCGAAACAAACGCTTGAGAATGCCTGGTTTGGTAAGCCCTTGCACTATCACATCCCGGCATCGCCGCTTAACCGTCTGGGGCAGGGAAGGGGTGAACTGGTGGGCGGAAATATATCTATTTTGTACTCCCTTTGCGGAAGCGCGAGTTCTATAGATACCGATAATAAGATCCTCTTTTTAGAAGATCTTGACGAATACCTCTACCACGTTGACCGTATGATGGTAAACCTGAAGCGTAACGGGATGCTGCGCAATATTAGAGGACTTATCGTGGGCGGACTCACCAAAATGCACGACAACTCGATTCCTTTTGGAAAGACTGCACAGGAAATCGTACTGGATGCAGTGGCCGAATACGAATATCCGGTGTGTTTTGATTTTCCGGCGGGTCATCTGGACGATAACCGGGCCCTGATTTTTGGCCGCGACACTTCTTTTGAAGTCAATGAACGTGGCGCTAAAATCTATTTTGAGGCGGCCGAAAGCTAGACACGGTAAACTATGAACCATAACGAGTTGGGCATTTGGGGAGAGCAGTATGCAGCAGATTATTTGTTGCGAAATGGCTACGAAATCCTTGAGCGCAACTGGTTTTTTAATAAAGCCGAAATAGACATCATCGCCAGGCACGGAGAACAGCTCGTTATCGTTGAGGTCAAAACCCGAAACTCTGACTTTTTTGGAGATCCGCAGGAATTTGTAAAGCCTTCCAAAATAAAACTCCTGGTCAAAGCTGCAAACGAATACATCATTTCAAACGATCTGGATATCGAAACCCGCTTTGATGTGATTGCTGTTTTAAAAAATTCAAAACAGCAATCACTTGAGCATTTTGAGAATGCGTTTTATCATTTTTAAGGGAATGAACACACAACCTGTCTTATCTTAGATGAAGAGACTTCGTTATATTTTGTAACAGAATTAGGGTTACTTGCCGATTTTTTCTTGAAAAACTTTTAAAATAATTACTTTTCAACAGCCTCAACTTTCTTCGGCATCAAAGGCTTCAACAACTCTACAGCTTTGTTCACTGAGGAAATACCGGGAGCGGTAAGCAGTAATCGTAATCCTTTTGAAGTTTTCTTTTCTTTAAGCGTAACGCGGTTTGCGTGGGTTTGCACAAACTGAAGCATTCTTGAGAACGCAGCGCTCTGGTAGAATTTGGATTGCTGGTCTGCAATAAAAAAGCCGATAAGCTTTTTGTTTTTCATCACCACTTTTTCGAGTCCGTAATGGGTGGCGACCCACTTGATGCGTACCGAATTCAGTAAGTCTTCGGCTTGTGAGGGTAATTCACCAAAACGGTCAATCAGGCGGGCTTCAAAAGCTGCAAGTTCTTCTTCGGTCTTGAGACTGTTGAGTTCGGTGTACAGGTTTAAACGCTCGGTGATGTTATTGATATAATCATCGGGAAAAAGCAACGAGAAGTCAGAATCAATCACGGTATCCTTGACGTATTCTTTGTTTTCATCATCCGCATTTTGATCGGCATACAGATCGGCGAACTCGTTTTCTTTAAGCTCTTCAATGGCCTCGTTGAGGATTTTTTGATAGGTATCAAAACCTATTTCGTTGATAAAGCCGCTTTGCTCTCCGCCTAATAAATCTCCGGCGCCACGAATCTCCAGGTCTTTCATCGCAATGTTAAAACCGCTGCCCAGACTTGAGAATTGCTCTAAAGCGGTCATACGCTTCCGAGCGTCTTCGGTCATTGCCGAAAGTGGCGGCGTAATAAAATAGCAGAAGGCTTTCTTGTTGCTTCGGCCCACACGACCCCGCATCTGGTGCAGGTCTGAAAGCCCGAAATTATTGGCGTTATTGATGAAAATCGTATTGGCATTCGGCACATCAAGACCACTTTCCACAATCGTGGTAGAGACCAAAACGTCAAACTCCCCGTCCATAAATTTCAGCATCAGCTCTTCCAGCTTTTTGCCGTCCATCTGGCCATGACCAATTCCTACCTTGGCATCAGGAACCAGACGCTGTATCATTCCTGCAACTTCCTTGATGTTTTGCAGGCGGTTGTGAATGAAAAAAACCTGTCCGCCGCGTTGTATTTCATAAGAAATCGCATCGCGTATCACTTCCTCAGAAAGGCGAACGATATGCGTCTCAATGGGATAACGGTTGGGCGGTGGCGTGGTAATCGTGCTCAAATCGCGCGCGGCCATCAGGCTAAACTGCAGCGTACGCGGTATAGGTGTAGCGGTTAGCGTGAGCGTATCTACGTTCTCTTTGATGGTCTTAAGCTTGTCTTTTACGGCTACGCCAAACTTTTGCTCCTCGTCAACAATGAGCAATCCCAGATCTTTAAACTTTACGTTTTTACTGGTAAGCTGGTGTGTGCCAATGATGATGTCTACCCTTCCGTTAGCAAGTCGCTCCAGGGTTTCCCGTTTTTCTTTCGCTGTGCGAAAACGGTTCAGATAATCTACCGTCACCGGTAAATCTTTAAGCCGCTCGCTAAAGGTTTTATGATGCTGAAAGGCCAAAATCGTAGTAGGCACCAGCACTGCCACCTGTTTACCATTATCAACAGCCTTGAAGGCTGCGCGAATGGCAACCTCGGTCTTACCGAAGCCCACATCGCCACAAACCAGGCGATCCATGGGGCGGGTACTTTCCATATCGGCTTTTACAGCTTCGGTGGCCGTGCTTTGATCGGGCGTGTCTTCGTAGATAAAACTGGCTTCGAGTTCGTTTTGCAAATAGGTGTCGGGCCCAAAAGCAAAACCTTTTTCAAGCCTGCGTTTTGCATACAGTTTTATGAGGTTAAAAGCGATCTCCTTGACCTTGGTTTTGGTCTTTTGCTTCAGTTTCTTCCAGGCGGCGCTGCCCAACTTATAAATTTGCGGTGGTTTGCCGTCTTTGCCGTTGTATTTAGTGACCTTGTGCAGCGAGTGAATGCTGAGGTACAGGACATCGCGCTCGCCATAAATCAGTTTGATGGCTTCCTGACGCTTTCCTTCAACTTCAATTTTCTGGAGTCCGCCAAATTTCCCGATCCCGTGATCAATATGCGTCACATAATCGCCTATTTGGAGACTGGTCAGCTCTTTTAGTGTAATCGCCTGCTTTTTGGCGTAGCCGTCTTTCAGCTTAAACTTGTGATAGCGTTCAAAAATCTGATGATCGGTATAGCAAACAATCTTTAAATCTTCATCAATAAAGCCACGGTACAGCGACATAATGATGGTTTCGTACTGCTTGACGTTGAGGTCTGCATCGTCAAAAATATCCTGAAAACGTTTGGCCTGTTGCTCGCTGGCGCAGCAAATATAGTTGGTGTAACCGGCCTCGTAATTTTCATTCAGGTTTTCAATAAGCAGGTTGAATTGCTTATTAAAAGCCGGTTGCGGCTGCTGATTGAAGGTAATCGTAACGCCTGACGATTCGCTTGCGGTGGTGTCGTTGACGCGCACCAGCTGAAAATCGAGCAGTTGCTTACGTATCAGTGCCGAATCGCAAAAAAGTTCGCCCGGATCGGTGCGTTTGATTTCGCTGTCCAGCTTGTTATAAGCTTCCTGAGCTTTTTCAAAATTGGTATCTATACGTGCCGAAAGTTGCTCCAGATTCTGCGCAAAAACCACCGTGTCTGCCGAAATGTATTTAAAGAAACTCTCGCGTTTTTCCTGGAGCATTTTATGCTCCACATTGGGCATCAGGCTTATTTTGTTCACTTTGTTGACCGAAAGCTGCGTCTCCACATCAAAGGTGCGGATGCTGTCTACCTCATCGCCAAAAAACTCAATGCGATACGGCTCGTCGTGGGAAAACGAGAATACATCGATAATCCCGCCGCGTACCGAAAATTCTCCCGGTTCGGTCACAAAATCCACACGCTTGAACTTGTATTCAAAAAGCATTTCGTTTACAAAATCGAGCGAAAGCTTATCGTTCAGTTTTACCTTAAGCGTGCTTTTGTCGAGTTCTTTACGCGTGACCACTTTTTCAAAAAGCGCATCAGGGTAGGTGACAATGAGTGCCGGTTTTTTGCGGCTGTTGATGCGGTTAAGCACCTCGGCGCGCAACAATACATTGGCATTGTCTGTCTCTTCGATTTGATAGGGTCTGCGGTAGCTTCCGGGATAAAAGAGCACATTGCTTTCCTTAACCAGTTGTTCCAGGTCATTCAACACGTACGCCGCCTCTTCCTTGTCATTTAAAATGACCAGAAAAGGTTTTGTAGCTTCCTTAAAACTTTCGGCAATAACCAGAGAAAGCGAAGAGCCTATAAGGCCATTCAGGTTGATGCGGTTTTGAGAACCGGCAATAGCGTTTTGCAGATTCTGCAGTTGCAGAGCCTGTGAAAAGGGTTTGGTAATTTTAGAACTACTCAATCGTATCGATTAATGCGGGATCTAAGTCCCGTTAGTATCAGTTAATCTGCAATTGCAGAACGAAGCATTTTCGGAGCGCAAAGATAAGGGCTTAAGGCTTTCTTTCACAATGGCGGTAAGGGATTTATCATTTCTGTAACACAAGACGGGCAAAGGCTTTCCTATTTTTGAGAAAAGCCGAAACAGGCCACCTTCATTAATTTTCCACTAAAAACTACTATGGATTTACAACTCAACTTAAAACGAGCCTTTATTTCGGGCTCCACTAAAGGAATAGGACGCGCGATTGCTAAAACCCTGGCGGAAGAAGGAGCAGAGGTTATCATCAACGGCAGATCTCAGGATTCTATTGATGAAGCGATCAGAACTATTAAGGCTGAAGTGCCACAGGCTAAAATTAGCGGAATCCCTTGCGATTTTGCCAAGCCTGAAGAGATAGATGTACTGCTAAAGCAATTGGGAAACGTAGATATTCTCGTAAATAACGTAGGCGTTTTTGAACCGAAAGACTTTCTGGAAATTCCTGATGGGGATTGGCAGCGTTTTTACGATATCAACGTGATGAGCGGCGTGCGGTTGTCACGGGCGTTGCTTCCTGCAATGCTGGAAAAAAACTGGGGGCGTATCATTTTTATTTCGAGTGAAAGCGGATTGAATATTCCGGTAGAAATGGTGCATTACGGGATGACCAAAACCGCGCAACTGGCTATTTCGCGGGGAATCGCTGAGACTACTAAAGGAACCAGCGTAACCGTAAACAGTGTGTTGCCCGGTCCTACTTTGTCTGAAGGGGTACGCGAATTTGCAAACATTGGGGAAGACGCCTCCCGCGAAGAAGTGGAAAAAGAATTTTTCACCACAGAACGGCCTACTTCGCTCATTCAGCGTTTTGCAGAACCTCAGGAAGTGGCCAATATGGTTGCTTATGTGGCGAGTCCTAAATCTGCCGCAACTAACGGCGCCAGCCTGCGTGTAGACGGCGGCTGTGTTAAAATCATCTAGAAATTATGGGAATTGAACATTACGATCTTTTTATAATAGGAACCGGAAATGCCGGAAAGCACGTGGCTTACGATGCGGTCGATGCCGGTTTGCGGGTTGCCATTGCAGACAATCGCGAGTACGGCGGTACCTGCGCCAATCGCGGTTGTGACCCCAAAAAAGTTCTGGTGGGGATCACAGAAGTCTTAGAACGCAGCATCGATATGCAGGGTAAGGGCGTTTGTGATTTGCCCAGGATAGACTGGAAAGATCTTATGGCCTTTAAAAAAACCTTTACAGAAGCCGTTCCTTTTACCACCGAGCGAAAACTGGAAGATTTAGGCATCAAACTGTATCATCAATCGCCTAAGTTTTTGGGCGAAAACACCTTGTCTGTAGAAGGAAAAACGGTAACGGCAGACAAGATCGTTATCGCTACCGGAAACATTCCGCTTGAACTGAAAATTCCCGGGAGAGAGCATTTGCTCATCAGCGATGATTTTCTGGAGCTTGAAGAACTGCCGGAGAGTATGATTTTTATCGGCGCCGGCTACATTGGGATGGAGTTTGCCCACATCGCTGCCCGGTGTGGGGTAGACGTAACTTTAGTTGATGTAAACGAACGCATTTTATCCAATTTTGATGAAGGGCTCGCGCTGTATCTTCAGGAAAATTCGGAGCAGCTGGGCATCAAATTTATTTTTAATGCACGAGCCGTGGGGGTTGAAAAGCTTCGCAAAAATCACCGTGTTACCCTTCAGGTTGATGGCAAAGAACAGGAGATCAAGGCCGAGTTGGTATTCAATACAGCCGGAAGGGTACCTGCTGTGGCTGATCTGGATTTGGAGAAAGGCAACGTGTCTTACACGCCTAAAGGAGTTACGGTAAATGAATATACCCAAAGCACTACCAACCCCAATGTTTATGCCTGCGGGGATGTGGCCAATACCGGAGAATTACCGCTTACACCCATCGCTCATCAGGAGGCGCGCATTACAGCTAAAAATATTCTGAAAGGCGAGAATTATATGAAACTCGACGTGCCACCTACGCCATCCGTGGTCTTTACCCAGCCTCAATTAGCTATGGTTGGTATGAATGAAAAGCAGGCCCGCGAAGCAGGTTATGATTTTGTGGTAAATGAGCAAAATGTACCGGACTGGTATAACTCCAAGCGGATGAATCAAAACTGCTATGCCTATAAAACGCTGGTTGATAAAGAAACGGGTTATATTCTGGGAGCGCACATTCTCAGTTGGGACGCGGCAGAAACCATCAACATGTTTGTGATGGCGATGTGCGGTAGGCTTGATGTGAACACCTTGAAGGGCATGGTATTTACCTATCCCAGTTGGGCAAGTGACATTAAATCAATGATTTAAAAGATAGATCTTGCTTTAAATTGCATTTAATTATTTTGTATATTGCATTTGCAATTAAAGGATGTTGTTATGAAGTCATATAAATCTATTGAGGAGACCCTTGTCGCTGCTCAGATCAACGAAGCTGCGGTTGCTTACTGGAGGCAAGAAAGTTTACCCTACCAAAAAGCAAAGCCTGTTCTTGATTTTTTAGATTTTAATCAGGAAGAAAGTGCTCATTTTTTAGACGTTAATCCTTCTACCATTTCCCGTTGGAAATCCTCTAACGGCAAGTTGAGTAAGTTAAGTTCAAAAATGGTTTACGATGTAAACGAGCTCATTAAAAAGGGGATTTCTATTTTTGGGGAAGAGCGCCTGTTTTTAGACTGGCTAGAAACCCCTAATCATGCTTTAGGTAATGTCACCCCTAAAGAAATGATTCAGGATCCCAATGGGATGGAGTACGTTGATGAAGCTTTAGATGCCCTGGCCTGGGGAGCTGTAGTTTAATGCAGATTTATCGAATTTACATAGATAAGGAAGGCTACACTGCGCTGGGTTACGGACCGGCAGGAGCTCGCTGGAACAAAGCGTTTACTCCGGTAATCTATGCCAGCAGTCAGGTTTCTTTATCTATGCTTGAGCATCTTTCTATACGAGGGGCTTCCGTATCAAAATTGAACTGGAAACTCGCCACACTTGAACTCGACGTTACTCCTCATTTTGTTAATGTTACTGATTTGCCAGGAGATTGGGATTTTCGCCCACATCCCCGAAGCACTCAGGAAATTGGAAGCCGCTGGGCTCTACAAAGACAATCATTGGCTTTGGCTGTGCCTTCTGCACGACTTCCGTTAAGCCGATTTCCGAAAGAATATAATTTACTGATCAATCCTTTTCACCCGGAGTTTTTAGAAAAAATCAGATTGGTTAGTGAAGAAGATGTTCCCTTTCAGCTTAATTACTAAAACGCTGTTTACACTTCTCAACAGGATTAGTCGCCCGATTGCGATAGCCGTGTAATCCTGCGGCGACGCTAAGTACAATTGCTCCCGCCAGTGCATAATAGGCAATTGCCGGGATTGTCCCATTATGTCTGGTGAAAATGGCAAAAAGCGCCCAGGCACCTACCATTGCAAATTCCCGCATATTGCGCAAATTGATCATCAGATTGTTGATGTAGACGGCGATGGTTATAAGTACCATCGTTAGTATTATTTGCGTAAGTTGTGAAAGTTCAACCCCGAGACTTATTAGAAAAGCGGAAATATTGGCGATGGTAGCAACTGCAATCCAACCACTGTAAAAGCAAATGGGCCACCAGACGAATGCAATGATCTCAATGGGTGCATCCCAGCGTTCCATATTGGTTTTGAGAACGATTTTTAGAAGCGAAACCAGTATTCCCAGCATAATCAGGACTGAAAGCCAAATCTGGTCGTAAATAAAAGCAAGTACCCAACCGGCATTGAGTACATTGGCAATGGCAAACCAATAACCGGTTTGCTCCAAATGCGGAGTTTCCTTTTTACTGAAAAATGCCCGTCTGATACCGAAAAGTGCATAACCCACCAGTCCCAAAAAGATCACTCCCCAGATCGAAAAAGCATAACCGGCAGGAGTAAACAGATTGTCGTAACGCGCGCTCATTTCGCCAATAGTGGTGTCATTCCAGCGCTGTGCCTGTGAAAGTCCGTTTACGGTAAGCACCAGTACAACTGAAAGCAGGTTGAGGATGGCAAGTTTCTTTTTCATAGTATTTAATTTCATTTTTGAGGAATCTATAAACAGGGATTGTTGCCTTATTTTATTTTCCTCTCAAATAGGTTTCCGGTGACATCACCGCGAGTTTAGTCTTCCTAAAATCTTTTATGTTGCGGGTGAGTATGATATTGATTTCTTTCTGCCTAATGGCTGCAAAATTCTGTAGAGCGTCTTCAAAATCCTTAAACTCCGAATCAAGGGCATCCAATACAGCTCTTTGATCCATTTTAATGATTGTTATAAACGTCAAAAGTTGCTTCAGTCTTTCGACAACCAGAATATGTTTTGCTGTTTTCCGTAGAAGGTAATAGACATTACAAATAATAACCGGCGTGGTATAGCCTTCAATTTTTCTTTCGGCACAAAGATTTAAAAGTTGGCTCGCAGGATCTGAATAGGGTTTTCTGTCGAAGAAAAAGTCCAGGAGTACATCCGTGTCGATTAGAACTTTGTCCATCTACAGGTATTTTTGCTCTAACCTTTTCTGTAATTCGTCGCGATAATCCAAATTTTCGGGCATTTTGAATGAGCCTTTCAGCGATTTGACAAGAGGATTGAATTCATTTTCAGGTCGCTTTTCTTTTCGTTCCGTAAGTGTTTTAAGATAGTTTTCAATGATGTCAGACAAGCTTCGGTTTTTTTCTCGAGCATATTTTTTTGCCTGATCAATTACCTCTTTTTCAATAGTTAAAGTGAGTTTTGTATTCATAGCCAAATATTCAAAAGAAGTTTACTTTAAAAGTACGTGTTTTTTCAGTTTATTTCACACGTGTAAAGAGATTTATGGAGAAAGGGAATACCTTAACAAACCCGGATCACCTCATTCCTGGTCACGGCAAATACCTGATCGCCTGATTTGGGTTCCAAATAATAATTTCCCGTAAATGTACCAAATGCAGGTAAAATCAACTGATTTTCAGTCTTAAAGAAACACGAAAGTTTTAATACCTGTCGGCCTAATCCGCCCATTCGAATTCCCGGATGAATATGCCCGCAAAAGTTAAAAAGACCTTCCCGTTCTTCCGGATGATGGGTAAGTAAAAAACTTTCGGTTATGATTTCAGAATAGATTGCGATACCCAGCTTTTCATACTTCAACGGATTGATGATGTCGTGGTTACCGGCAACCAAAATCACCTTTTCCTTCCGCGATTTAACCCAATTTTCAAAGAGTTGCCATTCCGTATTTAAACTGCTGTGGAACAAATCGCCCAGAAAACAAATGCTGTTGGCCTTAAAAGCATCTGCGATACGGGTCAGCTGCTTAAAATTTTCGGCCACGGCCTTAAACGGAACAGCGCTTCCGTGTTTTCTAAAATGCGAAACTTTCCCCAAATGCACATCGGCAATGAGCAAGGTTGACTTTTCGACCCAAAAAATCCCACCCGAAGGATGCAAGACAAAATTTTGGTCTAAAATGGAAAGCGACTGATTCATAGCACTGCAAATTTCAGTCATTTTAGCGGGCTAGTCAACGCTGTAACAAAAAAATGCCGAAGCATTAACTTCGGCATTTTAATCTATTTCGATAGCAACTGATTAGTTTAAGTCGGCATTCAGCATCCAGCTTATTCCGTACTTATCGCGTACGCGGGCGTAATAGGCATTCCAGCTGGTTTCTTGCGGGTCTGCCAGGCTTTGCCCTTCAGCAGAAAGCTTTTTAAACAGTTCACTTACTTCTTCCTTGCTGTCCAGATCCACGCCCAATTGTACTGTGTTACCCTGTTGCACCGGAGTATCTGGGGAAGCATCGTAGGCCATCAGGTGAATTCCTTTCCCTTTCAGTTCTGCGTGTTGCAGTTTATTGCGATAATTTCCGGGAATATCTATTTCTTTCCCTTCATAAGTCTCTTTATTAATGATATCACCACCAAAGCAATCCTGATAAAAATTCAGCGCTTCCTGGCATTCTCCTCTAAATGTTAAATATGGTTTTACAGTTGTCATAATTTTTGATTTTTTAGTTCTCTTAAAGATACGGCCTCAACCCTCATCAATTCTGCTGTGAGGTGTTATATTGTTCTTAATCAAAGGCTAAATAATGTTAAGTAAGCCGATGCAATTCTAAATTTTTTGATTTATAAGTATAGTGCTCCTCGAATTTATGTTTAGCTTTACATTGTAAACTTTAGGGGCGCTGATAGTGATATCGGCTGAGATAGTACCCTTTGAACCTGATCTGGTTAGTACCAGCGAAGGGAAAAGTAAAAACTCTCTACAATTAATTGAATCTTAAAACAGATTCAATTCTTAAGGATTGTTGCTTTTTGGCCTATGCCCCCTTCAGTTTACAGTTAAACCATTTTAAATGATCACTGTAAACGTCAACAATCAATTACATTCTTTCTCTAAAGAACTTTCGATTTCAGAGCTTTTAAGCCATCTTAACATTGTGCAAAAAGGTATTGCTGTGGCTGTTAATAATACTATTATTACGCGGGCCGCGTGGGATGATTTTATGCTGAAAAATGATGCGCTGGTTCTAGTAATTAAAGCCACGCAAGGAGGATAGATTTTTTGATTTTTGACACGTGCAATTCTAAAAAACTACCCATTATGAAAACTGAAAAAATCCCAAAGCAACAAACGATTAGCCGCGCACCCTTTCCTAATTCTCAAAAGGTATTTGTAAGCGGGACCCTGTATCCAGACCTTAACGTGCCTATGCGTCAGATTACCCTGGCAGATACGGTAGATAAATTTAATGGTAAGATTGAAAAAAACGCACCGGTTCTGGTGTACGATACCAGCGGCCCGTATACTGATCCTAATGTCAAAATAGATGTAAAAAAAGGACTGGATCCTATACGCAGAAATTGGATTTTAGACCGAAAAGACACTGAGCAATTATCAGGACTTTCTTCTGCATACGGTCGTAAACAGGAAGAAAACCCGGCGCTGGATCATTTGCGTTTTGTACGCAATACAAACCCTTTAAAAGCTGAAGCAGGCAAGAATGTAACTCAGATGCATTACGCGCGCCGGGGAATAATTACCCCTGAAATGGAATATATAGCAATTCGTGAAAATCAAAGACTTACCGAAATACAACACATTACCCCACAGCATCCCGGCAATAGTTATGGTGCGAGTATTCCTAAAGTGATCACACCTGAGTTTGTACGTGATGAGGTTGCCCGTGGTAGGGCGATAATACCGGCAAACATCAACCATCCTGAGGCAGAGCCTATGATTATAGGGCGTAATTTTCTGGTAAAAATAAACGCCAATATCGGCAACTCTGCTGTGACTTCGTCAATTGAAGAAGAGGTAGAAAAAGCAGTATGGGCCTGTCGCTGGGGTGCAGATACAATAATGGATCTTTCTACGGGTAAAAATATTCATGAAACCCGGGAATGGATTTTACGCAACTCCCCGGTTCCCATAGGGACGGTACCTATTTATCAGGCCTTAGAAAAAGTTAATGGCAAAGCCGAAGATTTAACCTGGGAGATTTTTAGAGATACACTTATTGAGCAAGCCGAGCAGGGTGTTGATTATTTTACGATTCACGCCGGTGTTCGCCTTAAGTATATACCGCATACGGCAAAACGTCTTACTGGTATTGTTTCTCGTGGAGGCTCTATAATGGCAAAATGGTGTCTGTCGCACCACAAAGAAAGTTTCTTATATGAACATTTTGAAGATATCTGTGAGATTATGAAAGCCTATGACGTGTCGTTCTCTTTAGGAGATGGTCTGCGTCCTGGGAGTATCGCAGATGCAAATGATTATGCACAGTTTGCCGAGTTGGAAACTTTAGGCGAACTCACAAAAATCGCATGGAAACACGATGTGCAATGTATCATAGAAGGACCGGGTCACATCCCAATGCATATGATAAAAGAAAATATGGATAAGCAACTTGAAGTGTGTGGGGAAGCTCCGTTTTACACATTGGGCCCTCTTACAACAGATATTGCACCGGGTTATGATCATATTACCAGCGGTATAGGAGCTGCAATGATAGGCTGGTATGGTTGTGCGATGTTGTGTTACGTGACACCTAAAGAGCACTTGGGCTTGCCTAATAAAGAAGATGTGAAAACGGGTGTGATTACCTATAAAATTGCAGCGCATGCTGCAGACCTAGCTAAAGGCCATCCGGGAGCACAACATAGAGACGATGCGATGAGTAAAGCGCGGTTTGAATTTAGATGGGAAGACCAGTTTAACCTGGCGCTTGATCCTGATACGGCTCGTGAATTTCACGATGAGACCCTACCTTCTGAAAATGCCAAAATAGCTCACTTTTGTTCGATGTGCGGTCCTAATTTCTGCTCTATGAAAATTAGTCAGGATGTGCGCAATTACGCTAAAGAAAATGGCTTAGAAACTGAAGAGGCTCTTGAGCAAGGTATGAAAGCAAAATCGGAAGAGTTTAAAAAACACGGAAACGAAGTATATCTGTAAATCATTAAAGATGCTGGTTGTTATTACCGCTGAAGTGTTTTTTACTGATGAAATATTCCAAATCAAACAATTGATTGATTTGGGTTTAAAAACAGTTCACATACGCAAGCCGAAGGCTTCTTATTCTGAATTAAAAAGCTGGTTTCAGGAGTTTGAGCCCCAATATTTAGCAGCAATGATGTTGCATCAGCATCATACGCTAGTTGAAGAATTCTGCTGTAAGGGAATGCATTTCAAAGAAAAACAGCGCAATGTACAGGCTCATACTTTCAAATCGAAAGTAAAGATCCTAAAAAATAAAGGGTTTCAGGTGAGTACGTCTTTTCATGAGATAAACGAACTCAAGTTTCACGCAGCACTTTTTGATTACTGTTTTTTAAGTCCTGTTTTTAAATCAATTTCAAAAACAGGATATGAAGGAAAACTATTTGAAGTACATGATATTTCGCAAAAAATAATCGCTTTGGGTGGAATCACTTCAGAAAAAATAGCAAAAGTACATCAACGAGGATTTAGCGGAGTCGCTGTTTTGGGTGCGATCTGGCTTTCTGAAAAGCCCATAGATGCATTCACTAAAATTAAACGTGATTATGAAAATACATTTAAATGATACGTCGGTAAAAAAGCAAATATCCCATTTACACTATATCTCTCAAGGAGCAGATGGTAAAACCCATTTAGAACATATAGAACGGGTTTTGAACGCGGGGTGTAATTGGGTGCAGTTACGTATGAAAAACACGTGTTATGAAGAGGTCCTTGAAACTGCTTATAGAGCAAAAGAATTATGCGATCAATTCGATGCAAAACTTATAATAAATGATGATGTGCGTGTGGTACAAGAAGTACAAGCCGCAGGTGTTCATCTGGGTCAGCACGATATGTCAACCGCAGAAGCACGCACGATTTTAGGCGATTCTAAAATTATTGGCGGTACTGCAAACACGTTGGAACAATGTTTGGCTCACTTAAAAAATGGCGTTGATTATATAGGTTTGGGGCCTTTGCGTTTTACTTCAACTAAAGAAAAATTGAGTCCGATATTAGGAATTACTGGCTATTCGCAACTGCTTCGGCAATATCTAAAAAGTCAAAACACAGTACCGGTAATTGCGATAGGTGGAATCACTTCAGCAGATTTTGAACCTTTAAAAAATTGCGGACTTCACGGCACTGCTGTCTCAGGATTACTTACTCAGTCCCATAATCCGGAAGAACCTATTAAGCAGGCATCCAATCTTTGGCAAAACTTTTAAACAATACAGATGGAAAAATTAAGAATAGCAGATAAGACCTTCAGTTCAAGACTGTTTACAGGAACCGGAAAATTTAGTAGTTCGATTCTCATGCGTGAGTCAATTTTAGTTTCAGGAAGTGAGCTTGTAACAGTTGCTTTAAAGCGCATAGAGGCAGGAAATGAAGAAGATGATATGATAAGTAATCTCGCTCATGAAGCTTTGCACCTTCTTCCTAACACATCTGGAGTGCGCACAGCAAAAGAAGCTGTTTTTGCTGCTCAAATGGCTCGTGAAGCTTTAGAAACAAACTGGATTAAAATTGAGATTCACCCAGATCCTAAATATTTGTTGCCAGATGCTATTGAAACACTTAAAGCCTGTGAAGAACTCGTAAAATTGGGCTTCGTAGTGATGCCTTACATACAGGCTGATCCCGTATTATGCAAGCGCCTTGAAGAAGTAGGTGCGCAATGTGTGATGCCTCTGGGTTCACCAATAGGCAGTAACAACGGACTTAAAACGCGGGATTTTTTAGAAATTATTATTGAGCAAAGCAACGTACCGGTTATTATAGATGCAGGTATTGGAAGACCATCTCACGCTGCAGATGCAATGGAGCTGGGAGCCGATGCTGTTTTAGTAAATACAGCAATTGCTGTTTCTCCAGATCCTGTGACCATCGCAAAGGCCTTTAAACTTGCTGTAGAAGCTGGTAGACTGGCATATACTGCTCGATTTGCACCTCAATCTACACATGCAGAGGCGAGCAGCCCGTTAACTCAATTTTTATATGACTAATTTTAAAGAGCATTTAAAAGCCTATTCCTGGGAAACGGTTTTAGAATCTATTTTGTTTAAAACAGAACAGGATGTTCGGCAGGCGCTGGCCAGTCCCAAACCCAATCTTGAGGATTTTAAAGCATTGATTTCACCAGCGGCAAAACCATTTTTGGAGCACATGGCGGCAAAAAGCAAGGCGATCACACAGAAGCGATTTGGGAATATTATGCAAATGTATGCACCCTTGTATTTGAGTAATGAGTGTCAGAATATCTGTACCTATTGTGGTTTTAGTCTAACTAATAAAATACCCAGAAAAACGCTGAATGATGCTGAAATTCTTAAAGAAGCTCAATTTTTGAAAGATAAAGGTTTTCAACATATTTTGTTGGTTACCGGGGAAGCTAATCAGGCAGTAGGCGTCTCATATATCGCTAATGCCATACGTTTATTAAAACCGCATTTTGCAAACATTTCAATAGAAATACAGCCATTAGATCAGGATGAGTACGAGCTTTTAATTAAAGAAGGTTTATATGCCACACTGGTGTATCAGGAAACCTATCACGAAGCAACGTATAAAACACACCATCCCAAAGGCAAAAAGTCAAACTTTGATTATCGCTTAGAAACTCCAGATAGATTAGGTAAGGCAGGTATTCATAAAATAGGTTTAGGCGCTTTATTTGGCCTTGAAGACTGGCGCGCAGATAGTTTTTTTACAGCTTTGCATCTTAAATATTTGCAAAAAACGTATTGGAAAACAAAGTATTCTATCTCGTTCCCAAGGCTGCGTCCTTTTAGTGGCGGCCTCGAACCCAAAGTAGAAATGACAGATCCCGATTTGCTGCAGTTAATTTGTGCCTATCGTATTTTTGATGAAGATGTAGAACTTTCAATTTCTACACGGGAGCAGGAAAAATTTAGAGATCATATTGTGCATTTAGGAATCACTTCGATGAGTGCAGAATCAAAAACAAATCCCGGAGGTTATGTGGTAGAACCACAGTCTTTGGAGCAATTTGAGATTTCAGACGAGCGCAGTATCGAAGCCATTGCACAAATGTTACGTGATAGTGGTCGCGAACCGGTATGGAAAGATTGGGATCAAAACTTTTGAATGATGTTGTCTACAAATGAAAAAAAGCGGTATTCCCGACATATTCTGCTTGATGAGGTAGGACAATTTGGGCAGCAAAAACTCAAAAGTGCTAAAGTACTTGTTATAGGATGTGGCGGTCTAGGCTGTCCTGCTTTACAGTATTTAGCTGCTGCCGGAGTAGGGAAATTGGGAATTGTAGATGATGACTGTGTGGATTTTAGCAATCTGCAGAGACAGATTTTATTTGCTGAAAATCAAGTCGGGAAGTTGAAAGTAGAAGCCGCAAAAGAGGCTTTAAATAGGCTTAATTCACAACTGGATATTGAGATTTACCCCATTCGCTTATCTGCGGATAATGCACTCGACTTATTTGATAAATACGATGTCATTGTTGAAGGGAGTGATAGTTTCAGTACTAAATATCTTGCAAATGATGCTGCAGTACTAGCCGGAAAACCGCTGGTTTTTGGATCTGTTTTTAAGTTTGAAGGGCAGGTTTCTGTGTTTAATTATAAAAACGGACCTACATATCGCTGCCTCTATCCAAAGCCGGTTTCAGAAGCAGATATGCCTACTTGTAGCGAAGTGGGCGTATTAGGAGTTTTACCTGGCATTATAGGAATGTTTCAGGCAAATGAAGTGCTTAAGATCATTTTAAATTTGGGCAGTGTGCTTTCCGGGAAACTACTTATTTACAATAGCCTTGAAGCTTCTCAAATACTTCTTCCGTTTGCAAAAAATGAGGCGATTACAATTACAGAACTTATTGATCTAAATTTGAGTTGCGGAGTAGATTCAACCCCTGAAATGGAATATTCCGCATACACAGAAAATAAAGAAATCTATTTTTTAGTAGACGTGCGGGAGCGGGAAGAGCGGGAGCTTTTCAGTTTAGGTGGAATGCACATTTCCCTAAAAAAACTGATGGCAGATCCTTATTTGCTGGCGGAGCAGGATAATATTTTAATATACTGCGCTTCCGGAAAACGTAGTGCTGCGGCAGTGAAAGCACTTATAAAACAATTTCCTCAAAAAAAAATAGTCAGTTTAAAGGGAGGAGCTTCAGCTGTTTTATCTGCAGAAAGCTAAATCTTATCCAGATAGCGCAGCATATTTTTTATGCGGTCTTCCAGCTTTTCGCTGCTCAGTTTTTCCCGAAGTCGGTCTGTAATAATAGGGAAGGAGAAGGGCGTGGCTTTTTCGCAGGCTTTGATCACAATTTCCTGTTTTTCTATACGCTCCAAAGCCAGTCGCAAGCGGCCTTCTTCGAGCTGATGTTCAAAAGTCTCCCGGTATGCCTGCTGAAAAAGCAGGTTTTCGGGTTCGTAATCTCTGAAAACTTCAAACAATAACTGACTGTTGCTTTGCAGATGCTTGTTTTTGACGATTTTCCCCGGAAAGCCAGTAAATACCATCCCGCTGATGACGGCAATATCGCGGAATTTCCGCCGGGCCATTTCGGTGCTGTTCAGGCTTTTTTGAAGGTCTTCTACTAAAAAACGAGCCGTAAATAAGTCGTTGTCGAGCACCTGTTGCATATCGATTTTTTGGTCTGAAAGTATCTCAAAACCGTAATCGTTAAATGCGATGCTGAAGGTTATGGGCGAAAGTAAACTGATTCGGTAGGCTAGTAAACTTCCTAAAGCCTCGTGTACAAAGCGGCCTTCAAAGGGGTAAAATATATGGTGAAAACCCTCCCGACTTTTGAAAGTTTCAATCAAAAACTGATCGTTATTGGGAACGATTGATTCCAAACGCTGCCGGTCGAAGATGTCTTTTAACGCCTGAAGCTCCCGGGTTTGTTGCTCAAAAGGCAAATTAGCCGAATACAATTCTTCGCGCAGCAACTCGCTCATTTGTGCCGAAAGCGTCAACCGACCGCCCATCCAACTCACCACTTTTGCCTGCTTTTTGGTTTTAGCCTTTTTCACCAAAACCTGCATGCCTTTGATGCGGTAGAGTTCGAGGTTTTTGCCGGCAAACGTAAACACATCGCCGGGCGAAAGTTTAGAGATAAACCATTCTTCAACGGTGCCAATGTAGCCGCCTTTTAAATATTTTACCTGCAGTGCGGCATCGCCTACAATGGTACCGATCTGTAACCGATGGCGCATCGCGACGGCTTTACTATTTACCTTAAACTTGCCGTCTTCTTCAATTTCAATCTTTTTATACTCGTCGTAGGCTTGCAGCGACTGACTGCCTTTGGTGATAAAATTCAGAATCCATCGCCATTGCTCTTCGCTCATCGCATGAAAGCAGAAAGTTTGTTTTACTTCCTTCCAGATTTCAGCCGGGTAAAAACCGTCTGCGACTGCAAGTGTTGTTAAATATTGAATTAAGACGTCAAAGCTCAATAAATATGGAATGCGGTCTTCAACCACCTGATTGATCGCTGCCTTCCCCAGCGCCGAAGCTTCGATCAATTCGATAGCGTGCGTGGGTAAAAAGTAGATCACACTTTCTTTCCCGGGCTGGTGCCCGCTGCGGCCGGCACGTTGTAAAAAACGGGCAACGCCTTTGGGACCACCAATTTGGATGATGCTCTCTACCGGCGCAAAATCAACCCCCAGATCGAGACTTGAGGTGCAAATCACAGCTTTCAGGCTTTCGTTTCTTATGGCCTGCTCTACCCAGAGCCGGGTTTCTTTATTGATACTGCCATGATGCATAGCGAGTTCACCGGCATACTCCGGGTGCTTGTACATCATTTTCTGAAACCAAAGTTCGCACTGCGCCCGTGTATTGGTAAACAATAGCGTGGTTTTGCTGTTGTTGATAATAGGTACGACTTCTTCCAACAGGTGCAATCCCATATGTCCGCGCCATGGAAATTTCTCCATAGTTTCAGGGATGATGCTTTCAACCTTGTAGGTTTTTCCCAGATTTGCTTTGACTAAAACCGAATTTTTAAAGGCTTTAGAATCGGGTCCCAGTAGTACTTCGCGTGCCTGATCGAGATTGCCTATGGTTGCTGAAATTCCCCAGATACGCAGTTTTGGGGCAATGGCTTTAAGCCGGGAGAGTCCGAGTTCGGTTTGTACCCCGCGTTTGCTGCCCAGGAGTTCGTGCCATTCGTCAATCACTATAGCCGTGCAATTCTTAAAGACCTTCTTATAGTCTTTGCTCGTCAGCAAAAGCTGAAGACTTTCGGGCGTGGTGATGAGCAGATCGGGCATTTTGCGTTTTTGCTTTGCCCGTTCCGCCTGAGGCGTGTCACCGGTGCGTATGCCTACGGTTAGTTGGGTTTCCAAACCATCTGCAAAACGCGCTGCCGCCTGCGCAATTTCCACCGAAAGTGCCCGCAAAGGCGTAATCCAGATCGCTTTAAGTCCCGGTTTGTGTTTGGTTTTATAATCAGGATTGTTTTTGATGTAATCTAAAACAAATGCTACCCAAAGGGCATAGGTTTTTCCGCTTCCTGTAGGCGCGTTGAGAAGACCGTTTTTACCTTCCAAAAAAGCCCCCCAGGTCTCTTCCTGAAACGCAAAAGGTTTCCATCCCTGATTTTTAAACCAGGATTGCGCGAGTTTATGGAGTTGGTTTTTTGTCATTATAACTTCTCAGGCTTCGGAATCAATTGCTTAAGATCTTCTAAGGTGTTGGCATCTTCAATCTTTTTGTCTTTACGCCAACGCAGCATACGCGGGAAACGGGTGGCGACACCGCTTTTGTGGCGTTTGCTGATGGCGATCCCCTCAAAGGCAATTTCAAAAACGTGATGCGGAGTTACGCTGCGCACAGGGCCAAAGCGCTCCAATGTATTCTTCTTGATCCAGGCGTCCAGACTGCGAAACTCGGCATCGGTAAGGCCGGAGTAGGCTTTGGCGAAAGTGACGAGCTCTTCCTTGTTTTCATCCCAAAGTCCAAAAGTATAATCGGTAAACAGATTGCTACGGCGGCCGTGACCGCGCATCGCGTAGGTAAGCACCGCGTCAATAGTGAGCGGGTCAACCTTCCATTTCCACCAGTCGCCTTTTTTACGACCCACGAGATAGGGCGAGTCTTTCCGCTTTAACATCAAACCTTCAGACATCACCTCGCGGCTGCGTTCCCGTTCTGCGGCAGCTTCTTCCCAATTTGAAAACGCGATAGTTTCAGAAAGGTGGAGCGGTAATGCTTCAGTCTTAACCTGAGTGAATAATTTTTCTAATAGTTTTCGCCTTTCGGCGAAAGCCAGATCCCGAATGTCTTTGCCTTCCCACTCCAGAATATCGTAGGCTTTGAGAATCACAGGTGTTTTTTTGAGTTGGGCTTTGGTAATATTTTTACGCCCAATGCGGGTTTGTAGATCGTTAAAGGTGCCGATCACTCCTTTTTTAAACGGAAGGATTTCACCATCGAGCACCGTCCCGTTGGGGATAGCCTCTACGAAGGCTTCAAACTCGGGGTACTTGTCAGTCACCAGTTCTTCTCCGCGGCTCCAGACAAACAGTTCGTCTTCGCGAATGATGACCTGCGAGCGGATGCCGTCCCACTTATGCTCGGCAAACCATTCGTTTACATCGCCCAGATCTGCCGGAGTGTCTTCAATGGCATAGGCCAGATAAAAGGGATAGGGTTTGCTTAGAAAATCAGCTTTGTTTTCTTCTAAAATGAGCTTTTGGAAACTGATCGTTTTGGGATCCCAATCGCCCATCAGTTTATAGGCCAGTACGTCAACATCAATATCTGTAGCCTTTGCCAGGGCACGGGTCATCAATTTCTGACTTACGCCAATACGAAAACTACCGGTGATGAGTTTACTGAACACAAAGCGCTCGTAATAATTGAGGCGCGTCCAGTTTTCGTGCAGGTATTCACGTTTTTCGTCTTCGGGCTTTTTTTTGAGGGCGATGATTTCTTCACAAAACTGCGTGAGGCTTTTATCGGTACGTTCTTCGGAAGCGGGAATGATCAGCGCAATGGTCTCGGCCAGGTCGCCTACAATGTGATAGCTTTCTTCAAACAGCCATAACGGAATCTGAGCCAGTTCGGTAGCCCAGGTTCTTAATAAGGTGGTATTGACCGGCCGGGGAGGACGGCGGTGCGACAAAATCGCAATCGTCCAGACCTTGTCTTTAGGTGGCGCTTCGCGAAAGTATTGCGTAAGCGCATCAACCTTGATGTTGGTCTTGTTGGTACTGTCTATTTTTCGTATCAGTTCTGCAAAATCCCCCATACCCCCAAAGGGGGTTTTAGTTTGCTTATCTGAAGTTTGATCAACGGTGTTCATTAATACTCGTATTTTTATCGTATTCCACTTCTATGCCCCCTTCGGGGGTTAGGGGGCTTATTCGTTTTCACTTACTTCTTCTTTTTTGTTTTCTTCGCCGGGTTCGCCCTCGTATTGGGTGGCTTCGGTGCGGGCGTCATAGCCTTGCTCCAGTAAAAAGCGGGTAAAAATATCGGTGTAGCCGTGGGTGCTGATGATTTTTTCGGCGCCGGTGGCTTTGATGCTTTCTAAAAGTCCCTGCCAATCGCAGTGGTCGCTCAGTACAAAACCTTTGTCTATGGCACGTCTTCTGCGCGCTCCGCGAAAGGTCATCCAGCCGCTGGCCGAAGCGGTAACGTACGGCACCATTTTGCGAATCCAGGTGCTGCCGTGGGCGCTGGGCGGCGCAACAACGATGTTGCCTTTTAGTTCTTCTTTTTTGGTTTCCCGGGTTACCCGGGTAGTTTCGGGCATTGGGGTAAGTGGTCTGATGACTTCGGTCATATTTTCGATGGCGCCATGGGTGTAAATCTTACCAATATCGGTATCGAGATAGCGCAGCAGGCGCTGGGCTTTGCCCAGAGAATAGCCAAAAATCACCGAGGTTTTTCCCTCGGCTTTATTTTCTGCCCACCAGTTGTTGATATCGGTAAATACTTCGCTTTGCGGCCGCCATTTAAAAGCCGGAAGTCCAAAAGTACACTCCGTAATAAAGGTGTGGCATTTTACGGGTTCGTAGGGTACGGCGATGCCATCATCTTCGGTTTTATAGTCTCCTGTAAACACCCAGACTTCGCCTTTGTGCTCCACGCGTATCTGCGAACTGCCAATAATATGCCCGGCGGGATGCAGGCTGAATTTGACGTTATTGATTACAAACGTCTCGCCCCATGCTTTGCCGGTAACGTTGATATCGCCCAGACGGTGCCTGATGATGGGGATATTGGTATGATGGGTTATATAGGCCTTGTGTCCCCAACGGCTGTGATCTGCGTGACCGTGCGAAATGATGGCTTTATCTACCGGCCTCCACGGATCGAGATACACGTCTGCAGCGGCACAATAAATACCCTTGTCGTTAAATTGTAAAAGTGGTTCTCTGATGATTGTAGCGTTTTCCTCGATAATCGAGATTTAACAGATTTAGGACTTTTCCAAATTGAAAATTTCAGAGAAGACCTTTTGCTTATGACCTATTGATTATGCTTAAAATTACAAAGGGTGATAGAATGTGGTTGGGTGATTAAGAAAATATTAGCTTCGGTACAATTTTTTGGCAGAGTCAAAAAATCACTCAGCTACCTTTTGGAAGTAAGTAGTCTCAGTGGGCAGTCCTCCGAATTTGAGATTCAATGTTGAAAACTTAAAGTTTGGAAGTGATAGGGAGAATTTCTTTTTTCTTAAACGCTTCCACGCTTCCACGCTTCCACGCTTCCACGCTTCCACGCTTCCCCGCTTCCACGCTTCCCCGGCAAACCGTAAACGGAAAACAAAAAACCTACTCTTTACTGAAAACTGCCACTGCCCACTAATTAGTATTACTGCTAACTAACAACTGCCACTGCTTACTGATAAACGGGATAGGGATAGGAGCAGGCTACCATGTAGCGCGGATAGCCCGGTGCCCGTGCGGCCTTGTTGCCGCTCGGGCAATCCCCCAAATTATTGTTATTCTTTTTTGTTAAGATTTGGGAAATAGTATCTTTGACAACTTAAAATTACAACCATGTCTTTTACAGATTTATTTGATAGCGGCGAGCACAGACGCAACCTTGGGCACTTCGCAGCTATCGCAAATATGGCCACCGTAGATGGTGAATTGAATGCCGAAGAAATCAAACTTTTAAAACGTTTTGCAGTTAAACTGGATATCGATCAGGATGAGTACGTTGATATCGTTGAAAATGCACGCAAATACCCCATCAATCCGCCAAATACTTCAGAAAAACGTCTGGAGCGTTTGCACGATCTTTTTAAAATGATTTTCATTGATCATGAGATTGATGATCACGAGCGTTTTTTAATCGAAAAATATGCGATAGGTCTTGGTTTTAGTGCCGAGCAGTCTAAAAAGTTGATAGAGCGTTCCATTCAGATTTTTCAGGGTGGCGTTGACTTTGAAGATTATGTGTATCTTTTGAACAAGAAGTAAAAAGCCAAATAAATATAAATCAACCCATTGCTGCGGCAGTGGGTTTTTTGTTTTTGGGATGCAGGGCATGCATTTTGAAAACTGTATATTTAGCTTTGAAAATACGTTTTTATGGATGCAACAATACGAAAGGCCGATGCCAATGATATGGCTCAGGTTTTACGCCTTATCAAAGAACTGGCTGTTTATGAAAAGGAGCCCGATGCGGTTGAGGTTACTGTAGATGATCTAATCGCTTACGGAACCGGTGATGACGCCCAGTTTACCTGTTTTGTAGCTGATCGTGACGGG
This sequence comes from Leeuwenhoekiella sp. H156, assembly GCF_052218455.1. Lineage (NCBI taxonomy): Bacteria > Pseudomonadati > Bacteroidota > Flavobacteriia > Flavobacteriales > Flavobacteriaceae > Leeuwenhoekiella > Leeuwenhoekiella sp. H156. Next base: position 2,001,169 of record NZ_CP197499.1, read on the forward strand.
GAAATCCTGGGTATTGCTCTGGTGTATTACCGCTTTTCTACCTGGAAAGGGCGTACCATTCATCTGGAAGATCTTATTGTACGCCAGCAATACCGCGGTCAGGGTCTTGGGATGGCTCTGTATACCGAAGTGATCAAATACACACACGAGTTAGGTCTTAAAAGACTGGAATGGGTGGTGCTTGACTGGAACAAATCTGCTGTTGATTTTTACGAGGCTTCGGGAGCTCATGTAATGACCGAATGGAACACGGTACAGATGGATGCTGCGGCGATGAAAGCCTTTCTCGCTCAAAAAGGCCTGGTCTAGTCTATGGGTTTTAAAGTCTATAAATTTGGAGGTGCCTCGGTTAAAGATGCCGAAGGAGTGCGCAATGTAGCACACGTAATTCGGGAGACCGGTGCAACTGATGCGGTTGTTGTGGTTAGTGCGATGGGTAAAATGACCAATGCTTTTGAAGAGTTGGTTGATGCCTATTTTAGCCGTGAAGACCGTATTACCGATGCGCTTGAACCTTTGATTAGTTTTCACCTCAATATCGCAAAAGATCTTTTTGAAAACACCTCGCACTCTGTTTTTAAAGAACTAAACCTGCTCTTTAATGAGCTTACCGACTTTCTAAAGCGAAATAAATCTCCCGATTATGACTTTGTTTACGATCAGGTTGTTGTTTATGGGGAGTTGTTGAGCACTACCATTGTAAGTGCCTACTTTAATGTTATCAGTTTAGTTAATACCTGGCACGATGTGCGCCGGTATATTAAAACCAATACCCGCTATCGGGAAGGTAAGGTAGATTGGGAGATCACGATGCGCAATCTGAGCCGAAACATACCAAAACAAGGCCTGCAGGTTACTCAGGGTTTTATCGCTTCAGACTCTAACGGTTTTAGCACTACCCTAGGGCGCGAAGGCAGTGATTATACCGCAGCGATTATCGCCTATTGCCTTAATGCCGAAAGCGTAACGATCTGGAAGGATGTTCCCGGGGTTTTAAGCGGAGACCCGAGGTATTTTAAAAACACGGTTTTACTAAACACCATATCTTATACCGAAGCTGTGGAATTGGCTTTTTACGGGGCATCGGTCATTCACCCAAAAACCTTACAGCCCCTGCAACGCAAAGAAATACCCCTGCTGGTAAAATCATTTGCGAATCCCACGGCGAGCGGCACGCAGGTATGTCTGGGCGAACCCATAAATCCGCTCGTGCCCTGCTATATTCTGAAACGTCAGCAAATTTTGCTTTCGCTTTCTTCACTGGATTTTTCGTTTATGGATGAAGAAAACATTGGTGAAATTTTCAAACTTCTGGGTTATTATAAGCTTAAGGTTGATTTGATTCAAAATTCGGCCATCAGCTTTTCGGTCTGTGTGGAAGATAAATACCGAAATCTGGAGAAGCTGGTGGCCCGGCTCAAAGCTGATTATAAGGTAACGGTCTATGAGCAGGTTTCCCTATATACTCTGAGGCATCCTAATCAGGCGGCGGTAAGTCAGTTAGAAGAAAATAAAGAAATCCTGTTAAAGCAGGTGACCCAAAATACCGTTCAACTGGTAAGCCTGTAAGCGCTTCAAGTCGTTTTTTGCTATATTTGCCCGTATACACCATCGGTTTTTTGACCAAATTAAAATCGGTTTTTTGATATCAAACCCTGATTGGCCTGCCTTCTCGTAGCTCAATCGCTTTATTTCAATATTCATGGGATTAGTAACAGCAAAAGAAGTTGCCAAAGCAATCAATGTAGATAAATATGGTTTTGCGGGTACTTTTTTAGGTTGGTCCCTGATGAAGGTTCTCAAAATTTCAAAGGCAAACGAGATCTACGACCGCAACAAGCACCTGAGTGATCTGGAGTTTTTAAATGCGATTCTGGGTGAGTTTCAAATCAATTTTGAAATCCCCGAAGAAGATCTAAAGCGTCTGCCCAAAACCGGCAGTTACATCACCATAAGCAATCATCCGCTGGGCGGAATAGACGGGATTTTGCTGCTGAAACTAATGATTGAGCAGCGTCCTGATTTTAAAATCATAGCAAACTTTCTCCTGCACCGCATAGAGCCGCTGAAGCCTTATGTGATGCCGGTTAATCCGTTTGAGGAGCATAAAGACGCCAAGTCTAGCATTGCCGGTTTTAAACAGGCGATTCGGCATATACGCGACGGGCATCCGCTCGGGATATTTCCGGCAGGTGAGGTTTCTACCTATAGAGATGACAAGCTCATCATAGATAAACCCTGGGAAGAGGCAGCGATGAAGCTCATTAAAAAGGCTGAAGTTCCCGTAGTTCCTATTTATTTCCACGCGAAAAACAGCAGGTTATTTTACCAGCTTTCCCGCATAAGCGACACCTTGCGTACGGCCAAATTGCCTTCAGAATTGCTTACGCAAAAAAATCGCGTGATTCATGTGCGTATAGGTAACCCTATTAGTGTTAATGCCCAAAAAGAGCACGAAAGCCTCGAAGATTTCACCGATTTCCTGCGGAAGAAAACTTATATGCTCGCCAAGACTTTCGAAAAAAAGTCGATTCTGAGTACCATTCCGCAGTCTTTAAAGGTGCCTAAAGAGCCCAAAAAAATTGTCAAGGAAATCAAAGGCGAACTCATTGAGCAGGAAGTAGACAAGCTTCGGGAAAACGACCGGCGTCTGTTGCAAAGTAAAAACTATGAGGTGTTTTTGGCTTCTGCCGAAAATATTCCAAATATCCTAAAAGAAATAGGGCGCTTACGCGAAATTACGTTCCGCGAGGTAGGTGAGGGTACTAATGAGCCTACCGATCTGGATCCCTACGATCACCATTACCATCATTTATTTTTGTGGGATGAGGATACCAAAAAAATTGCCGGTGCCTACCGTATGGGACTGGGCTCGCATATTATGCCCGAGCACGGTATTAATGGTTTTTACCTGCAAAGTCTGTTTCGTTTTGAGCCCGAATTGCACAAAATGATGGGCGAAAGCATCGAGATGGGAAGGGCTTTTGTGATTAAAGAATACCAGCAAAAACCAATGCCGCTGTTTTTACTGTGGCGCGGTATTGTACACACCACGCTGCGCTTTCCGGAGCATAAATACCTAATTGGCGGGGTAAGCATCAGCAACCAGTTTTCCAATTTCTCCAAATCGCTGATGATTGAGTTTATGAAGTCGCATTATTACGATCCCTATGTAGCGCAATACGTGAGGCCGAAAAAGGAATTTAAGGTGAAACTGAAGGATGCCGATAAGGAATTTGTATTTGATGAGACCGAAGCAGACCTGAATAAGTTTGATAAAATCATCGAAGAAATGGAAACCGGAAACCTGCGTCTCCCGGTTTTGATCAAAAAATACATCAAGCAAAACGCTAAAGTAGTTGCGTTTAATGTAGATCCGCTATTCAATAATGCGGTAGACGGACTCATGTATATCAAAATCGCAGACCTTCCGGAAAGTACGGTAAAACCCGTGATGGAAGAATTTCAGGCCGAACTGGAGCTTAAACTCGAGCAGTCTAAACGGGAGGAAGAAGATGCAGCTAATAGATCTTAGCACTTCGGCGCTCTAAAAAGGTATTGTCCTGCCAGTTGCCGTTGCGCCTGGCAATTTTTTCGTGTACCCCCAGAATGCGGAAACCCAGCTTTTGATGCAAGGCGAGGCTTGCTTTGTTCTGCGGAAAAATATGCGCCGTCAGCGTCCAGAAACCTGCGTTTTCGCTGGCATCAATAAGTGCCGAAAGCAACCGAAAGCCAACTTGTTTACCCTGATGAAGAGGCGAGACGTAAAGTGTAACTTCTGCCACCCCGCTATATACCTGTCGTTTTGAAAACGGACTCAAAGCAGCCCAGCCAATAACTTTATTTTCTGTTACCGCGACCAGTCTGCAGGATTTATGAAATCTCAAATCCCAGTCGCCATAAGTAGGAGCCTGTACTTCAAAAGTCGCAATACCGGTATCAATACCCTGCTGGTAAATCACCGCTACCTCGGGATAGTCTGATTCCTGAAACGGGCGTATACTGATATTCATACGGGTTGAAGTTTTGAGGATAAAACGGTTCTAGATCACTATTTTTTTGGCTGGTACTCCGGGCAGTCAAGCCTTCTGTTTTCAGGAGGTAATTGTATGCGTAGTTGCATACAAAATGCATAATTCAGTGGGTCTGAGCGGTAAGCCTGGCAGTCCAAACACGAGCGGTTTAGCGTGGCAAGTTGTGGTTGATTGAGGCGACCCAGTAAATTATACAGCGATTTGTAAAACTCTTTGAGGTTTTCTTCAGAATCCTGCGCTATAGCTTTTTGAAGTGGTTCGGAAAAGTCGGTTAAGCCCTTTAGCTTTTCTTCGCCCTGAGCCGTAAGCTCAATGTAAAACCTGCGGTTGTCTTTGTGATTGAGCTGTTTGTTGAGCCATTTTTTAGAAACCAAAGTGCTGATGCAGTCGCTTACCGTGGCCTTAGTCAGATTGAATTCCTGAACCAGATTGCTTACTGTATTTTCTTCCGGTTTATGGCTGGCTACAAAAATCAAAAGCTTTTGCTGTAACGGCGAAAGCTGATGTTCTTTCTGACTTTCCCAAAGCAGCGTTTTAAAAACATCTGCGAGTTTATCGAGCGCAGCGGTTGTGCGTAAGGCGAGACTTTGATTTTGGTAAGCAGGATCGTAGAGGTGTTGCATATTTGGGTCTTAGGTTCTTCTAAAATACTAAAAACCTTGCAAATAGGCATCTCATTCCTTAAAGTCAGGAAACCGAAGTATCAGGGCATCGCCAAAATTTTATCTACAATGGTTTGTGCCAGTTTGATTTTGCTTTCCACAGTCCACCCTGCGATGTGCGGGGTGAGCACCACGTTTTCAGCAGTGATCAGGTATTTAAGAGGTTCGGGCATTTGAGTAGCATCTGTGAAGAGGTTTTCAAACGAAAGCTTCTCATACTCCAAAACATCGAGACCTGCGCCCAGGATTTTTCCGCTTTTCAGGGCTTCAACCAGATCTGCGGTGACCACACTTTTTCCCCGGGCGGTATTGATAAGCCAAAAGGGCTTTTTAAAGCCCTTTATAAAATCGGCATCAACCATCTTATCGGTGAGTGGTGTCCAGGGTGTGTGCAAGCTTAAAACATCTGCTTTTTCCTGTAATTTTTCAAGCGAAACCTGGCGTGCATTGGCATTACCCAGATCAGGTCGGATGTCGTAACAAAGTACCTCACAATCAAAACCCTGTAATTTTTTCGCGAATGCGTTACCCATATTGCCATAGCCTATAAGTCCTACCGTCTTGCCCTCGAGTTCCAGACCCCGGTTTTTCTCGCGGTTCCACTGGCCGTTACGCACCTCGGCATCTGCCTGTTTCAGTTTGTTGAATAACATCAGGAGCATTCCCAGAGCGTGCTCGCCTACGGCATTTCTGTTTCCTTCGGGAGCAGCGATGAGGTGTACGCCTTTTGATTCGGCATACGGGATGTCAATACTTTCGAGGCCTGCACCTACGCGGGCAATAAACCTGAGGTTTGTTGCGGCATCCAGAAATTGCCTGTCAATTTTGAATCTACTTCGAATAACCACACCTTCATAATCGGCTATTTTTGCTTCGATTTCCTCTTTGCTAGAAGTATAATCCTCGTGATTGATATGACCTGCAGCGGCCAGTTGTTCAATCATAAGTGCGTGGTTGCTGTCTATGTGGAGTATTTTCATTAGAATAGTTTATTGGTTCACTTCTTCATAATAGGCGGTAAAGGATGCCGGTACACGCAGGGGTTTTCGGGTTTGCATATCGAGCAGGCACCAGTTGGTTACCGCTGTGGCCAGCACTTTCTCATCTGCCGGTCTGTGAATTTTGGTATGCCGAATAGAACGCACGCCTTCAAACTTCTCGACCCAGGTTTCAACGATGATCTGTTCGCCCTCAAAAGCAGGAGCGTGGTATTTTATGGTGTGTTCCAAAGCAACCCAGGCATATTGTTTTAGCATTTTTGGGGTTGAATTGTGCTGCCAGTGTGCTTCGGCTACATCCTGCACCCATTGCAGATAGATGACATTGTTTACGTGACCCAAACCGTCAATGGCTTCGGCGGGAATGGTAACGTCAAGGGTAAAAGTTTTCGCATTCATTTTTCAAAAATAGGAAACTAAAATGGCGAAGCGGGTAGAAGAACGGATTTTGAGAATTATTTGGGAAGGTTTAGAGGTGAGTTCCAAGATCATTTTCAGCTTCACATGAAATCTGAATACTAAGCATTTTTACGCTTCTGATTTTCTTCAAAGCGCTTTTTACCCGCATCCCAGATTTCTTCAACGGTTTTAGAGCTTAAACCACTTTCCAAACCTTTGTCTATCTTCGACTTTAGATTTAAAAATTGAGAGTTGTTGTGCTGTTCGCGGCGAATGAGCGATCTGATGTACTCACTTTCATTGGTAAAATCACCTTTGCTGATTTGCTCCTTAATCCAGTCGTCGTACTTTTCAGTAACGGTAATGGTTTTGCATACGGTACCCATATCTAAATCAATTATCATACAATTGACTTAAATATAACTCAATTCTGCGAGAATGACGTGTGGATTTAAGGTCTAAGGAATTTACCGGGAACGGGTACTCGGTATTGAGAAATAAAGCTTTTTAAAACCCTAAAATAAGTTTGGCCAGGCTGAAGTAAATAAGAATTCCAAAAATATCGTTGCTGGTGGTGATAAAGGGTCCGGTTGCAATAGCCGGGTCAATCCCGCGCCAGTCAAGTAAAATAGGCACAAAGGTACCTACCAGCGCTGCTACAATAATTACGGAAAGCATTGCCACCGCTACGGTTGAACTCAGCAGCCAACCAAAACCGAAAATAACCCCAAAGCTTACTACCAAAATGCCAAGCGCCATGCCATTTATAAGACCAATACTTATTTCTTTAACCAAACGCAGCCACATACTGCCCGTCACGTTGTCGTTTGCCAGACCCTGCACAATAATCGCACTTGATTGCACCCCTACATTACCGGCAACCGCCGCAACGAGCGGCGTGAAGAAAAAGAGTTCGGGATGTACTGTTAGAGCTCCTTCAAAACCTTTCATGATATTCACAGCGCCAAGGCTGCCTACAAGACCCAAAACCAACCAGGGCAGGCGGGCACGGGTAAGTTCCCACACCGTATCATCGGCCTCAACGCCCTGCGAAAGACCGGCGGCCATACGGTAATCTTCATCGGCCTCATCCCTAATGAAATCGAGAATATCATCAACGGTAATACGGCCCAGCAGTATACCGTTGTCATTGACAACAGGCACGGCTTCCAGATCGTATTTTTGCATCAGTCGTGCGACATCTTCTGCGGTGTCGTGCACGTTAACCGAGTCTACATTGGGAATATAAATGTCCGAAATTTTGGATTTTGCATCAGCAGTAAGCAGGTCTTTGAGTGAAAGCCGGCCTATTAATCTATCGGTGCGATCTACCACATAAACCGAATGTACCCGGGTTACATTTTGCGCCTGCGCCCGCATTTTGCGCACACAGCCTGCAACCGTCCAGGTTTCGCGCACGCGCACCAATTCTTTTGCCATAAGACCCCCGGCAGAATTGTCGTCATACCGAAGCATCTCAACAATATCCCGGGCGTGGTCCTCGTCTTCAATGGCATCAATTACCTGCCGCTGAATCTCCTCGTCCAGTTCAGATAGGAAATCCACTGCATCATCGGTGTCGAGTTCGTTAAGTTCGTCTGCAATTTCCTGTGGAGAGAGGTTATCCAGGATTTCTTCCCGGTAGTCCTCATCCAGCTCCATCAGTGCCTCAGAGGTGGTCTCGCTATCCAGAAGCTTTACCAGATAGGTCGCTTCTTCGGTAGTGACCTCGTCCAGAATCTCGGCGATATCAGCGTGGTGCACGTCCTCGAGAAGATCAAGAAGACTCTGATTGTCGCCTACCTCGATAAAGTTTTCAATCTGCTCTATAAGGTCTTCGGTAAGTTCAAAAGCCATAGTCGCTACTGTATCGGGGTTAATACTCGTTTAAAGTCGTGCAAATATAATCAAACTAGGCCTTGCGCTCTGCTGCTTTAGGATAGATTTACCGCTGTGGTTGCAGGTCTAAATTTAACTTGAGAGCGAATCATACCACCCCAACCTTCTCTTCAAAGGCCAGGAACTTTAATCTCTCTAGTTTCAGGGAGATTTAGGGAGATTTTTGTGATTTAATTAATGCCGGGATCATTCTCAATGGCCCGGGTAAGCTCTATAAACCGGGTAACGCTCAGTTGCTCAGGTCTAAGGTTAAAAATTTCGCTTTCGCGAAAGGCTTCGCTGAGTTCGAGCTGCTTCAGGCTGTTGCGCAGGGTTTTGCGTCGCTGCTGAAAGGCCATTTTGACCACTTTGTAAAGGGCTTCGGGACTGCAGGCCAAATCTTTATAGTTTTCCTTTCGCGTAAGCCGTAAAACGCCGCTGTCTACTTTTGGCGGTGGATTAAAGACCGAAGGAGGTACGGTAAACAGGTATTCGGCATCGTAAAAGGCCTGGGCTAAAACCGAAAGAATTCCGTAAGCCTTACTGCCCTCGGGCTCACAGATGCGCTGGGCGACTTCCTTTTGAAACATCCCCGTAAACTCGGGCACCTGATCGCGCCACTCGAGCATTTTAAAAACGATTTGGGTCGAAATATTATAAGGAAAGTTTCCCGTTATCGCAAAAGGCTTGTCGCTAAACAAGGTGCTGAGGTCAACTTTGAGAAAATCGGCTTCTACCACCTCGAGATTACAGCCTTCCATTTGCTCGGCATACTCCAGCGGAAAGCTGTGGTTGAGGTACACGATAGACTCGCTGTCGAGGTCCATCGCGGTGATGTTCATGTCTTTGCGCAGTAAATATTTGGTAAGCACTCCCGTGCCCGGACCAATTTCCAAAATATCTGAATAGCCCGTGTAGGAAAGGGTTTCGGCAATTTTACGGGCGATAGTTTCGTCCTTTAAAAAGTGCTGCCCCAGATGTTTTTTAGCTTTTACGGGATCGTCTGCCCGGTGTTGGTTTTCGGTCTTTTTGAACTTTTTCTTCATTACCCGTAAAATAGCGATTTGAGCAAAACTAAAGCTTCCGGCTTCGGTTTAATGCGGATTAAATTCGGTTTGTTCGGTAACGATTTCCAATTCGGTTTTGAAAAACAGCACTTTATCACCAAATTTTCCGGCTTCGCCGTCCAGACGATCCACGTCTTCCTTGTAAAAACGGGCGAGAGCATCTTTGCTTTTTGCGGTATATTGAATGGAATAGCTTTGACCGCCCATTTCTTCCTCTACGAGTACTTTGGTCATCAGGGCTTTAATAAACTTCCCGGTTGCGAGCATCTCGGGGATGTGCTCATTGCGTATCCAGTACAGCCAATCCTTGTGTATGCTGTCGTCAACATTTACGGTTACATTGTAAATAATCATAGGGTTTGTTTTGTCTTTAGTTGATTGCGTCACCGCGCAATCTGCGGTATTTTTGCTGGGCATCTACATAAAAAATGCTGTCTGCAAAGTTAAATAGGATTTGCTCGTACTGCTCTTTTGCCTTTTCGGGCTGGTTGAGTTGAGCGGCATAGAGGTTTGCAAGCCGGTAATGGGCATCATCTGCGAGAATATCGCTACCATGGCTTTCCAGTATCTTCAGGTAGTTGTCTGCTGCCTTTTGATATTCTTTTTTGTCCTCAAAAAGCAGGGCTTGAGCCAGTAGGGCTTCGTCTTCAATTTTTTCGCCCGCGAAATCCTTTAAAACCCGGTCGTAGATGGCAATAGCATCTTCATCGCGATTCTGGTAACTGCGTAAATCGGCCTGTGCGTAGGTTTTTAAGGCGGTTTGGGTCGAATCGTTAACGGTATTGTCGGTAATGAGCAGGTACAAATCCTGAGCGTCGTTTGCAATGAGTTGTTCTGCGGAAGATTTAAGAACCTTCAACTGGGTTTTGGCCCATTCAAAATCGCCTTTGTAGTAACTGGTTTTGGCCACTTTAAAACGGGCTTCCTGAGCGATGACGTTGTCCTTAAGCTTTTTCTGAATTTGCGAATAGTAAATCAGCGCGGCATTAAAGCGCTCTTCAAGCACGAGAATATCGGCCAGTTCCATTTTGATACGGGCTTCCTGAAAGTTATTGAGTGGAAGGTTGAGCGCTTCTTCAAGCAGGTTTGTTGCCTGTTCTTTTTTTGCAAAGCGGAAGGCTAAAAAATGCGCATAATCTGCCTGAAGCTCTAAAGTTAAAGCCGATTTACCATACGTTTCAAGCAGGGAGGCATACTGCGCGTCGATATCCTTTAGTCCTTCAGGATTTGCAGATTTGAGTTTAAGTTCCAGGTATTTTTGACGGGCAAAAAGGCGCTGTTCCTCGTCGATGGTTTCGTTAATCAAATACTCCAAAATGCCGATAGCCAAAGTATCTTCTTCATTCTGTTCGGCGACAATGGCAAGGGTAGCGATCCCCGAAAAGTTACCGCTGCGCTTTGCGATTGCTTTTTCCTGTATAAAAGCCTTGTCGTATTCTTTTTGTTGAATAAACAGCCAGCTGAGCATACGATTGTAGAGCAGGTCTGGGTTGTCCTGCATACGCGTTAATATAACTTTGCGCAGGGTTTGATTGGCTAGGTTTGTATTGTCGTCGGTTATAAATCGGCTGATATTGCGCTGAGCATTTAGAGTTTGATTATCACCCTGCTCCAGCATATTCAGGTTCATCTGGAACATGGTTTCATAATCTCCAAGCTCACCGTATAATGAAGCTAATTGATAATCAAAACGGTTTGCGGGATTAATCTCCTGCGCGGTTTCATAAGACTTTATAGCTTCTTCCAGCAAACTGTATTTTTGAAAAGTGCGGGCTACGCCACTGGCATAACCCGGGTTTTCAGCTATGCCCGCGATGGCCTTATTGTAAAGAGCCTGCGCTTCGGTTTCCTTTCCCTGCAGCTGTTTGTTGTAACCCAGTTCAACCTCAAGAACGGGTTTGTTTCGGGTGTTTTCCAGAGTGTTAAGCAGCAGACTATCTGCTTTGGAATAGGCTTCCGTTTGCTGATAAGCTTCAACCAGACCGGTTACAAAGGTGAAGTTACCCGGCGTTTCTTTGACCAGACTTTCAAACACGGTAACAGCTTTGTCGTACTCGCCCTGCTCCATATAATTACGGGCAAGCAGCTCGTTTTGTGCGAAAGCACTAACGCCTGAAATCAGAATTACCGCTAAGAGAACAACTTTACGCAACACGCTTTTTTGATTTTACCCGGAAAAACCGGGATTGATGTCAATGGCAAATTTGAGGTACAAATTAAAAGCACCCCATTAAATATACTAAAGATGTGCCAGAACACTCCTGTACTAAACGTAATACCTGTGTAAAACGTACGCGGCTAGTCTATTTTATCAAAACCACAATACGGAACCAAAACCTCAGGGATTTTGATGCCGTCTTCGGTCTGGTAATTCTCTAAAATTCCAGCGAGAACGCGGGGCAGGGCCAGGGCGCTTCCGTTGAGGGTGTGTGCCAGTTGCTTGTTGCCGTCTTTGTCTTTGTAACGCAGTTTTAAGCGGTTTGCCTGAAAGGTTTTAAAGTTAGACACACTGCTGATTTCGAGCCAGCGGTCCTGTGCGGTTGAGAACACTTCAAAATCGTAGGTAAGGGTAGAAGTGAAGCCCAGGTCGCCTCCACATAATCTCAAAATACGATAAGGCAATTTAAGTTCGTCAAGAATACCTTTTACGTGTTCAACCATTCCGTCAAGAGCGGCGTCACTGTCTTCTGCGCGTTCGATGCGCACGATTTCGACTTTGTCAAACTGATGCAGACGGTTAAGACCGCGTACGTGAGCCCCGTATGAACCGGCTTCACGACGGAAACACGGAGTATAGCCTGTGCAGGTGATTGGCAGGTCTTTATCTTCGAGCAAATCATCGCGGAACAAGTTGGTCACCGGTACTTCTGCGGTTGGGATGAGGTACAAGTCGTCAAGGCCTACGTGGTACATCTGACCTTCTTTATCGGGCAATTGGCCGGTACCAAAGCCGGAAGCTTCATTTACCAAGTGTGGCACCTGATATTCCGTATAACCGGCAGCGGTGTTTTTATCCAGAAAATAGTTGATCAAAGCCCGCTGTAAACGCGCGCCTTTGTTTTTATAAACCGGAAAACCGGCGCCGGTAATCTTGTTACCCAGTTCAAAATCGATGATGTCGTATTTTTTAGCCAGTTCCCAGTGGGGCAGGCTGCCTTCAGCCAAAACGGGAATGTCTCCTTTTTTAAAGACCTCTTCGTTATCGGCATCACTTTTCCCTGCCGGCACACTCTCTTGCGGGATGTTTGGGATAGTGTACAGCAATTGGTCAAGGGCTGCGATAGTTTCGGCCAGAGTTTCCTGAAGATTTTTAGAATCTTCCTTCAGTTTACCGGTGCGCTCCTTGAGGATGTTGGCTTTTTTGGGTTCACCGTTTTTAAACAGCATCCCGATTTCTTTAGAAAGTTTATTGCTTTCAGCCAGCGTATTGTCTAGCGAAGCCTGGGTGCTACGGCGTTTTTCGTCCAGATCAAGTACCTGATCGAAAATGGTGGAAGCCTCAAAATTCCGTTTTGTAAGTGCTTGAATATAGGCTTCTTTGTGTTCACGAATGTCGTTAACGTGTAGCATGGCTTAAATTTTAGACGGCAAAAATACGGAATTGGGCTTTAAAAGAGTGTTTAAAACGACATGTCTGCACTTAAATAAGTGAAGCATTAATCCAGGACATGCTCTTTAACCTCTCGTTTACTCAAATCAGGCGAGGGCATCAGCCAGTCGTTGTGCCAGAAATAATCCCATTTGGCATCAGCCATATCCACTTCGGGATTGATAAGGGGATGGTAGGGACGGGCATTGACGCTTACTTTACAATCTACATAAATCGCAACATCGGTGCCTTTTGCAGCATAATCTTCTTTTACGCGCTGGCAAAACTGCCAGATACAATCCGGTTTTACGCTCACACTGCGCAGTTCTTTAGTGGATAGCCAGTCGCGGTGATTAAAGGGTAGTTCTTTTCCGGTACTTTTGTCAACCACTTTAAAATGAATCCTTCCGCTTTTAGAACGCAGCATCATGCGCCAGCTGAGGCGATGACCTTCTTCGGTCCAGAGTACATTATCTTGTATAAACCAGTGGCGTAAGGGCAGCGCGATTTGTACCAAAAAGTACAGGCCAAAAACCATAAGAATGGGTTTGTAATGTTTAGGTCTGATGATTTCACCGGCTTCGTAAAAGGTTTTTTTAGGCAGAAAAATGCGCTGTATGGTTTCTGCCGGAAAGAAAAACAGTGTAAATGCCAGTGACAAATACGGAAAAATCCCAATGTGGAAAATAAACGAATTGAACAGGTGAAAGAAGATCGAAATGATAAATGCCGTCTTTCGGGTGCGTTTCCAAAGCAGGGCCGGGATGATGAGCAGATCAAAAAAGATCCCAAAGTAGGCGATGCACCAGTGTACCCATTTTTGCTGAAGCATTTCGCCTACTAGCCAGTAATCGGCTTTTGATTGCATCAGCTGGCCGGCAACGCTGGCATCTAACCAGTCCGGGTATATTTTGGCCACCGAAGCATAGGTATACACAATCCACAACTGGGCGATGATGACGATATACACCCAGCGGGGCATGTGATTTTGTTTAATCTTCGGGTTTTGCTTTGCATCGAGCGATAAATAGCGATTCGCCGGAAAGCAGGCCATAATGCCCAAAAGCAGCATCAGCAGGTAATAATGGTTGTTGTAGGAAGACTTTTGCATCAGGTACACGCAGGTCCACATCACGCCGTAAGCAAGTACACTAAAACGGTATTTGTAGCCCAGCATTACAAGCACACCAAAAAAACCCATCAGCCCATAATAGTAATACATCAGGTCGCCGGGAAGCGGCTGTAAAAAGTCAAGGCCTATAAAGTTGAAGGTAAACTGCGGTTCAACGAGGGTGGTGCGTATCCAGCTCGTTGCGATGGCACCCCAGGCCTCACAGGTAATCAAAAACCCAAACAGGACCCTAAACACGACCAACGCGCTGTTGTCAACCTGCTTATAGAGCCATTGATTAAGCATTTAATTTTGCGATATAATCCCGGGAAAATACTTCATCTTCCTGCATTGCAGCGATAAGCTCATCAACTCCGTTAAATTTCTTTTCATCCCTGATGCGGGTAAGCAGGGTGATCTCCAGATGCTGCTCGTACAGGTCGCCTTCAAAATCAAAGAAGAAGGTCTCAATGCTGAGATCGCTACCGCCCACGGTAGGGTTAGTGCCTATGCTCATCATCCCGTAGACCGTTCGGTTAGCAATAACAGACTGCACCGCGTAAACCCCTTTTGCGGGAATGATTTTATAGTCTTCTGCGATTTTTAGGTTGGCAGTAGGATAATTAAATTTACGGCCCAGGCCTTTGCCGCGGGATACGGTTCCGCTAAGCATAAACGGGTAGCCCAGATATTCGTTGGCACGATCGAGATCGCCTTCAAGCAGGGCTTTGCGTATTTTGGTCGAACTCACCGCAACATCATCCACATCCTGCTTGGAAATTTCTTCCACATCAAAATCATACTGTTTTCCAAAGGCTTTTAAATCTTCTATATTGGCATTTCGGTTACGGCCAAAACGATGGTCGTAGCCTATGATGACTTTGCGGGCTTTGAGTTGATCAACCAGAATATCCTTGACGAATTCTTCTGCGGTAAGCCTTGAAAACTCCTGGGTAAACGGGTGAATCACCAGATGATCAAGACCGGTGGCTTCAAGTAAAGCGATGCGCTCGTTAATGGTATTGATGAGCTTGATCTGCGCTTCTTTTTGCAGGACCATCCTGGGATGTGGGAAAAAGGTGAGTACCACAGATTCCAGGTCGTTACCGGCCGCACTGGCCAGCAAACGCTTGATGATCTTGCGATGGCCCAAATGCACCCCGTCAAAAGTGCCAATGGTGACTACCGTACCTTTTGTACCGTTAAATTCTTGTGCTGATGTGTGCTGTCTCAAACTATTTGCCGTTATACGCGTTCATCGTATTTGTAATCCCCGAAGCTATAAAACTTTCTATAACCTTGCACGAGATATCCAGTCTTTCGGGCATGTCTTTTTCTTCTTCGCTGTCCCACTCGCCTAAAACGTAATCGATTTGTTTGCCTTTGCTAAAACGATCGCCTATGCCAAACCGAAAGCGGTTGTAGTTTGAAGTGAGCAGCTGGTTTTGAATGTCTTTTAGTCCGTTATGACCGCCGTCGCTGCCTTTGGTCTTTACGCGAATGGTGCCAAAATCGAGATTGAGATCGTCTGTAATGATGAGCAGGTTCTCCAGGCTTATTTTTTCTTTTTGCATCCAGTATTTTACCGCTTTACCACTGAGGTTCATATACGTATTGGGCTTAAGCAAAATCACGGTTTTACCGCGCACTTTGAGCAGGGCGATATCTCCAAGTTTTTCGGTAGCCCAGGTTTCTTCTTTTTCTGCCGCGTAGGCGTCCAGTATTTTAAAGCCGATGTTGTGGCGGGTGTTGTGATATTTGGGGCCAATGTTGCCCAATCCCACTATGAGGAATTTTTTCATGGGGTCAATGTTCTCTTGTTTTGTGCCGAAAAGTTTTCCGAAAAATGAAATCATACGGTATTACGGGTATGAAGTGCTTACATCCTAATTTTTTGTGCCCGCGTCACGCCCGAAGCATTACGGGAAGCGACCCGGTTCATAGGCACGGGACAAAGTTAACATTTTGAATGGGAGTGCGTCTTAATGAAATTAGAAATAGTTTTAGTGAGTAGGCAGTCTCAGTTTTTAGTTAGCAGTTAGCAGTTAGCAGTTAGCAGTTGGCAGGTAAAAGGTGGAAGGTATGAAGTAAGAAGAAAAAGGTGAAAAGTCAAAAAACTCAGCATTCCGCATTCTTAACTAGTCAGACAGTCATTTCGAAGGAGCCCTAAGCGACTGAGAAATCACATCAGCTTGGAGTTGCACATACACGGCTTCCTGGGTGGCGGCAGTCAGGTGCGGGTTGTAAGTTACAGGTGGGAATTTAAAATAGTAGTTTAATTCTGAGTTTGGAGTTTGGAGCGCGCAGAGTTGGTTTTTTGGATCGTTTGAATTCATAACTCAGCATTCCGCATTCAGAATTAGTAGGCAGTCTCAGTTTTCAGTTGGCAGGTAAAAGGTGGAAGGTATGAAGTAAGAAGTAAAAGTCAAAAAACTCAGCATTCCGCATTCTTAACTAGTCAGGCAGTCATTTCGAAGGAGCCCTAAGCGACTGAGAAATCACATCAGCTTGGAGTTGCACATACACGGCTTCCTGGGTGGCGGCAGTCAGGTGCGGGTTGTAAGTTACAGGTGGGAATTTAAAATAGTAGTTTAATTCTGAGTCTGGAGTTTGGAGCGCGCAGAGTTGGTTTTTTGGATCGTTTGAATTCATAACTCAGCATTCCGCATTCAGAATTAGTAGGCAGTCTCAGTTTTCAGTTGGCAGGTAAAAGGTAAAAAGTCAAAAAACTCAGCATTCCGCATTTTTAACTAGTCAGGCAGTCATTTCGAAGGAGCCCTAAGCAACTGAGAAATCACATCAGACTGGAGTTGCCGAGATATCTCTTCCTGGGAGTAGGCGGTCTTCGAAAATCAGAAATCAGAAATCAGAAATTCTGCTTTGCGTGATGTACGGTGTTTGCTTTTGCGCGATTGTATCGCGCGGTTTGGTATTGTTTTTATAGAGGAAGCCGGTGCGAATGACTTGATTTTCCGTGCGTGAGGGACAGTAGTGGAAATCCCGCAGTCCCGAAAGATCGGGACGAGGAATTGCAACGGATGGCCCGACCCTTGTGGTCACGCCCAAAACACGATTAGTATAAAGCAAAAAAAAAGAGGCTGCCGATGCGGCAACCTCTTTGATTTGTAAAAGGAAACAGGGTCTACTCTTCAGCTTTTGCTTCTTCAGTTTCTCCTTCTGCAGCAGCAGTTTCTCCTTCTTCACCTTCTTCTTCCTCGTCTTCAAGATCTTCAACCATGTTACGTGAAGTACGTACCTGACAAACGATGGTGTCTTCCGGGTGCATATATTTCCAGGGACCTTGCTCGATCTCAGAGATTGAACGCTTATCACCAATTTTAAGGTCGCTGATGTTAACCGTAACGTAATCTGGAAGGTCTTTAGGAAGAGCCTTAACACGTAGTGTACGGTAGGTTTTACGCAATACACCCCCGTTACGTACCCCGCGAGAGTTACCCTCGTAGTGTACCGGTACGGTCATAGCTACTTCTTTACCTTCAAAGATTTGATAGAAATCGATGTGAAGTATGCGATCTGTTACCGGGTGAAACTGGATGTCCTGAAGGATCGCCATATAGGTGTTTCCGTCAAGCTCCAACGTCGCGGTATGCGCATCTGGAGTGTAAACCAAATCTTTAAACGCAATTTCCGGCGCGTTAAAGTGCACTGGTTCATCCCCTCCGTAAAGTACGCAAGGAACCTCTCCAGCATTACGTAGGGCTTTAGTTGCCTTTTTGCCCACGCTTTCTCTTTTAGATCCTGTGATCGTGATTGACTTCATTTAAATATATATTAAGTATTAATAAATTACATTAAGAATTTTGACGCGATTGAGGTGTTGCTGTGCACCCGGTGCATCACGTCTGCAAATAAATCTGCGCAGCTTACGATGCGCACTTTATCGCTTTGTTGTTTTGGAGGAATACTGTCTGTAACAATCAATTCCTGCAGTTTGCTTTTTTCGAGTCGCTCGTAAGCGTTGCCACTTAGCAGGGCGTGTGTACAAATCGCACGTACGCTCAAGGCACCACGCTCCATCATCAAATCTGCTGCCTTGGTCAGGGTGCCGGCGGTGTCTACCATATCATCTACAAGAATGACGTTGCGTCCTTCTACGCTACCTATCAGTTCCATATAGCTGATGACGTTTGCCTTCTCGCGCTGTTTGTAACAGATTACCACATCACAATCTAAAGCTTTTGAATAGGCATAAGCCCGTTTAGAACCACCCATATCGGGTGATGCGATGGTGAGATTAGGCAGGTTGAGTGAGCGCAAATAAGGCAGAAACACCGTTGATGCAAACAGGTGATCTACGGGACGCTCAAAAAAGCCCTGAATCTGATCGGCGTGCAGGTCCATCGTAATAATACGTGTCGCACCTGCGGTCTCTAATAAATTGGCAACCAGTTTTGCAGCGATAGGTACGCGTGGCTTGTCTTTACGATCCTGGCGTGCCCAACCAAAGTAGGGAAGCACCGCGGTAATATGACGTGCCGAAGCGCGTTTTGCTGCGTCAAGCATCAGGAGCATTTCCATCAGGTTTTCACTGCTGGGCATGGTTGAACCTATAATAAATACCCGTGTACCGCGTATCGATTCTTCAAAGGAAGGCTGAAATTCGCCGTCGCTGTAAGTAGACGTGATGATTTTGCCCAGAGGTTGCCCGTAAGCTTTAGCTATTTTTTCGGCTAAATCCCGGCTTTGTGTGCACGGGAAAATTTTGGCTTCAGGCGTTGATACTGACATGGTTATCTTATGTTTAGAGTTCCTCAATTTATAAGAGGGTGCAAAAGTATAAATTAAATTGGCTTTGAGAGATTTATTTGATGTCTTTTTTGCTTGGTAAAATAGAATTTTTAGTATTTTTGCCCTCCAATTGCCTCGGTGGCGGAATTGGTAGACGCGCTGGATTCAAAACCCAGTTCTTACGAGTGTGGGTTCGATTCCCACCCGGGGTACTTAAAGGGCTTAGGTGAAAACCTAACCCTTTTTTTATTGCTCAGATACAACATTATAAGGATTTCGTCGAGTTAATAAAATTAAGAATCATTTGGGCTTTTTTAATTTCAATGTTTATTAATACCCTTAAATTACTACATTAGACTCTAGATATTTTGGTTAGCATAACGATGATGTATCAATCCTATTTTGCTAGTGCAGCTGCTGATAAAGCTTTGAATAGTGTTGTTGATTTTTAGTTACACACTTTATGAGGTAGTGTCCACACACTCGATTGTGGGTAGTTTTTTATTCAATTGTTAGATCTTTAATTTTATTTTCGAGGTGTCTTTCAGTTTCCCTATACGATTTGGTTTTTCTGCCAAATAATAGTTTCTTTTTTAATTCATTAACTCCTGCAATTCCGATTTTAGCAAATTCTTTGGCGATACTTTTGTTTCCAAGTAAGAGGTTTATCTCTTTTAAAAGATTAGCCAATTCAATGTCGTTTCCGACATAATATTTTCCAAGTATTTTATAATTGTCACTTGTTTGTAAATCTATCGGTTTTATATTATCAAAAGGATGAGGAAAGTCCGCAAAATCATTGTAGAACTTTGCTCCTTGGTTTTGAAAAGCATTCCAAATTGAGTTTACTTCCTCGAGATTTTTTTCTTGGTCATTATGAATATCCCAAGCTCCACCTGTCCTTTCTAATGGCTGCAATCTTTTTCGAATTAGACAACTTGCATATGTGCTTTTCTCAAAAGATAAACCAGCTAAATCGTTCATAAAATCAAAGCAAATAGCGGTTTCACAATAAATTGTTCCGCCCCATCTACTTCCTTGAAGTCCAAAAATATTGATAATATGATTTTCTTCTGGTTTTCTGTAATGAAATCCAGAACCTTTCCACCCTAATTCACGAATTTTCGGTGAAAAATGTTTTGCTATCAATTTTCTAAATTCAGCCGAGTCCATAGTTTTAATACTCTTTGTTTAAATTACCCACAACTTGTTATATCAATACAAATATAGTCGTTTGTAAAAGTGATTGACGGGATATCAACTCTTTTATTGCTAATCATCAGCAGGTTACAATTAAGTAAAGTTTTAAATATTTATACCTCAAAACAGCAATATCCCGGTTTACAATCCAACGCGTTTTTGACCATTCACCCTATTATAGAGCCCGCTTTGCTTCTAGGCAGCTACCGGTTTACGTGCAGGCATCTTCCAGGTGCTACCACACTGCTACCACAGTGAAACCACACTCCAACCACACTTTACCACAGTTTTTGTGGTGGAATATGGTATCAAATTGGTTAGAAGGTAGTTGAGCCCAGACTGATCTTTGAACGATGCGCAAAGTAAACTGGATCTTAACCGGGAGCGGGGGAGTCCCAGGCTCCCGCTAACGGAATAAGTAGATCGTATTACAGTTACTCCCTGAATTCTGAAGGCGATAAGAATTGAGCCGGCATTAAACGGAATGCTTTACAAACATTCTATTTTAGCAGTTGTAAAGCGCGGTTCCTATTTTTTATGAGGCTTAGGCCAGGGCATTAGGGCGCTATGAGAGTGATTTGGGATAAAGTGGCACGGTTTGACCGACACACCTGGCACGGTCACTCCGAAATTACTAAATAAGGTTTAAATGGATCATCTTAGCTTTTTAGTAGCTTCATCCGGGAGGTATGTATGCCTTATCGTAGCATTGTATTCGGGTAAAGTACGGGTGAACTACGGGTCAACCTCGGGTGAACTTTGCACTAGTAGTGGTGCGTAATTTATTTAGGATAGGATTTCGGAAATGGACGTGTAAATTACAACAAAATTCGTTCCCTTTAGCAGATTAGCTCTTTATACTTCGGCATAGTTCAGTTGGAGATGGGGAACAGGTAAAAGCACAGGACAGTGCATTTTATGCGGGTTGGATCACGCCAGATTTGACCGGTCCGTTTAAAGGGGAAAAAGGTACTGAGCATTGGTGAAGTCCAACATTATACTTTATTTAATACCCGTTCCCTTTTAAAATACCTAGCTTTTAGACTTACAACACAAGCTATGAGCAGAGGATTTGTAAAAGAAGACGATCAGGAAGAAACGCCTATAATTCCGCCAAGGGCGGCTTTACCTGCCGGTGCGACCAATTATGTGACTCCGGCCGGATTGCAGGCATTAAAAGAGGAGCAGAAGGAGTTACTGCGGGAAATCTCAGATCTTGAAGAGCCCGATGAGCGGGAGCGGCGCAGAGCACTGGCCGTACTCAATGGAAAACTCAATTTACTTAAGGAGCGACTTGCAAGTGCCAGACTGCTGGATAAAGTAGATACCGATGAGGTGCGTTTTGGCGCACGGGTGACTTACACTATCTCAGGGGCCAATAAACCGGTAACGTTACAGATTGTGGGAGTTGATGAGGCAGATGTTAAGCAACAAAAAATAGCATTTACGGCTCCGGTAGCACGTGCCTTGATGGGGAAAAAGCCGGGAGAGGAAACTACGCTGCAGCTGGGTGATCAAAGCAGACGAATTTGCATTCAGGAAATTAGCTATTCTGCTAAAGACTGACTGTTCATTTCGAATTCGAGTTGTAAAACGGACATAGATTTTTGATTAAAAGTGAATAAAGCCTCATTTCGGAGGCTTTTAATTTTTTTATTGTCGTTCAAAGGTAGTATCTTGGGTCGCTGTTAGCTTATAGTCCAAAAGAATATATGCTATCTTTTTACCTTAGTTCTTAAAACCTAAAATAGCTTTTACGCAATCGATTTCCTTAAGATTAAGGCAGGTCGGTATCGTAGACTAATACAGAATTCATTTAGCCCGTTATCTATGAGTACGCAATCCCAAAAATTATCCATTAAAGAAAAAATTGGTTACAGTCTGGGCGATTTGTCTGCAAACCTAGTGTTTCAGACCTTAATGACCTACCTCGCTTATTTTTACACCGATATTTACGGTCTGAAGGCCAATGATGCTTCGGTGATTATATTTATAGTGGGGATGATCGCGGCTTTTGGTTTTAATCCCGTAATCGGTGCGCTTGCAGATCGTACGCGTTCCCGCTACGGTAAATTTAGACCGTGGATTCTCTATACGGCCATTCCTCTGGGAGTAGTAGCATTGCTGGCTTTTACAACACCTGATTTTGACTACAAGGGCAAAGTAATTTACGCGGTAGTTACCTACACCTTGTTGTTGCTGCTTTATGCTGCCAACAACCTGCCGTATTCGGCCTTGAGTGGTGTGATTACAGGTGATATGAGTGAGCGCAATAGCTTGTCTTCCTATCGCTTTGTCGCGGTTATGTTTGCCCAGTTCTTTGTTCAGGTATTTATGTTGCCCATTATTGAGTCTGCCGGAGGTGGAGATCAGGCTGTAGGTATTGAGATCGTTATGACCTGGCTGGCTATTATAGGTACTGTAATGCTGATCATTACGTTTTTGACCACAAGAGAACGTATAGTTCCTACCATAGATCAGGAATCGAGTTTGAAAGAGGACCTGGGTGATTTGGTTAAAAATAAGCCCTGGGTGATCATGCTTGTGCTTACAACGTTGGTTTTCATTACCCTCGCGATGAAAGGGGGTTCGTATGTCTATTACTTCAAAAATTATGTAGATCCAACCTCGCTTACAACCTTTATAGAACCCATTTTGAGCGGACTTGAAGCTATCGGCGTTAATTTTTTTGGTGAAAATCCGGTTTCTGCGGGCTTCGGTCTTTTTAACGCGGGCGGAATCATTTTTATGATTGTAGGTATCACATTTTCAAAGCGATTTGCAGATAAGTATGGGAAGCGGGATGTTTTCGGCGTAGCCTTATTTATATCCACGCTTTTTATTCTCGCTTTTTATTTTTTCCCGAAAGACGCCGTGATCCTTATGTTTGTATCTCAGATTTTACACGGTTTTTTCTACGGAATCACGATTCCCCTGCTTTGGGCAATGATCGCAGATGTTGCTGATTATTCCGAATGGAAAAATAACCGAAGAGCCACCGCTATAATATTTTCGGCAATGATGGTGGGGCTTAAAGGAGGTCTTAGTATTGGTGGGGCACTGGTTGCCTGGATTTTGGGTCTGTACAATTACATAACCAAAGAAGCCGCTACGGTAGCCGTTGAAGATATCATACAGCCCGAAACAGCAATACAGGGCACAAAATTATTGGTAAGTATTTATCCTTCTATCCCGTTCTTATTGGGTGTGGCACTGCTTTTCTTCTATGAAATTAACAAAGCCAAGGAAACACAAATTGAGCAGGATCTAAAACAGCGCAGGTTAAGTAAACAGTAAGTTTTAAGAGAGAAACAGTTTTTAATTCAGCGGATTAAGGTCTACATATTTGTAATTGAGAACCCCCAGATGCTCAATGTCAAGATGCCCTTCGTGTATTTCAGACCAGTTGCAAAAACCGGCGAACTCATCTTTATCAAATTTGCTATACACCTGTTCTGAAAATACGATGTACTCCTCAATAGGGATATCGTTTTTAAGCATACGATGCGCGGTAATGACATCCTCTCCCATCAGTTTTATACGATTACCTATGGGTACCATGGCAATTTCTTCGCCGTAGTGAAGTATGATTTTAAGACCTAAAATTTCAGAGATGCTGCGGGCATCCTCCTCGTTTTTATGCTTTTTGTACAACTTGTCTATGCGTTTGTAGAATTCTTTGTAGAAGGTTTTACATTGTTCTACCAGTTCTCCAATAGCCGGTAACTCGCCGCTTCTAAAGAAAAGTACTGCATCACCTTCTATTTCAGAAACCTGCAGATTTATGGTATTGGCATAAATAATCTCATTGAGCAGTGCAGGTATGACCTGTGCTGTAAGATCAAAGTTGGCCTCCCGCATAAACTGGGTAAAACCGCTTATATCGGGGATGCAAATTAATGTGGGTTCTGCTTTCATAGCTGCAAATATCTATCATTCAAGATAATGTAAAATCATTTTTAATAAATATTTGGCTCAAATCTATTCTTTAGATTGTGCTGCTTTGATGATTTCCTCGAGTTTAAGAGCGCGAGCTTCTTTTTCAGAACGCAGTTTGTCTTTTTTGCGTTTGAGTAACTTCGAGTGTTTCGCTTTGTTTTTTCCGTTTTTGGGAGTTCCTTTTTTGGCCACTAGTTTTCGGTTTTAGGAGTATTTGATTTAAGATAGAAATGCTCAATACTCTTTCCGAATACAAAGGTGAGCAGAACCGGCAAAATCCAGCCCACTCCATAATCTGAAAAAGGAATCCACGTAAAGCGACCTTCATAATTTTCGGCATTAAGGGCTACCAGAAAATCGGGAATACTAAATACGATAGTCACAATCGCAACCAGTCTAAAAATGAGAATAGATACAAAACGATCTGAAAATAAGTTCAAAACAATTAATACAATGACTAAAGGATAAATAAAACTTAATGCGGGTACGGCTACTGCAATAATATAGGCAACGCCGGTCTGACCTATAAGTACGCCAAGCGCGGCGGCAACCATCGCGGTAAGTACATAGGCTTTTTGTGAATTCTTAAAAAGACCTTTTACAAAGTCGGCAGTCCCGGTGACGATACCTACTGCGGTGGTGAAACAGGCGAGACCCACCAGAATAGAAAGCAAAATACGCCCTCCAGAACCCAGGGTGTCATAGCTCAGGAAAGCCAGTAAGTCGGTACGGGAAGTGAGGTCGGTTTGGCTTCCATAAAGAGAGCCCACGTAAATCATACCTATATAAATAAGGAGCAATCCAAGTCCGGCCAGGCTTCCGGCCTGTATCATCAGGTTTTTTTTCACCTGATGGCTTTCAGGGTTTACCAGATTAAGAGAAATAACCACTACTGCTCCTATAACTATAGCCCCAATAGCATCAAAGGTTTGATAGCCTTCTAAAAGACCCGAGGTCACCGGGCTGAGCATTTGTGAGCCGGTTGCCGGAGGTAACTGTGCAAAAAGTGCAATACAGATAATCGTGGTGAGAATAAGTAACAGCAGCGGGGTGAGGTATTTTCCCAAAGCATTGAGGACCCTCGACCGGTTTAGTGCAAATAGCAGGGCAAGACCAAAATAAATAGCACTCGAGGTAAGTGAACTGATCTCAAAATAGGGCTCGATGGCCATCTCATAAGTTACAGACGCAGTTCTGGGTCCGGGCAGGGTTATGGCTACGAGATAGACCAGAGCGCAAAAAATAATGCTGAAGATCGGGTGTACTTTATTGGCTAAATCAAGCATACTTCCCTGAACCCGGGCGTGCGCGAAAATACCCAGTAAAGGTATTAACACCGCTGATATGCAGAATCCTATGCTTACCCAAAACCAGTTTGATCCTGCTGTATAACCCAGATAGGGGGGCAGGATGAGGTTTCCGGCACCAAAAAACAATGAAAATATAGCGAAACCCGTAACGAGTGTTCCTTTAGAAAATCGCATAGTAACTGTATCTTTCCGGCCGAAAGATAAACTAAAATGAACGCAAAGAAAGGCGAGGGACAATTATTTTATAAGCACTACGGCAAGGGTGAAACCTTATGCCTGCTGCATGGTTTTTTGGAGAATCACCTGATGTGGGAGCCTATGCTTGACGAGCTCGTTAAGCACTACCACATACTGGTGATCGATTTGCCGGGTCATGGAAATTCAAATCTTGCTCATGATGAGATGACGCTTTCTGATATGGCCGGTGCAGTAAATGAAGTTCTCGAAAAACTGGAGCTTACCGAGGTGAAATTTGTAGGTCATTCTATGGGTGGCTATGTGGCACTCGCATTCGCGGAAGCCTATCCTCAAAAAACAAAAGGGATTTTATTGCTTAATTCTACGCCTGAAGCAGATAGCGCAGAGCGGAAGGAAATGCGTAATCATGCTGTAGATATGGCCGGGCGTAATTATGAAGCCCTCATCTCGATGTCTGTGACCAATTTGTTCTCATCAAAGAAGAGAGCGGCTCTGGAGCAGGAAATTGCACAAACAAAAGCCGAAGCCCTCCGGGTTAGTGCAGAAGCGTACATAGCCTGCCAAAAGGCGATGAGTAAACGACCTGATTATTCGGAGTTTTGGGAACGTGCAAGGTTTAAAAAAAGCATGATTTTAGGCAGTGATGATGGTCTTATTGATCCCGGTAAAATGCAGCAAAAATTTTCATCTAAGGGGGTGGAAATTGACGTTTTAGCCGGCGGGCATATGCTTCATATTGAGAATTTTACGGAAGTTGTGAGTTTATTGGTCGGTTTTTAATGATTTTAGGCGGAAAAAAGTTTTCAACATTTGTTGATAACCGGGCTTTTTATTGAGTTTTACACATAAAATAGAGGAAAAGATTAAAAAATTTTCAATTATGTGCTTTAAGCTGATAAAATGTGCGTTTTGGCGATTAAAATTTTTCTTTTAACGAATAATTCTGTTAAATTTAACTACCTAATTTCAAAAACCCTAAAAATGAATTATTCGTTCTTCTCCAAAAACCCCTATCGCATGATTCTATGTAAGCTATTTGGCCACAAGTATCAGGTTCTTCGGTCTTATCAAACTAACAAAAAAGAATATGAGTGCTGTAAATGCCGTCAGCAATTTACCGAAAATGACCACGGTGAGTTACAGCCCTTAACCCCAAAATTGCGTCGTATTAATGAGGTGATGGAAAAATTCTACATTTTCAGGCACGCACGCCAGTCGGCATAATTACTCCTCGTTCTGAAGTGCATTCCATCCACGGGCAACTATTGGTATTGCTGTATTTGCACGGGTAATTAAATTCATACCGTCATTAGCTGCGGTCATATGCCCAATGATGCTAAAATTGGGATTGCCCTTGATCTTTTCAAAATCCTCCTGCCTGATGGTGAAGAGAAGCTCATAATCTTCCCCGCCGCTTAGGGCAACAGTTGTGCTGTCAATTTCAAACTCCTCACATACATTAATGAGCTGGGGATCAAGAGGTATTTTTTCTTCGTAGAGTCTGCATCCTACTTCAGACTTTTTGCACAGGTGTATAATTTCTGAAGATAAACCGTCGCTAATGTCTATCATAGCCGTGGGTTTAACCTCCAGAGCAGCAAGCAGTTCTACAATATCCTTTCGGGCTTCGGGCTTAAGCTGGCGCTCAATGAGATAAGAATACGGCTCAAGATCAGGTTGTGCGTTGGGATTTACCTGATGTACCTGTTTTTCGCGTTCCAAAACCTGTAAACCCATATACGAAGCGCCCAGGTCTCCTGAAACGACGAGTAAATCACCTTCGCCTGCACCATAGCGGGTAACGATGTCATCGGCATCTGCAACTCCCATTGCTGTTACACTTATCAAAAGGCCTTTGGTACTCGAAGTGGTGTCCCCACCTACGAGATCTATTTTGTAAATTGAACAAGCCAGTTCAATACCGGCATACAATTCTTCAAGAGCTTCTAGCGGAAAACGGTTTGAAACAGCCAGCGAAACGGTGATTTGCGTGGCTTTGGCATTCATCGCGTAAATGTCTGAAAGATTAACCATCACCGCTTTATAGCCCAGATGCTTTAAGGGCATGAACGCCAAATCAAAGTGTACCCCTTCAATTAACAAATCTGTCGAAACCAAAAGGTGTTTACCTTTCGTATCTATTACAGCGGCATCGTCCCCAATACCTTTAACAGTGGTTTCCTGGCTAATGCTAAAATTTTTGGTCAGATGGTCTATGAGTCCAAATTCACCCAGCTCACTCAGCGAGGTTCGGCTTTGCTCTTTGTTTTCAAACATAACTCCTGTATTTTGGTGCAAAGTTAACGGGAATTACTCGAAATACTTAGGTGTTTTAAACGTTTAACCTATTTTAGAAGGCTGCCTTCAGAAATTAAAGAGGCTCTTTGTTCTATTAAAATCAACGATTATGAAATTTGATCATCTGCTCCCCGCTTTGTTTGCCTTGTGTTTTTTAGCGGCTTGTTCGCGTACAGATGATGCAGATTTGCCTCCTGCGATTGACGCCGGAGACGATGGGCTTACGCAGGGTACAGCCACTCCGTGTGAAAACGGATTTGCAGGGGAATACCCATGTTCAGGCTATGATTTGCAGAGCAGAATTCCGCTAAGACGCTTACAGGGAGCTTCGGGCAACGATGTCTGGGGCTGGACAGACCCGGTTTCAGGAAAGGAATATGCACTAATGGGAGTCGATAACGGAACCACTTTTGTTGATATTTCAGATGCTGAAAGCCCGATTTATTTAGGCAAATTACCCACCCGAACTGTAGCTTCTCCCTGGCGGGATATAAAAGTTTATGGCAATCATGCCTATATCGTCAGCGAGGCACCCAATCACGGTTTACAGGTTTTTGACCTCACGCGACTGAGAAACCTTACTGCCGCACAAACCTTTACAGCCGATGCTGTGAATCTTGACTTTGGCAGTGCTCATAACGTGGTTATTAACGAAGATGAGGCCCGGGTTTATGTTGTGGGTGCCGAAACGTTTAAGGGGGGTATTCATATTATCGATATTACAGACCCTCAAAATCCAACAACTTTGGGTGGGTATGATGGCGACGGGTATACTCACGATGCGCAGGTAGTCACCTACTCGGGTCCCGATTTAGACTATACCGGTCGCCAAATTTGTGTGGCCAGTAACGAAGACAGCGTTACCATCATTGATGTAACCAATGTTGCAAATCCTGTTTTTATCTCAAAAATGGAATATGCCAATGCTTTTTACACGCATCAGGGCTGGTTTTCTGAAGATCAGCGTTACTTTATAGCCAATGATGAGCTGGACGAATTGCGGGTGGGTTTCAATACACGCAGTCTTGTTTTTGACTTTTCAGATCTGGATAATCCGGTTGAAGTGGGGACTTATGCGGGTCCCACCCGGGCTATTGATCACAATTATTATGTAAAAGGCAACACGCTTTACCTCAGCAATTATTCTGCGGGCCTACGCATTTTAGACATAAGCGATATTGGTAACGCCAATTTTATGGAAACCGGTTTTTTTGACACCTATCCCGCTTCTAATGTGACCGGTTTTGAAGGGGCCTGGAGCAATTATCCGTATTTCGCCAGTGGAAACATTATTATCAGCGATATAGAAGGGGGTCTTTTCGTAATCAAAAAATCAAATTAGGTTGAAGGCTCGCACTGCATTTAGAATTTTCAGTTTGTTCCTGCTTATTGTCGCCTGCGCCGAAGACGATACGCAGTTGGATGCTGCTTTGAGTAATTCATTTAGGGGCCAATTGGTGAGTCTGCAACACTACGGCGGGAGTCTTGATGATCGGGCAGCGGCGCTCGTAAGTCTCGATGCCGGTGGTTTTGCGGTTTTGGGAACCGCGCAAAGTGTTGACGGGATGCTCGCCGGCAAAACCAGAGCAGGTGAAGATTACTGGCTGTTGCGTCTGGATGATTCGGGTAATATATCTCAATCTTTAACTTTCGGTGGCAACGATGGTGATGTAGCAACCGATTTAATCGCTACCTCAGATGGCGGCTTTTTGATGGGAGGTTACAGTATGAGTGCAGATGGAGATGCCAGTAAAAATGAAGGCTTTCACGATACCTGGTTTGTTAAAACCAATGCTTCGGGAGGTATTGAATGGGAAAAAAGTTATGGTTTTGCCGGCCACGATCATTCGTATTCTGTAATTCAAACTGAAGATGGCGGCTATTTTAGCGCAGGCTATCTCGATGTTACGGCTTCAGGCGGAGCCGGAAATGAAAACTCTAAACACGGAGTTGGGGAATTTTGGGGTCAGAAATTAGACGCTTCCGGCAATCTGGAGTGGCGTAATTATTTTGGCGGAAGCAATAATGACCGTTCCTACAAAGCTTTGCAAACTCCTGATGGCGGGTTTATGTTGATCGGTTTTACCGAAAGTGATGATTTTGACATCTCTCAAACCCACGGCAGTTACGATTACTGGATTGTTAAACTCAGCAAAACCGGAGGTATGCAGTGGGAAAAGACCTTTGGCGGTTCGGGTATTGACATCGCTTACGATGCTGTGTTTTTGTCCAATGGCGATTGTCTTATTGTGGGCCAAAGCAATAGTACAGACGGGGATGTGACTGCTTCAAACGGAGACTTCGATGCCTGGGTAATGCGCATCGACGCCGCCGGAAATCTGAAATGGCAGCGCAGTTTTGGTGGAGCCGATTTTGAATTTGCCCGGAGCATTACGCCGGGACCTGATAACAGCTTTTTTATAATTGGAAATAGCCGAAGCGCTGATACTACTTCCAACGGAAACGCGGGTGCAAACGATATCTGGGTTTTTCAGGTTGACTCTGAAGGACAATTGCTGTGGCAGGAAACATGGGGAGGTGAAGGTATTGATCTCGGGACAGACGCCGTTTATTCTGAAAAAGGAATACTTTATGTTCTGGCTACCACCGCAAGTTCTTCTGTTGAATCGGCTTCCGGTTTTGGGAAAGATGATCTGATCCTCCTTCAGCTGCGTTAACTTACTTTTCCCGGCACTATATCTATTTCTTATTTCAACAGCGTTTTATATTGGCGCAGCCTATCATTTGATAAGATAGTTTAATGTAAGGTTGTATGGTAAAACCCTACTTAAATGGTATATTTGCACTAATTTAGAATTAATATGATTAAAGTAAGTGAAGACGCAAAAAAGAAGATAACCGCTTTGATGACCGAAGAGGGTTATGATGCTGTGGCAGACTACGTGCGCGTGGGTGTAAAGAGCGGCGGTTGCAGTGGTTTGTCGTATGAACTTAAATTTGACAAAAGCAAGGATGCAGAAGATAAACTCTTTGAAGATAACGGGGTTAAACTCATTGTCGACAAGCGCAGCTTTCTGTATCTCATAGGTACTACTCTCGAATATAGTGGTGGTTTAAACGGAAAAGGTTTCGTTTTTAATAACCCCAACGCACAACGCACCTGTGGTTGTGGTGAAAGTTTCTCACTTTAATAGTTTTACCTGTTTTCAACAGTTTAGAAAAGATATATGGCGTATACAGAAGACGACTTAGAAAAAGAATTAGCGACCAAAGAATATAAGTACGGGTTTTATACAGACATCGAGTCTGATACATTCCCCGTGGGACTTAATGAAGAAATTGTAAAAGCTATTTCCTTAAAAAAAGGAGAGCCCGAATGGATGACAAACTGGCGTCTGGAGGCTTTCAGGTATTGGCAAACAATGGAGGAGCCGGAGTGGGCTAATGTACATTACACGAAACCTAATTTTCAGGATATTTCGTACTATTCCGCACCTTCAAAAAAACCGAAATACGACAGCCTTGATGAGGTTGATCCCGAGTTGCTCGATACCTTCAAGCGTTTGGGGATCTCACTGGACGAGCAGAAAAAGCTTGCCGGTGTTGCGGTTGACGTGGTGATGGACTCCGTTTCGGTAACTACAACTTTCAAAAAAACACTGGCTGAAAAAGGAATCATCTTTTGCTCAATTTCTGAAGCGATAAAAGAGCATCCTGAATTGATTAAGAAGTATATCGGCTCTGTAGTTCCGCAGAAAGATAATTTCTATGCGGCTTTAAACAGTGCGGTATTTAGTGATGGTTCCTTCTGCTACATCCCGAAAGGAGTGCGTTGCCCGATGGAGCTTTCTACGTATTTCCGTATCAATCAGGCCGGTACCGGTCAGTTTGAGCGTACACTCGTTGTTGCCGATGCGGACAGCTATGTGAGTTATCTGGAGGGCTGTACAGCCCCTTCGCGTGATGAGAATCAATTGCACGCAGCAGTTGTAGAACTTATTGCGCTTGACGGAGCAGAGATTAAATATTCTACAGTTCAAAACTGGTATCCCGGTAATGATCAGGGTAAAGGAGGGGTTTACAATTTTGTGACCAAACGCGGACTTTGTGAGAAGAATGCTAAAATTTCCTGGACTCAGGTTGAGACGGGTAGTGCCGTAACCTGGAAATACCCCAGCTGTATTCTGAAAGGAGATAACTCAATTGGCGAATTTTATTCCATTGCGGTTACCAACAATTTTCAGCAGGCAGATACCGGTACTAAAATGGTGCACCTGGGTAAAAACACCCGAAGTACTATTATTTCCAAAGGGATTTCTGCCGGTCAAAGTCAAAACAGCTATCGCGGTCTGGTTCAGATCAACAGCAGGGCGCAAAATGCCCGTAACTTTTCACAATGTGACTCGTTACTTATGGGCAATAAATGTGGGGCTCATACCTTCCCTTATATTGAAGCCAATAACAAATCGGCACGGGTAGAACACGAAGCGACTACCAGTAAAATTGGAGAAGACCAGATTTTTTACTGTAACCAGCGGGGTATAGATACCGAAAAAGCAATCGCTCTGATTGTAAATGGCTTTAGCAAAGAGGTGTTAAACAAACTGCCTATGGAATTTGCAGTAGAAGCTCAAAAGCTTCTGGAGATTTCGCTTGAAGGTTCAGTAGGCTAAAATCAAAACATTAACCACAAACCAAAAAATATGCTTATCAGGAAAATTACATTTTTTGCACTGGCTGCTTTATTAGTCGTTGGTTGTAAAGAAACTAAGAAAGAAGAAAATACCGAAGAGGTAGTTGTTGAAGAACCTGCAAAACCGGCTGTAGAGCTTTATGCTTTTGACGGTGGTAGTATCATGGCAAATAATCTGAATCTTTTTGCTCAGGGAGATACCTATAAAGGCGAAAGCAAGCAGCTTGCAGATGCATTTTACGTGATCAAACACCCTAACGGAATCTTGTTATGGGATAGCGGTCTTCCGGAAATGCTGGTTGGTCAGGGAGATTACACTCCGGAAGGTGGTGCTTTTACGATCTCGCGTAAGGACAGCATTACAACCCAGTTGAAAAGTATTGGTTTAAGTGCGGAAGATGTAGATATGATCGCATTTTCACACATTCATTTTGATCATACCGGTGCCGCTAATCATTTTGCAGGTGCGAAATGGCTTATTCAGCAAAGTGAAGATGATTTCCTGAATAGCGAAGAAATTAAGGGAAATTCATTTTACAATCCCGATACATTTTCGGCTTTAAAAAATAAAGAAATCATTGCCAATAAAGACTATGACGTCTTTGGAGACGGTAGTGTTGTTATCAAATACATGCCGGGTCATACCGCAGGTCATAATGCTTTATTTGTTGATTTGCCTGAGACCGGACCTTTAGTTTTAACCGGAGATACCTATCATTTTGAGCAAAATCGCAAAGATGCTATCGTACCTCAGTTTAACTACGATATCCCGCAGTCTGAAGAAACAATCAAAGCTTTTGAGGCTTTTGTAAAAGAGAAGAATGCTAAAGTGTGGATTCAGCATGACCTGGATGATTTTAATGCCATGACCACGGCTTCCCAATCGCTCAAGTAATTGCGAAGTGTGTTCCGGAGTTTGTTTTGAGTTTGAGTGTAGTAAGTTGTTCTTAAAAGCTTAAATCACAACAGGTAGCCGGGAGTTCATTTGTTATGCAGATGCCGCACTGCTGAAGGTTGAAGAATCGATTTAGTGTGTTGTGCCGGATGAAAGGCTAAATGAGCTAATCACACAGGCATCAGCTATAAAGAAAATCCTGAAGATTTTGTTCAGGTGATTTTAAAAGTGATCATTGTTTCTAATCCACCTAAAGTGGAAGCTTGAGATACGCTGGTCAAAGTAAATGAAATACTGGCTGTAAGCTACCCCGAAAAGTCGGGTTTGCCGCGCCTTGAAATAGTAAAGTAAATAACGCGGGCTTTTTTAGCCCAAAGAATTGAGAATATGTTAGAGATAAAAAATCTAAACGCAGGTATAGAAGATAAAGATATTTTACGCGGTATAGACCTTAAAGTCAATGCCGGTGAGGTTCATGCGATTATGGGACCTAATGGTTCCGGTAAGAGTACCTTGTCTTCGGTTATTGCGGGTAAGGAAGAATACGAAGTTACCGATGGCGATATACTTTTTGAAGGAGAATCTATTCTGGAAATGGACGCAGACGAGCGCGCTCATAAAGGAGTGTTCCTGTCTTTTCAGTATCCGGTAGAAATTCCCGGCGTTTCGGTGACCAACTTTATCAAGACTGCAATCAATCAGACGCGTAAAGCAAAGGGTCTTGAAGATATGCCTGCCAGCGAAATGCTTAAGAAAATCAGAGAAAAATCTGAATTGCTTGAGATTGACCGCAAATTTTTATCACGTTCCTTAAACGAAGGTTTTTCGGGAGGTGAGAAAAAGCGAAATGAGATTTTTCAAATGGCGATGCTAGAGCCTAAACTGGCTATTCTGGATGAGACCGATTCCGGTCTGGATATCGATGCGCTGCGTATTGTTTCTAACGGAGTAAATAAGTTGCGCAGCAGCGATAATGCAGTAATCGTGATTACACACTACCAGCGTTTACTGGAGTACATTGTACCCGATTTTGTTCACGTTTTGGTAAACGGTAAAATCGTAAAATCCGGCGGTAAGGAACTGGCTCTTGAACTTGAAGAAAAAGGTTACGACTGGGTAAAAGCGGAGACCACAGTGTAGTTCAAAATTTAAAATTCAAAGTCTAAAATTGGAGTGATGGCAACTGTAAAGCGATTTGAAGATTTACAAATTTGGCAGGAAGCTCGGGTTTTAGCAAAAGAAATTGTTTCAATTGTCCAAACTACCGGCCTTAAGGAAAATTACAAGTTGAGAGATCAGATTGTAGGTTCTTCAGGAAGTATTATGGACAACATAGCAGAAGGTTTTGAGAGAAATGGTAATTTGGAATTCAGACAATTTCTATCTGTTGCAAAAGCTTCCGCAGGTGAAACAAGATCTCAGTTGTATCGCGTTTTTGACTGGCAATACATTGAGGAACAAGAATTAAATAGATTGACATTAAAGTGTGAATCCTTGAGTAAGCAAATAGCTGGATTCATTGCTTATCTAAACAAATCAGAACTCAAAGGGACTAAATTTCAGAGCTAATCTGAAATTTTGAACTTTGAATATTGAATCAAGAAACATGAGTTTAAAAGATAAATTACTTTCATCTTATCTGACTTTTCAGGAAAATCAGGATTTTGATAACAGCATTCACGATATCAAGGACGCTGCAATTAAAGTTTTTGAAGAAAAAGGTTTTCCCACCCGGAAAGATGAAAATTGGAAATATACTTCGCTCAACAGTCTGGTAAAAGAAGACTATAGCCTGGTAGGGCGCAATGATGATGCGGTAGAGTTTAGAGATGTCAAGAAATTCTTTCTGAATGACATCGATACGTATAAAATCGTGTTTATCGATGGTAAATACAGTTCGTATTTATCAGAAACCACACACGATGGTGTAGATGTATGCCTGTTGAGTGCTGCTCTTACCAAGCCTAAGTACAAGTCTGTAATCGATAAGTATTTCGATAAAATCCTTAAAAAGGATAGTCTTACTTCCTTAAACACGGCTTTCGCCCGCGAAGGTGCCTACATCTATGTACCCAAAGGTAAAGCAGTAAGCAAACCCATTCAGATTGTACACTTTGCTACCGGCGTTGAGTCAAACCTGATGTTGCAACCGCGCAATCTGGTTGTGGTTGAAGAAAATGCCGAAGTTCAAATCATTGAGCGTCATCAAAGCTTAAACAGCAATCCGGTATTTACCAATTCGGTTACAGAGATCTACGCAGGCAATCATGCCCGAGTAGATTACTATAAAATTCAAAACGATAAAGAACAGGCGTCTTTAATTGATAACACGCACATAGACCAGCAGACATCGTCTGAGGTGGCGGTGCATACCTTTTCTTTTGGTGGAAAACTCACCCGTAATAACTTGAATTTCTATCAGAACGGGGAGCACAACAATTCGATACTTAAAGGTGTTACGATCATAGAAGATAAGCAGCACGTAGATCACAATACACTGGTGCATCACAAGCAGCCCAATTGTGAGAGTCATCAGGATTATAAGGGAATTTTTGACGATAGATCTACCGGTGTTTTTAATGGGAAAGTAATCGTTGACTCGATCGCCCAAAAAATCAATGCTTATCAGTCTAACAATAATATTTTAGTGAGCGACAAAGCTTCGATCAATTCCAAGCCTCAGCTCGAGATTTTTGCTGATGATGTGCGTTGTTCTCACGGTTGTACGATAGGTCAGCTTGACGAGGATGCGTTGTTTTACATGAAAACGCGCGGGATTGGCGAGAAAGAAGGTCGTGCATTGTTGATGTATGCTTTTGCCAATAACGTATTGGAGAGCGTTAAAATCCCCCAGTTAAAATCACGTATTACCAAGCTTATCGCCAACAAACTGGGAGTAAACCTGGGATTTGAGGTCTAAATAAACCAGACCAGAATCGCTTTTAACTATAAAAACTATTCAAATGGCTTCCGTAGATACCTCTTTACATTTTGATGTGGAAAAAATCAGAGCAGATTTTCCCATTCTGAAGCGAAAGGTGAACGATAAGCCTTTGGTTTATTTTGATAATGCGGCAACATCGCAAACCCCGCAGCAGGTTATAGATGTTATTGTAGATTACTACAGCCGCTACAACGCCAATATTCACCGTGGTGTACACGCGCTGTCTCAGGAGGCTACAGATGCTTATGAGCAGGCCCGTATAAAAATTCAGAAGCATTTTAATATTCCTAATGCGTACCAAACCCTGTTTACATCGGGAACTACGCACGGGATTAATATGGTAGCTTCGGGCTTTGCTTCGATATTAGAAGCCGGAGACGAGGTGATCGTTTCGGCATTGGAGCATCATTCTAATATTGTACCCTGGCAAATGCTTTGCGAAAAAACCGGAGCGCAGCTTAAGGTCATCCCAATGCTCGAAAATGGAACTCTGGATATGCAGGCCTTTGACAGATTACTTTCAGAAAAGACCAAACTGGTTTTTGTCAATCACGTAAGTAATGCTTTAGGTACTGTAAACCCCATTGAAGAACTAATTAGCAAGACCCACAATGTGGGAGGAGCCGTTTTGGTTGACGGGGCTCAGGCAGCGCCGCATATCAAAGCAGATTTACAGGCGCTTGACGTAGATTTTTATGTGGTTTCGGCTCATAAAATGTGTGGACCCACCGGAGTGGGAATGCTTTACGGAAAAGAGGAATGGCTTACCAAACTGCCGCCCTATCAGGGAGGCGGTGAGATGATAGATCAGGTTACTTTTGAAAAAACTACCTATGCCGGTCTGCCTCATAAATTTGAAGCCGGTACGCCCAATATTTGCGGAGGAATTGCATTTGGTGCGGCTTTAGACTATATGAATGCGATAGGCTTCGATCAAATTGCAGAGTACGAGCACGAGTTGCTCGAGTATGCTACAAGCCGGTTAAAGGCGATTGATGGTTTGCGTATTTACGGGGATATTCCAAATAAAACAGCGGTCATTTCTTTTAATATTAAAGGCGTACACCCTTACGATATGGGAACCATACTCGACAAACTGGGTATTGCGGTACGTACCGGGCATCATTGTGCACAGCCCATTATGGATTTTTATAAAATTCCCGGAACGGTACGGGCGTCATTTGCTTTTTATAATACTAAAGATGAGATCGATACTCTCATTGCCGGAGTTGAGCGTGCCCGAAATATGTTGGTATAATTTTAAGTTTTCTAAGTATACTATTTAAATGATTACGAGTAATTTCGTAACAAAACAATCTAGTATGAAAGCAATTTGGCCAACACTGATTCTAATATGCACAGTAATAGCTGCATGTAAATCAACCGATAAAAATAGTTTAGGCCCACAGGGCAGTTTCGAGGTTCAGACCATCAAAAGGGATTCGGTAGCGGTTAAGGAAATCACCCTTAACTTTAATGCCGAAAACGGACAGCTTAATGGGAAAGGGGTTTGTAACTCGTACAGCTCTACTTACGTGGTGAGTGGTAAGAATATCAAATTTTCGCCTGCAGTGTCCACTAAAATGATGTGTCCCGAAGGTACCACGCTTGAGTATAACTTTTTTCAGGCTTTGCAAAATGCCAGCAGCTATACGCTGAAACGCGGTAAGCTTACCTTATACAATGCTGAAGAAGAGGTTTTACTCTCGGCCAGCGAAGATTAATAATCTGTATTAAACAGATCTTTAAGTAAAAACAGAATGAAAAGTATTCCCGAAATACAACAGGAAATAGTTGAGGAGTTTGAGATGTTTGACGACTGGATGCAACGTTATGAGTACATGATCGAGTTGGGCAAATCGCTCCCGCTTATAGACGAAAAATACAAGACCGACGAATACATCATTAAAGGCTGCCAAAGTAAAGTGTGGGTTCATGCAGATCTTAATGAGGATAAAATTGAGTTTACCGCAGATAGTGATGCCATTATAACTAAAGGTATTATCGCTATTTTAATCCGGTCGTTTTCCGGTCAGCCGCCACAGGAAATTTTAGATGCAGACACCTCGTTTATTGATAAAATTGGGCTTAAAGAGCATTTATCACCCACCCGTGCAAACGGTTTGGTGAGTATGATCAAACAAATTAAACTATATGCTGTAGCCTATAAGGCTAAAGCCGAAAACAGTTAAACATGTATTGGGCTAATGGCTTTACACTTACTACAGGTCTTTGCGGACTCGTATTTGTTAGTACAGCTGTTGTTCTATACCGGTTTCCGCCGAAACATATCAATTATTTATACGGCTACCGAACCGCAAAATCGATGAAAAGTCAGCAGCACTGGGATTTTGCCCAGAAATTTTCGGCTTTGCGAATGATTGAAGCGGGTATTTTTTTGATTATTTTGGCAGGAATATCAGCCTTTGCCGGGATTTTTAATACTTACGGAAAAGAAGCTGTTTTTGCGGGTTTGGGTTTTATACTGCTTGCTGTAATTTACCTTTTCGTAAGGACTCAAAAAGCTATCGACAAAAAATTTAAAGACAATAACCATGAGTGAAGCTAAAGAAATAAACACACAGGAACTCGGCGAAAAAGTCGTGCGCGTACTTAAAACCATTTACGATCCTGAAATCCCGGTAGACATTTACGAGTTGGGATTGATTTACGATGTTTTTGTAAACGAAGATTACGAGACCAAAATCCTGATGACTCTTACCACACCTAACTGTCCCGTGGCTGAAACGCTTCCGGTGGAAGTAGAGGAGAAGGTTAAAACCATTGATATGGTTAAGGACTGTGAGGTCGAAATCACTTTTGACCCACCATGGAGCCAGGATTTGATGAGCGACGAGGCCAAGTTGGAACTGGGCTTGTTGTAATGAACAAAGTATTTGTTTTTTTATTGTTTTGTTTCTCTGGGTTTTCAAGCTTAGCACAGCTAAGCTGCGATGATTTTAAAGAAGGAGTTTTCATAACTGAGCAAGAGAGCCCTGTTCAATTTAAATTCGAGATTGTTAGAACGGCCACGTCTCAAACTGAACGAATTATTGAGCCATCCAGAGAATTAATAGAGTCGGGCTATCCCTACCAAAAAGTTTCGCATATCACTTTGAAATGGATTGATGACTGTAGTTATCGTATTATGTATGATAAAGAAAAGGGATCTTTATCTGAAATAGAGCAATTTATTAATGACTCAGGAGGAGCTCTTGTAGAATTTACCGAAATCGATGGCTCCTGTATTTTTTATAAATCTTCCATGAAAATCAATGGAGAATTGGAGTCGATTAATGGTAAAATGTGTAAGATAAAATAAGGATATGGAAGAAATTGTAAACCGCATAGCCAACAGCAAACTTAAAACCTTCAATTTGGAGGATTTATACCCTGCCGGCAAACGCGAACAAATCGACATTTCCCAATGGTTGACCGAAGGATTTATTCTGCGTGAGAAAGACTTTCGCGAGAGCCTAAAAAACTACGACTGGTCTGCTTATAACGACGCATACGTTGCGTTGCATTGCAGTACCGATGCCATTGTACCCGCTTGGGCCTATATGCTGGTTACAACCTATTTACAACCCGTTGCTAAAAAAGTGGTTGTAGGCAGTCTTGAAGAATTGGAAACCATTTTATATACCGAGCAAATTCAGACGCTGGATGTTACCGCCTACCGGGATGAGTATGTCATAGTAAAAGGATGTTCAAATAAGCCGGTACCCCAAAATGCATACATATTACTTACCCAAAAACTACAGGGGATCGTAAAGAGCCTCATGTTTGGCGAGGCCTGCTCCTCAGTGCCGTTGTACAAGTCTAAATAGCTTTTAAAGTAAATGCCCCATAATTTATGGGGCTTATTTATATTTGCCTCTTAAACCAACACTCAAAATTTATGAAAAGACTAGTTGTATTTGCACTGGCACTACTGAGCTTTGGCTATGCTCAGGCGCAGGAAAAAACCGAAGAAGAATTGCGTGAAGAGATGGCTCCTAAAAAGGCCGAGATCGCAAAACTTCAGAAAGAAGTCAGCGCGCTTCAGTCACAAATTGATAATCTTCCGGGCTGGAAATTTGGTGCCTTCGGTACTGTAGGGGCAAACTTCAGCCGCTTCAACAGCTGGTATTCTCAAGGGACGCCTAATGTTTCTTCGGCCAATATCGCTGCAACTATGAATGCGTTTGCTAACAAAAAAGAGGCTAAGTACTTTTGGCGAAATGCCCTAAACCTTAACCTCGGCTGGGTAAAATATGACGATCGCGATGATCCGACTGACGACGACAGCTTCCGCAATGCGACCGATGTTTTTAATGTCACCTCGCTTTACGGTTATAAATTAAGCGAAAAGCTCGCGGTGTCTACCTTAGGTGAGTATCGAACAACCATTCTAGATAATTTTAATGATCCCGGTTATCTGGATCTTGGGGTGGGTATGACCTGGACACCGATTACCAATTTGGTAGTGGTGGTGCATCCGCTCAACTACAACTTTGTATTTAGCAGCGGGGAGACGGTTTACGAGTCTTCATTGGGTGCTAAAATCGTAGCCGACTATACCCGTCAGATCGGTAAAATTGCGTTTAAATCCAATCTTTCGGCCTTTCAAAGCTATAAAAGCAGCGATTACTCAAACTTTACCTGGATTAACAGTTTTAACTACAAACTATTCAATCAGATTGGGGTAGGTTTTGAAGTAGGTCTGCGTGGCAACAAACAGGAAAATCTTGAAAATGCTATTGATGAGTATGAGGCAGATGGTATGGTGGGTACCGAACCTACGTTTGATAATCTGGAAAACCAGTTACAATCGTATTACCTGTTAGGACTTACCTATTCATTCTAAATTGGGGTTATTTCCCAAATATTCAGAAGCTGAAGACCTTTTGATAATTAACTAATGTATAAGGTGACAGGCCGTATTTGAAAGCTTATCACAACAAAAAATCCGATACCAGGCAGGTATCGGATTTTTTTATTCAGCTGCGTTCTAAAACGCTATTCCTCCTCATCACCGGTATATAAATCATACTCGGGATACAGGAAATTGTTATACGGAAACCGGGTGATGTGAATCTCCCGTACCCGCTCGTAAACCTTCTTGCGAAAGGCATCCATATTGTCTTTGTTTAGAGCCGAAATAAAAATGGCATCGCCGTTTGCGCGGGACATCCAGGTTTGTTTCCAGTCTTCTAGTGTAAAATGTTCTTCGGTACGCTCGGTTACCAGATCATCTTGATCTATAGTTTTATGGGTGTAGGCGTCTATTTTATTAAAGACCATGAGGGTAGGTTTATCGCCTCCTTCAATCTCATCCATAATTTGGTTAACCGAAGCGATATGATCTTCAAACTGCGGATGCGAGATGTCTACCACGTGTAACAACAAATCAGCCTCACGCACTTCGTCCAGCGTACTTTTAAAGGATTCTACCAACTGTGTGGGCAACTTGCGTATAAATCCTACCGTGTCGCTTAACAGGAAGGGCAGATTGCGAATTACCACCTTGCGCACGGTCGTATCGAGCGTTGCAAAGAGTTTGTTTTCAGCAAATACTTCACTCTTACTTATGGTATTCATCAGGGTAGATTTACCCACGTTGGTATAACCTACCAGCGCAACGCGCACGAGAGCCCCGCGATTGCCGCGTTGTATGGCCTGCTGTTTATCTATTTTTTCGAGTTTCTTCTTTAAAAGCGAGATACGGTCGCGTACAATACGGCGGTCAGTCTCGATCTCGGTTTCACCCGGACCACGCATCCCTATACCCCCACGCTGACGTTCCAGGTGGGTCCACATCCCGGCCAGTCGAGGCAGCAAGTATTCATATTGCGCCAGTTCTACCTGTGTGCGTGCGTAGCTGGTTTGCGCCCGCTGCGCGAAAATATCAAGGATCAGGTTAGTTCGGTCAATAACCTTACACTTGAGGATCTTTTCGATATTCTTTTGCTGCGCGGGGCTGAGTTCGTCATCAAAAATCGCCGTGCCTACTTCGTATTGATCTACATACGCACGCACTTCTTCCATCTTACCCGTACCAATAAAGGTTTTGGGATTAGGCGTGTCTAATTTTTGAGTAAAGCGTCTAAGCACTTCCCCGCCGGCAGTGTAAGCCAAAAATTCGAGTTCGTCGAGGTATTCTTTAGACTTTTCCTCATCCTGGTATTGGGTGATCAGACCTATGAGAACGGTCTTTTCGTATTCTATATTAGTTTCTTCAATCATATATGCAAGTAAGTTGCAAAGGTACGGATTTAGAAGCTAAGGGTTTCTTAAAAAGCGGTAGGTGAGAAAGGTATGGTTTGCTTATTGCTGGGGCTTCAGTTTTCAAACTTTAGAGCATGCCTTCTAATCGCTTCATTGTAAAGAATAAGATGACTATTTCTACTCTTAACTCTATGTATATTGGCCTTATTTGCTGCTGAACTATCACCTAGTTCAGGTTTCCTTCCCATAGCTATAGTCGCAGAATAATTTAGATGGAAAGTATCCCATCTTTTCTTATTCAGAATTGCAAGGGCGTCCTTTTTAAATGATTCAAATTCAGCTTCACCGAAACAATTGCCTTGAAAGTCAGAACAAATTTTCGTTTCGATTATTTTTACTTCTATATCAAGCTTTTCATCTGGAGTGTCTTTGTTAGTAATATAAGTGTCGTAATACACATTGGTAATCAATTGAATATAACCCCTGTCAGGACCATAACTGTCCATTACCAAAACATCACCAGTTTGATAAATTGGAGTGTCGTCTAATTTATAGCTTTCACATTTACCATAAAACAACATGGGATCTCGTTCCAAACTATCACGGATAGGCCTATTAAGAAATCCTAATATTGGATCATAAATTTGCTGATTTTGGTCAACTATAGCGTAGCTGGAATAGTTTTGATTTTTATAAGTCCATTGTAATTTATAAACATTGGCATCTTTTAATTTATATCTATCATAAGTCCCGTTTAAATCAAGTAGAAAGGTGTCCCGATAGGTGGGACGCCTAATTTTCTTGATATCAATCGATTTGAAGTCATTGTAAATACTATCAGGTTTTTGCAATTTTATATCATAGAGTTCCTGGGAAATGATGTCAAATACCTCAGATTTATTCTCATCAGTGAGCGTAAAGGCTTTTGAATAAGACTCTAGGATGAACGCGTCTTCAGGTAAGTCTTTAGCCCATTTGACTATGCGATCGAGCTGTTCATTTGGTTCCTTATTCTTCAATTTTTCATCCAGGCAACTGCTCAAACCAAATAAAAGAATCAAACATGCAAGAGA
Organism: Leeuwenhoekiella sp. H156; assembly: GCF_052218455.1. NCBI lineage: Bacteria > Pseudomonadati > Bacteroidota > Flavobacteriia > Flavobacteriales > Flavobacteriaceae > Leeuwenhoekiella > Leeuwenhoekiella sp. H156. Next base: position 2,044,377 of record NZ_CP197499.1, read on the forward strand.
TGGAATAGGTGGTCGAGAGTTGATTTTTTTAACCATTTACTTTTTATTTTGAGAATTCAAGGTTTAACATTTATTTAAAAGTATCTAAAAATTATACAATTAGCTCTTAAAGTTGAAAATGTTAGATGAAATCCGAATTGGTTGGGAGAAGAATACTAACCTTGGCTGTTTCAAAAAAAGTACCTTTATTGACTATGTTAGAAAATAAACTCAGTATCGCTTTTTACAACCTCGAAAACCTGTTTGATACCCTAAACGATCCCAATATTCTGGATGATGCGTTTACTCCAAAAGGTGAATTAGGCTGGAATGCTTCGCGCTACGCGGAAAAGCTTACTAAGTTGTCTCGGGTTATTGCTAAAATCGGAAAGGCTGAAACCGGCAGTGCACCGGCAATTCTGGGGGTAGCAGAGGTTGAAAATAAAAAGGTACTGCGCGATCTCGTTACTACCGAAGCCTTACAGCATCTGCATTATGATTTTGTACATCACAATTCGCCGGACGAGCGGGGTATAGATACGGCGCTGTTGTACCGGAAGGATGTTTTTGAAGTTTTAGAAAGCCGAAGCTACAGCCTTCATATATCCAATTTTGAAGGTCTTCGCGATTACACCCGTGATATTTTATACGTCCACGGAAAGCTCGAAGGCATCGAAGTTTTTTTGCTGGTTAATCACTGGCCTTCCCGAGGGGAAGGTGTTGAACTTTCCAACCCCAAACGCATTGCGGCCGCAAAACGCAACCGCGAAATTATCTCTGAAATTAACGTTAATCATCCTGAAGCCCGAATCCTGATTATGGGTGATTTCAATGATGATCCACAAAGTGAAGCGGTGCGCGAGTATTTGGTGTCGACTGATTTTTACAATCCGATGATTTTCCTGCTTACCCGCTACGCAGGTTCGTTAACCCACCGCGGAGACTGGTATTTGTTTGACCAGATTATCCTTTCACCCAACTGGATGAAAGCATACGACAACCCTTTGGAATATGTAAAGTCGGTCATCTACAACCCCGAATATCTAAAGGAACAGGAGGGCCGTTTTAAAGGAAATCCACTTCGCACCTATGCCGGTGATAATTATCTGGGCGGCGCAAGCGACCACTTTCCGGTATATGTGGTGTTCAAAAAAGAAAATTAGTCTGCCTTCTTGGGGTTGCTTTTTTTCTTTGATGGTGTTTTCTTGCCTCCCTCTTTTTTAAGGGCCGGTTTATCGGCTTTTGGTTTTTTTTCGGGCATCGGGCCACGCATATGAATGACGAGACCATTAAGGAAATTCCGTAAAAACTGGTCGCCACATTCCACGTATTTGGGATGGTTTTCATTTCTGAAAATAGCGCCAAGTTCACTTTTGGTCACTGCAAAATCAACCAGGGCACAAATTTTTACAATATCATCATCCCGCAATTTAAGGGCGACACGTAGTTTTTTAAAAATATCATTGTTAGATAAGGCCATGGCTTAAGGTATTTAGCTTGTATTATCGATTTCAGATTACCGGGTAAAGGTAGAAATAAAAAACTCCTCATTTTCAGAGGAGTTTTTAGGTCGGCTAATAAATACGGGTTGTTTGAAGAGACGCTTATAGAGATTATCTGCTTCGTTGATATATAGGCACTTTAAGGCCTACATATACATCTGCTCCTTTAGAGCTTTCAGAAATCAAATTTGTAAGAATCGTACTTGAGCCTAAAGTCAAAGGCCCTGCTCTAAGCCCAAACCCCCAGGCAAAACCATCATACTGTCTGATACTTAATGGCATGTAAGCACTAAACCATTTACTTTCAAAACGAGGCGAAAGTGTTGCTATATTAGCAATTCTACTGGCTTGCTGGGATTCAGGCGAAACCAGTGATAGTGAGGTTTGCAGGTTCAAATAAAATTTATTTTTGAGATGGTAATCTGCTGCAATATGCATTGCTGTGGGCAAACTGATTTGTGCAGTTTCTACGGTCTCCTGACCATCAAAATTGTCGCGTAATATTTCATCAATATCTTTCTCATTAAACTCAGCTTCAGTAATGACTGCGTTAGTAGCAGAATAGTTGCCTATAGTGCTTTCATCATAATTTATAGAACCTAAATCTGTAACCGAAAGCCCTAATTTAAGTTTGTACTTATTGAGACCACGATTGCCCAGATTAGCGTTATCGGGTCGCCATTCATAAACCACTCCAAAGTCTGCCCCAAAACCTGAAGAGGTATCTGTAAAATCAAAATCCTCTTCATCTGTTGTTTGCCCGTAGTTTACGTTTCCGTTTACCGTAACATTTGCATTGGTAGAGGAATACTGGCCCGTAAGATTTGAAGAATTAAAAAATGCACCGCCACCACCGGCTAAATACTTTAAAGTTACTCCTCCTTTAAGAAAGTGGGATTCTTTGTCCATTAATACTCTTCCATAGACCAAACCTACTTCAGCATAGGCGTGCAATGTTCCGTTAAGGTTGTTAAGGTCAAAAGTAAAATCTTCTTCAGAATCAAAATCGTCTGCGATACGTTGAAAAAGTTCACCGTTTACATTATGTAAATTGTAAATACCACGTACACGTGTGATAAGACCCATACTACTTTTTGGATTCAGGTTAAACATAAACGAAGGTCCCATTACGTCTACATTTGAATAGAAATTGTTTGAGTTTGTAGGATTTAAATCAGCATCTTCTTCAAAATCAAATCCATCGTCGTCTGCATTAAGGCTGCTTGAACTGATGCCTGCATAATCGTTGCCAAAGCTTACCCCGGCCGAAACTAAATTGATATCTGCACGCATTCGTGAATCAAATACATTTGCAGGATTATACATGACCCCGTGAATGCCCGAATAGTTATCTATACGGTGGCCTATATAATTTTGCGCTATGAGGTTTGTAAATAAAGAAGTAACGAAAATCGTCAAAAAAAATAATTTTTGTTTCATAAGCTTGGGTATGTAATTCCAAATTAAAGGTTTGTATCTGAGCTAAAAATACCCAACATCTGGTATTTTAAGATAATCTTAAGAATTTTAAAAGTCATACTTGCGCTCCAGTGCATAACGCAAAAGTTCGCCCTTACCCTTTAGCTCCAGAATGCGCATCATATTTTTACGATGCGTATCTACAGTGTGTACACCTATAAAAAGTTCGTCTGCAATTTCACGGGAAGTTTTACCCAGGGCGATGTACCGCAGAATTTCAACCTGGCGTTTGGTAAGTAGTCCGCCTTTTTCGGAAGACTTGTTTACAGCCTCAATAAGACTTAGGTCAATTTGAGAATCAAAAAAGGTTTCTCCTGAAGCTACTCTTTGAATGGCCTGTTTTAGGGTTTCAAGGCTTGAATTTTTAAGTACATAGCCCGAAGCGCCGGCATCCAGCATTTGCTTAATGGCTTCGGTCTGATCAAACATGCTAAAGGCGATCACACCGGTATCTGGAAGTTGATTTTTAATATGTTTTGTGGCTTCAATGCCGTCCATTTTTGGCATTCGGATATCGGTTATGACCACATCTGGCTGGTATTTAAGTACCTGAGTAACCAGATCCTCCCCGTCATTTGCGGTGCAAACCAACTTGATTTCATCCTGCTCGGCCAGTAGTAAGCTGATGCCGTCTATGAGAGATTGATGATCTTCTCCTATTGCTAATTTAATCATAAGGGTAAGTCTATAATTACAGAAGTTCCTTGACCGGGTTCAGATTCTATTTCTAAAGTTCCGTTGAGATGGGCTACGCGTTTATCAATGGCGTTTATACCCATACCTTCACTGCGTTTGCTGATGTGTCTGGGATCAAAGCCCACGCCATCATCTTCAACCATAATATTGAGTGAGTCGCCATGGTTTACCAGATGTATGGTGAGTGTTTTGGCCTGAGCGTGTTTGATCACATTAGTGATAAGTTCCTGGATGATGCGAAAGAGGCTTAATTCAAGACTGTTTTCGAGGCGGGTGTCCATTCCGTGGGCCTGTACATCTATTTGAAGCCCGTTTAACTGCGAGATTTTGTGCGCCAAATCTTTAAGGGCTTTAAGTAATCCCTGATTGGCAATCACCCCACTGTTCTTGGCGTGTGCAATGGTGCGTACTTTAGCATAAGCCTCATCAAGCAGTGTATTGGTTTTTTGATACAGATCTTCTGAAGGAGCGTTTTTAAGGGCTTCAAAATGCATACGTACATTTGTCATTAAAGCCCCAAGATCATCATGAAGTTCACCGGCTATACGGGCGCGTTCTATTTCCTGACCTTCAATCATGGCGTCTATACTGGCGAGTTCCTGATCTTTCAACAGATTAGATACTTTTTGCCGCTCCAGGTCTTTTTGCTGTTCTGCCAGTTTGCGCTTCTTTTGACTGTTTTTATAAACGAGAAAACCAATCGTACTGATTAACGAAACAGAAAGTATGAGGACTATTAAGAGGGTTCGTTTTTCTTGTTGTAGCTCCTGGTTTTGTCGCTCCTTTTCTTTGGTTTGGTAGATGGTTTCGTATTCTGATACGATTTGAAGGTTTTTTGCCTGCTGTCCTTCAAGTTCCCTTAACAGGTAATCATTTTCGAGCTTTACACTTTCAGCGGTGTTGCCTAACTCACGATGTAATTCAGATTTCCAAAAAAGCGTGTATTTATAAAGCAGCGCATAGAGATAATCCTCACTTTCGATGTTTATTTTTTCTAGACCTTCAAGGGCTCTTTGAGTAAAGCCTTTTTTAAAATCAAGTACAGTCTTATTGATTTTAGCTGCTACAAAACGCTCTTTTTCAAGATATCCATCTAATGAAGCCAATACTTGTTGAGAGGTGTTTAGATATTCGGTTGCTTTACTCAAAGCATTAATTTGCTGGAAATAAGCTGCTTGTGTAAGTAATACTTTAGATCTTAAAAATTTTGGAGCCGAACTAAAGTCCACAGCTTTAGCATCTTGGTGAGCTTGATTTATTTTTAAGGTGTCTTTGTAGTAGTAACGCTGTATGATACGGTAACGGTAGTAAGCAGCATAGTGAAGCTCTGTGGTGTCATATGCTTTCTTTTCGAGCAGGTTTATAAAATAGTTATAGCTCTCATCTTCAATTTCTTGATTGAATCGTTCATAAATTTCAAGTATAGCTTTAAGAGATTCACAAATAAGAATTGCGTCATTACGTTTTTTTGCGGCTTCGAGCGCATTTTTAAAAGACTCAAATGCTTTTACCTCGTTTCCGTCTCGCAGGTAATAGAGCCAACCGTTTTTATAGAGTCTTAAATTTTTTGCTTCAGCTGTTTGTTCCTCAATATCAGTGGTGGTATCCAGAAAAATACCTTTTTCTAAAATGTTAATGAGATCCAGGAGTTCTTTTCTAACTTCTCTGTTTTGATACTCTTGAATATTTTGCCGCGCAGACTCATAATTACTTTCTCGAATGGCTGCAAAAAAAACCTTAATCTCACTAGATTGGAGTGGATTAAGGCTGAAAAATAAAACGATTATAAATAAAGTACTTTTCAAAATAATTTAGAGCACCAGTGTTCGATTAGGTATGCAAGGTCCTACACGACCTAACATCCCCTTATTTGTTCGGTCAGGCTCTTGAAAATCGTCCTGATCATCTGATCCTATTTTGTACTTACGAGTACTTAATTGCGTATAATTTTCCCCATCTCTCCAAAATGATGAAGGGTCTAAGTATTTAGATTTATCTGGTCTTTTAGGATCGTACAAAGTATTATTGGGAATGTCAACATCAATATTGGTCGCTAAAACCATGTCGGATACAAGTCTATTTTTAGGCTTAAGTGTATGATTTTTAATTTCATGATTTAGACTAAAAGGCTCCACGCTAAGATTTAAGTATGCATCAATCTGTTCTTCGGTATCACCTTCATCTGGTATATTTAATTCTGGTTTTTGGGCAAAGCCGATAGTAATTTGGCCTCTAAAATTCTGCAGGCAAAAGTCGCAATCAATATTTTGAGAATCCTGTACATCTTCAACCTTATTGATTTTGATGTATATCATATAGAAGGTTCCAAAATCCTGAGAACCTAGCAAGGGCTGCCAGTTTGAAGTGTCCGTGAGATCGAGTTTAAACTTAAAATTTTCGTGAGCCATAATTGGTTTGTTTAGTTAATACTGTTCTATGCTTATAAACTTTACTATAAAAGAGTGATTGTAATATCTGTGAATTTTAAATATTGAACCTACTCTATATTTTTACCATTAGAAAAGCAAAAGTTATAGCTTGTGGTGTTTAGAATCCATACCCAATACCCGGTATATTTAATGTTGCAGCGTATCTATAGTCATCAATCCCTGCGCCTCTTTGACCTCCTGTTTTAAGTGATCGAGGTAGAGGATTCCGTTTAGATGATCTATTTCGTGCTGAAAAACCACCGCGGTAAAATCTTCAACCATTTCAATTTCGTGCGTGGCATCAGGCTTGTCGTATTCTACCAGAATGGCATAGGCACGGCTTGAAAGTGTATCGCGCCTGCCGGGGATAGAAAGACAACCTTCCGGGCAATCCTGTTTTTTCCTGGAGTATTGTTTAATCACAGGATTGATAATTACCTCAAAAGGAAAACCGTCTTTGTCAAAACGCTGCACCCATGCGATATTTTTAAGAACACCCACTTGTGGCGCGGCAATACCGGCACCCAGAGACAGGCTGTCGCGTACCGTGGCGTACATTCGGGCGATGAGGTTTTGAAGCACCGTGTCTTTGGGATCTACCTTTACATATTCGCTGGGGGTGCGCAGCAAAAGGGAATCACTTTCGTTAGTGATTTTGAAGACCCGCATAGGCGTAAGCGAATCGGCAGCCATAATCAGGTCAACCTGTTCGGCACTAAATTGGGACGGAATTTCAGGCTGTTGCTTTTTAGTATCACAGGCCAAAAAGCAAACCATAAGTAACGAAAGGAGTATAGTTTTAGTCAAAATCAGGGAGTTTTAGTTTCCTAAAAATAGCACTTTTACTCGGTATCAGATTTTTAATCTGCCGTAATGCTAATATTGTCAAGCTGATAGGTGCCGTCTGAAGCTTCAGCACCACTACCGGTATATCTAAAAGCCACGTAAGCGGTTTCGCCACTTGCACACGAAAGCTTTACAATTCCTGAACTATACCAGTCGCCAAAAAAATCCTGATCGCGTATCACAAAAGCATCTCCTAATACAAGCCAGGTTGCCTGCGTAATCCCCTCAGGAGTACCGTCCCAGTCGGTGCTAAACAGTACGTCGAGCTCACTGTTATCGGCAAAACTACTGCTCGTTTCAAACCGGATACGTACTTCAGAATTGGTCGAGAAATGAATAGGGGGAGTAATCAACCAGCCTACACTTAAGGGGTTGCCCGATTGATACGAATCAATTCGTGCCGAAATCCCCTGCGAGGCATTCGTTCCTGTCGCGGTATACGCTTCCCAGGCCTGCGTGCCGTATTCGATAAAGTTCGTCCACCCGTTGCCCGTGATAGACGTATTGCGGGTTTGCGTCTGAAAGTTGTCTTTAAAGATCACCGTACCGCCTTCGGTTTCAGCGAGACCGCACTGCAACTCCGCCGGGTCGCAGCGGTTTGCGCCGGAAAACGAAAGCGCCTCCACGGTATTGATGCGCAGGATGTAAAAATCATCGTAAAAATCGCGCGAGAGAATTCCGCTGATGCTGCCGCGACCCTCGGGAAGGGCAACCGATTTGAATTTGGCAAAGGTACTGGTGCTGACTAAAGTCGTGCCGCGAGGCTCGCAGGTTTCAAGCAGGCGTATGCCGTCAAATTCATCGTTGGCATCACCGGCAAAGGTTTTAGGGCTTTCGCCCAAAACTTCCCGACGGTTAAACTGTGCATCATCAAGGCTGATGTACAAATTTTCCAGCTCGGCAGAAAAGTCGGTGATGGTTACCGGCAACGGAATCAATTCGGCAACTTCGGTACTTCTAAAAACTGTTTTGGGAATCAGCGAAGCCGGAATTTCAGTAATCCCGTTCCCGTCTCGAATACCCAGTTGTACCACCCCATTTTCTTCGGCTACCGCCAGACCATCCAGCTTTACGTAGACTTTTCGCCCCGGTTCATAAACGGTATACAAAGCGTTTTGATTCAACTGCAGTGTAATGCCGGCAGTAGGATTTTCAGGAGCATCCTGAATGATGAGTTCCCGAAAAAAATTTCCCGCCACATCGCTGCTCGTGACATAGCCTGTGATGTACGTGTCTGTATCCCGATAGCTGATGACCGGTTCGCTGCTTTGCGCCAGATTGCTTAAAACAGAGGCAATACTCACCGCCGTACCTTCCGGTACGATTTCATTTTCGTTAGGTTCGGGCGCTTCAAACTCGGTTTCCACACAAGCCGTAAAAGCAAGTAGCGTGATGAGCTGGTAAAATATAGGTTTCATCTGTTTAAATTTTATCAGGAATTAGGGTTCAATTATTTAATTATTTAGGCGGGTAATGACCCTTATTTGCCAAATGCCCATTATGGCTTTCATAGCTGGTATTCGTTTTTAGTTTTTTTGTTAGCCTTTCGCAAAAGCAAAATCTCAAAAGCGCACATATACATTTACATAAAAAGTGGTCCCGTAGCCCGTAAAATAGCGGTTACCAAAAAGCGGCAACTCCCGGTTGGATTCCTCGAGCAGACTGCGGTAATCACCCACTCGCGAATCTTCAAAACCGCCGGTTTTATAACTGGTATTTAAAAGATTGTTAACCAGGCCGAAAAACCCTATGGTGTAATCCTTCACCCGCCAGGATTTACCACCCACGAGATTCACCAAATTGTACGGTGGTATTTTTTCCTGCTGAAGCAAAATACGGGCTTGTGCGGGATCGTAATCGTTAAAAGGCAATCCGTCAAAATCGGTACTAAATGCACCCGAACGCCGTAAGTAACTCACGTCAATATAGGCATCTGCAAAGCGGTTGAAGCTGGCGCCCAGCCACCAAAAGTCCGGATCGCGGTAGTCAAACCCCAGTTGATAGGCCTGCTCCGGACCGCCGGCGACATGGTAATTGTTCAATTTGACGTTGCCATCGCCGAAAACGACGGGTTGCTGCGCAAGCGTTGTGGTATAATAGACCTGAGGGTCTGAGGTGCATTGATAGTTTCCATAAGCGGCTACGGCTTTAAAAATAAGCGTGGGTAAAGCTTTGAACTCCACTCCAAACTCTGCTCCCAGATTGCGGCGGTTGATGCCGGTCGTAATTTCCTGAACGAGGGCGTTTCCCTGCTCGATTTGCGGGGACTGCAACGAACCCGTGTAGAAAAAAGACAATTCGCTTCCCTGTTTAAAATCGATGAGGTAACCGGTGAGCCTTAGCTTGAGCGACGGACTTCGGTAGATGTAGCTGAGGTCGAGATTGGTGATTTGCTCTGCGGAATCCTTATCAATAATGTCGTTGTTTTGCCGGGCATTGGTAAACACCGTGTTGTAGGGAAGTGGTTGAGTGAGCAAACCGGCGTTGAGCAAGGCAAAGTGCTTACCATTGAATTTATAGGTGAGTCCGGCCTTGACACTAGGCGTGAAAAAATCAACAGCATCGCTTTTGCCTAAAGACCGGTTGCCGGGATAGTATCCGTTTTCATACAAGCCTTCGCGTTGATACCGGCTTTGTTGCAGCTCGATAGCGGCATAGGCGTCTATTCGTTTTAGGGTGGCCTGCAGTTGCACAAAAGCCTGGAGTTCGCTGGCCAGTATCCTGTAATTATACTTGTAGCGGTCGCCTTCCTCCACGAGACGGTTTCGGTTTTGCAGGTCGCTTTGCGCCAGGTCTCCACCGGTTGTGGCATCATCTTCAGCAAAACTGTCGATATCCAGCCATACGCTTCCGCCCAGAAGATCGTCGAGCTCGGCGTAGTTTTCACTCTTTAATCGCGTAGCCGAAAGCCGCCCGGTGAGTTTCAGCTTTTGGGACAAATCAATATTTAAAATCGAAGCGATTTGCAGCATTTGATCCTGATTTACATCATTTTGAATGACGTAAACAGCATTAAGACCGGTTTCTGAAGCTACACGATTTGCATGGTACAGCGCATCCCAGTCGATCTGACCATCCTCTACGAATGCCTCGCGGGCGAGATAGGCATTCTGGTAATTGGCTGCAGTAGGATTGGGAAAGCGCAGGAAATAGCCCGGCAGATTCTGATAGTAATTGGGCGCCGGGTTGCGGGCACCTCCCAGAAAGGTCGCTGTACCATTTTCGGTTTTGAAGAGGGTGCTTCCGGTGTTGTCAATGCGCGAATTGCTTGTTTTTCCCCATTGATACGCCACACTGCTGGTAAGGGTATTGCGCGGACTGAACTTCCAATGGTGCGAAAGGATCACGAGGGGTTCGTCAATTTCGCGCAGGCGGGCATTGCGTATTTTTCCATCCTGATAACCCCAGTTGGGATTGTATTGATTGCCTTTGAGGTCAAGCACTTCCTGAGTGAGCGCTGTGCTGCGACCTCTGTGATTTGGGGTGTAGATGGCAGTCAGGTTAAGGCTGTGCGTTTCGGAAAGTTGCTTTTCAACCGCTGCAAAAAACGAATTGGCGTCATAAAGCGTTCCCTCGATATACCCTTCGTTACCAAATCGGCGCGACGCCAAAATGGAATACGCCCAGCCGTTTTGCGACAAACCGCTGTTGTAACTGGCCATTATACGCCCGGTGTAGCTACGGTTGGCCTGGGCATAGGAGATACGGCCTCCGCGACCTAAAGCAGTGGCGTTCATATCAAAATGTAAAGTACCTGCCGGACCGCCAAAACTGTAATCGCCGGGCGCGATGCCGGGAGTGAACTCGCGGTTGCGCATCACATCGTTAAGACCGCCCCAATTGCTCCATTGCGGTCTGCCGGTGCTCAGTTTATTGAGTTTGATCCCGTTGATGAGCACACTGCTATACTGGCTGTCAAGCCCACGCGGTCTGAAAAACGTACTGCTGAAATCGAAGGCAGCGGCATTACCAAAGGCATCGTTGGTCGCGCTAAGCAGGGGCGAAAGAATATCATCGCGTTGCTCTTCGTTGTTGAGTTGCAGGTCTGATAAACTGATTAAGGTGAGGTTTTGATTGGCTTCAGCAAGGTCGATCTCTAACGGAATGTAATCGAGTTCGATACTGCTCCCGGGATTGAGCGTCACCGGCAGTTGCAGACTGAAATAGCCCGAAGCGCTAAAGCTTAGGTTGTAATCTCCCGCTGGCAATTCGCCCGTAAGTTCAAAACTGCCGGAAGCATCGGTTGTGGTTTCAATCGATGTGCCGGTAAGCTGCACACGTACTTCAGGAATTCCCGCAGCGTTGGTCGCATCTTTTACACTTCCGCGAATGCGAAATTCCTGCCCCTGAGCGCATAAAACGCCCAACAGACAGAGGCCAAAAACCAAAAATTTGTACACAGTGAAAAAATTAGATTTTTCAGCGGGGGCGTACACAATCTAAAGTAGAAATTAATGTAACTTCATCAGGCTTATTTAGTTAGCCGATGCGAAAAATTCGATTAAGTGTTTTGAGCCTGCTTTGCTGTAGCCTTTTTGAGGTGCTTTACGCCCAGGAACAGCGCGATTTTCAACTGGTCACGATTGCTTTCTACAATCTGGAAAACCTTTTTGATACCGAAAATGACCTGATCACGTTTGACGACGACCGTACTCCTGACGGGAAAGATCATTGGACACCCGAAATCTACGCCGACAAACTCGCTAAAATGGCTGAGGTCCTGCGGCAAATAGGTCCGGATGAGACTACAGATCCTCCCGCACTTATTGGCGTTGCCGAAATTGAAAACCGAAAAGTGCTGGAAGCGCTGGTCACTCAAAACATCCTGAAAGCCTTTGATTACGGGATTGTGCACTACGATTCGCCCGACCGGCGTGGGGTGGATGTGGCTTTGTTGTATCGAAAAAGTCTTTTTAAGCCTGTAAGCAGCAAAGCTTTTGAGCTTCCGCTTTACGATCCTGAAGAAAACAACAAACGTATATATACCCGCGACCAACTTTTGGTCAGCGGAGATTTGGCAGGCGAACGCGTGCATATTTTGGTGAATCACTGGCCTTCGCGAAGTGGGGGCGAGGAACGCACCCGGCCCAGAAGGGAGGCTGCTGCAGCTTTAAACCGAAAGATTATTGATTCGGTTTTGAGTGTGGAGCCCTATGCGAAGCTTGTGAGTATGGGCGATTTAAATGACGATCCTAAAGATACCAGCCTCAAAAAGGTGTTGAAAACCAAGGGTAAAATCAAGCAAACCGGAATGCTTGATTTCTACAATCCGATGGAAGAACTCGCCAAACAAGGTCTGGGCAGTCTGGCCTACCGCGACAGCTGGAATTTGTTTGACCAAATCATTATAAGTGCGGCCTGGCTGGAGCAGGATTATTCCGGGTTTAGTTTCTACAAAGCGGGAATTTTCAACAGGAAATTTTTGCAAACCCCTTCGGGACCTTTTAAAGGTTATCCCTTTCGCAGTTTCGCCAATGGTAGTTATACCGGCGGATACAGCGATCACTTTCCGGTTTATGTATGTTTTGTGAGAGAGGTTAGGGAGTAGAATTGGTTTTCTCTTCTTCAGGATTTGTCGCTAATTCGATCGCTTTTTTTTTATCGGCTTCCAGTTGCTTTTCTTTTTCGCGTAAAGCTTGCATCTCTTCCGTATGTGCGAGTTTAGCGTGCGAACTGGGAACGATTCGGTGTTTTTTAACGATGGCATACTGCACGGTAATTTCGGCACCAAAAAACAAAATAAGACAGGTATAATTTACCCAAAGCAACACCAGTACAACAGAGGCGGCACCCCCATAAACCGATGCGGGATTGCTGCTCGAGAAGTAAATACCCAGCAAACTTTCACCAATTAAAAACAGGATTGCGGTAATACTTGCGCCTAAAATCGTGGTTTTATATCCCATTTTTACATCGGGCAAAATTTTAAACATCGCGGCAAACAGGCTTGCGATAAAAATAAACGAAACCAAAAACCTCAGAATATCAGCAAAAATCACGGTCACCTGAGGGGCAAAGTTGCTGAGGTATTCGGTAAAGATGTTGAGCAGCACGGTGACCACAAAAGCGACCAGCAACATAAAGCCAAGAACGAGTACCATCCCAAAAGCAATAGCCCGGTTGATGAGCATACGTTTGAAGTTTTGCTTTTTCTCGGTCACATTCCAGATGGTATTCATCGTTTTTTTCATCTGGAAGAACACTCCGGTAGCACCATAAATTAAGGCAGCAATGCTGATGATGAGCGTTATCCAGTTGTCGTTTTGCAGGGTCACGTTACTGATGATTTCTTCAATAGATTTTGCGACTTCGGGCGAAATAAAGCGCGCAATCTCATCGTGAATACGTCCCTGTACGGCTTCGGCGCCAATAAACGTACTGGCAATCGTGGTTACAATCATCAGCAGCGAGGGCAGCGAAAACAGCGTATAATAGGCGATTATCGCGCTCTTGGCGAAAGGATCGTTACGGTCCCAGGCCACATAAGTCTCCCTCAGAAACTTAAAAAAATCTTTAGCGTTTTTGGTAATGTGGCCTGTTAAACTACTCATTGTCGAGGTAAGGTATTAAGATGTAATCCAGCTCGTCAACACCTTTGATGCTTAGCGTGAGTTCGTCTGTGCGATCAGGATAGCTGCGCAGCAGAGTTGGGATCACGTTGCCGTTGTAATTTGCGGGAAGCTCTTTTTGGGTTTCCTCAAATTGCCGATCACAGGCCGCCGCGATTTTAGCATAATCATTGAGACTGATGTTGATTTCCTGATGATAACCTTCATCATCAAGACCGTCAATAGTATCGTCTTCAGAAACCGGATCGTAAATAAATTTGTTTTGGCTTATGGCGTAGGTGTTGCCTTTCGTATCTATGTAGGTGTAGGTGGGGGCGTTGGGTAAGGTTTTTTTGCTTGTGGTAAATCCGGGCGTGGCACCACAGCCGGTAAAAATTACCAGAATAAAAAGGCTGAAATAATATCGTATTGGAGTGCTCACCAGGTATAGAGATTAGGTATCGAAATTACGAAAGCACCCGCAGCAACTTCTGGCGTTTAGGCTTAGTTTAACGTTTTTGGGTTCAACTTTCAGAAATAATTGTAGTTTTGACAAACTTGAAAATACCCCCTAAATGTCAGACTTCTGGTTCTATTTTAAGATTGGTCTCGAGCACGTACTCGATTACAAGGCCTACGATCACGTGCTTTTCCTCATTGTACTCACCGTTCCTTATGTTTTTAAAGACTGGAAGCGTGTGTTTTTACTGGTAACGCTGTTTACTCTGGGTCATACGGTATCCTTGCTATTGGCAACATACGGTGTGGTGAGCGTAAACCGAAATATTATCGAGTTCCTCATACCGGTCACCATTTTTGTGGCAGCATTATATAACGTGTTTACCGCCGGAAAGGGCGCCAACAAAGACAAACTGGGCGTGTTGCTCATTACCGCGCTGTTCTTCGGCCTTATTCACGGTCTTGGATTCTCTTCGTTTTTTGTACAGCTTACCGCGCATTTATCAAGCCGTCTGCTTCCGCTTGCCGAGTTTGCACTGGGTATCGAAGCGGCTCAACTTATCATTGTACTCATTGTGCTTATCCTGGGATTTTTGGGACAAACGATTTTTCGGTTTTCAAGACGCGACTGGATGCTTTTTATTTCAGCGGTGGTAATCGGGATGGTAATACCTATGTTAATAGCGAATTATCCGTGGTAAACTATGTTTTTTGGGATGAGAAGCAGACTAAGTTTTTTATCTTCGCAAGCTCAAAGAATCGCACACCTGAAGTGCAGGTATCTAAATATTTATGCCTTCAATTACAAAAGACAAACAGCTCAAATACGATATTGCATACTTACGTATGGCCCGGGAATGGGCTAAACTTTCCTATTGTCAGCGCAAGCAGGTTGGGGCACTTATTGTAAAGGATAAAATGATCATTTCAGACGGGTACAACGGTACACCTACCGGTTTTGAAAATATTTGCGAGGATGACGAAGGCTATACCAAATGGTATGTGCTTCACGCCGAGGCAAATGCCATTTTAAAAGTTGCCTCTTCCACCCAATCCTGTAACGGAGCTACCTTATACATCACGCTTTCGCCCTGTCCCGAATGCAGCAAACTGGTGCATCAGGCCGGGATCAAACGTGTGGTTTATCACGTAGGCTATAAAGATCCCAGCGGAATTGATTTTTTACGAAAAGCCGGAGTAGATGTGGTGTGTATAGAAAACATTGACGCGTAATGGGAGGCTATCAAAAAAAGTACCTGCCCATTTTTTTCTGCATCGCAGTTGTGATAGGCATCGCTATTGGTAGTAAACTCAATTATGGCGCTGCATCTTCAACGATTTTAGGCGGAAATTCAAAAAAGGAAAAGCTTAACCGGCTTATTGACTACATCGATTATGAGTATGTAGATCCTATAAATACAGACAGTATTGTTGACGTTACGGTAAACGGAATATTAGAAAATCTCGATCCGCACTCGGTTTATATTCCTCCAAGCGAGCTTCAGGAAATCACCGAAAGTATGAAGGGTGATTTTGTAGGTATTGGTATAAGCTTTTACGATTATAACGATACCATAACCGTTACCCGTGCGCTGCCCGGTGGCCCCAGTGAAAAAGTGGGCATTCGGGGTGGAGATCGCATCATAGCTGCCGACGGGAAGTCGCTTACCGGTCGCACCGTCATAAGCGATACGGTTGTGAACCAGCTCAAAGGTAAGGCGGGTACGCTTGTAAATCTTACCGTGCTCAGACCCGGAACAGATAATCTGCTCAATTTTAAAGTAAAACGCGATGTGGTGCCGCTTAAGAGTGTTGACGCGTTCTATATGCTCACCGATACGTTGGGCTATATCAAGGTTAATCGCTTCGCGGAAAGTACTCCTGACGAATTTCACACCGCCTTGCAGAATTTAAAACGAAAGGGCGCCAAAGAACTGGTTCTTGATTTGCGCGGAAACCCGGGAGGTTATATTTCGGCAGCAGAAAAAGTAGCAGACGAATTTCTGGAAGATGACAAGCTTATTTTATTTACCAAAAATAAAACCGGAAAGATTGAAAACACCTTTGCAACGGGTGAGGGCGATTTTGAGACGGGACAGGTTTACGTACTCATCAACGAGAACTCGGCCTCTGCCAGTGAAATCGTAGCCGGTGCCCTGCAGGATAACGACCGCGGTGTTATTGTGGGAAGAAGGTCTTTTGGTAAAGGACTTGTGCAGCGTGAAATGGATCTTGGAGACGGCAGCGCTGTGCGTCTTACCATTGCCCGTTATTACACGCCTACCGGAAGAAGCATACAGCGCCCTTATGATGAGGGTAATCAGGCGTATTATGAAGACTACCTGAAACGCTATAAAAACGGGGAGATGCAAAGTGTAGACAGCATCAGCACGGCAGACAGTTTAAGGTATGTGACCCCAAAAGGGAAAGTGGTGTACGGCGGCGGCGGTATTATTCCTGATGTTTTTATACCGAAGGATACCAATTACGAGAAAGAAGCCATCATCTACGCGTTGCGCTCGGGTGCTATGTCGCGTTTTGTTTTTGAGTTGCTTGAGAAACGCCGCGTGTATTACAACAGTCTTTCGTATGCGACTTTTGAGCAGGACGTCGAGATTACCGATGCAGATGTGACCGCTTTCGTAGGATATCTCAATGACCGTAATTTAAAAATCCGGATAAAAGATTACAAAAACGATTTAAAGCGTTATATTAAAGCCGTGATGGCTCAACAGCTTTTTGGTAATACTATTTATGAAAAGCTGATTAACGATGAAGATCCTGCCATTGCTAAAATTAAGGAGTTAAGTCGTAGTTGATATGATTATCATCGCATCTATTTTCGTGTTTTGCATCGCTGCTGTTTTTCGTTTGCTTGATAACAGTGCCGGCATCCTCATCTCAAACGGGATTTCGGTGAGTCCGTTTTACCTCTCGAGACGGGAGATAAAAGAACAGATGAAAAAAATAAGCGATAAGTCACTGCGCAGAAAGCTGAAGCGAACCCTCTTTTTTCAAAGGCTGCACAAGCTGTTCCTTATTCTGGCTATAGCCACTTTTGTTGTAGGGATTGTTTATGAATTCTTCAATCCCACACTAGTCTCCTTACTGTAGGCGCAATTAGCGTTTTGCAGAACGTGCTTTTCTGTTTTTTTCGGCAATTTTTCGCGAAAGCATCAAAATGACCAGTAATAAAGCTGCACACAGGCAAGCTGCTACCGAAATGACAGCGACCATACTGTCTTCCGCCAGGGGTGCGGCATAGTCAATTTTGGTAAGGTTAAAAATAAGTAGCGCGCCGGCCAATCCCAGCAAGATATAAAGAGCAATTTTCATAGTTAACGTATTGCGGTTCCGTGCGGTGTTGAGCTGAAGGCTTATTTGTATTCAGATCTTTAGAATAGTCCTTGAATATTTGTGGTAAACAGCTTTACCGCCATTGCCAGCAAAATTACGCCAAAGATTTTGCGTATGATGCTAATTCCCTGTTTTCCCAGAATTTTTCCGATTTTTCCTGAAGCTTTCAGAACCAGATACACAAACAAAATATTGATAATTATGGCAACGATGATGTTTTCAACCTCGTATTCAGCGCGAAGCGAAAGCAGGGACGTCATCGTACCTGCGCCTGCCACAAGCGGAAAAGCCAGAGGTACCACACTGGCGGTTTCGGGCGCATCATCTTTATACAATTGAATTCCTAAAATCATTTCGAGGGCGATAAAGAAGATGATAAATGCCCCGGCAACGGCAAATGAGTTTACATCAATACCTATAAGATTCAGAATTTCTTTCCCGATAAACAGAAACATAACCATAAGTGCTGCCGCTACAATAGAAGCTTTCTCACTCTGAATGTGGCCTACTTTTTCGCGTAAGCCAATGATAATAGGGATACTGCCTATGATGTCAATAATGGCAAACAAAATCATGGTTGCCGTTGCGATTTCTTTAATGTCGAAGTTCATACCTGTGCTTCTTTTTTTGAGGGCGCAAAATTACGGCTATTTCTTTGAATATTAATCAGTTTTGGGTTTAGATTTAACAAATACTTAATCTCGTAAAGTCAAACTTAAACTGAAACAAATTCCGGATAATTATACTTTGGTTAAGTTGTGGTATTTGCCGGGTTATACTTAAGCTTTAAGTAATATAAGTATTCTCACCTAAAACGTATCTTTGCGGCATGTTTCAGATAGATAAAACCATAGTTTCAGAAGAAGTCATACAGAAGGATTTTGTGTGTAATCTTTCAGCCTGTAAAGGCGAATGTTGTATTGCCGGAGAAGCAGGTGCGCCCCTCGAGCCCGATGAGATTGCTATTTTAAAAGCTATTTACCCTAAGGTGAAGCCGTTTTTAAGACCCGAAGGGATTAAAGCCATCGAAGAGCAGGGTACGCATATCAAAACCGATCTTGACGAACTCGAGACCCCGCTGGTAAACGGTGCAGAGTGCGCTTACGTTACCTTTACCAAAGATGGCGTGGCTTCCTGCGGTATCGAAGATGCGTATAATGCCGGCGAGGTAGATTTTAGAAAACCCATTTCCTGTCATTTATACCCCGTGCGTTTGCAGGAGTATTCCAAATTTACCGCGGTAAATTACCACAAATGGCCTATTTGTGACGATGCCTGCACACTGGGTAAAGAACTCCAGGTGCCGGTTTACAAGTTTACCAAAGATGCTCTGATCCGTAAGTTTGGTGAAGCATGGTACGAGGAACTTGAGGCGGTGGCCGACCATTTCAGAAAAGAGGATGCAGAGTAAACTTCCGGGCGATCAGGCTTCGATATTTGCTGAAATGACCGGCCTTGCTGTTGAGCATAATGCGCTTAACCTGTCTCAGGGTTTTCCGGGTTTCTCACCAGACCCGGTATTGATTGATTTGGTGAGTAAAGCTATGCGAGACGGCTACAATCAATACGCGCCGCCTGCGGGTCATTTACGCTTACGCGAAAAGATTAGCGAACTTATTGCTGATTTACGGGGAAAAATTTACGATCCCGAACACGAAATCAATCTGACTGTAGGTGCCTCGGAAGCACTTTATGTGGCGATTACGGCATTTGTACATCCCGCAGATGAAGTCATCGTGCTCAAGCCTGCTTTTGACAGTTATGAACCAACCATCAAGTTGCAGGGAGCTACTCCGGTTCCCGTTCAGCTGGAAGCACCTTACCTACAAATCGATTGGAATGCCGTTGCCAATGCGATCACCTCAAAAACCCGAATGATCATCATCAACAACCCGCATAATCCAGGCGGAATGGTCTTTAAAGATGCTGATTTAAAGCAGTTAGAATCGATTGTTAGGGATACTAACATTTTGATATTAAGCGACGAGGTATATGAGCATATGGTTTTTGACGGAAGAGTTCACCGGAGTGCAGCTTCCTATCCCGGCATTGCCGAGCGGGCGTTGATCACGGCTTCTTTTGGAAAAACCTTTCACACCACGGGTTGGAAAATGGGTTACTGTCTGGCTCCAAAAGACTTGATGCGGGAATTTAGAAAAGTACATCAAAATCTGGTTTTCAGCATTCACCATCCTACCCAAATTGCCTTGGCGCAATACCTGGAAGAACCGAAGCATTATTTGGGCTTATCTGAGTTTTATCAGGCTAAGCGGGATACGTTTCTAAATGCATTAAATCAAAGCCGTTTTACTTATACTCCGGCAGAAGGTGCGTACTTTCAGATCATGGATTACAGTGCCATTACCGACGAGCCCGCAGTTGATTTTGCCAAACGCCTAACCCGCGAACATAAACTCGCGAGTATACCGGTTTCGGTATTTAATGTAAACCACCGCGATGATCATTTGCTTCGGTTTTGTTTTGCAAAAGCAGAAAAAGACTTGCTAAAAGCCGCAGAAATCCTAAATTCGATCTAGCAAACGGCCTCGTGGTTCAATGGATAGAAAGGCCCCGAAGCGTCGGGGTCCTAAACTTTAGATTTTTAGGGAAGTAATGTAACATACAAATTGGCCTCATAGTTCAACGGATAGAATAGAAGTTTCCTAAACTTTAGATCCAGGTTCGATTCCTGGTGAGGCTACAAAGTAGGTTTTAGACTACATCAAATAAACGTTAATATAATGATAAACAGCGTTTTAATATTTTTTGACATTTTTTGATTTTAATTGAATTTGTGCTTTTTGTCGCGCAGATCGTCAACATTTTGTCAACAAAAATTATCGATTGATTTAGTCTTTTATCTACATATCACTGATTTGACTTTCGCAAACATGTTTCATTTAAACACGTCAAATCATGAGAACTACTTCAACATTTTCAGTCCTGTTTTGGGTCTATGAGCAAAGAGCCAAAAATGGGGAAGCACCGGTATACGCCCGTATATGTGTTGATAACAAGAAACTGAACATCAGTTTAAAGCGAAAGGTAATCCTCTCTTTGTGGAATTCTCGGGCCCAGCGATTAACAGGAACAGATGCTTTTTCGTTGGAATTCAATGAATTTTTGGATCAGGAATATTCAAGGCTCTTTCAATGCTATCAGGAATTACGCATTGAAGGCAAGCTTAGAACAGTTGAGAATATAAAAAAGAAATACTTTGGAGAAGAAGGAAAACTCTATTCCTTGGAAGATATATTTGAATACCACAACACTACCTGCTTTTCCAAATTAAGCCCTAATACTTCACGGCTCTATATAACCAGCCAGAATTATGTGCGCAAGTTCCTCAAAAAGGAATACAATAGGACAGATTATTACCTGCAGGAATTGGACTATAGCTTTGTTCTGAGGTTCGACAATTTTCTAAGAATAACTAAATCAAACACTCATAATGGAAATTTACAGCATAACGCGGTGATGAAGCATATACAACGGCTAAAGAAAATGGTCTCTTTAGCCTATCGTTTAGAATGGATCAACAAAAACCCCTTTCTTAATTTTAAGTCCACTTTGGAGCCTCGGGAACGAACTTTTTTATCCGCAGAAAACTTTAAAAAAATTGAAAAGATTGAGCTTAAATCCAACCGACTCGCACGAGTGAAGGACTTATTTATTTTCAGTTGTTATACAGGAATAAGTTATGGGGATCTCGTATTATTGAAGCCTGATAATCTGACTATAGGCTTAAACGGAAAACTTTGGATTGTAACGCGAAGAATGAAAAATGGCAACTCAGTTAAAGTTCCACTTTTAAAGAAGGCTATCACGATTCTGGATAAATATAAAAATGATAAAGCTTGTGAAATTACCCAAACCTTATTGCCTAAAATTTCTAATCAGAAGGTAAATCAATATCTGAAAGAAATCGCTGAATTGTGTGAAATTCATCAGGATGTTACTTTTCATTTAGCCAGACATACTTTCGCTACAACAGTAGCATTATCCAACGGCATGCCCATAGAAACCGTTTCTAAGATTTTAGGACATAAAAAATTATCTACCACACAGATCTACGCTAAGGTTGTTGAGCGAAAATTAGGAGATGATATGGATTATTTAGAGCGTAAGATAGAACGGGTGGAGGCTAAAAACTGAAGCGCTTTTGAGTCTTAAAGAAGATAAAGAAACTGACATAGAAAAGATGATAATGAGCCTGCTTCATTCGTGTCATTTCAAAGAGTTTAGGAAGCCAACATCCTGAACTGTACAGTAAAATTTGAAAGATTATTTTTAAATGCATATTAAATATTTTCACAAATGAAATAGGAATGAGTATACTAAATATTCATACAAAATTGATAGCATCGAAGGAAAAAGCTGCCATTTTTAGTAGCGTAGCGAATATAAAATGAGTAGCAAGAGGGTAACACGCTGCGCGATGTTACAGATTTATAACTCATTTTATTTCAGGGTCTTAAGATTATTTTTTCTGCTTGATTTTGTACGATTTGCGACAAATGTGCTTTTAAACCCTGTAAACATGCAGATTTTTGCGACAAATCCTATTTAGATAGGGGTAAAGAAGGATATTTTAGGTAGTCCTCACCACATTCCCCTACACTACGTTTCGCGGAAAGAGGTTCGTCCAAAAGGTCTTGAACACAGGCCAAAAATGTTAATTTTTTAGTGCCCGATTGGGTTAGCCATTTTGGCCTGAGTTCGCCGGGTCATCCTATTTTGAAATAGCCCTATCTTTTACTTTCTTGATTTATTTTCTTTTTGATGCCCTCCAGAAAGCATACCTTTTTTGATAGGAAAAGTACAGGATTCTAAATTAGTCGGGCGCATAAACCGGTCGGCTTTGCCTTCCTATTTATAGCCCTCTTTTAATTTAGAATCCCGAAGGTAATAACTATCAAAAAAGGTATTGCGACGGCTCTGGAGGAAGTAAATGAAACACTAAATCCCGTATGCGTTTTGATCTACAATACAATATCAATTGAGCAAAAAAGGATTAGCTCAAGATGAAATAAGTAAATGTGAAAGGTTTACGCGCATTTCATATTAAATTGGCCTTCTACTGCGATCAGAAAGTAAGGTTACTTTTGGAGCACAAAGTGACTTTATTATTTTATAAAGCTGAAGAAAAAGTTAGTTTTACAACTAAATTAGTTGCGTTGTAATGAGGATCATACCTTGTTTTTTCTTTTTCCTTTTATTTAGTATGCTTTGTATCCCAAGTACAAATGCCCAGAATACTTCTTCCAAAACTAAAAATAGGCTTAAGGAGCTGGACAGTTTAAGTTCTTTAAACCGAAGCAATGACTCGCTTTTATATGCGACCATTGAACTTGCAAACAAGATACAGGACTACGATGTCGCGGTAAAACATACCGCTAATCTGATCAATCTCTTTAAATATGAAGACGCGGCCCGGGCAAAAGCCCTTATCCCCAATACCATTCCACTTTTAAAATCGGTGAAGGATAAAGAAGTGTTGGGGCAATTTTATTTTGAGCTGGCTGACCTGCAGTATTATTCGGGGGAATTTGAAGAGTCCCTTTCTAATTTTGACAGTGCATTTCACTATGCCAAAAGCAGGAATACTCCCCTGAAGGGACTTTCGAAACTGGGAAAAGGGATTGTATATGTTGATAAAGGGGAGTTTGGTAAAGCCTCCCTTACCCTTCAGGAGGCCATAGGTTATTTTCAAAAGGATAAGGATACACTGAATTGGATCAATGCCAAAAATTCGATGACCATTTTGTATGGGAAAAACGGGTTTTATGATGAAGAGACCAAAGAGCGCAACGAACTGATCAGCCTGGCGGAAGCCTATAAGAAATATCCCAGTTTACCCTCTATTTTTTATAACGCAGCGGCCAGTGCCAATAAGATGGGGGAGCAACACAAACGCATTGCTTATTTAAAACAGGCTTTATCCTCAAACGAAACATCAGAGTACCAGGATTTTTTTAAACCCATATTGACGTTTGGCTTAATAGGGGCCTATGCCGAGAATGATAGTTTAGCCAAGGCTAATAAACTAATGACCGAATTAGAGCGCGAGCCTGACCAGATAACCGGTTTTAATGAAGCCTTCTATTTAGATGCAAAAAAACGTTTGGCATTTGCCGAAAAAGACTATCAAAAGGCACTGAATTATGGAACGGCTTACCTCAAACTGAAACAGGAAAGCAAGGAATATGAGGAGATTCAGGAAGCCGATCACTTTCTTTCTAAAGTGTATAAATTGCTTGGTGATGAAGGGCAGGCATTTAAGCATTATGCAAACTACACACACCTAAAAGATTCTATAACCAACATTCAAAAAGCCCGGATTTTAAGTTATTATCAAACCCTTTATGAAACAGAAAAGAGGGATTCAAAAATAGCTGCGCAACAAACGAACATTGAGTTGTTGCAGGCGCAAAAGAAGTTGCAAAGGCAATGGCTTATTTTTGGTGGCTTGGGATTGGTTTTTGCCTTCGCTTTCTTCAGTGTATTGCGTTCCAGAAGCTTTGCTAAAAAAGCCCAAAAGCAGAATGAGGAATTTTCGCAGTATGTAATATCCTCACAAGAGCAGGAGCGTAACCGGGTGGCCATGGAGTTGCATGATGGTGTAGGCCAGCAACTGATGCTGCTTACACGTAAGGCAAAAAGTACCAGAGATGTTTTTATGCAGGACCTGGCCACAGATACCCTGGCCAATATACGCGCCATTTCTCACAACCTGTACCCGGTAGTGCTCAAAAGGTTGGGTTTTACAAAGGCCGCCCAGGAGCTTGTTGACGACCTGGATGCAACAACAGAACTGTTTTTTACCACAGAGATCACTTTTGTGGATGATGTTCTAAACGAAGAACAAGCCCTTCACCTCTATAGAATCCTTCAGGAAACTTTACAAAATAGCATCAAGCACGCAAAAGCCAAAGCAATTGGTGTAAGCGTTTTAAAAGAGAAAAATGGGGTAAGCCTCACTGTAGAGGACAACGGAATAGGTTTCGATTATAAAGAAGTCGCGGCTTCCGGTAAAAGTTTAGGTATAAAATCAATTCAGGAGCGCTGTAAGATCATTAAGGCGCACTTAGAAGTACAGGCAGAAACCAAAAAAGGAACGTGCCTGAAAGTCTCAATACCCTTATAATTGTTAAGTTTTAATGCTATGGCTATACCCAAGCTTTCTTTAGTACTGGCAGATGACCATCCCTTAATGTTGACCGGGCTGCAACAAGAACTGGAGCAGGCGGGATATAATGTAGTGGCTACTGCAACTAACGGAACCTCGGCGCTTGAAGCTATACATACGCATAACCCCGATATCGCCTTTTTGGATATTGAAATGCCTTTTTTAAATGGTTTTGAAGTAATAACCCGTTTAAAAGACGAGCAATTAAAAACCCGTTTTATTATGATGTCCTATCATAAGCAAAAAGGTTTTGTCGTACAGGCCAAAACAGTGGGTGTACAGGGCTACCTGTTAAAAGAGGACAGCTTTGAAGAAATCGCTGTATGTATAGCCGAGGTGATGAAAGGCAATAATTACTACAGCAAGTCTTTTGATGATGATTTTGAAACCATGGCCAACGAGGAGTTGAAAAAGATAAGTTTACTTACCCCTTCAGAGCGTACCATCATCCGGTTGATTGCCCAAAATAAGACCTCTATGGAGATTTGTGAGGCCTTGAGTATTTCTAAACGCACGGTTGAAAAGCACCGGACAAACATCATTGCCAAATTAGAACTGGAGCCTGTGGCCAACACCCTATCGGTCTGGATCAACTCCCATACCGAGATCATAAACAGCCTGTAACTATCCTGACAAAACCTACGTAGCCTACGTATTATTTGCATCAGCTACGTATTTTATCGCGACTGTCCTCTCAATAATTTTGAGGTTTTTAAACAGACCTATTGATTATGAGGAAGTCTACCCTGTTTTTTTGTATTTGCTGTCTAATTGCTCAGCTAAGTTTTGCCCAGGTCACTACCTATTCAGACAATGGCACTTTGACCAATACCGCACAAACCGCTATTAAATTTGAAAATGCATCTATACGGGTACGCTCTACGGCAACAGCCGTCATACCCCTGCTGAGCACCGGGGCGGCAAGTATCACGTTTACCCTTAAAGGAGGTGATGGGGGTGCAGCAACCTGGGATGGTACGTTTACAGACCGTGTCGCACAAGGGGGAGAGGGAGGAACGGTGACCTTTACGATGCTCATAACACCTGAAAACGAGGGAAAAAAAATCTTCTTTTACCAG
The DNA here is from genome assembly GCF_052218455.1 of Leeuwenhoekiella sp. H156. Taxonomy (NCBI): domain Bacteria; kingdom Pseudomonadati; phylum Bacteroidota; class Flavobacteriia; order Flavobacteriales; family Flavobacteriaceae; genus Leeuwenhoekiella; species Leeuwenhoekiella sp. H156. The sequence goes on from NZ_CP197499.1 coordinate 2,069,940, forward strand.
GGTAAACATGGGGAAACCGATTCCCATCCAATTATAGCAAGCGGCGGCGGCGGCGCATCTACAGCTCTGGTTGACCATAACGGTACTTTATTAGCGCTTGCAGGCGGCGGTGGCGGTGGCTGTGCCGTAGAGATCTATCAATCCTCAGGAAGACCGGGAGGTGTAGCTACTGCAGGTCATGCCACCTCTTGTGAAAGTTCAGGAAAGCCGGGTGAAAATGGTACTACCGGAAGCAACACACGAATAGTTATTGACAATATAGCTGGTCATTCCTCAGATATATTGAGTGTATATGCGGGAGGAGGAGGTGGGCTTTCGGGAATTTCTGGACTAAATACAGGCATTCATAGTGGGGATATTACCGGAAAGGCAGCCAGCGATGGTGGATGGGGAGGCTATCATCCGGAAGGAATTTTTTATTCCGGTCCCAACTGCAATCAAGACTTTCCATTTCAGATACCAGGCTGTTCCAAAACTGAAACAAGGGATCGTAGTCGTGGAGGAACCGGATATAGCGGGGGTGGAGCCGGAGGTCCGTGGCTTAGAGATTCTTTTCGTTCAAGCTGTTCAGAACGTATGTGGAGCTTATTTGGTGCCGGTGGCGGCGGTGGGGGCTATGATGGCGGCGGCGCCGGTAGTCCTGAACGCGGCGGCGGCGGCGGTTCTTCTTATGTCGATCCAGAATTTACAAACTCCTCGTTCAAGGAAGGTGGTCTTGTTACCAATTCCCAAAACGGAACCGTAGTCTATCAGGTTAATTACGATACCCAGCCTCCGGTTGCAATCTGTAAAAACACAAGCCTGTTGTTAGGGCAGGGAAGTTATATAACCAATGATGGCAGTATAGGATTTGCTTCAGGTGTTAACGGGCAGGCAACTCTAGATCCCACAGCTATAGATGGTGGTTCAACAGATGATCTTTTTATAAAGGAAATGACCGTCTCAAAGCAAACATTTACCTGTGCTGATTTAGGTGAAAACACCATCGTTTTAACGGTTAAAGACGGAAATGGAAATACCGATAGTTGTTCTGCACAGGTGACGGTGGTCGATACTTTTGCACCTACTATTACACGTGCAACTTCATCTATAATCAATGCCCCTGACTTTGGGATGATAGATTTAGGAACCCGTACCTCGTTAACCATTACACCACCCGAATTAAATTTTGTGGATAATTGTGGGGTGATCAGTGTGGTACAGGCAGAACCGTTTACGGTGACCTGCTCAGATGTGGGTACAACCGTGGTCAAGGAAGTCGTGGCTACAGATGCATCGGGCAATCAAAATGTCGTTTCTTTAAATTACAGCATTACCAGTATTTTCATAAACAAATCAACCATCTATGTAAATGCAAACCAGGCCGATGATAGTGGGGATGGCCGAAGCTGGGCCACCGCTAAAAAGTATTTGAATTCTGCGCTGGCTCTGCTGGATGGCTCTGCCTGTTATACTGGAAAACAAATATGGGTTGCGGGCGGTACCTATTACCCGGATGAAGGAACAAACCAAACCGATAATGACCGGCAGGCTACATTTTTGTTAGGCAATGAAGTTGCCATCTATGGAGGTTTTTCAGGGAATGAAACCAACTTGGATCAAAGGGATTATGCCAATAATCCCACTATTCTGAGCGGGGACTTGCAAAAGAATGATCAGGCCGGTTTGAACCGTGCCGATAATGCATATACGGTGGTAACCTCATTAAGTGCCCTGCCTTTTTTAATGGATGGGTTTACCATTTCGGGAGGTAATTCCAATGGTGCTAGTTACGAAACCAGTGTTGGGGGTGGGGTAGGCTGCTTTTCATCTTCCTCCTTTAGAAACTGTATTTTTTCCGGAAATTCGGCAAGTTTAGCAGGGGGGGCATTTTTTAGCATCAATGCGGAAGTGGAGTTTATCAACTGCATTTTTTCGGGAAATACGGCAGATAGCGGTGGGGCTCTTTATAACGATATGTCAAAGATGACTTTGATCAACTGTACCTTATCAGGTAATAGTGCGGCAACAGAGGGGGGTGCAATTTCCAATATCGCAGGGGGTACTTTATCCGTCAAAAACAGCATTATTTGGAACAACCGGGCTCAAGGCACCACTACTGCGCCCCAGGCTTCTATTTTAGGAAATGCGACTTATGCAACTAGTTTGGTGGCAAACATAAGCAGTTCGGGCATTGTTGCAAATGAAGACCCTCTTTTTGTTAAAGGCATTGATTTTACGACAGCAGCTTTACCTACAACAGCTGGGGATTTCCACGCGCAACTAGGAATCGTTAAGGATGCAGGAGATAAAAGCTATAATGATTTAGACAAAGACTTGGATGGTAAAACACGTACTCTTGGTCAAATTGACTTAGGTCCGTATGAATACGGTTACAACCCTGATTATTTTGTAACCACATGGCGAACCACTACAGTCAATGAGAGGATAACGCTTCCTTTAATAGGTGATGGCTATTTTTATTTCATTGACTGGGACAATGATGGTATTATTGATTACAAAGTACACTCTTATGTTGAAACGAATTCCAATGGAAGAATACATACGTTTGCTAAACCGGGAATCCACACTATTGTCATAGAAGCTTTTGAGCTTGAACTATCTTTTAAAAATTCTCCAGATAAAGATAAAATTGTGTCGATTGAACAATGGGGAAAACACGCTTGGTCTACCATGAATAATGCATTTAACGGTTGTTCCAACCTGGTGATCAATGCTAAAGATGTCCCAAATTTAAGGTTCTGCAGCGACCTTACAAATATGTTTACTGGAGCCACAAGCCTGGATTACGATTTTAGCCAATGGGATGTGAGTAAGGTTACCAATATGGAGGGGATGTTTGATGGAGTCACGCTATCAGAAGAAAATTACGATAAGCTTTTAAACACCTGGAGCAATTTGGATTTAAAAAGCGATGTGGTTTTTAGTGCAGGTAACAGCAAGTTTTGTCTGGGAGAACCCGGCAGGACTAAATTAATAGAATCCTTCGGCTGGACGATTACAGATGGTGGCCCAGGCTGTGAAACGGCAGGGTGTACAGATGATAAAACACCACCCGTGCCGGATGTGGCAAGCTTACCTGAGGTTACCGCAGCATGTGCCATAACCAAACTCACACCACCTACCGCAACAGACAACTGTACAAAAAGCGTTACGGTGATCCACGATGCTGTTTTTCCGATTACTGAAAATACGCTGGTTACGTGGACGTATACGGATGCTTCAGGCAATTTCAGTACGCAAACGCAAAATGTGGTCATTAAAGACCTTAGCGCACCCGTGCCGGATGTGGTTACCTTACCTGAGGTCACCGCAGCATGCAACGTAACCGAATTGACACCACCTACCGCAACAGACAACTGTACAGAAAGCGTGACGGTGACCCACGATGCTGTTTTTCCGATTACTGAAAATACGCTGGTTACGTGGACGTATACGGATGCTTCGGGCAATTTCAGTACGCAAACCCAAAATGTGGCTATCAAAGACCTTAGCGCACCCGTGCCGGATGTGGCAAGCTTACCTGAGGTCACCGCAGCATGTGCCATAACCGAATTGACGTCGCCTACCGCAACAGACAACTGTACAAAAAGCGTTACGGTGACCCACGATGCTGTTTTTCCGATTACTGAAAATACGCTGGTGACCTGGACGTATACGGATGCTTCAGGAAATTTCAGTACGCAAACCCAAAATGTGGCTATCAAAGACCTTAGCGCACCCGTGCCGGATGTGGCAAGCTTACCCGAGGTTACCGCAGCATGCACCGTAACCGAATTGACACCACCTACCGCAACAGACAACTGTACAAAAAGCGTTACGGTGACCCACGATGCTGTTTTTCCGATCACTGAAAATACGCTGGTGACCTGGACCTATACCGATGCTTCAGGCAATTTCAGTACACAAACTCAAAATGTGATGATCAAAGACCTTAGCGCACCCGTTCCGGATATGGTAAGCTTACCCGAGGTCACGGCAGAGGCTCAAGTAACGGAACTGACGCCTCCCGGCGCTACAGACAATTGTACAGCGAACGTGACGGTGACCCACGATGCTGTTTTTCCGATTACTGAAAATACGTTGGTTACGTGGACGTATACGGATGCTGCAGGCAATTTCAGTACGCAAACCCAAAATGTGGTGATCACCTCCACTAAAAAACCTGTAATAGCGCTAAGCACTAAAATAGTGCGCTATGCTCCTGTTGGCAGCGAACTTCTTGTAGCAGCAGGTGCTATCTTAAGTGATGAAGATTCAGCTACGCTATCTGGCGTCAGCTTCACCTTTGCAGCACGCCCCGGGGGCACCTCCGATGAATTATGGCTTTCGGCGATGGATTCAAATTTTGCTTTGGGTAATGGAATTAGCACAAATATTAATAGATCAACCGGTACTCTCAGACTTAGTGGCTTGGCTTCAATTGCAACTTATCAAGCCGTATTACGTAGGGTTTTCTATGCCTATACAGGGCCTGTAGCGACTGCTCCAGGCCAAGACCGTAATATAGATATTGTAGCCAAAGATGAACGTGGTATACTCAGCGATGCTGTAAGGCTTGTGATCAAATTCAACAAAAGTCTCCCGGACTGGAGCGTGGCCCTAGGTGGCGAGACAGTAGGAACAGGGGAAACGCTTAAGCGAATATATGGTGCTTCTGAGAGGCTGACTTTTGATACGAGCAACTGGGATGGGAGTGCAAATGACATAATTTGGAGTGTTACTTCAGGAAATGCGCTGGTCAACATTACAGATCAAACCCTCTCCTTTGTAGGCACGGGTACCATAAATGTTGAAATAAACCTGCCCGGCACGACCAACTTTTTCAGTGATTCCAAAAGCTTTACTATTCAGGTAGACCCTAAACTGCTTAGAGTAACCCCTGACAACAAAACCAAGGTATACGGAGAATCTGACCCCGCCTTTACCGCAAACTACAGCGGATTTGAAAATGGTGATGATTCTAATGATTTGGGTGGAAGCCTAAACCTAACACGCGAACCGGGTGAAGATGTCGGTGTTTACACAATTACCGCAGCGGGATATGCATCGCCTAATTATACGATCAGCTATACTCCGGGTAGTTTTGAGATTACGAAAGCTAATTTAACCGTCACTGCTGATAGGAAGTTCAAAGTTTTTGGCACCCCTGATCCTGTACTCTCTTATTCGGCAGAGGGATTTGTAAATGGAGAAAATATAAGCGTATTATCAGGAATTTTAAAAAGGAAAACTGGAGAAGATGTAGGAGTATACGATATTGAAGCCGGTGATCTTGCAGGATCTAATTATTCTATTGCCTTTAACAGTGCTCAGCTTACAATCACTCCTGCCACGATCACCGGAATCAGGTTTGAGGATAAGAGCTTTGTTTACGATGGCACGGCCAAATCCCTTGCGATTACCGGAAGCCTTCCTGCTGGAGCTAATGTGAACTATGCCAATAACAGCAGAACGGATGTGGGCACTCAGGAGGTAACAGCCACGATCACCGGTTCGAACTATACCTCTTTGGTATTGACCGCTGATTTGACGATCACTCCGGCTAGCATTACCGGGATCACCTTTGAGAATGATGGTTTTGTATACGATGGTACTTTCAAATCCCTTGCGATTACCGGCAGCCTTCCTGCTGGAGCTAGTTTAAGCTATACTAATAATTCAAGAACAGATGTGGGCACTCAGGAGGTAACAGCCACGATCACAGGAAGCAACTTCACCACTTTGGTATTAACCGCTGATTTGACAATCACACCAGCAACGATAACAGGAATCACCTTTGAGAATGATAGTTTTGTATACGATGGTACTTTCAAATCCCTTGCGATTACCGGCAGCCTTCCTGCTGGAACTAGCGTAAGTTATGCCGATAATTCAAGAACGGATGTGGGAACTCAGGAGGTTACTGCAACGATCACCGGTGACAACTACACAACACTGGTATTGACAGCCGACTTGACTGTGACACCAGCAACGATAATAGGAGTCACCTTTGAGGATACCAGCTTTATATACGATGGCACGGCCAAATCCCTTGCGATTACCGGCAGCCTTCCTGCTGGAACTAGTGTAAGTTATGCGGACAACAGCAGAACAGATGTGGGAACCCAGGAGGTCACGGCCACGATCAACGGTTCGAACTATACCACCTTAGTATTGGCGGCTGACCTGATCATTACCCCTGCCACGATCATGGGAATAACTTTAGTGGACGATAGTTTTATGTATGATGGCATTTCCAAATCCCTTGCGATTACCGGAAGTCTTCCTGCCGGAACTAGCGTGAGCTATATTAATAACAGCAGAACTGATGTGGGCACTCTGGAAGTTACGGCAACGATCACCGGCTCGAACTATACCCCTTTGGTATTGACCGCTGATTTGAGGATTACTCCTGCCACGATCACGGGAATCACGTTTGAGGATAAGAGTTTTGTGTACGATGGCAATCCTAAATCCCTTGCGATTACCGGAAGCCTTCCTATTGGAAATAGTGTGAGTTATGTGGACAACAGCAGAACGGAAGTAGGAACTCAGGAGGTAACCGCCACGATCACCGGCTCGAACTATACCCCTTTGGTATTGACCGCTGATTTGAGGATTACTCCCGCCACGATCACGGGAATCACCTTTGAGGATAAGAGTTTTGTGTACGATGGCAATCCTAAATCCCTTGCGATTACCGGAAGCCTTCCTATTGGAACTAGTGTGAGTTATGTGGACAACAGTAGAAAGGAAGTAGGAACTCAGGAGGTAACGGCTACGATCACCGGTTCGAACTATATCCCTTTGGTATTGACCGCCGATTTGACGATCACTCCGGCGACCATCCCCGGAATCACGTTCGAAGATAAGAGCTTTGTATACGATGGCACGGCTAAATCCCTTGCGATTACCGGAAGTCTTCCGGATGGAACTTCAGTAAGCTACACCAACAATAGCAGAACGGATGTCGGCACCCAAGAGGTAACAGCCACGATCACAGGAAGTAACTTTACCCCTTTGGTATTGACCGCTGATTTGAGGATTACTCCCGCCACGATCACGGGAATCACCTTTGAGGATAAGAGCTTTGTATACAGTGGCACTCCCAAGCAAATTTTGGTTGAAAACTTGCCTCAGGGAGCTAATGTAAGTTACACAGGTAATGATCGCATAGATGCAGGAATATACGCCCTTACTGCAACTGTTACAAGGCCTAATTACAATACAGTAACCTATACAGCAACTCTAGAAATCACCAAAGCCCCACAAGCCATCAGCTTTGATGCCTTACCTGTGGTAAGTTTGGAAACGGATCCCGACTTCCAGTTGGAGCCTACGGCATCATCCGGATTACCGGTAAGCTATAGCTACACCTATAGTTCGAATGTACCTGCGGCAATGGTAAGTGAAACTGGTTTTGTAAGCCTGGTACAATCGGGCACCATTACCATCACCGCTTCTCAGGTAGGAAACGATAACTACCAACCTGCGACACCGGTATCTCAGCAGCTTGTGGTGACCAGTGCAGATGCATCCATCACCCGCCTGACTATTGGTGACAGGGAGTATCTCAATCCCGATGAATTGATCACTTATGTGATCGATTGTGGGGAAGATATGCAGACGCTGGAGGTTACTTACGATACAGAGGCCAATGCAACAGGCAATATGCCGAAAACCTTCAGTATACCGGTACCCAAACCGGGTATCTACCGCACCACGCTGGTAGTTACCTCTCAGGATGGTACAGTGAGCAGAATGTATAGGATTGAGATTCACAAACGCTTCCTGTTTGAGGAGATCGTGGTACAGAAGTTCAACAATACCCTGGTTGTAAACAAGAATCCTCAGACTAACGGCAACTACCGCTTTACCGGTTACAGATGGTATAAAAACGGTCGCCTTGTTGGAAACGAACAGTATTTCTCAGAAGGGGATGCCTCAACAGATATGCTAGACCCGCTTGCGAGCTACCGCGTAGAGCTTATCACGGCAGGAGGAGATGTGCTGAGCACTTGTGAATTTACTATTGAGTTGAAGGCCAGCGGTAAAATACGAATGGCACCCAATCCGGTACTGGCCACAGCCTCGGCTACCTTATTTGCAGATTTTGAGAAAGAAGAGCTTAAGGACATGAAAATCTCGATTCTCAGCCTGCAGGGCACACTTGTCGATACGTTTTACACCAGTGCTTCCAGCACTACCGTTCAGATGCCTGCGGGTATTCAGGCCGGGTTGTACGTATTGGTCTGTCAGACCAAGAAGCAAACCCAAACCATTCAGTTTATCGTTTACTAATTAACCTGTAACAGATGAAGTTTTTTATAGCTAGAAATAGAAATATGCAGATGAATAGCCACTTAAAAGGATTGCTGCTTGTTTTCGGACTGGGAGCCATTCCGCTACATGCGCAACAAACCAATGAGTTGCTGCTGCACGTAAACGGACCCGTTTCCATCTTGGAATACGACGGGGTGGACAACAAAGTAGCGCTAGATGATGGGGTTGGTTTTGGTATCGAATTTGGCCGCTACCTTTCAACGAAATGGAGCCTGAGAACCGGGGTTGCTTTACAAACCTATCGCGGTAATGCAAAGCTTGACTTGATCAACGGGGCTTATCTTACACAGGATTTCGAAGCTGAAGCTTTTGAGTTCCGGTATCGTTTTACCGATTACCGCGAAACCCAAACCGCACGATACATTCAAATCCCGCTGTTGGCTCAGTATGAGACTTCTGGAACCAATCGTTTATTTGCTTCGGCAGGGGTTAAGTTGGATATTCTTGCAGAAAGCCAGTACGAAGCCGAAGCCACACGACTGACCACAGCGGGTTATTATGAGCAGTACGATGCCTTGCTGGAGGCACCCAGGTTTGCCGGTTTTGGAAATTTTGGCAGTTATAGCTGGGAAGCTGAAGACCTGGCGCTTAAAACCAACGTGATGCTTAGTGTGGAAACCGGACTTAAGTTACCGGTTACACAAAGCAGTCTTGTGTATTTAAGTGTGTACCTGGATTACGGGCTTACCAATGTGTTTGATGATACCAACTCAAATCGTTTGCTGGAATACAATGCAGCACCTGAGGTGAATTTCACAGGTAATAGTGTACTCACTACTCAAGCCGGCAATGTAGATAAGATCAAAACCCTTTCTTTTGGGTTTAAACTCAAATATGGATTCGGGTTTTAAATAACTTATCCTTTACAAAATGGCTATAGTTCATTTATCCAGATTTTCTGCAATATAAATGGTGTAATGGTCAATAGTGATGTGAATCTATTTCCCCGAAAACAATGAACCTATCTGAGCTCATAATTTTAAATTTAAAAGAAATACGGATAAGAAGTATAAAAATTTGGAAAGCTCTACCTGAGAACTATAATAACTGGAAACCTGACAGAGCGGCAATTAGTGCGGCAGAAATGATAAGACATGTTTTAGAGGCTGATTATGGCTGGAATATGATTGTCAATCAAGAGGATATGGCAAATTATAAAACGCCTTGGGAAAACCGACCATTTATAAGCCTAAAGGATGAACTTGAGTTTGCAGAACCTTTTAGGAAAACATTTTTAGAAAGTATCCGGCAATTTTCGGATGAGGAATTAAAAGAAACGGAAATTATTCACCCGGGAAATGGAGCTAAAAAAAATCTTGCAAAATATGTGTTTCGGATTGGATATCACGAGTCTGTTCACGCAGGACAATTTCTCTCGTATCTAAGAGCAATGAAAGTTGAAAGGCCTAAAATTTGGGATTGAAAAATAGATCTAAAAGTGCTAATAACAATTGTTAGTTACCTGTATGCATTTGTATTTACAATACTATTTCAATTGAGCCAAAAAGGATCTGCTTAAGATGAATTAAGTAAATATTAAAATTATACAATTTAGGTAAGTAGAGTTCGTTAGTTTTTTCTTTTCATAAGCTTATAATTATTCTCCTTGCAATAATATTATCAGCCTTTTTTCTAGAAATTAAAGAAGAATGTTAAAGTACATTTTCTTTTGAGATGGACTGAGATAAAAAATTGAGCCGATTAACACCTATAATCGGCTCATCATGTATAACTGGCAACACAAAGACTGGCCAAATTTTAAGTATACTACAAGTGAAATTGAAGAGAAGCTTTTTGAATTCAGTCAAAGGGCTGGTCGCGTTAATGGTATATTGGAAGGACTTTCAGATACGATGCAAATGGAAGCTATCTTATCTCTTATGGTTGCTGAGGCTGTTAAAACGTCAGAAATCGAGGGAGAATATCTGAGCCGGGAAGATGTGATGTCTTCTATACGAAACAATATGGGTTATGGTACACCCAGAACGGTCAAAGACCCAATGGCGCGGGGTGTGGGGGACTTAATGGTGCGGGTTAAGCAAAGTTTTGCAGAACCTTTGACGGACCTGGCATTATTCGAATGGCACAGAATGCTGCTAGCGAGTGCTAAACGCATTAATACCGGGTAATGGCGTAAGCACTCTGAATCTATGCAGATAGTATCCGGTAGCTGGGGCAGGGAGAAGATCCATTTTGAAGCTCCGCCTTCCCATTTGCTTCCGAATGAAATGAAAGCTTTTGTAACGTGGTTTAATGAATCTCATCCTGAAGGAACCAATCCTATTAAAAAGCCACTTATCCGTTCAGCAATTGCACACCTGTATTTTGAAAGTATTCACCCCTTTGAAGATGGTAATGGAAGAATAGGAAGGCATTATCTGAAAAGGCGCTATCTCAATACTTAAACCGCCCTATTCAGCTGAGTCTTTCAAAAGCAATAGAGCACGATAAACAAGCCTATTATAAGGCTCTAAAAAACGCGCAGCAGTCCAATGAAATAACCGATTGGATCATCTACTTCGTCAATACTGTTTTAGAAGCGCAATCTCAGGCAGAAAAGCTTGTTTCTTTTACTTTAAGAAAAGCTCGTTTTTTTGATCGCCATAGAAACTCCCTGAATGAGCGTCAGTTAAAGGTAGTTAATAGGATGCTTGACGAAGAACCGGAAGGGTTTAAAGGGGGGATGACGGCAAAAAAGTACATTGCCCTTACCAAAGCATCCAAAGCTACAGCAACGCGCGACCTTCAGGATTTGGCAGCAAAAAAACTATTCCTATGCATAGGTGAAGGACGTAGTACACGGTATGAAATCAACTTTCAAGACTGAATCTCTTTTACTCGTATTTTTAGTATACTACAGTTCTGATTAAAGGATTTAATTTATGCTTTATTTTACAAAAATGACTAAATTTACCTTGAAAGTTGGTAATCAGACGGTTACAAATTCACAGATCGTCAACAGAAAATTGACGAAAGCGACAATCCACTGTGAATAGGCAGGTCTGGGGCTTAGGTTCGATTCCTGGTGAGGCTACAAAGATTCAGGTTCCCCCGACACTTCGGGGCTGGTGAGGCTACAAAGATCCAGGTTCCGCTTCCGACGCATCGGGACTTCGGGGTTGGTGAGGCTACAATAACTTCTCTTAAAATGACTCATCCTGATTGATGCCATATATATGAAGCTTCAATCAGGACGAGAAAAAAACAACTCCTGTCTTAAAAAGAGATGAAGGTTTTAGTTTTTAAAACTGTGTTTAAATAATTCGGGATTAATTACCAGCATCGCCCAGCCCCAGTTGTTGGTATTGTCGGCAGTCGTTCCACCTTTAATGAGGCTCATGCTTTCTGAAGCAAACATGTGTGAATACCCCAATTGCAGCTTGACGTTTTTAAGAAGCGGTTGGGTGTAAACCAAATCAATTTCGGTCCCCAGATACGAATCGGCATCATTAGCAAGCGTTGCATTAGCGGCAAAATAATGGGCGGCAAGCATTAGATTAGACTGCTCTCCGGTTTGAAAGGTAGCACTCGCGTGCAAATCGTTTAAACCTACCGAATTGGCATGGTTGCCCACATAAAAATAGTCCATCAGACCATTAAATTTGTGGTTGGTACCATACAGCGGGAAGAAAGAACGACGGTCTGTACTGCCCTGATCTGAGCCACTCAGCAATTCGGCACCTATCCCAAGAGTCGTTTTTCCGGTCTTATAAGCTGCATCAAGTGCAAGCTGATAGGCAGACAGGCTTTGATCCACGGGATAGGCATCACCAAATTGATAGTAAGCGCTTCCGGTTATAGCCAGCGCTTGTATGGGAAAACTGAAATAGGTACCCAGCGTATGGGTATAGTAAACGCCATCGGGCTGGGTGCGTTCGATATCACTAAACCCCTGAAAACCGGTGTTGAGAGCCAGAATACTTAAGCTCGATTTTTCCCAGCTTTTCTTAAAATAGGCGTATTGAAGACTTTTGTAGGTAAAGTAACCGGGAACATCATAGACGTTGCCCAGAGAAGGTTCGCCCTGCTGGCTAAATGCAAAACCCAAATCAAGCATAAGCCCCTCTTTTTTATACTTTAATAGTGCGGCATCGTGAAAACGTCCCTGCATCGCCCAGTCGAGACCGCCAAATATGCGCTGGTCATCATAGGCAATAACCTGTCTTCCCAACTTGGTTGACCAGTTGGTCCCCAGTTTAAGTTCTGCCCAGGCCTGAAAAAGCATAAAGGAGTCGTTGCCGTCTGATGGCAAAATCTGGCGGGTATCGCCCCAGGTACTCACATCCTGAAAAGCCACAAAGAGTTTAAGGGCTTCTGCGTCATAGCTGAAGTTAAGCCGCGCACGTTGTCTTACAAAAGCTGCGGGCTCGGCATCGTCGGGAAAAAGGCTTCCAAAACCATGTCGGTATTCAAAGCGCTGCCTCAAATCGGCGTCCAGTTTAAATTCCTGTGCAGTCAGGCTTATGGGGCTTAGACATAAAAAGAAGAATACAAGTTTTAATGTTCTCATGGCTTTCAGGTGTTTTTGTGCGGCCAAAGATATTCAAGAAATCAAATATTAAGTATATATACTTAATAAAATGTGCTTCCAAACCGTATTTTTATGAAAACACCTAAATAAAGACTAATTAATTACGTATATAAACGTATTAATACGTAGTTTTTTATATATTTACAATATAACTTTTAAGTAGTATCGTCATGAAGATTCCCAAACTTGTATTAATTGGTGCCGGTCCCGGTGATCCCGAACTCATTACCTTAAAAGCCGTTAAGGCGCTCAAAGAGGCAGCAGTGATCCTCTACGATGCCCTGGTAAATCCGGAGCTTTTAGACTATGCAAAACCCGAAGCCGAACTCATTTTTGTAGGTAAACGCAAGGGCTGTTATGCCTATGCTCAGGATCAGATACACGAACTTATTGTGCAACGCGCTTATGCCAAAGGGCTGGTGGTGCGCTTAAAAGGAGGTGATCCTTTTGTATTTGGAAGAGGTTCTGAGGAGCAGGAGTTTGCTTTACAACACAAGTTAGAGGTCGAAGTTATACCGGGCATATCTTCAAGTATGGCGGTACCGGCGCTGCAGAATATTCCGCTTACGCAACGCGGGCAGGCCGAAAGCTTCTGGGTAATTACCGGAACCACCCGGGATCACAGCCTTTCAGACGATATCAAATTGGCCGCAAAAAGCAATGCCACGGTAATTGTGCTTATGGGCACAGCCAAACTCGATGAGATTGTTGCGGTTTTTAAAGCGGAAGGCAAGCATGATCTGCCGGTTGCCATCATTCAAAACGGAACCCGAAAAGAGGAACGGGTGGGTATAGGAACTGTACAAACCATAGCCGAAGTTTATCAAAATCTAAAGCTCGGTAATCCTGCAATCATTGTTTTGGGGCATGTAGTTGCCCACCGGGCTAAACTTCAAAACCTGCTTCAGGAGCAGGAGTTGAGCGTGCAGGTTTAGAGCGCTTCGGTCAGCTGGGTGATTTTTACAAAATCATCCTTTGGCCCTTCACATAGCGAACACCGGTAATCTTCGGGCAACGACTCAAATGCTACGCCGGGCTTTATATTTTGCAACGCATCTCCATAGCGCACATCGTAAAGTGTCATACACGCATTGCACTGGTAAACCTCGACTTCAGTTTTGGGCTTTTCATCTGTAATTTCAGGTTTTTCGGTACGTGTGGTGTTGCCCAGATTTTCAAAGTAAAGCCGGCTCAGTTCCATAAGCAAACCGGGCAATTCTGCCTGATCCACATCCTGAACGTAAACGACGTATTCGCGGGTATTGGGGTCAAAATCCCGCGCATAGGTGATGTTAAAGGTATCGCGGTAGGCAAAGTCTGCCGGGATGTTTTCAGCTTTATTGACTTCAATAACAATCGAGGTAAAGTAGTATTTACTACTTAGGTATTCGGTTATGCCAAAGGTCAATCCGTAGGTGCTGATGTCGTTTTTGTTGAATTCGTTGACCAAAAATTCCTTCAGCCGAAGGGCTTTATCATTGGCCACAGGCACATGCCAGTTAAGCTCAAGCATACTGTGGCGTACATTTATACCGAAAAGACCCAGAAATTTTTCCCATTTCAGCTTATCCTCTGCAGGAATTCCTTTTACAATAAAGGATTTAAAGGGGGTAAGCGAGATTTTACCTATTTGAGATTCGGTACATAAATCGCAAAGGGCTTTTAAAAAAGCGATATCGTAGCGGTTATTTCTCCAGTACAAACCCAGCCAGTAATTGCCGGAAGCCAGGCGGTTCATTCCCTCGTAATAGGGAAAAGGCTGAAAGTCTACCTGCAGTGCCTGAGAGATGGTTCTGCTGTTTAGGCTTATCGAATCGATCACCAGATCAAATACCATGGTGGCGTTACCGGGTTCTTCGCGCAGCAGTTTTTCTATAGTCAGAGCTATGCGGGCCAGATCCCAGCTATAAATCAAAACCGGGTAGAGTTGCTGTTCTTCCCAATGCGGTAACCTTAGATACAGGTACCAATAATCTTCGTGTTCTGAAGCGATAAAGTTAAGATGCCCCGTAAACAGCGGAACGAGCCTTTGCCGTGGATCGGTGATATTGATCTTAAGTTTTGGGCTGTCCTGAAACTGCTCCAGAATATACAAATACCGGTCTGCGGTAAGCCATGCTGTGCTGCCAAAAATTCCGCTTGAGACATACGAAGACACAATGTTTTCAACACCTTCACTGTGTGCGGGTACGACTTCCAGATTTTCGGTTTTGAAATCTTTTTTTTGATCTTCACTCAGAAACAGAATGTCCTGCCGGGAGCCAAAGGCAATTGTAGATAAGCCGTTGCGCTCAGCCACTTCAAGAATGCTTTTCAATTCACCCGGGGCAAGCACCCCGCCTTTTACGATGACTCTGGAATAGTTTTTCATGACACAGATTGGGTTGATTCGGTTAAGAGTTCGCGAACTTCTGTTTTGCAGCTTCCGCAGCCCAGGCCGGCGCCGGTTTTGTTGCAAAGTGCCGTAAAATCGGTACAGCCGCCTGCGATGGCATCGGCGATATTGCCTGCTCCCACCTGACTGCACGAGCACACCAGGCGCCCCAGAACGGGAGCTTGTTTGGCACTACCGCGCAGCAATTGATCGCGTTTTTCGGCAAGTTCAATTTTGCTGTCAATCAGGTTTTTAAATTCGGCAAATTCTTTCTTATCGCCCATAAGCACAGCACCCACCAGCAAATCGTCTTTGATGATGCACTTTTTGTAATAATTCCGGGCCACATCCATAAAAATCACCTCCTCATAATCGGGGTCGTTTTTAGGGATGCTGATAGTGCCAATGCTGCAGAGATCAAGATCCTCAAATTTCAGTATGTTCATAGGCACCGAACCTTCATAGGAAGTGCTGATATCACCGGATAAGTAATTGGCCAGGATTGCTGCCTGCTCTTCGGCAGCAGCGGTGATCCCAAAAGTCTGATTGCGAAACTCGGCTATTTCCCCCAGTGCAAAAACCGAAGGATCTGAGGTTTGCAAAAATTCATTGACCTTCACGCCCCGTCCCATAACAAGACCGGCTTTGCGGGCAATCTCAATGTTGGGCTGGGTGCCAATGGCATAGACAATGGCGTGCGCTTCGATCAGCTTACCGCTCTTTAGGGTCACCTCGAGGGTTTTGGGTTCGTCGCCCGGAAATACGGTGCTTACCTCGTTGTCAAAATAGACCGATATACCGCGCCGCTGCACATCAAGAGCCAACAAGCGACTGGCAACGGTGTCAAGCTGGCGTTCCATCAGGTAGGAGGAGCGTTGCACGATGGTAATATTTACCTGTTTATGTCTTAATGAGGCTGCCAGTTCTAGCCCAAGGAGGCCGCCGCCTACAAGGACCACACGCTGCTGCTCCGGCGGAATGCCTGTTTTCGCCAGGTAATCCTTAAAACGATCGGCATCTTCCTTATCGCGCATCGTAAAGCGACCCTCCAGATCCAGGCGTGCGTCAGGCGGAACAAAAGCACGGCTTCCGGTAGCCAGGATAAGTTTGTCATAGGTGTGGTAAATACCGCGGCTGTCTTTTAGGGTTCGGGATTCCCGGTCAATCTGTACGACCGGGTTTCCGGAATGGATTTTAATGTTCAGGGCTTTGAGCTGATGACTTTTGGCCTTGAGGAGTTGTTCCCAACTGAGTGCTTCGGTGATGTATTCGGGCAGTAAAACACGGTTGTAAAAGGGATGCTCTTCCTTCGAAAAAACACTGATTTGATCGTCTTTATTCAGGTCGCGGTAATTCTGTACAAACCGAAACGCTGCGGCTCCCGAGCCCACCACCACAATTTTCTCCGGTTTCTTTTGGTATCTGGCAACCTTAACGGCCGTAAACTTAAAATCGGGTTCCTTGCTCTGCGGGTCAACCATATTCTGAGTCAGGTTGTTGGTGCGGTTGAGACTCGAGTTGAGTTTTTTACCCCAATGCATTGGTAAAAATACAACTCCCTTGCGTATGCTGTCGGTAAGCCGGGCGGTCACCCGTACGTTACCGTTCTCGCTGCTCACCTCGCAAAGATTGCCCTCGCGTATATTGAGGGCGAAAGCATCAGCGGGATGAATTTCAAGCACGGGTTTGGGATAATGGGTACGTAAGCGGGAAACCTTGCCCGTTTTGGTCATCGTATGCCATTGATCGCGTACCCTGCCCGTGGTAAGTATAAACGGAAAAGCCGCGCTGGGTTTTATCGAACGGTTCGTTACCGTTGCCGGAATATTAAAAACGGCTTTCTGTGAGGGCGTGTAAAACTTGCGGTCTTCAAAAAGGCGCGGAGTCCCGGGATGGCGGTATTCATTTACCGGCCATTGAAAGCTTCCTTCGGTTTTAAGCCGGTCGTAATTGAGATACGAAATGTCGATACTGGTACCACGGGTCATGGTGCAGTATTCCTGATAAATCTCTTCGGTATTGTAAAAATTAAAACCTCTGAAGCCCATTTTTTGGGCGAAATCACATAAAATTTCTACATCAGGACGGGCTTCTCCCGGCGCATTGACTGCTTTGGGTAAATAGGTGATGCGCCGTTCAGAATTGGTCATGGTGCCTTCTTTTTCGAGCCAGCCTGCCGCCGGAAGCACCAGGTCTGCATAGGCCAACGTATCAGAACGGTTAGAGATATCCTGAACGACTACAAAGCGGGCATTTTTCAGGGCTTTCTCTACCCGGTTTACATCGGGCAGGCTTACTGCAGGATTGGTACAGATGATCCAAATAGCTTTGAGTTTTCCTGTTTCGAGCTCTTCAAACATTTGAGTAGCGGTGTAGCCCGGTTTGGGTGAGATAGACTCTACTCCCCAAAATTGTGCGACTTCACTCCGGTGCTCCGGGTTCATAAGGTCTTTGTGTACCGCCAGCAGATTGGCCATTCCGCCCACTTCACGCCCACCCATGGCATTGGGTTGCCCGGTTAGTGAAAAAGGTCCGCAACCGGGTTTTCCTACCTGTCCGGTGATTAGTGAGAGATTAAGTAAAGCGAAATTTTTATTGGTACCTACCACGCTTTGGTTAAGGCCCATAGCCCACATACTGATGAATCCTTTGGAGATTCCAATCCAGTCTGCGGCTTTTTTTATGTCTGCCATAGGAACGCCACAGAGTTTTGAAGCTTCCCGAAGCGACAACTTGTTTACCTGCTCTTTGTATTGATTAAAGCCTTCGGTATGGTTGTTTATAAAGTCTTTGTCAATCAGCCCCTGCTGAAGCAGGCGCCTGCCTATGGCATTATATAAAATAATGTCTGTGCCCGGTATGAGCTGCAGGTGCAAATCTGAGGCTGCAGCGGTATCGGTACGTCGCGGGTCTACTGCGATAACCCGCACATCGGGGTTTTTCTCTTTGTGCTGCTCAAGCCTGCGGTAGAGAATAGGATGGCAATAAGCCGGGTTAGCACCGGTTATTAAAAAGCAATCGGCCAGTTCAATATCTGCATACGAAATAGGTACAGAATCTTCCCCGAAGGTTTTTTTATAGCCCACAACCGCGCTGCTCATACACAGCCTGGAGTTGGTGTCAATATTGTTTGTGCCCAGAAATCCCTTGACTAATTTGTTTGCGATGTAATATTCTTCGGTAAGACACTGTCCCGAAACGTAGAAGCCCACACTATCGGGTCCGTGCTTTTCGATAATGCTTTTAAAAACCTGGGCGGCACGGTCCAGAGCGGTGTCCCAGTCTACGCGCTCCAGCGGGTGTGAGCGGCTCCAGCGCATTTGTGGGTACAGCAACCGGTCTGAAGTATCATTTACCACATAATGCAGGTTGCGGCCTTTAGAGCAAAGCATCCCGCGGTTTACAGGATGATCGGGATCACCGTCTACCTGAATGCGGTTTTTGGCGTCTTTGGTGATGAGCAGACCGCAGCCCACGCCGCAATACGAACAGGTAGATTTTAAGACTTTTTCGGGCATGGTTTGTGTACTTACAGGATATTTATAGAGCCTGAAGGCTTCAGCAGCAGCTTTTCGCTTTGCCTGCTGAAGCCCCCGGCCAACTCTAAGTTTATTGTTTTTTCCAGATAATCAAAGCAGCAGATTGTGATTTACGAAAAATGGAATCTGATTCAGAAAAAATGCAGAAAACGGATTTTAAGCAGGTGAATTTTATGCATTTGATGGCACTAACTGCTCGGGTAAATCGTAGCTGAGTTCTTCGGCTGCAGATTTTTCGTCAGCGGTTGAAAAGCGGATGGCAAGTGCCAAAACTCCTGCTAGAAATACTAAAACACCAATGAGAAAATAACCGCTTGATACGGCTGTTGCTGCTGCTTCTGCCTGAGCCAGTTTTACCACTTCTTCAGCTGCACCGGCATTGGCATTTATGGCTGCCTGCTCAGCCACGGCGGCTTTCGATTTCAACAGTAAGGCGGCGAGAAATGCACCTACGTTACCCCCGGCACCAACAATACCTGAAATAGAACCTATGGCTTTCTTGTTAATAAACGGTACTACCGAGAAGGTTGCTCCTTCAGCCATTTGTACCGAAAGGCTAAAGGCTACCAGAAATACAATTCCCACAATTAAACTTGTGATGGCTGAAAAGGTAACCAGCATAACTCCCTCCAGGGCAAGAATAGCAACCAAAAAGAGCACCCGGCCGCGCAATCCCTTCAGCTTACCAAATTTATCTCCAAAATAGCCTCCCAGCGTGCGGGCAAAAATATTCATCAGGGCAAAAGAAAGCACGATATTACCGGCCGTGATGCGATCAAGGCTGAAGGTGTTTTGAAGGTAGTCATCCATAGTGCCGTAAACGGTTAATTCGATACCAAAACAGGCGGCATAAACCACAAAGAGAATCCATACCCGGTAATCTTTTAAAGCTTCCATAAAGCCTACTTCGTCCTTTTTACCGGCTTTTACTTTTTTACCGGCTGCGCGGAGTTCGCTAAAATTACCTTCGGGCGTATCCTGAGTAAAGAAGTAATAGACAATGCCCATCAGGAAGCAGATAATTCCTGCGATGATAAGCGAGTACCTCCAGGCGTCTGCTTCGGCAACACCCATACCGATCACGGCAGCTGCAATAAGCGGCATCCCCAGACGGTTTGCACCACCACCCAGATTACCCCAGCCTGCAGAAGTGGCGTTGGCGGTTCCTACGATATTAGAGGCAAACATAAGCGAGGTATGCACCTGTGTGATTACAAAGCTGGCGCCGATAAAGCCTATAAATAACCGGCATATTAAAAACTGAAGCGGAGTTTGTACCAGCCCGCACAGGATAACGGGTATTGCACCCAGCAGGAGCAACCAGGTATAGCACAATCTAGGGCCGTATTTGTCGCAAAGTTTACCTATTAGCAAACGGGCAAATACAGTACCTGCAACGGCCAGAATCACAGAATTCCATTTTTGATTGGGAGAAAGCCCCAGATCCCGTACGACATCGGGCATAAAAGGAACAATACCAAACCATGCGAAGAAGCATAAAAAGAATGCCACCGAAGTAATCCAAAACGTTCGCATAGGAACGCTGGTAAAATCTTTCAAATTAAGGCGGGTTGCCTTTGCGGAAGTGAATGTACGTGTCATAATTAAGTGTTTATACTTACAAAAATAAGTAGTAATACTTAATTATAATACGTAGTCTTGAAGAAATACGAATATTAAAATTTCAATCCGTTTTATTATCAATTTCTGAAAATGCAGATTAAAATAGTTAGAGATTTACATCAAATTGAATTCGGAAGCCTTGTTTGCCAGCTCCATAAGATTCTTAACCTCAAGCTTTTTCATCAAATTGAAGCGGTGAACTTCTGCCGTACGCTTACTGATGTTGAGGTCTTCGCCAATTTCCTTGTTGCTTTTGCCTTCAAGTACCAGTCCCAGGATCTGGCGCTCGCGTTTGGTAAGGCTGTAGGCATCAACAATAGAGGCTTTGGGTTTTTGAATCGGAGCTGGGGCCTTGCCGGTCACAAAATTGTTGATGATGATAGATGACAGCTCCCCGGCAAAATACTTATCCCCCTGTTGTAAGGTGTGCAGGGCTTTTAGAAATTCTTCCTTGCTCGAACCTTTGAGCAAATACCCGTCTGCACCGGCCTGTATAGACTGTAGCACATACTCCTCACTGTCATGCATAGAAAGCACCAGGGTTTTGAGATCAAGTCCCTCATCGCGCAGTTGCTGCACGACTTCAATACCGTTAAGCCCGGGCATTCGGATGTCGACAATGAGTAAATCGGGTTTTTGCTTGCGCACGACTTCAAGGGCTTCCCTGCCGTCTGAAGCTTCATCAATTACCAGAATATCCTGCTGGTCTTCAAGCAGTGCTTTAATGCCGTCGCGTACCAGGACGTGGTCGTCTGCAAGTACGACTTTGAGCTTCTCGGTTTCCATATTGAGCGTTTAATCTATGGGGATGTTGAGCACAATGCGTGTTCCCTTTCCCGGCTCCGAATTTACGAAAAGTCTTCCGTTAATGTAGTTCATACGCTCGTGCATAAAGGTCATACCCATTCCGCCACCTTCGCGGTTCTCAAGGTCAATTCCGGAAGGGTCAAAACCTTTGCCGTCGTCGTCTATGGTAATGCTGAGCATGCTTTTGCTGTGCCTAACGCTTACCATAATAATTTTAGAGCCTGCGTATTTTAAGGCGTTGTTGATTGCTTCCTGGGTAATGCGGTAGGTGTTAATCTCCACCAGACTGTCTAGCCGCAGGTTAAAATCGGTCTTGTTGTGCAATTGGATGTGCTTGCCGGTGAGGTTGCTGAGTTCTTTTGTGAGTTTTGCCAAAGCGGGAATAAGCCCATGGTCTGTAAGCTCAGGCGGAGTAAGGTTAAAGGTGGCGGTGCGTATGCCTTTAATAATATCCAGCGAAAGGTTTTTAAGATGGGTGATTTTGGCCTGTGCCTTTTCAGGGTCTTTAAGGTCTATGCTTTCGAGGGTAAATTTAAGCCCCGTAAGCATCTGGCCAATGCCGTCGTGCAGATCACGCGCAATGCGGTTTTGCTCACGCTCCTGATTTTCGATGATTTGGCGCGAAACGTTTTTCTGCTGGCTGATGCGCTCTTCAAAGTGGGATTTGGTAAGCCGTTCAATCTCATCATGTGCCTCTTTTCGCTTGGTGATGTCTATAAAAATGATGAGTAACTGATGATTTTCTTTATGTTTTAAAAACGGAAGCAATGACATTTCAAAATAACGACGGTTCCCTTCTTTTGGGGTGGCGCTGATCTCTCCCTGCCAGCCGGTGCGTTTGTGTTCGTTTAAAAGTTGCTCCAGACGCTGCTTTTCGGGCTCGTGGGTAGAGATAACATCAGAAAGTCTGGATTGAGTTTCGAGATTTTTGGGTTTAAAGAGTTTGATAAACGGGTCGCCCGCGTGCAGAATGTTTCCGTTGAGGTCTGTGCGTACAAAAAACAGGGTACGGTCCATCGCCTGGCTTAGTGCCTGGTATTCCCAAAGTAATTTTTCTTTAGATTCGGCTAAAGCGTCGGCGTCACGGGCCATTTTTTGAGCCTTTCGCTCTGCGGTAATAAGATCAAACATCCCGGTGCGTACCGCTTTCGCCGTAGGCCAAAAAATAAAAATGAATTCAGCTAAAAGCAGGAGCAGGGTAAGTCCCATTAGCAGGATCTCAAGGGTGCGCAACCGCTCAATCTTGGCATCGGCCTCATACTGGTACTGATTTACAATACGGTCCATCAGCCTTAAAAACGGGGCTTCATTTGCCAAAATGGTGTTTAAAGCGCTGAGACTGTTTACATCTGTAGTATTTTCTGCGGAAAGCAATTGTGCCGAAGCTGCGTAGACCGACTCAAAATACGGATTGATCTGATCAAAAAGCTGGTTGATACGGGCTGTATTGACTGCCGGAATATGCAGGCTGTCACTGCCGTTTTGCAGTGCGAGATGGCTGTTGTGCCAAAGCGTGCGGGTGGCGCTCAGACTGTCTTGCAGGGCCTGAATCTTCGCGCTGTCACCAGGGCGGGTGAGGAGCAGGGCTTCTTTAGTAATCTTTTGACTCAGCATACGCTGGCGCCCTGCGATGTTGATGACGGTAGAGTCTGCCGTTTGATCGTTTAAAAATTTACGAACCAAAACCTGGCTTGCCACTACCGATAGCGCAATAAGGCTTAGTGCGATGATGTAAAGCTTCCGGAGTTTGGAAAAGGTTTTTTGGTCTAATGTGGCCATCTGCAATTTTTAAGTCAGGGCCTTGGTTACGAGTTCGCGGGTCTTTGGGCTCAGGTCGAGGGAAAGCGCAGCTTTGTGGCCAGCTTCAGACATTTTGGCCCAGGTTTTCTGAAGGATATCAATTACTTTCTCTTCCGGATGTCCTTTGGCAAAATCCTCAAAATAATAGTCCAGAAAAACCAGACAGATTACGTCTTCAAGCTTTTGAGAATCCTCATCTTTTTTAAGTAATTTTTTTCGAATCAAAAAGGCCACGCGATCTCTGAATTCTTCAGTAAAACCAAGGTTTTCAAGAATACCCGTGGTGATAGAAGCGTGCATCTTTTTGAGGTCTTCGCGCCATTTGAGATATCCGGTACGATTCATAGGATAAGAGTCCCGGGGTATCTGCCAACGGCAAATATGCTGGGCGCGGGCTGCGATTTGCAAGGTTTCAGGAGCCTCGGGGTCAAAATCCTGCAAACGTGCGCTCATACGCCGCGAGTAGAGCAGTTCTTTGGGGACCTGCTCTCCGTCAACGAGTTCGTAGTTAGGGTCTTCTGCGTTTTTAGCGTCTATGGCGGCAAATGCCTGCTCCAATACTGTCATGGGCCTGGTTTATTTATCACTAAAACCAATATACACCATATTATCCTGAATTTTTACGGGATAGGTTGCAATTTGATAGCTTTCGCCATTAAGGTTAGAACCGTCCTCGAGTGAAAAGGTTTTTTTGTGAAGGGGGCAGGCCACTTTGGGAATGCCGTCTGCATCACCGGTCATCCCCCGGGATAAGACCATCTCGAGTTTGTGCGGACACAAATTCTGACAGGCATACCATTTTGAAGTCAGGCTGAAATTGAAAACCGCGATTTGAAGTTTTCCATGTTTTACGCAGGCTCCTCCATTTTCGGGGAAATCTGAAGTATGACCTACCCTGACCCAGCTCGTGGCGGTGTCAGGAAAAACGCTGGTATAGTTATTTAGTAATTCTTCCATGTTAAAAGCTTGAGGTTATTACCAGGGGCGTGGCATTTTTTGATCCCGAAGCGACACAAATTCTACCGTGTCGTCTACGTCGTCTGAGTTTACAAAATGTTTAAATCGGGAGGCCAGTTTAGGATCTTCAATAGCCTGTTTCCACTCGCATTCGTACTTGTTTACAAGTCCCTGCATTTCGGTTTCGAGTTCTTCGGCGATACCCAGACTGTCTTCAATAACTACCTGTTTCAGGTACTCGATACCTCCATCCAGTTTTTCAAGCCAGGGTGCTGTACGCACTAAAGGACCTGCCGTGCGTATGTAAAACATCAGGAAACGATCGAGATATTTGATGCAGGTTGCATCATCCAGTTGCTCGGCCAGTAAAATGGCGTGTTTGGGAGTTGCCCCGCCATTACCGCATACGTAAAGATTCCATCCACCATCTACCGCGATGAGTCCAAAATCCTTGCCCCGGGCTTCGGCGCACTCACGAATACAACCGCTTACGCCGCCTTTCAGTTTATGCGGAGAGCGTAAACCGCGATAGCGGTTTTCAATCTCGATAGCAAAGGAGACCGACTCGTGCATACCGTAACGGCACCAGGTTGAGCCTACACAACTTTTAACCGTACGCAGCGATTTTCCGTAGGCGTGACCGCTCTCAAAGCCGGCGTCAATAAGTTCTTTCCAGATTAGCGGAAGCTCGTGAAGACGTGCTCCAAAGAGGTCAATGCGCTGACCACCCGTGATTTTGGTGTACAGGTTGTATTTTTTGGCTACTTCGCCCAAAACGATGAGTTTCTCGGGGCTGATCTCGCCACCCGCAACACGCGGAACTACCGAGTAGGTCCCGTTACGCTGTATATTGGCCAAAAAACGGTCGTTAGAATCCTGAATCACCGGTTGTTTGTTTGCGGTATCCATATAAACACTCGAGAAAATCGATGCCATTACGGGTTTGCAGATTTCGCAACCGCAACCGCTGCCCAGACGGGCAAGGGCCTCTTCGAAGGTCTTGATCTGTTTGATTTTGACCAGATCATAAAGCTCCTGGCGGTTGTATTTAAAATGCTCGCAAACGGTATCTTTTACTTCTTTGCCCAAAGCCTTAAGGGTCTCATTGACGAGGTCGACAACCATAGGCTTGCAGCCGCCGCAGCCGGTGGTGGCTTTGGTGCATTTGATCACGTCTTTAAGATCAGAGCAGGTACCTTCTTCAATACTCTTGCATATACTTCCTTTTGAAACGCTTTCGCAGGAACAAATCTGAGCGGTATCGGGCAAATCGAGCACGCTTCCCAGAATATTGCTGTCTCCACCCCGGGAACCCAAAATAAGATCTTCGGGATTCTGGGGCAGCTTCATCGCATTATAGTAAATCTGAAACAGGCTGTTGTAATCGGAAGAGTCGCCAACTAAGATACCACCGTACAAACGCGAACCATCGCGGGCAACATTGATGCGTTTGTAAATGCCGCTGCGTTTGTTAACGTAGGTGATAGCTGCTACTTCTTCATTTTCAATAAAGGGATCACCAAAGCTCGCCACTTCGGTGCCTATGAGTTTGAGTTGGGTAGACATATCAATGGAGGCCGCCATACTTTTGCTACCGTCTGTAAGCTGGTGTACCGCAACATCGGCCATTTCGTAACCGGGAGCAACCAGCCCGTAAATACCGTCATTGTACAGGGCTACCTCGCCTATTGCAAATACGTGGGGGTCTGAGGTTTTCATTTTTTCATTAACCACAATGCCACCCCGTGCACCTACCTGAATCCCGCAGGCGCGTGCCAGTTCATCCCGTGGCCGAATCCCCGCAGAAATAATCAGCATATCAACATCCAGATGGGTGTCATCTGCAAATTCCATACGTGCTATGGCTTCGTCCCCGGCAATTTGCTGGGTGGCTTTGCTGAGGTGAATGCCTATACCCAGACTTTCTATTTTAGCCTGAAGCATCGCGCTTGCGGCATCGTCAAGCTGGCGTGGCATCAGGCGCGGTGCAAACTCAATCACATGGGCCTCAAGCCCCAGTTCTTTAGCGGCATTTGCGGCCTCAAGACCTAAAAGTCCACCCCCAAGAACAGCAGCCTTAGCACCCGACTTAAGTTTGGCAGCGTAGGCCTTCATCGCATCGAGATCTTCAATGGTACGGTAGACAAACACGCCCTTTTTATCTGCTCCTTTTATGGGTGGAACAAATGGCGCCGAGCCTGTGGCCAGGATGAGGTTGTCGTATTCATATACGGTCTGCTTATGAGTCGTTACCGTTTTAGCCTCCAGATCAATTGCGGTAACCAGTTCTGAGGTGTGAAGTGCAATCCCTTTAGAGGCATACCAATCCCTGCCGGCGAGCAGGAGCTGGTCTGCGGTTTTATCACTAAAATATTCACTAAGGTGAACCCGGTCGTAAGCAGGACGCGGCTCTTCTCCAAAAACAACGACCTGAAAGGCCTCAAAATCAGGATGTGCAGCTAGTTTTTCGCAAAACTTATACCCTACCATTCCATTACCAATAACGATGACTTTTTTCATGAGCTACGTATTTAAAGTTCAAATATAAGTATAAATACTTATTTTAGTACGTATTGATTTCTAAAAAATTACGGGCAGGTTTTACAGAATTGATAAGAAATCGGGCTGTAATTGAGTTTTTGATGGAAGTATGCCGCTTGAGGGCCCTATCTACTTAATTTGAAAACCTTCAGTTATAAGCACAAAGCTTCTAAGGGTTAAAAATAGCAGCTGTATTTTCCGGGTAAAATTTACCCGATACGTATAGCAATTACCCGGCTGATTATTCGGTATAGGAATAAGCATTTTTTTAAAATTTTGATAATCAGTATTTTATTATGAATTTCAAATTCTGGCGTTCTTTTGGAGGAATAGTTGCTTACTAATGAGTAACTCAAATCTCTAAGTAATGGCTAAGTCTTTAAATACCGCCCGTCGTATCAATACCATTCTGGCACTGGCTGTGGTTTTCCTGCTCGTTTTGGCTACAAATCGCATTGATCAGTATCATTTTAAAACCGCTCAGACCAATATGAATGAGGTGTTTGAAGATCGGGTGCTGGTGCAGGATTACATTTTTTCAATTTCGCGGGAATTGCATACCAGGCAACTCAAGCTCTACGATACTGTGCCTCAAACCACCAATTCAGGTTCTGAACAAACAGAGAGCGTTTCTCAGATTCTTTCCAAATTTGAAGCGACCAAGCTTACACCGGCCGAATACAATCTGCTTAAACAGTTTAAAAACGATTTCAATACTCTGGAAGGGCTTGATCGAAATCCTTCAACACAGACTGATGTTCAACTCCGGAAACGAAAAAGTGACCAACTCGCTGCCCTTCAGCAAAATTTGCTGGAGCTGAGTGAAATTCAGGTACGCGAAAGCAGGCGTCTCACCCGCGAGTCTCAAAAATCCCTTGATGTAAGTAATCTGCTGGCGAATCTGGAGATTTTCTTTTTGATCGTCATCGGGATCGCCCTGCAGGTACTTATTTTTTATAAATCGAAAAAGCTCGCGAAACAAAGCGCTGCTTAGGATAGGAGCATGCGGGTATTTTAAGGCTAAAGTTTTGGTCTTACACAAACAGGATGTTTAACTTAGACGATCTCTAAGATCGGCTTATGAACAGCATAGAAGCAGCTTTGAAAGAACGTATAAAAGAATTGACCTGCCTGTATGAGGTTTCATCCATATTGGTAAATGCCGACGAGACCAATCACGAGGAAACCTACAGCAGTATCGCGCAAAGTATCAAAATTGGATTTCAATATCCGAAAGATACCGAAGTGGTCATTGAGCAGGGAACGTTTTCCGTAAAGACCGGAAGCGTAAAAACCGATAAAAAACTCACCAGTGCCATTCAGCTTTTTAAAAAAGAGGCCGGTACCATCTGTGTATACCTTAACAAAACCGAACTTGATTTTTTACCGGAAGAGCAGCCGCTTATAGACAACATTGCTTTAAAAATTGGTGACTATCTCGAGCGTTTGGCGATCAAACAAAATGAGCTGTTGCTGCGGCAGCAGATGGAGCACGCAGACCGGCTTACGATTATTGGTGAACTCACCGCAGGTATTGCGCACGAGTTAAATACGCCGCTGGCAAATATTCTGGGTTTCGCCGAATTGTTACGCGATAATCTGAGTGATCACGATCCTGCTGTTTCCGACGTGGATAAAATCATCAAAAATGCTATGTTTTCGCGTGAGGTGGTTAAAAAACTGATGTTTTTTGCGCACGCCATTCCGCAGGAAAAAAAGGAAGTGAACATTATCCCGGTAGTGCGGGATGCACTCGATTTGCTCGATGCCGCGTTTAAAAAAGAACAGGTGCGTTATGATTTTTATACAGAACAGGACCCCATTAAGCTTAAAGTAGATGCGGTGCAGCTGACTCAAATAATCATAAATTTGGTGATTAACGCGATTTACTTTTCGCCTAAAAAGGGCCTCGTAGGCATTAAGATTACACAGCAGGATGAAAACGTGGTTTTTGAAATCAGCGATGAAGGACCGGGGCTCAGCCCGGAAGCGCTGGAGAAAGTTTTTCAGCCCTTTTTTACCACCAAGCCCACGGGTGAAGGTTCAGGTCTTGGTTTAAGTGTGGTACACGGTATTGTAACCAGCCATAATGGAAGTATAACGGCTCAAAACAGGCCAGATCAAGGTGCGCTTTTTACCGTGCGCCTGCCCAAAGACGAATATGCGATTAAATAAAGAAAACATATTAATTGTAGACGATGATCTGCATATTTTAGAACTGCTTCAGCGGCATCTACACCGCTGGAATTACCATACCTATCGAGCAGTTTCGGTTAAGGAAGCGGTGAATATTCTACGGGATTCTCAGGTCGATTTGTTGATCACCGATTTAAAAATGCCGCAGATAGACGGCTTTGAACTCATCAAATTTGTCTCTGAGCATTATCCCGATTTGCCGAAGCTTATCGTGACCGGCTTTCCTTCGGTACAGGATTCCCTCAAAGCTATTAAGTCTGGCGTGGCCGAATATCTGACGAAGCCTTTTACACGCGACGAACTCGAAGAGGCCGTTACCAAAGCACTTTCAGCTTCCCGGGCAAAACCTAAAATACCAAGTCAACCGGTGCAGCGCGATGCGTATGGTGAAATCATTGGTTCTTCAGAAGAAATGAGCGAAGTTCTTGAGGTGATTGACCGGGTTAAAGACAATAAGGCTACGCTCTACATTAGTGGCGAAAGCGGAACCGGAAAAGAACTGGTTGCCCGTGCGGTACATTATCAGGGTAAGTTTGCGGCGGCTCCCTTTGTACCTGTGAATTGCGGCGGAATCCCTGAGACTTTACTGGAAGCAGAATTATTTGGTTACAAAAAAGGAGCCTTTACGGGGGCAGAAAAAGACCGTAAAGGCGCATTTCAGTCCGCACAGGGTGGGACTATTTTTTTAGATGAAATCGGGAATGCGTCATTGGCTGTGCAGGCCCGTTTGCTTAGGGTTTTACAGGAAAAGGAGGTGACTCCGCTGGGTTCGCACAAACCTGAAAAAATTGATGTACGGGTCATAGCTGCTACAAATAATGACCTGGCTGAGATGATCCGAAAAGAAACCTTCCGGGAAGATTTGTATTACCGCCTGAGTGTGGTGGAGATCCATATTCCGCCCCTGCGCAAACGCATGACAGACCTGCCGCTACTGGTAGATATGTTTTTGCTCAAATACGGTTTAGAATACAAAGACCGTTACCTGAAAATTGAACCCGAAGCCTTAGAAGTGCTGAAACGCTATTCCTGGCCGGGCAACATCAGGGAGCTTGAAAATGTGGTACAGCGCGCAGTGATTATGTGTAATAAAAGCATACAGGTTAAAGACCTTCCCGATCATTTAAAGTATGCTATTGATATGCCGGAAGATGCACTTACCTCTCTCGCAGAAATGGAGCGTAAGTACATCAAAAAAGTGCTTCGGGCTACCGGAAACAACAAAACCAAAGCTGCAGAAATTCTTCAGATTACCCGAAAAACACTACGCGAAAAGCTCAAGGAATAGCGGGTAATTCTTACCCGGCCGGATCTTTTTTACTCACCGGCTGTTCATTCCGTTTTCAGCTTATTTGAAAATAAGTAATTGAAATTCAATAAGTTATAATTTTATTCAGCTAAATGGCCCAGGTAGTGGCATACGGCTTGCTCTTTAGATGGTATTACATCTAGTAAGTAATCTTAAAAAAATAGTCGTATGAAAACATTTATAGCAATTGCCGCAATGGC
Source organism: Leeuwenhoekiella sp. H156 (assembly GCF_052218455.1). Lineage (NCBI taxonomy): Bacteria > Pseudomonadati > Bacteroidota > Flavobacteriia > Flavobacteriales > Flavobacteriaceae > Leeuwenhoekiella > Leeuwenhoekiella sp. H156. The sequence goes on from NZ_CP197499.1 coordinate 2,100,142, forward strand.
ACTGGGATTAACAACTGTACAGGCACAAAACACGTGTGAAACTCCGCAGTTGAAAGCAGGCGATGTGATTAAGATCGCAAGCCCTTCACACGCTACCTACTCGCACATCAACTTCCCCAAAAGTAATTTTATCATCAAGCGAGGGGGGATTGCCAATCATAAATCGCTAATCAACAAAGAGGTTGAGGTAACCGAAGTAAAAATGGAAAACGGATGCGTTGCTCAGATCGAAGTAAAACTGAAAGACGGCAAGAAGTTTTTTAATGTGGTGCGTGAGGTAAGTATCGATTTGGAAGATGCTCTTGCTGCAGGTGAGGTCAGGCTTTTAAAATCCTAACGAAAATTGGTGACGTAAAGTGGTTAGTGCTTTGCGTATAATAGAAACCCGCTAAGATTAGGGAATTAGCGGGTTTTCTTATTTTATAAATCTACTCTTTTAATCTTCGGGCTACATACCCGCGAATAACTTCGGTTGTTATACCAAAGGCAACATGCGCTATCAGTTCATTAATCTGAACGTTCAGGGGTATATCTGTGGGTTTATCTTTTAGTCCTAATAAAGGCAGCGAGGTCTCGTGGGTACCTATCCAGGTTGTAGCACCGTATGCAGCGCCTTCAAGAATACTTATTTCACCTTTATCCCTTTTGGCATAGCCGTAAGTAGCACCCAGACTGGCTCCAAAAGGTATGTTTATTAATTGTTCTGCCAGCTCGTGATTGGTTTCACTGATGCGCTCACCGGTAAGTTTGACCGAAAGATCATCTACCAGCTTAACCTGGGCAGACCGCGTGTTGGGTTTACGTACAGGAAGTACTTTCTCAATTGCGGTTTTAACCAGTGTGCCGGCAAGCCCGCCTAAAACACCGGATATTAAACCTCTGGTCACATTAGAAGAAAATGAATCTTTTTCTAACCAGGCTTCTACAGCATTACTCATAGTATTGGATTTTGGTTTAAATTTATAAAGACACGAGGTAGTAGAACGCTGGTTTAACAGCTCTTTCACAGCAAATTATTTTAACATTTTGCTATTATAGTTTTTTTGAAATTAGCTTTATTTATGTGTTAGGTACTGGGATATAGGTTTGACTTATTGTTAAATTCAAATATGCAATGTTGATACGCGTTTATATCACAAACTTAAGGGTATCTTGCCCTATAAGTATTGAGTTTAAGCGATGTTGTCAATCTCATTGTTAAATCAAAACTTGAAATACATCTAACCCTAATAATATGAATTCTGAAACGCTTTTTAATGCCATACGCACCGGCGATGGCACACAAATCAACCAAATTTTAGAAGCGCAGCCACAGCTTGTAGATGCAGTAGATCAACGTGGGTCAAGCCCTTTATTGCTGGCCAGTTACTACGGCCATCGCGATGTTTGTGAGCAACTTATTGCACGCGGGGCTAAAATTAACGCTAAAGATGCAAGCGGTAACACTGCTTTAATGGGCGTTTGCTTTAAAGGCTATACCGAAGTAGCCCAACTTCTGGTAGAGAAGGGTGCTGATGTAAACGTTCAGAATTTTAACGGGGCGACGGCTTTGATTTATGCTGCTACTTTTAATCAAAAAGAGTTGGTTGAACTGTTGCTTTCTTACAATGCAGATGTAAACCTTCAGGACGGGAGAGGGCTTAAGGCGGTTGACCATGCCCGTATGCAAGGCCTCAATCAGATCGAAAAAATACTGGAAGATGCAGGCTGATCCTTTAGATCAATTGCATAGCATTCGATTTAGAAAACCCGGCTTAGGATCAAAATCGGTATTAAACCCCGATCAGGAAAAGGACTTTTCGAGATTTCTTATCAATGCACTGGGTTCTGATGTTTTTGTAATAAGTACGGGTCTGGGCCTTGATGTATATTACAGTCATCAGCAGGATTGCTCAGCTTTTATTACTAAAAATCTATGGCTTTTTCAGGAAACTGAGATAAAAGGCGATATCGTTATCGTGTCTGAAGAAAATCACGGGCGGGATGTTTTGGATTATTTTGGTACCGTGGTAAATACGCTTGTAGATTATCCCTTATTGCTGTTGTCCTGTTGTAAAAAATTTATGAGGCAGTATCAGGCCACACCGCATAAATCCAGATTGCATCTGTTGTTATACTCTGCTTTTCAGTTTCACATGCAGGCGCTAATTACCGATGCGAAAATCCCTTATCTGGAAAAAATAAAAAAACTTTTAAGCCAATCTAAAGCTCTTAATTTTGAAACCCTTGGGGACCACGATAATCTCGTAAATAAATTGCGGAAGTCTCAAAACCTAAATTAACGGGTAAGGTCTTTTAGTCGTTTGGGTTTTTTAAGTCTGGACAAAATCTTCAGGAAAGCCAAAGCTGTAATGTACGCATCTCCAATGGCCTTATGCCGGTCTGTACGGGCAATATTGAGTTCTTCACACAATTCGTCAAGGCTGTAAACCTTATCAGGGTTTGTGATATTTACAAGATGTACCGTGCGTTTATACAAAACTCCGGTATCTATGGTTTTGTTTTTAAGTTTAGGAGCTCCCAGTCTTTTAAGTGCGTAATTTATAATACCTACATCAAAACCTATGTGATGCCCTACCAACACGGAATTCCCGATGTAATTAAGAAATTGCTTTACGGCTTCTTCTTCGCTGATTTTTTGGTATTTACTGTTCTCTTTTAAAATCCCGTGTATGGCCACGGCGTCTTTACTGAAAACTTCCTGTTCGACATAGAGCTCAAGACTGTTTGACAGGTTTATGCGGTTACCCCTCAATTCAACGGCTCCTACACTGAGGATACGGTCTGTTTGTTTATTGAGTCCTGTTGTTTCGGTATCAAAAACCACAAAGCGTGCATCTTCGGGGGCAGGATCTTCGAGGCCCGTAAAGAGCACAGCATACTCCTTGTAAAAGGCGGGCGGATCTGGTGTTTTCTGAAAAAATGGAATTCTCATAGCGATTAAAATCAGTAGGATAAGGCCTTCTTAATTCACGCCAACCCGATTTATTTGAGTTGGTAGCGAACCGTCAATATTTCCTGTATATCCTGAATGGGTTTAAAGCAGCGTTTCAGTTTTAGTTTTTCGGCTTTGCTTAAGGTCGCCAGTTCTATAAAACGCCCGGAGTCACCGTGCAGAATACCCTGTCGGGTTCTAAATTTCAGCAGGGCTTTAAACGCATACGAGCAGCTTTCGTAAATCTCCTTATTATTGGTTTCAATTTCAGCAAGGCGTTCAAAACGGGCAGCAGTGTTGTTAATGTTGCGTAATTTATGATGCAGGCTCAATACGCGGGCAGCATCAATAAGCGGCATTAAGGCACGGGACTTTATGTCAAAAAAATCTTTATGCTCGCCGTCTTCTTCAACCAGAAACTGCCTGAAAAACCCAAGAGGCGAAGGGCTGCGTATGGCGTCTTTGGCCATCACGCGGTAAAACATGTTGTTCTGGTCAAGGGTGTCTAAAATATTATCAGAAAGGCGGGTCACGAGTTCGGTATCACCATAGACGTAGCTGTAATCAAAGAAAATTGCAGAGAGCAACTGACTTTCAGGCGTAGGGTCTTTGATCCAGATGTCGTATTGATTTTTCCACTCCTGCAGTGACTGGCACCAGCGCGGGTTACTGGCCATCATATCTGCGGGGCAGTAATCATAACCTATTTTATGCAGGGAACGGGTGATGTGACGAGCCAGTTTAATGAAGTAAGTCTGGGTTGCCTCATAATCTTCAGGAGCTACATTTTCAAATACAATGGCGTGGTCCTGATCGGTAAGTAAGAGTTGCTCTTTACGGCCCTGACTACCCAATGCCAGCCATGCGAATTTGCAGGGTGGGGATACCTCCATTTTTTGAAGTGAAAGCTCAATGACCCTAACGGTGATTGCGTAATTTACTTCATTCAGAATATTTAGAATCTGAGACAGAGGCAGGTTTTGAGCCAGATACTTTTTGAGCAGTTGAGAGACTTTAAGTCTTACATTACGCAATCTTTTGGTGCGCTTAGCCAGTTTTACCTCTTTCATAAGCACCACCGGATTGTTAGCAAAGGAAACCACGATATCGTGCTCGGTGATAAGCCCCAGCAAATTAGAGTCTGGCGTGCCGTCTTCGGTGATACACAGGTGACTGATGTCGTTTTTGAGCATGATTAGCTGCGCCTGTGCCACGGTGGGGTCTTTATGAAAACAGCGCACCGGCCGGGTCATAATTTGGGTTACCGGATCGGTAATATCAAATGCGCCCGTCGCAATCTTATCCCGCAAATCCTTGTTGGTTATGATGCCTCTTGGCTTATTGTCTTCCGTGACGATGATAGAGCCCACGTTGCGGTGGCTCATTTTGCTTGCAGCCACTTTGATCAGCGTTTCGGGCGTGCAGGTGAGTATGTTTTTAGAATATTTAGCTTTTTGCAGATCGAAAATTTCGCTGTTGCGCTCTACAGAATATTCGGTAAATAATTTTCCGCTTTCTTCAAGCGAGTAGGGATCCTGAACATTGGAAGCAAAAGAGGCAATGAGGAAGTTACTCACTTCTTTGTGCTCCAGGGCAATGGGCAAAAAGAGGTCTATGGGAATGCCGTATAAGATAGTCTCTTCATTGGCAGAAGCAGATAGTTCGTAATCTTCTTTGGTTATCAAAGGCCGAAGGCCAAAAAGGTCTCCCTCATCACAAATATCTACGATTTTGGGTTCATTTTCTTCGGTACGCGATAGTCTTACAGCACCGTCTTTAACTACATAAAAAATGCCTGTGTTTTTTTCACCCTCTTTAAATATGGCTTTGTCCTTTTCATAATACAAGACCTGTACTTCACCCGAAATTTTAAGCAAACTCGAGGAACTCAGAAACTGGAATGGCGGGTAGTCTTTTAAAAAATCGGCTACGCGTTCTGCAATGGTGTTTTTCATCAATTCTGGTCTTAATTCAGATTACGGCGTTCAATAAAAAAGCGTTTTAAAAGCGTTTCGGCCTCAGCTTCGAGCACACCGCCGGTATAGACGGTTTTAGGATGCAACTGAGTGCCCATTTTTAAAAATCCGCGATTGGGATCTGGTGCGGCATAGACCACGCGGGCCAGCTGGCTCCAGTAAAGGGCGCCGGCACACATCTGGCAGGGCTCAAGGGTTACATACAGCGTGCAGTCGCGCAGGTATTTTCCGCCAAGATAATTAGCTGCGGCGGTAATGGCCTGCATTTCGGCATGTGCGGTGACATCATTGAGGCGCTCGGTAAGGTTGTGCGCACGGGCAATGATGGTGTTGTTGGTGACAATCACCGCTCCTACAGGTATTTCGCCCTGATCAAAAGCAGCCTCGGCTTCCTGCAAAGCGCGTTTCATAAAATAGGTATCGTCAAAAGGGTCTAATAAAGCCATTTAAATTTTTTGTCGGATTATTGAAATGCGGCGGTTAATACGGACAAGATATAAAGTTTTGAGGATTCATTTTAAGACGTACCGACTAAATATTTCGGCTAACTTTGTCTTATGAAGTATCCCTTGCTAGAAACCATAGATTTCCCTTCCGATTTACGTGAACTTCCTGTTGATAAGCTCGAAGCTCTTGCTGCCGAAATGCGCCGGTTTATCATTGAAGCGGTAGCGGCCAAAGAAGGTCATCTGGGCGCCAGTCTGGGTGTGGTAGAACTCACTCTGGCTTTGCATTATGCGTTTAATACACCCTATGATAAACTCATTTGGGATGTGGGCCACCAGGCATACGGGCATAAAATTATAACCGGAAGGCGCAGCGTTTTTGATACCAACAGACAGTTTAAAGGCATTAGCGGATTTCCGAAAATGGCCGAAAGTGAATACGACGCTTTTGGTACCGGTCACAGCAGCACTTCAATTTCTGCGGCATTGGGGATGGCGATTGCCTCGAGATTGCAGGGCGATACAAAAAGAGAGCATATTGCAGTGATAGGAGACGCTTCTATCGCCAGCGGAATGGCTTTTGAAGCCCTCAACCACGCGGGAGACAGCAAGGCCAATATTCTTGTGATTCTAAATGATAATGCGATAGGAATTGACCCCAGTGTGGGCGCTTTAAAAAATTACCTGACTCAGGTTAAAACCGGAAGTCAGCGCAGTGTAAACATTTTTGAGGCGTTAAACTTTAAGTATTTTGGGCCGGTTGACGGGCACGATATCGATAAATTGCTGGAGATTTTTAAAACCCTAAAAAAGATCGAAGGGCCAAAATTTCTTCACGTGATTACCACAAAGGGAAAAGGTTTGAAGCAGGCAGAAAGGGATCAGGTTAAGTACCACGCTCCCGGAAAATTTGATGCCCTGACCGGCGAGTTGAGTCCGGCTAAAGAAACGCCCCAACCTCCCAAATATCAGGATGTTTTTGGTTTAACACTGGTTGAGCTGGCTAAAAAGAATCCAAAAATTGTCGGGATTACACCGGCGATGCCTACCGGGAGTTCGATGAAATATATGATGCAGGCTTTCCCCGAAAGAGCTTTTGATGTGGGAATCGCTGAGCAGCACGCCGTGACTTTGGCAGCGGGAATCGCCGCTTCGGGAGGTGTAGCCTTTTGTGCTGTGTATTCGACTTTCCTGCAGCGGGCGTATGACCAGTTGATTCACGATGTAGCCTTGCAAAAACTACCGGTGGTGTTTTGTATTGACCGCGCCGGACTGGTAGGAGAAGACGGGGCAACCCATCATGGGGTTTTCGATTTGGCCTATTTAAGATGTATTCCAAACCTTATAATTTACGCTCCGCGAAATGAAGAAAGCCTGCGCAACATTATGTTTACGGCTCAGGCAGGTCTCGATTTGCCAATTGCCATACGTTATCCTCGTGGAAGAGGTACGGTTATAGACTGGAAAAAACCTTTTCAGAAGGTAGAATTAGGCAAAGCCGAAAAGCTCACCGAAGGCGATCAGCTAGCCTTGATTGTGACCGGCCATTTCACGGAGAAGGCTTTAAAACTGGCAGAATCCTTCAGCGGAAACATTGCAGTGTATTATTTCGGTTTTATAAAGCCTTTGGATACCGAAACGCTTGAGTATGTTTTCAGCACTTATGACAAAATCCTTACCCTAGAAGACGGAGTTCTTCTAGGCGGCCTAGCCGGTGCTGTAGCCGAAGCAGCGGTGTCTTCAAATTATAAAGGTAGCATAACCAGCCTTGGTATCCCTGACGAATTTATCGAACAGGGAAGTACAGAAGAACTGTATCAATCTATTGGGTTAACAGAGGCTCAGCTGAAATCCAAAATCCACGAGTTATTAGCGGAATAAGCTAGTTGATGATGAGTTTCCTGCTGGCAGAAACCGTATCATTCTTAACCTGCAGGATATAAACGCCCTGCGACAACGACGAGGTATTGATTTCTATCTGGTCAGAAAGTATTTGTTTTTGTGTTAGCACTTTACGGCCGTTAAGATCAAAAATAGTGATGTTTCCTTCCCCGAAGTTGCCATTGATAAACACATTAACCTGATTTCTGGACGGATTTGGAAACAGGAAGAAGGCTTTGTTTGCATCATCTACATCTTCAACACCTAAAACACAATTTCCCTGAAATTCTGCGGGGACGTCAAAATTTTCTATCTGATCTAATCTGGACTCCGAACTCCCTTGCCGTGCATTGACTCCGAGACCTCTGCGAGCAAAGGCTTTCCAGATTAAACAGGCATGTTTTCCGCCATAAAGCACTTCGTCTGCCGCTAGAATAGCATCACGGCCATCGACAAAGCCGGGTTGACAGGGCTGAATTTTCATAGCCTCTATGATTAACTTCATAGCAATATTATTTCCGCCGTCACCGGTATAAAAATCAGTATCAAAACCATAAAAATCAATTAGATCCCAAGTCAGATCCCAAAGCATAGCTGTCCATACAGTTCCCACGCCATGTGGTCCGGGCAAAAGCGATGCATTATTGGTGTCATCATATGTAAGCGGATTTACGGTCATATCTCTAGAGTATGGATAAGGCCTCAAACCAATTCCTGCATCAGAATTATCATCGTTGAGTACATAAGAGGCAATAAGTCTACTGTCGTCAGCAGTATCATCTGTTTTCATTGTCAGAAGCAGTGCAAAATAATCTGACCAACCTTCTCCCATCTGCTCGGTGTAAGTTGAAGAAATACAGTTTCCATTGCTGTCTCTTTCTAAACAAGCTGTTAAACAATCTGCATTATCAGGACCTCCTGTAAGTCTGTTAGATAATCCGTGTGCATATTCATGAAGAATGATGGTGTTATCTAAGGATCCATCCTTTTGAAAAGGCCCTCTGTTCTGTAAATATCCGGAAACTGTTGTGCCGCTTTGTAATGCAGAAATGATCCGCTCACCATCTTCTTCGGGGATCATTACGGATGGTATGAATATAGTAGTGTCATCACCATTCATGGTTACTAGGTCCCCTGAATCGTTAACTATTATTACAGCTTTGGCTCCAGCGTTTTGCGCTTTTTTGATTTTAACGTCAAAATCACAGTTTCCACGACGCATTACAGCGATGTTTCCAGAAATAGCTCCTGTGTTTAAAAAAGTATCGCATCCATCATTAGCATCATTAGAATTAAAAGAGGAATTGTTGTCAGTAACTAAGACTAAATTTCCTCTTAACTCTGTCGTTGAAAGTGTATTACCAATTGCCGCTGGCACACCTACATAATTACCTTGTAAAGAATTGGGAGACTCTATTTCCAAGACCTCTCCTGGATCTCCGGGAGCACTCCAGATGAACATTCTCATTCTAGGTCTTGAGCCATCGGGAGGTGTAGCAAAAGTCGCATTATTTAAAGCACTACCATCTTGAGAAATGGCATCTACGAAATCAAACCCCCTACCTGTTCCTGAGTAATTAGTTGCCTGAAAATTTCCGGCAGCTTCGTCAAATCCATTTAAATAAAGGATATCGTGAAAAACATTATTTACATAAAATAAATTTGTCGTTGCACCTCTTAAATATCCATTTGGATTTTGATTTAAGTCAAAAGGAAAATCAAAAACCAAAGAGGAGCCACCATTTGGAGAGGATCCCTCAGTTCCACCAGACCCATCAGTGTCTTCATAAGCCCAAACATTATTCCCTCGTGTTATAGTATATTCTGCACCTTCTGCTCCATTTGTATCGTGCCATCCAAATGGCGACGCAATCAAATTTTGTGGATTTGTCAATAATTGACTTGGTCCATCGTTAGGATCTGTAAGGGGTAACGGGAAAACCCGATACTGTTCTCCTGCTAAAACTGATTTTGTTTCGCTTGGAATTTTACGAGTGTTTTTGATTCTATTTTCGGAAATAAAATGATCCAATTTACAGCTGACAACCCAGTCATTAAGAAATAGAATTCTTCCATCAATAGAGCTAATCAAAGCACTCCACCAATGATGTCCATCTGGTGCCAGAATTTCAACCTTCCAGGCAGGCTCCAAACTTTGCGATTCAGTAAAATAATAGCGTTTAACAAAAATATCTTCCTGTAACTGCTTATTAGTGAAAATGTATTCCTGAGTGCTTTTTCTTTCCTTAAGTTCTGCTGAAAATTGTAAAGGAACCTTTAATTTTTTTATCAAAATCGAAACAGCTTCGGAAGGTGTAATTTGAGAATCTACTTTCTTTGAAAATTTTCCGAGATCCAGGTATTTTTGATTATAGGTTGCAACCTGATTGTTTTTAAGGAGGTAAACACCTGTATGTCCAAAAATGGGGATTCCGTTATACACCTGAGAACCATAAACGTGAACCCTGTTAGAATCTTTGGAAATAGAAATAACTTCCCAATTAATATTTTCAGAAGATAGCTTGGTCTTTTGAGAATTTAAATAACTATCAATTATTGATTTATAATCGGTTTGCGCACTCAGAACAAAAGGGGCGCATAGAAAACAGAAGCCAAGAATTAGATACAGGTAATTTTTTTTCATAGCTAAGCAAATCAAGATTGTAAATATCTTATTTCAAAAGTCATTTTAAGAAAGAATTTAGATTATTTAACATCTAAACCTTTGATTTTTTTGTAGTTGCGCAGGGCTTTACCGTCGGTCATTGTAGAGACGTGCAGGCAAATCTGGATGAGATTTTGATACAGCGTGTTTTCTGGATTAAATTCGTTAATCAGTAGTTTTTGAATGAGGCGATTAAAATGATTTTCATTGTCATCAAGGGCCTTACAGCCTGCCTCGAGAAGGGTTGATAGGATTTCGTATCCTGCAATCTCCTTTTCAATAACTTCCCGACTGTTGTAAATACGCTCTATACTGAGGTTGATAATATCGGTGATTTGTGCCTGATAAGCACTTTTGTCTAAAAGTGAATGATGAAAAGTACCGTTTAGGATCTCATCCTCGTGCTCCATAAAGGTTTCCACCGCTTCGTTAATTAAGGTATTAATAGCTAATGCCCGCAGATAACTTACGCGGTCTGATGTTTGAGAAAGGGCATTATACTTGCTTCGGTCAATGGTTTTACCCACAAGCTTTACCATATATTCGAGTGCATATTCTTCGGGAATCAGACCCAGATTGATGCCGTCTTCAAAGTCTATTATTGTATAGCAAATATCATCTGCCGCTTCCACGAGAAAAGCAAGGGGATGACGGTACCAGCTTAAATCCTGTCCTGAGCTTCGTTGCAGCAGGCCTAAATCGGCGGCGACTTCTTCAAAAAAGATTTTTTCAGATTGAAAGAAGCCATATTTCTTATCGCTGATGTCGCTGGTGGGTTTGTGAGGCAGGGATTCTTTCGGGTATTTCATAAACGCTCCAAGTGTCGCGTAGGATAGTCTTAGTCCGCCTCCTGCGCCGGGTTTGCTTTGGCTTAAAATCTTAAAGCCGTTGGCATTGCCCTCAAACTTGATGAGGTCCTGATATTCTTTCGCCGTAAGGCTGTCTTTATAGCGCTTGCCGTAGCCGTTTTTAAAGAAATCGCCAATGGCTTTTTCGCCGCTATGTCCAAAAGGAGGGTTGCCTATATCATGGGCCAGAGCGGCCGCGGCTACAATTGCCCCAAAGTCATTAAACTTATACCCGTGTATTTGTTCCAGATGTGGGTGTTTCTCTAAAATGCGCCTTCCTACCATTCTTCCTAAAGACCTTCCTACAACTGAAACCTCCAGACTATGCGTCAAGCGGGTATGTACAAAATCTGTTTTTGAAAGCGGAATCACCTGAGTTTTGTCCTGCAGACTCCTGAAGGCCGAAGAAAAAATGATACGATCGTAGTCAACTTCAAAGCCCAGGCGTATATCATCCTGCTCGCTGCGCAGTCGTTTTGAAGTGTCGCCAAACTTCTTTAAAGAGAGGAGCTGCTCCCAGTTCATCATAATCTCAAGTTTTACGGCAAGTTACATTTTTTGACCGATACTGACTGAAAACGCCATAAAACTGCTATTGGCTTAAAACTTTAAAATGAAATAGTGCAGTTGACCCTGTTAGGAAGGCAAGAGTATTTTTAAGTCCTTTTAAAGTGGCTGATTTTCAGCTGGCTGAAAATCTCTTAACATTTAGGTAACCATGAAGTAACCCCCAGCTTACGAATTGATAACACTGCATTAACCCCCCGGCGAAACATTAGGGACATCTTTGCAGCGACAAATAAAAGCATAAAATGAAACAAATTTATCTGGTTTTACTAGTACTTATATTTACTTCTGCAGCATTCGCTCAGGGTACAGGGAGTGTAGTAGGCGTATTGAGCGATAAAGAAATGAATAACGAACCTTTGCCTTTTGCAACTGTTCAATTAAAAGGTACAACCAAAGGAACCACCACAGATTTTGATGGTTTATATGAGATAGCTAATGTTGATGCAGGTACTTATACTGTAGTATTTAGTTTCGTAGGTTATGAGACTGTAGAAATTCCTAATGTGGTTGTTGAAGCCGGAAAGGTGACCACAATCAATACTGGTTTAGGCGCAACAGCTGCGGCACTTGATGAGGTTGTAATTACAACCACTGTATCACGTGAATCTGAGGTAGCCTTACTTTTAGAACAAAAGAATGCCACGGCGATTCAGCAAACTATTGGTGCAGATGAACTTGCCCGTAAAGGGGTTAGTGATGCTGCGGCTGCGATTGCAAAAATTTCCGGGGTTTCAAAACAATCGGGCGGATCGGGTAATGTATATGTGCGTGGTCTGGGAGATCGTTATTTGAACACCACTTACAATGGGCTTTCGCTTCCTTCAAATGATATTGAGCGTAAAAACATTGATCTTGATCTTTTTCCATCTGATATTATTCAGAATGTAGCCGTAAGTAAGGCCTATTCAACAAAGTTCTACGGAGACTTTGCTGCTTCAAACGTAGATGTAATCGCTAAGGATTATAAAGGAAAAGGCTTTTTAGACATTTCATTGGGTAGTGGAATCAACACGCGTGCAGCAGGAAAAGACTTTGTGCGTAGTGAAGGTACAGGTTACTTCGGTTTTTATAATCGTTATGATAATAACCCCTTCGCAGTTGTTCTTTCTCAACCGGTCGATCCCGTAGATGGCGGCCAGCCTATTAATCTAAACGGAAGCATAAGCGGTGGTACCTCTTTTGACTTTGGTAATGAGACCCGTTTAAGTGTTTTTGCGACTGCTTCATTTGCAAATGATTTTGAATACCGAAGAGGTTCTAAGGCAGACTTTACCAGTGAGTACAAGCAACGCTTTGATGATGTTGAGGAATTTGAATATTCAACCACCACCACCGCGATGGCAAATCTCATTTATCGCATCAACAGCAAGCACCGTATTTCATATAACTCCTTATTCCTGAACAGTTCTTCAGATGAAGTAGGAGATTATGGTGTTGACGGAAACGGAACAAACCGTGATGGTATTATTAGTACAGATGAGGGCTTCTTTGTTCGAAATATTTTATTCACTCAGGATATGATTTTCGTAAACCAGCTCTCAGGGGATCATCAATTTAATGACAAGCTCGAATTGAGCTGGGGTGTAGGTTATAATCGTGTTTTTGCAAGACAGCCTGACCGTAAGCGTTTTACCTTAGAAAACTATCAATTGGCACTGGATAACGATCCTAATACCAATCCTTCATTTTTCAACAATACCAACTTCGATAATCAGCGTTATTTTCAGGATATCCAAGACGAGGAAATTAACAGCCGTTTGAATCTGGAATACAAAGCTTCAGAAGCTATAAAATTGAATTTCGGTTACAATGGAAGAACCAAGACTCGTGATTTTAAAAATATTCGTTATGGTTACGATCTACTTGAACCTCGTACCGAAGTATCAGATATCAATAATCTGGATGGTGTTTTCAATCTTGAAAATTTGGGAACTATCTACGATACCTTTGTTTTTAGACCACTGGCTCCTGAGTATGGTATCGATAACCGCAATTTCCCTGGTAATTATGAAAACACCTATAATGGAAAGCTAGATATCCATGCGGGATATGTAAATGCTGAAATTACTACCGGAAAGTGGTTGTTTGTGCCCGGTTTCCGCGTAGAATCGTTCAGACAGTCTATCGCTTATGATGTGATCAACCTCGGAAGCAACGGTATTGGTGAGTCTGCAGCATATAAAAACTTTTACCTGCCCAGTTTGAATGTTAAGTATGCGGTAAATGATGACTCAAACCTGCGTTTTTCAGCCTCAAAAACAGTCTCTTTCCCAGAATTTAAAGAGGTTGCACCCTTTGTATATGAAGATGTAACTCAGCGCGTAGGAGGTAACCCAGATTTGCTTAATGATCCTGCGGTTTCTAATATCTACAACCTGGATCTTAAATACGAATGGTTTTTTGGCAAAGGTGAATTGCTTTCGCTTTCAGGTTTTGGTAAAGAAATAAATGATCCTGTGAATAAGGTGATTGCAAACGACGCGACAGGAACACAGCGTTATTTCAGAACCGGGGATAAGGCAACAGTTTACGGTGTTGAATTTGAACTGCGTAAAAATTTACTTACCAATGAGGATGAGCAACCGGTTTTAGCCGCTGGTCTCAATGCGACTGTAATGAAAACAGAGCAAAAGCTGAAGAGTTCTAACGGTTCGTTTGTTTCAACTCTTGATCGTACCGACGAACTTCAGGGAGCTTCCCCTTATCTTATAAATGCAGACTTAAGCTACAGTCCTACTTTAGGTAGTTACAAACCCGTAGCAAACCTTATCTACTCTTACTTTGATGATCGTATTGAAGCTTTAGGATCTGGTCAGCTGGGTAATATTATTGAGAAAGGCGTACATAATCTTGACTTTGTTTTGCGCAATGAGTTGGGTAATAACTGGGAATTAAACCTTAGTGCTAAAAACCTGTTAGACCCGGATATTCAGTATTTCAGAGCAGAGCCTACAGGAGATATCGTAATCTCTAATTATAAGAGAGGTATTGATCTGGGTCTTTCCGTAAAATATTCATTCTAAAAAAGTAACCAAAAAATTTACACTTAACACTTAAATACAATGAAGACTAATTATTTATTTTCAAGCTTACTCGCGGCTGCGATACTTTTCGCATCTTGTGAAGCTGATGATACAGCTGATATCGTTATTAATGTTGACGGTAATGGAGGTACACAAACCCCGGTTGTAGGAACAGAATTAAAGGGAACCTATACTTCAGACCTTACCCTTACGGCAGGTCAGGATTATACCCTTACCGATGCGTTGATTATGGCGCGTAATACGAAGCTTACCATTCCTGCCGGTACAACAATTAGAGCTACCAACGGAGCTAATGTGTATATCGCTATTTCTCAGGGTGCAGAGATTGATGCACAGGGTACTGCAAACAGTCCTATCATTCTTACTTCTGCAGCAGCTACTCCTGCAGCAGGTGACTGGGGAGGATTAATACTTTTAGGTAGAGCACCTATAAATTCTACAAGTGGTTCAGCTACTTCAACTTCAGAAATCGGAGCTCTTCCTTACGGCGGTGGAGACGCTTCAGACTACTCAGGTGTTATTAAATACGTACGTGTAGAATATTCTGGAGGTGCTGCTGACGGTCAGTCTGAAAACAACGGATTTTCGTTCTACGGTGTAGGTAATGGTACTGTTGTAGATCACATTCAGGCTTTTAAAGGTAAAGATGATGGTGTAGAATTCTTTGGAGGTACCGTTAACGTAAGCTTTATTTCTGTTATTGATGCTGAAGATGATTCAGTTGACTGGACAGAAGGTTATTCAGGTACATTGAACAACATTTATATTCAGCACGGAGCTGCACACGATAAAGGTATTGAGGCTGACGGTTATAATACTGATATAGGTAATAACTCAAATCCTGTTTATTTTTCTGCTCCTAACGTAAGAAACCTAACTATCATAGGCCAGGGTAATACTCCAGATACCGAAGCTGTACGTTTGCGTGCAGGAACTCAGGGAATCTTTACCAATGTTTTAATCGATGGTTTTGAAGAAGGTTTTGACCTTGATGGAGATAAAGGAAACAGCCCTACAGGTCAGGGAGTTCTTGATGATGAACTACAGGTTACCGATGTATTATTTACTAACGTAACTACAAAAATGAAAAATGATACCACCTTTGAGTTTACTATCGGTGATTTTATCACCGGAGATGGTGACGGTACAGGTACTGATTATGCCAGCTGGAGAACCGGTTGGACCAGATAAGCTTTATTTGAATTAGCTATTATAAAACCCCGAATCTTAGGTTCGGGGTTTTTGTTTTTCATACCAATAAGACATAAAAAAGGAGGCTCTGAAAAGAGCCTCCTTTTTTATGGGTATTTAAAGTTGTGTGAGTTATACAGTAACTTTCAAATTCAACTCCTTAAGCTGCTCGTCATCAATCTTAGCCGGAGCATCAATCATCACATCGCGACCGGCATTGTTTTTAGGGAAGGCGATAAAGTCACGTATGGTCTCCTGACCACCTAAGATAGCCACAAGACGGTCAAGACCAAAAGCCAGACCACCGTGTGGCGGGGCGCCGTACTGAAAGGCGTCCATCAGGAAGCCAAACTGTGCCTGAGCCTCTTCTTTGGTAAAGCCGAGGTAGTCAAACATTTTAGACTGTGTCTCTTTATCGTGAATACGTATAGAGCCACCGCCTATTTCATTTCCGTTTAAAACAAGGTCATAAGCATTTGCCTTTACATCGCCGGGATTGGTGTCCAGCAATTCCATCTGGCCGGGTTTAGGCGAGGTAAATGGGTGGTGCATTGCGTGATAACGTTCGGTTTCTTCGTCCCATTCTAAAAGTGGGAAATCTACCACCCAAAGCGGAGCAAACTCGTCTGACTTACGCAGACCCAGGCGGTTGGCGAGTTCCATACGCAAGGCACTAAGCTGCGTGCGGGTTTTGTGGGTTTCTCCCGCCATAATCAAAATAAGGTCACCGGGTTTTGATTGTGCCTCTTCTGCGAAATGTTTTAAGTAGTCTTCGTCAAAAAACTTATTGACCGAAGAACTTAAGCTTCCGTCTGCATTATATTTTATCCAGATTAAACCAGTGGCGCCAATTTGAGGACGCTTCACCCAGTTGATGAGCTCGTCAATTTGCTTGCGCGAATACTCCGCACAACCTTCAACGTTAATTGCGTTTACCAATTCGGCATCGTCAAAAACGCCAAATCCGAATGTGGTTCCCCCTTTGGGGGTTAGGGGGCAGAATTCCATCCCAAAACGGATGTCCGGCTTGTCATTACCGTATTTAGCCATCGCCTCGTCATAGGTCATTCTCGGAAAGTTTTCGATCTCAAAACCAACCACTTCTTTCAGGAGGTGTTTGGTTAAGCCCTCAAAAACATTCAAAATATCTTCCTGCTCCACAAAAGCCATTTCGCAGTCAATCTGCGTAAACTCCGGCTGACGGTCTGCACGTAAATCTTCGTCTCTAAAGCATTTCACTATTTGAAAATACTTATCCATTCCACCCACCATAAGCAATTGCTTAAAGGTTTGTGGCGACTGGGGAAGCGCATAAAACTGACCTTCATTCATACGGCTGGGCACCACAAAATCACGGGCACCTTCAGGCGTAGATTTGATGAGGTATGGGGTTTCCACTTCAATAAAGCCTTTTTCAGAAAGGTAGTTGCGCACGGCAATGCTCACTTTGTGTCTAAAGATGAGCTTCTCCTTTACCGGATTACGACGAATGTCGAGGTAGCGGTATTTCATACGCAAATCCTCGCCGCCGTCTGTCGCGTCTTCAATAGTAAAAGGTGGCGTTTTGGCCTCGTTTAGAATGCTGAGTTCTTCTACCAATAGCTCCACATCACCGGTAGGCATTTTTGGGTTTTTAGATTCGCGCTCAATCACTTTACCGGTCACCTGAATCACAAATTCGCGTCCCAGGGTTTTAGCACGTTCCATCACGTCTTTGGGAGTACGCTCTTCATCAAAAATAAGTTGGGTGATCCCGTAGCGATCGCGCAGGTCTACCCAAATCATAAATCCCTTATCGCGGGTTTTTTGTACCCAACCTGCAAGGGTAACCGTTTCATTTATGTGACTGGCGCGTAATGCGCCATTGTTATGCGTTCTGTACATGCTTGCTATTTTGAAGCTGCAAATTTAAGAAGATAAGGCTGTATTTGGACTTAAATACACACAAAATAGCTTGGCAGCGCCAAAAGAAAGACTGGGGTTCAGGCAAAAAAAATCAGGCTACTTAGGAGAAGCCTGATTTTTTATCAGAATTTTCTAAAACGAGCGGATTAGGTAATCAAATTCCCGTTCTCATCCCATTCGGCAATATCGCCGGCTTTAGTGGGGTCAAGACACTTGGCCAGCCATTCTTCTTCGTAAGCAACGCCATGCTGATCGAGTACATCCTGAGGCACACCATCCCAAACATTGGGCTGATTTCCTTTATAACCTATTTCTTTTATACCGATTTCTGAAGTGTAAAAACCGGTCATCGTGAGGTTGCGCACCAGCGAAAACCAGTTCACCTGAAACGAACGTTCGCTTTGCGGTTTGTTGGGGTCGTAAAAGGCGATATCATCCAGGATTTCTTTTTGCTGGTCTGCGGAAGCTTTTTTAAACTCGGCATCAAATCTGGAGTTCGACTCATGATCGAGCCACATCAAACCACCGCGCAGCGGGTTTTGCATTTCCGGAACATCCAAGGCTGTAAACTCGATAAATTCAACTACTTCTGCATCTGAAGCGCCGGCAAACGCATCGCTTTTAGGCAAAATAAGATCGCAAATTACACTGAGGCTCTCGCGCTCGTGCTCATTGAGAAATTCACCTTCCATGATTTCTTCAATGCCTGCATTTTCTGCTGCGGTACGCCATTTAACGCCTTCTGCCGGTTTTGTTGCAACCGGTGCCGGCGCTTCAACATCTGGCTTGCAACCCTGAAGTGCGAGACCTCCCGCCAGAGAAGCCAGCACCATAGATTTTATACTGTCTCTTCTATCCATAGCTTAGAGATTTTGTTTTTGAAGTTGGTCAACAATATATTCGGAAGCGCGCATCGATAAAGCCAAAATGGTCCAGGTACAGTTTTTATCTGCCTGCGAGACAAATACTCCCGCATCTACCACAAACACATTATCCACATCGTGCAGCTGCTGAAATTTATTGGTTACCGAAGTTTTAGGATCGTCACCCATGCGCGTCGTTCCCACTTCGTGAATGATTCTTCCGGGTTTGTGCAAGCCGTAATCCTGCTCTTTCCCCGGTTTGTCACCTAATGGAATTCCGCCCAGATTGGTAAGTACTTCCTCAAAAGTATCCTGCATATGCTTAGCCTGGTTGCGCTCCTGATCAGACCATTTGTAGTGAAAACGCAACACGGGAATACCGTATTGATCAACCACATTCGGGTCGATTTCGCAGTAATTCTCATAACGTGCGATAGACTCACCACGGCCGCTCATTCCCACAATGGCACCATAATATTTCTTGGCATCACTGCGTAAAATATCCCCATAGCCGCCGGCCTGAGTACCAAAGAATTTATTGAAATCATTTACATTGAAGCCAAAACCGTAGCTGGGCATTCCCATACCACCCCAGACTTCAATGTGGTAACCGCGGGCAAAATCGAGCTTGGAGTTATCGCCCCACCAGGGTGTGTACACGTGCATTCCCCCCACACCGTCTTCGTTATACGAAACTTTACGGTTCATCAAATCGGGCACAAAAGCCATACGATCCCCACCGGTCGAATCGTGCAGATAACGACCTACCAGATTGCTGCTGTTGCCCAGACCGTTAGGGTGTTGTTTGCTCTTGGAGTTGAGCAAAATACGTGCGGTACTACAGGCTGAAGCGCCAAGAATTACAACACGTCCCTTAAGTTTATATTCTTTGCGGTCTTCTTTATTGATGTACGAAACACCTGTGGCTTTCCCTTCTTCATTGGTGGTGACTTCACGCACCATACAATTTACAAAGAGGTCAACCTGGCCTTTGCTTTTTTGCGCCGGAAAAACCAAACAGGTTCCTGCGGAAAAGTCAGCATAAGCCGAACATGCCCGTCCACATTGCCCGCAGTAAAAACATACCCCGCGCTCGTTATTGATGCGTTTGGTAAGCATAGACATCCGCGAGGGATAAACCGGCAAATTAGTCTTACGAGCTCCTTTGATATAGAAAAGTTCGTGAAGACGCGGTTTTGGTGGTGGTAAAAAGAAACCATCGGGATCGTTAGGCAGACCCTCGTTGGTGCCAAAAACTCCGATTAGTTTATCTACCCGGTCGTAATAGGGTTTGATGTCATCATAGGAGATGGGCCAGTTTTCACCGTGACCGTCAACATCTTTGTGTTTAAAATCTTTTGGGCCAAAGCGCAGCGAAATACGCCCCCAGTGATTGGTGCGCCCACCCAGCATATGCGACCGGAACCAGTCAAACTCGGTGCCGTCTTTGTGGGTATAGGGTTCACCTTCAATTTCCCAACCGCCGTAGGCAGCATCAAACTCCCCAAAAGGGCGGGTTTTTCCGCGACCGCGTCGCTGGGATTCATAAGGCCAGCGCAATTGGGTACGCTGATCGGGATCTGCAGGGTCAAAGAATGGGCCGGCTTCAACCACGGCGATTTTAAGACCTGCTTCAGAGAGTATTTTGGTGGCCATACCGCCACCGGCGCCCGAACCTACGATTATGGCATCGTAGAACGTGGCATCTTCGATTATTTGCATGGAATGCGGATTAGAATACCGTCATAATTTAGAATTATTTTAAGAATATGAAAAACACTTTTCGACGAATACCAACTCCGGGCAGATAGAACGATCTATTTTAAACTACAAATGCCCCGGTATGAGCGGGGCATTTGGATCAAATGATTTTTAGCGGCTAGGCCAAAAGGTTTAATATTTCGGGTTTAGCCTTGAAAGTAGTGCCTGGATTCCTCCGGGGTTTCCACGAGGCAGTTTACTTTAGTTTGAGGCTTCGGCTTTTGCCAGTCTTTTCTCTTCTTCACGGGCTTTGCGCTTGTCTGCAAATTTTACCTTGGCACGATTGGTCAGATAAAACATCACCGGTACGATTACCAAAGTCAGGAAGGTCGCGAAAACCAATCCGAAAATAACCGTCCAGGCCAGTGGACCCCAGAAAATCACGTTATCACCACCTATGTAAATTCCCGGATCGTAATCGGTAAATAACCCAAAGAAGTCAATATTAAGACCTACCGCAAGTGGAATCAAGCCCAATACCGTAGTAATCGCAGTAAGCAATACCGGTCTTAGACGCGATTTACCTCCGGCAACCGTAAGTCTGAAGTATTCTTCGCGGGTTAGATAATCTTCGTCTTCAACACCCAATTCTTCTTTTTTACGATCTATAAGAATCTGCGTATAATCGATTAATACAATCGCATTATTCACCACGATACCCGCAAGCGAGATAATACCCATCATCGTCATCAGAATTACAAAGTCCATCTGGAAGATGATCAGACCCAGGAATACCCCAACCAAACTCAGGATTACTGCCATCAAAATGATAATGGGTTTTGACAGCGAGTTAAACTGCGCAACAAGAATCAATAGAATAGATCCCATCGCAATACCCAGTGCCATCAACAGGAAATTAAGGTTGTCTGCCTGCTCTTCCTGTTCTCCGGTAAAGCTGTATGAAATGCCGGCCGGAGTATTGTAGCCGCTCAATTCTTCTTTAAGCTGACCCACAATCTCGGTGGCGTTGTAGCCCTGCTCGGTAAGCACGTTAGAATACAGGGTGATTACGCGTTTCAGTTCTTTTCGTTTAATTGCACTAAAGGCTGAAGATGCTTTTTTATCTACCAGAGCCGAAATAGGTACCTGAACAATTTGACCCTGATTGTTTCTAAAGGTAACGGGCTGATTGAACAGCGCATTTTCATCGTAGCGGTACTCGTCATTAAAGCGCACATTGATCTCATAATCATCATCTCCCTCTTTATAAGTCGAAGCTTCTTCACCATAAACCGAACGTCTCAAAGTCTGTCCAATCGCGGCAGTAGAGATACCCAGTTGACCCGCTTTTTCACGATTAACCGTGACACCCAGTTCGGCCTTAGAGCGGTTTACATCAAGTTTGAGTTCTTCAATACCGCCTATGCCCAGATCTTCAATGTAGGTACGCATGTCTTCGGCAGCGAGAAGCATCTCCTCATAGTCCTCACCGCTTATTTCGATATTGATAGGATATCCTACCGGAGGACCGGCAGCATCTTTTTCCACAATTACCGAGGCTCCGGGAAATCCTTTTACCGCATTACGCACTTCACTAAGCACGGTGCTACTTTTTACATCCCGGCGCAGTTTAAAGTCACGCATAGAAAGCGTGATCTTACCTTTATGCGGCATCTCGTTGCTTTGCCCGCCATCGGTTTGTGGGTTTCCGGCACCTTGGCCGACCTGTGAGATGGCGCTTTCTACCATAAAGTTGTATCCGTCAGGATCTTCATATTTTTTAATGGCGTCAAAAACACGTTGCTCAATTTCCTTGGTGAGGGCGTCTGTTTTTTCAATTGCGGTTCCTTCAGGATATTCGATGTACGTGATGATCTGGTTAGGTTCATTTTCCGGGAAGAACAGAACCTTCGGTTGCACAATACCTATGAGTATAAACGAAAGAACCAGCATCAAAAGGGTTCCGAAGAAAAATACATAGGCCCGTTTTCCGCGAAGCGCAAACTTTAAAAAGCGCTCGTAGAAGTTCTCCAGATCTTTAAGTGATTTGTACTGAAAGTAGCGCACAGCACGGGCAAGAAAATATTTGTAAGCCCAAAGTAATATTGCAAGAAGCAACATCAGGTTACCAATACCTCGCAGTCCGCCTGAATCAGTAATGAAACCGCTTACCAAAGCGATAATACCTACACCGGCAAGAATCAGGCTGTAGCGTATTAATTTTTTCTTCGAAAGCTCTTCCTCTTCAGTTTTCATAAAACGCGAAGTAAGCATCGAGTTGATGATAAGCGCCACAAAGAGTGACGAACTCAACACCACCGAAAGGGTTATGGGGAAGTAAATCATAAACTTACCTATCGTACCCGGCCACAGTCCCAGCGGGAAGAAGGCTGCCAGCGTAGTTGCTGTTGATGCGATAATAGGCCAGGCGATCTCGCCCATACCTTGTTTGGCTGCTTTAATGCGCGACATGCCCTGATCCATCAGGGAGTACACGTTTTCTACCACTACAATCCCGTTATCTACCAGCATTCCCAGTCCCATTACGAGACCAAAAAGCACCATCGTATTAAGCGTAAAGCCCAGCGCCGAAAGAATAGTGAGGGACATAAACATCGAAAGCGGAATCGCAAAACCTACAAAAAGCGCGTTTCTAAAGCCCAGAAAGAACATCAGGACCACAACCACCAGGATCACCCCAAAGATGATGTTGTTTACCAGGTCATCAACCTGACTTTCGGTTTTAACAGACTGGTCGTTGGTAAGGCTTATTTTTAAAGATTCCGGGTAATAATTGGCTTCTTCCTCTTTTACAATTTTCTTGATCGATTCTACCGCTTCGATCATGTTTTTACCGGCTCGTTTTTTAACGTCGAGCATCACAACCGGCTTTCCGTACTCCCGGGCAAACGTGGTGGGGTCTTTTTCTTTAAAACGAACAGTAGCGATATCTTTCAGGAAAATGTTTCCGCCATCGCGCTTCACCACAATGTCATTAAGCTCCTCCGGATTCTCAATTTCGCCCAAAACGCGGATGTTTTTTCGCAAGCCGTCGGTAATTACGTTACCTGCAGAAATGGTGTTGTTTTCGGCCCTGATCGCATTGAGAATGTTATCAAAACTCACCTGAGAAGCCGTCATTTTATAAATATCAACAGCTACTTCAACTTCCTGTTCTTCGGCACCGCGTATCGTTGCTTCTTTAATCTGCGGAAGCAATTCAATCTTATCCTGAAGGTGCTCTGCATAATCTTTAAGCTGTTGCACCTGGAAGTCACCGGTTAGGTTGATGTTGAGAATGGGTTGTTCTTCTGAAATATTCAGGTCAAAGATGTTAGGCTCAACCTTGGCACCGTTATCGAGGGTAGGCCAGGTGGTCTCGGCTTTAACCAGGTCAACTTTATCCTTTACCTTGGTTTTGGCTACGTTAACATCTACATCTTCTTCAAATTCTACGATGATGATGCTGTAATCCTGAAGGGTGGTAGAGGTAATTTCCTTAACCCCGCCTATGTCGTTAAATTCTTCTTCAAGAGGTTCGGTGATGAATTTTTCTACATCCTCGGCAGCATTACCCGGGTTTACCGAGCTTACGTAAATTTTAGTCTCAATAATCTCGGGAAACGCCTCACGGGGCATACTGTAATAGGCTGCAAGACCACTTATGAGAATGATGGCTGTAATTACATACACCGTCATCCGGTTGTCTATCGCCCAGGACGAGATGCCAAATTCTTTATAATTGTTTTTTGCCATGTTACTGGTTGTTTGAATTTTGATTTTCTAAGGTCACTTCCTGCCCGTCTCTCAGGGTGCGTACCCCTTCAATAATAAGCTGATCTCCGCTTTTTAAGCCTGAAATAATTTCGACCTGTTTATCTGCGGTATAGCCTTTTTCGATCTGTACCTGTTTTGCAATAGCACCATCACCTTGAGGTACGTAGATATAAGTAATACTGTTGCCGGCTGCATTTTGCTGAATGGTGTTTTCAGGAATTACAATAGCATTCTCTGAAGTGTAATCGTTAACCATAACGGTAGCAATAAGGTTTGGTTTGATCGCGCTGTCTGCGTTTGGCAGGGCCACTTTCACGTCGAAAGTCCGGTTATCGGGGCTCACAAAATTACCAACCTGTCTGATCTTACCCTCGTAGGTTTTGCCTATGGAAGCAAGTCTGATTTTTACATCGGTACCTTCGTTTACTTTTCCTAAATAAGCTTCAGGGATCGAAGCGTTAACGTACATATCGCTCAGGTTTATAAGTCGGATCACCGGAGTCTGACCGGCATTTACCACCTGTCCCTGATCTGCGATAAGATTGTCAATCACACCTGAAAATGGAGCGGTAATCACGGTTTTAGAAATACGGGAGCGCATTTGGTTTGTAGCCGCCTGCATAGCTTCGAAGTTTGTTTTAGCTTCCAGATAACTGATTTCTGAACCAATTTTTTGGTCCCAAAGGCGTTTTTGACGCTCAAAAGTAGTTTTAGCCAAAGCAAGCTGAGCTTCCTGACGTGCAAGTTCGCTGCCCAAACCGCCATCATCTATACGGGCCAGACGCTGGCCTTTAGCAACACGTTGGCCTTCTTTAACGTAAACCTGAGTCAATACTCCGGTATATTCGGGATAAAGCACGATATTCTGATCGGTTTCCACATTGCCCTGTACTTCAAAATAATGCTCAAACAAGGTGTCTTTCAGGGTAGTTGTGGTAACCAGTGCTGCTTTTTTAGCAGTGTCCTTCGCTTCAATTGCTGCCGTAAGGGAATCAATGCTCACTTTAAGCTTGGATTGCTCCTGAAGCAATTCGGTTTTCTTGGCTCGCATCTCGTCAAGACTTCCGTTTTCAATAATATCTTCAACAGAGTCTTTTTTGTTTCCGCAGGAAACAATCAAAAGACTTAGCATGATGAGTGTAACTATATTTTTCATAAATGACAGGTGTATGATTTAATCGTTTTTTGGTTGATATATAGAGGTATCCAGTACTTTTTCGAGAGCGGCTTTATTCGCGATAACTTCGTACATGGCTTGTAAATAATTTTGCTGAGCCTGATAGAGTTGGGTTTGGGCTTCGCTTAGCTCAAAACTGCTTGCAATACCTTCAAAGAATTTGATGGAATTCTTGTTTTCGATACGTTCTGCGAGTTCCAGATTTTTTTCCTGTGTGGCGAAATTATCAAGGGCAAACTGGTAATCGTTGCGGGCCGAAGCAATTTGTAGTTTTGCCTGATTGCGTGCCTGCTCCAGATCTTCAAGACTCTGCTGGTAGGCCATTTCTTTTTGCGCCGTACGCGCCGCGCGCATACCGCTGCTAAAAATGGGTACGGCAAGCGAAACTCCGGCGACCGACTGCTCAAAATAGCGTTGCTCATTGCTGAAAAAGGTAAACTCGTTGCTCGCACCGGCTGTTCCATAATTCACAAATGCGGTAAGTCTGGGGAGTGCTTTACTTTTCTCCAGCTTTACCTGAATTTCTGCCAGATTAGCCTGATCCTGAGCAATCCTGAAATCGATGGTGTTCTCCGGGTCTACACTAGCTGCAAGCAGGTTGAGGTCATAATATTGCATCGCAAGATCCTGAAGTTGATCGGTCACGCGCAACTTGCTGTCAATGGGAATGCCCAATGTTAGTTTTAGCATATCATAAGCGATAGCGAGCTGGCGTACTGTATTATTCAGTTGGGTCTCCAGATCGAGTGCGGTGATTTGCAGTTGCTCAACGTCTTCTTCTTCGGTAAGTCCGTTTTCGAAGATCTTCTGTGTATCAAACAGGTTTTTATTTATAGTCTCCAGGTTTTTCTGAAGAATGCGTACGCTTTCTTCGGCCAGAAGCACGTTTCCGTAAGCTTCAATAATACCCTGCTTGACTTCAAGATCTGTCTTGACCTTGGCATTTTCTGAAATTTGCAATAGTGTTTTCGCAGATTGAACCCCTACTATGTAGGACCCGTCAAAGATGAGCTGGTTCCAGGTAGCGGTAGCCGAAGCACTTTGCTTGGGGCTAAATTGCACCGGAGTAAAAGTTCCGGGAGCTGCATCCGGATCAAAAAATTGAGCAGGGATAAACGATGTAGGCTGAATGAGCTGATTTTGATAAGTGATTTCACCGCTTATCTGGGGTAAACCCTGTGCGATGATTTCCCATTTTTGTTTCAGTGCAATAGCCACGTCTGTTTGTGCATTTTTTGCACTATAGTTATTTTCCAGACCATATATAATGGCATCCTGCAGACTCAGCGCGTAAGTCTCAACTGCCGTGCTGTCCTGAGCATTAGCAAAAAAGCCCAGACTTAAAAACAGGAGGAGAAATGTTGATTTAAATTGCATTAGTCTTCGTTTGATTGGATTAGGTTATTAAGAATTTTACGCCCTTCGGGGGTGACAATACCTCTCAGGTGATATTCCAGATAGGTTTCGTGCAGTTTGGCAGGTGCAAATTGCTCTATGGGAAATAGACTTTGATCTTTAATACCCGTGATTCCTAAAAAGTAGATTCGGGAAATAAATTCAGGATCAATGTTTGTGCGATAGAGCCCTTTTTCAAGACCGTGATTTAGGTTTCTAAGCACACAACGTTGCATAAACTCATACTGGTCATTTTTAAGTTCATCATAGATAGCAGGATAATATTTTTGCATCTGTTGAATGGGATAGCTGCGCTCACCCTTCAGGTAGTGCATCACATATTTTTTAATCTCATACAGTTCTTCTATGGGATTCATATGCTCACCTACAAGACATTCGATGGTTTGCTTTAAATCTGCAAGAATTTTTGAACCTACCTCGCGCACCAATTCGGTTTTATTGGTGAAGCTGGTATAAATCGTCTTTTTAGATATGCCCATATGTGTGGCGATATCGTCCATTGTTACACTTTTAAACCCCTGGGTTAAAAAAAGCTCGCTGGAATGTTTTAAAATTTCGTCTTTCATTGCCGTGCAAACCTACGGCGGAAACTTTAAAAACTAAAATAGTTTCCTCGGTTTATTTTAGATTTAGTATTTTCTTAACAAATCCTTTTAAGACCTTCTTTAAGTATTGTCGTTTGTGTTCGCTCAGAGTGTTTTATTTTAGCGGAAAATTAAATCGCGCATGCTGCCCATTGATCAATGTACCCGTCTATTTACCGACTATCTCAATCAAAAAATCACTGCTAAAGAGCCTAAAAATCTCTACGAGCCCATAAGTTATATCCTGCAGTTGGGGGGTAAACGCTTGCGCCCGGTGCTTACCCTGATGGCTACTTCGGTATTTGAAGGCGATTATAAAAAAGCATTGGATGCAGCGCTGGCCGTTGAGGTGTTTCACAATTTTTCATTAGTACACGATGATATTATGGATGATGCACCCTTACGTCGCGGGCAGGAAACCGTGCACGAAAAATGGGATATCAACACCGGTATTTTATCGGGTGATGCGATGTTGATTAATGCCTATCAGCTTTTTGAGAATTATGAGGGCGAAACCTTTAGAAAACTGGCCAAATTATTCAGTAAAACGGCCATTGAAGTCTGCGAGGGGCAGCAGTACGACATTGATTTTGAAAGCAGGGATGACGTCACCCTGCCCGAATATCTCAAAATGATTGAATACAAAACAGCCGTTCTGGTAGGTGCCGCTCTTAAAATGGGAGCCATTGTGGCAGAGACTACAGAGTCTAACTGCGAGCGTATTTACGAGTTTGGCCGCGACCTGGGCATCGCTTTCCAGCTTCAGGATGATTACCTGGATGCCTTTGGTGATCCGGAAACCTTCGGTAAACAGGTGGGGGGTGATATTATTGAGAACAAGAAGACATTCTTATACCTAACGGCTTTAGAAGATCTAGAGCCGGAGCAAAGTGTGCAACTTCGGCATTTATTCAGTGTAAATCCGCAGGATCCTTCCGAAAAAATAGAAACGGTTAAGCAATTATTTCAGGATTCTGGTGCTGCTGCTAAAATTCAGAAAGAGATAGAAGCCTATACCCATCGTGCACTGGGCGTTCTCGATACTATGGAAATCAAGGAGGAAGGCAAAGAGGTGCTGCGCAAATTTGCGCACGCGCTGATGCGACGTACGGTTTAAAGGTGGAAGCTATAGCGATTTTAGAGAAGGCAAAAGCCGGTGGTTTATATGATGCGTTGATCAGTCAACTCAATAAGGATTTTCTGAGAGCGGGTCTCTCAGAACAGTTTGATGAGCATATAAAGCCGGAAGCTTTGGCGCGTAGTCTACAGGCAACTCTGTACGATCAGATTTTATCTGATTTTGAAACCTACCTTACCCTGCTTTACACCATAGATGTTTCCGAAGCAAAAATTAAAGCTCTGCCGCCAATGGAGGTGCACGAACTTACCGGGGTCGTAAGTGCTCTGATTTTAGAGCGCGAACTTTTAAAAACTTCATTTAAAAATAAACCCGGATAAAGGGTTGTATGGCACTGGCATAGATCCCGTTAGTGTCGTCAAACAGCAGGTTGTAGCGAGCGCCAAATGTCATGGGGCCGCTGCGGTAACCGGCTCCCAAAAAGAGGGCGGTATTCCAAAAATCCCTGTTGCGGTTGCCGCCGTCCAGTTCCTGAATTTGACTTACGTATAACTCTTCCAGTTCGGCTGAAAGCTGAATCTGACTCAAGGGATTGAAAAGTGCAATGACACTTCCTCCGGTTATTGAAGTCTTAAAAGCACCATTTTTGATGTACGAGTAACTCAGTCCGGGTCCCAGGGCAAAATATTCGTTGAAGTTGTAAATGGCACTGGGTGCGACGTTTAGGGCAAAATAATTGCTTCCAAAGTTAAGCCCAAATCCACCCCCATATTGCACCCTGTCCCAAAAACCCGCCTCCAGCGATTGGGCTTTAAGGCTCTGATTAGACAGGAATAAGCACAGCACAAATACAGAAATTAGGTTAAGAATTTTCATAGTTTACGATTAAGAAGACTCGGTATACGAAAAAATACGTTTTTTCTGGCGTTCCTAAATGTTAAGGATATGTATAAATTGAAAATGCAGCACCTAAATGGATGGTAAATATTGTATTTTTGCCCAATTATTGCTTAAAAAATCGACAGATTTAATATATAAAATGGATAGATTTTCATTTCTCAATGCAGCTAATACTGCATATTTCGCAGAACTTTACGATAAATACCTCCAACATCCTGACAGTGTGGAGCCTAGCTGGAGAGCATTTTTCCAGGGCTTTGACTTCGGTATTGAAGAAAGCGGTATTGTCGCAGACTTCTCTGACTCGCAGCCTGATGCAGCTCCTGCACAGGAAGCAGTCCCCGATCGTTTACAAAAGGAATTTCAGGTTGTAAAACTTATTGACGGCTATCGTACCCGCGGGCATTTGTTTACCAAAACAAACCCGGTTCGCGAGCGTCGTAAATACACGCCAACTCTGGCTCTGGAAAATTTCGGACTCAGCCAGAGCGATTTGGATACCACGTTTTCGGCCGGTGAAATTTTGGGGATTGGCAGTTCGACCCTGAAAGAAATTGTAGCCCATCTTGAAAAGATCTATTGCGATTCGATAGGTGTGGAGTATATGTTTATCAGAAAGCCTGAAGAAATTCAGTGGATTCAGGATAAGCTTAACGTCAATGACAACCATCCTGATTTTTCTGCAGACACCAAGAAGAAAATCTTAAGAAAACTCAATGAAGCGGTTTCTTTTGAAACTTTCTTACATACCAAATATGTAGGGCAAAAGCGTTTTTCCTTAGAAGGTGGAGAGAGTTTTATCCCTGCTGTAGATGCGATTATTGAAGCAGCTGCAGACCGGGGGGTTAAAGAGTTTGTGATGGGTATGGCTCACCGGGGTCGTCTCAACACACTTACCAATATTTTCGGCAAGAACGCAAAGGATATCTTTAGCGAATTTGACGGTAAAGACTACGATCAGGAAGTTTTTGACGGAGACGTAAAATACCACCTGGGCTGGACATCAAGTCGCAAAACCGATAACGGAAAAGAAATCAATATAAACATCGCCCCAAACCCATCTCACCTGGAAACTGTGGGAGCTGTGGTTGAAGGGATTGCACGGGCAAAACAAGACCGTCATCATTTTGACAAGCCTAACGAGGTATTGCCTATCGTGGTGCACGGGGATGCTGCAATCGCCGGTCAGGGTATTGTGTATGAAATAATACAAATGGCACAACTGGATGGCTACACTACCAAAGGTACCATTCACATTGTGATCAATAACCAGATTGGTTTTACCACAAACTATCTGGACGCACGTTCTTCAACCTATTGTACAGACGTGGCAAAAACTACGCTTTCACCGGTACTGCATGTAAATGCAGACGATGCTGAAGCTGTGGTGCACGCCTCTCTATTTGCATTAGATTTTAGAATGGAATTTGGCCGCGACGTATTTATAGACCTGCTGGGTTATCGTAAATATGGGCATAACGAAGGTGATGAGCCTCGTTTTACGCAGCCTAAACTCTATAAGGCGATTTCAAAACACGACAATGCCCGGGATATTTATGCCCAAAAGCTTATCAAACAAGGCATAATCGATGAGAATTATGTGAGCAAGCTTGAAGAAGAGTATAAAGAGAAGCTCGAAGAAAAGCTTGAAAAATCACGTGAAGAAGACACAACGCGCATCACCGCAATCATGCAGGATGAGTGGGAAGGTTTTGAACCCGCCACCGAAGATGAGATGATGCAGCCTATAGATACGACTTACGATCTGGATGCCCTGACGGAAATAGCAGAGACCATTACTCAGCTTCCCGAGGGTAAAAAGTTTATGCGTAAGATCGTTAAGATTATCGAAGGGCGTCGCACGATGTACTTTGATGATAATAAAATTGACTGGGGTCTTGCCGAATTACTGGCGTACGGTTCGCTGTTAAAAGAAGGTTTTGACGTGCGTATGACTGGTCAGGACGTGGAGCGCGGTACCTTCTCCCACCGTCACGCGGTAACCAAAGTAGAAGAAAGCGAAGAAGAAATCGTACTGCTCAATAACCTGAAAGGGGAGCAGGGTCATTTTTATATTTTCAACTCGCTGCTTTCAGAATACGGTGTTGTAGGTTTTGATTATGGTTATGCCATGGCAAGCCCACAAACCCTGCCTATTTGGGAAGCGCAGTTTGGTGACTTTAGCAATGGTGCGCAGATCATGTTAGATCAATACATCTCTGCCGCTGAGGACAAATGGAAACTTCAAAACGGACTTGTGATGCTTCTGCCTCACGGGTATGAGGGTCAGGGAGCAGAGCACTCTTCGGCACGTATGGAGCGCTATTTACAGCTTTGTGCCGTAGATAATATGTATGTTGCAGACTGCACCACGCCGGCAAACTTTTACCATTTGTTACGCCGCCAGCTGAAAACCAATTTTAGAAAACCACTTATCGTATTTACGCCAAAGAGTTTGCTAAGACATCCTAAAGTGGTTTCTACGAAAGAAGAGCTGGCAAACGGAAGTTTCCAGATGACGATTGATGATGATTCGGTTGATGTAGAAAATGTGAAAACGCTGGTTTTCGTTACCGGAAAGTTCTATTACGACCTGCTTGCGCAGCGTGAAGAACTGGGCCGTGAAGACGTGGCTTTGGTGCGTGTCGAGCAATTATTTCCGTTGCCTAAAAAAGAAATCAGAGCGGCTATTGAAAAATACAAGAATGCAGATGATGTGGTTTGGGCTCAGGAAGAACCGCGCAATATGGGGGCTTACGGGCACCTGCTGATGCATTTACCGGAGGCTCAGAAATTCAGAATTTGCAGTCGTAAATTCTATGGTGCACCTGCCGCAGGTAGTTCTGTACGCTACAAACGCAGACATCAGCGCGTTATAGACGACGTGTTTGACAAAAACTCAAATAACCAATAAAAAGATTTTTCGCTTTCGCGAAAGCATAAAAGTTAACAAAGAAGAATTATGGCTTTAGAAATGAAAGTCCCTTCACCGGGAGAATCGATCACCGAAGTTGAAATTGCCCAGTGGCTTGTAGAAGACGGGGATTATGTTGAAAAAGATCAGGCAATAGCCGAAGTAGATAGTGATAAAGCAACCCTTGAGTTGCCAGCAGAAGCAAGTGGTATTATTACCCTAAAAGCGGAAGAAGGTGATGCAGTTGCGGTAGGTGAAGTGGTTTGCCTTATTGATATCGATGCTCCAAAACCGGGAGGTGGTGACAAGAAAGCTTCAGGAGATGAAGGTAGTGGTGGTGATGCCGAAAAAGAACTTGCTAAAAAAGATTCTGAAAAAGCTGACACCAACGAAAAAGGTGAGGCTAAAAAGGAAGAGCCTTCAAAATCAAGTACTCCGTCTCAGTCTCAGGATAAAAAGAGCTACGCGACAGGAACACCTTCGCCTGCGGCTAAAAAGACCTTGGATGAAAAAGGAATTGATGCTAAAGACGTTAAAGGAACCGGTCGTGATGGTCGTATTACCAAAGATGATGCGGTAAACGCCAAGCCTTCTATGGGTACTCCGGGAACCGGAAGCCGTGGAGAGAGCCGTTCTAAAATGTCTATGTTGCGTCGTAAAGTAGCAGAGCGTTTGGTTACCGTGAAAAACGAAACCGCGATGCTTACTACCTTCAACGAGGTAGATATGTCTGCAATTTTTGCGCTTCGCGAAAAATATAAAGAAGACTTCAAGTCTAAGCACGGTGTAGGTCTTGGCTTTATGTCCTTCTTTACCCTGGCTTGTGTGCGTGCTTTAGATATGTATCCTGCTGTAAACTCGATGATCGACGAGAAAGAAATGGTGTCTTTCGACTTTAAAGATATTTCAATTGCCGTTTCAGGACCAAAAGGACTTATGGTGCCGGTAATCAGAAATGCCGAAAACCTAAGTTTCCGTGGTGTGGAGTCTGAAGTGAAGCGTTTGGCTTTACGCGCCCGTGACGGTCAGATCACCGTTGACGAGATGACCGGTGGTACCTTTACCATTACAAATGGTGGAGTATTTGGCAGTATGCTTTCTACACCAATCATCAATCCTCCCCAATCGGCTATTTTAGGTATGCACAACATCGTAGAACGTCCTATCGCTAAAGATGGGGCTATCGCAATTGCACCTATTATGTACGTTGCTCTTTCTTACGATCACCGTATTATTGACGGGAAAGAATCGGTAGGCTTTTTAGTTGCTGTTAAAGAAGCGCTAGAGAATCCCGAAGAATTGTTGATGGATAATAATGTGCTTAAGGCTCTTGAACTTTAAGTTTAGGCATAACATTAATAAAAAACGGGTCTCAATTTGAGACCCGTTTTTTATTTACTTGAGTATGGTTATAAACCTACTTGCGCTGTTGTGGCCTATTTGTCCGTAGCCATTAGTAGTACGTGCGTGAGCGACAACATTAAAGGAATAAGCGCAGGTAACCGGTGGTATGTAAACACCGCTTGACGGAGCCTCGAGGTTATTAGCGCCCTGCCAGAGTGCGATACCCGAATCTGCGTGCGTTGCACTGCGCAGGCTTTGGGTATGACCCTCGCCGTATTTTGCATATACATTATAGCTTAGCAAATTACCCTCACCGTCATAAGCATCAAATTTGACTTTAATACCACCGGTTGTATTACCATTTAGATTTACGATTCCGCAGGCGTTTACCTCCTGGGATCCGTTCATTATGGCGTCAATGCTTACCTGTGGCACATTATTGTCAATATAAAGAGTCAAGGTTTGAATAGCATTTGAAATCTTTGAATATGTTCCCGAGCCATACGTGTAAAACTCCACCTGAAATTGATGTAAACCAGTTGCTAAAAGTTTGGAATCAAACTGCATCAGTAAATCATCTATCGAAAAATCATAGCTCGACGGGTTGTACAAGAAGTAATATCCGGCGTTGTTTGGTGCAATGTTTACCGGGATGTAGTTCGTGTCTACAAGGCGGTAATTAGTCCATCCTGAAGTGAAGTTTTCAAAACTTCCGCTGGTTCCTTCTCTGTGTAGAACGCGGTAATATTGCGAGCCGGCCATATCAGATACAGCCTGCATTTTAAGGCGGTTTCCGATAAGGTTGAGTGTTCCGCCAAAGGCGTGATTATTTGTTTTTACATAATAAGTGCTTGCTGTTGTCGCCCTTCCTGTAGTCGTATCTATTTGGGTAGCGGGGATGAGTCCAACACTTCCAATTTCGGGTCCTTGTAAAGACTGCGCGATAGTAGGTTTTCTCGAAAACTGAATACGATGCAGATTGCTGAACGAGGTGTAAAAATTTGCCGGAGTATCGTAGTTGAGATTAGGAGCAGAAGAATGAATACGTAAACCAAAAAAAGTATAGGGCAAATACCACCAGGTCGCCAGGCTAACATTGAGTTCGCTGAGGTCTAATTTCAATTTCCAGATGCGGTGAGGCGTTGTCGAATTTGGTGATGCGCCAAAGTCGTATCTGCAAGCCGAATCAGAAGGAGTGTTGAGTAAACCTGTCCAGCGGCCGGGTCCTAAGTACAATTGCTTACCCATCTTGTTGGGTTGATTAGGGTAAACTCCGTAATTGATATCACTATTAGGGGTTATGGCGCGATTGCGGTTGGTGTCAAAAGTGAGCCAGAAATAATCGCCGGTGCCGGGGTCGTTTTGAGTGTCTTCAACGAAATCAACGGCCATATATAGAAATTCTGCATCATTCTTTGCCCATAGAAATCCACCGGGAATTTCCATCTGATTTTCATAAGAGCCGGTCCATACTTCATCATTCAAAGACTCGGTAAGGTCTAAGGGCTCGGGAGCCCAGCTAGATTGTAGTGTTGCCATTTGCTTGTATTTTTTTGTGAATAGGGAAAGTAGCAACTTCAAAATCTAGTTAAGCAGGGTAAAATACTGAAATTCAAGGGGTTTTTGATGCTTTGGTCGTTGGGGTTTTACCTCTGAAATAGCAAGGGGATTTAAGAAGTGCCTTGTAGGGCCTCTTCAATCAACTTTCTAAGCTCTTCTTCAAAGGGTATATCTGTATAGGTTCTCCCCGCTTTCCGATACCAGTATTTCGCATTCCAGTCATCGCCTTCCACCCGGTGCAGATGTGCGTGAGTAAGGCTACCCATTGGGGTGTGCAGGTCCTGAGCGATATCGTGAGAAGCTTCCCAATCTCCTTTGGCCATAAACCAAAGTGCTTTTAAAGATTCAGGCCAGTTTATGGGTGGTTTTGAAGTTTGAAGTGAATCTTCAAATTCGGTATAGGTCTCGGGTATTTTCATAAGCTTTCAGCTAAATTTTAAAATGCTTAAGATAACCAAACCCATATCAAAAGACTAATTCCTATTTTTGATGTTCTGAATTTTTCGAACCAAACACATTCCATATATGTCCACTCAAAAACGTCTTTTTCTGCTTGATGCCTATGCTTTGATTTTCCGCGGGTATTATGCGCTTATTAAAAACCCAAGGGTAAACTCAAAAGGCCAGGACACCTCGGCGATTATGGGTTTTGTCAATTCGCTTTTCGATGTAATTAAACGCGAGAAGCCCGATCATCTTGCGGTTGCTTTTGATAAAGGCGGAAGCTCGGAGCGTGTAGAGCTGTATGAAGACTATAAAGCCAATCGGGACGAAACACCCGAAGCGATACGTATTGCAGTTCCTATCATTCAGCAGATTCTTAAGGCGATGCACGTGCCCTGTTTGGAGATTGAAGGGGTAGAGGCAGATGACCTGATTGGTACGCTGGCCAAGCAGGCCGAAAAAGAAGGTTACCAGGTTTTTATGGTAACTCCAGATAAAGATTATGCGCAGTTGGTGTCTGAAAATATCTTTATGTACAAACCGGCCCGAATGGGGAATGGTATTGAAATTTGGGGGATTCCCGAAGTTCAGAAAAAGTTTGAGGTGGAGCGTCCCGAGCAGGTGATTGACTATTTGGGAATGATGGGGGATGCGTCTGATAATATTCCGGGATTACCCGGAGTAGGCGACAAAACCGCAAAGAAATTCATCAAAGAATACGGCGGACTCGAAGGTTTGCTGGCCAATACCGATGATCTTAAGGGTAAAATGAAAGAAAAGGTGATCGAGAGCGCCGAGCTGGGTAGACTTTCCTACAAGCTGGCTACGATTATGACCGATTGTGACGTGAAGTTCAATGCAGAATCTTTCGAACTCTCAAAACCGGATGCCGATAAAGTGCAGGAGATTTTTGACGAACTCGAATTCCGAAGACTTAAAGATCAGTTTATCAAGATATTTTCCGGCGAAGCCGATAGCGATACCGGTGCCGCTGTAAGCAATACCGAAACGGCTAAAAAACTGGTTTCTTCTTCTGAAAAAGCTGCCGCCGCAGGAGCCGGGCAATACAATCTGTTTGCAGACGGAAGCGATGGGATGGAAATTGAAGAACGCAATACCCGCAAGACGATTAAGGATACCGAGCATTTTTACCAAAGCGTCGCTCCCGGAATGGGGACCAAGCTCTTTTTGAAGAATCTAATGAAGCAAACTTCGGTGTGTTTTGATACCGAAACTACTGATCTCGATCCGCTACAGGCCGAGTTGGTAGGAATTGCATTCAGTTGGGAAAAGACCAAAGGATTTTACCTTCCGTTCCCGGCTGAAAAAGAGGAAGCTCAGGCTTTAATTGAAGAACTACGCCCGTTTTTTGAAGACGAAAACATTGAGAAAATAGGCCAAAACTTAAAATACGACATCAAAGTTCTGGCGAAATACAACGTAGAGGTCAAAGGAAAACTCTTTGATACCATGATTGCGCATTACCTGATCAATCCCGATATGCGTCACAATATGGACGTGCTGGCCGAAACCTATCTCAATTACACTCCGGTTTCTATTGAAGAACTCATTGGTAAAAAAGGGAAGAATCAAAAGTCGATGGCAGACGTGCCGCTTGAAGAGCAGACCGAATATGCGGTGGAAGATGCAGATGTGACGCTTCAGCTCAAAGAGCATTTTGAAAAGGAACTGGGCGAGGCTAATACGCAAAAATTGTTTAACGAGATCGAAATTCCACTGGTGCAGGTACTTGCCGATATGGAGCTTGAAGGAATCAATCTCGATGAAGCATTTCTCAATAGTCTGGCGGAAGAACTTAACAATGATATCCTTTCGCTGGAAGAAAAGATCTACAAAGAAGCAGGCGAAGAGTTCAATATCGGTTCGCCGAAGCAATTGGGCGAAATCTTATTCGACAAACTTAAACTGGTAGATAAACCGAAAAAAACACGTACGGGGCAGTATTCAACCGCTGAAGATGTGTTGTCCTATCTGGCTCCCAATCATGAGATCATTCAGCATGTGCTGGATTATCGCGGACTTTCAAAATTGAAAAGTACCTATGTTGACGCCCTGCCCGAACAGGTAAACCCTAAAACCGGCCGCGTACATACCGATTATATGCAAACGGTGGCTGCAACCGGGCGTTTGAGTTCAAATAATCCTAACCTGCAAAACATCCCAATCCGTACTGAGCGCGGGCGGCAGGTGCGCAAAGCCTTTATTCCGCGCAATGAAGATTATGTCTTGCTCGCTGCCGATTATTCGCAGATCGAATTGCGTATTATCGCAGCTCTGAGCCAGGAAGAGACGATGATGGAAGCCTTTAAAAATGGCGAAGATATTCACGCTTCAACCGCGGCCAAAGTGTTTAATGTACCTATTGACGAAGTGACCCGCGAGCAGCGTAGCAATGCCAAGACGGTAAATTTTGGTATTATCTATGGGGTTTCGGCTTTTGGGCTCAGCAATCAAACCGATTTATCCCGAAGCGAGTCAAAAGATTTGATTGACACCTATTACAAGACCTATCCCAAATTACGCAATTACATGAGCGAGCAGGTAGATTTTGCGCGCGAAAACGGCTATGTTACCACGGTGCTAGACCGTCGTCGCTATTTGAAGGATATCAACAGCAACAATGCAGTGGTGCGTGGTGCCGCAGAGCGAAACGCCGTAAACGCGCCCATACAGGGAAGCGCTGCAGACATCATCAAAATTGCGATGATCAACATCCACCGAAAGCTTAAATCTGAAAAATTAAAGACTAAAATGCTGCTTCAGGTGCATGATGAATTGGTCTTTGACGTCTACAAACCCGAATTGGAACAGGTAAAAACCATGATCAAAACGGAAATGGAAAACGCCTTTAAGATGGATGTGCCTTTAGATGTAGAGCTGGGTGTAGGGGAGAACTGGCTTGAAGCGCATTAAGTCTTGAAAGCGATAAAAATTAAAAACCCGCTTTAGGTATCTAAAGCGGGTTTTTTGGCTAGTTATAAAAATCTATGAAGGATTTTGTTCAACTAAAGGATTAGAATTGATTTCGTCAAGCGGAATTTGCCATTCCCATCTTGGGTCACCCGCAGGAACTTGAAATAGTTGGCCAACAAGATCTGACTGATGATTTGCACCGGTTCTGTCAAGAGGTTGATTTAGCCTTTTTAAGTCAAAAAAGCGAAAGCCTTCGCCCCAAAGCTCGATGCGTCGTTGAGTGTAAATCTCATTTTTGAGAGCCTGACCAGTATTGGTTGAAAGTGTATAGTTTGGATTTCTATTTGAGGCTAGTGTAAATAGAACTTGTTTCGCTGCTGCTTCATTGGAGTATGATAGTGCTTCAGCTTCTATGAGATACATCTCTGCGGCTCTCATGTAAGGAATATCCATTCTACTATCTCCCGTGCCTGCAGCAATAAACTTTTGACTGGTGTAAGGTCTTTTTGCAAAGTTAGATGCAAGTACAACACCTGGTGGTAAATTTGCGTGTTGACCGGTCGGGTCAAAAAGTCGAGCGCGTACGTCGGTACTGGCTATTTGTGCGTAAAGCTTAGTGCTTATAGCTTTAGGATTGGTTCTGATGTTTGTGGAACTGAAATTGCGTGAAACATATGCGCCAAAATTTGCAAAGAAAATGGTTTGGTCTTCCTGAACAAAACTTCCCCACATCCACTCTCTGTTTGTATAAGTGTTAAACGAGTTGAAATATTCGTCATTGGACATGAGTGTATAGCCTTGTCTTGCTTGATTTGCTAAAGTTGCTGCTAGCGTATAATTTTGTTGAACTAAAGCAACTCTGGCTTTAAGTCCTTTGGCTACACTAACATCAAAATGTGATTTGTTGGGTCTTTCATAAGCACTTAAGAGTGAAATTGCATCGTCTAAATCCTGATTTACTTGAGCGTAAACTTCCTCAACTGTTGATCGTGCAAGAGGCTCATTATCAGGAGTTAATCTTATTGGAACACCCAGCTGGCTGTTGTTAGATCCCGCGACATATCTCTTTCCAAAAAGTTGAACTAATTGGAAATGCGCAAATGCTCTATAAACTAAAGCCTGCCCTAATGCCGCATCTCTATCAGCAGTTGGGCCTACGGCGTTTTCCGCTCCATTTATAATTACGTTTGCATTACGTATTATACGATACAAGACTCTGTAAGGGAATAAGTTGTCTGCATCTGTAGCATTGGTGTGATCAACCCATTTGTACATATTATTAAACCAACCATTACCAGCTGAGGTCATAACAAAATCTTCACCTAATACATCTGCTTGAATCATCATACAGCCAATACCACCTTCGCCTTGCGAATTATAACGCTGGTAAAGTGATCGGTGTATTCCATTTACAACAAGAAATAGGTTTCCAGTTGTTGTTGTAGCTGCAGCTGCAGGTACATCTTCAGTCGGCGTTCTGTCAAGAAATTCCTCGCTACAAGAATTACCTGAGAGAAGCATTAATGCCGAAAAAATATAGATTAACGAATTTTTCATATTGATTTTTTTAAAATGTCAGGTTAAAACCCAGACTTACTATTCTTGAAGGAGTAAATCTGTTTTGTGTTGTTCCGTTGAAATTCTGTCCCACATCAAGACCTTTAAGAGAAGTCCAGAAGTAGAGGTTTTCTCCATTTAAATAAACCTTAGCATTTGTAAGACCAAGCTTTTCAGTAAGAGAATTGTCAAAATAGTAGGAAAGGGAGGCTTGTCTCAAGCCAAGATAAGTTGAGCTAAGCAAATAACGATCAGATGCTGCCTCAAAAGCTGCGCGTTGATCGGTATCAAGTCTCGGAATATTCGTAATGTCTCCTGGTTGTTGCCATCTATCTAAAATTCTGGTACCTAAAGCAGCACCATAATTACCTGTGTGAAGCAAGGCCGCTTGATTTGTATCATAGGTTTCTCCACCTATGCTATAAGTTAACAAGGTTCTTAATTCAATTCCTTTAAAACTTATAGTATTGGTAACGCTTCCAAATAAATCGGGTAAAGCAGTTCCTGCAAAATGATAAAGGGCTTTATTTTGATTGGTAGTTACGAGGTCACCGTTTACTGTTCTTACGTCTGCGTCTGTATTAGTACCAAGCTCAGTATCTAAAACGTATAGAGCTGCGCCATCAGCAGGGTCAACTCCATAGAAATCTCTCAGCCAATAGTCGAAAATGGAGCCTCCGACTACATATTTTTTAGTTCCTGTTATGATCTCCTCCTGAGGCAGCTCTGTAAATTCATTATAAATAGTAGATGCGTTTATGTTTAAATTCCAATTCCAGTTTTGATTACGGATTATACCCAGATTTAAATCAAGCTCTAAACCTCTATTGAACATATTACCGATGTTAGCAGGAAA
Organism: Leeuwenhoekiella sp. H156; assembly: GCF_052218455.1. Taxonomy (NCBI): domain Bacteria; kingdom Pseudomonadati; phylum Bacteroidota; class Flavobacteriia; order Flavobacteriales; family Flavobacteriaceae; genus Leeuwenhoekiella; species Leeuwenhoekiella sp. H156. Next base: position 2,140,708 of record NZ_CP197499.1, read on the forward strand.
ATTGTCTAATCCTGAAGAAACAGGAAGGGGTACGTCAAAAATTAATCCATCTGTTACTTTTTTATAATATGCGAAAGAACCACTAATACGATTGTTAAAGAAACCAAAATCCAATCCTAAATCGGTTTGTTTCTGAGTTTCCCATTCCAAGAAGGGATTTCCTGGTGCACTAATTAAAATTCCTGGTTCAGCGGAATTATTATTTCCCAAACCTAAAAGCGACTGGCTTGCGAAGAAGCTTAAAGCAGCGTTTGATAAATTTGAATCATTTCCAACCTGGCCATAAGAACCGCGCAGTTTTAAGAAGTTAACCCAGTCAATATTTCCAAAAAAAGCTTCTTGATCAATACGCCAGGCTCCACTAACGGAATAGAAATTACCCCAACGAACATCTCTTTCAAATCTTGAAGACCCATCTCTTCTATATGATCCAGCTATAAAATAACGGTTGTCATAATTATAGTTTAATCTTGAAAAGTACCCTTCTTTTCCATATTCACGGCTGTATGATTCAAGGTCAACTGTTGTTGCAAAATTGATTAATTCTGTATTGCCATCTACTACCTGGTTTTGTCTAAAGCCAGTTAAGAAATTCAATTTGTATTCTAGGCTCTCGTGGCCGAGAAGGGCAGTTAAATTGTGTAATCCAAAAGACTTGTTATAGTTCAATAATTGATTGTATGTAACAACTGTTGTATTTGAAGCTGTTCTTCCAGCTCTACCATCTGGTGCACCGTCACCAACTATTTTATTGTCAAAATTTTCATTGTTAAAAAAGTTTTTGTCCAGACCAGCATTTACAGTGAATGTAAAGCCATTGAGAAAATAAAATTCAGCATACGCTCTAGCATTTACAGCAAATCGATCGTCTTTATCTACGTTGAGCAAGTTTTCCTGAATGGCGTGTCTCCCGGGTGAAGCTCCTGCAGGCCTGATTTCATTAATGTCTCCGGTATCAAATATTCTATTTCCAGCGTCATCAAGTATGAATGCTCCGGTCTCTGAGTCATGTAGGTAGACAGGATAAATAGGTCCGATAACTCTTGAAAATCTAAAAGGGTTTACAAATGCATTACTATTCGCTGCACCATCCACAGCTTGATTTGAAGTAGAAGTAGCGCCAGTTAAATTTAAACCTGTCTTTACCCAATCCTTTATTTTTGAGTTTAAATTGATACGTGCTGTGATTCGTTCAAAATCAGAGTTTATAACATTAGCTTTTTGATCTAAATAGCTTAAAGATGCAAAGTAATCGGTTTTGTCTGTGGCACCTTGGTACGAAAGGTTTACATTTTGTATAGTTCCTGTTCGGGAAAGCGCAGCCTCCCAATCTAAGTCCTGTTTGTAAAGTAAACTCGCATTCGGATTTATTCTTCCGTCAGTACCTACAATATTATCATTAGGCACATTGAATGGGTTATAGCCTAAAAGGCCATAAATTCTCGCAGATGCTTCAGTACTTGCTTGTTGTACGGTTAGTGGATTGCTACTTCTATAGACTAAACTATTTCTATAGGCCTCCCACATAAGTTCGTAGTATTGTGATGGACCTACACGGTCATATTCTGGTATTCCTCTAGAGGCTAAACCTTGACTTACTTCGATGTTGACCTGTGCGGGGCCTTTTTTACCTTTCTTTGTGGTGATTACAACTACACCGTTAGCACCTTGAGAACCATAAATTGCGGTAGAAGCAGCATCCTTTAAAATTGTAAAGCTTTCAATATCATTAGCATTTAAACTCGCAAAACTTCCACTATATACGACTCCATCTACAACATAAAGAGGATCCTGACTTGTGTTGACGGATCCAAATCCTCGAATTCTGATATCTGGTGCGGAGCCGGGTTGTCCACTACTTGGTGCTATTTGGACGCCTGAAGCGGTTCCTTCAAGAGCTGATATTACGTTGGTAAGCGGTCTGCTTTCAATTGCTGCCCCGTCTACAGTGCTTAAAGAGCCAGTTACTTCGCCTCGGGTCGTGGTGCCATACGCAACTACAATTACTTCATCAAGTGCTTCGGTATCTTCAGCAAGACTTACGTTAATCTGGCTTTGAGCACCAACCGTAATTTCACTTTTTTTGAAACCTACATATGTAAATGCCAAAGTTTGACCAGATTCAACCGAGATCGAATAGTTGCCGTCGAAATCGGATTGAGTACCGGTAGTTGTGCCTTTAACAACTACACTAACTCCCGGTAAGGGCATACCGTTAGCTGTCGTAACAGTTCCGGTAACGGTTTTTTGTTGAGCGAAAGCCGTCAGACTCAGGCAGAACAAAATCATAAAAAATAAATTTTTTATCATTTAATAATAATTTTGGTTATAAATCGGAAATTAAGTTAAATGATTATCAAATAATCGGTTGGTTGTATTATTGTTGAATATTCATAAAAATTGATTTCGATATTTTAGTTTTTTAATGATAATGAATAAAAGGACCTTTTTTCTTATTAAAATTTCAATAATTTATAATTAGTGTCTTGATAACACTTTTGTATTAAGGGATGTGTTTTTGGTTTTTTTTTGAAGAAATTGAATACATCTGTAGTATAAATGTTGCAGGCTCTCTATAACTTAGTGTTGGGGGTAAGGCAGTTGGTTTAATTTATATTTTTGATCGGTATAAAGGGAAGGCATATTTTATGTCTGGCCAAGGATTGATTGTTGCTTTTTTTGGTGGAAGAGAATGATCTTTAATCAGAAATAGTGTTTTAAATAATTCTATTATGTTACCTGTAAATCAAATAACTTTTCAGCCTGTAGACACATGTCTCAACTGCGGCGTGCAGTTTGACAACGAAGATCATTTTTGTCGAGGCTGCGGAGCAAAAAAAATCGAAGAGCGCTTTACGGTTCGGCGGGTGATGCACGAAGCCGGAGAGCGTATATTCAATTTAGACAATAGATTTCTGCGCACATATAAAGATTTGTTCTTGAAGCCTGAAGCAGTTATTGGTGGTTTTCTCGCGGGCCTGCGCAAAAGATATCTCGATGCCTTTAGCTATTTTACCATTGCGATTACTATTTCGGGATTTCAGGTATTTGTACTGAAGCGTTTTTATCCTGATATCATTAAAGAGATGAGTTCTTTGGATGGTCAGAATAATGCGTTAACTGAAATGATTCAGAATTCAACGATGGAATATCAACCCGTCGTGATGTTTTCGACAATTCCAATATTGGCATTTATGGGTTGGCTCACGTTTCTTACTTTGAAGAAACATAACTATACGGAGCACTTAATTATTCAAATGTATAGCTATTCCCATTTGTCTATTTTGGGATCTATTCTTGGGATTGTTTTTTTGATTACGGGGATGAATTACCTGCTTTTCGGGTTGCTAACTATTCCCCTTTATATCATTTATAATGTATATATTTTTAAACGCCTTTATACATTGAGCGTAAAGGGTATTCTACTACGTACATTGTTTTTCTTGGCAATTCTTCTTTTTTGCTATGTAGTTCTTGTACTAATTGTATTAGCAGTCTTGTTTATAACTGATCCTAATGTTTTTGTAGAACTGGCCAATCAAAACGCCGGTTAGACTTCAAATTCCTTTTGAATGTACTCCGGTTTTTATTCTTCTTTAAAACGGGTCTTATAGAGTATTGACAATCAAACGGATTAAGGTCTTAAAATTAAGTCAAAGCCCCGTTTGTCAAATCAATATATAATTGTACATTTGCAGCCCTGTTTTCACGCGTGAGCGCGGGAGCAGGAAATGGAATGTTTAATAATTAAATAAAACAGTGTGGACACATTAAGTTACAAAACAGTATCTGCCAACAAGAACACCGTTAATAAGGAGTGGGTTGTTATTGATGCTGAAGGACAAACGTTGGGTCGCATGTCTACTATCGTTGCAAAATTTTTGCGCGGAAAGTACAAGCCTAACTACACACCACACGTTGATTGCGGAGACAATGTAATTGTTATCAATGCCTCTAAAATCAACTTAACAGGAAACAAGTGGGATTCTAAATCTTACATCCGTCATACGGGTTATCCTGGTGGTCAAAGAAGCCTAACTGCAAAAGAAATGTACAGCAAAGACCCTGCGCGTCTTGTTGAAAATGCAGTAAAAGGTATGTTGCCTAAAAACAAATTAGGTGCAGCGATCTATCGCAATTTAAAGGTTTATGCCGGTGCAGATCACGGGCAGGAAGCGCAAAAACCTAAAGTAATCAACATTAACGAACTCAAGTAAATGGAAGTAATTCACAAAATTGGTCGTAGAAAGACCGCCGTTGCTCGTGTTTATTTAGCTCCTGGTTCTGGTAACATCACCATTAACAAGCGTGATCTTAAAGACTACTTTACTACAGGGACTTTACAGTACAAAGTACACCAGCCATTAGTAATGACTGAGAATGACAAAAACTTTGACGTTAAAGTAAATGTTTACGGTGGCGGAATTACCGGTCAGGCAGAAGCTGTACGTCTTGCTCTTTCCAGAGCAATGTGCGAAGTAGACGCAGAGAACAGAGGTATCCTTAAACCTGAAGGTTTATTGACCAGAGATCCAAGAATGGTAGAGCGTAAGAAATTCGGTCAGAAGAAAGCGCGTAAGAAATTCCAATTCTCAAAACGTTAAGAAAACGTGTTTTTCAACCCTTTCGGATTTTATTTTCCGTCTGGTTTTTGAAAACAAAAAGAAATTAATTTAATAAATGTCCTTGTCCCGATACGTCGGGAAATGAGTTTAGCATCTAAATAGCTAAGGCGCGGTTTAACACCAACCACTTAACTATTGCTACTACAACGGGAACGTAAACGAATTTTAAAATGGCAAAAACAGAAAATGTAAAGGATTTACTGGATGCTGGTGTACACTTTGGTCACCTAACCAGAAGATGGGATCCTAACATGGCACCATATATCTATATGGAGCGCAATGGCATTCACATCATAAATCTGTACAAAACAGCTGCAAAACTTGCTGAGGCTTCAGAAGCACTTAGTAAAATCGCAGCTTCAGGTAGAAAAATACTTTTTGTAGCTACCAAAAAACAAGCAAAAGAAATTGTTGCAGATCACGCAAGCCGTGCTAAGATGCCTTACATCACAGAGCGCTGGCCGGGTGGTATGTTAACCAACTTTGTAACCATACGTAAAGCGGTTAAGAAAATGCAGACCGTAGACCGTATGAAGCAGGATGGTCGTTTTGACAGCTTGTCTAAAAAAGAGCAATTACAAATGAACCGTATGCGTGACAAACTCGAGAAGAACTTAGGTTCTATCGAAGATATGACACGTCTTCCGGGAGCTTTATTTGTAGTTGACATCAAGCGTGAACACATTGCGATTAAAGAAGCTCAAAAATTAAACATTCCAATCTTTGCGATGGTTGATACCAACTCAGACCCACGTCAGGTTGATTATGCCATCCCATCTAATGACGATGCTTCTAAATCTATTGAGAAAATCATCGCTAACGTAGCAGACGCTATCGTAGAAGGTCTTTCTGAGCGTAAGGCAAACAAAGACAAAGACGATAAGCCAAAAGCTAAAAAAGCTGACAAGCCTGCAAAAGCTAAAAAAGCCAAGGCAGTAGCTAGCGACGAAGAAGAATAGTATTTAACAATTTGATAATAGCTGAAGTCGTTTAGTATACTGCAATTTTGCACTAAACTAAACGACTTTTGTTTTAACTCATAAAACGTAAATAACATGGCAAAAATAACAGCCGCAGAAGTAAATAAACTAAGACAGGCTACCGGTGCCGGTATGATGGATTGTAAAAATGCATTAGTAGAGGCAGACGGGGATTTTGACAAAGCAATTGCTGTACTTCGTAAGAAAGGTCAGAAAGTTGCTGAAAAGCGTGCAGATCGCGATTCAAGCGAAGGTGTTGTTGTAGCAAAAATCAACGACGCTAACAATAAAGGTGTGGTATTCTCTTTGAACTGTGAGACCGACTTTGTTGCGAAAAATGATACCTACGTAGAATTGGCTACTAAATTGGGTGAAATCGCAATCAACCACGACTCAAAAGAATCTTTCCTTGAAGCAGATTTTGGTGGAATGACCGTTTCTGAAAAATTAATCGAGCAAACCGGTGTTATTGGTGAGAAACTAGAAATAGGCGGTTTTGAAGTGCTTGAGGCTCCTTTCGTAGGTTCTTACGTGCACGGAAACAAAATCGGTGCATTGACCGGTCTTTCTAAAGCTACAGACAATGCTGAAGAAACTGCGAAAGTAGTATCTATGCAGGTTGCTTCTATGGGTGCAACAACTTTGTCTTACAAGGATTTTGATCCTGAATTTGTTGCTAACGAAACCGAAGCGCGTATCGCAGCTATCGAAAAAGAAAATGAAGAGTTAGGTCGTTTAGGTAAAACCAAAAAGAACGTACCGCTTTACATCTCTATGTCTCAGTTAACTCCTGAAGTTATGGCTAGGGCAGAAGCAGATATCAAAGAAGAGTTGAAAGCAGAAGGTAAGCCTGAGCAAATCTGGGATCGTATCGTTCCCGGTAAGTTAGAGCGTTTTGTTGCAGACAACACTACTCTTGATAACGAGAAAGCATTACTAGACCAGGTATTTATTATGGACGACAGCAAGAATGTTGCTCAGTACGTAAAAGACCAGGGTGATGCAGAAGTTGTAGGCTTTAAGCGTGTAAGTTTGGCTTAATTCGTCTAGACGAAATTATATTTCTAAGGGGGCTGCCAATTGGTAGCCTTTTTTTTGTTTAGACGATTTATAAAATAGACCTCTTTGTTTTTGAATTCAGAATAATTTAATTTTCAATTAGCAAATATTTTATAGGTCCCTTTACATCTGCTCTTCCATATAAAATGAAATAATCTTTGCCAATTTCTTGAATAGGCCATATTTTTTAGAATTGGTTTCCCTTGGTAAGAGCTAAAAAATAAGTATTTTGCCAGCTTACAATTTTCAAAAATGAATCCTCAAACTTGTAATTGGAAAATGTTTTAAGTTTTGGCGATAAATCAGATTTGTTTATAGTTATGATATCCTTGTTGTATTTTGAGTTTCGTGAAATTTCTTTAAAAGAAAGTGTTTCGGTAAGATCAAAAGGATTTAGCAAAACTGTAGGATTTATTCTTATAAATTGTGGTTTATATTTCGAATTGCCGTTTTCTTCTGTAGTAATTTCTAAACAATCATTATCAATGAACCTGTAAAATTCTGTCTGGCTACCTTTTTTAATAGTCTTATTTAAAGAGTCTATCTCAACTGGAAATTCATTTATGAGTTTGTTAAACTCATACGCTCTTTCAATATTGTTTTCGTATTCTAATATAATGCAAGAAGGAACAGTATAGGTGGTTTCGTCGACCATCAGTAGCCATTTACCTGCTATGTTTTGACTAGACAAAGTGCAAAATATTATAAGAATATACTATTTTCATAGTTTGGATCGAACAGTGTAAAGAATACTAGATAAGAATAGAAATATTAAAATTAAAATATACGGATACGCAATAACGACGTACAGATCTTTGATATTTATATATAATAGTTCATCCCAAAGGATATAAATTCCTAATAATAAAAAAGCACTCAATGTTATCCATATTTTTAGAAATTTAGACATATTATCTCGTGTAAAAACTTTCTGCAAAAAAAGCATTGTAATATGTGAATTTTTCGCCACTCGGAATTGCAGATATTTTTTTGTCAACTAGTTCATTTGGAAATTCATATAAACCCAATTTGGAAGATAAGAACATACGTATTTTACGTATAATTTTAGTATATTCTTGAGTTTCTAAAGATTCTACTCTATATGGTAACCCATTCCATTTTGGAAAGTTATCTTTTTCTCTATTTAAGTTTAAAACATGAATATGAAAAAAGGGTATAACTCTACTTAAGTTAATGCAAATAGAATGACTATTTTTTTTTTCATAATTATCTTTTATTAGTTGAACATTGTGACAGATGCCAGTTGAAAGTGGTAAAGTATAATCTTGAACAGTAGTGTAATCATTTTGTCTTTTTAAATCCTCTAGGAAACTTAGGCATTTGCTAGCGCATATTTCTGGATTAATATGAATTATAGTACCGTTTAATCTCAATTCATATTGCCACGACTTGATTTTATTTAGTTCTTTATAACAATTTGATTTTGAATAGGTTTTTTTGAAAATACTGTTGTATTTCTCCAAATCATGCACATCCTCCCATTTTACCAGTTTCATATTTTTTTGAATTAAGGTTATATGGATTCCCTCTACGAACTGAACCACCATCACTTCTTTCTCTAAACACTTGTTTTAGTCTATCTTCAAACCATCGATTAACATCGTATTCTGAAAAGTCATACTTATCTTGGAAATGTTTTACTGTATCCCAAGCTGCTTTTTGAATAGACTCAGCAGATAACTCAGCAGCGGCTCCTGTGGAAAGCGTATTGTTAAATCTATCTTTAGACCAAGTTTCAAAAGTTAGTAACGGAATCTTTATCTCATAGTGTTGGTAATTAGACATAGTGCCTACTTTAACACGCATATAAAATTCTGAAATTACTGCTGCTTGCCAGTCGGTGGCAACATTTTTAAAATCAAAACTTTTACAACTTGGAGGAGGGTTTTCAGTAGTTGTAGGAGAACTCCCGCCACCACCGCCTGAAGTATATCCCCCTGAAGTTGGGTATTCATCTTCTGTTACGGGGGGAACGATACTGGTATAGGCAATGTATGTTACTGGAGGCTTATAGGCAGTGGTAATAATTACCTCCTCTAAATCTTGTTCACAAAAATCAGAGTTTGTGTTTAGGTCTTCATTGCACTCTCCTGATTTTTGGTTATTCTTGGTTTTAGATTTATTTTCAATCTTAGAAGTGTAGGTAGCCAGTAAATAGCCGCTTTGCATTTTATAACCCATCAAGAAATTTCCGGCGATATCAGTAGTTATTATGGTGCCTGTAAAGTTTTTTTTGTCCGTTTTGCCTGTTGGGTAATAATGAAGTATTGAAGCTTTAATAGAGTCATTTACCCTCAATAAATAAATATCATTCTTATTTGAGGATAAAACGGTTTTTGTAGGTACAACGAATAAACTGTCTGGAAATCGATCAATGTTTTCGTAAAAAGCTTTATCGTAATTAAGATCAAAATAATGTAGAGATGATTTATTTTGATTAGTTGAATTCAGGAACTGAAAAGCTTCGTCTTTTGAGACTGTTTTTGTTTTCTCCTGCTTTTGTTCTAAAATTAAATCGGTTGTATCATCTTTTTCACAGCTTTGAAATAGCAAAAAACTGATGCAAACCAGTAAAGTAAAACGTAATCTTTGAAAGTAATTTTTTTTCATCATAATGCGAGTTAAAAGTTTAGTTACATTATGCTGTAGGGAGGAGATGAATATAGTATTTTTTTCTAAATAAACTATACAAGGTATTTCCACTTTTACCACAACCACATTTAACCGTATATTTGCCCAAAATTTTCTACAGCCATGCAATACAAACGCATCCTACTCAAATTATCAGGTGAAGCATTAATGGGAAAACGCCAGTACGGCATTGACCCGGACCGTTTAGCAGAATATGCAGATGAGATCAAAAGTGTTTTAGATAAAGGAGTAGAAGTGGCAATCGTAATTGGTGGCGGAAACATCTTTAGAGGAGTAGCCGGTGCCAGCCGCGGGATGGACCGCGTGCAGGGCGATCATATGGGAATGCTGGCAACCGTAATCAACGGTCTGGCTTTACAAAGCGCCCTTGAGGAAGCCGGGATTCAAACCCGTCTGCAAAGTGCTATCAAAATAAATGAAGTAGCAGAGCCGTTTATCCGCCGCCGTGCTATTCGGCACTTAGAAAAAGGGCGTGTGGTGATCTTTGGTGGTGGTACCGGTAACCCGTATTTTACTACAGATTCTGCCGCGGTATTACGCGCTATAGAAATTAATGCAGATGTAATCCTAAAAGGAACCCGCGTAGATGGTATTTATACCAGCGATCCCGAGAAAGACAGCAAAGCTGTGAAGTTTGATTTCATCAGTTTTGAAGATGTCCTGCAAAAAGGCTTAAAAGTAATGGATACTACAGCATTTACCCTAAGTCAGGAAAATGAATTGCCTATTATCGTTTTTGATATGAACAAACAGGGCAATCTGCTTAAAGTGGTTGAGGGCGAAAACATAGGTACTACCGTAAACCTCTAACAGGCCAAATCACGAATTAAAAGCCGTGCATTTTTTTGCGCAGCGGTTATTACCAAAATGATTTTACTATTTTTAACTGGTTTTTTTAAAAAGCTAAAATTCTAAAAGCTATGAACGAAGACATTCAATTTATACTAGACGAGGCTAAAGAAGCGATGGAAAATGCCATCGTTCACCTGAAAAAGCAATTTGCCAATATCAGAGCTGGAAAGGCCAGTCCGTCAATGGTAGGTAGTGTGATGGTTGATTACTACGGCAGCCAGACTCCGCTTACGCAGGTGGCCAATGTAAACACTCCTGATGGTAGAACGCTTTCTATTCAGCCCTGGGAAAAGGCGATGATTCCTGAAATTGAAAAGGCGATTATGAATTCAAACCTGGGTTTTAACCCCATGAATAACGGGGAGAGTGTGATCATCAACGTACCGCCACTTACTGAAGAGCGTCGTAAAGACTTGGTAAAGCAAGCCAAAGCCGAAGCCGAAGATTCTAAAATCGGGGTGCGTAATGATCGTAAGAATGCCAATAATGAGATTAAAAAACTTGAGAAAGAAGGTCTCGCAGAAGATTTATGTCGAAATGCCGAGGTAGATGTTCAGGAGCTTACCGATATTCATATTAAAAGAATAGACGAGCTGCTTGCGGTAAAGGAAAAAGAAATTCTTACCGTATAACAGACGTTAAACTACTCCTAAGAGCGACCCAAGGGTCGCTTTTTTTATCCTAATTTTAGACATTTGGCTTGAATTACACTCTGTAATGCACATTAATCTGCCCGTTCTGTAATGCATAAAATCCTATTTTTTTGCTCTTTTTTTGCTCTCTGCCTGGCTTCTGGCTTTGCGCAACAGCAAATGACCTATACAGATTCAGTGATTAAAAAGGCGATTGCCAATCGTTCAGAAAACAATCCACAGCAGGCACTACCGTATTTTAGTTATACCACGTACGAGAAAACAATTATTACCGATTCGCTCGAGCGCGAGAACAATGCGCACGCCTTTTTTGCAGAGAAGGTTTCAGAAAATCAATACGATGAGACTGCTGGTTTTAAGGAAGAAGTTTTGGGGTTTAACATGGCCGGTTTTACTGAGCCTCGTTATGAGGTTTTGGGAATCACCCTGCAATCCCGCTCATTTTACGATGAAGATTACGAGATTTTTAATTACCGCTACGCCGGCCCTTTATCTACCCGCGGACTCAAAAATTACTACTACGCTTTTGTAAAAGATACCATGATTCTAAACCGGTCGAGTTTGATGATCGAGTTTTGGCCACAGCGGTCTGAAACCATTCCCGGTCTGAGCGGAGTTTTATATCTGGATGCTCAAACGCTTGCCATTCAAAAAATGCAAATTGCGATTCAGGATGAATTGATAGCCCGTATCGAGCAGGAATACCGCTACTTTGCACAGGAGGATATTTATATGCCCGCGTCTAATAAGCTGTACATCGAAAAAGGCGATACTTCAAAACGCCTTTCTTTTTTCAGAGGTAAAATTTCCGTAGGAACGCTAGAAAACAGTCCGGTTAAGGAAGCAATTGAAGGGCGCTATCTCTTATCTACCTCGTACAATTCGGCTTTTAACTTTTCGCAAAGCGAAAAAATCACACACCCCAATCTGGCAATCGAAGTACTGGAAGATGCAGGCTCAAAACCGGAAACGTTTTGGGAAGAATACCGCGATCAGGCTCTTTCCCAACGGGATTTGAACAGTTTTAAATACCTGAATGATGTTGTCAAGACTGAAAATATTGAGCGTCGCCTTGCAGTCATTAACAATTTCGGGATCGGTTATTACACGCTTGATTTCTTTGATTTTGATCTGACCTATCCGGTTAAATTCAACAATTACGAAGGTTTGCGCCTGGGCTTGGGTGGAGTTACCAATGCCGATTTTAGTGAGCGTTTCCGGCTGGAAGGCTATACCGCCTACGGGTTTAAAGACCATACCTGGAAGTACGGTATAGGTGGCGGTATTATGCTCAACAAATCGCACGGGGCCTGGCTAAGTCTCACTTACAACGACGATTTGCAGGAAGTGGGAAGCTTCAATTACCTTACAGACCGTCGCGTCTATTCGCTTTTCGAGCCCCGGCTGGTCAACATCACCCAGTTTTTTGACTACAAAACCCTAAGACTGAATCAGGAATATCAAATCACGCCAAAAATCCTTTCGGAGTTTCAATTTGCCAAGACAAACGTGCTGCAAACTCAGGATTATACCTTTGTTCTTGGTGATGAGGCGTATAGCGAATACGATATTACCGAAGCTACTTTTGGATTGCGTTGGAGCCCTTCCAGCAAAATTATGCGATCTGAAAAAGGTACGGTTGAGATTTATGATGGCTATCCTAAGGTAACCGCACAGGTTTCCAGAGGAATCTCAGGTTTGCTTAACGGAGATTTTGACTTCACCCGATTGGGTGCCAAGTTTTTTTATCAGGTAGAACGACTTAATAAATCAACCACCGAATTTTTAATCGAGGGGAAGATGGCTTTTGGAGAGGTGCCACTAACGCATCTATTTCACGCTTACCCGAATGCGCCAACTAAAGAAACGGTGATGCAGCGCTTTTCGGTGGCTGGGGTAAACAGTTTTGAAACGATGTATTTTGGGGAGTTCTTTTCAGATCGTCTCGCGACTTTACAAATCAAGCACCGCTTGAGACCTTTAGATTTAGGCGAAAAGTTTAAACCTGAAATGGTTTTGATCACACGCTATGCTATAGGCGATATTTCAAATATGGAAAGGCATCAGGATGTTAGTTTCGGCAGGCTGAATAAAGGCTACACCGAATCTGGCCTGGAGATCAATAAGATTCTCTTTGGTTTTGGTACCAGTCTGACCTACAGATATGGAGCGTATCATTTGCCCAGAACTGCAGACAATCTTGCTTTTAAGTTCACCTTCAATCTCCAATTGTGATTCAATCAGCACTTTTGGCTGTTAGCAGCACCTCTTTTCCTGTTGCTTTGCGGTAAAATCGGCTTATATTGAGTACCTTTGCGCCCTCTTAAATTAGAACGATGACCAAGCTTTTGGGGTACGGATTTTGGAACAGCGTCGCGCGTCTTATTTTACGCAATCGGCTATTTATTCTTTTTCTTATTGCCGGTTTTACAGTATTTCTGGGAACGCAATGGCAGTATATGCGCTTTACCTATACCGAGGCCAATCTGCTGCCCGATGATCACGAGGTAAACCTCGAATACAACCGCTTTCTCGATCAGTTTGGGGAAGAAGGCAATCTGGTGGTTTTTGGTATAAAAGATTCCACGCTTTTTACGCCCGAAATTCTCAATAAATGGAATGCGCTTTCAGACTCTATCAATCAATTTGACGCAGTCGCGCTTTCGGTTTCCTTAAAAGATTTAAAAATCCTTCAGAAGGAAGAAGACCCCCAGCGTTTTGATCTGGAGCCTTTTATTGAAGGCGATATTAATACCAAACTTCAGGCGTTAGCCTTAAAGAAAAAACTCTTTACAGACCTGCCCTTTTACGAGGGACTCATCTACAACAAAGAGACGGGTACGGTACGTACTGCGGTCTACCTTAAAAAAGACATTGTCAATACCGCAGCGCGAAAAGATTTCATTCTCGATGACCTGATCCCGCTGATTCAGGATTTTGAAGATGAAACCGGCATTACGGTGCACACGAGTGGGATGCCCTACATACGCACACTCAACAGCAAAACCATAATTGGAGAAATCGGCTATTTTGTAGGTGGTGCACTTTTGGTCACCTCGCTTATCTTTTTCTTCTTTTTCAGATCGTATCGGGCCACGTTTATTTCTATGATTACGGTGGTAATTGGGGTGATGTGGGCTTTTGGATTTTTGGGACTTTTAGGTTATGAAATCACGGTTCTTACTGCGCTGATTCCGCCTTTGATTATTGTAATCGGGATTCCTAACTGTATCTTTTTGATCAATAAATACCAGCAGGAATATAAAAATCACGGTAATAAAATTAAAGCGCTTCAGCGTGTAATCACCAAAGTGGGTAACGCCACCCTAATGACCAATATCACTACGGCTTCGGGTTTTGCGACCTTTATTTTGACGCAAAGTTCGCTGTTGAAAGAGTTTGGTATTGTCGCGTCTATCAATATTATCGCGATATTTTTGCTGAGCCTGTTGATCATTCCCATCATTTACAGCTATATGTCCCCGCCTAAAGAGCGTCACCTCAAACACCTGGGTAAAACCTGGATTGAAGGTTTTGTGAACTGGATTGAGCATTTGGTACGCAACAAGCGCGTTACCGTGTATTGTGTGGCTTTGGTTTTGCTTATCGCCAGTATGATTGGGATTTACAACATTCGCGTTTCGGGCAGTCTTATTGAAGATATGCCGAAGAAAACCGCGTTTTACAAGGATATTAAGTTTTTTGAAACCGAATTTGACGGCATTATGCCGCTCGAGATTCTTATTGATACCAAACGTCCCAAAGGCGTGATGAAGCTGCCTACCCTAAAACGGATGGATGAACTGGCAACCACGATTTCTGAAACACCGGAGCTTTCCAAGCCGGTTTCAATAGTGAATCTGGTGAAGTACGGGAAGCAGGCGTTTTACAATGGCGACCCGCAATACTATCAATTGCCTACTTCAAACGAACGCAATTTTATTTTGCCCTACGCCCAGAGTTTTTCAAATGAAGCCGGTTTGCTGGACAGTTATGTAGATTCTACGGGGCAGTATGCTCGAATGACGACCTTTATGCAGGACATCGGCACAGACCGTATGGAAATCATTGAAGAAAACCTGTACAACAAGATCAATATCCTATTTCCTGAAGATAAGTTTGACGTTACCCTGACCGGTAAAGCGTTGGTTTTTCAGAAGGGCACCGATTATTTGATCAATAATCTGGTTATCAGTCTTTCGCTGGCCATTTTGCTTATCGCTCTGTTTATGGCCTTTATGTTTCGGTCGCTTAAGATGATTTTGGTTTCCCTGATCCCGAATTTGTTGCCGCTGCTTATCACCGCCGGACTTATGGGCTTTTTGGGCGTTCCTATAAAACCTTCAACCATTTTGGTGTTTAGTATTGCCTTCGGAATTTCAGTCGATGATACCATTCACTTTCTGGCCAAATACCGTCAGGAACTGCGCAGCAGCGGCTGGAAGATCAAACGTTCGGTCTATGCTTCGGTTAAAGAAGCAGGAGTAAGTATGTTTTATACCTCGATTGTTTTGTTTTTTGGTTTTTCGGTCTTTATGA
The DNA here is from genome assembly GCF_052218455.1 of Leeuwenhoekiella sp. H156. Taxonomy (NCBI): domain Bacteria; kingdom Pseudomonadati; phylum Bacteroidota; class Flavobacteriia; order Flavobacteriales; family Flavobacteriaceae; genus Leeuwenhoekiella; species Leeuwenhoekiella sp. H156. The sequence continues at coordinate 2,156,089 of NZ_CP197499.1, forward strand.
TCAGTAGCTTCGGGGGAACCGTAGCGCTGGGAGGTTTGGTTTCGGTAACGCTGATATTTGCCATGCTTTCCAATCTGGTATTACTGCCGTCTTTATTGCTTTCGCTGGAGCGAAATATCGCCAACAAAGAAGACTTTAAGAAACCCGCCATTCAAATTTTGGACGAGGTTGATGAGGACGATCTGGAAGAGTTTAATCGCGATAGTAATTAAAAGCCCATTTTTTGACTGGAACTGCCGTAAAATTTATCTTTGCCGACAATACAATTAAACTTAAAAGTAAAAGAACCTTAGCGGGATCTTTCTAAAATAGAATTAGATGAAAAAAACAATCGTACACATTTTAAAAGACGAACCAAAAGAGCAGGAGCTCACGGTTAAAGGTTGGGTAAAATCATTTCGCGCAAACCGGTTTATAGCGCTTAATGACGGGTCAACCATCAATAATTTACAGTGTGTGGTTGATTTCGAAAATACAGACCCGGCTTTGCTGAAACGTATCACGGTAGGTGCCGCAATCGCTGTTACCGGAAATCTAATAGCCAGTCAGGGTGGTGGTCAGGCGGTTGAAGTTGACGTGAAGGAGGTTAAAATACTTGGCGATGCAGATCCTGAAGAGGTAAAGCGCACCATCCTGCAGCCCAAGCGTCATACACTCGAGAAGCTGCGTGAGCAGGCTCACCTGCGCGTGCGTACCAATACCTTTGGCGCGGTGATGCGTCTGCGTTCACAACTGAGCTTTGCCGTGCATCAGTATTTTCAAAAAGAAGGTTTTTATTATGTAAATACACCCATCATTACCGGTAGTGATGCAGAGGGTGCTGGCGAAATGTTTAAAGTTACGGCCTTAGACATTAAGAATCCGCCAAAGGATAAAGACGGAAACATCGATTATAAAAAAGATTTCTTCGGAAAGGAAACCAATCTGACGGTTTCCGGACAATTGGAAGGGGAAACCTATGCCTTAGGTTTGGGGCAGATTTATACTTTTGGGCCAACTTTTAGAGCTGAAAATTCCAATACCAGTCGTCACCTTGCTGAGTTCTGGATGATTGAGCCGGAGGTGGCTTTTAACGATCTGGATGCCAATATGGATCTGGCCGAAGACTTCATCAAATACGTGATTCAGTATGTGATGGATAACGGGCAGGATGATCTCGAGTTTTTAGAAAACCGACTCATTCAGGAAGATAAGGCCAAACCCGAAGCAGAACGTGCGCCTATGCCGCTACGCGAAAAGCTGAAGTTTGTACTCGAAAACAACTTTAAACGCGTAAGCTATACCGAGGCGATTGATATTCTCAAGGATTCAAAACCCAATAAAAAGAAAAAATTCAATTATATCATTGAAGAGTGGGGTGCCGATCTGCAAAGTGAGCACGAGCGTTTTCTGGTTGAAAAACACTTTAAGTGCCCAGTGATCCTGTTTGATTATCCCGCAAACATCAAGGCGTTTTATATGCGTTTAAATGATGACGGGAAGACTGTACGTGCCATGGATATTCTCTTCCCGGGAATTGGGGAGATTGTAGGAGGTTCACAGCGGGAAGAGCGTTTAGAAGTGCTTCAGGAAAAGATGGCTGCGCTTGATATCCCCGAAGAAGAATTGTGGTGGTATCTCGATACCCGTCGTTTTGGTACCTGCGTACACAGTGGTTTTGGTTTGGGCTTTGAGCGTTTGGTGCTTTTTGCCACAGGTATGACAAACATTAGGGATGTGATTCCGTATCCGCGTTTTCCGCAAAATGCTGAATTCTAGTGGTAAACCTAAACTAAAGAACAACCCGATTTCAACAATCGGGTTTTTTTGGCTTCAGCCGAAAAAAGTTACGGGGATAAACCCCCTTTTTTCAGGGGAAATAGACGGTTGTGTTAAATAATGCTTAATTTCAGCCATTCATTAAAACTAACCCTTATGCGAAAAATTACTTTTTTTACGGCAGCACTACTTGCTGCTTTTTTAGTCACTTCCTGCGATAAACCTTGCGAATGTGAGGAGGCGGAAGCACCGATAACCGGAGTTCCGGGTAATATTATTCCTTTACAGGTTGCTGATTCGCTGTACCAAAACTACGGTAACAGCCGTGTGTCTTTAATCGAAATGGCTGAAAATATCACCGAAGAAGGCGATACCATTCCAAAGGATGACGTCAATTATAAGAAAGCGACCCGGGCCGTTAAATTTTCCTATAAAGAGCTTAAGCAGTATTTGGCATACATTGAACAAGAAGCTGATGCTGCAGGAGTAGATATTTTAGAACTGAGGGTCTATTTTGGTAAGTACCAAAACACATTTAAGCAAAAAAATAAAAAAGGCCGGGCTACCGTATTTTTAAATCCTGCATCAGAATTTACTTTGGCAGATGGTAAAAAAGATACCGTGAGTTACGCTATTATAACCGGCGTTGATGGTAAGAAACGTGCTGAAATGGTAGGTAAAATTCTCAATCCAAAAGAAGGAGAAGAGGGAGTTGTTGAAGGAGAAGAAGTAGATTCGCAATCAGGGGATCGTGGACAAATAATTCCTCCACCCTTTACTGATCCAAATGATTTTCAATAGAGAAAATACTTCACCCAAAATTGACTGAACCATTAGTAGTTATATCTGATTGGCAAGAGCGGCTTTCGCATGTTGTTTCTAATCCGTGGGTCCTATTTTTAAACTTTGCGGAATTGTTAAGCTTTGTTTTAGGAATGATTTACTTGAAAAAGTTTAAAAGAACCCCTGTAAGTTGGTTTATACTTTTTCTAGGATATAATTTTTTTAATGAAATGGTTGCTGGAGCCTATTACATAAGCGGCTTGGGCAATAATAATACGATTTTTTACAATGTTCATCAGGTAATATATATCAGCAGTTATTTCTCCCTTTTTTACTATTCAATAAGTTGGAAAAGTTTTAGAATGGCACTTTTTCTGTTTTATATAACTTGGTTAGTGAGCTTTGTTTATTTGTTATGCACAACTGATTTGATTTTAGAGTATGCTTTGTTATCGTCATTACTAGGGGATTTTCTAATAATGATAAGTGTTTTGTTTGTTTTAGTTGAAATTATTTATTCCGCAAGAGTTTCTGAAGAAAAGGATAATATTCTCATATACTTAGGATTAGGTCTTTTGATTTATTTGGTAGTAAATATTCCTACATCGGTAACGACCTTTTTGGGATGGGCAAAAATTGGAGGTGATACAGGACCCCGAATGGAATTTTATAAGATTTTGCGTGACGTTGGTACATTTACCGGTGCTTTGATGTATTTCATTTTTGCATACGGTTTTTATAAAGCAAAACCTCAAGAGGTCAAAAGTTAAATGGATCAGGGAACGCAACTTTTATTGATTTTAGTGGTCTTGCTGGTCTTGTTTTTACTGGCAGTGATTGTCTTTGTCTTGTTTTCGGTGTTTATGAAGCGTAAAAACGCATTATTGCGTGAACAAATAGAAGCCGAAAAACGATACGAGCGCGCCATTGCCGAGACGCAGATTGAAATTCGTGAAGAAACCCTGCGCAACATCAGCTGGGAATTGCACGACAATATTGGTCAGTTGCTCACCCTGGCCAAAATTAAAGCTCAAAACATTGAAGGCGGCGAAGAAATGCTGGAGGTAGCAGAAACCATTGGTACAGGTTTAAACGAGTTACGCGCACTTTCAAAGTCTATTAATCCCGAAGCGATTAACGGTCAATCGCTTATTCATTCTCTGGAGGTGGAGGTAGCCCGTTTTAATCGTTTAAAATACCTTTCTGCAGATTATGAGTTGCTGGGCGATCCTATTGTCATTGATCCTAAAGTAGAAATAGTATTATTCCGTATTGTACAGGAGTTTATGACCAATACCATGAAGCATTCTAAGGCTGCAAACCTTAAAATCAGTGTTCAGTTTAAGGTCGAAGCACTTGAAATTACCGCATTGGATAACGGTGTGGGTTTTGATGCCGAAAAATTGGCTGAAAAAGGTATCGGCCTAAGTAATATTGATAAACGCGCAGAACTAATAGGAGCAAAAGCCAGGATAAGCTCTATTCCCGGTGCCGGTACGCGTTTAGTGTTAACTTATCCATTAAAATAAAACTATGTATAGAGTTGCCCTTGTAGATGATCACACCCTTTTGTCTGAAGCTATCGCCGGACTGGTACGTCAGTTTGATAATTTTGAGGTGGTGTATATTGGACTAAATGGTAAGGAGTTTGTTGATTACCTTAATTCCGATCAGGCAGTTAAGCCCGACATAGTGCTGATGGATGTAAAGATGCCGGTTATGGGTGGTGTCGAAACCACTACACACCTTAGCAAACACCATCCGGATATTAAAGTGCTTGCACTTTCTATAGAGGAGGAGGAGAGTGTAGTGTTGCAAATGATTCGTGCCGGAGCAAAAGGGTATTTGCTTAAAGACACGCGTAAAGCGATCCTCGAGCAGGCGCTTAATGAGGTGTTGACACACGGTTTTTACTACACCAATACGGTTGAAAAACTGGTTAAACGTAATGAGGCATCGCATGAGGATGAAGTTACCTTAAAGGAGCGGGAGCTCGAATTTATAAAGCATGCCTGCACCGAAATGACCTACAAGGAAATCGCCGAGGTTATGTTTTTGAGCCCCAAGACCATAGAAGGTTACCGGGAGTCTGTTTTTCAAAAACTAGGACTTAAAAACCGAACCGGTCTTGTGATTTATGCGATTAAGAATAAGATTTTCGTACCCTAACCGGGGATATTAAAACCCTTCGGCACTGTATTAACAAAAGTTTGATATATCTTTCTAAAGTCAATTTCGTTACTTTTGTAGGTACAGATGGCTATAACTTATGCTTAAACAACAACTCAATTTTAAATTATCTCAAAAGCTTTCGCCTCAGCAAATACAGCTGATGAAACTTATTCAACTTCCTACGCAGGCTTTTGAGCAGCGCGTAAAGCAGGAGCTTGAAGAAAATCCTGCACTGGATAGTGGCAAGGAAGAGATAAAGGATGAATATGAGGAGTTTGATAACAGTGGGGAAGAAGACTACGATTCAGAAAAGATTGAAACAGAGATTGATGTTGATGATTACCTCTCTGATGATGAGATTCCCAGCTATCGCTTAAATACCAATAACTACAGTGCAGATGATGAGGAGCGCCAGATACCTTATGCAGGAGGAACCTCATTTACCCAGCATTTGATGAGCCAGTTGCATACCTACAGGCTTACTGATGAGCAGATGGAGATTGCCGAGTTTTTAATTGGAAGCATTGATGAAAGTGGGTATATACGTCGTGATCTTGTTGATTTGGTTGACGACCTGGCGTTTACTCAAAATATTTATACTTCAGAAGAGCAGGTGACCAAAATCCTTAAGGTGGTTCAAAATCTGGATCCCGCAGGAGTAGGGGCGCGCAGCCTGGAAGAATGTTTACTGATTCAGCTCCGTCGAAAAGACGAGACTGCCTCGGTTTCTTTGGCAATAGATATTCTGGAAGAAGCATTTGATCACTTCAGCAAAAAGCATTATACTAAGCTATTATCGAAGTTTGACATCAATGAAGATCAGCTTCGCGATGCTATTGACGAAATAGAACATCTCAACCCAAAGCCGGGAGGTTCATACGCCGGAAATACCAAGATTGTTGAGCATGTAATTCCAGATTTTACCATAAAAATAAACGACGGGGAACTAGAGCTAACGCTCAATGGCCGCAATGCTCCCGAAATGCATGTTTCGCAGGAATATACCAATATGCTAAAAGGCTATAAAGCCGCGAAGGAGAAAAGTAAATCCCAAAAGGATGCGGTGATGTTCATCAAACAAAAGCTTGATGCCGCAAAATGGTTTATTGAAGCTATAAAGCAACGCCAGCAAACGCTTTACGTCACGATGAGCTCAATTATGAACTATCAGAAGGAGTACTTCCTTACCGGTGATGAGCGTAATTTAAGGCCAATGATCTTAAAGGATATAGCCGATGAGATTGATATGGATGTTTCTACCGTTTCAAGGGTTGCAAATAGTAAGTATGTAGATACACCTTATGGTACCAAACTCATCAAGGAATTCTTTAGCGAAAGTATGACCAATGATCAGGGCGAGGAAGTTTCTACACGGGAGATTAAGAAAATCCTTGAGATCACCATTCAGGAAGAAAATAAGCGTAAGCCGCTTACTGATGATAAACTGGCTAAGATACTTAAAGAAAAGGGGTATCCCATCGCGAGGAGAACAGTTGCTAAATACCGGGAACAGCTTGATTTGCCGGTGGCACGTTTGCGTAAAGAAATTTAATGAGAATAGTGCTTCGTTTTTTTTCGTACCTGATGCATCCACTCCTAATGCCTATTCTTGGAGTTGTCATTTACTTTTATGTTACGCCAAAATTTGTGCCCGAGTCCTTTATGTATGCCAAATTATTTGCGTTGAGCATATTGACTATCGTAGTGCCGGTTCTTTTTTATTTTTTGTTAGAAAGTGTAAATGTGGTCTCAGACAAAGAACTTGCTTTGGTGAAAGAGAGACGTGTACCTTTATTGATACAGGTAGCCATTACGCTGCTTATTTTAAAACTGATCATCAATGGCTATGAGTTTCCCGAACTCTATTTGTTTTTCTTTGGGATATTAATAGCAGCTGCTTTTGCATTTTTATGCGCTGTACTGCGCTTCAAGGTAAGTCTGCATATGATAGGGGTGAGTGGTGTTTTACTCTTTGTAATGGGCTTAAGTATGCTGTACCAGTCTAATTTTTTGCTGCTCATCGGTTTCCTGGTCATTGCAATTGGCTTTACAGCAGCTTCCCGTCTTCAGTCTAAGGCTCATACGATGCCCGAGTTACTTGCGGGTTTAGTAGTAGGTGGACTTCCGCAGATCCTGCTCTTTGTTTTTTATAAGATGTAAAACATGAGTCCCAGCTTTAAGCTGTTTAGTTCAACCGGACTTCCTTCAAGACTTACAGCATCAGAGAAAAAGGAATTGATGTTGTAGTAAAAGAAAAAATTGAAGGTGTCGTAGCCAAAGGAAAAGGTTAAACCCAGGCGATAGCGTTCAAATTCGGGAACATCGGTCTGAATTACCTGATTTCCCTCCTGCTCAAAATTGAATTTGTACGCGTAAACGTATCCCAATTGCAGACCGCTGTAAATCCTCCAGAACTTATACGTTGAGGCTGTAGAAGTGCGCCAGCGCAGTTGTATGGGCATTTCAACCAGATAGGTGCTAAACCAGTTCTTGTCGTAGTCAATTTGATTATCAATAATTCGGAATATAGTTTCTTCTGAAGGCATTTCCCCAACGAAGAGGTTTTGGTTGTAGGTGTTCATAGATAAGCCAGCGCCTACTCCTATAGCCCAGTTTCTACGCTCATTAATAGGCATATCCCGTATAAAGCCCAAATGAAGTCCGCCGCTGAAGCCGTTTTGCTCCATCGCTTCAGGCTTGTTGGTGAGCAGGTTAAAGGTCACCGCCAAATAGAACTGATCTTCCCTAAAGCGGTCATCTACGCGAGTCGAGTCATTTTCAATAGATTCCTGAGCATACAAACCGGAATTCATCAGCAAGACGATTACAATAAGAAAATGATTAAGCCTCATATGTTGTGGGTTTTCGCTATACTATAAAATAACAAAAAAACGCTCTGAATAGTACAGAGCGTTTTTTCAAATTAATTTTAAGAGATATGCAATAAATCTAATCGAGTATTAATTGTTGTTTTCAACAGCGTCACCTTTTTTGGTAACATAATTAATTTTCAATGCATTCGCTGTGCGAAGTTCCTGTTTAATGTCTGAAATAAGACCCATCTTACTATCTCCATCAACTTTTAAAGCGGTAGTCAAAAATGGAACTACTTCCTCGCGTTTGCTGGCGCGTTCCTGATAGATGAAATCCTGTATTTCAGAAACATCTGCAAATTTATCATTAAGCTGAATTTTTGCAGAAGTACCATAAGTACCTTGATAACGCTCTACAGGCTCACCGGCATAGATATACATTACAAGATCTTTTTTATCAAGTTTCTCAACCTGGTTAGCTGTTGGTAAGTCATTTTTAACCATTAAGGTATTTTGACGCATTACGGTAGCAACCATGAAGAAGAAAAGTAACATAAAAACGATATCAGGCAACGAAGCTGTCGAAATAGCCGGTAGATCACCACTTTTTTTCTTATTAAACTTAGACATAAATAATAGGTTTAAAAGTTTTTAGTTTTTCTTAGGCTCAGCTTCAGAAAGTTTCTCCGGATAGAGTTCACGTATTTCCTCAACACGAGGTTTTAAGCGCTCCTTATCACGTTCTGAAGTACGGGGGTCATTGTATCTTTTTTCCATAGAAACAAAAGACTCTCCGTATTTGCTTTGTGCTTCACGATCCCGTAGCTCATTGTAAGCTGCAACGAGTTCATTCTGAACTGCGATATATCTTTTATAGGTAGTACCGCGGTTGTTAACCAGAGAAATAATGGCCTTTTGTGGATTTACAGAAGAGGTCTCAGATTTGGCACCCTGACAATAAGAACAATCTTCAGCTCCATTGTCTAAAAATGCTACTGCTGCAGCTCTTAAATCCTTTAATTGCATTACCTCGTCTTCAACTAACAACTCGTCGTTGCTGTTTACGATTACTGTAAATAGATTACGCTCTTTAATTACAGGTGGAGGAGGTTGATTCTCTTCCTGCTCGGGAGGTAGTTTACGGCTGATACCGCTATCTGTTTCGATTGTTGTGGTTACCAGGAAGAAAATAAGCAGTAAGAACGCAATGTCTGCCATCGATCCTGCATTTACTTCTGGTGCTGCTCTTTTTGCCATAATTTTTCTTATTTAGCTAATTTCTTAACTCCTGAAAATACCATTGAACCAATTGCAACTAAAGCAAGAATATAAAACATATAGATACCTGCTTCAATCCATCGGGATGCACTAGCAGATACTACTTCGCCATCACGCATAGTTACTTCTTCACCTGAAGCCAGAACGTAAGAGATAACAACTATTGCAAGAAATGCACCAACTCCTATCAGAGTACTCTTTAAGGAAGAGCCACTGCTAAATAGGTTTTTAAGAACAAATACCAGTACAAAGACAATAGCTATTGCGATAGTCACGTAAGCAATATAGATAATAGGAGTTACCAGACTGCTCTGTAAATCTGCTGAATCTGTAATCGCTGTATCACCTGCCAATAGAATTCTTACAAGCCAGATAGCTCCAAGAACCGACAGTATTAAAGCGACAATTTTTAATATTTTATGTAACATAATGAGTCTGTGTATTTAAAGTGGGAATTATTACTTCTTGTAACGTACAAGCATATCTATCAAAGTGATAGAAGCATCTTCCATATCATTAACGATGCTGTCAATTTTAGCAATGATATAGTTGTAAAAAATCTGAAGAATAATCGCCACGATAAGACCAAATACGGTAGTCAAAAGTGCTACTTTAATACCTCCCGCAACAAGAGATGGTTGCATATCACCGGCAGCCTCAATCTTATCAAATGCCTGGATCATACCAATTACCGTACCCATGAAACCAAGCATCGGTGCAAGTGCGATAAATAAAGATACCCAAGAAACGTTTTTCTCAAGAAGACCCATTTGAACACCACCGTAAGCAACAACTGCTTTCTCAGCTGCTTCAACGCCTTCGTCTACACGGTCAAGACCTTGATAGTATATAGAAGCTACAGGGCCTCTGGTATTGCGGCAAACTTCTTTTGCAGCCTCGATACCACCACTGTTTAATGCGTCTTCAACATCCTGCGCTAGTTTGGTTGTGTTTGTAGTAGCAAGATTTAAATAAATAATACGCTCAATTGCGATAGCAAGACCTAATATCAAACATAAAAGTACGATACCCATAAAGCCAGGACCACCTTCAATAAAACGCTTTTTTAACTCTTGAGTGAAAGAAACTGATTCTGCTTCATCATCAGCCGGTGCTGCTGCATCATCAGCCGGTTCATCTTGAACTGCTGTAATCACTGCTGCGTTAGCAGTCATTAGAGTTGCAGTATTTGCTTGAGCCGTTAGGTTGCTTAACGCCATTACAGCTGTGATTACTAGAATAGAAAATACTCTTTTCATTGCTTTGATCTTAAAAATTTAGTTAGTAAAGTGATAAAGATATAAAATTAATTATTCAATTATTAAAAATTAGCAGAGAGGAAGGGATTCGAACCCTCGATACGCTTTTGGCGTATACACACTTTCCAGGCGTGCGCCTTCGACCACTCGGCCACCTCTCTTTAGTAGGCCGCAGCCTTTATCTTCAATGGGGAGCCAATTAACAAAAAAAATATCGATTTCCAAAAGGTTTTATACCAACGGCTCATTGTTTCTGTCAACTCATCTCTCCCCTTAGAGAGGTTTCAAATATAGTCTTAAAGACGTTTAATGACAAGTTTTGGCTATTTAGATACATCATTTTGGTTACTGCTGCTTCAATGGTTAAATCCTTTCCCGAAATAACCCCGATTTTTTTAAGCGTCGTACTCGTCTCATAATTACCCATTTGAACACTTCCCCAGGTACACTGTGTAATGTTAACCACAGGTATCCCTTTTTGAATATTTTTTTGAATTAATTTTAAGAACCATTCTTCTGTAGAGCAGTTTCCAGAGCCAAAGGTGAGCAAAATCACTCCGCTAAACTTTAACTTTTCAAAGGTGTCTGTTAACAGTTCTTTTTGAATTCCGGGATAGAGGTGCAGGACCAGAATGTCGGTTTTCAGGTCTTCATGAACAACAAGTTTTTTTCGTTTGTAAGGCAAAAGCTTATCATCTTCGATAGTTAAATGCACACCTGATGTTGCCAGTGGTGGGTAGTTGGGCGATTTGAAAGCTTCAAAATGCTCAGCGCTTATCTTTGAACTGCGGTTGCCCCGATAGAGCTTATATTCAAAATACAGGCATACTTCACTTATATAAGGACGGTTTCTTTTTTTGAGTCCGGCGATCTGGATCGCGGTAATGAGATTTTCTTTAGCGTCGGTACGCAAATCACCAATGGGTAGTTGTGAACCGGTAAAAATAACGGGTTTGCTTAAGTTTTCGAGCATAAAGCTCAATGCAGAGGCGGTATAGCTCATAGTGTCACTTCCGTGTAAAATAACGAAACCATCATACGAATCGTAATGGTCTTTTATGATCTGGCACAATTGAACCCATAAAGCCGGGTTCATGTTTGAACTGTCGATGGGCTTGTTAAATCCGGTTGTGCTGATTTCGCAATCGAGCAGGCGTAACTCAGGAATTTTTTCGAGCAAATCTTTAAAGTCAAATGCCTTCAAGGCACCGGTCTCAAAATCTTTAATCATCCCGATGGTACCCCCGGTGTAAATAAGAAGAATTTTAGTTTGCTGGCTCAAGACTCTTTAACTTGTTGATTACTGGATTTGCATACATAAGTAAGAAGCTTTCCATCGCTATGGTGCTATCGGGATTTACCCTGCGCTCTATACGGCGTTCAAAATTGCGTTTATCACGGTCGGTATAAGCGTGTGCAAAGTCTGTAGTTTTGTGATAAAGGTCATAGGCTACAAAATTGGAAGGCCATAGCTTGTAAATACGATAAATCTCGTGATCTATTTTTTTGGCAAGCTCCTGGAGTTTATCATTGTCAGATAGGTCGCTGGCTTCTAATTTGTCGAATATTGAAGAATCTAATTTACCTGCTGCTATATGTATTCTCTTTTTGTTGCCCAAAGCGCCGCGCATGATGCTGTTAAAGTCCTCGTTATTGGTTTTTACGTAGGCTATGTCCTCGCTTTTTGCGATAAGTTCGGGCACTTTTAATATGTCTGTAGGGTCAAATTCATAGGAAATAGCGACCGGACGAATATTCAAATTTTTTAAATAAGTCATCACCGGTACATCTCCACGCGCCATTGCTGCCATTTTAAGAACACCTTGCTGCGTTTTATCGCTGCCGTCTTTGGTGCGGCCTTCCCGTTGAGCCATCCAGATCGACTGATTTTGTTCAAGCAAATAGGCTAAGTATTCAGAAAGTTTCTTGGAGCTTACCAGCATTTCCCGTGGACTCAGGCTGCGTTGCACCATAAAACTTCGGTTGAGCCGGGCAAGTGCCAGTAAAAATGACTTTTTAACCAGGTTATCTCCTATAGCTGATGCAGTCATCACTAAGTCGTGGTCGTAAAGTGCCACGTTTATAAACGATGTGTCTAAAATGATGTCTCTGTGATTGGACAGAAAAAAGTAGGCCTTATTGCGTTCCAGGTCATCAAAGCCGGAAGTGGAAAAACCATCGGTGCTTTTTTCCATTACCCGCTGTATCGATTGATAGATGATGCGGGTTTGAAAATCGTAAATAGAATGACAACTATTCAGGATACTTTTGATCTCCTGTTCCGTTTTTTCAGGAAATGTGAACTGAAGTAAGGCCAGAAACATCGGGTGCTTCTGAAATTCCTGCAAAGTCTCGTGGACTTCAGAATCATAATACGGTCTTATGGAGTCAAATTGTGACACGTGCTCTTTTGTTTTAGGGTAAATAACGAACTATTTTAGGGATCAGTCAAGTCTAAACAGTTTTTTAGCATTATGCGTTGTTTGTTCTGCGATTTGCTCAACGGGTAAATCATAAATGGCAGCTAATTTTTGTGCAACCTCAATGAGATAGCTGCTTTCATTGCGTTTACCGCGGTAGGGAGTGGGAGCAAGATAGGGAGCATCGGTCTCCAGAACGATATGCTCCAGATCAATCTCATTTATAAACTGGTCGATTTTTCCGTTTTTAAATGTGACCACGCCTCCTATGCCCAACAGCAAATTAAGATCTATAGCTTTTTGGGCATGTTCCCGGTTTCCGGTAAAGCAGTGAAAAATTCCGCGAAGCGCATCACTCTTTTCTGCTTCCAGTACTTCAAAAACCTCGTCAAATGCGTCCCGGCAATGTATGGCAATGGGCAGGTCGTATTGTTTAGCCAATTGGATCTGTTCGGCAAAAATCTCTTTTTGCAGGGCTTCGGTAGAGCGATCCCAGTATAAATCAATGCCAATTTCACCAACTGCGCAATAGGATTTTGAATTGAGTTCTTCTTTTACATGTTTCATTTCAGCCTGAATGGTTTCGGCATCAACATGTGTAGGATGAAGACCGGTCATAAGGTGCATGGATTCCGGGTATTGCGCCTTGAGGTCCCACATGGCTTTTGTGTAAGTAGAATCTATGGCCGGAAGCACAAATTTTTTAATTGAGGCTTCAAGCGCACGTTCTATGACTTCATCGCGATCGTCTTTAAAAGACTCACTGTATAAATGGGTATGGGTGTCTATAAACATAAGTTGGCAAATTTAAAATTTCGGGTAAGCCTAAGCACAAAACTTTAGTGAATATTTAAAACCTTCCTGTTTTATTTAGTCTAAGTTTGAAAAAATCTATATTGAAAATGGGTTCATTGCGCCGACATCTTACCAAAAAAGATTACATAAGAGTTCCCTTAAAAACTGTAGGTACCGGACATCTTAAATTTGATGCACGAATCAATGGAGTCGCAGGCGAGTTTATTTTAGACACAGGTGCGTCTAATACATGTATAGGTTTTGAAGATCTGGAACGTTTTAAGCTGTTTGCGGAAGATAGTGATATTAAGGCTGCCGGTGCCGGTGCTATAGATATGCTGACTCAATTATCGCAGAATAATCATATCGAAATTGGAGAATGGTCTACCAAAAAGGCCTCTATTGTTCTGTTTGATTTATCTCATGTTAATACGGCATTGACCAATCATAAGGCCCAGCCCGTAAGTGGAATTATTGGCGCAGATATATTAAAACAGGGAAAGGCTGTTATAGACTATCAGTACGAATGTTTGTATCTGAAAAAATAATACCCTCAGAATAGTATTGCATCTTTACAATACTGCAGAATCCCGTCGGTCTGTTATGTAGAATCTTTAGCGGGGGTTTTTCAGGTGATTGTAATTGCTTCTAAAGTAGAATTCTTCAATTTCTAATTCTTCTTCAAGTTCATTGTATTTAGCGCTATAAAGAAATCTGGTTCTTCGGTTTAAGATAGAAACCCCTCGCTTCGGGTTTTGATATTCAGTAAAAGGATCAAAAATGGGTTTAACCCTCGCTTGCCACCCCTTTATGATTTGGGTAACGGCATATAAACAAAGAAAGCCAGCTCTGAGAGCTGGCTTTCACCCCAAATCATAATTGATTATTACAAGTCAATTACAACAATTTTAAATATTTTCCGCTTTTCAGCACGGTGCAAACATAGTATAATTAGTTAGCACTTTAAAAAGAGTTAGTTCAAATACAGTTAAAATCGAGGAAATTAATTTTTCTGTAAATAGCTTCCCGCAACTATCGGATTATTAGCACCTTTTTCGTACTTCATCATCTTAAAGCCGGGGTGTATGCAATAGCAACCGGTTTCTCCTTCCTTGTTAATGGCAATATAGGCCACCTGAAAATTCACGTGATTGGGATTTGTAGTCACAATACGTCGCACGGCCTCTTCGCAGGCTTCCTGAGGACTCATCCCGTTTCGCATCAATTCAACAATTAAAAAACTGCCTACGGTCTTGATAACTTCTTCGCCCATTCCGGTTGCGACTGCACCGCCTATCGCATTGTCTATAAAGAGTCCGCTTCCTATAATGGGGCTGTCGCCCACACGTCCTTTCATCTTATACGCGAGTCCCGATGTGGTGCAGGCGCCAGATATATTCCCTTTCGCGTCAAGAGCCAGCATCCCAATGGTATCGTGATTCTCAATATTGATGATGGGCTGGTATTTTGACTCTTTAAGCCATTCCTTCCAGGCTTTTTCAGAGGCTTCCGTCAATAAATTTTCAGCTTCAAATCCACTATTTAGCGCAAACTCTTTAGCGCCTTCTCCTGCAAGTATCACGTGCGGAGTGTCTTCCATGACCTTGCGGGCCAGTGCCGCCACGTGTGTAATGTCTTCTACGCACATCACGGCCCCGCAGTTGCCGGTGTGATCCATTACACAGGCGTCTAGGGTGACATTGCCTTCACGATCTGGAGAGCCGCCTTTTCCAACCGTTGTATTTTTAATATTTTCTTCTTCAACCGCTACACCCTGTATTACTGCATCAAGGGCATTGTAACCTTCGTCCAGCAATTTTCCGGCAGTAGCATTGGCCTGGGTAAACTCCCAGGTGCAAATAGCTACAGGTCCCGAAGCTTTTGATTTTTTAGTTCTTGATTTTGATGAGGAAGACAGGTTTAAATTAGGTTTAGCCAGTCCCGAAAGCCCAAAACCCAGGGCCAGCGTATTTAATGCTCCTGAGGTCAAAAAGTTGCGTCTTTTCATAGTGAATGCTGTAAGAGGGTGTAATTTACTAAGCCTGCTATTAATTTCAGCGGAATGAGCATAAAAAATTAGGTTTTATTTAGGGAATCTCCGGGTTTACTTCAGTAATATTAGGGCCCTAAACAACTCCTATGCGTTGGTTCATTTTTATTTTGATCTACATTTTAGTAGATGTCTATGCGTTTCAGGCGTTTAGAACTTTTTCTAAAAGCGCCGTTCTTTCCGTCATTTATGTTTTTATATCGTTAGCCTTTCTAGCTGCGTTTATCTATACACTTTCCACACTCGACCGCTCGAGGGGTATCGAAGTGCGTGAGATGTATATGCTGGGTTGGTTTCTGGCTTTTTTTGTGCCGAAATTGATACTGGTGCTGCTCATGTTTGGTGAAGATATCCTGCGATTGCTTGTTGCATCTTACAACCGCTTTTTTACAGAGCAGACCTCTTTTGAATTGCCATCCAGGCGAAAATTTATAAGCGCACTCGCTTTGGGTGTTGCGGCCATTCCGTTCGCGTCTTTAATATATGGGATGTACCGGGGCAAGTACCGCTATCGAGTATTGAGTTACAGCTTAGAATTTGAAGACCTGCCGGAATCTTTTGAAGGATACCGTATTACTCAGATAAGTGATATTCACAGCGGAAGCTTTGACGATGCCGAAAAAATCACGTATGGTATTGATCTTATTAATGAGCAGAAAAGTGATGTCATTCTTTTTACAGGTGATTTGGTCAATAATTTTGCTCACGAGATGAAAGACTGGACGGGTCTTTTTTCAAAACTGAAAGCAAAGGATGGGGTCTATTCGGTTTTGGGCAATCATGATTATGGCGATTATGCAGACTGGGAATCTCAGGCTGCCAAGACCGAAAACCTGAATACCCTTAAAAAGTTGCAGCGGGATATGGGTTGGAGGCTGCTGCTCAATGAACACGTTTTTTTAGAGCGGGGGAACTCACGTATTGCTCTTGTTGGTGTTGAAAACTGGGGTGCAGGGTTTAAGCAGGCCGGCGATATTGACAAAGCTTCAAACGGCTTAATGCCTCAAGATTTTAAAGTGGTAATGAGTCATGATCCTACCTATTGGTCAGAGCGACTTAAAAATGATCCTAATAATTACCAGTTAACCCTAAGCGGACATACCCACGGGATGCAGTTTGGTATTGAGATTCCGGGCTTTATTCGATGGAGTCCGGTACAGTACCGTTATGATAATTGGGCCGGAATCTATAAAGAAGCAGGAAAGGTTCTTAATGTAAATCGTGGTTTCGGATATTTAGGCTACCCCGGACGCGTGGGTATTTGGCCCGAGGTGACTGTTATAGAGCTGCGCAGACGATTAAAATAGGTAAGCTATTTCTTACTTGTAATAAATCCAAATCGTGTTAAAGTTCTACGAAAGAACCATTTATATCTTCTAAATGCATATTTTGGTTAGGTTCTAAACCTGACCCCTATGAAGATTTTTAGAGTATTTTTCGTCTTAAATATTTTATTATTTAACTGCTTTACACAGGCTCAGGTTGGTATTGGAACCACTGCTCCTGATCCCTCAGCATTGCTCGATATGCAATCTGAAACTCAGGGAATCCTAACGCCGAGATTAACCACCGCTCAACGTCTTGCAATAGCAGCTCCTGCTACCGGTTTATTGGTTTATGATACCGATGAGTCTTCTTTTTACTACTACTTGGGTTCTGCATGGTCTCAACTTAAGGGGGCAATGGCTCGGGATAATTATATTCTGGTAAAAAGTGTAACTGATTTGCCCGCCGCATCCGGGGGTGTCATAACGCTTGATGAAAACACTTATTATGAGATTAATGGTGTGATAAATCTGTCGGCATCAATAAATTTAAACGGTGCGTACATTTCGGGACTCGATGCTACTGAAGATGTATTAAGCTTTCCCGGAGGAACTATTTTTACGGGTAGTTCAGGGGGTAGTATCCGTAATGTTACGCTTACCGGTGCCAAAGCATTTGATATTACCGGCACCGGTGTAGAATCTATTTTACTTCAAAATACGGTAATTGCCGGAATGACCACCGGCGTGGGATCTATCTCAAATATAGGATTGTTCTTTGGAAATGTTGTGCAGTTTATTTCTAACAGCAATGGAATAACTTACGCTAATATTGGGAACCTTTTGCTTAATAATCAGGCATGGTTTAGTTCAAATGCGGGCACATTTGAGAAACTAACCGGAACATTTGGCCTGGTTCAAAAGGTAAGTGGTTTTAGCACCGTTGCCGGTTCGGCCATAGCTTTTGATGTAAGTGCAAATCCTTCCGTGAGCAACGGCGTTATTTTGAGTACTGTTTTTTCGGGAACTTCTTCAAATCCTTATGTCAGTAAGTATACAACGGGATCCTATACCGGATATAACTTTACCAATGCGTGGACTATAAATTGTCCCGGTATTCCTGTGGAGTCAGACAATGTTGCAACCGGAAACGTATACTATAACGGGACTATTACGACAGGTTTTCTCCAGACGGTAAATAATCAAAACGCCTTCAATCTTCAGGGAAATTCCAATTCAAATTCAACAACTGCGGTGAATTTGTTCCGAATGTCTTCGCCGCAAAATAACCGGCTTACCTACATGGGGAAGAGAACGCGTACTTTTCAGGTAAATGCTTCACTTTCTGTTCGGGGCAATGATAACGTGGGAAGCTTCTACGCTTTTTTCATCAGAAAAAACGGCACTACGACACTTACTGAAACCAATACCATTATGAGAGTAAATACAACTGCAGACGTGGTGAGTAATTCTATCTCGGGTACGGTTGAGCTTGCACCAAATGATTTTATAGAGATATGGGGGCAAAGACTGGTTACCAATACAGGCGGAGTTAATAGCGCTACAAATATTGTTGTGTTTTCGCTGAATGTAAATATCAAATAAGCGCCCCGCGTAATTAATATTTTCTTAAATCAATGGCAATTTGGCTTTTAACCTTATATTTAGGGCACTAAAGAGCGTGACTATGTCAAAATTTGGAGCACTCATTGACCTTGATATTCCGGTTCTTCTTGATTTTTATACGGAATGGAATGAAGAATCGAATACTATGCACGCGGTAATGCGTGATGTAGCTGCAGCATTGGGAGATAAGGCTAAGGTTATCAAAATTGATATTGACAAAAATCCGGAGCTGGCCGAAGCTTTACGTATTAAAGGACTTCCTACGCTTGTGATTTACAAAAAAGGCGAGATGAAGTGGCGCCAAAGCGGAGAGCAGGATGCCAACTCCCTGATTGCTATCGTGCAAAAATTCATTTAAGCGGGGCAAACGTATACCCCAGGCTGCTAAAATGCTCCAAAACCCGGGTTAGTGCAGCTTTCATATTTTTTTCTGCTTTTAAACTGTCGTGAAACACCAGGATGCTTCCGGGCTCTGCATTATTTATAATATTTAGGGCACATTGTTCAGGCGAAATTGTTGCGTCCCAATCATAGGCAATGGCATCATACATAATGATTTGATGCCCTAATTTCTTCAGCCTTTTGGCCTGCCCGCGTTTGATCTTGCCATAAGGCGGCCGAAATAGCTTGTTGTGAATACCGGCTTGCTCCAGCAGGGCTTCGGTCTTCGCGGTGTTTTGAAGATAAACATCCTCTTTAGTACTCCAGCCTTTTAAATGATTAAAAGTGTGGTTGCCTATACTGTTTCCGCTTTTAAGCAGTTGTTCAAAGATTTCCGGATGTTTTGTAATGTTTTCGCCAATGCAAAAAAACGTTGCCTTTGCATTATAACTTTTAAGGGTTTCAAGTACCCAGGGTGTCACCTCCGGGATGGGGCCGTCGTCAAAAGTGAGGTACAGCCTTTTAGTTTCCGGGTTGTCTTTTTGATCCCAGACATAACCCGGGTAAAGACGCTTAAGCCACTTAGGCGTCTTTACGGGTAAGTCTATTTTAAAAAGTTTACTCAAGCGTATCTGTTTCTGCCGGAATTGCTAAAGACGTATCTCGTGTAGGTTCTACAGAAGGAGCAGTCTCCGGTTCGGTCTCATCTTCCCCGTAAAACTGGCTAAACTTACGCAGATACGTATTGAATTCGTGTGCCTTCTCCGGTAAAATCTCCTGATCCTGATTGATGATCAGCAGATCGACCAGACTGCGGTAGCGCTCGATATCGGTAATGATATCCTGTGCATACTGATACTGTCTGTTAAGATCGAGCGTGCTCCAGTAATCGAGTTTTTCCTGATATTTTTTGGCTACCTGATTCCACAATTCACGGGCGCGTTCCTGTTCGCCAACCTCGTAGTAACCGTTTACATAAGGTTCGAGTAAGGTGTAGTACTCAAAAATATCTACCGGCATTTTTTCCATAGCCAGATCGAGCACATTTTTGGCTTTGTCGAGTTGCCCCTCAGCTATCAGTTTTTCGATAAGGCGGGCGAGATTACCGCGATAGGTAATTCCGTTTCTGCGGGTTTCGGTGTCGTGGTAAATATCGGGATCACCGCTATTGCCCCAATACCAGTTCATCGCGATATCATAGAATTTTTCGGTATCAATACGTCCCATATCATAAGGCGCCTGCGGATCTATTGGTGTTTGAATCGGCACAAGCTTGTAGCAAACGCCATCCAGCTGCAGGTAATCTTTCATCCAGAGGTAATCGTCATCACCAAAGCTTCCGCCCGTAAAATAAATAGGGCGCTCCCAGTTGTTGTTTGCAATCACATCAAGCATCAGCAGGCGATTTTTGTAAAGCCAGGTATCTTTTATTTCAATAACGATATCTGAAACAATAAGATCTGCATCTTTTTGCGGTACGATGCCCTTAGCGATAACGGTGTTTTTGTCTACGGGTATCCTTACAAATTTAGTAGGGAAGGTGTGGACCATGGTTCCGCTTTGCAACTCGCTCATAGTTCTTGGGTCGTCGCTGGCAATCCAGTTCATCCAGGTCTTGATGTCGAGGGTGTCATTGGGTCTCAATTCATTATAAATGACTGCATCCCGGTTACCCGCGACATACTTGTCGTGAGTAAGTTGTGATGGGATGGGGTCGCTTTCGTACGCCTTGCGCTTCATATCATCGATATACCAGGCCGTCTGGAAGAGGCTGGTGTTTACAATGCGCACATCGCGGCGATAGCCTTCAATTTCCTGTACATACCATAGCGCGAAGGTGTCATTATCCCCAATGGTAAATAAAATAGCATTTTCATCACAACTGTCCAGGTACATCTTGGCCATTGCTAGTGCAGTTTTACGCCCGGAGCGGTCATGGTCGTCCCAGTTCTGAGCAGCCAGTATGACGGGGGCTGCCAGCAGGCAGAATACGGTAACTATGGGTAGCACTACTTTAGAACTCAGCTTTTCTTTAAGCAAATCATAAAGCGCATAAACACCAAAGCCAATCCACATCGCAAACACGTAGAATGATCCTACCAGTGCATAGTCCCGCTCGCGCGGTTCAAAGGCACGCTCGTTAAGGTAAATCTTTAAGGCGATCCCTGTAAAAAGGAAAAGAACCAGAAGTACCCAGAAGCTTTTTTTGTCTTTACTGGCCTGAAATACCAGGCCTAAGAGACCTAAAATAAGAGGTAGGAAGAAATAAGTATTTCGGGCTTTGTTGTCCAGAGCATCAGTAGGTAAACTGTCCTGAGGCCCGAGGCGGGCTTCATCAACAAAAGGGATTCCACTGAGCCAGTTGCCGTGTATGTCATCGTATTTCCCCTGAATATCGTCCTGACGCCCGGTGAAATTCCACATAAAATAGCGCCAGTACATATAGCCAAACTGAAAGTCAAACATATAGGCCAGGTTGTCCCCAAATGATGGCGGTTCTACATCAACATACTGTCGAATACGCATCAGGAAAGACTGAAACCCTTCGTTATCAATACGCCCCTGCGCATAATCTGATTTAAACTGGGCAACGGCCTGCTGCAACTCCTGATTGTCTGCATATTCCGGTTTTACCTGAAAATCAAGCGGACCGGTAAATTGCATATAATTTGCAATATGATCGGTACTCCACATACGGGGTAAAAATACCTTATGACGGTCTTCAGAATTCTGAACGGCGTTTTTCCATTCGTTTACGATAATGTACTTGCCGCTTTCTTCATCCTTTTCATAATTGGGCTTGCCGTCTACATAAGGATTCTGTGCATCGAGTCCGCCAAAAATCTCGGTAAACTGTGGGCCATAGAATAAGTGGGTTTCGGGGTATTGCTCGCGGTTGTAATAGGCGAGAAGCTCCCGGGCGTTATTCGGGTTGTTTTCGTTGATGGTAGTTCCCGCGTTAGCGCGTATGGGAAGCATCAGCCAGCTCGAAAATCCTATAAAAATAAACAGGATCGAAAGGATTAGGGTGTTAAGCTGGTAATACGATTTTTTACGGGTGTATTTAAGCAGAAAATAAAAAATGGCAATAAATACAAGGCCGGCGATAATGGTCCCGCTGTTAAACGGAAGTCCGATTGTGTTTACAAAAAATACTTCGGCATAGCCGAAAAAGCTCAGCGTGTAGGGTAGTAGAAATTTGAATATAAACATCAGGATGGCTACCACAATCACATTGGCCAGAATAAAATTCTTAACCGTGATTTTCTTATAGTTTTTAAAGAAATATAAAAATCCGATTGC
This sequence comes from Leeuwenhoekiella sp. H156, assembly GCF_052218455.1. NCBI lineage: Bacteria > Pseudomonadati > Bacteroidota > Flavobacteriia > Flavobacteriales > Flavobacteriaceae > Leeuwenhoekiella > Leeuwenhoekiella sp. H156. Next base: position 2,177,992 of record NZ_CP197499.1, read on the forward strand.
CGGAATGGTGAGCAAAGCCATAAAATGAACCCCAAAAGAGAGGCCAATGATAAAGCAGATAAGCATCAGCCAGCGGTTGCCACGGGGTTTAAACATATCCCGTTCCCAAAGCAGTGCTATATAAAATAAAGCCGAAAGCATAAACATCGCCATCGCATATACTTCAGCCTCTACGGCATTGAACCAGAAACTGTCTGTAAATGCAAATGCTAACGAGCCTGTAAAAGAGGCTGTAATAACAGCCATTTGATCTGTGGCGGTTAAAGTCTCTTTATTGCGCTTGAGTAATTTGCGGACTAATAAAGAGATTGACCAGAACATGAAGAGTATGGTAAATGCCGAAGCCAGGCACGACATAAAGTTGACACACAGGGCAATATAGGTGGTGTCGGGAGCGAATACAGAGAAAAAAGCACCCAGCATCTGGTATAGCGGCGCTCCGGGAGGGTGGCCTATTTCTAGCTTGGATGAAGTGGATATGTATTCCCCGGCATCCCAGAAACTGGCAGTAGGTTCAACCGTGAGTGCATAACAAATAAGGGCTATTGCAAAGGCAAGCCAGCCAAAAATTTTATTGTACTTCGGGAAATTGAAGTGTGTCATAAGGCAAATTTAACGAGCAGCGAATTTATGAATTAATACGCTAATGGTTTTCCTTTTATTTGAGCAATACGTTTTTAGAGTCTCCTTTAGTGGTAAGGCAGTAATGAGCTAACGCGGTAAATGCCCGAAAATTTCAGCAAACCTAATTTTTCTGAAAAAATTGTTTGGTGAACTCAAAGTTTGTTTTAAATTTGCAGCCGCATTCGCAAGTCAGGCGATTGTAAGAATACAGGTCAATGGCCTATGGTGTAACTGGCAACACGTCTGGTTTTGGTCCAGAAGAGTCTAGGTTCGAGCCCTAGTAGGCCAACAAAAAAAAATCCGAACAGAACTGTTCGGATTTTTTTATGGGATCAAATGATCTCGATGTGTTTTAAATCGAGCCCTTCCTTAATGGAGTACAAAAACGTACCTCTCGAAAATTTTAAATCATTCGCGGCTATTCGGCTGAAGAAGTCCTGTTCAATACAAAATACTGCATCATACCGGTGTAAAATGCTCTTCCCTTAGTGTCGTTTTTAATACAGCTTTGCAGAAATTGCGGCATTTGAGCTTGCGGGATTTTAAAAATAAAGGAAGCCGTTTTTTTGATAGACAGCATAGGCCAAATCTTTATTTTATAACCGGCATCTATTTTTTTAATAGTAACGCGGGAAGCTTTAAAAAACTTTTTCAATATAGCCCGTTGAATAGAGCTTCCGGCTTCAGATTCACTGAGCACTGCATCGTGTTTGAGCAGTTCGTAAAGAGGTTCTAAAGTAGTTTGATCTTCTTTGTTCATAGCTTTCGGTATTGAGTTTGAAAACTATTTAAAATTTCAAATCATTTCTGATAATAATATGTTATTTAGATATTTATTAACGAATTAGATTTTGAAGGTAAGTACCGGCCTTTTGGCGTGATTGACCAGGTCTTCACTTAATGATCCGTTTAAAAAATGGGCCAGTCCCTTACGCCCATGAGTGCCAATCCCAATGAGATCTGCTTTTTCTTGCTTGGCATAGTTAAGAATGCCTCGTTCCACGTTTAAGTCGTTGTAGATTTCCAGATTATCAAGAGGCAGGTTGAGCTCAGACTTAAGATGGGTGTGCCGTTTTTGCAATTCTTCGGTAGTCTTAAAATGTTCGGGAGTATTGATAAAAACAAATTTTAAACGGGCATCAAAAAATCTGGAAAAAGCAACTGCCTGAAGCATGGCCTGCTTCGTGTCGTTTTCCAGATCTGTGGCAAAAACAAAGCGTTCGACCTGAAAGTTTAGATGTTGTTTTTTGATCACAAAAACCGGCACTTCCACATTGCGCACAATTTTTTCGGTATTAGAACCAATGAAGAGTTCTTCGAGACCACTCGAACCATGCGAGCCCATCACGACAATATCTATCTGGTGTTCCCTGATGTATTCTTCAATACCTTCCTGGACGCTGTTAAACTTTACGCTTTCGCTGAGTGGAAGGCCTTCGCTAAGTGCGCCGCAGGCTGCTCTAAACTGCGTGAAATTTTGCTGGGCCAGTTTGAGAAAATAGAGTGCTTCCGGCAAATCGGGATTCTTGCGGCTGTCAAAAATAGAATAGGGCAATTCGACTAAATGGATGAGGTGTATGGCAGCCATATGGCGTTTTGCGATCTGGCAGGCTACTTCAAAAGCATATTTTGCCTGATCTGAAAAGTCGGTAGGTACGAGGATTTTTGTGATCATAACAGACTGGTTTAAAATGGCATAGTGAAGTTGCGTGGCTGTATTAAAGTTAAGCATTTAATAGTGAGGAGCTTCTATTTTATATGTTGATAAATATTATTATATTTGCACTGTTGAATTAAGAAACTAATCTGAGGGGACACTTAAAAGTCCCCTCTTTTTATAGGGCCAATGTTGAAGGAACGTGTTAAAGAGCTTCTTGACGAAGCATTCGAAGAGTATACCTCACTGTTTTTAATAGATTTTAGTGTAAAAGGCGCTAATGAAATCAGCGTTATAATCGACGGTGATGAGGGTGTTACCGTGCAGGATTGCGTAAACGTGAGTCGCAAAGTTGAGCACAATTTAGACAGGGAGTCTGAAGATTTTTCCCTGGAGGTTGCCTCTGCAGGTGCTACCGAACCTTTGGTAAATATGCGCCAGTATAAGAAAAATATAGGTCGTGATCTTGAAGTCAAGCTTAATGACGGTTCAAAATTAACCGGTACTCTTGATGCTGTTACCGATGCGGGTATTCTGCTTTCCTGGAAAGAACGGGTGCCTAAAGAGGTAGGTAAAGGAAAAACGACGGTAGAGAAAAATGAGGAAATCGCCTATGACGCGATAAATCAGGCAAAAGTTAAGATCAAATTTTAAGAATATAGAATGGAAAATATTGCGTTAATCGAATCATTTTCAGAGTTTAAAGACGATAAACTCATAGATAGAGTAATGCTTATGGCAATACTCGAAGAAGTTTTTAGAAGTACCTTAAAAAAACGTTTCGGTAGCGATGATAATTTTGATATCATCATCAACCCGGATAAAGGTGATTTAGAAATATGGCGTAATCGTGTGGTGGTCGCTGATGGCGAGGTAGAAGATGAGAATTCTGAAATTAGTCTTAGTGAAGCCCGCAGAATCGAGCCTGACTTTGAGGTTGGAGAGGATGTTTCTGAAGAGGTGAAGCTTATCGATTTGGGAAGACGCTCCATTCTGGCTTTGCGTCAAAACCTGATCAGTAAAATACACGAGCACGATAATACCAATATTTACAAGCAGTTTAAAGAACTTGAAGGAGAGTTGTATAATGCAGAGGTGCACCATATACGACATCGTGCAATTATCCTGCTGGATGATGAGGGCAACGAGATTATTATGCCTAAAGACAAGCAAATCCCTTCAGATTTTTTCCGCAAGGGCGAAAACGTAAGGGGTATTATTGAAAGCGTAGAGCTTAAAGGAAATAAACCGGCAATAATTATGTCGCGTACCTCACCGCTTTTCCTTGAAAAATTATTTGAATCTGAAATTCCCGAAGTTTTTGATGGTCTTATCACGGTTAAAAAAGTCGTGCGAATTCCGGGAGAGAAAGCCAAAGTGGCTGTAGATTCTTACGATGACCGTATAGATCCGGTGGGTGCCTGTGTGGGGATGAAAGGTTCTCGTATTCACGGTATCGTACGTGAGTTGGGTAATGAGAATATCGATGTGATTAATTATACCAATAACCTGCAATTGTACATCACCCGAGCACTAAGTCCTGCAAAAATCACGTCAATCAAGATAGATGACGAGAATAAAACCGCTGAAGTTATGCTTAAGCCCGAAGAGGTGTCTAAGGCTATAGGTCGTGGCGGTCATAACATCAGACTTGCCGGGCAGTTAACGGGTTACGAGATCGATGTGTTTAGAGAAGGTGTTGAGGAAGATGTTGAGCTTACCGAATTCTCTGATGAAATCGAGGATTGGGTGATTGCCGAATTTTCAAAAATAGGTTTAGACACCGCAAAAAGTATTTTAGAACAAGACGTAGAAGATCTGGTTAGAAGAACAGACCTGGAAGAAGAAACCGTACTTGATGTGATGCGTATTCTTCGAGAAGAGTTTGAATAATAATAGGAGAATACAGGTTTTTTAGGTTAATTTTATAGCGAATTAAAGCAATTTATGGCAGAAGTAAAGAACATGAGATTAAACAAGGTATTGCGTGAACTTAATATTTCACTCGACCGTGCCGTTGATTTCCTAAAGGAAAAAGGTTACGATGTTGAGGCGCGCCCTACTACTAAAATCTCTGCCGAAGTATACGAGGTATTATCAGATCAGTTTCAGACTGATGCTAATAAAAAAGTAGCATCAAAAGAAGCTGCTCAGGAGAAACAAAAGGAGAAGGAAGCTATAAGACAGGCTCGCGAAGAGGAAATCGAGGAGAAGCGACAGGATCGCGCACCCGAGAAAGAAGTGATTCGCGCTAAAACTAACCTTCAGGGTCCTAAACAGGTAGGTAAGATCGATCTCGATCGTGCCGGTAAGCCTAAAGAGAAAGAGGCTCCAAAGGAAGAGAAGATCGAAGAAAAACCGGTTGAAGAGGTTAAACCCGAGGTTAAGCCTAAGGTTGAAGAGCCCGTGGCTAAGAAAGAAGAGCCCGCTAAGCCTGTTGAAGAGAAGAAAGAACCGGTTAAGGTCGAAAAACCTGCACCGGCGCCAGCTAAGCCTGTTGAAGAGAAAACCAAGAAAGAGGCTCCAAAACTCGGGGATGATGTGGTCAAAACCGACTATAAGAAGTTGGAGGGACCTAATTTCACCGGTGAGAAAATAGATCTTTCGCAGTTTAAAAAACCGGAAAAGAAAAAGAAACCTACTACCAGTAATGATGATCGCAAGCGTAAACGCAAGCGTATCAGCAAAACTCCGGGGGCAAATCCTAATGCAGCAGCGGGCAACAACCGCGGTCGCAGTAACAACAATCAGCGTGGCGGAAGCCGAAGAGGCGCTCAGGTTGTTAAGGAAGAGCCTACAGAAGAAGAAGTACAAAAACAAATACGGGAGACCCTTGAAAAACTTCAGGGTAAATCCAATAAAGGAAAAGGAGCGAAATACCGTAGAGATAAGCGTGATCAGCATCGTCAAAAGAACGAGGATGAGATGGCGCAGCAGGAAGCAGAAAACAAAGTATTGAAAGTGACGGAGTTCGTAACCGTTAGCGAAGTGGCTACGATGATGGATGTTTCGGTTACTCAAATCATTTCTGCCTGTATGTCTTTAGGTATGATGGTAACGATGAATCAGCGTCTGGACGCAGAAACTCTTTCTATTGTAGCCGATGAATTTGGTTATGAGGTTGAGTTTGTGAATGCAGATATCGAAGAGTCTATAGCTGTGCAAGTTGATGCTCCCGAAGATCTTAAGCCGCGAGCTCCTATCGTAACCGTTATGGGTCACGTTGATCACGGTAAAACATCTTTGCTCGATTATATTCGTGAAGAGAATGTAATTGCCGGCGAAAGCGGGGGTATTACCCAGCACATTGGTGCTTATGGTGTAACCCTGAAGAATGGTCAGAAAATAGCATTTTTGGATACTCCGGGTCACGAGGCCTTTACGGCGATGCGTGCACGGGGTGCTCAGGTTACTGATATTGCGATTATCGTGGTTGCAGCAGACGACGATGTGATGCCGCAAACCAAAGAGGCGATTTCGCACGCTCAGGCGGCAGGAGTTCCTATAATATTTGCGATTAACAAGGTAGATAAGCCTACGGCCAATCCTGAAAAAATCAAAGAGCAATTGGCTGGTATGAACCTGCTTGTTGAAGACTGGGGAGGTAAGATACAATCGCACGATATTTCTGCCAAAACCGGGCAGGGTGTAGAAGAGCTTCTGGAAAAAGTATTGCTTGAAGCTGAAATATTAGAACTTAAGGCAAACCCGGATAGACGTGCAAACGGTACCGTTGTAGAGGCCTTTTTAGATCGCGGACGTGGTTATGTTTCTACTGTTCTCGTTCAATCAGGTACTTTAAAAATAGGTGATTATGTACTAGCTGGTACCAATAGTGGTAAGATTAAGGCTATGCACGATGAGCGCGGTAAGGAGGTTAAAGAGGCCGGTCCTGCAACTCCGGTTTCAATCCTGGGATTGGATGGCGCGCCACAGGCAGGTGATAAGTTTAATGTGATGGAAGATGAGCGTGAAGCTAAAGACATCGCAAACAAACGTACGCAGCTGCAGCGGGAACAATCGGTACGTACTCAGAAACACATTACGCTTGATGAAATAGGTAGACGTATCGCTCTTGGAGACTTTAAGGAGCTTAATATTATTCTTAAAGGTGACGTGGATGGTTCGGTTGAAGCCTTGACAGATAGTTTTGGTAAGCTTTCTACCGAAGAGATTGTTGTAAACATCATTCATAAAGGAGTAGGTGCAATTACTGAAAGTGACGTGTTGTTGGCATCGGCTTCAGATGCGATCATTATAGGCTTTAATGTGAGACCTGCCGGTAATGCCAGACAGGTAGCTGACAAGGAAGAAATCGACATCCGTACCTATTCTATTATTTACGATGCGATTAATGATCTTAAGGATGCCATGGAAGGTATGTTGTCGCCGGTGATGAAAGAGGAAATAACAGGTACTGCTGAAATACGGGAGACCTTTAAAATCTCTAAAATCGGTACCATTGCCGGATGTATGGTTACTTCCGGTAAAATATACCGCAACTCGGGCGTGCGTTTAATACGTGACGGAGTGGTGGTTTATACCGGAGAGTTGGCTTCATTGAAGCGCTTTAAGGATGATGTTAAAGAAGTAAGTAAAGGTTACGACTGTGGTATGCAGATCAAGAATTACAATGACATCCGCGAAGGAGATATTGTTGAAGCTTACCAGGAAGTAGCTGTTAAGAAGAAGCTGAAATAAGAAATAACATTTTAAGTTTTAAAAAGAGGTTGCCTCAGGCAGCCTCTTTTTTTTGTGGCTCGGAGAATAGTCTATTCGTTGGTTTTTCCAGAATCCAATGGCTTGAGGAAGATTCAATCCGTTTTGGTTAGGTATAGGCTGAAGGATGCCCGGCGATATGTATTTACAGTGTAGCCATCGTGCTGCCTTCTTGGTCTACAAAAACTGTTATAAAGTGTGGGTGCAGTGTGGGTTCACTGTGGCTTCAGTGTGGGTTCATTTGGGTTTTGACAAGGGTATTCCAGAAGTCTTAAATGGCTTTTTTCAGGGGCGGGAGATCGACGGTTCTATCATCAGATGATCCTGTGATATCTCAAGGTATTGCATAAAAAAAGGCGATCCTAAGAACGCCTTTCCTTGAGAATATCCTGATGTTATTACCTCTCAGGTTTCATAACAAAAGCATTTGGAAAGGTTTTTTGAATTTGTAATAGGGCACGGTCGGCCTCAAGTCGGTTTCTGAAATTGCCTATCCATACCTTATAATTAGGGCTTTCGTAAACGATACTCGGCTCCCAGTTGTCGTATTTAGAGCGATAACGCGATTGTATGCTGTTGGCTTCGGTAATTGAACCGTAAAAAAGCTGAATTTTATAGCGATCGTTAAGCTCATTATTGCTGGCCATTTTTGATTTGATGCTGAGCAATTCGCTGATTCTATTATCCTGATTTATAGAGACACTTCCGCTTTGCGCAAAGGAAGTCGCTTGAATGAGCATTCCAAAAAAACCTAAAAAAGTGAGCTTCAGTAAAGTATTTTTCATTGCTAAAATTGTTTTTGTAAAAGTAAAAGTAATAACTCAAATGCGTATAGATTTATTATTTAGAACAGATATAAATTAGTTCTTAACGCTTTGCTAACACTTCAAAATTCCACTTCTAAGTCTTACTTTTGCGATCAAATTTGTCGGCATTGTTTTTAGTTTTTAAAAGCATTAAACACTTAGATAGATGCCGCGCTAAGATGACAATTCTATCATACTATGAAACAGGGTAAAAACCTTAATTCAGCTTCTCGATTTTCTTTAATCACTCTGGCTTTATTGCTTTCATTCTCTTCTTTTCTGTTTGCTCAGGAGGATACGACTGCAACTGCTGATGCAGCCGGAGCGGCAGAATCTGAAACCTCACCTGCGGCTCAGGGAGGTGATGCTGCGGCCGGTAAGGCATTGTTTAATGCAAATTGTGCGGCTTGTCACAAATTGTACGACAGGGCTACGGGTCCTGCATTGTATAATGTGACTGAGCGTCGTGACCGCGAATGGTTGTATCGTTGGATAAAAAATAATAAGGAATTGCGTGATTCAGGTGATGCTGAAGCAATTGCTATTTACAATGAGTACAATCAAACCGCTATGAACGCCTTTCCGCAACTTAGTAATGCGGACATAGATGATATTCTTGCCTATACCAATACTCCCAAGCCAGAACCTGTAGCTCCTGCTGAACAAGCCGGAGGCGGAGGTGGTTCCGGGGATGGTGTTTCAAGCACGGTAATTCTGGGTATTCTTGCGGTTGTGTTGGTGATGCTGGTTGCTGTGTTGTTTCTTGTGAATAATACATTGCGAAAGTTTGCTGTTGCACAGGGTGTTGAACTTCCGGTTAAAGAATCACGCAAGCCAATCTGGAAAGCCTTTGTTGAAAATCAGTTTTTAGTATTGGTTTCTGTAATCGTATTGCTTTTAGGTGGTGCCTATTTCGCTTACGGCTGGATGATGCAGATAGGTGTTGATCAGGGTTACGAGCCTATTCAACCTATACACTATTCACACCGAATTCATGCCGGTGAGAACCAGATCGAATGTAAATACTGTCACTCTTCTGCACGTACGAGCAAGCACTCAGGAATTCCTTCTTTGAATGTGTGTATGAACTGTCACAAGAGTATTTCTGAAGTTGCTGATGCCACCAGTGAGTATAGCTCAGTTACTGAAGATTATTCTAAAGAATTTTACGATAAGGAGATCCAGAAGTTATATAAAGCAGTAGGTTGGGATCAAACCACGCAATCTTACACCGGGGAGACTCAGGCTGTAGAATGGGTGCGCATTCACAATCTTCCTGACTTTGCATACTTCAATCACTCGCAGCACGTAAGTGTAGCTGATATTCAGTGTCAAACCTGTCACGGTCCTGTTGAGGAGATGGAGATTATGTATCAGTATGCTCCGCTTACCATGGGCTGGTGTATTAACTGTCACCGTGAGACTAACGTTAAGATGGATGGTAACCCATACTACGAAAAGATTCACGAAGAGCTTTCTAAGAAGTACGGTGTAGAAGAGTTGACAGCTGCTCAAATGGGTGGTCTGGAGTGTGGTAAATGCCACTATTAATAGATAAAGAATACGTGTAGTCTGACTCGCGTTCCAAAATAAATAACAATAGATTTTATGTCATCAAACAAGAAATACTGGAAAAGTGTTGAGGAGCTAAATGAAAATAGCTCTATTGTTGAGGCGCTTAAGCATAATGAGTTTCCGCATGAGATTCCTACTGATGAATTTCTGGGAAACAAAGATACTTTGGATTCTTCCTCAACTACGCGTCGTGATTTCTTAAAATACGTTGGTTTTTCTACTGCCGCAGCTTCGCTTGCGGCCTGTGAGGGGCCTGTGGTGAAGTCCATTCCTTATGTGGTTGCTCCAGAACGCATTACCGTTGGTAAGGCAGATTATTATGCCACTGTGATGGCAGATGGTTTTGATTTTGCGAGCGTGCTGGTTAAAACCAGAGAGGGTAGACCTATCAAAATTGAAAATAACAAGATGGCCTCTGTTTTAGGAGGTAATAATGCTCGTGTTCACGCTTCAGTACTTTCTATGTACGACACTAAGCGTTTGCAAGGGCCAAAAATTGACGGCAGTTCGGTGAGCTGGTCGGAGTTTGATCAAAAACTCGGTCAGAAGCTTAATGGCTTGGCAGGTAAAAGCATTGTGTTGCTTACCCAGACTTTTGCCAGTCCGTCAACAACAAAATTAATAGCTGATTTTTCGGCTGCCTATCCTAATGTGAAGCATGTAACTTATGATTCAATAGGAGAAAATGCCGCGCTTGATGCTTTTGAGAGTAAATACGGAATGCGTGCATTGCCGGATTACGATTTTTCTGAAGCAGAAGTTATCGTTTCGGTTGGTGCTGATTTGCTGGGTGACTGGCAAGGTGGTGGGTTTGGGCCTACTTACGCAAAAAGCCGTGTTCCCAAGAATGGGAAAATGTCCCGCCACGTTCAGTTTGAGGCTAACATGACTTTGTCTGGTGGTAATGCTGATAAGCGTGTGCTGGCTACTCCATCAGAGCAAAAGAAAATCGTTGCGGCTATCCAGAGTTTGATTTCCGGTGGAAGTGCTAATACAGGTCTTTCTCCCGAACTTGACGCTGCTGTAAAGAGTGCTGCAAAACAACTTCGCAATGCAGGAAGCAAAGGTGTGTTTATCACCGGTGTTGATGATGCCAATGCTCAGATGGTTGCTTTGTCGGTAAATGAAGCTTTAGGTAGTACTATTATTGATACTGCTGCTCCAAAAATGACCCGTCAGGGAAATGCACAGGCAGTAAACCAGTTAGTTTCCGATATGAATTCGGGTGCTGTGGGTGCACTGTTTGTGGTGGGTGTGAATCCGGCATACAGTCTTCCTAATGTAAACGAATTTAAATCAGGTCTTGAAAAGGTAGAAGTACGTGTTTCTTTCAATATGAAAGAGGATGAGACCGGGTTGCTTTGTAACTATTTAGCTCCAACTCCGCATTATTTGGAGTCCTGGGGTGATGTTGAAATGAAAAAAGGTTACGTATGCTTGATGCAGCCTACGATTAAGCCTCTGTTTGATACGAGACAGTTTCAGGAATCACTTTTGAAGTGGACCAACAACGATATGTCTTATTATGATTACCTGAAGTCTAACTGGACTAATGCTGAAAAGAGTTTTAATCAGGCGCTTCAGGATGGTATAGCTTCAGGTGTTATGACTCCTGCGGCAGAAACTGCTGAAGTTACTGAAGAAAGTATCACTTCTAATGGAGCGATTACGCTTTCAAGTGCGCTTGCGGCTTTGGTTCAGGAGGGAGAATCTGCAGGTAATGGTTTTGAGCTTACGTTATATTCCAGTACCGGTTTGGGTAATGGTGAGCAGGCAAACAACCCCTGGTTGCAGGAATTCCCTGATCCAATCACCAGAACTTCCTGGGATAACTACCTGACGATGTCTAAGAAAGACGCAGATCGTTTAGGTGTAGAAAATGAAATTACTTCTAAAGGCGCACTTAACGGTAGCTACGTTACAGTTACACTTGGTGATGTTACTTTAGAAAACGTACCGGTATTTATTCAGCCCGGTCAGGCTCCGGGATCTGTAGGTCTTGCTCTGGGATACGGTAAGAAAGCTGCGGTTCAGGAAGAGATGCAGGTGGGTGTTAACGCCTATCCGCTTTATAAAGACTTTAAGTCTACCCAAACCGTGCAAATTAAGAAAACCGGTGGATGGCATGAGTTTGCCTGTGTTCAGATGCAGAACACCATGGCCGGTCGCGCAGATGATATTATTAAAGAAACCACGCTTGAGATCTTCAATACTAAAGATGCCAGTGAGTGGAACCACGTAGGTCACGTAGATTACAATCACTCTGAGATTTCAGTTCGTGATAAGAATGCTGATATCTGGGAATCGTTTGATGATACCTTTGGTCCGCATTTCAATCTTTCTATAGATCTTAACGCCTGTACCGGTTGCGGAGCTTGTGTGATTGCGTGTCACGCCGAAAACAACGTTCCGGTTGTAGGTAAGCAGGAAGTTAGAAACTTTAGAGATATGCACTGGTTGCGTATTGACCGTTATTACTCTTCTGAAGATACTTTTGCAGAAGAAACCAAAGCACTGGAAGAGCTTCCTGCTATGGATAGCTATTCGGTTGTTGAGATTCAATCTTATGACAATCCGGAGGTTGCATTTCAGCCGGTGATGTGTCAGCACTGTAACCATGCACCTTGTGAGACGGTGTGTCCGGTGGCGGCGATTGGTCACGGTAGACAGGGTCAAAACCAGATGACGTATAACCGTTGTGTGGGTACCCGTTACTGTGCAAACAACTGTCCTTATAAAGTGCGTCGTTTCAACTGGTTCCTGTATAGCGAGAATGATGAGTTTGATTATAATATGAACAACGATCTTGGTCGTATGGTTCTAAATCCTGATGTTACAGTGCGTTCACGTGGGGTTATGGAAAAATGTTCTATGTGTATTCAGATGACTCAGAAAACAATTCTTGATGCCAAGCGCGAAGGACGCGTCATTGAAGACGGTGAGTTTGCAACAGCTTGTAGCAATGCCTGTGATATGGGTGCGATTAAGTTTGGTGATGTAAACATCCCGGACTCTGAAATTGTAGCTCTTAAAAACGATAAACGCAAGTATTATTTACTGGAAGATATAGGTGTTAAGCCTAATGTATTCTACCACGTAAAAGTTAAGAATACTGCTGAAGCTTAATCTAGTTTAAAATATAAATATCAATATATTAATATGTCGTCACACTACGAAGCACCCATAAGAGAGCCTTTGATTCTTGGAGAGAAATCTTACCACGACATTAGCGTGGATGTAGGTGCTCCTATCTTAGGGAAGGCCAATAAATCTTGGTGGATTGTATTTTCTATAGCGCTTGTTGCATTCCTATGGGGCTTGGGCTGTATTGTATATACCGTTTCTACCGGTATTGGAGTTTGGGGTCTCAATAAAACCATTGGTTGGGCCTGGGATATTACCAACTTCGTTTGGTGGGTAGGTATTGGTCACGCCGGTACTCTTATCTCTGCGGTATTACTTTTATTCCGTCAAAAATGGCGTATGGCTATCAACCGTTCTGCGGAGGCGATGACTATATTTGCTGTTGTTCAGGCCGGTTTGTTCCCAATTATTCACATGGGTCGTCCTTGGTTGGCGTATTGGGTACTTCCTATTCCGAACCAGTTTGGTTCACTTTGGGTAAACTTCAACTCACCACTACTTTGGGACGTGTTTGCGATCTCTACGTACCTATCGGTTTCGTTAGTATTCTGGTGGACCGGTCTTCTGCCTGACTTTGCGATGATCAGAGACCGTACTAAGAGTCCGTTTCAGCAAAAAATATATGGTATCCTAAGTTTTGGATGGAGTGGTCGCGCTAAAGACTGGCAGCGATTTGAAGAAGTTTCGCTGGTGCTTGCAGGTCTTGCAACTCCACTGGTACTTTCGGTACACACGATTGTATCTTTTGACTTTGCAACTTCTGTAGTTCCCGGATGGCACAGTACTATTTTCCCTCCGTATTTTGTGGCGGGTGCAATTTTCTCCGGTTTTGCGATGGTGCAAACGCTGCTTTTGGTAATGCGAAAGGTTGTTAGCCTGGAGAATTATATCACCATTGTGCACATTGAATTTATGAATAAGGTAATTCTGCTTACCGGTGGTATCGTAACGGTAGCATACCTTACCGAATACTTCATCGGTTGGTATTCAGGAGTTCCTTATGAAAACTATACCTATCTGTCTTTTGGAGCTGCAACAGGACCATACTGGTGGGCATTCTGGGCGCTTATTATATGTAACCTGATTGTGCCGCTAACCCTTTGGGTTAAGAAGTGGAGACGTAATATCCTGTGGACATTCATCGTGGCTCTTGTGATTAATATCGGGATGTGGTTTGAGCGTTTTGATATTATTGTAATCTGTTTGAGTAAAGACCGTTTGGCATCTAGCTGGTCTATGTTCTCGCCAACTTTTGTAGATATTGGCGTATTTGTAGGTACAATTGGATTCTTCTTTGTATTATTCCTATTGTATGCACGTACATTCCCGGTTATTGCACAGGCTGAAGTTAAGAGTATTCTTAAATCATCAGGTGCGCGTTACAAGCGTATCCGGGAGTCAGGTAAAGACCTTGCCGGTACTGCAACAGATAAACGTACTTCTACTTATGCGGAGCGTCCTGCATCATTAAGCGTAGCTTCAAATGCAGGTGCGACACATCATCAGTCAACTGTAAATGCAGATGCACTGGTAGATACCGAAGCTAAGAAGGCAGAAATTGATATGATACTTGCGCGTATTGGTACGTATGATCCTGCGACCCAAACTCCTGATGATCTTACGAAGATAAGTGGAGTAGGTCCTGTGTTGGAGCAAAAACTGCATCAACTGGGGATTTATACCTATGATCAGGTTAGTAAAATGACAAAAAAAGAATACGATTTGTTAGATGAAATTATCGATGCATTCCCGGGTAGGGCAGAGCGCGATGATTGGGCAGGTCAGGCACAAAAACTTAAAAACTAATTATGGCATCAGGAAACGTTCTACATGTGCTTTATAATGATGATGACGTCCTTATGAAAGCAGTAAAGGAAATACGTGCAAAAAAGTATCGAATCACCGAGGCTTACACACCATTTCCTGTTCACGGTCTCGATAAAGCGATGGGCTTGCCTCATACGCGCCTTGCAATATGCTCTTTTATCTATGGTCTTATAGGTTTAAGTGTGGCTACTTTAATGATGAATTTTATTATGATTGAAGACTGGCCAAGAAACATAGGTGGTAAACCCAGTTTCTCTTATTTGCAAAATATGCCGGCTTTTGTGCCTATTATGTTTGAGTTGACCGTATTTTTTGCAGCTCACCTTATGGTGATAACATTTTATCTAAGAAGTAAAATATGGCCATTTAAAAAAGCCGAAAACCCGGATCCTCGTACAACTGATGATCATTTTCTGCTTGAAGTAGATGCCGCAGGTCACGATATCGATTCGCTGTCGAAGTTTCTTTACGAGACAGGAGCATCAGAAATAAGTCTAATTCATAACGAAGAACACGCTTAACAAATGAAAAATAGTATCAAAATAGTATCTTCATTAGTCATGCTGGTTTTGATAGTTTCTTGTCAGGACAAAGACTACAGAAACTATGAATACATGCCAAACATGTATGAGGAAGTAAGTTATGAGGCTTATGGAAAGTATGACGTATTTCCTAATCAAATGGAGGCTATGCAGCCGGTGGAAGGAAGTGTGTCTCGCGGTTGGATGCCTTACGAATATGAAAACAGTACCGAAGGTTATGCAGCAGCGAAGGCAAATCTTACCAATCCGGTGCCGTATACTGAAGATAATTTAAACGAGGGTAAAGGGCTTTATACCATTTATTGCGCTATTTGCCACGGTGATAAAGGTGATGGTAAGGGTACACTTGCCGAGCGCGAAAAAATTCTGGGTATACCTGCTTATAACGATCAGGGTAGAGCCATTACAGAAGGTAGCGTGTACCATGTGATGTATTATGGTCTGAATACTATGGGATCTTATGCGACACAGACTACCGAGCGTGAATTGTGGTTGATCAATCACTACGTTATGGACCTTAAGGATGCATTAGACGGTAAGCCTAAGCGTGCCTTTGAAGGTGAGACTGCTGCCGAAGAGGAAACTCTGGTAGAACAGGAAGAAATGACTGAAGAAGGGCAGGTGATGTCTGAAGAAGCACAAACTGAAGAATAATAAAGGCAGGATATTTCAATTATGTACAAGTTTTCTAGTAAATTAAGACTTTTCGCCATAGTTTGTATGGTACTGGGTTTAATAGGATTAGTATTTGGATTCTTATCTGTTCCCGGAACAGTTGAAGAAGCTAACGAAATTCTTGCAGCACAGGAAGCTCACCACAGTGGAGGTGAGGCGCATCACGAGGATGGCGCAGCCCACCACGAAGAAGGAGCTGAACATCATGAAGAAGCTAACTTTGTTGACGAAGTTAAGGGAGAGCCTGGCTATTCTGAAAGAGCAATGGCCGGTGATAAAGATATGGGTCATGCTGCACACGATGATGGCGAGCATATGGAGCACGTATTGCACCAAATGCAAACCAAACCCTGGTCGGCTACTTTTATTGCAGCTTTCTTTTTTATGATGATTGCTTTGGGAACCCTGGTTTTCTATGCAATTCAAAATGCAGCACAGGCAGGATGGTCTCCGTTGCTGTTTCGGGTTATGGAAGGTATAACCGCCTATTTACTTCCCGGTTCTGTGATTGTTTTGTTGATTGTTATTTTTGCAGGCGAGCATTTCTATCCCTGGATGAATCACGAACTCGTTGCTGAAGATGAAATTCTTCAGGGCAAATCGGGTTACCTTAATTTCCCATTTTGGTTAATTCGCGGAATCATTTATGTTGCAGGATGGAATCTATACCGTTATTTCGTAGTGAAGAACTCCAGAGATCTGGACACTGCTGAAGGTCTTCAGCCTTATAAGAATATTTTTAAATATTCTATTTACTTCCTTGCATTCTTTATTGTAACCGAGTCTACAATGGCCTGGGACTGGTTCATGTCTATGACGCCACACTGGTACAGTACTCTTTTTGCGTGGTATATCTTTGCCAGCATCATTGTATCTGCAGTAACCGTTATCGCTATAGTAACTGTTTCATTAAAAGCGATTGGTCAACTTGAGTTTGTTAACGACAGTCACCTGCACGATCTTGCTAAGTTTATGTTTGGTTTCAGTGTTTTCTGGACCTACCTTTGGTTTGGTCAGTTTATGCTGATCTGGTATGCAAATATTCCGGAAGAGGTTACTTATTTCATTCTAAGAATTCAGGAGTATAATCCTATCTTCTTTGGTATGCTTATACTTAACTTTGTATTCCCAATCTTAATATTGATGAATAGTGACTTTAAACGTGTATCCTGGTTTGTAGTTATCGCCGGTATCATTATCCTGGTAGGACACTATATAGATATATTCTTACTGGTAATGCCGTCTACAGTAGGGCCTTATGGTTCTTTTGGTATCACCGAGCTGGCAGCACTGCTTTTCTTTCTGGGTCTTTTTATATTCACCGTTGGAATGGGGCTGTCTAAGGTGTCATTACGACCTAAGAATAATCCGTTCCTGGTAGAAAGCGAACATTTTCACTATTAATAGCAACGAAACAGAAAAAACACACCAATGACCGTTTTTTTAGTACTTATTGTAATCGCACTCTTTGCCGTGGCAATCTGGCAAATGAGTAAAATATATGCACTCTCTAAAGGGAACTCACAAGGGGATAACGGAGAAGTAGCTAATGGGAAAGATAACCGTATCAACGCCAAATTAATGGTGATGTTTATGGTTTTCCTATACTTCCTGATGTTCTATTGTTTCTGGCATTATTCTAAATTTTATTTGCCTGAAGCTTCATCTGCACACGGGAGCAAGTATGATAACCTGATGTTTATTTCTATTGCTTTGATCATGGTTGTTCAGGTGATCACGCAGTTTTTACTTCACTTCTTTGCCTATAAATACAAAGGAGAAAAAGGTAAGCGTGCATTGTTCTATGCAGATAACGATAAGCTTGAGTTTATCTGGACGATCATTCCTGTTATCGTATTGGCTGGTCTTATTATCTATGGCCTTTTCACCTGGTCTGATATTATGAACTTTGAGGAAGATGAAGATGCTCTGGTAGTTGAGCTGTATGCACAGCGTTTTAACTGGAAAGCCCGTTATGCCGGAGATGATAATATTTTAGGAGATGCCAACGTGCGCTTTATCGAAGGAATAAATCAGTTAGGTATTGACCCTAGTGATACAGACGGTAGTGATGATGTGGTGACTACAGAATTGCATTTGCCTGTTGGAAGACAGGTTGTTTTCAAGCTGCGTTCTCAGGACGTGCTGCATTCTGCCTATATGCCTCATTTTAGAGCTCAAATGAACGTGGTTCCGGGTATGATTACCCAGTTCTCATTTACCCCAACTGTTACGACAGAAGAGATCAGAGAAACAGATTATATGCAGGAAAAAATGCGTACCATTCAACAAATACGCAATGAAAAAAGCAAGGTACTAGTGGCCAAAGGCGAACCTGCACTTGATTCTTACGACGAATTTGATTATTATTTGCTATGTAATAAAATTTGTGGTAAAAGTCACTATAATATGCAGATGAAAATTATTGTGGAAACTCAGGAAGAATATGATGAGTGGATAAAAGGTCAGAAGACCTTTGCACAAAGTATGACCGAGTAAAAAAAAATTGAGATTTAAAAGAAAATAAATTATGTCAGTAGATGCTACAGCTTTAGACCATCATGCCCACGACGATCACGGGCATCATGATCATCACCAGACGTTTATAAGCAAATATATTTTTAGTACAGATCACAAGATGATCTCAAAGCAGTACCTGATTACAGGTTTGCTTATGGGTGTTATTGGTATCGCCATGTCTATCTTGTTTCGAATTCAGCTCGCCTGGCCGGAACAAAGTTTTACCATATTTGAGATATTTCTGGGTAAATGGGCTCCGGAAGGGGTTATGGATGCAAGTATCTATCTGTCATTGGTAACGATACATGGTACCATTATGGTGTTCTTTGTATTGACTGCGGGATTAAGCGGTACGTTTAGTAACCTGTTAATTCCACTTCAGATTGGTGCCCGCGATATGGCTTCAGGATTCTTAAACATGGTATCATACTGGTTGTTTTTTCTTTCTGCAGTAATTATGGTTTGTTCGCTGTTTGTAGAGGCGGGGCCGGCAGCAGCAGGTTGGACGATTTATCCTCCGCTTAGTGCATTGCCAAATTCGATATCTGCATCTGGTGCGGGTATGACGCTTTGGTTGGTGTCTATGGCAATCTTTATCGCTTCATCTCTATTAGGTTCACTAAACTATATTGTTACAGTGATCAATATGAGAACTAAAGGGATGTCTATGACCAGACTTCCGCTCACCATCTGGGCATTCTTTGTGACTGCTATTATTGGTGTGGTTTCTTTTCCTGTTCTTTTATCTGCGGCTTTATTGCTTATTATGGATAGAAGCTTTGGTACCTCATTCTTCCTTTCTGATATTTATATTGGTGGAGAGGTATTACACAACCAGGGAGGTTCTCCGGTACTTTTTGAGCACTTATTCTGGTTCCTGGGTCACCCGGAGGTATATATCGTATTGCTTCCGGCATTGGGTATTTCTTCTGAGGTTATTGCGACCAATGCGAGAAAGCCGATTTTCGGTTACCGCGCTATGATCGCATCTATTCTGGCAATCGCATTCCTTTCGACCATCGTTTGGGGTCACCACATGTTCGTGTCGGGTATGAACCCATTCCTTGGGTCGGTATTTACATTTACTACACTGCTGATCGCTATACCTTCAGCGGTTAAAGCCTTTAACTATATTACTACCCTATGGAAAGGTAATCTGCAGTTTAACCCTGCAATGCTTTTCTCCATCGGTCTGGTTTCTACCTTTATAACGGGTGGTCTTACCGGTATTATTTTGGGTGATAGCACGCTGGATATTAACGTACACGACACCTATTTCGTTGTGGCTCACTTCCACCTGGTAATGGGTATCTCGGCATTGTACGGTCTTTTTGCCGGGGTTTACCACTGGTTTCCTAAAATGTTTGAAGGGCGTATGCTTAACAAGAACCTGGGTTATGTACACTTCTGGGTTACCGCTATAGGTTCGTATGCGGTATTCTTCCCTATGCACTTTATAGGTATGGCCGGTTTGCCTCGTAGATATTATTCAAACACGGCATTCCCGTATTTTGATGATTTAGCTGACGTAAATACGATGATTACTGTTGCCGCTATCATTACTGCCGCAGTTCAGCTGGTATTCTTATATAACTTTATTTCTTCTATTTTCTACGGAAAAAGAGGTCCTAAGAACCCCTGGAAGTCTAATACTTTAGAATGGACAACCGAGCTTAAGCACATCCACGGAAACTGGGAAGGTGAGATTCCTCACGTTTACCGTTGGTCTTATGACTACAGTAAGTTAAATGAAGATGAAACGGATTATGTAATTCCGGGTCAGGATTATATCCCTCAAAACATCCCGTTACAACCGGGAGAGGAAGAAATGAATCACTAAAAAATCTTAGAATAATAAAAAACCCGCATCAAGCGGGTTTTTTAGTTTTAGCAGGTTTTGATGCGAATGCTAAATTTTAGTCTGCATCTGCCGGCTGCTATTATTAGCATCTGCTATTTCTTATATTTACGTTATGAATGAAAATTTAGATGCAAGCGGGGAAGCCTTTACACCCGAAGAGTTTGACGTAGAGCGTGCTCTGAGGCCGCTAAGCTTCAGTGATTTTGCCGGACAGGAACAGGTACTTGAGAATCTGGAGATTTTTGTTCAGGCTGCAAACCGTAGAGGAGAGGCTTTAGACCATACCCTTTTTCACGGTCCTCCGGGATTGGGAAAGACAACTCTTGCCAACATCCTGGCAAATGAACTCCAGGTAAACATAAAGGTCACCAGTGGTCCTGTTTTAGACAAGCCGGGAGATTTGGCGGGATTGTTGACTAATCTGGAAGAGCGGGATGTGTTATTTATTGATGAAATTCACAGGCTAAGTCCTGTTGTGGAGGAATATCTCTATTCGGCCATGGAGGATTATAAGATTGATATCATGATCGAAAGCGGTCCCAATGCGCGTACCGTTCAGATTAATCTCAATCCGTTTACCCTTATTGGCGCTACCACCCGTTCAGGTCTGCTAACCGCACCTATGCGGGCACGTTTTGGAATATCTTCCCGTCTGGAGTATTACAATACCGAATTGCTGACGACCATTGTGCAGCGTAGTGCAGAGATTCTTAAAGTACCCATAAGTTTAGAAGCTGCGATCGAGATTGCAGGCAGAAGCCGGGGGACTCCGCGTATTGCCAATGCGCTGCTGCGCAGGGTGCGTGATTTCGCCCAAATAAAGGGTAACGGGAGCATTGATATTGCCATTGCGCGTTTTGGTCTTAAAGCCCTCAATGTAGATGCACACGGTCTTGATGAGATGGATAATAAAATACTGGCGACTATTATTGATAAATTTAAGGGTGGCCCTGTAGGAATTACAACTTTGGCAACTGCCGTTTCAGAAAGTGCAGAGACCATCGAAGAGGTATATGAGCCTTTTTTGATACAGCAGGGTTTTATTATCCGCACCCCAAGAGGTCGGGAGGTTACCGAAGCTGCTTACAGGCATTTAAAACGAGTTAAGGGTCCGGTTCAGGGAGGTCTTTTCTAAATCTTTTAGTTAATCCATTTCTATGGCAGATTTTCCGATAGTGCCCGTGCATAAGTTCTTAAGGTCGGCCTTTAAGATACTGAAGAACCCCCTGCCTTTTCATAAGAAAAACTTCAGGGAAAAAGGAGATACGTTTTGGCTGAAATTAGGTTTCGGTAAGAGTGTGGTTTTTTCGCGTAATGCCGCATTTGCCCAATACGTGCTTCAAAAAAATCAGAAAAACTACACCAAGTCACCCATACAAACGCAGGATCTTGCAAAATACGTAGGCAAGGGCTTACTCACGGCAGAAGGTCAGCATTGGGCAACTCAGCGCAAGCTTATTCAACCCGCTTTTCATAAAAAGCATTTGGCACAACTCATCGCTAAAATGCAGGAGGTTATTGAAGCCGAACTCGATAAAATTAAAACCGATCAGCCTTTTGATGTCTTTCCGGTTTACAATGACCTGGCTTTTCAGACGGTGGTACAGGCTTTGTTTAGCGGAGCGGCAGATCAGAAAGTCATTAACAGACTGCAGCAAATAACCGAAGAAGCTCAGGCTATGCTGGTGAAAGAGTTGCGTCAGCCCTATTTAGGTTGGTGGTTTAAAATCTCCGGTAAACTGCAGGATAATATTCAAAAAACCCGGGAGGCCCGCAAATTGCTGGAGCAGTTGGTCGAAGAGCGCCAGGCTTTAGGAGTGCGGCAGGACGATCTGCTCGATATGTTACTCGATGCCCGTTATGATGACGATACTGCAATGAGTAAAGATCAGCTTGTAGATGAGATATTTATTCTGTTTGTTGCCGGGCACGAGACTACTTCAAATGCACTGACTTTTATAACGCAGCTGCTCGGTTTGCATCCCGAAGTGCAACAGCGCGTATATGAGGAAGCCAAAGCCTGTGAGCACGAAGATTTGGGACTTCAGTTAAGAAGCCTCACGTACACCAATCTGGTTATAAACGAATCTATGCGGTTATATCCGCCGGCTTATTTTATAGACCGAATCGCGCTGCAGGAAGATTCGTTTGAGAATTACAAGATAAAGGCCGGCACCAGTCTGCTTTTTTCCATTTATGAGATACACAGGCATCCGGATTTTTGGGAGGAACCTGAAAAATTCAATCCCTTGCGGTTTGAAGACGAGCGCCTGCTTAAATATTCACCCTATTTTCTTCCTTTTGGAGCCGGTCCGCGTATGTGTATTGGCAATAATTTTGCGATGTACGAAATGATTTTGGCAGTTGCAGCTCTGGTGAAGCGGTATGAGATCATTTCAGACGGAAGGCCTATAGAAATTAAACCACTCATAACCCTTAAGCCTCAAAACGCTTCGCTTACCTTCAGAAACCGTTAACGTGAACACTAAAACTACAAACACACAGTTTATAAAAGCCGAAGCAAAACGTCTGGGCTTTATGTCGTGTGGAGTGTCCAGGGCAGGCTTTCTAGAAGACGAGGCCCCGCGACTCGAAGACTGGCTTTCTAAAAACCGGCACGGCGAAATGGGATATATGGAAAACCATTTTGATAAACGTCTGGATCCAACTCTGCTGGTGCCCGGTGCGAAAAGCGTGGTTTCTCTATTGTTTAATTACTTTCCTGAAGCGCAGCAGCGGAAGGATAGCTTTAAGATTTCAAAATACGCTTACGGTACCGATTACCATTTTGTGATTAAAGACAGGCTGAAAGAATTGCTTTTCAATATTCAGGAAAAAATAGGTAAGGTAGAAGGGCGGGCCTTTGTCGATTCGGCACCTGTTCTTGATAAAGCCTGGGCGGCCCGAAGCGGTTTGGGTTGGATTGGTAAAAACAGCAATCTGCTTACAAAGCAGGCAGGTTCTTTTTATTTTATAGCCGAATTGATTATTGATCTGGATTTGGATTACGATACACCGGTAACTGACCATTGCGGTTCCTGTACGGCCTGTATTGATGCCTGCCCCACTCAGGCCATTGTTGATCCGTATGTGGTAGATGGCAGCAAATGCATCAGTTATTTTACCATCGAACTAAAAAACGAAATCCCCGCCTATGCGCAGGATAAGATGGAAGACTGGATGTTTGGCTGTGATATCTGCCAGGATGTATGCCCCTGGAATCGCTTCTCCAAACCCCATAACGAGCCTCTTTTTGAACCCCGGCCTGAGATTCTTAACTATTCAAAGTCAGAATGGAAAGAACTCACGCAGGAAGTTTTTTCATCTGTTTTCAGGAAATCACCGGTAAAGCGCACCAGGTACGAGGGTCTGATGCGCAACATTGCTGCGCTTTCTCAAAAATAACGACTCAATTCTTACCGTTAATTTCTAAATATGCTGTTAATATTTTAAGCTATTCGTGTATATTGTCAAACGTTTTTCAAGATTCAATCATCTACAACGTTTTAATTTTTTGATTTGCAAGATTTAGTCAAACCGAAACAATACGCTATCAAATAGTATGAATAAGATTATAAGTGCCATTCGCAAGCCTAACCTTTCTTTCTGGCAGATATGGAATATGAATGTAGGATTCTTCGGAATTCAATTTAGTTTTGGTTTACAGCAAACCGCTATAAATCCTATTTTCTCTTTTCTAGGGGCAGATCACGCCGAATTACCCTTGTTAAACCTTGCAGGTCCTGTAACGGGATTAATTATTCAGCCTATAATTGGTGCTATATCAGATAAAACCTGGTTGCCCAAATGGGGTGGTCGACGCAAGCCCTTCTTTTTAATCGGTGCGATTCTGGGAAGTTTGTGTTTGCTGGCTTTTCCCTATAGTTCTGAGCTTTGGTTTGCCGTAGGTTTATTGTGGATTCTTGACGTGGGTAACAATACGGCGATGGAGCCTTACCGCGCGTTTGTAGGGGATAAGCTCAATGATGATCAGATTACTTTTGGCTACCAGATGCAAAGCTTGTTTGTGGGAGCCGGGATTACGATTGCAAATTTCTCACTTTTCTTATTTCAGGACTGGTTTGGGGCACCCGCCGAAGAAGGCGCTGCTCTTTGTTCGAGCGCTACCGAGACGATCTCAAGTATTCCGACCTGGGTGTATTATTCTTTCTTTCTGGGAGCCTTTAGCTCTATTGCTACCGTGCTTTGGTCGGTGTGGAAAACCCCCGAAATTCCCCCTACTGATGAAGATTTGGCCGAATTAAAACGGGAAAAGGCAGAGTCAACCTTTGCTTCGCGTTTGTTTGAACCCATTATCGAAATTGCCGGTGCCATTGGTAAGATGCCAACAATGCTTAAGAAGTTGGCCGCGGTTTACTTTTTTCAATGGTATGCCCTGTTTGTTTATTGGCAGTTTATCACGCCGATGTTGCGCAGCAGTATGTACGGTTTATCGCAGGAAGACAATACGCGTTTTGAGGGCATTATGGAAGCCTGCAGAAGCGGTGGTGTGATCGGGACCGGGGATACCGCATTTGCTCAAAATTTTCAGCAGGTGTCTGAACAGGCATTGGCGCAAACGGGATTGATGAACGGTACCTATAACTTTGTGACGATGATTGTGGCTCTGGCTCTGGTGCCATTCGCTAAAAAGTATGGTTCGCGCAATGTGTATGTGATTAGTTTAGTGCTTACCGGGGTAGCCATGCTGAGCATGCCGTATATCAAAAATGAATACGCATTACTGGTCCCGATGATCCTTTTCGGTATCGGTTGGGCAGCTATGATGGGTATTCCCTATTCTATGGTTTCAAAAGTTATTCCTGAAGAAAAACGCGGGGTATATATGGGCATCGTTAATATGATGATAGTGATCCCTATGCTTATACAAACGGTAACTTTTGGTCCTATTATTAAAAATCTGCTCAACGACAATGCAGTGAATGCGATTTTATTTGGCGGCGTATTCTTTATTATCGCCGCATTATTGGCTCTTCGTCTTAAAAAGAGCTATTCTTCAGATAAAATTTACATACCAGAATAAACGCAGTATACGTTTGTTTTATAAATGAAGTCAAAAGCTAAATATGCCCGTATTGAGGAGATTTAGCTTTTGCTTTTTATTTTTGGCAGAGTCCCGGGTAAAATTAGCAGGGATAAAGCTAAGAATTTACTAGCCTGAACTAATAATAGCCCTATTTTTGTAGCAGAGCTAACGCGAATATTATGAGTAAAGAAAGCAAACGCCGAGAGGCCCTAATCTATCACGCAAAACCAACACCCGGTAAAATCGCCGTGGTGCCTACTAAAAAATATTCATCTCAGCGCGATCTTTCGCTTGCCTATTCTCCCGGGGTTGCAGAACCTTGTCTGGAGATCGAAAAGGATAAGGAGAACGCTTACAAATACACCGCTAAAGGAAATCTGGTAGCTGTGATTTCAAATGGTACGGCAGTTCTGGGTCTGGGTGACATAGGTCCTGAAGCTTCCAAACCGGTTATGGAAGGTAAAGGTTTGCTCTTTAAAATTTTTGCAGGGATTGATGTTTTTGATATTGAGGTTGATACCAAGAATGTTGATGAGTTTATCGCTACCGTAAAAAATATTGCACCCACTTTTGGAGGAATCAATCTCGAAGATATTAAAGCTCCCGAAGCGTTTGAGATTGAACGCCGTTTAAAAGCCGAGCTTGATATTCCGGTAATGCACGACGATCAGCATGGTACCGCCATCATCTCTGCTGCTGCCTTATTAAATGCAACCGAACTCGCCGGTAAAAAGATGGAAGACATTCGCATAGTGGTGAGTGGTGCCGGTGCAGCCGCGGTTTCATGTACGCGACTGTATAAAGCTTTTGGCGCCAGAGGCGAAAATATTGTAATGCTGGATAGTAAAGGGGTTATTCGCAGTGACCGCGATAGTCTTTCAGAAGAAAAAGCGGAGTTTGCTTCAGACCGAAAAATAGATACACTTGAAGAAGCAATGGTAGATGCCGATGTGTTCATAGGCCTTTCCATTGCCGATATCGTTTCGCCCGAAATGCTTAAGACTATGGCTCCTAATCCCATCGTCTTTGCTATGGCAAACCCCAATCCTGAGATTGATTACAATCTCGCGATGGATACGCGGGAAGACATCATTATGGCTACCGGTCGTTCAGATCATCCCAATCAGGTGAACAATGTTTTGGGTTTCCCTTTTATTTTTAGAGGAGCGCTTGACGTGCGTGCTACCAAGATTAATGAAGATATGAAGATGGCTGCCGTAAAGGCTTTGGCTGAGTTGGCTAAAGAGTCGGTGCCTGAACAGGTGAATATCGCTTATGGGGAGACGCGCCTCAACTTCAGCAGAGAATACATAATTCCCAAGCCTTTTGATCCGCGTTTGATTACCAAAGTACCACCCGCAGTGGCAAAAGCTGCTATGGATAGTGGCGTAGCCCGCCATCCTATTACAGACTGGGTTAAGTACGAAGACGAACTTCTGGATCGTATGGGCTCAGATAATAAAATTGTCAGACTCATTCTTAACAGGGCCAAGACCGAACCTAAACGCGTGGTCTACGCCGAGGCAGATCAGCTTGATGTGCTCAAGGCAGCTCAAATCATCTACGATGAGGGTATAGGTACCCCGGTGCTTTTAGGAAATCGGGAGACCATCGTTGAGTTAATGGAGGAGCTTGACTTTGATGCAGATATTGAAATTATAGATCCCAAAACCAAAGAAGAAAAGCCAAAGCTTGATCAATATGCTCATATGTTCTGGAAAGAACGGAAGCGCAAGGGGGTTACCCTTTATGATGCTCAGAAATTATTGAGACAACGCAATTACTATGCGGCGATGATGGTGAAGCATGGCGATGCAGATGCGATGATTACGGGCTACAGCAGCAGTTATCCTTCAGCTGTAAAACCGGTACTTGAGGTAATTGGCGCAGCACCCAACGTGCAAAAAGTAGCGGCCGCCAACCTGATGAATACCAGCAGAGGGCCCTTGTTTTTGGCAGATACCTCTATAAATATTGAGCCTACGGCGAAAGAATTAGCCAAAATCGCTTTGATGACCGCACGTACCGTACGCCTTTTTGGGATGGAACCGGTGATAGCGATGATTTCGTATTCCAATTTTGGGTCTTCTAAAAATGAACAGGCAGACCGGGTACGTGAGGCTGTAGCCTACCTGCATAAATATTACCCGGATCTTTCGGTAGATGGGGAAGTGCAGGCCGATTTTGCCTTAAATTCAGAAATGCTGAAGAGTAAATTTCCGTTCTCCAAGCTTGCGGGTAAAAAGGTAAATACGTTTGTGTTTTCTAATATCGACTCGGCAAACATCACCTATAAAATGATTAAAGAACTCAATAAGGCAGATAACATCGGGCCCATAATGATGGGGATGAATAAGCCGGTACACGTGTTGCAGTTGGGAGCTTCGGTTGATGAAATCGTAAATATGTCTGCCGTCGCAGTTATCGATGCGCAACAAAAAGGCAAAAAACTTCAGGAAGAGTTAAAAGGAAGATAAGCCAGGGTTTCGGGCAGCATTTTAAGCCTATGCCCGTGCTGAATTATTTTAGTACATTTAAATCCCAAATCTTTTTTGCACTAATGATCACATTTTTAAGGGGTAAACTTATTGAGAAAAACCACACCGATGTCGTTATAGAATGTCATGGCGTGGGGTATTTCGTAAACATTTCGCTCAACACCTTTTCGCTTTTACCTGCTGACGAAAAT
Organism: Leeuwenhoekiella sp. H156; assembly: GCF_052218455.1. NCBI lineage: Bacteria > Pseudomonadati > Bacteroidota > Flavobacteriia > Flavobacteriales > Flavobacteriaceae > Leeuwenhoekiella > Leeuwenhoekiella sp. H156. The sequence continues at coordinate 2,205,678 of NZ_CP197499.1, forward strand.
ATCATGCTGTACACGTATTTGCACATCAAGGAAGATGCACATACGTTATATGGCTTCGCCCAAAAATCGGAACGGGAGATATTTAAACTGCTCATTTCTGTGAGCGGAGTGGGTACCAGTATTGCCCGCACCATGCTGTCTTCTTTAGAACCTTCTCAGGTAAAGCAGGCCATTGCAACGGGTGATGTTAAGACTATTCAGGCGGTTAAAGGTATTGGTGCTAAAACCGCTCAGCGTGTTATTCTTGATCTTAAGGATAAAATTCTTAAAGTATATGATATTGATGAAGTTTCAGCTGCGCCAAGCAATACCAATAAAGAAGAAGCGTTATCTGCTCTAGAGACTTTAGGCTTTGCCCGAAAGCAAGCTGAACGTGTGTGTGATGCTATTGTGAGCGATGAGCCACAGGCAAGCGTTGAGCAGATTATAAAACTGGCACTTAAAAAACTTTAAGAGACTTTGGGTACAAAACTACGCGGGTATTCTTTTCAAATTCTGGTCATTATAGGGGTGTTTTGCTGTCCCTTATCTGTTTTTGCTCAGGAAGAAGAAGAGCAGGATTCGGTTAAAACCGGCTTTTCCTACGGAAGGCTTGCGCTTAAAAACCCAAATTCCATAGTTTCCAAATACACCTACGATCCGCTAACAGACCGGTATGTCTATACCGAAAGTTTGGGAGGATATAACATCAATTATCCCCGTATTCTCACCCCTGAAGAATTCAAGGAGCTCGTTCAAAAAGAACGAATGCAGGCTTATTTTCAGCAGAAAATCGCTGCGGTTGACGGGCGTACCGAAGAGGGAAAGGAAGATCAAAAGAGCCTATTACCCAATTTTTATGTGAATTCCGGGCTTTTTGAAAGCATTTTTGGCGGCAATACCATAGAGTTTATACCTACCGGTAGCGTGGCCATGGATATAGGAGGCTTGTTTACCAAACAGGATAATCCCAGTTTTTCGCCGCGTAACCGTACCAATTTTAGCTTTGATTTTGACCAGCGCATAAGTCTGAGCTTGCTGGGGAAGGTAGGGACCCGTCTACAGGTGAACGCGGTTTACGATACCGAATCTACCTTTAGCTTTCAAAACCAGATCAAACTCGAGTACACACCCAACGAGGATGATATCATCCAGAAAATAGAAGTGGGTAACGTAAATATGCCCCTTAATTCTGCGCTTATTCAGGGTTCACAGAGTCTTTTTGGGGTAAAGACGCAATTGCAGTTTGGTAAAACCACAATTACCGGCGTATTTTCAGAGCAGCAGTCGCAAACCAACCAGGTGTTGGCCCAGGGCGATGGTACCATTCAGGACTTTCAGATTTTTGCACTGGAGTATGACGAAAACCGGCATTATTTCTTAGCCCAGTATTTTCGCGATAATTACGATAAAGCTTTGGCTAATTATCCCTTTATCAACTCAAATGTTCAAATCACGCGTATTGAGGTCTGGGTGACCAATCGTACCCAGCGCTTTGAAAACACCCGAAACATTGTTGCGATACAGGATATTGGAGAATCAAACCCAAACCAAATAGGCTTGCCGAATATCCCCGCGGGTTTTATTAATCTTCCTTCAGGGGCCTTTCCCAGAAACTCAAGTAATGACTTCAATCCGTTTGGTCTAACCGGCAACGGGCAAACCGTGCTAACCTCTGCAATACGCAGTTCGGCAACGGTAGATCAGGGTTTTGGTAATGTACAGGTGGCAGACGGGTCTGATTATGTTTCGTTAGAAAATGCCCGCCAGCTTTCACTTTCAGAATATACGCTGAATACGCAACTGGGCTATATTTCACTCAACCAGCGTTTGAATAATGACGAGGTTTTGGCCGTGGCTTTTCAATATACGGTAAACGGGGAAGTGTATCAGGTAGGTGAGTTTGCCAATGACGGGGTTGATGCTACCGGTGGCGCTTATCCCGATACCGATGGAGACGGCGTTCCGGATCTCGTTGATGTAGATCCTGATGGGGACGGGGTAAATAATAATGGCCAGGATACAGACGGCGATCAGGTTGCAGACGCGGCAGATGCAGATCAGACCAATGGGCAGGATATTAATAATGATGGAATTCTGGATAGTTTTATAACTCCGGGACAGGGAGGTACTTCGCAGGCTTTGGTGGTTAAATTACTCAAAAGTAATATCACCGATGTCAACGAGCCGGTCTGGGATTTAATGATGAAAAACATCTACGGTCTGGGAGTAGGGCAGTTAGAGAAAGAGGGTTTCAGGATGAATATTGTGTACAATTCGCCTTCCCCTATCAATTACCTTACACCTGCTGAGGGCGGTCCGGCATTGCCCGAAGATGTAGCCAATACGCCGCTGCTGAATGTGTTTAATCTGGATAACCTGACTCAGTTTGGAGATCCGCAGGAGGGAGGGGATGGATTCTTTGACTTTCAGGAAGGGACAACTGTTAATGCCCGTAATGGAAGTATCATTTTCACCTCGGTAGAGCCTTTTGGGGAATATCTTTTTAACAAACTGCGAAGCGAGCCTGCTGAGACTTACGGCAACCCCGATACGTATAATGCAAACCAGCGCAAGTATGTTTACCGCTCGCTGTACAATTCCACCAAAACCATTGCTCAGGATAACGCCGATAAAAACCTGTTTCAGATGCAGGGAACTTATAAATCCAGGCAGGAAGAGGGCATTCCTATAGGAGGTTTTAATGTGCCACAGGGTTCTGTTACCGTTACTGCCGGTGGCCGCGTGCTGCAGGAAGGTTTAGATTATTCGGTAGATTATCAACGGGGACGTGTAATTATACTCGATCAGGCCTTAAAAGCTTCGGGTGTTCCCATTCAGGTTTCTACCGAAAACAATACCTTGTTTGGCCAGCAAACCAAACGCTTTACGGGTTTAAACATCGAGCATCAGTTTAGCGAAAAATTTATCGTGGGAGGGACGCTTATCAATCTCAACGAGCGACCCCTTACCCAAAAGGCAACCTATAGTTTTGAGCCCATCAATAACACCATTTTTGGCCTAAACGCTAATTTTTCGACAGAGGTTCCTTTCCTGACCCGACTGGTGAATAAGTTGCCAAACATCGATACCGATGTGCCTTCTAATATTTCGCTTCGCGGAGAAATCGCATACCTCATTCCCGGGCAGCCCAAGGTGACCAATTTTGGCGGGGAGGCAGCTTCTTATATCGATGACTTTGAAGGAGCGCAGACCTCGCTTGATATCAGTTCGCCCTTGCAATGGTATCTGGCTTCGGTGCCCATTGGTTTTGGAGGGGAGTTTGACAACGGCGATTTACGCACCGGTTACCGCCGTGCAAAACTGGCCTGGTATTCTATAGATCCTATTTTTTATACCAATCAGCGTCCTGATGGTATTACCGATGCCGATGTGTCGACCTATGCAACACGCAGGGTATTTAGAGATGAAATATTTCCGCAACAGGATATTGTTGCCGGTACTACACAGGCTTTGTTTACACTCGACATGGCCTATTATCCTCAGGAGCGGGGAGCTTATAACTTCAGCCCCGATGCGCAGGATGGTATTTTAGAAAATCCCGAGCAAAATTTTGGCGGAATTATGCGTCAGTTTGCTTCAACAGATTTTGAGCAGTCTAACGTTGAGTTTATTGAATTCTGGTTGATGGATCCCTTTATTTATGCGGAAAACGCTGCAAATACCGGAGGTAAACTCACACTGAATCTGGGTAATATTTCTGAAGATGTGTTGAAAGACGGGCGCAAGCAGTATGAAAATGGGTTACCTCAGGATGGCTCTGCTTCAAATACGGTGGCAACCGTTTGGGGTAAAGTACCTACCAATCAGGCGCTGATTTACGCTTTTGATACCGAAGGGGCTGCACGTACCAATCAGGATGTGGGTTACGACGGTTTAAGCGATGAGCAGGAAGCGCTTAATTATCCCGAGTTTGCTGGTCTCGAAGATCCTTCGGGCGATAACTATCAGTTCTTCGTGTCGGCACAGGGTTCGGTTTTAGATCGTTATAAGCGATATAACGGTCAGGAAGGGAACTCGCCCGTAAATGTAAGTCAACAGGATCGTGGTTCTACCACCGTACCCGATGTAGAAGATTTTAACCGGGACTTTACCATGAATACGGTTGACAGTTATTACGAGTATGAGCTCGAGATCAACCGCCAAAGTCTTAATGTGCAAAACGAGTATATCGTAGACCAGCGCGATATTGAAGTAACCTTGCAAAATGGCAACACCCTGCCTGTAACCTGGTATCAGTTTAAAATTCCCATAAGCCAACCTACCGGAAGACAGGGCGGGATCAACGACTTCAGGTCTATTCGCTTTATGCGTATGTTTATGAGTGAATGGAATCAGCCCATTGTTTTACGTATGGGAGCGATGGATCTGGTGCGGGGAGATTACCGTCGCTATCTTTATACCCTTGATCCTGACGACTCAGATCCCGATACCGAAAATACGCGCTTTGAGGTCACTTCTGTAAATGTTGAGGAAAACAGCAATCGCAATCCTATTCCCTATGTGCTTCCGCCGGGTGTTTACCGCGAGGAGCTTATCAACAACAATAACAACATTCGGCAGAATGAGCAGTCGTTATCTATTGAAGTTTGCGATCTTGAAACTCAGGACAGTCGTGCGGTTTATAAGAATTTCAGACTTGATATGCGCCAGTACGAAAACCTGGAGATGTTTGTGCATTTGGAGTCTTTGCTGAATGAAAATCCGGTTCAGGATAATGAGGTCGTAGCCTTTATTAGAATGGGAACCGATCTTACGCAGAATTTCTATCAGATCGAATTGCCACTTACCCCAACCGCATTCAACACGAGTAGTCCCGATTTAATTTGGCCGGAAGCAAACCGTCTAAAAGTGCCTCTGGAGGTTCTTGAGACTGTAAAAGCCACCTTTTTTAATGGAAGCTTTAACACCCTGCAGGATGCCATAACCTATTTTGATCAGGATGGAAATCCTATTGCCGACCCTGCGGGAACGCCTTACGAGACCGGAAGGGTGCGGGTAGGGATAAAAGGAAACCCCAGTTTTGGCGATGTGCGCTTGCTGATGCTGGGTGTTAAAAATGCAAATGATGAAGGTGGTCGTACCGTTTGTGCCGAGGCCTGGTTTAATGAACTACGGCTTAGCGGACTTCAAAATCAGGGAGGCTGGGCCGGTATTTTAAACCTGGATGCCAATCTTGCAGATTTTGCTACAGTATCCGGTACAGCTCGTCAATCAACCATAGGCTTTGGTAGTATCGATGCAGGACCCAATCAGCGTGCCCGTGAAGATGTTAAGTCCTATGATGTGGTGAGCAATGTAGAGTTGGGCCAGCTTTTGCCAAAGAAATGGGGAGTGAAGATTCCTTTTAATTACGCTAAAGGAAACCAGACCATTACCCCGCAGTATGACCCGCTTTATACCGATTTAAAACTGGAGCAGAGTCTTGCCAATGCGGCCAGTGCAGCTGCCCGGGACAGTATAGAGAATGTGGCTATTGAGCGCACCACCCGTGAGAGTATCAATTTTATAGGGGTGCGTAAAGAGCGTACCGGGGATAAAAAGCCAATGCCCTGGGATGTAGAGAACCTCACTTTTGCATACAGTCACAATCAGGAAAATCATAAAGATTTTGAGATCGAGCAGGCGGTGAATAAAAATGTACGTCTGGGAGCTACCTATGGTTTTGCCTTTAAGCAAAAACCTATAGAACCTTTTAAAAAGAATGATTCGCTCTTTACGAGCAAGTATTGGAAACTTCTGAAGGATTTCAATTTCAATTACCTTCCGGCAAGTGTTAATCTCACTTCAAATATTACCCGGCAATTTAACCGGCAGCAGTTTAGAGATTTGCTGGCTAACGAAAACTTTATCAATACCACGCCGGTCTATGTGCAGCGCAACTACCAGTTTGACCGAAATTTTACCGTAAACTTCCCGATTACCCAATCCCTGCGGGTAAACCTTAACCAGTTTCAGAACCGCATAGTGCGTAATTATTTAAATGCAGATAACACTATAGATCCTAATGCGGGGGGTGTTTACTCTCAGTTTTTTGACGTGGGAACTCCAGATCGGCACAATCAGAATATGCAGCTTAACTACGATTTGCCTGTGGGTAAACTGCCTTTTATGGATTTTGTAAAATCGACCTATTCTTACAATGCAGACTTTCAGTGGACCCGGGGATCATACCAGTTACAGTCTTTAGAAGGTATTCCCGATCTGGGGAATTCGGTGCAAAATGCCAATACGCACACGCTTCAGACTACATTAGATATGAAGAGCTTGTATACGACACTGGGCATTGGTAAAAAAAGTGGAGGTCCTACTTCCAGAGAAGCCAGAAGCCGGGCTGTACCTACTTTAGGAAATCCCCAGTCTGCTCAGAATAATCAATCACAGGCTAATTCGGGCGGAGGCAAAACCAAAGATTTGCTTATAGGCCTGGCAACAGGAATTAAGCAAATACAAATCAACTACGAGCAAACTAATGGTATGTATTTACCGGGTTATTTGCCGGGTGTAGGATTTTTAGGTACAACACGTCCCACAACCGGATTTGTATTTGGTAGTCAGGCCGAAATACGCGATTATGCTGCCCGCCAGGGTTGGTTAACGCTATATCAGGAGTATAACGAACAATACGGGGAAAATGAGGTGCGTAAATTTGACGTGCAGGCCCAAACCAGTTTTCTGGAAGATCTCACGATTGACATCAATATGAATCGCATTTATCAGGAAACCTATACCGAGAATTATCGGGTTGATCCGCTTACCAGAGCGTATACAAGTCTCACCGGAAATACACTGGGTAATTTTAGTATTTCAACCCTGATGATAGGCACAGCTTTTAATACGAGTTCGCTGGAGTCATCGCTTAACTTCAACCGCTTTCGTGAAAACCGCTTAATAGTGGCAGAGCGCCTTGCTGAAGATTTCTACGGAAATGATCAGTACCCAAGGGATGAGAATGGGTATCCTGTAGGCTTTAGCAGATCGAGTCAACAGGTTTTGCTTCCTGCTTTTTTATCGGCCTATACTCCCGGAAATGCAGAAAGCGTTTCGCTTGGGGCATTTAGAAGTTTTCCATTGCCCAACTGGAATTTAAAGTACACCGGGTTTATGAAGTTTGACTGGTTTAAAAAGCGGTTCAAGCGCTTCTCGGTAAATCACGGCTATCAGGCGGGTTATACCATAAATCAGTTTAGAACAAACCTCAATTACAACCGCAGGTTAAATAACGACCCTCAGGATGCACAGGTTAATCAGGCCGGAGACTTTATAAGTAAGACGTTATATTCCAATATTAACCTTACAGAGATGTTTTCGCCGCTCATTCGTTTGGATTTTGAAATGAACAATTCGGTTAAAATACTGGCCGAGTTGCGTAAAGACAGAACGCTTTCGTTGAGTTTTGATAATAATCTGTTAACCGAAATTCACGGAAATGAGTATATAATAGGGCTGGGATATCGTTTAAAAGATATTAGATTTGCAACCAATATTGGGGGTAGACGTACCATCTTAAAGAGTGATTTAAACTTTAAGGCAGACCTATCGCTACGACAGAATGAAACGATTGTAAGGTATCTGGATGTAGATAACAGTCAGATTACAGCAGGTCAGGATATTTACGGATTGACATTTACGGCAGACTATGCGCTAAGTAAAAACCTGACCGCAATTTTTTATTACGATCATGCATTTGCAACCTATGCGATATCAACTGCCTACCCGCAAACAACAATACGGTCGGGACTGACTTTGCAATATAATTTTGGAAATTAATTAAATACACATATGAGTTTACCAGCAGATTTAAAGTACACTAAAGATCACGAGTGGGTGCGTATTGAAGGAGATACGGCAACCGTGGGCATTACCGATTTCGCTCAGGGAGAGTTGGGGGATATCGTTTATGTAGAAGTAGAAACCGAAGGAGAAACCCTGGATCGCGAAGAAGTTTTTGGTACAGTAGAAGCCGTAAAAACCGTTTCCGATTTGTTTTTGCCTCTAAGCGGTGAGATTATTGAGTTTAATTCGGCTTTGGAGTCAGAACCAGAAATGGTAAATGAAGATCCTTATGGAAAAGGCTGGATGATAAAAGTGAAATTTACAGACGATAGCGAGCTTGACAGTTTGTTGAGTGCCGAAGCCTATCAGGAACTCATAGGTGGCTAGATTACTGCGATATGGGGCTTATGGCTATACACTCTTCATTGCAGTGATTTGCCTGATACCTTTGCCTCATATACAGGAAGCTCCAGAGCATAGCGATAAGATGGTGCACGTAGTGACTTACGTCATCTTTACGTTGCTATGGTTTGCATTTTTTTATTTTTTAAGACCAAATAGTGATTATTTTAAAGTGTCTTTGATAAAATCCTGCAGCTTTGCCATTATTTATGGTATAGTTATTGAAGCTTTACAAGCGGCTCTAACCCGTTCGAGATCAGCAGATTTTAATGATTTCTTAGCCAATCTTGCCGGAATTTCCGGCGCATTACTGGTTATTTTGGTCTTTAGAAATCAATTTTCAAAGCTGAAATCAAAATTTTAATTTCGAGTTGAAGCCTTTTTTATTTAAATTAGCAATCCTTAACAACAAGATTCATGGAACCTAAGAAAAATCCCAAAGCAGATCTGTCTAAAAGAAGTGTACTCTTCTTTCAGTTAGGTCTTATTTTGATACTCGGGCTTACCTATTTGGCTATCGAGTGGAAAACGTATGAGAAAGAGGTCATCGATATCGGACAGCTTGAAATGACTGATGAGCTGGAAGAAGATGTGCCTATTACAGAGTTAAACACTCCACCACCTCCACCGCCACCTCCACCGCCACCACCAGCACCGGAAATCATCGAGGTTGTTGAGGATGATAAAGAAATTGAAGAAACCGTAATCGAGTCTACTGAAACCAGTCAGGAAGAAGAGATTGTAGAGGTTGAAGAAGTTTCTTTCGCAAAAGAAGAAGTTATTGAAGATGTGCCTTTTGCAGTTATCGAAAACGTACCGGTGTATCCAGGTTGCGAGAACGAAAAAGGAAACGACGCCAAGAAGAAGTGTATGTCTGAGAAGATCAGCGACTTCGTAAACCGTAAGTTCAATACTGAACTGGGTAGCGAATTAGGTCTTTCAGGTATTAACCGAATCTATGTGCGATTTAAAATTGATCAAAAAGGAAATATCGTAGATATAGGATCCCGTGGTCCACACCCGCGATTAGAATCTGAAGCAGAGCGCGTAATTAAATTGTTGCCGCAAATGACTCCAGGTAAGCAGCGTGGTAAGGCAGTAGGGGTACTTTACTCACTTCCTATCGTATTTCAGGTGCAGGATTAATTCCATTATCTGAAAAAAATATCAAAACCCGTCCGCGAAAGCGAGACGGGTTTTTTTATGGCAAGCTTCTTGTTAAAGTTTTAAGTATTAGTAACCATTAAAACTTTATTTATGAGTAATTCTCAAAAAAGCGAATCTGTCGCTCGGCAAAGCGCAGATCGCACAACAAGCAAGCATGATGTAAATCTACGAAAAAACACGGTGGTCTATTTTCAGGTGGGATTAATCACTGCTCTTATTCTGGCCATAGTCGTTCTTGAGCTTAAATCTCCCGTCACTCATTACGAATCACCTGCATTGCCTGATGTGGCAACAGTCTCTATCGACGATTGGAATAGGGAGATCAGGCGTGAAGAGGTAAAAGAGGTTAAGCCGGAGGTGCCTGAAGTTTCAAAGTTATTGCCCCCGGTAGTAAAACCAAATGAAGTAGAGATCCCTGATTTTAAATTTGTCGATCCAACACCGCCAGCCTCAGATGAAACGATCAGCATAACTAGTTTTGAACCGGTTCCTGAGCCTCCGGTAGAAACTACCACGTTTGTTGCGGTAGAACGTGTTCCGGTTTTTCCCGGATGTGAAGGCCTTAACTCTAACAAAGAGTTGAAAGCTTGTATGCAGGAAAAGATGAACCAGTTCATCAATCGTAATTTTGATACCGGTATTGGAGCGCGCTATGGTTTACAAGGTGTCAATAAGGTGGATATTCAGTTTACTATTGATGAATTTGGTAAAGTAACAGACTTAAAAACACGAGCTCCGCACCCTGCTCTTGAGAAAGAGGCCGTACGCGTTATGGAAAAATTACCTCAAATGGAGCCCGGCAAGCAGCGGGATCGCAATGTGCGGGTCATTTATTTTCAACCTCTTAAATTTAAGGTTCAGGATTAAAATTACATTTCAGGTTAGTACAGCCCGCCCCATCAGGCGGGCTGTTTTTTTAGGTAAAGCGCGCATTGGATTGGGGTGTGCCTGAAAGTATTTGAATCTGTAAAAAGAGGATGTTGAAAAAATAGTATCTTTCCGCCTCCTAAATCTCATAAGTTCATGTCATTCAAGACTTTTGCGGCAGGCCTGGCCTTATTTACAGTTTCTGCCTTGCAGGCTCAGCTTATCACGGGTAACTTTGAGCAATACCCCATTTTTGAAGAGTGCGAAAATGTTCCGGCTGTTGCGCTTTCAATCTGTTTCAACGAAACCCTGATCAATAAGATAAAAGCTGAATTCAAGATGCCCCAACGCGTGCTTGATGAGCAGTATCAGGGCGATTTGGTCGTTTTGTTTGAAGTCACAGAAGAGGGTAAGTTTGAATTGCTTCATGTAACCGGTATTTATGAGGAATTGCGCAGTGAGATCACCCGGGTGTTTGGTGAATTGCCTCAGATAAAACCGGCAACCTATAATGCCCGCCCAACGTATATGCAGTTTAATATGCCTATACCTATTCCGTTTTCTAAAGATTCTTCCGCAATTAAAGATTTTAAAACAGGAGCAGTGCCGGTGAAAAAACTGGAGGAGCAAAGTGAATATGATGTTATCAAAATATTTCCATTTGAAAACCGGGAATACAATTCGCAGTTATTCATTCCGTTTTCTCACGAAACCTATAGCAGGTTTGATCAGGAGCTCAATAGGGTGGGTGCAAACTCGCACACGGCAGGAAAGCCTTTTACTTATGATAATGTAAATACCTATTACAACTTTAAAGAGGCTCGTGAAGGTTTATATAAAAAAAAAGAGTCGTGGTTCGGGCGTAAATTATGGAATGAACATATGGTTGCCCTGCAAGGGGAGGACTACTGGTTTACTTTAGATCCTGCTGCAGATTTGCAGTTGGGCTTTGAGACTGCAAATAATGAAGATCAAAGCTATACCTATAACAATACCCGGGCAGTTATTTTTCAGGGAGGTTTAGGAAAAAATTTAAACTTTTATACAGTTGTTTATGAAAGTCAGGGCGCTTTTGCGGGCTATTTTAACAGGTTTGCACGTTCTATAAGGCCAGATGGTGGAAACCCTGCGATTGTTCCGGGCAGGGGGGTAGCTGCAGAATCAGCTTCCGGCGATTTTGATTACCCGGTTGCAGAAGGTTATCTCTCCTATACGCCAAATAAATACTTCAACTTTCAGTTTGGTCATGGTAAAAACTTTATTGGTGACGGGTATCGCTCCCTGTTGCTTTCAGATAACGCGAGTCCGTACCCTTTTTTTAAGCTGAACACTACATTTTGGAAACTTAAATACACCAATACCTGGATGTCGTTACGCGACGTGCGCCCTGAAGTAGTTGCAGACGGTTCATTTAAAACCAAATATATGGCCAATCATTATTTGAGTTTAAATGTGACTAAAAGACTCAATATTGGGCTTTTTGAAAATGTAATCTGGACTAATGATAACGATCGCGGGTTTGACCTGAATTATCTGAATCCGGTAATTTTTTACCGGGCAATTGAATTTTCTACCGGTTCGCGTGGGGGTAATGCCCTGATCGGGTTTAGTGGTAAGTACAAATTCAGTGATCGATTTAATGCCTACGCACAGGTCATCATCGATGAATTTTCTACCGGAGCAGTTTTTAGCAGTGATAAGTCATTTCAAAATAAACAGGGCGTGCAGCTGGGTTTTAAATATTACGATGCTTTCCATATAGATGATTTACAATTGCAAGTGGAGTTTAATCAGGTAAGACCTTATGTGTACTCAAATAATGAGATCGAACTCAATTATGGTCATAACAATCAGTCCATGGCGCACTTGTGGGGTGCAAACTTCAGGGAGCTTATAGCTATTGCGCGGTATCGCAATGACCGTTGGTTTGGGGCAGCAAAATTTATTTACGGAGAACGCGGTTTTGAAATTGGCGATATCAACCAGGTTTATTACGGTGGAAGCATTTATGGGAATGATGAAAATATTCCCTCAGAACTGGGTATCGAAATAGGCCAGGGCAACCGGGCCAATACCTTTCTTGGGAATGTAGAATTGGGGTATCTCGTAAACCCTTCTACCAACCTGAAGGTGTATGCTTCCATATTATACCGCGATAATCGCATAGAACAATTTGATCCGGTAAACCTCAACGAACAGACCGTTTGGGTGAATTTCGGTTTTAGAACCGATTTGTTCAACTGGTATTTTGATTACTAACTTAAAAAGTTTGGCTTTGAAATTATTAAAAAACAGTGTCGTACTCATTATGCTTCTTGTACTGAGTTCATGCGAAGAGAAAACAGAAAAACCGGAAATCGCTTTTGATTCCAATTTTGCACATGTGGTTTATTTTTGGCTAAACAATCCCGATAGTACCGAAGACCGGGCTGAATTTGAAAAGGCATTGAAGCAATTTCTAAACACCAGCGAATACGCCCAGACCAAATTCATTGGCACGCCGGCAAATACGCCCCGGGAGGTGGTAGATAACAGCTGGACCTACTCTATTATTTTAACCTTTCCGTCAAAAGAGATTCAGGATCGGTACCAAAAAGAACCGGTACATCTCAAGTTTGTAGAAGAAGCTTCTCATTTGTGGGATCGGGTACAGGTTTATGATGCTGTTGGGCTTTCTGAGTGATACAGACTAAGGAATAAAAAAAAGAACCCGGAAGAATTACTTTCCGGGTTTTTGGCTTTATAAAAATGATGTTTTTAATAAACGGTTGTTAGTGCTGTGCGATCACCGGAAGTGAATGGGCGGTCAGTACCATTACTACAGGCAAGCATGAATGAACCGTTTTCTGCACCAGATGGAGTTCCGGGAATGTAAACAGCTCCTACGCCACCGTCACCCTCGTTAGCGGTAGAACCTCCGCAGCTAAACGAACGGTCAAAATAGTCAGTATGGCGGAAACCGATCGCGTGACCTATTTCGTGTGCAATTACCGTTACCGCATCTGCAGGAACACCACCTCTGCGGGGTACATAAATATCTGAATTCAATACGATAGGGGTTGCAGGGTTGCCAGACGCATCAGGGAAACCGGCACTTCTTCCCAGAATAGTACCTCCTCTGTATTTAGGAAGTTTTTGTGCAAGAACATCAATATCGGCACCAGAATTTGCTGCACGGGCGAAGGTGATATCCAGATTTAAAGCATTGTAGCGGGAAAGAGCTTCGTCAAAAGCTGCCTGCATATCTGAGCCAAATGTAGCATCCATATAAACGCTAAGCGTGCGCGGAGTGCTTACAATATTGTTGGTGCGGTAATGCTCTGAATTTACCTCATTATTTCCCACTGTGATTTTTGGAGAAAGCTCATTGATTTGATCTATAGTCAGGAAAATATCTCCTTCAACTACAAAACCATTCAAGCCCTGAAAAGTAGTGGCGTGTAAATCTTCCACGTCGAAGCCTAAATTGCTAAGTTTTTCAGAAATTGCAGTTAAATCCTGCTGTTCTGTGGTCTCTACCTGATCTTCAGAACACGAAGTGAACGTGAGTGTGGCTATTGCCAGCGCCGAGAAAATAGTTGACTTAATTGTTTTCATTTTTTAGGGTTTAATTAATAATTAGTGTTAAAAAGTTTCCAATAATAGCTAAATATTCTCGTTTATTTTCAAGTATGTGTATGAAAATCTTTGCTTTTAACATAATTCTGCAATTACTTGTAGTAAATACATGTATTGCTCAGCGGAATAATGTGGAGGGCTTTTTGACTGATTTTCCTGCTCTGAATATGCGTATTGATGGGCAAAACGAGGCACATCTTCTGATGGGTAAACCTGCTGATTGTGCCCATTGCGAAGTATATGATTTGAGTTCAGATTTCCCGAAGCAGGAATATTTTGAGATAAGTCCGTATGATTTTAGCCTGAATAACCTCACATTGGCAAAATTCCGGTATCCGAATATAAACGGGATGGGTATGCAGGTTTCCATCAAAGAAGAGCTTTTTGATACGACTGCTATAGATCTAAAGCCACGCATACAACTTACCGGTAGTGAATCTCAAAATACAGATCAGCACGCGACGAGTATTGCGGTACAAATAGCCGGGGCCGGTAATTCTGACCGAACCGGTCTTGGAGTTGCCCCACAGGCATTTGTGAGCAGTTCCAGTTTCTATGATTTAAGGCCTGATGATAATTCGATTTTTAGAAACCGGGGAATTTCTGTTCAAAATCATTCTTACGGCACCAAAATCGAAAACCAATATGGTGAGCTTGCAGCGGCTTACGATGCGCAGACATATGAGTTGAAGGAGTTGGTTCACGTGTTTTCTTCGGGAAATAGTGGTCTTGAAGCTTCAGAGGAAGGTACTTATGCCGGAATAGCAGGTTTTGCCAATCTTACCGGCAATTTTAAAATGTCAAAGAACACCCTGAGTGTCGGTGCGCTTAATGCGGTGGAGCAGGTTATAGGTCGCAGTTCAAAAGGGCCGGCTTATGACGGAAGGGTAAAACCAGAGCTCGTAGCCTATGCCTTAAACGGCACTTCAGATGCTGCGGCACTGGTTTCGGGAACCGCGCTGCTTTTACAGCAGCATTATAAACAGAAAAAAGGCATGCTGCCCCGGTCTGATTTAATCAGAGCAGTCCTGATAGCCGGGGCAAATGATGTGCATTTGCCCGGTGTGGATTTTGCAACGGGCTACGGTAGTCTCAATGCTTCGTCAGGTCTTGATATTTTAGAAGAAGGAGGGTATGTTGAGGCATCAGTTTCCGGGAAGGAAGTCTTCAGGCAACCCATAAGCATTCCTCAGGGTGCTACAAAACTGCGTATGGCCTTGAGTTGGATTGATCTGCCTGCCGGTGTTGGTGCAGCGTCAGCCTTAATTCACGATCTGGATTTAAGGCTTATTAGTCCATCTGGAAACACCGTTATGCCATGGATTCTCAATGCCGAAGCAACTGAGCAAAGTCTTAATGCTCCGGCAACCCGCGGTGAAGATCATCTCAATAACAATGAATTCATAAGTATTCAGGATCTTGAGCCGGGAGTCTATACTATTGAGGTTCGTGGTGCGATTTCGGAAGGAATTTCACAAGCTTTTGCTGTAGCCTATACGTTTTCGCAAAGCGAAAATTTTGAATGGGAATATCCCAGGACAACCGATGCATTGGTGACCGGAAATCAAATTTATGTGCGTTGGGACAGCACGCTTTCGCAAAACACCGCAGACCTTGAGTATAATCTCAATAATACCGGTTGGCAAACTTTAAAAACAGGCCTTGATTTAAATACAGGTTATGAATTGGTAGATTTTACAGGGATTTCGGGCTTTGTAAATTTAAGAATGAGAAGCAGCACTTCCATTTTTGAAACCGGGGTATTTACAGTGGGGCCTGAACTGACGCCCAAAGTTGAGTTCAATTGCGATGAAGATTTTATGTTGAGCTGGCCTGAGGTTTCAAACGCTGATGGCTATGAAGTGCTTCGTTTAGATGAGGGTGAGCTTAAGCAGATCGACTTTGTCTCCGATACCGTATATGTTTTTAATAAAGAGCGGTTTGACAACTCGTATTTTTCGGTAAAGCCTTATTTTCAGAATCAGGCCGGCCCGTCTGGTGTTACACTAGATTATACGAGGCAGGGGGTTTCCTGTTATTTTACGAGCTTTTTTGGCTTTCTGGATGATTTGCTTGCTGCCAGGCTTTCTCTTGATTTGAGTAAGGCAATCGGCATCCGTGAGGTGCTTTTTAGGCAGTATTTGGCCGGTCAGACCCGTATAATAGGGCGGTTTGAACCTCCGTTTACAAATTTAAGTCTTCAATTTTCAGACACGATCCTGCCTGAAGGTGAGGTTTTATACGATGCGGTAATCGTTCTGGAGGATGGTTCAGAAATTGAAACAAATTCAGTCTCATTTTTTCTGCCTTTTAAAAACGATTTGTATGCCTATCCCAATCCGCTAAGGCGTGGTGATGAACTTAAACTTTTGTCAAGAGGTGATAATCTTAAAATTAGCGTGTATGATTTGCAGGGCAGGCAGGTATTTAATGAAATGTTGCTGCGTATTAATGACCGTTTGGAATTGCCTTTTGAAAGTGCCGGCATCTACCTGATTGAAGTTTTTAGGAACGACAAACCAATTACGGTAAAGAAGATCGTGGTTTATTAAAAGAAGAGGCTTTTAGATATCTTCAAGAACCCTTGTGCAGATGCCGAGTGTGTGGTATCTTTGCACGACTTTTTAAAGCCCTTGAAAAACACGCTTTTGAGCCTTACTGAAACCCATAAATTGTCCCCGAGTATTTGGCAGGATTTTAAAGAAATCACCAAAATGCGCCTTGCTATCAGCGTGGTGTTTTCGAGCATGGCAGGCTATCTTCTGGGGGCTTATAGTATTGACTGGCTTACGGTTTTATTGCTTGCAGTAGGCGGTTATCTAATGGTAGGGGCTTCAAATGCCTACAACCAGATCATCGAAAGAGATCTTGATGCCCTGATGGATCGTACCAAAAACCGTCCTGTAGCAGCCGGGCGTATGTCTGTGCGTACTGCTTTTGCTATCGCAACGATCTTTACTGTTTTGGGTCTTGTAGTGCTTTATATTATCAATCCCATTACGGCAGTTTTTGGAGCGATTTCAATTTTTTTATACGTGTGCGTATATACTCCGCTTAAAACCAAAACGCCACTTTCGGTTTTTGTTGGAGCTTTTCCGGGAGCTATTCCTTTTATGATGGGTTGGATTGCCGCAACCGGAGATTTTGGCATAGAGGCCGGAACCTTATTTATGCTTCAGTTTTTCTGGCAGTTCCCCCATTTTTGGGCCATTGGCTGGTTTTTATATGAAGACTATAAAAAAGGAGGTTTCTTTATGTTGCCTACCGGCGAAAGGGACCGCGGAACAGCCATACAGGTAGTTCTTTATACCATCTGGACTATTTTAGTTTCTATCATTCCGGTGTTTGGAGTTACCGGAAGGCTTTACCTCACTCCGGTTTCTGCTGTTTTAGTAGGGATTTTGGGTCTGGGCTTGCTTTATTACGCACTTCGATTATATACTTACAAAAACAACCTTACCGCCAAGCGACTCATGCTGTCTAGCGTGAGTTATATCACTTTAATACAAATTATTTACGTAGCAGATAAATTTCTAAGGTAATGGATTATACATCGCAATCAGAACAGGTTAAAATCGCACGTTCCAAAAAGATGATGCTGTGGTTTGGTATTGTAAGTCTTTCTATGATGTTTGGCGGACTTACCAGTGCATATATTGTAAGCAGCGAGCGCAAAGACTGGCTTCACGACTTTCAGCTCCCTCAGGCGTTTTACATCAGTACGGCGCTCATAGTTTTGAGCAGCCTCACTATGCTGGTGGCCAAAAGAGCCATTTCCCGCGAAAAGAATTCGCTTGGCACCCTGGCTCTTGTTGCTACGGCAGTACTGGGAGTGGCTTTTGTCATTTTTCAGTTTAAAGGCTTTGGTGAAATCGTACAGGAGGGATATTTCTTTACCGGAAGCCAAAGCAATGTAACCACTTCTTTTATTTATGCTTTTGTGATAAGTCACGTGGTTCACGTGGTAGCAGGAATTTTGGTGTTGCTTGTTGTGCTGGTTCAGCAATTGAGAGGTAAATATGCTAAGGGACAGACGCTTGGTCTTGAACTTGGGGCAACATTCTGGCATTTTGTAGATATCCTATGGGTTTATCTTTTGCTGTTTTTCATGTTTGCAGAAGATCTCATTCACTAGATAAGAAGCTGTTTTTATTAAAAAAGCTTTAAAATTTCTTTTTTTTGAATGGTTATAAATACCGATTATTGCTTTGAAAAGCATTTTTAAAATACCTATTTTTGCAACGCTTATTAACCGATATTAAAATATGAACGCTACAGCTGTTAAAACAGGCACAGAAGGCAAAGTCTGGGGAGGCGGGGATGAACAACCTCTAAAAGCGAGTTACGGTAAATTAATGATGTGGTTCTTCATCCTTTCGGATGCGCTCACATTTTCCGGTTTTCTCGCAGCTTACGGATTCTCCCGTTTTAAATTTATAAATACCTGGCCTATCGCCGATGAAGTGTTTACTCACTTTCCTTTTTTACACGGAGTAGATGCTCCTATGTATTATGTGGCGTTGATGACTTTTATCCTTATTTTTTCCTCGGTAACTATGGTGCTTGCGGTAGACGCCGGTCATCAAATGAAGAAAAACAAAGTGATTTGGTACATGTTCTTTACCATCATTGGTGGTGTGGTTTTTGTGGGTTCTCAGGCCTGGGAATGGGCAAACTTCATCTCTGGTGAGTATGGAGCAGTTGAAACCAAAGGAGGTAAGATCATTCAGTTTGTAAATGCTGAAGGCGAGCAGGTGGCAATTGAGTCTTTTGCAGTTGATCTTCCTTCAGACCGTACCCGTCTTACCAAAAGCGAGGCACTCTGGTATCAGTCTGAAAGCAGTCTTCCTGAATATGAGCTAGCTGAAGTAATTGAAGGTTTTAAAGCCAATCCCGATTTATTGGTTAGAACGCAGTTAATTGCCGAAAACGGTCAGAAAACCATTCTTTCCCGTGAGGAGTCTTTAGCCAAATTAGAAAATGACGGAAAGCAGGTGGTTGAAGGAGCTAATCTCGTGCACAATGAGTACGGACCTCCACTTTTTGCAGATTTCTTTTTCTTTATTACCGGTTTTCACGGTTTCCACGTATTCTCAGGAGTAATCATCAATATTATCATTTTTATCAATGTGATCTTGGGGACCTACGAGCGCAGAGGCAGCTATGAGATGGTTGAAAAAGTAGGTTTGTACTGGCACTTTGTAGATTTGGTTTGGGTATTTGTATTCACATTCTTTTACCTGGTTTAATTTTAAAATTTTATTCCGCAAAGCGGAAGCTTTAAAACATATATAATGGCACACGATTCAGCACATCACGGTTCGGCTACTAAAAGAATCTGGACGGTTTTTGGGATACTTTCTATAGTGACCATCATCGAAGTAGCTTTAGGTATTGTAAGACCTGGCTTCTTGATAGAGACCGATTTCTTAAGAATGCACTTATTAAACTGGATATTCATTATACTTACCTTATACAAGGCTTATTTAATCACCTGGGCATTTATGCACATGGAGCATGAGACCAAAGGTTTAAGGAGATCTGTAGTGTGGACCGGGATATTCCTGGTTTGTTACCTGATCTTTATTTTACTTACGGAAGGGGATTATATCTTCGATGTATACAAAGAAGGTTATGTGGCCTGGGATTTTTAATCCTTTAAAAATTTTTAAAAGACGACTTCGGGTCGTCTTTTTTTATGTCTTGTTTTAATGCAAACATTCTGTGATGTACCTTTGCATTCGGTTTTGGAAAGGTCTCCCAAAGCTGTACATAAAAACCTAAATGACCCCAATTTAGACGGTTTGCTATGAAAAAGTATTTTGTTTTAGGTGTTTTATTTATACTGCCCATTGTGGCTTATCTGTTCTTTGCTTCGGGCATCCATAATTTTGCCAAATTACCCGTACTTCGGGAAGCGATTACTGAGCTTGATTCGTCCGGCGGGGTGCAATTTCAAAATAAAATAACCGTATTGGGTTTTCTTGGAAATACGATTGAACGCGACGGGGGCGATTTATTCAATCTCAATCAGAAAATATTTAAGCCTTTCCGGGAATTCGATGATTTTCAATTTGTGTATTTGGTTCCGCAATCAATTGATACTACCGCACTGTACAAGGTAAAAACCGAATTAGGCCGACTTACAGATATCTCCAACTGGCATTTCGTAATGCTTCCGCAGGAGCAGATTGAAGCGGTCTTCAGCAGTTTGAAAACCCCGTATAATCTTATGGCAGATGGCGGATCGCAGTATATTTTTATACTCGATAAAGACCGAAAACTGAGAGGTCGTGATGATGATGAGGATGAAGGAGTTCTTTACGGTTACGACAGTGCTGATATTGCAGAATTGTCTAATAAGATGAAAGACGACGTTAAGATAATCCTTGCGGAATACCGTCTTGCGCTGAAGAAAAATAATGCCGAACGCTAATTACCATGAATAAAAAGAAAACCTACATAGGTATTGCAGTCATCGTGCTGATTTTTGGGATACTTACAATTCCCAAAATAATAGACCGTTTAAAGCGTGGAGAAGTAGTTAAGAATGACCGGCTTAATGTTGCTACTATAGATACGGAAGAAAATGACGGCAAGCTGGCCTATATCAACATAAATGGTAAAGACCGTAAAGTGCCGCATTTTGAGTTTGTCAATCAATATGGCGACACCATAACAGAAGAACGTTATAAAGGAAAAGTCTTTTTGGTAGAGTTTTTCTTTACCCGTTGTCCTACCATTTGTATCCCTATGAACAAGAACCTGGTTTTGATACAAAACACGTTTCAGGATAATCCTGATTTTGGTATAGCCAGTTTCAGTATCGACCCCGAGCATGATAGTCCAGAGGTGTTAAAGGAATATGCAGATCGTTATGGGGTTACAGATCCCGACTGGAATTTGATGACGGGTGAGCGGGAGCAGATTTATGAACTGGCTAATGTAGGTTTTAACCTTTTGGCTCAGGAAAATCCCAATATTGATGGAAACTTTCAGCATTCCGGGTTGTTTGCTCTGGTAGACCAAAACGGTTTTATTAGATCGAGAAGGGATGAGTTTGGAAATCCCCTCATTTACTACCGCGGTTTTATTCCTCAGGGAGCTGAGGAGGTGCAAGGAGAAGAAACTTCTCAAATAGACATCCTCATTGAGGACATAAGAAAATTACTGAATAAGAACAATTCCTAGATGAACGATCTTGTAAGAAAAGAAAAGCTGTACAACAGATGGATTGTTGTACTTTCTGTAGCAATACCTATTGCAGTGGCGCTTTTATTTATGGTGCGTATTCCCAATGTGGAGCGCCTGGGCTTTTTGCCTCCAATTTATGCCGGTATTAATGCGCTTACCGCTATTTTACTAATTACCGCGGTTATTCAGGTAAAAAAGGGCAATCGCAAAGCACACGAGAAACTTATGAAAGTTTGTATAGGTCTTTCGGTTGTTTTTTTGGTGCTCTATGTAGTGTATCATGCGACCTCAGATTCTACAAAATTCGGAGATACAAACCTTGACGGGGTGGTTTCAGATGCAGAGAATGCGGCTGTAGGTGTTTTTAAATACGTCTATTATTTCATTTTAATTTCTCACATCCTTCTTTCAATAGGCGTGATCCCTTTTGTGCTTATTACTTACGTAAGGGCGGCACTGGGCAAATTTGAGATGCACCGTAAAGTCGCACGTATCACCTTTCCGCTTTGGCTATACGTTGCGGTTACCGGGGTGGTGGTTTACTTTATGATATTTCCGTATTATCCTGTTTAATTCTGTAATGATGAAGCGTTTCGTTCTCACTTTAGTCTTTTTAATAGTAAGCTTTGCAATGCAGGCACAGTGTGCCATGTGTCGTGCAGTACTGGAAAGCGAGACCGATAACAGCATGGCCGAAGGGGTTAACAACGGCATTGTTTATTTAGCTGCAATTCCATACCTGCTTATGGGCGGTTTGATTTGGTTTATTTACAGAAGCCGCCGAAAATCTCCTTAGATCAAGCGGCTGGTTTAGACTTCCCGAAGAGCTCTTCTTATTTCGAAAGTCTCTAAATGTTAATTTATTCTGTTTTAAATGTAACATTTACAGCTTTTGATAGTCTATTTAAGGGCTAACGCTATAATTTTCAGGCCTCCTGTACTCTAAACCATCATTATGATTGCTATAAAAGACCTTCACAAGTCCTATACAATGGGTTCGAACTCCCTGCACGTGCTTAAAGGAATCAACTTTAGTGTTGAGGAAGGTGAGTTGGTGAGTATTATGGGTTCTTCAGGTTCCGGTAAATCTACGCTGCTTAATATTTTGGGCATGCTTGATGAGGCCGATTCGGGTACCTATACCCTTGACGGCACTCCCATTAAGAATTTAAACGAAAAAATTGCTGCACGCTATCGAAACAAGTTCCTGGGGTTTATTTTTCAGTCTTTCAATCTTATCAATTACAAAAGTGCTTTAGATAATGTAGGCATGCCTTTGTACTATCAGGGGATGAAACGCGCTGAGCGAACCGATAAAGCGATGGCTTACCTCGAAAAGGTAGGTTTGGCAAACTGGGCACATCATATGCCCAATGAACTTTCCGGGGGGCAAAAGCAACGTGTGGCAATCGCCAGAGCTTTGGCCTCAGATCCTAAAGTACTTCTTGCCGATGAGCCTACCGGTGCTTTGGACACCAAAACCAGTTATGAAGTCATGGAGCTCATTCAGGGAATTAATGACGAGGGAAAAACCATTCTTGTGGTTACTCACGAAGATGATATAGCCCACATGACCAAACGTATCGTAAACCTGAAAGATGGCTTGATTATAGACGATACAAAAATCAATCAGGTAAGAGCGGCATCTCATGTTTAGTCTGGAGCGCTGGCAGGAGATTTTTGAAACCATCCGGAAAAATAAGCTCCGTACGTTTCTCACAGGCTTATCGGTAGCCTCAGGAATTTTTATTTTGGTGATTCTTCTCGCGCTGGGTCAGGGTATGCAAAATGGTATTGCAAAAGAGTTTGAGCGCGATGCCACAAACCGAATTTCAGTCTATACCGGTGTAACCTCTGTTGGTTACAAAGGCCTCAATCCCGGTCGTTCTATAGAGATGACCAATGCCGATTACAACTATCTGATCGAAAAATACGAGGACAACCTTGAATTTAAATCTGCTGTTTACCGCATCTGGAGCGGTATTTTAACCTACGGTAAAGAGTCTGGCAGCTATAGGGTAGAAGGAGTGTATCCTGACTATCAGTTTCTGGAAA
The DNA here is from genome assembly GCF_052218455.1 of Leeuwenhoekiella sp. H156. Taxonomy (NCBI): domain Bacteria; kingdom Pseudomonadati; phylum Bacteroidota; class Flavobacteriia; order Flavobacteriales; family Flavobacteriaceae; genus Leeuwenhoekiella; species Leeuwenhoekiella sp. H156. The sequence continues at coordinate 2,228,757 of NZ_CP197499.1, forward strand.
ACGAAAGTCTGGTGAGTGGTCGCTACATCAATTATTCTGATCAGGAAGACAAAACCAAGGTTGTGGTCATCGGCAATAAAGTAAAACAGGATTTATTTGGTAACACAGATGCTTTGGGCAAACTGGTTCAGGTAAATGGTATAAATTTTTATGTGGTGGGTGTTTACAGTGATCCCGGTGGTGAACGCGAAGAGACCCGGGTTTTTGTTCCTATTTCTACCTCGCAGCGCGTATTTGGTGGTGCAGACAAAGTGCGTAATCTGGGCTTTACGTTAAAACCAAAAGCAAATTTTGAAGCAACACTGGCCCAGTCTATCAATTTCTCCAATGAGATTGAAGCTTTCCTTAAAGAACGTCATCTCGTGGCTCCCGATGATACCAGTGCAATCAATATCAATAACACCCTCGAAGACGCAAAGCGCTTTTACGATCTTATAGGTATGATTAAGCTCTTCTTTTGGATTGTGGGAATATTTACCATCATCGCCGGTGTGGTAGGCGTAAGTAATATTATGCTCATTATTGTGAAAGAACGCACAAAAGAAATAGGGATACGTAAAGCTCTGGGTGCAGAACCCTGGTCTATTGTGAGCATGATTTTGCACGAGTCGATCTTTGTGACTGCAATTGCCGGCTTCTCGGGCCTGCTTTTTAGTATGGGACTACTGGAGTTGATTGGCCCCAATCTCCAGATGGATTATATACGAAACCCCACCGTAAACTTTAATGTGGCCATAACGACCGTTTTTATACTGGTGCTGGCCGGTGCGCTGGCCGGTTTTGTGCCTGCCTGGAGAGCCGCCCGTATCAAACCTATTGTTGCCCTGCGCGAAGAATAAATGATAAAAGTTAACCCGTTGACCTATGTTTAGTAAAGACAGTTGGGATGAGATTATAGAAGCCTTAAGCCGTAACTGGTTTAGAACGGCCCTTACTGCTTTTGGGGTTTTGTGGGGAATTTTCATTCTGGTAATCCTGCTTGCTGCAGGTAAGGGGCTTGAGAATGGGGTGAAGAAAGATTTTGGGAATATAGCAACCAACAGTATGTTTATGTGGACGCAGACCATCTCTAAACCCTACAAAGGACTTCCTAAGGGACGCCGCTTCAGCTATGATCTTGATGATGTTGCTGCTATTAAGCAAAGTATTCCTGAGCTGCGCTTTGTATCGCCGCGTAACCAGCTGGGAGGTTTTGGCGGAGCAAATAATGTGGTACGCGGAATCAATACCGGTGCTTTTAATGTTTATGGAGATTATCCCGAGTATATAGAGCAGCAGCCTATGAATATCACTTCCGGGCGTTTCCTGAATTACGGGGATATTGAAGCCAGGCGAAAAGTTGCCGTAATAGGCGAAGGCGTGCGCAATGCCCTTTACGACAAGGGAGAAGATTTTATAGGGACTTACATCAAAATCAACGGCGTGAATTTTATGGTTGTAGGGACTTATGCGGTTGTCGCAAGCAATGGAGATTCTGAAGAAGAGCAAAAGCAGATTTATGTTCCATTTACTGCTTTTTCCCAGGCGTTTAATATGGGTAACGACGTCGGCTGGATGGCAATCACTGCAAAAGACGGCTATTCCATAACCCAATTAAAAACGAAGGTTTTTGACATTATAAAAACCCGTCATAGCATACATCCCGAGGATGATCGTGCCATAGGAAACTTTAATCTTTACGAGCAATACCAAAAAGTAGACGGTCTTTTTATAGCTCTAAAAGCGGTAGCCTATTTTGTGGGTATTTTAGTATTGCTTTCGGGAATAATTGGTATCAGCAATATTATGCTGATTGTCGTAAAAGAGCGTACCAAAGAGATTGGTATACGCCGTGCACTGGGCGCAAGTCCCTGGTCAATACGCAGTCAGATTCTTACCGAATCGGTTTTTTTAACCCTGATATCGGGGATGGCCGGTATTTCTTTGGGAGCTTTGGTGATCTATGTTTTAAACAAAATTCTCGATGCCAACGGTCCGGTAGAAATGTTTTCAAATCCCAGCGTGGATTTATCAACCATATTAATCGCCTTATTCATTCTTATATCTTCGGGCCTTTTAGCCGGATTTATACCTGCTCAAAACGCTATTAAAGTTAAACCCATAGACGCATTGCGCGACGAGTAAAACATCAATAAAAACGACTCTATTTTATGAAAAAATCTGTTACTATCATTATTCTGGTTGTCATAGGCCTCGTGTTTGTAGGCTCTCTGTATTATTTCTACCAGAAAAACCAGGAAGATCCTGTTGTGTATAAAACCGAGAAGCCTTCCCGACAAACCATAATTAAAAAAACAGTGGCTACGGGGAGTATTGTACCTAATGAAGAGATTTTGATTAAGCCCAATATTTCGGGTATTATCGCCGAGATTTATGTGGAAGCAGGTCAGATCGTCAAGCAGGGAGATATGATAGCGAGAATTGATGTGGTGCCCAATGTGTCTTCTTTGGTCAGTGCCAAAAATAACATTCAAAGTGCTCGTAATCAACTGGAGACTGCCAAGCTGGCTTATGAAAATCAGAAAAGCATATTCAGCAGACAGAGTTCGCTGTATGAGCGTGGGGTAATTTCGGCAAATGAATTTGACATTAATAAACGGGAATACGACAGGGCTGTGCAGGAATGGAGACAGCAGCAAGTGAGCCTCAACTCTGCGGTGCAGAACTATGATATCGTGCGTACGGGTACTACTGCCGGTTTGGGCAACGCTGCCACCACTCAGGTCAAGGCGACCATCGACGGGATGGTTTTGGAAATCCCCGTAAAGGAAGGCAATCAGGTTATTGAAGCCAATAACTTTAATGATGGTACTACAATCGCGGCTCTGGCTAATGTAAATGATATGATTTTTGAAGGCAAGGTAGACGAGAGCGAGGTAGGTAAAATTACCGAAGGGCTTCCGCTTAAGATTACTGTTGGAGCCATTGAAGATAAAAGTTTTGATGCCACACTTGATTATATCGCACCAAAGGGAATCGCAGAAAATGGTGCCATTCAATTTGAGATCAAAGGAACTTTGGCAAAAGTAGATTCGACATTTATACGAGCCGGTCTTAGTGCTAATGCATCTATTATTTTAGAAGAAGCTACAGATGTACTTGCGGTTAAAGAAGCGCTTATTCAATATGATACAAAAACCCAGCAACCCTTTGTTGAAGTTGCCGTGGGCGATCAGCAGTTTGAAAGACGCGATGTAAAACTGGGTGTGAGTGATGGTATTTACGTGGAAATCCTTGAAGGAGTAAAGCCTGAAGACGAAATTAAAGTCTGGAATGCAACCGTACCGGTTCAATCCTTTTAAACCAAATTAAAAATCAGATGTAACATTTCTGATCAAACAACTACTTATCAAACAGAATTTCAATTATGAAGAATTATTTATTCATTTTTCTTTTGGTTTTTGCGGGGGTATCCGGTTTTGCTCAGCAAAAGTGGACCCTGCAGGAATGCATACAGCGGGCACTTGACGAAAACATTCAAATACGCCAGGCAGAGCTTGATCTGGAAGGTGCTGCGATTGATCGTTCAGACGCGATTGGTAACTTTTTGCCCAGTTTCAACGCCAACAGCTCAGTGTCTAAAAATACCGGTTTGAACTTTGACCCTACAAGTAACCTGGCTACAACAACCCAGTTTTTATCTGCCAGTGGAGGTATTAATGCGGGCTATACCTTGTTTGACGGTCTACGTAACTTTAAACAGATACAGCGTGCCAAGCTTACAGCACTTTCTGCACAGTATGGGCTTGAAAAGCTGCAGGATGATATTGCCCTTACCGTTGCTAATGGCTATTTGCAGGTAATACTGAATAAGGAAAACCTAAAAGTACTGCGTTCGCAAAATGAAGTGACCCGGCGTCAGATTGAGCAGACTCGTGAATTAGTTGATGGTGGGGTTTCGCCACGGGGAGATTTGCTTGAGGTGCAGGCACAAAATGCTACTGAGATTCAAAATATTACCGCTGCTGAAAATGCGGTGCAGATTTCACTTATTAGCCTTGCGCAAACCTTACTGATCAGAGATTATAAAACTTTTGACATCGCAGAGGGTGATTTTAATATTTATGGAGAAGAGATTTTAGCACTAAGTCCCGAGAAGATAACAGAGTCTGCAAAAGAGGAGCGCTATGAAGTACGCATTGCAGAAAATAATCTTGATCTTGCCGAAAAGGATGTCGAGATTGCTAAAGGCGCAAAATTGCCCACTTTAGATGCCTTTTTTGGATATAGCACAAGGTATTCTGAACAGGATATTCAAAACACCTTTCAGGAGCAGTTGTATCTTAATGACGGTATATCTTATGGCTTACGCCTTAACATACCTATTCTAAACGGTTTTCAGGTGCGCAACAATGTTCAGCGGAATAAGATTGCGGCAGAGCGTGCAGCAATCAATTTAGAACAGGCACAGCTTGACCTGGAGTCTAATGTGTACCAGGCTTATCTGGACGCTCAGGGTGCTTTAAAAACCTTTGAGGCTGCTGAATCAGCTGTAGAATCTCAGGAACTGGCCTATTCCTATGCAAAAGACCGCTACGATGTAGGTTTGATAAATGCCTTTGATTTCAGCCAGTCAAAACAGCGCTATGACAATGCGCAAATAGACGTAAACAGGGCTAAGTACGATTACATATTTAAACTAAAAGTTTTAGAACTTTATTTTGGTGTACCTGTAGATCAATTGAAGTTTTAATACTGAAACTATTGATTTTAGTAACTAAACGATGAAAAAAAAGACCTTACTCATTATTCTTGCTGTTATTGTTGTTCTGATTTTGGCACTTATTGGTGCTAAAAAAGCAGGGCTTTTCGGCAAATCGGGAAATTTTAAACCGGTTGAAGTTCAGGAAATCGTCCTTGAAGATGTGGTCGAAACTGTAGCGGCTACCGGAAAAATTCAGCCTGAAGTAGAGGTTAAAATCTCTTCTGAAGTTTCCGGCGAGATTATAGAGCTACCGGTGGTTGAAGGCCAGCAGGTTGAGAAAGGTGATTTGTTGGTGCGTATAAACCCAGATTTGATTCAGTCTGCATTAACGCAGGCGCAGGCTTCGTTGCAAAATATACGGGCAAATCTGGCTCAGGCTGAAGCTACCCTAAAGAATGCAAAAGCTAATTATGAGCGTAACAAAACCCTTTTTGAAAAAGGGGTGATTTCAAAATCAGCCTGGGATCAGTCGGTCTCAGATTATGAAGTGGCACAGGCTAATGTAAAGTCTGCCTATTACAGCGTGCAAAGTGCAGCAGCAAACGTTAACCAGTCGCGTGATAACTTATCGCGTACCACTATTTATGCGCCTATAAGCGGAACCATATCCAGGCTTGATGTTGAACTGGGCGAGCGCGTGGTAGGTACCCAGCAAATGGCCGGTACCGAAATTATGCGGGTTGCAGACCTGGGTAATATGGAGGTTGAGGTAGATGTAAACGAAAATGACATTGTTAAAATCAATATTGGTGATTCTACCCGCGTTGAGGTTGATGCGTACCTCAAAAAGATTTTTAAAGGTGAAGTAACCGAAATAGCTAACTCTGCGGAAAGTAATCTGACTGCAGACCAGGTTACCAATTTTAAAGTAAAAGTGCGCATTCTTGAAGAATCGTATAAGGATCTGCTCGAAGGTCAGTCTGAAAGTTATTCGCCCTTTAGACCGGGAATGACTGCAACGGTTGACATCATTACCAAAAGTGTGAAGAATGCCGTGGCTGTTCCTATTAGTGCGGTGGTAATCAAGAGCGATACCACGCAGACCAGTGCTGCCTTTGGTGAAAATCAATATGAAGCCGTGTTTGTGAAGCAGGGAGATAAGGCGGTACTTAAGCGTATTACCACCGGTATTCAGGATGATTCCGATATCGTGATTACTTCAGGTTTAGAAACCGGGGAAACCGTAATTACAGGGCCGTACAACACGGTGACCAAATTACTTAAGGACGGAGATCTGGTGGAGGTTAAAAAAGATGCTAAATTTGAGCCTTCAGAAGAAGACTAGATTATGGCAATCCTTTTAGGTATAGAAACCACCACGACCAATTGTTCTGTAGCACTGTCAAAAGATGATGTGATTTTGGCCTTTAAAGAAGATATGGGCCTCGATTATTCACACGCCGAGCGCTTACATCACTACATCGCAGAAGTACTGCAGGAGGCTGATATTCCTAAATCGGAAATCGATGCAGTTGCCGTAAGCAAAGGGCCGGGATCTTATACCGGTTTGCGAATAGGCGTAAGTGCTGCAAAAGGTTTATGCTACGCCCTGAATGTTCCTTTAATTGCCACAAATACACTTAAAGCGCTTGCGATACAGGCCAACCAGTCTGGTGATGAGTTTAAGTATATTATTCCTGTGCTGGACGCCCGGCGTATGGAGGTCTACAGCGCGGTTTTTAACCCGGTTTTTGATGAAATACGAAGTATTGAAGCTCAAATTGTAGAAGAAAGCTCTTTTCTTAACTATCTCGATTCCGGTAAGGTCTTGTTTATAGGAAATGGTGCAGCAAAGCTGAAAGACCTGATTAAACATCCCAACGCCCGTTTTAATGATAAGGCTCTGCCTTCTGCCCGGGAAATGATGCCTTTGGCTTTAGCCAAATATAAAATAAGCGACACCGAAGATGTCGCTTATTTCGAGCCTTTTTATCTCAAAGACTTTTTTGTTACTTCAAAAAAGAAGTGATATTTATTTGCCGGTAAAACTCGCCCCACTTTCATTAAACACGTGTACATCGCGTTGCGGAAATGGAATTACGATGCCTTGCTCCTCAAGTCTGTGTTTACCTTCTTCAAGTATGTGCCAGTGCAGCGCCCAGTAATCATCATTTGTAGCCCAGAAACGCAGGGACAGATTTACAGAGCTGTCTGCAAGTTCGGTTACCACGATCATAGGTTCGGGATGTGGGTCGTGCAATACGGTTTCCTGCTCATTCACCAGTTTAAGAAGAATTTCTTTAGCGAGTTTGATGTCGCTGTCGTACGAAATCCCCCAGGTTTGTGCATTACGTCTTACGCCTTGCGAGGTATAATTGATAATGTTGTCGTTTGAAAGTTTTCCATTAGGAATTACTGCCTCCTGATTTCCAAAGGTGATGAGGCGTGTGTTAAAAATAGAGATTTCCTTAACTGAACCGTCTACTCCCTGAGCCGAAATCCAGTCTCCTACTTTAAACGGTCTCAAGAGCAATATAAGCACTCCACCGGCAAAGTTGGCCAGAGAGCCCTGCAGGGCAAGACCTATTGCCAGACCGGCAGCACCAATAACGGCAATGAGTGATGATGACTCTACTCCTAATTGGGTGATAACCACAACGAATAAGAGTATTTTTAAAGACCAGTTGATGAGGTCTGCTATAAATTTTTCAAGGGTGAGGTCGTAGTCTTTTTTGTCAAAGAATTTTTTCACCAGTTTGTTGATCACCCGAATGATCCAAAAACCGACGACTAAAGTCAAAATAGCACCTAAAAGACTGGGTAAAAAGTCTATAATTTTTTCGCCAAATTTATTGGCATAATCTTCTACTTGGTTGATATCAAATTGCATATTTAAATTTTTTACAAAGGTCTGGGATACACTGCAGAAATAAAAAATACCCTTGTTTAAATTAAGTTAATTCTAATGCCTTGATCGGGCGTTAGTTTATTGAGAATAATAGGTGTTAATTGACAATAAAAAAACCCGCAGAATTTTCTGCGGGTTTTTATTTTTAGTGAGCTGTTTTTATTTCACCTCAAAGGTAATCTTAACATTAACCCTGAATTCTGATACGGTATCTCCGGTAACCACAGCACTTTGTTCATTTACATAAACCGAACGGATGTTCTTAATGGTTTTTGAAGCTTCTTTCACCGCATTAGCGGTTGCCTGTTCCCAGCTTTTATTAGAGCTGGCTAATACTTCGATTACTTTTAAAACTGCCATAATTATCTTTTTTGGTTATTTAAATTCTTAAATCCTCAATTTACGATAATTCGAGCAGTTAAGCTTTAATGATTTGTTAATCTAGCTAGCCATTTATAGCTTCAACGCTATTGATTCTGCCCTGCAGCATTTCCTTAAGCATGGTTTCAATCCCGTTTTTGAGTGTAAAAGTAGAAGAAGGGCATCCACTGCAGGCTCCCTGCAAAACAACCTGTACGTTTTTGGTTTCCGGATCGTAATGCTTAAACATAATATTGCCGCCGTCACTGGCTACGGCCGGTTTTACATACTCTTCAATAATGTTGGCGATTTCTTTAGAGGTATCGTCCATATTTTCAAAATCCTGTTCTTTTTGGGCTTCGACAGCCTGAGGCGTTTTTTTGAAGTTTTCAGAAAGTATTTCTTTGCCGTCTTCAATCCAGTTTTTAATAAATTCCCGTACTTCCTGAAAAACGGAATCCCAGTCTGCTACCTCATATTTTTGGATGCTTACGTAATTAGAATCCATAAATACTTCTTTCACAAAAGGAAAGTGAAAAAGCTGCAAAGCCAGAGGGGCATTTTTAGCTTCATCAATATTTTTAAACTCGAGGGTTTCGGTTACAATTTTTTTATTGGTCACAAATTTGAGCACAGCGGGGTTTGGGGTACTTTCCGCATATACAGTGACCGGTATTTTTTTGGCAGTGGCGTCTTCAATGATAAAAACTCCGTTGTCATTCAGGAAGTTTTCCAGCTGTCCGGCAAGTTCATCCTGCACATCTATCCAGTCTACGATGTTAAATTTTTCTACCGCTATAAAATTCTGAGAAATGTAAACTGTTTTTACAAACGGAAGGTAAAAAAGTTGTTGTGCCAAAGGTGAGTTTTTAGCCTCGTCAATATTGTGAAACTCATAGCTGTTATGGTCTACGAGAAATTTATTTGCCTGAAATTTTTTAATAGCAGGATTTGATGTGGGCTCTATAGTAATGGAGTAAGTGCTCATAGTAAAAAATTTTGATGCAAATTTAGTTTTTTTAGACGGGACGTGTATTTTTTTCAGGGTCTAACTCGCTTGCCAATCATAATTTATTTAGATTTACAACGTTAGGTATCAATCGCACTAACAGCATTTTTAGAAGCTTCATGTTGAATAAACAAATTCTTTTCAGTTTACTGCTTTTATGGGGCTTGTCGAGCCGGGCGCAGGAGGGTATCCCGGTCTATTGGGATTATCTTACCGAAAATCTGTATTTACTGCATCCGTCGATGGCGGGAGCTGCAAATTCAAATCAGATACGACTTACCGGAAGACAGCAATGGTTTGATGTTGAGGACGCACCTAATCTGTACACAGCTTCGGTTAACGGCCGTGTGGGGGATAAGGTAGGTCTGGGTGCTATTTTATTTTCAGATGAGAATGGAAACTTCTCGCAACGCGGATTTTTCGGAACTTTTGCATATCACTTACTGCTTTCACGCAATTACGTAGATCTTAATCAGTTGTCATTTGGCGTTAACGTGGGGGTAATGCAAAATACCCTTGATGAAAGTGCTTTTGATTTAACCGATTTTGATCCCATAATTTCCGGCGGAAGCCAGACCGATAATTACTTCAACGTAGATATTGGGATGTCCTATTACTTCCTTGATTTTTATGCACACGCTACCGTTAAGAATGTTTTACCGCGTCAGCGTGCAATTTTTACTCCGGAATTAGAATCAACCAATCAGCGGCGGTATTTAGCTTCTGTGGGTTATGTTTTTGGAAAGTTCAACAGTCCGTGGAGTTATGAGCCATCTTTGATGCTTCAGGCAACTGATGAGACTCAGGAAGTGAGTATCGATGTCAACGGAAAGGTGTACCGTAAATTTGACTGGGGCAAACTTTGGGGCGGCCTGTCGTACCGCCGCAATCTGGATGGTGCGCAATACCTTACAGAAGACGGAGCGGTGACAAGCCAGCGCTCACAATACCTTACGCCATTTGTTGGGATTACCTATAATCGCTTTCTGGTAGGATATACCTACTCGTATCAGCGAAATGACATCGTTCTTAGTAATGGTTTCCACCAGATCACCCTTGGCTACGATTTTGGCGAGCGACGGGAGCCTTATGAATGTAACTGTCCGGCGATTAATTAAAAATCCAAATAACCTATTTCTTTTTTTGATACAACATCCTGTGTGAGATTTGCAAGGGTTTCTACAGATGCATTGGTATAGAGGCTATGGCTTCCTTTTTCTTTAGAAGTATTCAATAAGGAATTAGACTCCAAAATCTTACGCGTTTGAAGGGCAACCGCCCGGCCACTGTCTATAATTTGTACTTCTTCCGGCAACAATTCTTTTAAAATGGGAATCAAATACGGGTAATGGCTACACCCCAGGACCAGATAATCCATATTTTCAGCAATCATTGGGTCGAGATAGGTTTGGAGTAATTCGCGTGTTTCGGTTGTGTTTATGAGCCCTTTTTCAATACGTTCTACCAGACCTGTGCCTATGACCTCAATTACGTTTAAATCGCTCGCATACAGGCTTGAGGTACGGGCAAAAAGGGCGCTGCTTAAAGTTCCTTTGGTGGCCAAAATGCCAATGGTTTTGCTTTTGGAAGATAAGGCAGCAGGTTTAATTGCGGGCTCAATCCCTATGAACGGAATGGGATAGGTTTTCCTAAGGAAGTCAATGGCGTTTGTTGTAGCGGTATTGCAGGCAACCACGATGAGTTTACAATGGAGTTCAAGTAGCTTTTCGGTATTTTTTACGGAAAGTGCCAGAATCTCTTCGGCTGATTTTTCGCCATAGGGCGCATTACGGCTATCGGCCAGATAAATGCTGTTTTCGTGCGGAAGAAGGCTAATGACCTCTTTCCAAATAGAAGTGCCTCCTACGCCGCTGTCAAAAAAACCGATGGGTTGCTTACTCATAGCTTCAAAAATAAAAAACTGCCCTTTCGATTGCTCAAAAGGGCAGTTATTTTATTTAGGATTTAAGATTTAGATACCTAATTCTTTCTTTACATCCGGCATAAGGTCGTAACCGTCTGCAAGGATTAAACCGGTTCCTGTAGTACTGTCCAGGACGTATTTAAAACCTTTTGCACGTGCTACTTTTTGAATCGCGGTACGCGCTTTTTCAATAATAGGTTGTAAAGCTTCAGCTTCTTTCTTTTGAAGATCTCTTAACGCATTTTGACGGTATTCCATAATCTTGTTACGGGTTTGTTCCACTTCAGCCTGACGCTGTAAGTTGGTTTCGTCAGTTTGGTTAGGAGCTTCATTACCATAACGGGTCATGGTTTTCTTTAGCTCTTCGGCCATAGTATTCATCTCTGCATCATAAGAGCTTTGAAGTTTTTCTAAGTCGGCCTGAGCCTGCTTATATTGAGGCATAGAGGTAAGCAAATCCTGAGTCGCAATATGGGCAACTTTTAAATCTTGAGCTTGCATAAATCCTGTCGTTCCTAAAATTAGGGCTAAGGCTACAACTAGGGTTTTAACGTGTTTCATTGTTCTGATATTAAGTGTTATAATTATTTAAAAAGTAATTGCCCTTTTAAACTCGTGACCGGAGTAAATTTTTAGTTAATAGAATCCTTTTGTTTTTTTCTGCTCTCTAAAATACTGTCTCTTCGGCGCTGACGCTCCTGTAAAATCTGCTCTCTGCGCTGTTCCGGCGTTAGCGTACCCGGTGGTGTTTCGCCCGGCAATCCCGGTGGATTGCTGGAGTTACTGCCTCCGGATCTTGCAGCCTCGACCGAGTCTTTTCTGCGTTGACGTTCTTCTATGATTTCACGTCGTCGACGTTCAAATTCTTCCCTTTTAGCGTTTTGTATAGAATCCCGAGTTGCTTTACGTGCTTCTATAAGCTGTTCGCGTTCGGTTTGCTTGGCGTTATTTGCCGCTTCGCGTGCTTCCCGTTCGCGTACTTCTTCAACGCTTAGGGCTTCCGTGCGCTCCAGATCGTCTTTGTCTGACCGCGATTGAACCTGATTGCGTTTTGAAGAGCGTTTGATGCTCAATAGAATCTGATCGCTTACATCGTGGCGCTTATCGGCATACAACATAACCAAATCTGACGATTTATCAAGTACAAAGTCATATTGTCTGGCTGCGCCTATTTCCTGAACCGCATTAAAAACCTGATCCTGTATGGGTTCAATTAAAACGCTGCGTTGCTTCATCAAATCACCTTCCGGGCCAAAACGCTTTTGTTGATATTCTAAAATTTCATTTTGCATAAAGCGAATTTCGTCTTCGCGCTCCTTAATGAGTTCTTGCGTGAGCAGTACCCGCTCGTTCTCCAGAGCCTGCTTCATTTGCTCTATTTCATTGTTGCGTTTCTCGATCTCACTCTTCCACTCGGCAACGCGTTTGTCAAGTTGGGTTTGTGCTTCCTGATACTCGGGAACATTTTCTAAAATGTAATTCATGTCAACATAACCTATTCGAATACTACGCTGTGCTTTTAAATCGGTCGCAAAGAAACTCAATGCGAGACTGAAAATTAAAACGTGTGCTCTCATAAATACAGGTACTTTAGAAAATATCGTGCCAAAATTAAAATTGCTGACCGATTATGAAGTGTGTTTCCCAACCATTAGGACCTCCAACGGTTCCCGGAATAGGATCAAACCCATAACCAAAATCAATACCCAGCAAACCAAATGCGGGCATAAATATACGAATACCTGCACCGGCTGAACGGTTCATTAAGAACGGATTATAATCTCTAAAATTGTCAAACGAAGAACCTGCTTCTGCAAACATCAGTGCATAGATTGATGCGGAAGGTTTTAAGGTTATAGGGTAACGCAATTCAAACTCAAATTTGTTGTAGATGGTTGCACCATCATTAGGATCTAAATCGGGGTTTTCAGATCGATCCTGAGGAAGTACAGATTGGTTTGGATAACCTCTTAAACGAATAACCTCACGCCCGTCCAGTGCAAAACCACCAAGGCCGTCACCACCCAAAAAGAAGCGGTCAAATGGCGGGATGCCACGGTCGTTGTTGTACGCGCCGAGGAAACCAAACTCTACCTTGCTGCTTAAAACCAGTTTACCTACCAGAGACGTAAACCACTGCCCTTCAAACTTCACTTTATAATACTCAAGCCAGTTAAAGCGTTCCTGGTCAATTTCTGCAATTCTTTCGCGGTCTAGGACAGGATCTGCAGCCGCGCGTTCTTCTGCAAGTTGCTTATAGTCCGTCCCATTCCATAGTGAATAGGGTGGAGCAAGCTTGGCTGTTAGATTAAATTTAGACCCTGATCTTGGAAAAATTGGGTTGATGTCGGTTTCATTACGCGAAATACCAATGGTATATGCCAGGTTTTCAGAAGAGCCGTTACCAAAGGTAAACAGACCTACGTTGTAGTTTTTTAAATCAAAGTGCTGAAAGCTTATAGCATGTGAGATGGTAAAGAAGTTATCAGGGACTTCCAATCGTTTGGCCAGACCAATAGATCCACCGGTAATCAAAAAGCGCTGGTTCGGGTCAGGTTTTGCACGGCCACTTGTAAAGTCGTAACGGTACTGTACACTGTGTGAAAAGCTTAACTGCAATTGCACCGGCTTTTTGCCTCCTAACCAGGGCTCAACAAGTGAAGCACTATAGGTTTGATAAAAGGTACTGGCCTGAGCACGTAAACTGAATTTTTGACCATCTCCCATTGGAAGCGGTTTGTAGGCTTCCTTATTAAACAGATTTTGGATGGAGAAGTTGTTAAACGAAAGCCCCAGAGTTCCCACAAAGCCACCGCCACCGTAACCTCCCTGAAGTTCGATCTGGCTGGCGCCCTGTTCTACAAGAGCGTAGTTGATATCAATGGTGCCGTCATACGGGTTGGCATTCAAAAACTGCGGATTAAGCTGTTCCGGGTCAAAGAAACCGGTTTGTCCCAATTCACGGGTTGTTTGCAATACGGCTGCCTGGCTATAACGCTGCCCGGGACGGGTACGCAGGTTGCGATAGATTACGCGGTCTTTGGTTTTGTCGTTACCAGTAATGGTAATGCGGTCGAAATATGCGAGTTTACCTTCAGTAATGCGTATTTCAAAATCTATGGTGTCGTTTTCTACATTGGTCTCAACAGGGTTGATAGAAGAAAACAAATAACCACTGTTTTTATACAGGTTAGACAGGTCATCTGCATTAGGATCCCCATCTTTAGAAATTCGTTCTTTAAGCAGAACTCCGTTGTAAACATCTCCTTTCTCAAGGCCAAGTTGCATGGCGAGTTCACGGTCTGAATATACGGTGTTTCCTAAGAAATCTATATCACCTATGTAGTACTTGTCACCTTCTTCAACGGTAAGTTTTAGGGTGATTAGATCCTCACCGCTTTTAATAAGCGTGTCTGAAACGATGCGTGCATCTCTAAAACCTTTCTCTTTGTATTTATCAATTACCGAAACTTTATCCTCGGCATAGTTCTCTGCGATGTATTTAGAGCGTTTCCAGAAGCGGATGAGGTTTTTCTGCTTGGTGTTTTTCATTTGCTTGCGCAACTTGGAGTCTGATAACTGCTCATTGCCAATGAAATCAATGTCTTCGATCTTCACACGGTCGCTGAGTTCTACATTGACGAGCATATCTACCTTTTGCCCACCTACAGAGTCTGTTACAGGCCGGGTGATGATGCTTACCTTAGAGTTGAGATAACCCTCTTTCTTGTATTTGTTCTCAATATAGAATTTGGTCTTGGTAATCAGGTTTTCGGTAACCTTGGCGCCTTTTTTAAGATCATTGTCTTTAATGATGTCTTTGGCTTTTTTCTCCTTAATACCATTTACGGTTACTTTATTAAGCTCGGGTACCTCCTCAATTTCAAATTTGAGGTCTACCACATCGCCATTGATGGTTGCGTAGAGATTGATGTCGCTAAAAAGATCAAGATCCCAGAGCTTTTTGATTACATTGCTGATGCGGTCACCGGGAAGGTAAACCTGCTCCCCGGGTCTCAAGCGGGTAAAGGCAATTACGGTTTGCTCGTTGTATTGTTTTGCACCTACTACCGATATCTCACCGATAGTGTATTGTTTACCGTTTGACACCGGTAAATCCTGCTGTGCAAAAAGGGAGGTAAACGTAAAACAGCTTACTAATAGGGACATTAAAAGGCGCTGTTTAACAGGCATCTGTTTAATTAATTTGCTCACTCGTCTTTCCAAATCGTCGTTCTCTTTTCTGATAGTTATAAATAGCTTCGTACAGATGTTCTTTCGTAAAATCGGGCCACAGGACCGGTGTAAAATACAACTCGGCATAGGCAATTTGCCACAATAAAAAATTACTTATACGCTGCTCACCGCTGGTACGTATAAGTAAGTCTACGTCAGGCAAATCGTGTGTGTACAAATGCTCCTTAATGACTGACTCGTTTATTGAATGTGGCGAAATTAAGTTTTTTTTAACTTTTTGACTGATTTCCTGAACTGTTTTTATAAGCTCCTCCCGCGCGCCGTAACTCAGGGCGAGGGTAAGCTTTAAACGGGAATTCGTTTTTGTTTTTTCGATAACCTCATTAAGCTCGTTCTGGGCTTTTTCGGGCAGGCTGTTTAAACTGCCTATCGCCGAAAGTGAGATATCATTATCCTGAAGTGTTTTAATTTCCTTCTTTAAAGAGGAAACCAAAAGGTTCATCAGCGTATCTACTTCAAACTTGGGTCTGTTCCAGTTTTCGGTAGAAAATGCATAGAGGGTTACATAAGGTACTCCCAGTTCTGCACATGCCTCGATGGTTTGTCGTACGGCTTTAGTGCCTTTCTTATGGCCTTTTACCCGTAATAATCCCTGATTTTTTGCCCATCTTCCATTGCCATCCATAATAACGGCGATGTGTTGGGGCAGTCTCTCAAGGTTAAGTTGGCTTAAAAATTCCATTCAAATTGTATTAAAAACCGCAATAGCATGGTTGCCTGCCAAAGGTATAAGTTATTGTCATTCCTGAAAACATATACCAGTCTTTATTATTGATATTGCCAAAACTTACATTGTCATAAGCTTCATCTCCCGGAAAACTTCCGTCCAGATTATCTGCAAAGGTATACCGTGCGCCTACTTCAACAGCCAGAACAAAACTGCTGCTTACCTGAGCTTTAAAGCCTAAAACCATGGGGATGGCCAGGTCGAGCTCCCGGTCTGTTTTTACCAGTTCATTTTCTACCGCATCAAGCGCAAACGAATCGTGATAAAAACCGGTTAAGCCCGTGTATAAATAAGGGCTGGCAGGTCTGTTAAAACTGGCGTGCATGTCAAAATCCCAGAAGGTGTATTCAATTCCTAGGGATCCTTCAATAAGCGAACCGCTAAATTGATACCCTCGATTTTGTCTTCGTAAATCATCACTTTCCAGATCTGAGGCCTGAAGATTTGCGTAAAGTAATGTAGCTCTAAAGGCGTGTCTGGGGCTGCGGTTCCATTTGGCAATTCCTCCCAAAACCAGTGCATTTGGGTTAATGTAATTGGATTTTCCTACATCTCCTATAAAATTGCTGCCTCCGGCATAGAGTCCTATTTCGTAGGTCTGGCTGTTTGCTTCAACCCCAAAAAGCATGGCAAGAATAAGAACTGTAAAATACCTCATCGATTTTAAAAAGTTTGCAAATATAACAATATTGTTTCGTGTCGCGCTCGTGCGATTCTTTTCTTCCTCATAAACAGGAAGTGTCCCGATTTATTGTTTAGTTGCGTTTGTCTTCGCCCCAAAGTAATTTTTTGCGAAGCGTGGTTAAGAAGGTGTCTTCTTCGAGCAAAACCAATTTAATGCTGAAAGGCGCCTTGGTCAGGGTCATTTCTGTTTCAACGGGTAGCGTGGCAATACGGGAATCCAGAGAAACCAGATGATCGGCTTCTCGGCCACTTACCTTTAATTTAATCACCGTGGAGTCCGGTACTACTATGGGCCTGGCGTTGAGGTTGTGAGGGGCGATGGGAGTAAGAATAAAGCTTGAGGTCTTTGGCATTATTACGGGGCCTCCGCAACTCAGGCTGTATCCTGTAGAGCCTGTGGGTGTCGAGATGATAAGACCGTCTGCCCAGTAATTGGTAAGATGTTCCCCGTTAAGAGAGGTTTCTACCGAAATCATAGAGGTCGAATTTTTTCGGCTTACCGTGATTTCATTTAATGCAAAATTGAGTTCTTCCAGCGTGGCATTAGGAGTAGAAGCTTTTATGCATATGAGTGAACGTTCGGTAATGCTGTAATTTTTCTTTAAAATTTCTTCTACAGAAGAAACCAGCTTTTCCTTGTTTACCGTTGCGAGAAAACCCAGCCTTCCGGTATTAATACCTACAATAGGAATATTGAGATCGCGCACATAGGTAATGGTCTGCAGGATCGTGCCATCCCCGCCAATGCTAAAAAAAAGATCGTAAGAATTGTCGAGCTCCTCAAATGTGCTGAAATGTGAGTAGGTTTTCTCAATGTCTTCGTTAGCGTGAATAAGCTTTAAGAAATGCTCTTCGATGATTACTTCAACACCTTTCTGATCGAGAAGGTCCAGAAGCTGCTGCACATATTTGCCAGAACCTTCGTGATAGAATTGACCGTAGATACCTACTTTCATAAAGGATAGTTGCTAGATGTTCAGGTATTTTTCGAGATATTGAGAGCGATCTCTCAGTTCTTTAACAAAGGCATCTTCCTGATGCTGGGAGACGATGGTGTAGCCATAGCGTCTAAAAGCCTGCAAAATGTTATTAAAGCTGGTGTTAGAACCAATTTTGATCGAGATCTGAGCGACATCATTGGCAATTCTGGAAATAAATGCTCCCAGGATTTTTCCGTCATTTGACTCTACAATCTGGCTCACTTCACTGAAACTGTAATCGTGTATGCCGTGTTCAATCACGATAATGCTTCCGGCTTCATTGAGAAATGGCGTGTTGTTGAAATAGGTCATCACATCGGCCAGTTCATAATAACCCAGATACGTGGCGCTTTCGGCGTCGAGCACAGGCATTAAATTGGTGCTGTTTTGCGCAAAAACTTCTACAACATTCAGCCAGTTGGTTTCGGTAGTCACAAAAAAGACTTCATACATATGGGCGTGATCTGCAATCCGGGTAGAAGCTTCCAGACAATGCACGTCGTTTTCGTTAAGACAGCCTACATATACACCTTCCCGAATAATGGGGATGTGAGAGTAAGTGGTCTGTGAGAAAAGTTCCTGAGCATCGCCTATGAGGCGCTGTTCTTCAAGAGGATCGATATCTTTTAATATGTAGTCGGTAATTTCCATAGTTGCACTTCAAGCAATTTAATCAAAAAAGTAAGGGGCAACGCCCTGTTACTTTGTATTTTTGCAGACAAAGTTACAATTATTGAAATGACTAAATTAAGCGTAAATGTTAATAAGATCGCAACGCTGCGCAATGCACGCGGCGGTAATGTGCCTGATCTCGTTAAAACTTCTTTAGATATCGAATCTTTTGGGGCACAGGGTATTACTATTCACCCGAGGCCCGATGAGCGTCACATTCGTTATCAGGATGCCCGTGATCTTAAAAAAGTGGTTAAAACCGAATTAAACATCGAAGGGAATCCTGTAGAAAAATTCATCAATCTGGTGCTTGAGGTTAAACCTGCTCAGGTAACACTGGTTCCTGACGCCGTTGATGCCATCACGTCAAATGCGGGTTGGGATACCGTTGCGCACCGGTCGTTTTTACAGGAAGTCATTTCAGAATTTAAAGCTAACGGAATACGCACCTCTATATTTGTTGATCCCATTTTGGAAATGGTGGAAGGAGCTAAAGAAACCGGTGCAGATCGCATCGAGTTGTATACCGAAGCTTTTGCGCTGGGTTTTAAAGAGGGACATCCTAATGCGGTAAAACCTTATGTGGAAGCAGCGCTCCTGGCTCAGGATCTCAATCTGGGTCTGAATGCAGGACACGATTTGTCACTGGAGAATGTTAAATATTTCGCAGACAGTATTCCCGGATTGCTCGAAGTGTCTATAGGTCACGCTTTAATTGCGGAAGCACTTTATATGGGATTGGAAAAAACCATTGAGTCGTATTTAAAAGCGCTGTCGTAATGGGTTTACACAGCAGTATAACGGGTGAAGGAAAAGCTTTTGTTTTTCTGCACGGTTTTCTAGGTATGGGGGATAACTGGAAAACGATGGCCAATCAGTTTGCTGAGGCAGGCTATGAGGTACATCTGGTTGACCAGCGCAATCATGGGCGTAGCTTTCACAGCGATGTGTTTAATTACGATGTTCTTGCTGCAGATTTAAAGGAATATTGCGATGCGCATGAGTTGAGTGATATTATTTTGCTGGGGCATTCAATGGGCGGCAAGACCGCAATGTTCTTTGCGATGCAATATCCTGAGCTGATTGATAAGCTTATTATAGCCGACATTGGACCCAAATATTATGCGCCACACCATCAGGAAATTCTTGAAGGGCTACAGGCGCTTGCGCAAAATAAGGAAGCACGCAGTTCGCGCGGTGCAGCAGATGATTTTTTAAGCACCCGAATTAAGGATTGGGGCACACGCCAGTTTTTGCTTAAAAACCTGTACTGGCAGAAAGATAAAACCCTTGCATTACGGGTAAATCTTCCGGTTTTGATTGACAAGGTTGAATCTATAGGGGAGGCTCTGCCCACTCAGACTGTGTACGATGGTCCGGTGTTGTTTTTAAATGGCCTGAAGTCAGATTATATTAAGCCCGAAGATTCACATCTTATTCAGGCGCACTTTCCCCAGGCTAAAATTGTAGGCATTAAAGATGCCGGTCACTGGCTTCACGCAGAAAATCCGGAGGATTTTTATAAAGAGGTGCTGCAATTTCTTCAAAATGCATAACTAGGCTCCTGTTATTCTTGTTTTGAATGAAGGGAAAAAAGCTAAAGATTCTTAGAGAGTCGTGGTGTTGTATGTCTTAAAATAGCTGTTAAATCGAATTAGTTTTAGAGTATTCATAAAAAGTGACTATTTATTCTAAGAACTCAAGAAAATTTTATAACATTGTTTTAGAAATTTATTATGCATACATAGCAATTTAGACGTGTATTCTTCAATATTTTTCCCTCTTAGTCATAATTATTTAAATCGTATCATGAGAAAAATTTTACTAGCGTCCTTATTTCTCCTGGCTTCTGCTACAACGTTTGCGGGAGGCTACCGGGTAGGTCTTCAAGGGCAAAGAGCTCTGGCAATGGGGCACACAGGTGTGGCGTATGTGAACACGGCCGAAATTGCATTTTTTAATCCTGCGGGATTGGTTTATTTAGAGAATAAGCTCAATATTTCGGCAGGTGGTTTTGGAGTGTTCTCCAGTGTAGCCTGGCAAAATGAAAGTACAGGTCAGTTTGCAAAGACAGACAGCCCTATGGGTACGCCGTTCTATCTTTACGGCTCTTATGCTCTTACAGAGTGGATGAGTGCAGGTCTTGCGGTATATACCCCTTATGGTAGTACCGTAGAGTGGCCAACAGACTGGGCAGGATCGCATCTGGTAAATAACATTGAACTTTCGGCAATATTTGTTCAGCCTTTGCTTTCGTTTAAAATTAATGACGTTATGAGTATTGGTGGTGGTCCTATTTTCGTTACCGGTAATGTGAATTTTAACCGTAATGCAAACCGTACCCTTACCGATCTTGAAGGTAATCGATCTAATATTACCGTAGACGATAGCGGCGTTACCAACTGGGGTTGGTCGCTGGGAGCCTTGTTTAATGTTTCTGATAATTTCAGAATAGGAGCGCATTACCGCTCAGAAATTATTTTAGAATCAACAGAAGGCACTGCAACTTTTGCAAATTTCCCTAATTCTCCGCTTACCCCTTCAAATGGGGATACCAGTTTTGAAGCTTCGCTGCCTTTGCCGGCCGAGCTTACTGTGGGTCTTTCTTATGATTTTGATAAATGGGTTTTCAACTTTGACTTTACCCGAACTTTTTGGGATGTTTATACTGATTTGGATATTGTATTCGGTAACGGAAGGGAATCTATCAACCCCAGAAATTATCGCAACTCGTCGCTTTATAAGTTTGGTATGGCCTACGCGCCAAGTGAGAAATTCACCTTAAGAGCGGGTTATTATTTTGACCAGTCACCTATACGTTCGGGCTATTTCGCCCCCGAAACTCCTCGTAACGATGCCAATGGTTTTACCGCAGGTCTGTCTTTTGATATTTCAAACAGTTTTGCAATTGACGCCTCTTTCCTATATGTGAGATTTAAAGAAATCAACGAGTCATACGATTATGTTGATGACGGCTCATCTTTTGGGGGTACTTATAAATCAAGTGCTTTTATTCCGGGTATAGGGGTTACCTATAAAATGTAACTGAAGCAGTACAGGTGAAGCAGCCGGTAAAGTCTCTTTTTAAGTCAGGAGGTTTCCGGTAACTAAAACATTATAACAATTTTAAAGATGAAAAATTATATAAAAATAGTGGCCCTGTCTGCCGTGTTTCTCACTGCGTGTGAAGCAGAATTAGACAATCCCATCGAAGACGGCGGAGTGTATACCAGCGGTTCTGCAGATTTCTCTAACTACGTTGCAGTAGGTAACTCCCTTACTTCGGGATATGCTGACGGAGCCTTATACATTACCGGCCAACAAAACAGCTTTCCCAATATTCTTGCGGGGCAGTTTGCCCTGGTGGGCGGCGGTGAGTTTACGCAGCCTTTAATGAATGATAATTTAGGCGGTTTGGTCAATGGCGGTACAGCTTTGCCGGGTTTTCAAAATCGCTTTGTTCTTTCAGTGGATGGTAGTGGTAACCCCGGGCCTGTTCGTCTCGAAGGTTCAGCAACCACAGATATAACAAATATACTTTCAGGGCCATTCAATAATATGGGAGTGCCGGGAGCAAAAAGCTTTCATCTGGTTGCTCCGGGTTATGGAAACATAGCAAACTTACCGGCAGCTAACCCATACTTCGTGCGTTTTGCGAGCAGCCCTAATGCAACAGTTATTGCTGATGCAGTTGCGCAGAGTCCAAGCTTTTTCTCCTTATGGATAGGTAACAACGATATTTTGAGCTACGCTACCAGTGGTGGTGTAGGTGTTGATCAAAAAGGAAATTTGAATCCTGCATCCTACGGCCCAAATGATATTACAGATCCTAATGTTTTTGCGAGCGTTTACAGTCAGGAAGTTGAAGCATTAGATGGTTCGGCTACCGGAGGGGTTTTGTTTAACATTCCTGATGTTACTTCAATCCCATTTTTCACAACGGTGCCCAATAATGCACTTGTGCTTACAGCAGAACAGGCAGCCAGTCTAACCGGATTCTTTAGAGCAGTGAGTGGCATTTTTATTCAGGGAGCGATACAGCAAGGTGTTCCCGCAACGCAGGCTCAGGCACTGGGAGCGCAGTATGCTATTAGATTTAGCGCCGGTCCTAATCGTTTCATTATTGATGTTCCGGTAACGCAGACCAATCCGCTTGGTTTCCGTCAGATGACCCAAAACGAATTGTTGTTATTAACCATAAATCAGGCTGCTTTAAGAACTCAGGGATATGGTTCTGTAGCCCTTTCTCCTCAAGTACTTCAGGTTTTAGGTAAACTGCAGCAGCAAATGCAAATTACCCCTCAGGAAGCAGGACTGGTTTTAGCTGCTGTTAATGGTATTGATGATAAAGATGCCTTAGATACTGCTGAGCTTACGGCAATTGCTAATGCGCAAACGGCCTACAACGCGACTATTTCAAATGTTGCTCAGGCTAGAGGTCTTGCTCTGGTAGATGCACGGGCGACTTTACAACAGTTGGCTAATGGAGGAATTAGTTATGATGCCGGAACCTTAACCTCCACGTTTGCTACCGGAGGCGCGTTTTCTCTAGATGGAGTGCATCCTACGCCAAGAGGCTATGCGTATCTTGCAAACCTGGCTATCGATGCTATTAATGCTACCTATGGTTCAACGGTTCCTAAAGTAAATATTGGGGATTACAACACCATAACTGCTAGCCAGGCCAATTAAATATTTAAGTAGGTTTTATGATACAACGCCGTCAGCTACTGACGGCGTTTTTTTATTTTTAAATAAATTATCAGGGGGCATTTAATCCCGTCGGGTAAAAACCAAATATTATGAAAACACTGGTAAAACTATTGCTTACCGCTATTGCGGTTATCGTTTTGGGCTATTTGTTGCCCGGCGTTAGCGTCACATCTTTCTTAACCGCTCTTGTTGTGGCTGTAGTGATTGCATTGCTTCGGCTTATTGTAAAACCCATATTAATAATTCTAACGCTACCCATTACCATTCTCACCTTCGGTATTTTTCTGCTTTTTATAAATGCGATCATCATTTTGCTGGCAGGATATTTTGTTAGTGGTTTTGTTGTAGATGGTATTTGGTGGGCATTGATTTTTAGCCTCTTGCTTTCGCTCTTTCAATCCCTGCTTTTCGCTTTGATTAAAGAAGAATAGAACCCGGCTGAATGCTAAGTGGTTATAAACTTTGCAGGCGTCTAAAAAAGATGTACTTTTGCACTCCAAATTTTATAGGAAAATTCCACTAGAAGATGAATATTACACGAGAGAATATTGATGAGCTCAATGCAGTACTCAAAGTAGCTATTGCTAAAGATGATTACAGCGAGAAAGTGCAAAAAGTGCTAAAGGATTACCGTAAATCTGCAAATATCCCAGGTTTTAGAAAGGGTCACGTGCCTATGGGGCTTGTGCAAAAGCAGTACGGCAAAGCGGTTAAAGTTGATGAGGTAAATAAATTGCTTCAGGACAACCTTCAAAAATACCTTACCGAAGAAAAACTGGATGTTTTGGGTAATCCATTACCCAAAGGCCAGGAAGATCTTAACTGGGATGAGGACAATTATACTTTTGAATTTGAACTGGGTCTCTCTCCTAAGTTTGAGGTGGATTTACAGCCTAAAGAGGCAATCACCAGCTATAAAATAGTTGTTGATGATAAAATGCTTGACAATCAAATCAAGACTATTCAGAAGCAATACGGTAAAATCACCAGCAAGCAGGAAGTTGAAGCCGGTGATGAAGTAAGCGGTAGTTTTGTAAACGAAGAAGCAGAGCTTAATAAAAAGACCACTTTTGAAGTTTCTAAGCTGAAAGGCAAAGCGAATACTTCGGCATTTTTAGGAGCTAAAGTAGGTGATACCATAACTGTTACTACCAAAGGTTTATTTGCTGAAGCCGGAGATTATCGTGCGCACTTGGGTCTTACTGAAGACGAGGCTAAGGAGCAAAATCTTGAAGTTTCTTTTACCATCGCCGAAGTAAATCACAGAGAGCCTGCAGATTTAGATCAGGAGCTTTTTGATAAATTATACGGTGAAGGTGTGGTGACTTCTGTTACTGAGCTTCGCGAAAAGATTAAAGAAGAAGGAGAGGCGCAATTCAAACAACAGAGCGATCAGCAGTTGCTTAATGATGTGACCGAAAAGCTCATCGAAAACACCAATTTTGATCTTCCGGCAGAATTTTTAAAGAAATGGATTCAGCAAAGCGGAGAGAAAGAGTTGACTTTTGAAGAGGCCGCAGAAGAGTACGAGCGTTCTGAAAAAGGCTTGCGTTACCAGCTTATCGAGGGTAAAATCATTGCAGATAACAACCTGCAGATTACTTTCGAAGAAATTAAAGAATACGCTAAAGAAATGATTAAGGCGCAAATGGCACAATATGGCCAGATGAACCCTTCCGATGAGGAGCTTGAGGGTATTGCTGCCCGCATTTTGAGCAATCAGGATGAGGTACGTCGCCTTTCTGAGCAGTTGATGAACAAAAAATTGCTTGATTTCTTCAAAGAGCACGTAAAATTAAAAGAGAAGGAAGTGACCTTTGACGAGTTTGTCAAAGAAGTTTACAACTAGTAATTCTCTAAATTATATAGTATCTTTAAGGCGTTTTAACTTTGGGGTTGAAACGCCTTTTTTACTTAAAATTTAGGAGGTGTGTCTACACCTTTTTTAATGAAATTTCAATTTTGGGATGGTATCCTGAAACATTCAAAAAACACTATGAATTACGCAGAAGAATTTAAAAAATACGCGATTAAAGATCAGGGGATCAGCAGCACCTATTACGACAAGATCGTAAGCAGTATGCATCCCGTGGGTCTTACGCCTAATATTATTGAAGAGCGCCAGATGAATGCTGTCGCGATGGACGTGTTTTCACGTTTAATGATGGACCGTATCATTTTCCTGGGAACAGGGATTAACGATCAGGTAGCAAACATCGTACAGGCTCAGTTGTTGTTCTTAGAAAGTACTGACGCCTCTAAAGATATTCAGATTTACATAAACTCACCGGGTGGTAGCGTGTATGCCGGTCTGGGGATTTACGATACCATGCAGTTTATTAAGCCTGATGTGGCGACTATCTGTACCGGTATGGCGGCCTCTATGGGAGCTGTGCTTTTGTGCGCAGGTGCCAAAGGCAAGCGTAGCGGTCTTACACACTCACGAGTGATGATTCACCAGCCTTTAGGCGGTGCACAGGGACAGGCCAGTGATATTGAGATCACAGCCCGCGAGATTATAACCTTAAAAGAAGAGTTGTATAAAATCATCTCAAAACACTCAGGTCAGCCTTATGACAAGGTATATGAAGACAGTGACCGTGATTACTGGATGAAAGCAGATAAAGCGCTCGAATACGGTATGATAGACGAAATACTCGCAAGAGACTAAGTACACACAGGTTTAGATCTGTAAACAGGATTTTAGGGATTACCCTGAGATCAAAATGATCGAATTATGGCGAAAGAAGAATTAGAATGTTCCTTTTGTGGCCGCAAAAAGCCCGAGACCAATTTGCTTATTGCAGGTCTTGATGCGCACATTTGTGACCGCTGTATCGAGCAGGCTCACGGAATTGTGCTCGAGGAAGCAAAAGACATCAATAAAAGCAATTTAAACAGCGACCTTACCCTTAAAAAGCCCAAGGAAATCAAGAGCTTTTTAGATGAATACATCATCGGGCAGGATTTTACCAAAAAGGTAATGTCTGTTGCGGTTTATAACCACTACAAGCGGTTGTTGCAGCCCGATACCGAAGATGATATCGACATCCAGAAGAGTAATATCATAATGGTGGGGCAAACCGGTACCGGAAAAACCCTTATGGCAAAAACCATCGCACGTATGCTTAATGTACCGCTTGCGATTGTAGATGCCACAGTTCTTACCGAAGCAGGATATGTAGGCGAGGATGTTGAGAGTATATTAACCCGTCTGCTTCAGGCTGCCGATTACAACCTGGAAAAAGCCGAGCGCGGTATTGTATTTATTGATGAGATTGATAAAATCGCCCGTAAAAGCGACAATCCATCCATCACGCGTGATGTGAGTGGTGAAGGGGTACAGCAGGCACTTTTGAAATTGCTTGAAGGTACCACGGTAAACGTTCCGCCGAAGGGTGGGCGTAAGCATCCCGATCAGAAATTTATTGAAGTCAATACCGAGCATATCCTTTTTATAGCCGGAGGTGCTTTTGACGGTATTGACCGTGTCATCAGCAAGCGTCTCAATATGCAGGCAGTAGGTTTTAGTGCCAGTATGAGCGACGATGTTATTGAACGTGATAATCTGCTTAAATACATCATTCCAAAAGACCTCAAAGATTTTGGACTCATCCCTGAAATTATAGGTCGTTTGCCGGTTCTAACGCATATGGATCCGCTTGATGCAGCAACCCTGCGTGCGATTTTAACCGAACCGAAAAACGCGATCATTAAGCAATACGAAAAGCTTTTTGATATGGATGATATTGAGTTTGAAATCACTCAGGATGCACTGGACTATATCGTTCAGAAGGCAATTGAGTATAAATTAGGCGCGAGAGGTTTGCGATCCTTGTGTGAAGCAATATTCACCGATGCGATGTTTGAACTGCCCAGCTCTGACACTACAGAATTTAAAGTAGATAAGGAGTATGCCGAATTTAAGCTCGAAAAGTCAACGATTAAGAAGCTGAAAGCAGTTTCATAAATCATAGAAGCTTATAAACCAAAACACCCGACAGTTCGCTGCCGGGTGTTTTTGTTTAGACTCATGGTAAATGGAGTTTTAGTCTGCGATCTGGTAACTGTAAACGTTGAGACCATTTTGACGTAAGGCATCTTTATCAGAGCTGAAGAAGCCGGTGCTTCCGGAAACCGGAATCAGTCCTACTTCATTTGAGGTAGTGTTTACCGTAGATCCCAGATTTTGCGGAGTGCTGAAATCGCCCTGACTCGTAAAACAGTGGTAGAGATCAAAGCCTCCATAACCGCCCGATTGGTTAGATGCAAAATAAAATTGAGTTTCGTCTGTACTCAGACTCGGAAAATTTTCGTCTCCGGGAGTATTGACCTTGGGCCCCAGGTTTTTTGGGTTTCCCAAACTACCATCAGCCCTTACCGAAGCTACATAAAGGTCATAACCTCCATAACCGCCGGGTTTGTTGCTTGCAAAAAACAAAAGTTTTCCGGAAGCCGACAGCCAGGGATTTTCAACAGAATAGGTTTCGTCAATCACCAAAGCCTTAACCGGATTTCTCCAGTAATTACTGAACTTAGAGTGCCGTTCGGCAGTATACAGCTGAAAAGATTTAGGATGTTGGGTTGAAGCTTTGGTGTAGTAAACCCGTTTGAGATCTTCGGTAAAGGTAAGGCCGCCGTGATCTTCAGTTCCTGTAAAAATACCCGGAAGCAGTTGCGGCTGTTTCCACAGGTTTTGATATTTAGTAAATCCTAAAAGTTTGTATTCACTCTGATCAAAAAGACTTCTTTTAGCTGAATTTACCTTGCGGGTAGAAACCACGATAAGATTATTATCATAAAAGCCCGTCGCATATTCGTGTGCACTGGTATTAAAAGGTAATTCTTCGGTATAAAAATAAACGGAAGTCTTAGTCTCGGATTTTGATTTTGTGGGAGTTTCGCTGTTTAGCGCTAAATCGTGATCACGTAGTTTGCTTTGTGCCGGCAGTAATCCTGAGTGGAAGATTACTGCCAGAGTCAAAGCGAGTAACTTTGAGTAAAAGTAATGTGAGTTTTGATTTGTTACGTCCAAGTTAGGGGATAGGGGGGACATTAAATAAAATTTTAGTTTAAGGGTTTTAAAATTCGTTGAATGGTTTTTATGGGTTAGGATTGGGTTGATGCTGATTGCTGTTTAAAATCAACAATTCTTCCAGCATATCGCGGCTGTTGCTCAATCGGGGAACTTTGTGCTGGCCACCCAGTTTATTTTTAGATTTTAACCAGTCGTAAAACAGGTTGGTACGGGCGAAATGAATTTTTGGGGGATTCAGGGTCATGTTATTCTTTCGCTTTGCTTCATAATCGCTGTTGATTTCCTGCAGCGCTTTGTCAAATACGTTCTCAAACTCGGTTTTATTGTGGGGTAACACTTTAAATTCTATAAACCACTCGTGGGCGCCTTTCTCTCTGCCTTCCATAAAAATGGGGCCGGCTGTATAATCTACAATTTCAGAATGGGTAAGCGCGGTGGCTTTTTTAAGGGCCTGCTCGGCATTTTCGATAATCAGTTCTTCGCCAAAAGCATTGATGTGGTGCTTGGTGCGCCCACTTACGCGAATGCGATACGGGTTTACCGAAGTAAAGCGAATGGTGTCACCTACTTTATAACGCCACAAACCGGAATTTGTAGTGATGACGATAGCGTAATTTTTGCCGACTTCAACTTCAGAAAGGGAAATGATTTTTTGTTCAGGCTGCCCGTAGGCGTCCATAGGTATAAACTCGTAGAAGATACCATAATCAAGCATCAGAAGCAGGTCGCTTGAGCCATTGCGGTCCTGAATAGCAAAGAAACCTTCAGAAGCATTATAGATCTCGTAATATTTAAAATGGTGTCTGGGCAGGATTTTTTGATACTGCTCGCGATACGGTTCAAAACTTACTCCGCCGTGAAAGTAAACTTCCAGGTTGGGCCAGATCTCAAAGAGTTGTTGCTTGCCGGTGGTTTCTAAAATATTGTTTAGCAAAACCAGCATCCACGAGGGTACGCCGGCAAGGCTGGTGACCTTTTCCTGAATGGTTTCCTGCACAATGGCTTTCATCTTGATTTCCCAATCACTCATCAGGGAGACTTCATTGCCGGGAGTGCTGCTAAATTCGGCCCAGAACGGCATATTGTCTATCAGAATCGCAGAAAGGTCGCCGTACGAGGTGCCATTGCTTTCATAAAGGCGCTTGCTGCCACCTAAGCGAAGACTTTTTCCGGTAAACAACTGCGAGTCCGGATTGTTGTTGAGGTAAACGCACAGGAGGTCTTTACTGGCTGCATAGTGGCAATCTTCAAGCGCTTCGGGACTTACCGGGATGTACTTGCTTTTTGCATTGGTCGTACCGCTGCTTTGAGCAAACAATTTTACGGTTGATGGCCAGAAGATGTTGCTTTCGCCCTGACGCCCGCGTTCTATAAGATCGCTTACCTGCTCGTAGTTTGTTACCGGTACCCGGTCTGCAAAATCGCGGTAGGAGCGTATTTCTTTAAACCCGTACTTTTTTCCAATCTCTGTGCCCTTCGCTTTTTGAATGAGCTTGTGCAGCAATTCGTGCTGCACGTCGTGTGGATATTTTAGAAACAATTCCATCTGGTGAATCCGTTTCTTTAAGAACCAGCTTGCGATAGAATTGACTAAGGGTATCGGCATTTTGTTAGTATATTTGAGCTTTAAATTCTTGAATTGTTAAAAAAGGGCGTCTAAAATTAGCTTTTTTTTAACTGAAAATTTCCAATAGCAGTCACTTTTATGCAATACCAGGGCGTACTTACCAAAATGCAAACCGAGCTTGATCATCCCGTGCAATATTATCTTGTTTTTGAGGATGATTTCATTCACGTTAATCAACTTCTGGACAAAGAACTGCGTATTGAATTTTTAAAATACCAGTGCCTGGCTTGCGGTAAAAATAAGAAAATCTACCGCCAGGGCTACTGCTATGAAGATTTCTATAAGGTGCCTCAGGCTGCAGACTGGATAATGAAGCCCGAACTCAGCAAAGCCCATCTCGATGAGGAAGACCGCGATCTGGAATATGAGAAAAAAGTGCAACTGCAGCCGCATATTGTATACCTGGCCAATTCCAGCAACATCAAAGTAGGAGTAACCCGAAAAACCCAGGTCCCAACGCGCTGGATCGATCAGGGTGCGCATGAAGCAATAGAAATTGTTGAGGTGCCCAACCGCTATCTTGCAGGGATTACTGAAGTTGCCCTAAAAGAGCATATAGCAGATAAAACCAATTGGCGTAAGATGCTTACCAATGCTATTGAAGACGAGGATCTGGTAGCTAAACGCGACGCCCTTAAGCAATACATCCCCGAGGAAGCACTCGAATATTTTATTGCCAGCAACTCAGAGACCAATATTGAGTTTCCCGTGTTGCAGTATCCTACCAAACTCAAAAGCCTGAATCTTGAGAAAACACCCGAATATCAGGGCGTTTTAAAAGGTATTAAAGGCCAGTACCTGCTTTTTGAAGATGGAACCGTCTTTAATGTACGCAATTCTGAAGGTTACGTGGTGAGCATCTCGGTCTCCGCCTAAAAGCCTGTAATCAAAGCCTGAGAATTTCATTTTTTTGGACTATTTTGAGGTCTTAAACGAATTATTTTCAAATTTTTTTAAACTAATTAGTTAGTTAAACTAATAAATTAGTTATATTTGAAGTGTTCAGGAACAAAAAACTAATCCCTAACTAGTTAGAAATTATGAAACAACTTACCAAAGCAGAAGAAGAAATCATGCAAATCCTATGGGATTTGGGAGAAGGAAATGTGGCAACCATTTTAGAGCAAATGCCCGAGCCTAAACCCGCTTACAACACGGTATCAACCATTGTGCGCATTTTGGAGACCAAAGAATTTGTGGGCTACAAGAAACAGGGCAGGGGGCATATTTACTTTCCGCTCGTGGCCAAGTCAGACTACAGCAGCGCTTCGATGTCAAAAATGGTCAATGATTACTTCAACGGGAGTTTTAAAAGTATGGTTTCCTTTTTCGTCAAGAAAAAAGAGATGACCGCAGGCGAACTCGAATCTATTTTAAAGGAAATCAATAAAAAAGACGATTAATTATGGTACGGTATCTACTCGAAGTTTTTGTGATTCAGGCGTTGTTTTTGGCTGTATACCAGTTTTGGTTGCGCAAAGAAACCTTTTTCAACGTCAATCGCGCCTATTTAATAGGTAGTGCGCTGGTGGCTTTCGCCTTGCCGTTTATGCAGTTTGAAATCTTTCAAAATCAAATTCCGCTTCGCGAAAACATTACATTTTTGCCCGAAGTCGTGATAAATGCCGCGGCACCGCAGGCAAGTCCGGTTACTGCTGAAACACAAACAGACTGGAGTATATACTGGCTTATTTATGCAGCCGGAGTGTTTTTTAGCACCGGAATGTTATTCCGGAAATACCTTGAGATCAAGCGCTATTTCCGGTTTAAAAAGTCTTCGGAAAGCGGAACGAACATTATCGAAATTCCAAATAGCGATGCGGCTTTTACCTTTTTGGGAACCATTTTTCTGGGTGAAAAGATCAACACCGAAGCGCGCCGGCATATTTTGGCGCACGAGGAGGTACACCTGAAGCACTGGCACGGGCTCGACCTGATGCTCTTTGAAGTCCTGCGGGTGGTATTCTGGTTTAATCCGCTGGTGTATGTCTATCAAAACAAAGTAGCCGAGCTGCACGAGTACATTGCAGATGCTCACGCACTGCGCAAAACCGAAATCAAATCCTATTACAATCAGTTGCTCAATACCGCTTTTGGTACGCAACAAATCTCATTCATCAATACCTTTTTCAATCATTCATTAATCAAAAAACGAATCGTTATGTTACAAAAACAATCAAAAAGCAATGCAAAATGGAAGTATCTCTTCCTGCTCCCACTTATCGCCGGTATTCTCACCTATGTGGGCTGTACCGATGATAGCGGACTAGCCGAAAATGAGACCACCCTAAGCCTGGAGGAGCAGATTCAGGATTTACGGGCAACTCTTGATGCAAAAGAGAGCATTACTCCCGAAGAATTAAATTCTTTACAGGAACTCGAAGCGCAGTATAAACAAAAAGTGGAAGTCATTGAGGTCGTAGAAGGGCTTGATGAGGCGATTCCACTTAATGAGGCTCCTGTAGGTGAAGAAGTTGAAATTATAGAAGTCGTGGAGACCGAAAGTCAAAAGAAATATGAAGACGTGCCTTTTGCCGTAATAGAAGAGGTGCCAACCTTTCCGGGTTGTGAAGGTTTAGATAACGACCAGCGCAAAAAATGTATGTCTGAAAAGGTGTCGTCATTAGTAAATGAAAACTTCAATATAGCCTTAGGAAAAGAATTAGGCCTTACGGGCATCAATCGAATCTATGTGCGTTTTAAAATTGATAAAAATGGTCGAATTACCGATGTCGATTCTCGGGGTCCTCATCCTAAATTAGAAGAGGAGGCTATACGTGTGGTAAGTCAATTACCCGATATGACTCCGGGCAAACAAAATGGAGAGGCGGTAAATGTATTGTACTCACTGCCTATTGTTTTTCAGACAAACTAAAGATGCACAAACTTTATCTATTTATTTTTTTAATACTAGCCAGCCGGGCCGAAGCACAATCTGTTTCGGTCTCGGCCGTTGCAGACAGCCTGTATGCCGTAGGTAACTACAGCGAGGCCATAGCCGAATATGAAAGCCTGGATAAAAAAGACACTTCGGTCTACCTTAAACTCGCGCGCGCGCATCAGGCCAAAGGAACGCTTGATGATGCTCTCAATTACTATGCGCAGGCTGCGACCGGTACAAATGAAGTCATCGCGATGAATGAATACGGTAAACTGCTCATCACCAAACGCAAATTCAAAGAAGCCGATTCGGTTTTTACCGAATTGATCAACGTCTATCAAACCAATCCCGATTTCTATTACCAGCGCGGAAGAGCAAAAGAAAATATACCCCGTAATATAAAAATTGATGCCACAGATTCTACAACTACTTCAGCAAAAAACATTTTTCCTCACGTTTTAGATTATAGGAAAGCCGTTGCATTAGACAGTACCCATCAAAAAGCCTTGGGCGAACTTGCGGTATTTCATTTAAGACTAAAGGAGTATCCTATGGTTGAAAAATTAGCCTTTAAAGCTCTGGAAAGTTATCCTACCAATGTGGAAATCATCGGTACACTGGCACAGAGTTATTATTACAAAGGCTGGAATGAAGAAGCGATTACCTGGTTTGAACGATTAATCGAACTGGGTCAAAGCACGCAATTCATTCACGAGAAACTGGGGAATTCGTATTACAAAGACCGGATGTATGAGAAATCAATCGAACAATATCTGGAAGCTTTAGATTTTTCACCTGAAGATGAGTACCTCCACGCGACCCTCGCCAAGCTATACAATCACGTTGAAGATTTGGAAGCTGCAGAGTCGCACGGTCTACTTGCTGTTTTCTTTAAAGACCAGCCATTAGATGAGGAGTACTATACCCTTTCCCGTACCTATGAGATGAAAAAGGACTGGAAAAATGCAATGAAGTACGTAAACCTTTCTTTAGAAGAAAACCCTAAAAATAAAAATGCCGAATACACCAAAGTCATCGTAGCAGATAACTATTACGAAGACCGGCGTGCGGTTTTAAAACTCTACGAAGATTTTATAAAGAAATACAGTGAGAGCGAGTATGCGAAATACGACCGCGTATTGCGCCTCGCCCGCGAACGTCGCGATAAACTCAACCGCGAGATTTTTATGGCTGAGGGTGAACAAGAGTAACAACTCCCTTCTTTGGAATAGGTTTCCTGAGTGATGCGCCCCAAGTTGCATCGTATCAAAGGAGGGATGGGTGTTTCAATTTCAAATAATAATAGCAATAACAATAACAATACTTGCAGCAGTTGCTTATTTTTAGCCTTTATTAAAATTGGCTTTGAAAAATCATTTCTTTCTAGTTGCTTTTCTCCTGTTGCTTTCCTGTGATTCAGAAAAGGGCCTGAACTGCTTTCAGGCTCCCGGAGAGCGGGTTGCAATCGAATACACCCTTGAGAATTTCAACAAAATTGTAGTCGAAGAGCGCCTGCAACTCATCGTCAAACAGGGCGCCGAGCAAAAAGTAGTTTTGGAGACCGGCGAAAACCTGGTAAACGATATTGAAATCAGCGTTTCTGACGGAGTGCTAACGTTGTTTAACGACAACGGCTGTAACCTGGTGCGCGATTACAACATCAGCAGGGTTGTGGTGACTACCCCAAATCTTACCGAAATCCGCAATGCTTCGGGTTACGAGGTGCAAAGTGAGGGTGTCCTTACCTTCAATGCGCTCACACTCACCAGCGAGGATTTGGAGGAAGAGGATCTTTATCATAAAGACGGGGATTTCAGATTGGAGCTTGATGTAAACACGCTAAACATTACGGCAAACGGACTCTCGAATTTCTTCATTTCCGGCAAAGCCGAAAACGCCAATCTCGAATTCCTAGAAGGCGATATCCGCTTTGAAGGCGCCGATTTTGAAGTGCAAAACCTCGAAGTATTCCACCGCGGGACCAACAAAGTGATTGTAAATCCCATTCAGGCTTTACGTGGCAGGGTGCTCAGCACCGGCGACCTGATCTCCGTCAACCGCCCGCCAGTCGTTGAGGTTGAAGAGACCTATACCGGACGACTTATTTTTGAATAGTGCGAAGCGCTTAGGAAATAGCTCCTCCCCTTAAAAAGGGGAGGTGTTTTCAGCTTTGCTGAAAACGGAGGGGTCTTAATTCCGCGAGAGCGGAAATCCCAAACCCTAATTTTTAACCGTATCTTTGCAGCCTATATTAAAACTTAAGTTGCTTGGAATCTCAAAATAACAATCCGTTACAGCCCGAATCTGCTGAAAACAAACCGCATAAAGCCGGTTTTGTCAACATTATTGGTAACCCCAACGTGGGAAAATCAACCCTGATGAATGCGCTGGTAGGCGAGCGGCTTTCTATCATTACCTCAAAAGCGCAAACCACCAGACACCGTATTTTAGGTATCGTAAACGGCGATGATTTTCAGGTGATTCTAAGCGATACGCCCGGTATCATTAAGCCTGCGTATGAGTTGCAGGCCTCGATGATGGACTTTGTAAAGTCCGCCTTTGAAGATGCTGATGTCTTGCTGTACATGGTTGAGTTGGGCGAAAAGGAACTCAAAGACGAGGAGTTTTTTAAGAAAATACGCAATACGGATATTCCGGTGTTGCTGTTGATCAACAAGATCGATCAGGGTAATGAAGAATTGCTCGAAGCCAGCCGTACGCATTGGCAGGAGCAGGTGCCTAATGCAGAGATTTTTGCTATTTCGGCACTGGAGAATTTTGGGGTGACCGAAGTATTTAACCGCATTCTCGAGGCTTTGCCGGTTTCTCCGCCGTTTTATCCTAAAGATGCCCTTACCGATAAGCCCGAACGTTTTTTTGTAAATGAAATCATTCGCGAAAAGATTTTGATGCATTACAAAAAGGAGATTCCGTATTCGGTGGAGATCGATACCGAAGAATTTTTTGAAGAGGACAACATTATTCGGATGCGCAGCATCATTATGGTAGAGCGCGATAGCCAGAAGGGCATCATCATCGGCCATAAAGGTGCAGCCCTAAAACGTGTAGGCATCGAAGCCCGAAAGGATCTCGAAATATTCTTTGGCAAGCAGGTGCATCTGGAACTTTACGTAAAGGTCAACAAAAACTGGAGAAGCAGCGAGCGCGAGCTGCGTCGCTTTGGATATAACGGGAAGTAGTGGCTTTAAATTATTTTTCATGAAATCTTTAGGCGCATTTGTTCTCAGTAGTATTATGCTTTTGTGCTGCATTTCTTGCGAATTAATCACCGAGAAGAAAACACAGGTAAAGGATAAATTATTTCCTACGTTTGATTCTGAAATAAGTGATACTCCGGCCAATAAAAGGCGCTTTGCAGAATTTATCAAAGTCAAATTAAGTCCCGACGTTAAGAACATTTATTGCTTTGATGACGCAATTGGAATCAATTCAGATTATATGTTTTCTTTCAGCTGTAATGAGGCGACCGCCCAGGAAATTATTGAAATTCA
Organism: Leeuwenhoekiella sp. H156; assembly: GCF_052218455.1. Taxonomy (NCBI): domain Bacteria; kingdom Pseudomonadati; phylum Bacteroidota; class Flavobacteriia; order Flavobacteriales; family Flavobacteriaceae; genus Leeuwenhoekiella; species Leeuwenhoekiella sp. H156. Next base: position 2,264,694 of record NZ_CP197499.1, read on the forward strand.
CAATCTAGACATAGATACCATTAATGTTGATAATGCTTTTAGTCTTCAGCACGATTTTGACTGGTGGAATAAAGAAGATATTAGGAAACTACAGAAGTATAGTTGGTCTAATGGGAATAACTATCATAAATATTTTTGGTACGATTCAAGGCTAGAGAAAGCCTATTTTTTCGATTTTGATCTGTAGAAAGAATATAAGATGCTTTTTAAGGCCTGTTTTATATTGGTGCTTATGATTAGCACGGTTCTTGGAGTCTAGGAGCATAATTTAATGAATTTGATATGAAGCAATTAATGCTAATCCTTTCCATTTTAAATTTTGCTTATCACGGATTTGCTTGTGATTGTGATGTGCCAAAACCTGCTCTGGAATTTTTTGAATCAGATTATGTATTTGAAGGTAAGGCTGTTAGTAAAATCTATTCAGCAGACTCCTTAACTTACACTGTAAAATTTGAGGTTTTCAAACATTATAAATCAGGAGATAATCCAGATTTTTTAAATTATGAACTACCTGCTGAGGGAGGTTTTATAGGTAGTTTCACATCTTGCAACTGGAATGTAGAACTTGGAGAGTACTGGTTGGTTTACAGTAAAGAAATTGGCGGAGAGCAAAAATTTAGTTTCTACTGCTCTAACAGTAAACCTGTAAATGGTAACCACAAAATTTCAAATGCTGAGCAAAAGGTCTTGAATAATGGCAATGCTCTGGATATAAGTAAATATAGATATCATTATTACCAAGCAAAGCCGATAACAAACCTGGATTCTATTTTATCTGAATACAATTTCAAGAATTTGAACTTAAAGCCGAAGAGCTTTGCTCCGTTTTGGATTGATGTAGATAGAGAAGGTAATTTGACACGAGCAAACCTGAGTCCTCGAAAAAACATAGAAATTGAAATTGTAGACACGATTTATGATCTCAATTTACCAAAGAATAAATATTCCGAACCTCGAAATGCGTTCGAGTCTGTTACACTTGAAATTGTCAATAAGTTGAAAAAGTGGGAACCTCTTGTTCTTTATGGTAAGCGGGTAAAGTATAGAACCTTTTTGAATTTTGAATTAGATGAGAATTCGGAAATAGTTATTTATAACTAAAAAAGCCCCGCAATGCGGGGCTTTTCTTATTTTCTGCCACCGGCTGCAAGCCGGCCAGTGGTTAGCAACATCCACCACCATCATAGTGAAATGTGCTTTCGCTGATAAAAATATCGTCACGACCTAAAGCCTTTAAGGCTCCCGCGGTTTTATCGCAAACGGCTAGCGGCTGATTTTTCAGTAATACATGGCCTTTTTTGTCATCAAAGTGATTTTCAGACCCGTAATAAATCGCAGCTTTTCCGGTAAAAATACACGGACCGTCTTCGGGCATAGGGTCTTTGATGGCGGCTACCTCAATAGATTCGATATAGATGAGTTCGTCTGTAGGGTAATTTTTCGGGTCGAGAATGCGGTAGGGCTTGCGGGCACGAATTTCGATAGTTCCAAAACCGGCATCGGTTAGGGCTTTTACATACTCACTAATCGGAAGGCTTCCACTGAGGCACAGTGCGCGCAAACGCTCGTCATTACGCAGCGTTTCGTTCATATCCTGCTCGCAGGTAGGATCGCTCATCACCAATCTTCCGTGAGGTTTCAGCACCCGATACATTTCGGCGATTGCCTTCTTTAAATCTTCGGCTTTAAAAATATTGAAGAGGCAGTTTTGAGCGGCCACGTCGATGCTGTTATCCTCAACCGGCAGGTTTAGGGCATCTCCCTTTTTAAGGTCTACAAAATCACTTTTAAACCAGGGATTTTGCGCTTCGGCTTCTATAAAATTTTTACGCGAAGCTTCGAGCATTTCGTCAACCACATCAACGCCCACCACACCGCTTTTCTGGCGCGAGAAATAGGCAAATTGCAGCAGCTCCATGCCGCCGCCCACGCCTACATACAGCACCCGCGGATTGTTAGTGAGGTCGCGTGCGTTTACCGTGCTGCCGCAGCCGTAATTCATTTCCTGCATGATTTTCGGGATTTTCAGACCCGGTAATTCCCAGATGGGATTGGTGGTGCAGCAAAGTCCTACATCGGGCGTTAAAGCGGCATCGCGATATACATTCTTGGTCGTTTCTAAGTAGCTCATAGTTCTTTTTTTTGATTTGTATTTTTTAAAGTTGAATGCCAAAACCCTGTAACCCGCTTTCGTAGGGCGGAAGGATCTCGGTGTTATCCCAAATTCCGGTGATCAGGGTTCGGGCGTATTCCTGCGGCAGAAACTCGTTTTGCATGTGTGCGTTGGCGAGTTTATGATTGTACTGCATCGTGTGATGGGTAAAGCCGAAGCTTCCGTTTTGTTCTTCTAAAAGTGCGTACCATACGTGCGGCTGCCCGTCATTGGCCGGCATCCCAATCACACCCGGATTGATCCACAGCTTATCATCGTGCTCATGGTTAAACGGCAAGCCGCAATGCCCTGCGATGATCACATCGGTTTGAAGGGCATCAAAATTTTCCTTTTTTTTCTCCCAGGGAGTTGACTTATAGATAAATTCCGAAACATTGAAGTAATCGCCGTGTACCACAAAGACTTCTTTTTCCGCAAAGCGGAATACGAGGTGATCAGGCAATTCCGAAATAAAATCAAGCGAAGATTTGCTGAGTTTACTCTGTGCATACGGAAACCACATCTGGCTAAAACCGTCGCAACGCGAACCCTTTCTAAAATCACAACCGCAATCTTCAGCGCCGTCCCGCAACTGAATCTCAACATTCCCCAGAATGCTTCGGGCACCCCATATTTTAAAGAGTTGCACCACTTCTTCCGGCTGGCCGCAATAGCCCACAATGTCTCCGGTACAGATGCAATTTTCAGGAGGAATGCCTTGTTTTTCGGCAATGCTCTTCAGCTTTTCCAGCGCCTGCAAATTGCTGTAAACACCTCCAAAAAGCAGCACTTTTCCGCTTAGCGAACCCAGGTCTACCACAGCTTTATCCATGAAGTTATGAGATATACGATTAAACATGAAGCGATTCCCCAGATATTTACCCAAAGCAAATCGGCATAATTCCCCTGAGTAAGAATCCAGTTTTTTGGGATGAGGTCAAACAGCAGGAGAAAACCAAACAGGAGTCCGCAACCCACACTCAGGTAAAAACTGATTTTAGGCGCGGGCAGTTTCCAAAATAAAAATACGGGTGTAAGACCAATAACCATAGTCCCCGAGATGGTGGTAGCCGACAGGATTTTGGCATCTAAAAAGATGGGAATAGTTCCCAAAATGACCAGAACGCCCATAGCGATACGCCCCAGCGTGATGCTTTCGCCCCAATTCAAATCAACCGCAACCAGTTTTGAGAAGGACGAAAAGGTAGAGTCCAGAGTAGAAGCCGCCGAAGTAATCATAATAAAATTGATGATGAGTAAAATAACGGTACCAAAGGCTTTGCCTACTTCAACCGCTGCCTGCCCCTGCATTCCCATGGCCTGAGCATACACGCCCACGATGCTGAAAAGGATGATGCAGGCACCGCCCAAAACGCTGGCCCAGAGAAAACTTTTAAGGGTTACCCGCGGCGAACTCAAAAAAGCACGGTCGGTCAATACAGGATCGTGAAAGGGATAACTAAACGACTGAATCAGGGCCGCAAAAAGCAGGTTTAATCCCGTTTCAAAACTCCAGATTCCGCTGCTGGCCGTTTGGCTCACGGTAAAACCGGGAACCGAGTAAATGTTTGATAACACCACAAATAATAAAATGGTGAAAAGCCCCATCTGGATCACGTCGGTAAAAATCGAACTGCTGAGTCCGCCTTTTAGCGAGTATGCCAGCGTGAGTAAACTAAAAACGATAATGGCGGCGTAATAGGCTTCGGTATCCACCGCGCCAAAGTAACTGCCTATAACCATAGTGTTGCTCCATACCTCGTTAAACAGGCGTATGGAGATGAGGATCGAAAAGACACGCATCGCGTTTTTCCCAAACCTTGTGGTTAAAAACTGATGCAGACTCGTAAAGCCTCCTTTTTTACGCATAAAGTAGATGAGTATCCCGGCAACAGCAAAGGAGAGGTAGTAGCCCGCGTATGCGACTCCGCCTACGATCCCGAACTCAAGGCCCAGGTTTGCGGCATTGGTAATGCTCTTGGCAAAAATCCAAGAGATGACGAGGCTCCCGGTAAGCATAAACACATTAGGCGCTTTATTGCGATGGGTCGCCTTAAAAAAATCATCAGTCGATTTGGCAAGCGGGGACAGTAAAAACAGGATCAAACTTGACCCGATAATCAAAACCCATTGCCACATTAGTGTACTCAAATTCTTAGTTTTTTAGTTATCCCACCATACGTGGGTGTCCAGACTGTTACCATTTGTGGCCTGCGCCGCCTGCCGGTAATGGTCTGCGTTCAATGCTTCTTCTTCTGCCGGGTAGGGCATACGCACCGGTATTTTGCCGTCGTTAAGACTGGCAGCAACCGGTTTAAAAGCCGGGAAGCCCGTGCGGCGCCATTCAATCCAACCTTCGTAGCCGTTTATGATATTGGCGATCCACTTTTGGGTGATGATTTGCTGCACCGGGGTCGTTCCTGGGGCGTTGTATGCCGCCGGTCCCGCAAGGTAATTTGCAGGCAAGTCGGTAAGCCAGTATTCAAAAGCCTGCGTCACGCCGGTGTTATACAGGTTTGCCCCATCGGCGTTAATATAGCCTTTTGCAGCTGCTTCGGCCAAAATAAAATGCGTTTCCCAAGCCGTCATAAAATTGGCGTTGAGGTCTGCTGTATGTTCTCTGAAAAGGGTTCCCGCAAGCGAAAAGTTTGCCGGTTCAATGGAAGTTTGGGAGGCATTGATGCCATTGATCAAACCATTGAAATCTCCGGAAGTCGAATTTGCAAAGGGGCGAAAGAATACCGCAATGCGATCGTCATTCAGCTCTTTTAAAATGTCTTCCATAGTTTCTGAAAGTACAAAGTTGTTAAAATCCCCTGCACGCAATTGTGCAAAGCGGAAGCTGTTTGGAGCGCTTGCAGTAAAATCAAAAGTCGCATTGTCTGCATTGCTCGCGATAAAGTTTCCTTCAGCGTAAATAGCCGCAATTTGAGCCGCCACATCTTCACGCCCGGAAATTCGCATCAGGGCTTTCAGCTTTAGGGAATTTGCAAATTTTCCCCAGTTTTCCAGATTTCCCGAAAACAACAGGTCGCCTTCTAAAGCAACCGCTCCCTGATAGGCTTCAAGAGCAGCAATACCTTTGTCCAGATTGTCCAGAATTCCGCCTTCGGCGAGATAGATGTCTTCCTGTGCGTCGTAGGCAGCAGTCACCGTCCCGTCAATGCCGTTGAAGGCTTCAAAGTAAGGCACGTCGCCAAACAAATCGGTAAGCCCCTGAGCCATATAGGCTTTTAAAATCAGGGCCGGACCTTCATAAACCCTGAAGGTTTCCACACGTTGCGCCTGTTTGAGTAAAATCTCATTATCCCGCAAATTGGTGTAAAAAACCGGCCAGGGATTGCCACCCAGTTGAGGCGACTTCAGTGCGTGACGGTCAAACAGGTTAAAATCGAGCGCGGTGCGATGCTGAGACAGCAAATCACCGGCGGCAAAACCCTCGTAGCTCATTTGTTCGCCAAAATCATAAATCACCTGCCGCAGGAGCAAGCCCGGCTGCACGTTTACCGGCGCATTGGGATTGGTGTTGAGGTCTTCAAAATCTGTGGTGCAGGCCGTAAAAAGCGTCAGACCCAGAATCAATATGCTGTATAGTTTTTTCATCTTCTAAATGTTTTTGAGCCTTCAGGCCTTAAAAATTAAAGCCCGCTTTTAAGCCGATGCTGCGGCTGGTGGCATAACTCATATCTTCAACCCCGCTTACAAAGGTGTTGCCCTGTACCGCAAGTTGTTCCGGGTCAAAATGCGGAATCTCCGAAATCGCAAACAGATTGCGGCCCACCAGTGCCAGATTGATGTTCATGCCGTTAGCAAGACCCAGAAAACCGTCTTTCAGATCAAAAGTGTAGCCTACTGAAAATTGGCGCAACTTCAGGAAAGACGCGTCATAAATGTTGTTTTCCTCGTGGTTGCGGTCGTAAAACTGGCGGTAATAGGTTTCTGCCGAAACGGCGGTGGTGTTGGGCACGTACTGCGGATTTTCTGCGGTGCCGGTATTCACAACACCCTGCGGTACGATTCCTGCTTCGGGACGGTTTGCCGTCTCGGCAAGCTGACCGCCCACAGTCCCCAAAGCACGTGTTCGCGAGACGAGTTCGCCTCCCTGACGCCAGTCAAACAGGAAACTCAGGTTCCAGTTTTTGTAGGTGAAATCGTTGTTCCAGCCCAGCATAAAATCGGGGTTGTAATTGCCCAGTTTTTTTAGGGTGTTGTCTGCGATATAGCTTCCGGAAGGTGTGAGAATAAACTGGCCATCTTCGGTTTTACGGTAACCGGTACCGTAGATATCGCCTATTCTTCCGCCTTCTTCCACCTGAAACCACACGGTTTGATTGGCACTGTCGTAGATTCGGCTGTAAGCCAAAGTCAAACGCCCGTCTGCCTGCGGCAGGCTTTCAACCTCAGAACGGGAAGTGCTGAAGTTAAAAGTGGTGTTCCATTTAAAGTTTGAGTTCAATACCGGCGTGGCGTTAAGAATGAGTTCGACTCCGCGGGTGCGTACCTCGCCACCGTTTACTACCTGCTGGTTGTAGCCCGAAGAAATCGCGATAGGCAGCGAGATGATCTGATCTTGAGTCAGGTTGTTGTAATAAGTCGCGTCAAGCCTGATGCGGTCTTTTAAAAACCGAATATCAGCGCCTACCTCGAACGAAGTGGTTTGCTCCGGTTTGAGGTTTGCGTTCGGGATAAAATTTTGATTGCTGAAGGTAGGCTGCCCGTTGTATGGGGTCTGCGAAATGAAAGCGCCGCTGGTTTGATACGGCTGGGTATCGTTACCCACCTGAGCCACGCTGGCACGCAGTTGCACATACGAGAAGGTTTCCGGAAGCTTTGCCACTTCAGAGAGTATAAAACTCGCAGAGGCCGAAGGATAGAAAAATGAAGTCCCATCTACCGAAAAGGGCGTGGCAAGCGCGCTTGACCAGTCGTTACGCCCGGTGATGTCGAGAAACAGAAAATCCCGGTAGCCCAGTTTGGCTATGCCGTAAAACGAATTGATGCGCTTGCGCGATTCAAACTGAAACACATCGATGGGTGAAGCCGCGTTGTTGAGGTTAAAAATGCCGGGTTGTGCGAGGTTTACGGTCTGACTTTGTTTGGTTGAGGCCTTTTGATCGAGTCGGTTTCCGCCCAGCGAAACGTCAACAGATACGTCACCAAAAATCTTGTTGTAATTCAGCAGGAAGTCGGTATTTACCTCTCTGTACAACACATCGTGCTCGGCGTAACCCCCATTTTTAAAGCGGTTCGAGCTGAAGGCACGACGCAGTTGGCGGGTTTCGGAAGTGTAATCCATCCCGCTGCGTACGGCGAGGCTTAGATTTTCGGTAAACTGGTGTTTAAGCGACAGGTTTCCAAAAACGCGATCGCGATTGAAGGAGTTGCGGTTTTCATACATAATGAAAAACGGATTGTCAAAATAGGTGTAGTTAAATGAAAACTGTTGCACACCCTCAAGTCCGGGTTGCCAGTAGCGGTGCAGGCTGTTCATATCCAGGGAGCGCGGACCCCAGGCAACCAGTGAATAATTGACATTTTCGCTTCCATACCCGTTAGACGGGCGGTTGTCACTTCCCGAATTCACATAATTGACCGTCGCATTGAAACGGGTCTTATCGGTAGGCTTAAAGTTGAGTTTGGCGGCCACCGTCTGGCGGTCGAGATTTACACCGGGAATGATGGCTTCACTGCGCAAATCGGTAAAGGAAAGGCGGTAATTGCCTTTTTCAAAACCGCTGCCTATGGCAACGTTGTTGATGGTGGTGACTCCGGTTTGGTAAAAGTCTTTCAGATTGTCCGGGTGCGAGTTGAATGGAGTAGGCGTGATGGGAAGTCCGTCATAAAGCGCTGTGTCTCCCCCGCGTACAACTGTTCCATCTGGTAAGGTAACCGGAGAATCAAATTGAGAAATGAGGGTGCCCTGATCTAAACGCGGACCCCAGGAATAGGTGATGAGGTCGTTAACACCGCCACCCAGACCGTCAACAAACTCAAACTGACCCGAGTTGCCCTGCCCGTATTGATTTTGAAATTCGGGCAGTTTAAAAGGTGTATCCACAAACACTGAGGTATTAACGCTGATTCCTAAACCTTTGCTGTTGCTTCCGTTTTTGGTTTCGATAATGATTACACCATTTGACGCCCGGGTTCCGTAGAGGGCAGCGGCGCTGGGACCTTTCAATACACTTACCGAAGCGATATCATCGGGATTGACTTCCATCGCACCGTTACCAAAATCTACTTCCTGAAAACCGGCAGCGGCTTCATTGGTGTTGTTGAAAACCGTGTTGTTGTTGATGGGCGTTCCGTCTACGATAAACAGCGGATTGTTATTGGAAAAAGAAGCCTCCCCGCGAATGGTAATTTTAGAGGAAGAACCCACTCCCGTTGCACCCTGCGATACGGTAACCCCGGCTAGTTTCCCCGCGAGATTGTCCAGAAAGTTAGGCGCTTTTACGGCTGATACTTCTTCGGCTTCAATGGTTTGAACCACATAGCCTAGCTCTTTGGTTTCGCGCTCCAGTCCCAAGGCTGTAATTACGACTTCATCAAGATCTGTAGTAGATTCCTGCAAAACGATATTGATGGTTTGCTGCCCGTTTATTGAGATAGTTTGTGTGATAAACCCAATTGCCGAAAAGCGCAATTGGGTCGCTTTCGCAGAAACGCTTAAGCTGTAATAACCGTTCTCATCTGTGATGGTGTTGGCATCGGCATCTACGGCGACGACGTTTACAAAAGGGACTGTAGAACCGTCACTAGAGGTGGTTACGGTACCCGAAATTAAAGTCTGGCCGTTTGCAAATGCACAAAGCAAGAGCGTAAGCCCAAAATAAAGGTGTTTCATTAAATAAAGATAGGATTAGTACTTGTGAGGCTTCGGTGAGGAAGCCCTGCCTGAAATAGCGTTTTAAGCGATACTAAGGGGCGAACCTTTATTGAAGTAAACCGGATGGGAAAAAAGCCAGGCGTTAAGGGATTTAAAGCTGAACCTGTGAATGTTCTGAACAGCAGATTTTGCTAAAAGTTTCCGTAACTGAAACGAAAGCTTTTTGGTGCTGCTCAATAGCAGCGTAACGTCTGCCGAAGTATCCAGATCGCGTAGCGCCGGAAGCAATTCAGCATGTATTTTTTTAGCCTGAACCAAACGCAGGATACTGCGCGTCAGTGAGGCGGTTTGCCAGGGTAAATTCAAAAAGGATTGGGCGTCAAAATGGGTTTTATTCAAGCCCATCAGGTAGAAGCCGCCGTCGTGTGAGGGACCCAGAACCAGCGGACAGGTTTTGAGTTTTTCAGCTGCGGTGAGCAGATGATTTTTGGTAAGCTGCGGGCTGTCGTTCCCCACACTGATTACGTTATCAAAACCCAACTTGTAAATATCCTGAAGCGCATTGGTAAATCTGGAGGCAAAATCTGCACCGCGTTGCAAATCTTCGGTATAAATAAAATAGGGAAGACCGGTTTTCTTTACAGTGTTCTCAATCTGTAAATTGAGTTTTTCAAATACCGAAACCCCATTGCGCAGTCTTTTGTGACCGGCATCTGCCTGCGCGGAGCGGGCAAAAATAAGTATGGCGGTTTTGGTATTCATAGCCGTAAGCTAGGCAACAGTACCCTGGCAACTGCTTCCTGCACCGGCGGTACAGCCGTAGCAGTGTTGCGAGATGATGATGTTGCGGTCGTTTAATAAATCTTCGTTGTATTCTGAAATGTGCTTCACCTTGCTGTTAACTTTGAGATCGAGCATCTGGTTAAAGTCACAATCGTACAGCCATCCGTCCCAGCTTATCGAAATGGTATTGGTACACATCACGTTTGCAACAGCGGCGGGGTTATATGCCTCCACAAGCTGGTACATATAGTCTTCATAATTTTCGGAAGCGATGAGGTAATCGAGAAAGCGCGCGATGGGCAGATTGGTAATTGCAAACAGGTTGTGAAACTGAATGCCGAAATCTTCCATCAGGGCTTTTTTGAAGTCTTTTTCCATCCCGGCCTGGTCTGAAGGCAGGTAAGCTCCGTTAGGATTGTACACAAGGTCGAGGCGTAAATCGCTGTCCGGCATCCCATAACCAACTGCGTTGAGTTCCTGCAAAGCTTTGATCGACTTGTCAAAAACCCCTTCACCACGTTGTTTATCGGTTTTACCACGCGTCCAGTGAGGCATAGAGCTCACCACGTGCACGTTGTGTTTTTTGAAAAATTCCGGTAAATCGTGGTATTTTTTATTGGCTCTGATGATTGTGAGGTTACTGCGCACGATAAAATCTTTGATTCCCGCTTTGCTGGCTTCTTCTACAAAGCGTCTGAAATGGGGATTCATCTCGGGTGCACCACCGGTAAGATCGAGGGTATGCGCGCCGGTGTTTTTAATCACTTCCAGGCACTGCTCCATCGTTTCCCAGGTCATAATTTCCTTTCGGTCAGGGCCGGCATCTACGTGGCAATGCTCACACACCTGATTGCACATGTAGCCCACGTTGATCTGCAGGATTTCCAGCTTTTTAGGTCTGAGCGGAAATTGCCCGGTCTCCTTTATTTTTTTGGCAAAGGTGGGCAACTCTCCATCGGCAAAAATACCTCCCGAGAGAATCTCGAGTTGCTTATTGGCCTGGGCCAGATCATCATGGCGTTTATGTAAAGATTTTTTTGTTGTGGTAACAGACATAGAAGTTTTAATTTTTCTTTTTCAGCGGTAGCTAATATAGGATTAAGTTGATAGAAATACCGTTCAAAACTTACATTTCCAGTTTATTAACCTTATTCATCATCATGGTGCCGTGTACGAGGGTAGCTCCGCTTTTGATGGCTGCACCTACGTGTATGGCTTCCATCATTTGTTCTTTAGTCACGCCGCGCTGCAGGGTGTCTTTGGTATAGGCATCAATGCAATAAGGGCATTGCTCGGTATGGGCTACGGCAAGAGCGATTAGGGCTTTCTCGCGTGCGGTAAGCGCACCTTCCTCAAATACTTTTCCGTAATAATCAAAGAATTTAGTTCCCAGCTCTTCGCTCCATTCGGTGATTTTACCAAATTTTCTAAGGTCTGCAGGATCGTAATAGTTGTTACTGGCCATTTTATCAATGTGTTTTTTGGGTTTAATGAAATAAACCGACATTACAGTTACGGTATTTGTCGGTCTTTGGTTTTAAAACTGAAGAAAAATAGGCAAAAACCCCGGGATAAAACCGGGGTTCTGCATTTTGAGACTATTCTACAAGCATTTTTCAGCCTGAAAATCTACAGTTTCTCGATGAGTTTGGTGAACAGAAGCACCATATCGGGTTCTGCTTTGGCGGCAGCATCCATAATATCCTGAATGTCTACCGGTGCCAGATTTTCGGGATCGCATTCATCGGTAATCACCGATACTGCGGCAACCGGCAAATCCAGATGGTTGGCCACAATCACTTCGGGAACTGTACTCATCCCCACCGTATCTGTACCAATGATTTTCAGGTATCGGTATTCGGCACGGGTCTCAAGCTGAGGTCCTACTACTGAGGTATACACGCCCTCGTGCAGGGTAATGTTGTTTTCGTTTGCGATTTCCTTTAGAATTTTGCCCATTTCGGCATCATAAGGCGCGCTCATATCGGTAAAACGGCTTCCTAAAAGACCTACGCCTTTAAAGGCCAGGGGCGAACCGCCCTGCAAATTGATATGATCTTCAATAAGCATAATCTCGCCTTTTTTGAAGTTGAGATTGATGGCACCTGCGGCATTGCTGATGAGTAATTTTGAAATGCCCAGCTCGCGCATCACCCGCACCGGGTAGCTCACATCCTGTAGGGTATAGCCTTCATAAATATGAAAGCGCCCCTGCATAACCACCACTTTTTTACCACCCAGGCTTCCGTAGATGAGTTTGCCGGTATGGAATTCTACAGTAGCTGTAGGAAAATTGGGGATATGATTATAGCTCACCGAGCTGATGATTTCTACTTTATCTACAAATTGCCCCAGGCCGGTACCTAGAATGATACCAATTTCGGGAGCTTCAAAGCCACGCTCTTTAAGGAAATGCGCAGACTCTTCAATAAATCGTTTCATCTGTTTAAGATTTTAAGTGTTTTTTAATTGGTGAGATGTAATGCACAACAAGTAGCACTTTGAAGTAGTCTAATTGTAAGGTGCAGTTCATCAATTTAGTTTAAAAGGTATTTTGCCAAAAAGATAGGATAAACTTCGGCATCTTATTTTAAATGATCGGGTAAAAAGGGCTTAAAGGCATCAATATCTTTAATGTCTTCGTAATAATCTACGTCATTACGCACCTCAAGCAATTTAACCGATTCGCTTTTTAGATCTTGCAGCGTGTCTTCGAGAACCGTCTCGGTTCCCCAGTTTTTATGCTGAAAAAGTTCAGGTTTGAGAAACTTCATTCCCAATAAATAATACCCGCCATCTTGTGCCGGGCCTATAACAAAATCGTGATGGTCCAGAGCAGCGAAGGCTTCTTCAAGATCGCTTTGTGACAGGTCGTACATATCGCTGCCAATGATGATCGCTTTGCGATAGCCATCGCTAAATGCACACGAAAAGGCCTGTTGCATACGAGCACCCAGGTCTTGGCCGTGCTGTAGTTTTTTGATGTATTTTTCGGTATCCCAAAGATCTTCAGATCGTATTTTTTCGGAATAAAAAACCTGTTTGTCTACCCGCAGGTTTTGCGTGATGCTCACGGTGTGTTTCAGCAGAAATTTATAAATCTCAAGGGCTGCTTCATCACCTACGCCACCCGCCAGGCGGGTTTTCACCTTGCCCAGTTCGGGATTGCGGTTAAAAATCAGCAGGGTTTTATCTGATGTGGGAAAGTGAAATTCGGTTTCAAAATCGGCCTCGGCCCCGGTGTCTTTTTTGCTTAACAGACCCATAGTTTGGTTTTAAGAATGGCTGTCAAAATTAATAAACCGCAATGCCTGTGCTTAAATAATCTTGCCAATTTTTTGAAAAAGTATGCACGCGCTCTGTGGGTTTACCCTCATCGTTAAAAATAGGAAACCCGGCGTCTTTCCATGCAAAAATGCCCCCATACAGGTTAAAAACAGGTTGACCTGTTTTCTTCTGCAATTTTTCGCCAAAATCTTCACTGCGTACCCCCACGCTGCAATAGACCACAATTTTCTTATTCGATTTGCGAATGCGCTCCAGCGTAGTCTCGTCGAGCCGATCATCCACGCGTATGGCATTGGGGAGATGGCTCACCTCAAATTCTTCCGCTTTGCGCGAATCAAGAATGAGATACTCATCTTGTTTCATTTTCAATTCTTCGACAGAAATATAAGGTACACTGCCACTGTTGTAGGTTCTAAGCAGTTTGCCGATTGATTTTTTTTGGGCAAAGCCCGAAAAGGAAAGAAAAAGCAGGACAATCATCCATTTTAAATGCATAGAAGCAGGTCGTTTCAGTATTTGATGCCGCCAAGTTAAGGCGGTTGGTTTGACTTTCATGTTAATTAAATTAGAAGGGGCTTTTTTATAGATACGCAAAGGAGCTATTTGTGGTTTTTTAAACTGAAGAGCTGTTACAAAAGGCTTGAAAAGCGCATCCGTTTAAAAGTTGATGATTGAGATGAAAGCGTTTCGCAAATGTATTTTCTATATTTAGGGTTTTAAACAGTATTCTTTTGATCACGATCCAACCTTTCTCAAAAACGCGGGACGGCCAGGCCGTTTATAACGTGAAACTTAAAAATAAAGCGGGCATGGAAGCCCATTTTTTAACCTACGGAGCCATATTACAGCGCCTTATAGTTCCTACAGGCTCCACCCAAACCGATGTGGTGCTGGGCTATGAAGACCTTGGGTCGTATGAAGAGGATAATTATTTTATGGGCCAGTTAGTAGGCCGAAATGCCAACCGTATCGCTAATGCCGAAGCCGTCCTGGACGGTAAGAAAGTACAACTTTCGGCAAATGAAGGTAAAAATCAACTTCACGGCGGTTTTGAATCTTTTGGTAAAAAAATCTGGTCTGTTACCGATCTGGGTGACGCCGTACTTTTTACCTATACCAGCCCCGATGGCGATGAAGGTTTTCCCGGAAATCTGGAAACCAAATTCTACGCAAAACTGGAAGAAAACAATACGCTGGCAATGCGCTATGAAGCGACTACCGATAAGGAAACCATCGTAAACCTTACCCGCCATGAGTATTTTAATATGGATGCCGCTTCAGGTAATGGAATTACCAATCACCAATTGCAGATCAACGCGTCTGCTTATTTGCCCAAGACTCCGCAAAATGTGCCGTCTGGTGAACTAAAACCGGTTGCAGAAAGTCCGTTTGATTTACAAAAGCCGGTTGATTTGAAAGCCGCTATCGCCGCGATTGACGGTGGCTTTGATCACAATTTCGTTTTGAACGAAAACAGAGGCGATGCACCCGCCGCGCAATTGATTTCACCGGATGGAAAATTGAAGATGGAGTTGTACTGCACCCAGCCGGGAATTCAGTTTTACAGCGCAAACGGTATTGTTGATTTTGAAGGCAAACACGGTAAAATCGCAGGAAATTGTCCCGGTCTGTGTCTGGAGCCGCAGCATTTTCCCGACACGCCCAATCACGAGCATTTCCCGAGCACGGTTTTAAAACCTGCGCAGCGTTACGAGCACGATGTACGTTATACCTTTAGTTATGAGTAAATCCTATATAATCGCATTTGATCAGGGAACGACCAGTACCCGCGCCATACTCTTTGACGAGCAGGGCGTTATTGTACAGGTTTCCCAAAAAGAACTCACCCAGCACTATCCGCAATCGGGTTGGGTGGAGCACGATCCCATGGAAATTTATACCGATCAAAAGGCCGCTTTTGAGCAGGTGATTGCCGAAGCCGGGATTGAACCCAATGCGATTAAAGCTATAGGAATCACCAATCAGAGGGAAACCACTGTCGTTTGGGATAAACATACCGGCGAGCCGGTTTATAACGCCATTGTATGGCTAGACAAGCGCACCGAACCCATCTGTCAGGGTTTGCGCGAGCGTGACCTGGAGCGCTATATTTCAAAAAATACGGGACTGGTCATCGACAGTTATTTTTCGGCCACCAAAATAAAATGGATTCTCGATAATGTGGATGGCGCCCGCGAAAAGGCCGAAAACGGCGATTTGCTCTTTGGTACCATAGACACCTGGCTCATTTACAAATTTACCGGTCAGCATCTTACCGATCATACCAACGCGAGCCGCACGATGTTGTACAACATCAAAAAGCTGAAATGGGATGACGAATTGCTCGAGATTTTGGAAATCCCGAAATCGATGTTGCCCAGGGTTCAGGCGTCGTCTTCCGATTTTGGAAGCATCACGCACAAGGGTCATACCTATCCGATTTACGGGGTTGCAGGTGATCAGCAGGCAGCCTTGTTTGGTCAGGGTGGTTACAAGTCTGGGATGGCCAAAAACACCTACGGTACGGGTTGCTTTATGCTGCTCAATACCGGGAAAAAGCCCTCGTTTTCTAAAAACGGACTCATCACTACCTTATGCTGCACCCTTGAAAATAAAAAACCAAAGTACGCCCTTGAGGGTAGTGTTTTTGTAGGCGGAGCTTCGGTACAATGGCTTCGCGATTCGCTAAAGCTCATTGATGATGCTAACGAAACCAGTATTATCTGTAAAAGTATTCCGCCGTTAAATGATTTGTATATGGTGCCTGCTTTTAACGGTCTGGGCGCGCCGTATTGGGATGGAAACGCCAAAGGAAGCATTCAGGGATTAACTTTTAGTACCGGCAGAAAAGAACTCGTTAAGGCTACGATTGAAGCTTTGGCGTATCAGGTAGATGATTTGATTACGGCCATGACTGAAGACAGCGGCAATCAGATCAAAAGCCTCAAAGTAGATGGTGGTGCCTGCGCTAACGATTACCTGATGCAGTTTCAGGCAGATATTCTGGATGCTGAGGTTGACCGGCCTCAAATGCTCGAAGTGACTGCGCTGGGCGCAGCACTGCTGGCAGGTATTAAAGCCGGAGTCTGGTCGCAAAATGACATCGCTTCCCTGAGAAAAATTGATCACATCTTTAAACCCGAAATGGGCATCCGAGAGCGCAATCATAAAAAAGAAGGCTGGGAACTTGCCGTTTTACGCACCCGTTCTGGTTATGCCGAAAGTCTGGTGAAAGAGAAGAAGCCGTTGCGTTTCAGTATTGTTGACCGTAAGCGCTATATCAAGAAAGCTAAAAAGAAAAAATTTGATCTCGTGGTCATTGGTGGCGGAGTTACCGGAGCGGGTATCGCCCTCGACGCCATTACCCGCGGGATGAGTGTGTGTCTGGTGGAGAAAAATGATTTCGCCAGCGGCACGAGCAATAAAAGCACCAAGCTGGTTCACGGCGGTCTGCGCTATCTCAAACAGATGGAAATAGGTCTGGTTAAAGAGACCGGGACCGAGCGCGCGATTGTGCACAAACTGGCACCACACCTTGTAGTGCCCGAAAAAATGCTCTTGCCTTTAATCGAAGGCGGGCAGTACGGTAAATTTTTAACTTCAGTAGGCTTAAAGGTTTACGATCTTCTGGCCAATGTAGAAGGCGATGATAAGCGCCAAATGCTTTCTAAGGAAGAAACCTTAAAGCGCGAACCTATTCTGGACGAAACCAAAGTTTTGGGTGGCGGGTTTTATGCGGAATACAGAACCGATGACGCCCGGCTTACAATTGAATTGTTGAAGAAAGCCGCCGGTTTTGGGGCCATTTGCCTCAACTATTGTGAGATGAGCGATTTCGTTTACGATTATAAAGGCCGAATCACAGCCGTAAAATGCCGGGATCACAATTCCGGAAGCCTTTTTGAGATTGAGTCGCGCACCTTTGTTTCGGCTGCGGGTCCCTGGGTCGATAAACTTCGGGCGAAAGACGAGTCGATGAATAACAAGCACCTGCACCTTACTAAAGGGGTGCACCTGGTTTTTGAGCGCAAAAAATTACCCGTACATCAATCCCTGTATTTCGATGTCCCCGATGGCCGAATGATTTTTGCCATCCCGCGCGGCAGAGTTACGTATGTGGGCACGACAGACACCAATTATTCCGGTGACCTCGATCGGGTCGTAGCTACAAAAGACGATATTCATTATTTACTCGATGCAGTAAATGCAACTTTCCCTGATATCCACCTGACCGAAGAAGATATTGAATCGAGCTGGGCAGGACTTCGGCCTTTAATTCACGAGGATGAAAAAGACCCTTCTGAGCTTTCGCGAAAAGATGAAATTTTTGAGAGTGAAAGTGGTTTGATTTCTATCGCCGGCGGAAAACTTACCGGTTACCGCAAAATGGCGCAACGGGTAAATGAAGCGGTGCTGAAGCGTCTTAAGGGCGACTATGCCGAGCAGTTTGAAGAATCCCGTACCGAGCATATTGCACTTACCTCGCATGCTATGCGCAATACCAAAGAAGTAGAGACCTACCGTAAAGAACTGGAAGCCGCTCTTGATTATCTGAAAATCGATAAACCCGAGTATAAAGCCTGGTATCTTACTTCAACCTATGGTAAGCAGGCCGACATAATAAAAAATAAGATCAATTATTTTAGAAATCAGGATGTTAATGAGCGTCTGGTGCGTGCCGAACTTTGGTATTCGGTAAACTTTGAGATGACAAACAGCCTGGCCGATTTCTTTGTACGTCGTACCGGTCGTCTGTATTTTGATATCAAAACGGTAAATGCATATCGGGATCTGGCTATTGAAGATTTTGTAAATTATTTAGATTGGGATGAGCGGCGCGTGCAGGAAGAAAACGAGAAATTAGATGAACTCATCTACGACGCAACCCATTTTTACGATCAGGAGTTTACTGCCTAAAAAGTACAGGCTACAGGAGCAATTTTAGAATTTAAACGTTAATTTTACGCTTAAAACAAAACCATTATGGACAAAGGCTTTTTAATTGACATGGACGGAGTTATCTACAGCGGTAACGATTTAATTCCGGGTGCAGATACATTTATCAAGACATTACAGGACCGCGGTATTCCCTTTTTGTTTATGACTAACAACAGTCAGCGCAGTCCTATTGATGTTGTGAATAAGCTTAAGCCTATGGGGATAAAAATCACCGAAGACAATGTGTACACCAGTGCCATGGCTACCGCGTGGTTTTTAGGTTTTACCAAGCCTAACGGTACTGCTTACGTTTTGGGAGAGGGAGGTCTGTTGAGCAGCCTGCATCAGCATGGCTATAGTCTCGTGACTCAGGATCCTGATTATGTAGTGGTAGGCGAAGGCCGAAACTTTACGCTTGAGATGGCAAATAATGCCGTAGATATGATTTTAGGTGGTGCAAAACTTATCGCAACCAACCTTGACCCTTCGCCTATGAAAAAGGGCTGGGCCAATCTGGGTATTAAAGCCATTGTAAAAATGATTGAAGAGGCCAGTGGCCGTAAAGCTTTTTCTGTTGGAAAACCAAGTCCGGTGATGATGCGTGCCGCACGCAAAAAATTAGGATTGACCACAGATCAGACCATAGTGATAGGAGATACGATGGATACCGATATTCTGGGCTCCATTCAAATGGGTTATAAAACCATTTTAACCCTTTCGGGAGTATCTAAACAGAAAGATCTTGCCGCCTATGCGTATGGCCCAGATATGATTATCGAATCTTTAAAAGGTTTTGATATCGATGCAGCGTTAGAAAAGCTTTCTGTTGAAAATAATTATTTAGAATTTTAGGACCTTATTTCTTTAATGCGATAAGACTAAAAATATAAAAACGAATACATGAAAATATTGGTTACCGGAGGACTTGGTTTTATAGGTTCTCATACCGTGGTTGAATTACAAAATGCAGGCTATGAAGTGGTCATTATTGATGATCTTTCTAATGCTTCAGAATCTGTTTTAGATGGTATTGAAGCTATTACTTCGACCCGACCCGAGTTTGAAAAATTAGACCTTCGCGACCGTAATGCTGTGTCTGCCTTCTTTAAGAAGCACGCAGATGTTGAGGGCGTAATTCATTTTGCAGCTTCAAAAGCCGTGGGCGAAAGTGTACACAAACCTTTATTGTATTACGAAAACAACCTGAATTCTCTGATATACCTGTTACAGGAACTCGTAGAGAAAAACGAAGCCAGCTTTATCTTTAGTTCGTCCTGTACCGTTTACGGGCAGGCTGATGAATTGCCCATAACCGAAAGTGCCCCGGTAAAACCGGCCGAATCTCCTTACGGAAACACCAAGCAAATAGGCGAGGAGATCATAAGGGATACGGCTCATAAATACCAAAACTTTAAAGCGATTGCCCTGCGTTACTTTAATCCTATCGGGGCACACGAGAGTGTTGAAATAGGCGAGTTGCCTCTGGGAGTACCACAAAACCTGGTGCCTTTTATCACCCAGACAGCAGCCGGCTTGCGTCAAGAACTTTCAGTCTTTGGTAATGATTACCCTACCCGCGATGGCACCTGCGTGCGTGATTATATACACGTGGTTGACCTTGCTCAGGCTCACGTGATGGCTTTAACCCGCTTGATTGAAGGGAAAAATAAATCCAACTACGAGGTATTTAACTTAGGTACCGGTACCGGAAGTACGGTTTTAGAAGTAATCGAGACTTTTGAAAAAGTTTCCGGGGTAAAACTCCCATATAAAATTGTAGACCGCCGCGAAGGAGATGTGGTTGCAGCCTATGCCGATACCGAAAAAGCCAACAACGAGCTTGGCTGGAAATCAGAACTTAGCCTGGCAGATGCGTTAGATTCTGCCTGGAAATGGGAAAAAAAGGTGCGCGGTATTCAATAACGCGCACAGCTTTTCATTTTAGATCGTACGTGTGCTTTTGCGTATAACCAGTTCGGTCTCAATAGTTTCCTGAATAGGGTCTTTTTTGGTTTTAGCTTCAAGACTTTCTATCGCGATTTGTATGGTGCGCTTACCAATTATCTCAGCCTGTTGTTTTATTGTAGTAAGTGGGGGGAAATAATTGCGGGCTAAAGCACCGTCGGTAAAGCCGATTACGCCTACATCATCCGGTACAATACGGTTATTTATGCGCAGGGCATTCATCGCGTAGATAGCGCTCGATTCGTCTGTGGTGACAATTCCGTCCAGAGCATTATCCTTTAAAAAAGCGCTGAGGTCAGCCTCCAGATTTTCGAGTCTGGTATTTATTATTTTGGGTTCGTAGCCCAGTTCACGTACAGCAGCTTCATAGCCTTCAGCCCGTTTTTTACCCACAGAAGTGTTGGTTAGGATAGACAGCAGTGCGATATGCCTGCATCCCGTTTTGTGCAAATGCATAGTAGAGTCGTAAGCACCTTTAAAGTCGTTGATCACCACGCTGTGCGAAAGCAGCTTCTCATTTACACGATCAAACTGCACCAGCGGAATGTCAAAGTAAAGAATGTCATTAAGGTGTTCTAATTCTTCAGTTTGCTGAGTCTCTGAACTGAGGCTTATGATAATCGCATCTACCGAAACATCACTAAGCATATGGATGCTCTGCTTTTCTTTCTGAAGCGATTCGTTTGAAATACAGGTTACCAGCGAATACCCGTTTTTAGTGGCTTCATCTTCCATTCCCATAATCACTTTAGCAAAAAAGTTATGCATGATGTTGGGAATAACAACTCCAATGGTTTTGGTGCGGCTGCTTTTGAGGCCCCTGGCCATTGCGTTTGGCCTGTATTTGAGTTGTCGTGCAGCGGTTTTAACCACCAGCTTTGTGGCATCACTAATCTCAGGACTGTCTGCTAAAGCTTTAGAGACCGTGGAGATCGAAAGATTAAGATGTTCTGCAATTGCTTTTAAGGTGGTTTTGTGTGCCATATTTAGGTTTTGCTATAATGTACGTCCGGTAAGTTACGTAAAGTTTCGGCAGCCATCTCTGCAGTGATATCGCGCTGGGGAGTTGCAAACATTTCATAGCCTACCATAAACTTTTTAACCGTTGCAGATCGTAGCAGCGGTGGGTAGAACAACATATGAAAATGCCAGCTGTCCCAATCTCTCCCGTCTGTAGGCGCCTGGTGTATACCGGAGCTGTACGGAAATGAAATCTTAAACAGGTTATCATATTTGATAGTCACTGCCTTGATGATTTTTGCATAATCTTTTCGCTCTTCTTCAGTGAGGCTTAAAATAGTGCGGTGTTGATTACGGGGAATAATCATCACTTCATAAGGCCATACTGCCCAGTAGGGCACCAGAGCTACAAAATACTCAGTTTCAACAATAATACGCTCTTTGGCCTGAAGTTCCTGCTTGAGGTAATCGCTAAGCAGACTTACCTTATTGTTATTCCAGTATTCGGTTAACTGTTTGCATTTTTTGGTGACCTCAAGGGGGATGGTGCGCTGCGCCCAGATTTGGCCGTGCGGGTGCGGGTTGCTGCAGCCCATAATAGCACCTTTATTTTCAAAAATCTGAACGTGATTGATATCTTTCTTGGCACCGAGTTCTCTAAACTCACGCTGCCATAGGGCAATAACCTTGTCAATTTCGGCAACGTCCATCACCGGAAGCGTGAGGGAATGATCGGGAGAAAAGCAGACGACCTTACAGGTTCCGCTTTCAGCCTCCGCTTTCAGTAATCCCGACTTAAATTTTTCTTCGGGAACATCCCTTTTAAGTGCGGCAAAATCGTTTGTGAAAGACCATGGCTCTTTGTATTCTTCATTTTTATGTCCGCCTGCACGCTCGTTTCCGGGGCATAAGTAACAGGAAGGGTCGTAAGAAGGGCGTTCTTCAATAATTACCTCTTCTTCCTTTCCCTGCCAGGGACGCTTGGTACGGTGCGGAGAAACAAGTACCCAATCTCCTGTAAGAATGTTGTACCTTCTGTGTGAATTATCATTAAAGTCAAGCATGGTATTCCGTTTTTTGTTTCAAAAATTACATTAAGTGAAAGGGGATCAGATTACTTTTCCGCCATCTGCCGGCATAGCTTTGAAGGCGGTTAGATTGATATTAAACGCTTCATAGTATGCTTTTTTGGCCAAAGCAATATAGGCTTCTACAAAATCCTGATGAATCAGGTTTATGGTACAGCCTCCAAAACCTCCACCCATCATCCGGCAGCCTAAAATCGCATCATAATTTCGTGAAAAATCGGTAAGAAAATCAAGTTCTTTACAACTTACTTCATATTTATGTTGAAGTCCTTCGTGCGAGCCGTACATAAGCTTTCCAAAAGTCTCCAGATCATTGCGTTCTAAGGCCTTTGCGGCTTCATTTACGCGTTGATTTTCTTCAATTACATACGAACAGCGATTGTAAATCACCGGGTCAAAATCGTTTTTATGCGCTTCGAGTTGTTCCGGTTCTACATCCCGCAAGGCTTTAACTTCAGGATACCAGTTTTGAAGCAATTTTACGCCCTGCTCACATTCGTTGCGACGCACATTGTATTCACTGGTCGAAAGGCTGTGTGATACATTGGTGTTTAGCAGCAGTAGCGCATAAGGCTCAATATTGAAAGGAACCAGCTTGTAATCCAGACTTTCGCAATCGAGTTGGATCACGTGGTTTTCTTTGCTCATCACCGAAGCAAACTGGTCCATAATCCCGCACATAGTGCCTACATAATTGTGTTCGGCTTTTTGAGAAAGCTCTACTATTTCAAGCGGGGTAAGCTTTAAATCAAAAAGTTCGTTGAGTCCGGCTGCCAGGCCGCACTCCAGCGCTGCAGACGAACTGATGCCTGCGCCCATGGGCAAATTGCTAAACATCAGACAGTCAAAACCAGAAAGGCTGCGCCCTCTTTTTTTGATTTCTTCAGTCACGCCGGTAATATAACGCGTCCATTCTTCACCGGTCTCATCGGGCTTGCTCAAATCAAATTCGTAGGTGCTTTGAAAGTTGAGGCTGGTAACGCTGCATTGCGTTTGAGACTTGTTTTTCTTGAGATAAAAAATAATCGATTTGTCAATAGCTGTAGGCATTACAAAGCCATTGTTGTAATCGGTATGTTCCCCTATAAGATTTACCCTTCCGGGTGAGTTAAGGGTTACTTCGGCCTTAAAGTTCCCAATTTGGGCAAGTTGCTCTGGCGAGTGTGAGATGATGTTGTTGTTTTGCAAAACCTTTCCGTGCTAATTAATACTTCAATTTTGAGGACAAATATACTAAAAGTTTAATTAAACGTATTTTTTACATTTAAAAAAAGATGTTTCGGGCTAATATAGTGTAGATGATACTATAACGTAATAGCGATAAAAAAGTCTTATGATTTTAAACGATTTATCAAAAAATGATACTCATTTGTGGCTTTCTGACAGATTTTAAACCTCAATACTTCGTCTTAAAATGTTTATTGTATTACTTTAGTGGCGTTTTAAAAATTTGTTAAATCAGCTCTCGCGAAAAACCTTAACTCCTTAGCTTATGGCAATAATTTCCTTTTTAGCATTTACAATTCTTGTAGCCGTCATCTCATGGTGGGCCGTACGAAATTCTGATGAATCGACCTCTGACGGCTATTTTTTGGGAGGACGAAGTCTTACTGCCGGCGTAATTGCCGGATCCCTGTTACTTACTAACCTCTCGACCGAGCAAATTGTAGGTCTTAACGGAAGCGCTTACAAAGACGGACTTTCGGTTATGGCCTGGGAAACTCTGGCGGCTCTCGCAATCGTGGTAACTGCCATTTTTCTATTGCCTCGTTATCTAAAAGGGGGGCTTACCACGGTGCCGCAGTTTCTCGCCGAGCGTTTTGATACTTCAACTAAAACGATAACTTCTGCGTTCTTTTTAACGGGTTATGTTGTTGTCTTGCTTCCGGTGATTTTGTACTCTGGTTCTGTAGCGGTAAGCGGGATGTTTAATATTCCGGAAAGACTAGGGGTTTCTGATATGACGGCCCTGGTGATTTGTATCTGGGGTATAGGAATCATCGGTTCGATATACGCTGTATTTGGTGGCCTAAAGGCGGTTGCTGTTTCAGACAGTATAAATGCAGTGGGGCTAATCATTGGAGGTTTGTTGATCCCTGTTTTTGGTCTTATGGCTATTGGTGATGGTGGAATTATAGACGGTCTTAATGTACTTATTGATTCTAATCCGGAGCGTTTTGACTCTACGGGAGAGCCGGGGCAGGAAGTGCCATTTTCGACCATTTTTACGGGAATGATGCTGGTGCAATTATTTTACTGGGGTACCAATCAGCAAATTATTCAGCGGGCTTTAGGGGCTAAAAGTCTCGCGGAAGGACAAAAAGGACTGTTGCTGGCCGCATTTTTAAAGATTTTAGGTCCAATAATTTTGGTGCTTCCGGGAATGATCGCTTTCTATTATTTTGAAGGAGGTCTTGACAGTAGCGACCTGGCTTACCCTGAACTGGTACGTGCGGTTTTGCCAAAACCTTTAGTAGGGTTTTTTGCAGCCGTTTTATTTGGTGCAATCCTGAGTTCATTTAATAGTGTATTGAACAGTTCGGTTACCTTATTTGGTATTGATATTTACAAACAACACATTAATAAGGACGCTTCTGAGTCAACCGTGGTTAAATACGGTAAAATCTTTGGGGTTTGTCTGGCTCTGGCAGCGATGTTTATTGCACCGTTGATCTCAAATGCCGGCAGTTTGTTTCAGTACCTGCAAGAGATAAACGGGATTTATAGCATTCCTATTTTTACTGTAATTGTAATTGGTTACGCTACGAAACGCGTACCTGCTATTGCAGCAAAAATCGGTATTTTCAGTGGTTCACTGTTATACATCATCAGCCAGTTTTGGCTTGATCCTATGATTCGCGGGAATGCTGTGGAAGCAGCAGAAACAAGTGGAATAACAGATGCTGAAACTTTACGAATGATCAGTGTAGATGCGTACCCGCACTATCTCCACGTTATGGCAATCTTATTTGTTACTAACATCATCATTATGCTCATTATTGGTAAGTTATACCCCAGAGCAACTCCATTTGAACTTGAATACACCAAGAAAGTTTCTATTGAGCCTTATAAATATGTAAAACCCGTAGGAGGTCTTATTTGTGTTATAGTTGTTGCGATTTACGTGTATTTCGCAAAATAAAACTCCTGTAACAAAACTATTTAAAGCCCGGTCTAAAACAGACCGGGTTTTTTTATGGCTCAAGCGTATTTTAGGATTTAATGTTCTAGTATTGTAGCTCAATCATTCAAAAAACGATCATGTTCAGAACATTTTTAGTACTAGTAGTGCTCCTTTTAAACGTTACAAATGCCGGTGCCCAAACCAAAGACAGCGTATCAGTTGAAACTTCGATTTGGGGAGTGCAAACGGGGCTTCTAGGCTTTTGGGCACATAATGAATCAAAATTAAGCCGAACCATTGCCTTAAGAACCGAATTGGGTTTTGATGCGGCTTTTTACGGAAGCAATAATGAATTTAATTATATTCTCGCTCCCATTCTGCATGTAGAACCCAGATGGTACCGCAATCTGGATCGCCGGTCTCGAAAAGGAAAAAACACAGCAAATAATTCGGCAGACTTTCTAAGCCTGAGGTCCTTTTTTGTGCCCGATTTGTTTTTGATTTCTAACGATGATGTACGCATCAATACCACATTGGGAATGACGTTCAATGGAGGTATGCGTCGCGTATATTGGGATCATTTTAGTTTTGAACTGGGATTGGGTGCGGGCTTTGCGGCAGATTTGGAAGAAACATATGGAAATTCGGTTTATTTTTTTCCAGACATCTTTTTCAGATTAGGCTATAATTTTTAGCAAAATCAGGATCTCCACAAAAATTAAAAAAGCTGTCTTGATGGACAGCTTTTTTATTTAACCAGATTTTTATTCTAGTTATCTATAATCGATCTGGAGATCACAATTTTTTGAATCTCAGAAGTTCCTTCATAGATCTGGGTGATTTTAGCATCGCGCATCAGGCGTTCTACGTGGTATTCCTTTACAAAACCATTACCGCCGTGAACCTGTACGGCTTCAACAGTGGTGTCCATAGCTACCTTGGAAGCATATAGTTTAGCCATCGAGCTGGCCAGGTCATAATTTTGCTTCTGGTCTTTTAGCCAGGCGGCTTTCATAACCAAATGACGTGCGGCTTCAATTTCGGTATACATATCGGCCAGTTTAAAGGCGATGGCCTGGTGGTTGCAAATCTCGGTACCAAAAGCCTTGCGCTGTTTGGAATAATCAAGAGCAAGTTCATAAGCTCCTGAAGCGATACCCAAAGCCTGAGCTGCGATACCAATGCGACCGCCGCTTAGCGTTTTCATCGCAAACTTAAATCCAAAACCATCTTCACCAATACGGTTTTCTTTAGGAACCTTTACATCATTAAATATAAGAGAATGGGTGTCACTGCCGCGAATACCCAGTTTTTGCTCTTTGGGCCCAATCTCAAAACCTTCCCAGTCTTTCTCAACGATAAACGCATTGATACCCCGGTGTTTTTTCTCTTTGTCGGTTTGAGCAATGACCAGATAATAATCTGCAGATCCGCCGTTTGTAATCCAGTTTTTTGTTCCGTTAAGAATATAATGATCACCTTTGTCAATCGCTGTGGTTCGCTGTGAGGTGGCGTCGCTTCCGGCTTCGGGTTCACTAAGACAAAATGCACCCAGTTTCTCACCGGTTGTTAGTTTAGACAGGTATTTTTCTTTTTGTTCCTGGCTTCCGTATTCTGCCAGACCATAATTGACCAGGCTGTTATTTACCGATACGATCACAGAGGCCGAAGCATCAATTTTCGATAATTCTTCCATCACCAAAACATAAGAAATGGTGTCCATGCCGCCTCCGCCAAATTCAGTAGGAGCCATCATGCCCAAAAATCCCATTTCGCCCATTTTTTTAATGAGTTCTTTAGGGAACTGTTGTTTCTCATCCCGCTCAATAACTCCCGGAAGCAATTCGCTTTGCGCAAATTCACGGGCAGCATCACGTATCATTTCGTGTTCTTCACTCAAACTGAAATTCATGGTCAATATTTGGTATTAAATTAAAATTCTATTCTTTTCTTAATAACTTCGGCGGCACGCAAAGACCCTTAAAAGATTTTAGAGCCGACATAAAAGATCCAACTCAAACCTTTGCGTAAGGTTTTTTCAAATGTCTGAAAATTTACTATGCTTGCATAATAAAAATGCGACCACTCTAAATATTTTAACAAAAATTCAAAAATAGTAGATATTATACTATTAAATTAAATTATTGATAACATAAGCGAAAAATACTAAGAATTTATTTAATTTCAAAAACTATGCATGCAACATCTTATGTGCTTCTGGGCGTTATGAGTGGTACTTCGCTTGATGGCGTTGATTTGGCCTATGTACGCTTTCAGAAGTCTGAAAATTGGCGCTATGAAGTTTTGCAAAGTGAGACCATTCCGTACACTAAAGACTGGGTAGGGCGATTGGAGCATGCTGTTTCCCTTTCTGCCGATGCGCTGCAGCTGCTCGATGAAGACTATACGCGTTACTTGAGTTCGCTAATTAATGCGTTTGTAAAAAAGCATCCCATCAGGCATTTTGATGCAATTGCCTCGCACGGGCATACCATTTTGCACCGTCCCGAAGCGGGTCTTACCTATCAAATAGGAAATCTACCCGAGCTGGCAGATTATACCGGTAAACTGGTTATTTGTGATTTTAGGGTGCAGGATGTGGCTTTGGGAGGTCAGGGTGCGCCATTGGTGCCTATAGGAGATCGCCTGCTTTTTGCGGACTATGCAGCCTGTCTTAATATAGGAGGTTTTGCCAACGTTTCCTTTGAGGAAGCAGGGCGCCGTGTGGCTTATGATATCTGTCCTACTAATATCGTTCTCAATACCTACGCCCGTAAACTGGGATTGGATTTTGACAGGGACGGGGCGATTGCGAGGTCTGGCAGTGTGCATTCCCCAACTTTAGAACAGCTTAATACCCTGGCGTATTACCAAAAACCGGCTCCAAAATCCCTCGGCCTGGAGTGGGTGACCGAAACGATATTCCCAATTCTTAAAGATTCGCAGCTTTCTGTACCGGATTGCATCGCCACCTATACCGAGCATATGGCTGCACAAATTGCACAGAATCTAAGATTTAGCGTGGCGGGTGCTGCGCGCAAAACTATTTTGATAACCGGTGGCGGAGCTTATAACAGTTTTCTTATTGAGCGTATAGCAGCGCTTTCTAATCTGGCCTTGATAATTCCTGATGCGCAGACCATCGAATTTAAAGAAGCGCTCATTTTTGCATTTATGGGGGTTTTGCGCCTGCGAAACACTCCAAACGTACTTGGCTGTGTAACAGGAGCCCCGCAGGATCATTGTGCAGGACTGGTATATTCCCCTTAAATTAATATCAAAAACATAGGGAAAACAAGCGAAGTCGTTATATTTGTGAACCCTCTAAATTATTTAATGAAAGATTTACTACAACGTTACGAAAACAAGGAACCCGAAATTGTATTTCACTGGAATGATCCCGAGACTGAAGCAGAAGGCTGGACGGTGATCAATTCACTTCGCGGTGGAGCAGCAGGAGGGGGTACCCGAATGCGTAAAGGTCTTGACCGTAATGAAGTGTTATCCCTTGCCAAGACGATGGAGGTGAAGTTCACCGTTTCGGGGCCTGCTATTGGCGGCGCCAAGAGCGGTATTAATTTTGACCCGGCAGACCCCCGTAAAAAAGGGGTGCTCGAGCGCTGGTATGCAGCGGTATCGCCCTTGCTGAAAAGTTACTACGGCACCGGAGGTGATCTTAATGTAGATGAAATACACGAAGTAATCCCAATCACCGAAGAAAGCGGGGTATGGCATCCTCAGGAAGGCGTCTTTAACGGGCATTTTAAACCCACCGAAGCAGATAAGATCAACCGGATTGGTCAGTTGCGACAGGGTGTTATTAAAGTGCTTGAAAACCCGGCATATTCCCCTGATGTTACCCGAAAGTACACCGTTGCCGATATGATAACCGGTTACGGAGTGGCAGAGGCCGCACGTCATTTTTATGATATTTATGGCGGTGATCTTACCGGTAAACGTGCCGTAATCCAGGGCTTCGGTAATGTAGGTTCTGCAGCGGCTTATTATTTATCGCGGCAGGGTGCCAAAATCGTAGGTATTATCGATGCAGCCGGAGGGCTCATTAATGAAGCCGGTTTTAGCTTTGAAGAGATCAAGAGTTTATTTTTGGCAAAGCAGGGCAATAAGCTCGCGGCAGCAAATTTGATTTCTTTTGAAGAAGCCAATTCGCGCATCTGGGAACTAAAAACAGAATTATTTTTACCTTGTGCGGCATCACGTCTGGTGACTCAGGAGCAAATAGACTCAATGATCGCTAACGGATTGGAAGTGATTTCCTGTGGCGCAAATGTGCCTTTTGCAGATAAGGAAATTTTCTTCGGTCCCATTATGGAACATACCGATGAGCGGGTATCTGTAATTCCTGATTTTATATCCAATTGCGGGATGGCACGTGTTTTTGCTTATTTTATGGAGCGACGCGTTCAAATGACTGATGAGGCTATCTTTAACGATACCTCGCTTACAATTAAAAATGCAATAGAAAAAACATACAATCACAACAGCAGCAGTAAGAACATAAGCCGTACGGCTTTTGAACTGGCCCTGCAACAACTGGTGTGATTATAAAGAGAACATTAACCAACAACAACTAAGACACATGTTAAAATACTTTTTAGGCAGCAGCCCCAGGTGGTTTAAGTTAGCGATGATCGCTTTTCTGGTATTCAATATCTTTTCCTATTATATTTTAGGTCCTACGATAACCGCGTGGTTATTTATAGGGGAATTTATTTTCACACTGGCCATGGCGCTTAAGTGTTATCCCCTGCAATCAGGTGGTATACTGGCTCTGGAAGCTTTGATTTTAGGATTAACCAGTCCTGAAGCAGCCTATGGAGAGGTAGCCCAAAACCTGGAAGTAGTATTGCTTCTGGTATTTATGGTTGCCGGTATTTACTTTATGAAGCCTATGCTGATGTATATCTTCTCTAAAGTATTTACCAAGATAAAATCTAAAGTAGCGCTCTCGATGCTCTTTGTGTTTCTGGCAGCCGTGCTTTCGGCTTTCCTGGATGCGCTTACCGTAACCGCGGTATTAATAAGTGTAGCTGTAGGATTTTATGGTGTTTACCATAAGATACTTTCGATGGAAAACGCCGATTATGATAAGGATGAGGTGCCAGATCGCGAGGCCCTTGGCGGTAAAACTTTAGAGCAGTTTAGAAGCTTTTTGCGTAGCTTGATTATGCACGGTGTGGTGGGTACCGCTCTTGGCGGGGTTTGTACTCTGGTAGGAGAGCCTCAAAACCTGTTGATTGGTGAAAAAATGGGCTGGGATTTTATACAGTTTTTCCAGCGTATGGCGCCAATCACGATTCCGGTTTTGATTTCCGGTCTGTTAACCACTTTTATTCTTGAGAAAACCAAAATCTTCGGCTTTGGAGCTAAGCTTCCCGATGTAGCCAGAGGTATTATCGAGAACTACACCAAAGAAGTTGATGAAAAACGTACCAAAAAGGAAACTTACGGACTTTGGGTTCAGGGAATTTCTGCTATTCTGCTTATTTTAAGCTTGGCACTTCACCTGGCTCCGGTAGGATTTATAGGTCTGTTCCTGATTGTAGTTCAAACCGCATTTATGGGTATTACCGATGAGCACAGCCTGGGTAAAGCCTTTGAAGAAGCGCTTCCGTTTACCGGTCTTTTGGTAGTGTTCTTTGTGATTGTTGCGATGATTCACGATCAGCATTTATTTACACCTATTATCGATTATGTATTAACTCTTCCGGTAGAGACACAGCCTTCAATGTTCTATTTGGCTAATGGCGTTCTCTCGATGATTAGTGATAACGTATTTGTGGCAACTGTATACATTAACGAGGTACAGGTGGCTTACGATGCCGGTAATATTACCCGCGAGCAGTTTAACCATCTTGCGGTAGCGATCAACACCGGTACTAACCTGCCTAGTGTTGCGACGCCTAACGGGCAGGCAGCATTCTTATTTTTGCTAACCTCTTCACTGGCTCCGCTTATCAATTTATCCTATGGTAAAATGGTAAAAATGGCATTACCTTATACCATCGTATTGGGTGGTGTAGGATTGCTTGGGGTCTATATGGTCTTATAATTTAACAAACCAAATCAAACAGGCAGCATATACTTTTATGCTGCTTTATGCGTTAACCTCATATCTAATCTAAGAACACTATGTTGACAACCTTGTTGCAGGAAGGTGCAGAAAATTTGCCTTCGTTAGCCGCGGAAGAAGAACCAGTAGAAAAAACCCTTTCGTTGTTTGATTTATTGATGAGCGGTGGTATTTCCGGGCAGATTATCATTATCGTGCTTTTTGTACTTCTGTTTGTGGCCATTTACATCTATTTTGAGCGTTTGTTTGCAATCAAAGCCGCGAGCGGTATTGACAGCAACTTTATGAACCAGATTAAAGATCACGTGGCAAACGGTAATATTGAGGCCGCAAAAATTTTGTGCGCGCAGCAAAACAGTCCCGTATCGCGATTAACCGCAAAAGGCATCAGCCGTATTGGGAGTCCGCTTGAAGACATCAACACAGCAATAGAAAATTCGGGCCGTTTAGAAGTGTACCGTCTGGAGAAAAATGTAAGTGTTCTGGCAACTATTGCCGGTGCAGGGCCTATGATTGGTTTCCTGGGTACGGTAATCGGGATGGTTTTAGCCTTTCATCAACTGGCTACCAGTAGCGGTCAGGCAGAGATGGGTAACCTTGCAGAAGGTATCTATACCGCGATGACTACTACCGTTGCCGGTTTGATCGTGGGTATTGTGGCCTATATCGGTTACAACCACCTCGTGGTGCGCACCGATAAAGTGGTGCACCAGATGGAGGCAACCGCAGTTGACTTTTTAGACCTTTTAAACGAACCCGCCTAAGATGAACCTACGCGGAAGAAATAAAGTAAGCCCCGAGTTTAGTATGAGCTCCATGACAGACATCGTGTTTCTGTTGCTGGTGTTCTTTCTGCTTACCTCTCCGGCCATTACGCCCGATGCGCTAGATCTTATTTTGCCAAAAGCAAAAGGAAAGACCAGCAATCAGCAAAATCTTTCGGTGAGCATTACCAAAGATTTAGACTTTTACGTCAATAAAGAGCGTGTGACCGAAAATAACCTGGAAGCCTTTATTCAAAGCGAACTTCAGGGTGTGGAGGAGCCGGTAATCATTCTTCGGGCAGAAGAAGGAGTTCCTATTGAAGAAGCCGTTGCCGTGATGGATATCGCAAACCGCAACCGGTATAAGATCGTTTTAGCGGTTCGGCCTAATTAAGTGTTGTGCGTTCCGGCTATCGCCGTCAGGCTTTCAGCTGTATCTCCTAATTGCCATCAGGAGCAGAATATCCTGATGGCAATTAGGAGGATGCCGCTTCAATCCTTAACGCATTTCAAGAATGGACCGGATTTTGTAACAGTCAGATAACTAAATACTACAGGCCTTGAGTTTTTTAGATACCAAACATAAGCGAAAATCATTCACCCTAACTACGGTGATTTATGCGCTTTTACTCGTTGTGCTGTTTTTTGCAGGCCTGAAATATCTCGATCCGCCTCCGGAAAGTGGTATCGCCATAAACTTTGGAACCTCAGATGTAGGCTCCGGTAACATTCAGCCTAAAGCAGCCATACAATCTGCTCCCCGAAATACAACTCCCGAACCTCAGGTTCAGAAATCTTCCGAAATCAAAGAAGAAGTAGTAACTCAGGATGCTGAAGAAGCACCGGTTATTAAAAACGAACCCAAAAAAGACATTAAAAAACAGGTTACAGAGCAGCCTAAACAAACCACAACCAAACCGGTTGAGGCTAAAAAGCCGGACCCCAAACCCGATAAATCAACTACCGATGCCCTGTCAAGCATCCTCAACGGACCCAAAAGTTCGGGGACAGCTTCGGGTGGTGAGGGTGATAGCAATCAGGCGGGAGATAAGGGCGATCCAAATGGCGATCCCAACGCTTCAAGCTATTACGGCACCGGTAAAGGTTTAGATGGTGATGGCAATTACCAGCTGGGCGGGCGTAAAGCCTTAAGCAAGCCCAAGCGCGTGCAGGAATGTAATGAGGCCGGTATTGTGGTGGTAAGCATAGAGGTTGACCGTAACGGAAATGTGATTAAAGCCGTGCCCGGCGTGCGAGGTACCACAAACAACAGCCGATGCCTGCTTGATCCTGCAAAAGCTGCCGCTTTGGCAACAAAATTCAACAGCGATACCGATGCTCCTTCACGACAAATCGGTAAAATCATCTATAAGTTTAGCCTTTCAGAGTAATGACCTACGAGCAAACGGTACAGTGGATGTTTAATCGTCTTCCTATGTATCAACGTCAGGGAGCTTCCGCCTTTAGAAAAGATCTTGTAAACACCATTCTCCTTGATGAGCATCTGGGTCATCCCCATACTGCTTATAAAACCCTTCATGTTGCAGGTACTAATGGTAAGGGCTCTACCAGCCATATGCTGGCTTCGGTATTGCAGGAAGCCGGTTACAAGGTGGGCTTATACACTTCACCGCATTTAAAAGACTTTAGAGAGCGCATTCGCATCAATGGCGAGTTGTGCGCCGAAGAATACGTGGTAAGCTTCATAGAGGCGCATAAGCCCTTTTTAGAGCAGCATCAGCTGTCGTTCTTTGAACTCACCGTAGGGATGGCCTTTCAGTATTTTAAAGAGCAACAGGTAGACGTTGCAGTTATAGAGGTGGGAATGGGCGGCAGGCTCGATTCTACCAACATCATTACACCTATACTTTCGGTAATTACCAATATTGGTATGGACCACACCGCATTCTTAGGAAATACCCTGGCTGAGATCGCAGGTGAAAAAGCCGGAGTTATCAAGCCTCAAATACCGGTGGTTATAGGGGAGCGACAGGAAGAAACTACAGCCGTTTTTGAGGGAAAGGCAGCACAGGAACAAGCGCCATTGTTTTTTGCCAGTGACGAGACCTTTCCGGTTTTGGAAAGTGAACTTAAAGGCAGTTATCAGGTGCATAACATCAAGACCGTGCAGAAATCGGTTGAGGTACTGCGCTTGTTTACCGATCTGGAAATAGGGGAGCAGCATTTGATTGATGGAGTCGCCCGGGTAGTTACCAATACCGGTTTAATGGGCAGATGGCAGGTTTTACAGGCCTCAGACCCAAGGATTATTTGTGATACCGGTCATAATACCGAAGGATTAAAACAGGTTTTTGCACAGCTGGGTCAGGAAGAGTTTGAACAGCTGCACATCGTTTTGGGCGTGGTTTCAGATAAAGATTTGGGAAGTGTTTTACCGCTGTTTCCGGTTGAGGCACAGTATTACTTCAGTAAACCGGATGTTCCACGAGGATTAGATGCGGCAGTTTTACAAAATCAGGCGGCGCAATTTGGCCTGAATGGAAAAAAATATAAAACTATTTCAGAGGCTTTAGAGGCGGCTAAACGTGCGGCAACTGCTGAGGATCTGATCTTTATAGGCGGGAGTACTTTTGTGGTAGCAGAAATAGTTTAATTATTTTTCAAAAAGTGTTTTGCAGTCTTAAATATTGGTTTATATTTGCATCCGCTAACGAGAAGGGCAATTAGCTCAGTTGGTTCAGAGCACCTCGTTTACACCGAGGGGGTCGGGGGTTCGAATCCCTCATTGCCCACAAAGGCTTCCAGAAATGGAAGCCTTTTTTTATGCTTTTTATTTTGCGCTGCTATATTGGGAGTTAGGGATCGGTGGGTTCCCCCGAAGTTTCGTGGCTACATTGCCCACTTGATGGGAGTTGAATTCCAAAAAGCCTAAAAATATAATTACTTAAAAGGACTTTTAAAGGATCAATCCTAATTGTTGTGTTTAAGCAAAAATTGTAGTTAATCTGTATAGAAAGAATTCTATGTTTTTTACTCCTCTAAATTGGCTTCTAAATGCTTTGATCTTTGCATTGAAGGACTCAGCTGAAGCGTTAGTACTTCTGTTTATAAAGTAATTGAGTATTGATCTATAATTAATGTTTATGGTATTAGCAATGGTATTGAATGCCTTAAATCCTGTGTTCTCTACATCTTTATACCAATGAGCCAGTTTTGTATAAGCCACTTCCACTGATTTTGCTTTGTTGAATATATCCCTAAGTCTTTGCGTGAGCTTAAATGCCAACTTTATATCTGGATAGTGCTCGAAGAGTATTTTACTTCGCTGGTATTGGTTTTCTGTCCAATTTGAAGGTGCTTTATAGAGCAGATACCGGCTCCTGGCTAATAACTGTTTTTTGGTATCCCCATTGTCAAAGGTTTTGGGAGTAAAACTTTTCTGTTTTAACCGGGCTTGTTTAATTTGTTCGTTCTCCATATCTATAGCATCCCATCGGTGTTTGATCCTTATATCCTGTAAGGCTTCCAGTGCCAGTTTCTGTACATGGAATCGGTCTGTAACCTGTATTGCTTTTGGGAAACATTTTCTTGCAATGGTCTTCATTGAATTAGCCATATCCAAAGTGATTTCTTTGACTTTGGCTCGTTTCTTTGCTGGTATTTGAAGGAGCTGCTCTATGATAGGCTCTACTTTAGTGCCGGAAAAGATCGCAACAATGCATCCTTTTTTACCTTTTGCTTTTTTATTTGTGATTATGGTGTAGAGCTCCCCTCTGGATAGCGCAGTTTCGTCAATAGATAAGTATCTTCCTATATTCTCTGGAAAGATGAGCCATTGCTTAGCATGTGGTTTTTGCTCCCAAGTTTTGAAGTCGCTTAATTGGTCTTTGTACTGGCGTTGAAGTTTTTTACCGTTTACTCCGTAGAACCCACCTATGGTATGACAGTCAGAAGCTTTAGTATTGATTAAGTACTTTTAAAAAAGCAGCAAACTCGACGGTCATTCGGGTTCCCTGTGCTACTAAGTTCCAGTCACGCTGAATAACTTTTTTGTCTTGTTTGTTGAGCCATCGACGTCGCTTTATATGCAGGAATACTTTTTTGCCACGCACAGGAAAATCCTGAACGGTTATTTCTTTATGGAACCCGTGCGCTGTGACCAGGCTTGAAGAAAACTCTTTAGGGACCTCTGGTTTTTCTTCAAAATGCAGGTGCAGTATATCTCCCTCTGTTTGATGACCGGTAAGGTTAAAATGGGTAATCAATAATTCTGGTAATAAAATCTTAAGTAAATCTATATATGCGTCCAATGCCTCCTGTTTAGAAAACAAAAATCAAACTATTCATTCAATTCACACACAACTTTTGAGAATGATCCAATTAAGGGTCGGCGGGTTCCCCCGAAGCTTCGGGGCCTCATTGCCCACGAAGGTTACATAGGTAAATAGCCTTTTTTATTTTAAGCATCGTTATTTGTATTTTATCTAAATACTTAGGATGACTCTTTTTAGGAGAAACTTATATAGGTTAGACGGAATGGATTAGCCTCATACCCTAAAAATTTAGTTTTTATGACTACAAATAAAGTTTTATGGTTTATTTTAAATCCTCAACTTGAAAATAATTCTTGAAATAATTAAGCAGGTCAATCGTGTTTATGAAATACCTAATTCTACTTTTAGCTGGCTTTAGTTTGTTAGTTACAACTTTTGAATCAAAAGATTTACAGCAAAATTCCGATTCCAGATTCTATATAGACTCTATTTACAGTGAAAATTTAAATGAATATAGGAGGCATAACATTTATTTGCCAAAGGGATTTTCAAAAGCAAATAGTTACCCAATAGTTTATGGTACAGATGGGCAAGACAATATCGAGAATAGTTATTATAAGAAAATCTTAGATTCCCTCGTTCAAAATGAGATTATTGAGCCTATTATTTTTGTTCAAAGTCATGCAAATAAAAAAGATGCAGATAGCACAAGTATGACTCGAGGCAACGGTGATAAGGTTTATTTAAAGTTTAGATATTTTGAATATGTGGAAACCAACTCCCGTGATTCATTGTTGAAAAAGAGGTTTAATGAGCATATGAGTTATTTTACGGAGGAACTTATACCAGCAATTGAGTCAGATTTTAATAAGGATCTCAAA
Organism: Leeuwenhoekiella sp. H156; assembly: GCF_052218455.1. Taxonomy (NCBI): domain Bacteria; kingdom Pseudomonadati; phylum Bacteroidota; class Flavobacteriia; order Flavobacteriales; family Flavobacteriaceae; genus Leeuwenhoekiella; species Leeuwenhoekiella sp. H156. The sequence goes on from NZ_CP197499.1 coordinate 2,301,798, forward strand.
TCTGAAGAGAGGTATTTTTATGGAGTGTCCAATGGAGCAGGCTTCGGGCTCAGTTTATTAAAGACGCATCCGGAACTAATTGGGACCTATTTGTGTTTTTCACCTTTTGGCGGCGAAGTTAGTGTTGAAGATTGGTACAACGCTTCTAGTCTACCAGACTTGTATTTCTATTATGGTAGTGAGGAACCCCAATTTTTGAGAGATGCTGCTGAAAATTTAAAAGGTTGTTACAGCGGGAAAGAGGCGAAGTTGGAAATCAAGGAATATGATGGTGGTCACGACTATAAAATATGGAATGAATTATTTACTCAAACCGTTGCAGATATTTTTCGATTATAACTATTTACATAATTGTAGACGTCAGGAATAAGCTGTCAAAACTGGGATTCCAATATAGTGTTCCGATTTTGGGATGGAATGGGTAATACTGAAAAAGCAGATGGAAGTAAAACAAGAAAATCTTAATAAAGGAAAAGCTTTGGAGCCACATTGCCCAAAAAGGCTTCCAGAAATGGAAGCCTTTTTTTATATGTTATGCTTCTGAAAGTAACATTTAGCTGTCGCCTGATTTTCGGCTTCTCTTTTTCCGTATTGATCTGATTTAAAGAGGTTTGATGATGTTCAGCTTTTCGAAATTTGTTAAAGTTTAAAATAGGTTTACTTCGTACATACTAAAGCGGCTTTTTTCTTGTTGAACAGTTAAAGAATCTCAGATTTTTAGGAATTAATTAAGACTTATTTATAGTTAAAATGTAGGATTAAATCTTACAATTCTGAATTCGATAAGCTCTTTTTTAGTCTGCGAAAAGATTCTAAAAACAGGCTTGTTTAGTAGCAAAATCAAGCTTTGGTGCTGAGAGTCAGCACTTCTGAATTATGTTAAATTTTTAATTTATATAGCACTTAAACGGTTTTATGTGTTTTTTATCGTATATTCGAGCCGATTAACAAAATAACCCCCAACTTCAAAATGATTGTTAAAAAACCTGTGGTATTCAGTACGGTGGTCGTATTGATGTCTTTCTTCGCTATTTTTAGTTCTAATCAGTACAAATCCCCAAAGCCCAAACTTCCTTCTGCAGAGTTTGTAAATCCCATACAGGCCAAAGAAGAAAAGCGTGCTTCCCAGGCTTTTGAAACCCGCAAAAAACTTCTTGAGCAGGCCCTGAACGCCTACTTTGAAGATGCCATTAAAAAAAGACTGATCATTGGTGCCGGTGTAAATATCGTTGCCGGTGATTCGGTTATGTTTCAGGGAGGCTTCGGTAAGCGCAATGCGTTTAAGGAGACAGACACGGTTAATGCAAAGACGGTATTCAGACTCGGTTCTCTTTCTAAAGGTTTCGCGGGTGTTCTGGCCGGGATTGAGGTAAAGGAAGGAGCCATTTCCTGGGATGATAAACTTATCGAGGCAGTGCCGCAGTTCGATTTAAAAAATAAAAATCACGCCCGTGCAATTACTCTTAGGGAAGTGCTTTCGCATTCTACAGGCGTACCGTACCACTGTTATACCAATCTCATAGAAGATGGACTTCCATTAGAAGAAGTCGCTTCGCGTTTTAGAATTATCAATACCTACACAAAACCGGGGCTGGTGCACAGCTATCAGAATGCTATGTTTGCGCTTAGCGGAACTATGATGGAAGCTGCAACCGGGAATACCATTCAGCAATTGCTGCAAAATAAACTATTTACCCCGCTTGATATGAAAACCATTTCTACAGATTATGAAGGTATGGTCAACACCGGTAATTATGCATATCCGCATAAAAGCACCTACAAGGGATGGCAGCGATTACCCGTAAACAGAAAATACTTTAATGCGGTTCCGGCCGGGGGAATTAACGCCAGTGCAGATGATATGGGCAAATGGATGCGCTTTCTTTTAGGACATAAAGAAGAAGTGCTTGATAAAGACGGTCTGGCTGAAGTTTTTGAACCTCAGATAGAATTGCCCGATGAGCGTAAATACTATCAACGCTGGAAGGGTCACCTGCGTTCTTCCTACGCTTACGGCTGGCGCATACACGAGTTTGTAAATGCCGAAAGCGGAGCTCAAAGTAAAATGATTCACCACGGCGGCAGCGTGAGTAATTTTAGAAATGAAATCGCTTTGTTTCCGGAAGAAGATCTGGGAATCTGTGTTTTGTTCAACAGCCTTACCCCGCTGGCTAGTCAGGTTATCCCCGACCTTCATAAAATCGTAATAGAAATTATGGAACTGCCGGTTAATGAAATAGAACTCGACCGTATAGCAAGTCTTTAAAAGAAAAAAGTCCGTTTGGTTTTTCAAACGGACTTTTCTGCAGTGTGTTAGGTACTATTCAATCGTATAGCTCCGTGATTTTAGCTTTTTATTTTGTGGAATGATTTTCAACACTCCGCTTCTGCCTGTTTTTTTGAAATAGGCTCTGAGTTTTCCATTGTAGGTAGCTTGTGTTGAAGCTGTAAAGGAGCGGTGATTGCTTTGATCTGCATTTTCAACTCCCAGCAGGACTAAAGATTCATCGATTACAAAGTTCACTTCCTGGTCTTCGTTCCTTATAAGCGTTCCGTTTTTATCAACCAGCTCAAGGTCGATTATTAAAACTTCAGATTCTGTGATGACTTTTGGTAAAGCCGCTTTGGTGAGTTTGATTTCTTTAAGCTTTTGCGGTGTTTGAAGCATACTGCGTGCAACCACAATTCCATTTACGTAACCGCGGGCTTCCAGTTTTCCTTCCTGATAGGGGATTTTAAAATGAGGCATGGCATTATCTGCGTAAGTGACCGGTTGTTTACCCATAGATTTTCCGTTGAGAACCAGTTCTACTTCATCGGCATTGGTATAAAAAGGAATGTACTTCATTTCTCCTGCCTCTCCTGACCATTCTGTTTTGATTTTACGGCGTTTCTGAGCGTTCTCTGCACTGTCTGTTACCCCGATGTAAAGCACAGGCTTATCACTCCATAAGCTCTGTCTGAAAAAGAAATCGGGCTTGGGCTTTCCGGCCAGATCCAGAATGCCGGCTTCACTGCCACGTTTAGGCCAGGGAAGTGCTTCGCCTATAAAGTCGAAAGCCGTCCAGATAAATTGAGAAGCGATATACGGGTTATCGGTCACTGCTTTCCAGGCTGAATAGGCATCCCCATTTTCACTTCCGTAAATAATGCGACCGGGATATTTTTGATGATCTTCCGCATACCGGTATTCCTGATAATTGTAACCCACGAGATCTAAAGATTCGGGATAGGTGGTTTCATTAGACATAGGTACACCGGCCAGTGCCGCAGTTATGGGTCTGGTGGTGTCGATTTCTTTTGCAGCGGCGACAAGTTCTTTGGCCAATATGCCTAAAGCTTCAGCTGATGGATTGCCGGGTTTAAAGCCGCGTCCAAAAATCTGCGGATTTCTTCCGGTGTCGAGAACCGGATGCGTGTACGGATCATTAGGATAGTCAATCTCGTTACCAATGCTCCACATAATGATTGAAGGTCTGTTGCGGTTGCGCCTGATCATATCCTGAACATCGCGTTTTCCCCATTCGGAGAAGGCCTCAAAAGCACCATCGTTGCCGGGTGTGCCTACATTCCAGCCTTCAATCCATTTATTTTTACCACGTGCCCATTCGTCAAAGGCTTCATCCTGCACCAAAAAACCCATCTCGTCACAAAGTTCATAAAGGTAATCCTGATGTGGATAATGGCTCATGCGTATGGCATTGCAACCCAAATCTTTCAGAATTTGCAGGCGTTCTGCCCATACTTCCTTAGGCACAGCAGCTCCCAGAGCACCGGCATCGTGATGTATGCAAACCCCTTTCAGCAACATATTTTCCCCATTGAAAGTAAAACCGGTATTGGCATCAAAGTGAAAGCTTCTAAAACCTACCTGTTGCGTTTGGGAATCTATTAGTTCTCCATTCTTCAGGAGGTTTAGGGTTAAGGTATAGAGGTTGGGGTGTTTTGGGGACCAAAGTTTTGGACTTTTGACGATTCCTTTAAAGGTAACAGCTGCGGAAGCATTTGCGAGCGTTTCTGCAGGAAGACTTTCGGTATAAAGGGTGTAACCGGAAGCATCTTTAAGAGCGGCATTTACCTCCAGCTTAGCCGAAGCATTTAAGGTGTTTTGAAAAGCAGCCGTTATCAGAATGCCGGCCTCTTCGGGAGTTACTTTGGGAGTTTGAAAACTGATACCCCAGGTTTTAAAATGAGCGGGGGCTTTGGTTTTTAGGTACACGTTACGGTAAATGCCGGAGCCGGTGTAAAAACGCGAATCGGCATATTGAGCATGATCTACACGTACCAAAATCTCATTTCCGCTTTGCTTGAGGTAAGGGGTGAGGTCGTATTCAAAAGCTATAAAGCCATTAGGCCTTCTGCCAATCCACGTCCCGTTGATCCAAACATCCGAGTTTTTATAAACGCCGTCAAAATATATCGCATAGCGTTTATGGGTATCGTATGAATCGATATCAAAGTTTTTGCGATACCAGGCGATACCACCGGGTAAAAAGCCTGTGCCGCTTGCCCATTGAGGGTCAAAAGGGCCTTCAATACTCCAATCGTGGGGTAGGCTTACAGCTCGCCAGTTTGCGTTTTGAAGATCCTGTTCCTTGAGATCAAGATCTCCCCGGTAAAACTGCCAGTTGTCATTAAAAAGCTTCTTGCCGCTTTCCTGAGCCTGAGTCGTTAGAAACGAAGCGGAGAGGATCAGGCAGAAAAGTGCTGCAAGAGTTTTAAGTGCGGGTTTATGTTTCATCTTTCAGGTTTTTAAATAAAAAAAGGGAAGGAAAATAATTCCTTCCCTTTTATGGAAAACGTTAGTTACCTTGTTGATATCCCGGGTTTTGTTGAAGCTTACCACCCGATGCGGTGATGTCGCTTAAAGGTATTGGGAACCAATAGTGTTTTTCTTCAAACTTTTTGCCTTCCAGGGCAATACCTTCCTCATAGGTAAGGTTGCCGTTTGAAGCTCTGGTAATTTCAATAGATTTTGCAGGTTCGTTCTCAACATCCATTGCGATCATCCAGCGACGTACATCAAAATAACGATGCTCTTCATAAGCTAATTCTACTCTGCGCTCGTTTTGCAAGGCTTCACGCATCTGGGCTTTGGTGAGTCCGCTTAAAACCGGCATACCTGCACGCTGGCGCACCGCGTTTACGGCGTTGTAAACAGACAGATCAGGACCTGCAGCTTCGTTTTGTGCTTCGGCATAGTTGAGCAAAATTTCAGCATATCTAAAATACCTCCAGGGAGAAGCTCCCATATTATTCCAGTCGTTCAGGGTTATATCTTCCTGAATGAATTTGCGCATTAAGTAACCGGTAGGAGAGGTGTTCCAGGGCTCGTTACCATCGGGGCTGTCCTTTCCGTTAGGCACAAAAGACTCGTAAGCACGATCTCTAAGGGTAGAACCGTTGTAAACAATAGTTGCATAAAAACGCGGATCACGGTTTACATAAGGGTTTTGCGGGTCGTATCCTGAGTTTGCATCCTCGATGTCGGAGCCGTCTATCATTTCAAAATCATCTACCAGGTTTTGCATAGGGCAGTTACCTCCCCAGCCACCTGAACCGTTAGGTCCGTTCATACGCTCAATAGGAATAGCGCGACCGCCACTGTTGCTGGCAGGCATATAAAAGCGCATAAAGATGTCTTCGCTGGTCATACTTTGGGTAACAAACAGTTTTCTGAAGTTTTCAGAAGGGTCTGAATCGAGATTGGTAACCAGGCTAAAGCGGTTAAGGTCCATCACATCTTTGGCGGCCTGAGCGGCTTTGGCCCATTTTGCAGTGTCGTCTACACCATCAGTAAATAACGGGCTTGCTGCATACAATAATAATCTTGATTTTAAAGCCATTGCTGCTGCATCTGTTGCACGTGCTCCGTTAGAAGCAGGCAGTAAATCTATAGCCAATTCCAGTTCACTTTCGATATAAGCCACCACTTCGTCTTTACTCTTTCTATCGTAAAGCGCGTCAAAATTGCTGGTTAGGTCGTAAACCTCGTCTCCCATAAGGGGGACTTCGCCAAAACCTCTTAACAGTTCAAAATACCTGAACGCACGTATGAAATGCAATTCACCTATCAATAGATCTTTGGTTTCCTGATCAAAAGGCGAGGAGTCTGTATCAATATTGGAAAGCGCCAAATTTACCTCGCGAATATTTCGGAAGCTGCGTCCCCAGGTTGTACTCATAAAACCGTAGTTACTTGGGCTCATTTGGCCGCGTTGTACCAGGTAGGTTGCGTCATCATTGCTGTAGATGGCCTCGTCAGAAACCGAAGCCCACATCGCCCAGTGAAAACCACGCCCAAAACCGGCAGGGGTGTCACCACCATTATGCCCGGGCTCTTTGTCTGCCAGGCGCACACCGGTGTACAAACCTCTTACAAAAGCTTCTGCTAATACAGGGTCTGCCCATACGGCCTGGTCTGTTAAACTTGTACTTTCTACATCCAGTAAATCTTCATCACAGCTCAGATGAACCAATGAAAGACTGCCCAGAGCTAACATCATTATTAATTTCTTCATCACTTAAAAGTTAACGTTAATACCTATGTTGTATGTTTTTAATTGCGGATAGAATTGCCCGTTGTTGCTGGCACCTTCCGGGTCAACATCTTTAGACTCGGTAAAAGTGACCAGGTTGTAGCCGCTTGCATAAATTCGAGCCGTTGAGATGCCTAAGAACGACAAGCTGCTTTGAGGCAGGCTGTAGCCCAACTCCACGTTTTTCAGCCTTAAGAACGAAGTGTTCACCAGCCAGAAATCATTTCTGAACAATCCCTCATTAATGCTTGAAGAGGTACGTACATCTACGCGTGGATAGCTTCCGTTAGGGTTGGTAGGGCTCCAGCGGTTGTCTGCCCAGCTGCTGAAGAAGTTTCCTACCTCTCCAGACTCCGGAGCTACATACTGCACCGAACGCGCCTGACCTTGCCATAAGACGGTCAAATCAAAGTTTTTATAATTAGCTCCCAGAGTTAAACCGTAAACAATTTGCGGAACATTTGTCAATTCCTGACGTACACGGTCTAACTGTGTAATTTCACCGTCGCCATCCACATCGCGGTAGATGAGGTCTCCCAATTGCTGCCCGGGAAGCGTTACGTTATTGTCTAAATCTTCCTGAGTTCTAAAGATACCAATTGCTTCGTAAAGTAGTTCTGAACCAAGGGGTTTTCCTTTTGATAACTGATAATCCGGGATACCCTGTGGATCGTCTAAGAAGACAACTTCATTTTTATTGAAGGTGAAATTTGCATCGGCAAAAAAGTTAAACTCACCCCAGGTTTTATCATAGCCCAACACGGCTTCAAAACCACGGTTTTTAACTTCACCAATATTTTCCTGCGGAATGATTGCATCCAGACCCACCTCATTAACGATACCTGAAACTAAAGGTAAGGACCCGCTACGAGCAGTTAACAAATCGCTACGCACTTCGTGAAAGTAATCAAGCTCAATACTGAAGCTGTCAAACAGGTCTGCACTTACACCAATATCCAGTTTTCGGGCAGTTTCCCAGGTGATTCCGGGGTTTGCAAGCTGGTTGATGATAAAAATAGGTAATGGAGTGCCGTTTGGATCTACAAAATCTGTAGGACGTAATGCGAAGGTGTTTAAGTATTGAAACGGATTGATTCGGTCATTACCTAATAAACCGTAAGAGGCTTTAACTTTTAGGTTTTTTACATCTTCAGATTTAAACCACTCTTCTGCTGAAATTCTCCAACCTGCAGAAATACTTGGGAAAAAGCCATAGCGGTTTCCGTCTGCAAAGCGGGAAGAACCATCGTATCTGGCCTGTACTTCTGCCAAATATTTTTGGTCATAATCATAAGAAATACGGCTAAAGTAGTTACGACGGGTAAAACGCTGGCTAAAACCGCTGTTAGTACTTTGCTCCGGTTCACCACCACCCAGATTAAACTCAGGAATTTCGGCTGAGATAAACCCACTGCGGAACGCATCAAAATAGCTGCGGTCACTTTCCTGCTGCTCATAAGCGATAAACGAATTGATGTGGTGCAGTCCAAAACTGCGCTCAAAGTTAAGGCGTATGTTTGCCGTTTGGAGCTGGTTGTTGTCCTGAGCCTGTAATAATTCGGGTGTACGGGAATCTGGGCCTGCGGTTACTTCATTAAATGAAGGCGGGTTTGTGCTATTGTCGATCTGATAGACCGTAAAGGGAATTGCAAAGCGTTTACGGGCTGCAAAGCTTCGGTCTTCAGAATAAAAACCTTTTATAGACAGACCTTCAATGGGTAATTTATAGTCTAACGTAAGGGTTGAGTTCAATACCGTTGTAGGCTGTACATCAGTTCCCGGAATTCCGGTAGGAATAATAATGGGGTTCTGTCCCTGTTCAACACCTGCAGAAGGCAAACCGTTAGAATAACGGGCAGGGATTGTAGGATAGGTTCTGTAGATCGCTCTAAAAATATCTCCCGCACTACGTGTTGGGAATATACGATCTTCCTTGCGGTAGTTGAGGTCTACGCCCAGGGTGAGGTTTGAAGTCACATCAACATCCAGGTTGGCTCGCAGGTTTACCTGCTTGTAATTGTTGATTCCATCTTTGTAAATACCATCCTGATTGGTACGGCCTAAAGAGGTAAAATATCTGAAATTTTCACCACCCCCTCGTATAGAAACATTTTCGTTGTCCTGTAGCGACCAGTCGCTGATTGCTTCATCGGTCCAGCTGGTATTTGGGTAGTTGTCAGGGTCACTTCCGTTAGCAAATAAGGCAATTTCTTCCTGACTGTAGATCTGATTCATACCACCGCTTGGGTTTCGGTAGAAGTTGATTTCATTAAGAATAGTAGCGTAGGTAGGCGAGTCGGCTAATTTTGGTAAGTTCGCCGGTGTTGAAAATCCCTGGTTTGCTGTTACGCTAAAGCTGGGTTTACCCATTTTACCGCGTTTGGTAGTTATTAAAATAACCCCGTTTGCAGCCTGAGCCCCATAAATTGCAGCAGAAGCATCTTTAAGTACGGTGATGTTTTCTACGTCGTTTGGGTTAAGACGCTCCAGACCTCCCAATCGGTTTGGGATACCATCTATTACTACCAGAGGATTGTTGTCGCCTGTGGTGCTGATCCCGCGAATGCGGATGGTCGCGCCATCAGCTCCCGGTTCACCAGATCTGTTGTTGGCTACAACCCCAGATAACCTACCGGCAAACGAGTTGGACAGGTTAGGCTGCGGACTTTTAACCAATTCTTCTCCTTTTACGGTTGAAACAGATCCTGTAAGGGTAGTTTTAGACTTTTGGCCATAACCTACTAAAACGACTTCGTTGAGTTCTGCAACGTTTTCCTGCATTTTAACGTTGATCGTATTTTTAGTTCCAACAGTGATTTCCTGCTCTGTAAATCCTACATACGAGAAAACCAGTACATCAGCGGCAGATGCCGTGATGCTGAAATCGCCGTCAAAACCGGTAACAGTACCGGTAGAGGTGCCTTTAACGAGAACACTCACACCGGGTAAGGGTGTATTGTTCATGTCTGTTACTACACCCGTTATTTGTTTTTCCTGTGCAGTTATGCTCCAGGAAAACAGAAAAAGCAGCATGCTGTAGAGAACAGCGGCCTTTTTAGTCAAATAATAATTAGTCATACATTCGTGTTTTAGTTGTTTTTATTGTGTCAATTTCTTCACGTAATCGTTTTCGTTGACGTTACAATTTTCTAACAATTTTATGTTAAATAAAGGGGGGGCACTGTCATTTTAAGGGGTACAAAATGGTAATTGTGAATAATAAACCCTTAATTTTAGTGATGTAACAAGTTTTAAAGCCCGAAATTGTAAATTTGATAATTGTTAAACCCCTCTTAAAGTTTATGAAGTTAATTCCCTTAGTTCTTCTGATTTTTTGTGGTTACACGCTTAGTGGTCAAGTGCGTTGTAAGCCGGTTGAAAATATTGATGAGCAACTCACCTTTTATAATTTTGATCTATCAAGCGGTATTTCAAACAGTTACATTAACAGTATTGAGCAGGATGCTTCGGGGTTTATCTGGGTAGGAACCATCGACGGCCTTAATCGCTACGATGGTAGTTCATTTAAAATTTACAGACATCGCAGTACAGACACCCTAAGTCTTTATAATAATTATGTAGATCATATTAATTATGAGCAGAACGGTGACCTTTTAGTTTTAACAGATGAAGGCTTAGATCTGTATTCCGGCAAAACAGATGCTTTTACGAAGATTGCTGCTTTTGATCTTCCTTCAGATAATGTACGTGCGGTAAAAAAGGGTGCAAACGGTAATTATTATGTGGGCTATACCCATGCAGGTGTTCGGGTATTTGATGCTAACTATCGTGAGCTTGCCGCATACAGGCATGAACCCAAAAACAAAGCTTCCTTGAGTTATAACGAAGTGTCCAGTATGCTGCTTCAGGGAGATTCGATTCTTTGGGTGGGAACCTATCGCAAAGGCCTTAATCGTATTGATCTCAGATCTAAAACAGTAAGCCGAATTTATTTTGAACAGCTTCCTGACAATGAGGAGCAACCCGGCGTACAGGCCCTTCATCTCGATGCCGGTCAAAATCTGTGGATTGGTTCCCAAAACGGTCTTTTTGTACTTCGCAGGGATGGTGTGATTAATTCGCTGGGTGCCGGTTCTGAAGATGCGCTCAGCGATGAAGAGATTTTATGTTTTGCCGAAGACAATCAGGGCAGAATGTGGATTGGTACCCGCAATGGAGGGCTCAATATCTTAAACATGAAGTCTTTCGTTGAAGGAAAAGGTGAAATACAGCTTACCCGTTTTTTACCGCGCAAAGACGGAAGCAGTGTTTTTAACCGTACCGTTTCGGCTCTTAAATTAGACCGGGGAGGTAATATGTGGATTGGCACCAGTAACGGACTCAATTTTGTAAACCCTAAAGGGGAACCTATTAAGCTTATAAATGAAGAATCATCGGTGCGGGGACTGCTAAGTCACGACCGTATCGCTTCTTTAGCAAACAGCCGCGAAGGCAATGTCTATATTGGTACAGATGGCGGTGGTATTGATTTGTATCACGCTGCAACCGGAAAAATAACTCCTTTTGCCTCAAGCCGGGATCAGTCTGGCCTTAGTAACGACTATGTGCTGGCTCTTCTTGAAGATTCAAAGGGGCGACTTTGGGCTGGTACCTACAAGGGCGGACTCAATAAAATGAAAAATGGGATCTGGTCGCATTATCTTCAGGAAAGTCAGGCTGCCGGTAATGATGTGCGTACCATTTTTGAAGATGATCAGAAAACCATTTGGGTAGGTACAAACCGGGGCGGACTTTATAAATACGACGAAGTCAATGATACTTTTGATTATGTCGAATTGTTGGGTAAACGGGATATTCGGGCTATAGCTCAGGACAGTCGCGGCAATTTCTGGATGGCAACCTATGGGGATGGTATTCTAAAATACAATCCGGTTACCCGGCAGTATTCAAATTTTAATTCACAGCGGCTTAAAGGACTTCCGTCAGATATATTCTTTTCACTTATTTTAATTAATGATGAAGAACTCCTGGCGGGCAGCCGTTTTGGTGGACTCATCCGTTTCAATACCCGCACTGCTGATTTTGACATAATCAATGAAGAAGATGGCCTGCCTAATACCACGGTAAACAGTATTGTAAGATATGACGAGGATGAAGTGTGGTTAAGCACAAATAATGGATTGAGCGCCTATAATCTTAAAACCAACACGGTTTCTAATCTCTTAAATCCCCGGGCAATCCAAAAAAGTGAGTTTAACATAGGTACTGCACTTCTGGATGAACGCAGAAATTTATGGTTTGGGGGGAATAAAGGTTTAAATATTTTCAAGCCCGAAAATTTGTACGGCGAAGACAAACAATACGGTATAGTTTTTAAAGGATTAAGTGTGAATAATGAACAGGTGGCAATACAGCCTGAAGCCGAAGCTGCACTCTTACCGAAAAGCCTCAATGCACTTGATCTCCTGAAGCTTACCTACCGAGAGAAGTTATTTTCAATAGATTTTGCGCTTTTAAAATATCCGTTTTCACAGGACGTGAGATACTCGTATTTGCTTGAAGGGTACAGCAACACCTGGGTCGAACTGGGAACTAACGGTCACATCAATTTTACAAACCTGCCTTCAGGAAAGTATAAACTTATAATTAAAGCCGTTGAGCAATCTGGAGCAGCAACCACCCGCGAGTTACCTTTGACCATTACGCCGCCTTTTTGGCTTACGATGCCGGCCTATCTGCTGTATTTTGTTTTAGCGGTTGTTCTTATTTATCTTGGGTTTAAATACTATTCCGAACGCTTAAAGCTCAAAAACTCCCTGCTCTTCGAAAAACGACAACGCCAGTTGGAGCACGACTTTAACGAAGAGCGTATGCGGTTTTATTCCGGATTTTCTCACGAGTTGAAAACCCCGCTGACCCTGATTCTGGCTCCGCTTGAAATTCTGGCCCAGGAGCTTAAAACCACACGTCATAATGCACGGGTAGATCTCATCAGGAAAAATGCTTCTGAGCTTCTGGCTTCTATAAACCGGTTGCTTGATTTTAGAAAAACCGAAGAAGGGCTAAGTATTCTTTATGTACAAACCTATGATTTGATTCCGGTTTTGGATGAATGGATAAACCTGCACGCCAATGCTGCCGAGGTTAAGGAAATAGATCTGCGTTTTGAGTCTGATCTTTCTCATCTAAGCGTCACAAACGATATAGACAAGCTGCAGATTATCTTTAATAACCTGATGAGTAATGCGCTAAAATACACCTTAGAAAAGGGCCGAATCAGGATTAAACTCACCGCAGACGAAAGGGCCTACAGCCTATCGGTAGAAGATTCGGGAGTAGGCATATTGCCGGAAGAATTTGATCATATTTTTAACTGGTTCTACCATTCAAACAGCTCGGTAAAACGCAATGGTTCGGGCATTGGGCTGTCTTTATCCAGACGTTTTGCAGAGCTTCATAACGGTAGTCTTCGGGTGTACAGCCGTCCGGGTGAGGGAAGTACTTTTGTCATAGAAATACCTTTTGATCTATCGCAAATACCTTCCGATAAAATTAAATACGCCACAGAGCCATTGGCTTCCGGGACTAAAGCAGGAAAGTCTTCTGCCGTATATATGCGTAGTTATGAGACCAAGACCTATGATAAGAAGGCTATTTTAAATGGAGATAAAGAGCGCGAACTCATTTTACTGGTTGAAGATAATCCGGATATTCTGGAACTCTTAGACGCTATTTTGAGTGAAAAATATGATTTAATACACGCTGAAAATGGCGAAATAGGAATTGGCATGGCCGGTAAATTTTCGCCAGATCTTATTATTACCGATGTCATGATGCCGGTAAAAGATGGGATAGATTTGTGTCACGAACTCAAATCTGCTAAGGAGACGTCCCACATTCCTATCATCATGTTGTCTGCCAAGGCAGATACTGCCGTTAAGGTAACCGGTTATAAAGAAGGTGCAGACGACTATCTTACAAAACCCTTTGAGCCCGAATTGATCAAGGCGCGTGTGCGAAATCTGCTCGATAGCAGAATGCTGCTGCAAACTTATTTTAAAGGTCTGGGAGATACTCAGGAGCTTAGTTCTACAGAGACCCGCGTACTTGACAAGGAGAAGGTTTTCTTGGCAGATTTTGAAAAGGCAGTATTAAAGTTTAAAGATTCTGAAGGTTCTATTATTCTCAAGCTCACCCGCGAACTGGGGATGAGCAGAACTTCGCTCTATAAGAAAATTACCGTCCTTACCGGAGAGAACATCAATAGCTATGTGCGCAGCATTAAAGTAAATAAGGCGAGCCAGCTTATGCGTGAGGAAGGCTATAGCGTTTCTGAAGCAGCTTCGGCAGTGGGCTTTAATAATCCCAAGTATTTTCGCAAGATATTTAAAGAGCAGTTTGGAAAGCTTCCGTCTGAGTTTACCACTTCAATTCATAAACTTCTTTAACAAATGCCGGCTCAGAGCTTGCATTTTTAGCAGTTAAGCAGTATTTTTTTCAGGATTTGATAACCAGAGTTTAATCTGCTGAAAGGTTATCAAATTTCGTGTTTGTGTCATTATAAAATACGTTAATACCGGGCTTAACCTATGAGTAATAGTTTAATTTAGAAGATTTGTAAGTTTAGTAAACTAAAAATATATGCAAAAACCCAACGAACGTTTAAAAGGTCAGACCGCAATAGTAACCGGCTCCAGCACCGGTATAGGGGCAGCCGTAGCCCTTGCACTGGGAAGAGATGGTGCAAATGTAGTGGTAAACTACAATTCTTCAGAAAAGGAGGCGCGGGAAATCGCAGCCCAAATCAATAAGGACAATACCTGTGGTGAGGCTCTTGTTATTAAATGCGACGTGAGTAAGGAAGATCAGGTGCAGGCCATGTTTAAGCAAACTATTGAAAAATTTGGGACCGTAGATATCTTGGTAGCCAATTCGGGTTTGCAACGGGACGCCCCGCTTCATGAGATGAGTCTAAAAGACTGGCAGTTGGTTATTGATGTCAATCTAACCGGCCAGTTCCTGTGTGCCCGTGAGGCGTTGCGCGAATTTATGCGCAGAGGCATGCGTGAGGGTGTTTCAAAATCTTTAGGGAAAATTATTCATATGAGCTCTGTGCATCAGATAATTCCTTGGGCAGGGCATACCAATTATGCCGCTTCCAAAGGCGCGCTGGTTATGTTGATGGAAAGTATCTGTCAGGAATATGCACCACTTAAAGTGCGTTGTAATAGTATAGCGCCGGGAGCCATTAAGACCGATATCAATCGCGATGCCTGGGAAACTCAGGAAGCACTTAATAAATTAAATGAACTCATTCCCTACAAGCGCATCGGTGTTCCCGAAGATATAGGCAGTGCGGCTGCTTGGCTGGCATCAGACGAATCAGAATATATTAATGGTACGACCCTCTTTGTTGACGGAGGTATGACCTGTTATCCCGGATTTACTACAAATGGTTAAAAAAAATACTCAAGAACAAAAACGTCTTGACGCGCATTATGCACAGGAAGAAGACTGGTTACACTGGGGTCCTTACCTGAGTGAGCGCCAATGGGGAACCGTACGCGAAGACTATAGTGTAAACGGAGATGCCTGGGGGTATTTTCCGCACGATCACGCCCGAAGCAGAATGTATCGCTGGGGAGAAGACGGTCTTGCCGGTTTTACAGACCGGTACTGTAACGTGTGCTTTGGCCTCGCTCTATGGAATGGTAAAGACAATATCTTAAAAGAGCGCTTGTTTGGACTTACCGGGCCCGAAGGGAATCATGGCGAAGATGTAAAGGAGCTGTATTATTATCTGGAAAATACCCCTACACATTCGTACATGAAGCATTTGTACAAATACCCGCAGAATGCTTTTCCTTATGATGAAATGGTTGCAAAAAACCGAAGCAGAGATCGAAAGCAACAGGAATATGAACTACTGGATACCGGTCTTTTTGATAAAAATGAATATTTTGATGTTGTAACCGAATATGCAAAAGCAGGTCCCGATGATATTTGCATCCGTATTTCGGTTACTAACCGAAACTCAAAAAGTGCTAAGCTGCACGTGCTACCCACATTGTGGATTCGTAATTTCTGGAGCATTCGGGATATGCCCTTTAAACCCCAGATAACACAAAATAAAAAGAGCAAAACGCCTTCGGTACACATTAATCATCCCTATACCGGAGAATACAATTTCTACTTTGAGCAACCCGAGCATTTTCTGTTTACCGAAAATGAAACCAACGATCAGCGACTTTACGGGCAGCCCAATGATCATCCCTACAAAAAAGATTTTTTCCATGATACGGTAATCAAGGCAGACTATAAGCTGGCCAAAAAGAAAACCGAAGGAACGAAGTTTGCCCCGCACTATCAGCGTGATGTGCCTGCGGGAGAAACGGTGGTTTTTAAATTAAGACTCTCAAAAGAAGAGCTTGAGGCAGCCTTTAATGAAGACTTTGATGACACCTTTGATACACGATTCCAGGAGTGCCTGGATTTTTATGAAGGTATCAACGCTATTAAAGATCCCGAGGCTAAGGCAATTCAACGGCAGGCCTTTGCAGGTTTACTTTGGACCAAACAATATTATAATTACGAGGTAGAGCAGTGGCTTAAAGGTGATCCTAAAGTATCAACACCGCCGCAAAGTCGCACCAGCGGTCGCAATCACAACTGGAAAACCCTGAGAAATCACGACATTCATCTGATGCCCGACAAGTGGGAATATCCCTGGTATGCCGCCTGGGACAGTGCCTTTCACTGCATCACGATGGCCTACATAGACCACGAGTTTGCCAAAAAACAATTACTGCTATTTACCAAGGAATGGTATATGGCTCCTAATGGGCAGATCCCGGCTTACGAGTGGAATTTTAGTGATGTTAATCCGCCTACTCAGGCTTTTGCAGCACTTCAGATTTATAAGATAGAACGGGACAGCACCGGCTATGAGGATATTGATTTCCTCAAACGCATTTTCAACAAGCTGTCGCTCAATTTCACCTGGTGGGTTAATCAGGAAGACAAGAGGCAAAACAACGTATTTCAGGGAGGCTTTTTAGGTCTTGATAATATCGGGGTTTTTGATCGAAGCAGCGGAATCCCGGGTAATGCAACTCTGGAGCAGGTTGATGGTACTTCATGGATGGCGCTTTATTGCCTCAATATGCTCGAGATCGCGATCAAGATCGCATTGGTTGATCCTTCCTATGAAGAAATGGCGACCAAGTTCTTTGGGCATTTTATTTTTATTGCAGAAGCGCTCAACCAGCTCAATGAGGAGTATGAGGGTACCTGGGATGAAAAAGAGGGATTCTTTTACGACAAGCTGGTTTTTGAAAACGGAAACTTTCAGCCTATAAAAGTGCGGTCTATCGTGGGCTTGATGTCTTTGGTAGCCGTGCTGCACATAAGTAAAACGACTTTAGACAGACTGCCTAATTTTAAATACAGTATAAACTGGTTTAGAAAATACCGTAAAGAGAATTTGAAGTATCCTGTGATTCAGGAATATTCTGAAGATTCAGATTTGCTGTTGGCTTTGGTTCCCAAAGAGCGGGTGAAGATTATGCTCAATGCTGTTTTTGATGAAAAGGAGTTTTTAAGCAAGCACGGGCTGAGGTCACTCTCTAAAGTGCACGAAAAGGTTTACAGAATAGACATAGACGGGACAAATTACGAGATTAAGTATGAGCCTGCCGAGTCAGAATCATCTATGTTTGGAGGCAATTCAAACTGGCGCGGCCCGGTGTGGTTACCTTTTAATTATCTGTTTATCACGGCCATCAAAGAGTTTAGGGATTATTACGGCAAGAGTCTCGAGGTAGAATATCCTAAAGGAAGCGGAAAGATTATGGGTCTTAATGATATTCGCAACGACCTGATGAAGCGTCTGTTGACTCTTTTTCAGGAGGATGAGGACGGAAACAGACCGGTAAATGAGAATTATCAAAAAATGTATAAAGATCCACACTTTAAAGATCTGATACTTTTCTATGAGTATTTTCACGGAGACACCGGCAGGGGATTGGGAGCTTCGCATCAAACCGGATGGACTGCCTTAATCGCCAATATGATTCACGAAATTTATTAATATGAACGCCTTAAAAATTATATTCAATACGGCAGTAATACTTTTAGTTATGCAGACAGCACATGCGCAGCAATTTACCTTTACCAAAGATCATGACGCACTTTTAGTTAAAGACCTCGATAGTGCAGCTGCTTTTTACAGCGAAATTTTGGGATTGAAGGAGATTGATAACGCAGGTCTTGGACCGAAGTTCAGATGGTTTGAGCTGGATAATAAGGTCCAAATTCATTTGATCGAAAGCAGTGAAGAATTCACTCCGCATAAAGGCGTGCATCTGGCTCTTAACGTTAATAATTTAGACGCTTTTATGGAGTTTCTTAAGCAGAAGAAAATTCCTTTTGAAAATTGGCCCGGAGAAGCCGGTACTACCAACACCCGGCCGGATGGAGTGCGTCAGATATACCTGAAAGATCCCGATGGATACTGGATAGAAGTGAATACGAATACCTTATAAAAAACCGGCAGTTTTATGGACTTTTACCTCATCTGTACTATTTTAATTGTGCTTTCGGCACTATTTGGCTACGTCAATGTGCGTTTTTTAAAATTGCCAAATACCATAGGTTTAATGGTCATAACGCTCCTTTTTACTCTGGCAGCAGTAGGTTTAAGTCATTTTAACGACGCCTTGCTTGAGGCCGAAAGAGAGCTCATTACAAGTATAAATTTTGAAAAAGTCCTGCTCGACGGGATGTTGAGTTTTTTGCTCTTTGCAGGTGCTTTGCACACCAATTTTGAGCAGCTCAAGGTGCAAAGGGGCCCTGTTTTGGCTTTTGCTACCATAGGCGTGCTGACTTCCACCTTTTTAGTGGGAGGGGCATTATATCTTATACTGGTACTTTTGGGGATTCCGGTAGATTTTATCTATTGCCTTCTTTTTGGGGCACTTATTTCGCCTACAGACCCAATCGCTGTTTTGGGCATTTTAAAAAAGGCCGGAGCGCCCAAGCAACTCGAGACCAAAATTGTAGGGGAATCGCTTTTCAATGATGGGGTAGGAGTTGTAATTTTTTTGACCTTGTTTCGTATAGCAGGCTCAGCAGAGCCCGTTACGGCTTTAGATGTGATCAAGTTATTTGGGATTGAAGTTTTTGGAGGGATTTTATTGGGCTTGATTTTGGGATATATCACATACAAGCTGCTCAAAAGTATAGACGATTATGATATTGAGGTAATCATTACATTGGCAGCAGTTATGGGCGGTACTGTAATTGCTCAAAAGTTGCATACTTCGGCCCCGCTGGCAATGGTAACGGCAGGCCTGCTGGTAGGTAACGATACCTCCCGAAAAAATACGATGTCGCATCTTACTGAGACTTATGTAGACAAGTTTTGGGAACTTCTCGATATTTTGCTCAACACCATTCTGTTTGTGCTCATTGGGATGGAGTTACTCATTTTAACTTTTGAATTTGATGCTGTTGTTGCAGGACTTATAGCTATTCCGGTGGTGCTGGCCTGTCGTTATATCGCTTTGCTACTGCCTATATCTTACTTTGCCAAAAAGCTCGACTTTGTGCCCCGAACAAATGAAATTATGACCTGGGGCGGCTTGCGCGGGGGGATTTCAATCGCCCTGGCTTTAAGTCTGACTCAGGAAATGCACCGGGATTTATTTCTTATAATAACCTATATCATAGTGGTATTCTCCATAATTGTACAGGGTCTTACCGTTGGGAAGGTAATCGAGAAATTTGGTCTAAGCACAAAATCAGAAAAACCTTCAGAGCTATAGGGGTAAATCGGCTTAAGTGTTTTTATTAGCCGATTAAAGACTTAATAGTGTATATTTGAGTTCATCTTCAATACAACTCAAAATGCGTTTAAATCCGTTATTAATACTTGTAACATTTTTAGTAACCGCCTGTGCGGTCGAACCCGTATCTCAATCAGAAACTTTTCCTGAAGATACTTTTGAAACGAGCACAGCCCTGCGTATAACTCTGGAGAGGATTTCAGAAAGTGCCGAAGAAAAAACTGCCCTTACAAAAAGCCGACTCAATGAGTTGTGTTTTCAGTTTGTTTATCCTGTTTCTTTAGGTTATAACACGGGTGAAACTATCGTGGTCGAAAATTACGATCGGTTGCTTGAAGTTATTTTGTCGGAAACCCTGGAGCGGCATATTATTTCAATTGCTTATCCATTCCGCATTGTGAAACGTGATTCGGGTCAGGAGGTTTTGATAACTGATGAAGCTGGCTTTATGCAGGTTGTGCAGGATTGCGGTTATGAGGCAATTACCTATACCGATGTGATTACAGAAGCCGGAAGCTGCTTTGAAGTGATCTATCCGCTGACGCTTCTGGTCAATACCAATCCTGTAGATTTTGGTTCAGCGATCGAAGCACAGGAATATTTTGCTGCTCAATACGCCGCTATTCAATCTCTGGGAATCGCTTATCCTCTTAATGTAAGGCTCACTGCTACTGATGAGGAATTGACGATAGCAGATGATTATGAACTCATTTATCTTTTTAAAGAAACCTGCGGATTTCAATAATCACAGCCATTAAAAGGCTTCGTAGATTAATACAAGTAATTTTTATAAAAAATATATTATTTTTGAAAATATAACTGAAAATAGTTTAGTATATTTGTAGCTCGAAAGATTAAGAGGCCACCAGATCTTTAAATTTTGGTTTTGAAGTGTTAGCCAGGGTGGCCCCTAAGAAAATGTCAGATTGGGTTTAGGGACTAGTTCAGCAATGGACACTTAATTCTGGCAAATAAGCCTCCGCAAGGAGGCTTTCTTTTTATAGTATAAGTGAGAATTTATGTAAAGCCACTATTTACAAGGCCTCCGTAAATATTTCAGCTTTTTTTAAAATTATTCGGCACGTTCAATACCCTCCTCAATGCGTTCCTCAACTTCTTCTTCAGTTTCCTGATCTATTTCGGGTTTTTCAGTTTTTTTGAACTCTTCAAGCCAAAAGGTAAAGTACATCGGGAAGTGATCTGACCCAATATGCCCTAACCGGTTCATATTATCAACGGTAATATTTTTGGAGTGAAACAGGTGGTCAATAGGAAACCTCAGATACCAGTAATCGGCATGAAAAGTGGGGAAGAGACCCCGGCCTATACGAGGATCAATCAACCCGGTGATTCGGGCAAACAATTTACTCACGCGCGACCAGACCACATCATTAAGGTCTCCGCAAACAATAACCTGAGCGTCATCGTCAAGTTCGCGCACCGCTTTACCTACTATTAATAATTCGGCATCGCGTTCCTCGCTGGTTTCGTTTTCCGTAGGGCTGGGAGGGGCGGGATGTACACAAATGAGATGTAGCGGCTTAAAGCCACCATAATGTACTTTGGTGAAAATAGAGGGCACGTCTTTTTCGACCAGGTAATTTACCTGCGTTTCAGAAAGTTCGAGTTTGCTGTACAGGTGCATACCGTATAAATTATCGAGAGGTACCCTTACTACGTGTGGATAGTCTGCTTCAAAAAGCTGCAGGGCCTCTTCCCACTGGCTGTCGGTTTCCATAACCAGAAAGAGATCGGGATCTTTATCCTGAATTTCCCTGATGAGTTTATCATAGTCCCGGTTTGTTTGTAAGACATTGCTGCTTATTAAACTTATTTGTTTTAAAGATTCGGCATTCTTCGGCTTTGCCTGGCTTAAAGGATAATATTTGGAGTACGGGAAAACCACAAACACCTGAAATATAAATGCAGCAACAAGGCTTATTAATGTTGTGTATTCCCAGGATTCCTCGGGAAATTCTAAAATTACTATAAGCAGGATGGTGAGAATTTGCAGAAAAGAGGTTTGAACACGAATAAAATCCCAGCCTCTTACGATCCAATGAGTACCCCGAGTTAAAGGCAATAGGGCTATGACGATCAGAAAGACGGCAAAACTATAGAGAATCATAGGCTTGTTAATTGCTGGTAAGCTCGTGAAATAATTGCTCTAGGGTTTGATTTTTTCGGTTGAGTTGCAGGGTTTTGAGACCGTTATCGTGGGCAAAGTCAAAAAGCGCAGGCCGCATGTCTTTTGTGGTTTCAAAAGTGATTTCATAAACAAAACCCCTGGTGTTTTTGGTCTGCTTTACATGAGGTAATTTTTGAAGCGCTACCTCTTCAACCCGATAATCAAATTCTACTTCAATAAGTTGGTCTGTAGCTTCGGTAAGCTCTTTAAGTCTGCGATCTGCGACAATTTTACCTTTGTTGATGATGATTACCCGGTCGCACATCGCTTCTACTTCCTGCATTATATGGGTAGAAAGCAACACGGTTTTGTCTTTTCCCAAACTGCGTATGAGCTGTCTTATTTCACGAAGCTGATTGGGGTCTAGTCCTGTTGTGGGTTCATCAAGAATAAGCACCTCGGGATCGTGTAAGAGGGCGGCTGCAAGACCCACGCGCTGTTTGTAGCCTTTGCTGAGTTGCTTTATTTTTTTTGAAACTTCAGGGCTGAGTCTGGTCATTTCTATGACCTCATCAACACGTTTTGCAGGTGCTTTACTCAAATTGGCCATGAGTTTTAGGTACTCCCGCACATACATTTCGGGATAGAGCGGGTTGTTTTCGGCCAGATAGCCCACATGTTGCTGTACGCTACGTGGAGCGTTTTCTGTAGAAAAATCGATCACCGAAGCTTCCCCCGAAGTAGGTTTAAGCAGAGTGGTGAGTATTTTCATCAACGTGCTTTTTCCGGCTCCGTTGGGTCCCAGAAAACCGGTGATTTCTCCCTTTTGAATTTCGAAATTTACTGTGTCAAGAGCCTTCTGCTCACCAAATTTCTTTGAAATATCTTTAACCCGTATAGACATAGCTGTAATTATGCTTAAGGCTAAAATTACTCAATTAGACTGCAGCCTCTTCTATATTAAAACATAAAATTAGCAGGCAGAATAAATACAATCTGTACGAAAACGTTGTTGAATAATGAAATTTCTAACAAATCTCACAAATACGGATGCCTCATTAAAGTTCATTTAATAAAAGTAAAGTTTTATTTGGATATGTGTAAAAGTTGCCCATTCTTCTAGGCGTTCTTAAATATTTAAGTACTTTAGCAGCGTAAAAATCAAGATAATGATCAATCTAGGTTACTTCTTTAATCGCTATTACTTCTTTTTCTTCTGGAGAGAGACGGGACCGCTATAAAGTAACTTATAGTACATAAAGCACTTAGGTCCCGATTTAATAAATCGGGATTTTTTTTTGTTGAAACTAAAAGGATTAAAAATAAAAAAACAGCAGCAACGCATTGAAACATAAAGTAGCCATACAGGGAATACGGGGGTCTTTTCACCACAAAGTGGCACAGGACTTTTTTGGTGAAGCGGTCGAAGTAGTGGCTTGCGGCAGTTTTCAGGATGTAGTGGGCAGTTTGCTTAAAGAGACTGCAACAGATGCGGTGATGGCTATTGAAAATTCGATCGCCGGAAGCATCATTCCCAATTATGCTTTAATTGACAAAAACAACCTGAACATCGAGGGAGAGCGTTATCTGGAAATCAGTCAGAATTTAATGGCTTTGCCGGGGCAAAAGCTTTCAGACCTTAAAGAAGTCTGGTCTCATCCTATGGCTTTGTTGCAGTGCCATGATTTCTTTCAGAATCATGAACACATCAGGCTGGTGGAACAGGATGATACGGCTGCGGCAGCTATGCGTATTGCAGATGCTAAAACCCGGGGGGTAGGAGCGATTGCCAGTAAAACAGCTGCACAGATTTACGGTCTCGAGTTGCTGGCAGAAGATATACAAACCATAAAGGCAAACTCGACGCGTTTTTTTATTCTAAATACAAACGGACGCACCGAGGCTGATGTACCCGATAAGGCATCGGTAAAATTCCTCACAGACCACAAGCGGGGAAGCCTTGCGGCAGTGCTCAATGTGATGAGCGATTGCCGGTTAAACCTAACGAAGATTCAGTCTTTACCGGTAATTGAAACACCCTGGAAATACGCCTTTTTTGTTGATGTTACCTTTGAGCGTTATGAAGATTTTGAAAAGGCTAAAAAACTATTAGAGATTATGGCACAGGAGTTTAAAGTGCTTGGGGAATATAAAAACCGAAAATCATGATTATAGAATCGGCAAACCGGTTAAATCAAACTGCAGAATACTACTTTTCGCGAAAGCTGAAAGAAGTGCGGGCACTGGCAGCACAGGGCAAACCCATTATCAATATGGGTATTGGAAGCCCAGATTTGCCACCGCCTCCGCACGTGATAGACGCGTTAACGAAGGCTCTGGTTGACGGTCCGGCTCATCAATACCAAAGCTATAAAGGCCTGCCCGAGCTTACTGCGGCGATGTCAGATTTTTATAAACAACAATATCATGTTGATCTGGATGCAGAGACCGAAATTCTCCCACTAATGGGTTCAAAAGAGGGTATTATGCACATCAGCATGGCCTTTTTAAACCCCGGGGATGAGGTGTTGATTCCCAATCCCGGTTATCCAACCTACACCTCTGTAACCCATTTGGTAGAGGCGGAGCCGGTTTATTATAATCTGGACGCAGCGCACAACTGGATGCCCGATTTTGAGTCGCTTTCTCAAAGAGATTTAAGCAAAGTGAAATTAATGTGGGTCAACTACCCGCATATGCCCACCGGAGCCAAGGCCTCGAAGGCAGATTTTGAAAAACTGATCGCTTTCGCGAAAGCAAACCAGATTCTTTTGGTGAATGATAATCCCTACAGTTTCATTTTAAACGAAAATCCACAAAGTATTCTGGCAGTTGAAGGTGCTAAAGAAGTCGCTATTGAGCTTAACTCCCTGAGTAAAACCTTCAATATGTCTGGCTGGCGCGTGGGTATGTTGCTGGGTGCCCCGGAATACATAAACACGGTGCTTACGGTTAAAAGCAATATGGATAGCGGTATGTTTTATGGCATTCAAAAAGGAGCTGCTGCTGTTTTAAAGGAAGGAAAAGAGTGGTTTCAATCGTTGAACGAGGTTTATAAAAGCCGGCGGGAGTTGATGTGGCAGTTTGCAGAAATCCTGGGTTGCAGCTATGATAAGGATACAGCGGGTATGTTTATTTGGGCCAAATTGCCTGAAGGAGCAGGGGATGCCGAAGCCTTTATCGATGATATTTTGATCAATAAAAGTGTTTTCATTACCCCGGGGACTATTTTTGGATCACAAGGTGCCGGTTACATACGCTTTTCGCTTTGCGTAACTGAAGAAAAAATTAAGGAAGCCATTAGTAGATTTAAATAAGGTGAACGAATTTAAAAACATACACATACTTGGAATAGGCCTTATA
Source organism: Leeuwenhoekiella sp. H156 (assembly GCF_052218455.1). Taxonomy (NCBI): domain Bacteria; kingdom Pseudomonadati; phylum Bacteroidota; class Flavobacteriia; order Flavobacteriales; family Flavobacteriaceae; genus Leeuwenhoekiella; species Leeuwenhoekiella sp. H156. The sequence goes on from NZ_CP197499.1 coordinate 2,326,634, forward strand.
GGAGGCTCCCTGTCCCGCGATCTTAAACGCATTTTGCCCGATTCTGTGCTGTATGGTGTAGATAGCAATGAAGATCACCTGGATGAAGCTATTGGCCTGGGCGTTATCGATCATTCGTCACGATTTGAGGCCATTAATCAGGCAGATCTGGTCATATTGGCAATACCTGTTGATCAGGCAAATCTGTTTTTGCCGCCCATTCTCGATGCGTTAAAGGAAGATGCGCTGGTTATAGATGTGGGTTCCACAAAAGGCAGTGTGTGCGATGCCGTAAAGGAGCATCCACGACGCGATCAGTTTTTGGCAGCACATCCTATCGCAGGAACGGAGTTTTCGGGGCCTTCGGCAGCGATTGAGCATCTGTTTAAAAACAAGACGATGATACTTTGCGAAGTAGAAAAAACACGTCACGATTTGCTGGATAAAGCCTTGCAGATTTTTGAAGCTTTAGAAATGAAAATCCGCTATATGAATCCGCATTCACACGATAAGCATATCGCGTACGTCTCGCATTTGTCGCACATCAGCAGTTTTATGCTGGGTAAAACGGTCATCGAAAAGGAGAAAAATGAGAAGGATATTTTTGATATGGCCGGGAGTGGTTTTGCTTCAACCGTGCGTCTGGCAAAAAGTAATCCTGCTACCTGGACTCCTATTTTTAAAGAAAATAAAGCTAACGTACTCGAAAGCTTATCTGAATACATAACTAATTTAACGCATTTCAAAAACGTGCTCGAAGCAGGGGATTACGAGGAGGTTTATAACGAGATGCACAACACAAACCACATAAAATCAATACTTAAAGGATTATCGTAATTGGCTTAAAGCTGTAAATTTGTTGAATATGGAAAATAAGAAAGAACTTAGAAACTGGTTAGACGCTTTCAATCTGGACCACCCGCTTGTAATAGCTGGTCCATGTAGCGCAGAAACCGAAGAGCAGGTACTTAAAATTGCTCACGAACTCAAAGATACCGATGCAACTGTTTTTAGAGCAGGTATCTGGAAACCACGTACCCGCCCGGGAATGTTTGAAGGAGTAGGTGCTTTAGGTCTGAAGTGGATGCAGAAAGCCAAAGAAGAGACCGGAATGCTTACCACTACCGAGGTTGCAAACCCCAACCACGTAGAACTTGCCCTTAAACACGATGTTGATATTTTGTGGATTGGTGCGCGTACCACGGTTTCTCCATTCAACATTCAGGAAATTGCTGAAGCTTTAAAAGGAACTGATAAAGTGGTACTTATCAAAAACCCGGTAAATCCTGACTTGGCCTTATGGTTAGGTGCAGTCGAGCGTTTTTACGCGCAGGATGTTAAAAACCTGGGTGTGATTCACAGAGGTTTCTCTACCTATGAGAAAACCAAATACCGCAACAATCCGGAGTGGCAGTTGGCTGTAGATCTTCAGAATAAATTCCCTGATCTACCTTTGATCTTAGATCCTTCACATATTGCAGGACGCCGCGATATCATTTTTGATTTGTGCCAAACCGGTCTTGATTTAAATTATGACGGGATTATGGTAGAAACACACTACGATCCGGACAACGCTTGGAGTGATGCCAAGCAGCAAATTACCCCTTCTACTTTGGTTCAGATTATGAAAGATCTGAAAATCCGTAAAGAGGAAGGTACTGCTGCAGAGTTTAATAATAAACTGAATACCCTGCGTACCCAAATTGATGTTATCGACCATCAGTTGATTGAAAATCTGGGCAAGCGTATGAAAATCGCAGACGCGATCGGAGAGTTAAAAACCCAAAACAACGTAGCTATTCTTCAGTCTAAACGCTGGAATGAAATTCTTGGGGCTATGATTCTTGAAGGAGAGCAACACAATTTGAGCGAAGAGTTTATTTTGCGTGTGTTTAAAGCGATTCACCAGGAATCGATTAACCACCAGAAAAAAATCTCCAGAATGGAGGAAGCTTAAGATCTTGAGCTTAAAACAAAAAAATAGGCTGCCGGGAAACGGCAGCCTATTTTTTTTACTCTTGAACCTGCTTAACCCGTTTAAAAATATAGCGGGTTACATAGATGCCATTCTCATCCCCTTCGCCTCCATAGCTTTCAACTCCGCTATTAACAAAGGCCAGTTCCCAGCCTTCTTCGGCCATGGTGTTAATTTTGGAAGTAACAACTGCATCGTTTGCTGCAATATTTTGAAAACGAATACCTCCGATATTGAAGAAGTTTAAAAGTTTGGTTTCCTCAAAGTTCTTAAGACGAATCTCGCTTCGGTCTGACTTGTTTCTGGAATCATCTTCTTCAGAACGTTCTGAAGTAAATTCTTTATAATCCCGACTTTCAAGGGTAGAGATCATTCGGGATCTTCCCAGACCATTGGGAATAATAGATTCAATAACGGTTACCGTTTGATATTCAAAAACCTGTGCAAAAAGGCTCAGATTTAAGCTTACAAACAGCAGAAACAAAAACGTAGTTTTTTTCATAATAGGAATTTAAGGTTTAAGGAATTTGATTCGTCTAAAATAAAGTAGTTTTACAAAACTAAAATAGTAAAAATACCATTTGAAAGGAACCGTTTACAAATCAACAGGAAGCTGGTACAGCGTTAAGGCAGAAGATGGCACGTTCTACGATTGCCGTATTAAAGGGCGCTTCAGAATACAGGGTATTAAAAGTACCAATCCTGTCGCGGTAGGCGATCGTGTAGTCTTTGAGCTCGAGCAAACCGGTGATGCCGTAACGGGTGTCATAAAAGATATTGAAAATCGGGAGAACTACATTATCCGTAAATCGGTTAATCTTTCAAAGCAAACGCACATCATTGCGGCTAATGTTGATTTGTGTTTTTTGGTCATCACGCTAAACAATCCACCTACATTTACGGCTTTTATAGACCGATTTCTAGTCACTTGCCAGGCTTATCATATTGAAGCGGTGCTTCTGTTTAATAAGGTAGACGCGTTGAGTGATGAGGAGTTTGGCGAGGTAAAATTTCTGGCAGAACTGTATCGGGATATCGGGTACACGTGTATTGGCATTTCGGCTAAAACAGGCAAAAATATAGAAGAAGTAAAGGCTCTGATGCAGGGTAAGACCAGTATATTCTCAGGCCACAGCGGGGTAGGGAAATCCACATTGGTAAATGCCATTGAGCCTGCGCTCGATTTAAAAACCAAAGCGATCAGCGATCAGCATATGCAGGGGCAGCATACAACCACCTTTGCCGAAATGTTTGACCTTGATTTTGGCGCCCGTATTATCGACACCCCCGGAATCAAAGGTTTTGGAGTGGTTGATATGGAAAAAGAGGAGGTAGGAGACTATTTTCCCGAATTTTTTGAGCTGAAAGATCAGTGTAAATTCAATAATTGCCTGCATCTTGAAGAACCGCATTGCGCTATAAAGGCTGCCCTGGAAGAAGATAAATTGTACTGGTCCAGATATCAAAGTTACCGCCAAATTCTGGAAGGAGACGATGAAAACTACCGCAGAACCAACTACGATCAAAATCAATAAAACCAAAAATTCATGCGAGCAATCATACAACGCGTTAGTGAAGCTTCGGTTACTATAGACAATGTGATTACCGGCACGATTGGTAAAGGTTTTGTGGTATTGCTTGGGGTTGAGCCCGAAGATACCGATGCAGATATAGAATGGCTCAGCTCTAAAATTTGCGGCTTACGTGTTTTTGGCGATGCCGAAGGATTGATGAATGAGAGTATTCAGGATCAGGAAGGAGCTATTTTACTTATAAGTCAGTTTACCCTTTTCGCTTCTACCAAAAAGGGAAACAGGCCCTCATTTATAAGGGCTGCCAAGCCTGATGTGGCCATCCCGCTCTATGAAAAATTTCACAGTGAACTCTCCAAAAAATTGCATAAACAGGTGAAAACGGGAGTCTTTGGAGCAGATATGAAAGTAGCTCTTATAAATGACGGACCGGTGACTATTTTTATCGATTCAAAAAATAAAGAATAGTTTTTAACAATATTTTAGTATATTGGCAACTTTCTTATGATGATTAGAACGTTAGCTTTTATTCTACTTGTTACCCCCCTACTAACATTTAGTCAAAACCAAGAAGATTTTTCCGCCTTAAGTGTAGATCCTGCACTTTCAGAGGGGGCAGATAGTGTATTGCGGTATGAAGATATTACCCTTGATTTTTCTGATGAAGGAAAATTAAAAACGACTATTGACCGTATTGTAACCGTTTATAATAAAGCTGGTTTGCGGGATGTGCAAGCAGGTGTAGGTTATGATAATAACTCAAAGGTTACCCATATTGAAGCCATTATCTATGATCTTATAGGTAATGAGACTGAAAAAATAAAAAAGCGTGATTTTAAGGATTATAGTGCGGTAAGTGAGATTAGTCTTTACGAGGATAATCGTGTTCTGGCTCTTGACTATACTCCAACACGCTATCCTTTTACCATTCGGTTTTCTTCAGAAACGGTTTCAGAAACCACGGCTTTTGTAAGATCATGGATGCCGGTTTCTCAATATGACAGCGGCACGCAGTTTTCTAAATTTACAATCATACATAAACCCGAAGACAGCCTGCACTTTAAGGCGACCAATTTTGAGGGTTACGATATTGAATATACTGAAACGCCCGAGCAGACTGTGTGGGTCGCACGTGACATAAAGCCGGTATCTTATGAGTATAAATCTCCGGCGTTTGAAAAGCGATTTCCACGGGTAAAAGCCTATTTCGATAAGTTTTATCTCAAAGGTGTACCCGGGGTGGGTGGTACCTGGGAGGCATTTGGAAAATGGGTATATGATGATTTAATTAAGGATACTCAGGAGCTGGATGCAGCAACTATTCAGGAGGTACAAAATTTGGTGAAAGACTTACCAGACGATGAAGCAAAGGCAAGGGCATTATATCAATACCTACAGGACAAAGTACGTTATATAAGTATTCAGGTTGAAATAGGCGGCTGGAAACCTATGAAAGCATCAGACGTGCACAGATTGAGTTACGGCGATTGTAAGGCCTTAAGTAATTATCTTCAAAGCCTGCTCAATGTTGCAGGTGTTAAATCCTATTACACATTGCTTTATGCAGACGAGGATAAACAGTCTTTAGATACAGATGTTGTTGCCATTCAGGGAAATCATGCTATCCTGGGGGTGCAGTTGGGTGATGAAATTAAATTTTTAGAATGTACCAGTCAGGAAACGCCCTTTGCTTATATGGGTACCTTCACAGACGATCGGGATGTTTTGCTGCTTACGGAGGAAGGTGGCAAACTTGCACGAACAACGAAATACAATCAGGAGGATAATATAGGGCAGATCGTTGCTCAGATTGAACTGGATGCCGAAGGAAACCTTACCGGCACGTATACCGAAACTTCTAAAGGAATTTTCTATTCCTCAAAAATGGGTCTGGAAAATAAAGATCAGAAAGATCTTAGTGATTATTACTACGAGAATTTTTCCGGGGTAAAAAGTCTGAGCGTTTCAGATATTAAACTTGTAAATGATCGCGACCGCGTGGTTTATGAAGAGGAGTTAAAACTAAATGCCCGCAATTACGCTTCCAAAATAGGCGAGGATTATCTGGCGAAAATAAATCCCTTTTCATGGTCTAACGACATGATTCCTCCCCGTTATACAGACCGTAAATCAGATTTCGTTATCCTCCGAGGCTTTATCCGTCAGCACGAGCTTAGCTTTAAAATACCCGAAGGGTACAAGCTTGGCGCAATTGCCGAGCCCGCACTCCTGGAGGAAGAATTTGGAAGCTATCAAACCGAAATACAGGTAAATGAAAATACGGTAAGCTACAAGCGTACCTTCAAATTAAACGAAGGGAGCTATGCCGTTGAAGCTTACGAAAAGTATCGGGAATTCTACAAGAATGTAGTACGCGAGGATAATCAAAAGTTATTTATCGAGAAAATTTAAGTTATGCATAAACTAATACTCTACGCATTTCTCTTGGGAAGTGCATTAAGCTACGGTCAGGATTTCAGATTTGGTAAAGTTTCTGAAGAAGAATTACAGGAACAGGTACATCCTAAAGATTCTGCAGCAAATGCAGCAATACTTTATAAAGAGCAATATTCACATATTGAATATTCGCCTAATGACGGTTTTACTCTTACAACCGAAATTTTTCAGCGTATTAAAATTTATAACAAAGACGGTTTTGACTGGGGAACCCACGTAATTCCCGTTTTTGTAGGCGGAACCAAAGATGAAAACGTATCTAACTTAAAGGCGGTTACCTACACTCTTGAGAATGGGAAGATCGAAGAGTATAAATTAGATAATGACGGTATTTTTAAAGAAGAGCGAAGTAAAAATTTTAATGTCGAAAAATTTACAATGCCCAATTTACAACCCGGTTGCATCGTTGAATTCAGGTATAAATTTTTCTCTCCCTACCTTAGCGATGTTGATGAGATAAGATTTCAGGAAGACATCCCGGTAAACAAGGCAGAACTAACCTTTGAAAGTCCGGAGTGGTTGGTTTTTCAATTGCATCGAAAAGGTTTATTTCCTTTAGATATACAGGAAACCAATAAGGCAGATAAGATAAATTTTACTTCCCGGGTAGGTGCTTATAATGCCGGGTTACGGGGAGGAAGCAGAGGGACTTTGCAATCCCAAAGTATCGATTTGATGAATAAGACCTATTCCATCAAGGTGCAGGATGTGCCTGCGATGCGGGAAGAAGCCTTCTCCTCTAATATAGACAACTACAGAGCTGCTGTTAGCTTTGAACTGTCGTACACCAAGTTTCCTAACGAGCCTATAGAAACCAGAACCAGTAGTTGGGAAGCTGTTTGTAAAACCATTTATGATTCTGAGGGTTTTGGTGGTCAGCTTAAAAGCGATCGTTATTTTGATGATGATTTAGATGAGATTTTGCAAGGCGTAAGCGATCCTAAAGAAAAGGTTGTTCGCATTTTTGAGTATGCCAAAAGCAGAATGACCTGGAATGGGTATTTAGGTATATATGCCGATGAAGGTGCTAAAAACGCATATAAAAAAGGCTCCGGAAACAGTGCAGACATCAATTTAACTTTAGTTAATATGCTGCGTTATGCCGGGCTTGATGCAAATCCGGTTATTTTGAGCACCCGCGATAATGGGATCCCTATTTTTCCCACCCGCAACGGGTTTAACCACGTCATCGCAGGGGTGGTTATAGAGGGTACTGTTTTATTGATGGATGCTACAAACAAGATTGGGGCCGTTAATTTGCTTGAAGAGGCTTTATTGAACTGGAATGGCAGGCTTATACGTGAAGACGGTACTTCAGACTGGGTAAGTCTCAATCCCGGGAGTCATGCTCAGGAAAACACAATGGTTAATGCTGAAATTGATGAAAATTTTGCATTGAATACCAAAGTGAGAAGTCAATTTACAGGTCACTATGGTTTGCGTCACCGCAAAAACTTTGGGGGTAAAGATGAGCAGGAGCAGCTTGAAGCCTATGAGCGGAGGTATTCGGGTATTGAACTTAACCAAATTCAAATAGAAAATCTGGAGAATCCATACGAGCCGGTACAAATAAGTTATGATTTTGAAATGGCAGATGGGGTAGAGCGCGTAGGCGATAAAGTATTTATCAGTCCGTTGCTGCATTTAGCCAGTCAGGAGACTCCCTTTAAGTCTGAGCAAAGGCGGCATCCGGTAGATTTTGGTTATCCCTGGAAAGACCGGTATATTATTACCATTAATTTGCCCAAAGGCTATACTGTTGAAAGCCTTCCGGAGAACGGGATTTTTACTTTTGGAGATGATTTGGGCTCGTTTAAATACCTCATTTCAAACACCAACAATACCATTCAGATTTCCACAGAAATGGTAATTAACAGCTCTATAATCACACCAGATTTGTATCAGGGGCTAAAGGAGTTTTATGCTATGGTGGTTTCTAAAGAGAATGAAAAAGTTGTTTTAGCTAAAATATAGAAGATTTGAATTGGTATAAGTTTTACACCGCAGTAGTGTGCTTTGGAGTATTGTTTTCGATTGAAGGTTTCGCTCAAAAAAATCCTTTAGATAAGGTGACCGAAGATCAGTTAACAATGACCCTATATGCAAAGGATTCGGCTGCACCGGCAATTTATTTAAACAAACACAGAGAGACCTATTTTGATTATACAGATAAAGATGGTTTCCTCATAATCAATGAATTTACCGAACGTATCAAAATTCTGAATAAAGCCGGATTGGATTATGCCACCAAAAAGATATCTTCTTACAAACGCGACGAAAGTAAAGAATTTGTCACAGGAGTCTGGGGAAATACCTATAATCTGGAGAATGGTAAGATTGATTCGAAAGAGTTGGAAAAATCGGCAATATTTGAGCGTGAGGTTTCTGAACACTTTGATGAAACGGCCTTTACCATGCCCGATGCCAAGGTGGGATCGGTCGTAGAATGGGGTTACAAGACGGTTTCTCCTTTTTACAAGGTAGATGATCTTATTTTTCAGGAAGATATACCGGTTGTCGCTTATCACGCTACCATAAGAACTCCCGGAGCATTTACTTTTAGAAGAATACGCAGAGGGTATTTTAATGTACAGCCGGATGAGAAAATTGAAAAGCGCACTCTGGGTGTAACGTACAATATGAAAGATAGTTACGGCACTAATACTCAAAACTCCCGTAGCGCAAGATTGTCGTTTTCAGAGCTTGTTGCCGTTTACGAAAAAGAAGATGTGCCTGCTCTTAAAGAAGAGATTTATGTGACCAACCCGCGCAGTTACCGAATGAGCGTAATCTATGAGTTGGTTTCTACCGAATTTACCAGGGGAAATAAAAAAGAATATGCAACAACCTGGGATGAGGTAGCCCGCACGATTTTTAAAGATTCCCGTTTTGGAGAGCGCCTCGAGCGAACCCGTTTCTTAAAAGACGTGAAAGAGATGATTTTTCAAAAGCAATTGAGCGATGCCGAGAAGATCGATTTTATTCTAGATCACATCAAATCCCGAATGACCTGGGACGGCGAGTATACTAAATATGCTGAAGATGAACTTGATGAATCATATGAAAGAGGCTCTGGAAGTGTGGCCGAAATCAATTTAACCCTCATTGCCTTACTTAAGGAGTGTGGTCTCGAGGTATACCCGGTTTTGTTAAGTTCAAAGCAATACGGCATTCCATTATATCCTACTTTGGAGGGTTATAATTACGTCATTGCGGGAGTGAGAAACAAAGGCAAAGTCATTCTCCTTGATGCAACAGATAAAATGAGCAGTCCAGACATACTTCCTAACAGAGTGTATAACTGGACGGGAAGAATGGTTAGTTTTCAGGGTGTTTCGCAGGAAATTGATTTATTTGAAAACATAGCGCCTGCTTCAACCATATTTTTAAAGGCTTCTATTTCCGAAGAAGGTATAATTGAAGGCGATTATAAAGAGCGATTGAGCAGTCTTGAGGCTCTTAATTTTAGGCACAATTACTTTTCGCACGATAAGTCAGAATGGGAAGAGGAGGAGCAGGAAAAATACGCTGTTAGTGAAATACTCAATTACGATCTTGAAGGGGTTGATGCATTTGAAGCACCTATCGTTAGGTCATTCAATTTTAAGGTTGAGCGTGGTGTAGATCGGGTAGGAAATAAGATTTTTGTGAGTCCGCTTGGGTTTTTGCGCTTATCAGAAAATCCGTTTAAATCAGATAGCCGCCAGTTTCCTATTTCCTTTGACTATCCATTTTCAAAAGACATCACTATAAATATGCAGTTGCCCAAGGGCTATAAAGTTTCTTCCCTGCCTGAGAGTACTAATTTGGGTTTGCCCGATGATTCCGGTACGTTCTTTTATTCAATAGCCGAAAATAATGGGATACTGCAGGTTATGATGCGGTTTAAGCTGAAAAAGCACGTAATTCCGGTGGAATACTACGAGTCTCTTAAAGAGTTTTACAAACTCCGGGTAGATAAAGAGAATGAGAAAGTTGTACTTGATAAAATATGAATTAATTATGGATTTCAGAAGAGGAATTGCTTCTTTATTTCTAATGCTTTTTTTCCAGGCTGCATTGGCTCAAGGTTCAAAACTGAAACCGGTTTCAGAAGAGGAACTTAAAATGACGGTTTATGCGAAGGATTCGGCTGCACCGGCAATTTATTTGAATAAGTACAGGGAGACTTATTTCGATTATACAGAAGAGGATGGTTTTATTATTGTTAATGAGTACACCGAGCGTATTAAAATTCTCAATAAAACAGGATTAGATTATGCCACTAAAAAGATATCTTCATACAAGCGTGACCAAGATAAAGAGCTCATTACCGAGGTGTGGGGTAAAACCCATAATCTGGAGAATGGTATGGTCGATATAGAAAAACTTGAAAAATCGGCAATATTTGAGCGTGAGGTTTCTGAACACTTTGATGAAACAGCTTTCACCATGCCCAATGTTCAGGTCGGTTCTGTGGTTGAATGGGGGTATAAACTCATTTCTCCATTCTATAAGATAGATGATTTAATCCTTCAGGAAGATATCCCCGTCGTTGATTACTATGCCAGAATAGCAACGCCAAGCCCTTTTACATTTAGTAGGATGCGAAGAGGCTTCTTTGATATAAAGCCAGAAGAGAAGGTAGAACATCGCACTTTAAGTATGAGTCATTATCAAAAAGGCGCCTTTGGTTACAGTACTCACGCTTCCCGATATAATCAGGTAATGTCTTTTACCGAGATAATTGCAGAATATAAGAAGAATGATATTCCTGCTTTAAAGGAAGAGCCCTATATAGATAATCTTCAAAATTACAGGATGTCTATTGTGTATGAGTTGGTATCAACCGAATTTCAAAAAGGTGAAAAAAAAGAATATGCAACTACCTGGGAAAAAGTAGCTGAAAGTATATTCAAGCATCCGGACTTTGGCCCTCATCTCGAAAACACATCCTATTTATTTGAAATTGTAAAGGACATTAAGGAGAACAATACTACTGATGAAGCTAAAATAGATGCTGCATTGCAAGTTGTAAAATCTAAATTGACGTGGAATGGAGAATATCGTGTTTTAGTAGATAACAATTTGCGCAAGGTCTTAAAAGAAGGTGTGGGTAATAGTGCTGAAATTAATCTAATCCTTGTCGCTTTACTTCGGGAATGTGGCTTTGAGGCAAACCCCGTGGTGATAAGTACAAAATCAAATGGATTACCACTTTTTCCTACACTCGAAGGGTTTAATTATGTAATTGCGGGTATAAGAAGTATGGGTAAAACGCTTTTACTGGATGCTACAGAGCCGTTATCAGCAGTAAATATTCTTCCTGGAAGGGTATATAACTGGACGGGTAGAATGATTAATAAAAATGGCATAAGTCAGGAAATTAATCTTTATGAGACTGTTGCTCCATCTTCAGAAACTTTTGTTACAGCCCAACTTCAAAAGGATGGAAGCCTTGAAGGATCAGTCTTACAACGATTGGTAAGTCTAGAAGCGCTTAACTTCAGGCAGGCTCATGCTCTGCATAACCCTGAAGAATGGAGAATTCGTGAACTGACACGATACGGCTTAGAATCTTTTAATGATTACGAGTTGAAAGGCCTGGAAAAATTCGAAGAACCCCTATATAAGTCCTTTTCATTTAATTTGGATAAAGCCGCTGACCAGGTTGGGGATAAACTTTTTATTTCGCCACTGATTTTCCTGAAATTAAATGAAAATCCGTTTAAGTCAGAAGTTCGTCAATATCCCATTAACTTTGACTATCCTTTTGTTTCAGAAATTCTTGTTAACATTCAGATTCCGGAAGAATATCAGGTAGTGACATTGCCAAAAGATGTTAACCTGGCAATTCCTTTTGATGCAGGTAATTTTACGTATACAATTAAAGAGCAAGAAGGAGGGATGCTGCAGGCAAAATTGCATTTTGAAATCAAACAAAATTTGATTCCAACAGAATATTATCAATTACTCAAAGAGTTTTACAGGCTAAGGATAGAAAAGGAGAATGAGAAAGTGGTCTTGGAAAAGGTCTAAAGCTCGAAGATTTCAGTATTTGACAACCTTAATATGGGATAGTTAGGCGCTTTGCTTTAATTTAGCACACCTAAATTAAGATTCCTGTTTTATGAAGATTGACCACGCTCAGAAAGCCGTTGATGACTGGATCAAAGCACACGGAGTACGCTATTTCAATGAACTTACCAATATGGCTCAGCTTACCGAAGAGGTAGGGGAGGTCGCCCGCATTATCGCACGTCGTTATGGGGAGCAAAGCGAAAAGGAAAGCGATAAAAGCAAAGATCTGGGGGAAGAACTCGCCGATGTGCTTTTTGTAGTGCTTTGCCTGGCCAACCAGACCGGAATTGACCTTCAGGAAGCCTTCGATAAAAAACTGGATCTTAAAACCAAAAGGGATCACGACAGGCATCACTCCAATACAAAACTGAAATAACAACTACGTTTTAATACTGCATTTTGATTCTAAAACTTCAGCAAAAACAGCCCAACCTTAACGGAACCGTACGTATTACCGGCTCTAAAAGCGAAAGCAACCGACTTTTACTATTACAGGCGCTCTTTGGCAATTTTGAAATAAAAAATCTGTCTAATAGCGAAGACAGTGATATGATGCAGCAGGCGCTGGCATCTACAGAAAAGACGGTAGACATCCACCATGCTGGTACTGCAATGCGCTTTTTAACTGCTTATTTTGCGGCTTATGAAGGTCGCGAAACTATACTTACCGGGAGCAGCCGTATGCAGGAGCGACCCATAGGTCTTTTGGTTAACGCCCTCAATAGTCTGGGTGCAGATATTACCTATCTTAAGAATGAGGGTTTCGCGCCGCTTTTGATTAAAGGTAAAAAGCTGGAGCAAAATAAAGTGGCTCTTGAGGCTAATGTGAGCAGCCAGTACATTTCGGCTTTGATGATGGTGGGCGCCTCTCTGCCTAATGGAATTGAAATCGAACTTATTGGGAAAATCACTTCAGTGCCTTACATTGAAATGACCCGGTCTTTACTCACCCAATTGGGAATTGACAGTACTTTTGAAGGCCAAATCATTACCGTCAAACCGGTATCTTCGGTAGATATAAGCGAAATGGTGGTGGAGTCTGATTGGAGCAGCGCTTCCTATTATTACAGTCTTGCAGCACTTTGTGATTCAGCAGCGCTGAAATTGTCTAGCTATAAGAAAAACAGTTTACAGGGTGATTCGGCACTGGCCGAAATCTATACGGAACTGGGCGTGGAAACTACCTATCTGGATACTGAAATCCTTCTGAAAAAAATACAGGAGCCCAAATCGAAACGTGTTGCTTTCGACCTGGCAAACAGTCCTGACATTGCGCAAACAATCGCTGTTACCTGCTACGGCCTGGGAATAGGTTGTGATTTAACCGGTCTTCATACCCTCAAAATAAAAGAAACCGACCGGCTTGAAGCTTTAAAGGCTGAACTTACCAAGCTGGGCGCTGAAATTAGCGTGTCTAACGACTCCTTACACCTGAAACCGGGAACAAACTACCAGGCAGATGTTACCATCAAAACCTATCAGGATCATCGCATGGCGATGGCTTTTGCGCCTATGGCATTGCGTGTTCCTATTGCTTTTGAAGATGCCGAGGTCGTAAATAAATCCTATCCCGATTATTGGGATGACCTCAAATCCCTTGGTTTTGAAATAAACGAGCGCTGATTTTTTCACCTAAAGCCTTAAAATACCTGCTGCTTCAGGCATAAGTCACTGCGTCACAAATTAAACGCTGTTTTACTTGACAACCCCTACCCTGAGGTTGTATATTTGCACGCTATTTTAAATACCTTAAAAAGACCGCTCATGGGAATGAAACTTTCAAATTTCAACTTTGATTTGCCAAAAGAATTGCTGGCTGAATATCCTGCAGAAAACAGGGATGAAGCCCGCTTAATGGTTCTTAACCGCAAAACCAAAACAATAGAACATAAGTTATTTAAAGACCTTATCGATTATTTTGAGCCCGAAGATGTAATGGTGCTCAATAATACCAAGGTTTTTCCCGCTCGTCTTTACGGTAATAAAGAAAAAACCGGTGCCCGCATCGAGGTTTTCTTACTGCGCGAATTGAATTCTGAAACCCGTCTTTGGGATGTTTTAGTAGATCCTGCCCGTAAAATACGTATCGGGAACAAGCTGTATTTCGGGGATGATGAGAGTTTGGTTGCTGAGGTAATCGACAACACCACCAGCCGCGGTAGAACGCTGCGTTTCCTCTATGACGGTTCGTATCAGGAATTCAGAAATAAATTGACCGAGCTGGGTGAGACCCCGCTTCCTAAATACATCAAGCGTGAGGTAGAGCCGGAAGATGCAGAGCGTTATCAAACTATCTTCGCAAAAGAAGAAGGGGCTGTAGCCGCGCCAACTGCCGGTTTACACTTTAGCAAACACTTGCTAAAACGCCTTGAAATTAAAGGAATCAACTTTGCCGAAGTAACCCTTCACGTAGGTTTGGGAACTTTTAGCCCGGTTGAGGTTGAAGACCTTTCCAAACATAAAATGGACAGTGAAGAAGCTTTTATACAGAAACCTGCAACTCAGGTTATCAATAAGGCGATTCAGGAAAACCGAAGAGTTTGTGCTGTTGGTACCACAGTTATGCGTGCTTTGGAGAGTGCGGTAAGTTCAAACCACACACTTAACGAGTTTAGCGGCTGGACAAATAAGTTTATTTTTCCTCCTTACGACTTCAGCATTGCAAACTGTATGATTACCAATTTCCATACGCCTAAGTCTACGCTTATGATGATGGTATCTGCTTTTGCAGGTCACGATTTTATGAAAGAGGCTTACGAGCTTGCCGTTAAAGAGAAATACAAGTTTTACAGCTATGGTGATGCAATGCTCATCATCTAATTAAACTGATAGTATTATAAAAATCCCCGGTACGCTGTATCGGGGATTTTTTTTTGGCTCTGCCAAAGGGTATAATGTTCAGTCCCGATTGCTATCGGGATGCTTTAAAATCAAGGCTTTTTTTACTTGGGATGCCTTGTGAGTTTGTCCCGAGATGGTTTATTGCTAAAAGTTTGAAATGATTTTAAGCTAACAGCCTCTTAATTGGTAACTTTGCAGCGTGAAAGACAGCAAGAAAGATATACGGGCATTAACACGCGAGGAGTTGCGTGATTTTTTTGTGGAGCAGGGCGAAAAGGCATTTCGCGGCAATCAGGTTTACGAGTGGTTGTGGACTAAAGGTGCACATTCCTTTGATGATATGACCAATCTGTCTAAAGAAACCCGAAGCTTTCTCGATACCCATTTCGTCATCAATCACATCAAGGTAGACCAGATGCAACGCAGCAATGACGGCACCATCAAAAATGCGGTTAAATTGCACGACGGTCTTACTGTAGAATCGGTTTTGATTCCTACCGCTTCACGCACCACCGCCTGCGTATCTTCTCAGGTGGGCTGCAGTCTCAATTGTAAGTTTTGTGCCACAGCACGTTTAAAACGTATGCGTAATTTAAATCCTGACGAAATCTTCGATCAGGTAGTGGCAATAGATCAGCAAAGCCGTTTATATCACAACCGTCCGCTTTCAAACATTGTGTTTATGGGTATGGGCGAGCCTTTGATGAATTACAAAAACGTGGTGGCCTCTATCGAAAAAATCACAGCGCCAGACGGACTGAATATGTCGCCCAAGCGTATTACCGTTTCCACTTCGGGAGTACCTAAGATCATCAAAAAAATGGCTGACGACGGGGTGAAATTCAAGCTTGCCGTCTCGTTGCATTCTGCGTTAGACGAGGTGCGTACCGATATTATGCCGTTTAACGAGCAAATGCCTTTGCACGAACTCAAAGAAGCGCTTCAGTATTGGTACATAAAGACTAAAAAACGCATTACCTATGAGTATGTGGTTTGGCGGGGTATCAATGATCAGGATAAGGACATTGAAGCTTTGATCGATTTTTGTCTGGCTGTTCCCAGCAAGGTTAATCTTATAGAATACAACCCTATTGACGATGGGCAGTTTCAGCAGGCAGATCCCGAGGCGATTAATCGCTATGTGGCCAAGCTTGAAGACCGTGGTATTACGGTAACCGTACGTCGCTCCAGAGGAAAAGATATTGACGCCGCCTGTGGGCAGCTTGCTAATAAAAATGGTTAGTAAAAGCAATTAAAATAATAATAGAAATAGGAATTGAAAGTAGTCGAACAAATTAAGCAGCCTATTGCGCACGAAATGGAACTTTTTGAACAAAAGTTTTCGCTTTCGATGAAATCAAAAGTACCCCTGCTTAACCGCATCACGCACTTTATTGTAAACCGAAAAGGGAAGCAAATGCGGCCCATGTTTGTATTTCTGGTGGCCAAAATGCTGGGTGACGAGCGTCTTAACGACCGTACGTATCGTGGTGCTTCGGTTATAGAATTGATACATACCGCGACGCTTGTACACGATGATGTGGTTGATGACAGCTATCGTCGCCGCGGATTTTTCAGTCTAAATGCCCTCTGGAAGAATAAGATTGCAGTTCTTGTTGGCGATTTTCTGCTTTCTAAAGGATTATTACTTTCCATTGATAACGAAGATTTTGATTTGCTCCAAATTATTTCCGTAGCGGTACGCGAGATGAGTGAGGGCGAACTCCTGCAAATCGAAAAAGCCCGCAAACTCGATATTACCGAAGAAATCTACTTCGAGATCATTCGCCAGAAAACGGCAACTTTAATCGCCGCCTGTTGCGCTATGGGCGCCTGCGCGGTTCACGCCGGCAAAAAGGATGTAGAGAATATGCGCAAGTTCGGCGAACTCATCGGCCTGGCTTTTCAGATTAAAGATGACCTTTTTGATTACGGAACGCAGCGCATCGGTAAACCTACGGGTATCGATATCAAAGAGCAGAAAATGACGCTTCCGCTTATTTATGCGGTAAATAACAGCACCCCCGAAAAGCGCAAATGGCTCATCAATTCGGTTAAGAATCACAATAAGGATAAAACCCGGGTAAATGAAGTTATCGCTTATGTGAAAGAAATTGGTGGTTTAGATTATGCAGTCACCAAGATGAAAGCCCTTCAGCAGGAAGCTCTAAACCTGCTCAGAAAATACCCCAACTCGCCCTATAAAGAATCGCTAATCCTGATGGTGAATTACGTCATCGAGCGTGAGAAATAGATTTTTTGAAAACAATTCGTCTCGTAAGCCCTTCCTTTGAAGTAAGGGTTTGTGAAGCTTGTTTTTAGAATTGATACGAAACACGCAGACCTGATCATAGCCAGATTGGTTTTGGTTCAGTATGTTTTTTAATTTTTTAAAACATAAATAGCTGTAAATCAATTTATTTAAAATTTTTTCAAATTATTTTCAAACCTCAGGCAACCATTTCTCAATTTTCTGCGTCTCTATAAATGAAGGCAGTTTTGATAAGGCCGTTTGCTTAAGAAAGCGGTTTTAAGAATTTCAGTCTGACTTAATAAAGAGTCTAACCAGGCAGTTTAAAACAGGTTTTGTGAAAGTCATTACATTTTTCAATAACGAAAAGCAGCTCATTAAAAAAGCGGCAGGCGGGCATCGCGAGGCCCAGCGAAGACTGTATGAAATTCATGCGCCAAAAATGCTGAGCGTGTGCCGAAGATATCTTAGTGATCTCATGCAGGCCGAAGAAGCTATGTGTAACGGCTTTTTAAAGGTTTTTCAGAATCTGGATTCCTTTCGCGATGAGGGTAGTTTTGAGGGTTGGGTGCGTCGCACTATGGTTAACGAGTCTATTTCGTATCTGCGCAAGACAAGCAAAATGCAGTTTACAGATTATGAGCAGGAAGGTGATGATCCTACCTACAGTCCGCAGGACAGCAATCTGGAAGTAGCGGAAATTCAGGCGTTGATAGATGCGCTTCCCGAAGGTTACCGTGCCGTTTTTGTGATGTATGCGGTAGAAGGCTACAAGCATCAGGAAATTGCGCAAAAGCTTGATATTTCAGAAAGCACCTCAAAAAGTCAGTTGTTTAAGGCACGCAAACTGCTTCAGCAAAAATTAAAAGAATTTAATACCTACAGCTATGGCACCGGTAAAATTTGAAGAAAATATTAGAGAAAAACTGGAGCAGCGCGAACTTAAACCTTCGGCTTCAGCCTGGGAACGCATTGAGCAGGGTTTGGATACTTCCGCAAAGCGGAAAACTAAAAAGGGATACACCGTTTGGTTAGTGGCCGCAGGTTTTATAGGAATATTAATCCTGGCCGGAAAGGTTCTGTTTATAACTCCTGAAGTAAACCAAAATCCGGTTGTAGATACCCCGGTTGAAGAGCAAAAGATAGAAACCCGTTCTCAGCAGGAGTTGTTTCAGCCCCAACAGGAGCAATTTGAAGAGACGACCCCGGTAGTTTCCGCAGAAAAAGGACAGCAAAAACCGGAAACTGTAAAACCGGTTCCTGCTAATACGAGCGTTAAAAAAACAGAGTCTGTCGCGGTTCAGGAAACAGGAAATCAGCCATTACAGGAGCCTGTGCAGCAAAAAATAGATGCTGAGGTTGAGAAGCTTTTAACTACGGTTACCGAGCAGCAAAACGCAGGCTTAGCCTATTCTGATGCCGAAATTGACAAACTGCTGCGCGATGCACAACGCGATATCATTTCTGAACAACTACTGGCTAAGGACCGCAATGCGGTAAATGCTGAGGCACTGCTCTACGAGGTCGAAGAAGAATTGGATCCTTCCTTTAAAGACCGTGTTTTTGAAGCGCTAAAAGAGGGATTTCTAAAAGCACGGGAGGCTGTGGCTTCGCGCAACAATTAACAAACATTCATTCATCAATCTTTGGGAAGCTGCTCTCCGCCTTTGGGGCGGAGGGAGGTGACCTGAAACTAAACTAAACATTATGAGAACTTTAATTTTACTTTTTATCGCAGTTTTGGGATTTGCGACCCCTGAAATGCAGGCTCAGAGCGAGACCACTGCAGAAACCATCGAGCAATTAAACGCCCAGAAAGAACAGGTGGTTATCGATGAGAAACAGGCTTTGAAAATTGAAGTGCTTGCTATTAACAAGCGTTTTGAAAATGGAGAAATCAGCAAAGAAGAGGCTGATCTTTTGAAAAAGGAGGCAGCGACCAAACACGCCCGAAATATCGAAGACAAGCTTGCGATCATCGAAAGCAAGATCGACTTGCTGGAGCGTAACGAGGATTCCATTGAAGACGATTCGGTTTTTGGGATTTTTATTGGAAACGAAAAATTAAGACTGGGCAGTGATAAAGAAGAGGTGGTTTACGATCGCCGTACCACATCAGACCTGGTTTTGGGTATCGGCTTCAATAACGCGTTGAGTGAAGGTCGTTCGCTAAATGATTCGCCTTATAAAATTGGAGGCAGTCGCTTTTTTGAACTGGGCATCGCGTGGAAAACCCGCGTGTTTGATAACACCAATTTTTTGAGATTGAAATACGGTTTTAGTTTTATGTTTAACGGCTTAAAGCTCGATGATAACCAGTATTTTGTAGAAGATGGGGAACGAACGGTTTTAGAAACCTATCCTGTTGATCTTGATAAATCAAAATTCAGAATGGATCATCTGGTTTTTCCGGTGCATTTTGAGATCGGACCTTCAACCAAGCGTACCGGAGACAATTACATCAGGTATTCAACCAAAAATCAGTTTAAATTGGGTTTGGGAGGTTATGCCGGTTTCAATTTGTTAACCATCCAAAAACTGAAGTATGAAGAAAACGGAGATGAGCGTAAAGATAAATTCAAGCAGAATTTCAACACTAACAATTTCATTTACGGCGTAAGTGGTTATCTGGCCTTTGGAGATACTGCTCTTTATGTTAAGTATGACCTGAATCCCATATTTAAAGACAATCCTATTGAAGAGCGCAATTTTTCTGTAGGTCTGCGTTTTGATATGGACTAGTGCTTGCAGCGTTGGCAAATTCTACAGAAACAATCAATAAAGCTCTGGAATTTCTTTTGAAGTTGCCAGAGCTTTATTTTTTTTAAAATATAGTGAAATCTAAAGCTTCAATACGTTAAAACCGCCTTACCTTCTTCGCAAACCACTCCGGTAGGTTCAACAGTTATGGCACAGTCACTGGCAATCCCCCATTTTTGGTTGTAGATGGTTTGAGCTTCTATATGCTCTTCAATTTTTTGGAATAAGAGTTCGGTGTCAATGTCTTTGTGGTAGGCGATAAATCCGACATATCCCCCGCAGGATTTAGTGCCGATACCTGTAAAATCCCACTCTTCAGCATCAGTGCAGTCTTTGCTGTTTGCCAAAACTTCAATTTCAGAAAGCAGCTGATTGAGATATTGGAGATCTTGCTCCTGTGTCGATTCCTGATCAGGGTCACAAGAACTTAGCATAGCTACAAATACCGAAAACGCGATTAATTTTAATTTTTTCATAATGTGTTGGTTTATTATTCAGATCGCGTTTTTAGATATTGGTTGCGTAAGTTTAGAAAATAATCTTTCAGCAGGGTTCCTGATCGTGCAGGATTTTTTAATGTAGTAAATTTGCAGCCTGTTTTATCTTTAGCAGAAAGCAAACTCCAATTAACAATTAACCGATAACAACTAACCTCAGAATTGATTTCAAAAACCACCATAGACAATGTATTTGAGACTGCCCGTGTAGAGGAGGTGATAGGTGATTTTGTGCAATTAAAGAAGTCGGGTTCTAATTTTAAAGGTTTGAGTCCGTTTACAGACGAGCGCTCACCAAGCTTTATGGTTTCTCCGGTAAAGCAGATCTGGAAAGATTTTTCAAGCGGAAAAGGAGGCAATGCCGTGGCATTTTTAATGGAGCATGAGCATTTTACCTATCCCGAAGCCATAAAATACCTGGCTAAAAAATACAATATCGAGGTAGAAGAAACCGAGCAAACCGATGAGCAGAAGGAGCTCGCCGGCGAGCGCGAGAGTATGTATGTGGTGTCTGAATTTGCCCGCGACTGGTTTCACAGAACCTTACTAAAAACCGAACAGGGAAAGGCTATTGGACTCAGCTATTTTAAAGAACGCGGTTTTACTGATGAAACCATAGAAAAATTTCAGTTGGGGTATTCTCCCGATGAATGGGAGGCCTTTACCAGTGAAGCGCTGCGCAAAGGCTATAAACTGGAGTATTTAGAGAAAACCGGGCTTAGCATCGTAAAAGAGGAAAAGCAATTTGACCGTTTTAAGGGGCGTGTCATGTTTCCTATACATTCGCTAAGCGGAAGGGTTTTAGGTTTTGGTGGTCGTATTCTCACTAATGATAAAAAGGCTGCAAAATATTTGAACAGTCCCGAAAGTGAGATTTACCACAAGTCTAAGGTGCTTTACGGGATTTACTACGCCAAGCAGGCTATCGCCAAAGAAGACAATTGTTATCTGGTTGAAGGATATACCGATGTGATCCAGATGCATCAGCTGGGTATTGAAAATGTGGTGTCTTCTTCGGGTACCGCCCTTACACCAGAGCAGATACGGCTTATCAACAGGTTGACGCCAAATATCACGGTGCTTTTTGATGGGGATGCTGCAGGACAGCGGGCTTCGCTTCGGGGAATTGATCTCATTCTGGAGCAGGGTATGAATGTGAAGGTGTGTAGTTTTCCTGAAGGGGAAGATCCCGACAGTTTTTCGCGTAAGCATACCTTAACCGAAGTAGAAGATTTTTTAAAGGATAACGCTAAGGATTTTATTCAGTACAAAGCTTCTTTACTTGTTGAAGAAGCAGCGGGAGACCCTATAAAAAAAGCTGCTCTCGTAAGAGATATGGTCGAGAGTATCTCTAAAATTCCTGATGTTATTAAGCGTGAAATCTACGTTCAGGAATGTGCCCGTATTATGGACATCAACGAGGCGGTGCTTTTCAATACCCTGGCTCAGATGCGCAATGCGGGTAAAAAAGAGGAGGCTAAAGAGCAGGCGAGGCCCAATAAGGGCGAAATGCAGGTGGTGCAGAAAGACCAGCAGGTCGAAAAAATTGACCGGCAGTTTGTTTTAGAGCGGAAGCTTATTGAGTTATTACTCCTTTACGGAAACCGAAAAGTTTCATTTGAGGATGTTGTCGTTAATGAGACTGAAGATGGGGATTTGGTTGAGGAAGCGGTAGTACTGGATCTGGATGTGTACGAAAAAATTTATCTCGACCTCCAGGAAGACGAGACCGAGTTTGCTAACGAACGATTTAGGCTGCTTTATAAAAAACTCATTGAAGCCCTCATGCAGCAACAGGAAAGTTTTAAAATCGATCAGTTTATAAACAGTGTTGATCCTGAAGAGGGTGCGCTAATCTCAGATATTGTTCTTGAGGAAGAAAAGTACAGCCTGCATCGTTGGGATTCTCAGGAGATCTACGTTAAGCTCAAGAGCCAGACCATTCCTCAAATGGTGTCTCAAACCATTTTGTATCTGCGTCGTTTTTACATCACGCGTAAAATCGAAGAGCTTGCAGAATCGATTAGAGAACAAAATGAATCTGCCCGCGAAATCCTGATGGAAATCAAGGATTATCAGGAACTCAATAAATTAATCGCCCAGCGGCTTAACCGGGTGATCTAAAGGTCTGAAGTCTGTAATAAACGTGCCTGTTGAATCAATTCGGCAAGACTGCCTGCATCCAGTTTTTTGAGCAAACGGGTTTTATACGTACTTACGGTCTTCTCATTGATATCCAGAGTTTCGGCAATGTCTTTGTTTCGTTTTCCTGCAGAAAGCATATTGAGTACTTCGGTTTCCCGGGTAGAAAGCTTCTTATACCGGTAAGCCAACGAATTATTTTTGGAAGGATCTGTGTTTGATAACATCTCCACCAGCGAATTGTTGAGGTAAATCCCTCCGCGAGCTACCTGAGAAAGTGCCTTCAGGACAACTTCAGAATCTGCAGTCTTGCAGACATATCCCATCGCTCCGGCCTTAATCGCGCTCAGTGCATACATTTCCTCGGGATGAATACTGAGCACCATAATCTTGATTCCGGGAAAAAGCTTGCGCAATTCTTTAATGGCAGAAAGTCCTTGCAGATTAGGCATGTCGATTTCCATAATAACCAGGTCAGGAACCTGTTCTTCCAGAGACGGAATCAGGTTTTTTCCCTCCACGATGGTATCGATGATTTCGTGAGGAGTTTCTCTTAAAATATGAGAGAGACCATCAATAATTATAGGATGATGATCTGCTATAGTAATTGTAATCATAGGGACTTTATCATGGGTCTGCGATCAAAAATAGGCTGAAGCTTTCAATCTGCAAATCCTTTTCGCTGTACGAATAAATTTACAGGATAAAAGTCATAATTCCTTCAAATTATCGGGAATAACACAAACCGGTATCGGGTCCATCTTGTGTTTGTTTGCCGTGTTGAAGCGTTTATAGATTTCAAAAACACTGCGCTTATGCCCTTCAAAGTCGGCTGCTGTCTTTCCTTTTTCATCCTGAAGCATCGCCCATTCCAGATCGTCATAAGTGGCTCCAATTTGATCTTCATCGCTTCGGTCATCTCCCCAAAGTCCGTCTGTTGGTTTTGCCTGCTGTATGCTTTCGGGCACACCTAGAGCGGCTGCCAGTTTGTAAACTTCGCTTTTCATCAGATCTGCGATCGGGCTGAGGTCAACTCCGCCGTCACCGTACTTGGTGTAAAACCCAACCCCAAAATCTTCTACTTTATTACCCGTACCGGCTACCAAATATTTATGAAGGCCGGCAAAATAATAGAGCGTACTCATACGCAGGCGTGCCCGGGTATTTGCAAGAGACAGAAAAAGATCATTGCTTTCGGGAGCAAGGGGTAATGCAGATTTTAGAGTCTCAAACGTCTCGGTAAGATTTACGCGTACATCAGACACATTGGCAAAGCGCTGTTTAAGCTGCGCGATATGCTCCTGGGCACGGGTAACGTGGCTGGCCGGCTGGTGTATGGGCATTTCGACACATAAGACGCGCAGACCGGTTTTTGCACAAAGGGTTGAAGTGGTGGCACTATCTATTCCTCCGCTGATGCCTACAACAAAACCGCTAATGTTTGCGTTTGTGGCATAGGTTTTTAACCAATCTACAATGTGATCGATGACTTTTTCAGTTTGCATGGGTAACGGGATTTGTGGTTTGTAAATACTACCTTTGCGGCGCAATTTTATAAGTGTGAATTTACTAAAATTATACAGGTTAAACAGCTTGAAAAACGGAGGACTCAGCGTTTTTAGCATATTTTTAGGGGTTTTTCTAATCCTGATGCTTGGTTGTGAGAATGATGTAAAAATACCCGACGAAATTTCAGAAATTTCTGTGAGCCTTTCTGTTGATCGTTTTGACAGGGCTTTTGCTCAGGTTGATTCTGCATCGCTGCCCGATTTGATACAGGAATATCCGTATTTATTTCCCGGAAATTATCCCGAGGATTTTTGGCAGGAAAAGATAAAAGACACTATTCAACTCGAACTCAATACCGAAGTTGCAAAAGCATTCCCTGATTTTGATGCCGAAACGCTCGCGCTCGAAAATCTCTTTAAGCACATTACGTTTTATTACCCTAAAACCCCAATTCCGGAAGTGGTGACCGTTACTTCAGATGTTTCTTTTCGTACTCCCGTAATTTTAACCGACAGTTTGCTTATTATAGGTCTTGATAATTATCTGGGCCCCGATCATCATTTTTATACCGGAATTCAGAAATTTTACGCGCAGAATTTCAGAAAGGAACAAATAGATGTTGATGTGGCCAATGCCTTTGCAGTCAAATGGGTGAAGCGGGAAGGCAATCGCCGGTTTTTGGATGAAATGATTTACCACGGAAAAAGGCTTTACCTGATGGAGCGGTTGCTCACCCTGAAGGATAAAAACGAAATCATAGACTACACCCCCGAGCAGTATGACTGGGCGATGGCAAACGAGACCGATATCTGGACCTATTTTGTGGAAAACAAATTGCTGTTTGATACTGATAGTAAATTATTGAGCCGCTTCATCAACCCGGCTCCGTTTTCAAAATTCTATCTGGAATTTGATAACGACAGTCCGCCACGACTGGGTCGCTACATCGGCTGGCAGATCGTGAAGGCTTATATGGATCGCAATAACATACCTTTGCAGATGCTACCCGCTAAATCTGCAGACGAGATTTTTAAAGAAGCAAATTACAAACCCCGTAGATAAACTATGAAAACCGAAATAAAACTCAGCGTAGAATTAGATTCCAACCGTGTTCCTGAAAAAATAAGCTGGGATGCTCCTGATGGTGGCGTAAAAAACGAAGCTGCAAAGGCTCTGATGCTGGCCTTGTGGGATCATAAAAAGCAGGAAGCAGCGCGCATTGATTTGTGGACCAAAGATATGCCCGTAGATGAGATGAAAGTGTTTTTTCATCAAACCCTGGTGAGTATGGCGCAAACTTTTAAGCGTGCCACAGATGATGATAAAATGGCGGCTACGATGATGGATTTCTGTGATTATTTCGCCGAAAAACTCGAGCTTAAAAAATAAGGAGTGAAACTCCTGCTGGTCTATAACGCCCGTTCGGGTGGGGTACAAGCCGCTTTAGATAGTTTGCATAAAATCGTAAGTCCGGCTACTTATGCCTGCGATTTATGCAAGTTGACCCACGGAAACCTTAACATGCACAGGCGCTGGAAAGAATTCCTGAATCAAAGCGATTTTGAAATCAGCGTCTATCACAAAGATGAATTTCAGAACGAGTTTGGAAACGAAGCTCTCGCGTTTAAGCTTCCGGTAATTCTGGAGCAGAAGGATGATGGCCTGACTGAGTTTATTTCGCAAAGCGAAATTCAAACACTTAAAGATGATGTAGCTCTAATTGAATTGATTAAAGCTAAATCGAAGATTCCTTAAGCTGTAGATTTATCTGCTCAATATAATTGATGATCTCGTCTTTCCCGGTGGTGTTTGTGGCGCTGCTCACGAAATAATTGGGCATTTCGGCCCAGGCGCCGGCCAGTAACTCCTTTTTGTAGTTCTCAATATTGCGTTCCAGGGCTTTAGGCTTCAGTTTATCGGCTTTGGTGAAAATAATCGAAAACGGAATCTGCTTCTCTCCAAGATACTGCATAAATTCTTTGTCAATAGGCTGCGGCTCGTGCCTGCAATCTATAAGCACAAAGGCCGAAACGAGTTGCTCCCGCTCCTCAAAATACTGGGTGATAAATTTCTGAAACTCCTTTTTTACTTTTTTGGAGACCCGCGCATACCCATATCCGGGTAAATCTACCAGATACCATGATTGGTTGATGATAAAGTGGTTGATAAGCTGCGTCTTCCCCGGCCTTCCTGAAGTCTTAGCCAGGTTTTTGCGATCGGTAAGCATATTGATCAGGCTCGACTTCCCTACGTTTGACCGTCCTATAAATGCATATTCGGGCAGGTTATTTTTTGGGCATTTAGCCACATTAGAATTACTTACCAGAAATTCAGCAGTTTTAATAGACATAACAGCTTGGTTTTAGAAGTTTCGTTTCTTTAGCCACTCGGCTAAAATACCGTTGAATTCTTCGGGGCGTTCCATCATGGCGGCGTGGCCACATTTATCGATCCAATAAAGGTCAGAATCGGGCAACAGCTTATTAAAATCTTCTGCTACTTCGGGCGGGGTCACATTATCATTACGCCCCCAGATGATGCAGGTAGGCGTTTTCATATGCGGTAAATCCTGTGCCATGTTGTGGCGTATCGCGCTTTTGGCTATCGCCAGGGTTTTGATGAGTTTATTACGGTCATTTACCGTTTCGTAAACTTCATCCACGATTTCTTTGGTCGCTACAGCAGGATCGTAAAACACATCTTCAGCTTTCTTCTTGATGTACTCATAATCTCCACGTTTCGGGTAGCTTTCGCCCATAGCGCTCTCATAAAGGCCGGAGCTTCCGGTAATGACCAGAGCCTGCATCACATCAGGATACAGTTTGGTATGGTATAAACCTATATGGCCTCCAAGGGAGTTTCCCAGCAAAATCACTTTCTCAAACTTTTTGAGCCTGATAAAATCGTTAAGGTACTTGGCAAAGGTTTTTACGCCGGTTTTAATGAGCGGCATAGAATACAGGGGCAACTCGGGGATGACAATTTTATAACCCTTTTCCGAAAAATAATCGGTTACCGCGTCAAAGTTGCTGAGACCACCCATAAGCCCGTGAAGAACTACGATAGGGGTACCTTCGCCTGCCTCGATGTAGGTGAATTTTCCCTCTTTTTTTAATTGGTGCTTCATAATTGGTGGCGAGACGCTTTGTGACAAATATAGACATTTAGCCCAAAAACAAAATCGAAAAATACAAACGCCTTGGTGTGGTCTAAGCGTATTAAAGAACAACTGGTTTGAAGACAAGCTTCTAGGGCTTCAATTTAGATTAAAAAAATAAACAAGTGGAGTGATTTATCAACAAAGTGGTAGAAAGTGGGAAAATGTGGTAATAAATTCTATATATTTGAAGTTATAATACCTAAAACCTACTGTATTCGTGCTCAGCCTGATAGGGACATACGAGTGTAAAGTTGACGCCAAAGGAAGGCTCATGATGCCGGCTGCGTTGAAAAAACAGCTTGCAAAAGAGTTGCAGGAAGGTTTTGTGGTAAAGCGATCAGTTTTTAATTCGTGCCTGGAGTTGTGGCCTATGTCTGAATGGCAGGTAATGATGCAAAAGCTGAATGGTCTCAATCGTTTTGTGAAGAAAAACGTCGAGTTCATACGTCGGTTTACCGCAGGAGTGAAGGTGGTTGAAGCAGATGCTTCCGGAAGGTTGCTTATCCCAAAAGATCTGATCGCCTTTGCATCAATAAACAAAGATATCGTGTTGACCTCGGGAGGAAACATCATTGAAATATGGGACCTGGTAGCCTACGAGGCTGCGGTGAGTAATGAAGACGGGGATTTTGCTTCCCTGGCAGAAGAGGTAATGGGCGATCAAAACAGCATACCAGATGGACTATCATGATCCCGTACTGCTGCACGAAAGTGTTGACGGTTTAGCTATTAAACCCGGTGGGATCTATGTGGATGTCACTTTTGGTGGCGGTGGGCATTCAAGGGAAATTTTAAAACGCCTGGATGCTTCCGCAAAATTGTTTGCTTTTGATCAGGATCAGGATGCTTTGGCAAACGCGATTGACGATGAGCGGTTTACCCTAATTCCGGAAAACTTTCGCTTTGCGAAACGCTTTTTAAGGTTTTACGGCGCAGCTCAGGTTGATGGTATTTTGGGAGATTTTGGGGTTTCGTCACATCAGTTTGATGTGGCAGAACGCGGATTTTCAACCCGTTTTGATGCAAAGCTCGATATGCGGATGAACCAGAAAGCGAGACTTTCTGCGCATCAGGTGGTTAATGAGTATGAGGAAGGGGAGTTGAGCCGGGTACTGTTGCAGTACGGTGAGTTACGCAACGCGCCCAAGATTGCCCGAACGCTGGTGTCTGTGCGTAAAGAGAAAAGCATAGATACTACCGAAGATTTAAAAGAAGCGCTACAGAGCTTTTTGCCGCGTGGCCGTGAACATAAGATACTGGCTCAGATTTATCAGGCGATTCGCATCGAGGTAAATCAGGAGTTAGAGGTGTTGAAAGAGTTTTTGCAGCAAACGGAAGATTTGCTCAAGCCGGGAGGCAGGCTCAGTCTCATCTCGTATCACTCGCTCGAAGACCGGCTGGTAAAGCGCTATATGCGCAACGGCTTGTTTGAGGGAGAACCTGAGAAAGACATGTTTGGGAATTTTAGCGTCCCGTTTAAAAAGGTAGGCGGACTCATTGTTCCGTCACGAGAAGAAATAAAAAGGAATAACCGTGCGCGCAGTGCCAAGCTGCGTGTGGCAGAAAAGATCTAACAGCAGTTGAAAGAAGGTATTTATAACATACTTAAAGGTAAGTTTCTTTTTAGCGATGACGCTATGAAGAACTGGCGCATGATCCTGTTTCTGTCATTTCTGGCCATCATTATGATTGGCAGTTCACACCGGGCAGATAAGAAAGTGCACTATATCGCACAACTTAATGCTGAGGTTAAAGAATTACACAGCGAGTTTGTAGATACCCGGCTTGAGGCACGCCGGCTTAAAATGGAAAGTGTCGTCACCCGAAAAGTAGAAAATATGGGTCTGGCGCCCTCTTTAACGCCGCCCAAAAAAATAAAAGTAGTAGAAACCCCGTAAGTTCAGCATGGCAACCAGTGAAAAGAACATATTGAACCGGATGTATTTAGTGGCAGGAGGTATGTTTCTCTTCGCCCTGCTCGTTGCGTTTAAACTTTGCAATATTCAGCTGGCTGAAGGGGATAAATACAAGGCTCTCGCCGAGGCGCGTACCGAGCGTATGTTTACCATACCTGCAAATCGCGGTAATCTGTACGCCGGCGATGGGAGTTTATTGGCTACATCGGTGCCCAAGTATACCATTCGCTTTGATGCGCTGGCTCCTAAGGAGGAAGATTTTGAAGAAAACGTTCAGGCGCTTGCGCAGGGACTTTCTGAGCAATTGGGTAAGCCTGCTTCGCATTATGTAAGCGAACTGCGTCGCGCACGCCAAAACAAAAACCGCTATTTATTACTGGCCCGCAATCTGGGGTATTCTAAATATCTGGCGATTAAAAAACTTCCGCTTTTCAATAAAGGGCCTTACAAGGGCGGTATTATCACCGAACAGCGTACCGTACGCGAGCATCCGCTTGATCAAATCGCAGAGCGAACCATAGGTTATGATCGTCTTACCGAATACGGGCGTTACAGTGAGGCCGGTCTTGAAGGAGCTTACGGCCCCTATTTGCGCGGAAAGGAAGGCCGCAGGCTAAAACAACGTATTGCCAAAGGCCAGTGGAAACCTTTGGGTGACGATAATATTGTAGAGCCGCAGGATGGTTTTGACGTGATTTCAACCATCGATGTCAATATTCAGGATATTGCGCATCATGCGCTTTTAGCTTCGCTGGAAAAATTTGAGGCCGATCATGGCTGTGTGGTGGTGATGGAAACCAAAACCGGAGAAGTAAAAGCCATTTCCAATTTAGGTCGTACCGAAGATGGAAACTATTATGAGGATCGAAACTATGCGGTTTATGAGTCGGCTGAGCCGGGCTCAACCTTTAAGCTTATGGCTATGGTAGCGGCCCTTGAGGATCGGGTGATTGACAGCAGTACCGTGGTAGATACCGAAAACGGAAGGGTTCGGTTTTACAATCGCACCGTGTATGACTCGCACTGGGGAGGTTACGGTAAGATCTCGGCTGCCCGCGCTTTTGAGCTTTCGTCCAATACGGCTTTCGCCAAAATGATCAATGAGCATTATAAAGATGATCCCAAACGCTTTTTAAAGCGGCTTTACAATATGGGACTTAACGATAAACTGGGACTTGAAATCAAAGGAGAAGGTAGCCCGCGTTTCCCATATCCCGGTGATAAGAACTGGTACGGTACCACTCTTCCGTGGATGGCTTTTGGATATGGAGTTTCCCTTACGCCCTTGCAAACCTTGACCTTTTACAATGCCATTGCAAATGATGGAGAGATGGTGAAACCCAGGTTTATCAAAGAGATTAAAAAGTGGGATGTTTCCGTAGAGAAATTTGAAAAAGAAGTGATCAATCCGGCGATTTGCTCACAAACCACAATTGATAAAGTAAAAGATATGATGCTGCACGTGGTAGAGCGCGGTACAGCACAAAATATTTATTCCAAAGAATTTTCGATGGCCGGTAAAACCGGAACCTGTCAAACCGAATACTGGTTAGAAGAAGGTAAGTACATCAGTTCGTTCGCAGGCTACTTTCCGGCAGAAAACCCGGAGTATTCGTGCATCGTGGTGATTCATAAACCCAATAAGAAATTAGGCTACTACGGTAATGTGGTTGCCGCGCCGGTTTTCCGAAAGATCGCTCAGAAGATTTACAGCGATACACCTTTGGTAGATGAAGTACAACTGGCTTCGGCAAACGTTCCCAGAGTAGATAAGGATTTTGAAACCTATTATACAAAAGCGCAGAAAGCAGATGTGACCATGCCCAATGTAAAAGGTATGCCCGCTATGGATGCCGTGGCGCTTTTAGAAAACCTGGGTCTCAAAGTGGAGTTTAACGGAATTGGTAAGGTTAAAAACCAATCCCTGCAGGCTGGAAAAAAAATAGCTAAGAATCAAAAAGTAGTTCTCGAACTGTCGTGATCGTATTAAAAGACATATTATTTAAAGTAACCTTAGAGTCGGTAACCGGTAATCCCGGGGTGCCTGTAAATGCGATTCATTTTGACTCCCGTAAAGTGGGACTTAATGATGTATTTGTAGCGCTTCGCGGAACCCAAAGCGATGGTCATGCCTTTATCAAAAAGGCAGTTGATCAGGGTGCGATTGCGGTTATTTGCGAAGAGCTTCCGGATGATTTTGTAAATGGGGTGACCTATGTACAAACTTCAGATACGGCTCAGGCATTGGCTATTATGGCTTCCAACTACTACGGGAATCCTTCGGATAATTTAAAGCTTGTAGGTATAACCGGGACTAACGGTAAAACCACGATTGCAACGCTGCTTTATCAATTGTTTACTAAAGCCGGTTTTAAAACCGGTTTGCTTTCAACCGTGAAAGTTTTGGTAGCCGAACACGAGTATCCTGCAACGCATACCACGCCAGACTCCCTTACGATAAATAAGTATCTGGCAGAGATGAACGAAGCCGGTGTGGAGTATTGCTTTATGGAAGTAAGCTCTCACGGCATTCACCAGAAGCGCTCTGAAGGTTTGCAGTTCGCCGGTGGAATTTTTAGCAATCTCACGCACGATCATCTGGATTATCACGCAAGTTTCGCCGAGTATCGCGACGTGAAAAAATCCTTTTTTGACAATCTGCCAAAGCCTGCCTTTGCACTCTCAAACCTAGACGATCGCAACGGGCAGGTGATGTTGCAAAATACCAAAGCTAAAAAAGTCACTTATGCGCTGAAGTCCTTTGCAGATTACCGCGCACAGATTTTAGAAAATCAGCTTAGCGGCTTGTTGCTAAAAATCAATGATCAGGAAGTTTGGGTAAAATTGATAGGCTCATTTAACGCGTATAATGTTTTGGCGATTTATGCTGCGGCAGAGTTACTTGGCTTAACCCAGCTTGAAGCGCTTCAGTATTTGTCTGAGCTCACCAGCGTAAGCGGTCGCTTTCAGTATTTGATTTCGCCCAAAAAAATCACAGCGATTGTTGATTATGCCCATACGCCCGACGCACTTAAAAATGTACTCGAAACGATCAATGATATCCGCACCAAAAATGAAAAGCTCATTACGGTGGTTGGCTGTGGCGGAGATCGGGATCGCACCAAGCGCCCTAAAATGGGCAGGATTGCAGCAGCTTTAAGCACTCAGGTCATTTTCACCAGTGATAACCCGCGTACCGAAAATCCCGAAGCGATTATTGGAGAGATCGAAAAAGGAGTAGAGCCGGTTGATTATAAGAAAATCCTGTCTATCACCTCACGGAAACAGGCGATCAAAACTGCCTGCCAGATGGCCGAAGAAAACGACATCATCCTGATTGCCGGAAAAGGGCACGAAACCTATCAGGAAATTAATGGGGTGCGTACAGACTTTGACGATTTTAAGATAGTAAGTGAATTGTTAACCCAACTGAATAAATAACCTAAAACCAAAACGTAACCAATAAAAACCAGATGCTGTATTACCTATTTGAATATTTAGAGCGCGCATACAACTTTCCGGGAGCGAGTCTTTTTGGCTTTATCACCTTCAGGGCAGCTGTCGCGATCATTATGTCTCTGGCGATTTCGACCATTTGGGGTAAGCGTATCATTTTGTATTTACAGAAAAAACAGCTGGGTGAATCTATTCGTGATCTGGGTCTTGAAGGTCAGGTGGAGAAGGCTGGTACACCTACAATGGGTGGAGTGATTATTATTCTGGCGACTTTGGTTCCGGTTTTTCTGTTGGCAAAACTTGAAAATATATATGTCATCCTGCTTATCATCACGACGCTGTGGATGGGAGCTATAGGTTTTATGGATGATTTCCTGAAAATCAGAAAAAAGAACAAAGAAGGTTTACAGGGAAAATTTAAGATTTTCGGTCAGGTAGGACTGGGGATAATTGTGGGGGCAACGATGTTTTTCCATCCCGGGATAACCGTTAAGGAAGAAAATACGGGATCAGATACCCTTACTGAAGCCGTTGAAACACAGGAACGCGAGATAGCACAGGAAGAAAAGGCCTTAACGACCACCATTCCGTTTGTGAAAGATAACGAGATCGACTACAGCATTTTGGTAAGCTGGTTGGGTGACGATTATGTGAAATATGCGTGGTTGCTCTTTATACCCATTGTGATTTTTATCGTAACCGCGGTATCAAACGGGGCTAATCTAACGGATGGGATTGACGGTCTTGCGGCAGGTTCCTCGGCAATAATCGTATTAACACTGGGCATATTTGCCTGGGTTTCGGGTAACATCATTTTCAGTGATTACCTGGATGTGATGTATATCCCTAATTCCGGCGAGATGGTAATATTTATCACTGCTTTCGTAGGGGCGCTCATTGGGTTTCTGTGGTACAATACCTATCCCGCACAGGTCTTTATGGGTGATACCGGTAGTTTGACTATTGGTGGGATCATCGCAGTAATCGCGATTGCCATTCGGAAAGAATTACTCATTCCCATTTTATGTGGAATCTTTTTTATGGAAACCCTGTCTGTGATGCTGCAGGTAAGTTGGTTTAAATACACCAAAAGCAAAACCGGTGAAGGACGACGCATCTTTTTGATGTCACCGCTACATCACCATTACCAGAAAAAGGGAATTCACGAAAGCAAAATCGTAACCCGGTTTTGGATTATCGGCATTTTACTGGCGATTATCACTATTGTAACGCTTAAAGTGCGCTGATGTTTAAAATTAAAAGTTAATGGTTAAAGGGTGCAATAAAATATATAAAGATGGATGTGGGTGTAAAGAGCTTCAAAACCTCTTACCATTCCCTTCTTACCTCATACTTCAAACTTCGTATTTCTTATGAGACTAGTAATACTGGGTGGTGGAGAAAGCGGAGTGGGAACCGCGATTTTGGGTAAAAAGCAGGGGTATGCGGTTTTTGTTTCCGATTTCGGAACGATCAAAACCAAATACCGGGACGTTCTTAAAAATTATGAGATTGAATGGGAAGATGGCGGTCATACCGAAGCCAAAATCCTAAATGCAGACCTGGTGATGAAGAGTCCGGGAATTCCCGATAAAGCACCGCTCATTCAGAAGTTGGTTGCAGGAGGAATACCGGTTATATCAGAGATTGAGTTCGCCTCCAGATATACCAATGCCACATTAATAGGTATCACCGGAAGCAATGGTAAAACTACCACGACCCTGATGATGGCTCAGATTCTCAAACAGGCTGGGTTTAAAAGTGTCGCGGCGGGCAACATTGGAGACAGCTTTGCACGCTGGGTAGCGCTTGATGATCAGGATTATTACGCTTTGGAGATCAGTAGTTTTCAGCTGGACGGGATTGTAGATTTTGCGCCGCATATCGCGATTCTGACCAACATCACTCCAGATCATTTGGATAGATATGAATATAAGTTTGAGAATTACATCCGCTCAAAATTCCGCATAGCGGAAAATCAAACGGAGAACGATTACCTCATTTACGATGCAGACGATCCGGTAATCACAGATTGGCTCGAGCAGCATCCGGTAAAGGCCAGGTTGATGCCTTTTTCAATTTCAACAACAGTAAAACAGGGAGCATTTTATGCTCAGGACGAAATAACAATTATAACTGACGATACAAGCATGACGATGTCAACAAAATCAATGGCGATTAAAGGCCAGCACAACACCAAAAACGCAATGGCAGCAGCCACTGCGGCAAAACTTTTAAGCATACGTAAAGCGACCATCCGGGAGTCTTTAGAAGGATTTCAGGGTGCGGAACACCGCCTGGAACACGTGCTTAAAATAAATCATGTATCGTACATCAACGATTCTAAAGCCACTAACGTCAATGCTACTTTTTATGCTTTAGACAGTATGAGTTCCCCTACGGTATGGATTGTAGGAGGTGTTGATAAAGGTAATGATTACAAAGATTTGTTTCCGTTAGTTAATGAAAAAGTAAAGGCGATCATTTGCCTTGGGAAGGATAACAGTAAGCTGTTGCAGGCTTTTGGAAATATGGTTGAAACTATTGTGGAAACCCAGTTTATGTCTGAAGCGGTAAAAATCGCGTATAAGCTCAGCGAAAAAGGAGATGCTGTATTGTTATCACCTGCCTGTGCAAGTTTCGACCTTTTTGAAAACTACGAAGACCGCGGTCGTCAGTTTAAGGATGCCGTTAGGAATCTTTAAAATACGAAATACGAAATATCTTGTTTAGAGAACAGAGAACAGAGAACAGAGAACAGAGAACAGAGAACAGAGAACAGAGAAGTGAGAAGTAAAAGAAATAAAACGATTCAACGATTCAACAAATCCACGATTCAACTTTTTTTCACAGCTTAAGAAAACCGAAAACCGAAAACCGAAAACCGAAAACCGAAAACCGAAAACCGAAAACCGTGAGCAGTACTAAAAACATATTTTCAACCCTAAAAGGAGATCGGGCGATCTGGGCGATAACCGCCTTTTTGGCGTTGTTTTCCTTTTTGCCGGTGTTTAGTGCGAGCAGTAACCTGGCCTACCTCTACGGGAATGGTGACACTTTTCCGTTTTTGGTTAAGCATTTTATGCATTTGGTATTGGGCTTTGCCATTATTTATGGGGTGCATAAAGTGCCTTCTAATTATTTCAAAGGCCTTTCTATAATTGGTATTCCCATTGTTTTGGTGTTGTTGTTGATCACTCTGGTTCAGGGTACAACTATTGACGGGGCCAATGCCAGTAGATGGATTAAGATCCCGTTTGTAGGCATTACGTTTCAGACTTCTACTTTGGCTTCGGTGGTGCTGATGGTCTATATTGCCCGTTACCTGTCGCGTATTAAGGACAAAACCATCACGTTTAAAGAAAGCATTTTACCGCTTTGGGTGCCGGTTGCTGTGGTTTTAGGCCTGATTTTACCGGCCAACTTTTCAACAGCCGCGATCATTTTCGTAATGGTACTGACTCTGGTGTTTATGGGGGGGTATCCCTTAAAGTATATTGGAATCATCGTGGCTGCAGGGCTGCTTACACTTACGCTATTTATCCTTAGTGCAAAGGCATTTCCAGGGGTATTTCCCAACCGGGTAGATACCTGGATGAGTCGTATTGAAAATTTCACCGGGGAAGAAGACGGGGAAGGCGATTATCAGATCGAACGTGCAAAAATTGCCATAGCCACAGGTGGACTCGTTGGCGTAGGACCCGGTAAGAGCGTACAGAAAAACTTTTTGCCTCAGTCCTCATCAGATTTTATCTATGCCATTGTGGTGGAAGAATTTGGTCTTATTGGTGGCCTTACGCTTCTGTTGATGTATTTGTTATTGCTGTTTCGCATTCTGGTGATAGCCAACAAAGCCACGACGGTTTTTGGCAAACTGGCTGCAATTGGCGTAGGTCTGCCAATTGTTTTTCAGGCGTTAATCAATATGGCGGTGGCGGTAGAATTGTTTCCGGTGACGGGACAAACCCTGCCGCTCGTAAGTAGTGGAGGAACCTCGATCTGGATGACCTGTCTGGCGATCGGTGTGGTGTTGAGTATCAGTGTGAAACGTGAAGAAGCCAGAATAAAAGAGGAAGAAGAAATGAATCCGCTTGATATTTTGAGCGAAACGATTTAGAAATACGAAATACGAAATACGAAATACGAAATACGAAATATCTTGTTTAGAGAACAGAGAACAGAGAACAGAGAACAGAGAACAGAGAACAGAGAAGTGAGAAGTAAAAGAAATAAAACGATTCAACGATTCAACAAATCTACGATTCAACTTTTTTTCACAGCTTAAGAAAACCGAAAACCGAAAACCGAAAACCGAAAACCGAAAACCGAAAACAACGAATTGAAGACTTATAAATTCATATTATCTGGCGGGGGAACCGGGGGACATATTTACCCGGCGATTGCGATTGCAGATGCTTTAAAAGCAAAGTATCCGCAGGCGGAATTCCTTTTTGTGGGTTCGCAGGATCGTATGGAGATGCAAAAAGTGCCTCAGGCCGGTTATAAAATCGAAGGTTTGTGGATTGCAGGAATTCAGCGGAAGCTTACCTGGTCAAATCTGATGTTTCCGTTTAAGTTGATCAGCAGCCTGTTTAAATCGGCGCGTATCATTAAAAAATTTAAGCCTGATGTGGTGATAGGTACCGGCGGTTTTGCCAGCGGACCTTTGCTGGAAATGGCGACCCGTTATCACGTACCGGCCCTGATTCAGGAGCAGAATAGTTTTGCAGGGATTACGAATAAACTTTTGGCTAAAAAAGTGCAGAAAATCTGCGTGGCCTATGATGGCATGCAGCAGTTTTTTCCGGAAGAGAAAATCGTAAAGACCGGCAATCCGGTGCGTCTCGATTTACTAAAAACCGAAGAAAATCGCGAAGCAGGACTTGCAAAATTCAATCTGGATCCCAATAAAAAAACTTTGCTTATTCTGGGTGGAAGCCTGGGCGCAAGAGCCATAAATCGATTAATAGATCGTGAATTGCAATTTATTCTCGATCGGGACTTGCAGGTAATCTGGCAATGCGGGCAGTTGTATTATGAGGAATATAAGGCGCATAATGCTAAAGAGCACGTTCAGGTGCTGGCGTTTATAGATACGATGAATCTGGCCTATGCGGCGGCAGATGTGATCATCAGCAGGGCTGGCGCGGGTTCGGTTTCTGAATTGGCGCTGGTAGGTAAGCCGGTGATTTTTATTCCGTCACCTAATGTGGCCGAAGATCATCAGACTAAAAATGCAGAAGCCATAGTTGCCAAAAATGCAGCGTTATTGCTCAAAGAAAATGAACTCGAAACGCATTTTGAATCGGAGTTTAAAAAACTGATTGACGACCAAAACCGTCAAAATGAATTGGGTACAAATATTAAAAAGTTGGCTTTGCCACTGGCAACACAGCGTATTGTACGTGAAGTAGAAAGCCTGCTGAAACTAAGTAAACAAGACCTGGAATAGAGAACGAATTGAAGAACCTCGATAACATATCACACTTTTATTTCATCGGCATTGGCGGAATTGGGATGAGTGCGCTGGCACGCTATTTTAAGGCGGCCGGTAAAGCTGTTGCGGGGTATGACAAGACCCCTTCGGGCATTACAGATGCTTTGGAAGCATTGGGTATTGCTATTTCGTTTGAAGATTCAGAGGTGGCAATCCCTTCGGCATTTAAAGATAAAGAAACCACGCTGGTGGTCTATACGCCTGCGGTTCCTAAAGCGCATAAAGGCTATCAGTATTTTGTACAACAAGGATTTGATATTCAGAAACGCGCAGCGGTATTAGGCTTTTTAACCCGCGAAAAGTTTTGTCTGGCTGTCGCAGGGACTCACGGTAAAACCACAACCAGTGCGATGCTGGGGCATCTTATGGCTGCCTGTGATTTGCCGGTTACTGCATTTTTAGGAGGCATAGCCGAAAATTACCAGAGCAACCTCATTCAGCAGGGTGAAGATATCGTGGTGGTCGAGGCTGATGAGTTTGACCGCTCGTTTATGCAGTTGTATCCCAATATCGCAGCCATCACCTCAATGGATGCAGATCACCTGGATATTTACGGGGATACCGAAAGCTTAAAGCAAAGTTTCCGGGATTTTGCCGCGCAGGTGAAAGAAGACGGCGTGTTGTTTGTCAAAAACGGACTCCCATTAGACGGAATAATGGTAGGTGTTGAAGATGATTCAGCTTATACCGCCTTAAATATTAGAATAGAAAACGGGGCTTACCGGTTTGATTTAAAACATCCCGATGGCCTTATTGAAGACTTAGTGCTTAACCTGCCTGGTAGACATAATTTGTCTAATGCGATAACCGCTTTGGCGATGGCTTTACGATACGGCTGCCCTGCCGACAAGCTCGCCAAAGCACTATTCGCCTTTAAAGGGGTTAACCGCAGATTTACCTATAGAATTAAAACAGAGACCGAAGTGCTCATAGACGACTATGCGCACCATCCTACAGAAATAGATGCCGTGCACAGCGCGGTACGCGAGATGTATCCAGACAAACGGGTGCTTGCTGTTTTTCAGCCGCATCTGTACAGCCGAACCCGCGATTTTATGGAGGATTTCGCGGCCAGTTTGTCGCAGTTTGATGAACTCCTGTTGCTTGATATTTATCCGGCACGGGAAGAGCCTATTGAAGGGGTGAATTCTCAAAAATTACTGGATTTGATTACCACTCCGCGTAAGGAGTTGGTTACAAAACAGGAGCTTCGGGAAAAACTGGAAGCTTCAAAGGCTTCGGTAAAAGTGATGATGGGTGCCGGTGATATAGGTGAAGAAATTTTAAAACTTACTAAAAGTCTAAGCTTATGAAGATCAATTGGTTTTACATAAGGATGGGTGTTTTGGTGTTTGTAACACTGTTTCTGGTGGCTTTTTCGCACAAGCGAAATGCCGCGCGTAAGGTGGAGCGTGTAGAGGTGCATTTTGAAACGGGAGCAAACCTGTTTATCACCGAAGAAACGGTTGATAAATTGTTGATACAAAATGAGAAACCCCTTGAGGGACAGGCTAAAGAAATTCTAGATTTGAGAAACTTAGAGCAGAAACTCGACGCGCACGCAATGATTTCTGATGCAGATGTTTACCTCACCCTTGATGGTGTGGTAGGAGCTACTGTAAAACAGCGAAAGCCCCTTGCGCGTGTGCAGGCTCAGGAACCGTATTACATAGATGAAACCGGGGCAGCGATGCCTTTGTCTTCTAATTATGCTGCCCGCGTACCGCTCATTTCGGGTCTGGATCGCAAACAGATTGAAGAAGTGTATCCGTTATTAAGCTTTTTGCATAACGACGCACTGCTCAACAAGCAGGTAGTTGGGATTACCAGAGATGCCCGTGGAGACTATATTTTAACACCTCGCGTGCTAGACTATAAGATCAATTTGGGAAAGGTTAGCGGCTTGCAGTCTAAGTTTGCCAATTATAAGGCTTTTTACCAGAAAGCCATCAAAGATAACAGTCTCGAGAAGTATAAAACTGTAGATCTGCGTTACAGAGGTCAGGTTATAGGGACAAAAAAATAAGTTATGGAGCAGAAAGACATAGCAGTAGGACTCGATATTGGTACCACTAAGATTGTGGCGATGATAGGTCGTTATAATGATTATCATAAGCTGGAAATTCTGGGCATTGGTAAGTCTAAGAGTCTTGGTGTTCACCGTGGTGTGGTAAATAACATTACCCAGACCATACAGTCTATACAGCAGGCGGTACAGGAAGCAGAAAGTGTTTCCGGGATGAAGATTGAAGATGTAGTGGTGGGTATCGCAGGTCAGCACATACGTAGCCTGCAGCATAGCGATTACATTACCCGCCCTGATGCAGATGAAGTAATAGGGCCCAGAGATATTGACACCCTGTGCAATCAGGTACATAAGCTGGTGATGCTTCCGGGGGAAGAGATTATACATGTGCTTCCTCAGGAGTATAAAGTAGACGGCCAGGCCGAGATCACCCAGCCTATAGGGATGTACGGTGGCAGACTGGAGGCTAATTTCCACGTTGTGGTAGGTCAGGTAAGCAGCATCCGCAATATTGGGCGCTGTGTAAAGAGTGCCGGGCTTAACCTCGATAAAATTACCCTGGAGCCTTTAGCTTCGGCTAACGCGGTGTTGAGTCAGGAAGAAAAAGAAGCCGGTGTTGCCCTCATAGATATAGGTGGTGGTACAACAGATCTCGCCATTTTTAAAGATGGAATCATTCGGCATACAGCGGTTATTCCTTTTGGCGGTAACGTGATCACCGAAGATATTAAAGAAGGTTGCAGCATTATTGAAAAACAGGCTGAATTATTGAAGATCAAATTTGGCTCTGCCTGGCCGGGAGAAAATAAAGATAATGAGATTGTTTCCATCCCCGGTTTACGCGGAAGGGAACCTAAAGAGATTACGCTTAAAAACCTTTCAAAAATCATTCACGCGCGCGTGGTAGAGATCATTGAGCAGGTGTATCTCGAAATAAAAAATTACGGACACGAGGAGCAAAAGAAAAAGCTTATTGCAGGTATCGTGCTTACCGGTGGCGGCTCGCAACTCAAACACCTGAAGCAACTGGTAGAATACATCACCGGTATGGACACCCGCATAGGTTATCCCAACGAGCACCTCGCCGGCGATAGTGATGCAGAGACGACCAGCCCCTTATACGCAACAGCTGTAGGTCTGGTGATGAACAGTCTGGAGCACCGCAAGGATGTGGTGGTACAACAACAGGATACGGCAGTCGTAGAGGAAGAGCCGGTACAGCCGCAGCCGCAAAATGAAGAAGATATTGAAGAGCCCCAACTTCAGGAGCCCAGGGAGAAAAAGGTGCGCAAAAGCATTTTTGATAGCTGGGCCGAAAAGTTTAAAGACTTTTTAGATAACGCAGAATAAAAAATTGACAACAACCAACTAAAGCTTGCATACCCGTTTGCTTTAGCAATGAAAAAGAAAACAACAGAAACCGGTAAAACGAATATATTATGAGCAACACAGATTTTGAAAACATTTCGTTTGATTTACCCAAAAATCAAAGCAACGTGATCAAGGTAATTGGCGTAGGCGGAGGCGGTAGCAATGCTATTAACCATATGTTTAGTCAGGGTATTAAAGGAGTTGACTTTGTGGTCTGCAATACAGATGCACAGGCTCTTGAAAATAGTCCGGTGCCCATACGCATACAACTTGGCGTGAGCCTCACAGAAGGTCTTGGTGCTGGTGCCAATCCTGAAGTAGGTGAGCAGGCCGCTATTGAAAGCCTTGAGGAAGTAAAGCAAATGCTAGGAACTAACACCAAAATGGTATTTATCACTGCCGGTATGGGTGGGGGTACCGGTACAGGTGCGGCTCCGGTAATTGCAAAAATGGCCAAAGAGATGGATGTGCTTACCGTGGGTATTGTCACCATTCCGTTTCAGTTTGAAGGTAAAATGCGAAACGAGCAGGCTCAGCTTGGAGTAGAGCGTTTACGTTCTCATGTAGATTCGCTTATTGTAATTAACAACAACAAGCTGCGCGAGGTTTACGGTAATCTGGGCTTTAAAGCCGGTTTTAGCAAGGCCGATGAAGTTCTTGCCACGGCTTCGCGAGGTATTGCAGAAGTTATTACGCATCACTATACCCAAAACATTGACCTTCGTGATGCAAAAACCGTATTAAGTAACAGCGGGACTGCCATTATGG
Source organism: Leeuwenhoekiella sp. H156 (assembly GCF_052218455.1). Taxonomy (NCBI): domain Bacteria; kingdom Pseudomonadati; phylum Bacteroidota; class Flavobacteriia; order Flavobacteriales; family Flavobacteriaceae; genus Leeuwenhoekiella; species Leeuwenhoekiella sp. H156. The sequence goes on from NZ_CP197499.1 coordinate 2,368,831, forward strand.
GTAGTGCCAGTGCAAGTGGTGGTAGTCGTGCTCAGGACGCCATTAGAAAAGCACTTGACTCCCCGTTATTAAACGATAATAAAATCACCGGTGCTAAAAACGTCTTGTTGCTTATTGTTTCGGGTACCGAAGAAATTACCATTGATGAAATTGGGGAAATCAATGATCACATTCAGGATGAGGCCGGTCACAGTGCAAACATCATTATGGGTGTGGGTGAAGAAGAAAGCCTGGGAGATGCGATTTCGGTAACGATTATCGCAACGGGGTTTAACGTAGAACAGCAAAACGAAATCGTAAATACCGAAACGAAGAAAATTATTCATACCCTTGAGGATGAGCAGCGTGCCCAGCACGATCTTTCCCCAAAGAGTACCGGCAGAACACTTGATTTTTCAGCTTCTGCCAAAAGTCAGGATGCTTTAGAAGAGCCTAAAAAGGAAGTTAAAAAGCCTATTGTACATACGCTTGATGATACCGATGATCCTATGGATTTGATGGTAAACAAAACCCAAAATGAGGCTCCTAAGAAGGCTATGGATCTGATCCCTACAACAGATTTGATTCGTAATATACAGGTAGTTTACGAGGAGGTTATTGATTATACGGCTCAAAACGAAATCCTTGAAGAAGAGGAAGACGATGATTTTAATTTCAAAATTGTCAGCGTCGAAGAGCCTAAACCAAAGCAAAATCCGGTTTCAAAATTAAAAGATGAAGAGCAGTTTACGCTTTCTTTTGACCTTCCTTTAAATGAAGAGGAACCTAAAAAACCACAGGTTACCGAAAAGCCAAAGGAAATTGTTTATACACTTGACGATGACATCAGTGAAATAGAAGTGAACAGTCCTATTGAGATTGTTTCGGTTACCGAAGTGAATGAGCACGGAGAAAAGCGTTACAGTCTGGATGATTATATGGAGATTGAAGAGCATTTAAATAATGCAAAACCCGTACAGGCTAAACCTGTTGAACCTAAAATTACACGAGAAGAAGCTATTGAAGTAAAACGTGTTGAGTCAAAGATAAAGCCTGAAGAGAATGTACCTGAAGGCGATGAAGATCCTACCAATACACCAATATCTCAATTGCTAACCGAGCGTGCGGCTGAACGCAGACGTATGATGAAGGAGTTTAATTACAAATTCAGAAACAATCAGTCTCGCATTGATGAGATTGAAAAGCAGCCCGCTTACAAGCGTATGGGTGTTAGTCTTGACGAAAACCCATCAGCTAAGAGCTCGTTATCCAGAACTTCAGTTAGTACAGATGAAAATGAAGAGATGCAGTTGCGTAAAAACAATTCATTCTTACACGATAATGTCGATTAGTTAGTAAAAACCGATGTGAAAGGGCCGGTAGCGTAAGTTACCGGCTTTTTTATGTGTATTGCCAGGGGATATCACTTCCCCCGATTTGGTTCAAGATAGTTTGGGCTTATTTTTTGAATAAAAAATGGGGGAACCGTCAAAAATAAGTATATTCGCAATCCGAAAAATGAATGCAGGATGAGTTTACAGACCGAAGTAATGACGGCTATGAAAGCAGCGATGAAGGCTAAAGATCAAAATGCTTTGGCTTCACTTCGTGCAATCAAGTCTGCTATTTTAACTGCTCAAACAGAGAGTGGTGCTTCGGGAGAATTAACTCAGGAAGAAGAGGTTAAAATGCTTCAGAAACTGGTGAAGCAACGCAAGGATAGTGCTGCGATTTATCAGGATCAGGGGCGTGATGAAATGGCTCAGGAAGAGCTTGCACAGGCTGAGGTGATTGAGCAATTTTTACCCGAGCAAATGAGCGAGGAAGAAATTGAAAAGGTAGTAGCTTCAATTATTGAGAAAACAGGCGCTTCGGGTATGCAGGATATGGGTAAAGTGATGGGACTGGCTTCACAGGAACTTGCCGGTCGTGCAGATGGTAAGACCATTTCGGGTATCGTGAAAAAGAAATTGGGTTAGATTTTTGTTTGACCAAAACAGAAACAGGTATCAGTCCTGAATTTAAAACTGAAAAGGGCTCCGTGGCGCAACTGAATAGCGCATCAGATTTCGGCTCTGAGGGTTGGGGGTTTGAATCCCTCCGGGGTCACAGCTTAAATCCGCAATTGAATCATTTTCAATTGCGGATTTTTTTATGGTAGTATTGGATAATTAACGAGGAAAAAAATTATCTTGTCGACTATTGCTAACAAAAGGTGGAAGAAAAGTTTGCAGTTCTTAACGCTCAATAGATATAAAGGGATCTTTGTACTGGTGGTGCTAGCCCTTCTAATAAACCTGATCCCGGTTTATTTTTTTGATTTACAGCACATGCGGGCTGTACGATTTGTATCTACGCTTGTGTTTCTCTTTATCTATTTTTTACTTACAAAAAGCCGTAATTTATGGGTGACAATAGCCCTCATTTTTTTAGTGTTGCGGGATTTTGTGCATTTGTTTTTTGAGGAAAGCTGGGGGACTGAGCTGTATTTACTTTTAAGTGCTTCCAGCTACACCCTTTTTTGCATAGAACGCTTGCCCTTTGTAAGGTTATCAGGCTTTAAAAAATCATCACTCCTTGTTGCAGCATTGATTTCTTCAGGTAATATTTTTATCCTCTTTGTGCTATCCGGTTTCGTAGAAAACCAAATGCATGGCATTCTCGAATTACCACTTTTTTATTGCCTGGGCGCAGCGCTAATTGTTCTGGTTTCAGCTGCTTTTTATTACAATTTTATACTCAACAGTAACCGAAGCCTTCATTTTGCAATGATGGTTTTTGGGTTCATTTTCGCTGATGTGAGTGCCTGTCTGGCCTACTATAATCAGTATGATGAGCTTTGGTATTCAGACCGGTTCTTTTATGCATTGAGTTTGGGCTTTCTGCTCTGTTTTGTAATCGATACCGAGGGTGAACGAAGAGAGCAGGAAGATCTTGAAATGCTTAAAGACTCTTTTTAGTGTGTTATTTAATTAAAATGAATTGATCGAAATGGTAACAGATCAAAAGTTTAGAAACCGGGTTCTTAAAATTTTGCGTTTATTTGCAATACCCAACTTTTATGTTTCTTTTAGAATTAAAAGAGTATGAAAGGTCTTACTGTTAAGGAGTTAGAGCGTTTTAAGATGCTCGCAGCTATAGGTGTTTTGCTTATAGCCATAAATTTTATTGCAGTATTGTTTTTTCCTACAGATGCTTCACGAGTTATCCGATTTGCAGGTTCGACAGTTTTAAATGGATATTTTTTAATTGTTTTCCCGGCGCACCGAAAAAAATTAATTATTACGCTTATAGCGTTTTGGTTTCGGGATATCGCGGCCATATTTTATGAGGATGGCACTAACGATTGGGGGTTTTTTATTTGCGGGGGTATTGCTTATTTAAGCCTTTTTATCAGGCAGTTAAAAAGTTTGTGGCGCTTTAAAATTATAACACCCTCTATTACGATTACCGGCTTTGTGGTTTTAGCGTGTTTTGTAATTCTCTATAGTTTGGAATCTGTTTTGGATATGGCAGAACACGATCGGGATTTGATTTACTATTTTTATTTTCTCGGGATCAGCATCGTCTTCCTTATTCTGCTTGCAGTTTATTACTACTATAGGATTGGTGGCGTAAGAGCGTTGTCGTTTTCTTTCGCTGTTTTCGCATTTACCATTTCTGATATTGCAGCTTACTTCGGGGTTTATATGGAAGATCATCTGTTTTTTCTGGTCACCCGAACCTTTTATTTGGCGGGTCTCATTATGTTGATGAATTACGCCATAACCCGACCTGATGCAGGAGAAGAGGATCTGGTGGAATAGTTTGAGGTAATTCGGTTTTTTAAAATCAACGCGCACCATCTTTGGATACATTGGTTTTAATAAATGAATAAACCTTTATTTTTGCGTAAATTCGCGTGCAATTAAAATTCCCATGTTAGACAGACTAAACTTTATAAAACAGCGCTTTGATGAGGTGAGTGATTTAATCATTCAGCCCGATGTGATCAGCGATCAAAAGCGTTATATAGAACTCAATAAAGAATATAAAGACTTGCGCGCCATAATGGATGAGCGCGAAAAGTACATTCAGCTTACACAGCGTATTGAGGAAGCCGAAGAAATCATTGCAGACGGTAGTGATCCTGAAATGACCGAAATGGCCAAAATGCAGCTTGAAGAAGCTAAACAAGCCAAACCCGGACTTGAGGAGAAAATACGCTTTATGCTGGTTCCTAAAGATCCCGAAGATGCCAAGAATGCGGTGATGGAAATCAGAGCCGGAACCGGAGGTGACGAGGCCAGTATATTTGCCGGAGACCTCTATCGTATGTATATGAAATACTGCGAGAGCAAAGGCTGGAAAACCAGTACTATTGACTACAGTGAAGGCACCAGTGGCGGCTTTAAAGAAATTCAGGTAGAAGTTACCGGTGAAGATGTCTACGGAACACTGCGCTTTGAAGCCGGTGTACACCGCGTACAACGTGTACCGCAAACCGAAACTCAGGGACGTGTGCACACCAGTGCTGCAACCGTGATGGTATTTCCGGAAGCAGAAGAATTTGATGTGGAAATTGATCCTAAAGAAGTGCGTATCGATTATTTCTGTTCGTCAGGGCCGGGTGGTCAGTCTGTTAATACCACCTATTCTGCAGTGCGTTTAACACACCTTCCTACCGGGCTTGTTGCACAATGTCAGGATCAGAAATCGCAGCATAAAAACAAGGAAAAGGCCTTTAAAGTACTGCGTTCACGTCTCTATGATATGGAGCTTGCCAAGCGCCAGGAAGAAGAGTCGGCAAAACGGGGTTCAATGGTTACCAGTGGCGACCGTAGTGCTAAAATACGCACCTACAATTACCCACAGGGGCGGGTAACAGATCACCGTATTAACCTGACGCTTTACGATTTGTCAAACATTATTGATGGGGATATTCAGCGTATTATAGATGAGCTACAGCTGGTAAGCAATACCGAAAAGCTGGCCGAAGGCGGAGAATCTATATAATTATTAAAGCATCAGGACGTGACTTTGCAGCAACTCGTAGAACAAATTAAAATTAAAAAATCGGTACTTTGTGTAGGTCTTGACACCGATCTCGATAAAATACCTATGCATCTTTTGGAGGAAGAAGATCCTATTTTCGCCTTCAATAAAGCGATTATTGATGCCACACACCACTACGCAGTTGCTTACAAGCCCAATGCCGCTTTTTATGAGGCATACGGTTTAAAAGGCTGGGAATCCTTAGAGAAAACCATTAGGTATCTGAATTCAAAATTTCCGGAGTGTTTTACGATTGCAGATGCTAAACGCGGTGATATTGGCAATACTTCAAGCCGTTATGCCAAAGCATTTTTTGAAGATCTGGGTTTTGATTCGGTAACGGTTGCTCCATATATGGGTAAAGATTCAGTCGAGCCTTTTTTGGCATTCGCCGAAAAGTTTACCATAATGCTGGCGCTTACTTCTAATCCCGGAGCATTTGATTTTCAGACTCAGAAAATTGAAGCCGAAGAATTGTATAAACGGGTTTTGAAAACCTCAAAAACATGGAAACATAGCGATAGATTGATGTATGTCGTGGGAGCCACAAAGGCCGAATATCTTGCTGAAATACGCCAGATTATCCCTGAAGCTTTCTTGCTTGTTCCGGGAGTGGGGGCACAGGGCGGAAGCGTTGACGAGGTGTTTAAGTATGGCGCAACACAAGATGCCGGACTCCTAATCAATTCATCCCGCGGTATTCTTTACGCTTCAAAAGAAAGGGATTTTGCTGAGGCGGCAGCCGCTGAAGCACAAAATTTACAAAGCCAGATGGCCACTCATATCGAGAAGTTGGGTTAAAATCCGAGCTTTGATGTTATGAATGATCAATTAGGCCGTATACTTACTTTAACATCTTCTCCACAGCGCATAGTTTGTCTGGTTCCCAGTCTTACCGAACTTCTGGTTGATTTAGGCCTTGAAAACCGTCTCGTAGGAATAACCAAGTTTTGCGTACATCCGAATGAGTTGCGTACTAAAAAAACGGTCGTGGGTGGAACAAAAACTATTCACCTCGACCGTATCGCAGCGCTCAAGCCCGATTTTATACTGTGCAATAAAGAAGAAAATACTCCTGAAATTGTAGAAAGTTGCTCAGTATTAGCGCCTGTTTATGTTTCAGATATCATAAGTTTTGAGGATGTCTATGCTTTGCTTGCTGATCTGGGTGAATTATTTCAGATGGAGTCAAAAACGAATCAGCTTACGCAAGAGTTACAAAACCGTATTTCAGTTTTCCAAACCAAAACAGTTTATCTGCAAAAGCGGTCTGTTGGCTACCTGATTTGGAATGATCCGCTTATGGTAGCAGGTAATGACACTTTTATTAATAGTATCCTCAATCTTCTGGGCTTGCGGAATGCTTTCGCACACAAAAAAGATCGGTATCCTGTTATTGGTCGAAATGACCTCAAACTGCTTGATATTGTTTTGCTCTCCTCCGAACCCTTCCCTTTTAAAGAAAAGCATATTGAGGCTTTTAAACAAAACACTCAGGCAGAGATTATTTTGGTAGATGGCGAATATTTCAGTTGGTACGGTACCCGGCTTTTACCGGCGTTTGATTATTTTGAGAAATTACTTGAAGCTATAAACTAAAAAAAACGCCATCCTTATGAGATGGCGTTTTTGCATTCTTTTTGAGCTAAATTAAGAACCGTATCCGGGATTTTGCTCAATTAAATTATTGGTATCCATTTCGTTTTGCGGAATAGGTAGTACCAAACGGGGAGAGTCATAAGGAAGATCATCAACCGCGCTTTGTGTGCGCTTCAGATCCTGAAGCAAGAAACCTTCAAAAGCGAGTTCCAGTTGACGCTCCAGTAGAATATCTGCCTGAGTAAGCGGTCCTGCAACAGGGTCTGCATTTGCCCTTACTCTTAACTTGTTAATATCTTCTACAGGGGTAGCTCCTACCGTCGTGTTCTCTATAATATTACCTTCAGCACGAATTAGGTACATTTCTGCAAGTCTTGATATTACGACATTGGCAAATTGATTGGTATACTTAGCAGTAAGATCATCGCCGAAATCGCCAATAGTTATAAAATTAGCACGATCATCTTCAGGATCGTCAAAAAGATCGAAGTATTCAGCATTTAGAGTTATATCTCCTCCACGGCCTCCATTATCCTGAGAAGCATAGAAGGTAATCAAATCATTATCACCGGTCTGATTGGTTACCTGAAATGCAAAAAGATCTTCACTGCTGTTTGCATCGTTGTTAAAGGCATCAGCAAACGTTTCGGTAAGCTCTGCACCGCTGTTTTCGATAACATCATGGGCGGCATCACGCGCCGCTGCATAATTTTGCATTTGCAGATATACTCGTGCTCTCAAAGCCTGCGCTGCGTACTTAGAAGCAAAAATGTCGTTGCTTGAAGGTAGATTTGAGTAAGCATCTTCAAGATCAGCTAAAATTTGTGCATATATTTCTTCTACGCTAGCGCGTGAGGCAGGTAATGGGGTTCGGTAGTCTTCATATCCGATAAGCCTTAAAGGAACTCCAGGTTGTGTGTTTGATACCCCTGCTTCGTAAGGCAGTGCCCAAAGAGTAATTAGGGAAAAATAATTTAAAGCCCTGAGGTATTTAGTTTCTCCTTCAATTCTATTTTTTGCACCACTACTGGTGACTACATCTAAGTTATCTAGAATCAAGTTGGCCTGGTTAATTACCTCATAATTTTTAGCCCAAGTGTCACTAACAAAACTATTATCTACAAGAATACTTTTTCGAATAAATTGTCTTGGAGCTACAAAAGTGCCAAACCAGCTAACCTGATCAGAATTACCCAAAAGGTCATTGGTGATTTGTATATCTCCACCAAATGCCACGCTCTGTCCGGAATCTTCATAAATTCCTATTAGTAGTGCCTGAATGTTTGCTTCTGTAGCAAGGGCAAGTGACCCATCGATACTCTGTCTTGGATTTATTTCCAGGTTGTCATCGCAACTGCTAAGACCTATGGCGATGATTAGTAAAATGTAATAGTTATATATTTTTTTCATTGCCTTTTTTTTAAAATTTCACATTAAGTCCCATAGAGAACGTACGGGCCGGTGGGGCCGAGTAGAAAGATACTCCGACACCCCCGGCATCACTCGTAGATTCAGGATCGTAATCAGCGTCAAAGTCTGTAAAGGTTAGCAGGTTAACCCCGGTAACATAGACACGTACTTTTGAAAGTCCATAACGTTCAATAGCTTCCTGAGGTATAGTATATCCCAATGTGGCATTACGCAAGCGTACAAAATCGGTACGGTCCAGGTATCTAGTAGATCTTGCAGTACCATTTCCGCCAAATAAGCGCGCTTGAGGAACGTCGGTAATGTCACCCGGTTGTCTCCAGCGATCAGTATATTGATCAAGAGTTTGGTTGTCAAAATAATCTGCACTAGCTGATTGAAAGCGACCACCATCGTTAAAAATGGAAGCTCCAAACTCTCCCTGAAACGTAAATGAAAAATCTACATTTAAGAAGTTGAAGGTATTGGTCAAACCGCCGTACCATTCCGGGAATGGGTTTCCTGCGACAATACGGTTAGCTGCATTAGGATTGTTAGTAGTTTCTTTATTTAGGCTTCCGTCTGGATTTACAGAATTCACATAATAAAGACCATCTCCATTAGCCGGGTCAACACCGGCAAATTCTAAAACATATAATGAATTTACAGGCTCTCCTACACGTTGAATGTTACGGCCGGTAATGATGTCGTTATTGTCATTGGGCAAAGATAAAATCTCATTTTTATTGTTTGAAATATTGAAACTGGTACTCCATTGGAAGTTTTCAGCCTGAATATTGTCTGTGTTCAATATAAATTCCCATCCTTTATTCTCGAGTTCGCCTATATTGCTGCTTATACTGAGAGCTCCAGAACTTGGTACAAGAGGAACATCAAACAGTAATCCGTCTGTATTTTTGTGGTAATAATCGATTTCCCCCGAAATCTTTCCGTTAAGGAAACCAAATTCTAGACCTATATCTGTTTGAGTGGTAGTTTCCCAGGTTAAATCAGGATTTCCGGGTTGTGAAAAGGAAATTCCCGCTTTCTGGTTATAAGAAACAGACTCAAATAAATAGCGTGAAGGGAAGTTGCCAATGTCAGCATTCCCAGTTTTACCCCAGCTTCCGCGTAATTTTAAATAGGATAGTACATCAGAATCTTTTAAAAATCCTTCTTCTGAAATAATCCAACCTGCCGAAAATGCAGGGAATATACCGTAGCGTTCATTGGCTCCAAAACGGGAAGATCCGTCTCTACGAATACTGGCTTTTAAAAGGTATTTACCGGCGTAATCATATGTGGCGCGAGCAAATAATGAATAAAAAGCATTTGCGGTTTCAGACCCTTCTCCGGCTACAATTTGGGCACCTCCACTTACGGTTTGGAAATCATCTGAAGGGAATTGGTTTGCGGTAACGCTTTCAAAACGTCTGGTTGTTTCGTTTAACTCGGTACCGGCTACAGCACTTATAGTATGAACATCGCCAAAGGTTTTGTCATAACTTAAAAATCCTGATACGATGTAATTTTCGGCATTTACACTGCTGGCAAAGGCTTCACCATTTGTAGATTGAAATGGAGTTTGACTGCCTCTGAAGTTGTCTTCGGTTTGGTAGAATAAATCGTAAGCAAAGTTTCCATTGATTTTAAGACCATCCAGAATTTCATAATCCCCAAAAGCACGCCCGTTAACTCTGCGAAGGATAGTTTTATAATACGCGAATTTGTCTTCGAGAAGGAAATTAGCATAGAGTGTGTTCTCATTGATTGAGCCATCCTCTAAATAAGCCGGAGACAATTGAGGCTGGGCGATGGCTTGCAATGGAGTGGTAAACTGATTATCGTTTGCAATACGGTCAATATCTGTACGCGAAAAACTCAGGTTCATTCCCACATTAAAACGCTCGCTGAATTTGTGGCTGATGTTTGTACGACCGTTAAAACGTCTTAAGGCATTACCTCGTACAATACCTTTAGTTTCATTCATAGAACCAGCGAAGAAAATCGAGGTTTTGGCAGTACCACCGCTCATAGAAAAATCGGCATCAGAAACCGAACCATTTTGAAAAGCAAGTGCCTGCCAGTCTGTATTTACTGGATTTGTACGCCAGTCTGTATCTGCGGCAAGGAAATCAAAAATACCTTCAATATAATCTACCGCTTCAGCCTGGTCTGCAAACTCCCCGTAATCTACCGCATTTATAGCAGCTTCACGAAATAACTCAATATACTGAGTGCCAGATAACCATTCCCGGGTATTGGTAGGCTCACTAAAACCGTGACTGATATTCACAGAAAACTCTGCTTTACCTTCTTTTCCGGTTTTGGTAGTAATGATAACGACACCATTTGCACCTCGTGCTCCATAAATCGCAGCAGAAGAAGCGTCTTTAAGTACTTCAATCGATTCAATTTCATTAGGACTGATTGAAAGCAAGGGGTTTGTTGGAGCTCCGTTACTGGATTCGTTTGCATTATACAGTGGGATCCCATCCAATACATAAAGCGGTTGTGTTCCAGCTGTGATACTGGTCGCACCGCGCACACGAATATTAAGACCTCCTTCGACCTTACCATTGTTTTGGGTGATTTGTACCCCGGCAGCTTTACCTACGAGTGCACTTTGAAAGTTAGAAACAGGAACTTCGTCAATGTCTTCGGCACTTAGTTTGACGATATTGTCAGTAAGCGTACGTTTACTTTGGGTACCGTAACCTACAACTAGAATTTCATCAAGTTCATCAGCGCTGGTTTGAAGGGTAACATTATAGCTTGAACCTGTGCCTACTGTTACCTGTTGATTTTTAAAGCCAAGATATGAAAACACAAGTACAGACCCCTCTTCAGCATTTAGGGTATAGTTTCCATCAAAATCGGTTTGGGTTCCACTGTTGGTGTCCTGCACTGCAATATTCACACCGGGAAGTGGCATTCCCTGTTCGTCCGTAACTGTTCCCGAGACGCTTTTCGTTTGGCTAAAAGCAAGGGAACAGGTAAGCATCAAAATGAAGCCTAGATAAAAAGGTAATTTGTTCTTCATATTAAAGGGTTTTAGTTAGAATACAGCTATTACCCCAAAACAAAAGGAAGTTATAATGATCAGAGCTTAGGGATAAAACTGTCATAAAGCGCTAAAATAAACCAAAAAAAAGTACAAAATCTACCCTAAGAGGTAATCGAGAACAGGTGTATGATACTGCAACAGCAGTGACCGAATGAGTTTTTAAATATTTTACAATAAAGAGCGCTAAAATTTAAAAATCATTAATATTTTGAATGGAAAATGACGAATTTATAAAAAACCAGATGAAGAAAATACGCAATCGATTTCTGTTAAACTATCACAAAAAGCGGATTGAAATAGGTTGTCGAAATCAATAGGCTATTAAAACTTTTTTTAAGGGCTGATTTATTTACAGACTCTAAGAATAATGCTGCTCCCGAATAGCTTCAGTTTCTTCTGCAGTTTTAAAAACATCCCAGCCTTTGCCTTGCGTGCGTCGTGCGCCTAAAATATTGGCGTATTGACCGGCTCGCACAGGGTCATTGTATTTTGCAAAGCCATAAGCGAGTCCGCCCGCAAAGCTGTCTCCGCAGCCGGTGGTATCTACCACTTTATCAACTTTGACAGAAGGAATCCAGTCTTTTTTAACCTTCCCGTCCTGCATATGGTAAAGAATACAGCCCCGCGAATCCATGGTAACGTAGAAATAGGAAACTCCTTTTTTCAAAACGTGTTCAGCCAGGTCATCCAGGTGTTCTGTGGCGTTTTCGTCATAAATAGAAGGGATTTCGTGCTCATATTCGCGTGCGAAAGACATACACTGCGACTCTTCAAGATTCATTTTTAGCACGTCTATGTAGGGTAACCATTCATCCCGGTCAACCCAGAATTTTCTATGCCGGTGACCTTTCACATCCATTGCCGTGGTTGCGCCGTGCGCATCAAAAATGATTTTGCCTTTACTGTGTTTTTTGATGTGCTTCAAGGTGCTCAGGCTGATTTCAAAATCGGTAATGGGCACAAACACAAAGGCATCAGCGTCCAGATGTTGTTTTATATGCTTCGGGCGTATCGGGTTCATACACGCCAGCTGCTTTTCCTCCCGGTTATTTTGGTCCTTAAAATCGAGTAAAATAACAGTGCCTCGATCTTCTTTACTGTTTATACCTTCAAGGCTTACATTGGTAAATGTTGCAAATTCTTCAGCGATACCTGCCTCATCTTTTTGGTGAATATTGGTAACGGGTACCACGCTGCCTTCGTCAGCGAGGAGTTTTGATAATGCGATTACCGGGTGCGTTACACAACCGTAACGCATAATGATGTCATTTTCATACGTTGAAATGGTATCCCTTGGGATGGGACCTGCGACAACTATTTTTAAAGGCTTACTCATAATTTTTTAATCTTGAAGTGCAAAAACCCGTTTTAATAAAGCCGTAGTACGCGCAGCAAAATTATTGCGAATATCTTTTTCCTCAACCGCTATCATCGTATAAACTCCCTTCAGGGCTTCGTTGGTGACGTAATCGGTGAGGTCGGGGTTAACGTCATTGGTAAGGGGTAAGGCATTGTACCGGGTAATAAGGTCTGTCCAGATTTTGTCGGCACCTACTTTGCTGAAGGAATTTTGAATCACCGGATTGAATTTTGCATACAGCGCAGTTTGCGTCCGGTTTTGCAAATAACTTGTTGCAGCGGTGTCGTTACCCAGCAGAATATTTTTAGCATCGGTAAAGGTGATGCCTTTCACAGCATCCACAAAAATAGGAGTTGCTTCACTCACAGCGTCTTCGGCAGCGCGGTTAAGCACTTTTAAACCTTCGTCAGCCAGGCTGCCTAACCCCACATTTCTAAGCGTGCGATCTACTTTTTGAAGTTCTTCGGGTAATAGGATTTTCACAAGCTGATTGCCGTAAAAACCATCTTTTTGGGTGAGTTTGCTAACTTGTTTTTCGATACCAAAATCAAGAGCCTGACGCAGACCGCTGGCGATGGTGGCATTATCTACACCTACCTGATTGGGCAGGCTGTCAACGACAGATTGCAATTCGGCGCACGCGCTTAGTGTGAATATAAAAACAAGAGCAATTATTTTTTTCATGAAAAAGGGCTAAGTAATTGATTTTAAGTTTTCGCTTTTGCGAAAAGCAAACAGGTACAATCCTGCCTATACCTGAGTTAAGTTAAGCTATTCTCTTAAGATTAAAAAACCTTAGGCAAAAATCACCGTTTTGTTGCCGTAGACCAAAACCTTGTGCTCAATATGCGCCTTGATTGCGCGCGCGAGTACCACTTTTTCCAGATCTCGGCCTTTTAAGATGAAATCCTGAACCGAATGTACGTGAGAAACCCGAACGATTTCCTGCTCAATGATGGGGCCTTCGTCTAAATCTGCCGTGACGTAGTGGCTGGTGGCACCTATGATTTTTACTCCACGCTCAAAAGCCGCGTGATAGGGCTTGGCACCAATAAATGCCGGAAGAAACGAATGGTGAATATTAATGATCTGGTGTTTGAACTGCGACACAAAATCATTGGAAACAATTTGCATATAACGGGCCAGTACAATCAAATCGATTTTGTTGTCCCGTATGATGCGTATTTGTTCGGCTTCCGCCGCTGCCTTGGTTGCTTTAGTAACCGGAATGAATTTAAACGGAATGTCAAAGCGTTTGGCCACGATCTCTAAGTCTGGATGGTTGCTGATGATGAGCGGGATTTCTACTTCCAGTTCACCTGAAGCATTTCGCCCTAAAAGATCATAAAGGCAGTGATCGTACTTCGAGACAAACAATGCCAGGCGTGGCTTATGCAGAGCATCATAGAGCTGGTATTTCAGTTGGTAATCGGCCTCAAACTGGTTAACAAATTGCTTTTCAAATTGCGCCAGGCTAAAATCGGGTTCGTCAAACTCAGCTTCAACCCGCATAAAAAACACACGTTCCTCGCGATCCACATGCTGATCGAGATACACGATGTTTCCTTGTTTTTCTAAAATAAACTGCGTGATGGTGGTTACAATCCCCTTGCGGTCAGGGCAATTGATTAAAAGCGTAATTTTCTGCATAATATGGTGATGCGGTTAGTTACAACCTGTATTTTTAGCCGATGTTTTGATTAAAGCTAATCTAGAAAATTACCTTCCAATTTAGAATATTAATACTGTAAAATAAATGCTATTTAGGTAGCAATTATTTAATTTAGTAGCCTCTGTAAAGTAAAATATTACGAATGAATCAAATCAAGCCCTATTCGCCTACTCATAAAGTACGTATCGTAACCGCAGCCTCTCTTTTTGACGGTCACGATGCTGCCATCAACATCATGCGCCGCATTATTCAGTCTACCGGGGTCGAAGTCATTCACCTGGGCCATGACCGCAGCGTGGAGGAGGTTGTGAATACTGCTATTCAGGAAGATGTGCAGGCAATCGCCATGACTTCCTATCAGGGCGGGCATACCGAATATTTTAAATATATGTATGACCTGCTTCAGGAAAAAGGAGCGGGGCATATCAAAATTTTCGGCGGTGGCGGCGGTGTGATCCTTCCCGAAGAGATCGAGGAGTTGATGAATTATGGCATTACCCGCATTTATGCACCCGATGATGGGCGCGAAATGGGTTTGCAGGGAATGATTAATGATTTGGTGGAGAAAGCCGACTTTAGTCCCCCCGCCCCCAAAGGGGGAGTTGATCTAAAAGAGAGGCTCGGGCAAAAGGAAGTGAACACGATTGCGCGCTTAATCTCTACAGCAGAAAATGATCACGATAGCTTCTTAGAGCTATTTAAGTTTGAGAACAAACCAGAGAAGACTCCTGTTTTGGGAATTACCGGGACCGGTGGCGCCGGTAAATCATCATTGGTTGACGAACTCGTACGCCGCTTTCTGACCGATTTTCCAGAGAAAACCCTTGGGATTGTGTCTGTCGATCCTTCAAAACGGAAAACCGGCGGAGCACTCTTAGGAGACCGAATTCGTATGAATGCGATCAATTCACCACAGGTGTATATGCGTTCGCTGGCGACCCGTCAGAGCAATCTGGCCCTTTCTAAACACGTGCAGGAAGCGGTTGAGGTGCTTAAAGCGGCTGAATATGATTTGATTATTCTGGAAACCAGTGGTATTGGTCAGAGCGATACCGAAATTCTGGATCACAGCGATGTCTCGTTGTATGTGATGACTCCTGAGTTTGGTGCAGCCACACAGCTCGAGAAAATCGACATGCTTGATTTTGCAGATTTGGTTGCCATTAACAAGTTCGACAAGCGCGGGGCGCAGGACGCCTTGCGCGACGTTAAAAAACAATATATGCGCAATCATCAATTGTGGGATACTCCGCAGGATGATTTGCCCATCTACGGCACTATCGCCAGCCAGTTTAATGATCCCGGAATGAATCGCCTGTACAAAGCGATTATGGATATGTTGGCCACCAAAACCAATGCCGGTCTGAAAAGCACGTTTGAGATCAGTGATGAGATGTCTGAAAAGATATTTGTGATCCCACCGGCACGTACGCGCTACCTTTCAGAAATTGCCGAAAACAACCGCAGTTATGATGCTACCGCTCTCTCACAAAGTGCCGTGGCACAAAAGCTTTTTGGTATTTATAAAACCATTGAAACAATTACCGGTAAAAAGCCTGATTTAGATAAGACAGGTCTTGCCATAGCGGAAGATTTACAGGATGGTGATTTGGCTAAACTTTTACTGGCCGAATTTGATAAACTTAAAATGGATCTCGATCCCTACAATTGGGAAGTGATTACCGGCTGGGAAGAGAAAGTCAACCGTTATAAAAATCCGGTTTATACCTTTAAAGTACGGGACAAAGAAATTAAAATAGATACGCATACCGAATCGCTTTCCCATCAGCAAATTCCTAAAGTGGCTTTGCCAAAATATGAGGCCTGGGGTGATATTTTAAAGTGGGTATTGCAGGAAAACGTACCGGGAGAGTTCCCATATACGGCCGGACTATATCCTTTTAAACGCACCGGCGAAGATCCTACCCGAATGTTTGCGGGCGAGGGTGGTCCCGAGCGTACCAACCGCCGTTTTCATTATGTGAGTATGGGTTTGCCGGCAAAACGGCTTTCTACGGCTTTTGACAGTGTGACGCTTTACGGTAATGACCCCGATCACCGCCCCGATATTTACGGAAAAATTGGGAATGCCGGGGTGTCTATCTGCTGTCTGGATGATGCCAAGAAGCTGTATTCGGGCTTTGATCTGTCAAATCCGATGACTTCGGTGAGTATGACCATTAATGGGCCTGCGCCTATGCTGCTGGGCTTTTTTATGAATGCGGCAATCGATCAGGCTTGTGAGAAATACATCAGGGAAAACGGGCTGGAAGATGAGGTTGAAGCAAAGCTGAAAGCAAACTACGACGACAAAGGTCTGGAGCGTCCCAAATACCAGAATTTTTCTACCGAGGCCAAGCAGGCTGAAGGGACCCTGCCGGAAGGAAACAACGGTCTGGGACTTATGCTGCTGGGTATTACCGGAGATCAGGTGTTGCCAAAACCCGTTTATGAAAAAATAAAAGCTGAAACCATCAGTCAGGTGCGAGGTACCGTACAGGCCGATATTTTAAAGGAAGATCAGGCGCAAAACACCTGTATTTTTTCTACGGAATTCGCGCTGCGTCTTATGGGCGATGTGCAGGAATATTTTATTGAAAATCAGATTCGTAATTTCTATTCGGTTTCTATTTCGGGCTATCACATTGCGGAAGCGGGAGCGAATCCCATCACGCAACTGGCATTTACACTGGCAAATGGTTTTACTTATGTAGAATACTACCTGAGCCGTGGGATGGATATCAATAAATTTGGTCCCAATCTTTCGTTTTTCTTTAGCAACGGGATTGATCCGGAATATGCGGTGATTGGGCGTGTGGCGCGTAAGATTTGGGCGAAAGCTTTAAAGCTTAAATACGGTGCCAACTCCAGAGCGCAAATGCTGAAGTATCACATACAGACTTCGGGTCGCTCGTTGCACGCGCAGGAAATTGACTTTAACGACATACGCACCACATTACAGGCATTGTATGCGATTTACGACAATTGCAATTCGCTGCATACCAATGCCTATGATGAGGCGATTACAACGCCAACTGAAGAAAGCGTGCGCCGTGCGATGGCGATACAGCTGATTATCAATAAGGAATTAGGTTTGGCTAAAAATGAAAATCCCATTCAGGGTGCTTTTATTATTGAAGAACTAACCGACCTGGTGGAAGAAGCCGTATTGCTTGAATTTGATCGTATTACCGAAAGAGGCGGAGTACTTGGCGCGATGGAAACCATGTACCAGCGCAGTAAAATACAGGAAGAAAGCCTGTATTACGAAACCCTGAAGCACAACGGGGAATTCCCGATTATCGGGGTGAATACGTTTTTGAGCAGCACCGGTTCGCCTACCGTAAAACCTATGGAAGTCATCAGAGCTACCGAAGCTGAAAAACAGGCGCAAATTAAAACCCTTACGCAGCTGCACAAGGCTTATGAAGACAAAGCCCAAAAAGCGTTGGAAGGCATACAAAACGCGGCAGTTCAAAATGAGAATATCTTTGAACACCTGATGGAAGCCACCAAGGTTTGTTCTTTAGGTCAAATCACCAGCGCCCTTTTTGAAGTAGGAGGGCAGTATAGGAGAAATATGTAAGCAGAGAGCCACTAGTTCCAAGGCTTTGCCGAAGGAAATAGTGTGCGAATCGCTTACCCTGAGCGAAGCCGAAGGGTTTTTAATTCTTATTTGAAATTTAGACCTCACAGGTTTTTAAAACCTGTGAGGTCTTTTTTTTAACTAGAATTTCTCTTGTAAACCCGCGTGAGGGATAGTAGCGGAAATCCTGTTTTTGCCGTCAGGCAAAAATAGATTGCAGCGTATAGCCCGACCCGCAGGGGTACGCCCAAATGCAAACTAGTAGACTTCGTACTATAGATTCCGGGGGTCTAATCTCTAAAATCTATAGTCCCAAGTCTAGCATATCTAATCCTCAAAATCAAAATCATCGGGATCGAAGGGTATATCGTCATCCGGGTCGGGATCGTCGTAGTTCACTCCCGGCGGATTAAACAAGCCCCAGCGGTCTATGATGTAATTCCACGGGTCAAAAGTCTGCACCCACTGGGCAAATAAAACCCGGAAATGCTCAATCTCGTCGCGCAGTAAATCGAGGTATTCGGTTTCTTTAAAGCCATACATCTCGAGTCCGGTCATATGCGTGGCGAGTTCGCGGGCGCATTTGCGAATGATCGCGGCCTTTTCCATTTTGATGTCGTAGAGATCGCAGTTCCACGCGCCGGCAATTTTTGCGGGTATGATTGAAGCATCTTCCCGGATATAAATCGCATGGCTGCGCAGGATTTCCTGTTCTTCAGGCGTGTCGCTCTGCAATTCGTAAGACGAGGCGATTTCGGCAATGCGGTTGGCAAGCTTTAAAATTTCGTAGGCTTTTTGGTATAACGGGCTTGAACGGTAATCCTCATAAGGAGTATCATCTTCTGAAGACATGTTTTTTGGATTTTGTGCTGTATCCCTAAAATAGGGTTTTCTTAAGGAATAGACAGAGGCGGGCGTAGAAAAATAAAAAGGAATCCTGCTTTATAGCGTCATCATCCACTTGCGCTGCAGTCTGCGGAATTTGCGCAACTCGATTCTAAGGATGTTGAGAAAATCTTTACCGTTGCTTTCGGCACGCTCCAGGCGCTCGCAAGTGCTGTAGAGGCGTGCAGTAAGCCGCTCTAGAGAGGCTGCGTAACGCAGGCGGTCATCCTGAAAAACCTGACTTTCGGCTTTCAATATTTCGGGTGCCAGTGAGTCTGAGTCCCGAACGATATCTCCGGAAAAGTAGACGTACGGATTCTCGCTTCCATTGCTTTGCAACGGAGCTAAATCGTAAACCAGATAGCTTGAAATAGAGCGCGATAGCTTCAGAATTTCCTGTGCCTGGTTGTATAGTTTACTATTTAACGGAGTGTATCTCATAATTTTAAAACTCACTCAAATTTACCTGAATTCACAGAGTTTTGTATGTAGTAATTAAATTTTAGATGTACATTTACTTTAAAATTTAAAGTAAAAATGATTTTTTATTTAAAATGCAAATAGACGCCACAAATTGGAAAATACTGCAAATCTTGCAGCGCAATGCGCGTATGTCTGTAAGTGCGATAAGCCGCGAAGTGGGAGTTACGTCACCGGCTGTTGCAGAACGCATTCGTAAAATGGAGGATGCAGGGGTTTTAATTGGCTATAAAGCCGAAGTTTCGCACATAGGTTCGGGACATCAGCTTAAAGCCATCATTACCCTGCGCGCTTTTATGGGTAGGCTTAAACCGTTTTTAGAGAAAGTGCACGACTTTACAGAAGTGCTCAATTGTTATCGCATCACGGGTAACGAAAATATTTTTATGGAAGTGGTGCTGTTTGACCAGTTTCATCTGGAAGAATTTATAGACAAGCTCATCACGTATGGTGAGACCAAAACGCATATTGTATTGTCTACCGTGATTGAAAATGCGCCTATACGCACCCGCAGGGAAGATCGCGAAAAGCTGAAATTAAAGAGTGCTCAAGTACCAAATCCCAAAGGCAATCAATAAGACAATACCCACCCAGCTGGCAATTTTAAGTGCGGTACTGGGGCGATCTTCTTGGGCGACATCTTCAGAATTCATTGCAAAAAAGTTTGCAATCGCAAAAAAGGGAGCGGTTAAAAATGAAGGAATGGTAGCAATCTCCACCAGTCTGCCCATTTCGCTGGTTAAAAAGAATAGAATACAAACGGTACCGGAGATCAAAACGAGCATCCAGGCCGCATAACCTCGTTTTTGTGTTTTGCCTGTAAGCAACTCGAGGGTTTTATTCATCGCCCGGGGCGAAGCGTCAAGCGTGGTCAGCGTAGTGCTGAACATGGTGGTAAGCGCTGCCAGGCCTATGATGTAAAACGCCCAATTGCCGAGACTGCTGGTATACATATCAATAAGCTGTTTGGCAAATGCTCCGCCGCTGGCGCTAAATGATTCGCCCGAATTGTTCATAATAAGGGCTCCAAGGCTTATAAAACAGGCGCCAACAATAATGGTTCCCAAAAAGCCGATGTTGAAATCAAACACGGCCGACTTGCGGGTGATTTTACCTTCTTTGGCTTTCTCTAGAGACCAAAGCGAATGCCAGATCGAAATATCGAGCGGCGCAGGCATCCAGCCCATAAAGGCGATTAAAAAAGCGATTCCAATAGTGTCTGTGGGGATGATTTGCTCGAAAGATACGGGCTGATGGGGTTCAAAACCCGCAATTAGAACCGCAGCTAGAGTACTTATTGTAAGTGTGATCACAATCACCTTCATCAGTTTGTCTAAAAAAGAATATCGGCCTACTAGTAAGATAGCCGCACAACAGGCGGTGACAATGAGAGACCAGGTGGTAATGCTCCAGTCCATCCCGAAGATATAGGTCGCAATACCAGCGGTCACAATGGTTACCGCTGTTTGAATGGTAAACATCGTAAGCAAATTGATGATGAAATAAAGCACCAATAACGGCTTACCCAGCTTAAGATAACCCTCAAGCAAACTGGTGCCGGTGGCAGCTGCGTAACGTGGGCCAAACTGAAAAAACGGATATTTTATGAGGTGTATGAGTACCAAAGCCCATAACAGACCCAAACCATAGTCGGCACCGGCACGGGTAGACTGTACCAAATGCGAGACGCCTATTGCCGCCCCGGCGAACAAAAGCCCGGGTCCCAGCTGCCTGAGCAGGTTTTTCATACGTGTTATTGATTTTTCTTGATCGAGTCTGAAAGTAGACGTCTTGCCCGCAGGAGTTTCACCTTCACGTTGCCCAAAGGTTCGTCAAGTTTCTGCGCCATCTCTTTATAACTCATTTCCTGAAAGTAGCGCAAATTGATCATTTCCTGATAATGCGGTTTCAATTTTTTTATCAGGGTTTGCAATTCAGAGAGGTTTTGCTCGGTAATCAGCGCGTCTTCGGCGGTTGGATTTTCGTCAATTACTTTATTGAGCTGATTGTCTTTTTCTAGATGCCGCTGTCTGCTTTGCTCTTTTCGGAATAAATCGATCTGAAGATTTTTAGAAATCGTAATGAGCCAGGTGCCAAACTGATAACTGCTGTCGTAGGTGTGCAGCTGATTAAAGGCTTTTGAAAACGTCTGAATGGTTATTT
This sequence comes from Leeuwenhoekiella sp. H156, assembly GCF_052218455.1. Lineage (NCBI taxonomy): Bacteria > Pseudomonadati > Bacteroidota > Flavobacteriia > Flavobacteriales > Flavobacteriaceae > Leeuwenhoekiella > Leeuwenhoekiella sp. H156. Next base: position 2,390,063 of record NZ_CP197499.1, read on the forward strand.
CTTCAGCTTTAAAATCGTCCTGAGTGCGCGCCAGCTGAAAGTTGTAAACCAGATTCCAATGCGAGTTAAGCAGGTAGTTGTAGGCTGCCTGATTTCCGCACTGTGCTTCCGTGATTTTTTGATCTAAAAGAGGTTTATTCAATTCCAACGCCGGGGTTTTACTACAATATTACTTATAAAAATAAGCATTTGCACGCTTATCATAAAAGGCTCAAGAATAAGTGTATACAAAGCTAAATTTCGTTCTTTGAGTCGGATGCTGACTTTAACTATTACACGCAATACCAAAAGCTCCCTAAAAATTAACAAAACAGGCAGGACAATAGACCCATACCCTACAGTTAATGACGCTATTGCCAGAGAGTAAAATGCCAATTGCGAGATATAAAATAAGCCCAACTGCAGCTGGTGCTTCGGTTTATACAGATGCGAAACACCAATGTGCCTTCGCTTTTGAATAAACCAGGATTTCCAGCTTTTTTCGGGTTCAGAACGCGTAAATGCATCGGGGTTTAAACAAATGGCAACGTTCTCCCGTGTGGCATTTTGGTTTACAAACAAATCGTCGTCCCCGGCCTTGTGGTGCAGATGCTTTTTAAAACCTTCCGCCCGGTTAAAGAGTTCTTTGGTGTACGCCAGATTGCGCCCCACGCCCATATAGGCATTTTTTGCTTTCGCGTAGGCGAAATATTGCATCGCCGTAAAAAGCGTTTCAAACCGAATGAGGGTATTGAGCACAGATCTTTGGTACGTTCTGTAACCACCATAACCTAAAACGATCTGCTTTTTCCCGATAATTTTTTCAGTCATTAAGCTTAGCCAGTCTGAAGATACCGGGGTACAATCGGCATCTATAAGCAGTAGCTTGTCGTATTGCGCTTTATGTACAGCCTGGGTGATTCCGGCTTTTTTACCATATACTGACTGCAGATTGATAATGTGAGTATTCGGGTTTCGCAAAGCGAAAGCATTCAGGATATCAAGGCTGTCGTCTGTGCTGTGGTCGTTGACGAAAATGATTTCAAATACGGGATAATTTTGCTTTGCAAGGCACTCCAGCAGCGCCGGAAGATTTGGTGCCTCGTTTTTAACGCAGCTGATTATACTTACGCCGGAATCAGATTTGGAACTTTTAGTTTTTGATTCCTTAGAAAAAATCCAAAAACGGGAAAAATAAAGGTAATACGCGCAATTGAGTAATGTGAAACCTGCCAAAAGCAGAACCAGCACATCGGGCAGCGCGCTCAAAAGAAGCCAGTGTTAAGCTTTTGGAGTGGAGCAATCGCCAATCTCATCGGGCATTTTGCCACACATCCCGCAAGCCTCACCAGATTTATTGAGGTAGGGGTTTTGGCTGGCACAGGTGCCTGCAAACTTTCCGTCTTTTTTAGCCCAGATTTTTATAGCAATCCCGGCAAAAGCAAGACCTAGTAGTACAAGTGTGATTAATAGAAGTTTCATACTGTAAAATTTGATACAAAGATACGAACTGACGAGCTGAAGCGCAAAGAATACGCTGTTTAGCTGTGCGTTAAAATAGCGGTAAAACTTATTCGATGATGTTTACTTCGGGATCTATGGTAATACCAAACTGCTGCTGTACCTGTTCTTTAACATGAAGTGCCAGCTCCCAGATTTCGGCGCCCGTGGCATTGCCGTAGTTAACCAAAACCAGCGCCTGATTTTTGTGTACCCCTGCGTCGCCAAAGCGTTTCCCTTTAAAGCCGGCCTGCTCTATAAGCCAGCCTGCCGGTACTTTTACGGACGTTTCCGATACGGGATAATGCGGCATTTGCGGGAATTTTTCTTGTAAATTTTCAAATTGCTCCCGCGAAATGATCGGATTCTTGAAAAAGCTTCCGCTATTACCCAGTTCTTTTGGGTCAGGTAGTTTTGACGATCGAATGGCGATCACGGCATCAGCGATATCTGCGATCCCCGGATTTTCGATTCCTTTTGCTTCCAGCGTTTCCTGAATGGCGCCGTATTCGGTATGAAGCTTGTGATTGGCTTTGGTCAACTTAAACGTCACCGAGGTAATCACAAAACGATCTTTCAGTTCATTTTTAAACACCGATTCGCGGTACCCAAAATTACATTCAGCTAGCGAAAAGCTGCGTTCTTCAAGATTTTTTCGGTCTATAGCTGTGCATTCATAAAAGACATCTTTAAGCTCAACCCCGTATGCACCTATGTTTTGCACGGGTGCGGTACCGGTATTGCCGGGAATAAGCGCCAGATTTTCAACACCGCCATAGCCGTGCTCCACGCAGTACATCACAAATTGATGCCAGTTTTCACCCGCGGCAACCTGTACCCAAACCTCCTCTTCGGTTTCTTTAACAAGCTCAATTCCTTTAAGGGCCACGTGAACCACCAGACCGTCTATATCTTTTTTAAGCAGCATATTGCTTCCGCCTCCTAAGATAAAAGGATCTGGGTAGTCGGGATGACTTAGGGCTTCCTTGAGCTCTTCTTTAGAAGTTACCGCAATAAAAGCTTCCGCCTTTGCGGGGATGCCAAAGGTATTGTGTTCTTTTAGTGAAAACTGATGCTGTAGGTTCATTAATCTTTATACAGACTAAGGGCTTCCTTCAATAAGGCAACAGCTTCGATTAGGTCTTCCTTTTTCAATACATAAGCGATACGTACCTGATTAAGGCCTTCGCCGGGTGTCGAGTAAAAACCGGCAGCAGGAGCAACCATCACGGTTTTTTTATTGTGTTCAAAAGATTCCAGTAACCACTGCGCAAAATCATCTGAATTTTTTACAGGTAACTCCGCAATACAGTAAAAGGCGCCTTTTGGTTTTGCAACGCGCACGCCCGGAATAGCCTCAAGACCGGCAACAAGCGTATCTCTGCGGTCTACATATTCTGAAATAACCTCGTCAAAATAAGATTGTGGCGTATCTAAAGCAGCTTCACTCGCAATTTGGGCAAGTGTTGGCGGACTCAAACGCGCCTGTGCAAATTTCATCGCAGTAGCCATAAATGCTTTATTACGACTCACCAGGCAGCCTATACGGGCACCACACATCGAAAACCGCTTGGAAACCGAATCAATCATGATCGTGTGCTCATCAATTTCGCGCTGGTTTAAGACTGAATTGTGCTGCAAACCGTCATAAGCAAACTCGCGATACACCTCGTCTGCAATCAGAAAAAGATCATGTTTTTTAACCAGTTCAGACAGTTGGTCAAGTTCTTCTTTGCTGTACAGGTAACCGGTAGGATTGCCGGGATTGCAAATCACGATCGCTTTGGTTTTTGGAGTGATTTGTTTTTCAAACTCGGCGATAGCAGGTAAAGCAAATCCGCTTTCAAAAGAAGAAATCACCGGTTTCACAGTCACACCCGAAGCTGTGGCAAAGCCATTATAGTTCGCGTAAAAAGGTTCGGGGATGATGATCTCATCTCCGGGATCTGTAATGCTTCCCATAGCAAAAAGCAAAGCTTCAGAGCCACCGGTAGATACGATGATGTCATTTGCAGTGATCTCAATCCCCTGCTTGCCATAGTATGCGGCAAGTTTTTCGCGATAGCTCAAAAAGCCTGCAGAATGACTGTAAGACAACACTTCAATATCCGCATTTTTTACGGCATCAAGGGCGTGCTTTGGCGTCTTAATATCGGGCTGGCCAATGTTGAGTTGGTGTATTTGAATACCTCTGGCTTCGGCAGCTTCGGCATAAGGTACCAGTTTACGTATAGGCGATTGAGGCATATCCTGCCCCTTTTGAGATAACTGTGGCATGTTCTTTTTCTTTAGGCTGCAAATTTGCGAATTATAAACGAGAAAATAATTTGAAACAGATGCTTAAAATTATCCTCTAAAAATGGTAAATTGATACAAAAGAGCGCGTTATGGTGAGGTTTGTATATTTTTTAGCTGTATTATTTACATTTTTAATAGGAAAAGAGGCGTTTGGGCAGGGAACTTTTAAATTGCCCGAAGGAGCGAAGCGCTTAAAAATAAAGGCAGATGTTGTCAATAATCTGGTTATTATACCCATTACGGTAAACGATGTTGAGCTTTCTTTTCTTTTAGATACCGGCGTGCGTTCTACAATTTTGTTTGGGATTGATTCTGATGAGGATCTTAAGCTGAATAACCAATCTACCGTATGGCTTACCGGTGCAGGCGATGGCGAGCCTACCGAAGCTATAAAATCTACCCACAACATCATCAGCATTGGCGAGTCTACGGCGATTGACCAGATTGTCTATTACATCCCCGATAGCGAGACTAATTTTTCGCCCAGACTGGGATTTGCTGTTCACGGAATTATAGGCTACGAACTCCTTAAGGATTTTGTTGTTGAGGTAGATTATCAGCGGGAATATGTGAAGTTGCACGATCCGGACCATTTTAAATCTTCGCGATACCGCTCTGATTCTGCAGTGGCCTTAGAGCTGATTGCAGGTAAACCTTACATCGATCTTGAAATTTTGGGCGAAAATGATGCGGAGATCGCCACAAAACTGTTGCTCGATTCGGGTAGTGGTGATGCCTTATGGCTATTTGAAAATGAGCAAAAGGGAATTCAGGTTTCTGAAAACGCATTCAAAGATCATCTGGGTTTAGGTCTCAGTGGTGAAGTTACCGGTTACCGCTCCCGTTTACCCCGGCTTGAACTCGGGGATTATACGCTAAACGAAGTCAATGTGGCTTACCCCGATACCACATCATTAAATTATTTGCGCGGAATGAATTTCAGAAACGGGAGTCTGGGGTCAGAAATCCTGAAACGCTTCAAGGTGGTGTTTGACTATCAAAATCAGCTGATGTATCTGCAAAAGAATCGTTTTTTTGATGAGCCTTTTAGGTATGATCGTAGTGGTCTTGTAGTGCAGCATACCGGTTTTGAATTGGTGACTCATTTAGATTATCGAATTTCTAAAGAGCAGAACATGACCGAAGCTTCGAAAGGAGCCTGGAGTAACGATGGGTCCCGAAATAGTATCTTTTTGGAAACCAATATGGTTCAGTTTCCTCAATTTAAATTAAAACCGAATTATGAAATCGCGGCTATTCGCGAAGATTCTCCCGGGGCGGAAGCTGGTTTGAGCGTGGGTGATAAGCTTATTAAAGTAAACGGAAGGGCAGTTGCTAATCTCAAGCTTGAAGAAATCACCCGATATTTTTACAGGGATGAAGGTTCGGTTTTGAAGCTTCAGGTAGACCGAAACGGGATGGTGTTTAATTGCAAGCTGAGGTTGAGAAAGATTTTAGAATAAACAAAAAAGCGGCTCATCGAGCCGCTTTGGTATAGTATAAGGTGTAAGGTCTAATTATCTGCCGGAAGCAGGTTCCCTTTAATTTTAAGGGTGTACGGTTCTGCAGAGGCATTGGTATAAACCGTTATCGTTTTGCGGATAGGTCCCGCTGCGCGACTGGTGTCATACTTCACTTTAATGACTCCGCTTTCTCCTGGAGCTATCGGGTCTTTTGGAGGACTTGGTACTGTGCAGCCACAAGTAGAATAGGCTTTTGAAATAACCAAAGGTGCATCTCCGGTGTTGGTGAACTTAAACTCGCGTTCACCATCTGAGCCGTGCACGACATCACCATAATCAATAACATCTGTTTCAAATGTGATGGCTGCTTTTTTCTCCTGAGCCTGAAGGCCTAATGTCATCAAACCAACGGCAAGTAGTAAAACAATTTTTTTCATAATTCTAAGTGTTATTAGAGTCTAAAATTAAACTTAATCTGTGGTCTTTGCAAAGAGTTGCCTCTTTTTCATGCTTAATGCAAGTCTTTAAAACCTTCAACTTCCTCATAAACCGGCTCAGAATAAGTCTTTTTTTAATGCTCTCGTTCTTTTAAAAATACTTTGTATATGAGTATTTTTGCCCACTTAAAGACAAAAATCAGACCAAGATGGCATTAGCGGCACAATATAGTTCAAAAGAAGTAGAGCAGAAGTGGTATGACTACTGGATGCAGCACAACTACTTTCATTCTGAACCCAATGACAAAGAACCCTACACAATTGTAATTCCACCGCCTAACGTAACCGGAATTTTACATATGGGGCATATGCTGAATAATACCATTCAGGATGTTTTAATCCGAAGAGCGCGCCTCAAGGGATTTAATGCCTGCTGGGTGCCGGGAACAGACCACGCGTCTATCGCCACCGAAGCTAAAGTAGTGGCTAAACTTAAGGCTGAAGGAATCAATAAAGCGGATCTAACCCGTGAAGAATTTTTAAAACACGCCTGGGAATGGACCGATAAATACGGCGGAACCATTTTAGAGCAGCTTAAAAAGCTGGGGGCTTCGTGCGACTGGGAACGTCTGCGTTTTACCATGGATGACACCATGTCAGCGAGCGTGATTCAGTGTTTTATTGATTTGTATAATAAAGGCCTTATCTACCGTGGCCATCGTATGGTAAATTGGGATCCTGAAGCTAAAACCACACTTTCTGATGAAGAGGTAATTTATGAGGAGCGTCAGGGCAAGCTGTATTATATTAATTACAAGTTGGAAGGCAGTGACGAGCATTTGGTAATAGCCACCACGCGTCCCGAAACTATTTTTGGGGATACCGCGATCTGCATTAATCCCAATGACGAGCGTTTTACGCATTTAAAAGGTAAAAAGGCCATTGTGCCCGTGGTAAACCGCGTAGTTCCTATTATTGAAGATGAGTATGTAGACCTGGAATTCGGTACCGGTTGCCTGAAAGTTACACCTGCACACGATGAGAATGACAAAATGCTTGGCGATAAGCATAAGCTTGAGGTGGTTGATATTTTTAACGATGACGCCACGCTAAACTCTTTTGGCCTGCACTATCAGGGCAAAGACCGCTTCGTAGTTCGTGAAGAAATTGTAAAAGAATTGGAAGAGCTAGGTGCTTTGGTAAAGACCGAAAGTCACCTGAATAAAGTAGGGACTTCAGAGCGTACCAAGGCGGTTATAGAGCCTAAACTTTCAGATCAGTGGTTTGTGAAGATGAAAGATCTGGCCGAGCCTGCGATCAAAGCTGTTCTCGATAGCGATGAGGTAAACCTTTTTCCTAAGAAGTTTGAAAACACCTACCGCCACTGGATGGAAAACATTCGCGACTGGAATATTTCCCGTCAGCTTTGGTGGGGGCAGCAAATCCCGGCTTATTATTTTGGAGACGGAAAAGAGGATTTCGTTGTTGCTAAAAATATGGAGGAAGCTTTAGCTTCCGCGAAAGCGAAAACCGGAAACAACAATCTGACCGAAGCCGATTTGAAACAGGATGAGGATGCACTCGATACCTGGTTTTCTTCATGGTTATGGCCTATGAGTGTGTTTGACGGAATCGCAAATCCTGATAATGCCGATTTTCAATATTATTATCCTACCAATGATCTGGTAACGGGTCCTGATATTCTGTTTTTCTGGGTGGCGCGTATGATTATGGCGGGTTATGAGTATACCGGAAAGCAACCTTTTACGAATGTTTATCTCACGGGGCTCGTGCGTGATGCCGAGCGACGCAAAATGTCAAAATCGCTTGGTAATTCACCCGATGCGATGAAGCTGATTGATGATTACGGTGCAGATGGTGTACGGGTAGGTTTGTTGCTTAGCGCTTCTGCCGGTAACGATTTGCTCTTTGATGAAGATTTGTGCAAGCAGGGTAAAGGCTTTATCAATAAAATCTGGAATGCTTTCAGGCTTATCAAAGGTTGGGAAGTTGATGCAGGCGCAGAGCAACCTGAGGCCAGTAAAAAAGGTCTGGAATGGTACTCCGAGCGTTTTAAGCAGGCTACCGAAGAGATTGAAGATCATTTTAGTAAATACCGAATCAGCGATGCCTTGATGGTAACCTATAAATTGGTTTGGGACGATTTCTGCAGCTGGTTGCTCGAGATTGTAAAGCCGGAATATCAAAAATCAATTGACAAAAAGACCTACGATGCGGTAATTGCAGCCCTGGAAGATAATCTGCGCATACTGCATCCGTTTACGCCATTTGCTTCGGAAGAAATCTGGCAAACCATTGCAGACCGTACTCCCGAAGAAGCTCTAATCGTTAACGAATGGCCTGCTATCGCGAAGCCAAACCTTGCGATGCTTGAACACTTTGAACTGGCAACTCAGGTTATTACCGGAGTTCGTGCTATTCGAAAGGATAAGAATATTTCCTTTAAAGAAGAGCTGGAGCTACACGTGCTCAATACCGAAGGTTTTTCGGCTGACTTTGATGCGATCATTAAAAAACTGGGTAATCTTTCGGTACTAAAAACAACAGAATCACCTGTTGAAGGTGCGTTGTCTTTTCGGGTAAAAGTGAATGAGTATTTCATTCCGCTAACCGGAGCGATTGACATTGATGCAGAGATTGCTAAAATCAAGGAAGAGCTTGCCTATACGCAGGGCTTTATCAATTCGGTTGCTAAAAAGCTATCTAATGAGCGGTTTGTAAATAATGCACCTGAGCAGGTAGTGGCTTTAGAGCGCCAAAAGCAGGCTGACGCGCAGGCTAAAATAGATGCTTTAGAAAAGCGGCTCGCTGCTTTAAGCTAGAGACACGAGTCTTTGAAGATTTAAGAGGGAATGTATTTATCTACCAGTTTGATATATTCCTTCTTTGCTTCTTTGGTAGAAAGCCCTTTAATTTGAATGAGTGCGTTGTATTTAAACGCACTGCGCAGGTCATTTTCTTTAATATTTCCGGCGTTGAGCGTTGTATTTTCGCTATTGCCCTTTTTGTAATAGGCATAGAGGAGTAATTGTATATCCTGTGGCAATGCAATGTTTGTGTTGCTCGCACGGTGTGCAGCTTCCTGAAAAGCCTTATCTAATGCTTCTTTTTTGCTCAAAACACAATTAGTTTTCACGGGTTGCAATGATGCTTTCGGCTCCTTTTACTTTTTGGTTGAGTTTAACCGCAAGAGGAGTTCCAACAGGTAAAAAAAGATCTACTCTGGACCCGAACTTAATAAAACCGCTATCTGCGCCTTGCTCGGCGGTATCACCTTCCTTGGCATAATTTACGATACGTTTGGCCAAAGCCCCTGCGATCTGACGATATAGAATATCTCCAAACGAAGTACTGCGAACCACTACTGTGGTGCGCTCATTTTCTTCTGAAGCTTTCGGATGCCACGCAACAAGGTATTTCCCGGAATGGTATTTGCTAAAAACAACAGCTCCGCTTACCGGATATCGGGTTACATGCACGTTTATAGGCGACATAAAGATAGACACCTGCAGGCGTTTTTCTTTAAAGTATTCTTTTTCAAAAACCTCTTCGATCACCACAACCTTTCCGTCTACGGGTGAAACAATCTCATTGAGGTTTCCGCTTGATTTTCGACCGGGGTTTCTAAAAAACTGAAGGATTAAAACCAATAAAATCAAAAGTGCGGCATAACATAAATACTGCAGCCATTCCGGTGAAACCCAGGTATGCGTAGCCAAAACACCTGCAATAACAATAAGCAGTGTAATCGCGATAATGGTATAACCTTCTTTATGAAACATATTCAAATACTATTAAAACCAAATAAATAAAAGGGCTGGCAAACAGAATACTGTCTAGCCGGTCATAGAGGCCGCCGTGGCCGGGCATCAGCGTCCCGCTGTCCTTAACTCCGGCTTCCCGCTTTAGTTTTGACTCGATCAGGTCGCCAAATGTGCCTAATGTACTCATTACAATCGCAAGCGACAACCAGATGTTAAAGTTAAGTTTTCCTGTGAATTTATGAATAAAATAACTGGCAAGACAGGCAAAAACGAGTCCGCCAAAAAAGCCTTCAATAGTTTTTTTAGGAGAAATACTTGGGAAGAGTTTGTGTCTGCCAAAGCTTTTTCCTACAATATACGCAAAGGTGTCGTTGGTCCAGATCAGGATAAATAATCCTGCCACCGTGTAAGGTGAAAAGGTCTTGCCGTGAGAAGGAAGCAGGGTTAAAAACACAAAACTGGCAATGATGTAAAACACGGTGATGTGTAATTTTTGAAGCTTCCCATACCTTCTTATTTTTTCACTAAACAGGTTTTTCATCAGGTAAAGGCCTGTAACCACAGTAATTCCCAGAAGCAGAAGTGTTGCGAGATAAGAGACCTTGTAATAACTGAAAAATAGGATAAAGCCTATAAGTATGAGATAGGTGTACCAAAACTGAAAGCCTATAAGTCTTAAAAACTCCCTTAAGGTGATGATTCCAAAAAGCAGGAACATAAGAATGTACCATTTTTCAGAATAGAAAATGGAAAACAGAAGGATTACCACATATAGTAAGCCTGAAAGTGCACGTATCGAAAGTTCACGCATACTACAAATCTTCTAAAAGCAGCAGATAGAGATTTTTTGCGCTACTTCCATAGGACATAAAATCTTTAGCCCCTTCTTTAGGTTCAAAATTCTTGATCGTAGTAATATTTGTAGGAATTTGACCGGTGTTTTTCTTTTTAATACCGCGCAAGCCCTCGCCGATACTGTTTACGATTTGGCTTGTGGTGGCAAAAATCACAAAATTTTGAGGGAGCTCTTTTAGTTTTTTCTCTTTAATCTGATTGGAAGAAATAAGGAGACTTCCATCATCGGCTATAAGATTTTCACAAACCGAAAGCAAAAAACTGGATTCTTTATCCGTTGTAAATTTGAGGTTGTACCCGTCGAACAGTTTTTCCAGTTTGGGATCCAGGCAATAAACTTCCTGCTCATACCAGTCATTTTCGAGCAAAATATTGTCAAAACTTTCGTGCACTTCATCCATATCTGTGCAATACAAAAATTTCCCTCCGTTTAAGATAAAATGCTTGGTGAAGCGCTCATCTGCCGGTGCGGTAATATCTGGCATATATTTACCGCGCTCTGTCCCCGTTAGTTTTGGGGTATCAGTGCCAGTTGGTTTTTTGGGCTGAAAAAGCTTTTTAAGAATACTCATAAATGAGTGGCTGTGCTACAAATTTAGGATTTAATCAAATATAAAAAATCTTAACTCAACATAGCGTTAAGTTAAGATTTATATCTTGATGACCTCAAGGAAAATTAATTTTCCTCAACAATCGTATTTTCAGACTCTTCGGTCTCTTTTCCGATTTCCGGCTTGTCAAAAGGTCGCTTTCCGAATATCTTTTCAAGGTTATCTTTGAAAATCACCTCTTTATCAAGCAGGACTTCTGCGAGCTCGTTGAGCTTATCTTTATTATCCTCAAGTATTTTTATAGCTCGCTGATATTGCTCTTCAATTATAGAAGAAATTTCTTTATCGATCAATTCAGCTGTTTTCTCACTATAAGGTTTACTGAAATTGTACTCACTTTGACCTGAAGAATCGTAGTAGGTAAGGTTACCTATTTTGTCATTAAGGCCGTAAATGGTTACCATCATACGGGCTTGTTTGGTCACTTTTTCCAAATCGCTGAGAGCACCTGTAGAAATCTTGTCGAAGGTCACTTTCTCTGCAGCTCTACCACCCATCGCGGCGCACATTTCATCAAGCATCTGCTCTGGTCGTACGATAAGTCGCTCTTCCGGTAAATACCAGGCAGCACCCAGAGATCTTCCACGCGGAACGATAGTTACTTTCACAAGCGGAGCTGCGTGCTCTAACATCCAGGAAACGGTTGCGTGACCGGCCTCATGATAGGCAATCGCTCTTTTCTCGTCTGGAGTGATGATTTTATTTTTCTTCTCAAGACCACCCACAATGCGGTCTACTGCATCCAGAAAGTCCTGTCTTCCTACTGCACTTTTACCCTGTCTTGCAGCAATAAGAGCAGCTTCATTACATACGTTAGCAATATCAGCACCAGAGAAGCCCGGGGTTTGCTTGGCCATAAACTCGGTGTCAAGTTCATCTGCAACTTTTTTAAGCGGGCGTAAATGCACTTCAAATATTTCCCTACGCTCTCTAACATCCGGTAGATCTACGTAAATCTGGCGGTCAAAACGACCTGCACGCATAAGCGCGGTATCCAGTACGTCAGCCCGGTTTGTGGCCGCAAGAACAATAACATTTGTGTTAGTTCCAAAACCATCCATCTCGGTAAGAAGTTGGTTTAAGGTATTCTCACGCTCGTCGTTAGAACCACTAAAATTAGCTTTACCGCGGGCACGACCTATCGCATCTATCTCGTCAATAAAAATAATTGCCGGAGATTTTTCTTTGGCCTGTTTAAATAAATCACGGACTCGTGAAGCTCCCACACCTACAAACATTTCCACAAAGTCAGAACCTGACAGCGAGAAGAAAGGCACTTTTGCTTCGCCGGCCACAGCTTTGGCCAATAAGGTTTTACCGGTTCCGGGAGGGCCTACAAGCAGGGCTCCTTTGGGAATTTTACCTCCAAGATTGGTGTACTTTTCCGGGTTTTTAAGGAAGTCTACGATCTCCTGAACTTCTTCTTTAGCACCTTCCAAACCGGCAACATCTTTAAAAGAAGTTTTTACATCGGTCTTTTCATCAAAGAGCTTGGCTTTAGATTTTCCAATATTGAAAATCTGTCCGCCTGCACCACCTGCTCCTCCCGAAGACATACGGCGCATTATAAAAATCCAGATCCCTATGATTATCGCAATGGGTAACAAGGTGATCAGGATATCGCTAAACATCGTGTTATCTGCTTCCAGATATTTGACATTAAAGTCCTGAGTAGACTTTATCTCTTTCAATTCATTCTCAAAATTCTCCAGAGTTCCGTAGCGAAAAATATAGCTGGCACCTCCTTCGGAGTTTAGCAGCGATAAGCCGGAATCACTAGGTCTTGAATGTACTTCCTTACCCTTAGCTTCATCGGTAAGGTAGATGTAGGCAACACCTTTTGATTTGCTGATATCTATTTGTTTAATATCACCACTTTTAGCGTATGTGAGTAATTGATTTTCAAGGATTTCTTTTGGGTTTCCGTAATCAGAACCACTGCTGAAGAAATTGAGGCCGAGAAAAACAAGTATGATAGCGGTGTAAATCCACCAGGCGCTAAATTTGGGTTTATTTGGGACGGGCTTTTTTGATTTTTCTGCCATTATAGTTTTTAATAATTTGATTCGATTGATGTTACTTTAGCATCACCCCAAAGACTTTCAATATCATAGTATTCACGGGTATGCTTTTGAAACACGTGTACCACAACATTTACATAATCCATTAGGACCCATTCTGCATTCTGCAATCCTTCCACATGCCAGGGTTTGTCTTTGAGTTTCTTGCTTACAGTTTTTTGAATGGAATTAGCGATAGCTGTAACCTGAGTATTAGAAGTACCATCACAGATAATAAAGTAATCACAAACCATATTCTCTATTTCCCGTAGGTCCAATAAATCAATATGTTGACCTTTTACTTCTTCAATCCCTTCCAGAATAGTCGTTATCAGTAGATCTGTACTTACTTCTTTTTTTGTCATTAAATCTTTTTTAGTCTGGCAAAGTTATTACAATTTTGTTTGATACCCTTTATTGTACTAACATTTCAGCCGTAAGCTATGCTATGCATATAGTCAAACTTAATGCCACAACCTCTACCAATACTTATTTAAAGGAATACGCGCGGGAGCTTGACTCTAAAGAGGATATTTTGGTAGTAACGCATACCCAACTGGAAGGTCGTGGACAGCGTGGTGCCAGCTGGGAATCTGAGCCCGGTAAAAACCTAACCTTTAGCGTGTTTAAACGGGTTGAGGGCTTTAGGGCAGACCGCACTTTTTATATGACTATGGCAGCTTCCCTAATGGTTGTTGATACGCTAAAGCATTTTGGCGTAAGGCAGTTATCTGTAAAATGGCCAAACGACATATTGGCAGGCAATCTAAAGATCTGCGGCATTTTAATTGAAACTGTCCTTCGGGACGGTCTGTATGGCGTTATTCTCGGGGTAGGTTTAAATGTGAACCAAAAAGTATTTCAGGAAGCGCCGCGTGCCACTTCTCTACTGAATCAAACCGGCAAAATACACGATCTGGAAGAGGTTTTAAACCGGTTTTTAGAAGCTTTTTATACCTATGCCAAACGGGTAGAAGAGTTTGACTTTACCGGTCTTCACAAGAGTTATGAGCAGCGACTTTTTCGCAGAAATAAAGTGTCAACCTTTCAACTGCCCGAAGGGGAACTGCTAACCGGCATTATTAGCGGGGTTTCTAAAAATGGAAAGCTCATCCTTCAACTGGAGGATGAGCTTTCAAGAGAATTTGACCTAAAGGAAATTAAACTGCTGTACTAATTAAATATTTTGCAGGTTTTCACTAAGAGTCTGTATGAATTTGGTAATTGGGCCTTTGATCATCATAGACATCATCGCATTGAATTCCCCCTCAAACTCAAACTGAGCTTCGCTGGTGTTTTCAGGAAGTTCTTTGATATTGGCAGTAAGTGTAAAGGGTAATTTATCACTGGCAGCGCCCAGGACTACTTTGTTAAAAGGTACTGTGTTTTTTAGCTCCAGTACAATTTCCGGCATTCCTTTAAGAGCAAAAAGAAAGCGTTTTTCGCTTAAGATTTCAAATTTGCTGATGCTCTCAGGCATCAGCTTACGGTAATTTTGTACGTCTGTCAGAAAATTAAAAACTTCTTCGGGGCTTTTAGAAATCGTCTTTTTAGGGCTTTCTAAGTGCATAATGGGAGTATGTGTTTAGTGTTTTGTTAGTTGGCTGCATTCCAGTTTTCAGGATCCAGTCGCCAGGTTTGCAAGGTTAGCTTTTCTTTTTCAGAAATGTAGCGGGTATCCATTGCTTGTTCGAGCAAATGATCATAATCACTCAAGGTGTGTAAATCGATGCCGTGTTTTTCAAAGTTTTGTTTTGAAATATCAAAGCCGTAAGTGAAAATGGCCAGCATTCCTTTTACATTGGCTTCGGCCTGTTCTAAAGCTTCAACAGCCATTAGCGAACTTTTACCGGTGCTGATGAGGTCTTCAACCACCACTACACTTTGACCGGGATCCAATTTTCCTTCAATCTGATTTTGTCTGCCGTGCTTTTTGGCTTCGGGTCTGATGTACACAAACGGAAGGTTTAAAAAATCGGCTACCAGCATCCCGATTCCTATCGCTCCTGTGGCTACACCGGCGATCACGTCGGGCTTGCCGTAAAGCAATTCAATCTGGTTAGCGATATTCTCCCGCAGGTAATTGCGTATTTGCGGATAGGATAGCGTTATGCGGTTGTCGCAGTAAATAGGAGATTTCCAGCCACTGGCCCAAGTGAATGGGTTTTGTGGTTGTAATTTTATTGCATTAATTTGCAGCAATAACTCAGCTGTTTTTTTAGCTGTTTCTTTTTTTAAGATCATGGTACAAATGTATAAAGTTTTTGTAAATGAAGTGCCCATAATACTTTCAACCGAAAAGTATATTGGTGAAAATTATACATCAATACCCATTAAGCGCGCAAAAATCAAGCGCATTATCAAGCAGGTAAACCGCGGTGAGCTTACTCACATCAATTTATACCATCAGAATCCCAAGAAGTTACTTACCCACCTCAAGAAAAAATTACCGCTTGTGGTTGCCGGGGGCGGACTCGTTTTTAATCAGAATTCTGAAATTTTGTTTATCAAACGCAACGGGAAATGGGATCTTCCGAAGGGGAAGCTTGAGAAAAAGGAAAGTATAGAGCAATGTGCCCTGCGCGAAGTAGAAGAGGAAACCGGCTGTAAAGATTTGGTTCTCGGTAACCTGATCACGGTAACCTATCACGTCTTTAAGCGAAACGGAAAATTTAAGCTTAAAGAAACCTTCTGGTATCGAATGACTACAGACTATGACGGGATTTTAGAGCCGCAACCTTCCGAAGGAATCAAAAAAGTACGCTGGAAAAATTTTGAAAAAACGCAAAAAGCGCTGACTAAATCCTACGAAAATATTAAGCTTCTATTCCCAAAAGAATATTTGATCCCCAATCCCAAAGACCGTGTAGCCTAACTACTGCGTAATGCGGTAGATGGGATAGCGCAAATGGGCCTTTTCGTAATTTTCAGATTTTTTATGTAACCAATCAAGCTGCGCATACCAGTTGCTGCGAAAGGCCTCTTCGGTTTGTTTTTTGGTTTCAAATTCCTGTTTTAATGCCGGGTTACTTTCGAGCAAAGCCAAAGCCTTATCTTCCCATACATAAGGCGAAAAGCCTTCTTTTTGCTGCAAAATGGTGTCGAAATAATTCCAGTTAAAGAACGAATCAACGGCTGAAGGCTCAAGGGTTTCGAGTAAATAGCGCAGACCAGTCTGGGCTGTGTAAACCAGATAATCGCCTTTACGTAACCTAATCTCTTCTTCAGTCGTACTGACTTTGGTATTTCGATGTAAATAATGCCCTTCGTAGGCCGAGTTGCCGGTAGTGTAATCTGCAATATGGTATACTTCTACACCTAAGGTCGTATCCCGATCCATTCGGGTGAGTTCAATGTTGTTTTCCTTTAAACGCTCAATGACCGTATGCCACGACTGCGGAATTACATAGGCTTTAGGAATCTTTATGCTGTCTGTCGCTTTAAAATGATCGTAATAATTGACTGTTTTGGTAAACGGCTTCTCGCGGTTATAGCTCAGGCGCTCCATTCCGGTAACTTCGCTGGTTATTCTTTCGCCCTCAAAGCCTTTAAAATCAAATTGGGTCACCTGCGAGCTGTCGGTTTTAAACTGAATGGGGTAAAAGGTGCCGGTAAGTGCGCCACTTCTGTAAATCGAGTCTTGCTTTGCCCGTATTTGTTTGATTGTTTTGGCATCTGCCGAAGCGATATTCAGCATTTGCTGCATAAGTGCATAGGTGCCTTCTACACGCGGCTTATAGGGTTTTAGCATATGGGTTTCTACCATCATCCCGAGCGTATTCCACAAGGTGGTGTAGCCGGTAGAATAGCGCGGGTAGTCCATAAACTGGGTAAAACCGGTCTCGGGAACCTCATTAAACACATTTACATAGGGCGTAATGGGCCAGCCTTGTGCTTCTAAAGAGTCTACCAGCAACGGATGCAGCTGATCGTTTAAATAGATACCTGCAGCGCCACCCAGTTTGTTGTGTTGCGTAAACAAATGCGTAAGTACATATTGATAATCAGCACCGTTACTTACGTGATTGTCTATAAAGACATCAGGTTTTACCAGATGGTAGATTTCAGCAAAGGAACGCGCGTTGTAGGTGTCTGCCTTTATAAAGTCGCGGTTGAGGTCGTAATTGCGCGCGTTTCCTCTAAAACCGTAAGCTTCGGGACCGTTTTGATTGGTGCGGCTGCTGCTGTTGCGGTTGAGCGCGCCGCCTATATTGTAAATGGCAACGGCACCTACCCAAATATTTTCGGGGGTTTTGATTTTACCACTGGCAAGATCCCGCATGAGCATCATTGTGGCATCAATACCATCGGGCTCACCGGGGTGAATGCCGTTATTGATGAGGATGCGCACAGCTTCCGAATTTTCTGAAAACTCAGATTCCAGACTGCGATTGGGATTGTAAGTGACCAGAGTAAGGGGTAAACCGCTATCGGTCTTTCCAATTTCATAGGTTTTAATAGAAAGGTAAGCCGAATCTAATTTATGATAGTAGCCAATAACGTCTTCATAGGTAGGCGTCTGAGTACCCCCACTTTTCTCAAATTGGGTTTCCAGATCAAAGTCTTCCGGTTTGGGTTTTTCGGCGCAGTTTAGAAAAACCAAGAGAGAAAGGCCAATAAGGAGACGCATATAGAAGGATTTAGGCTTTAAAAGTACAGTTTTCTCAAAAAGATTACGTGTTTTAAGCACTTAGAAAAAGGGAGCGTATTGCGCTACCCTAAAGTCAAAAGTGGTAAGCTCAGGATTTTGAGCTTTCATTTGTTTGTACTTTTTCATACTGCCTATAGCCCGGTTTGCCGCGCCTGAAGGAGCGGTAAGCGAAACCGTCCTGACTTTACGATTGTCGATCTCAATTTCGTGGATGCGTGGTACTTCGGCAGCGATAACTTTAATTTTGAGATGTTCTTTTTTTGCCTGGCGGCGAAAGAAATACTCCGGTCCGTTTTTGCTGTTGCCGCCGGTGAAAATCAGCGTTTCAATTTGCCGATGCTTTTTGAGGTAAGCTGTCAAATCCCGAAGCTCTACATCCTGCATTCCCAAATCTGAAGCGTCAATTTTTTCACGCAAAGCGGAAGCGACAATATCACAAACCCCAATTTTCCGTTCGATTAAAAAATTAGCGCGTTGTGTAATGGCGCGGGCTGTGTTTTCGTAAACCAGACCCAGTTCAAAAATACGGTCGAGTATGGGCCAAAGCATACCGTTTTTACTGCCGTAACAAAAGTCAACATCTTCCGGAAGCAGCTCGCCGGTAGTAAAACGGGGCGGTGGCAAAGTGCCTACAATGAGTTTTGTAGCGTCTTGTAAGTTAAAAGGCGGATAGGGATGGGTGTGGTGAAACATTAATTTAGTCTTCTGCGGCTGCCTTCCACTTAATCCCGCAACCCAGGCTTGGTTTTTGAATTTTGTTTTGAGGACGGTTGTTAAAGATGTTGTCCAGAGCTTCGCGCAGGTCACGACCGTTTACGGGTATGCCGTTGCCGGGACGCGAATCATCAAGCTGCCCGCGATAGACGAGTTTAAGTTCGGAGTCAAACAAATAGAAGTCGGGTGTGCAGGCCGCATCATAGGCCCTGGCCACTTCCTGATTTTCATCGAATAAGTAGGGGAAACTGTAATTGTATTTTTGGGCGGTTTCGCGCATTTGCCAGGGGCCGTCTTCGGGGTAGGCTTCAATATCGTTGCTGCTTATCGCAACAAAACCAAATCCGAGTACCCGGTAATCATTGGCCACACGCACAATCTCGTGATTTACGTGTTTGACAAAAGGACAGTGGTTACAGATGAACATTACCACGGTTCCCAATTCCCCGGCAATATCGGTCAGGGATTCATACGAATTGGTAAGCGGGTTTTGCAGGGAAAAAAACGGAGCAATGGTTCCCAGCGGAAGCATAGTTGATTCGGTTCTTGCCATAGCATTGAGGTTTTTAAGTATCGCAATATAGGTAAGCAAGTGCTGTGATTTGTTACAAATACTAAAGTTGTTTTAAATCTTTGGGGTAGCAGCCGTGCCTTTGTAACTTTAATGAAATCCATTACTTGGATGATCAGTAAGGCCATTCGGGCTTTATTTAAATACAGAATTTTCAATTCATTTAATCTCGAACAATCGAGTAAAACTAAAATACCATGAAAAATACATACAGTTCGCTTTCAAAAGCGATAGAGGATTTAAAAGATAAGGGCTACGATACCGATTTTAATCTGGTAGACGATGGCATCGAATCCAAGCACTTAAAAAAAACCTGGAATGCCGGGCAAATTGAAGTAGAAGATGCCTTTCGTTTTGAAGGAATGACCAATCCCGGGGATAATTCGGTGCTGTATCTCATTAATACACACAGCGGCGAAAAAGGCCTGCTGGTTGATGCTTACGGTGCTTACAGCGGTCAAATTTCTCAGGAAATGATTCAAAAACTGAAGATCGAGCATTAATGGATAACGATTTAACCTGGGCCGAATTTGAACGCGTGGAAATGCGCGTGGGGACGATTATGACTGTTAGTGATTTTCCCGAAGCCCGAAAACCGGCTTTCCAATTGCAAATTGATTTTGGCGATGAAATCGGCGTGCGCAAAACTTCGGCGCAGATCACCAAAAAATACGACCGCACCGAACTCGTAGGAAAGCAGGTTGTTGCGGTGGTAAACTTTCCTAAAAAGCAGATTGCCAATTTCATGAGTGAATGCCTCGTTTTGGGAGCGGTAGCAGGAGATGAGGTAACCTTGTTAAGTCCTGATCTTTCTGTTAAAAACGGATTACGTATTGGCTAGCCCTTGCGATAGCGATAGTAGCGGCATCCTTTTTTGAGCCTGCGGCGAAAAAAAGATACAGCGGATAGCGCGGTGCTTTAGCAATCGCCCAAAAACTAAAAAACCCACATTTCAACTGAAGTGTGGGTTTTGTTATTGAGGTCTGTCTAAATTATTCTTCACCGCTTCGGGTAGGGCTGAGGTCTTTGGCCTCGTCTTCGGTATACATTCGGGATTTGATCACAAATCGTATCCCCAATGGAATTTCCAAAGAAAAGCTGGAACCCCGGCCGGGCGTGATATCTACGGTGAGTTGCGTGTGTTTCCAGTACTCAAACTGGTCTTTTGACATAAAGAACTCGCAGCCGTGAATCGTGCCCAGATACACATCGGTCTCATTGATCATCAGGTCTCCCCTGGGGAAGCACATAGGCGAGGAGCCGTCGCAGCAGCCGCCGCTCTGGTGAAACATCAATTCACCGTGTTGCTCCCGTAACTGATCTATGATTTCTTTTGCGGCTTCTGTAGCCTGTACCCGTTGCGTCATGATTTTGTTTTTAGAAAAAGCCCATTGGCTTTTTGTCGTAAGAAATCAACATATTCTTGGTGTGACGGTAATGCGCCAGCATCATTTTGTGGTTTTCACGACCGATTCCTGATTTTTTATAACCTCCAAAAGGAGCGTGAGCGGGGTAATTGTGGTAGTTGTTTACCCAAACACGACCGGCCTTAATGGCTCTCGAGATTTGGTAGGCCTGGTGCGTATCGCGCGTCCAAACCCCGGCACCCAGACCGTAAAGTGTGTCGTTTGCTATCTCGATAGCTTCGGCTTCATCTTTAAAGGTCGTTACGCAGACCACTGGACCAAAAATCTCTTCCTGAAATACGCGCATCTTGTTGTTTCCTTTTAAGATGGTAGGCTGAATGTAATACCCGCCTTCAAGGCCTTCATTGTAGGCAGAACCGCCACCGCAAAGCACTTCGGCACCTTCTTCTTTACCAATATTGATGTAATTGAGAATTTTCTCATACTGGTCGTTAGAAGCCTGTGCGCCCATCATCGTGTCCGGACTCAGCGGATGCCCCAGCTTGATGGCTTTGGTGCGTTCGATCACGCGCTCAATGAACTTGTCGTAAATACTTTCCTGCACTAAAAGTCGCGATGGGCAGGTGCATACTTCACCCTGATTTAAGGCAAACATCACGGCGCCTTCAAGGCATTTGTCAAAGAATTCGTCATCAGCATCCATCACGCTTTCAAAAAATACGTTAGGCGATTTACCACCCAGCTCCAGCGTTACCGGTGTGATGTTTTTAGAAGCATATTGCATAATGAGCTGCCCGGTTGTGGTCTCACCGGTGAAGGCGATCTTGTTGATGCGGGGTGAAGAGGCAAGCGGTTTACCGGCTTCGGCACCAAAACCGTTAACGATATTAAGCACACCGGCAGGCAGGATGTCTTCAATGAGTTCCATCAGGATAAGGATACCTACGGGAGTTTGTTCTGCGGGTTTAAGTACCACGCAGTTACCGGCGGCAAGGGCTGGGGCCAGTTTCCAGGTTGCCATAAGAATTGGGAAATTCCACGGAATGATCTGACCAACAACTCCAAGGGGTTCGGTTACATTGATGCACACGGTGTTGCTGTCGAGTTCGCTCACTGAGCCTTCTTCGGCACGAATAACCCCTGCAAAGTAACGGAAATGGTCAACAGCCAGAGGTAAGTCGGCCGCGCGGGTCTCGCGGATGGCTTTACCGTTGTCCCAGGTTTCGGCACGGGCGAGCGTCTCGAGGTTTTTTTCCATAACATCGGCAATTTTCAGCAAGAGGTTGCTGCGGTAAGCGGCGGAAGAATTATTCCATTCGGGAGCAGCTTTCCAGGCGGCATCGATGGCTTTCTCTACATCTTCGGCGGTAGAACGCGGAATACGCGTAAAGTTTGCGCCATCAACGGGAGACACATTATCAAAATACTGTCCTTTTACAGGGGCTGTCCATTTACCGCCAATGTAATTTTCATATTGGTCTTTAAACTTGGGCTTCTCTACAACGTTTGCGGAAGCGGTTTGTACATTACTCATAAGATTTGTCTTTTTAAATTATACGTCTTTATTTGTTTTGCCTTTGAAGTGGGGAAACTGCTGAAAGCTTTAGTGTTAGCTAAAGTTAAACAAGACCATGGCCAATGTGCTGACCGTTTCTATCAAATCAGTGAACTATTCTATTAATAATTAAGGATATGTGATTTTTTAGGCTCTAAAATTGTAAATTTAGTAAACTAAAAATTTTTGATTGCGAATGCTTCAGTTGAAGCTGAAAGAATAATGTTTTGGTTGAATGCATTTAAAGATTGATCTATGCAGCTTTCTGATTCTTTTTATAAAAACCGAAAACTGGAAAATCTGGTAGAGAACCAGACTTCCTACACCTTGAATAATGCTGCGATGCACGTTTTTGAAACGCATCA
Organism: Leeuwenhoekiella sp. H156; assembly: GCF_052218455.1. Classification (NCBI taxonomy): domain Bacteria; kingdom Pseudomonadati; phylum Bacteroidota; class Flavobacteriia; order Flavobacteriales; family Flavobacteriaceae; genus Leeuwenhoekiella; species Leeuwenhoekiella sp. H156. Next base: position 2,412,274 of record NZ_CP197499.1, read on the forward strand.
GAAGGCAGAACGGGTTTTGCTCAAATTTGACAAGCCGGTTTTGGCCAGTATGCTGCGCGGCAAAAAGATTATGCACCTGCGCGATCACAATAGCTTTGACTTTTTACCGGGGGAGTCGCTGATCTTGCCTGCAGACGAACTCATGTGTATTGATTTTCCGGAAGCTCAGGGAACTAATCCTACCCGCTGTCTGGCAATGGCTATTGCCGAAGACAAGATCAAACGCGTGGTGACGCTGATGAATGAAAACCTTACCAAAGATGACGGCAGCGAATGGAGCCTGATGGATTATAACTTTCACTTTACCAATGATGTGGGCATCTACCAGATCTTACAGCGGCTTTTGTTTTTGTTTACTGAAAACCATCCGTCAAAAGATTTCTTTGTAGACAATATGCTGCAGGAGCTTATCGTGCGCATTTTGCAAACCAATAACCGAAAAATTTACACCGATAAAACCTTTAAACTAAGTCCTGATAATCGCCTTTCCTTTATTATCGACTACATACGCGAACACATTCATGAACCCATTTCGGTGGAGCAACTGAGTCAAAAAGCCTGTATGAGCGAATCTAATTTTTACCGGGTGTTTAAAAATGAGCTGGGTGTCTCACCGGTAGATTTCATCAATACCGAACGCATCAAATTAGCGGTAAGTCTGCTGCAGGATCCCGACCGAAAAATTAAAAACATCTATCTGGACTGTGGGTTTGAAAGTCGCTCGTACTTCAACCGGGTATTTAAGCGTATTAAAAATACCTCGCCGGGAGCTTTTCAGGCTAAGATGGCTTCTCTTTAAACCGCGTCTTCTTCAATACTGCGCATGGCACGCAGGTATCTAGAAAGAGCGGCACTGCTTTGCTGCTGAATCTTGAGTTTTAAGAATTTGGTTTTACCCAATAAAAAACCCTTAAAACCCAAAGCCTGTCGCGCCCATTTACTCAGGTCAAAATGATCGGTGTGTTGCAGGATTTTTCCATTTTGAAAGTAAAAGGTGCCCACCACATGATTCACCACTGTGCGTTTTTCAGGACCAAATTTATAAGTAGCCGTCCACTTGGCGCTGCCGTTATAATCGTTTGCCTGAATATCTGAATAGGTGACCTTTAGATCATCGCCACCACGTTCAATAAGCATAAACCACATCGCCCGGGCGCGATCCCCTTTGATATTGCCAAAAGCCGGATCAGAAAATTCCACGTTTTTATGATAGCACGCGGTCATTTTAAGTGGATTGTGATTTTGGAAGGCGCTGTAAAATTGTTCCAGGATTTCTTCGTTAGGATGCATAGCTTTTTTACTGAAGTGGAAAGTTAGCCGTTTCCAGAATATTATGCGCCAAATAAGGGTTTAAGTTTTTCCCTGCCTTCATACAGCAGCCACAATTCAATCGCAAAGAATACCAGACCGATTACAAGTCCGCTGGGTTCATTTACGATATGAAGGAGCATAATACCTACAAGAATGGGAAACAGCATCACGGCACCAAGCGTACGCAGGGGTTTAAATAGAACCAGAATACCTCCCAGAATTTCAACCCCGGCGACCAGAGGCATTAACCAGCCTATAGTTTCAAAAGCCCCCATCACCTCGAGCATTGCTGCCGGGATATCTTCGGGCATAGGCATATAATTAAAGAGTTTGTTGAGCCCCGAATTGATAAACATCAATCCGAAAAGGATGCTAACGACGAGTAAGACTTTAGATTTCATAAGGACATAACCGTTGGTTTTTTAATCTTTAATAGGAGCTGTGGGAAAGCTGTACTCTAAAATATTGAAATTTCAGATTGAATTTTAAGTCTTCCTTAAGATTTTCTAGCCCCCTTTTTCGGGTACATTTCTTTAAATTCAAGTGATTTTCTAACATTTCAATCGATGTAAATAGGCAATGACTATCATTTTATAAAATGTATAGATTGAACTTATATCAATAACTCGTTTTAAAATGGTTGTTTTACGTTGGAAAAATTTCATTTAAAACATATATATGGACACAAACAAATCAAACCACGGTAATGACGGAAAAGTCTGGGAGGTAAACGAATCTTCAGCTAAATGTCCTTTCCTTAACGGAGAGATGCATCACGTTACCGGTCAGGGGACAACCAACCGCGACTGGTGGCCAGAGCAATTAAACCTAAGTATTTTGAAGCAAAACTCATCTAAGGTAAATCCTATGGATGAAGATTTTGATTATGCTGAGGCGTTTAAATCATTAGATCTTGCAGCGGTAAAGCAGGATTTATTCGACTTAATGACCAACAGCCAGGACTGGTGGCCGGCAGATTACGGGCACTATGGTCCGTTTTTTATACGTATGGCTTGGCACGCGGCCGGTACCTATCGTATTCACGATGGTCGTGGCGGCGCAGGTAGCGGGCAGCAGCGTTTTGCTCCCTTAAACAGCTGGCCCGATAATGCCAATTTAGATAAAGCGCGCTTGCTGCTTTGGCCTATAAAAAAGAAATACGGAAATAAATTATCATGGGCAGACCTTCTAATCCTTGCCGGAAACTGTGCTCACGAGTCTATGGGACTTCAAACTTTTGGTTTTGCAGGTGGTCGTGAAGACGTTTGGGAACCCGAAGAAGTATATTGGGGAGCAGAGACCGAATGGCTTGCAAACCAGGAACGTTATAAGGGTGGTGAATTAGAGAAAGCATTAGGTGCCGCACATATGGGATTGATTTATGTAAACCCGGAAGGGCATAATGCAAACCCAGATCCTGTAGAATCTGCACATTACATCCGCGAGACTTTTGGCCGTATGGCGATGAACGATTATGAGACTGTAGCTCTTATTGCCGGTGGTCACACATTCGGTAAAACCCATGGTGCTGCAGATCCTGAGAAATACGTAGGTGTTGAACCTGCCGGAGCAGATATCGAAGCTCAGGGAATGGGATGGAAAAACAGCTATGGCAGCGGTAAAGGAGCAGATACCATCACCAGTGGTATTGAAGGTGCCTGGACCGACACGCCTACCCAATGGAGCAACAAATATTTTGAGAATCTCTTTGGTTACGAGTGGGAATTGACCAAGAGTCCTGCCGGTGCACACCAGTGGAAACCTAAAGGAGATGCCGGTGCAGGTACTGTACCTGATGCGCACCGTCCTGACGTGAAGCATGCACCGTTTATGCTAACGACCGACTTGTCCCTTCGTTTTGATCCTGCCTACGAGAAAATCTCCAGACACTTTATGGAAAACCCTGAAGAGTTTGCAGATGCCTATGCTCGTGCCTGGTTTAAACTAACACACCGGGATATGGGACCTAAAGAGCGTTACCTGGGCCCTGAAGTTCCTCAGGAAGAATTGATCTGGCAGGACCCTATTCCTGCTGTAGATCACGAGCTGATCAACGATGCAGATATTGAGCATTTAAAGGCTAATATTCTGGATGCCGGTCACTCAATTTCTGATTTGGTTTCTGTGGCCTGGGCTTCCGCTTCAACCTTTAGAGGTTCAGACAAACGTGGTGGAGCCAACGGAGCACGCATTCGTTTTGCACCCCAACGCGGATGGGAAGTAAACAATCCTGAGAAGTTGAACGCGGTGTTGAACACCTTAGAAGGCATTCAAAAGTCCTTTAACGATTCGCAAAGCGGAAACAAAAAAGTTTCAATCGCAGACCTTATTGTACTTGCAGGTAGTGCTGCTGTAGAAAAGGCTGCACACAATGCCGGTCACGAGATCAGCGTGCCTTTTACTCCCGGTCGTGCCGATGCGCTTGAAGAGCAAACCGATGCTTCTGCATTTGACGCGCTTGAGCCTGTAGCAGATGGTTTTAGAAATTATATGAAAGACCGTTTTAAAATTAAAGCCGAAGAATTTTTGGTAGACCGTGCTCAGTTGCTAACCCTTACTCCACCTGAAATGACGGTATTGGTAGGTGGTATGCGCGTGTTAAACACTAATTTTGATGGTTCGCATCACGGCGTATTTACCCATAATCCCGAAACCTTGACCAATGATTTCTTTGTAAATCTGCTGGATATGAACACTACGTGGAAATCGGTTTCTGAAAATGATGATGTATTTGAAGGTAGTGATCGCAATACCGGCGAAAAGAAATGGACAGGTACTCGTGTAGATTTGATCTTTGGTTCAAACTCCGAGTTACGTGCCCTGGCTGAATCGTATGCCTTGGAAGATAGCGGTGAGCGTTTTGTGAAGCATTTCGTAAAAGCCTGGACCAAGGTGATGAACCTGGATCGATATGATTTAAAAAAGTAGGTTAGATTTTAATTGTTAGTAAGGAGGCGGCCCGTTTGGGCCGCCTTTTTTAATTGCCAGGAGTCCTTAAGATTTAAAAAGCTTCCTGCTCTTCAGGTTTCAGGCTTTTTTCCCGCAGGGTTTTTGCCGCTTCAACCATTGCCTTTAAAGCCTTACGTGTTTCTTCCCAACCCCGGGTTTTGAGTCCGCAATCGGGGTTTACCCATAATTGTTTATCGGGAATAACCTGTCTTGCTTTTTCCATCAGGGCAAGCATTTCTTCTTTAGCAGGCACCCTTGGGGCGTGAATGTCGTATACTCCCGGCCCTATCTCATTGGGGTAATTAAATTCTGCAAAGGCATCCAGCAATTCCATCTGCGAGCGGGAGCATTCAATGGTTATCACATCGGCATCCATCGCGGCAATGTGTTCAATAATATCATTGAATTCTGAGTAGCACATATGCGTATGGATCTGGGTTTCCTCCCGAACTCCTGCTGCCGAAAGGCAAAACGCATTTACGGCCCATTTGAGGTACGCATCCCATTCTGCTTTTCGAAGCGGAAGTCCTTCACGCAGGGCGGGTTCATCTATTTGAATGATGCGTATTCCGGCTTTTTCCAGATCGAGTACTTCGTCCCGTATGGCCAGGGCAATCTGATTACAGGTTTCAGAACGGGGTTGATCATTCCGCACAAAACTCCATTGCAAAATAGTAACCGGGCCGGTGAGCATGCCCTTTACAATTCTGGAGGTAAGGCCCTGTGCATAGGTACTCCATTTTACAGTCATAGGATTTGGGCGTTCGACATCACCGTATATGATGGGCGGCTTAACGCAACGGCTTCCGTAGCTTTGCACCCAGCCCAGCCGGGTAAAAGCAAAGCCGTCAAGCTGCTCGCCAAAGTACTCTACCATATCATTGCGTTCAAACTCGCCGTGCACCAGTACATCGAGATCAATTTCTTCCTGCCAGCGTATACAATGCTCTGTTTCTTCAAGGAGCAGGTTCTCATAATCGGCCGCTGTGAGGTTATCTTTTTTAAATTGTGCCCTCCAGCTTCGCACTTCTTTGGTTTGTGGAAAAGAACCTATGGTTGTGGTAGGAAACAGGGGGAGCTTAAGCGCCTTGTGCTGTTTCGTCCTGCGAATGGAAAAGGCCTCATTGCGCAAAGCATCCTGAATGCTTATCGCTGCCGTTCTTTGCTTAACCTGAGTTTTGTGAATACGCTTTGATTCCCTGCGGCTTTTGATGCTGTCTATGTTGGCCTGCAGTTTTCGCATACCCGATACCGCCTCTTCGTCTTTAGATTCCACCAGGTTTTTTAAGGTGGTGATTTCGTCTAGTTTTTGTTTGGCAAAGGCCAGCCAGTTTTTGATTTCCGGCGTTAGGGCGTTTGTTTCCGGTTCCAGATCCAGGTCACAGGGTACGTGCAACAGGGAACAGCTGGGAGCCAACAAGACGCGTGCAGATCCTAAGGTTTTGATAGCCCGGTTGATTTCTTTTAAAGTGGCCTCATAATCGTTTTTCCAAATGTTTCTGCCGTCGACAAGACCTAGTGAAATGCTTAGGTTTTCCGGGGCTTTTTTCAGGATTTGATTCAATTGCCCTGGTGCGCGGACCAGGTCGATATGCAGGGCACAGACGGGCAGAGAAATTGCCAGATCCAGGTTTCCGCCCAAACCTTCAAAATAAGTAGCCAGTAGAAATTTTAAAGCCGGGAAGGCTTCCCGGAGTTCGTGATACACGCGATGGTACACTTCTTTTTCACGATGGCTTAAATCAAGCGTCAGGAAAGGTTCGTCGAGCTGAACCCATACCGCCCCGTTTTCCTGAAGTTTTTCCAGCAGTTTAAAATACACGGGCAGCAGGCGATCTATAAGATCTAAACGGTGAAAACCGGTTTCTTTTTCTTTACCTAAAAGCAGATAGGATACCGGCCCCAGTAAAACCGGTTTGGTAAGTATACCGGCATCTTTCGCCTCTAAAAACTCGTCAACCGCTTTGGTTGAAAATAATTCAAATTTCTGGTCTTTAGTGAATTCGGGGACGATGTAATGGTAGTTGGTGTCAAACCACTTGGTCATTTCCATTGCGGTAAGGTCAAGCCCGTCCCGTTGATAACCGCGAGCCATTGCAAAATAGAGATCGGGTATGCTGTTGTCTGATTTGCCAAGTAAAGGCGCATAACGTGCAGGAATCGCTTTAAGCGTTAAGGACATATCCAATACCTGATCGTAAAACGAAAAATCGTTTGAAGGGATGAGGTCTATGCCCGCTTCCTGCTGTATCAGCCAGTTGTTTATTCGTAGTTCTGCACCGGTTTGATGCAGTTCGTCGAGTGAGATTTTACCTGACCAATACTGCTCACAGGCTTTCTTGAGTTCACGATGGCTACCAATACGCGGGTAGCCCAGAATGTGCGTTTGCATGTTGCTAAACTTTTAAATGAATGAATGATTTAAAAGTTCGTTGCCCTATTTTGGCTTTGCCAAAACGATGAGAAGAAACCGGAGAAGGATGGTGCAGGAAGCTTACAAAAGGATACAGGTATCCCCTTGAAAATTTACGTGCATCGTACCAGACCAATAGCTTCAGATCGCGAAAGCAAAGTCTTAGCGGAACAGGCAGGTCTCCTGACTTGTAACAGCTTTACCGTCCTTCCCATATTTTTGAGATACAGTGGACTCGATTTGGCAAAGCCTTATGGTATTACTTACAGTTGCGCGACAGCTCTGGATTTGCACCAGATTCCCTATTAATGCACGTTATGTGTAACCCGTTCCGTTAGATGAAAAATAAAGTAATGAACTTATTGAGGCCGTGAAATTACGGTTTTAGGTTTTATCAAAGTAGTATTACCAGTTTATTCTTAAAAGGCTTTGCGCAGGCTTTTTGCCAAACCTCAATATGCTGCCTTTAACGCCGCCTTAACGTGTTTTGTGTGAAGACCTTACTATATTTAAATAAAAAGCTAAGTTATGAGTGATCTAAAACGAAAGAATCTGGTAGAACGCAATCTGGCCGATATGCACAGAGGCGGGGAAGGTGTTCATTTTACCGAATCGCAACGCGCGCTGAAAAAGAATAAAGAGGGGGAAGAAGAGCGTATTAATGCGAAATTGAAGAAAAAATAAATGCAATTTACGATAACAGACCTCACAGGTTTCCAAAACCTGTGAGGTCTTTTTTTATTAAGTGTTCTCTGTAAACGACCACGCCACAATTCTACTTATTTTATTACCGGTTCCCATCGGGATCGTTTTTACGGTTAGGGCTTCAGCGCGCTTCAGGTGTTTGTAAATGTCTTTTAAATAGTCCTGACGGGAGACCAAAGTCGTAAACCACCTGCACTGCTCAGCAAATGCGCTGCTTTCGCGTATCATAGTCTTGATAAACTTAGGCTCTCCACCCGGTGTGATGAGTTCGTTCTGATTCCCGGAAAAATTGAGATCGGGGGTTGATTGTTGGTTTCCGGTAAGGTTGTTCACTTTTCTGCGCGTTCCTTGAGTAGCCGCATCCCGCGTAGCGTGAAAGGGCGGGTTGCACATGCTAAAGTCAAAGGCCTCGCCGGGCTTGATCACATTTTTAAAAATAGACCCTTTGGTTTCCTGTAGGCGCAGTTCGATTTTAGAGTTCAGGATGGTATTGTTTTCAATGATTTTTGCTGCGGAAGCAATAGCCCTGGGATCAATATCGGTTGCTACAAAATCCCAGTCGTATTCTACAACACCCAGAATGGGATAAATTAAGCTGGCGCCGGTGCCAATATCCAGACCTTTGATTTCTTTTCCCTGCGGAATTTTTCCGTTTGTGCTTTCGGCTAATAAATCGGCCAGGTAATGCAGGTAATCTGCCCTTCCCGGAATGGGAGGCACCAGATTCGCTTCCGGAAATTCCCAGTTGGGTATTCCGTAGTAAAAACCCAGCAATGCCTGATTGAGCAATTTTACCGCCTTAGGATTCGCAAAATCTATCGATGTTGTACCGTATTTATTGGGTTTGAGGTGTTCCTTCAGCCCGGGCTTTAATTCTATCAACGCGTCCAAATCATAAGGCTCACGGTTGCGGTTGCGGGCGTGTAGTTTGGATTTTAAACCGGAAGCTGTGAAATCCTGCCTGGGATTTTTCACCCCGGATCGATTGGTATGCGTTTTTTTAGAAGAAGACATAAGGGTTAAAACTACGCTTTTACCTCGTTTTTAAGTTCGTTTCCGGCTTCAAAATCACTGAGGTTTTTAAGACTTACCTCTGCGATTTGTTCTAAAGCTTCTTTGGTGAAAAAGCCCTGGTGACCGGTGATGAGCACATTCGGAAAAGACATCAGCCTTAAAAAATCATCATCCTTATTAATCGTTTCCGAGCGGTCGTTAAAAAATAAACCCGATTCCTGCTCGTAAACATCGATGCCCAGATAGCCCAGTTTTTCCTGTTTTAAGGCCTCGACCACTGCTGTTGTATCAATCAAAGCGCCCCGACCGGTATTGATAAGCATCGCGCCGCTTTTCATCTGTTCAAAAGCTTTTCGATCCATAAGATGATGGGTTTGTTCATTGAGCGGACAATGCAGCGAGATGATGTCTGACTCCCGTAACAGCTGTTCAAGCTCTACATAATGAACACCCCGATCTTTCAGTTCGTCATTAGGCTTAACATCAAAAGCAAACACCTTACACCCAAAACCCAGCATAATTTTAGCAAAGCAGGCCCCGATTATTCCGGTACCGACAACTCCAACGCTTTTGCCGTAAATGTTGAAGCCGGTAAGTTTTTCTAATGAAAAGTTATTTTCCCGAACCCGATTATAGGCTTTATGGGTTTTACGGTTTAAGGTGAGAATCAAAGCCACGGCGTGTTCTGCCACAGCCTGCGGCGAATAGGCCGGTACCCGTACTACTTTAATGTTGTTTTGGGCGGCAGCCTCAAGATCAACATTATTAAAACCGGCACAGCGCAAGGCGATGAGTTTGATATCAAAATCAGCCAGTTTACTGATGGTTTCGGCGTCGAGCGCATCATTCACAAAAACACAAACCGCTTCAAAACCTTCCGCCAGAGAGGCTGTATGTTTATTCAGGGAAGTTTCAAAAAAGCGAAGTTCGTGATCAAAGGATTCGTTAGTTTGTTCAAAGAAGTCCTGATCGTATTTTTTAGTGCTGAAAAAGGCTACGCGCATAAGAGTTGGGTTTATGCTTAAAGTTATTTCATTTTTAATGAACTGAAGCTCCATAAGCCCGGTATGTGAGATTCGTCCTGAAAAACCAGGCATTAGAAAAGCTATCCTGCTTATATACAGAGTAAATAGGTTAATATCTGAACACGCTGAAGCCGATCAGATATTGATGATGCAGGTCTTACTAAAAGCCTTTGTTGATGGAGCTTACAAGTGCGAACTAAACCACATTCTTTTTTTGGGCGGAATCGCTTCGCTTTGTGAGGCTATTTTTAAAAGAGCCGGATCTTTTTCTTTTGCAAAAACCAGTTGAAATAACTGAGCAACGGTCATAGTGTTTGAAGGGCGTTCAACCAGTTTGAAGGGGTCTCCTGCAGCGACATTTCCTTCTTTGAGAATGCTGAGATAGGTGCCGCCCAGTCCATATTCCACAAATTGCTTAATGACTTTAGGAGTGCCGAATTTATGTCCCAATTTATAACAGGGTTCCCGGTACTGAGAAACCTGCACTAGCGCTTCGCCTACCTCATAAATACTCCCCAGATAGACTTTGTGTTCATCAAAAGCGGTAAGCGTCAGATTTTCCCCAAACATTCCCCAGGACCAGTACAGATTGGGATATAAATTTTTCCAATAGGGATAGTGTTCAGAAGCAAAAACATAACAGGCTTTGTAATACCCGCCATGATGCAACCGGTCTGAAACTTCATCGCCCATAACATCATTTTTGGTAAGATAAAGCGGTTGATCTACCGGTTTTTTATAGATGCCCGTTGTTTCTTCTTTTCCATTCCAGATGAAGGTAGTGGGTGTGGCTAAATTGGTTGAAAGGATTTTCATAAACTCCGTTTAAAACACCTTAAATCAATTGATTAAAACTGAAAGCCCATAAGACTATTTGAATGAGGAATGTACGTAATTTAAATATTGTTGATTTAGTTGCCTGCCAACTTTCTTTTTAAATAAGGCGCTGTTTTACTCTGTGAGTTTGCAGCTACGGCTTTAGGGGTTCCTGCACACACGATGCTGCCGCCTTCATTACCAGCGCCGGGACCGATGTCAATTACCCAGTCGCTTGCAGCGATTACCTGCATATCGTGCTCTACCACAATCACCGTATTTCCGGCTTCCACCAGATTATGGAGTTGTGTCTGTAATTTTTCAACATCGGTAGGGTGCAGGCCGGTCGTGGGTTCGTCTAAAATATACAGTGTTTTCCCGCTGTTCCCGCGTTGTAATTCTTTAGCCAGTTTAATGCGTTGCGCTTCGCCTCCTGAAAGTTCGGTGGCGGGTTGTCCCAGGCGCAAATAGCCCAGCCCCACATCTTCCAGCAAGGTAAGAGGTTTGCTTACGCCTGATTCTTCCTCAAAAAAGTTTACCGCCTGCGCCACGGTCATCTCCAAAACCTGTGCGATATTTTTACCCTTGTACGTGACTTCTAAAGTATCTTCATTATAGCGCATTCCCTTACAAACCGGGCAGGGCGCGTAAACGCTGGGCAGAAAAAGCAGTTCTACCATTACGGCACCTTCGCCTTCACAATTGGGACAACGTCCTTTTCCCACGTTAAACGAAAACCTTCCGTCTTTATACTTGCGGGATTTTGCCAGGCTGGTAGAGGCAAACAGGCTTCGTACCCGGTCAAATAAACCGGTATAGGTCGCCAGATTAGACCGTGGAGTGCGGCCAATGGGTTTTTGATTAACCACAACCATACGCTTCAGGTTTTCGGCACCTACAGCAATATGTCCAGTTGTGGGTTCAGGGTTGTTGGAATTCAGAAGTTCTTCGGTTTCTTCGACTTCCTCTTCGAGCGTGTTGTTTTTTAATTTCGCCTTCATCAGATCAACCAGCGCCTGACTCACCAAACTGCTTTTTCCGGAACCTGAAATTCCCGTCACACTGGTCAAAACCCCCAGTGGAAATTTCACGTGGAGCTCGTTTAGGTTGTTTCGGGTAATCCCGGAAAGCTCCAGCCAGTTTTTAGCCTCACGACGCACCGGTTTCTCAAAGGATAGATCCTGAAACAAATGGGTTTTGGTTTTTGAAGCCGCAACGGTTTTTAAACCTTCCGGCGGACCGCTATACAGTATTTGACCACCGCCTTCCCCGGCATCAGGTCCTACCTCTACCAGCCAGTCGGCACGGCGTATCACTTCGAGTTCGTGTTCCACAATAAAAAGCGAGTTTCCGCCTTTCTTTAGCAAAGCCAAGGTGCGCAATAAGGCTTCAGTATCTGCCGGATGCAAACCTGCTGAAGGTTCGTCTAACACATACACTACTCCAAAAAGGTTGCTGCGTACCTGCGTGGCCAGCCGCAAGCGCTGATGTTCTCCGGGCGAAAGGCTGGGCGTATTGCGCTCCAGAGACAGGTAACCCAGACCCAAATCGAGCAGTACTTCCAGGCGCCCTGCAAAATCTTCAGCGATGCGCCGGGTCACCATTCGTTTTTCCTGCGAAATGGATTCGTTGTCAAACACCGCTGCATTTGCCGTGCTGTAAGGAACAAATACATCATAGAGTTTTTTTAGCGGAAGCTTTGAAATATCGGCGATGTCATAACCGGCGAATGTGACCGAAAGGGATTCCGGTTTCAGGCGTTTGCCCTTACAGGTAGGGCAGATGCTGCCGGTCATATACTGCGCCACGCGTTTTTTCATCGAAGCACTGGGCGAATTGGCATAGGTATGCAACACGTAACTTTTAGCGCTGGTATAAGTGCCTTTGTAGCTGGGTTGTTCGTTGCGTTTGATCGCCTGCTGAACCTCCTGCGGACTGCGGTCCCGATATACCGGTACGGTTGGGGTTTCTTCGGTGAAGAGAATCCAGTTGCGCTGGTCCTGGGGCAATTCATTCCAGGGGATGTCTACATCGTAGCCCAAAGTCACCAGAATATCCCTGAGGTTTTTTCCCTGCCAGGCTCTGGGCCAGGCGGCAATCGCCCGTTCGCGTATGCTCAGCGAAGGATCAGGAACCAGGCTGTTTTCGGTAACGCTGTAGGTTTTTCCGAGTCCGTGGCATTCGGGGCAGGCGCCTTCCGGGGTGTTGGCCGAAAAGGAATCGGCATAAAGCAGGGCCTGACTTTTAGGATAATTCCCGGCCCGTGAGTAAAGCATGCGCAGCAGGTTTGATAAGGTCGTAACCGAACCTACGGTGGAGCGGGTAGAGCCGGTGCTTCGATGCTGTTGCAAAGCCACCGCAGGTGGGAGCCCGGTGATTTCGTCAACTTCCGGAATGGGCATTTGGTTAAAAAGCCGCCGTGCATACGGGGAAACCGATTCCAGATACCGGCGTTGGGCTTCGGCATATAAAGTACCGAAAGCCAAAGAGGATTTACCCGAACCGGATATCCCGGTAAAGACCACCAAAGCATCGCGTGGAATCTCAACAGATACATTTTTCAGATTATTCTGGCGTGCGCCTTTAACGTGCACATAGCCGTTGAAGTCCGTTTCTTTTTTGTTCCTGTTTTGCATAGTGCCGAATATACCAAGAACCAAAGAGGCAGCCTTCCCGATTTACAAGTTTGTGATGAGCTTGTGGAGGCTTTAGGGGTTTTTGTTAAAAAGCTACTTTCTTTTTATGATTTGCAGAGGAAAACGCGAACTCTACAATCTTCCATATTTAAGTATCAAAGGAAATCATTGGAAGTTAGGATAAGGATAGTTTTATATCCTGTTCTGTTCATTTTCTTTAGCTCGCTTTCGCTTATAGGTTTTGGAACTCGTGAATCTCCTAACGTCGATTTGCTTGTCCAAAGAAAACGAACCAAAAGAAACGACACTTTTTCTAAGGCATTTTTGCCTTATCAGGCAAAACCGCAAGAAGTCCCCTAAATTTTCTCCAAGGCTTCAAAAATTCTTAACGGGGGCTACTTGCTATGCTGAAGAAAAAGAGGGCTAAAGAATAAAATCCACCTCTCGTTTCAAATTTAATTGTTAAGAAGTAGTATTTACAGATGCTTACAAAGTTAATCGAAAGGTTTTTGAACTTTTCCACAGATAAGTTTTTCAGGAAAGATCAAAACGATTTGCTTTTGTTTTGAAAATCAGAATACTATCTTTTTATTCTTCGGAAAATAGCGAAATTAGTGCATCAAAATCCTGACTATGCCTGCAACTACTATTGACGAGGTGATTACTGAACTGGATGCTATAATTGCTTTTGAAAAGCAACAGAATAGCTGTCTGGCATTCTTTCCTATTTTATATAACAAGGTGACCAAACGCATCAAGGCGGGTATAGCAGCCAACGAATTTGATAACAATGCCCGAATGGAAAAGCTGGATGTGCTTTTTGCCAACCGCTATATTGAAGCCTACCACGCTTATAAAGAAGGCAAGAAACCGACTCAAAGTTGGGCGAACGCATTTAAGATAGACGAAGCTATGGTGATGCAACACCTGCTGCTGGGCATCAACGCGCACATCAATCTTGATTTGGGCATAGCCGCAGCCTTAACCACCGGCGATGATCACCTTGCCGATCTGGAAACGGACTTCAATAAAATCAATGCCGTACTGGCGAGTATGGTGGCCGATGTTAAAGACCGTATTGGTCAAGTTTCGCCTTTATTTAAATTACTGGAACTGGTAGGCAAAGGCAAAGAAGATAAACTGGTTTCCTTCAGCATCAATGTAGCGCGTGACGGTGCCTGGCTGTTTGCCAATGAATATGCTGCCGCAGTAAATAAGGCTGATGCAATCGGTAAGCGGGATGTCGTTATCGCAACTTTAGCCGATAAAATCGTAAACCCGAAAAGCAAACTGCTTCAGGTTGTGGCTAAAGTGGTGCGCTTTTTTGAAGTTAAGGAGGTACGGAAGGTGGCTGCTGTTTTGGAAGCTTCTTAGTTACGTTCGGTATACTGCTTGAAATTATTGAGAATCGCCTGCCAGCCCTGTTCCTGCATTTCGATAGGGTTTTGATCTTCGGGATCGAAGCTTACGGTGATTTGAGTTCCGTTTTCGGCTGCTGCTAGATCAACCTTACACACGCGACCGCCAAATTCATAGGTGAAACTGTTCCCGGGATTCATTTCGGTATAAACCGCTTCAAAATCAAAGCCAAAACTGCCGTCTTTGGCTTCCATTCGCGCAAAATAGGTGCCACCTACCTGTAAATCATTTTTTGCTTCGGGACAATGCCAGCCGGGATCGGCAAAATTCCAGTTCACAATGTGCTCGGAACTTGTGTAGTATTCCCAGACTTTTAATTTTTCAGCATTGATGTGTGCACTTACGGTGATTGGCTTTGTTTTCATAGCTTGTTAAGTTGTTCTTTTTTAAATTGAAGCATATCGCAGATCAATCTTTCAGGCAAAGGTTTATTGTGTGGAAACTGCACGGAGCCTTTACCTTGCTTATAAGCGGTTAATGCATCCTTAAACGTATCGTGGGTAACCGGTTGGGCATAAAAGCCGATGTGATTGGCAAATCCACCAAAATACACGAAGGGTTTTTTGTTCAATTTGTAAGCCGGCATATGATAGGAGATGCTTTCTACAGCTTCGGGAGCGTATTCCCTGATGAGTCTGCGCAAGACGCGCATCCGTTCCTGAACCTCCTGAGGAAATTCGGTGATGTAATCGTCTACATTGGTTGCTTCGGTTGTGTTCATAATCCACAGATTATAAGTACCATAGCTACTTAAAATTAGAGTTTGAATTCCAAATCATTTTGGTCGGTATCAAAAATATGCGGATAGTGTTCCTTTACATTTTTAATCATAAATGTTACCGGCACGTCTTCAAAATGCCCGTAATCTTCCAGGTATTCCATAAAGCGTGAACCTTCGGCATTGTGGGCCTGCAGGTACGAATCGGTTTTACCATCAAACTCCAGCGGGGTTACGTTGAGTTTTTCGCAAAGCGAAGCGTTAAAGGCGGGAGACATTTTGAGCCAGTTACCGTCTAAATATACATCGACCGAACCGTGCGGCGTAAGGGCGTTAGAACCAAATTTCTCCATCAGCCGTTCTACCGCGATGTGGTTCACTACTTTGCCCAGTCTCAGTCGGGCGGGGATGCCCAGGCCGCGCAAACCTGCGATGAGCACGATTGATTTTTCCACACAATTGCCTCTTGACTTTTCCGCCAGAGCACTTGCCCGGTAATTTTCAGGATTAAGGCTGATGTGATAGGGATCGTATAAATATCCGTCTCGCACTTTGGTATACAACCCAATGGCTTTTTCAGCTTCGCTTAAAGAATCGTCTTTAAATGCTGCAATAAGCCGCTGTATGTTTTCGTGGGTATAGTCGAAGTAAAAGGTGGGATGTAGGTAATTCATTGGGGTTTAATTTTGTCTTTGAGTGAAGCAAATTAGTTCCGTTTTTTAAAGATATTTCGTTATTTTTTAGCTGGCTACCCTGGATTGATTGGGTGTTCGTGAATCTCCATATGTGGTCAAATGTCACTTTGAGCGTGCCACACTGAGCGCAGTCGAAGTGACACTCATACTCACAAGTCAGCAAAACATCCATCCCCGGCCCTTCCTTCAAAGGAAGGGAGTTTCAATAATTCTAAAGCCTCCCTTTGAAGGGAGGTTTGGTGGGATGTTTTTAGGCTTTGCCTTCAAAAAAAATGTTTTTGGTAATGAGACCTACTCATTCAACCTGTACACCGCATCGGCGAACTGTTCTCCAAAATTGATATAGCCGGCGCTGTCGTAATGCCAGGGATCGGAATACTTGTAGTAACGCGTGCTGCGGATGATGGCGGCGTTGCTGTCTTCACGGGCGAACTTTTCCTGCGCGTACTGCACGAGTTCGCCATAATCCCACACCTTCCCATCGGGGGCATTCCACGAGTCGGAAATCTTGCCTACCACTACCGGCAGATCATCGGTGCGCAGACTGGCACGGATGAGGTTCATCAATTGCGAGAGGTTGTGATAGTATTTTTGTGCAATGGCTTCGGTTTTATCGCCGTCGCTTTCGCCCTGCATCCACAAAATACCCATAGGGACGAGATAATCTTCGCGACCGTTACCGTCCAGATCCTTAGTGGTGAGCGCGTTATTGAGCGTAGCTAAAAAATGGTCGTATTGATTGATGCCAATTTTGCCGTTGTAATGCGGGTCCCAGGCTCCAAAACGGCCGGCAGCGAGACTGTCTATTGACGAACCGCCCTTAGCATATTTGACTAGTGCGATTTTCTGATCGGGATAATACTGTTGCAGTTTTTTGGCAAAAGAAAGTTCGATGCCGAAGCGGTCTGAATGCGTATTGGTTATTCCATCTGATTTAAAACCGGTGCCGTGCCCGGGTTGCAGGGGCTCCCAAACACCCTGCCCGCCTAGAGGTTGCTCATCGTCGGTGGGGTTTCCTTCAAAGATATACACGTTTTCAAAGGTGTTGTCCAGCGAATCGGGGAGGTTTTTGGTATAGCCATAGCCTTCCATATTAGACTGTCCGCCGAGAAAATACAGGTGAATCGTGTCTTTTGCAGTCTGTTGCGCCAAACCTGACAGCGGCAGTGCCAGGCCTGCCAGAATTCCCAAAATTCTTGAAATCATTATTTTACGTTTATGCGATTAGTTGAAAGCGTTTCTAACCTGAAAGTTACGCATAATAGTTTTAGAGAAGGAAGTCTAAAAGGTTTTTGGGGCTCAGGAATCTGTTGTTAGATTGTCTATTTAGAAATTCATTATATTCTTCTTTACTTTTCTTTGCCTGTTCAAAGAAAAGTAACCTAAAGAATAAAATTCTTAGTTCTAATGCAAAAGATGGCCTACAAGAAGGTATCGTAAAATTTGAAGTTAGCAAAACGTAGCAGGCGGTTCTGTTTGAGGCCGCCTAGCGGCCGAGTTAAGCGCATGCAGTGCAGCGAACAATAAATTTAGATACCGTCTTGTGAGCCTTGATCTTTTGTTTCTTTTCTATCAAGACAAAAGAAAGGGAATATGGATAGAAGTAATAGATTCTATTTGATGTTCATTTCTTTAGCTTGCTGTCGGTTATTGGTTTTGGAGCTCGTGACTTCCTTCTTTAGTTAAATGTCACTTCGAGTGATTTTTGAGAGTTTGAGCTCGAAAAAATAGTATCGAGAAGCCTGGCAAGCGAGAGACATTTTTAACTCCTACGACTTCTCGATACAGCTGTAGCACCGCTATTGCTTTGCTTCAGCCACTCGAAGTGACACCCATACTCGCAAGTCTGCAAAACATCCATCCCCAGCCCTTCCTTCAAAGGAAGGGAGTCTCAAAAATTAAAAGCATCTGTTCGCACCTTCCTTAAAGTCGGAGGGATGTTTAGATGTGTGTTTTACACCAATTAATCCGCGTTTAGGGTATAGGTGTAAGTAGCCGAATCTTCACCTCCTTTAGTTAGCGTAAGTTGCTTGTTTTTATAGGTGTAGGTATACCCACCGTTTAGGATCAGACCCCAGTCAAATTCTGCAGTCCAAAAGTTTTCATCACTAAACTTAAATTGGTTATCAGTAATGGTATAGGTACCACTTCCTCCTGCGGGGTAACGATCTTCATTCCCGGTAGCAGAATAGGTCTTGACGGCTTCAAAAGTTACCGTTACGGGGCCGTCGTAGGTAGTGCCGTCGGGGTAGGTGACTTCAAAAGTACCGCTGTATTCCCCTGCTGGTACGCTGTCGTCGAGATCCTGATCTGTACAGGAATTTAAATTGGAAGTCAACAGCATTAGGCAGCACAATTTTAAGATCGCGTTCATAAGTTGGTTTTATACGCAGATGCGGAAAAGGGTGCGGGGTTGCGTTCTTCAAATCCCGAATTTTATAAAGACTAAATCTCAGCCTTTACTTCCGGTTTTTTGATGTGGACGGATTTGTATGATCTGGTCAAAGAATTCTGTTTTTTGAATGTAGTGCTTTCGTTCCATGCGCATTCCTTCTTTAGTAAGTTTAATCAATCCAAAATACTCCATAAAGCGCTCGAAGGTGCGTATGGAATAGCAATGCGCAAGATATTCTATAATGCTGCGGTATTGGGGGACTATGGTTTCCGTAAATTCCGGAAATGCATTAATATACTTTTCGCCATAAAAGTCATCGGTGCGTTTGGTAGAACCGTATTTAGCAATTAGTATGAAAGTAAAACCAAAGCCGGTTTGGCCCAAATACTCATTTTCATAGGCATCGTAATACCCCCAGTTAAACCTAAGGGTCATGGTTTTAAGCAGGCTTTCAAAAAGTTTGTGCGGCTTTTGAAGTATTTGAATACCAGATGCAGTTAGACTAAGCTGGCCTTTTCGTTTTTTAGTAATCCCTGCGAGATGTAATAGATTTCGGGTAAGATTAATACTCAGAGAATCCTGTTCCTTATAAAGTTTGGTGATACCCAGACTGATGTGTTCCTCTTCAATAAAACCCTGATCGTAAAGTTCTTTAACCAGTTTAACGGGGAGATAGCCTTTGGCAGTAAGTTTTACTTCGCCGGAAGTTTGAATGTAGGTCAACAGGTAATGGGCCATCCTGTAAATAGGGCATTGCTCATAAACCACTTCAGCAGGTTGCAGCACTTGCAACGGACTCGCTGCTGAATAGGGATTGTACACCAGCTGGTGCATTTCCTCCGGGGAGTAGCCCTCAAATCCAGCGATGGAGCGGCTGTTTTGTTCCTGCATGTATTGGTTGATGTAGTGCTTAAGTTCGTCATCCATAGGAATGCGGTTTGCTAAACGAAAATTAAGGAATCTTAGTAGATTGGATTAGGAAGCCGGTTGATTTTTAAACAGGTATTACTAAACGCCGGTTTATGCCCGGTAAGCGTACAGATGGAGCCCCGGCTCAGACTCTTTTCCTTATGATCGCATAAATCGCATAGGTGGGGTTCATTGATTTGTTTTTCTGCTTATCCTACTAAGCCACCAGGCACAGCCTGGCGGTAGCGGGGGGTAGTTTTTTTTTATTTGCAAAATCAGTGCAATATTTAGTCTTCTAAAATCCAATCTCGCTGAATTAGAGCATTGTAATCCTTGGTAAATTCTCCATTATCTTCCTTACCTCGCCAATTTTCAACCAGGTTTATATCCTTTTCTAACCCTTGCCACATATCAGTATCGGCATGTTCTAGAATTATCACTTGAACTTCATGGTTAGTTCTTTCCATGAATGTTTTACAGACCTCAAATATCTTTTTTGTATTTGCTTTATCCTCAGATTCCTTTTTATTTAAATCAGATTTCTTCTCGGCAATTCTTTCTGGAAAATACACTTGACTAGGCTGATCTAGAACCAAGAATGTAGGGACATAATTCTTTTTTCCTGACTCCTTTAGGTTATAGAAGAATTCATGAAGCCCTAGTATGGTTGCTAGGTGATAACACATATAATTTGAACCACTCCCTATCTTGTTTAGAAAAGTTGTTGACTTATTCAAAGTGTCCTCAATTCTAATACCTAAGTGTTTATCTGGGTCAAGTAAGACATTGCAATGCTCTTTGTTTTCTATCGGAAGAATGTCTACGTACGTTTTAATTGTCCGGGTGAGCTTTTCCAAAGTAGACTGTTTGTCAAATTTTTTCCTTAAACCTGAGACTTTAGATCTTTTTACAACTAGGTCTCCAACAATTTTCTTTAAATCCTCATCATATTTATCAGAAGGCGATACTATATGTTTTAGAAAGTTCGATACTTTTCCAACAAACTCGTAAACTTTCTGATAGGAATTTTGATCTTCTTCGAGTTCTGTATGAATGATGCTGATATTGCTATCAATTTGTTTTATATTTTCCTCTAAAGATGATATCTTCTTTCTAAGGTCAAGTTTTTCTTTTTCAAATGAAAAGGCATCATTTTGATCGTTATCCAATAAGGTGATATTATCGTTTTTGACATCCCTAAGTCTTTGAAGATTTTCAAGAGCCTTGGGGGAGCTGGAATTACAGAAAGGGCATTTGTCTGTTCCTTTTCTTTGAAGAAACCAATCAACGGGTTTCAATCGAGTTTCTATTTCTTTAGAAACATTCTTGATGTAATCTGCCTTAGTCGATTCAAAATTTAGAATTCGATTAAGCTCTATTTTATTTTCTTGTAACTCTCGCAAAGTCTTTTTTCTCCGAGAATCTAAGTCTTCAAGTTTTGTACTGTACAGAATTCCAGAACCTTTCTTGTAAGTGCTATCCTCTCTTATTTCATTAAAGATTGTATCTAGTTCATGGTTAATTTGATAGACATTTGAATTTGAAAGACTGATATCAGTATTCGTTAAGCCAAGATTAATCGCTTCGCTATAATATTCATACATCTCTTCTTTCCAATTTTCATATCGCTGAGTTATATCTTCAATTTTGTCCCTTATTTTTTTTTCTTGCTTTTCAAGTTCTTTAATTTCTGAATCAAGAATTAGAATTTCATAGGACTTATATCCTAACGCTAAGGGAAAGAACATTTTTAACCTGTCTATATAGTAGAATTCTTCCGTCTTATAGAAAATTGTATTTCCATTTGCTATCAGCCCCTGGGGTTGAAATAAAAATGAGCTGGTGCTTCTAAACCCAATTGTTAAAGGCTTGTCTGAGAAGAAGGATTGTTCTTCCAGATTTTGAAATCCACCTTTTGTGTTTAAAGTCTGAACAAAACTTTCTTTATTAATCTGATATTTACCTAGATCCTGTCTCCACTTATTGGTGTTAAAATCTGGGTATTCACCTTTTGAGGAAACCTCTTGATAATACATTATATCGGAACCTTTTCCGTTCTGACCAGGACTATTTCTTCCAATAAAGGTATCAGTGCCATTGATGTTTACTTTAAGCGCAAAAACGGACACCATATTTCTAATTCGACCTATAGGAATGTTCGGCTCCTTATTTCCTAAGCAGTAATCAACAATCTCGATAATCGAGGACTTACCTCTTTTACTATACCCAGTAATCACGTTTACCTTCTTTACATTGAAGTTTATGACTCTCGGCTTCAAGTCTGTGTTGACTGGATACAGGATTATCGCTTTTATCTTTAAGTCCATTTCAGAATCTAATATTTAATGTGAGTTGAAGCATTTTCTCATCCTTCTTGGCGAAAATATTACCTAATCGGAATGCCGCATTTCTTATGTTTTTAAAGTATGGGTCACTAATTTTCATCTTTCTCAGGATGCTTACTTTCTTAAACTCATCAGTCAACCCGATTCTCATAGAACCTTTGTCCAGCGTGAATATCCCTTTACTAAAGCCTAAGTTTAAACTGTCAAAAGTTTGACCAGTCATTTTGTTAGCGGTATTTTGAAGGCCAAGAGTTAAATTCTTATCCTTTGAAATTGCGGTGTATAGCTCCATTGACGATTTGAATGTTTCCACAGAAGATTTTTCAAGAACAATAGGAAGCACATAAAATAGATGATATAAGTGAGGGTCTATAACTTCACTCTTCTTCCCTTTGCTCACTGCATTGTACCCAAGCACAAAACTTTGTATTGCAATTACTCCTACTGTTGTGTTTTGAAGGACGTCAAATAAATCTAGCTTTTTATTCATTTCTTATACTTTTCCTTCCAGCTGGGAATCCATCCTATTTTAGGCTCATCAGATAGCTGTAAAAAGGCTCCATTCTGAATGTAATTATCCGAACTATCAAAACTGAAGTCTTCAACAATTTTAATCTTTATGTCATTCATTATTTCATCAAAGATTTTGATGGCAAGGTCATTTTGATCTGTTTTAGAATAGCTTTTGCCATCTAGTGGGGCATGTTTCTTTTTTACTCTTTTCCAAGCACTATAACACTCATCCTTAAGGTCTTCGTAATCTGGCTTTGTAAATGAATTTGACTTAGATATTAGATGTGAAATTTCAATTTCTGATAGGATGAAATCTAGAATTGCATCTTTAATTATTTCGTCTTTATCATCTGAATCTCTATCTATATCCAAAATTTGCTGGATATAGGTATCATTTCTAGTCAGACTTAAATCAATTGTAGCAAATTCAGGTATTTCACTTTTATTTCTAAAGATTGCCCTTTTGAGTGGATGAATCTTCAACAGATGATGGTGCTTTTCTTCAAAATCTTTCTTTGTGAACTCTACTTCTTTACCGTCATTCCAATTTTCGGAAGAAACTGATACCACCCAACCCAGAAAGCCTTCGTATAAACTTTTTCTATATGGATCGGTGGTGATTGAGCCTAATTGAATAGAATCAAAAAAGTTGTCCTTGAGTTGATAGTTTTCTGCGAAGGAAAAATTTGAAAGAATAGTTTGAAAATTTGAAAGGTCCTTCAATACCATGTCTATTCTGGTCAGAGTAGCTTTTATACTCGGTGAATCTTTACCTTGTGCTCTCTTTTTGGCAATTTTGGCTTCTTGTGTTGACTTTAAATCTTTAATATCATCTACAACACTGTCAAAATCTTCAATTCCGAATTTTCTAATAATTGATTTCGAAGGTATTTTTACGTTGGTAATAGCCTTGAAATGGTTTCCTTTTACAACCTGTCTTTTTTTGAGCTTTTCAATCCAATTAACTAGAGTCTGCCATAGATCAACCGAGGTGTTGCCAAAGTTTGATCCTGTTGCGGAAATACTATGCTTGGCTTGAATTGTCATAATGTAATGACCTTTAGTATCCTGCATTGCTAAATCATCCATTTTTTCAATGGATAGCACATTGGTTTTACTCATTTTAGCTAATTCTACTAAAGCGAGTTCGAATTGATATATATATCCAGCTCCTGGACCTTTTGCAGAATCACTCATTCCTACATATTCTTCTTATAATTAACCAAACTTGTTATATCAAAACAAATATAGTCGTTTGTTAAAGCGATTGGCGGGATATTGACACTTTTCATGTTCTTTATACTTTTGGTTATTAACTACTTATCAGTATTTTTCAATTATACAAAGCCCGAGCGTTGTGCCCATTTTTATAATTGAGAAACCTTAAGTCCTGGGCTGTTACAAAGGTTTGTTCCCCACTCTTTATAGCATCAACGCACCTCATAATTTCGTTTCAAAGGCGTCTGCTCCTCAGGTAACTCCAATCCGGCCAGCTTTTTTTAAGTCATAATGAACTTGATTTTCATCTTTCAAGGATCAGCCCTATTCAATCCTGATTTTTAAAAGTAACTAAATAACAGTACACTAGCTTAAGGAATTCCGTAAATTATTTAGGGTAAGTCTTTTTCGCTAAAGCACTGAATCCTTTTAAGTCGTATCTTTGAATTGCGAACTTTATCAAATTATCATGGTGTTATTACCACAAGTACGGTTAAAACAGAAAGTTTTGGAGAGGCATACGGGTGTAAGTCCCGAGACCTATTTAAAGCACCGCTTTGATGAAGTTCGCAGTGACCTCTCCTCTTTTTTTATTAATTCTTTATCCATTTTTTATGCGAACTTCAAATGGTCAAGGGAACAGTCCGGTACGCGAACCGGAAGTTACCCCGTCTGATACCCGTCACGTATCACAAGCTCAGTATGTATTTTTAGCTTCTCTTCAGTTTCACGGGTATGCCGATCTTGCCGCATCTCTACACTGCATTCATGATGTGGCTCTTTATCATTCTCAGGTTCCTTTTGATGAGGCTGAAAAGACGGCATTATACGACTTAAAAGTGCTGTGGGAAGGGCTGGAGCGTATGGCTCAGGAGTCTTAATTTTTAAAACGGACTGCCTGTAGGCTGGTGGTTTACAAAAGCCGATAGTGGCAGTCTGTTTTTTTAGGTCTCCTGAAGCTGTAGTACAACTTAGAAATGTTAAGAAAATGTGAAATTTCTGCTTTTTAAAAGTGGTTTTCATACTCTCTTCATACACTATCCTAGGCTTTACTATGCCTTTGACTAGGCTTTGCTATGCTCAAGCTCAGGTTTTGACCTTAAACTGACCTGTTTTCAATCGATTTTAAACCTTATTTAATTCGATCTTAGAGCAGTTAGATAGGAGTATTGTTCGGGGTTTGTTCGGGAAAACCTATGTTTTTCCGAAGGATTCCCGAAGGATTCTCGAACAAACCTCGAACAAAGTAGCTGTTTTTTAGCTTGTAGTATGCGAGGGTATGCGAAACCGTGCTAAACCGTGCAATTGTATGCAATGGAATGCAGCATTTTGAAAAGATATCCGATTTTTGTTAAAACCACCAAATGTGAGCCATTCCGGTTCTTGACCAACGTGTTTTATGCTTTAGTTCTAATGGTTTATTGGTTTTGGAAATCAAGAACCTCCTACACGCATTGAATTTAATTTTCGTAATAATTGTGCTCGTGTCTGTAATATATTAAGTTTTTTAGCGGATTTCCTTTAGCAGGGAAATCAATTATTTCGCTCACTTCATGTATGTAATCCATATTTTGGAAAATTAGAAATTAATTCGCCGGCTGCTTGAGATAACAGTTCCAGGTCTTTCTCATTAGCATTTGAGTCAAAAACACATTGCCAATAGATTACATCATCTTTTAATTCAATAGAAACGAACCTTAAAGTTTGGGGTACGTGGCCTAATAAGGATTGAACTCCTGTCAATATTAATGAGATGTCAATTTCACTTTTCAACGATAGAAATGCTTGTTGTTTTATTACTTGAAAAGTGATTAGCTATTCATTCCCTTTTTTATCCACTATCAGCATTTGATATTTAAATGCTACGTTATCTGCATCACCATCAAAAATTCTTTTCTGACACCACGCGACAGGAAATAAAGTTGCGCCATTCCAATAGAACGGAAAAACGTCCTCTACGAAGCTGGGATGATTTCTCTCAATTCTGCCTTTACCGTGATTTTTTTCTATTACTTCAATTATGTAAAAGCCGAATATGTGTGCAAGCCCATTCAAACCATAGTCACTTTTTGTTTTTATAAATTCTTTATGCAGGTCAGACAATATAAATTCTACGCTTTTAATTGACGCATCAGAAAAATCAAGATTCAGGTCGTATTCTTTTCCTACTTCAATTGCGTGAGTAATTAATTGGTCTTTTATATCAAGCAATTCCTGAATCGTGTTTTGCCCTGTCATTTTAAATGAGAAAAATACCAGAATGGAAAACAATAAAATTTTCTTCGTCATAATTTATTGCGTTGGATATAAAGGTTTTGGATCTTTGATTATTTTAGAGGTCAATAAAAGAAGAAAATCACTCTTGCGTGACTTAAATAGGTGTATTTTTCTGATATAGAGGCTTGTGCAACGGTTACCATTGTTGCCAAAGTTATTTTATTCCCATTTTATTAATTCAGCTATTTTTTTTTCAATTGCGTGACCTTTAATTCCTGTCAAATTTTCAAAATATTCTCTTATCTCAATTTCGTTAAGATTGTAGGTTTCTTTTATTCCATTTATAATCGTTAATAAATATTGTTCACTCGGTGCGTTTATCTCTTCGGTCAGATTTTTTTCATTCGTAAATGTGAAAATCGGATTCCCATTTTGCTCGCCTAAAAAAAGTAAATTCCCATACCAAGATTTTTCTTTAATAATTAGAGAACCTTTTCCTCTCGCTTTCTCAAAATCAATGAGTAATTCTCCTCTATGATTAGTTTCCTGTTTTACAATTTCAACATACTGTTCAGGAGTTATTAAATACATTCTTCCTAAAGTCTGAACTTTATCGTTAAATTCTGTATTAATAAATCCGACACCACAAGAATCCCAACTTTTAGATTTTTTCGCAAAATAAAGTTCACTGTTTATATAAATTTCCTCCTTGTCTTGTGGTAAAGTTTTGTCCGTACAACCTTTATAAGTTTTCTTTGAGCCTTTTGGTTGTCCTCCAAGAATGTAACAATGAAATCTACTTTCTAAAATGTTAGAGCCATAACTGGCATACCAAACTTGTTTTATTTCCTTTGACATTCCTTTTTTGTTTAATTGTGGGCACCGTAGATATACCAAAACCAGTTGTGTTATATCTATTTTACAATCACGAATATAACTAAACTAATCCCCGTTCCTTTACGGCATTCCTCAAAACGCATAAAAAAGCGACAATTCTCAAAGACAAGGGGTAGTGAGGGTTAAATTAATTCTAACGCACCTTAACTATCAACGGTATAAAACAAGAAAACCGCTTTTAAGGAATTTAAATAAGTAAGATTTTATAAGAATTAGAGGCCTGTGTAACCGTTACCGATGTTGTAGGTATTGTTTTATTCCGCTTTTTCATATTCTGAATAATTGTCCACGGTCGTTTTTCCGTTTATAACCAAAGTGTTCATTATATCAGCGTAATTGGCTGTTTGGTTGTCAAAATCTTTTTCGAAAGTCAGGAACAGAATATTGTACAGATATTTACCACTTACAAAACTTGCGTTAATTCCTTTAAATTTATTTTCTTCTTTTGATGTCGAAATGAAATGTCTTAAAGGTTTTAAGTTGTTATAAAGAACTAAATCAATTTCAGATACTTCGCAACCACAGGTTTCTTGGTAATAAGTCTCATATTGTCCGTTCAATAGGTTTCCTTTTTCAAATCCGTGTTCGGTTATTTTGGATATCAATAAAGTATATTGAAATTCATTTCCAGATGTCTTTACAAACACATCAATTTGCGCATTTGGTTGATTCCGACTAGAGTATTTTAAGTCCGAGTCCGCTAAAAATGCATAATCTTCATTGTCATCGACAAAGAATTTTTTGTCAGTCTGCGAAAAGGATACATTTGAAAAAAGTCCAAATAGTATTATTAATCTAAAAATTTTATTCATTACGGTTTTACATTACCTACAACGGTTTGGCTATGGTTTCGTTGCGTGAAAATCCGCAAGGATTTTCCGCCGTAA
This sequence comes from Leeuwenhoekiella sp. H156, assembly GCF_052218455.1. NCBI lineage: Bacteria > Pseudomonadati > Bacteroidota > Flavobacteriia > Flavobacteriales > Flavobacteriaceae > Leeuwenhoekiella > Leeuwenhoekiella sp. H156. Next base: position 2,439,356 of record NZ_CP197499.1, read on the forward strand.
ACCGAAGATAGCAAATTTGCGAGGACTTTCCGAAAGGAAAGTCAGAAGCAATGAACTATAGCCGGTGTTGTAGGTAGTATTTTTATCCTTTATTTTCATACAGACACCATTTGGTCAGAGTCATATTGGAAATCAGTAGCTTTTTGCCAATGTAAAACTGAATAATTCCGATTTTATTTCCGCCCTCAGTAATAATATTCCATTTCAGATTTGAGTCAAATTCTATAACATCGTGGTCATTTAGTCGGTTTTCGCTGTTGCTTTTCCACCATCCTTTTCTTATTGAATCATTAGAAATCAGAATAATTAGTTGGTTAATCAGAATGAGTAAAATCAGAAGTTTTATGTACTTAAATATTTTTTTCATTCAGTTTATAATTGGTTTCGGAGCTGGTCAGTTATATTACCTACAACGTGCGTATAACACAACTGGTTGTGTTATATCTAATTTACAATCACGAATATAACCAAACTAATCCCCGTTCCTTTACGGCATTCCTGAAAACGCATAAAAAAAATCGACCACTCCTTGAAAAGTGGTCGATTTCCTAATAACATTTAACCCTTAGTCTGTAACTACTCAATCCGCGTAGGCATGTTTATAAGGTTCGCCTTTTAAAATCTTCAGCATATCGGCTTCCAGACTTTCAATAGGGTATTCTACAATACGCCCCAGTTCTTTACCGTCTTTGCTAAGAATAAGGGTAGGTACGCGTTTGATGTCTTTACCTTCTTCCAGTCCCTGTGGTGTAGTTTTGGAGCGGTCTACAGTGATGAGTTCTACATCATCAGCTTTGTCAACCGCATCAAAAATCTTGTAGATACGAGGTGTTTCGCGTTTGCTGTCGCCACACCAGGTACCCATAAACAGGGTGATGTCAACATCTTTAAGCAAGGGTTTAAGTTCGTCAACCAGGCTTTCATCCACCCGGTACGACGCGTAAAACGGGTTAAACCACTCCCCAAATTTACCTTCCTGCAGGTCACTGCGCTCTGCAGGGCCGGTAAGCATATCGGGTTGCGGGTTTTTTTGCGAGGTAGGAATCTGTGCGGCTTCCGGCGGACCGGGAGTTTGCGGCACTTCAGAGCGGCTGGCTACAGCGTTTTGTGATTTGCACGCGCTCATCAATACAATCGCCAGCACCAGGCTGAGGTATTTTAAATGTTTCATCGTTTTTTGGTTTAACTGACCAGGCTTTCCTGATCCATTTCTTTTGCTTTTTCAATGCCCATCATATCGAGAATGGTAGGGGCTATATTCCCCAAAACTCCGTCTTTTACGCTCTTGATGTCCTTGTCTACCACAATTACGGGTACGGGATTGGTCGTGTGGGCGGTATTTGGTGAGCCGTCTTCGTTTTTCATGGTTTCGCAGTTGCCATGGTCTGCAATCACGATGGCACTGTAACCGTGTTCCTGCCCGGTGGTAATCACGTCTTTGGCACAGGCGTCAACGGCCTCACAGGCTTTAATGGCAGCCTCCAGCACACCGGTGTGGCCCACCATATCGGGGTTCGCAAAGTTGAGGCAGACAAAATCTACTTCTTCTTTTTTGAGTTCGGCAACAATCTTGTCGCGCACTTCATACGCGCTCATTTCCGGTTTTAGGTCGTAAGTCGCTACATCGGGAGATTTGGCGATCAGGCGGGTTTCGCCCTCAAATTCCTTTTCCCTTCCGCCCGAAAAGAAAAAGGTTACGTGCGGGTATTTTTCAGTTTCCGCAATGCGAATCTGCTTTTTACCGGCTTTGGAAATCACCTCGCCAATGGTATTGGTCAGATTATCTTTATCAAAAATGATGTGGATGTTCTCAAACGTCTGGTCGTAGTTGGTCATAGTGACATAATACAAATCCAGTTTTTTGGTATCCTGCTCCGGGAAATCTTCCTGCGAAAGCATACGGGTCAATTCGCGCCCACGGTCGGTACGGTAGTTAAAAAACAATACTACATCGCCGTCTTTAATGGTGGCAACAGGCTGATCGTTTTCAGTAATGACTAAAGGTTCGAGGAATTCGTCGGTAGTGCCGTCTTCGTAAGATTTTTTAATCGAAGCAACCGGATCGGTCGTTTTGGTACCGATGCCTTTTACCGAGGCATCGTAGGCTTTTTTAACGCGTTCCCAGCGGGTGTCGCGGTCCATCGCAAAATAGCGCCCGGTGATGCTGGCCAGTTTGGCACCGTTATCTTTTGCGTAGTCATTTAAATCTTCGATGAAACCGGCGCCGCTTTGCGGGTCTACATCGCGACCATCGGTAAAAGCGTGAACGTAAACTTCTTCCACACCCACCTCATTGGCGGCTTTGATCAGACCTTTAGCATGATCAATATGTGCGTGAACGCCACCGTCTGAAACCAGACCCAAAAGGTGAATGGGTTTGTTGTTTTCTTTGGCGTATTTAAAAGCGGCTTTCAGCTCCGGCTGATCGCGCAGTTTGTTTTCGCGCAACGCCTTGTTGATTTTAGCGAAATCCTGATATACGATGCGGCCCGCACCCAGGTTCATATGGCCTACTTCGCTGTTGCCCATTTGCCCGTCTGGCAAGCCCACGTTTTCTCCGTGGGTAAGCAATTGCGCGTGTGGATATTTGGTATAAAGTGAATCGATAAACGGAGTTTCTGCCTGATCTACTGCCGAAACTTCTTTATTAGGTGCAAATCCCCAACCGTCGAGGATCATTAAAATGACTTTTTTATTCATGGTTATTTTGAGTTGTTTCACAAAGATACGGACTAAACCAACTAAAGGCTAAAACTTTGCAGGCCAATCGCGATAGCGTTTGAGGAGCTTATTGCTGTTATTATTATTATTTCGAGCTGGTGGGACATCCATCCCTGGCCCTTCCTTCGAAGGAAGGGAATATATTCTTAGTCTGGTATTAAAAGCCTCCCTTCGAAGGGAGGTTTGGAGGGATGTTTAACGCTGAAGTTTTCTTTTAAATATCTTTCCCTCTTTTCAGTCAAAATCAAGCTTGCGACTCTACCGATCGACCAGATGATTAGACCAATAACAATAGAAATAATAATAACAATACAAATAATCACCCCCTATACTTCTCAATCGCTTCTTTGATTTTGGCGATGCGGTTTTCGGGGTCGGGGTGGGAGCTCTGAAACTCAGGTACGCGCTGGCCACCGCTCGCTTCTTTTAAGATTTGCATCACTTCAATAAGCGCTTCGGGGTCGTAACCGGCATCAAGCATAAATTTCACACCCAGATCATCGCTCTCAAGTTCGTCACCACGCCCGTTTTTAAGCAGCAGGGTTTGTCCCAGCTGGCTGGCGAGCATTCCGGCATCAGCGCCTACCTGTGCGCCGGTGGCAACCGTATTGGCGAGTTCGCTTTGCGCGATACGTTCAGCCGAATGTCTGCCCACGACGTGCCCAATCTCGTGACCCAAAATGCCTGCGAGTTGGTCTTCGGTTGAAAGACGCTCGAGCAGGGCATAGGTGATAAAAATCTGGCCGCCGGGCAGGGCGAAAGCGTTTACCGTCTTGGGATCACGCAGGAGATGAAATTCGTACTGATACGGCGTCTCACGGGCAATGGTGTTGTCAACCAGTTTTTTGCCCACACGATCTACCATGTTTTGCAGTTGCTGGTCGGGGTGCATGCCGCCGTGTTGCTCGGCCATAATTGGGGCATTTTGCAGACCGATGGCAATTTCCTCTTCGGTCGTAAGGCTTATGGCCTGGGTGCGCCCGGTATAGGGATTTTCTTCCTGGCTGCCGTAATATTTAATCAGGCCAAAAATGACGATTCCTACGCCTAAGACTATTTTAAGTGCTCTTCCACCTAGTTTCATATTGATAAGAATAATTGGTTAGTTTCAGTTAACTAAAGCCACCCTTTGAAGGGAGGTTTGGAGGGATGTTTCAGCTCTTTCTCCAAAACAAATTCATTTTAAAAGTTTTTGATTGATATCCAGAATATTTTCGGTTCGGTATTTTTCAATAAAGGCCGAAGTAAAGGCGTCGCTGCCCATCAGGTTTTTTTGCTGAAGGATTTGTGCGATATCCAGTTTTTTATAGTCTTTAAGATAATCTACAGAAAGTGGAGCATAGCTGAAATGCCAGGGCTCATACTTGAAGCCTTTTCGCCCGTAATCATTAGTATAGACTTCAAAAAAGCCGAAAGATTCTGCATTTTCGTCTAGCCAGGCTTTGAGTGCACAAAACGGACCGGTGCCGTGAAATTTATCGGGGTCGAGTACATTGTTTGTAACTCCCGTTCCCGCCTGAATGATGTCAAGATCTGTAGCCCAGTGATGACGCGAGGTTCCCGGGATGGTGCTGTATTCAATAATCTTTTCAATAGCAACCAATGGTGCCATTCCGCGTCCTGTATAATCTCTGTATTTGCGTTCCCAGATGCGGTTTTGGTGGGCGTAATCGCGATAGCTCGAAACGACCTGTATGCCGATGCCTTCTTTTTTTGCGGCAGCAGCCATCCGGTCAAAAGCCTCGGCAGCTTCGGGACGCAGGCTATAGCCGCTTTTCTCAGTCAAAACCGGATTGCCGCGACCCAGAAGTTCGGCTTCCGGAAGAGCGGTGTTTGCTTTTAACAGCTGCGGAAAGGTTGTTACGGCAGCAGTGGTTAACAGCGTGTTTTGTATAAACCGGCGTCTTTTCATCAGAGCTTTTTAAAAAGTAAATAGTGCGTACCTACGTTTTCAATTTCAAAAGGCTCTCCTTCTATGTTGAAACCTTTCCGCAGGTAAAAATTAAGCGCCTTGATGCGGGCATTGCACCAGAGCAACTCGACACCTTGATTTTGCAGGTGCTTTTCGGCTTCATCAACCAGCAGATTTCCCAGTTTTTGTCCCTGATATTCCGCTAAAACGGCCATTCCGCGCAGTTGGTATTGCTTTCCGGTAAATTGGGGTTTTGAGTTGTTCATCAGGCTTACGACCCCAATAAGTCTTTCCGCATCAAAAAGGCCGAAATGCAAGGTGTCTTCGGCATCATCACCCGGCATCGCGCAACTTTCCTCTGGTTTCCCAACACGTAAAACCGGATGGCGTACGGCGAAGGTTTCTGCAGCGGTGATTTGGCGGATTTGTAATGAGGTAGTAGTACTAGGCGCGGACATCAGCGTAATCAGGATTTTCGTCAAACTTGATTTCGGCAAAAGGACAGAGCGGCTCAATTTTAATATTTTTCTCCCGGGCCCAGTTTACCACATAATCCAGCAATTCGCTGGCATAACCCTGGTGTTCATAGCCCATTTTGGTTTCGGTATGATCAATTACGATGATCCCGGCGTCCTGAATGGTATAGGTAAGCTCTGAGATTTTTTCTCCGTTTTCTTCCCTGTAGAATAAGCCCCTGCTTCGGTTTTCTCTGTGGTGTATCGCTTTATCCATTATTTTTGCTGGTTTATTGCAGCAGTTGTTAAGCTGCCTTATCTAAAAATAGCCAATTATGCTCAAAATTAAGATCAGCAGATTTTATAAAACCGATATTAACACGTTTTTACCACTGGTGCAGGAGTTGATGGAGCATAGTGTGGAAGAAAATCTGCTCAAAGCGCGCTTTGGCGAAATGTTTGAACACCGGTATGAATGTTATGGGGTTTATGTAGAAGGGGTACTGGCCGGGGTTTTTGGGCTTTGGTTTGCTACACGTCACTATTGCGGTAAAACCTGCGAGGCGGATCATGTTTTTATCAAGCCCGAATACCGCAGCAAAGGTTTAGGCAAACAGGTATTTCAATGGATTTATGATTACGCACGTGAAAAGGGTTGCGAGACCAGCGAATTAAATGCATACGTACACAATTTTGCAGGGCATAAGTTTTACCTCAATGAGAACTACGTCATTAAAGGTTATCACTTTCTGAAAAAACTCTAGCTTACCGTGATCTCCGAACCGGCTTCGAGTTCGTAAGGTATTTTTCCGGCTTCAAAAATACGGGCGCTGTGCGGGCCGCGCAGGGTATAGGTACGGCGGTGGGCTTCAATCCAGCTGCCTTCACGCAATCCTACGACGGGGATGTTATTAAACTGATGAAACTCTTTTATACGGGTTTCGCGGGTTTCACCCATATGCGTGCTGTTTGGGTCGGGATCCAGATAATGGGCGTTGATGTTGAAAGGCATCGCCCCCAGGGTTTTAAAACTTGGCGGGTAAACGATGGGCATATCATTAGTATTTTGCATACTGATGCCTGCTATATTAGAACCGGCACTTGTGCCCAGATAAGGCATATTCTCATAGAGCCTGTCTCTTAAAATCGCCATTACTTTATGTTGGTAGAGTTGTTCTACCAGTAAAAAGGTATTGCCACCACCGGTAAAAACGCCTTCAGCCTGAGCGATGGCTTTTACGGGATCTCTAAACTCGTGCAGACCCAAAACTTCGATATTAAGTTCTCTGAAAAATTTACGTACACGCGCTGTGTACAGGTCGTGAGACAAGCCTCCCGGTCTTGCAAAAGGTATAAAGATAAGCCGCTTAACTCCTTCAAAATGAGTAATGAGCGCAGGCTTCAGATAGTCAAGATATTCACCGCCGTGGATTGTAGAGGTACTGGCAAGTATTAATTTCTTCAAAATGAAACGATTTGTTTCAAAATTACACATTCAGATATGGGGTTGGTGGGCATTTAACAAAAAATTACCCTCCTAATCCCTTTAATTTTGTGTAACTTGTTGTTACTTCATACCAGCAACTAAGGCACCAAAAAACAGGTCAGAATGAAATACAGTACTACACTTTTAATGCTACTTTTTACAATCACTCTGGCGCACGGCCAGCAGTTGGCCCGGGTAATGGCAGACGGCCAGATTATCGTACCTGCGGGTGATGATCCCGGGGGTATTGTGGTTTATAATAACACATCCCAGCGCGGTACGGTTACTTCAGAGTCGGGTACGTTTGACATTGCAGTCGCTCGTAATGACGAGTTAGTGATCCAATCCCTGCAATTTGCACCCGTCACGGTTATCGTAGATGCCGGTATTGTAAACTCCCGAAAAATCAGCATTACGCTCAGAGAAACCGTTAATATTCTCGAGGAGATTATCGTGCGCCCCTATGATCTTACCGGCGATATTGTTGCCGATGTTAACCGCGTGCGCACCATAGACCCTGTGCCATTCACGGGAGGTCAGATAAAGGCTGAAGATAATGCGCCCGACAGGTATACCACTCCCGAAAACATCGCTTTAGATGATATGCGTTGGCGATATGGTCTTAATTTCATCAATATTTTCAAGGCTATTTTTGATAAAAAAGATGAGCCGATTGAGCGCAATGCAGAGCAGGAACTGGCAGCTATGTACTCTAATGAGTTCTTTCAGCAGAATCTGGACATCAAGCGTGAAAACATCAGCGCCTTTATGGATTACGTGTCTGAAAACGGACTCACAAAACCCATGCTGGAGCAGGGTAACGAGCTTGCTTTGATTCAGTTTTTATTGCAAAAACGTGATGCCTTTAAGGCTTCTCTGGAAGAAAACTAAATACGGGAAAGACGTAGTTGACCCGTTTGAAGCCGTCATTTAAAGCATTAACCGGCTGTTAAAAACGGCTTAACCGGTTAAATGCCGTGTAACATGTTTACTTTTGAGGCGTATTTAAGTGAAATCTTAATACCCTCAACACGTGTCAAAAACCGCATTTTTATATTGCTTTATCGCGCTCTGTGTCAGCAGTGCCGCCGGTAGTTTGTTTGCTCAGGAGACCGTGATGCTCGAGGGTAAGGTGGTAAACGACTCTATAGAACACGAGTACCTGCACATTTTAAACTTAAGCCTGCAAAAGGGAACCGTCACCCGTGAGAATGGCGATTTTACAATCCCAGTGCGTTCGGGCGATACGCTCTACATTTCTGCAGTTCAGTTTAAACATCAGGAACTTGTGGTTTCTGCGGAAATAGTCAACAGGAAATATCTGGAGGTTAAACTTGAACCCGAAGTTACCGAACTGGAAGATGTACAGATCAGCAATATTGAGCTTAACGGAAGATTGGGAGATGATATGAACCGCATCAAGCTGGAAAAACCATTTGACCCTGCTGAGGCCGGTTTACCCGTCTATAAAGGTCCGATTTTGACTCAGGAAGAGCGACGGCTCTACACCGCAACGCACAGCGGTGCCGGGATCATTCCCGTAGATGCGGTGATCAATGCGATAAGTGGCCGTACCAAAATGCTCAAAGAGCAGGTGCGTATCTCCAATATGGAACGCCGGGTGCAAAAAGCCCGTAATCTGGTTTCAGATACGACCTATATCAGGCAATTGCAGATTCCAGCGCGTTATATAGATGATTTTGCGCACTATGTGTATTTTGACAAGCCCGAAGCTTTGGCCATCGCGGCAACCCAAAACCCGCTTTCGATTCTTGAAATGCTGCTGAAACAGGCTCCCGCTTACCTTCAGCATAAAAGCGAAGAAGGTGTTGAGGTAAACTTCAAGGACAAAGACGGTCAATAAACCTATTTTTTTGGAACGACTCTTGATCAAAATCGCTAAAAACAGATAACTTGCTTCCATGAATTTTAAAAAACTGCTCCTCCTTATTGCTGTAATTCTTCCGCTCTGCGCGTTTACGGCACATAAATATTATTTCAGCGTCACGCAGGCAGATTATGATGCAAAATCCCAATCTTTAAAAATAGTCACCCGCGTTTTTTATGACGACCTGCAAAAGGTGTTTCAGGAACGCTACGATAAATCCATTCGGGTAGATGCTTCCTACGATCAGCAGAAACTGGACGGGTATATTAAGCGCTATTTTGAACAGAAATTTATTGTGACGGTCAATGGGGAAGAGCGCTCTATACATTATCTGGGTCATAAGGATGAGGTAGATTATGTGGTGTGCTTTATCGAGGTCGAAAACATCAAAAACCTCAAAACAGTAAGCATTGAAAACACCTTGCTGATGGACTTGTTTCCCGATCAGAAAAATGTGGTGCATCTGCACGCCGGTACTACCAAAAAAAGTTTCCTTTTGACCCGCGAAAATGATAAAGCCGTGTTAAAACTTTCTGAATAATTTATTAACATTCGGCTAATCTTTACTTTTATAAAATTCACAAGCACAAACAGATTTATACTTTATGAAAAAACTTAAGTACAGCTTTTTTGCTGTTTTACTTCTCGTAGGAGCAGGTGCTTTTGCTCAGGAGCAGGAACAGCCGCAGGAAAAAGAAAAACAAATGGGGCATACTAACGTCAACAAGTTCAGACAGCTTTACGACGAGTTTGCAACCCCTAATCAGTATCGTACCGCTTCGGGAGCCCCCGGCCCTGCATACTACCAAAACGAGGCCGATTATGAGATGAAGATTGAACTTAACGACGACAATCAGACCATCTCAGGTTACGAGACCATTACCTATAAAAACAATTCACCAGATCGTCTGGAGTATTTATGGGTGCAACTGGACCAGAACATTCGTAAGAAAGACTCTCCTGCACTTGAAAAAGACGGTAGCGGGATGTCACCGGTTATTCAGCCGGGTTCTGTGGTTTCTACCTATATGAAAGAACCTTTTGACGGAGGCTTCAACATTACCGAAGTTTCTAAAGACGGTAAGCCGCTTAAACACACCATCAACTTTACAATGATGCGCGTAGATATGCCACAACCGCTTGAGCCGGGCGAAGAGTTTGAGTTCAGCATCGGGTGGAATTTCAATATCGTTGAGCACACGGTAGACCGCGCACGCTCGGGTTACGAGAGTTTCCCTGACGGAAACAAAAACTACATCATCGCACAATTCTTCCCCAGAATGTGTGTGTATAATGACGTGGAAGGCTGGCAAAACTACCAGTTTTGGGGTAATGGCGAGTTCGCTTTGCCTTTTGGAGATTATGAGGTTGAAATTACCGTACCTGCAGACCATTTACTTGACGGAACCGGCGAACTGGTAAACCGCAAAGATGTGTACAGCAAAGAAGAAATGAGCCGCTGGGAACAGGCGATGAAGAGCTATGACAAGCCGGTTTTTATTCGTACCCAGGCTGAAGCCGAACAAATTGAAAAAGGCCGCAGCACTAAAAAGAAAACCTGGAGATTGGAAGCAGAAAACGTAAGGGATTTTGCTTTTACATCCTCTCGTAAATACATTATGGATGCACAGGCTGTTAAGTTCCCACAGGGAGATGTAATGGCAATATCTATTTATCCTAAAGAAGGAAACCCGCTTTGGGAAGAATATTCTACCAAAGCTGTGGTGCAAACCTTAAAGTCGTACTCGCGTATGACCTTTGACTACCCGTATCCCAAAGCGATCTCGGTTCACGGTCAGAATCAGGGTATGGAGTATCCTATGATCTGCTGGAACTACGGTCGTCCTAACGAAGATGGTACCTATAGCGACCGCACCAAATACGGGATGATTTCGGTAATCATTCACGAGGTAGGTCACAACTTCTTCCCGATGATTGTAAACAGTGACGAGCGTCAGTGGGGATGGATGGATGAAGGAATCAACACCTTTGTTCAATATGTGGCAGAGCAGGATTTTGGCGAAAACTATCCCGAAGCCATTGCTCCAAATGCTAAATATCCTTCCCGAAGAGGAGAACCCTCTCAAATTACCGGTTATATGGGCGGAGATCAAAATTTTATTGCTCCAATTATGTCAAACCCGGAGAATGTGTATCAGTTGGGTAACAACGCCTACGGAAAGCCTGCAACGGCATTGAATATTCTTCGTGAGACGGTAATGGGACGTGATCTTTTTGATTATTCCTTTAAAACCTATGCGCAGCGCTGGATGTTTAAACACCCTACACCCGAAGATTTCTTCCGTACGATGGAAGATGCTTCTGCAGTAGATTTAGACTGGTACTGGAGAGGATGGTTCTACAGCACCGAATTTGTTGATATTGGTGTAGAAGACGTAAAATCTTATTATCTAACCGCCGAGCCCACTGCAGCAGGTAAAGAACTGTTAAGCCGTTATGGTTATGATCCTTCTTCTATTGACGCTGTTTATGTAGTTGAAGAAGATGGTGAGGATTACGATCCTGCAATGAAGGATAAAGATATGCTTGAGAATGCTCCAAATTTAAAGGAGTTTATGATGGATAACTTTACTCCCGAGGAGCGCGCAAAACTTAAAACTCCGAAGCATTTTTATGCAGTTAAGTTTAACAAGCCGGGAGGAATCCCCATGCCACTTATCGTAGAGTACAGCTATGCTGATGGTACTAAAGAAAAAGTGACCTATCCGGTACAGGTTTGGCGAAAAAATGATGCTGAAGTAACCAAGGTTTTAGCAACCAATAAAGAACTCGTAGGCGTTGTGGTTGATCCAGATCAGGAGACGGCAGACGTTGATGTAAGCAACAATAACTGGCCTCGTGAAGCTCAGGAGAGTGAGTTTGATAACTTTAAAGAAGAAGTAGAAGATTAAGGCAAACCGCTTTAAGAATTAACTTTTTTGAAATAATAAAAGCCGATGATCACTCATCGGCTTTTCATTTTTCCCGTTATATTTGCACTATGATGACAGTACCTTTATTTATAAGTGGTGGTGAGATAGCCTTTATCATTTTTATTGTGATTATGGTATTTGGCGCAGATAAGGTTCCCGATATTGCCCGCGGGCTGGGCAAAGGTATGCGCACCCTGCGCAATGCCACAGATGATATTAAGAATGAAATCACCAAAAGCGCCGAAAAACAGGGTCTTGATCCTGATATTACCAAGGATATGAAGAAGGAAATCGAAGATGCCAAGCGTAATATCGAAGACATTACCGGTCCTATAAAGCGTAAGTTTTAGTATCAAACGCTATCAAATCCCTCATATTTTTAATTCTTCTGCCGTAAACTGGCAAAGTGATAATATTTTCAGGAAAAATTAGAATTATTCTATTTTTAAGCTGTAATTTAAGTGTGAAATTCAATCTGATGGATTTCAGCATTAAAAACAGATAGCAGTAGCTATTTTGGGTTCTACGTTTGAAAGGTTTTACCCGAGGTATATAAACTGTTATCTTTTTTTAATCCGTACTAAGTGTTAATTATAATTCCCGCCTCGATGCTTATCGATGCGGGATTTTTTTTGCCTTAACGTTTACGGCTTAGTGTGAGTCCGTCGCGGATTGTAAGTAATACGGTTTCCAGCGATTCTTCTTCTGCAAGCATCCTGTTGTAATCAAGAAGCGCTTTGGTAGAACTGTCTTTGGGATCTAGCGGCTCCACCACCTTTCCGCTCCACAATACATTGTCTGAAAGCAGCAGCGCTCCGGGGTTGAGCCGGTTTATAATGAGGTCAAAATAGGCGGGATAATTGGGTTTGTCGGCATCAATAAAAACCAGGTCAAAATTTCCTTCGAGTTGGGGAATGACCTCCAGAGCAGAGCCCAGATGTTGTTTGATTTGCTCTCCATATCCCGAAGCATCAAAGTACTTGCGCTGAAAGTCTGTAAGCTCTTCATTTACATCAATGGTGTGCAATATGCCATCCTGCTGCAATCCTTCCGCCAGGCATAATGCCGAGTAGCCGGTGTAGGTGCCAATTTCGAGGATTTTTTTGGGAGCCTTCAGCTTTGAGATCAGGCTTAAAATGCGACCCTGATAATGCCCGCTCAGCATACGCGGCTGCACCATCTTCTGATAGGTCTCGCGGGTAAGCCGGGCCAGAATTTCGGGCTCGGGAGAAGAATGCGCTACCGCATAGTCGTCCAGATCTTCAGAAATAAAATGCATAGTTAATCTTCTTCAAGTCCTTCAACCACTTCATCGTCGTGAAGCATTTTGCGGGTTTCCTGTTTAACCAGATCAAGCTTGTCGTGCAACGACATCGCATCGGTAAACTTTCCGTCGTGAATGAGGTTTAAAATGGCTTTATCCTGCACACGACCGCGCCGCATTGCTTCCGAATAGCGTAAATCTTCCCGAAAGGTCACCAGACTGTATTTTGAAAAGTATTCTTTAGGAAATTGCTCTTCAAAGGCGATTTCCAGTTTTCGCTTTTCCTGAAAAATAGGCCGTGCCGTGTGTGCTTTCATCTCGTGAAAGTTATCTACTGCAAGGTCTGCAATAGCATCGGTATCTTCTTTGCGCTCGTCCTGATAGGCTTTAAATATAGCTTTCCAGTCGCCCTCGTGCTTATCTATATACCGGTCAAGCACAAAAATGTCTTCAAAAGCCGAGTTCATACCCTGCCCATAAAACGGCACGATCCCGTGAGCCGCATCGCCAAGCAGTAAAACCTTGCCATAGGCGTGCCAGGGGGAACATTTTATGGTACCCAGCGGGGAAGTAGGGTTGGCTTTAAATTCTTCCAGTAAATCGGGCATCAGGGCCAGGGCATCGGGGAATTCGCGCTCAAAGTAGTCTGTTACAGCTGCATCGCTGTTGAGGCTTTCAAAACTGTCTTTGCCTTCTTCCCAGGATAGAAACAACGTGACCGTAAAGCTGCCATCGAGATTAGGAAGCGCGATCATCATATCTTTACCGCGCGGCCAGATGTGCAGCGCATTTTTCTCTACCTGATAGCCGCCATTCCCGAGGGGTGGGAAAGAAAGTTCTTTATAGCCGTGCGTCAAAAAATCCTGCCCGTAGCTGAATAAGAATTTGCGATGGTCGAGCATGCTTTTTCTCAGGGCCGAACCCACGCCGTCGGCTCCCATCACCACATCTGCCTGATAGCTTTTAATCTCTTTGGTATGGTAATCTTCAAAAGTAGCTTCAGCGGTTTCGAGGGTTACCCCGGTACACCTTTGATTGAAAAGCATCGTGATCTCCGGCATTTTTTCGCATTCATCAAGCAGCATCACGTTGAGGTCTTCACGTGAAATCGAGTTGATATACTCGTGACTACGCCCGCTGTAGGGGCTCATAAAAAGCTGGCCGTCTGCGCTGTGAATCATGCGGCCGCGCATAGGTATGCACAAAGGCAGTACTTTTTCTTCCAGGCCCGCAAGTCGCAATCCTTTCATTCCCCGGTCTGAAAACGCCAGATTGATCGAGCGACCGGAGTCTATTACTTCTTTACGCAGGTCGGGTCTTTTCTCCATCAGCGTAACGCGGTAACCCCGCTGCGCCATACGTAAGGCAAGAAGGGAGCCACAGAGACCGGCGCCGATGATGAGTATGTGTTCTTGGTTTTTCAAAAGAGGTAGTTAGTTGGTGTCGTTTACTACAAACACGAGTTATTTTTGGGCTAAAAGTTGTTTCAGGCGTTGTGCCATCTCATACACATCTTCAAAACTGTTGTAGAGCGGGGCAGGGGCAACCCTGATCACATCGGGTTCGCGCCAGTCGCAAATGATCCCGGCCTGCATAAAGCCGTCGTGCATACTGCGGTCTGCATTTTTTACCTGAATCGAGAGCTGGCAACCGCGCTCTTCAGGATTGGATGGCGTCAAAATCCAAATACGGTCGTCTTTAATCTCGTTGATGAGGTATTCCAGGTAGCCGGTGAGTTTTCGGGATTTGGCGCGTATGTTTTGAAAGCCCGCTTCCGCGAAAATTTCCAGAGATGCACGTATGGGTGCCATAGAAAGAATAGGCGGATTGCTCAGCTGCCAGCCTTCTGCTCCCGGAATGGGATCAAAATCAACCCGCATATTGAAACGGCTGTCCATCTTATGGCCCCACCAACCCGTAAACCGGGGAATGCTGCTATCGTTTGCGTGGCGTTCGTGTACAAAACAGCCGCCGAGGGCACCGGGCCCGCTGTTGAGGTATTTATAAGTGCACCACACTGCGAAGTCAGGTCCGTTTTCGTGCAGATCTGCATCGATATTTCCCACGCCGTGCGCAAGGTCAAAACCTACCTTGCAGCCGTACTTGTGACCCAGCTCTGTGATTTCTTTGATGGGGTATTTTTGACCGGTGTAGTAATTGCTGTTGCCAATCATCACCAGGGCTATTTCTTCCCCGTGCTGCTCCATCAGGGCTTCCAGATCTTCCAGGCGGCACAGGTCTTCACCGGCTCTGGGTTTCCAGAGGATTAAAGACTCGTTGGGATTGTAACCGCGCTCGTGTATTTGCGATTTTACCGCGTAACTGTCTGAAGGAAACGCATCGCTTTCTATTAAAATCTTGTGTCGTTTAGGTGTTGGCCGGTAAAACGAAACCATCATCAGGTGCAGGTTGGTCGAGAGCGTATTCATAATTACGACCTCACCGGGTTTTGCACCCACGATGTCAGCCATGGGCTGTGCCAGGATTTCGTGGTATTCCGTCCAGGGGATTTTGGCTTTAAAATGGCCTTCTACTGCAATTTCAGCCCAGTTGTCGAGTTCTTCGGCTACGTAATCACGCGCTTTTTTGGGCTGTAGGCCTAGCGAGTTTCCGCAGAGGTAGATCAGGTTTTTACCGTTTTCATCCTTGGGAAGGTTAAACTTTTCACGAAAATGCGCCAAGGGATCTTCGCTATCGGCCTGTTTGGCAAAGTCTGGCGTGTTCTGATACTGCAATTTTTCTTCTTTTAACATAGACTGTAAAAATAGGAATTAAAATAGTTTTAAGCAGTCCCGTAAATTTTGGTAATTTCAATTTTTAATACCGAATCTATGCAGGCCTTACGTATCGTTTTTAGCAGTTGGAGGTATTTTGCACCGGCATTTTTATTTGCGACCCTCAATATCGTTTTTGGAACCTGGGCAATTTACATCCCAAAAATCATTCACCGTCTCGGGATTTCGGAAGGCGAACTGGGTTTTGCCGTGTTTTTTATGGCACTCGGGACGCTGTGTACGATTCCTTTTGTGCCAAAAATCATCAGTTTTTTAAAGCTGGGAAAAGCAACATTGCTAGCGGTATTGGGGTTTTGCCTGATGTTTTTGGGGCCTTTTCTCGCCGGTTCGTATGTACAGCTTTGTGCGGCTTTGTTTGGGGTGGGCGTATTTTCGGGTCTGCTGGATGTGACCATAAACACTTTGGTCACCGAAATCGAAAAACGCGATGGCATACATTTTATGTCGGTTTCTCACGGTTTTTTTAGTCTGGGCGGAATGCTTGGCGCCGGTATTGGGGCTTTGGTTTTAGATCTGGTGAGCCTGCCCGTGTACCATGCCGGGGTGGTTGTGTTGCTGATGCTTTTAGTTAACCTGCTGCTTTCGCGTCATTATCTGCATATCGATGCTGTTAAAGAAACGCGTGAGGGGCATTTTAAACTGAAGAATTTGCGGCCGCTTCTTGGTCTGGCTATAATAGGATTTCTGGTGATGGCTTCAGAAGGGGCGATCGTAGACTGGAGCGCGCTCTATCTGGAAAAAGTGACTCTTGCGAATCTGGCTCTGGCAGGTTTGGGCTACACGATTTTTAACGGAATGATGGCTTTAGGACGTTTTTTTGGAGACAGCATCAGTGCGCGTTTTGGTTCACGTATTATTTTAATTGCCGGTTGTCTTACGGCGACTCTGGGATTTGGACTCACCCTTACGGCAATCACAGCCTGGGCTTTAGTGGGTTTTGGTTTTGTAGGTATCGGTTTGTCACTGGTGGTGCCCGAGTTGTTTAGATATAGCGGAAAGCTGAAAGGCATTCAGGCCGCCGAAGGAATCAGTTTTATCGCGGGAACCGGATTTGTGGGCTTGTTGATAGGCCCGGTGTTTTTAGGCTTTCTGGCCGAAACCTTTGATCTGAAAAGCAGTTTTGTGGCGCTGATGAGCTTTACGGCCGCTGCGGGAATTCTCGCTATGAGCCTGAAACGGAATACGAAATAATTTTTATGGATAACGCTAAAGAGATTAACTCCCATTAAGTGGTCTTTTGCGTGAAGGACAGCGAACATCTCCTCCCGGCCTCCCCTTCAAAGGGAAGGAGTTTGAAGACTATTTGCTATCAAATTTAGGCAGTCCTTACCCGCAGGGGTACTTCCCGCTCAACATCCACAAAAAAAAGCCACCTGATTTCTCAAATGGCTTTTTAAAGATTAAGCTTCAGAAATTATTCTTCAGTCTTTACCGCGATATCTGTAAAATAGAGGTGTACAGCATCTTCAGGCGCTTTGTGGTCTGAGGCGATTTGTATTCCGTTATAATCCTGATAATCATCCCAGGTAGTTACCATCGAGAATTCAGAAACATTTCCACGACGGTAAATCCATTCTTTAACCATGTTTTTATCATCGTAAAAGAAATCGTAAGCATCACCCGGAGTATAACCACCCTGGTCGGTATAGGTGAGTGTGATTTTGCTGAGTTTTTCCTTGCTCATAGGCGCAGTAGCCGTATCCTGAACGGTCAACGTGGTGTTCTCTTTATCCCAAACCAAATGCATAGGGGCAAGCAGCCAGTAGGCATCGTTTATAAAGCCTTTGTCAGCATCCATACTGGTGCTGTCTACGGTAGCTCTGTTGTAGGTAAGGGTGTCCTGAGCGGTCATCATGGTGATGTCCTGTGTCTTGGGATTCCATTTCCATGAGCGTGCAAAATGCGAATCACCGCGGTCTACATTAAACGTAAACGCTACTTCAGAAACCTTGTCCCAGTTGGCAAGACCGCTGGCATCTGCAATGGCATAGGCCACTTCCTGTTCTGGGGTGCGTACTTCTTCTACAACTTCGACCATTTCAACAGGTTCTTCCGTTTTGGGTTCGTTTTTACAAGCGATACAGGTAGCAAGACCCGCGAGGCTGAGTAGTAATTTTTTCATAGTGTGTGTTTTAAAGTGCCAAAAATACAAAGCTTTAGCGTAGGGTATAGAATTGCTGCTATTTTTTATTTATGGAACCTTTGAAAGAATCTATTTTTGCAGGCTCAATGATGGGGCATTTATCGATACCGATTTTAAACTGTTAAGCATTGCAACGCCTTCTGCCATATATTTTTTTGCTTTCGTGCTTTGCCAAGCCCATTTATCAGGGAGGGTATTTGTTTTATTTTGAGCTGAATATTGACTACATCATTAAGACTTATTGTGTCAATAAGGACAAACCGCAAATGCAATGTAACGGGCAATGTCATCTTGCAAAACAGCTTAATGTTGACTTGGCTGGTACAGCAAAAAGAGAGTCTGGTATTTTGACTATATCTCGGGCATTTGTGCCTTTGTACTTTCAGGAAGTTTTACTCTTTAATTTTGAGAGCCTGCCGTCTGATCACGATTGCTTGAATTTTGGGTATCAACGAAGTCTCTTTTCATTTACAGATGAAGTTCCTAATCCTCCTCCACAGCTTTTGAGTTAACATAAAATACAGATCAGTATTCTGATCATCATCTTAATCAACTCAAAAATTTAATTTTAAAATGAAAATCTATTTTTTTGCGCTAATGTTATGCGCAACAGCCACTCTATGGTCTCAAAACAACTCCTATGATACTTTATTAAAAGCACGGGCAGATGCCCACGCGCCCATAAGCATCATGGCAGATCACACTCACAACAAGGGCGAATTTATGGTGTCTTACCGCTATATGTATATGAATATGTCAAAGTTGAAAAGCGGTTCTGAAGATGTGCCTTTTAGCAATGCTTTAAAGCCAAAGGGTAATTATAGGGTTACACCAACCCGTATGCCTATGCAAATGCATATGATAGGAGCAATGTATGCACCTACAGACCAGATTACGCTGATGGCGATGACTAATTTTGTCGATAATAATATGCAGCACGTAACAGCTATGGGATTAAACTTTAAGACGGCAACCCGGGGATGGGGTGATACTCAGGTCTCTGCTTTATATCAGTTTTATAAAGCGAATGCGTCTTCCTGGCATGCACAGCTGGGAGTTTCTTTACCTACCGGAAGTATTGATGAAAAAGCGGTAACACCCGCTTCTAATGGAACTGCGGTTGTTGTGCCCTACCCGATGCAATTGGGAAGCGGGACATATGATGGTATTCTAGGACTCACCTACAGCAAAAGATGGAGCAGAAGTTCTTTTGGAGCTCAGGCTCAGACTGTATTAAGGTTTGGAGAAAATGATAACGCGTATACCTTAGGTAATCGCTATCAACTTCAAAGTTGGTTTGCCGCGCCGGTAAGTAGTTGGGTAAGTTTCTCTGTAAGAGGCGCCGCGCGTTACGAGGCTTCAATAGACGGGGCCAACCCCGATTTGAATCCTATGATGGTTATTACTGCCGATACAGCTAATAGCGGCGGAACCTATGTTGAAGCAGGATTAGGGGCCAACTTTTTAATCCCTGAAGGAGTCCTGAAAAACCTGCGCTTAGGGATTGAATTGCAACACCCTATTTATCAAAATCTGAAGTGTGTGCAGTTAAAGACTAATGAAGTCTTTACAGCCGGACTGCAATATGCTTTTTAAGAAACGAGGTCTGTAGGCTAAGTGATAGTCTGTTATTTTATGTAAGTTCTACACTTAACTTTCGACTCTTTAACAGTAACTTTAAAACGGGATTTAAAGCTTTAAATCCCGTTTTTTAATAAAATCAAATTCTTATGAAAACAGTTCTTCATAAATCCGATACCCGGGGCGATGCCAATCACGGCTGGCTTCACAGCAAA
Source organism: Leeuwenhoekiella sp. H156 (assembly GCF_052218455.1). Classification (NCBI taxonomy): domain Bacteria; kingdom Pseudomonadati; phylum Bacteroidota; class Flavobacteriia; order Flavobacteriales; family Flavobacteriaceae; genus Leeuwenhoekiella; species Leeuwenhoekiella sp. H156. The sequence continues at coordinate 2,458,749 of NZ_CP197499.1, forward strand.
CACAGTTTTAGCTTTGCCAATTATTACAATCCCGAGCGGATGAACTTTGGCGTTTTACGCGTGCTTAACGACGATAAGGTAAGTGGTGGTATGGGTTTTGGTACGCACCCGCATCAAAATATGGAGATTATTTCCATCCCGTTATCGGGAGATTTGGAGCATAAAGACAGTATGGGCAACACCACGGTTATCAAAGAAGGCGATATCCAGGTGATGAGTGCCGGTACCGGGGTACAACATTCTGAATACAACAAAAACAAAGATGAGGAAGTCCGGTTTTTGCAAATTTGGGTGATTCCAAATCAGCAAAACGTAGAGCCGCGTTACGATCAGATCACACTAAACAAAGCAGACCGAAAAAACAAACTACAGCAGGTGCTTTCGCCTAATAAAGAAGATGATGGTGTTTGGATTTATCAGGACGCATGGTTTAATATGGTGGATCTGGACGCCGGTAAAGCGGTGACTTACGATTTCAATAAAAAGGACAACGGTTTGTATATTTTTGTTCTCGAAGGAAGTGTCACTGCCGCAGAACAGAAACTGGGACGCCGCGATGGTCTGGGGGTTTACGATACTACTTCGGTAGAATTAACAGCCGCTGAAAATGCTTCGGTATTGTTGATGGAAGTCCCTATGCGTCTGGGATAGAACACAAATTCTGAAAATTTGACAGCCGTTTTCGGGCGAAAGGCTTCCGGGGTCATTTGGTATTTTTTTTGTTTGGCTTTTGCTAAAACTATTAATTAAACCTTAAGATTATGGAAACACCTATCGAGTTAGAGTTAGTAGGAAAAAAAGGAGATATGTACGCCCTGAAATATCCGGGTTTACAGGTTCCTATTCACGTGAATTATGAACTCCTGCAAAAGTTCAGAAACAGCACCGAGTACGTGGTAAGGGAGTATAAAAACCCCGATCACCATCCTGAAGAACATCACATAACGTCTGTGCCCCCTCAGCGATTTCGGGCCTGATAACGATAAAAAAAGAGATGCCGTCTGCATCTCTTTTTTTTATGGGCAACGCCAAAGACCGGAACAGCCCGTTTTTCCCCTGATATTTCTGGTTTTATTTCAGACCCTTTAAATGGTAAAGCATGAAGATCCTTAGCGGGCATTTACGACATCGTTACCTTAAGAAAACAAGGTGCAGTTTTACCATTTTAATAACAACCTGACGCCCGTTATTGCTGGTACAAGCCGTAATTTTGCAGACGCAATAAGGTTATGACAAAACGGTATACAACATCATCACGAACGCTCATTATTCTCATCCTGGGGACACTCATCGCTATAGGACCTTTTTCTATAGATATGTACCTGCCGGGCTTTGCCAATGTAGCAGATGATTTTGGCGTAGATATCAGTAAAGTGGGACTTACCCTAACCAGTTATTTAATTGGTATTGCCATTGGTCAGCTCGCTTACGGTCCGCTGATGGACCGTTTCGGCAGAAGGCGCCCGCTTATTGGGGGATTACTGCTCTTTATCGCAACCTCCCTGATTTGCGCATTTAGTTTTAGCCTTAATATGCTCATCATCGCCCGCTTTTTTATGGCGCTTGGGGGTTGTGCCGGGATGGTGGCTTCAAAAGCCATTGTGCGCGATCTTTTTGAGAAAAAACAAGTGGCTGATGTGCTTTCGACCCTGATGCTCATTATGGGGGTCGCACCTATTATTGCGCCAACCGTTGGCGGACTAGTCATTGCAGCTTTTGACTGGGAAGCCGTGTTTTTTATACTGGCCGGTTTTGCAGTACTTATGCTGTTGCTCATTACGTTCATACTGCCCGAAAGTGCAAAGCCCAATCGCGCAACCAGCCTGAAACCCAAAAAGATTGTACGGGAATATATTTCTATCCTAAAAAACCGGGAGTTCTTCATCTTTGCGATGACCCGTGGTTTTACGATGGGTTGTCTACTCGCCTATGTCAGCAGCGCGCCCTTTGTATTTATTGAATACTTCGGGTTAACCGAGCAGCATTTTGGCTGGGTGTTTGGCAGCAATGCGCTGGGGCTTATTTTGGGCAGTCAGGTTAACCGTTTGGCATTAAAACGCTATTCGCTCTTACAAATCACCACTGCGACCTGTGTGGCGCTTACCGTGTTAACCGGGATAGGGCTTGTTGTAAGTTTTATCGCCTTGGATTTCTGGATCATGTATCCTTTCCTGTTTATTATGTTGTTCCTGGTAGGTTTTCAAAATCCTAATGTTACCGCATTATCTCTTGATCCCTTTAATAAACAGGCGGGTAGTGCATCGGCGCTGGTAGGCAGTATCGGGATGATCTTTGGTTCTGTTGCCAGTATACTGGTGGCGCAGCTGGTAACCGAAAGCGTTACGCCATTGCTGTATATTCTCTTTGGCAGTGCCCTGTGCAGTCTGGCTTTGATTATATATTACCGAAATAAAACCAAATCCCTGAACTTACAAACCTCGTCCTGATTAACCGGGTAAAGGCACGTAGGTATTGTCGCCTGAAACTTCCGGGAATTTGCGGTCTTTCCACGCTTGTTTAGCTTCTTCGATACGTTCTTTTGAAGTGGCTACAAAATTCCAGTAGATGTGGCGATCTTCTTCAAAAGGCTTCCCTCCAAAAAGAAATACGTGCGCTCCCCTGAGCAATTTGATTTTGCAAACTTCGTCGGTCTTACTCACGAGCATAACTCCGTCTTTAAAGCGCTCGCCATCAGCTTCGACTTCGCCTGAAACCACGGTTACGGCGATTTCTCCTTCCAGCTTTCCGGCAATATCCAGTTTGTGATCATCTTCGGCTTTAATTTCAATCATAAACAAATCTGAGTGTACGGGCACCGGACTCGTTTTACCGTAACCCTTACCGGAAATAAGCTTATATTCTGCGGTGTTTTCGCGCCAGCGTGGCAACACTTCGGCATCTATATGATGAAATGCGGGTTCGGTATGTTCAAGTTTTTTGGGTAAGGCCACCCAAATCTGATAGCCGTGCATGGTAAATACATTGCCATCGCGCATATCTTTTGGGGTACGCTCGGTATGTACTACTCCTTTACCCGCGACCATCCAGTTTACAGAGCCGGGTTTGATGCGCTGGTAGGTGCCTATACTGTCTTCGTGCATGAGCTCGCCCTCGATGAGGTAGGTAAGTGTAGACAACCCGATGTGCGGATGCTGATCTACATCCATATAATCTTCAGGTCCCAGAGTATTTGGCCCCATATGATCTATAAAAATGAAAGGGCCTACCATTCTTTTTTTACGAAACGGCAGTAAGCGACCTACCAGAAAATCGCCGATATCCCGGGCGCGCTCTTCGATGATTAATCCTGTATTAGACAATTTTTAATTTTATTAGCGTTATAGAATGAAATAGTATTATTTTGAAAGTTAAGAAATAAGCTGAATTCACTGGTCAATTTAAGCCTGTTTCTACGCCCCATAATCTGCGATCATACAAGTGCTTCAACCTAATCTGGTTATGGAGCTGATTTCTAACGTCATTTTATAGGCGTGAGATTCAGGTCTTTTGGTTAAACCCCATTGCATGTATTTTAAACCGGCATTTTATGAAACTTAAATCTTTTATCGTTACCTCTTTACTATTAAGCTTTTATTTCAATCAACTCCATGCTCAAACCACCTACGATCTGGGTTTATATCTCGGCGGGGTTAATTATTACGGGGAGATTGGTAAGAAAGCATTTGTGGCACCCAATCGGGCATTCTTTGGCGTAATTGGTAAGATGAATTTTACCGAAAAATTAAGTGCCAGAGCCAGTATTACCTATTTAACTCTTGCCGATAACGACCGGGATGCCAACGATGGTTTTCGCGGAAACGGCAGAGGTCGCGATTTGTATTATTCTTTTGAGCATACCAATATTGAAGGCGTCGTAGCTTTAGAGTTTGTGCCCTTTTCCTTCTTTAAAAACAAACCCAACCCCATTGATTTTTACATTTACGGGGGTTTGGGAGCTATTTATGGCGATGAGGCTTATTATCCGTTATCCACCGGATTTGAGGATGTGGAGTCTGTAGTTTATGGCACCCGCACCCGACTTACCGTACCTATGGGAGCCGGATTTAAAACCTTTGTAGGACGCAATTTTATGCTGGGTATCGAGCTGGCTCCGCGTTACAGTTTTAGTGACAATCTGGATGGTTCGTATCCCGATGATGAGCGCGTTGAGCCTAACCGCCTGGTCAATTTTGAGAACAACGACTGGTACACCTATCTCGGTCTTACACTTACCTATCGTTTTGGTAAAGGCAGCAATGCGTATTGCGATTGTACCTTATAAAACTTTAGTCAGGAGGGCTTGAGTTTCTGTTTGCGGTAGGAGTATCTTTGCAGTATGGCAAATGGCTTAAGCAGTATTCAGGATCAAAAGAAAACCAGCGTCAAAACTTCTTTTCAGGCGTTGCGGTTTATACCCCGATTTTTTAAGGAAATCTGGAGCGTTAGTCCGTCACTATTTTTAACCAATCTGTTTTGCAGACTGGTCAACGCGTTTACACCTGTAGTTATTCTTTGGGTAGGAAAGCTCATCATCGACGAAATTATAGCTCAGGTTGATGCCACAAATGCCGATTATACCCAGTTGTGGAATTACGTGCTGCTGGAGTTTGGTATCGTTATTCTGTCTGATATTTTAAACCGGCTTACCGGCATTACCGATGGATTGCTGGGCGACCGCTATAACATCGATTCTTCTGAGAAAATGATACGCAAAACCAGTAAAATTGATATTGGCCAGCTGGAGGATTCTGAATTTTATGACAAACTGGAGCGCGCGCGCCAGCAGACTCAGGGCAGGGTAGGGCTTATGAGTACCGCTCTGGCTCAGGCACAAAGCATTATTTCTATAGGTACACTTATCGCGGGACTGATTTATTTTCAACCGATCTTAATCGTTTTGCTGGCACTCAGCATCATCCCGTTGTTTATTAATGAAATTCGCTTCAGCGGTCAGCAATATTCAATTTCCAGAAGCTGGACAGCCGAAAGGCGTGAGCTCGATTACCTGCGCTACATCGGGGCAAATGATAAAACAGCCAAAGAGATCAAGCTTTTTGGGCTGACCGATTTTATTGCCAAACGCTTTAGAAACCTGAGCGAGCAATACTTTGAGATCAATAAAAAGCTTACGATAAGAAGAAGCGCTTACAGTGCCGGTTTTAATGTTTTGGGCGTGGTTTGCTATTACGGGGCTTACCTGGTGATTATACGCAGTGTTCTGGTAGGGACAATCACGATTGGTGAACTCACGTTTCTTTCGGCGTCTTTTAACCGCCTGCGTACCAGTTTGCAAACCTTCTTTACCAATTTTACCCGAATAACCGAAAGTGCGCTGTATCTCAAGGATTACTTTGATTTTATCGATTGGAAAATAACCGATGAAGACCGGGAATTTTCGGCTTTGCCAAAAGAAATCCATACCGGTTTTGAAATCAAAGACTTGCATTTTGCTTATCCGGGAAGTGATCACGAAGTTTTAAAAGGCGTAAGTTTTAAGCTCAAAGCAGGCGAGAAAATGGCTTTTGTAGGTCAAAACGGTGCCGGAAAAACCACATTAATCAAGCTGATGCTTCGGTTTTATGAGCCTACGCAAGGCGAAATTTTACTGGACGGCATCAATATCAATACCTATGAGAAGGCGGCTTATCAGCAATTTTTCGGGGTTATTTTTCAGGATTTCTTTCGGTATGAGTTTACGCTTCGCGAAAATATCGCGGTGGGAGATATTATTGCGGTCAATGATGACGCGCGTATTGCCAATGCCGCCCGGCTGAGTCTGGCAAACGAAGTAATCGAAACCTTGCACAGCGGTTATGAGACCCAACTGGGCAAGCGTTTTAGCCGCGGGCAGGAACTCTCAGGCGGACAATGGCAGAAAGTCGCCCTGGCACGGGCTTATATGAAAGATGCACGGGTTATGGTTCTGGATGAGCCTACCTCGGCTCTTGATGCCAAGGCAGAATATGAGGTCTTTGAACGCTTTATTGACCTGACTAAAGGAAAAACCAGCATCATCATTTCGCACCGCTTTAGCACCGTGCGTATGGCAGATCGTATTTTGGTTTTGCAAAACGGACGCATTCTCGAGCTGGGTACGCACGAAGAATTGATGCAGGAACCGAAACTCTACGCCGAACTTTTTGACCTCCAGGCACAGGGGTATAAATAGGAGTTAAGAGTTATGAGTTAAAAGTTAAGAGTTTTTTAGTTTAAGGATTACGCCTATACTCTCAAGTCTGTTTAAAAGGTTATAATAAATAGAAGTTCTAAGTGCTGAGGTAAACGTTATAACTCATCATTCAGCACTCAGCACTCTGAATGCTGCATTCAAAACAGTACTACGAGGTATTCTGATTTCCAAGCTAAACTTTATAATTCTGCATTCTTAATTCAGCATTATCAAAGCGCATTCGCACTGAGACCGCCATCTACCTGCAGGTTTTGACCGGTGATAAACGAAGCTTTATCCATTGCCAAAAATGCGATCGTATTTGCCATTTCTTCGGGTTCTGCAAAGCGTTTCATAGGAGTGCGCTCTACGATTTTATCGTAGCGTTCTTTTTGATCCATTACTTCTTTGACCAAAGGCGTAGCGGTGTACCACGGAGAAACCGCATTAACACGAATGTTGTGGGCAGCCCACTCGGAGGCGAGGCTTCGGGTTTCCTGAATGAGTCCGGCTTTTGACATGCCGTAAGGAGCGCCGCTTTTTACATCCTGAGATCCGGCTACAGAAGCTACATTAATAACCGAAGCTTTTCCGCTGCGTTTTAGCAAAGCGAAAAATTTACGGGTGAGTTCAAAAGGAGCGATGAGGTTTACTTCCAGAATCTTGCGGTATTCTTCAGGCTCGTAAATGTGCGCTTCCTTGCGGATATTGATGCCTGCGTTGTTAACCAAAACATCAAGGGTACCGCTGCGCTGAAACACAAAATCGGTGAGTTTGTCCTGATCGTCTTCGATAGTAACGTCACCGGCCATCCCCGATGCTATATAGCCTGCTTCGCTAAGTTCCTGTTCTAAAGCTGCAACTTCAGCACCATTGCGGGCGGTAAAAATGACTTTGGCTCCCAGTCTTGCAAATTCCATAACCGTTGCCCGGCCAATACCTTTAGTTCCTCCTGTAATCAGAGCCGTTTTTCCTTCTAAATTCCACATAAATCAAAAAAATGCTTTTCGGCAAAACTACAAAGTCTCTTAGGCTTTGCCGGGCAAAATGCTGAAAAATCTTTCAGATTAGGGCATTAAAAAAACCTGCCGGACAGGCAGGTTTTCATTGGCGCCGCCAAGGGGATTAATACCACAGGCTTGCCTAAAAAGTAAAATTTATTTTTAACTAACGCCTTTAGGCCTTAATCCCAGGTAGTTTGCCAAAATATATTTCTTATAATTAAAAATCAAAGTTATCGGGATCGGGCCCAATGCGTTCGTTTCTGTCTAAAGCGTTTATGGTTTGCATATCATCCTCGCTCAGTTCAAAATCAAACAGGTCGGCATTGCTTTTAATATGATCCTTCGAAGTTGATTTAGGAATCGTGATGACTCCGTTTTGCAGATCCCAGCGCAATACTACCTGAGCCGGAGTTTTACCGTATTTTTCTCCAATTTCTTTTAAAGTTTCATTCTTGAAGGCTTTACCCTGCATCAGCGGAGACCATGCCTCGTATTGAATGTTGTTTTCGGCGCAGAATTTTTGCAAATCCTTTTGTACCAGCCAGGGGTGAAATTCAAGCTGATCTACCATAGGATGGATTTCTGCATCTTCCATAAGATCTTTAAGCTGATGCTCCAGAAAGTTACTTACACCAATAGCTTTAATTTTCCCTTCCTTATATAATTTTTCCATAGCTCTCCACGTATCCTTGTATTTGCCTTCTACAGGCCAGTGTATAAGGTACAGGTCAAGATAATCGGTGTCGAGCCGATCCAGAGTTTTATGGAATGCGTTTAAGGTGCTTTCATAACCCTGATCGGTATTCCACAGTTTACTGGTGATAAACAGCTCTTTTCGGTCGACTCCGCTGGCTTTAATTCCTTTTCCTACTCCTTCTTCATTATCGTAAGCCTTGGCGGTATCTATATGACGGTAACCCGCGTCGATTGCCCATTTTACGGCATTAATTACTTCTTCACCGTCTTCGGCTTTCCAAACGCCCAGGCCTAAATAAGGCATTTTGTAGCCATTATTAAGTTCCCAGGTTCCTTGTAGATTTGTTATTGGTTTTTGTGCAGTTTCTGTTTTCATAGTTGTTGTTATTTCTTCTAAAGTTAAGCAGCAAAGCAGGCAAACTCAAGGTTTTTAACCCTTGTTAACGGGGCTTTGTTAAGGATTTTGACAAATATGCGCACAAAAAAACCGCTCGATAGAGCGGTTAAATAGGATTGAAATACACTGTTTAATCTACAGCATCTTCCATAGCATCGCCTACATCATCTGCGGCGTCTTCTACTTTATCTTCGGTTGTTTCGCGACAACTGTATAAGGTTGTTGCCAGTGTGCCCATTACGGCAAAAATTAAAATAAAACGTTTCATACTTTTTGGTTGTTTAGTTAAAGACGTCTGCCCGTTGCGAGTTTGTACAAAATTGCAATTACTGCAAGTACTAATAGAATGTGGATTAAACTTCCTACAGATTCAGCGAAGCCAAAATAGCCTACAAGCCAACCTATTAATAGTATCACCACGATGAGCCAGATTATATCTCTCATAATTATAAATATATTGGTTAGTATTATAAAAGTAGATCATGAATCTGAGCTGACCAATTTGCTTAACAGCGAATTAACTTGTAAATCAGAAGTTTTGAGGATTTTTTATGATTTCCTGAGCGCGGCTTACCAAAGCCTCAAGATCTTTCTGGTCTTTTTTCTCTAACATGCTCATCATCATATTCATGCGCTGGTTGTCTTTAAAGAATTCCTGTTTTTCGTAGAGAAAATTCCAGTATAAACTGTTGAAGGGACAGGCGTTCTCACCGGTTTTCTTGGAGACGCTGTACGCACAATCACCACAATAATTGCTCATTTTGTTGATGTAGCTTCCGCTGGAAACATAGGGTTTTGTGGCAACCAGGCCACCATCTGCAAACTGGCTCATTCCCCGGGTATTGGTGATTTCTACCCATTCTATAGCATCGATGTAGATGCCCAGGTACCATTCGTCTACTTCATCGGGGTGGGTTTGCGTTAGCAGTGCATAATTACCCGTAATCATAAGTCGCTGTATGTGGTGTGCGTAGGCGTGATCCAGGCTCTGCTTAATAGCGTGGTGCATACAGTTCATTTTCGTATCTGCTGTCCAGTAAAAATCAGGTAATTTGTTTTGGTTGTCGAGTTTATTGCTGCGTCTGTAACCCGGCATTTTCATCCAGTACATCCCGCGCATATACTCCCGCCAGCCCAGAATTTGCCTCACAAAACCTTCAACCTGGCTGATGTCGATCTGGTTCTGATTTTCGCGCCAGTAGCCAATTACTTTTTCAATCACTTCTTTGGGGTGCAGCATTTTACTGTTCATCGCAAAACTCAGTCTGCTGTGAAACAGGTAAATCTGATCGGGGTCCATCGCATCCTGATAGTCGCCAAAGTGTATCAATAAGTTTTCGGAGAAATAATTGAGAACACTCAGGCAATCGGGGCGGGAGGTAGGCCAGTTAAATGAGGAAGCGTCAATATTGCCAATGGTTTTGATTCCTGCCTCCTCAATTTGCTCCAGAGTTTTAGATACATCTTTACGGAAACCCCGCTCGTGGGGGATTTCAGGTTTGCCCTTCCATTTTTTGCGGTTGCTTTGATCAAAGTTCCATTTACCGCCTTCAGGATCTTTGTCATTCACCATCATGATATCATATTTCCTGCGCATATCGCGGTAAAAATATTCCATCGTATAGGTCTTTTTGCCTTTGTAAAACTGCTCGAGATCGGTACGTGAAGTTAAAAAGTGTTCGCTATCAAAGGCTTCGGTCTTCAGATCGAGGTCGTTGCAGAAGTTTTTCAGCTGCTCATCAAGCCGGTATTCATCGGGGAGTTGGTATTCAAACTTTTCGATATCGTGAGCCTTGATGAGTTTATTCAGATTCTTGACCAAATCCTGTTCGTTATCCGGATGATCAATTTTAAAATAGATTACGCTTTTGCCGTGTTCTTCCAGCCATTGCGAAAAATTGCGCATCGACTCAAAGAAGGCCACTACCTTTTGAATGTGATGCCTCACATAATCGGTTTCCTGGCGCATTTCGGCCATAAAATAGACCATGTCTGTGCTGTCATCGTCGTACCAGGAATGTTTGTGGTTGAGTTGATCTCCAAGAATGAGGCGTAAGGTTTTCAAAATCTAAAGTGTTTTAAGACGTGTCGTTTTGGCTTTGCCAAAAAATTAATCAAATAAAGTTTTGGCTAACCAAAGATCGCGGTATTTGCGATCACCATCGTAACGATCTGCCTGACTTTCTATATTGAATTTGCGATCCCGCGGGTCATTGCCCACCCCGCTGTTGTAAAGCCAGTTGCCATAATTGCTGTGTACATCATAGTCTATGAGCATACTTTCAAAATAGGCAGCACCTATACGCCAGTCCTGCTGCAGTTCTTTCGCCCAGAAACTGGCTACATTTTGTCTGCCGCGGTTACTCATAAAGCCGGTCAGGGCGATTTCTTTCATATTGGCATTTACAAAATCATATTTGGTTCGCCCCTCAATCCATTCTTCGCGGGCGGCTTTATTAGTGCTCCAGTCGTAGTCTTTTTCTAAAATGCCACTCAGGTGAAAAATTTTATCGCCGTGTTTAAGCGAAACGTATTTGAAAAAATCGCGCCAGTAGAGTTCAAAAATCAACCAGTAGGTGCTGTCGTTTTTGGTTTCTTCCTTTTCAAATTTTTGTACCTGGTAATAGATGGTTCGGGGCGAAATGCTTCCGTTGGCGAGCCATGCCGAAAGTTTTGAACTGTAATCTTTACCCACCAGCCCGTTTCGGGTTTTTTTATAACGGGCTAAATTTTTGGTCTCCCAAAAGTAATTTTCAATCCGTTTCAACGCCTGAAGCGCTCCACCCTTAAACGGAAAAGCAGTGCGCTCATCAACTTCAAAGGATTCTAAACCTAAATCATCAAGAGAGGGAATTTGCGTTTCCTCAGCAACCAGATTTTCAGGTTGAAGCGGGTCAACCGCTACGGCTTGCCTGATATCAGCCTGCTTCTCACACTTCTTCCGCCATTGGGTAAATACCTCAGGGATTTTGCTGAAGGAAGAATAGGGCAGATCATCGGGATGTATCAAAAATTGATCGTAGGTTTCAATAAACGCTACAGAATCCTCGCAATTTGCTTTAACCCCATCAATAACCAGGCGTTCTTCAAAAGTCCATTCGTTTTGAAGGTAAACCTTTTGAGCCTCGTATTTTTCAATGAGTTCGGGAAGTTTGGTTTCGGGCTCTTCGGTATAAATGAGTAATGAAATGTTTAATTTCTTCAGTTCGCTGCGAAGTTCCTGAACGGTTTCAATTAGAAACTGTGCCCTGTATTTTTCGGTCTTTTTAAAACCAAAGCGATCTGTTTTAAATTGCTTAGGGTCAAAAAAGTACACCGCAACTACGGGCTGGTTTTCCTGAACCGCTTTAAAAAGGCTGTGATTATCTTGTGTGCGTAAGTCGTTTTTAAACCAGACGATATTCATGTTTTTGATTTTGATCTGCGGCAGCGTTCACTGCAGTATTTAACGTCATCCCAGTTTTTCTCCCATTTTTTTCGCCACGTAAAAGGTTTGCCGCAGTTTGCACAAATTTTTTGAGGAAGATGTGGTTTTTTATGAGCCAAGGTCAGAAAGGGATCTTACGTTTTCATCGGGCTTTGCGTAGGAAAAGCGATTTAAAATCTGCGGAAGGGCATAACCGTCTAATCCGTCTATACAAACGGTTTGAGCCGTTTCCAGGTTGAGCCATCCGTCTTCAGCCTGTATTTCTTTATCTACATAGACATGCTTGATGGCGCCGATGATAAAGTGGCAATTGTTTTCTTTGATGAAATATTCATTGACAAACTCGCAGCCCAGTTTTACCCGGCTTTGTTTTACATAAGGTGCCTTAAAATCATCTAAATATTCTTCGGTAAGCAGGGTTTTTTCAAATTCTGAAACACCACCGTCGTATTTAGCAGAAGTTCGGTGTGCCTCTCTGATGAAATTCTGATTGACATGATTTACCGTAAAAACACCGGTTTTTAAAATGTTGTCATAGGTATTTCGCTTTACGGTATTGGGTCTTAAAATAAAGCTGAGCAGGGGAGGATTGCTGCCTAGGTGAGTCACCGAGCTGAAAATAGCCACGTTGGTAATACCATCTTCAGAAATGGTACCCAGAAGATTTGCAGATTTAAAGCCGGTACAGCTGTTTATAAAATGGGCGCGATACCTTGAAGGCAAATTTTCAAGGGCTTGTGCATCATAATGTTTCATAAAAAAAGGGTCAATTAGGAACTGACCCTTAAATTAATGTATGTGTATGCTACAAGCTGTTAACAATTAACGAAATAACATAACATTTGCATATTAGGCTTCTTGTTTTTCTGGCGCGTAGGCGGGATAGTCTGTATAGCCTTTAGGTCCCTGGGTGTAAAACGTATCCTGATCCCATTCGGCCATAGGTGCATTAAGCGCAAAACGCTGAGGTAAATCGGGATTTGAAATAAACAATTTACCAAAAGCTACCAGGTCTGCATTGCCTTCTTCAATCACGGCATTACCTGTTTCCTGAGTAAAACCTGCGTTGATCATTAAGTTTCCTTTATAACGGGGACGATAGCGTTTGGCGATTTCGGTTTCCAGAAATTCAATATCACTTACATCTGTAAAAGGTTCTGAGAGGTGTAAATAGGCCAAATCGTAATTATTGAGTCGCTCGATGATGTGATCAAACGTAGGAATGGTATCTGCCGTTGCTTCGATGCCAAACGTACCGTTTAAAGATGGGTTAAGACGCACTCCGATTCGGTTTTCAGGCCAAACTTCTTTTACCTTATCCAGGGTTTCAAAGAAAAAGCGCACCCGGTTTTCCATACTTCCGCCGTATTGATCATCCCGAAGATTTGCTTTTTTATTAAAAAACTGGTGAAATAAATAGCCGTTAGAACTGTGTATTTCTATGCCGTCAAATCCGGCTTCTTTGGCGTTTTTGGCAGCATTTACAAATTCCTGCTGCGTTTCTTCGATCTCTTCAAGAGACATAGCTTTGGGCTCAACGGTATCTTTGAAACCTTCCGGAGTGTAGGATTTTGCATTTGGGTTTACGGCACTTGGAGCAAGAGGTTTATCACCGTTGTGAAAGTCAGGATGCGACATACGGCCTACGTGCCACAACTGAATAAAGATTTTTCCGTCTTTTTCGTGAACAGCATCCACAACTTTTTTCCAGCCTTCGGTTTGTGCCTTGCTGTGAATTCCGGCTGTGTGAATATAGCCAACTGCGCGTTTGGAAACCTGAGATCCCTCGGTGATGATGAGGCCGGCACCGGCGCGTTGTGTATAATACTTGACGTGTAAGTCTGTAGGTGCGGCTTCAGGATTGTCTGCACGGCTACGGGTCATAGGAGCCATAACGACTCGGTTTTTTAAGGTAATTGCGCCTAAATCAAATGATTCTAAAAGCGGTTGATTGGTTTTCATAGTTTTATTTTTTGTTTTAAACAGGCTAAAAAAGCCTTATTCAACAGAGTTATAATATCAGTCTATAAATTACTTCAGCCTGACAGGTTATGCTGTTAAACGTTTGATAAAATAAAACGAAGAGGTGTGTTTTGCGGGTTTTAATCAGATAAACAGAGCGGGAAAAAGCAGCGCTGTCCTAAAACAAAAAAAAAGGATAGATTACTCAGAAGTCTCCTATCCTTAGTACAAAGGTTTTGTAGTTTCAACGCAACTAATCGTCTATGTTGTGACGCATTTCCTGCTGGCGCATAGGCATTTGGTCTATCGCTTCAAAAAATATTCTGGGCTCTGTTGTAAGAGGCTTTTGAAGTTTTACCCCTCCGTCTTTACCTATGAGTGTAATGCCCTCGTAGCTTTGAGGGATGTTGTATTTTTTACGTAAAGGTGCGATGTGGTAATTGGGGAGTACTTTTAAGTCTTTATCCAGAAGACGACCTTTAGAAAGTACAAAAAGCAGAATATTGCGGTCTTCAATTTTTTTGGTTGAACTTCTGAAATTTTCCCACTGACTTACAAAAACTTCGTCTTTAAGGCTTTGGGTTGAAAATATCAAAATACGGTTGCGCCATTTGAGCTTGGAAAAATCTTCCTGAGCTCCTGCTGTCATAGAGAACAAAACTAAGGCAAGGTTGGTAACGGTTTTCATTAGTGAGCGTTGTCTTTTAAAAGTTCTGGGAATTGTTTTTTGAATCGGTTAGAGCGTGGTATGGAAACCCCCTGGATATAAGGGTCTCCCGGGTTTTTTTCTTCGTAATCCTGATGATAGTCTTCTGCCTGCCAAAATTTTCGAAAAGGTAAAACCTGAGTTACAATTTCGCCATCGTAGACCTGCTTATTCAACTGTTTGATCGTGTTCTCTATCACTTCTTTTTCCTGCTCATTTTGATAAAAGGCGATGGAGCGGTATTGTCTGCCACGGTCTGGCCCCTGTCTGTTTAGGGTGGTTGGGTCGTGTGAACCAAAAAACACCTTCACCAGCGTTTGATAATTAATAACTGCAGGATCGTAAAAGACTTCAACTGCCTCGGCGTGATTGGTCTCGCCATAACTTACCTGACGGTAAGTAGGGTTTTCTTCCGTTCCACCGCTGTAACCGCTTATAACCTCGTGCACGCCCTTCAGACTTTCAAAAATCGCTTCAACACACCAGAAACAACCGCTTGCAAAATAGGCGCGTTGATAGCCGTTTACGGGTTGTGTCTGTACCGGTTCAAGCTGAGCCATGCGTTGATCTGCCTCATTACCGGTGCTGCCGTTCTTACAGGAAAGGAGCAAAAGCGCTATAAGTATTGAGCTATATAATCTCATGAGTTGGGAATTTGATTAAAGTTAAAAGAATTCCTATAGCCAGGCTGCTAACAGCCTGTTAAACTCGTGTGATATGCATAAAAAAAGCCCCGCTTGGCGGAGCTTTTAGAATTATACTTTGTCTGAATTAGATTTTAGCGAAAATCTCATCCATTTTTTCCTGTTCTTCTTTTGCAAGTTCTTCATCTACCAGAATACGGCCACTGTGCTCGTCTGTGATGATCTTTTTGCGACTTGCAATTTCTACCTGCACCTGTGGTGGGATGGTAAAAAAGGATCCTCCTGATGCACCACGTTCAATAGCCACAACAGCCAGACCGTTGCGAACGTTAGAACGAATGCGCTTGTAAGCTTTTACCAAACGCTCTTCGATAAGCTCTTCGTAGGTTTCGCTTTTAGCAAGAAGAGCTTCCTCTTCTTTTTGTGTTTCTGCAAGGATTTCTTCGAGTTCGTCTTTTTTGTGCTTAAGGTGTTTCTTACGCTCTTCAACACGTTCTTTAGTGCTGTCGATCACCTCGTTTTTCTGCTCGATCTGAGCGCGAAATTCGCGAATGTTTTTCTCGGCAAGTTGAATCTCAAGTTCCTGAAATTCGATTTCCTTGCTCAAAGAGTTGTACTCGCGGTTGTTGCGTACATTCTTTTGCTGCTCTGTATACTTTTTGATAGCCGCTTTAGCGTCTTCAATTAATATCTTTTTAGCCTTGATTTGATCATCAATAAGGCTTAGTTCACCTCCTAGTTTTTCAAGTCGGGTATTTAGTCCTGCAACTTCATCTTCAAGATCTTCAACTTCCAGAGGAAGCTCGCCACGCACGTTACGTATGGTGTCGACCCGAGAGTGTATCAGTTGCAAATCATATAAAGCTCTGAGTTTCTCTTCTACGGTCGCTTCGTTCTTTTTTGCCATATTATAAATACTTAATAGGATTGGTGTTTTCTTCTGATAAAACGACTGCAAAATTAGTAAATTTTTTCGTAAGAAAGTCTGCCATTATATTTTTTGTGTATTGTTCACTCTCGTAATGTCCTATATCTACCAGTAGTAGCTGATCTTCAGCCTGATAAAACTGATGGTACTTTAGATCTGCCGTAATGTAGGCGTCTGCTCCTGCGGCTTTTGCAGCTTCAATGGCAAAGCTTCCGCTTCCGCCTAAAACCGCAACCCTTTTTACAGGTTTTTCAGGTAAAGCCGAATGGCGGATGCCTTCAGCCTTAAATACCTGCTTAACCCGGTTCAAAAATGCCATGGCTTCTAAAGCTTCAGGTAAATCGCCCAGCATACCCATACCTATATTCTGATTGGCATTGTCAAGCGTCGTGATCTCGTAAGCAACTTCTTCATAGGGATGGGTGCTGAATAATGCCGAAAGCACTTTAGACTCCAGCCGTGCTTCAAAAGTGATGTGTAGTTGCTTTTCGGGTTCGGTATGAAGCTCTCCTTTACTGCCTACGACCGGATTGCTGGCCTCATTGCCTTTAAAAGTACCCTCACCCTCAAGACTGAAACTACACTCCTCATAGTTGCCTATATTTCCTGCTCCGGCTTTAAACAAGGCGTTGCGCACCATTTCAAACGCATCCTGCGGAATATAGGTGGTTAGCTTTTTAATTGCTCCTTTTTTTGGAATCAGTGTTTTTCGATTTTCAAGCCCCAGTGCGTCACACATGCCTTTGCTTACGCCCTGTGGCAGGTTGTCAAGGGCCGTATGAATTGCGTAAATGGCAATGTCATGCCGAATGGCTTTGAGCACCACGCGCTCCACATAGTTTTTACCGGTGATTTTTTTGAGTCCGCTGAAAATAATGGGATGAAAACTCACGATGAGGTTGCAGTTTTTTGCAATGGCCTCGTCAACGGTTTTTTCAAGTGTATCGAGGGTTACCAAAATTCCGAAAACTTCTGAATCAGGATTTCCTACCAACAGGCCTACATTGTCAAAATCCTCGCCATTGGCCAGTGGTGCAAAAGATTCGAGGTTGTTTATTATGGTTTTAAGATTCATAACTATACAATTGGGCTTTGGCCGTAAAGTTACTCATTGCGTTTTTAGGAGCAAGCGGGACTGAAAAATCTGCGTTTTGCGGCTTCCTTGCTAAAGACTTACCCATTTAGGATAAAAATAATACCTTCGGCATTGTGAAAGACCTGCGTAAACTTCTCTGGCCATTTGCCGTTCCCTACGACCTGATCACCCGGGTGCGTAACACACTCTTTGATAATCAGGTTTTCGAGTCCGAAAGCTATGATTTTCCGGTTATTGGCGTGGGTAATCTCTCGGTAGGAGGTACCGGCAAGACGCCTATGATTGAGTATCTGATTGAGTTACTGGGGTCCTCCCAAAAATTAGCCGTGCTAAGTAGGGGTTATGGGAGGAAAACAACAGGATATCTGGATGTAGCCCCGCATTTAAGTGCTGCAGATACGGGAGACGAACCCCTGCAATTTGCCAAAAAATACCAGGATGTGCAGGTCGCAGTTTGTGAAAAGCGCCGTTTGGGAATACAGCGCTTACGCGAAAAGACTCCGGCACCCGAAGTCATTTTGCTCGATGATGTCTATCAACATCGTCATGTGCAGCCGGGTTTGTTACTTATGCTTACTGCTTACGGCGATTTGTTTTATGAAGATTTTGTTTTGCCTGCCGGAAACCTTCGCGAGTCAAGATCGGGTGCGCAACGTGCAGATCTTGTCGTAGTGACCAAGTGTCCGTTCGATTTGGCAAAAGAACAACGCGCTCTTATAAAGAGCAGGATTGCTCAATTTACCAAAGCCCCTGTATTTTTCTCAGGTATTACTTACGATTTACCGGTAGGAGTAAATGGCCCGGTGTCGTGGACTAAGCTACAGACCGAAAGTTTAAACATTGTTACCGGCATTGCTAAACCGCAGCCTTTTTTAGATCATTTAGATCTGATGGGGTTGACCTACAAACATCTCGAGTTTGCAGATCATCATACATTCAATACCGAAGAAATAAAGGCTCTGGACCGTAAAAAAGTCATTCTTACTACAGAGAAAGATTTTATGCGTCTTAAGGGTAAATTAAAAAAAGCAAAACTCTATTACCTGCCTATGCAGGTTAAATTTCTAGCTGAAGAAGAACGTTTTAATGCTTCAATAGAAGCATTTGTGGCAAAATGCCTTTAGAGAATGACGTTCTTGCGCTTCAGGGCATTGTGAATTTTAAAGAAGAATTCCTCCACTTTATAGGGCTTGGGAATGATGTCGTTAAAACCGGCCAGATAGAAATCATCTATATTCTCGTCAATGGTAACTGCAGTTAAGGCCAGTATGGGCAGGTCCTTATTAAATTCCCTGATTTTCTGAGTGGCTTCAATACCGCTTATACCGGGCATATGAATATCCATCAGAACCAGGTCGTAATTTTCAAAGCGCACCTTTTCGATAGCAATCTCTCCATTATCGGCTACATCGCATTTCATCTCGTTTTTCTCAAGAATCTTACGGGTAATCATCTGGTTGATCTTATTGTCTTCTACAACGAGAATGTTTCGGCCTTTAAGGGCATCGTAGTCAATTTCGTAAACACGCTCCTCCGGCTCTTTTTTGTTTTGAGTCAGTCCGTATTTAATGTCGAAGAAAAACTTGGATCCTTTACCTAAAGTGCTTTCCAGTTCAATTTTACTTTTCTGAAGGGTAAGCAGGCGTTTAACAATAGAAAGCCCAAGCCCGGTGCCCCCAAACTTACGGTTGATTTGTACGGAACCCTGGGTGAAGTTTTGAAAGATGTCTTTCTGTTTTTTCTTGCTTATACCTTCCCCGGTATCTTCAACCTCAAAATGCAGATAGGTCTGTGTGTTATTGCGGCTCAACTGTTTGATGCGTACAAAAATATCCCCATCACGGGTAAATTTGTTGCCGTTACCTATGAGGTTGATGAGTATTTGCGAGATCATTAAGGGGTCGCCAATAATCTGATCGGGAATTTCAGAGTCGTATTCCAGATGCAGTTTATTGCCTTTTTCCTGAGCAGATCGTTCAAGTGCAAACAACACATCATCTACACGTTTACGTAGGTTGAATGTCGCCTGTTCAACTTCTACCTTGTCAGCTTCCAGCTTGTTGAGGTCAAGAATGTTGTTGATAAGGGAAAGCAGGTATTCCCCTGAAAATTTAAGGGAATCCAGGTGTTTTTTCTGTTCTTCGGTAGGGTTTTCGCTCAGAAGTAAATGGGTAAGTCCGGTCACGGCATACATAGGCGTACGCAACTCGTGGGTGATGGTAGATAAAAACTGGGCTTTAACCACAGAAGCTTTTTCCGCATTTTCCTTGGCAATGACGAGTTCGGCATTTTTGGCCTGCAATAATTCGTTTGCCTTGGCCCTAAGGTTGTTGTTTTTGTAAAGAGACAGGGCTAAGAGACAGAGTATGGTAAACAGCGCAATGATAAGAACCGTTGTAATTTTATTCGCCTGTACCCGTTTGGAAGCGTCGTAGTTATCGGGATTGATATCTGCCATTAAAGCATTTCGGGCTGCAAGATTGCGCGTGCTGGCAATATCATCCTGAAAATACAATTGAGCCCTTTTGGTGTAAAGTTCGAGATAATTTAGAGCGTCTTCGGTCTTACCCATTTTTTTGGAAACGCTGCTCATAAGTCGTAAAGCATCGGTTTCAATTAGCGGGAAACTGCCATTAACGCTCATGGTGTAAGCGGTATTGGCATCTTCTAAACTGCTTTCCAGTTCATTCAATGTACTGCGACTGCGGGCAGTAAGTAACTTGAGCCTTGCAATGCTGTAATTATTTCGGGAATCATTGAGTTTTGAAAGGATCTGAAGCGCTTCATCAAACTCCTCAAGGGCTAACAAATCTTTCTTCTGATCCTGAAAAATGGCTCCCTTATAGAGATGAGCAGAGGCCAGGCTTTGTTTGTCATTTTTGTCCCCTGAACCTCCGAAGATACTTACAGATTCGTTTAAATATTTTAGGGCTTCGGTATTGTTATTGGTTTTACTGAGTAGCTGGGCATAGGTCAGATAATCTTCACCCAGTCTCGTAGACTCCTGTAATTGCTGGTGAATCTTAATGGCTTCATGAATCTCCGGGAAGGCTTTGTCAAATTCCCCCTGTTTCAGATATACGTTTGCGAGCAACTGCTGGCTTATACCAACGCGACTTAGGTTGTTTATTTTGCGTGCCAGTTGTTTTGCCTCCTGAAAATTTGCAATAGACTTATCAAACTCGGCCGTGTTAAAGGCCTCGATGCCTTTGAGCAGCAGGGATTCTACCTGAATCTCTTGAGCGGTCTCCAGATTTTTAGGTTTTTGACCAAAACCATTGAGGCAGAATAAAACAAAAAGTGCAACAACAAAATTTCTGTCGAAGAGCATTATTGTGTTCATTAAGTCACTAATATAGACACTTTGTCGAAAACATTAAGAATTTTACTTAATATTTTTAAGAGATCTTTAAAATGAGGTCAATAATACGGGAAGAGTAGCCTGTTTCGTTATCATACCAGCCTATTAACTTTACCAGATTTCCGATTACAGAAGTCATTTGCCCGTCGACAATGCAGGAATGCGTGTTTCCTACAATATCAATAGAGACCAAAGGCACCAATGTGTAATCAAGGATGCCACGAAGATTACCTTCAGCAGCTTTTTTAAAAGCCTCATTGATTTCTTCACTGGTGGTTTCTCTGGAAACGTTAAGGGTGACGTCAGTTAGAGAACCATTAGGTACAGGCACCCGTATGCCGCAACCGCCGATGACATCTTTAAGGTCGGGGAAAATTTTAGTAAGTGCTTTAGCCGCCCCGGTTGTTGTGGGAACTATAGACTGACTCGCCGCACGGGCGCGTCTCAAGTCATGATGAGGCTGGTCGTGAAGACTCTGGTCTGTGGTATAGCTGTGTACCGTAGAGATATAGGCCTGCTTGATACCGCACAGGTCTTTTACCACCTTTATCATAGGCGCGGCATTGTTGGTTGTACAGCTGGCGTTTGAGAGGATGCGGTCGTCCTGCTCAATCAGGTGATCGTTGACACCCAGTACAATGGTTTTAATGCTGTCATCAGATGGCGGAACGCTCAAAATCACCTTGCCCGCACCGGCATCCAGATGCCCTTTTAAATCTTTATAGGTTTTAAATTTGCCTGTGGCCTCAACCACTACATCAACCTCTTCTTCTGCCCAGCGATTGGCTTGTGGTATGCTGTTTTGAAAAAGCCGAACGGATCGTCCGTCTACCAACAGGGAATTTTCGGCAAAACTGACGTCCGCATGAAATATACCGTGAATGCTGTCGTATTTTAAAAGATGAGCCAGCGTTAAATCATCGGCCAGATCGTTTACGGCTACAACTTCAATTTCAGGATGATTATGCAAAAGTCTAAAAAGCCTTCTGCCAATACGCCCAAAACCGTTTATGCCGATTTTGACTTTGCTCATAGCTGAAAAATCTAGTTGATGTGTTTCTGAGCTTTATAGGAAGAACGCACCAAAGCGCTGCTTTCAACATGCCTAAAGCCCATTTCAAGGCCGAAAGTCTCGTATATTTTAAACTGATCTGGAGTTATAAATTGTTTTACAGGCAGGTGTTTTTTAGAAGGCTGAAGATATTGTCCTATAGTGACCACATCTACCTCTGCATCACGAAGGTCGCGCATCGTTTGCAGGACTTCCTCTTCGGTCTCCCCAAGACCCAGCATAATGCCAGATTTTGTTCGGTTTATCCCCTGTTGTTTTAAGTATTTGAGAACCCCAAGACTGCGATCGTATTGTGCCTGAATGCGCACCTCACGCGTAAGTCTTTTTACGGTTTCCATATTATGGGAAACTACCTCAGGGGCTACTTCAACGATTCGGTCTATGTTGCGTTCGTTACCCTGAAAGTCGGGAATCAAAGTCTCGAGTGTGGTTTCCGGATTCATCCTTCTGATGGCTTTAACTGTTTCGGCCCACATAATAGATCCCATATCTTTTAGATCATCGCGGTCTACTGAAGTTATTACGGCGTGCTTAATACCCATCAGTTTAATGGAGCGTGCTACTTTCTCGGGTTCTTCCCAGTCTAAAGTGTCGGGCCTTCCGGTTTTTACACCACAAAAGCCACATGAACGCGTACATACATTACCCAGGATCATAAAGGTAGCCGTACCCTCGCTCCAGCACTCTCCCATGTTTGGGCAGCTACCGGATGTACAAATGGTATGCAGGTCATACCTGTCAACCAGACTTCTGAGTTCGGTATATTTTTTTCCTGTGGGTAATTTAACCCGCAACCATTTAGGTTTGGGCTGGCGTACCGGTGCAACTGTCGTCTCGCTATTCATTCTCAATTTTTTTTGCTCTGCAAAGATACAAACTGCAGGTCAATTACACGCCTTTAGTCGTAACACCGGGAAGGGGCTTAGCAGGGGATAAAATTAAATCAGGCGGGTGTGTTAACTCTCTTAACATCAATACGGTGTAATCGTTAAAGATATAGTAATTAGGAAATCGTTGGGATATGTACTTGGCAGATCACAGTACTTTTACATCAGTAATAAACTTAAAAAGAAGAATCATGAAACGCCTAACACTACCATTTTTGATCGTTGCTATTTTAACCGGAGTATATGGTTTTGGAGGTTTTAATCTTTGGGGAACTGAAGCCTCAAGGGTATTGTTCCTAATCTCTGCAGACTTATTTGTGGTTTCTTTATTCGCAAAATTTTTATTTCGAAAAAGAGCACAGGTACCCCAGCGTGTAGAATCTTAAAATTCAATAATAGCTTTCACCTCTAAATTTAAACTGCTTTCAACAGAAGCAGTTTTTTTATTGCCTAAATTGTAGCACAATTGTTGTTGTAGATTTTTGAAACTCCTTCTATGCGTCTCTATTTTATCCTCATTCTTTCCTTTTTATCTATTCTGGCAGGTCATGCGCAAAATCAAACCTTATTAAAAGGAGCGGTAACCGAAACCCGTGTGAGTAATGATACTCTTGATTTACCGTATTCGATTTACCTTCCGTCAGGTTATAATTCGGAGAAACCCTCTAAAGTAATTTTTGTTTTTGATCCCGAGGGTGAAGGGGTGAGGGCAGCGCGCTTGTTTTCGGCAGCTACAGAACCCGATGACTTTGTGGTGGTTTCCAACAATTTCCCGTTACACGAGTCGATAGACAGTCTTGACGCTAATGCAAACAGGGCTATTTTGGTTATGCGCGACGTGCTTTTAAAAATTCCAATAGAACAAACGGAGGTTTATTTATCGGGTTTGCGAAGCGGAGCCCGTGTCGCCAGTGCCGTTTCTTATGTGGTCACTCAGGCAACGCGCCTGCTCGTGGTTGATGACGTGTATTTTGCAAACCGTTTTGCCAGACGTGCCGGGCGCAATCTGGTCATGGGTCTGGTGGGGCGCTCTTCACCCAACTATTACCAGATGAGTGATTATTTTTATCTCGTGGGTTCTTTTAGCCGGGATAATGAGTTGTATGCTTACGAGCATACCGGGGAGTGGCCCGGTGCGGCCCTGCTACGGGTAATGATTAATCGGCTGAAGCACCTAAATGCCGAACGTTTAGACAAAAACATCGCAGATTCCATTTATGCCGGCGATTATCAAAGGGATCTGGATGCTTTAAAAATTTTAATTTCCGAAAAGGAATATCTTACCGGCTATGATTTAATTAAAGATGTGAAAAGTGACTACAGAGGCTATGTTGATCTGGATGGCGTACGCGATCTGCAGCGCAGTGTAAGGCGTTCTGAGGCATACAAAGAAGCGCGACGTGCTGAGCGTAACGGGAGCATTGAAGAACAACTTTTGCTGGAGGATCTTGATTATTTTCTGGAAGAGGATTTTGTTATGGCCAATTTTGAGAACCTCGGGTATTGGGATGAGCGCATCAGGCGGTTTGAGGCAGCTGCAGCAAATGATGCCAAACCCAGAGAGCAACAAGTCGCCAGGCGCATTCTTGGTTTTATCGATTACCAGATTCAGGACTTTCTGTTTCTAAATACTACAAACCTGATTCCGCAACGCATATTTGTGAACGTTCTCAATACCATTCTACACCCCGATGCGACTGAATCGTATCTAAATATCATCAGTCTTTCAGCAAAAGATCAGGATTACAACACGGCGTATTTCTATCTCGAAGAATTGCTTAAACGGGGATACGCTGATTATGAATCCCTCTACAGCATTCCCGAAACCGAATTGCTTAAAATCAAACCGACCTACAATGAGCTTATAAAAAGCTATCTGGGCAGGGCTAAATATTAACGAGGTTCTCCTGCTCTTCGGTAGTGATTCTTCTTTTAACATACACAAGCAATACCGTGGCTACCACTGTAATGGCGACCATCACTAACCAGGTTATGTCGTATCCCAGGGCATTCACCAGCTGCATTCCCGAATTGTGACCAAAGATGTGTGATAGGGAAAACGACATGCTGTACAGCCCCATATAGGCTCCCTGCCTGCCCAATTTTGCACGCCTTAGCGCAAATGCATTGCCAAAAGGAAAAGCGATCATCTCACCCAAAGTCGCAACGGCCATACCTACGACCAGAAACAGATTCCAGCTGCCCAGAAAAAACGCGCCAAAACTCAATCCTGTAAAGAGAAGACCCGCGATCACATTTGCCAGTTGCGACCATTTTTTTCGTTCCATAAAGGCGATAAGCGGCATTTCAAAAGCGAAAATTAAAAAGCCGTTTAAGCCCAGTAGAAGTCCGATTTGTGATTCGCTCAAGCTGCGTACCTCTTTGTAATACAGGGGTACCGTAGAAAAGTATTGTACAAATACAATCCCAAAAAGAGCCAGTGCAATAAGAAAAATTACATACAGCCGATCTTTATGCGGGGGGAGTGGGGTCAATACCGGGGCTTCCTGATCGGTCTCTTTGGCTTTTCTGGGGTTGAGGGTTTTAATCAATAAAAGACCTGCCAAAATACAGGTAATCCCGTCTACCCAAAACAAACCAAAATAACCAATGCCCGCAATGATGAGTCCGCCAAGAGCGGGTCCCGCTGAAAAACCCAGGTTAATCGCCAGTCTGATGAGCGTTAGGGATCGTGTTTTGTTTTCCGGTTTACTGTATGCGCTGAGCGCAACAAAAAAGGCCGGTCTTGACATATCGGCGATGGCAATAAGCAGAAAAAAGCCAAGGCATATCGGCCAAAAGCCTGTAATGAATTGCAGAAAAAAGAATCCGATTCCGGTACCGATTAAACTAAATAAAATGGTTTTATAATACCCCAGTTTATCTGAAAGTTTACCGCCAATCCACGAGCCAAATAAGGAGCCGAAACCAAAGCAGGTCATCACCCAGCCTACATCGCTTAGGCTGAATTGCAAATCGTCTCTGAGGTAAAGCGATAAAAAAGGGATTACCATGGCACCGGCCCTGTTCACAAAGGTTATAAGTGCCAGCCACCAAACCTCTTTAGAGAGGCCTTTAAATGTATTGAGGTAGGCGGTAAAAATAGTTTTCATGGTTTCTTGTTGGTTGGCATAAAAAAAGTCTGGCGGTGAGCCAGACTTTAGAAGTGATTTATATATGAACGTTCATGTATCAACACAACAAATCTGGCCGGGTCGTAGAGACCTTCAGTTGGCGATATGATGTGTAGGAAAGGATCATTTTATTTAGAAATTGCTGCGAAAATGGTGTTTTGAACTTCAAAGCTACTTAAAAGTTTCAGTTTTCAAATCTTTTTCCTGTAAAAAGTTAAAATTCAACTTTTTTAGAGAGCTTTTGTAATCCACATTCCTGCGAAAACCGCCGCAAAACCCAGTACCAGACTGCCAAGCGTGTAGATTGCAAAAGTTAAAAAGTCGCCGCTTTTAAGCATCAAATGGTTTTCGTAAGCAAAGGTTGAAAAGGTGGTAAACCCACCACAGAATCCTGTAGCCAGGAGTAAGGTACTGTTAGGGCTCAGACTATTGTTTTTAAGTGCCCACCCCAGAATTAAGCCTATTAAAAGACTTCCCAGAATATTAGCCGCAAAAGTCCCGTACGGAATCCCGTTTGGTGTGGTGTTAAGCCAGCGGCCCAGCAAAAAGCGCAATACGCTTCCGGCTCCACCACCTACAAAAACAAGGATGAGTTGTTTCATAGCTGCTCGGTCTCGGGTTCTGCAACTTCAATGGGGATGTACAATTCGGTGATCCAGGTCGCAGGGTTGAGATCCTCTTCGGCACCCTTAACATAGACCTGAAAAACAGATGCGCCTTCGGCTTTGGTATAGTTATTTTGACTCAGGTAGGCTTCCGTTTTGCTCCAGGCCTCTTCAAGATTACTCAAATCGCCGGTTAATGTGGTTTTTACTACCGTGTATGCAGGCATAAAACCGCACAAAATAGCAGAATCCTCGGGTACAACAATACGCGAGGTGGTGGGTATTCCTGCCGAAATAATGGCGCTGTTTGTGGCGGCATCTTTCGCATTATACAGACTTAGCGGTTTGCCTGAAATGGTAATGTTATTCCCTTCCATAAAGCGATAGACCTGCGGAAGCAATTCGGCTACTTTATCGTTAACATTTTCTAGAGTGGTTGAGGTTGTGGTGTACATGTAGAAACCCCCGCTGTATTGGGTGATACCGTCTACCTTTACAGTGTAGGCCTTCATATCGTCCAGTATCATCTGGCTGAGATTGTCAAGGCCCAAGCGGTACATTTTTCTCATATCGGCCTCAAAATCATAACCTGTGAGGGTAAAATAGGCTTTATCGGTCAGGGTGTGTTCTCCGCGTATTCCCCAGGTGAGCTCGGTGGCCTTTTCGGTATTTTCAAACTGCCAGTACACTTTTGCCTCGCGCTCTCCCCCGGGAGTGATAAAGGTAATGTCCTGTTCTATACGCTGATTTGGTATGACCTGAGTGGTGCGCATGGAGCCGTCGGCCTCTTTACCATTCCACGAATAACTGGCGCCTTCACCGCTGGTTTTTTCGGGATAATTGAAAACCATTGTGGGATCATCCTGCTTCCAGGGTCCCCAGTTCTCCCAGGTTTTATAGTCGTTTACTTTATCGAAAACCAGACTTACAGGCGCTTCGATGCGTTTAGATTCTTTAATGTCGTAAGTGCCGTCCTGGGTGGCGAAGTATATGGCTCCTGCAATAAAAATGATGAGCAGCAGGAAGAAGAGGTATTTTAGAATTTTCATAATTAAGGGGAGCTTATACTGCTAATTTAACACTTTGGTCTATAAAAATATACAGTTATGCAGATCAAAGTAAGAATTATTCTTTCAGGTAGAGCTTTATAACGAAGAGAATCAAAACAAATGCGATAAAACCTATCAAGACCCAAAAACTGCCTTTATATTCCTTGCGGTGCAGCTTTCGGTCTTTTTTGTAACTAAAGCTCACAAAAATGACAAACGAAACAAAAAAGAGGAGCGCAAATATTATCTGACCGGTGCTAAACATTAAACAGTATTTTTGGTCAAAATTAAGCTATAAATAACAGAAAACGATACGATAAAGAGCAACAATCAAGTGTTTTTGATTGTTTTGATAAACCTGAAACCCCTTAAAATTAATCACAGAGATGAAAAAAAGACTGTCAGCCGTTCACGAGTTTCATACCGCATTTGGATTGGGAATTAATGAAAAACCCACGGCAGACCTGGGCAAAGCCAAAAACCAACTGCGGTTTGAGCTGATGCGCGAGGAAAACGAAGAATATCTGGAGGCTGCAAACAACAATGACCTTGCTGAAGTCGCAGATGCACTGGGCGATATGCTTTACATTCTTTGCGGCACCATTCTCGAGCACGGCATGCAGCATAAAATCGAGGAGGTTTTTGATGAAATTCAGCGCAGCAATATGAGCAAGCTGGGTGCCGATGGTAAACCCATTTACCGCGAAGACGGTAAAGTGCTCAAAGGTCCTTCCTATTTTAAACCCGATATCGCAGCTATTTTAGCCAAATAAGGCGCTTTGATTTTCCAATTCAAACAAGAAAACATCCCTGATGCCATTCGTAACGATTTCCATTTCAGTATACATAAGTAGGTAAGACAGTTCTTTCCGTTTATACTTCGGCAGCTGGCCTTGGGGTTCTTGTTTTCCCGTTTTTAAAAGCTAAATTCGCAGCCTATGAGCGCAATCAATTATGTTTCGGTAGAATCGATTTCTAAAGCCTTCGGCGAAAGGGTTCTGTTTAAAGATTTATCCTTTGGTATTAATGAAGGTCAAAAAATAGGGCTGGTCGCCAAAAACGGTACCGGTAAAACCTCTATGCTTGATATTTTGGCAGGAGCCGAAAATCCCGATAGTGGTCAGGTGATTTTCCGTAAGGGAATCAAAGTCGCTTTTTTACCTCAGGAACCCAACCTGGATCCCAATCTTACGGTGGAAGAAACCATCCTGGATAGCGATAATGAAATTCTCAAAGTGATTTCAGCCTACGAGCACGCGCTTCAAAATATGGAAGATTCGGAAGCCTATCAAAAAGCTTTTGATCAGATGGAAGCCCATCAGGCCTGGGATTTTGAGACCCAATACACGCAGATTTTATTTCAGCTGAAGCTGGACGATTTAAGCCGGAAAGTTGAAAAACTAAGCGGTGGTCAAAAGAAGCGTCTGGCTCTGGCCAATATGCTGCTTAGTAAACCCGATTTGCTGATTTTGGATGAGCCTACCAACCACCTCGATCTGGAAATGATTGAATGGCTTGAAGCGTTTTTCGCCAAAGAGAACTTCACGCTCTTTATGGTGACGCACGACCGCTATTTTCTGGAGCGCGTGTGTAATGAAATCATCGAGCTTGATGAAGGGCAGCTGTATAGTTATAAAGGCAATTACGCCTACTACCTCGAGAAACGCGATGCGCGTATCGCCAATGAAGAAACCGAAACGGGAAAAGCCAAGCAGCTTTTTAAAAAGGAACTCGAGTGGATGCGCCGCCAGCCCAAGGCGCGTACGACCAAATCAAAATCGCGAATAGACGATTTTGCAGAAATCAAAGACCGGGCTTCTAAACGCCGTAACGATCACGAGGTTCAACTCGAACTCAATATGGAGCGTTTGGGAAGCAAGATTGTAGAGCTGCACAAAGTTTCAAAATCCTTTAAAGACCGGGTAATCCTCGACAAGTTTGACTACAACTTTCAGCGTGGCGAACGCATTGGGATCATCGGTAAAAACGGAACCGGAAAATCTACCTTCTTAAATATCCTTACCGGGCAAATGGAACCCGATGGAGGAAAGCTTGTGATTGGCGAAACCATTCAGTTTGGCTATTACACCCAGAGAGGTATCGACATAAAACCCGGGCAGAAAGTCATCGAGGTCATCAAAGAATTTGGAGAGTACATTCCGCTTAAAAAAGGCAGACAGATTTCTGCCGGGCAGTTGCTGGAACGCTTTTTATTTGACCGTAAAAAGCAGTATGACTTCGTAGAAAAACTGAGCGGGGGAGAGCGCAAGCGTTTGTACCTCTGTACGGTTTTGATCCAGAACCCTAACTTTTTGATTCTCGATGAGCCAACGAACGATTTGGATATCGTGACCCTGAATGTGTTGGAGAGCTTTCTGCTGGACTTTCCCGGTTGTCTTTTAGTGGTGTCTCACGACCGCTACTTTATGGATAAAATCGTAGATCACCTTTTTGTTTTTAGAGGCCAGGGTGAAGTAGAAGATTTTCCAGGTAACTATTCTGATTTTAGAGCCTATGATGCGGGTCCGGCTGTAATTCAGGAAGAGGAGAAAAAACCGGAAGCAGCTAAGGAAACCAACAAGGAGAACTGGAAAACCCAAAACATTACGCTCTCCTATAACGAACAAAAAGAATACAACCGTCTGGAACGTGATATCGCCAAACTGGAAAAGGAAAAAGTGGCCAAGGAAGCCGAATTTCTGAATCCGGATTTGTCTGGCGACGAAATCAACAAGCGATCCATGGAATTGCAGGGAATTCAGGATAAGATTGACGAGTTCACCGAGCGCTGGTTTGAACTGGGCGCTAAGATGGAAGGGTGAAAGGAAAGTAGAAAGTGAAAAGTAGAAAGTAGAAAGTAGAAAGTAGAAAGTAGAAAGTAGAAAGTAGAAAGTATTTTTTAAGATTCAACGATTCAACGATTCAACGATTCAACGATTCAGCGATTCAACGCTTCAACGATTCAACCTTTTTTTAGAGCTTAGAAAACCGAAAACCGAAAACCGAAAACCGAAAACCGAAAACCGAAACACAGAACACGGTGGCTGAGTGAATTTTGTGAAGCCTTAGCGAAACAAAATTTGTATCGAAGCCAACCGAAAACGAAATATTTCTTTTAGAGAACAGAGAACAGAGAACAGAGAACAGAGAACAGAGAACAGAGAACAAAGAATGTGGTACACCGCAAAAGCATATTTAAAATTTCTGCGGAAGGCGACTAACCAGCACGGGGTGCATTCGCCTTTTGTTTATGCTTTTGTGACCCGATGTTTGTACGATCGTAAGTCGAAAGATGACTATCAAAAACTGAAGCAGTACCGCCAGGACTTGCTGAACACTTCAGAAGTAATTGAGGTAACCGATTTTGGTGCCGGCTCCCGGGTTTTTAAAAGCAATACCCGGGCAGTAAAAGATATTGCCAAACACGCCGGAGCTACTTTAAAGCGTATGAAGCTTTTGTATCGGATGGTTTCATATTTTAAACCCAAAACTATTTTGGAGTTGGGTACTTCACTGGGTCTGGCGACTTCAGCTTTGGCATTGCCCAAAACCGGAAAGGTAACTTCCCTTGAAGGCTGCCCGCAAACTGCAGATGTGGCCCGGCAAGCTTTAAACACTGCCGGAATCAATACTGTTGAAATCTTAATTGGTGATTTTTCTGAAACACTAAAGCAGCAAAAAAACAGGAACTTCGATCTGATTTATTTCGACGGCAATCACAGTAAAGAAGCGACGCTGGCCTATTTCGAGGAATTACTGGTTACAGTGCACAACGATAGCATCTGGGTTTTTGATGATATCTACTGGTCTGAAGGAATGACCGAAGCCTGGGAACGCATTAAACAACATCCCAAAGTTCGGGTGACGGTAGATTGTTTCTGGCTGGGGTTTGTGTTTTTTAGAGCAGAGCAGGCTGAAGAACATTTTAAGATTCGCCTGTAAATTTTGTAACTCAACAGCCCATTTGGCTACAAATAGAACAAAATCGATTATTTTTCAGTAAACCGGATTTTATGAGCAGCCTTATCGACATCAAGAATATTACCCGCGACTTCCCTTTGGGAAACGAAATTGTACACGTTTTAAAGGGAATTGATCTACAGATCGAAAAAGGGGAGTACGTTGCCATTATGGGTCCCTCAGGATCCGGGAAATCTACATTGATGAATCTTCTGGGTTGTTTAGATACGCCTACTTCGGGTACCTATGTGCTCAATAGTCGGGACGTTAGTTCGATGACCGATGATGAACTCGCTGAGGTGCGTAATAAGGAGATCGGTTTTGTGTTTCAGACCTTTAACCTGTTGCCCCGTACCACTGCGCTTGATAATGTCGCGCTGCCTATGGTGTATGCGGGTTATTCAAAACCCGAGCGTCACGAGCGGGCAAAAGAGGTTTTAGCCGATGTAGGCCTGGCAGATCGTATGGATCACAAGCCTAACCAACTCTCCGGAGGTCAGCGCCAACGCGTTGCCGTAGGCCGGGCTTTGGTTAACAAACCGTCGATTATCCTTGCAGATGAGCCTACCGGAAACCTGGATTCTAAAACCTCGGTAGAGATTATGAATTTGTTTGACGCCATTCACGCGGCAGGAAATACCGTTATTTTAGTTACACACGAAGAAGACATCGCCGAACATGCGCACCGGGTAATCCGCCTGCGGGATGGTTTGATTGAGAGTGATGTGCGAAAGAGTTTGGTGGGTTAGAGGGTTTATTGCTATTATTGTTATTATTACTATTGGAACTAGGGTCGGAGTTAAATTTTAGTTTTTAAGGACTTTGTTCTCTTCTCGCTGTTCTTTAGTCTTAGATCTCAAGTCTCACATCTCAATTCTCCCGACTAGGTGTTAAAAGAATATATAATATGCCTGTAGATGGAACATATGGAAGGTTTAGTGCGCATAACCAAAGGTTTAAAGAATTACGTCGCAAAAAACTGGAACGTCGGGAAGAAAAGCTGTTGCAAAATACCTTAAAGAAGACCGGTAAGGCAAATCCATCCACAAAAGAACCTATAGACCCAAAAAAGTTGGCAGAGCTGAAAGTTGAAATCAAGAAGCAAGCTCAAAAGCAGCTCCTAAAGGAATTTTATCTTGTTCTCCTTTCTATAGTTTTAGTAGTACTATTTTGTTACCTCTTCCTGTCTTAAATTCGATTTCTGAAAGATGCAGGCTAAATGAGTAACTTCTTTTTTCTCTTCTCTATATTCTTTAGTCTTACATCTCAAGTCTCATATCTCAAATCTAACGTCACACATCTATTCCCCAATTGCCAAAACTTATCAAAAGCCGTTCAATAGCTTTTTGTGAATGCTTATTTTTGATCAAAAGAATAGGATATGAAAGCAGTTGTTTCCCCGGCAAAATCACTGAATTACGAAGATAAATTACCCACCACACGGGCGACGCAGCCTCAGTTTCTGGAAGAGGCCGAAACCCTGAATAAAAAATTAGAGCGCAAAACTAAAGCTGAGATTTCAGAGCTGATGAGCATCAGCGACAAGCTGGCTGATCTTAACTACCAGCGCTATAAAGAATTCAATACCCCGTTTACCAAAGACAACGCGCGTCCTGCGATCTATGCCTTTGACGGGGATGTCTATACCGGGCTTGATGCTTACACCATCCCAACCGAAAAGCTTGATAAACTTCAGGATACCCTGCGCATTCTAAGCGGACTTTACGGCGTGTTGAAACCCCTGGATTTGATGCAACCCTATCGCCTGGAAATGGGAACCAAGCTAAAGAGTGGTCACACCGAGGATCTTTATGAATTTTGGGGCGAAAAAATCACGGATGCTTTAAACAAAGAATTAAAAGACGACGAGTTGTTTTTGAATCTTGCGAGTCAGGAGTACTTTAAATCGGTTAAGCCTGAAAAACTTAAAGTGCCGGTGATCACTCCGGTTTTTAAGGACTATAAAAACGGAAAGCTCAAAATCATTTCCTTTTACGCTAAAAAAGCCCGTGGTTCTATGGTTCGCTACATTATAGATACCGATGTGCAAACCATAGAAGACCTGAAGGGCTTTGATTACGACGGGTACGGCTTTAGTGAGCAGTACTCTGATTTAGCTAAAAACGAACTCGTTTTTGTTCGTTAAGATTTAGGGCTTTTTATCTGCTAAACTTGTATCTGAGGTCGCTTTGCCGGCCTCTTTTGTTTTGGTAGCCGTTTGTTTCGTAGGAACATCAGCAGTAGTTGCCGGATTCTTCTTTCCTTTTTTTGGTCTGAGCTTGCCGTAAGTGCCCCGGTGTATTTTTCCGCGTTTGGTTTTTTGATCTCCTTTTCCCATTGGTTTCAACTGTTTTAATTATTAAAAAATGGCGTTTGTAGTAACGACTGTCTCCTCGAGCGCAGTCGGGAGGCTATGTTCTCAATAGTATAAAGGTCTCAACTGCGCTCGACCTGACATTTTGAGGTTACTACGTACATCTAATCAGCTTTAAAATAAGAAAATAGGCCCGAAAGCGCAAATGTTGTTGAATTCAGAATTCAGAATTAGGAGTGTTTTTTTTAATCTTTAAATAACCCAATAACCCAATAACCCAATAACCCAATAACCCAATAACCCAATAATCAGTTACGAATGTAGAATGCAAAATTTCACAGTTTTATCCTTAAACCAAAATAAACGGTAAACAGCAAACCGAAAACAACCAACAAAAAAGGCCATCTTTTCAGACAGCCTTTGTTTTTCTATAAGTATTCGGAATTTATTTAACGTCCATCAATTCAACGTCAAAAACCAAAATCGCATCCGGTGGAATCACCCCGCCTGCACCGCGACTTCCGTAACCCAGGTCTGAAGGGATTACAAAACGGGCTTTGTCACCCACTTTAAGTAAACCAATACCTTCATCCCAGCCTGCGATCACCTGACCTACACCAACCTGAAAATCCAGGGGCTGATTGCGTTTGTACGAAGAGTCAAACACAGTGCCATCGGCCAATTGACCTTTGTAATGCACTGATACCATTTTTCCGGTTTCGGCTTTTTTGCCGTTTCCTTCCTGAATGATTTGATAGCGTAAACCGCTCTTGGTTTCTTTAAAACCCTGACTCAATTTGTCTAAAGCTTCAGCTTTTTTAGCGCGTTCTTCGGCAATGCGTTTTTCACGGGCTCCTTCAAACGTACGGAAAGCTTCAACAGCATTAAATTTTTCGGCTTCTTCACCTACGCGAATGATCTCAACCTGCTCCATTTTATCACCCTGAGCGACTGCATCAACCACATCCTGACCTTCTACCACTTTACCAAAAACAGTATGCTTTCCGTCTAACCATGGTGTTGCGGTGTGCGTGATAAAAAACTGACTTCCGTTAGTGCCCGGGCCGGCGTTTGCCATAGAGAGTACTCCTGGAGTATCGTGTTTCAGGTTTGAATCAAATTCATCATCAAACTGGTAACCGGGATTGCCGGTACCGGTGCCTTGTGGGCAACCTCCCTGAATCATAAAATCAGGAATCACCCGGTGAAATTTAAGTCCGTCGTAATAAGGTGTTCCTTGTTTTTTAGCGGAGTTTTCGAGGTTTCCTTCAGCAAGTGCTACAAAGTTACCTACGGTTCCGGGAGTTTTTTCGTGTTCGAGTTTTACCAGAATTTCACCTTTTGGCGTATGAAATTTGGCATATATTCCGTCTTGCATGTCTTCGGTTTAAAAATGAGGTGCAAAAATACGTCTAAAGTCTACAAACACAAAACCCAAAGCAAATCCTATATGCTTTGGGTTTTGTAATGCTTTCGCGAAAGCGAAATAGATAATAAACTAGACTTCGATCGCAGGTACTTCATACCTCCATCCAAAAGGATCTTCAGCACGGTTGGCCTGTAATTCGGTCAATTGTTTTTTGAGTTTTGGCGCATAGGCATCATCCAGATCAGGCAGGTCAAACTGCTTGTCTTTGTGGGTAAAGCCCGAAATCACAGAGATCACAGCAGCGGTACCGGCACCAAACATTTCTTTGAGTGATCCGTTTTCGGCAGCTTCTACAATTTCAGAAACCTTAACCGGCCGCACTTCAACCTTGATTCCCTGACTGCGCGCAAGCTCGATCAAACTTTTACGGGTAATTCCGTCCAGAATACGGTCGCTGGTAGGCGCGGTAAGCAAGGTATCGTTCACACGGAAAAATACGTTCATCGTACCGGCTTCTTCCAGATATTCGTGCGTGCTGGCGTCCGTCCATACCACCTGATTGTAGCCTTTTTCCTTGGCTAGCTCAGTTGGATAAAACTGCGCGGCGTAGTTACCTGCTGCTTTAGCAAAGCCTACACCTCCATCAGCAGAACGGCTGTAGTGGTCTGCAAAAAGTACGCGCACCTTGCCGCTGTAATACGACTGAGCGGGTGCGCAAATGATGACAAATTTATATTCGGTAGAAGGGGAAGCCAATACGCCGTTTTCGGTCGCAATGACAAACGGGCGAATGTAAAGCGAGTTGCCTTCTCCGGGTTTGATCCAGTCTTTATCGAGGTTTAGCAGGGTATTGAGACCGTCAAAAAAGTAGTCTTTATCAAATGCCGGCATCGCCAGACGCTCGCTGGATTTATTGATACGGTTAAAGTTTTCTTCAGGACGGAACATAAAAATGTCGCCGTTGTCGTCTTTGTAAGCTTTCATTCCTTCAAAAACCGCTTGCCCGTAGTGAAAGACTTTTGCTGCAGGATCCATCTCGATAGGCCCGTAAGGTTTGATCTCAGGGGTTTGCCAGCTTCCGTCTTTATATTCACAAACAAACATATGGTCTGTAAAAATGCTACCAAAAGCAAGGTTACTAAAGTCAACCTGACTTATTTTTGACTTTTCCGCTTTGGTAATCGTTAAAGTATCTGTCATAATCATCCGATTTATAAGCACAAATTTATCATTTTCTCAAAGTAAGTAAGCTCAAGAAATGATTAATTTTACCTGTTCGCCAGACTTATTGCATTGTAATACAGCTCCGGACCCGGTTCTCTGAAACTAATTATGCATCAAAACAGCTGTTTTAGCATTTAAAAAGCTCTTTTTTTAAGGGTTTTGCTTTTGCTTAAGCAAGAAATCAAATAAAAAAACGATAACTATGAAAAAGTTGTTTAGTATCCTCACAATCGCTCTGATTGTCTATTCGTGTAAGGATAATGAATCTGCAGGAGCCTCTGCAGCTGTGATCAATCAGGAGGAAGTCACCGGAGATTTACCGGTTTTTGGTGCCGATTTTAAAAACGAAACCATTCTTTCGGCCTATGAGTTGGGCGAAATTTATTCAAATCTAAAAACCGGAGACACGGTTAAGGTGACCTTTGAAGGCCCTGTCAAAGAGGTTTGCCAGGCAAAAGGCTGCTGGATGCAGGTAGATGTAGGTGCTGAAGATCCTGTAATGGTTAAGTTTAAGGATTACGGTTTTTTTGTACCTAAAGATTTAGGAGGAAAGCGCGTGGTTGTTCACGGAATGGCCTTTATCAGCGAGGTGCCGGTTGAAGAACAGCAGCATTATGCCAAAGATGCCGGGAAAAGCGAAGCCGAAATCGCAGCGATTACCCTTCCTAAGAAAAGTCTGGGCTTTACCGCTAGCGGAGTGAAAATCGCCGAGTAAGTTGGAGCGCAAAATCGTTAAAACAGCAGACGGCTCTACTACCATACAGATAACCGACTGGAATGAGCAATACCATTCTATGCACGGGGCGGTGCAGGAAGCGCGGCACGTCTTTCTTAAAATGGGTTTTGATCACGCATTCGCGAAAGCGGGCCAGCCTGATGAACTTCGTATTTTAGAAATAGGTTTCGGTACGGGGTTGAATGCACTTTTAACTTTGATCCACGCTGAAAAACTCCCGGTAAAACTGAAGTATGAAGGAGTAGAAGCCTTTCCGGTTTCTACTGAAGAATTAAAGCAACTTAATTATTTAGAAACGATTGAAGCCGAAAGCTATCGCGAGACATTTGACGCGATGCACCAGACTCTCTGGGAAGAGGAGCACGCAATTACTTCACAATTTCACTTAAAAAAGCGTGAGCAGACCTTTGAAACCATAACCGATATCAGTAAGCACGATCTTATTTATTTTGATGCCTTTGGCGCGCGGGTACAACCCGAACTTTGGGAAGAACCCATTTTTCAAAAGATGTTTGATGCCCTGAATCCCGGCGGAGTTCTGGTAACCTATGCCGCAAAAGGCAGTGTACGCCGCGCAATGCAAAGCGTGGGCTTTACCGTAGAACGCCTTCCCGGCCCTCCCGGAAAACGGGAAATGCTCAGAGCAGTTAAAAATTCATAATTTAAGATTCAAGATTCAAGATTTCTTTTTTTCAATCTCAAACCTTGAATTTTAAATCAAAATAACTCTGAAAATATCTCACCAACCTCTCTTCAAAAGGAGGCTTTAGTTTTCGTTGTCTACAATACGATTTACGCTCTTTTCGGGTTAGAAATACGTTTGCTTTGAATTTCAAACCTTGAATTTTGAATCAAAATAACTCTGAAAACATCCCTCCAACCTCTCTTCAAAGGCAGGCTTTCGTTTTCGTTGTCTACAATACGATTTACGCTCTTTTCGGGTTAAAAATACGTTTGCTTTGAATTTCAAACCTTGAATTTTAAATCAAAATAACTCTGAAAATATCTCACCAACCTCCCTTCAAAGGCAGGCTTTAGTTTTCGTTGTCTACAATGCGATTTGCGCTCTTTTCGGGTTAAAAATACGTTTGCTTTGAATTTCAAACCTTGAATTTTAAATCAAAATAACTCTGAAAATATCTCACCAACCTCTCTTCTAAAGGAGGCTTTAGTTTTCGTTGTCTACAATACGATTTACGCTCTTTTCGGGTTAGAAATACGTTTGCTTTGAATTTCAAACCTTGAATTTTAAATCAAAATAACTCTGAAAATATCTCACCAACCTCTCTTCAAAAGGAGGCTTTAGTTTTCGTTGTCTACAATGCGATTTACGCTCTTTTCGGGTTAGAAATACGTTTGCTTTGAATTTCAAACCTTGAATTTTAAATAATAATAGCTCTAAAAATATCTCACCAACCTCCCTTCAAAGGGAGGCTTTAGTTTTCGTTGTCTACAATGCGATTTACGCTCTTTTCGGGTTAAAAATACGTTTGCTTTGAATTTCAAACCTTGAATTTTAAATTAAAGGTAGCTGAGTGATTTTGATGGATTGAAAATCCATCAAAATCGTATCGAAGCTACCGAAACAATTCCCAATCGAGCTTTAAGGAGAAAATATTGGAATACACGGCTGCGCTTTGATCGCCGATATCGGTAAGGGCGTAATCAATGTGAATACCTTTATACTGAAATCCTACACCAATATTGGGTTGAAAACCAAGGCGTGTGCTTCCGTCAAGCTGGGTGATATCCTGAAAATTGCCGATCCCTGCGCGTAGGAAAACAATTCCGGTGTACCCCACTTCAAAACCTGCTGCCGGAGAGGCGCTAAGTCCTGGACTGGAGATGATGTCATTGGTTTGCGTAAAGCGCATCAGCAGATCTACTTCCGCCTTGATCGAATAATCATAACGAATGAGCCAACTGCGCGCGATTCCCATCTGGAGTTTTGGGATGGTGACTTCCAGGGTTTCAGGTAATTCCTGATTTTGACCCTCAACCGCATCGCGAATGGTCGCAAATCGTTCTTCATCAATGGCCCAGGTATTGACGGTGGTGGTAATATCACGGGCCATAAGCCCAAAATCCCAATCCCCGCTCGAATACTGCAATCCAAAGTCGAGACCAAAACCCCAGCTGGATGCAAAATCCCCAATAATGCGGCGCACGACCTTAGCATTCGCCCCCAGATTCAACCCCTGCACGGGTAACTCCCGCGCGTAAGATGCGGTAAGTGCATAATCAGCGGTAGAAAACAGGCTGATGCGGTTGTAGTCTATGTTTCCGTTGGCGTCAATAAGTTGGGTGGTGTTTAGAATGTCATCTACCCCGAAGCGTATCAGCGAAATGCCCAGCGCGCTGCGGTCATCGAGTTTTTTCGCGAAAGCGGCATAATCATACAACGCAATATTGGCAAAATAACTGGCGTGCATTAGGGCGAGTTGGTTATCTTCAAGATGCACAAGTCCGGCGGGATTCCAGTAGCCGCTGTTTACATCTTTAGAGCTTGCCACCACGGCGTTACCCATTGCCAGAGACGCGGCATCAACACCGATAATTAGAAATTCGTTGGAGTATTTGCGTACCGCCTGAGCCTCCAGTGCTGTGACTACAAACAGACTCCATACGATAAATACTACTTTTTTCAACCTCAGAACAGATTTTGGGCAAATTTGGGTAAACCCCGTGACAATTTAAACTTTATTTTTTGCGATTAAGTATGAGGCAGTTGCAAAATGGCTGTTGTTTCAGTAGCCATTTCGTTAGGGTCTTCTTAATTGGTAAAGGCTCCAAAAAGAATTTAGCTATTTTTACCCGGTAAGCGGGATTTCTTCAAACCAAAACCTTTGTTTTAGTGGAAACCCGTCTT
This sequence comes from Leeuwenhoekiella sp. H156, assembly GCF_052218455.1. NCBI lineage: Bacteria > Pseudomonadati > Bacteroidota > Flavobacteriia > Flavobacteriales > Flavobacteriaceae > Leeuwenhoekiella > Leeuwenhoekiella sp. H156. The sequence goes on from NZ_CP197499.1 coordinate 2,498,358, forward strand.
ACTATAGTACAACTAACCAAAACTCGTGTGATGACAATCAAAAAATACATTCCCAATGCGTTTACCATGGCCAACCTGTTTTGCGGGATGCTTGGTGTTTTTTTCGCTGCTACCGGTAAGCTGGATTATGCGGCTTATGCCGTCGTCGCGGGAATATTTTTTGATTTCTTCGATGGGTTTTTTGCCCGTATGTTTAAGGTGGAAGGCGAACTGGGTTTGCAGCTCGATTCGCTTGCCGATGTGGTGACCAGCGGTGTGGTGCCGGGTATGGTGATGTTTCAAATGCTGCACAAGCTGGAACATTGGAACACCGGCGAGCGCTGGGTAGAAGCCGGAATGACCTGGGACAGTATTTCGATAATTCCGTTTTTGGGTTTTGCGATTACCCTGGCTTCGGCTTTTCGCCTTGCGAAATTCAATATTGATACCCGCCAAACAACTTCGTTCATCGGTTTGCCTACGCCTGCAAATGCCCTGCTCATCACCAGTTTGCCGCTCATTGTTCAGTTTCAGGATTACGCACTTGCCGAAACCCTGATCACCAATACCTGGTTTTTACTTGCGCTTACCGCCCTGAGTTGCTATATGCTGAATGCTGAAATTCCGCTTTTCGCCCTCAAGTTCAAAAGCTGGGGGATGGCCGAAAATAAAGTACGCTACGGGTTTCTGGCCATCGCGATCATTCTGTTGTTTTGGCTCACCTTTTTGGCAATACCGCTTATCATTTTGCTCTACGTTTTACTTTCATTGGTTACAAGAGCCCGGGCTTAAAAAATTAGTTTTGTAACGTTTGCTATGAATTCAGGTCTTTTAAGAAATCAAATCAATCAAAAGATGCAATTCAAAACTACCTCATTACTCGTTTTAATTCTTACCTGCTGTTCGATCGGCCTAAATGCTCAAAAAACCATTTCCAGAAGCTGGACGTCTTTTACGCAGTCTATCGAAGTACAAACCGCAACCGAAGTCAGGTTTAAGCTTGTCGGAAAAATTAAAGTGGTTTCAGATGATCCCAAAGGGGTAGCGGGACTCTGGGCGCGGGTAGATAACAAGAATAAAGAAACCGGCTTTTTTGACAATATGATGGATCGACCGGTTACTTCAGATACCTGGGAAACCTACACTATCGAAGGAATCTTCGATCAGGAGGCCAGGACTTTGAATATTGGCGGTCTGTGTATGCAGAATGGCGATTTCTATTTTGATGATCTCAAGCTCCTGATTGCTGATGAGAATGGAGATTTTAAAGAAGCCCCTATTCAAAATGCTTCTTTTGAACAAAGTACCGCTGAAAATCCGTTGCTGGGTTGGAGTAGTGGTATTGCTGAAGGGCAGCAATTAAAAATTAAGGAATACGATCCGCAGCTTACTCAGGATACTGCAGATGGTTCACTTGCGATTCTGATCAAAGGTCGGGGAGCAACGCCGCCCCGCCCTATGGAGATTGTTGCAGAAGCAGGTTACACCCCGCAAATGGGGATTTTAGTGAGTATGCTCGACGCGATGAAAGAGCGGGTAGAGGGTTCGGTTAGAAATCATTCGGTTTATGAACTCGATTATTTGATGGACGAAAAGGCAAACAGCATTGGCTCCCTGATTATGCATTTGGCTGCCGCCGAAAAATTATATCAGGTAATGACTTTTGAAGGACGTTTTTTTAATAAAGAAGAAGAAAAAATTTGGGGTGCGGCGCTTAATCTGGGTGATGACGGAAGAGAATCCTTTAAAGGTCATGACGTTGACTATTATTTGAATTTGTATGATGAGGTGCGCGCTAAAACCAAAGAAGAATTGGCTAAGCGGGATGACAAATGGCTTGAGGAAGAAATCCCGGGTGCGGGAATGACTAACTTTTACGGCTGGTTTCACGTGATGGAACATCAGTCAAGCCATTTGGGTCAAATCTTACTGCTTCAAAAACGAATCAAGCCTGAAGATGTTCCCGAAGAAATCAAACCTTCGCAAACCATTAAAGATTAAATTACATTCATGGATATTTCGGCTAATCTTCTCAATCAGATCAAGAAAATAAAATCCCTTGCTGAAGCCGGTTTGGTTTTCAATAAAGAGAACTACGATGCCGAGCGTTATGAGGAATTGCGTGCGATTTCCCTTGAGATGATGAGTATTTTGGCTGATGTAAAGGTTGAACAACTCAGCGATTTCTTCCTTCCGGAAGCGGATTATCCCACACCCAAAGTCGACGTACGTGGTTTGATCATAAACGAAAAGAGCGAAGTGTTGCTGGTAAAGGAAACGGTAGACGGTAAGTGGACCTTACCCGGTGGCTGGGCAGATATCGGCCTAACGCCGAAGGAAAATGTGCTTAAAGAAATCGAAGAGGAAACCGGTTTTAAGGCTGAAGTGAAACGCTTGCTGGCGGTACTTGACAAACGCGAGTATCCGCATCCGCCCCAAACCCACTACGTGTATAAGCTGTGTTTTCTATGCGAAATTATTGAAGGTTCTTTCGATCCTAATTTTGATATCGGCGAGGTAGGTTGGTTTGCTATGAGTAACCTGCCGGAATTGTCTCCGGATCGTATTTTAAAAGAGCAGCTTCAAACGCTTTATGATCTGGCTCAGAAAGAGGCAGCAACTAAAGTAGATTAGTCCTGTTCTCCTAAACTTTTCCAAAAGCTTCAGACTCCCCGCCGGTTAACTTTTAACTTTAGTTGAAAGTCAACAACTATGAATAATTTTTCGCTAAAGAACGTACAATTACGCGGTCACGAAGGTCTGGTCGTTTTAAAAATTGAAGACGGAAAGGTGTCTGAAATCAGGAGTAATTTTTCGGTGGTAGACAAGGAGATTGATTGCGAAGGCAGATTGCTGATTCCCGGTTATGTGGAATCGCACATCCATCTGGATAAAGCCTGCATTTTAGATCGGTGTACGATCGAAAAAGGTACCCTTGAAGAAGCCGTAAACGAAGTGAGTAAGGCGAAAACGGAATTTACTGAAGAAGATGTTTACGCCCGCGGTAGCAGGGTGATTGAGAAAGCCATTAAAAACGGAACTCAGGTGATGCGCAGCTTTGTGGAGGTCGATCCGCGTGCGGGAATGCGCTCTTTTGAAGCTTTGGTGCGATTAAAGAAAGATTATGCATTCGCGCTCGACCTGCAAATTTGTGCTTTTGCACAGGAAGGTTTAACTCAGGAAATGGAAACCTACGGATTTCTGGAGGCGGCTTTAGATCAGGGTGCAGACTGGGTGGGTGGCTGTCCGTATAAAGATGAAGCTCCTCAGAAGCATATCGATCTCATTTTTGATTTGGGCGAAAAGTACAGGGTACCGGTAGATTTTCATCTGGATTTTGATCTGGATCCCGAAGGTTCGTCAATTCCCTACTTGTGTAAACAAACCCTCAGGCGGAAGTATCAGGGAAAAGTATCCATAGGACACGTCACCAAACTGGCTGCGATGGAAGAAAAAGACTTTGTAAAAATGGCTAAGAAACTCGCTGAAGCCCAAATTGCATTAACCGTACTCCCGGCTACCGATTTGTTTTTAAACGGAAGGGATTCCGGTAAACTCATTCCGAGAGGAGTTGCGAATGCCAATCAGCTTGGCGATCACGGAATTTTAACCTCCTTGTCCAGCAACAATATTTTAAATCCGTTTACGCCTTATGGCGATGCCGATTTATGCCGAATGGGAAATCTGTATGCTAATGTCGTTCAGCTTTCAAAGCAGGAACATTTGGAGGCTGTTTTTGACATGATTACCAAAAATGCAGCAGCCATTTTAAAAGTACCTTATGAGATAGCTGAAGGCAGTCCGGCTACTTTTGTTTTGGTAGATGCTGAAAACCGGGCAGATGCGATTCGCGAAGTCGTAAAACCATTAAAGGGCTGGAAGAATGGAGTACTCACCTTTGAAAATCCCAGAGCCCGAATATATAGATCCTAGAATCGCTATTAGCCTTTAAACATGTTTCCTGACTAAAGCTTAGAAACCTTACGCGAAGGGATTGATAGTAGCGAGATACGGAGTTCCATTTGTTCTATCCCGTATTCTAAAGCATTGCAAAAGCACGATCATCCCGAAGTCAACCACAGGAACTGTGGAAAAGTGTGGGTTCAGTGTGGATTCAATGTGGGCTCAGTATGGGTTCAACTGGGCTTATCCTGAGCGCTATAAGCGTATAGAGTTTAAAGGAGTATAGAGGATCTTGAAAAGAAATTTGAATCCTCAAGTTCTGCCTGTATAGTTTACTTAGGATTAAAAATCAGCCTTGTTTAGCTATAACAGGATTTATTTACTAATCTGTATAGCTAATTTAGGACGGGTCAAATCAAGCCTCAAGCAGGGCAACTCCCAGTCAAAGCCTACTCAACCCCTAGGATAGAGTATGAAGAGTGTATGAAAACGTGTTTTAAAATGCAGAAAATTAAGATTTCATTAACAATAAAGCGGGTCAATTGTCAAGGTGGCTAATTGAAACCTAAACTAAGGGTTTAGAATGGTTTATAAGCAAGGCTTCCCAATAAGCCGTCTTATCTTGCTTTGTAGAAGTCGGATGCTCAAACAGCTCTGTCATCCTGTAAATTCGATTACATAACGGTTAAATACCAATTGTGGAGTAAGCCTAACTTATCCAATGAAAAAGCAACAGCTTTTTGAATAGTGTGGCGGTTATGCCAGTACTGCCGAAGACTCCTAAACAGATCCGGGTAGATGAAAAGCGTGTTGGAACGTTTTGTAAGTGTCTACTGAAACAATTTCTTTTTACGCAGCTCAAAATTTTGACCCAGATATACTTTACGTACCATTTCATCCGCTGCCAATTCTTCGGGCACTCCGTGTTTTAGGATATTTCCTTCAAACATCAGATAGGTGTGGTCTGTAATCGCAAGCGTTTCCTGTACGTTATGGTCGGTGATGAGAATACCGATGTTTTTCTGCTTAAGCTGTGCCACAATCCGCTGAATGTCTTCAACCGCTACGGGGTCAACTCCGGCAAAAGGTTCATCAAGCAGAATAAAATTAGGATTGGTAGCCAGTGCACGGGCAATTTCGGTACGGCGTCGCTCCCCACCCGAAAGTAAATCCCCGCGGTTTTTACGTATGTGTCCCAGGCTAAACTCATCGATGAGTTCTTCCATCTTGTCATGCTGTTCCTTTTTGCTCAGTTTGGTCATCTGCAGTACGCTAAGTATGTTTTCTTCAATACTCAGTTTTCTAAAAACCGATGCTTCCTGAGCGAGATACCCAATGCCATTTTGGGCGCGCTTGTACATAGGGTATTTGGTAATGTCTTTATTGTCGAGATAAATAGTACCACCGTTTGGCTTTATCAAACCTACAATCATATAAAAAGAGGTGGTTTTACCGGCTCCGTTAGGGCCCAGCAAACCTACGATTTCGCCTTGCTCTACTTCAACCGTGATGTCTTTTACGACTTTCCGGCCTTTGTAGGATTTCATTAAATTTTCTGCGCGTAGTTTCATCTTCTTAGAGTTGATAGGTTCATTTAAAACGTAAGCTTTTCGCTTTGCGTATTATTCCTGCGCGGCATTTGCTTCCAAAGCCTCCCAAAATTCATAAGCCCGGCGCAAGTGAGGGATCACTATGGTTCCCCCAATAAGGGTGCCAATGCTTAGGGTTTCCATCATTTCTTCTTTAGTAACTCCTTCTTTGTAGCAGGTTTCTAAATGATAACGTACACAATCGTCGCAACGCAACACTGCAGAAGCTACTAGACCCAGCAGTTCTTTGGTCTTAACATCAAGGGCTCCCGGGGCGTAAGCGTTAGTATCCAGATTAAAAATGCGGTTGATAACCTTGTTTTTATCTGCCAGAATTTTATCGTTCATTTTAGCACGATACGCGTTGAATTCGGCTACCGGATTGGTTTTAGTTTCAGACATATTAGGGGTAAATTAAGCTTGTTTCTTTTTCAATTTATTTTGTTCTTTCAACTCTTTGCGCATCACAAAAGCCGAAATAAGTATACTCACTTCATACAAAATCAATATCGGGATCGATACGATTACCTGGGTAGAGATGTCGGGAGGGGTAATAATTGCAGCAACAATAAGTACAATGACCAATGCGTATTTCCTGTATTTTTTTAAAAATTGAGGCGTAACCAGACCAATCTTCGTGAAGAAATAAATAATGATGGGTAATTCAAAAATCAACCCTGCAGCAATCGCACTCGAGCGCACCAACCCGATGTAAGAGCTGATGTCAAACTCGTTTTTTACCATATCACCTACGGTAAAATTCGCGAGGAAATTGATGGAAAGCGGCGCGATAACATAATATCCAAAAAGCACCCCCATAAAGAACAATAACGACGAGATTATAATAAAACCTCTGGAGTTCTTGCGTTCTTTCTCGTACAGGCCGGGCGAAATAAAACGCCAAAATTCATAAATAACGTAGGGGAATGCAACCACGAGCCCCACGATGATCGAAGTCCATATAGCCGCATTAAACTGCCCGCCCATGGTTCGGTTTTGAATGATAAAATCCATTTCGTTTATACAGCCTTTATCGGAACCAAAAATATTAGCTATCTGACAAAGCAAATCGTAGGATATAAAATCGGGTCTTGCGGGAGCAAAAATGATTTGGTCAAAAATAAAATCCTTAAAAATAAAGGCGACGGTACCTACAATGACAATTGCCAGAGTGGCTCGTATTAAATGCCATCTCAATTCTTCAAGATGGTCTAAAAAAGACATTTCATCGGGGTTTGCCTGCTTTCGTTTAGCCATTATAGGATACCTTCTTTGATTAAATCGTGCAAATGTACTACTCCTGCATAATTATTTTGCTCATCTACGGCCAGGAGTTGCGTGATGCTGAATGTTTCAAGTATCTCGAGCGCCCGTGTAGCCATCGCATCACTTTGTATGGTTTTAGGATTGCTGCTCATAATACTTTTTGCGGTAAGACCGGTAAGTACCTCGTTGTTCTCCAGCATACGTCTGATGTCTCCATCGGTAATGATGCCGGTGATTTTACTGTTTTGAGTGACCGCCGTAACCCCAAGTCGTTTTCGGGATATTTCAACAATCACCTCTTTAATGGGAGTGTCTTCAGAAACTTCGGGTTTTTCATGTAGACTTATAAGGTCGCTTACGCGTAAAAACATACGTTTGCCCAGAGCGCCACCGGGATGGTATTTGGCAAAATCTTCCTTGGAGAATCCGCGTAAATCTAAAAGGGCTAAGGCCAGTGCGTCTCCCAGCACGAGCTGCACCGTGGTGCTGGTAGTAGGTGCCAGGTTATGCGGGCAGGCTTCCTTTTCGGCGTAAGCCCAAATAAGCGCATCGGCATTTTTAGCGAGAAAGGATTCTTTATTAGAGGTCATGGCGATGACCTTGTTTTTACGACTCCTGATAAGCGGAATTAAAACCTTGATTTCGGGTGTGCTGCCGCTGTTTGAAAGGCAAAGCACCAGATCTTCGTCGAGTATTGTTCCCAGATCGCCGTGAATGGCGTCGGCTGCATGCATAAAGACTGCAGGTGTTCCGGTGGAGTTTAAAGTGGCAACAATTTTCTGCGCAATGATCGCACTTTTGCCTACTCCGGTAATAATTACACGACCTTTTGCGTTAAATATTTCCAGTACGGCTTTGGCAAAATCCTCATCCAGGAGATCCAGAAGTAAGGCTACAGCTTGATGCTCAATATGAACCGTGCTTCTGGCATTTTTTAAAATCTGCTCGTAGGTATTCAAAAGTAATGGGATTAAGCCGTTTGTTAGTGGAGTAGAAATTACTATATTTAGGTTACAAATGTATGCAAAATTGAAGAAGCATTAATGGATTCAGGCGAAATAGACTTACACGCGGCCCTCAAGAAATATTTTGGTTTCAGCAAATTTAAGGGACTACAGGAAGATGTTATTACAAGCATAGTAAACGGCAAGCATACATTCGTGATTATGCCCACCGGAGGTGGGAAATCACTCTGTTATCAACTCCCTGCACTTATACAGGAAGGCACCGCGATTGTAGTGAGCCCGTTGATTGCCCTTATGAAAAATCAGGTAGATGCGTTACGGGGTATTTCAAAAGAGAATGGCATCGCGCACGTTTTAAATTCATCTTTGACCAAGGGTGAAACCAAGCAGGTGAAAGAAGATATTTCTAATGGCATCACCAAGCTGCTCTATGTAGCTCCCGAATCCTTAACCAAAGAGGAGCACGTGGATTTTCTGCGTCAGGAAAAAATCAGTTTTGTTGCTATTGATGAAGCGCATTGTATCAGTGAATGGGGGCATGATTTCAGGCCCGAGTATCGTAATCTGCGACATATTATCAAACGCATAGGCGAAAACATTCCTATTATTGCGGTTACTGCGACAGCCACTCCTAAAGTGCAGGAGGATATTCTCAAAAATCTGGGCATTTCTGATGCAAACACCTTTAAAGCCTCATTTAACAGACCCAATTTATATTACGAAATACGCCCTAAAACCAAGAACGTCGATGCAGACATCATTCGGTTTGTGAAGCAAAATCAGGGTAAAAGCGGAATCATTTACTGTCTGAGCCGTAAGCGGGTTGAAGAGCTTGCACAGGTTTTACAGGTTAATGGAATTTCGGCTGTGCCCTATCACGCCGGGCTTGATGCAAAAACCCGGGTGAAACATCAGGATATGTTTTTGATGGAAGATGTGGATGTTGTTGTGGCAACCATCGCATTTGGTATGGGTATCGATAAACCCGATGTGCGTTTTGTAATTCATCATGATATCCCCAAAAGTATAGAGAGTTACTATCAGGAAACCGGCCGTGCCGGAAGGGATGGTGGTGAAGGGCACTGCCTGGCGTATTATTCCTATAAAGACATTGAAAAGCTCGAAAAGTTTATGAGCGGTAAACCTGTTGCTGAACAGGAAATAGGTCACGCGCTGTTACAGGAAGTAGTGGCTTATGCCGAAACATCCATGTCCCGGCGCAAATTTATTCTGCATTATTTTGGGGAAGAATTTGATAATGAAACCGGTGAAGGTGGCGATCTGGATGATAATGTGCGCAATCCCAAGAAAAAGCACGAGGCTCAGGATGAGGTGGTGCAGTTGCTAAAAGTAGTAGAGCAAACTGGAGCTATTTACAAGGCCAAGGAATTGGTATTTACGCTTGTGGGTAAGTCAAACGCTATTATTGCTTCACATAAAACCGATGAAGAGCCTTATTTTGGGAGCGGCAAAGAAAAGGAATCATCCTATTGGAAGGCATTAATTCGTCAGGTTTTGGTTGCCGGCTATCTGAAAAAGGATATCGAAACCTACGGTGTGATTAAACTCACCGATGCCGGGCGTAAATTTATCAAAAAGCCCATGTCGTTTATGATGACTGAAGATCATTCGTACGACACCGATTCCGATGAGGCTCCAAATGCAAATCTTCGTCCCGGAAGCGGCACCGATGACAAACTGGTGGCTATGCTGAAAGATTTGCGGAAAAAAGTAGGTAAGCGCAAGGGAGTTCCGCCATACGTGGTTTTTCAGGATCCCTCGCTGGATGATATGGCGATTAAATACCCCACTACAATCGACGAACTGTCAACTATTTTTGGGGTAGGAGAAGGTAAAGCCAAAAAATACGGAAAGGAATTTGTTGAGCTCATCAAAAACTATGTTGATGAAAACTACATCCTTAAACCCGATGATTTGGTCGTCAAGTCAACCGGCTCAAACTCTGCGCTTAAATTATACATCATTCAGAATGTAGACCGAAAACTACCTCTTGATGATATTGCCTCTGCAAAAGGTTTGGAGATGAATGATTTTATCAAGGAAATGGAGGTGATTGTCTACAGCGGTACCAAGCTTAACATCGACTATTGGATTGAAGATTTGCTCGACGAGGATCAGCAGGAAGAATTGCACGAATACTTTCTGGAAGCAGAGACTGACAATATTGAAGAAGCTCTGGCTGAATTTGACGGGGATTATGATGAGGATGAGCTGCGTCTCTACCGCATCAAATTCATTAGTGAAGTGGCCAATTGATAAAAGGCCTTTCAATCGTCTAGTGACCTCTTATTTACTACAAAAGTAACTTTAACATACTTCTTTGCGCTCAGGTTTCCTAATTTAATGTTAAGGCTATATATTTGTTTCAGTTGCTATCCCAACGTCTATGAAATTTCTTACAAATGCGCCCCCTTTATCCAAAAAATGGGACTTAAGGCAGCGAAGCTTTGGTATTCTCTCTCGATTTATAAGCTCAAAATCTGCTGCGATCGCGGCTAAATTGCTTATTCTTTTTATACTGATGTCCCTGACATCATGTATTCCTACAAAAAAACTCAAGTATTTACAGGAAAATCAAATTGCTCAGGATAGCCTTATTCAGGTTAATCTGCAGCAGAGGCCCTATCACGTTCAGATAAACGATGTGCTGAGCATTCGGGTAAAGGCGCTCGATCAGGAACTTGTTGCATTATTCAATCCTGCTTCTGCGGGAGGAGAAGGTGCTTCACTTGATGAGGGCTATTATTATGACGGCTTTGTAGTGGATCGCCACGGAAAAATACGTTTGCCAACACTTGGTGAAGTATCGGTTTTGGGTTACACAACCGAAGAAATACAAAAAATCATTGAAGAGAAATTGCTGGAAGATTATTTTACGGAAGAGGCTAACATATTCGTAACCGTTAAGTTGGCGGGAATTAAATATACGATTGCCGGAGAAGTAAGGGGTCCCGGTACGAAAGTGGAACTGGTTGAGGAACTTACACTGCTTCAGGCTATTGTAAATAGTGGAGATATTAGCCAATATGGTGACCGTACCGATGTTTTGGTGATTAGACAATATCCGGGCGGAAAGAAAATACATCACGTAGACCTAACGAATATCGACGCTCTCAATTCGCCTTATTACTATATTCAGCCTAACGATTTGATTCTGGTTAATCCGCTTCCGCAGAAATCCCTGGGAATCGGTACGACCGGCTTACAAAACTTAAATGTAATTGTTTCTTTATTTACACTGGCAGTAACCACAGTGCTTCTGGTTACCCGACTCTAGATGGAAGATGAATTTGAAATAAAAGACCTGCAAAACTTCTTTGATTTTAGAGGTTTTTTGCTCAAGGTTCTTAGCTGGTGGCCGCTATTTGTGGTGTGCATAGGCATCGCCTATTACATTGCCTACTACAAGAATGTGCGCAGACAAACCGTGTATCGAATGAGTAATATGATCACGGTGAAAGATGATCAAAACCCGTTTTTTACATCAAATACCAGTCTCACCTTCAATTGGGGTGGTACGACTGATAAGGTGCAGACCGCAATTATACTGTTGCGTTCCCGCAGTCATAATGAAGATGTAGTTGAAAAGCTTCAGTTTTATGTAGATTATCTGCAGCAGGGCAAATACCATTTGGAAGATATTTACGGTTCAACGCCCTTTGAAGTAGATGTCAATACCGCACGGCCCCAACTGCTGAGCAAAATGGTAAAAGTGGTTTTTGATACCGATTCTACCTATACGCTGAATATCGATTTTAACGGAGGCTCAGGTCAGGCTCAAAATTATGACACTAAAGAAAGCTTTAATTTACCGCTGCCGGCAGCTTCGGTAAGTGAACGCTTTGCCCTGGGAGACCCGGTTGATTTGCCTTATTTTAATTTTAAGCTAAAACCTTCCGGAATACCTGCGCAATTAGGCAAGGAGTATCTTATTCGTTTTAATGGTTTTGACGGTGTGGTAGGACGCTATCGGGGCATCGGGATCGACCAGACACCTTCCGGATCCAGTATTTTGACATTGAGCCTTACCGGTAGCAATAAAGCCCGACTCGTAGATTTCCTCAATTCATCGGTACGTATTCTGGCCGAAAATCAACTGGAGCGCAAGAATCTTTTTGCGACCAAAACCATTCAGTTTATAGATAGCAGCCTTGCCATTAAATCGGTTGAGATGAAAAGCGTTCAGGAAGAGCTTAATCAATTTCGCGATGAAAACAGCAGCGTAGGCATTGGGAGTAGTGAAGAAAGTCTCATTGCCAAAATAACGGAGCTTGACGCCCAAAAGCAGAATCTGGAGCAACGTTTACAATACTATCGGGACCTGGAAAATTATTTGCGTTCCCGTGAAGATTACGGTACCGATATTCCGGCACCTTCCATAACAGGGATTGGGGAAGGAAGTGTAACACAAAGTGTCTCAAGTATTATTGAACTGGCTGAAGAGCGCAGGCGTTTAGCTTATACGGCAAAACCGAATAACCCGGCTTTCAGGGATCTGGATCGTCGTATCAATGCCATAAAGGCGGTGTTGTTTGAAAATATGGCTTCGAGTCAGCAGATTATAAATAACCAACTGCGTGATGTGCGTAATGAAATTGCCCGAACCGAAGGACAAATGCGCAAGCTGCCTGCTGAGCAGCAACAGTTGTTTGGGATACAGCGGCGGTATAATCTGACCGAGGGCGCGTATGGGGTTTTTCTCGACAAGCGCAGTCAGGCTGGGATTGTAAAGGCAGCCAATGTATCAGATATTATCATTATCGATGAGGCTAAGGATACGGGCGGCGGTGCAATTAGCGCCAATGACGGGGTGAGTTATGTGATGGCTGTGGTAGGAGGTGCCGTGGTACCCCTGACCTTTGTTTTTCTGTTGTTTTTCTTTGATACCAAAATCAGTAATCCCAACGAAATTAAACGTTTATCGGGAATACCGGTTTTAGGAGCAATAGGTAAAAGCAATTCCGATAGCAATTTGGTGGTTATCGAGGATCCGCGTTCTGCAATTGCTGAAGCCTTTAGGGGCTTAAGATCCAGTCTTCAGTTCATCTATCGAAAGCAGAATATACAGGGAGCTAAGACGGTGCGTATTACTTCTTCGGTAAGCGGTGAAGGAAAGACCTTTTGCAGTATCAATCTGGCCAGTGTATTCGCCTTAAGTGAGCGCAAAACGGTTTTGGTTGGGCTCGATCTTCGCAAACCAAAAATCTTCGGGGATTTTAATTTGCCCAATGAAAATGGGGTGGTGAATTACCTTATTGGGGAAAACAAGCTGGATGAGGTGATTCAAAAGACAAAAGTCCCGCATCTGGATGTGATTCTTGCCGGGGCGGTGCCTCCCAATCCTTCAGAATTGCTGATGAGTGATCAGATGGATGTGTTTATGCAGGAGCTTAAAAAACGTTACGATTATATCATTTTAGATACTCCGCCGGTAGGTCTGGTTTCTGATGCTTTAGAATTGGACGAATATATAGACGCGACTCTATATATCGTCAGACAGCACTATACTAAAAAAGGAATGCTTCGTCTGATAAATGATAAATATCAGAAGAAAGAAGTTCAAAACATCAGTTTTGTGCTCAACTATTTTAGCGCGAGAAGCAAGCTGGGCTATGGTTATGGCTACGGCTATGAGTATGGCTACGGTTATGGGAAGTATGGGGAAGCCTATCGTCAAAGCGATGCTAAAAAAGGCTTGCTTTATAAAGGTAAACGCATATATAAAAAAGCAGGACGCTGGTTAGACCAACAATTGGAAAAGTAGGATGGCAGAAAACGAAGATTGGTTGTATGAGATTAAGCCCAAAGGTAAATTGATCGATCTGAACCTCAGGGAAATTTGGAGGTATCGGGATTTATTGATGTTATTTGTGAAGCGAGATATCACAACGGCATATAAGCAAACCATTTTAGGTCCACTTTGGTTTCTTATCGCACCTCTTTTTACCAGTGTGGTTTTTACATTAGTTTTTAACGAGGTAGCAGGAATCGATAATGGTGCGATTCCCAATTTCCTTTTTAATCTTACCGGATTGACCTTATGGAGTTATTTTAAAGAGGTCTTAAGCGTTTCAAGTTCGGCTTTCACCTCGAATGCAGGTTTATTTGGAAAGGTGTATTTTCCGCGATTTATTGCGCCGGCTTCACGGGTGATTTCTGGATTGTTTAAGTTTGGTATTCAGGTAATCATATTGATTGTCTTCTATGCCTACTATTACTACAAGGGTATGGATATTCTTCCCAGTGCGAGTTTGCCTTTGATCGTTGTAATCTTGCTGAATATCATTTTGATAGGAATGGGATTTGGCCTAATTCTTTCTGCATTGACTACAAAATATAGGGATTTGAACGTATTGATCGGTTTTGGATTAAATTTATTATTATACCTAAGCGCAGTGATGTATTCGCTGGACGCAGCTCGTGACAAATTAAAGGACTACTACTGGGCGGTAGAATGGAACCCTATTGCTCAGATCATTGAGAGCTACCGCAGTTTATGGTTCAATAGTCTGGCGATTCATTGGACGGGTATATATGCAGGATTTTTTCTGGGAATCCTGGTGTTTTTCTTAGGATTGATTGTGTTCAATAAGACGGAGAAGACTTTTATTGATACGGTTTAGTGGCAAAGCAATTAAGTCTGTACTGGTGGAGCGAGATTTATATTCAAAAAAAAGATCGGGAGAATTATGGCGATCTCTTGGGTAAATATTTGACAGAAAAGATCTCCGGCAGGAAAGTTACCTGGCTAAGAGCAAACCGATTTTATCTAAAGAACCTGTGGATGCCGGTATACGTAACCATAGGAAGTATTTTAGAACATATAGGTAGTCATTGCATTGTTTGGGGTAGCGGAATCAGTCATCGGGATGCACAGATCGCAAAGGCAACTTTTACAGCGGTAAGGGGACCATTATCACGAAAACGTATTCTAGAGCTCGGGTACGATTGTCCGGAAGTATATGGTGATCCGGCATTGCTGTTACCGCTATACTTTGAAGATGTTCAATCCAAAAAATACGAGTTGGGTATTATTCCTCATATTAATGATTATAGGAAGGTTAAAAATATGATGAAGGAAGACCTGACCATCTGCATCATCGACTTTCTGACCAATGATATTGAATCAACAACCCGTCAAATCCAGTCCTGTAAACGTATTATTTCCTCGTCCCTCCACGGCATCATAGTTGCGCACGCGTACAACATTCCGGCGGTGCAGGTGAAATTCTCAAATGCTATCTTTGGTGACGGGGTAAAGTACCTTGACTATTTTCTCTCCGTAGGACTGGAGGCTTACCATCCCATTATGGTTACCAATGAAATAAACAGCATGTATTGGATTGGTCAGGTAGATGCGCATAAGCATAATTTACCAAAACAGCAGACCATAAAAGACTTGCAAACCGAACTGATGAAAGCCTGCCCCTTTTTAAAAGAATGACTATGAAAGAGGATATCATTCTAAAGATAGAAAACCTTTCCAAACAATACCGTTTGGGTAAAGTAGGAACCGGGACCTTAGGTCATGATATCAATAGAGCCTGGGCGAAGCTACGAGGCAAAGAAGATCCGTATTTGAAAATTGGTGCGGTAAATGACCGCAGTTCAACTGCCAGTTCAGACTATGTGTGGGCTTTGAAGGATATCAATTTTGAAGTAAAGCGCGGTGAAATTATTGGGATCATCGGTAAAAACGGCGCAGGTAAATCTACTTTACTAAAAATTCTTTCCAGAGTGACTAGTCCAACCACCGGTAGCATTAAAGTAGGGGGGCGTATGGCCAGCCTGCTTGAAGTAGGGACGGGAATGCACCCCGAGCTTACTGGCCGTGAAAATATCTACCTCAATGGTGCTATTCTGGGGATGACTAAAGCTGAGATTGCCTGTAAGATCGATGAGATTATTGATTTTTCCGGTTGTCAAATGTATATTGATACCCCGGTCAAGCGCTATTCCAGCGGAATGGGTGTTCGGTTAGGTTTTGCCGTAGCCGCCTTTTTGGAACCGGATATTTTGGTAGTGGACGAGGTATTAGCAGTTGGTGATGCAGAGTTTCAGAAAAAGGCCATTGGGAAAATGCAGGATATTTCAAGCACTGGGGGTAGGACCGTATTGTTTGTGAGTCATAATATGGACAGTGTCGCGTCTTTATGTACCAGAGCAATTCATCTAACAAATGGTAGTATAGCAAATAGTGGTACTACAAAAGAAATCATAAGTGAATATTTAAATACTCAATTGACACACCACACAGACCTTGAAGCGATTTCTGATAGGAAAGGGAATGCTGAATTGCTCATGAAGAAAATTGATTTATTTGAAGTTGATCAATCAGTGTCTAAAACGGTATTTAGTTTAGGGGAAAAATTAAAATTCATCCTCACTGTGTCAAAGACATCATCGCCTGTACCAATCGAAAGCATTAAAATTATTCTTGGAATTTATAATGAAAAAGGGGATGGTATTATTCGCCTTGAGCATAACATGGAGGCTTTGACTAATCCCACTTTAAATGATGATTCTAATAAAATTATTTTTGAGTGTAATATTCAGGATCCTCTAACCATCATTCCAGGAAATTATAGTGTAAATGTTGCTATCTTCAAAAACCAAATTTTGGCAGATTATCTTTCAGGCAAGATATTGTTTTCTATTATCAATGAAAACTACTTAGGGAGCAGTAAGCTACCAAGTGATATAGATCTGGCAAAAATTGTTTGTAGAAGCCAATGGGTGGTGCGTTAAATATATTTCAATGAGTCAACTTAAAATTATACCTTATTTATATGATCAATCTGGCCGAGTTTTAGTTACAGACAATAAGGTATTCCGAATAATTGAAAAAAAGGAAAAGATACAATCCTATCGAAGACTTTTATCATCAGAAAATATTATAAGGCTGCACGAAAAAGGTCTCATAGAAACTACTATCATTGAGGAAAAATCTAGCTCCAATAAGCTCACCTTAGAACATAAGTATCTCCCTTTTATCTTGCACCCTGTCGAGTATACAAATGAAATGTATTGGCAAGCTGCAGTACAATTTATTGAACTTAATCAAGAATGTTTCAAATTAGGTTTTGTTACATATGACGCACATCCCTACAATATCACCTTCTATCGTAATAAACCTATTTTTATTGACTTCGGATCTCTAATAGAAGCCCAATCTGTATCTGATGAATGGTTTCAGGAATTTTGGGAAAAGTTTGCTATTCCTATTTGGTTGAGTTCTTTTTCCAAAAAAACTTTCAGACTTTCGAAAGAATTGAGGAAAGAACATCAGTACGGTTTCGGTATGTCTTTAATGACCTCTTCTTATAGTAAAGCACTGTTGTTTAGAAAGTTTTTGGGATTAGCAAAATTTAAGGAAAGACCTAATATCTTATTTCAGGAAATTTTAAGATGGTTGATGGATCATAGACCGCTGCCTGTATCTAAACAATATTGGTCAAATTATTATAAGGAAGAGAAGTTTGATTTTTTATCACCAAGAAATAAAAAAGAAAGTTTTTGTTTAGAAATATTCCAAAATGCAAGGTATACTAAAGTAATAGATCTAGCGTCTAATAAAGGCTATTTTTCAGAAATGGCTGAACATTTCGGAGCAGAAGTGTTATCCTTTGATTATGAAGAGGAGATAGTAAATACACTATTGAAAAAGAATAAAGTAACACCTGCACATATTGACTTTAATTTACCTACACCTGCCCTTGGCCCAGGTTTGTTTTGGGGTGATGTTTTTTCAAGATTAAAGGGTGAGTTAGTCCTAGCACTTGGTTTAATACATCACATATGTGTCAGGCAAAAGACTCCAGTTTATTTATTTTGCGAAACGTGTTTAAAGTTTGCCACAAAGGGGATACTGCTAGAATTCATTTTTATGGAAGATAAGCACGTCAGGACGTGGAACGAAACTAAACCTCCAGATTATAATATAGAGACGATTAGTGAATTTTTTTCTCAAAAATTCACTAATCGTAAGGAAAGCGAGCTTGAATTAAGGGATGGACTTAAGAGGCAATACCTATATTTTTATAAGGATTGAGCATAATATAATTTCAAAGATGTAGATTCATTCTAAGTTTTAAAATCAATAACTTTTTTTATCCCCTGAATTCAATGAATATTAGATACTGTTCAGTAGTTTAAAATTTCAAATTTCTAGTATTGATTGATGCTTCAAAGTAAATATGAAATTTTTAGCCAACGAAATCTATTAATACTGATAAGCGATGTTTGAAGTGAATCCCAGTAATAATTCAACACTTGTTAAAACTTATAAAACCAAAGATCTTATTTCTAAATATCAAAAACAGCTCAATTTTGATATTACTCAATATTATAAAGGAATAGATGAAATCAAATTATATGAGGAGCTTTCTAGTGGTTATCAGTACTACTATCCATTAGATATATATGGTGACAGTGCTTTTTATGAACACCTTCAGAAATTTGATTGGTATTATATGCCTTGGAAATGGGAACACGAATATCTACTGAATAAATTAAACAAAAAAGATAAGGTACTCGAAGTTGGAGCGGGTGGTTTAGGTTTTATTCAAAAACTTTCGGCTTTGAATTTTGACTGTGTAGGCCTTGAATTAAATGAGCAGAGTATTGAAAAAGCTAGAGAATTAGGATTGGATGTAAAGAAAAAATCTATACAGGCATTTTCGCTGAAAAATAATGAGTCGTTTGACGTTGTTTGTTCTTTTCAGGTACTTGAGCATATTACTGATGTACACTCTTTCATTTCCTCAAAGATCAAATCTTTAAAGCCTGGCGGTAGACTTGTGATCTGTGTGCCAAATAATGATTCATTTATAAAATATGACGAAGGAGGTATTCTAAATTTTCCTCCTCACCATGCAGGTCGGTGGAACAGGAAATCTCTAAACTCAGTCGCTTCCTATTTTAACTTGGAAATAGTGGATGTAGTCTATGAACCTCTTCAGGCATACCATTCTCAATGGTATATTTCGTCACTTTCTAGACGTTTGAAAAAGAATTTTTTTATTAATCGGATCAATAAATTTTTATCAATTGATAAATTTATAAGGGCTTACGTAGAAAAATATCGGAGTCGCATTATTGGACATTCTATAATGTTTATTTATAAAAAAAAGCATTGAAAATACTACTGGTAAATACCTTCGACCGTGGTGGGGCAGCAAATGCCTGTATTCGACTTCATCTAGCTCTATTAGATATGGGTGTTGACAGTAAATTACTTTTAAAAAGAAAGTTTAAGGATATCCCTCAGAGCTATGAGTTTAAAAAAACAACTAGGACAAAGTCTAAGTTAAGCAGATTACAAAGCCGTCTTACTCGTTTGATTGACCGTTCTTGGCCTAGGACTTTTAAGTCATTCTCAAAATTAAGTTCTGAAGATCAATTTTTATTATTTCGAGATAAAAGACTTTCACTATTCTCTTTTCCAGAAACTGAATTCGATATTACGGAAAGTAAATTATATCAAGAAGCTGATATTATTAATCTTCATTGGGTCGCCAGATTTGTTGATTTTCAAAGCTTTTTTGAAAAAAATCAAAAACCTGTTGTTTGGACGTTGCACGATATGAATCCTTTTACGGGTGGAGAGCATTATCAAGACGGTATACTTGGTTTAACTAAAGAAGATAAGCCGATACTTAGGAAGGTAACTCCGCAAGAGCAGGAAGTGCATCGAAAAATAATTGAACTTAAAAGCAGTTCATTACCTTCCGATTATAATATTCAAATTGTTGCACCTTCAAAATGGTTATATGAGGAGTCAGCTAACAGTCAATTATTCCATTATTTTCAGCACCACCATATTGCAAATGGTCTTGACTTAAATAATTTTAAAATAATTAGTCAAAAGTTTGCGAGAAAGCTCTTGGGTTTACCTAAAAATAAAAAAATCCTACTTTTCCTTGCAGAATCAACATTAGACAAGCGTAAAGGTCTAGACTTTCTATTTAGTGCCATAAAAAATATAGAGGATACTGAATTAAATATATGTGCTGTAGGAGTTGGTAATGATAAGCTAGAAGATGCAGGAAATCTTCATTATTTGGGCTATATAGGTGATCAAAGATTATTAAACCTATGCTACAGCGCGGCAGACGCGTTCGTTATACCTTCACTTATGGATAATCTACCCAATACGGTGATAGAGTCTCTTTTTTGTGGGGTACCTGTAATTGGGTTCAAAGTTGGTGGAATAATTGATATGATAGAACCTGAGAAGAATGGTTTACTCGCTAATGAAATAACAAGTGAAGCATTAAGAGATACAATTATCGATTTTTTACAAGACCCGTACAGATTTAATCGTAAAAAGATAAGGTCAAATGCTGTAAATAAATATTCTTCAAATTTACAGGCAGCCAAGTATATAGAGTTATTTTCCTCAATTAATAAAAGCATTTGAAATTTTCAATAATAACTATTAATTATAATAACCTTAATGGTTTAAAAAAAACTGTTGATAGTGTATTATGTCAGGATTTCGAGGATTTTGAATTTATTATCATTGATGGTGACTCAATTGATGGTAGCGCTGAATATCTTGTTGAAAATCAAGCTTATTTCAGTTATTGGGTAAGCGAGCCTGATGCAGGAATCTATGACGCCTTAAATAAAGGAATTCTAGCCTCCACAGGAGATTATCTTTTTTTTCTGAATAGTGGAGACTGGTTATACTCTTCGGAAATATTAAAAGCTATTTCTCAAAATATTTTGTGTGGCAGGGATATTTATTATGGTGACGTAATGTTGCAATTTCTAGATCGTGAAATGTTATACAATTATCCCAGAGATTTGAGGTTTAGTTATTTTTTTAACGGTACTATTTGTCATCAGGCCATGATCATAAGTAAAAAGTTATTTTCGGAGGTCGGACTTTATAATACTGATTATACAATAATTTCTGATTGGGAATTTATTCTTAAGGCAATCTTTATCCATCAGTCTTCTTACAAGAAACTTGATATCGTTTTTTCAAATTATGATATGTCTGGCGTATCAAGTCAATCTCAAAATAGAACTCAAATAAGAAATGATAGAAAGGTCATTTTAAAACAGCTTTTTCCTGGTTTCGTTCAAGATTATCAAGAATATATTGACAATAGGAATACAATAAATAAAATTGATAGGCTATTAGGTAGCTCCTTCTACAAGACTTTAAATAGACCAAAGGCAACGAAAATCTTTAAGGCCTTTTTTAATGCATTTGATTTTGCATACGATGTGTTTGTTGGATTGAAAATTAAATAGTTAAAACTTTAGCTATATAGGGATAATTATCAAGTTTGCCCAATCTAAAATAGAGACAGAATAAATGAAAATTTCCATAATAACGGTTAACTTAAATAATCAAGTAGGTCTCGAAAGAACTTTAAATAGTATTGAAAAACAGACATTAAGAGATTTTGAATGGATTATTGTTGATGGCGATTCCACAGATAATAGCAAACAATATCTTGAACAGAATAGGCATTTTTTTACGCATTTTATAAGTGAACCCGATGCAGGTATTTATGATGCGATGAATAAGGGTGCCTCGATAGCAAAAGCAGAGTATCTCTATTTCTTAAATAGTGGTGACGAGCTCCAAGGACCAGATGCATTGCTGGAAATAGAATCGCATTTGGATGGCACCGATTTAATTTACGCTAACATCAATATCATAGATGGTGCAACCAAGAGAATCAAGAAAGCTCCGGAAAAATTGAGTTTCAGGTATTTATACGATGATCTGCCAGCACATCAGGCAACCTTCACTAGAAGGATACTTTTTGAAAAACTGGGAGGTTATGATGCTAGCCTTAAGATTGTGGCTGATTGGAAATTCTTTGCAGTGGCCGTTCTCAAGAATAATGCGAGCTATAAATATATCAATAGTAGTTTTTCCAATTTTTATATGGGAGGTATAAGTTCGCTGGAAATAAATGCTAAACGCCTAGAACATGAACGTAAGCATATCTTAGAACGTGAATTTCCTATTCTTTTGGAAGATATTAAACATCGGTTTTATCTCGAACGTACGTTGCGAAGCCTTAGAAAATCACGTAGAATTTTGTTGTTACAGCGATTGGGATTGTTGAATAAATTCTAACCTGATGAATTTTGAGATATCTGTAATCATTCCAGTCTATAATGCTGCAAGGTATTTAGAAAAGGCTATAACAAGCGCTATAGAGCAAGAGTTGGTTATTCAGGTGGTTGCGGTAGACGATGGTAGTACAGATGGCTCTCATAGCCTGTTGATTAAACTGGAAAAAATATATAAGAAACTAACCGTACTAACGCACCCTAACCATTGTAATAAGGGAAGATCTGCCACGCGTAATTTAGGCATCAACCACGCTATAGGAAACTTTATAGCTTTTTTGGACGCGGATGATTTTTATCTAGATAATCGGTTTTTAAAAGATTTGGAAATATTTAAACAAAGATCAGATGCAGATGGCGTTTATAATGCAGTAGGCTTTAAGATTTACGACACATCGAAGTCCCATTTACCTCAGGTTCAGCAACTGTATACCGTGAATCAGGTTGTTGCGCCAGACTCTTTATTTGAAAATCTTGTGACAGGAAAAGTAGGACATTTTCAAATAGATGGATTAACGGTTAAAAAAGCTCTTTTTGACAGAACTGGATTGTTTAATGAAGACCTTGAAGTGGCTGAGGATACTGATATATTTTGGAAAATGGCGATAGCTGGTAAAATTTATACAGGTGAGATTGATAAGGCGGTGGCCCTGCGTGGAGTACATAATTTTAATAGTTTTTATAATGATGAATTGTATGCTGAAAACATATATAAAATGTATGAATCCCTGATCTCCTGGTCTAGCAAGAATAAAGTTGCATTGAATAAAATAGATTTATTATTAAAGTGGGTGTGGATATTAAAACATAAAAAAGAGGATGGTTTGTGGAATGAAACACGCTTATGGGCCACACAATTTAGCGGTAACCTTAGGATTATATTTTCATATCTCTTAATCAAATATTTTCCTTTGGTAAGAAGAAGAAAACAGGTTTTTCCGTTCCTTAAATAGTATTAATCATTTTCAATAAATGGTTAAACATTTTTGGGCTTAGATATTCGAATTTCAGATCTTATAAATTAATTCAGATGATTAGATTTCAAGCCATTTATGGATTGTGCAATCGTTTAAGAGGTATTGTAGGTGCAATCGAGTTAGGGAGGCTTACATCAAGAGATGTCGATATTTTCTGGGTTGCCGACCGTGACCTACCAGCTCGGTTTGATCAACTGTTTGAAAAAATCACTTTACCAAACGTTAAAGGTGTAAATGAAAAGCTTCCATTAATCTTTCACTTATGGGGATTTAAGAATCGCTTTATTAATAAATTTTTAAAGTGGTTTGGTTTTCAAAAAGTCTTTTCGGAATTTCAAATCCACTGGTATATTGATAAATACGATAGTATAGAACAGCTGGCTCAAAAGCATCAGATATTTAATTTCAAGAGCTATAAAAATGTGTGTTACAAAACCGGTAATGATTTTGGAATTTTTAGACCCGTGTCACATCTTACGGAGCAGATTGAAAAAATCACATCTAAATTTAACGAGTTTACATATGGCTTTCATATACGTCGCACAGATCATTCACAAGCCATAACATATAGTCCTGATGAACTTTTTATCAAAGAGATTGAGATGATTATCAGAACTAATATTCAGGCAGTTTTTTATGTTGCTTCTGATGATTTGGCTATAAAAAACAAGTTGGTTGAAATGTTTGGAAAAAGGATTATTACGGATTTAAGAGATATTAGAAGAGCATCTTTACAGGATATGGAGCGAGCCGTAATTGAACTTTATGCTTTATCAAAAACTAAGTGTATTTATGGTTCCTATTGGAGTTCCTTTTCAGAAACAGCCGCTTCTATAGGTGGTATTCCTTTGGTAACTTTAGTAGAAAAGTAAGACTTTTTATAAGGAACTGTTTTACGATTTATAAGTTTTCATCCTTTTACTAGATCTGAGTAATTAAAAAGATTCTTAGAGATGATTGTAAAGTTGTTTAAATTATTGACGAGATAGAAATCTTCATATGATCATTGAGTTTAGAATAGTTATTCTTTATTTAACAAAGAGGTGATGGTGAACCAGACTAAAGCGCATTTATTATTTATTCTGCTAACGTTCAAAGCTTTTATTCAGTGACAAGTGATGTTTCAGTTATAATACCTTGTTATAATGATGGCTTGTATATCACTAATGCTGTAGATTCCGCGTTGAATCAAACCTTACTTCCAAAAAAAATTTTCATAATTGATGATGGATCTTCGAGGTCTACAAGAGAAGTATTACAATCGATAGACCACCCTTTGGTAGAGGTCATATACTGCCAGAATGAAGGTGTTAGTACTGCTAGAAATAAAGGTATAGGACTGACAACGACTGAATGGATCTTAACACTTGATGCAGACGACTATTTTGAGTCTACCTTTTTAGAGAAGGCCTTTGATGTACTACGAACAACTCCAAATACATCTATTGTTTCATCATTTTATAAAAAATTTGGAGATTCAGCAAGTACAAATATTATTAGGCCTACTGGTGGTACGATAAAAAATTTTTTGGTCAGAAATAACGGTATAGCCAGTGCTCTTTTCAAAAAAAAATGCTGGGTAGATGTCAATGGTTATGACACGCAATTTGATAAAGGGTATGAGGATTGGGATTTTTGGATATCCGTACTTGCAAAAGGTTATAATATGCACATTATACCCGAAGTGCTTTTTAATTACAGAATCAAGCCTAACTCCAGAGATCATAATGCTGTAAGAAATCATGATGTCTCCTTGAGAAGGAAATTGTATAAGAAACATAAAAAAGTTTATATCGAAAACATTGATAGTGTAATGGATCAAATGATCCAAACAAATGCTTACTTAAAAAATACGATTTTGAAAAGGGAGAACAGCTTAGACTATAGGTTGGGGAAAGCAATGCTTGCTCCGTTAAGATGGATAAAACGGATTTGCCTGAGAGAATCATTATGAATTGTTTGGTTTCCATAATTGTCCCTTGCTACAAACAGGCACACTATCTGGATCAATGCCTTCAATCAGTCTTAGAACAAACTTATAACTATTGGGAGTGCATCATCGTAAATGACGGAAGCCCCGATCATACAAAAACCATTGCTCATCAATGGGTTAAAAAGGATGCACGTTTCAGGTATTTGGAGCAGGAGAATGGCGGCCTTTCCAATGCCCGAAATGCTGGAATCTTTATAAGTGAGGGATCGCTGATCCTTCCGCTGGATGCAGATGATGTCTTACATCCAGACTATCTTTCTCGACTAGTACCTGTATTAATTGAAAAGAATAATCTGAGTATTGTCTCCTGCTACACCGCCTTCTTTATCCAATCTGTAGATAAAACGTATTTTCAATTAAAGCCAAAGGGTTCTGAGCTGATCAACTTATTGTATCAGAACCAATTGGTGTCAACATCCCTGTATAGAAAATCATCCTGGGAAAAAGTAGGCGGTTATGATGAGCAGATGAAAACCGGTTTTGAGGATTGGGAATTTTGGTTACGGGTACTCAAGACGGAAGGATTAGCTTATCATATTTTTCCGGAAGTTTTGTTCTTCTACAGGAAATCGAAAAAGTCTATGCTGGTAGATACGGTTACTAACCATCTGGAATCTGTAAAAAAATATATCATTCAAAAACATCCGGAAATCTACAAATCAGATTTTCAGAACTTTATCTCCGTTCAGTTCCATTACCTTCAAACCGCCAGAGCGAAAGAGAATGCCTTAAAGAATTCCGCGGAATATAAACTCGGGCGCCTGCTGCTCAAACCCTTCAAATTCCTGTTTTCTCCAGATAGGAGAAATAAATTTACGAAGTAGTACTAATGAAATTAAGTGTAGTCATTAGAACCAAAAATCAGGCACCTGCGTTGGAATTTCTGCTCAAGAATCTAACCCGGCGCTACGCGGATGATGTCGACGAGATTGTAGTAATTGATAACTTGAGTAGCGATGACAGCAAGGAAATTTCGCTAAGCTATGGCGCACGATTTGAAACGATTGAAGCATTTAGTTATGGTGGCAGTGCCAATTTTGCCGCATTACAGGCTAAACATCCGATAATAGTTATTTTTAGTGCACATGCTTACCCGGTAAGCCACGATTTTTTTAGATTAATCAGGCAGCGTTTTGCTGCTAACCCTAAGCTTGCAGGCTTGCGTTGCCTGCATAATTCAAGCGATTACCGCCAATATATAAATGGTATTAAGGCAAGTGACGATCCCAATAAATCAGGGTTAATTTTTGCCGGTTCCGCCTTTTCGAAAGCGGTATGGCAACAGCATCCATTTAGAGAAGACGTGGCAACCTTTGAAGACAAGGAATGGACCAAAAGGGTAGTGGAGGCAGGTTACGATATTGAATTAATCCCAGCCATTTTTAATTATGAGATTAAACGTTCCAAAAAGCAGGAGTTTTTTAGGTTTAAAAATGACCTGAAAGGAAACTACCAGTTATGGCATCAGGAGGTTAGTATCTGTTCAGGGTTCAAGGGTTTTGTAGCGGTTTTTGTGAGGTCGGGCATTCAATTTTTTTCTGCTATTTGGTATGCATTACTCCGCTTACTGGCTATAATCAGGTTTAATTGGAACAAACCCCACAAGTTTTAGAAGCAAACGATCAAATAATAAAGCAGCATCGCAGCAATAACTTTGATTTCCTAAGGTTTGTTTTTGCGCTGTTGGTGGTGATTTCCCATTCGTATCCGCTATCAGGGAATTCAGAAAATGCTCAATGGATCTACATGTTAACTGATGGTCAGGTTAATTATGCGAGTTTAGGCTTGAATGGTTTTTTCGTTATTAGCGGTTTTTTTATTTATAGAAGTTTTGCGCGTAGTGCATCTATCTGGATATTTTTGAAAAAGCGGGCACTCCGAATCTTTCCCGGTTTGTTTATAGTATTGCTCCTATCTATACTTATGGTTCCTCTTGTTTATGAGGGGAGCACCCCCCTGTTCAGAAATATAGAGTGGTACACCTACCTGCCTAACAATTTGTCGCTGTATGGTTTTCAGGGTGTGGTTTCTGGTGTGTTTGACAGGAACTTTTACCATGCCATAAATGGATCCTTGTGGACGATACGTTATGAGTTTACCTTGTACCTATCTGTCGCCGTATTTTTTTTGTTCCGGAGGAATAAATTGTGGATACAGTTTTGTTTACTGCTGGCAAGCACAGTGATGTTATGCAGCTACATCTTTTTCAGGGAAGAATTGGGGCCGCTTTCCATGTTCGGACTGCTGGGCTATAATGTGCTCAATTTGGGGACCTTTTTTGTGCTGGGTAGCCTGCTGGCTACTTTTGAATTGGAGCGCTGGGTGCACTGGGGTTTTGCACTGGTATTGCTGGTACTATTAGGTATTTCTGTTTATCTGGATTTATATGACGTTGCCAAACATATCGTGTTCACACCTCTCGTGCTGATGACGGGTTTTTTAACCTTGTCCGGAGTAAAGGAATTCGGTAAATGGGGAGACAGTTCATATGGTATTTATATCTATAGTTTTCCCATCCAGCAAGTGTTGGTGTATTGTTTTGCACCTAACGCAATGATCCTGATGCTCTGCTCTGTGCCTTTATCAATGTTGTTTGGATATCTGTCGTGGCATCTTGTAGAAAAAAGAGCTTTAAGGTTTAAGAGTAGGCCGTTTTATGAATATCGTAGAAAATGGCTTAACCCTCAATAAGTCAAATTTTAATGAATCAATTGATTTCTATTATCATTCCTGCCTACAATAGAGCCCATATTATTGGGGAAACCTTAGACTCGATCATTGCACAGACCTATAAAAACTGGGAGTGTATAATTGTTGACGATGGTAGTAGCGATAGCACAAGAAAAGCCATTGAGGGCTACGTGGTCATAGACCCTAGGTTTAAATTGCTATGCCGGCCTGTAGAACTACCCAAGGGACCAAGCGCATGTCGTAATTACGGGGTAAGTCGATCATTAGGCGAGTATATTCAGTTTTTTGATAGTGATGATATTATGCATCCAGACCATTTAAAGTTTAAGATCGATGCAATAGCGGATAATGATTTTGTGACATGTAAGATTGAAGGATTCGTCGGTGATTTTGATGTCGATTTATTTAATGAGGATCGAGTCAAAGACCTTGTCAAGCCACTAAATGCATTTAAATCTTTTGTGAAAGGGGATTTTTTAATGTGTATGGTTGTTCCCTTTTGGAAAAAGAAAACCCTGGAACTTTTTTTGCCTATGAGAGAAGATTTACACATTCTTGAAGACCGGGAACTGCATACACGTATTTTATATACGGAACCGAATTTTAAAGTAATTAATAAAACATTAATCTACTATAGGCGTGACCTTGAGTCATCTACTAACAGCTTTTTTAGTAGGATTGATTTTGGCATCGATTCTTATCTAAAAGCGATGGAATCAGTACTTTCATACGTAGATGATCCTGAGACCAGATTGATCCTTTTAAAAAGGATTCTTGGCTTTTTTAGACAAGCGCTTGCCGAACGTGATTTTGCGGCAGCCGGCAAGTGTTTGGATTTTACTAAAAAGTCCAATTTGTGGAATTCACCTTCATTGAGAGTAAAAAAATATAGAATCCTATTCTTTTATCAACTTCTCAAAATTGTTAAGAAAGGGGATACAAGATTTAAGTTCCTATTTAAGATTTAAAAACACAGTAGCCCATTAATGCTACTGTATTATATATATGAATCAGGAAGTACCCTTGCTTAGTATTGTTGTGCCTAATCGCAACAGGAGTCTGAAAATCGTCAGAAAATTACTGGTATCTGTTCTAAGCCAATTATCTAACAGGATTCAACTGACGATAGTCGATTATGGTAGTGCTTTAGATTATCAGCAAGAGCTTGCAAAACTGGTGAAAGAATTCATAAAGGTCGATTTAATCTTGTGTCCCACGCAAGGACAGCTTTTTCATAAAACGAGGGCTATTAATATAGTATTGAGAAAAACGACCTCAACCTATTTTATGGTTCTGGATATGGATTGTATTTGCCACCCAGAATTTATAGATAAGGCTCTCGAGCTTGTCGCGTCGGGCCATCCTGTCAACTTCCCGTATGGTTTTTTATCTGAACATGAAAGTCAGCTCAACAAATCCTTTGATAACTATAATTACGACTTTGTGGGTGGCTTGACCGGTACTGCAATTTTCAAAACGGTCGATTTGCTAGAGCTTAATGGCTTTGATGAGATCTATCACAACTGGGGAGCAGAAGATGCTGATATGTTTGAACGGCTAAAGCATAAGGGTATTACAACCACACACTATACCGATGAATTGTTGTTGTTGCATCAGTGGCATAAAAAAGAGTATAGAAATACGGGAAGTAAATTGCCCTACCATTCAACTTTAGAGCGAATAAATCACGGGTACTTTCAGTTTTCTGGAACGCTGAAAAGGATCAAGGCAAATCAATCTTTGCCTTGGGGTTTGGGGTTTGATCAGGATCAATATAAAAAACTATTGGAACCATCATTCACATTAGAGTTAAACTCGACTCAGGAAGAAGTCAGCGCTTTATGCTTTCAACTTAAAGAAAGTAGCTTTGATGGCACTTTGTTGATAAGGGTTCAGGAACATAAACACGCCAAGTCTTTAAAGACACGTTTGAAAACAGTACTTCGCTTAAAACAACCTCAATACATTTCTCTGGAGGATTCTAATAGGTTACTATTAGAGACCATTATCTTAAATCACCGCAATCAACCCTATACTTATCATAGAAGTAATAAGTCTATAAGAATTTCACTGTTTTTTCAATCCAAAAGTGCCTGATGCCCCGGGAAATGAAGAGTCATCAGGATATTCATGATTATATAGTTGCCATTGAGTCTGACTTCCCTGTAGATACTTGGTCTGTTAATGGAATTCACGTATGGCCATATATAAGAATTAAAATTTATTATACTCTTATTCATTTGGTGGAAGGCACTTCTAACCTCAAGCCTTATAAGAAACATCAAAAAAAAAATGCGGGCTTTTTTAAAAGGTTGAAGACTAAATTTTTTGAGCTGTTTTATTATTTAAATTCAATACAGCGACAAACTTGTCAGCAGGTTATGTTTGCGACACTTTCCTTATATCGTGTGGGTTATGATGGATTGTTTTTTCACAAATTTTTTGACGCTATGATTAAGGCGCATCATTTAGAGGGTAAAACTACTATCATAGAAATTCAGGGAATTAGAGCTAACTCTTACAATCAAACGGGCCTAATTGATGGGATAAGCTTAAGAAATGGTCATAAGATTCTTAATAGGCTCACCAGGTGGTTGCCTCAATATAAAACTTCGAGTATTGAATGTAATTTACCATTATATGATTCATTTTTTGAGCGCATATTAGAGGACTCCTGTATTGGAACAAATTTGGACTTAGAAAAAGATAGTATTGTTAAATGGGCTAACAAAGTAAAAGCAACTTCCATTGTATATAAAAAGCTCTTTGAAAAGCGTCGTACACAACGTTTTGTTACAATCAGTTATTATGGATTTGATGACATGGCTGCGGCCTTGTTTGCAGCAAATTCCCTGGGTGTAGAAACGGTTGATTTCCAACATGGGCCTCAAACCAATGTTCACATGGCTTATAGTAGCTGGACCCGAATACCGAAAAATGGATTTAATACTATGCCGAAAGTCTATTGGAATTGGGATCAAAAATCGAAAGAGCATTTAAGCTCTTGGTGGAAGTTAATGGACGGAAGTAAAATAATAGGCCATCCTTGGCTCGCAATGACTCAGAGCGAAAATCAGTTTTATAAGAATTGCGATTTTCTATATACGTTACAATTAATCAATGAATCCAATTTTAAGTACTTTTTCCCGGAGCAGATATTAAAACTTATGAGGCAGGATTGTTTTTCCTGGATATTGAGAATCCATCCAAGAAACGGTACTGGAATAAATTTGATTCAGGAATTTTTGCAAAAAAATAATGTGCCCCAGGAACATTATTCAATTGAAAATCCTTCAACAATACCACTAGCGACATCTTTAAAATCTTGCGGAATGCATATTACAAATTATTCGGGATGTTTAATTGAGGCAAGTATTTTAAAAAAACAAACCATAATCATTGACCAGACAGGATATCTTTTTTTTAAGAACTATATTGATAATGAGTTAGTTTATTTTTTAGATAAGCATAAAGATAATTTTTCGGACAGGGTGATTGAAATTTATACCTCAAGGAAGACAGGTAAGAAAAAAATAAAACTAGAGATATACAATCCTTTCACAGGTTTATAAAATGAGAATCCTAATGGTCTCTATGAATAATCTACACTTCCAACGCTGGTCAGACCAGTTGAGGGATAGCGGTCATGAAGTGTTTTGGTTTGATATTTTGGATCAGGGATACGCACCATCACTGTCTTGGATGTCGCAGATTACGGGTTGGAAAAAGGGGTTTCTAAAACGACGTGGTAGAACGTTTCTCAAAAGAAAATTACCTAAATTATATAAACGGCTAGAAAGCAAGTATGACATTCCTGTGGCAAAGGCTTTTGAAAAAGCATTGCTGCAAATTCAACCCGATGTGGTGCACAGTTTTGCACTTTATCTTTCTTGTGTTCCTATTTATGATGTAATGATGAAGTACCACCACGTCCAATGGATTTATTCTAGTTGGGGTAGTGACTTATTTAATAAAAAAAATAAGCCTAATTACAAGTCTGATTTAAATAGCGTCTTAAAAAGAGTAAATTATCTTTTTAGTGATTGTAAGCGAGATGTGCATATCGCTAAAAAACATTCTTTTTATGGTAAAGTATTGGGGATATTTCCAGGCGGGGGTGGATATCATTTGCAAAAAATGAAAAAGTTTATTCTACCCTTAAAAAAACGCTCGGTAATATTAATTAAGGGGAATGATAATCAGTTAGGTAAGGCTTCAGTTGTTTTAGAAGCTCTGGATGACGTTAGATTTTCAGATTCAATTGATGTAGTTGTTTTTGGTAGCGAAAGTCTTCTCATTTCAAAATTCAAGCAAAAACTTCCTATGGTGAGGTTTTTACCTATGATTAATCAAAAAGAATTATTAGAATTGATGGGAAAATCAATGATTTATATCGGGAACAGCATTTCAGATGGTATGCCAAATACCCTTTTAGAAGCAATAGTAATGGGGGCTTTTCCAATTCAATCCAATCCTGGTGGTGTTACAGAAGAAATCATCGATAACGGATCAAATGGCCTGTTAATTAACGATCCGTTGAATGCACACGAAATCAATGCACTTATAAAAAGAGCATTGAGTGATGAAGTCATGCGGAAAAGCGCTTACCAAGTTAATCAAAATCTCGCCATACTAAATCTAGATTATAATGTTGTTTGTTCTCAAGTGAGAGCAGCGTATGATAGTATAAAATTTTGATGCTTATCAATGATTAAGGTCAGTGACATATGTGTACATAACCAAGATAGTACTGGGAGTATTAGTGCAACTGTAGATGTCAATGGGAAGCTCAAAACGCTTTATTTTGAGACTAATTTTTCCTTGAAAATGACGTCAGAAATCGATATTAGTAATACTCTATTAATAGGTTTATTGCCGTTGTCTTTTGAAAAGCAATGCGACATATACATTGAGGGATCAATTGATGAGAAGCTTCGCAAAGAAATCGTAAACGAATTATTCCCTGTAATGCAGCAAGTATATAAAATATCACAACTGCCGCAGATTTCATTTTTGAAAAATGAATCTGTTAACTCTGTTTCCAGTGCAGGTGTGGCGACCGGATTGTCGTGTGGTGTAGATAGTTTTGCCACAATTAATCAAATGCGCTCAGAGCTTACTCACTTAACATTTTTCGATGCAGGGTCACACGGTAAAGGCTCTTACAGTCAAGCTGCGTTAATAAGAAATCACAGGTACAACAATGTGAAAAAAGCGGCAGATGAATTACAATTACCTCTTTTAACTGTAAATACTAATTTAAGTGACTTTACTTCGGCAAAATTTCAGGATAATCATGCTTTTTTACAAATTTCCTGCGCGCACTTACTATCAGGACTTATCAATACCTATTATTACAGTTCGGGACAAAATGATGATTACCTAAGTAAGCATCCTCTGGATTTTATTTATCTGAATAACTTCATGGTGCATCATTTAAGTTCATATCGATTGAAGGTAATCGCCAGTCTAACAAAATGGGGAAGGATAGAACGAACAAAGATGGTATCAGTAATGAAAACGGCACATATGCACCTAGATGTATGTGTAGATACAGAGACAGCGATGCAAAACGGGTTAATCAATTGTTCTAAATGCCATAAATGTATGCGAACTCAGTTGACCTTACAGTTGCTCAATGAGTATGAAGAATTTGATCACGTTTTTGATTCCAAAGTTTTTGAATCAGAACGAGATAAATTTATTGCTTATTTAATACTAACTAAAAGAGAAGATGTATTAAATGCAGAATTGTTTGATCTGGTTAAAGAATTAGATGGCATTGAGTTTAAGGTTTATTATTTGTTAATGCATCTCAAATGGGCTAAGCTTAAAAAGAAGATCAAAAGAATGCTTGTAGCTTAATTCTATTTATTGTTGAAACAAGCCATACTAATTACAGCATATAAAGATTTTGAGCAACTAGATAAATTAGTCGATGAGTTTGACTGTCGTTTTAACATATATATACATATTGACAAAAAGAGTCCAATTACGGACTACGAAAAAAAGCTTTTAAGGAATAACGTTAGAATCAAGTATCTAAGCCAGCATCATCTTGTGAATTGGGGCGGTCTCAATCATTTAAAAGCATATCTGGATTTAAGTCAGGTGGCCTTAAATGATAAAGACAATATGTATTTTCATTTGATCACAGGGCAGGATTTCCCTATTAAAAGCAATTCTTATTTTGATAAATTTTTCACTCTAGAAAAGGATTATATTTCTTCATTTACAATGCCTGCTATAGGTTGGAAAAATGGTGGTATGGATCGGATACAGTACTATAATTTTTACGATCTGTTTGATTACAAAAAATCCAATTTGTGGATCAAACGATTCTTAAAATTGCAGAAAAAGCTCCGAGTCAAAAGAGCGATTCCAGATTTCATGGGGCAGTTATATGGTGGAAATACCTATTGGTCGCTTTCTAGAACGACTTTAAGTTTTGTAAATCAATTCACGAAAAGCAATCCCAGGTTTCTAAGACGATTTAAACATACATTTTGTGCAGAAGAAATATATTTTCAGACCCTGATCATGAATTCCAAATACCGTGAAAGGGTAATTAACAGTGATCTTAGATATATGGATTGGCAATCCGGTAGAGGAGGATTTCCTGCTGTTTTGGAAGAGATAGATTTCGAGGATATTATACAAAGTGATAAGTTATTTGTTCGCAAACTGGATATGAATGCTAATGGGCTTTTCGATATGCTTAGTAAGCATCGGCGCAACAATATTTGAAGATTATAACTATGACACCTTTAAGTTTTCTAAATTCACTTATAACCTTACATTTATGAAATCAATAGGTTTTATACCACTACGCAAAGGTTCCAAAGGTATACCCGGCAAGAACAAAAAGAAGCTCTTAGGTAGACCGCTTTTTTGTTGGGTTTTAGGAGAGGCAATTGCTTCACAATTAGACCAGGTTGTAGTTTTTACAGACGATACAGAAATCATATCCTTTATTGAGAAGGAATATCATTGGACGAAAAAGGTAAAAGCAGTATTACGCAGTGAAGCGAGCGCCAGTGATACTGCGAGTACCGAGTTTGCCATTCAGGAGTTTATAGAGAATGAAAAGCCTGACTTTTCCGTATTTTGCCTGTTACAGGCAACGACTCCATTTACAACTGCAAATGACATCAATAGATGCCTCGATGCTATAAAAGATAATTCGGAATACGATTCGGCCTTAGCAGTTGTAAACACGCACCGATTTACCTGGAATCCCAATGGAACTTCAAATAACTACGATTACATGAACCGACCTAGACGTCAGGACTTTAAGGGGCAATTGATAGAAAATGGCGCCTGTTATGTCACGACCCGAAAAGCCTGGTTGGAAAGCAGGAACCGTATCAGCGGTAAAATTGCAACCATTACAATGCCGGAGGATAGTCTAACCGAGATTGATTCTATGACAGATTGGTTAGTAGCCGAAGAATTACTCGCAGCCAGACTTAAAAGGGGAAAGAAATCCAGTCGTATTACACATTTGGTACTTGATGTGGATGGAGTTTTTACTGATGGCTGTGTGTATTATGGCAGTGATGGAGAGCTGATCAAAAAGTTTGATATGCGGGACGGCATGGGCCTGGAAATTTTGCGCCAGAATAAGGTAGAGGTTATGGTTATGACTTCCGAAAATTCTCAGATCGTAGCCAGTCGTATGAAAAAGCTCAAAATCAAGGATGTGTTTTTGGGTGTCAAGGATAAATACAGTCTGCTTTGCAGAATTGGAGTTGAGCGCGATTTAGAATTTTCACAGATCGCTTATGTGGGGGATGATGTCAACGACCTGGCAAATATTTGCGCTGCAGGATGGTCCTTTGCGCCGGCTAATGCCACTCAGGAAATTAAACGTAATGCAGATGTAATTTTGGCCAGTGACAGTGCCGCAGGAGCCATTAGAGAAGCCTCTGAATTTATTTTAAGATATAATAATAGATATGAGTAAATACCAACCACCTTACACTATTGCCGAAATAGGAGGCAATCACAAAGGCGATCTGGAAATCGCTAAGGAAATGATTAAAGTAGCCTCCATCTTTTGTAAGGTCGATGCCGTTAAGTTTCAAAAGAGAAATAATATAGAGTTGTTGACTAAAGAGCAGTATGAGGCACCCCATCCCAACCCTATAAATTCTTATGGAGACACTTATGGGGCACACCGTGAGTTTTTAGAATTTAATTTGGATCAACACGCCGAATTAAAGGCCTATTGTGAGGAAATGGGTGTCACGTATTCAACCAGTGTTTGGGATTTGACCAGTGCACAGGAAATTGCCAGTCTTGATCCTGAGTTTATAAAGATACCCAGTGCCTGTAATAACCATTTTGAGATGCTCGAATGGTTGTGTAAAAACTACAAAGGTGAGATCCATGCCTCGACAGGTATGACTACACGAGGGGAAATCAAAAAATTAGTTGAGTTCTTTGAAGCTCATAATAGGGCAAAAGATCTGGTGCTTTACAATTGCACTTCGGGATATCCGGTGCCTTTTCAGGATGTTTGTTTGCTGGATATTTCAACTTTGATTAATGAATATGGCAGCAGAATCAAGTCCGTAGGCTTTTCTGGTCATCATTTAGGAATTGCGGTTGACGTGGCAGCCTATGCACTTGGCGCACATATTGTTGAGCGGCACTACACCTTAGACCGTACGTGGAAGGGTACTGATCACAGTGCCTCTTTGGAACCTGCAGGTATGCGAAAATTAGCCCGTGACCTGCGTGCGGTATATCAGGCGTTGACACACAAAAACACCGATATATTGCCTGTTGAACAAGTGCAGCGCGACAAATTGAAGTATCGCAAAGTATAGTTTGATGGGTAAAAAGGTCTTTATTCTATTCCCTGATGGCGTTGGCTTGCGCAATTTTGCATTTACAGGTTTTAAAGAAATTGGTGATAAATTGGATTTTGATATCACATACTGGAACAACACGGTTTTTCCCATAAAAGAAACGTTGGGCTTTCAGGAACTGAAAATTCAAAGTACCAGAATCCATCCCCAAACACCGGTCTTAAGCCACGCGCGTAAAAGGGTTGAGCTGGCACTTTCGCGAAAGCGAACCAACGACCTGGTTTATAATACCTATCGATTTCCTTTAAAATGGAATTCAATTAAGCACTTCTTAAAAAGCACTTTTGTTACCTATCACGAAAGATTCAGTGCCACTCAAAAGGGCTGGCAACAGCTAATGGATCAAATGTATGCGGCAGAGCGTTCGACTTCTCGATATCAGGAAGTCAGGAAGCAGTTGATAGAGCATCAACCCAATTTGGTTTTTTGCACCACGCAACGCGCTACACAGGCCATTGCGCCCATTTTGGCGGCGCAGGATCTGGGAATTAAAACTGCCTGCTGGATCTATAGTTGGGACAATCTGCCGAAAGGAATGTCAACCATTGAGACTGATTATTACTTCGTCTGGTCAGAGTTGATGAAACGGCAGCTTTTGGAATACTACCCAAAAACGAAACCAGACCAAATCTTTGTAACCGGGACGCCGCAATTTGAACCGCACTATGATACCGATATCTTGCTTTCGCGAAAGCAATTCTGTGAAGAACACGGCCTTAATGTAGCTACCAAATATATCTGTTTTTCCGGCGATGACCAGACCACTTCACCGCTTGATCAATACTATCTGGAGGACACTGCTGTTGCCGTAAGAAAACTTAAAGAAGAAGGTCTTGATATCGGTATTATTTACCGTCAGGTACCTGTAGATTTTACGGGGCGTTATGATGAGGTCCTGAAGTATTATAAGGATGTGATCACGCCTATTGCACCCCTTTGGCAATCTATGGGCAAGGGATGGAATGAGGTGATGCCCACAAAAGCTGATTTTGCCAGACTGGTCAATACCTGTTATCATAGTGAGCTGGTGGTGAATATCTGCTCGAGTATGGTCTTTGATTTTGTGATACACGACAAACCAACAATATACCCTAATTATGAGCAGCCGCAGCTTAGAAGGGGAATACGAGACATAGGGCAGAACTATGAATACGTACACTTTAGATCCATGCCAGACCGTGAGAAAAGTGTAATCTGGGCCTATGATAAATCTGACATTTATAAGGGGATTAAGGGGTTGCTGGATGGAGAGCTAAATCCTGTGCCAATAACCCGGCAATGGTATGGTTTTGTCAATAAACCAGAATCACCAGAAAAAGCGAGCGAACGTATTTGGCAGGAAATTAATAAAATATTGAATTAATGCACATCGCATATTTTACTCCGGAATATCCTCACGAACGCACGGGGAATAGTGGAGGAATGGGAACCAGTATTAAAAATCTGGTTTCTGAATTGGTAACGCAAGATGTAAAAGTAAGTGTGTTTGTTTATGGACAGGCCAAAGACGATTTTTTTGAAGAAGGGGGAATCAATTTTTATCTGCTTAAGAAAGTAAAATACCCTTTTGGGGGATTTTACTTTTATCGTAAACACCTCAATGTTCAATTGAATAGTTTCATTGAAAAAGAACAGATTGATGTTTTGGAAGTCCCAGACTGGACAGGTATTTCGGCTTTTATGAAATTTAAAATACCCGTGGTGATGCGCTTTCACGGTAGTGACACCTACTTCTGTCATATAGAACGAAGACGACAAAAATGGAAAAACCGGTTTTTTGAAAAACAGGCAGTTAAAAAGTCAAATGTCTATATCGCTCCTACTACGTTTGCCGGATATACGAGTGCAGAATTATTCGGTCTTAAATCCAATAAGATAGCGATAATACCATACGGTTTACAATTAGAAAATTTTATAAATGAAGATCCACTTGATTACCTATCATTTAATATAGTTAACATTGGGACACTTATTAGAAAAAAAGGGGTTTTTCAGCTCGCAAAAATTTTCAACTGCATTCACGAGAAATTTCCGAAGGCGACCCTGACACTTATAGGTAATGATGCTCCAGATGTTTATACCAATTGTCCATCTACCTGGTTACTTATGCAAAAGGCGTTTACAGAAACTGCATTGCAAAACGTTATTTATTTAGGCAAAGTTTCATATGATAAAGTCCAAGTGGAAATTAAGAAGGCACACGTTTGTGTATTTCCTTCCCTGGCTGAGACTCTGGGTATGGTAACCCTGGAAGCCATGGCTCTTAGAAAAGCCGTTGTAAACACAAATATGGGCTGGGCTCAGGATTTGATAACAGATGGAGAAGATGGGTTTTTACATCATCCGGATGATATAGAAGGACAATGTAATTCTATTGAGGGAATATTCTTAAATCAAGGCTTGTTGAAGGATTTAGGAGAAAAAGCAAGATTAAAGGTCGAGAGCAATTTTAATATTGAAAATCTTGTGCAGCGGAACATTGATTTTTATTCAAAACTTCTTAATTCATGACCATTCTAAAGCATAAAAACGAATTGGTTACTGAAGGTCCTTTTAAAGGGATGTATGTTGTTGAAGCTCTGTATGATTGGGCATTACAAAATCCTGAAGAACCTATTTTGGTTATTAAGTCTGATGTTGATGCTGATGTATTTATTGAGAGTGTAGGAAAGAATCCTTCTAAAAGAGCATTCATTTCTAATTTCAATTCGTTTAATTCTGGTATAGGTTACATAGAAGACAGTCCTTTTATAAATAGTTCAAATACGGTTAAGTATCCAACGTGGATAAAAGGGACTAATGCATTTTATATTCATTCCTCAGTTGTTAAAGAGGTTTCCGCTCAAATTTCAGCAAGTCGAAATCTGCTCTATTGGGTGAATTCTATTGGTAAATTGGCACAACCTAAGGGGGTCTTTTGTTACCAATTGCCAGTATTACACCAGGATGAACAATTATCAGACTTTGATCTTTACCGATTTGTAAAGCAACACTATAAAAGGCGGTGGACCTTCTTTTTACTTTTTTGTCATTTGATTTATGAAAAAAAGTTTCCTTTTTTCGCTTTTGTAAAAGCGCAATTCTTTACAAAAAGGAGCGTGCATATCGAACAGGCTATACTCACTGATCCCATTATACAGAAAGAAGAAAAATTAGATTATGATGTGATTATCCCCACCCTCGGCAGGCCTCATTATCTATATGACGTACTTAAAGATTTTTGTAAGCAAACTATTTTGCCATCAAGCGTTATTATAGTAGAACAAAATGCAGAATCATCAGCTACTTCTCAATTACACTATTTAAAAGATGAGTTTTGGCCATTTGAGATAATCCATGAGTTTATATATCAAACAGGAGCCTGCAATGCTCGCAATATTGCTTTGAGCCTTACTAAAGCAGATTGGATATTGCTTTTTGATGATGATAATAGGTTTCCCGAAGATCTAATGTATCAGGTTGCCAACGCATTACGAGTTACATGCAGTAAAGCATTGAATCTTGCTTATCTTCAGAAAGAGGATATAGAAAATCAAAAAGGTTATTTTCAATGGGCATATTTTGGCTCTGGTAGTTCAATTGTTCATAGGGATATTTTGAATCAGTGCAAATTTGATCTTGCATTAGAGCATGGCTATGGGGAGGATGCTGATTATGGTATGCAGATCAGAAATGAAGGTTATGACATAATCTATGCTCCTGAGATTCAGGTAAGACATTTAAAGGCCCCAACTGGCGGTTTTAGGAGTAAGTTTAGATTTCCCTGGCACGATGACCCCGTACAGCCTAAACCTTCACCTCAGGTTATGTATTTCAGGCTTAAATGTTACTCATACCAACAACTATTGGGTTATAAGATAGTACTTGCTATCAAAATGTTTCGACGTTCTAAATTCATAAATCCCTGGAGCTTTTATAGGAAATTCAAGAAGCAATGGGAGTCTAGTAAATACTACGCTAAACAGTTGGCTGATCATTAGGGATTAGGATCGTTTTTTCAAAAACTCATTTTTAATAGAGCTGAATCAAGAACTAGAAAGTGGGGAGCTTGTCGAAAAATAGCAGCGGAATTTATTGGAACAATATGTAATTCTTTCGAATGGGTTAAAAAGTATGGATCGATAATCTATCAAAAAACTAAAAAGTTAAACTATGATTTCGCTCTATACGTTTAAGGAATTATTAATTCCAGAAAACAGAACGTATGTTCATCCAATAATTTTTGATCTGCATTATTTTGAGCATGTTGATCAAAGAACGTTGAATAGCTACCAATTAGTTGATCGCGTAGAGGCAGCAGATTTTTTGGTTTTTCCACTTGATATACTTTCAAAGCCGGCTCCCAGATATAAGGAGCATTTAAAAATAATGCACAGCCTGGCAATTGAAAATCAAAAGAAAATGTGGGTTTATACAGGGGGTGATTATGGTAAAACGATACGGGACTCAAATATAATTACCTGGCGATTAGCTGGTACCCGATCTAAAAATGCAGAGAACACCATAATTATCCCAAGCTTTATTAATGATCCAATACAACACCAACAGGCACAATTAAAGTATCTGAACTTCAAAGAAAAGCCCAACATAGCGTTTACAGGTTTTGCAAGTAGTGATTTTTTTATCAATGCGCGTTTTATTGC
This sequence comes from Leeuwenhoekiella sp. H156, assembly GCF_052218455.1. Classification (NCBI taxonomy): domain Bacteria; kingdom Pseudomonadati; phylum Bacteroidota; class Flavobacteriia; order Flavobacteriales; family Flavobacteriaceae; genus Leeuwenhoekiella; species Leeuwenhoekiella sp. H156. The sequence goes on from NZ_CP197499.1 coordinate 2,539,364, forward strand.
AGCAACCTTTAAAGCAAATCTAAAAAGAGCTTTACAAAAGGATGATAGTGATCTTCAGTCCTATTTCGTCGCACCTGCGAAAAGGTATAGGGCACTCAAGTGTTTGGAGTATTCTACAAGTATCGAGACTGACTTTATATACAGGGGGAAGTATCGGGATGGCGCAGTAACAATTTCACAACGTCAAAAGAGTACGCAAGAGTTTTTTTCAAACTTAGTTGGGTCTGCTTATACTTTTTGCATGCGGGGATCAGGTAACTTTTCAGTGCGATTTTATGAGTCTTTGGCTTGTGGTCGTATACCCATTTTAATTGATACTGACGTAGTTTTACCACTCGAGAATATAATAGATTGGGACAACACCATTTGCCGTGTCGATCCCAAAAAGAATATCGTTGAGCAAATATTGAGTTTTCATCATTCGTTAAATTCAAAATCCTTTATCGATCTGCAAAAAAACAATCGAGATTTGTTTACCAGTTATTTAGTGAGGCATTCGTTTTTTGAAGCCATCTATAACGAATTAAAAATGAACAAATGAAAATCTGTTTGATCATCTGTACCTACCAGAGGCTTGATGCTTTAAGTACTCTTTTGAATTCGGTGAAAAAGCAGATTAAATATCCTGATCAAATTCTAATCATTGACGGAAGCATCGATGATAAAACAAAATTACAATTTAGTAAAAGCGAGTTTAAAAATCTGGAATACTACAAAGTAGAATCGGCAGACCGGGGTTTGACGCGACAACGTAATTACGGTATTGAACGTGTGAATGATACTGTTGACATTGTCGCATTTTTGGATGATGATACCGTACTTTTAGAGAACTATTTTGAAGAGCTGATAAAGACTTATAGCATACATCCTGATGCTATGGGTGTGGGTGGATATATCACAAACGAAGTAAAGTGGAGAAGAGCAAACAGAGATAAGCCTGACAATCCTGGCAACTTTTACTACGATGGGTATTGCCGTAAAGAAAGTTCCAGATTTAAACTAAGGCGTAAATTAGGCCTGGTTCAGAAAGAACCTCCTGGCTATTATCCGGATTTTGGACATGGGAGGTCAATTGCTTTTTTACCACCATCAGGAAAAATATATCAAACGGAAACGCTAATGGGTGGTGTTTCCAGTTTCCCACTCCGCGTGCTAAAAGAACATAAATTTTCTGAGTACTTTGAAGGCTATGGTTTATATGAAGATGCAGATTTTAGTCTACGGCTTTCCAAATTAGGAAACCTTTATATAAACACCGCTGCGCAGTTGGAACACCACCACGACGCATCAGGCAGACCAAATATGGTTAAGTATGGAAAGATGGTAGTACGCAATGGCTGGTATGTCTGGCGAGTCAAGAATTCTGAGCCAACAATAAGGGATAAGTTAAAATGGTATCAGATTACAGTCTTATTAACGGCAATTAGATTTGTTAATATTTTTACAACTAGGGAGAAGATGAGTGCCTTTCAAGAAGTAATGGGGCGGCTTTCCGGACTTTTATCTTTAATTGTTAATAAGCCCTTGCCAAAGCAATTTAATTACTGACTTTTAAATACAAAGTAAAATAGTTAGAGATACTCGTTGCAACCTAGATAGATTGAAAATTATTTGTGGGTTCCGAAAAGCAAGTATTTGCAGAAAATTTTCAAAGTTGGCTTCCACTAGTTAAAGTTCTCGTGATTGAACTCCACAATAGTATCAATTCCGGATCATCAAAATCATTGCTTACTTCATTAAAATGATATGAACATCGAAATGAGTAAGAATAATGAAAACCTCATATTTTCTTTTGAACAACACTAGTTTTGAACCTTTTTAGGATAAAAATAATAAATGAATGAAGCTTAAATTAGCAACCTGGACACATCATCTTAATCATTTGCTATATTCCTATTTATGCCATTGCGAAAAAAATAGGCTTAAAACCAATATTGAGTATGAACCTGCACTAGCACACAACGGCGCATTGCTTGAGATTGATAGCCTTTCTATATTTTTTGATTATTCAGACAGTCCCGTTTTTATTGCTGACCGAAGTGCGTATGACATTTACTTTAAACGGTCTTTGAGGAAATCTGATCAAGGTTCAAAAATTTTTCCTCTAAATTTTAATGTACCTATTTCCTACAAACCATTCTTGTTGTTATCAAAACTAAAGTTGGAATTTTTGATGGCTAAATCTAATAGGAATGAATGTGTCCGCGCACTTGATCGCTTTAGCTGGTTGACAAACTCAAGTCATCATATATTTGATATCCGAAAATTTCCAAATCAAGTTTCGGATAATAATGGAAGCATTATTTTTTGTACTAGGCTTTGGAATCCCGACAATAACGCAGATTACGAAGAAAAAAATCGAAGAGAGATTCAAAACCAATTTAGAATCGAGGCCTGTCGGATCATCAAATCAAACTTCAAGCGCGCAAGGGTAGGTTTATTTTCTGACGATTTTTCTAAAAGAGAAGCTCCAGATTTACTATTGGATGAGTATTTATCTAAGAAAAAAACATATCTGAAAAGCCTAAAAAGCTTTGATATAGGGGTTGCAGATGCAGGGCTGAAAGATTCTCCAGGTTGGAAGATAGGTGAATATTTATTAAATGGAATGGCAGTGGTAACAACACCTCTGGACATATGCGTTAATGATTTTGAGAAAAATAGAAATTATAAAGAGCTAAGTAATAGGTCGGCAGCACAGGAGATACCAGAGATGATAGAAGAATTATTGATTGATAATAACTATCAGTGGCAAGGGAAAAATAATTTAAAGTGGGCACAGGAGTACATAAGTCCCCATAATTATTTCTCCAGAATTTTAAAAATTATAGAAGATAGTAATTTGAACTTATTATAAAACTTTTGTCAGTTTCATGTACTTATTTCCTTCCAGCTTCCGACAAAAAGGGAGCGTTTAACGAAGCAACCGGCAGGGTCGTGGGTTGGTGGAGTTTACTGTTTAACAAGCCCCAACATCGGTGAAATTTGCTGTAATTACCCATATTAAGCATTTCAGGGAAAACGGGGATTACTATTCCTACGCTCCTTACGTACGGGAGATGAATCTGTGGTTTCAGCACGTAGATGAGGTTCTGGTTGTGGGTACATTCAGTTCAGAAAAGCCGGGGGCTATTGATTTGCCATATCTTGCGAAGCAGCTCGATCTTAGGCGGGTTCCTGATTTTGATGTGCTCGGATTACAATCCATGTTGAAGACTTTAATCCTGCTTCCGTCAATTCTAAAAGTTATTTATAAAACCATGCAGGAGGCAGATCACATCCATTTGCGTTGTCCGGGTAATATGGGTTTGCTGGGGGCATTGGTTCAGATTTTCTTTCCGCATAAACCCAAAACAGCAAAATACGCCGGCAACTGGAAACCCGGTGCAAGGCAGCCAAGGAGTTACCGCTTTCAGAAATGGATATTGAGTAATACCTATTTGACCAAAAATATGCAGGTGCTGGTTTATGGGGAATGGCCGAATCAGACACCCAATGTCAAAGCCTTTTTTACAGCCTCTTACAGTGAAAAAGACAAAGCCGAAATTCCCAAACGCAAGTACGATTTACCCCTACGTTTCCTTTTTGTAGGAAGCCTTTCGCCCGGCAAGCAACCCGTGTACGCTTTAGCATTGGTAGCCGAACTAATCGAACGTGGATTTCCTTCAGAATTGCATGTATATGGGGAAGGGCCGGAACGCGAAAAGTTGAATAAAGTCGCTAAGGAACTTAACGTCGAGCGCCAATTGTTTTTACACGGAAATCAGCCTTCAGAAGCCCTTAAAGAAGCCTACACCAAGAGTCACTTTTTGATTTTACCTTCAAAAAGTGAGGGCTGGCCCAAGGTGGTGGCCGAGGCGATGTGGTGGGGCGTGATTCCTATCGCTACTCCGGTTTCCTGTGTGACCTGGATGCTGGATTCCGGAAAGCGTGGCGTGCTTTTACAGGTTGATTTAGATAGCGATGCCCAAAAGGTTCAGGAGCATTTACTTGATAAACCTAAGCTTAAAACTATGGCTGCCGAAGCGGCAACCTGGTCTCGAAACTATACTTTAGAGCGTTTTGACGCTGAAATTAAAAAACTGCTTTAGCGTGCGTATCCTGCAACTTATAGATAGTTTGGAAATTGGCGGCGCCGAACGTATGGCGGTAAATTATGCGAATGCCCTGCAGAGACGTATAGCGGTTTCCGCCCTTTGTGTCACGCGGAAAGAAGGTGATTTAAAGGCACTGATCGATCCTGAAGTACAGTATTTGTATCTGGAGCGAATGCGTACATTGGATATTTTAGCTGTATTACGGCTGAAGCGTTTTATTCAAAAGCATAGAATTGAAATAGTTCAGGCGCATGGAAGCAGTATTTTTATTGGTGTTTTAGTTAAGATAATGACTCCCGGTCTTAAGTTGATCTGGCACGATCACTACGGCAAAAGTGAGTTTTTAGCAGCGCGAAAAGCAACCGGGTTAAAACTGATGTGGTCGTATATTGACGGGATTTTTGCAGTTAATGAAAAACTCAAAAACTGGTCGATAGAAAGGCTGAAGGTTAAAAAAACCTTCTACATTAAAAATTTTATAGCGGAAGCTTTACCCTTTGATGCAGACTTTAAGATTTCCGGAGCTAAGGGAAAACGCATGGTTTGTGTGGCTAATTTAAGGCCTCAAAAAAATCATCATCTGCTTTTAGATGCTTTTAAACTGGTTTTGGAACAGGATACGGCTTACACCTTACACCTTTTTGGATCTGTACCCGATAGTCTATATGCAAAATCTCTTATTGAGCGTATAGAAGCAGAGCCCTTCTCAAAAAGCGTTTTTTATCACGGGACCTACTTAAAAATGTCTGCTATTTTACCGCATTTTGATATAGGCGTTCTATCTTCAGTTTCGGAAGGCTTACCTTTGGCCCTACTCGAATACGGCCAGGCAGGAATACCGGTAATCACCACAGATGTCGGGCAGTGCAGAGCAGTACTAGGGGATTTCGGGAAGTTGGTTCCTGCCAACAATTCTGCGGCATTTGTTCAGGCTATTCTAGAATCCCGTTTGGAGAAAACCCATATTCAGGAAAGCGCAAAAAAATTAAGAGATCGCATTCTTTTGGAATACGGGGAACAAGCAGTGATTCAGGAGGTCGTTTCAAAATATGTTGAAATTATTTAAAAACCATAACAAATTATACCTGCAGCTCGTGGCATTGCACATCGGGATCGGTTTTGCTATTTATTTGTTTCGGTTTTTAGGCCTTTTCTATTTTTTAGGCTCCATTGTTTTTTTTGTGCTCTGGGTTTTTCAATCGGGGAACAAACAAAATCAGGCGCTTCTCGCTGCTGCCTATATGACCGCTGGGGAGGTGTTTTTCAGAATGACCGGGGGGAGCATCATCCCCTGGGAAGCCGGGAAGTATTCGGTTATTTGTTTTATTCTGTTAGGCCTGTTTTTCAGCGGAACCTCCCGTAAATCCGCACCGTATTGGTTGTATTTGTTGCTACTGATTCCGGGAGTCATTTACGCAGCTTCAACGCTTAATTTTGATACCAACGTGCGCAAGGCGATAATTTATAATCTCAGCGGACCTTTCTGTCTTGGGATTGCAGCTTTGTATTGTTACGATCGGCGTATTTCAAAAATGCAATTGCATTACCTGGTCTGGTGCCTCTTAATGCCGGTACTTTCCCTGGGAATTTATTTATTCTTTTACACTCCGGACACGCGTGAAGTTTTAAATGGCACACAGTCAAATTTCGCATTGTCCGGAGGTTATGGGCCCAATCAGGTAGCTACTGCTTTGGGTTTGGGCATGTTTGTCTTAGTGGTTCAAATTTTTGTTAATAGTAAGAATAAGCTCCTGTTCTTTCTCAATTTGGGCTTGCTGATGTTTTTAACCTACAGGGCAATTATAACCTTTTCTCGGGGAGGGGTGCTCACTGCAGCATTAATAAGCATCGCTTTTATAGTGATCTATTTCCAGGGGGTCCCGGCACGAAAAAAAGGCGCAATTTCTTTTTACCTGATGGTGATAGGCGGGGCAATCGCAATGACCTGGCTGATCTCTTCTGCACGTACAATGGGGCTCATTGATTTACGCTATGCCAATAAAGATGCTGCGGGTCGTATTAAAGAGGATCTCTCTACGGGCAGGCAGGAACTTATAACTTCCGAATTGACCTTTTTTGTTAACAATCCTATAATGGGGATCGGTGTCGGTAAAACCAAAGAATACCGCGAAGAAAAATTAGATATACTTGCAGCTTCCCATAATGAAATCAGCAGGTTGTTGTCTGAGCACGGCGTGTTTGGACTTATCGCGTTAATTATTTTGATCGTAACACCGCTTTTTTACCGTATTGGTAACCGAAAGAATTACCTGTTTTATTCGTTTTTAGGTTTTTGGTTTTTGACCATAAATCACTCTTCCATGCGTGTGGCTGCACCAGCCTTTATCTACGCACTTTCCCTGCTAAATGTTGTACATGAAAAGAAGAATACTCTACCTGGGAAACAAATTAGCGCATAAGGGTTTTACCCCTACAAACATTGACACGCTGGGACCGCTGCTGGAGCAGGAGGGATACGACTTGTTTTATGCCGGGACAAAAAAGTCTAAGCTCCTGCGCTTTGCCCAGATGGTACAAATGATCTTAACCTATCGTAAGCAGGTAGATTATGTGCTTTTAGACACCTACAGCACGCAGTATTTCTGGTTTGCGTACACTGCAGCACGATTATGTAATCTGGTTGATCTGAAATACATTCCCATTTTGCACGGGGGCGATTTACCCAAACGCCTTTCCAAAAGCCCTAAATCTGCCCGTTTCCTATTTGGGCAGAGTCATAAAAATATAGCCCCTTCCCGGTATTTGAAGGAAGCTTTTGAGAAGGCGGGTTTTTTCAATGTCGAAGTGATTCCAAACAGCATTGATCTTGCAGATTATCCGTTTAGGGGAAAACGCCCCTACACTGCGCCCAATCTATTTTGGGTACGCTCGTTTGCAGAAATTTATAACCCGATGTTGGCACTAAAGCTGGTCGAAAGATTGCTTAAAGATTACCCGATGACCGGTCTAACTATGGTAGGGCCCGATAAAGACGGGAGTTTAGAGCGATGCCGAAGCTATGTGTTAGCGCAAAAGCTTCCGGTTGTATTTACCGGAAAATTGTCTAAAGCCCAATGGATATCCCTTTCAGCTGACCACAACCTGTTTTTAAATACAACCCATTACGATAATACCCCGGTGAGTGTTATCGAGGCAATGGCTTTAGGCCTGCCGGTTGTTTCCACAAAAGTGGGGGGTATTCCCTATTTGATTCAGGATGAGATAACAGGACTCTTATACAATGACGATTCGCTCGAGCAGCTACACGAGGCCGTAATCCAAATTATGACCAGGCCTTCTTTAGTCGAAAAGATGATTTCTAATGCACGGGAACGGGTTGAAGAATACAGCTGGCAACATGTAAAATCAATGTGGCATAAGCTTTTGACCTGAAATAAGTTATATTTGCGGCAAAGCTCACCCCTAAATGAATTGGATCCCTAAAATCCATTTTGAAATTTCAGAGCGTAAGATCTTATTGCGTTTGTTTGATGTACTCTTCATCTTTCTTACGTTAGGTCTGGTTTCAAAATTTTTCAACTTTGATTACTTCAACCTGTCTGCCACGCGGTGGACCTGGGCCTTACTTCTTATTCTTTACTATTTTGTTTTTGCTGCAATTTTTGAACTGTATGATTTGCAAAAAGCAGCCTCATTTCAAAGTACCCTTAAGAATGGTGTTCTTGCAGTAAGTTCAACCGTTCTGTTCTTTATTCTCACCCCGTTTTTTACTCCGGTTCTCCCTGAAAACCGCCTGCAGATTGTTATTTTCTTCCTGGCAATCATCGGTGGTTTGCTGATCTGGAGATACGCGTATATCAGTCTGATTTCGGCACCTCGTTTTAATAAACGTATCGTTTTAGTGGGCAATAGCTTTGATATCAACCTTATTGCAGAAAACCTGCACAAGGCAGACCCCAATTACAGGGTAATTGGCTTTGTAAACACCGATGAGATTAAGGCTTTAAATTTTGACCGAAGGTTAAAACCAATCGAGGTTAAGGATTTAGTTAAGGCAATAAAACGGTATTCCGTTTCTGAGATTGTGGTTTCCAGTACTTCTAAAGGCGTGAGCGTAGAGCTATATAACCAATTGATCAAACTGCTTGAGGAGGGTTTTCCCATACGCGAGTACACACAGGTTTACGAAGAGATCACGCATCGTGTACCGGTACAGCACGTAGAACGGGATTTCTACAAATACTTCCCGTTTAGCCGAAGTAATAAAAATCGTTTTTATCTTTTTATCAGTAGTTTTTTCAACGCGATCTTCGCAATACTGGTGCTTTCATTGACCATTCTTTTACTTCCGCTTATTTTAATTGGAAATGTTTTGGGCAATCGCGGTCCTTTATTATACCGTCAGAAGCGCGTGGGGATGAATGGAAAGGTTTTCGAAATTATTAAATTTCGAACCATGGTTGTCAATGCCGAAGATGCCGGGGCGCAGTGGGCCTCAAAAGAAGATAAGCGCATTACACCTTTCGGGAAATTTTTACGGAATACCCGTCTGGACGAAATCCCTCAGTGCATCAATATTCTTAAAGGCGAAATGAGTCTTATTGGCCCCAGACCCGAACGTCCCATTTTTGTGAAAAAGCTTTCTGCGGAAATTCCATTCTACGAAATACGCCATGTGGTTAAGCCGGGATTAACCGGTTGGGCCCAGGTGCGCGGGCGTTATGCAGAGTCTGTAGATGATACGCTCGAAAAATTACAGTACGACCTTTACTACATCAAGCACCGGTCGTTCTTTCTGGACCTGAATATTCTGCTCAAAACCATTAGTACGGTTATTTATTACCGCGGTCAGTAAGTGGTTTTTGGGGTTTTTTAAAAAACGACCAGATCAACAGAACCACTGCAATAAGCCCCGCCCCGCGAGCCAGATAATCGCCATAACGCACGTAAAAGGTCAGGCCGTTATTAGCATTAAGCGTTCCTTTTAAGCTTCCCTGCAACTCGTAACCCTGTGTTTTGGTAATTGTTCCTTTCTGGTCAATAAAGGCAGAAATCCCGGTGTTTGCGCTTCGCGCGATACTACGCCGGGTTTCGATGGCCCGCAGACGGGCATAATTCAAATGCTGTTTGTGACCCTGAGTATTACCCCACCAGGCATCGTTTGTGATAATGGCTAAAAACTGAGCACCTTCCGCTACATAGCCTGTTACAAATTCGCCAAAAACCGACTCGTAACAAATCACCGGTCCCACCTGAAGCCCCTCTGCACCCTTGAAAACACCCCGGTTTTCCTGAGTGGTTTTCATAGATACCGTTCCGCCCAGATCGATCATTACATCGCCAAGAAGGGGCTTTAAAATGCTTTGGTACGGAAAGTTCTCAACGCCTACTACCAGCTTACTCTTATGATAAATTTGTGTGGAATCTAAGCGATTCAGCATAAAAGCCGAATTGAAAAAATCTGCATAGATGGGATTTCCGATTCGGTTATAGCCCATAAAGTTGGTTGTGGGCAAAATGTCTTTTTCGTTTTCATACAGTCTGAAAAATTGAATACCCGCCAGATAGTTGAGGTTTGGATATTGAGACAGGTATTCAGAAGCCCGGGATCGCTCCGGGCTGTATTCAAAATCCCGAAGGTTTACTCCTGCGCCTTCGGCCAGCACCGTCTCGGGAGCAATTAAAAAATCGGTATTTTGAGTAAGTGTTGTGTCTGCGATGCTAAACAGCAGATCAGCAATGCGCTCGTTTGTGGTGTTATACTTTTCGGTATAGGGATCAATGTTGGGCTGAAGCAGGACGATCTCTACAGGATTATCTGCTTCGGTATAGGTATAAAACATAGCCTGCCCTATCCCGATGGGGATCAAAATTAATAAGGTGGCAAGTACGAGTTTGTTGAAGAATTTTTTTCGGTTATGCGTTTCAGCAAAATGAAAACCTGCACTAAATAAAAAGGCATTTACAACCCAGACCCAAAGCGTTCCCCCAAAAGTTCCCGTGTATTCGTACCATTGAATCCAACGGGTATAGTCGGCAAAACCATTTCCCAGATTTAACCAGGGCCACGCAAATTCCCAGTTAAGATGCATAAACTCAAAAAGCATCCAGGTTGCAGCGAGAAAGACAAGACTTAGATGGCGTGCAAATCGCTTGCGAACACGTACATACAACAGCCATACAGCAGTCATCAGCAGGGCGTTTGCCAGCACGGCAAACCACATTCCAAAAGGCGTTGAATTGTAGAGCCACCAGGTTGTGATGATATTGAAGATAAAAAAAGACAAATAGGCCAGCCCAAATATTTTTAATACCGGGCGGGATGATTCTGATTGCAGCAGCCTTTCGGTAGCCCAGAGTAAGGGGACAAACCCAAAAAACAAAAGTCCGGGAAAGCCGTAGGTGGGCCAGCCCAGGGCAAGTACTAATCCGGAAAGAATAGCCAGCAGCAGATTTTTCATACGATACGTGAATCTGTTATTGCGTTGCAAGTTAAGTCAATCTCTTTTTTAGCAAAGCCGTACTTCATAAATATAACTTTTAAAGGCTGTTAAAGCTATTTAAAAAATGTTAGTAAGACCTGCGCTTAATGCTAACTTAGAGAAAAATTACTTCATGAACATTTTAATCACCGGTGCCACCGGACTCATAGGACAGCATCTGACACAGCAGCTCCATCAGGCAAAGCATACTGTGCATTACCTGACTACCAGTAAGGATAAAATTGAAAATCAACCCAATTACAAGGGGTTTTATTGGAACACCCGAACCCGTGAAATAGATCCTGCCTGTCTGGAGGGCGTGACCACAATAGTTCATCTGGCAGGAGCAAGCATTGCAGAGCGCTGGACAGACGATTATAAAAAAACTATTCTTAACAGCCGTACCGAAACTGCTGCGATGCTGCTGGAAACCTTAAAAACACATGAAAACCAGGTCAGCCATTTTATTTCTGCAAGTGCAATTGGGGCCTATCCTTCTTCCAGGACCGAAATTTACACTGAGTCTTATCCTGAATACAATCCGGGTTTCTTAGGAAAGGTTGTGGAGGAATGGGAAGCTTCGGCAGACCATTTTAAAAGTTTAGGAATTCGGGTTGCAAAAGTACGGGTAGGTGTTGTTCTTGCCGAAAAGGGCGGAGCGCTTGAACAGTTGATCAAACCTATAAAAATGTATGTAGGAGCGCCCCTGGGAGATGGGAAGCAATGGCAATCCTGGATTCACGTGGCAGATCTTGCGGGTATCTTTAAAACCCTAATTGAGAATAAGCTGGAAGGTGTCTACAATGCAGTAGCTCCACATCCGGTTACCAATGAAACCCTTACCCGCGAGGCAGCTCAGATTTTAAATAAGCCCTTAATAGTCCCTAAAGTTCCTGCTTTTGCATTAAAGTTGTTGCTGGGGGAGATGGCGGCTATTGTTTTAGAAAGTCAAAAGGTTTCCGGCGCTAAGATTGAATCGGTTTATGACTTTAAATTTACCCAACTCAATCAGGCTCTGAAGAATTTATTGGGCTAAAAGACTCCAAACAAAAAAAGCTGCCCGTTGAGGCAGCTTTCTTGATTGGGTATTAGAGTATTACATTTGTTGAGTAGCAACAATCTTAAATTCTAATTGAATCTCATCGTTGATAAACTTGTCACCTAAGTTGTCAAAAACAGACTTGGAACCGTAGTTTACACCCCACTCGGTACGATCAATAGTAAAAGGCTCAGACTTTAAAGTCATAGTGTTGCCGGCTACTTCGTACATTACAGGAAATTCGATGTTTTTCTTGGTTTCTTTAAGCGTAAGGTTACCAGACATCATTTTCTTACCGTCTTTTTCAGTAACACCGGTGATTTCAAAAGCAGCAGTTGGGAACTTTTGTACATTAAAGAAATCTCCTTCTTTACCTTCAACAGTACCTTTTAAGTGATCTTCAAGACTTGCTTTTTGGTCTCCTTCAAGGTCAGTTACCAGAATAGAAGTCATATCGATCAAAAAGCTTCCGCTAATTACACTGTCTTCAAGACGCACAACACCTGATTCTAATTTTACAGTACCTGTGTGAGTTCCGGTTGGTTTTGCACCTTCCCATGCGATCTCAGATTCATTTTTATCTACCATATATTTAGCAGCTTCAGTAGATACTTCTGCAGCGGCTTCGGCCTCAGCAGCTTCTGTTTCATTTTTAGCCTCATTTTTACAAGAAACTACAGCTGTAAACAGCACAGCCAGAGTAAAAAGACTTAATAATTTAATTTTCATTATGATGTTTTTTTAAGTGTTAATTAAGGCGTAAAATTAACAGAATAGCAGGGAGTTCTTCTTAAATAATCTATAAAATAATTGCGGTGACATTTTGACATTTTTGTATTAATGGCAGTACTTTTGCCTCCCTTAAAGAAATTTGAAGTAAAGACGATACCATGAGTTCAGAAAATAAAGAAGAGATTATAAACGAACACGACGATAATCAGGCGGTTGAGACGCAGGCAGAAGAGCAGGAAGCTCAGGGCGAAACAGATCATCAGGAAAGTGAAGCTGACGAATTGAAGCGTTACAAAGAAGAACTGGAAAAAGAGAAAGATAAATTTTTACGCCTTTTTGCAGATTTTGAAAATTACAAACGCCGCACCGGTAAAGAACGTATTGAAATGTTTAAAACTGCCGGTCAGGAAGTGATGCAGGCTATGCTTCCGGTACTTGATGATTTTGACCGCGCTATGGTTGAGATTGAAAAGGCTAAAGACAAAAACCTGAAAAAGGGGGTTGATCTAATCAGCAATAAACTGCGCGAAACCCTTAAAGCAAAAGGGCTTAAGCAAATGGAAGTAAAGGCAGGTGATGTGTTTGATGCCGAGATTCACGAGGCGATCACTCAAATTCCTGCACCCAAAGATGATCTGAAAGGTAAGGTTGTTGATGTGGTTGAAAAAGGCTACCAGCTGGGAGATAAAATCATACGCTATCCTAAAGTAGTTGTAGGACAGTAAGCAGCGGGTTGAGAAAAAGAATTTAAGTTTTAAGAAGCAGATAGAGGGATGAAAGAAGATTATTACGACATACTGGGAATTAGCAAAAATGCCACAGCGGCAGAAATTAAAAAAGCGTACCGCAAGAAGGCGATAGAATATCACCCTGATAAAAATCCAGGAGATGATAAAGCTGAAGAAATGTTCAAAAAGGCCGCAGAAGCCTATGAGATTCTGGGTGATGAGAACAAGCGTGCGCGTTACGACCAGTATGGCCATCAGGCATTTGAAGGTGGCGGTTTTGGCGGCGGCGGCATGAATATGGATGACATCTTCAGTCAGTTTGGCGACATTTTTGGCAGTGCCTTTGGCGGCGGAGGTGGCTTTGGCGGTTTTGGCGGCGGCTTCGGCGGTCAGCGCAGAACCAAAGGAAGCAACCTGCGCATTCGTGTAAAACTTACTTTAGACGAAATCGCAAATGGCGCCGAGAAAAAGATAAAAGTTAAGCGTAAAAAGCAGGCTTCCGGTACAAAATTTAAAACCTGTACCACCTGTAACGGTAGTGGGCAGGTTACACGTGTGACCAATACCATCCTGGGCCGTATGCAAACAGCTTCACCCTGTACCACTTGTGGCGGTAGCGGTCAGATCATAGAGTCTAAAGCTGCTGATGCCGATGCTCAGGGAATGAAAACGGAAGAAGAAACCGTTTCAATCAAAATCCCAGCAGGTGTTGTAGACGGGATGCAGCTTAAAGTGACCGGGAAAGGTAATGAGGCGCCCGGCAACAATGGCATTCCGGGAGATTTGCTGGTGGTGATTGAAGAAGCCGAGCACGAGACGCTTAGCCGTGAAGGCGATAACCTGCATTACGATCTGTACATCAGCGTGCCCGAAGCTATTTTGGGTACCAGCAAGGAGATTGATACCGTAGGAGGTAAAGTACGCATCAAAATAGAAGAAGGTACGCAAAGCGGAAAAATTCTGCGTTTGCGCAGTAAAGGAATTCCGTCGATAAATGGTTACGGAAGAGGCGATCTTTTGGTTCACGTAAATGTGTGGACACCGAAAAATCTCAACAAGGAACAGCGCGAATTTTTTGAGAATATGCTCGATGACGAGCGCTTCTCACCACAGCCGCAACGGGAGGATAAATCCTTTTTTGAAAAAGTAAAAGACATGTTTTCTTAGAATTTAAGACCTTATTAAGAAAAATGTGTATATTTGAACATCACTAATCACTAGTTAGTGATATTTTTCTTTTTCATAGCAATTTTTTTCCCATCCTTAATTTACGTTAAGGGTGGGTTTTTGTTTTAGGGCTATTTCAAATCCCGAAAACAGGGCTGTCTGATCTCTTGCAGCTTCTTAAACCCGCTTATAGTCAATGCTTTTGCAATCCCGGCTTTTAGATCCATCGTAAAATTACTTCCTTATAAATAATTCTTAACTAGCCCTTAGGCTGTTAGCTTTTCAATATCTTTGGCCTGGATTTCTTATACGTAAAGTCCAAAATAAAATCAGGAATTACCTGTTATGGACTTGCAGTCCTAACTCCATTTTATCTTATTTTGATCTCAAGTTTCGATGACAGACCTTTTAGTTGCTGAACACATAAAGAAACAATACGGTGACTATACCGCCCTTAATGATCTCTCTATAGTCGTACCCAAAGGCAGTATTTTTGGACTTTTGGGGCCTAATGGTGCCGGTAAAACCACATTGATACGCATCATAAATCAGATTACCATGCCAGATCAGGGGAAGGTTTATCTGGATGGGGAGCCGTTAAGCCAAAAACACATCATCAATATAGGTTATATGCCCGAAGAGCGCGGCCTGTATAAATCGATGAAAGTTGGCGAGCAGGTGATCTATCTGGCAAGACTGAAGGGATTAAGCAAGGAAGAAGCCGGGAAACGAAGCAGATACTGGTTTGAGCGTTTGGGTATGATGGACTGGTGGAACCGAAAAATTCAGGAACTATCAAAAGGACAGGCGCAAAAGGTGCAATTTATAGTTACGGTGCTGCACCGCCCGAAACTCCTCATTTTTGATGAACCCTTCAGCGGTTTTGACCCTATTAATGCAAGCCTGATTAAAGACGAGATCCTTCAGCTTCGCGAGGATGGCGCAACCATTCTGTTCTCTACCCATCGTATGGAGTCTGTAGAACAAATGTGCGATCACATTGCTTTGATGCACAAAAGCAATAAGGTGTTAGACGGTAAACTGGTAGATATAAAGCGCGAGTTTCGTACCAACACCTATGAGATAGGTATAGAAACTGCTGATGACACGGCCGAAAGTCGTGACAGATTGCATGCAGATTTAATGAATGAACTTTCCGGGTATTGGGAAATCAATACCGCTCGTTTTAAAACGATTAATGAGTACGACCTTAAACTTAAAGTGAAAATCTCGGAAAATCAGACGCCTAATGATTTACTCAATTACCTTACCGGTAAAGGTTTGATCAACCATTTCGTAGAAGTGATACCTACCGTAGATGATATTTTTATTCAAACCGTAAACGCAAACTGATGGGAGCTTTAGGCTTAATTATAAAGAGGGAATATAAGGCGCGGGTGAGTAACCGTTCATTTATTGTGATGACTTTTCTGAGTCCGTTAATCGTCGTGGGTATGATCATGTTAATTACTTATCTCACGCAACTCAATCAGGCCGGTAAACAAACCATTGTAGTGGTTGATGAAAGCGGACTGTTTTATAAAGAATTTGAAAGTACCGAGGATATTGATTTTCTGGACCTTTCTCCTGCCGGAATCGCGGTGGCAAAAGATCAGGTAGAAGATCAGAATTACTTCGGCTTGCTTTACATTCCTCAAAACATAAAAAACAATACAAGCGGGGTTCGTTTTTACGGGAATGAAGCTCCGGCAATAGCTGTTTTGGAAGGTATTGAAGAGCAAATTGAAACCAAACTTACAAACGAGAAACTTTTAGATCGCGGGGTAGATCTTGATCTTATCGATGAATCCCAGACAACCATCTCGGTGAGTATTGAAGATTTTAAAGGAGAACGCACTTCAAAAATATCAAGCTGGATCAAAGCCGGTGCCGGTGGTGGAGCAGGTTATCTGTTGATGATGTTTATAATTATCTACGGAAATATGGTGATGCGTTCGGTTATCGAAGAGAAAACCAATCGCATCATCGAGGTGATTATTTCTTCTGTAAAACCTTTTAAGCTGATGATGGGAAAAATAATGGGTACCACCCTGGCGGGAATCACGCAATTCGTTATCTGGCTGCTCATAGGTGGCGGACTCCTGCTATTTCTGGCCTTGTATCTGGATTTAAATCCGCTGGAAAATCAATCGGCTGCTGGGAATATGTCGGTCACCAATATGGATAAAATTGAGCTTATAGTTTTAGATATTCTAAATCTTCCCTTACTCAAACTGGCCTTTTTCTTTTTGATCTACTTCATCGGCGGGTACTTTCTATACAGTTCGATTTATGCTGCTATTGGTGCTGCAGTTGACAGCGAGACCGATACGCAGCAATTTATGCTCCCTATCATAATGCCTTTAATGCTGGCTATTTACGTTGGCTTTTTTGCGGTAATCGAAAATCCTGACGGCTCTATCGCTACGGCTTTTTCCATGATTCCGCTTACATCGCCTATTGTGATGTTGATGCGTATTCCATTTGGGGTGCCCTGGTGGCAGTTGGCATTGTCTGTGAGCATTTTGGTAGGCTCATTTATTTTTACGGTATGGTTTGGCTCAAAAATCTACCGTGTGGGAATATTGATGTATGGCAAAAAGCCTACCTATAAAGAAATTCTAAAATGGATTAAGTACTAGCAAAACATGATTCAGGAGAAACTAAAAGAAACCGTAAAAGAAGGGGCTGAGACCGTAAAGGATCTTCCGGAAGATATCTGGCAGACCATTAAGGATCTTTTAGACCTGGGTTTTCACTTTGAAAGCGGTGGGAAACGTATTGATCTTACTGTAGGGCATTTACTTTTAGTCATTGTTGCTTTTATTGTGGCTACGGTCGTGCTGCGTTTGATTCGCAGTCTCATCACCCGAAAGATGGATACCGAGAATGAACTGAAGTTCAAAAGCATCTTCAAGTTTATCAGGTATATCGTTTATCTGGCGGTTATTTTATTTACGCTTAATGCTTCAGGCGTTGATATAACTGTTTTACTTACCGCGTCGGCCGCACTGTTTGTTGGTTTGGGTCTTGCCTTGCAGGATCTGTTTACAGACATCATTGGCGGTATTTTTATAATGGTAGATAAGTCGCTGGCCGTGGGAGATGTGGTAGAGATAGACGGCAAAGTAGGCCGTATTTTTGAAATTAAACTGCGTACCACACGTGCCCTTACCCGTGATGATAAGGTAATCATCGTTCCCAATCACCATTTCATTAGCGACATCGTCTATAACTATACGCAGAACCACCGCACCACCCGTGAAGCTGTAAAAGTTGGGGTGGCTTACGGAAGCGATACCGCTCTGGTACGTAAACTGCTTTTAGAATGTGCAGCCAAGCAAAATGGCATTCTCAAAAGCCCGAAGCCCTTTGTACTCTTTGAAGATTTTGGAGATTCGTCCTTAAACTTCGGGATTTACTTTTTTATCAACGACAGTTTTTCCGATCCGCGTATCAAGAGTGAATTGCGTTTTCGCATCGATGAGCAATTCAGGGCTAACAAAGTTACGATCCCGTTTCCGCAACGCGATGTACATTTTTATCCCACAACCCCGATTCAACCTAAATCTGATGAATAAATTCCTCTTGTTACTATGTCTTTTCGGAATAAGCTATACAAACCACGCGCAGACAACAGATATCGCCCGTGTAGAGTATATGTATATCCCGTTTAGACAGTCTGATAACAACGTAGGTCGATTTAGAGCTTTGCTGCAGGTACCCATTCCGCTTGATAAGGATTTAAATAAAATTATAGTTGCCGGTTTTGAATACCGCAACACCAGTATCGATATTAACGATCCTGTGCCTGCAGGTTTCAATTTGCAGGAAGTGGGAACCTTACATCGCATTGAGGGGTATCTGGGATATACATGGAAACTCAATGAAAACTGGCGGGTGGGCGTTAAAGCCGGTACCCGTATCAATTCGAATCTCGAAGGTAGTCTGGTTGCCGATGACTGGATCTATTCCGCTTCGGTTTATGCTATTAATGATAGGAAAGATGCCGAAGTGGGCAAGCCTTATCGCTGGATTTTCGGTCTGGATTACTCCAGTACACCTGGGCGTAATTTCCCGCTTCCCATTGTTAATTACTATCGGGAGTTTCACCCCAACTGGACCTATACTTTGGGTGTTCCAAAAACCAATATTCGACACTACATCAATGACTCGCATAAAGATGCGTTTCAGGCCTATCTTACGCTCGATAACTTTTTTGCCAACATTCAAAACAATATGGTGATTAACGGGCGTACCGCCGAAAACATCTCGATGACCGTAGTTTTGGGAGGTTTGGGTTATGAGCATTATTTTACAAAGCATTTGCTATATTACGCCTACGGGAGCTATTCGATAACCAATGATTTCAGGCTTCGGGACAATACGCGTGAAGATATTTACACCATTAACAGCGCCAATACTTTTTATTTTAGGTCGGGCGTCAAATTTAAATTTTAGACATGTCAAAGATTTTAATCATTGAAGACGAAGCCGCAATCCGCCGGGTTCTCAATAAAATTCTATCTGAAGAAAATAAAAACTATCAGGTTGAGGAAGCCGAGGATGGTCTGGAAGGCATGGAAAAAATCAAGGATAACGATTACGATCTGGTGCTTTGCGATATCAAAATGCCTAAAATGGACGGCGTCGAAGTGCTCGAGGCAACCCGTAAGATCAAACCCGAAATTCCGGTGGTTATGATTTCCGGTCACGGCGATCTCGATACCGCGGTAAACACCATGCGTCTGGGAGCTTTTGATTACATCTCCAAGCCACCCGATCTTAACCGCTTGCTGAATACCGTGCGTAATGCTCTGGACCGAAAGAGTCTGGTGGTAGAAAATACCCGTCTCAAGAAGAAAGTTAGCAAGCAATACGAGATGATTGGCGATAGCGAGGCCATTGTCAAAATCAAGGAAATCATAGAAAAAGTAGCTCCTACCGAAGCACGTGTGCTCATCACCGGCTCAAACGGGACCGGTAAGGAACTGGTAGCCCACTGGCTGCACGAAAAAAGCGAACGCGCAAACGGCCCCATGGTTGAGGTGAACTGCGCTGCAATCCCTTCGGAATTGATCGAAAGTGAATTGTTTGGTCACGTAAAAGGTGCTTTTACTTCGGCCAATAAAGACCGCGCCGGGAAGTTTGAAGCTGCAAACGGCGGCACCATTTTCCTGGATGAAATTGGGGATATGAGTCTTTCGGCGCAGGCAAAAGTGTTGCGTGCCCTGCAGGAAAATAAGGTTTCGCGCGTGGGTAGCGATAAAGACATTAAGGTTGACGTGCGCGTACTGGCTGCAACCAATAAAAACCTGAAAAAAGAGATTGAAGAGGGTAAATTTCGGGAGGATTTATACCACCGTCTGGCGGTAATTCTTATTCCGGTGCCGGCTCTTAATGAGCGTCGCGATGATATCCCCTTGCTGGTAGATCACTTCTCAAACAAAGTGGCTCAGGAGCAGGGTACAGCCGTTAAAAATTTCACGCCTAATGCGATCAAAAAGCTTCAGGAATACGACTGGACGGGGAATATTCGCGAGTTGCGCAATGTGGTGGAACGCCTTATCATCTTAGGTGGAACAGAGGTTTCAGAAGAAGATGTAAAACTTTTTGCGAGTAAATAAATTAAGCGATTATGAAAGCAGCAGATTATCAGGTTACCGGGCCTATTACCCTTTCGTATTATAAAACCCACGAAGATTTCGGCAAAAAAAGCGAGCTGGAAGACGAACTCGATGAGGTGAGCAAAGCCATTGCCGAAATTCAAAATGCAATGTACGCTCACGGTAAATATGCTGTGCTCATTTGCATTCAGGGGATGGATACGGCCGGGAAAGATAGTCTCATTCGCGAAGTGTTTAAAAACCTCAATCCGCGCGGCCTGGTGGTTCACAGTTTTAAAGTGCCCACGCCGCTTGAGTTGGGTCACGATTACCTGTGGCGGCATTATGTGGCGCTACCCGCCCGTGGGAAATTCGGCATTTTTAACCGAACCCATTACGAGAATGTTTTGGTGACCCGTGTGCATCCCGAGTATATTTTGGGTGAAAACATTCCGGGGATCGACAGCGTCGCAGATATTGATGCGGCATTTTGGGAAGAACGGTTTAGACAAATCAATAATTTTGAGCAACACATTGCCGAAAACGGAACCATCATCTTCAAATTTTTCCTGAATCTTTCCAAAGAAGAACAGAAAAACCGCCTGCTGCGTCGTCTCGATAAACCCAATAAAAACTGGAAATTCTCTCCCGGCGATCTTAAAGAGCGCAAACTTTGGGACGATTACCAGCGTTGCTACGAAGAGGCGATTAACAAAACCTCCAAATTTCATGCGCCCTGGTACATCATTCCGGCAGACGACAAGCCTACCGCCCGTCTCATTTTAGCTAAAATACTTCTCGAAAAACTTTCGGAATACACCGACATCAAAGAACCCGAACTCGACGAAAAAACCAAAGCCAACATCGATCAGTATCGAAAGGAACTGGAAGGGGAAGCTTAAATTAGAAAGTAGAAATACTGAATGAGTTGGCAGTAGCAGTCAGCAACAAACAATTCTATTCTCTTCTATAAAGATTGCGAACTGAGACTGCCTACCGCAACTGCTAACTAGAACTACCAAACCCCAAACATTTTTTCATTCAAATACTTGTTTACGCTCAGAGAATAGTACTTTTAGAATTCCACAGTTAAAAAACAGAATTTTGAAAAAACTAGTTTTATTCATTGTCGCGTTTTGTGGTCTGACGCAGGTACAGGCGCAAACGACAAAAGACTCCCTCCAACTTCGCAATTTTTATGACCTTTCCCTGTTAAGCGGCCAAAGTTATCAATGGCTCGATGCCCTGTCTAACGATATTGGTGCGCGCCTGAGTGGCAGCGCGGGTGCAGAAAAAGCCGTACAATGGGCTAAGGCCGAGCTCGAGGCTATTGGTCTTGATAAAGTCTGGCTACAGCCGGTTATGGTGCCCAAATGGGAACGCGGCGCTCCCGAAAAGGCCTGGATTGACGGCCCTGACGGAAACATCGATGTGCCGGTTTGTGCATTGGGAGGTTCGATTGCAACGACTGCAGACGGCATTACGGCTCCGGTAATTGAAGTTCAGGGGCTCGATGATCTTGCCAAGTATGGGGAAGATCAGATAAAAGGTAAAATTGTTTTTTACAACCGCCCTATGCAGGCCGATTTGATTCAGACGTTTTCTGCTTATGGAGGTTGTGTCGATCAGCGGTATTCAGGGGCTCGTGAAGCTGCCAAATACGGTGCGGTAGGCGTAATCGTGCGTTCGATGAATTTGCGAATGGACGACCTGCCGCACACCGGCGCAATGTCATACGGCGATCTTCCCAATGAGCAGCGTATTCCCGCAGCGGCAATCAGTACCAACGGTGCTGCGTTATTGAGTAAAATGCTGAAAAAGGATAAAGACACCCAGTTCTACTTAAAAATGAATTGCCAGAACTATGAGGATGTGCCTTCGTTTAACGTGATTGGTGAGATTACCGGAAGCGAAAAACCCGACGAGATTATGGTTGTGGGCGGACATCTGGACAGCTGGGATCTGGGAGACGGCAGCCACGATGATGGTGCCGGGGTCGTTCAAAGTATGGAAGTCTTGCGCCTGATGAAAGCTGCCAATTATAAACCCAAACACAGTATTCGCGTGGTGCTGTTTATGAATGAAGAAAACGGTTTACGCGGGGGTAATAAATACGCTGAGGTTGCCGCTGAAATAGGCGAGCGTCACGTTTTTGCGTTGGAAAGCGACGCGGGAGGTTTTACGCCACGCGGATTTTCATTTGATGCCGATGCGGCCAATTTTGAGCAAATCGAAAGCTGGATTCCGTTATTCAAACCTTATTTGATTCACTATTTTGAATTGGGCGGAAGCGGTGCAGATATTGGTCCGTTAAAGGGCAATGGGACTGTTCTTGCCGGACTTCGTCCCGATTCGCAACGCTATTTTGACCATCATCACGCCAGTAACGATACCTTTGATGCGGTTAACAAACGCGAACTCGAGTTGGGTGCCGCGACAATGACCAGCCTGGTGTATCTGATGGATACTTACGGCGTAAAACCTGCGCCAATAACTAACGAAGCAGAACTAAAAGACTAAAAACTATTCCTGACCTTTCTATGAAAAACCTTCAATTTCCTATTGACTTTGTGTTCCGAATCAGCACGTTTTCTAATGATTTTACCGCGACCGATGCTTATGGGCATACCGTGGGCTACATCCGTCAGAAGATGTTTAAGCTGAAAGAGGAAATAAAAATTTATGCAGACACCTCTCAAAATCAACTTAATTACACTATCAAGGCAGACCGCTGGCTCGATTTTTCGGCTGCTTATGCGTTTTATGACGCAAACGGAAAGGAGTTTGGTAAGATTGTGCGTAAGGGCTGGCGCTCCATCTGGAAGGCCAAATACCAGATTGTAGACGATAACGGCACGCCTGAATACACAATTGAAGAAGAAAACGGTTGGATCAAGGTGGCCGATTCGCTTTTTGGCGAAGTGCCGGTTGCAGGAATTCTTACCGGATATTTCTTTAACCCGGCGTATAAAGTAATGGACAAAAGCGGCACTAAAATCGCCCGACTTAAAAAAATACCTTCTTTTTTTGGACGTAAATTCCAGGTCACCAAAGAAGGTCCAATGGACGAAGGCGACAGCGAGCGCATTATGCTGGGCTTAATGATGATGATTTTACTGGAGCGCAGGAGAGGGTAGGGTTTATTTCTATTATTATTATTATTATTATTATTATTATTATTATTATTATTATTTCAATTCTTATTTAGGCTTTCAATTCCATGTTCACGTCAACAGCTAAGAATGAACAAAGCATCTGAATTAACAAGCAAAGCCAAATATTTTGAGATATTTCAATAGTCCAGTTTAGCTCCCATCTCTCCCGAACCATCGGGAGGAGAAGGGCTGGGGATGAGTAGACCGCGTGAGGGATAGTAGCGGAAATCCTGACTTTGCGGAAGGTTTACCTGACGACAAAGGCAGATTGAAGCGAATAGCCCGACCCGCAGGGTCACGCCCCAATACAAATAGATAAATCACTCATCAGGTGTCTGAGTGATTTTTGCAGAAAATTGTATCGAAGGCCCTGTTAAACTTCTTATAAGTAACGACCTCGTTCTCACGGGGTCGTTTATTTTTGGGTACAACCAAAACTGTAGTATTTATGGCAATTTTAGGCGCACTCATAAAAGGAATTATTGATCTTTCAGATAAGGTTATACCCGAGTCAAATCCCATTGAAGAGCAGCAGGAAGTTTTAGAAAAACTGCTTAAAAAAGCCAAAAACACCCAATTTGGTAAATATTACGGCTTTGAAGCCATCTTAGAATCCGAGAATCCGGGCAAGGCGTTTGCCGAAGAGGTGCCGTTTTTTGATTACAACAGCATCAATGAGGAGTGGTGGTCTAAAATGCACGAAGGGGAAGAAGACGTGACCTGGCCGGGAATGCCGCATTATTTTGCATTGAGCAGCGGGACGACCGGTAAAAGCAGTAAGCGTATTCCGGTAACCGATGAAATGATTGATGCCATTCGTACCGCCGGGATTAAGCAGGTGGGCGCGCTTGCGCATTTTGACCTGGAAGCCGACTTTTATGAGAAAGAAATCATGATGCTGGGCAGTTCTACCGATCTTCAAAAACGAGACGGTCACGAAGAAGGTGAGATCAGCGGTATTAGCGCCAGTAATATTCCGTTTTGGTTTAGAGGCTATTACAAGCCCGGCGAAGACATTGCAAAAATTGAAGATTGGGACGAGCGCGTGCAGCATATTGCTGAGAAAGCCGAAGAATGGGATATCGGCGCGCTGAGCGGAATTCCCAGCTGGATTGAGCTGATGCTCGAGAAGGTAATTGAGCATCACAATTTGAAAAATATTCACGAGATCTGGCCAAATCTGCAGGTGTATACCTCAGGAGGTGTAGCATTTCAGCCCTATGAAAAGAGTTTTAATGCGCTACTGGGTAAACCCATCACGGTTATTGATACCTATCTGGCTTCGGAAGGTTTTATCGCTTTTCAGGCAAGACCGGAGACTAATGCCATGAAACTGGTGACCGATAACGGCATCTACTTTGAGTTCGTACCCATGAACCCTGATTACATCAACGAAGACGGTTCCATCGTGCAGGATGCGCCCGTGATTGGACTGGCCGATGTTGAGGAGGACAAAGATTACATTTTAATCATTTCTACCGTTTCGGGTGCGTGGAGGTATTTGATAGGGGACACGATCGCATTTACCGATAAAGCCCGTGCCGAGATCAAGATTACCGGGCGTACCAAATTCTTCCTTAATACAGTGGGTTCACAACTTTCGGTTAATAAAATGGAAGCTGCCGTGCAGGAGCTGGAAGAGCAATTTGATATCAAAATTCCTGAGTTTACGATTGCTGCAAAGCGGAATCCGGAAGACGACGAGTTTTACCACTATTGGTATTTAGGTACCGAAACTTCAGCCTCAAATGAAGAATTGGCCGATGCCTTAGATAAAAGCCTTCAGGAAGCCAACAAAAACTACGGCGTAGCCCGAAGCAAAGCCTTAAAAGGCGTCATCGTAAACACCGTGAAACCTGAAATTTTCTACGAATGGAGTGGTGCCAACAAGAAAAAAGGCGGTCAGGTAAAAATGGAAAAAGTGATGAACGAAGAGAAATTCGCCGAGTGGGAAGCTTTTGTGAAGGAGCACGCGGGGAGTTAGGGATTTGTGATAACAGGTAAGAAGTGATAGGTATCTCTAAATAGTGGTTTAGGGTTTACCGTTTTCTGTTTGCGGCTACTGGATTTGAAATGTCGGAATTTGGAAATCAGAGTTCTTGAGTTCGTTTCTTAGATTAAGAAACAAGAAACAAGAAACAAGAAACAAGACCTTTTAACCATTAACCGATAACAATTAATCTTGTCATCACTCCTCATTAATCAGCCTCATAATTTCCTCCGGAGAAAGATACAGGCGTTTAATACGGGCTTTGTAGGGTTCTGAAATGTGGGCGTGATTCAAAATAAAGTCTTTGGTTTTTAAAATGTATTCACCCATTCCGTGTGCCACGGCAAAGGTGTCGGCCGCACGTTCCGCTTCTCGTATAAACTTCGGGAAATACAAATATTTGATCCCAAACCAAATGAGTCCGAGGCTGCTGCGATCCCGGTAATCCATCACATGCCCCAGTTCGTGGCCTATCCATCCAATCAAAACATCGGAAGGGATATTCGTAATTTTAAACGACTCATCTTCAATCTTTACTTTTTTACTGATGAAAATCACGTATTCCCGTCGCTTACGGGGTTTTAGCAAAGACTTGAATACCGGCTGCGCCTGCATGGTCGACTTTTTAATGTCCTTTTTAAACTGAAAGCGTATCGGAGTTTCCCGCAACTGAGGATAGTAGGAAAGCGCGGTTTGCGCTTCGTTCTTAATTGCTTCCGGTATGATTTTATTGGAAAACTCGCTTGTATTCATAGACCCTGTAAAGGTAAGGGAAATGCTGTTTTTCGGCTGTTAAGGCAGTTGTAAATTAACAAACTTGGCATCCGTCATCGTCTGCTATCTTAAACTTAAAAGGTATTTTTGCACTTCCTAAAAAATGGCAGTTTTGTTTACTAAATACACGCAGGAATTCCGTCAAAATTTTAAGATCGCCTATCCCGTAATGCTGGGACAATTGGGCCATATTCTGGTTGCTTTGGCCGATAACCTGATGGTGGGGAGGCTGGGCGCCGCACAATTGGCCGCGGTATCGCTGGGCAACAGTCTTATTTTTATTGCGCTGTCGCTGGGCATTGGCTTTTCGTTTGCGATTACCCCATTGGTTGCCGAAGCAGACGGTGCCGGGGATACCGCGATGGGTCGCAATTACTTTCACCACGGCATCGTCATGTGTACCCTAAATGGCGTTTTATTATTTCTGTTATTGCTCCTGGCCAAACCCATAATGTATATGCTTAATCAACCGGTAGAGGTTGTGGAGCTGGCACTGCCCTATATGGATATTGTGGCGTTTTCACTCATCCCGTTGATGGTATTTCAGGCGTTTAAGCAATTTGCAGACGGACTCTCAAACACGCGTTACGCGATGTATGCCACACTGGTTGCAAATGTGGTGAATGTATTTTTCAACTTTATTCTGATTTACGGGTTTTGGATTTTCCCAAGACTCGAACTGGTAGGTGCAGCCTGGGGTACCCTCATCTCCCGCTTTTTTATGCTGTGGATGCTGTATTACATTTTAAAAAGGAAAGATAAATTCAAACCTTATTTTGTGTGGACGCGCAGAAAAGCGTTTCAATGGCCCATTTTTAAGCGTCTTTTTGACCTGGGTTTTCCCACCGCAATGCAAATGCTTTTTGAAGTTTCACTCTTCACCTCCTGTATTTTTCTTTCGGGGCTTTTGGGGACTAATGCTCAGGCGGCTAATCAAATCGCCCTCAATCTGGCGGCGATGACCTTTATGATTGCCGTGGGGCTTGGCGTTACGGCGACCATTCGCGTGGGGAATCAAAAAGGCAAAGCCGATTTTAAGAATATGCGACGCATCGCGTTTTCGCTGTTTCTGCAGGTGTTTCTCATTGAAGCCGTGTTTGCACTGGGCTTTATATTGCTGAAAGATATTCTGCCTACCTTTTATCTGGATAATGTGGAGGTAATTGTGCTTGCCGCGCAATTGCTGATTGTGGCTGCCTTGTTTCAATTGAGTGATGGTTTGCAGGTGGTGATTTTAGGTGCTTTACGTGGTTTGCAGGACGTAAATATCCCAACAGGAATCTGTTTTCTGGCCTACTGGCTGGTTGGTTTTCCGGTGGCCTGGTATTTTGGGCAGGAAGATCAGGCGGGCAGTCAGGGCATCTGGTATGGCTTGCTGGCGGGGCTTAGTGCTTCGGCGGTCTTGTTGTATATTCGGTTTGATTATTTAAGCCGAAAGCTGATCCGATTGAAACAGGCTGAAAATTCCTAAACGATGAACGAACTGATCACAGACCAACTTTTTGAAGGGCATAATTTCGCCGAAAAACCACTGGAAGCTGATTTTGAAGAATGCATCTTTAGAAACTGTGTGTTTGCCAAAGCCAATCTTTCGGGTTTGAGTTTTACCAATTGTAGGTTTGAAAACTGTGATCTGAGCGGAGCTAAACTAATAAAAACGGCTATTCAGGAATGTGAGTTTATAGATTGTAAAATGCTGGGTCTGGCATTTGAGGCTTGTGCACCGATCTTGTTTCAGATTACCTGTACGCGCTGTACGCTTAATTTCAGCAGCTTTTATCAGGTAGATTTGACCAATTCAGGCTTCAATACCTGTAAATTGGTTGATGTAGACTTTGCCGAAGCCAATCTTTCGGGTATTTCCCTTTCCGGTTGTGATCTTTCCGGAGCTACGTTTGATCATACCCGTCTGGAGCGAACCGATTTTTCTTCCGCAGAAAACTACACAATTCACCCGCAGCTCAATAAAATTGCCGGAGCCATTTTCGGCAAAGAAGGTCTTCCTGGACTGCTTTCGGCCTTCAACATAAAAATCGTCTGATTTGGATCCTGAAAAACTCATCGAACTGGCGCATTACAAAATGCCTTTTGGCAAATACAAAGACCGGTATCTGGTAGACCTGCCCGAATATTATTTCACCTGGTTTAAGCAGAAAGGCTTCCCCGAAGGCAAGCTCGGCCTGATGATGCAGCAGATGTATGAGATTAAAGTGAATGGTCTGGAAGAATTGATCTATAAAATCAAGCGCCAATATCCTGCGCCCCAACCGAAAAGAAAACCCAAAAAATAATACCAAAAAGGGCTAAAAGGGTTCGCCAATAAATCCCTACCTTTGCATCCCGTAGACGCGCTCTTTATGTTAAAAAGAGCTTAATTTATTTTCACGATACAGATGGCAGACACTAAGTACATCTTCGTCACGGGCGGGGTTTCTTCTTCATTAGGTAAAGGTATAATCGCAGCTTCACTGGCCAAATTATTGCAGGCACGGGGTTATCGCGTGACCATTCAAAAATTAGATCCATACATCAACGTAGATCCCGGGACGCTCAATCCATACGAGCACGGCGAATGTTATGTGACCGATGACGGTGCAGAAACCGATCTGGATTTGGGCCATTACGAGCGCTTTTTAAATGTAAACACCTCTCAGGCTAACAACGTAACTACCGGTCGTATTTATCAAAGTGTGATCGAAAAAGAACGTCGCGGCGAGTTTTTAGGAAAAACCGTACAGGTGGTGCCGCATATCACAAACGAAATCAAAGAACGCATCAAGCAGCTGGGTAAAACCGGCGATTACGACATCATCATTACCGAAATAGGCGGTACGGTAGGGGATATTGAGTCCTTACCCTATATCGAATCGGTACGTCAGCTAAAATGGGAACTTGGCGATGAGAATGCACTGGTAATCCACCTTACGTTGGTGCCGTATCTTTCGGCGGCCGGCGAATTAAAAACCAAACCCACGCAGCACTCGGTAAAAACCCTGATGGAAAGCGGTATTAAAGCCGATATTCTGGTTTGTCGTACCGAGCACGAACTAAGCGATGACCTACGCGAAAAGCTGGCCTTGTTTTGCAACGTGCGTAAAGAAGCGGTCATTCAGTCTATTGACGCGTCTACCATTTACGACGTGCCTAATATGATGCTCGAAGAAGGTCTGGATACCATTACCCTTCAAAAATTAAATTTATCTACCGAAACCGAACCGGTGCTCACCCGCTGGAATGAGTTTTTGCGCAGGCATAAAAATCCGCAGGCTGAGGTTACCATTGGTTTGATTGGTAAATACGTGGAGCTTCAGGATTCCTATAAATCGATCTTGGAAGCCTTTATCCACGCCGGTGCAGAGAATGAGGTGAAAGTGAAGGTAGAGCCTATTCACTCGGAGTTCATTTCGCAGGATGTGATTGATAACAAAATTGCCAAACTGGATGGTTTATTAGTGGCTCCCGGTTTTGGCGAGCGCGGTATCGAAGGTAAGATAAAAGCCGTACAGTATGCCCGCGAGCATAAAATTCCGTTTTTAGGGATTTGCCTGGGGATGCAAATGGCGGTGATTGAATTTGCCCGTAATGTGGCCGGTATTACCGAAGCCAATTCGGTAGAAATGCAGGCCAATACCCCAAACCCTGTGATAGACCTTATGGCAGATCAAAAAGACCTGAAACATATGGGTGGTACGATGCGCCTGGGAAGCTGGGAATGCAAATTAAAACCCGGAAGCATTGTGAGCGGCGTTTACGGTAAAGAAATTATTGCAGAACGCCATCGCCATCGTTATGAATTTAATGATAAGTACCGCGATGTTTTGGAAAAAGCCGGACTCAACATCACCGGAACCAATCCCAAAACCGGTCTGGTAGAGATTGTAGAATTGGCAGACCATCCCTGGTTTGTAGGCGTGCAATACCATCCCGAATATAAAAGTACCGTTGCCAACCCACATCCCTTATTTGTAGCCTATGTACAGGCTGCTGTAAAATTTAGCAAGTCAAAAAAAGCACAGGGATAATCTCAAGAGCAGATATCATTTTGAAAAAGAATAGCTTAAGCGTGGCGGGTTTGAGGTGAAATACCGCCAATGTGGCATAAAACAAATTGCTGGGCTTATTCTTGAATGCATCAGAGACCGTATATTCGCGGGCGAAAATTTTCCGCAAGGAACAATACTAAAAGACAATCGATAAAAAGGCAGTGATGCCTCAAGGACTTATGGAAGAAAAGAAATTTGACAAACAATCGATGATAGGCTTCCTGCTTATAGGAGCTATTTTATTGTTTATGTTATGGCAAAACCAGCCTAGCCCGGAAGAGCTGGAGGCAGAAAAGGCCAAACAGGAGCAGGTTGAAGCTGCTAAAAAGAATCCTGCACTAACACCAACCGAATCTGCGGTTGCCGATGCAGCACCGCAAAACGACTCTCTGGCGCAGGAGCGTTATAAGGCGACCTTAGGAAGTTTTGCTTATTCGGCCACCCTACCTTCTGCAACAGATGCAGTTACCGAAATTGAAAACGAGGTTTTAGCGCTAAAAGTGAGTAATAAAGGTGGTTTTATTACAGAAGCAAAGCTGAAAAATTACAAGAGTTACGACTCGGTACCGGTTTACCTGATTAAAGACGGAAACACCCGTTTTAACCTGAACTTCAGCACTACCGATAACCGAACCCTGAATAGTGAAAACTTATATTTTGAGCCGAAGTTAACCACCGAAGGTGAAAACCAGGTGTTATCGATGAAGCTGAAAGTTTCAGATTCTGAGTATCTGGAATATCGCTATACGCTGAAGCCCGATGATTATATGATGGGCTTTGGTATCAAAACCGTAGGCCTGCAAAATGTAGTTAATACTTCACAGCCTTTAAATCTGGATTGGGAACTGAAAGGCTATCGTCATGCGAAGAGTATTACCTATGAAAACCGCTATAACCGCCTTACGTATGAAT
The DNA here is from genome assembly GCF_052218455.1 of Leeuwenhoekiella sp. H156. Taxonomy (NCBI): domain Bacteria; kingdom Pseudomonadati; phylum Bacteroidota; class Flavobacteriia; order Flavobacteriales; family Flavobacteriaceae; genus Leeuwenhoekiella; species Leeuwenhoekiella sp. H156. Next base: position 2,570,050 of record NZ_CP197499.1, read on the forward strand.
ATGAAGGCGGTGATCACGATAAACTCGATCAGAGCGGTGAGGATGACGCTATAGAGACCGATGTAGACTGGTTTAATTTCCGTCAGCATTTCTTCAGTTCGATTTTATTGACCGATCAGCCATTTGATGAGGTTACCTTTAAGTCTCAGAATTTGGTTGAAGATGAAGAAGTAGATACTGTTTTTACTAAGAAATACGCGGCGAGTATGCAGCTTAAACCGGTTAACGGCGAGCTCAACAATGCGATGAATTTCTATTTTGGCCCTACCGATTATCAGGTGTTGAATAACTATGACCGCGGTCTGGATGAGGCTATGCCTTTGGGCTGGGGTATTTTTGGGTGGATCAACAAATACCTGATTATTCCGTTTTTTAATATTCTGGTAGCCTACTTTCCTGCCGGAATCGCCATAATTTTATTAACGGTTTCGATCAAGTTATTGCTTTCGCCCGTACAGTATAAGCAATACCTGTCTCAGGCCAAGATGAAAGTACTGCGTCCCGAGATCAACGAGATCAACGAGAAGTACGCAGACAACCCTATGAAAAAGCAGCAGGAAACGATGAAGCTGTACAGCAAAGCCGGTGCTAGTCCGTTGAGCGGATGTATTCCCGGATTGCTTCAGATCCCCGTTTTCTATGCTTTATTTACCTTTTTCCCTTCGGCATTTGTATTAAGACAGAAAAGCTTCCTGTGGGCAGATGACCTTTCGAGCTATGATAAAATAGCCGATTTGCCGTTCAACATTCCGTTTTACGGAGACCACGTGAGTTTGTTCCCAATTTTGGCTTCTATCGCCATCTTTATTTATATGACGATGACCACGGGGCAGACGATGCAGCAAACGAGTCAGCCGGGAATGCCGAATATGAAATTCCTGATGTACCTGTCGCCGATTATGATGTTGTTTTTCTTCAACAACTACGCGAGTGGATTGAGTTTGTACTACTTCGTTTCAAACCTCATTACGATCGGGATTATGCTGGTGATCAAGAATTTTATTCTGGATGAACAGCGCATTCACGCTAAAATTGAGACCGCTAAGGCAAAGCCGAAAAAGCAAAACCGTTTCAGCAAGAAGTTTTCTGAAATGATGGACCAGGCCGAGAAGCAACAAAAGAATAAATAATCTTTTTTGTCCCAACTTCAATAGAAAAGCCCTTCAGTAAATAACTGAAGGGCTTTTTCATTTTAGGGGAATTTTAGGGGAAACTTATTCGGGCATTAATACCCCGTCAATTGCGTGAACCACGCCATTTGTAGCTGTAATATTTTTTGCAATGATGTCGTGAGTAGTTCCTGATCCATCAGTAATTGTAGGTGGAGTTACTGTCGCATCGATGCTTAAACCGCCACCGGCAAATAATGGGGTTGCTGGTGTAGCACCTGTAGTGCTCAAAGCTTCAGCTCGAACGGCAGTTCCTAAAACGTGATGTCTCAAAATATTATCCAGTACACTGGTAGTGCTGGTACCGGCATTTCCAAGTGCTAGAATGTCTGCAGCACTACTAATACCATCATTTGGATCTGCATTGATTAATGCTACAAAGGCGGCATTAGTTGGGGCAAAAACGGTAAAACTACCTGTTCCCGCAAGTGTAGCTGCAAGTTCTTCCTGAGCTACTGCAGCTAGAAGTGTAGAGAAATTAGAATCAGCCGTAGCAAAAGTTGCAATGGTGGCCTCAGGTATTACAGCATCCACAACGTGAATGATTCCATTATCGGCGACAACGTTAGGCTCAATAACCTCTGCATCACCGTTGATGGTAACAACATTGTTAGAAACCGATATATACAAGTCTAAATTATCTTCAGTACTATTTTCTGCCAAAGATTTTACATACCCGGTGGTTACTTCAGACGCAGTAACCGCAGTGGGTAATACGTGATTGAGTAATAAATTACGTACGGTAGCAACGGGTAATGCATTTATGGTTGCAATGGCATCTGCTTCAGTATTTACGTCAAGGTAAGCCACAAAAGCAGCATCGTTGGGAGCAAAGACCGTGAGACGCGTGTCTGAGACTGTAGAGAGTGTGGTTACCAGATCTGCACGCGTGGCAGCTGCAAGCAAGATTTCAAAGTTAGTACTACCGGATACCAGACCTGCAATAGTAGTATCCTGTTCAATGATGTTGCCGTTATCATCGTCGTCACTGCACGAGGTAAATCCAGCGGTGAGCACAACCAGTAAGAGGGCTTTGAGTGTTTGTTTTAAATGTTTCATAGCTATTTGATTTGTTAATTATGCTAAAGCTACACCTTGAACACTCCTAATTTGTTTAATAATAAGTTAAAAAAGTTAAACAAAATTGTAATTAACAGGACTAAATCCTTTTAGCTCAGTCATTTGCTGATTTCTTAAAGTGCACCAATTGTTTTGTAAATTTGCAGATTCAATAGCGACAGAACAGTTCACATTCAAAACAGACTTATGAAAACAGTGGTTGTAGGTTTAAGCGGGGGAGTAGACAGTAGTGTTTCGGCCTATTTGCTGAAAGAGGCAGGATACCGGGTAATTGGTCTTTTTATGAAAAACTGGCATGATGATTCAGTTACCATTTCTGATGAATGCCCCTGGCTCGATGACAGTAACGATGCGATGCTTGTTGCTGAAAAGCTTGGAATTCCCTTTCAAACGGTTGACCTGAGTGAGCAGTACAAAGAGCGCATTGTAGATTATATGTTTCGGGAATATGAAAAAGGACGCACCCCAAACCCAGATGTGCTCTGTAATCGCGAAATCAAATTTGACGTGTTTATGAAAATTGCGCTCGATCTGGGTGCAGATTATGTCGCGACCGGCCATTATTGCCAAAAAGGGGAAGTTGAAGTTGATGGCAAACCGGTTTATCAATTGCTTGCCGGGGCAGATGCTAATAAAGATCAGTCTTATTTTTTGTGCCAGCTTTCGCAGGAGCAACTTGCCAAGACCTTGTTCCCAATTGGCCATCTTCAGAAAAGTGAAGTGCGCAAAATCGCCAAAGAGCAGGATTTAGTTACTGCGGAAAAGAAAGATTCTCAGGGATTGTGTTTTATAGGAAAAGTGCGCTTACCCGATTTTCTTCAGCAGAAATTAAAGCCGAAAGAAGGCGTAATTGTCGAAATCACTGCCCAAACTGCACGAGAGAAAATTGAAGCCTTACATACCGAATCAGAAGCCGGTGCGGCTGTGGCCTTGAGCGACGTTGCAACTCTGGCTCAGAAGCCCAAATACAAACTTACCGACGGTAAAATTGTGGGCAAACACCAGGGTGCTCATTATTTTACCAAAGGTCAGCGTAAGGGACTTGCCGTGGGAGGAACACCCGAGCCACTTTTTGTATTGGATACAGATGTTGAAGAAAATGTGATTTATACCGGTCAGGGTAAAGAACATCCCGGTCTTTTGCGTAGCGCACTGTTTATTCAGGAAGATGAAGTGCATTATATACGGGAAGACCTGGCACTACAGCCCGGTGAAGTGCGCGAGGTAGAAGCGCGAATACGATACAGACAGCCTTTGCAAAAAGCGATGCTTCACAAGGTAGAGGAAGGCATGTATGTATCATTTGACGAACCACAATCTGCCATTAGTGAAGGGCAGTTTGTAGCCTGGTACGAGGGTGCAGAATGTTTGGGTTCGGGAGTAATTTCATAAAAACCGGTTTTGAATACAATCACCTCACTTTTCAATATTAAATATCCCATTATTCAGGGCGGAATGGTCTGGAACAGCGGCTGGGAACTTGCCTCGGCAGTGAGTAATGCCGGAGGTCTGGGACTCCTTGGCGCAGGCTCTATGTATCCTGAAATTTTACGCCAGCACATTCAGAAATGTCAGGCTGCGACCGATAAGCCTTTCGGGGTTAATGTACCGCTATTGTATCCCGATATTGATCAATTGATGCAAATCATAGTTGAAGAGGGAGTCAAAATTGTGTTTACCAGTGCCGGAAATCCTAAAAGCTGGACCTCGTATCTCAAAGAACAGGGAATAACCGTCGTACACGTGGTAAGCAGTGTAAAGTTTGCTTTGAAGGCTCAGGAAGCCGGGGTAGATGCCGTCGTGGCCGAAGGCTTTGAAGCCGGTGGACATAACGGCCGCGAAGAAACCACCACCTTTACGCTTATTCCTATCGTGAAGGAGCAATTAGCTATTCCGTTAATTGCAGCCGGAGGTATCGCGACCGGCCGCGGAATGCTGGCAGCTATGGTTCTCGGGGCAGACGGCATACAAATGGGAAGCCGGTTTGTCGCTACGGTAGAAGGCAGCGGCCATCAGGCATTTAAAGATCTCGTCGTTCAGGCGAAAGAAGGGGATACCGAACTCACTTTGAAAGAACTCGCACCGGTACGTCTGCTGAAGAATAAATTTTACAACGATGTGAAAGCCCTGTATGCTAAGGCACCTACAAAAGAGGAACTGAGCAATTTATTGGGCAGAGCCCGGGCAAAAAAAGGCATGTTTGAAGGCGATCTGGAAGAAGGCGAACTCGAAATAGGACAGGTGAGTGCTCTCATTCACGACATTAAACCGGTAGCTCAGGTAATTGAAGAATTAATCATCGATTTTGAGCAGGCGAAAAAGCAAGTGATGCTGCTCTAAATTCAAAATAAAAAAGGGCTTCATTCGAAGCCCTTTTACTTTTTATCTATCAGGATTATTGTTCCGTAGCGACAGGTTCCCACTGCATAGATTCCAAAATAGCTACAATCATGGTGTTGTATTCTGCTTTAGATTTACCGCGAACGGAGGTAGCAAAGTCAACATAAGAAGCCTCGCCCTGAGATGATTCTTCAATAGGCACTAAAATATGATCTACCTGTGCAGAACCAATACTGTTTGGAGCTTTATACCTATAAACCGTATAATTTCCCATTTCTTCGGCATTCTTAGCGTTCAGATGCCTGGTCGCCTCTTCGGCATTCATCCAGGTCATATTCATAATAAAACCGTCGGTAAGTCCGCCATAGAAGGAATTGTCTTCACCCGAATATTTGATGGTTAGTCCGTTGCCCGCTGCTTCGACTGAAGCTCGCTCCGGGTACATGAAACTCAGATTCCACTGCTCATTCATTTTGGGACTTTTATAAATCTCATAACCTTCCGGAATAACTTCTTCTGCAGGAGGCTCGGGTTTTTCAACCGGGATTTCAGATTTATTTTCTGCCAAATCGTTTTTAGATTCGTTTTGGTCACAGGCAATAAAAAATGCAAGTGAAAGGCTTATTCCGGTATATAAAATTAGTTTTCTCATCTTTTTGAATTTTTAAAAGTTGAGACTAAAGTAGCGCTATTTGGTCAAGAGGAATTTTTAAGAATTGCTAAAAAAAACCGGAAGCTGTTAAGTTCTGTTAAGCAAGCAGCGGCTGTTTTCGGGGGTTTTCAATTGTAATTTTTTGATTATCAATTTTCTGTGTATGAATAAATAGTTCTTTAACAGCACGAGTTAAATATTTCCCATAATGGAGCTCTTACAGGTATTGAACTAAAAAATCCGGACACTTCGCGTCTCTAATCGAGATTCTGAAATGTCCGGAAGCAATAAAACAACTAATGCAAATGCTAGTCTGCGGGAATCAGTTCAAAGGATAATATATTGCAAAAGCGCCCGGGTGTTTGTCCCCATTGCGTAGTAATTTGACCAATAGTGATGTCAGTGATTTCGTCTAAAGAAAACTCCAGGCGGTATATTTCAGGCATATTTGCTACGTATGCTGTGGTATGAATGCGTTCAAAAACGAGAACTTCAGAATCAGTTGTTACATCGCTAACGTCCGGTAGTTCAAAACCTTTGGAAACTACAAAATAAGATCCTCCTTCATCGGTCTCGCTATGGTTACTGTCACGCACCGATATTTCAAGAGCATAATTTCCTGCCGGGGCTTCTACGCTTTGATAAATTTTACCATTGTTGATTGCTGAAGCTCCCCAGCCGGATTCCATATTAAATATATTACCATTCCATTGGTCCCAGCCTCCATGTCCTCCTGGGTGTATTAAAACAGGTGCAGTGGTGGTCCAGTCAGCAAGAACACCCCAGCGTCCACTTACGGAAGTTGCACTAAAAGGAACAGCATTGTTTTTTAGTTCGGGGAATTCGACCTGAGGGGTAATACTATTGTAATCAATGTAAAAAGTATCTACTGCCAAAGGCGATGGTACAAAAACCGTTCGGTATTTATAATTGGTATTGCGTTTATAGTCGTTAAGAATAACACGGTCCTGGCTTATGGGAAAGAATACGTTTTGAAGTTCTCCTGAAGTATTCTCATAACTAAGCTCAATACCTATGGGTCCGGTGCTAAAATCCATTCCGTCAAACTGAATGTCCAGTTTACTCTGAGCTAAGGTGGAGTTGCTAACCGGTCTGTTTAAAAGTGTGTTGCGATACGAGGCACCATACACTTCTGAAGCGCCTGTTACAATGGCAGAGCCAGAACCGGAGCCATCTGATGTTTGCATCTCGAAAGTATAAACCCGTTCCTCAAGATTAGGAATGTATTCCGAAAATTGTTGTTCCTCATTGCTCGGAGAAATTGGAATTCGCAGCGAATTAGCTCTGTCATTCCAGTAAACCACAACTTCTTCGATATCTGCTCCGGCAGGAACCGTACCCTCGATTTTGACCCGGTTTTCACCAGGCTTAATCGAGAATGTTTTCAATTGAGCCACATTGTCGTCCTGTGGCATCACTGTTAAAGTATCGTCTGAATCGCAAGCCGCTAAAAACAGAAAACCAAAAAGTATCGTGCAAATTTTGAGTGAGATCAGCGTAAATTTTTTCATCTATTAATCCTTTGATAGCGAAATCGATATCGCTAATGTTAAAAACATTTAAAAATAAGCAAGGGGTCTAAAAGGAGTAACCTGTTCTATCCTGCCTTTATAGAAAGATTTAAAATTGGAAATAACTGAAAGCTAGTATGTTTAATAGGAGCCTTCTTAAGATTGAAGTTGGTACGGAGCAAATCTGCTTTATAAAATAGGGGTAAAAGAGCGTAAGTTTTAAGGAGCTCCCGAAATAGGCCAGGTAAGCGCATGCATTCACGACATTAAACCGATGGCTGAGGTAATTGAAGAATTAATCATCGATTTTGAGCAGGCTAAAAGCAAGTGATGCTGCTCTAAATTCAAAATAAAAAAAGAGGCTGTCTAAAAATTCTTATTAACTGGAGTTGTCAGGTTGAGCCTGTCGAAACCAATCTTGATAATCAGTAGGTTGAAAATATTTCGACAAGCTCAATATGACTCGTCCTTGCTTTTTAGACAGCCTCTATATACTTTGAAACTTTCCGTTTCTAGGAAATTTTAGCTAATAAAATCTCAGCTACTTTTTCTGAAGAAGCCGGGTTCTGTCCGGTTATCAAAAGACCATCTTCCTGAGTGAATACAGACCAATCGTCACCTTTGGCGTACAGTCCGCCGCGTTCTTTCAGCATATCTTCAACCAGGAAAGGCACAATATCAGTTAATTGTACTGCTTCCTCTTCACTATTGGTAAAACCGGTAACTTTTTTCCCTTTTACCAGATAGTTTCCGTCCTTGTCTTTTACGTGCTTAAACACAGCAGGAGCGTGACATACTGCGCTCACGGGCTTGTTGTGGTTGTAAAAAGATTCGATTAAGGCGATAGAATCTTTATCTTCTGCAAGATCCCAGAGCGGACCATGACCTCCCGGGTAAAAAATAGCATCAAAACCTTCCTGATCTACGCTAGCTAGTTTTAACGTGGAAGCCAGTTTTTGTTGAAGCGCCTCGTCTTTATGAAAACGTTTGGTAGCTTCGGTTTGTGCATCTTCTGTTTCACTTGATGGGTCAATTGGTGGTTGACCACCTTTTGGAGAGGCCAGGGTGATCTCTACATCCTTGTCGTGTAGAAAATAATAGGGAGCGGCAAACTCTTCAATCCAAAACCCGGTTTTTTTACCGGTGTCTCCCAATTTATCGTGACTTGTTAAAACAAAAAGTACTTTTTTCATAATAGTGTATTTTAAAAGCAAATAAAATTTGCCTGTTGCGTTATTAATTCAAAACAAAGGTACCCTGTGCTCTTGAAAACGAAGTTGACCTATGGTAAGAGACCGCGTTAAAGTTTTCTTTAGAAGTTAGTCTGCAATAGCAATACTTTCAATAAGTAGCTTAAAATCCTGCTCCTTGCCGTTGCCGATTAAAAACGTGATCTGCTCAATCTGATCTTTATCAAAATTGGGTCTTCGCAGGCGTTGCCCACGAAATTGCGGATACATATTCTTTAAAGGGATACGCAGCGTTTGCCATGCTCCCGTAGTGGTAAATTCAGAAATATAAGAGTGACGGGTTGCTGTGCGGTCTTTAACCCGAAACTGATAGGTCTTGCCGTCACCTTTAATACGTATTTCAATAGCGTCTTCAGGTGAAACGCTTAGTGCCCTGAAGGCATATTGTACCGAAGAGAATCCGCCGTTATTTTCAAGAGAAACATGACCCGTAAATTCACCGTTTCCGGCATCGTTGAGTTTAAAGTCAGCATTCGACACTCCGCCCATAACCGTATCATTTACGACACGCCAGTTTGAAATATCGCTTTCGTTTGAAAAGTTGAAAATAACCGTGTCCATAGTAGCAAATAGTATAAGGATAACAAAAAATTTCATAATCGTGATTTTAGGCGTGTTTTCGTTTTACATCTCCCATAATGTAATCCTCCAGTTGCAGCGTCTCGTCTGTGGTGTGCATAACGCTGATTTCGCCGGTGGTTTCGAGAATTACAGCTTTTACTTCAGAAAGTCTGATGACATTCGCTTCCCGCAATTTAGACTGAAGTTCTGCTTCGGTGACTTTACTGGCTTTCATATTATCCCAGAGAACTTCGCCATTTTCCATAATGAGCAGGGGATCGTTGTCAATAAGATCTTCTACTTTTTCAGATTTGAAACGCAACAGGGTTACCAGATAATTCAGGCTAAAGAGCGCAATAAGAATAACCGCTCCCAGTAAAATGGAAGGTTTGCTTGAGTTGATACTCATCCCCAGAATACTACCTATGGCAACGGTAACGACAAAGTCAAAGCCCGTCATTTTGCTGAAACTCTTCAGTCCAAAAATACGGGTAAGCACTACAATAAGTATAAAAATGAGCACGGTACCCAGCACCGATTCCAGAATGAGGTCGTCATTTCTGAAAAAATAAGAAGAATCCATAAGTCGTTGTTTCCGGTTAGTTTAACAAGGTACAACGGGCACGTACAGATTCTTCTTGAGCCGGTCATAAATAGTAGTTAATTCAGCCTTAATTCTTTGCCAAAATCACTGCCTGGAAAGGTTTTAATACGGCACTGGTTCCGGTCTTTTCAAAGGAGTCGTAATTGTTGATCAGAGGATCGCCGTAGGTATGCAAATCATTAATGCCCACGGCTGCCTCGGTGTCGCTAAAATTAAGCAGCACCATCATATTTTGATTGTCCAGGCTTCGGGTGTAGGCATAAACCTGTTTGTGTTCTTTTTGTATGAGTTCGTACTCTCCGTAAATCAAAACTTCATTGTTTGTGCGTAATGCGGTCATTTTTTTGAAATGATTGAGCACACTTTGCGGGTCTTCTTCTTCGGCCTGAACATTTACAGTGGTATAATTCGGGTTTACAGGAAGCCAGGGCGTCCCCGTGGTGAAGCCGGCGTTTTGAGAATCGTCCCACTGCATAGGCGTGCGACCATGGTCTCTCGAACCAAAACGCAGGTTACGCATGTACTCATCCATATCTTCGCCTTGCTTTTGTGCTTTTTTATATCCGTTTATCGCCGCGATATCGTTAAAATCTTCAATCTCCTGCAATTTTGGGTTATTGGTCATGCCCAGTTCGTCTCCAAAATAGCAATAGGGCGTACCACGCATACTCAGGATAAAGGTGTTCAGCATTTTAGCCGAAGCTGCACGAAACGGGATGCTATCACTCGCATAGCGACTTACCATACGCGCCTGATCGTGATTGGAAAGAAAAATCGAAATCCAACCCTTTTCCGCGAAGGCATTGTCCCATTTGGTAAAGGTTTCTTTGAAGGTTGCCAGTTCGTATCCATCCACTTTCGGAATATCTACCCCGTCAAAAGCATACGCCATATTGATCTCGTTTCGGTCTGCATCTACGAGTTCGTGGGCTTCCTCCAGCGTTCGCCCGGCACCTTCAGCAACACTCATAACATCGTATTTGCTGAAGACTTCCGCATTCATTTCCTTCAAATAATCGTGCAAACCGCCCTGCATCGCGTAATACTGAATAAAGTTTTTCTCAAAACCATCGGGAAACTCAGGAAATGTGGTGTCTTTGGCCGCAAACTGAAACGCATCCAATCTAAAACCGTCAACCCCTTTATCTGCCCAAAACTTCATAATATCATAAACTTCCTGACGCACTTTTGGGTTTTCCCAGTTGAGATCGGGCTGTTTTTGAGAGAAGTAGTGCAGATAATACGCATCAGTCTGCTCGTCGTACTTCCAGGCGTTTCCTTCCGCATCAAAAAGACTGTAGCGGTAAGGCGGCTCTCCTTTTTCGGCAGGCCACCAATGGTAGTAATCGCGATAGGGATTGTCTCGCGAACTGCGGCTTTCTTTAAACCAAGGGTGCTCGTCACTGCTGTGATTAACCACAATATCCATCACCAGTTTGATGTCGCGGGCGTGCATTTCGGCAAGCATCGTATCAAAATCTTCCATCGTACCAAAATCGCTCATGATGTCCCGGTAATCGCTTACATCATACCCGTTGTCGTCGTTGGGCGAACTGTAAATCGGGTTGAGCCAAACAGCCGTAACGCCCAGGCTTTTTACATAGTCCAGACGCTCGATAATTCCTTTGAGGTCACCCACGCCGTCACCATCGGTATCCTGAAAACTGCGGGGATAAATCTGATAAACAATGGCTTCTTTCCACCATTTTTTGTCCAGTTCGTCTTCCTGATTGGTTTGCATAGGTGTTTTTTCTTTTTTCTCTGCACAACTGTAAATGGATAGTAGCAGGAGGCAAAGCAGTGTAATTTTCTTCATCATTTTGTTTTTTCAAGTAAAACAATCGTTTCGGGCGTGTTGAGTTTTACCATCCCGTTTTGAACGTTTACTTCGGTGTTGGAATAGGTGTCTTTTAAAGTTGAGCCTTCGGCGAAAAGCTTAGCGACAGGAATGCTTTTTTCGCCTTTAGGCAAATCAAGACCAATGATCACCGTATCTTCAAGCTCGTCTTTTTTAAAAGTTCTGGAAAACACATAAGGCTCCTGCTGAAGCATCTCATGACGACCCGCGCCTACAGCAGGATGATCCCTGCGGAAGCGCCCCAGCTTTTGCCAGTGGGTCAGGACCTGTTTCGTTTCGGTTGAATCTAAAAGAGACCAGGGCATGTTTCCGCGGAGGTTGGCATCTCCCTGAGCTCCTTCAATAATCAAAGGTCGGGCAATTTCGTCTCCGTAATACACCTGAGCAAGTCCCGGAGTTAACAGAAGTTTGGTGCCGGTTTCATACGTTTTGCTTCGATCTTTATCAAATGGATCACCATCATCGTGTGAGGTGGCATAATTTAAAATGCTTTTGCCTTCTAAGCTGTGATGCAGAATGGAATCATAGGCTTTAAACATGGTTTCATAATCACCTTTAGCATCATACTTAAATTGAAAATTAATGAGATTGTCAAACCCATTTGCAAAATAGTCAACCGTCTTGTCGCCAAAGTTATAATAGCGACCGCCGCCAATGCCGTAGCCGTAAACCTCGCCGAGCATAAAAAAGGCGTTGTCATCCAAAACCTCGTTGGGGTTGTTCTGTTTCCAGTCTGCAAAGGCCAGATCTGCCTGCGTTCTCAGCTCAGCCCAGGCGCTCGCGTCCACGTGTTTTACCGTATCCACCCGAAAGGCGTCAATACCCAGTTCGCGCACATAATCGGTAAGCCATTTGATGAGGTAGTTACGCGGCGTGCGGGGAAGGTTGTTTGTGGTAAAATAACTTTCCAGTTCCTGAATTTCGGTATCGTAACGGCCTTCTTTTTTCCATTTTTCGACCAAAAAATCGGGTAATTCTACTTCTTCGGTGCTTGCGGTTTTAATGTCGGGTAAATTAGCCACCAGCGTGCAGGGCACGGTGGTTTCATAACCCTGATAGGTGCACTGGGGTTGTTGAATGGCCCAGCTTTCGCCCCAAAACGGGTCTTTTTCGGTCACCGGCCCGGTATGATTCAACACCACGTCCATCACGATGCGAATGCCCTTAGCGTGAGCGGTTTTGATCAGGGTTTTAAGTTCTTCATAGGTGCCAAAATTAGGGTCGAGTGACGTCCAGTCTTTGGCCCAATACCCGTGATAGGCATAGGTGTTGCCGGTTCCTTCATCAACAGCACCGTGAATCTGCTCTACAACGGGCGTAAACCAGATCGCGTTGATTCCTAAATCGGTGAAATAGCCTTCTTCGATTTTTTGGGTAATACCGGCAAGATCGCCACCTTCAAAGCCTCGCAAAACTCCGGTTTCAGCGTCCCGGCTCAAGTTTAAATCATTTGCGGGATTGCCGTTATGAAAACGGTCTGTTAGCAAAAAGTACAGGTTGGCAGCTTCCCAAACAAAGGTATCGGCAGTTTCTGAATGCGCTTCGGGCTCTGCCGGAGCGGTTTCATTTTTGCAGCTGATGCAGAGCCAAAAGCCGCAAAGAAAATAAATAGAAAGTTTTCGCATAGTTCTGGTAAAGAGTAACCGAAAAATAAGCATTTATTTACGGGCTACAACGCTTTCGAAATGCTTTTTAGGCAAAGGCAGTTTGGTTGGCTCCGCCAAAGGGAACAATGCCCGGGGTTTTCTTCGAAATGAAGGCTTTGCTTCCTATACAAGCTTCGTGGCTTAGCTACGGGGTCATTTATTTTTCAGATTTTAAATAGCGCACAGAAAGTTTACTTTTGCAATCAAATTAGATTTATGACACGAGTTAAAGCCTGGGTCTCTGCCGCCCGTTTGCGTACGCTGCCTTTGTCGATCTCCGGAATTATTGTGGGTAGCGCATTGGCGTACAATGCGGGAGCGTTTCGTTGGGATATTTGTGTTTTGGCTTTACTGGCGACTCTGGGTTTTCAGATCCTGTCTAATTTTGCTAACGATTATGGCGATGGTGTGAAGGGGACTGATAATCACGAGCGTATAGGACCTGCACGGGCGATGCAAAGCGGACTCCTCACTGCTGCCCAACTCAAGAAAGGGATTATTTTTACGGCCCTGATTACTTCGTTTTTGAGTCTGGCGCTTATCTATACCGCTTTTGGTTCCGACGAATTCTTAAAATCGCTTGTGTTTTTTATTCTGGGACTTTCGGCGATTATCGCTGCGGTAAAATATACGGTTGGTCGCGGGGCATACGGTTATCGCGGTTTGGGTGATTTTTTTGTGTTTGTATTTTTTGGTCTTGTGGCCGTAAAAGGCACTTATTATATGTTTACTCAGGAGTGGAATCTTGTGGTTCTTTTGCCAGCTATCACCATTGGTCTGCTCAGTGTTGCGGTGCTCAACCTGAACAATATGAGAGACCGCCAAAGCGATGCACGCGTCAATAAAAATACGCTGGCGGTCCTTATGGGCGAAAAAAAGGTCAAATTTTACCATTATGCGCTTATTGGCATTGCCTTTTCTGCTGCTCTGTTGTTCTTTTACTTCACCAATACCTGGAAATGGTCTTCAATTGCCCTGCTCGTGTTTGCTATTCTGGTTAAGCACGTAGTTTATGTGATGCGCAATGTGAGTCCGGCGCTATTGGATCCCGAACTCAAGAAAGTCGCACTTTCTACCTTTTTCTTTTCGATTTTATTCGCTCTGGGTTTTTTGGTTTAGCATTTTAACGAAAACTTATCGTACAGGATTTTTTGATCTGCTTTCGCTTGGCGAAATTTAAAAGATTAAAAAAAAGAACTATGAAATGAGCCATTTATAAATCCCGATGTTTTGAAGGGATCTTAATTGGCGAATTACATCTGACGATATAATAACAATAAACTAAAACAGATGAAAATCACATTTTACGGGCAAAACTGCTTTGCCATTGAAACCGACGAAGTAAAAATTCTAACAGACCCCTTTATTACCGGAAACGATCTGGCCAAGGATAAAGTGGATATCAAAACCTTAAATCCCGATTATATTTTTTTAACCCACGCGCATCAGGATCATACCCTCGATGCCGAAGCTATTGCGAAACAGAGCGGTGCTACCATCGTAAGTAATTTTGAGATTGCCAATCATTACGAAGCAAAGGGCATTGAAGTACACCCAATGAATCACGGCGGTAGCTGGGCATTTCCATTTGGGAAAGTAAAATATGTAAATGCCATTCACACCAGTTCATTCCCTGATGGAAGTTATGGCGGCCAACCCGGCGGTTTTGTTTTTTCGATAGCCGGAAAAACCATTTATATGGCGGGAGATACAGCGCTTACCATGGATATGAAATTGATCCCGATGGAGTTTGATCTCGATCTGGCGATTCTGCCCATAGGCGATAATTTCACGATGGGAATTGCTGATGCGGTAAGAGCCAGCGACTTTATCGAGTGCGATAAAATCCTGGGATGCCATTACGATACCTTTGGCTATATTGAGATCGATCACGAGGAAGCTAAAAAAGCTTTTAAAGCAGTTGAGAAAGATTTGACGCTGTTAGAGATTGGCAATTCGATGACTCTTTAAACCACAAGCGGGTGCAGGCGACATATAAAAAACATGTATTAGAATTTAAACGCCCCAGCGGTACTTCGCGGGGCGTTCTCAATACCAAGGAAACCTGGTTTATAAAAATCGAAGAAGCCGGGAGGGTAGGCTACGGCGAGTGCGGAATCCTGCGTGGACTCAGCATAGACGACCGGCCCGATTATGAGGAAACCCTTCGGTGGGCTTGTGAAAACATTCATTTAGGTGAGCAGAAGCTGTATGACAGCCTTGAAGATTTTCCCAGTATTCAGTTTGGGATTGAAATGGCTTTTAGGTCTTTAAAGGCTGAAAATCCGTTTGAATTATTTCCTTCGGCATTTACGCAGGGCGAAAAAGGGATTGCGATTAACGGATTGATCTGGATGGGCGAAGCTTCGTTTATGCAGGAGCAGATCGCCGAAAAGCTGGAAGCCGGTTTTGATTGCATCAAAATGAAAATAGGTGCGATTGATTTTGATACCGAAATCAAACTCTTGGAAAGCATCCGTAAACGCTATTCCGCTGAAGAAATAACGCTTCGGGTAGATGCTAACGGGGCATTCAAGCCTGAAGAAGCCCTTGAAAAACTAACCCGTCTCGCCGCCCTTGACCTACATTCTATTGAGCAACCCATAAAGCAGGGGCAGGAGCAGGCGATGGCTCAATTATGTGAGGAGACTCCGCTTCCTATCGCACTCGATGAAGAGTTAATCGGTGTTTTCGGCTATCCCCGGCAGAAGGAATTACTTCAGAACATAAAACCCCAGTACATCATCCTAAAATCCAGTCTGGTGGGCGGTTTTCGCGGCAGCGATACCTGGATTCAACTGGCCGAAGAACAGGGGATCGACTGGTGGATTACTTCAGCCCTGGAAAGCAACATAGGCCTTAATGCCATTGCTCAATATACCTATGAAAAAAAGACCACCATCCCGCAGGGTCTGGGTACTGGCGCATTATATACAAATAATGTATCTTCCCCACTTGATATCAGGCACGGGGAGTTGTGGTACGATGCCCAACAAAACTGGAGCTTTCAATTTTAATTTATGTTTATAGCACAGGCGTATAGAGCGCAAAACGGATTCTGGCGTTATTTAATAGGTTCGTTAATAATATTTATAGCATCAGGTATTGGGCAGATACCCTTATTAGTTGCAATTTTTATCAAGAAAGGGCCTGAATTAATGCAGGGGATGGATGAATCAGATATTTTTAGCACGCTCAATAAAAACCTGACGTTCTTTTTAATTCTGATTTCTTTTGTTTTCGCCCTTGGGGGGATTTTATTTGTAGTAAAGTTTCTGCATCAGCAAAAGTTTAAAGATATGGTTACGACCCGGTCAAAGTTTGACTGGGGGCGCGCGTGGTTTGCTTTTGGTTTGGTCACTATATTCACAGTAGTGACTACCCTGCTTACTTATTATTTTGCTCCGGAAGATATTGCGCTGACTTTTGATCCTGTTCCTTTCGCTATTCTTGTTGTAATTGCAGTCCTTTTTGTTCCCATACAAACCAGTGTTGAAGAATTTGTTTTTAGAGGTTATTTGATGCAGGGTTTTGGAATTTTGGCTAAAAACCGCTGGTTTCCATTGGTAATGACTTCAGTGATTTTTGGCGGGATGCATTACTTCAACCCGGAGATAGACGCGATGGGCGATATTGTTATGGTTATTTATATAGGCACCGGCTTTTTACTGGGTATTATGACCCTTATGGATGAGGGGACTGAGCTGGCCTTAGGCTTTCATGCCGGTAATAATTTGATTGCTGCTTTGCTTATTACGGCCGACTGGACCGCGTTTCAAACCGATTCAATTTTTAAGGATATCTCAGATCCGCGCGCAGATTTTACAGATATACTTCCGGTTTTCATAATTTATCCTATCTTTTTAGGGATTTTAGCTTATAAGTATAAATGGACGGGCTGGAAGGAAAAATTATTTGGACCTGTAGAACCGCCACAGGAGCCTTCGCTTGAAGACCACCTGGTGGCAGATTAACCTAAATTTTATGTGATGTCAAAGTATCCTGTACACCCAGACTTTCAACTCAATGGCACTTCACTTAAAGCTCCCGCATTGCGAGAACTGGCTATTGAATTTCAGGAAACAGGAGAACTTTACGAGCAGGAATTAGGCACCTTTATTCTAGACTGGCTAAACGACAAAGACTACGTTTACGTCAATACATCGGGTTCTACCGGTGATCCCAAAAGCATCAAATTGCTTAAAAAGCATATGGTAAACAGCGCGAAAGCAACCGCCAGGCGCTTCAAACTGGGTCCCGGAACGACCGCGTTGCATTGCCTGCCCACCCGTTTCATAGCCGGAAAAATGATGTTTGTACGCGCAGTTATTTTAGGCTGGAAGCTTGATGTAGTGCCACCCAAATCCAATCCGCTTGATCAGGTTTTTAAACGCTATGACTTTTCGGCGATGACGCCTTTTCAACTCGATAACAGCATTGCCCGTTTGCATCTACTGGGTAAACTCATTATAGGCGGCGGAGCCTTTTCACAAAGCCTGAAAGATTTGGTGCAGGATAGTCCTACCAAGATTTATGAAACCTACGGCATGACCGAGACCATCACACATATTGCGGTGCGCCGCGTCAATTCAAAAAAGAGTCAGGAGTCTGAGCAGCCGTTTAAAACCCTGAGTAAGGTTACGGTGAGTCAGGATGAGCGGGGTTGTCTGGTGGTGAAAGCGCCAAAGGTAACTTCAGACCCTATCGTAACTAACGATCTTGTAAAACTCATTAGCTACAAAAAATTTCACTGGTTAGGCCGCCTGGATAATGTCGTAAACAGTGGAGGAATCAAATTATTTCCCGAAAGCATCGAGAAGAAACTGGCCCATCAGATCGATGTTCCGTTTATTGTAGGTGGGGAGCCCGATGAGAAATTGGGCGAGCGTCTGGTACTGGTTATGGAGTGCGACAGTTTTGATGCGTCGCGTCTCAATTTTGAAGTTTTAGATAAGTATGAGGTGCCCAAAGAAATCTACTGCATACCCACATTTGCCCGCACGCCTAACGGAAAAATAAAGCGCAGCGACATCCTTACCGCCCTTGATGCAGGTTCGAGGATATAGATATTTCTTCTTTTGTATTTTTAGTCTAGACTTTTCGCTTTCAAATTGTTGGCAGGATACTTGATACCCGTCTCAGGTAATCTTTAAAACAAGTCCGATGAAAAAAACTACACTTTTGCTGTGGGTTCTCCTCTGCACAGCCCTCGCACTGCCAACAAACGCACAGGAACTTTTTACACTTAAAGGCAGGGTCACCGATGGAACCAGGGGACTGCCCGGCACCAATGTTGTAAGTACCAAAACCAAGAAAAAAACAGTAACAGATTACGATGGCAATTTTGAATTACAGACCTATGTGGGGGATGTGCTTGAGTTTAGTTTTGTGGGGTATAAGACCGAAAAAGTAAAAGTCAAGAATACGAAACCCTTAAAAGTAGTTTTAAATCCCTCTCAGGCTGTTTTAGAAGAAGTTATTTTTTTAGAAGTGGCAGAAGATAAAATGGATATGAATTCCCCACCGCCATCTACTACACAGGAGGTAATGATTCGTGGGATAGCTTCCGGTTTATCTATAACCAACTCACCTTATCATCAGCAAAATTCAGAAAGCTATGCGAAGCTTGAAGAAAATGAATTTCATCATGTAAAAGCCCAGCCGCTTTCTACGTTTTCTATTGATGTAGACCGTGCGGCATACAGCAACATTCGCCGTATGATCAACAACGGTCAGGATATCCCGGCAGATGCGGTGCGTATTGAGGAGATGATCAATTATTTTAACTACAATTATCCAAAACCTGATGGAGATGAACCTTTTTGTATAGATACCGAAGTGGTTCAAACGCCGTGGAATAAGGACACCCGCCTTGTGAAAATAGGTATTCAGGGGAAAGAGATTCCGCTGGAGAACTTACCGGCTTCCAACCTGGTTTTTCTGCTTGATGTTTCGGGTTCTATGAATGCTACCAATAAGCTTCCGCTTCTGAAATCGGCTTTCAGGATTTTGGTTAATCAATTGCGCGAAGAAGACAAAGTCTCCATTGTGGTTTATGCCGGCGCGGCAGGAACCGTTTTAGAACCTACAAACGGATCTAATAAAAGCGAAATTCTCAACGCGCTTGATAAGCTGGAAGCGGGAGGCAGCACTGCCGGTGGCGCAGGACTTGAGCTGGCTTACAAACTGGCGGAAGAGCAATTCATAGACGGCGGCAATAATCGTATCATTCTCGCTACAGACGGGGATTTTAACGTGGGGCTTAGCAGCGACAGTGCGATGGAAGACCTGATTACCGAAAAAAGAAAATCGGGTATTTTTTTTACTGCTTTGGGCTTCGGAATGGGCAATTATAAAGATTCAAAACTTGAAACCCTGGCCGATAAAGGCAACGGGAACTATGCCTATATCGACACCATGCAGGAAGCCCGAAAAGTTTTAGGTACCGAGTTTGGCGGAACTTTATACACTATCGCAAAGGATGTCAAAATTCAGGTGGAATTCAATCCCGCTTTGGTACAGGGCTATCGCCTCATAGGTTATGAAAACCGAATGCTGAATGCCGAAGATTTTCAGGATGATACTAAGGATGCCGGCGAGATTGGTAGCGGGCATACCGTGACTGCGCTATACGAAGTGGTTCCGGTAGGAGTAAAAACTCCGTTTTTAAAGCCGGTTGATGATTTAAAATACAGCACCAATATACCTTCTGGTGAAGCTGATGCTAACGAACTCATGCTGGTAAAAGTGCGCTATAAAAAACCGGATGGAGATCGCAGTATGCTGGTTGAGCAACCGGTAGCCAACACATTTAAAGCTATCGAAAAGGCTTCGGCAGATTTCAATTTTATGGCGGGCGTGGCACTCTTCGGGATGCAGTTGCGCGATTCTCCCTTTAAAAATGACGCAGACCGGGCGGTAACACTCAGTCTGGCTGAAAAGGGAAGATCTAATGATGCAGAGGGTTTTCGTGCCGAATTTATACGATTGGTAAAAGCCGCTAATTAATAGTAATTTTAGCCGATAATCGAGACCGGAACGTTTTGAGAATTTACTCAAAATGTTATTTTTACCCGAATATCGCCGGGATTTTAATGCGGTAGTTTAGATATGTTAACCGAAAATTTTGAAGTATGAGAATAGCAGTGATTGTTATAACCTTTATTGTACTGGGTATCTATGATGCGTCGGCACAATACGGTTATGGCGGTGGTTACAATCGTAACCGAATGGGAAGCAGTATGATGGGGCAGGCAGGACCTTCAGGGCCTAAAGAAGAACCGCCTACCGCTGCTGAGATTGCCGATGAGCGTATTCCTGAATATGTGGCCGAGTTTAAACTCGATCCATTTGAGACCGAAGTACTGCGCACCTATCTTGAAGAGCATTTTAATAAAATAATGGCGCTTCAAAAAGAAAAAGGCAAGGATGCTGAAACGATGCGTAAAGATTTTGAGCGTATGCAGAATGATTTTAAATCTAATTTGAGATCCATACTTACCGAAGAAGAAGTTGAGAAACTCATTACGATGGATTTTTCACAGTCGGCAGTACGCAAACGGAAAAAGGAACGTGACAATTAACAAAAAAGGTGCTTCAGGCACCTTTTTTTAGTTGTGGGTATCTCTTAAATTTAAAAATCCTAAAAGTTACTTTATGCGTCCGTTTTTAATTTTCCTAATCTTACTGGTTTGTTTTTCAACTTCTGTACACGCACAGGCATTGCCCGAACGCCAACGGGCTCAAAAAGTAGATACGATTTTAAAGCAGCGCTTTGAAAGCCTTATGCCTATGATTATGCAGCGTGCCGGGATTGATATGTGGGTTTTGATCACGCGCGAATATAACGAAGACCCGGTAGTGCGTACCATGCTTCCGGCGACCTGGCTTAATGCGAGACGCAGAACGATTTTAGTTTTTAACCGAAATCCCGAAACAAACGAGGTAGAACGTATGGCCGTCGCCCGTTATAATATTGGCGAAAACATTCAGTCCGTTTGGGATAAGGAAAAACAACCGGACCAATGGCAGGCGCTGGCCGAACTCATTGAAGCCCGAGATCCTCAAAGTATCGGGATTAATTTCTCTGAAGATTACGGAATCGCCGATGGAATCACAAAAACGGATTATGAAGGTTTGATGAATTCCCTTCCTTCGAAATATAAGGAGCGTATCGTTTCTGCAGAGCCACTGGCTGTAGGTTGGATCGAAACCCGAACGGAGCTTGAAATGGAAATCTTTGAAGAGCTGGTGGCCACCACACACGAGGTAATTGCAGAAGCCTTCAGCAATAGCATAATTACTCCCGGCGAAACCACCACCGAAGATGTGGTCTGGTTTTTAAGACAACGCGTGACCGATCTGGGTTACGACACCTGGTTTCATCCCACGGTAGATATTCAGCGTACCGATGAGGAGCTGGAGAGTCATATCACGGCCTTTAGCAATACGCCAGATGGTAAAGTTATTCAGCCCGGCGATCTGCTGCACTGTGATTTTGGTATTTCCTACTTAAGACTGAATACAGATTGCCAGCAGCATGCCTATGTTTTAAGGGAAGGGGAGACCAAAGCTCCACAATTTTTGGTTGACGCCTTTGCGAAAGGAAACCGGGTGCAGGATATTTTCACCGCTAATTTTGAAACCGGAAAATCGGGAAATGAAATTTTGCTGAAGTCTCTAACCGAAGCTAAAGCCGAAGGTTTAAGGCCATCTATTTACACCCATCCGCTTGGACTTTACGGGCATTCAGCCGGGCCTACCATCGGCATGTGGGATGCTCAGGAAGGCGTTCCCGGAAGCGGCGATTATTTGCTTTACGAAAACACCGCCTACGCCATCGAGCTGAATACTACGGTCACGATCCCAGAGTGGAATAAAGACATCCGCATTATGCTCGAGGAAGCCGGTTTTTGGGGACCTGAAGGCTTCCGCTATGTAAACGAAAGACAGGAAGATCTGATCCTTATCGACTAAGCTTCCTGTAAACGATAATATCCTGCTTTTTTGCGTTTTTTCCGAAGAATAATAACGCTTAAGCTAAAGCCCACACCACAAATTGCAAGTCCTGCACCTACCAGCTCGGGAGAGGTGTAACCGTAACCTGCAGCAATGGGCAATCCGCCTAAAAAGGCACCCAGGGCATTCGCGATATTAAAGGCCGCCTGATTTACCGATGAAGCCAGCATTTCAGATTCTTTAGCCGATTTGATCATCAGCATTTGAATTGAGGGCGCAGTAGCAAAAGCAAAAGCTCCGGTTACAAAAACCATAGTAAGCATCATCCACTGAATGGGGGCGATAAAGAAAATGATGAGCAGGCACATGGCCATTGCGGTAAGCAAAAATGCCGTGGCTTTAATGGGCGATACGCGGTCGGCCAATTTTCCGCCTAAAATATTTCCAAATGTCATCCCAAGCCCGGCCAGCATCAAAATGAAAATCACCATTCCGTCTGCAAAACCACTTACATCAGTAAGCAAAGGCGTGATATAGCTGTACCAGCAGAAGAAACCGCCGGTACCAATACCGGTAATGGCCAGAATGAGCCACAATTCGGTGCGTTTAAATATTTTAAGCGCGTGTTTAATGGGTATTGGGGTGGCTTTTTCAATTTTAGGAAGCCAAAAGTAAATAGATACCAGGGTTAGTAAGCCGATGGCCACGACAATCATAAAGGTATAACGCCAGGAGATGGTATGCCCCACGTAGGTGCCCAAGGGAATTCCGATAACATTAGCTACGGTAAGACCACTAAACATGACGGCTACGGCACTCGCAGCTTTCCCTTTTTCGGCCAGTCTGCTGGCTACCACAGCACCCACGCCAAAATAAGCTCCGTGTGGCAGGCCCGAAAGCAAACGGGAAAAAAGCATAAACCCATAGCTGCCCGCAAAAACGGAGAGTCCGTTGAAGACGGTAAAGGCCGCCATAAGGGCTAAAAGTATTTTTTTTGGCGAATAATTACCGGCAATGCCCACAAGTATGGGCGCGCCAATGACTACGCCTAATGCATAAGCCGAGATAAAGTGACCAGCCTGCGGAATGGTGACGTTGAGGTCTTTAGCTACATCGGGCAGAATACCCATCATCACAAATTCGGTCATTCCTATACCAAAACCACCAACAGCAAGAGCAACAAGACTTTTCTTTAACATAATATTGTGTTTGCATTTAACATTGAAGCGCGATTAAGCTCAATGAATTTGCAAATATAGAACAGAGAAAGGCTTTAGAGCTGTTGTTTTTTAACCGGTTTTAGTGCGATGTTGAGGGTCTAAAGCAGCCGCGTTTACCGGGAGTCTTTTAGAAAACTGGCACTGAGTTAACTAGGGTTTTTAAACTCAATGATAAAGGTAGTTCCCAGATCAGGCTCGCTTTGTACACTTATGGTACCTCCCAGGCTGTTGATGTGGTTGTGTATAAGATAAAGACCTATGCCCTTGCTGTTTGAAGATGATTCCTGAAAACGCTGATGCAGTTTAAAAATACGTCCTTCAGCCTGTTTGAGGTCGATTCCCTTACCGTTGTCAGCGTAAATCAATACAATTTTGTCCTTTTCGATTTTAGACCGTATCGTGATTACCGCAGGCAGGTTGGGTTTAGCATATTTAACCGAGTTGGTGATGAGGTTGAGAAATATGCTGTGTAAATATTCGGGAGAGAAGAATACAAATGGAGCTTCGTCAAAATCGGTTTGCAATGTCACATCATCTTGATTTAGCAGTTGCTGAATTGAAGCACAGGTCTGCTTTAAAGCTTCATCAAAGTAGATCTTTTTGATTTTTATGCTGTCCTTATCTCTTCTAATCCATTCATCCATTGTGGTGCAGATGATTTGATTGAGATTTTCGGTAGCCATTTTAAGCAGTTCGATGTATTCGGCAAGTTCGGCATCTTCAATTTTCTTGCTGTCAATTAATTGGTGAAGAGCAATGAGGTTGCTAAGGGGAGAGCGTAAATCGTGAGAAGTATTGTAGTTGAATACCTTTAATTCTCTGTTTACCTCACTCAGATTTTGCAGCAGGCTGTCCCGTTGCAGTTCTATGGTTTTTTTAGCAGTTATGTTTTTGGCTATTGCATAAACCAGTTCTTCGGTCTTTATTGCGATAGAAGACCACTGTAACCAGACGATACTCCCATTTTTATGTAGGTAACGGTTTTCAAACTGCGTGAGTATAGAGGACTCAAAAAGCATATTGCGTTTGGCTCTGGTAAGCTCACGGTCTTCAGGATGTATAAAGTCGATGATGGGCTTTTCAAACAGTTCCTGTTCTGTATAGCCCAGAATATCTATAACTGCAGCGTTAATTTTTTTGAAATAACCGTCATAACCCGCGATGCACATAAAGTCCGGAGAAAGTTCAAAGAAGAACTCCAGATTATAGCGTTTGGTATCGGTAGATTGTGGTTGCGGGTTACTCATTTAAAACTTTAGTTCGTATAGAGCTCAGGGGTTATTGCAAAGCTTACAGCAGGCTCGCCGTCGTAACCGTAATAGTTATAAGTGAAAATGACTTCCTTACTTTTAAGCGAATTCATCTCTGAACTTTCCTTTACCCGCTCAATGAGCATCGGTTTTATGTATTTTTCAGCTGTGTCTTTATTGACTTCGGTTGACTTATAAATTAGCGTGTAGTAGTAGTCAAAGTTGCGCTTACCCGTAACTGCGGCGCTATCCAGAGTGGTTTCTTCATCCAGCTGCATCGGGGTTTTTAAATTGATTTGGTTAGCGGCTTCCTGAAGCTCTTCTTCCAAATTTTCATTAAATAAAAAATACCGTATTCCGAAGAAAGTAATTAATCCTACGATGACAGCCGTTGTCACTGTAATCCCCAATTTTTTGTTAGCCATAGTAGTTGTTTTAATTCACAACGCAGGTTGCTTCATTTTTTTTGGTAAGTTATTGGTTAATTGCCAACGCCGTTAGAGGGATAAGTAATTTTTTTTTAAATAACCCAATAACCCAATAACCCAATAACCCAATAACCCAATAACCTAAACCTGTATAACCCCTAAATTAAACTTCTTTTCAATAGGGGCGTGGTTGGCTGCTTCAATACCTCCGGAGATCCAGCTACGGGTTTCCAGCGGATCAATAATAGCATCGGTCCAAAGGCGGGAAGCTGCGTAGTATGGCGAAACCTGCTCATCATAGCGGGCTTTGATTTTGTCATAAAGCTCCTGTTCTACTTCCGGAGTAATTGCTTTGCCCTGCTTTTTAAGCGAAGCTGTCTCAATTTGCAGTAATACCTTAGCCGCACTGTTACCGCTCATAACCGCCAGTTCGGCGCTGGGCCAGGCGACGATAAGCCGCGGATCGTAAGCTTTACCACACATCGCATAATTGCCGGCACCGTAGGAATTACCAATAATCACGGTAAATTTTGGTACAACACTATTGCTTACCGCATTCACCATTTTTGCCCCGTCCTTGATAATACCGCCGTGTTCGCTTTTACTGCCTACCATAAAGCCGGTAACATCCTGTAAAAACACCAGCGGAATTTTCTTCTGATTGCAATTGGCAATAAAACGGGTAGCCTTGTCGGCGCTGTCGCTGTAGATCACTCCGCCAAACTGCATTTCACCCTGTTTAGTCTTCACAATCTTGCGCTGGTTGGCAACAATACCTACTGCCCAGCCGTCAATACGGGCATAAGCGGTAATGATGGTCTGGCCGTAGCCTGCTTTATACTCTTCATATTCCGAATTATCAACCAGCCGTTTGATGATTTCGGTCATATCATACTGGTCGCTGCGTTTTGCAGGAAGCAAGCCGTAAATATCCTGAGGATCTTCTTTAGGTTTGGTTGCTTTGACGCGGTTGAAACCGGCCTTGTCAAAATCCCCGATTTTTGACATGATATTTTTGATTTTAGAAAGCGCGTCTTTATCATCTTCCGCTTTATAATCAGTCACGCCGCTGATCTCGCAATGCGTGGTTGCGCCGCCCAAAGTCTCGTTATCAATGCTTTCACCTATCGCGGCTTTTACCAGATAACTCCCGGCAAGAAAGATGCTTCCGGTCTTATCTACAATCATCGCCTCGTCGCTCATAATGGGCAGGTACGCCCCGCCGGCCACACAACTGCCCATCACTGCACTAATCTGCGTGATGCCCATACTGCTCATCACGGCATTGTTTCTAAATATGCGCCCAAAATGCTCCTTATCGGGGAAAATCTCATCCTGCATCGGCAGGTATACGCCCGCACTGTCTACCAAATAAATAATGGGCAAACGGTTTTCAATACTGATTTCCTGAGCGCGCAGGTTCTTTTTGGCCGTGATGGGAAACCAAGCACCGGCCTTTACCGTAGCGTCATTAGCCACTACGATACATTGCTTTCCACTCACGTGACCTATTTTGACCACCACCCCGGCACTGGGGCAACCGCCGTGTTCTTCATACATACCCTCCCCGGCAAAAGCACCAATCTCAAGGGCCTCTTCAGGATCATCCAGTAAAAAATCGATGCGTTCGCGGGCGGTAAGTTTCCCGTTGGCGTGTTGTTTAGCGATGCGCTTTTCGCCACCTCCCAGTTTAACCTGAGCAAAACGTCTTTTAAGGTCAGAAACCAGCAATTTATTGTGGTCCTCGTTTTTATTGAATTTGATGTCCATTCGTATGTTTTGGGCGTTACCCGCACTTGAGGTGCGGGTCGGGCTCGCAGCGTTACGCGCCTGAGGGCGGGTAACTTGCTTTGATCCCTAACGCGGGATTATAAGATTGACGAAAATACGAAAACGTTGCCGTTATCCCGTGTGCTAATTTGGTTAAGAAGTCTTTAAAATTGACACCCTATCGTGCACTTTAGTTTGGTTTTGCTTAAATTACTTAAATAAATACCTGCATTATAGGTAATTATATGAGCTTGAGGCAGCAGATTTTTGAGCGTAAGGGATAGCAGCGGCATCCTTTTTTAAAAGGCAGTTTGCGTTTCTATAAAGTTTGGTATATTGAGCCTTTTAAAAAAGATACAGCGTATAGCCCGGTCACCCGAGCTTAGCGCGGGTGATACGCCCACAAAATTGAACTTAAAATGATGAATAAGAATACGGTATTAGGCTGGGCCACATTTATTATGATTGTGGAAGGGCTGGCCCTGATTGCTTTGGGAGCCTTTAGATACAATGAGATTGCCGGATGGGGATTTGCCTCGGTAGGCCTGGGCTTTTTTGCAATCGCCTGGGTGTTTAATGCCTTAAAAGGAAGGGTCTAATGCAGGCCGCAGCAATTAAGGCACAATTGCTGAAACACCTGAAAGGGGGTGAAGCTTTTATGCCGGTTGAAGATCTGCTTGAAAAAATAAAATACAAGCGAATAGGTGAGCGCCCCGTGGGTTTACCGTATTCGTTTTACGAGGTGTTTTACCATATGTTCTATGCACAGCGCGATTTGCTTGATTTTTGCACTGGAGACAGCTATAAAACACCTTCCTGGCCCAAAGATTACTGGCCTTCTGAGAAAACGGCTGAGACCAAAGAAGACTGGCAGGCCTTAAAACAGGACTTTTTTAAAGACCGAAACGCCCTAGTAGCCTTTATAGAAAACCCGGAAACCGATTTGCTCGGCATTGCCAAACACGGCGAAAAACAACAAATTTTGCGCGAACTGATGCTGGCTATTGAACACAATGCCTATCATCTGGGGCAACTGGTTATTATCGCACGCCTGCTGGGCCTGCACTGATTAAAAAAGCATCTAATAAAAAAATCCTTTGAAGCACATTCAAAGGATTTTTTTTAGTTGAAAACTGTCGTTTAAGCAGTCACCGGAGTGGTGATTACTTTTTGCGGGGTGATTGGCAAATCCCGTACGCGTCTGCCCGTAGCGTTAAAAACGGCATTGCCAATGGCTGCGGCAATACTGGTGATGCCCAGCTCGCCAATACCTTTAACGCCCATAGGGTTTGCGATATAATCTTCTTCGGGAACAAAAACCACATCGATCTTGCCCAGGTCCAGATTTACCGGCACATGGTAATCTGCAAACGAGCGGGTGATGAAATTTCCATGATTGGGTTCTACCTCACTATGTTCGGTAAGGGCCTGACCTACTCCCCAAGTGATTCCGCCTATGATTTGCCCGTAAGCCGTTTTGGGATTGAGGATTTTACCTGCCGAAGCCACATTTACAAAATGCTCCAGACGCACCATACCCGTGTCTTTATCAACCCAAACTTCACAAAAATTAGCTCCAAATGAATATACCGAGTAATCGTCAAACTCTTCGGTAGGGGCGGCTGTGCCTGTTGCGGTAAGCTCATAAAGTTCGGCTTGTTTCATCAGTTCAGCAACCGTTAAATCTTCATCGGTGCTGGCCAGCGTCTTAAGGTTGTTAATCGCATTGAGGCAGGCTTCACGGCTACCGTTTGCAAAAGATGCCGCTCCCCAGGAACCTCCCGAACCGGGGCTCACCGGAAATTTAGAATCTCCCAGTTCTACCTGCACGTCTTTAATGTCCAGGTTGAGCGTTTCGGCGACGGTTTGTCCCAGAATGGTATAGGTACCGGTGCCAATGTCTGTGGCATCCGTTTTCAATACCGCCGTGACTGCATCTCCATCGCGTTTTAAGGTGACTTCCGCCGAACTTTTTAAATAGGGCGCGGCTCGTGAGGAGGCGCTCATTCCGTAACCCACCATCCAGTTGTCTTTTTGGGTATGCCCTGGTTTTGGATTCCATTTGTTTTTCCAATCGAACTTTTTGGCCCCTATGCGTATGCATTCTACCAATTGTCGTGAGGAAAAGGGTTTGTCGTTGCTGGGATCAACCTGCGTATCGTTTTGAATGCGCAATTCTGCCGGGTCCATTCCGAGTTCATGTGCCAGTTCATCCATTGCAGACTCGAGAGCAAAACTTCCCGGTGCTTCTCCCGGCGCGCGCATCCAGCGGGGAGACGGCAGATTTAACTTCATCAACCGGTGCGTCACCAGCGAATTGGGCGTTTTGTACAACATACGCGTCATCAACCCGCAGGTTTCCTGAAATTCTTCGGTAAAGGAGGTGTGCGAAGTGGTATCGTGACCCACAGCTGTGAGGTTTCCATCTTTATCTGCTCCCAGACGCATACGCTGCCGGTTGTGCTGTCTAAAACCTATTGCGGTAAACATCTCGTGGCGAGTAACCGTAAGTTGTACGGGGCGTCCCACCATTTTTGCAGCCATAATACCCAGTGTGGCGTGCTCGCGCAATTGCAGTTTAGATCCAAAACCGCCACCTACGTAAGGCGTTATAACCCGAACATTTTCTTTGGGCATCTGGAAGGTTTCAGCAATGGTGGTCACGGCATTTTCAACCATTTGGGTTGAAGCATAGGCCGTCACGTTATCGCCTTCCCAAACTGCAATAATGTTGTGCAGCTCCATTGGATGATGGTGTTCAATAGGGGTGTTGTAGGTAACATCGATTTTCGCGGCGGCTTGGTTGAGTCCCGCCTCCAGATCGCCCCAGCTCGTGTCTGCAGGGTTTCCATTTGCTTTATCGGGTTTATAAACCGAATCTAAATGCTCTTCAAAGTTGGTTTGGTGTTGGTCTTCGGCGTAGGTTACCTTGATGAGGTTTGCCGCATAGCGTGCCTGCTCAAAGGTTTCGGCAACGACAACGCCTATGTATTCCCCGTAAAAGTGAACCTCGGGAGTTTGTAAACTTGGAGAAATACCCTTGGTGCTGGGCGACTCAAACCGGCCATTGTAGTCTTTGAGTTCTAGTGCATTTTGATAGGTAATGATTTTAAGCACCCCTTCCTGTTTTTCGGCTTCTGAAGTATCAATCGCAGTAATTCTTCCCGAAGCGATAGTACTTTGAATTCCCTGAGCGAAAGCCAGATTTTCAAAGCTGAATTCTGATGAGTATTTGGCTTTGCCCATCACTTTAAGCTTGCCTTCAAGCCTGCTGATGGGATTTCCGATGCCCGTTTTTGTTTTCGTTTCCATACTATATGTTTAACTACGTGCCGCTGCACGTACAAGTGCCTGCACCAATGTTTTTTTACCTAATTCTATTTTGTACTCGTTTTTTGAAAGGGGCTGCACATCTTCAAAAGCAAGGTCAGCTGCTGCTTCAAAAGTGGAAAGGCTTGCTTCTTTTCCTTCTAAATAGCGCTCCACCTTTTCGAGTTTCCAGGGTTTGTGGGCTACTTTACCCAGAGCCAGTCCCGCTTTGGTAATCGTATTCCCCTGCATTTTTAAGCCTACTGCCGCAGAGACCAGCGCAAAAGCATAACTGCTGCGCTCGCGTACTTTGTAATAATAGTAATGATCGGGAAATTCAGATTCCGGCAACTCGATGCCGGTGATGAGTTCGCCGGTTTCAAGATTCGTATCTTTTTCGGGTTGATCGCCCGGCAGGCGGTGAAATTCGGTAAACGGAATCACACGCGACTTTCCATCTGCCTGCTCCACGTGCACTTTAGCATTAAGAGCGGCCAAAGCCACACACATATCAGAAGGATGGGTAGCCACACAAGACTCACTCCAGCCAAATAAGGCGCTCTTGCTGTTCGCTCCGTTCAACGCTCCACAACCCGAACCGGGCTCACGTTTGTTACACGGCATCGAGGTTTCAAAATAGTAGGGGCATCGCGTACGCTGCAACAAATTGCCGCCATTGGTAGCCATATTACGTATTTGTTCAGTAGCTGCGGAAAGCATCGCCATCGTAAGAAGCGGGTAGTTTTTACGCACCAGCCTGTGATTTGCAGTTTCGGTATTATTCAGGGTAGCGCCCAGCATCAAACCCCCATTTGCGGTTTGGGTAATTTCTTTAAACGGAAGATCTGCAACCTCAATTAAATGATCAGGTCGCTCTACATCTTCTTTCATCAGATCGATGAGATTAGTGCCACCTCCCAGATAATGGGTTTTTTGATCTTTGGAATGTTTTTGTAGAGCTTCAGCAGCGTTTGACGGACTGTGGAATTGAAAAGGTCTCATAAGTTGATTTTTTGGTTATTCAGCAGTCCTGCTGGCTTCTAGTTCTTGTTCGGTAGCAAATTCCCAACGCGGCATTTCGGCTTTGCCGGAATGTACTTCCTGAATGGCCTGTACAATATTGTTGTAAGCCCCGCAGCGGCAGATGTTACCGCTCATACGCTCTCTGATTTCCTTGTCAGACAGCTGGGTTACTTCGTCTTTTACATTTTCGGTAACATAACTCACCTCGCCACGTTTGGCTTCATTCAGTAAGGAAACCGCCGAGCAAATTTGTCCCGGAGTGCAATACCCGCATTGAAAACCATCGTGTTTGAGAAAAGCTGCCTGCACGGGATGCAAATCTGTTCCCTGAGCAAGACCTTCTACTGTGGTAATCTCTTTGTCTTTGCAGGTAGCAGATAAGGTAAGGCAGGATAGCTTGCGCTTGCCGTCAATGAGCACAGTGCACGCGCCGCACTGGCCGTGATCGCATCCTTTTTTAGAGCCGGTAAGGTTTAAGCGTTCGCGCAGGGCATCCAGCAAGGTCATGCGCGAGTCAACTTGCAGCGGATAGGTGTCGCCATTAATTTTTAGGTTCACCTCAAGGGCATTGAGTAAACTTTCGGGGTCCAGATCGGGAGCTTTAGGTGCCTGGGCAAACATGTCTGATGTAAAATAGGGGACCGCCATAAGGCTTATTCCCGCAGCAGACATTTGATTGAGAAACGTACGCCGCGACTGGCCAAAAATGCCCAGATCGTCAAGCAGTTGTTCTTCTTCTTTCCCGAGTTTTCGGTCTTGAGAGGAGGGTTGGTTAGAAGGTTTCATAGCTTTTATTAGTATTAATTATAATAAGGCGGTTCAGTTTACAGAGACACGCTTTAAAGCTTTTTGATTTTTCAAATAATCACCGTTTTGTGTGGTGAATAATTAGAAAATTAATTTCAATTCTTCGGTTTCTTTAAAGATGGGCTAAAAACCTGCGTGTTTCAAGGCTCTATTTGTTATAATTATATTAAAGTTAAACAATGGAGTGCACGGTTAATTCTGCTAAAATTTTGAGTGGAAGGATTCTGGTTTCAGTCATTTTCAATACCACAATATTATAATACCTTTACACCCTGTTTTTTGAAGCAGAAGCATAACACAATAACTACATATTATGGCAGACGATAAAAAGATTATTTTTTCAATGACGGGAGTCAGTAAGACCTATCCCGGAGCGAATACGCCGGTATTGAAAAATATTTACCTGAGTTTTTTCTACGGGGCAAAAATTGGTATTCTGGGTCTTAACGGTTCTGGTAAATCTACTTTGCTTAAGATTATTGCCGGGGTTGAAAAAAACTTTCAGGGGGATGTAACTTCAGATAAAGAGTTCTCGGTAGGCTACCTGGAGCAGGAGCCACATCTTGATGAAGATAAAACGGTTTTAGAAATCGTAAAAGAAGGAGCTGCAGAAACTGTGGCGATTCTTGATGAATATAACAGCATAAACGATCAGTTTGGTCTTGAAGAGGTGTACAGCGATCCCGATAAGATGGAGAAGCTTATGAACCGTCAGGCGGTTTTACAGGATGAGATTGACGCCCGCAATGCCTGGGAATTAGACAACAAACTCGAAGTGGCGATGGATGCCTTACGCACCCCGCCTGCAGATCAAAAAATCGGAGTACTTTCCGGTGGGGAACGTCGCCGTGTGGCTTTATGTCGTTTGCTTTTGCAAGAACCTGATGTGCTTCTTTTGGACGAACCTACCAACCACCTGGATGCAGAAAGCGTGCACTGGTTAGAGCATCATTTGGCACAATACAAAGGGACGGTTATCGCAGTAACGCACGACAGGTATTTTCTTGACAATGTCGCAGGATGGATCTTGGAACTGGATCGCGGAGAAGGAATCCCCTGGAAAGGAAATTACTCTTCATGGCTAGACCAGAAGTCTAAGCGTATGGCTCAGGAAAGCAAGACTGCATCGAAGCGCCAAAAAACTTTGGAGCGCGAATTAGAATGGGTGCGTCAGGGAGCGAAAGGAAGACAGACGAAGCAAAAAGCGCGTTTGAAAAACTACGACAAACTTATGTCGCAGGATCAAAAACAAGTAGATGAAAAGCTGGAAATCTACATCCCTAACGGCCCGCGATTGGGAACCAATGTAATTGATGCCGAGGGTGTGAGTAAGGCATTTGGCGATAAGCTGCTTTATGAAGATCTTAATTTCACGCTTCCCCAGGCTGGGATTGTTGGAGTTATAGGTCCTAACGGAGCTGGTAAGACAACCATCTTCAAAATGATTATGAACGAAATTGAGCCCGATAAAGGAAGTTTTACCGTTGGAGAAACCGCTCAAATCGCTTATGTTGATCAAAGTCATAGTAATATTGATCCTGAGAAAACCATTTGGGAAAACTTTAGCGACAAGCAGGAACTGATAATGATGGGTGGCCGTCAGGTAAACAGCCGGGCGTATCTGAGCCGCTTTAACTTTAGCGGAAGCGAGCAAAACAAGAAAGTAAGTATGCTTTCGGGTGGGGAGCGTAACCGTTTGCATCTTGCTATGACGCTTAAGGAAGAAGGAAATGTATTATTGCTGGATGAGCCAACAAACGACCTGGATGTAAACACGCTTCGGGCGCTTGAAGAAGGTCTTGAGAATTTCGCCGGTTGTGCTGTGGTAATTTCCCACGACCGTTGGTTTTTAGACCGAATTTGTACACATATCTTAGCCTTTGAAGGCGATAGCCAGGTGTATTTCTTTGAAGGCGGTTTCTCTGATTACGAAGAAAACAAGAAGAAGCGCTTAGGCGGCGATCTAATGCCAAAACGTATCAAGTATAAGAAGCTGGTACGATAATCCAAGCTATTTACAATTTTGTAGAGAGGCTGTCTAAAAAGCAAGGACGTGTCCTATTGAGCTTGTCGAAATATTTTCAACTTACTGATTATCAAGATTGGTTTCGACAGGCTCAACCTGACAACTCAAGTTAATAAGACTTTTTAGACAGCCTCTTTTTATTTAATCAATTGGCAATCAGCAGAACTCCGTTGTGGTTGAAGCATTCCTTAGAATTAAATACTATTTTTATTAAGTCTAAATAGTTTTAGTTGTAATGGAATTTTATATTTGTGCCCGATACAGTTAAACGTTTTGAGAATTGAGGTGTCTTAGCTTCAAATCACACGCTTCAGGAGCATAATTATGGAAAAAAAGAAGTCTTTTAGTTTTCGGAAATTAATCAACGATGTGCATTTATGGCTGGGTCTTGCCAGCGGGATCATCCTCTTTCTGGTTTGTCTTAGCGGAAGTATTCTGGCATTTGAACACGAGATCAAAGCATTTTTTGAAGAAGATTTAAAAGTAGAACCAAAAGGGGAGAAGCTTAGTCTCAACGCACTCGAAACCAAAATACGGCAGGATCACGCCGGTACCCTTACTTCGGTAAGTATCCCCTCAGATCAATCTGCGCCCTACATCTTTACCATCAAGGAAAATCCGGAAGAACGCCGCGGAACCAATCTTCAGGTGAATCCGTATACCGCAGAAACATTGGTTGCAGGACCTAATCCTGCAGATGGATTCTGTTTTTTCTTTTTTAGAATGCACCGCTGGTTGCTTTTTGATTCGTCTATAGGCAGACCTATTGTTGGAGTGGCAACCATCTTCTTTTTGATCCTTTCCATAACCGGTTTGGTGCTTTGGTTTCCCAGAAAACTCAAGCGCAAAAACTTTAAAGCCGGTTTTAAGATCAAGACCAAAGCCAACTGGAAACGCGTCAATCACGATTTACACAATACGCTCGGGTTTTACGCGCTTATTTTTATTGTTATTATGGGCATTACCGGATTATGCTGGTCTTTTGAAGGCTATCGGGAAGGGCTGGGTAACCTGATAGGCACACCCGTTTTTAACCGCTCTTCCCCGGAATTTGAACTGCCCGAGACGACCACTACACTTGATCTTGATGCAATCGAGGAAGTCGCGGCACGTGTTTTTCCCTTCAATGGGGATTTGAACATCAGTTTGCCGGGAGATCGAGCCGATTATTTCAGCCTGCGCAAGAACCATGCTTCGGGATGGTCACCTGTGGCTGCAGACCGTGCCTATATTGCCAAAAATGGTGAAGTGCTTTCGGTAGATATTTTCGCAGATAAACCGCTCAATGTACAGTTTGCATCGCTTATAAAACCGTTACACACCGGGGAGGTTTTTGGGATGTTTTCAAAAATCATTTACTTTTTGGCTTGTCTGATAGCCACGAGTCTTCCCATTACCGGAACGCTCATCTGGATCAATAAAATGAAAAAGAAAAAGTAAGACGACACCATTGTAAAAAAGCATCGCAGCGATAAACTACGATGCTTTTTTACTTAAATAAAGTTTGATTATCTAAAGCGTTTCAATCTTTTTCATAATCTGATCAGCTTCGGCATACTTGTCATCACTGGCCGAGCGGTTGCTCTTGGAAAGTTCAAAAGCCTCTTTCATCAGCTTCTTGTATTCGAGTTCTAATTTTTCTTTTTCGGTCTTCTTTTTAAATAGTCCAAACATCATTTTCTTTTTTTAGCAATTTTCGTTTAAGTTAAGAAACAATTCCTTCCCAAAACCTGGTTTAGGACTATTGTTTCAGACTTTTGAATAGAGTTCCAACGGTGGGCCTTACTTAAAATCGAGTTGTGTATTTTTACGGCTCATCAAAAACTACTTGCTTTTGGATTTAAGCAGCATAAAAGTCATTGCTTTTGACGCCGATGATACCCTTTGGGTCAACGAAACCTTTTTTAGAGAAGCCGAACTCGCCTTTGCCAGACACCTGCGTGAATACGGCGATGAGGACGATATTGTAGAAAAGCTTCTGGATACCGAGATTCGTAATCTGGACACCTACGGCTACGGGATTAAAGGCTTTACGCTTTCGATGCTCGAAACAGCGCACCGCTTAATGGGCGATAAGCTGAGTGCCGAAACCATCGATTTCATTCTAAAGAAAGGAAAGGAAATGCTAGCCGAGCCGGTTGAGGTGCTACCGCACATTGAAGAGGTTTTGCAAGAACTGTCTAAAACGCACAAGTTGGTCGTGGCAACTAAAGGTGATCTACTCGATCAGGAGCGTAAATTAGTCAAAAGCGGTCTTATTGATTACTTTCACCATGTTGAGATTGTTTCAGACAAAAAGGAAACGCAGTATAAAAAGCTGGTAAAGCATCTCGATATTGAACCCGGACAATTTTTGATGGTGGGTAATTCCCTGAAGTCAGACGTAATCCCGGTACTTGCAATGGGAGGCTATGCGATACATATCCCATTTCATACCACCTGGAGTCATGAGCAGGTTGATGAAGAAATTGCTCATTCTAAGTTTAAAGCTTTGAGCAGTGTAAACGAGTTGCTGCAGTTGTTTTAAATCAACTTCGTCTGGGAAGGAAGCTGCGCAATACATAAACCAAAACCGCAATACCAACGCCCAGTAAGAGGCCCTTGCCGAATGAGGCGTGAAAAATCCAGATTACGATAGCGATGATTGCTAAAACGCCGAAAAGTATTGCAGCGCGTTTATGTTCCTTGTTCATTGTGCAAATATAGGTATATCCGGTAAAAATTTGAGAATGACTCAAATTCCTGATCAATATGTTTAAAAATTGAAGGTTTTTCGCGTTTACAATACCGGGTTTCGGTAGTTTTAGATAGCCTTTAAAGGAGTTGAAAATGATCTTTAAGTACCGAAAAAAACGTTTGCGACCTTATTTCGTTAAAATCTGTAAATTTTTAAGGAAGATATAAAAGATTTGTACACTTTTGATATATAATTAACGTTACTGAAAAAACCAGGTAATAACCTATAACTAATCAAATTTTAGAAAAATGGAGAATGAAAATAAAAATACCGGAATGAAAGTAATTACGGGAATACTTGCCGTATTACTGGTAGTTGCGGGGGCTTTTGCAATAAAGCTGTACAATCAGGAAAAAAATACCAAGGCCGAACTTACTGAAGAAAAGGAATTGGTATTGAACGATCTGAAGCAAATGGTTGCCAAATACGACGCGGTAATCGAAGAAAATAATCTAAAAGACACCGAACTTAATCAGGCTCGTGACCGTATTCAGGTATTGATTGACTCGGTTCAAAAAATGGAAGCTTCTATTTCTGTATTGCGTCGTTACCGTGATGAGGTTTACAAACTCAAGAAAGAGCGAGAGTATTTATTTGCTCAGAACGATAGCCTTAAAGGTATGAACAAGATGCTGGCTATGCGTGTAGACAGTACTACCTATGAACTGGAAGTAAGCCGTATGAAGCGCGACAGTCTGGCTACGATTAAAGATGAACTTGCCGAAAAAGTAGCTTTAGGATCAAGCCTTGCAGCCAATAAACTGGTAGGTACCGGTGTGATTGTGCGCAATAGTGGTAAACTGGTAGAAAACGACCGTGCCCGTCGCGTTGACCGTATCAGAGCTTGTTATACCGTACCTCAAAACCGTATTGCTGAGGCCGGAGATAAACAACTTTACGTTCAGGTACTAGACCCACAAAACAACATTATGGGGGCTAACAAGACCGTTAAAATAGACAGTATTACCACGGTGACCTACAGCGCGATCTCTAAGTTTTACTACGAAAACACGGCGCTTGATATCTGCGAAAACATCGCTCCACGTGGAGAAGATTTCGCTAAAGGTCTATACAAAATCAATATTTTTGATGGTGGAAAAATGATCGCTACGACCAGTCTGGTACTCGATTAAGTAATTGCCCTCAACAAATAAAAAAGCTTCCGGTTTTGCCGGAAGCTTTTTGTTTTTAGAGCCTTTGGTAATTATTTTCCTCCATTTGCCCGAAGATCCTCGAGACAGAATGCTCCAAAGGTTGGCAGGCCGGTCATTGCAGAACTCGTAGCATCGGCAACGGTTTGAAAGTACATCAGGCAATTTTCCTGATCACAATGCTTATTCAGCGCATCTATGCCATCATCATTAGGTTGCTCATCTTCGTGATCACGTACCATGGGAGTCCCAAGATTTACGAGACCGAATAAGTGCCCAAACTCGTGTTCGGTAGTCACGGTTTCCAGTTGAGTGAGGCTCGCCCCGCCAATTCGGTTGCTGAAATCTCTTAGGGTTTTTTCGAAAATTATACATGACGTATTGCGGTAAGCGGTGCCTAGAATGCGGCTGGTGGCATCATCTTTTTCAGAGCTCTGATCAGCAAAAAAGATCCAGACGGCCAGTTCGTCTCCGGCATTAAAAGCGGTACGGTTATCGGCTTCGATTTTTACATATTCATCACGTTCCAGAGAACCTACAGTTGTCGCAGGCACTACAGTTTCTATAAACGTGATTCCATCGGGCTTGTTTAAGCGTTCGGCGAAAAAACTGCGTAAATTATTAAGTGTGGTCGCAGAGGGTTTAAATCCCGCAACATAAGCGATTTCTACACGCAGGCTGGTAAATGCATCGGCACTTAAAAAATCGCGGGCAGAAGATCCCAGAGCCTGTTTGTTAGCCACTGTAGGATCTGCCTGTGTGGACTCATCTTTAGAACAGGAAGCAAGTAGTAAAAGGCTTAAAAAGAACGTAAAATAGGGGGTAATTCTTAATATTTTCATCAGTTTGTTATTAGCGGGTGGTAAAAATACTTAAACGCAGAGCCACCGGCACTTGTTGTTTTTATAAATTGTTTTTAAAATTTACGAGGTAAAATGCTATTTGGTTTTCCTAATTGGTTTTAATCAAACGGGCGAGGTATTCATAATGCGGTCCGTCAAGGATTTTTTCGCACGTGAATCCGGTCTTTTCGGCTTCTTTTTTAAGGCTTTTAAAATCGAGGTATAACCAGTCAAAGGCTTGAGAGCTTTGCTTTTTATACTGAATTTTAAAAGTAACCTCGCCATAATAAGCCCGGCTCACATCGCGCCAGTAGCTGCCGTCTTCTTCCTCATACATAAAAGCGATGTCTGAAGAATCAACCAAAATCTGTCCGTTTTTGCTTAGCAGGGAGCCCAACTGTTTTAGTGCGTTTGGAGTGTTTTTTAGCGTTTGAAAAATACCGGTGCCGTTCATCAATAGCAGGAGTGTGTCGTAAGAGGCTTCGGTGAGGTCAAATACATCTGCATGTACTGTTTTTTCAACTCCTCGCAGTTGGCATACTTCAATCGCCCCGGCCGAAACATCCAGAGCGGTCACATCCTTACCCTGTTTTTGCATGTATAAACTGTGGCTTCCGGCGCAGGCGCCCACATCCAGAATTTTTCCTTCAGCAAGCTTTAAGGCTTCCTGTTCGATTTCGGGCATTTCTTCAAAATCCCTGAAGAGATAAGGTACGGGGATTTCATCATCTTCGGTAAGGGAAGAGATGACTGTAATGTCTTCGGTGTACGTTTCGTTGTAGAAATCGAGGAGGGCTGCGCCGAAAACATCGGGGTTAGCAGAATCTTTTTTCGCCATAAAATCAAGGCTGGTTTAATTGCGTATTTTAGCGCTATGGATGAATTTATTGAGCAGCTGCCCAATCTGGCCAAAGATAAGCATAAAGAGACTGCCGTCTATTTCAAAAAGCTGAAGCGTAAACCGCCCAAAGATCTGGATTACCAGATGCAGGAATTGCACGATGAGGAATTTGCGCAGACCGACTGTCTGGAGTGTGCCAATTGTTGCAAGACCACCGGGCCCTTGTTTACCGACCGTGACATCAGCCGTATCGCAAAGCATTTCAGGATGAAAGATGCACAGTTTATTGATACCTATTTGCGTATTGATGAAGACAACGACTATGTGCTGCAAGAGGTGCCGTGTACCTTTCTGGGAGCTGATAATTACTGTATGATTTACGATGTACGACCCAAAGCATGTGCCGAGTTTCCGCATACCGACCGCAAGAAATTTCAGCAGATAACCAATATTACCCTGAAGAACGTTGCGATTTGTCCCGCAGCTTATAACATCGTCGAAAAGATGAAAGAACGTATAAAATTAAAGTAACGCCCATAATGGGCGATTAAACTAGAAACCGATACCTATATAATTTATTGAAAAATAAATTTGTTACAAATCGCAAATTTTTAAAACTATGAAAATACCAGTACTCCTTTTTAGTCTGATGCTCGCAGCTTCAGGGATTGCTCAAAACATCAATGCAGACAAAAGCGCCTTTGCACACACCTTTTCTATCGTGGCGCGCGATGCCAATACCGGCGAGATGGCGGTTACCGTACAGAGTCACTGGTTTAGCGTGGGCTCGCTTGTTTCCTGGGGAAAAAGCGGCGTAGGGGTCGTGGCAACTCAATCTTTTGTAAATCCGGCATACGGGCCAAAAGGTTTGGCACTTATGCAGGAAGGTCTGTCAGCAGAAGCAGCCTTAGATCAACTGGTAGCCGAAGATGAAGGAAAGGCCTTTCGCCAGGTCGCTTTTTTAGATGTAAATGGAAATGCTGCCGCATACACTGGTGAGAAATGTGTGGTATACGCCAGTCAGATAACCGGTGATAATTTCTCGGTACAGGCCAATATGATGCTTACCGATCAAACGGTACCTGCGATGGCAAAAGCTTTTGAGGCTCATAGCGATCTTCCGCTTGCAGAGCGTATGGTGGCCGTGCTTAAAGCCGCTCAGGATGCAGGGGGTGATATACGCGGAAAGCAAAGTGCAGCCCTGATCGTGGTAGGTCCGGAATTGGCTGAAAATCCCTGGGAAGAATATAGAATCAATTTGCGGGTTGACGATCACGAAAACCCCATTGAAGAATTAGACCGTTTATTGAAGGTTGCCCGTGCCTACGACTATATGAATCGGGGCGATCTGGCTGTAGAGGCCGGCGATATGCCCGAAGCCTTAAAGCTTTATGGTACTGCTGAACGTATGTTTCCCGATAATCTGGAAATGCAATTCTGGGCAGCCGTAGCGATGGCAAACGACGGGCAGCTAGAAGAAGCCAAGCCTATTTTTAAAAACATTTTTGAGCAGGACGAAAACTGGCGCGAGATGATAGGCCGTCTCGTAAAACCGGGATTATTAACGCTTAGTGAAGAAGAAGTAAAGGAGATTCAGGAGTTGTAATCTCTTGCTTGAAACAAAAAAACGCCTGGGCTATAAGCTCAGGCGTTTTTGTCTTAGATCTTTGGTCTAATATCTCAAATCTACAATCTAATCCTCAAGTCCACCACGACGGGTTCCGTCACGAGGCTCGGGCCAGGTCATTTGTTCGCCGGTTCTGGAATTTACCGGTAAAACAATTTGTTCGCGTGAGGTTTTCTCTTCATCTTCACTGGCCATATAGGCTAATACAGCCGTAAGAATTACGTTGTTTTGCACATCATCCCAAACGATTTTATCATAGGTATCGCGGTTGGTATGCCAGGTGTAGTTCCAGTAATTCCAGCTTAGCGAACTTAGGTTGAAAGCAGGAGCACCCGCGGCAACAAACGAGGCGTAGTCAGAACCTCCACGACCGGGAGCTCCGGGGAAGTTGGTTTCGATTTCGGCTACTTCATCGGGCACTGCGCTTAACCAGCTGCCGAGGTAATCGTAAGCGTGTAAAAATCCGTTTCCGGAGATGTTTGCCACGCGACCGGTGCCATTATCCTGATTGAATACCGCCTGTACACCGGCTACAATTTCCGGATG
Organism: Leeuwenhoekiella sp. H156; assembly: GCF_052218455.1. Taxonomy (NCBI): domain Bacteria; kingdom Pseudomonadati; phylum Bacteroidota; class Flavobacteriia; order Flavobacteriales; family Flavobacteriaceae; genus Leeuwenhoekiella; species Leeuwenhoekiella sp. H156. Next base: position 2,611,277 of record NZ_CP197499.1, read on the forward strand.
GTCTTTTACAAAAGAACGCGAACCGTTAAGTCCCTGTTCTTCGCTTCCCCAGTGCCCAACAAGGATGGTGCGTTTTGGATTGGGATATACTTTTTTCAGAATACGCATAGCTTCCATCATCACGAGGGTTCCGGTGCCGTTATCGGTAGCGCCCTGAGCGCCGTCCCACGAATCAAAATGTGCAGAGAGAATCACATATTCGTCCGGTTTTTCGGTCCCTTTAATCTGAGCTATGGTATTGAAGGTTGGTGCTTCGCCCAGATCTTTAGATTGAGCCACCACCTTGATGACCGGTTTATCGCCATAATCCGCGAGGCGGTAGAGCAAACCGTAATCTTCTAAAGCGATGTCTACCATCGGGATTTTATCGGTGTAGGCCGAAAAGACTTTGTTTACGCCAAATCCGCGAGACCAGTTGCTGGTGATCACCCCAGCAGATCCGGCTTTTTCCAAAATTTTCGGTAATTCGCGTGAAGAATATCCGGTGGCTTTGATGCGGGCGTTCCAGGCATCGTTAAGCGCGTCACGCTCGGTTTTCATTTTTTCAAAAGATTCAGGAGTTGCCCATTCTTCCCAGTTTTCATCGGGTCTTCCGGTAGGCTGAGGCATAGAAACCAGCACGAACTTACCTTTAACCTGGCTCAGCATATTTTGAAAGGCCAGTGAATCTTTAGCTTCCGGAAGCACGACAACCTCGGCTTCTACACCTTTGGCAGAAGTCGAAGGGCTCCACGCCAGTTGCATGCCTTCCAGACTCACGCTGCGTGGACTCACCAAATCAATATGTGTAATCCCGCGATCCCAGGCTTTCCAAACTCCCCATTGCTGATTTTCAGCAGGGATACCCCAATCGGTATAGGTTTTAACCGCCCAGTCGTGTGCTTGTTTCATTTCAGGACTTCCTACGAGTCGGGGCCCTACAACGTCGAGCAGTTGGTGAGCAAGTAATTTAAGCTGGGAGTTTTCAGTGGCTTCGGTAACCACCGCTTTGATGGTTTCCTCCTGACTTTGGGCGCATAACCCGGCGCTTAGCAGCGAACTGAACGCAAAAGCAAAAAGCTGTTTTTTCATGGATTTGTATTTAGTTTTCCGCCTAAAGTTAGCCTACAGATGGTATTTAAATGAAAGGAATCGGACAAAACTGCCCGATTCCCTGTACAATTAATAAGGCTCTATTTTTTCAGCCTAAAAATTCTTTATTCTGCAACAGACGAAAAAACGATGTTACGAAACTTCCAGGCGGTCTGGTCGTTATTGGTTCCCAGAGTTTGTTTCAGGATGATTCCAATGAGTTTTTGCTTAGGATCTGCGAAATACTGCGTGTTGAAATAACCTCCCCACTCGAAAGTGCCCGGACTTCCCTGGCCACCTTTCGCGGAAGCGCCTTCTCCCACAACCTTAAAGGCAAGACCGTGACCGGCACCCTGATCTGCCCAGATATCACCTATTTGATTGCTCAAAATAAAGTCGACAGTAGTTGGGCTTAAAATACGTTTCCCATTAAGCTCCCCGCCGTTGACGTACATCTGTAAAAACTGCGCGTAATCAAGCGCGGTGCTTGAAAGTCCCGCTCCGCCCGAAAAGAAAGTTTGAGCACCGCTTATAGGATAGTTTGCAGCATAAAAAGCATTAGAACCGGCGTCTGTCCATTTGCCATTTTCCAGAGCTTGTACGGCAACCAGACGTTCGTGCTTTTCTTTTGGGATGTAGAAATAGGTGTCGGTCATTGCCAGAGGCTCAAAAATCTCTTCGCGCATAAATACATCCAGCTTTTTGCCGGAAAGCAGTTCAACCAGATACCCTACCACATCGATTCCCTCACTGTAGGTAAAACGCTCTCCGGGGTTGTGGTGGAGCGGCATTTTGGCAACCTTGGGTTCGTTTTCGGCCAGAGTTATGTTTTTGGTTGTAAAGCCGTCGATGATTCCGGCATCTTCAAATAGTTTTCTGAAACGGGTATCACCGTCTATCGCACCATAGCCAATCCCCGAAGTGTGGGTAAGCAAATGACGAATGGTAATGGGTTTATCTGCCAGGTGTGAGGTGTAGCTTCCGTCAGGTAATAGCGAGTCGAGTACCTGCGCATCTTTAAACTCGGGAATATACTTTGCAATGGGATCGTCTAGCTGAAATTTACCGCGTTCCCACAAAATCATCGCTGCGGTTGAGGTTATGGCTTTGGTTTGTGAAGCAATGCGAAAGATGGAAGTCGTTTCCAGTTTTTTGCCCGAAGGATCAGCCTGACCGAAAGCTTTATGGTAAACCACCTTGCCATCGCGCATCACCAGCGCCACGATGCCGGGCACCTGTTTTTCGGTTATTGCCTCGTTGGCCAGCGAGTCGATATAGCTGAGGTGATAGGTGCGCATACCTGCATCTACAGGTTTTGCAACGGGTAATTCATAGGTGTTTTGCTGGGCGAAAACGGTAAAACCGCAGAGGCATAAGCCTAAAACGAACGGCTTCAGGAATGTGTTTTTCATAAAGTTATTAGAGTTTGCTATTTACTGTTTCCGTCACTGATACTAATGATCCTGACCGATTTACCAGTGCGCAGGTTGGATAGGTTTTCTTCGTAAAGGCTTACTTTTTTCTCGAGTTTTTGAAACTGATCTAAAGTTAATTTTAAGGTGCGGTAACCTACCATATTAAACAAAAGGGTGTCCTGAGGTTGCAGGCCATTTGCCTGTTCAAAGTAGAAGACTCCGTCTTTTTTTGTGGTAACCCCTTTTTTTATCGATTTGATAAATACGTTTACGCCCATTATTGGCTCCTGAGTTTTAGCATCGGTGACTGTGCCCAAAAGTCGCTGGGCTTGTGTAGCGCCGCAAAAAAGCAAAAGCGTTAACGTGATAAGAAATTTCATAAAGGCTTGCGTTTTTCTATGAAAGATTGATTTTTAAGAAATTGAGGGCCTTAAATATAGGAAATACGCAGATACTAGTTGTTAATTTTCGACAATTTTAGGGTAATTTACACGTGTTTTGAAAATTAATGATAGATCAGATATCCGGAGCGCAGGGACTTAAACCGGTCAATGCCGGGTTTCCAGGAAGCATAAATAGCATCAAGCCCCAAATCCTGCTCAATTTGTTTTTGCAGAAGCGCCGTACCCGCGTGTGCAGTGAAATTGGTCGTGTTGAAAAAGGAAGCTTTATCGGTATAGTTTTGATAAGCGTTGTAGATAAAACTCAGGTCTACCCGGTTGAGAGGAGCAAGCTCGCGCAGATCAAGGCCGTGGCAAACTTCGCCTTTAAATTTGGGGTTTTTGGAACCAGAATTAGGCTGAGGCGTGTAAGCAAGAGGATAATCGGCTGCCGGTAGTAACGGGCTGCCTATAACCTGAAACTGCATTTCGGTACCCCGACCGGCGTTAAGCGCGGTGCCCTCGCAAAGCCCCAGGCTGGGATACAGCATTACCGACTGGTCGTTGGGTAAATTGGGCGAAGGCCGTACCGGTAGTGAGTAGGCTAAATCGTGCCGGTACCCCGTCATTGGGATTACGGTAAGCTTGACTTCTTTTTGAGATTTTAGCCAACCTTCTTTGGCCATCATTTGCGCGTATTCTCCTATGGTCATCCCGTGAACCAGCGGAACACCGGCGTGCATACCCAAAAAGCTGGTGTGTTCGGCTTCCATCACCGGGCCGTCTACATAGCTTCCGTTGGGATTGGGGCGATCGAGCACAAGGACCGGAATGCCGGCATCTGCGGCTGCTTCCATCACATAATGTAAGGTGGCGATATAGGTATAAAAGCGTACACCTACATCCTGAATATCAAAAACAATCACGTCCAGACCTTCCAGCTGCCCGGGTTTTGGTTTTTTATTGTTGCCGTAAAGCGAAATCACCGGCAAACCGGTTTTAGGGTCTTTTCCGTCTTTTACCGCTTCGCCGGCATCGGCTGTGCCTCTAAAACCGTGTTCGGGAGAAAAGACTTTTACCAGATTTACGTTTAAGCTTAAAAGCGAATCGACCAGATGGGTATAACGTTCTTCAGTATTTATTTTTTCGGCTTTAAGAATTAGCGAACTGGGATTGCCCACTACAGCCACACGCTTGTTTTTCAACATCGGGAGGTAGGCTTCGGTGCGGTTTGCGCCCAAAACCAATTCGGTTTCCTGATTTTGGGCATCAGGCAGTGAAGCTTCAGCAGCGGCTTCCTGTTTTTGTTTTCCGGGATGGTTTCCGCAGGAAATCGCAATTACAACAACTAAAAAAAAGGTACTTTTGAGCAAACGAAACGCCATAGGACGATTGAATTTTGAATATTTTACAGCTAAACGCATAATTGGTGCCAAACAGTATAAAAGTACTGCTTCGACCCCTATTATTAAAATTGCAATTATCGCAATTGTGCTGGGTATGGTGATGATGATGATTACCATCGCCACAGGTATAGGACTTCAGCAAAAAATAAAAGAAAAAGTTTCGGCCTTTAATGGCGATGTGATTGTCTCCCAGTTTGATGGCAACAACAGCGATATAACGCTCAATCCTATTCCTAAAAATCAGGATTTTTACCCCGATTTTAAAAGTGTACCCGAGGTGAGTCACGTACAGGTTACGGCTACCAAAGCCGGTGTGATACGTACACCAACCGATTTTGAAGGCATTATTGTAAAAGGCGTGGGCGCAGACTACCGCTGGGATTTTATGCAGGAGTTTTTAGTAACAGGAAGACTGCCTGACTACAGCGATAAACTCAATACCGAAATCCTGATCAGTACCTATCTCGCCAACCGTCTTGGTTTTAAAAACGGCGATAAGGTGATCGTGTTTTTCCTGAAAGAAGATGGGGGCTTTTTAAACCGCCGCTTTGATATCGTGGGGATTTACGATAGCGGTTTTCAGGAATTTGATGAGACTTTTTTGTTTGCAGATATCAGACATATTCAAAGGCTCAACAGGTGGGAAGAGGATCAGGTAGGCGCTTTTGAAGTTTTTGTAGACGATTTTGATAAGCTCGATGAGATTGGGGTCGAGATCTATAAGAATACCGATTCGTTTCTCAATACGATGACCATTAAGCAGAAATATTACTCCATTTTTGAGTGGTTATCGCTCTTTGATTTTAACATAGCACTCATCATAGCTGTGATGATCATCGTTGCCGGGATCAATATGATTGTGGCCCTGCTGGTACTTATTCTGGAGCGTACCCCGATGGTGGGGATACTCAAAGCTTTAGGCGCCAGTGACTGGAGCATCCGTAAAATCTTTATGTACAATGCGCTGTATCTGGTAGGTGTGGGATTGTTTTGGGGTAATGTTATCGGTATCGGTTTATTGTTGATTCAAAAGTATTTTGGTTTGATTACCCTAAATCCTGAAACCTATTACGTAAGCGAAGCTCCCGTGTATATAGACTGGTATTATATCGTGTTGCTCAACGTGGGTACTTTCCTGCTGTGTGCGCTGATGCTGCTCATTCCGTCTTATGTGATCACCCGTATTTCTCCGGTAAAGACTATAAAATTCGACTAATTGGTTCCGCCAAAAGGTGTAATATCCCACGACTTGCCTTGGAAACCAGGCTATTTTTCCTATGCATATCTCAAGGGCTTACTGAGCTCATTTACGTTCGCGCAGGGGCGAAAGCAAAACCGTATTAGTTTACAACTGAGAGGCTAAATTCTACAGTTGAGTAAAGCCTTTTTCTGATCGCGCAGATGAATGTTCATTTTTGAAGGGTAATTCAAAACCTTTATGATGGAAACCGCAATTAAGATCGCTATTTACATTCACGCTTTTTTTGGAGCCATCGGCCTTATAGCCGGAAGCCTTAGTTTTATGGTCAAAAAAGGAAGCAAATTCCATAAAAAATCCGGAAAGTGGTTCACGATTGGCATGTTGGCGAGTTCGGGTCTTTCGGTGCCCATTGCCAGTATGCCGGGACACGAAAACCCCTTTTTGGTGATGATTGGCTTATTTACTATTTATATGGTGTTGGTAGGCAACCGGTCTTTGCGTTTTAAAAAGCGTAAAACTGTTGCCAGTAAAGTAGATTGGGGCATTTCGGGATTTATGGCCTTAATTTCGGCGTTGATGCTTGCCGCGGGACTGCTAAAATCGGGAGAGATAGCGGTGTTGTTTCTGTTTTTTGGCGCAATTGGTCTGGTGCTGTGTTTGATGGATTTCAACTTTTTGCGAAATCCGCATAAGACTAAAACCGGCTGGCTGGTACAGCACATCGGTAAGATTATAGGGGCTTATATCGCATCGGTTACCGCTTTTCTGGTTGCAGGAACCCATCTGTCTGGTCTGGCGGTTTGGATTCTTCCGGCAGTGGTGGGCAATACGGCAACTATTTATTGGATTCTTAAGGTGAAAGGTGTAAAACTGAAGCTTCCGCTACAAAGAGCATCCTCGAGCTTTTCAGAGTAGTTGCCTGAGCGTTAATTCTTGTTAATTCGGCATAAAAATTATTCTTAAGTCTTAGATTTCTCAAAATAGAAAGTATATTCCGCTTTAAATTTGAGATAGCTTAAAAAATCACTTTATGCAGTATGCCGAAAATATTCTGGAAACCATAGGCAACACGCCGATGGTAAAAATCAACAGACTTACCGCAGATTTACCTTGTCTGGTGCTGGCTAAATACGAGACCTTCAATCCGGGGAATTCGGTAAAAGACCGAATGGCAGTAAAAATGGTTGAAGATGCCGAAGCTGCCGGAATTTTAAAACCGGGAGGAACTATCATTGAAGGTACCTCGGGAAATACCGGAATGGGGCTTGCGTTGGCTGCAATTGTGAAAGGCTATAAAATGGTCTGTGTTATTTCAGACAAACAAAGCAAGGAGAAAATAGATATTCTTAAAGCGGTGGGCTGCGAAGTAGTGGTTTGCCCAACCGATGTGGCACCCGATGATCCGCAGTCTTATTACAGTACCTCACGCCGCCTGGCCGAAGAAACACCCAATTCCTGGTACGTCAATCAATACGATAACCCGAGTAACTGCAAGGCGCATTTTGAATCAACCGGCCCGGAAATCTGGGAACAGACGGCAGGCAAAGTAACCCATTTTGTGGTTGGGGTTGGTACCGGCGGAACTATCTCAGGAGTAGGTGCCTATCTTAAAATGAAAAACCCAAACGTGAAAGTCTGGGGTGTTGATACCTACGGATCAGTCTTCAAAAAATACCACGAGACCGGTATTTTTGATGAAAACGAAATTTATCCCTACATCACCGAAGGAATTGGCGAAGACATACTCCCGCTCAATGTAAATTTTGATTTGATTGACGGCTTTACCAAGGTAACCGACAAAGACGCCGCAGTTTACACCCGCCGTCTTGCCAAGGAAGAAGGTTTTTTCCTGGGCAATTCGGCAGGTGCAGCTATAAAAGGATTACTTCAGCTTAAGGAACATTTTACCAAAGATGATGTGGTAGTAGTTCTTTTTCACGATCACGGCAGCCGCTATGTGGGCAAAATGTATAATGATGCCTGGATGCGCGAAAAGGGTTTCCTGGATTAAAATTAGCTGTCCTCGCGGGTTATATTCATTTTTAAAATCTGATAATCTGAATCTTCACCACTTGCTTTCAGCACGATAGCCGACCCTGAATACGTTTCTGTATTTTCATTTTTCGTTTTGACTGTGTAGCGTAAAGGCAATGCTACTTCAGTACCATTAGCATTGGTATTTACGGTTGCATCCTGTGTAAAACTGACCGTTATGGTTTCAATTTCAGCGTTTTCTTCTGCAAATTCAGAAGCTGTTCCCCGGTCACCGGAGCGTGACATTTGCTCATAAGCTTCGGTAAAATCGCCGCGGTCAAGAGCAGCGAAATACTTATTTACTACTTGTTTGGCACTTACAATTTCGGCTTTATTTTGAGCTGAATCGCTGTCATCTGCAGGAATCATATCCTTGCCTTCCACGACAGGCCCTTCGCGTTCTTCCAGCTGAATTTCGTTATCGCTGTTTGTTTTTCGATCTCCACATGATACGGTAAAAATTCCGGCAGCAAGGAGAAGTGTAAAAATTGATTTTTTCATAATACATTATTTTTTTTAAAGGTATTGGAGCTGAGGCTTGAAGCCTATTAAGGTTGTGCTAAAATTGCTTTAACTTTATCCTAATGAACGAGGCTTTTTTACATTATCTCTGGAAGTTTTTAAAATTTGAAGACGCCACTTCAGAGTCTGGCGTGTTTACAACTGCCGGGCAGACCGTACAAATCCTTAAACCGGGAATGCACAACCAGCTTGCGGGCCCCGATTTTTTCAATGCTCAGCTGCGTATAGACGGGCAGCTCTGGGCCGGTAATGTCGAGATTCATCTCAAAAGTTCAGACTGGTATTTGCACAATCACGAGCAGGATGAAGCCTACGCAAATGTTATTTTACACGTGGTTTGGGAAGATGATTGTGCGGTATTTGATAAAGCCAACCAACCCATACCCACCTTAGCTTTAAGTGAGCGCGTCCCCCAGAAACTATTGCATTCTTACCAAAATTTGCTCAAACGGGATCAGAAGCGTTTTATTAACTGTGAAACCGATTTTGGAGAAATCCCGGCATCTGTTTTTGAGCCCTGGCTTGAGCGGGTTTATTTTGAACGTCTGGAGCGAAAAGTACTTGAGGTCGAAGCTCAGCTTGACGAACTTCAGGGCGATTGGGAAGCGGTATTGTTTGTGAGGCTGGCGCGTAGTTTTGGTACGCTGGTCAATGCCGAAGCATTTGAAGAACTCGCCAGGGGCATTCCGTTTACGGTAGTTCGTAAGCTGAGTACTGCGTCGGGATTGCTCGAGCCCGTGCTTTTAGGTCTGGCCGGGTTATTGCCCGAAGAAACGCAGGAAGCAGCAGTGCGCAAATGGAAGCAGGATTTTGAATTTGCCAGAACTAAGTTTAATCTTTCGCCCGGCCTCAACCATCAGATGCAGTTTTTCAAACTGAGACCGCCTAATTTTCCAACGCTACGACTTTCACAACTTGCGGCTATTTACGAGCAGTCGCCCAACCTCTTTGAGGTTTGTGTGCAGACTTCAGAACGGGAAGTTTTTCAAAAAATACTAGGCGTTAAAGCTTCTGCCTATTGGGAGACGCATTACACTTTTGGGAAACTACACGCCGCCAGAGCGAAAAAACTGACTGCCGGTTTTACCGATATTTTACTCATCAATACCCTGATCCCGGTGAAATTTGCTTACGCCCGATCCCGTGGTTTAGAAATTGAAGAAGACCTGCTCAGCTTATTGACCCAGATTCCACTGGAACAGAACAGCCTGGTTGCCGGTTTTGAAACCTTGCGAAAGTTTGATAAAGATGCATTGCACAGTCAGGCTTTGATACAATTAAAGCAACAGTATTGCGACCCAAATAAATGCCTGCATTGTGGTTTGGGTAATTTTCTGCTAAGTGCAGGGCACAAATGACACTGCCCGATAAAATTTAGTAATTTGCACACAAACGGGACCAGATGAATTTGATTTCCAGAATACGGTACTTTTTTGAGCGTAACGGGTTTTACGTTTCCTCGCGGCTTGCCGACCGTATGGGGATTCGCGCTAAAAACGTGCGCCTGTTTTTTATATACCTCTCGTTTGCTACAGCAGGTCTGGGCTTTGCCGTTTATCTGGTGCTTGCCTTTTGGTTAAAGCTCAAAGATTTAGTCTATACAAAACGAAGCTCGGTATTTGATTTATAACTATGCTACAACTTTTTAGGAATCGCTTTTATGTTGCATTAAGTCTTATACTCGCTATGCTTGTTTTTGGCGTGCTGGGGTTTAAATTTTTTGCGCAGTACGATTGGACAGATGCGATCTATATGACGGTGATTACCATCAGTACGGTAGGCTTTGGTGAGGTACAGCCGCTCAATGATGTTGCCAAAATATTTACGGTTGTCTTAATTTTAGTGAGTGTTACCGTGGTGGGTTATGCGATTTCGGTAATTACCGAATTTATTTTAAGCCGAAGTAATTTTGAACTTTTAAAAGAAAAACGCGTGTTGAAGAAAATTGAAGAACTCGAGAATCACGTGATTGTGGTGGGGTATGGTCGTAACGGTAAACAAGCGGTACAGAAACTTACCACGTATGGGAAGCCCTTTGTAATTATAGAACAAAGTGAAGACGTCGTGGCTAAGTTTCAGACAGACGAGATGCTTTTTGTGACCGGAAATGCCAACGAAGACGAAATTCTTGTAAAAGCCGGTGTAGATCGCGCTTCAACGCTTATTTCGGCTTTGCCTAATGACTCAGATAATTTATTTGTAGTGCTTTCGGCCCGGCAGATGAACAAAAAAATGAAAATTATTAGCCGCGCATCTGAAGAAACAACCTATCAAAAACTAAAATTTGCCGGTGCAGATAACGTTATTATGCCCGATAAAATAGGGGGGGATCATATGGCTTCTTTAGTTGTGGTACCTGATTTGGTCGAATTTTTAGATAACCTGCAGGTCACTACGGGAGGTCGTGTTAATGTACAGGAAATCACCTATGAAGCCGTTTGCCCGGATCATAAAACCCGCACCATAAGAGATATAGACCTGCGCGCCAAAACCGGTTGCTCCATAATTGGGTATAAATCTCCATCGGGTGATTATGTGATCAATCCCGAAGCTTCCCTGCTGCTGGAGCGGGACTCCAAACTTATTGTGATAGGAAGGCCCGAGCAGATTGAAAATTTACACAAAGAATTTGCGATTTAGTAGTATGTTTACGGTGTTTAGGAGTAAAGTTTGAAAGATATTTAAAGCAATTGAACAAAACTCCTTTTTTTTTAACCTAATCACATGCTAATTCATGAAGCACATTTTTACCGCAATGCTCTTGCTAACAACCATTTTTACCGCAAGTGCACAGGATGCTGAAATCGGGATCGATCAGCAAATCGATCAGGCGTTTGCCCCCATTTCAGATTTCTTCTTTAATCTTATTTTCTTCAATGTTTTCGGGATTCCCTTTGTGTTGCTACTTCTCGTATTTAGCGCATTATTTTTTACCATCTATTTTGGTTTTCCAAACTTCCGTTATTTCGGTAATGCCATTCAAACCGTACGCGGTAAGTATGAAGATATCGAAAATCACGGAGCTAAAGTTTTGTATGGAGAAGACGGGATTGCAAACGGCGTAGATTTAAATAAGGTTGATATTGAGCAGCATATTGAAAATTTAGACAATGATCTTGCTGTAAATAATGATATTGTAGATACCATACGCGATGAGTCGTCTGCGGGCGAAGTAAGTCACTTTCAGGCGCTGGCTACTGCGGTTTCGGGTACGGTAGGTAATGGTAATATCGCCGGGGTAGCTCTTGCAATTGCTTTGGGCGGTCCCGGGGCAACCTTTTGGATGATTGTTTGCGGCTTGCTTGGGATGTCTACCAAGTTTGTAGAATGCACGTTGGGAGTGCAATACCGGGATGTGGGTGAAGACGGTACCGTTTATGGCGGACCTATGTATTACCTGACCAAAGGTTTAAAGGAAAGAGGTTTTGCTGTTTTAGGAAAAATTGCAGCGGTCATTTTTGCCATTTTCTGCATTGGCGGTTCTTTTGGTGGCGGTAACGCGGCCCAAAGCAACCAGGCAACAATAGTTTTAAAGGAGTTGTTTAGCCTTGAAAGTACCGGGGCAGGATTCTGGATTGGGGTTGTAATTGCAGTGCTTGTAGGGGTCATTATCATTGGCGGAATCAAACGTATTGCTCAGGTGACTGAGAAGGTGGTTCCATTTATGGCGATTATGTATCTCGCGGCTTGTTTTTATATTATAGCAATCAACTTTTCACTGCTTGACGATGCGTTTGCCTTGATTATGGAAGAAGCCTTTAATCCAACAGCGATAGGAGTAGGAGGTGTGATCGGAGTACTTTTGGTAGGTTTTAAACGGGCAGCATTTTCCAATGAGGCGGGTGCGGGTTCTGCATCTATCGCACACTCTGCGGTACGTACCAAATATTCGGCGAGTGAAGGGCTGGTTGCGTTGCTCGAGCCTTTTATTGATACGGTGGTTATCTGTACCATGACGGCTCTAGTCATTATCATATTCAACTTTGGCGGCTTTTTTGAATACGGAGGAGACGGCAGTGGCGCAGTGATCATTGACGGGATGTCCTACGAAGGTGCGGGGATTACCTCAAAAGCCTTTCACGAGTATATTCCGTTTTCAAATGTGTTTTTGACTATCGCGGTGGTGCTTTTCGCAGTTTCTACGATGATTTCGTGGTCGTACTACGGTCTTCAATCCTGGAAGTTTCTCTTCGGAAGAGGTAAAGTTGCAGATTTGGTTTACAAACTCCTTTTTCTAAGCTTTATCGTGATTGGTGCAGCGGCAAATATGGGTTCGATCTGGCAATTTTCTGACGCTATGATTTTTGCAATGATCTTCCCGAATATGGTTGGCTTATTCTTCCTGTTTCCGGTCGTGAAAAAACAATTAAGACGCTATCTCGATGCGATCAAATTGAAAAGGGAAGCCTTAAGCTGAGATCTTTTTATTTAGAACTATAAAACCCGAAGTTGAAAAGCTTCGGTTTTTTTGTTTTTAAAAGTTACGTGAAATTGAAAATCAGTTTTTGAAGATATTTTGAGAATTATTTAAATTTTCATCACTAAAGGGGCATTCTGCTCGTTTTTTAAAAGCGTTTACCTTTGAAAAAGCCTAATTTTTTAGCATATTGCGTCTTTCCAGGAAAAAAAGTGTTAAACCAAAAAAATCTTATGAAGAAAATTATTTTTCTTGTGTCTGTTCTTTTGCCCTTATCGGTACTTGCGCAGGACTTAAAAGTAACTGCAGACGTTTCAAACCCTACAACTCAAATTAATGACGGTGTTGCAGAATTAAAGGTTACCGGGGGAACTCCGCCCTACAGCTACAAATGGAGTAATCAAAACACACCACTTTCTTCAAACTCTGCAAGCGGTCTTACCGAAGGAATAGAGCATTATGTTGTTGTAACTGATGCTGCTGGTAATGAGGTTGCTGAAGAATTCAAGATAGAAACCGAATCGATTGTTGAAGTATTTAACGGTACCATGACTCCCGCTGTAGCCGGCTTGGGATCTGTACTTTTCTGGGATCCATTTGCGGCAGTAGGTTTGTACGATCCCGTGATCTATGCCGATTTAAAAATGATTGCAATACCGGGATGGGAAACCGGTACACCGTTTAAATATACGCTGAAAGAGTGGCTGGTTGCCGATGGTGGAAAGGTGAAAAAAGGCGAGCCTATAGCTTTGGTTGATCTGAGTAACGGGACTTCAATCACTGTAAATGCTGAAGCAAATGGTACGTTGAAGCATATCAATGAGACCGGAAGTATTATTTACAATCCGGATAATACCGAACACGTAATTCAAACCAATGCCGATGTTTTTGGGGAAATTGTCTACGACGATCCCGTCCCCTTATTACATCCTAACGGCGATAAGCAAACCACACAGATCCCATTCATTGTGGTGTGGCTTATTTTTGGTGCGGCATTCTTCACCGTGCGTATGGGCTTTATCAATTTGAGAGGCTTTAAGCACAGTCTGGAACTGGCAAAAGGTAAATATGACGATCCTGATGCACCGGGTAGTATCACCCATTTTCAGGCATTGGCTACTGCGGTTTCAGCTACTGTAGGTTTGGGTAATATCGCGGGTGTTGCGGTTGCCGTATCCCTGGGTGGGGCAGGAGCAACGTTCTGGATGATCGTCGCCGGACTACTCGGTATGTCTTCAAAATTTGTAGAGTGTACGCTGGGTGTAAAATACCGGGATATACTTCCTGATGGCCGGGTGTTTGGTGGTCCTATGAATTACCTGAGATACGGTCTTCAAAAACGAAATATGGGAGGCCTGGGTAAAGTACTTGCAGCCTTCTTCGCGATTCTTGCAATTGGGGCTTCTTTTGGTGGTGGAAATATGTTCCAGGCAAACCAGTCTTTTGAGATTTTGAGTGGTCAGTTTGGCTGGCTTGAAGGTAACGGTTTCTGGTTTGGTCTTACCGTTGCAGTGCTCGTAGGAGTCGTAATTATTGGAGGGATTAACAGTATAGCCAAAGTTACCGGTAAGATTGTGCCTATTATGGCAGGGGTTTACGTACTGGGTGCTTTAACTGTTATATTTATCAATATTGAAAATATAGGCCCTGCATTTTCTGCAATTATTGACGGGGCATTTAGCCCAAGCGCTTTAAAAGGGGGTATCCTGGGTGTACTTATAGTAGGTTTCCAGCGTGCGGCATTCTCTAACGAGGCCGGTGTAGGTTCTGCAGCTATCGCGCACAGTGTTGCCAAGACAAACCATCCGCCATCTGAAGGTTTTGTTGCGCTTCTTGAGCCTTTTATCGATACGGTTGTGGTATGTACCTTAACAGCTTTAGTTCTCATTTTTACCGGGATGCACGAAGTAACGGGTGTTGCAGGAGCAGATCTTACTTCTGACGCTTTTGGTAGTGTCATCAGCTGGTTCCCATATGTGCTTGCCGCAGCGGTATTCTTATTTGCATTTTCAACGATGATCTCCTGGTCTTACTACGGTATGCGTGCCTGGACTTATTTATTTGGAAAAAGCAAAAAATCAGAGTTACTTTATAAGATCTTATTCTTGTTCTTTGTAGTGGTAGGAGCATCGGTAAGTTTGGGAGCAGTTTTAGATTTCTCAGATATGATGATTCTGGCAATGTCCTTCCCTAACATTATAGGTCTGTATATTATGAGCGGTGAAGTTCGTGCAGATTTAAGGGAATACTTTAGAAAGTTAAAAGCCGGCGAATTGTTTAAAAAACAAAAAGTGGCCAAGAATGCTTAACTAGCTTTAAAATATGAAAGAGTTAAAATCCCATTTCGAACTGGATAACCGGCAGCGAAATGGGATTTTGCTTTTAGTGCTATTAGTACTCGTTAGCTGGGCGTTGTATTTTTTTATTGAACCGCCCCAAAACGACTCCAATTCCAGAGCTTTAAACGAGGAGCAGATAAACATTTTTGAAGCGCGAATCGATAGTATTCAGAAGCTTCAGGATAGTCTTAATCAGCCAAAAATGTATTCCTTCAACCCAAACTTTATTACCGATTATAAGGGATATACTTTGGGTATGGAAGTTGAAGAAATAGACCGGTTGTTACGCTTTCGCGAAAGCGGGAAATGGATCAATTCGGCTGAAGACTTTCAGCAGGTAACAGGAGTTTCAGATTCGCTTCTGGCCGCTATCGCTCCCTATTTTAAATTCCCCGAATGGGTAAATAAACCGAGAACGGAATATCAGCCCTTTCAAAAGGAGGCCGAGTCGCCCGGTTCAAAAAGTGACTTAAACACCGTGTCGTTTGAAGAATTAATGAATCTTGAAGAATTAGATCAGGTTATGGCCAGGCGCATTTTGGATTACCGAAGGAAGTTGGGTGGTTTTCTTGACGACAGGCAGTTGTATGATGTGTACGGTATCTCAAAAGAACAGGTGAAACAACTTCAAAGTCGTTACACGGTACTTTCCAAACCGGAGATCAAACGGATTGATGTAAATAAGGCAAACGCTTCAGACCTGTCAACCGTGCCTTTTATTACTTTTGATATCGCTCGCGAAATCGTGAATTACAGGACGCTGCATGACGGTATTTCAGATCTGGATGAGCTCCTTAAAATAGACGGAATTACTACCTACAAATTAGATCGAATTAAATTATATTTGTCATCCAACCAAAATTAAGTAGGTGTATTAACGAATATTGAAGTTTATACTTACAGACTTCCTTTCCAATTACCTAATTAACAACATTCCCATTATGTATGGGAGCGATTATTTTAGTTCTAATATTCCGGAATCCTGTTTTTAGATAGGGCTTTAATTCCGGTAGGTGAAAAAAGCAATTACATGAACAACGCGTTTTTTTCAGAAGAGCATCAACTCTTCAGAGAAAGTTTGAGAGATTTTTTACAAAAAGAGGTAGTGCCTCACCTGGATAAATGGGAAGAGAGCGGAACCATAGAACGGTTCATTTGGTCCAAGATGGGAGAGATGGGCTATTTTGGCCTTGCTTACCCGGAGCAATATGGAGGGCTTGAACTGGATACCTTTTATACCGTTATTTTTCTGGAAGAGTTACAGCGCATCAATAGCGGAGGTTTTGCTGCCGCGATGTGGGCACATGCCTATCTGGCGATGACGCACCTCAATGCCGAAGGTTCTCCTGAGATTAAAGAAAAATATCTGGTTCCAAGTATTACCGGAGAGAAAATAGGTTGTCTTTGCATTACCGAACCTTTTGGAGGTTCTGATGTTGCCGGAATGCGCAGCACTGCGGTACTGGAAGGAGACCATTATATACTTAATGGTTCGAAAACCTTCATCACAAACGGAGTCTATTCCGATTATCTTGTCATTGCGGCGAAAACAGCTCCCGAGATGGGCAATAAAGGCATGAGCATTTTTGTGGTAGATCGTAATACCGAAGGTATTTCTGCTACAAAATTAAACAAACTGGGATGGCGTGCTTCAGATACCGGCGAGATCGCATTTAGCGATGTGAAAATTCCGGTTTCCAACCTTATGGGTGAGGAGAATAAGGGCTTTCAGTATATTATGCAGCATTTTGCATTAGAGCGGCTTATAATGGGGATCAATGCACACGCCCGCGCAGAGTTTGCATTAGAATACACGCTTGGTTACATGGCAGAGCGAAAGGCTTTCGGGAAAAACCTGGACCGTTTTCAGGCTTTACGGCATGGTGTGGCAGATATGACTACCGAAGTTGAGGTGATAAAAACCTTCAACTATAATGTTGCTAGAAGTTTGGATAAGGGAGAATATGTGGTTAAAGAGGCCAGTATGTCAAAATTGATGGCGACCAAAATCGCAGACGAAGTAATCTACAAGTGTTTGCAAATGCTGGGAGGTTACGGCTATATGGAGGACTATCCGTTAGCGCGTATGTTTAGAGACAGCAGACTTGGCCCTATTGGCGGAGGTACTTCTGAAATCCTAAAAGAGATTATTGCGAAAATGGTAATCGACAAGAAGGAGTATAAGCCGGCTGCCAAATAAATATAAAAATAGTATTGCGGGTTGTAAAGATTGAATTATCTTTGCCGCCTGTAAACAGATAAGAATTTAAAGAAAGGAGGTACCACTATGTTAATTATACCAGTAAAAGACGGAGAAAATATCGATAGAGCGCTGAAGCGTTTCAAGAGAAAATTTGATAGAACGGGAACTATGCGTAAGCTGCGTGATCGTCAGGCATTCACAAAACCTTCTGTAGAACGTAGAAGAGAAATTCAGAAAGCCTCATATATTCAAGGTCTTCGCGATCAGGAGAATATTTAATATTCCGTCAGTAAAGTTTACACTTTACATGGCATTATTAACAGAAAGACTTATCCTCTTTCCATTAATATAAATTTAAACCGTCAGTTTTTCTGGCGGTTTTTTTATTTACAACAGTTTGGCTTGTGGTAGATTGCCGATGAATACCTATCTTTTGAATCTATCTAATAAGAATTAAAATTGGCCCTTTCTTCATTCATAGACTATCTCAATCTCGAGCGTAAGTATAGCAGGCATACGGTGACGGCATATAGCCGGGATATAGAATCATTTCTAGACTTTTTAGACGCAGAATATGGTGCAATGCCTGTGACTGAGGTTTCGTATCCGCTTATTCGCTCCTGGGTTGTGAAGTTGGGTGACGAGGGTTTGGGTAATCGTTCTGTAAACCGAAAGGTGGCGTCGTTAAAGTCGTATTTTAAATTCTTGCAGAAAACAGGAGTTTTGCAACAGTCCCCGCTTGCAAAGCATAAATCCCTTAAAGTTAAGAAAGAGATTCAGGTTCCTTTTTCGGGAGATGAGATAGATGCCGTGTTGGGAGAGTTGAGTAGCGGTTCTGATTTTGAATCGTTACGGGATTTGGCAATGGTATCTTTATTTTATGCTACAGGTATGCGCAGGAGTGAGTTGATCAACCTGAGGGTTAAAGATGTTGATTTGGCCCAGCGAAGCATTAAAGTGCTTGGAAAGCGCAACAAAGAGCGAATCATTCCGTTAATAAATTGGTTGGTCGATATTTTAAATACTTATATCGATCAGCGCAATCAGTGTTTTGGAGCTGAAGATGATAGACTTTTGCTTACTAACAAGGGTGAAAATCTGTACGATACGTTTGTTTACCGAACAATAAATCGCTACTTTAGTAAGGTGTCCCAAAAGACAAAGACGAGTCCGCATATGTTGCGGCATACTTTTGCAACCCATTTGCTTAATAACGGAGCAGATTTGAATGGGGTCAAAGAATTACTGGGGCACGCCAGTTTAGCATCTACTCAGGTGTACACGCACACGAGTATGGCTGAGCTAAGTAAGGTATATCAAAAGGCTCACCCGCGTAATCGCAGCGACGACTAAAACGTTTGCGTTTGATGTAGTGGGCTTAATCGAATTGTCAGATTCAAAAACTGATAATAAAGTCTCCGTTTAATGGAGTATATCTAACCAAGTAGTAATCTTAAAATGTGAACCTATGAAAGTAAGCGTGCAAACCCCACACTTTGTAGCAGACCAAAAGCTCATTAATTTCATTCAAAAAAAGATGGATAAGCTAGAACAGTTTTATGATCATATAATTTATGCGGATGTTTTTTTGAGATTAGAGAATACAAGTGATCGTCAGAACAAAATTGTTGAGATCCTGCTGAGTGTTCCCGGTAACGAGTTGATTGTCAAAAAACAAGCTAAATCATTTGAAGAAGGAGCCGATAGTTGCGCACAATCTTTAGAAAGACTTTTGGTAAAGCGGAAGCAAAAAATTAGGGCAAGTGCTTAAAAAAAGTTGAAAATATTTTTGTCAATTGTAAATTTATTCTACATTTGCAGTCCGTTAGAAATAGCGGACTTTTTTATGCCTGAAGAGGTGATAAAAAGCCGATGTAGCTCAGTTGGCTAGAGCACGTGATTTGTAATCTCGGGGTCGGGGGTTCGAGTCCCTTCATCGGCTCGTAATTTAGAAGTTTTGAATCGTGAAAATGATTTAAAGCTTTCGCAAAACGCAGAAATCGGCGTTTTTTGAAATATTGAATATACCAATATTGGGGAGATACTCAAGCGGCCAACGAGGACAGACTGTAACTCTGTTGTCATTAGACTTCGCAGGTTCGAATCCTGCTCTCCCCACTTTTATTTTGGCAGTTTATAATTTTTTTATAATTTTGCCGCCCAATGCGGGAGTAGCTCAGTTGGTAGAGCGTCAGCCTTCCAAGCTGAATGTCGCCGGTTCGAACCCGGTCTCCCGCTCTAGAATGCTTGTGGTTTTACCATAAGATTATAAATTTCTTAAACCAAATCTGATAGGCTTTGGTTGTGGTCCTTAATCGGACTATTAAGCCCTTTAGCTGAAGAGGTCAGCCCGGGTAATTCAGGCTTCGGCCGCAATTGAAGGGTATAAGTTTCTAAGCCGACGTAGCTCAGGGGTAGAGCGTTTCCTTGGTAAGGAAGAGGCCACGGGTTCAAATCCCGTCGTTGGCTCAATAGCAGTCGCTGCTGGTAAGAAAATAATGAGTGCTTTTGGTGCTCAATTTTTTGCGTTTGGGTAAAACCATAGCCGGCGTATCAGGTGCGTTTAAAATTAAACACTAATAATAACTAAGATTAAAAATTATTTAAATCATGGCAAAGGCAACATTTGATCGTTCCAAACCTCACTTAAATATTGGTACTATTGGGCACGTTGATCACGGTAAAACTACCCTGACTGCTGCTATTACCACTGTACTTGCGAGAGCAGGTCTTTCTGAATTAAGAAGCTTTGACTCTATTGACAACGCTCCTGAAGAAAAAGAAAGAGGTATTACTATTAATACATCTCACGTAGAGTATTCAACTGCTAACCGTCACTACGCACACGTTGACTGTCCAGGTCACGCGGATTATGTTAAAAACATGGTTACTGGTGCTGCTCAGATGGACGGTGCTATTCTTGTTGTTGCTGCGACTGATGGTCCTATGCCACAAACTCGTGAGCACATCCTTCTTGGTCGTCAGGTAGGTATTCCTCGTATCGTTGTATTCATGAATAAAGTGGATATGGTTGATGATGAAGAGCTTTTAGAGTTGGTAGAAATGGAAGTAAGAGATCTTCTTAGCTTCTATGAGTATGATGGTGACAATGGTCCTGTTGTACAAGGTTCTGCTCTAGGTGCACTTAATGGTGAGGAGAAATGGGAAGAGAAAGTTATGGAGCTTATGGAAGCTGTAGATAACTGGATTGAACTTCCTGCTCGTGATGTTGATAAGCCTTTCCTTATGCCTATCGAAGATGTATTCTCTATTACAGGTCGTGGTACTGTAGCTACCGGTCGTATTGAGACTGGTGTTGCTAACACCGGAGATCCAGTAGAGATCATTGGTATGGGTGCAGAAAAACTTACTTCTACTATCACCGGGGTTGAAATGTTCCGTAAGATATTAGATAGAGGTGAAGCTGGTGATAACGTAGGTATCTTATTGCGTGGTATTGAGAAAACTCAAATCTCTCGTGGTATGGTAATCGTTAAGCCAGGTTCTGTGAAGCCACACACTAAATTCAAAGCTGAGGTTTATATCCTTAAGAAAGAAGAAGGTGGTCGTCACACTCCATTCCACAATAACTACCGTCCGCAATTCTACGTGCGTACGACAGACGTAACTGGTAATATTTCTCTTCCTGATGGAGTAGAAATGGTAATGCCAGGAGATAACCTTACAATCACTGTTGAGTTGATTAACTCAATCGCGATGAACGTAGGTCTTCGTTTCGCAATCCGTGAAGGTGGTAGAACTGTAGGTGCTGGTCAGGTTACTGAAATTTTAGACTAAACAGGTACGGATTACCGAAGTATATAAAATTAAGGCGTCCGTGAAAATAACGGATGCCTTGATTTTTATAATCAATTTCCAAAGCTTTTAAAGCTTAAGGATACGGGTTTAGCTCAGTTGGTAGAGCACTGGTCTCCAAAACCAGGTGTCGGGAGTTCGAGCCTCTCAACCCGTGCTACGCACAGCATAAAAAGGTGTATGTGTAATCACAAAATGTGATATTATTTAAAAAGGCTTTGGTCTTTTAAAATGCTTAAAAATATTATGGCCGGATTTATTAATTACATTCAGGAGTCTTACAACGAATTGAAAAATCACGTAACCTGGACTCCGCTTTCAGAAGCTCAGCGCCTTACAGTTGTAGTGGCAGTTTTTACTATCGTTTTTTCTCTGGCAATCTGGGGAGTTGACACCGTTTTTAGTAGAGCAATCAAAGCATATTTCAATCTGGTAGGAGCTTAAAAAAATCACAATGGCTATAACAAACAATACCAAAGATAAAGACTGGTACGTGGTAAGGGCCGTAAGTGGTCAGGAGAACAAGGTTAAAGGATATATCGAGCAGGAAATATCCCGTTTTAATCTTGAAGAATACATCGAGCAGGTTCTTGTTCCTACTGAAAAAGTAGTGCAGATCCGAAACGGTAAAAAAATTAATAAAGAGCGTGTTTACTTCCCCGGTTATATTATGATTCACGCGAATCTTGGTGGTGAAGTAACGCATATGATTAAATCTATTAATGGAGTTATTGGATTCTTAGGTGAGACAAAAGGAGGAGATCCTGTGCCGCTTAGAACATCTGAAGTTAATAGAATGTTAGGTAAAGTCGATGAGTTGTCTGTTAAAACAGATAACGTTGCTATACCTTTTGTAATGGGAGAGACTGTTAAAGTAATAGACGGTCCTTTCAATGGATTTAACGGTACGGTTGAGAAGATTAATGAAGAGAAGCGTAAGCTTGAGGTGATGGTGAAAATCTTCGGTAGAAAGACCCCGTTAGAACTGAGTTACATGCAAGTTGAGAAAGTATAAGTGTTACACATATATCAGATATCGTTCTTCTGCTTCCACTAAAGGGCATATCAAACTAAATTTTTAAAAATGGCAAAAGAAGTAAGTAAGGTTGTTAAGTTGCAAGTTAAGGGGGGTGCGGCAAATCCGTCTCCACCTGTTGGACCAGCTTTAGGTGCTGCCGGTGTTAACATCATGGAGTTTTGTAAGCAGTTTAATGCTAGAACCCAGGATAAAGCCGGTAAAGTACTTCCTGTAGTAATTACTGTCTATGGTGATAAGTCTTTTGACTTTGTGGTTAAAACACCACCTGCTGCCATCCAATTGATGGAAGCAGCGAAGATCAAAGGAGGTTCTGGTGAGCCTAACCGTAAAAAAGTTGCTAGTGTAACTTGGGATCAGATCAAAGCGATCTCTGAAGACAAAATGCCAGATCTTAATGCATTTACAATAGAAAGTGCAATGAGAATGGTTGCAGGAACTGCCCGTTCAATGGGAATAACTGTAAAAGGACAGGCTCCTTTTTAACATCCGAAAAAGCAATTTAAAATGGCAAAAGTAACAAAAAAGCAAAAAGAAGCACGTGCTAAGGTAGATGCTAACGCTACGTATACATTGGCTGAAGCTTCTGCTTTAATCAAAGAAGTAAGCAAAGTTAATTTTGATCCTTCTGTTGACTTGGCTGTACGTCTTAATGTAGATCCGCGTAAAGCGAATCAAATGGTTCGTGGTGTGGTGACACTTCCTCACGGAACAGGTAAAGATGTAAAGGTTCTTGCTCTGGTAACTCCAGATAAAGAAGCTGAAGCTAAAGAAGCAGGAGCAGACTTTGTAGGTCTTGATGAATATTTGGAGAAAATCAAAAACGGCTGGACAGATGTTGATGTAATCATCACTATGCCTAGCGTAATGGGTAAATTAGGTCCTTTAGGACGTGTGTTAGGTCCTCGTGGTCTTATGCCAAACCCAAAAACCGGTACCGTAACAATGGATGTGGCTAAAGCTGTATCTGATGTTAAGGCTGGTAAGATTGATTTCAAAGTTGATAAGACTGGTATTGTACACGCTGCAATTGGTAAAGCATCTTTTGATGCAGACAAGATCGCAGCTAATGCAAGAGAATTGATAACCACATTGGTAAAATTAAAGCCTACCGCTGCTAAAGGTGTATATATCAAGAGTATATACATGTCTAGTACTATGAGTCCTAGTGTAGCTGTAGATTCTAAACGTTTTGCTGAGCAGTAAAAGTTAAATTATGACAAGAGAAGAAAAATCACAGGTAATTGAAGATTTGACTGCGCAGCTGGCTGAAAGTGCTCATATTTATTTAGCAGATATCTCTGGCTTAAATGCAGAGAATACTTCAAAATTAAGAAGAGCCTGCTTTAAAGCAAACGTGAAGCTGGCCGTGGTTAAAAATACATTGCTTGCAAAAGCAATGGAGAGCTCAGATAAGGATTTTGGTGAATTGCCTTCTATACTTAAAGGTAACACTTCTATAATGCTTTCTGAAACCGGTAATGCACCTGCAAAGGTTATTAAAGAGTTTCGTAAGAAATCTGATAAGCCTTTACTTAAAGGAGCATTTATCGAAGAGGCTATCTACATTGGCGATAATCAACTGGATGCGCTTGTAGATATCAAATCGAGAGAAGAACTCATTGGAGACATTGTTGGTCTTCTTCAATCACCAGCTAAGAACGTTATTAGCGCTCTTAAATCTGGAGGTTCAACGATTGCAGGCCTTGTGAAAACCCTTCAGGAACGAGAAGGTTAAAATACGTACGCACTTAATTATATATAATAGAAAATTTTTTTAAAAACGATAGAAAAATGGCAGATTTAAAAGATTTCGCAGAACAACTAGTTAACTTAACCGTAAAAGAGGTAAATGAGTTAGCTAAGATTTTAAAAGAGGAGTATGGTATCGAGCCTGCAGCTGCTGCTGTAGCTGTTGCTGGTGGCGGTGCTGCTGGTGGTGAGGATGCTGTAGAAGAGCAAACTGAATTTGATGTAATTCTTAAAGCCGCTGGTGGTTCTAAACTTGCAGTTGTAAAACTTGTAAAAGAATTAACCGGAGCTGGTCTTAAAGAAGCAAAAGAGCTTGTTGATAACGCACCAAGCCCAATCAAAGAAGGTATCGCTAAAGACGAAGCAGAAGCTATCAAAGCTCAATTAGAAGAAGCTGGAGCTGAAGTTGAGCTTAAGTAAGCTTAACTCCTGTAAATACAAAGGTTTAGGTCTTTTGCCAAGTGCAAATAGACCTAAACCATTTGTCGTATATAAGGTTTTCCTATAAATACGACGCATTATTGCCTTAGATTTCTTATGTTAAGAAATCTCTGAGTCTCTGAATAGTCAGATTCTCAATTTATTTTAATTAAATTCCGTTCGTTGAAGATGCAAGCAAAACAAGCTGAAAGACTGAATTTCTCATCGGTAAAGAACAGACCTGAATATCCCGACTTTTTGGATATACAGATAAAATCATTTCAGGATTTCTTTCAATTGGAGACCAAGTCTGAAGAAAGAGGAAATGAAGGACTTTACAATACCTTTCTAGAGAACTTCCCAATTACGGATACCCGTAACAACTTTGTACTAGAATTCTTAGATTACTTTGTAGATCCCCCGAGATACTCTATTCAGGAATGTATTGAACGCGGCTTAACTTATAGTGTTCCACTTAAAGCGCGTTTAAAACTTTACTGTACTGATGAAGAGCACGAAGATTTTGAAACCATAGTTCAGGATGTATATCTTGGTACTATACCCTATATGACTCCAAGTGGTACTTTTTGTATCAATGGAGCAGAACGCGTAGTTGTATCTCAGCTGCACCGTTCTCCGGGTGTTTTCTTTGGCCAGTCCTTTCACGCAAACGGTACCAAGTTATATTCAGCCCGTGTTATTCCTTTTAAAGGTTCATGGATTGAATTTGCTACCGATATTAACAGTGTGATGTATGCGTACATCGATCGTAAGAAAAAGTTACCGGTAACCACACTTTTCCGCGCCATAGGTTTTGAGCGCGATAAAGACATTTTAGAAATCTTCGACCTTGCAGAAGAGGTTAAAGTTTCTAAAACCGGACTTAAAAAATATTTAGGACGAAAACTTGCTGCCCGTGTATTGAATACCTGGCACGAAGATTTCGTAGATGAAGATACCGGTGAAGTGGTATCAATTGAGCGTAATGAGATCGTATTGGATCGTGATACGGTTCTTGAGAAAGAGCACGTAGATGAGATTCTTGATGCAGGTGCTAAAACCATCCTTCTTCACAAAGAGGATAATCAGTTAGCAGATTACGCCATCATCCACAATACCTTACAAAAAGACCCTACAAACTCTGAAAAAGAGGCTGTAGAACACATATATCGTCAATTACGTAATGCTGAGCCGCCAGATGAGGAAACAGCACGAGGTATTATTGACAAATTATTCTTTAGCGACCAGCGTTACAACTTAGGTGAAGTAGGTCGTTACCGAATGAACAAAAAATTAGGTTTAGATATCGGTATGGATAAGCAGGTGCTTACCAAGCAGGATATCATTACCATCGTTAAATATCTTATTGAGTTGATCAACTCAAAAGCGGAGATTGATGATATTGATCACCTTTCTAACCGTCGTGTACGTACTGTAGGGGAGCAGTTATCAACCCAGTTTGGTGTTGGTCTTGCGCGTATGGCTCGTACCATTCGTGAGCGTATGAACGTTCGTGACAATGAGGTATTTACTCCGATTGATTTGATTAACGCGAAAACTCTTTCGTCTGTAATTAACTCATTCTTTGGTACCAACCAGCTGTCTCAGTTTATGGACCAAACCAACCCACTTGCAGAAATCACGCATAAGCGTCGTCTTTCGGCACTAGGGCCCGGTGGTCTTTCTCGTGAGCGTGCAGGTTTTGAGGTTCGTGACGTACACTATACCCACTACGGGCGTCTGTGTCCTATCGAAACCCCTGAAGGTCCAAACATTGGTTTGATCTCTTCTTTGGCTGTTTATGCCAAAGTAAACAATATGGGATTCATCGAAACTCCCTATCGTACAGTAACCGATGGTAAAATAGACTTAGAAAGCAAACCACGCTATTTAAGTGCGGAAGAAGAAGAAGGTATGTTGATTGCTCAGGCAAACAACCCTATGGATGATTCCGGTAAGATTGAAGAAGATCGTGTTATTGCACGTATGGAGGGTGACTTCCCTGTTGTGGAGCCAAACACAGTACATTATGCTGACGTTTCTCCTAACCAGATCGCATCCATTTCGGCTTCATTGATTCCATTCCTGGAGCATGATGATGCTAACCGTGCGTTGATGGGGTCAAACATGATGCGTCAGGCGGTTCCACTTTTACGTGCTGAATCTCCTATTGTAGGTACAGGTCTTGAACGTCAGGTAGCTTCAGATTCTCGTGTATTGATCAATGCTGAAGGAGAAGGTGTGGTAGAATATGTTGATGCTAACGAAATCACAATCAAGTACGACCGTACCGAAGAAGAGCGTATGGTGAGCTTTGATGGCGATAGCAAAACCTATCAGTTAATTAAATTCCGTAAGACAAACCAAAGTACTTCTATTAACCTGAAGCCTATCGTAAGAAGAGGCGACCGCGTTAAGAAAGGACAGGTTCTTTGTCAGGGATACGCTACTGAAGCAGGTGAACTGGCTTTGGGTAGAAACATGAAAGTAGCCTTTATGCCTTGGAAAGGGTATAACTTTGAGGATGCAATTGTGATTTCTGAAAAAGTGGTTCGTGATGACATCTTTACCTCAATTCACGTGGATGAGTATTCATTAGATGTACGTGATACCAAATTAGGTAACGAAGAATTGACCAATGATATCCCTAACGTTTCTGAAGAGGCAACTAAAGACCTTGATGAAAACGGTATGATCCGCATTGGTGCAGAAGTGAAGCCTGGAGATATTTTAATTGGTAAGATTACTCCTAAAGGAGAATCAGATCCAACTCCGGAAGAAAAACTACTTCGTGCGATCTTCGGTGATAAAGCTGGTGATGTAAAAGATGCTTCGTTAAAAGCTTCTCCTTCATTAAGAGGGGTTGTTATTGACAAGAAACTTTTCGCAAGAGCAATAAAAGATAAGCGCAAGCGCGCAAAAGATAAAGAGGATATTTCTGCATTAGAAGCAGAATATGACCAGAAGTTTGATGAGCTTAAAGCCGTTTTAGTTGATAAATTATTCCAGCTTGTAAATGGTAAGACTGCTCAGGGTGTTAAGAATGATTTAGGGGAAGAAGTATTACCAAAAGGTAAGAAATTCACGCTTAAAATGCTTAACGCTGTTGAAGACTATACCCACCTGAATCAGGGAACCTGGACTACAGACGATGCAACCAATGCAATGATTGCAGATTTGTTGCACAACTACCGTATTAAGGAAAATGACCTTCAGGGTAACTTGCGTCGTGAGAAATTTACCATCTCTGTAGGGGACGAACTTCCTGCAGGAATTATCAAACTTGCGAAAGTGTACGTTGCTAAAAAACGTAAGCTGAAAGTAGGGGATAAGATGGCAGGTCGTCACGGTAACAAAGGTATTGTCGCACGTATCGTACGTGAGGAGGATATGCCATTCTTAGAAGATGGTACTCCTGTTGATATCGTACTAAACCCGCTGGGTGTACCTTCTCGTATGAACATTGGTCAGATTTATGAAACGGTTCTTGGATGGGCCGGTCAGAAATTAGGGCAGAAGTATGCAACGCCAATCTTTGATGGTGCTACTCTTGACCAGATCAATGAACTTACTGATGAGGCAGGTATCCCAAGATTTGGACACACCTATCTGTATGACGGTGGTACCGGTGATCGTTTTGATCAGCCTGCAACCGTTGGGGTTATCTATATGCTTAAACTGGGGCATATGGTTGATGATAAGATGCACGCACGTTCAATAGGACCTTACTCCTTGATTACGCAACAGCCATTAGGTGGTAAAGCACAATTTGGTGGTCAGCGTTTTGGTGAGATGGAGGTTTGGGCTCTTGAGGCATATGGAGCTTCGGCTACCTTGAGAGAAATCCTTACCGTGAAGTCTGATGATGTTATTGGTAGAGCCAAAACTTACGAAAGTATCGTTAAAGGTGAGCCAATGCCGGAACCGGGTCTTCCTGAGTCGTTCAACGTATTGATGCACGAACTTAAAGGTTTGGGTCTGGACATTCGTCTGGAAGAATAGATACTAAAGGGTTACGCTTCCGCGGAAGCGTAACTTCTTTATAAAGTATCACAAAACAAAAAGAATAATTTTCGACATAAGGTATTATGGCAAGAGATAATGATAAGAATGCAGTAAAGAGATTTGACAAAATCTCTATTGGTCTTGCGTCTCCCGAAGCGATTTTGGCTGAATCACGCGGTGAGGTGTTAAAACCAGAAACTATAAATTACCGTACGCACAAACCAGAGCGTGACGGTTTATTCTGCGAGCGTATCTTTGGTCCTGTTAAGGATTATGAGTGTGCTTGTGGTAAGTATAAGCGTATACGTTACAAGGGTATTGTTTGTGACCGTTGTGGTGTAGAAGTTACTGAGAAGAAAGTACGTAGAGACCGTGTGGGACACATCAATCTTGTGGTTCCTGTTGCGCACATCTGGTACTTTAGAAGTTTGCCAAATAAAATAGGGTATCTTTTAGGTCTTCCATCCAAGAAATTGGATATGATTATCTATTATGAGCGCTATGTAGTTATTCAGCCGGGTATTGCAAACAACGAAGAAGGAGAGCCATTGCAAAAAATGGATTTCCTAACGGAAGAAGAATACCTAAACGTTCTGGATTCTATTCCACAGGAAAATATGTACCTGGAAGATAGCGATCCAAATAAATTCATCGCTAAGATGGGTGCTGAATGTCTTATTGAATTGTTGAGACGTATTGATCTTAACGAGCTTTCTTATGACCTGCGTCATAAAGCAAACAATGAGACTTCAAAACAACGTAAAACCGAAGCCTTAAAGCGTCTTCAGGTAGTGGAAGCTTTACGTGATGCTAACAAGAACCGTGAAAACCTTCCGGAGTGGATGATTATGAAAGTAATCCCTGTAATCCCGCCGGAATTGCGTCCGCTTGTGCCGCTTGATGGTGGTCGTTTTGCGACTTCAGATTTAAATGACTTATACCGTCGTGTGATCATTCGTAACAACCGTTTGAAGCGTTTGATGGAAATCAAAGCCCCGGAGGTAATCTTGCGTAATGAGAAGCGTATGCTTCAGGAAGCGGTAGATTCATTATTTGATAACACCCGTAAGTCTTCAGCGGTAAAAACCGATTCTAACAGACCTTTAAAGTCACTTTCTGACTCACTTAAAGGTAAGCAAGGTCGTTTCCGTCAGAACTTACTTGGTAAGCGTGTTGATTACTCTGCACGTTCGGTAATTGTTGTAGGACCAGAATTAAAACTTTACGAGTGCGGTCTTCCAAAAGATATGGCTGCTGAACTTTACAAGCCTTTCGTAATCAGAAAACTGATTGAGCGTGGTATTGTAAAAACCGTAAAGTCCGCTAAAAAGATTATAGATAAGAAAGAGCCTGTAGTTTGGGACATCCTGGAAAACGTTCTTAAAGGACATCCGGTGTTGCTAAACCGTGCTCCAACGCTTCACCGTCTGGGTATACAGGCGTTTCAGCCTAAATTAATTGAAGGTAAGGCGATTCAGCTTCACCCATTAGTTTGTACGGCATTTAACGCAGATTTCGATGGTGACCAGATGGCGGTTCACCTTCCATTAGGACCTGAAGCTATTCTTGAAGCTCAGATGTTAATGCTTGCTTCAAACAATATCCTTAACCCTGCTAACGGTGCGCCTATTACCGTACCTTCTCAGGATATGGTATTGGGTCTGTATTATATGACCAAAGCGCGTAAGAGTACTCCGGAACATCCAATTCTTGGAGAAGGGATTACATTTTACAGCCCTGAAGAAGTGGTTATTGCTCACAACCAGAAGCGCGTAAATATTAACGCGATCATTAAGATACGTACCAAAGATTTCAATGAAAATGGAGAATTAGTTCCACAAATCATTGAGACTACTGTAGGTCGTGTTCTATTTAATGAGAGTGTACCGGAAGAGGCGGGTTATATCAACGAAGTATTGACTAAAAAGTCTCTACGTGATGTAATTGCCAGAATATTAAAATTAACCAGTGTTCCACGTACTGCCGAGTTCCTTGACAGTATCAAAACACTAGGATATACCTTCGCATTTAGAGGAGGACTTTCGTTTTCGTTAGGGGATATTATTATTCCTGCAGAGAAATATGAGATGATTGAAGAGGCCAATACGCAGGTAGACGGTATTATGTCTAGCTATAATATGGGTCTTATTACTAACTCAGAGCGTTACAATCAGGTAATTGACGTTTGGACGTCAACCAATGCTTCGCTTACTGAGTTATCTATGAAACGTATCCGTGAAGACCAGCAAGGTTTCAACTCGGTATATATGATGCTTGACTCAGGTGCTCGTGGATCTAAAGAACAGATTCGTCAGTTGACCGGTATGCGTGGATTGATGGCTAAGCCTAAGAAATCAAATGATGGAGGTGGAGCAATTATTGAAAACCCGATTCTTTCTAACTTTAAGGAAGGTCTTTCAATTCTTGAATACTTTATCTCTACTCACGGGGCGCGTAAAGGTCTTGCCGATACCGCACTTAAAACTGCGGATGCGGGTTACTTAACCCGTCGTCTGGTAGATGTTTCTCAGGATGTGATTGTAAACAGTGAAGATTGCGATACCTTAAGAGGTGTTGAAGTATCTGCACTTAAGAAAAACGAAGAAGTTGTAGAAACTCTTGAAGCCCGTATTATAGGTCGAATCGCTCTTAACGATGTGATTAACCCGCTAAACGGTGAAGTACTTGTTGTTGCAGGTCAGGAAATCAGTGAAGAGTTGGCTGCAGAAATCACTAAAGCGCCTATTGAAAGCGTAGAAGTGCGTTCTCCACTTACTTGTGAGGCTCCTAAAGGAATCTGTGCAAAATGTTACGGTAGAAACCTTGCGACCAATAAGATGGTGCAGATGGGTGAAGCTGTAGGTGTTGTGGCTGCTCAATCAATTGGTGAGCCGGGTACACAGCTTACACTTCGTACTTTCCACGTGGGTGGTATTGCAGGTAACATTTCAGAGGAAAACAAAGTGGTTTCTAAATTCGATGGTCGTCTGGAGATTGAAGATCTTAAGACTGTTGAAGGTGAGGCGCCAGATGGTTCTACTTCTAATATTGTTATTTCACGTACTTCAGAAGCTAAAATCGTTGACGCTAAAACCGGAATTTTACTAAGTACAAACAACATTCCTTACGGTTCTCAGCTCTTTATGAAAGACGGAGATAAAGTAACTAAAGGAGATGTGATCTGTACCTGGGATCCATTTAACGGGGTTATTATTTCTGAATTTGCCGGTAAGATCAAATACGAGAATATAGAGCAAGGTTTAACCTATCAGGTAGAGACCGATGAACAAACCGGTTTCCAGGAGAAGGTTATTTCAGAATCGCGTAACAAGCGTATGATTCCTACCCTGCACATTATGGGTAAAAAAGACGAAATAATTCGTTCCTATAACTTACCGGTAGGTGCTCACTTGATGGTAGATAACGACGAGAAGATTAAAATTGGTAAAATCCTGGTTAAAATACCTCGTAAGTCTGCAAAAGCAGGGGATATTACCGGTGGTCTTCCACGTGTAACCGAATTGTTTGAAGCACGTAACCCATCTAACCCTGCTGTAGTAAGTGAGATTGATGGCGTGGTTTCTTTCGGTAAAATCAAGCGTGGTAACCGCGAGATTATCGTTGAATCTAAACTTGGAGAAGTTAAGAAATACCTGGTTAAACTGTCGAATCAAATCCTTGTTCAGGAAAATGACTTCGTAAGAGCAGGTATGCCATTATCTGATGGTTCTGTAACTCCGGAGGATATTCTTGCAATCAAAGGTCCATCTGCTGTTCAGCAGTATTTGGTAAATGAGGTTCAGGAAGTATACCGTTTACAGGGTGTGAAGATTAATGATAAGCACTTTGAGGTGGTTGTTCGTCAAATGATGCGTAAAGTACGCATTCAGGATCCGGGTGATACCATCTTCTTAGAGAATCAATTGGTACACAAAGATGACTTCATTGCAGAAAATGATGCTATTTTCGGAATGAAAGTTATTGAAGATGCCGGTGACTCTGATACCTTAAAGCCTGGTCAAATCATTTCGCCAAGAGACTTGAGAGATGCAAACTCAATCTTGAGAAGAGAAGATAAGACCTTAGCAACAGCTCGAGACGTTGTCGCAGCAACTGCTACTCCGGTTCTTCAGGGTATTACCAGAGCTTCGCTTCAAACCAAGTCCTTTATCTCTGCGGCTTCGTTCCAGGAGACAACCAAGGTTCTTAACGAAGCGGCTGTAAGCGGTAAAATAGATGAACTTGAAGGTCTTAAAGAGAATGTAATTGTAGGTCACAGAATTCCTGCCGGTACCGGTCTAAGACGATACGATAAGATTATCGTAGGTAGCAAGCAAGAACTTGAAGAACTCAATGCAGCTCGAGAAGAAGTAAACTTTAATTAATAATTATACAGAAAACAGCTTCATTTTTAATGAAGCTGTTTTTTTATACCCAAATGTCAGATTATCATGGCTGAAGAAGATAAAAATCAAAACCCGCAGTTAAATATAGAACTTGATGAAGCGACAGCTCAGGGGCAATATTCGAACCTTGCAATAATTAATCACTCTATTTCGGAGTTTGTGGTTGACTTTATAAATATTATGCCGGGCACTCCTAAGAGTAAAGTAAAGTCTCGAATAATTTTAACACCACAACATGCAAAACGTTTGGCAAAAGCCCTTCAGGAAAATGTGAAGCGTTTTGAGCAGGCTCATGGTGAAATCAAAGATTATGAGAAGCAACCCATTCCGTTGAATTTTGGTCCTACCGGTCAGGCCTAATTTTTAACCTTAAAAACTGAATTTGGGTGTTATTCTCAAATTCTATGCAGTATTTTAGAATCATAAATTTTAATTATACCTTATAAAAAAGAGGCTTTAAATCAAGCGATTTAAAGCCTCTTTTTTGTTTTTGTTAAGCTGTACTTATCTAAAGATTTTTGTTTTGATAAAAAGCTTTATTTTGATTAGAACTCAGAAACGAAGTGTAATTTGACATTGGGATACTTTTGCTGAGTCATCTGTAAGGTAAATGGCGAATCGGCAAAAAAGACCAATTGACCCCGTTTATCTTTGGCCATAAAACGCTGTTTTACGCGTAAAAACTCCTTAAATTCTTCACTTTTGGGATCTTTCGGCTCTACCCAGCAGGCTTTGTGCACGCTTAGGGGTTCATAAGTACATTTAGCCCCATATTCGTGTTCTAATCGGTATTGAATAACTTCATATTGAAGGGCTCCAACGGTTCCGATAACCTTTCTTCCATTTAATTCGAGCGTAAAAAGCTGAGCAACCCCTTCATCCATCAGCTGATCGATACCTTTTTCCAATTGCTTGGATTTCATAGGGTCAGCATTGTTGATGTATCTAAAATGCTCCGGTGAAAATGCAGGAATTCCCCTGTAATGTATTTCTTCCCCTTCAGTCAGGGTGTCACCTATTTTAAAATTTCCGGTATCGTGAAGTCCAACAATATCACCGGGATAGGAGATGTCAACGATTTCTTTCCGCTCCGCGAAAAAAGCATTTGGACTTGAAAACTTCATTTTTTTACCGTTTCTAACGTGTAAATAAGGGGTATTTCGCTCAAAAACTCCTGAAACTATTTTCACAAAAGCCAAACGATCCCGGTGTTTGGGGTCCATATTGGCGTGTATTTTAAATACAAAACCCGTAAAATCGTTTTCGTCTGGTTTAACGATACGTTCTTCACTTTCTTTAGGTCGTGGAGGAGGAGCTATACTGATAAAGCAGTCTAGCAGTTCGCGTACACCAAAATTGTTCAGTGCAGAACCAAAAAAAACAGGTTGTTGCTCAGCCTGAAGGTAGGCATTGCGATCAAAATTGGGATATACACCCGTCACCAGCTCCAGTTCATCGCGCAGGTTATCTGCCGATTTTTTACCTATGAGCTTATCAAGTTCCGGAGACTCAAGGTCTTCAATTTCAACGGTTTCTTCAATGTTTTTTCGACTATCTCCACTAAAGAGGTTTACATTTTTTTCCCAGATATTGTAAATCCCTTTGAAATCATAGCCCATCCCAATGGGAAAGCTTAAGGGGGTAACCGTTAGATTGAGTTTTTGCTCGATCTCATCGAGCAATTCAAAGGCATCTTTACCCTCACGATCCAGTTTATTGATGAACACAATCATGGGGATTTTACGCATCCTACAAACTTCTACCAGTTTTTCGGTCTGCTCCTCGACACCTTTCGCTACGTCAACAACAACAATTACGCTATCTACTGCAGTAAGTGTTCTAAAGGTATCTTCAGCGAAGTCTTTGTGGCCGGGGGTATCCAGGATATTGATTTTGGTGCCATTATATTCAAAAGCCAGTACCGAAGTAGCTACAGAAATACCTCGCTGACGCTCTATTTCCATAAAGTCGCTGGTAGCTCCTTTCTTGATTTTATTAGATTTTACGGCTCCTGCTTCCTGTATAGCTCCACCAAATAAGAGTAACTTTTCGGTTAGCGTGGTTTTACCTGCATCTGGATGCGATACAATACCGAAAGTACGTCTGCGGGCTATTTCTTTTTTGACATTCATTGGTCTCTTTTTAAGGCTCGCAAATATACTATTTAGAGTTTTATAAAATTATCTATGTAGGTAAAAGCTACATCATACTGTTAAAATGTATTAAAAACTGGCTAAAGCGCAACCTTCTGAAATACAGGCTTATGCTGCTGTGTCTTTTGGCTATATAAGTTTTGATTTTAACCAAAAGCCAAGGTAATGTTAAAGAAAACCTTAAGGGGCTATCTATATTTGTCTTAACCCAACTTTAACAAAATTACTAATTCATCGCTAAGCTTCATCCCCCCTTTATGAAGTTTGGTGTGGTTAAAGTTATTCTTATGAATCAGGGGCAATTTTTTTACAATCGGGATACAAATTCCTCTCATCTTTTCCCTTTTCATTATTTCGTTCTCAATATGAGGCTTTTAGGCCTTTGATGATCTGTGCAATGATGCGTTGTCATTTTCAAAAATGCTAATATGAAACAAAAAACTACTTTTCTAAAATTCGGAAATACCTATTTAAATCAGCTCACTTTGATCTTGATGCTGTTTATTTCCGGGGTCTCATTTTCTCAGGTTGCCGGTGTGTCTTTTCCTGACGGAGGTTTTAATATTGATGGTGATTTGGATTCAGATGCATCTACGGGAGACTGGCTTGGAACTCGTTCCAATAGCTATGTTTTTGATATATATCCTGCATTTCCGTTTGGTGATGCCTTGAGGGCCAGCCCTGTTACCGCTGTGTCAACATTTCGAGTCATAGATGCTTATGACGGGAATGATGATATTTTTCAGGGAGGCGGAAAATATACTGATGATCCTTCAACCTGGAAAGTAAATCCTAACGGGAAATCTGGGGGCAAGGGAGATATAAATAACGTTTTATTGCACGTTGGTCAGGATAATAATGGAGATCAGTGGGTAATTGTAGCCAGTGATCGTTTAGTTACTACAGGTACTAGCTATTTAGATTTTGAGTTTTTACAAAAGCCGCTAACCTATAATAATAACACTACAGGTTTTATAACTCAGGGTGTTGACGGGGGAAGAACCGTTGGTGATATCCTGATTTCGGTTTCCTACACCAATGGAGGATCACTCGCGACCGTAAGATATTACGAATGGGAAGTTGACGCAACTTCAGCTCTGGGTTATAATTATATTGAAAATACTTCGACGCTTCCTACCCGTTTTGGAGCAGGTAATATTGGGACTGTTTCTACGAATATAGGAGCATTTGGTGTTAATCAATATACCGCAAATCAATTTGTTGAAGCGGCAATAAATATTAGCGCCTTTTTTAATACAGGTGATCCTTGTGATGGGTTGACCATTGGAACAATTTTAGTGAAGACCAAATCGTCTGATGCAGATACAGCGGCATTAGACGATGTTGTTGCTCCTATACCTGTTCGATTAAATTTAGGTACAGCCGAAATTGATTATGCTGATGCAGATTTTTGCTCACCATCGGCAAGTGTAAATCTTTTAGGTGTGACGGGAGGAACTTTTAGTGCGTCACCTTCCGGACTTACAATTAATTCTTCAACCGGGGAAATCGATGTGGCTAACAGTAATTCGGGAACCTACACGGTTACCTATAGTTTTACAACCGGAACATGTCCTAAGTCGGTTAATACGACCGTTGTAATTCCTGAAACATCGCCTACGCCTACCACCATTAACCAGGATTTTTGCAAAAATACCGGAATAAAGAACTATAATGTTACAGCTACGCCAGGATATACTCTTAATTATTATGCTTCAAACGATCCGGCAGCTAATCCTTTAGCTACTGTTCCTACAGTAGATACCGACTCTGCGCCTGCAGGATTGTACACGGTATATGTAAGTCAGAATAAGGCAGGATCATGTGAAAGTGATCGTGTGCCTGTAAGTATTCAGGTTGCTTCAGCTTTGGTAGTTAGTGAAAATATAACGAATGTAGCTTGTTTTGAGGATTCGAATGGTGCTATTGATCTTTCGGTTTCGGGCGGAAGCGGTGCTTATGTGTTTGAATGGAAGGATTCTTCTAATACGGTTATTGCTGCCACTGAAGATGTGAGCGGATTGAAGGCGGGTACTTATACAGTAACTATTACTTCGGGTAGTTGTGTTTTTACTGAAGATTTTATTGTTGGTCAGCCATCTGCTGCTCTTTCTGTTGTTTCCACGGTAACCGATGTGCTTTGCTTTGATGATGCTACCGGTTCTATAGATATTTCGGTAAGTGGAGGAACAGCGCCATATACATACCTGTGGAGTACCGGATCCGATACTGAGGATATAAGCGGTCTTATCGCCGGCGGCTACAGTGTTCAGATTACCGATGCTAACGGTTGTATTTTGAATAGCGATGTTATTACGGTAGGCCAGCCATCTGCTACTCTTTCTGTTGTTTCCACGGTAACCGATGTGCTTTGCTTTGATGATGCCACCGGTTCTATAGATATTTCGGTAAGTGGAGGAACAGCGCCATATACATACCTGTGGAGTACCGGATCCGATACTGAGGATATAAGCGGTCTTATCGCCGGCGGCTACAGTGTTCAGATTACCGATGCTAACGGTTGTATTTTGAATAGCGATGTTATTACGGTAGGCCAGCCATCTGCTACTCTTTCTGTTGTTTCCACGGTAACCGATGTGCTTTGCTTTGATGATGCTACCGGTTCTATAGATATTTCGGTAAGTGGAGGAACAGCGCCATATACATACCTGTGGAGTACCGGATCCGATACTGAGGATATAAGCGGTCTTATCGCCGGCGGCTACAGTGTTCAGATTACCGATGCTAACGGTTGTATTTTGAATAGCGATGTTATTACGGTAGGCCAGCCATCTGCTACTCTTTCTGTTGTTTCCACGGTAACCGATGTGCTTTGCTTTGATGATGCTACCGGTTCTATAGATATTTCGGTAAGTGGAGGAACAGCGCCATATACATACCTGTGGAGTACCGGATCCGATACTGAGGATATAAGCGGTCTTATCGCCGGCGGCTACAGTGTTCAGATTACCGATGCTAACGGTTGTATTTTGAATAGCGATGTTATTACGGTAGGCCAGCCATCTGCTACTCTTTCTGTTGTTTCCACGGTAACCGATGTGCTTTGCTTTGATGATGCCACCGGTTCTATAGATATTTCGGTAAGTGG
This sequence comes from Leeuwenhoekiella sp. H156, assembly GCF_052218455.1. Classification (NCBI taxonomy): domain Bacteria; kingdom Pseudomonadati; phylum Bacteroidota; class Flavobacteriia; order Flavobacteriales; family Flavobacteriaceae; genus Leeuwenhoekiella; species Leeuwenhoekiella sp. H156. Next base: position 2,648,962 of record NZ_CP197499.1, read on the forward strand.
AGGAACAGCGCCATATACATACCTATGGAGTACCGGATCCGATACTGAGGATATAAGCGGTCTTATCGCCGGCGGCTACAGTGTTCAGATTACCGATGCTAACGGTTGTATTTTGAATAGCGATGTTATTACGGTAGGCCAGCCATCTGCTACTCTTTCTGTTGTTTCCACGGTAACCGATGTGCTTTGCTTTGATGATGCCACCGGTTCTATAGATATTTCGGTAAGTGGAGGAACAGCGCCATATACATACCTGTGGAGTACCGGATCCGATACTGAGGATATAAGCGGTCTTATCGCCGGCGGCTACAGTGTTCAGATTACCGATGCTAACGGTTGTATTTTGAATAGCGATGTTATTACGGTAGGCCAGCCATCTGCTACTCTTTCTGTTGTTTCCACGGTAACCGATGTGCTTTGCTTTGATGATGCTACCGGTTCTATAGATATTTCGGTAAGTGGAGGAACAGCGCCATATACATACCTATGGAGTACCGGATCCGATACTGAGGATATAAGCGGTCTTATCGCTGGCGGCTACAGTGTTCAGATTACCGATGCTAACGGTTGTATTTTGAATAGCGATGTTATTACGGTAGGCCAGCCATCTGCTACTCTTTCTGTTGTTTCCACGGTAACCGATGTGCTTTGCTTTGATGATGCTACCGGTTCTATAGATATTTCGGTAAGTGGAGGAACAGCGCCATACACATACCTGTGGAGTACCGGATCCGATACTGAGGATATAAGCGGTCTTATCGCCGGCGGCTACAGTGTTCAGATTACCGATGCTAACGGTTGTATTTTGAATAGCGATGTTATTACGGTAGGCCAGCCATCTGCTACTCTTTCTGTTGTTTCCACGGTAACCGATGTGCTTTGCTTTGATGATGCCACCGGTTCTATAGATATTTCGGTAAGTGGAGGAACAGCGCCATATACATACCTGTGGAGTACCGGATCCGATACTGAGGATATAAGCGGTCTTATCGCCGGCGGCTACAGTGTTCAGATTACCGATGCTAACGGTTGTATTTTGAATAGCGATGTTATTACGGTAGGCCAGCCATCTGCTACTCTTTCTGTTGTTTCCACGGTAACCGATGTGCTTTGCTTTGATGATGCTACCGGTTCTATAGATATTTCGGTAAGTGGAGGAACAGCGCCATACACATACCTGTGGAGTACCGGATCCGATACTGAGGATATAAGCGGTCTTATCGCCGGCGGCTACAGTGTTCAGATTACCGATGCTAACGGTTGTATTTTGAATAGCGATGTTATTACGGTAGGCCAGCCATCTGCTACTCTTTCTGTTGTTTCCACGGTAACCGATGTGCTTTGCTTTGATGATGCTACCGGTTCTATAGATATTTCGGTAAGTGGAGGAACAGCGCCATATACATACCTGTGGAGTACCGGATCCGATACTGAGGATATAAGCGGTCTTATCGCCGGCGGCTACAGTGTTCAGATTACCGATGCTAACGGTTGTATTTTGAATAGCGATGTTATTACGGTAGGCCAGCCATCTGCTACTCTTTCTGTTGTTTCCACGGTAACCGATGTGCTTTGCTTTGATGATGCTACCGGTTCTATAGATATTTCGGTAAGTGGAGGAACAGCGCCATATACATACCTGTGGAGTACCGGATCCGATACTGAGGATATAAGCGGTCTTATCGCCGGCGGCTACAGTGTTCAGATTACCGATGCTAACGGTTGTATTTTGAATAGCGATGTTATTACGGTAGGCCAGCCATCTGCTACTCTTTCTGTTGTTTCCACGGTAACCGATGTGCTTTGCTTTGATGATGCCACCGGTTCTATAGATATTTCGGTAAGTGGAGGAACAGCGCCATATACATACCTGTGGAGTACCGGATCCGATACTGAGGATATAAGCGGTCTTATCGCTGGCGGCTACAGTGTTCAGATTACCGATGCTAACGGTTGTATTTTGAATAGCGATGTTATTACGGTAGGCCAGCCATCTGCTACTCTTTCTGTTGTTTCCACGGTAACCGATGTGCTTTGCTTTGATGATGCTACCGGTTCTATAGATATTTCGGTAAGTGGAGGAACAGCGCCATACACATACCTGTGGAGTACCGGATCCGATACTGAGGATATAAGCGGTCTTATCGCTGGCGGCTACAGTGTTCAGATTACCGATGCTAACGGTTGTATTTTGAATAGCGATGTTATTACGGTAGGCCAGCCATCTGCTACTCTTTCTGTTGTTTCCACGGTAACCGATGTGCTTTGCTTTGATGATGCTACCGGTTCTATAGATATTTCGGTAAGTGGAGGAACAGCGCCATATACATACCTATGGAGTACCGGATCCGATACTGAGGATATAAGCGGTCTTATCGCCGGCGGCTACAGTGTTCAGATTACCGATGCTAACGGTTGTATTTTGAATAGCGATGTTATTACGGTAGGCCAGCCATCTGCTACTCTTTCTGTTGTTTCCACGGTAACCGATGTGCTTTGCTTTGATGATGCCACCGGTTCTATAGATATTTCGGTAAGTGGAGGAACAGCGCCATATACATACCTGTGGAGTACCGGATCCGATACTGAGGATATAAGCGGTCTTATCGCCGGCGGCTACAGTGTTCAGATTACCGATGCTAACGGTTGTATTTTGAATAGCGATGTTATTACGGTAGGCCAGCCATCTGCTACTCTTTCTGTTGTTTCCACGGTAACCGATGTGCTTTGCTTTGATGATGCTACCGGTTCTATAGATATTTCGGTAAGTGGAGGAACAGCGCCATATACATACCTATGGAGTACCGGATCCGATACTGAGGATATAAGCGGTCTTATCGCCGGCGGCTACAGTGTTCAGATTACCGATGCTAACGGTTGTATTTTGAATAGCGATGTTATTACGGTAGGCCAGCCATCTGCTACTCTTTCTGTTGTTTCCACGGTAACCGATGTGCTTTGCTTTGATGATGCCACCGGTTCTATAGATATTTCGGTAAGTGGAGGAACAGCGCCATATACATACCTGTGGAGTACCGGATCCGATACTGAGGATATAAGCGGTCTTATCGCCGGCGGCTACAGTGTTCAGATTACCGATGCTAACGGTTGTATTTTGAATAGCGATGTTATTACGGTAGGCCAGCCATCTGCTACTCTTTCTGTTGTTTCCACGGTAACCGATGTGCTTTGCTTTGATGATGCTACCGGTTCTATAGATATTTCGGTAAGTGGAGGAACAGCGCCATATACATACCTGTGGAGTACCGGATCCGATACTGAGGATATAAGCGGTCTTATCGCCGGCGGCTACAGTGTTCAGATTACCGATGCTAACGGTTGTATTTTGAATAGCGATGTTATTACGGTAGGCCAGCCATCTGCTACTCTTTCTGTTGTTTCCACGGTAACCGATGTGCTTTGCTTTGATGATGCTACCGGTTCTATAGATATTTCGGTAAGTGGAGGAACAGCGCCATATACATACCTGTGGAGTACCGGATCCGATACTGAGGATATAAGCGGTCTTATCGCCGGCGGCTACAGTGTTCAGATTACCGATGCTAACGGTTGTATTTTGAATAGCGATGTTATTACGGTAGGCCAGCCATCTGCTACTCTTTCTGTTGTTTCCACGGTAACCGATGTGCTTTGCTTTGATGATGCCACCGGTTCTATAGATATTTCGGTAAGTGGAGGAACAGCGCCATATACATACCTGTGGAGTACCGGATCCGATACTGAGGATATAAGCGGTCTTATCGCCGGCGGCTACAGTGTTCAGATTACCGATGCTAACGGTTGTATTTTGAATAGCGATGTTATTACGGTAGGCCAGCCATCTGCTACTCTTTCTGTTGTTTCCACGGTAACCGATGTGCTTTGCTTTGATGATGCTACCGGTTCTATAGATATTTCGGTAAGTGGAGGAACAGCGCCATATACATACCTGTGGAGTACCGGATCCGATACTGAGGATATAAGCGGTCTTATCGCCGGCGGCTACAGTGTTCAGATTACCGATGCTAACGGTTGTATTTTGAATAGCGATGTTATTACGGTAGGCCAGCCATCTGCTACTCTTTCTGTTGTTTCCACGGTAACCGATGTGCTTTGCTTTGATGATGCCACCGGTTCTATAGATATTTCGGTAAGTGGAGGAACAGCGCCATACACATACCTGTGGAGTACCGGATCCGATACTGAGGATATAAGCGGTCTTATCGCCGGCGGCTACAGTGTTCAGATTACCGATGCTAACGGTTGTATTTTGAATAGCGATGTTATTACGGTAGGCCAGCCATCTGCTACTCTTTCTGTTGTTTCCACGGTAACCGATGTGCTTTGCTTTGATGATGCCACCGGTTCTATAGATATTTCGGTAAGTGGAGGAACAGCGCCATATACATACCTGTGGAGTACCGGATCCGATACTGAGGATATAAGCGGTCTTATCGCCGGCGGCTACAGTGTTCAGATTACCGATGCTAACGGTTGTATTTTGAATAGCGATGTTATTACGGTAGGCCAGCCATCTGCTACTCTTTCTGTTGTTTCCACGGTAACCGATGTGCTTTGCTTTGATGATGCTACCGGTTCTATAGATATTTCGGTAAGTGGAGGAACAGCGCCATATACATACCTGTGGAGTACCGGATCCGATACTGAGGATATAAGCGGTCTTATCGCCGGCGGCTACAGTGTTCAGATTACCGATGCTAACGGTTGTATTTTGAATAGCGATGTTATTACGGTAGGCCAGCCATCTGCTACTCTTTCTGTTGTTTCCACGGTAACCGATGTGCTTTGCTTTGATGATGCCACCGGTTCTATAGATATTTCGGTAAGTGGAGGAACAGCGCCATATACATACCTATGGAGTACCGGATCCGATACTGAGGATATAAGCGGTCTTATCGCTGGCGGCTACAGTGTTCAGATTACCGATGCTAACGGTTGTATTTTGAATAGCGATGTTATTACGGTAGGCCAGCCATCTGCTACTCTTTCTGTTGTTTCCACGGTAACCGATGTGCTTTGCTTTGATGATGCCACCGGTTCTATAGATATTTCGGTAAGTGGAGGAACAGCGCCATATACATACCTATGGAGTACCGGATCCGATACTGAGGATATAAGCGGTCTTATCGCCGGCGGCTACAGTGTTCAGATTACCGATGCTAACGGTTGTATTTTGAATAGCGATGTTATTACGGTAGGCCAGCCATCTGCTACTCTTTCTGTTGTTTCCACGGTAACCGATGTGCTTTGCTTTGATGATGCTACCGGTTCTATAGATATTTCGGTAAGTGGAGGAACAGCGCCATATACATACCTGTGGAGTACCGGATCCGATACTGAGGATATAAGCGGTCTTATCGCCGGCGGCTACAGTGTTCAGATTACCGATGCTAACGGTTGTATTTTGAATAGCGATGTTATTACGGTAGGCCAGCCATCTGCTACTCTTTCTGTTGTTTCCACGGTAACCGATGTGCTTTGCTTTGATGATGCCACCGGTTCTATAGATATTTCGGTAAGTGGAGGAACAGCGCCATATACATACCTATGGAGTACCGGATCCGATACTGAGGATATAAGCGGTCTTATCGCTGGCGGCTACAGTGTTCAGATTACCGATGCTAACGGTTGTATTTTGAATAGCGATGTTATTACGGTAGGCCAGCCATCTGCTACTCTTTCTGTTGTTTCCACGGTAACCGATGTGCTTTGCTTTGATGATGCCACCGGTTCTATAGATATTTCGGTAAGTGGAGGAACAGCGCCATATACATACCTATGGAGTACCGGATCCGATACTGAGGATATAAGCGGTCTTATCGCCGGCGGCTACAGTGTTCAGATTACCGATGCTAACGGTTGTATTTTGAATAGCGATGTTATTACGGTAGGCCAGCCATCTGCTACTCTTTCTGTTGTTTCCACGGTAACCGATGTGCTTTGCTTTGATGATGCTACCGGTTCTATAGATATTTCGGTAAGTGGAGGAACAGCGCCATATACATACCTGTGGAGTACCGGATCCGATACTGAGGATATAAGCGGTCTTATCGCCGGCGGCTACAGTGTTCAGATTACCGATGCTAACGGTTGTATTTTGAATAGCGATGTTATTACGGTAGGCCAGCCATCTGCTACTCTTTCTGTTGTTTCCACGGTAACCGATGTGCTTTGCTTTGATGATGCCACCGGTTCTATAGATATTTCGGTAAGTGGAGGAACAGCGCCATATGCATACCTATGGAGTAATGGAGCCATTACCGAGGATCTTTCCGGTCTTGATGCTGGCATTTATACTGTAACGATAACAGATGCCAATGGTTGTGAGACTACAGCCAGAGCAGAGGTAACCCAGCCGGATGTACTAACAGCTTCAGCATTAGGCAGCCGTGAGACCTGTAATGAGGATAATGATGGAGGTGTAGACCTAACTGTATCCGGAGGAACAGCGCCATATACATACCTATGGAGTAATGGAGCCATTACCGAGGATCTTTCCGGTCTTGATGCTGGCATTTATACTGTAACGATAACAGATGCCAATGGTTGTGAGACTACAGCCAGAGCAGAGGTAACCCAGCCGGATGTACTAACAGCTTCAGCATTAGGCAGCCGTGAGACCTGTAATGAGGATAATGATGGAGGTGTAGACCTAACTGTATCCGGAGGAACAGCGCCATATACATACCTATGGAGTAATGGAGCCATTACCGAGGATCTTTCCGGTCTTGATGCTGGCATTTATACTGTAACGATAACAGATGCCAATGGTTGTGAGACTACAGCCAGAGCAGAGGTAACCCAGCCGGATGTACTAACAGCTTCAGCATTAGGCAGCCGTGAGACCTGTAATGAGGATAATGATGGAGGTGTAGACCTAACTGTATCCGGAGGAACAGCGCCATATACATACCTATGGAGTAATGGAGCCATTACCGAGGATCTTTCCGGTCTTGATGCTGGCATTTATACTGTAACGATAACAGATGCCAATGGTTGTGAGACTACAGCCAGAGCAGAGGTAACCCAGCCGGATGTACTAACAGCTTCAGCATTAGGCAGCCGTGAGACCTGTAATGAGGATAATGATGGAGGTGTAGACCTAACTGTATCCGGAGGAACAGCGCCATATACATACCTATGGAGTAATGGAGCCATTACCGAGGATCTTTCCGGTCTTGATGCTGGCATTTATACTGTAACGATAACAGATGCCAATGGTTGTGAGACTACAGCCAGAGCAGAGGTAACCCAGCCGGATGTACTAACAGCTTCAGCATTAGGCAGCCGTGAGACCTGTAATGAGGATAATGATGGAGGTGTAGACCTAACTGTATCCGGAGGAACAGCGCCATATACATACCTATGGAGTAATGGAGCCATTACCGAGGATCTTTCCGGTCTTGATGCTGGCATTTATACTGTAACGATAACAGATGCCAATGGTTGTGAGACTACAGCCAGAGCAGAGGTAACCCAGCCGGATGTACTAACAGCTTCAGCATTAGGCAGCCGTGAGACCTGTAATGAGGATAATGATGGAGGTGTAGACCTAACTGTATCCGGAGGAACAGCGCCATATACATACCTATGGAGTAATGGAGCCATTACCGAGGATCTTTCCGGTCTTGATGCTGGTATTTATACTGTAACGGTAACAGATGCCAATGGTTGTGAGACTACAGCCAGAGCAGAGGTAACCCAGCCGGATGTAGTTTTAGCCCCTGTAAGCGTTGGCGATCAGGAAGTGTGTGAAACGGGGCCAATTGAGACTTTGACTGCCTTAGCGACGGTTCCTGATGGATTTAATGTTGTATGGTACACTGCAGCAGAAGGTGGTGATGTAGTGGCAGATCCTGTTTTGAGTGATGTAGGTAGTGTAACCTACTATGCAGAGTCTGTAAATATTCAGACCGGTTGTGTGAGCTTATCCAGAACTCCGGTTACTTTAAGTATTTGTAATAATTCACAAATAAGCCTAATCAAAACAAGTGTTCTTGGAGACGAGAATGGAGATGGATTTGCGCAGGCCGGCGAAACAATTGTTTACACATTTACAGTAACCAATACTGGTAATGCTAGGGTTTCAGATATTTCGATTGATGATGCTAAGTTGGCTTTAGCAGATTTGGTTATTGAACCGTCAACATTGGCTCCTGGAGAATCTGGAGTTGCTACTGCAACCTATACCATTACTCAGGCAGATATCGATGCAAGACGTGTTACCAACACGGCTCTTGCTACCGGAACAGATCCTTTTGATAATGAAGTGACCGACGTATCCGATAATGGTGATGAAACAGCAGATGATGATGGTAATGGAGATCCTGCAGATGATCCTACAGTGACCGACTTACCTGCTTTAAGTTCACTTAGCGCCGAAAAATCAGTAACCTTTAGTGATGAGAATGGAAACCTGGCAACAGATGTTGGTGAGACTTTGATTTACACCTTCAGTATAACCAATACCGGAAATACCACGCTATATGACATTTTAATTGAAGACCCGTTGGTTGAAGTAATTGGAGGTCCGATTGATTTGGCTCCCGGGGCAACAGATAGTTCGACGTTTACGGCGGTGTACACAATTACGGCTGAGGATATTGCAAATCAACAGGTTATTAATCAGGCATTAGTTAGTGCATCTACAGCTGGTGGTGACCTTGTGGAAGATTTAACCGATGATCCTGATAACCCTGCAGATGTGGATGCGAATGGAGATGGGGAACCCGATGATCCAACGGTCTATCAGGTAACCGGAGTATTGGCTCAGGAGGATATTGAGATCTTCAACTTTGTAACTCCTAATGACGATGGATTTAATGATTATTTCCAGATTGAGAATATTGAGAATTTCCCGAATAGGGTTCAGGTATTTAATAAATGGGGAGTCCAGGTTTTTGAGACCAGAGATTACAATCCGGATACCGGTAATGTATTCAGGGGGTATTCTGACGCACGTGCTACGGTAAACCGGTCTTTGAAATTGCCTTCAGGTACGTACTTCTATATTATAAACTATGAACGCGAACCTGGTGATATGCGTAATGTTGCGGGCTATTTATACATTAACTAATCAACGGGAAATGATAAACATTAAAAAGCATTTTGTAATGAAGACTACATTAAAAATATTTCTTATTGCTTTGACGTCTTTGACTTTCCTGAAACAGGAGTCGGTGTACGCTCAGCAAGATCCTCAATACACGCAGTATATCTATAATCCTTTGGTGATTAATCCTGCATACGCAGGAAACCGCGGAAGGACTTCAATACTGCTTCTGCATCGCAGCCAGTGGGTGGGTCTTGATGGAGCGCCAAGAACGCAAAATCTATCAGTGCATAGTCCAATTGGTTTAGGTAAAGTAGGTTTGGGTTTTAGCCTGGTAAATGATGCATTAGGACCAGCAAGAGAAACAAATTTCAGTGCAGATTTCAGTTATACTATTGAGACCGGAGTAGAAGGTAAACTGAGCTTTGGTTTAAAAGGGACCTTAAATCTTTTAGATGTGGATTTTAACAGAACAAATCCTTTTAATCTAAATGATCCATTGCTTCAAAATATAGATAATAAACTTTCGCCCAACGTTGGAGTAGGTCTCTTCTATCACGATGACCGGTTTTATGCAGGTATTTCTGCACCCGGTTTATTACAAACCGATCATTTTGATAGAAGTGGGGCTAACTCTGCAGCTAGTTTTATAGCCGAAGAGCGTATTCATTATTACGGTCTTGCGGGTTACGTTTTTGAGCTCAGCCCAACTACTAAATTTAAGCCGTCAACCCTTGTGAAAATGGTAGCCGGAGCGCCACTTGCTGTAGATGTTAATGCTAATTTTTTATTCTACGATAAGCTTACGCTAGGAGCGTCTTACCGCTGGAGCGCGGCTTTGAGTGGCTTGGTTGGTTTTCAGATTTCAGACTCCATGCTTGTAGGTTTTGCTTATGATCGGGAAAGTACAGACTTAGGTAATGCAACCTATAACGACGGTACTTATGAAGTCTTTTTGAGATTTGAACTGTTTAAAGAATACAATCGCATGGTTACACCACGCTTCTTCTAAAAAATAAGGTTTTATGAAACATATATTACTTTTTCTAACGTTTGCCTTAGCCTTAATAAGTTTTGACGTCAATGCTCAGGAGCGTGAATTGGAACGAGCCAATAAAAAGTTTGATCAGTACGCGTTTGTAGATTCTCAAAAGATTTATTTGAAAGTTGCAGAAGAAGGCTATGCTTCTGCAGAGCTTTTCGGGAAATTGGGAGACAGTTTTTATTACAATGCAGATTATGCTGAAGCGGCACAGTGGTATGGTAAACTTGTTGAAGCCTATGCAGATCAGGTTACGCCGGAGCAGTATTTTAGATATGCCCAAAGCCTTCGCGCAATAGAGCGTTACGATACTTCCTTAGAAATGATAGCTCTTTATAAAGCAGGCACATCAGGAGGAGATGAGCAGATTTACGAAAACGGTGGTGGTCAGAATTATGTAGCAGGGACTTATTCAGTTGAAAAATTGGGTATAAATAAAACAGGTTATTCTGATTTTGGGGCTGCTTATTACGGGGAACAGATTTTATTTGCTTCCACCCGGGATACCGGTGTTTTTTCAACCCGTATTCATTTATGGAATAAACAGCCGTTTTTAGATTTATATACCGCAGATGTACAATCAGGAAAGGTTACAAATGTTCAAAAGCTTACCGGTCCTGTCAATACGCCCTACCACGAGAGTAATGCGGTACTAAATGCTGATGGGACGAGATTGTACTTTACCCGTAACAACTACTCTAAGGAACAGTTTAAAACTTCAAAGAATAACACCAATAAGCTGAAGATTTACGTGTCTGCAAGAAATGACAGTAGTTCAGAATGGGGTGAGGCTAAAGAATTGCCTATTAACAGCGATGAGTTTTCCACATCTCACCCTGCTTTAAGTCCTGATGGCAAGACCCTTTACTTTGCTTCAGACCGCCCGGGAGGATATGGAGAATCTGATTTATGGAGCGTTAGTCTGGAAGGAGATACCATACTGGGAGAGCCTTCTAATCTGGGGCCTACGGTTAATACTCCGGGTCGTGATGGATTTCCATATGTGTCCCAGCTGGGTTTGCTGTATTTTAGTTCAGACGGTAGAGCCGGCCTGGGGGGATTGGATGTTTTCGTCCTCAACGAGAATAAAATACAAACACTGGGATCTCCCATAAACTCTACCTCAGATGATTTTGCATTTGTAATAAATGAGTCAGACAATACAGGGTATTTGAGTTCTAATCGAGCTAATGATCCTCTTGATGATGATATATACAGTTTTCTCAAGCAACCCTGTGAGACTATGCTAACTGTAACTATTATTGATGATGTGACTAAGAAAGTATTAAGCCAAGCGCAGGTTGAGATTCGTAATGAGCAAAACGAAATTTTAAATAGCGGCTTAACCTCCGGTATGGGTGAGTATAGCTTTAATCAAATACCTTGTGGGGATGTCTATTTTGTACGTGCAAGTAAAGAAGGTTACAGTACAGAGGAGCAAAGCATAGAAGTGTCTGAAGATGAGGAGGAAATCACTATGGCATTAATTCCTGAAAAAATTGAAGCAGGCTTTGATCTGGCTGTGCTTATAGAGCCTATTTATTTCGATTTTGACAAGTCAAATATAAGGCCTGATGCCGCGGTGGAGTTGCAGAAAATTATCCAGATTTTAAAAGAGTATCCTGGCCTGCGCATAGATGTACGTTCCCATACTGATAGCAGAGGTGATGATGATTACAACATGGCCCTGTCTCAGCGAAGAAATGAATCTACCATTCAATATATCATCGAGGAGGGCGGCATCAGTGCAGACCGAATTTCGGGGAGAGGTTATGGAGAGTCACAATTATTAAATGAATGCAGTAACGGGGTAGCCTGTTCAGAGGAGCAGCATCAATTAAATCGACGAAGTCAATTTATAGTACTTGACAATTAAGTCATGCTTAAAAAGGCACTTTTTTGGTCGTATAAATAGGCTAAAACTGCTTAAAGAATGGCTTCTAAGTAATTGATTATTAAAATAATGTAGGATTTTTTAAACCCGTTTCTTACAATTGAATGGTGAAAGTATAGATTTGTGGGGTGGTTTTGTGTATTACATCTAAAATAATATGCCTACGCTGAAAAAGTATGCGTTGATATATATATTTGTCATACCCAACTTAATAACGTTCACACCCCTTAAATGCAGTAAATATGCTTTAATAGCGTGTATGAAATAATTTATTATGATGGGTGCTTTCTCTTCCAGACAGTGTCTTGTCGTTTTAAAGTTTCGAATTATATTTATTTTATCAACTCTGATTAAAGGAGGTGATTTTTAGTACAACCCAATTTCAAATAATGCCCCAATGAAAAATTTTTACAATGCAGCTTTAATGCTTGTTGTTTTTTTTGCTTTTCAAATTAGTGCCTTTTCGCAAAAAGAACATGGCTCAAAGAGTTCAGATAACTCTAAAAACGTAGAACTCGCTTTCTATAAAAATACAGATGATCCTATAACGGCAGAAACTGTAGATTATTTTGTTGAACTGACAAATAATTCCGGTAAGCCACAAGTATTTCAAATACGTGGTGAAATGATTTCTTGTGATGACGCTTCTCTGGAATCATCAGATGTAAAATTTGAAATCTTAGATAAAAATGGAGCTCCGCTGAAATTAATTAAGACTTCAGAAAACCAAAGGGTTCAATTTATCGTAAGAACAACAAAACCACAATTGAACAAAACCTCGTGGAGCTGTATTCAGATTCACGCAAAGTCTGACTCTTCTTCACAACAGAATTTTGCTTCTATCTTAATAAAGCAACTTAACCCTGGCGCAAGCAACTTCAAATAATCAACCTATGAAATTAAAAATTACTCTTTCCCTTGTAGGGCTATTTATTTTTAGTGGGATTTTTACTTTAAATGCGCAGCTTAAGAATTCTTTTGATGTGCGTTATGAAGGTACACTGCGCGGTAACTTTACCACTATCGCTAACAATATGATGTCTCGTTCGGCTACGGGAAATTATGATGGAGAAAGCGGCAACCAGAGTTTTGATAACAATGTTTATGTTGATATTGATTCAGATGGGAGTACATTTAATTCAAGCAGTGCGAATTTGGTCTCTTTTGGTTCTAATAATTGTATTACAATTAAGAAAGCCTTCTTGTACTGGACAGCAGGAGATAAAGAACCGGGTGATCTTTCCTCAGATAATCAGCCCGGCTGGAATTACAATCAGGTGAAAGTGAAATTGCCTGGTCAATCTTCATATACAACCTATACCGCTGATCAGGTATTGTATAGGGGGCGTGATGAGCATTTTCAGCACGATCCTTATGCCTGTGTTAAAGATATAACCGCACAGGTGCAAGCTTTAGGAGCTAATTATGCAGGAACATACACTGTTGCAAACGTTGAAGCAAAAACAGGAACTATTTATGGTCATGGAGCCGGGGATATTATAGGTGCATCTGCCGGATGGCAGCTTGTGGTTGTTTATGAAGATGTAAATAAGCCAACAAGAAATATTACACTTTTTGATGGTTTTGCTAATGTAACCAGAAATTCCGGAGAAAATAATTACGATATATTATTTGATGGTTTTAGAACTGTACCTAATGGAGCTGTTAATGCTGATGTAGTTTTCGGTGCTTTAGAAGGAGATAGAGATTTAATAGGTGATAGACTTCAGATAAGAAATACATCAAATACCTTCACTGATATAAGTACCGGTCTAAGACAGGCTGATAATTTTTTTAATAGTCGTATTTCTCAATTTGGTCAGAATTATACAAATAGAACGCCCGCTTCTACAAATACGTTAGGTTTTGATGCGGGTGTTTTTACACTAGCTAATACCAATAATGCTTTACTGGGTAACAATCAAACCAGTGCCGTATTTCGTTTAACTTCAAATCAGGAAACCTATAGTTTATATATGTTAGGTTTTGCGGTAGAGGCTTATGAACCGGAGTTAGAGCCAATGTTGTTAACTACAAATCTTGGCAATAATCCAACAGTATTTGGAAATCAAGATATTGACGTTTCTTTTAATGTGAAAAATTACGGTAATGATGATATGCGTGATCTCCGTATACGCTATACGCTACCGTTAAGCGTAGACTTTCAAAATGCGCCAGGCCTTCCTGCAGGTGTAACTTCATCTTATGATGCCTCAACACGCGTTTTGACCTTTAGTGTTGCCGATAATTTAGTAGAGGACACAGATTCTGCCTTTCAGATCAATTTTAGGTTGAGAGTTTCAAATGATTGTACTTATGCGGGAGCAACCTTTGCAATACAAACCACATCAACCTATAGGGGTGTTATAAACCCTGACGAAAAAACTTCCAGGTCATCAACAGCACTGGTAAATGGTTGTCCTATAGGGAATAATGAGCCTGTTCGGGTGACTATAGATCCAAATACGTGTACTGAGTACTGCTCTGGTCTTGATACCGATAAGGATGGTGTGCCAGATAATTGTGATCAAGATGATGACAACGATGGTATACTTGATATTAATGAAGGAAATGGATCTGTTGCTATTTTAGCAAATCCTAATCAGTCTACTGTTGATAATTTAAATAGTTCAGGAACTGGTGTTTTTCCATTGAAGCCGCAAGGTCCTGCTTCTTTGCCAAATAATGGTGTTACGCTTAGTGTGATAAAAGGATTTTCACCGAGAACTAATACGAGTCAGGAAGAGCAATGGAGAATTTATCAACCAACACTCGTAAATGGTGTAATTGATATCAATGGACAGGGCGTTAATTTTGCTACAAAATACCTTGATTTAAGAGGTGTTCCTCGGAATGCTTATGAGCGAACAATTCGTGTGAATTATGGTGTTTCTGCAGAAAATCTATCTACTACAACTGAAAGATATACCTATATTATCGGAATTGCTGGATTAGGAGGGAATGAGTATCCTGACCGTGGCGGCGAGGATGGTTCAGATATTTCAAGTGTTCCTTTGCGGGTGATAGGAAATGTAGATGTATTTAACACCAATAGATTTTCGAGATTTAATGGTGAAACTCCGCCGGTTCAGTACGATCTTGGAAATACAATTTCTACAGCTCCTCAAAAGTCTACTGTACCAAATGGTTACACGTTTTTCTATGTGTCCAGAACTGCTGCAGATTTTGAAATTGAATTTAGAGGTTTAGACCCTCATGGTTTTATTTTTGGGGTTCTTACCGAAACCTTTAGAGATACTGACGGAGATGGTCTGGTCGATTCTAGAGATGTGGATTCAGATAATGACGGTTGTTATGATGCGATTGAAGGTGCGGGTAGTTTTAATAAACTTGACTTAACTCCAGATTTCAATTTGGCAAACACACCCGGAGGTGTTGATGCAAATGGAGTTCCAACAATTGCAGGTTCTCCTCAGGGAAATACTCAGGCGGTTATAGATAATACCATCTCTCAATGTTTTGTTCCAACTGCGGTTGATGATTTTAGACAGGTAAACATTAATACCTCGTTAAACATTGACGTATTGTCGAATGATGATTTTGGTGCAGATGGTGCAAATGCTACAGCTCCTCTTGTAATTGTTCAGCAACCCGTAAATGGTTCAGTGGTCATTAATAATAATGGTACACCATCCAATTTGTCAGACGACACCATCGTTTATACTCCTAATACTGGGTATGAAGGGACAGATACATTTAGATATAAAATTGTTGATTTAGATGGCGACGAAAGTATTGCTTCCGTTAACATTACAGTAAGTGATGTGATTGTTGTTCCTCCGGGCGAGCGTGGTTGTGATTGTGCTCCGCTTTATGGAGACTCAAGATTTACAAACCCGGTATTGGTTTCTGGTTCAAACAATCAGGTAGGAGCGGTTTACCGATTCTCTAATGTTTTTGCAGACAGTCCTAATCCTATAGATGCTCTTGTTAAGATTACGGCCTTCAATAATGGAGCAACTTTGCTCGATATTGATGTGAGTACTGAAGGTGTGGCTAATAATTTTCAGCCTAGAATTAACAGTACTAATAATGGTGATCAAAGTGTAGCTTTTGAAATCACATTTGTTTCTGGAGGCGGTACTTATGGCGATGAGGTTGAAATTTCATTTTTCGGAACTCCATTTGATATAGATGGTGATAGTCAGGCAACCCGCGAGTATGCTGAGTTGAGTTTACCCGACGCGTATTACCAATCTCAAAATACCCTAATCAACATTGAGCGGAAAACAGCTTCGGTGCGCGGTACAGCAATTAATCCTACTACAGCTCCGGGCGGAGACATTTCTGTTGATCCAAGATATACATTTAGTAATTATTGGGAAGGTAAGTCAAAACTTAACTATGTTATAGGTAAGGAGAATGGAAATAGTGACCGTTACTATTCCCTGGCATTAAGGAATGCTAATTATACTGATCCGCAGTCTACTATAATTACCGCTCCTGTGATTTGCGGTAATGTTTCAGATGAAGGCGGTGATCCTTTAAGTGGGGTTACGGTTTCTTTGTCCGGATCAGACGGAAGTTCAGCAAGTACTACTACCGATATTAATGGTAACTACCGTTTTGCAACTGCAATACCTTCTGCTTTAGTAAATGTGACCTATACAATCACAGAGGTAGATCCTACGGGATACGTGAGTGTGAATGATGTGGAAGGTGAGCCGACAGATAATAAAATTACAAGGATAATCAATTTGATTTCTTCTTGTGAAAATAATTTTGTTGATGATGGGCGTCCTGTTGCTCAGGATGATGCCGCTATTGCAAGTCCGCTGAGACCTGTTCAGCCGGTTAATATTGATGTTCTTGCCAATGATACTTTTGGTCCTGACGGTCCTTCAGAAGGAACTATTACTATTGTAACACAACCAGCTTTCGGTAGTGTTGCTGTTAATCCAGGTGATTTGGCAAACGATCCGTCTGATGACTTCATAGTTTACACCCCTCCAACTCTCAATTTACAAGCTACGAGTTTTGTTTATAAAATCTGTGATTCTGACGGAGATTGTGATGAGGCCACTGTTCTTATCAATATTTCCAATGATGTTCCTGAGGCAGAAGATGATACATTCACGGTTTCAGAGGATTCAGAAGATAATGTTTTAAATGTATTGGCTAATGATTTCTTCGGAAATGACGGTGCAGGATCTTTATCTGTAGTAAATACTACTCCAAACGGTGATCTGTCAGTAAATGACAATGGAACACCGGGAGATGCGTCAGATGACTTCCTGGTATACACGCCAAACGAAAATTTCTTCGGAACCGACACTTTTACGTATCAAATTTGCGATGCAAATAATGATTGTGTTACTGCGACGGGTACGATTACGGTAGAGGCAGATCCTGTGCTTTCTGTTGAAAACGTGGAGGTTGCTGAAGGTCAACCCCTTACGTTTGTATTTGCTTTAGCGGAGGTGTCTGTTGAAGACGTGGTAATTAGTGTAAGCACCTCAAATGGTACGGCTACAGCGGGATTGGATTATGATGCTGCAGTAAACGAAACAATAACAATCCAAGCAGGTGAGTTGACAGCAAATTATACGGTAAATTCTCTTGAAGATACTATTTATGAGCTTTCCGAAAACTTTACTATAACCGGAACGGTTCAAACTAATAATACCAGAAATCTTGTTGCGGAAGCTACCGGTACGATCACAGATGATCCGAATGATCTACCTGTTGTAAGCATCAGTGATGTTATTGTTCCTGAAGGTAGTGAAGCCGTGTTTGTAGTAAGTATCGACAATCCAAGCACCCAGGATGTTGTTGTAGATGTAGTTACAGTACCTGGCAGTGCATTGGCCGGAGATGACTATACCCCTGTAACGACCACCGTAACCATAACCGCTGGAGATACCAGTGTTAATGTTCCTGTAAGTACGCTTGATGATGATTTATATGAAGGCGATGAGCAGTTCACATTAGCTGGCACGGTAACCAGTGGCAACACTTCGAATACCGATCCAGTAGGAACCGCTACAATTACAGACAATCCGAATGATCTACCTGTTGTAAGCATCAGTGATGTTATTGTTCCTGAAGGTAGTGAAGCCGTGTTTGTAGTAAGTATCGACAATCCAAGCACCCAGGATGTTGTTGTAGATGTAGTTACAGTACCTGGCAGTGCATTGGCCGGAGATGACTATACTCCTGTAACGACCACCGTAACCATAACCGCTGGAGATACCAGTGTTAATGTTCCTGTAAGTACGCTTGATGATGATTTATATGAAGGCGATGAGCAGTTCACATTAGCTGGCACGGTAACCAGTGGCAACACTTCGAATACCGATCCAGTAGGAACCGCTACAATTACAGACAATCCGAATGATCTACCTGTTGTAAGCATCAGTGATGTTATTGTTCCTGAAGGTAGTGAAGCCGTGTTTGTAGTAAGTATCGACAATCCAAGTACCCAGGATGTTGTTGTAGATGTAGTTACAGTACCTGGCAGTGCATTAGCCGGAGACGACTATACCCCTGTAACGACCACCGTAACCATAACCGCTGGAGATACCAGTGTTAATGTTCCTGTAAGTACGCTTGATGATGATTTATATGAAGGCGATGAGCAGTTCACATTAGCTGGCACGGTAACCAGTGGCAACACTTCGAATACCGATCCAGTAGGAACCGCTACAATTACAGACAATCCGAATGATCTACCTGTTGTAAGCATCAGTGATGTTATTGTTCCTGAAGGTAGTGAAGCCGTGTTTGTAGTAAGTATCGACAATCCAAGTACCCAGGATGTTGTTGTAGATGTAGTTACAGTACCTGGCAGTGCATTGGCCGGAGACGACTATACTCCTGTAACGACCACCGTAACCATAACCGCTGGAGATACCAGTGTTAATGTTCCTGTAAGTACGCTTGATGATGATTTATATGAAGGCGATGAGCAGTTCACATTAGCTGGCACGGTAACCAGTGGCAACACTTCGAATACCGATCCAGTAGGAACCGCTACAATTACAGACAATCCGAATGATCTACCTGTTGTAAGCATCAGTGATGTTATTGTTCCTGAAGGTAGTGAAGCCGTGTTTGTAGTAAGTATCGACAATCCAAGCACCCAGGATGTTGTGGTGGATGTAGTTACAGTACCTGGCAGTGCATTGGCCGGAGACGACTATACTCCTGTAACGACCACCGTAACCATAACCGCTGGAGATACCAGTGTTAATGTTCCTGTAAGTACGCTTGATGATGATTTATATGAAGGCGATGAGCAGTTCACATTAGCTGGCACGGTAACCAGTGGCAACACCTCGAATACCGATCCAGTAGGAACCGCTACAATTACAGACAATCCGAATGATCTACCTGTTGTAAGCATCAGTGATGTTATTGTTCCTGAAGGTAGTGAAGCCGTGTTTGTAGTAAGTATCGACAATCCAAGTACCGAGGATGTTGTGGTAGATGTAGTTACAGTACCTGGCAGTGCATTAGCCGGAGACGACTATACCCCTGTAACGACCACCGTAACCATAACCGCTGGAGATACCAGTGTTAATGTTCCTGTAAGTACGCTTGATGATGATTTATATGAAGGCGATGAGCAGTTCACATTAGCTGGCACGGTAACCAGTGGCAACACTTCGAATACCGATCCAGTAGGAACCGCTACAATTACAGACAATCCGAATGATCTACCTGTTGTAAGCATCAGTGATGTTATTGTTCCTGAAGGTAGTGAAGCCGTGTTTGTAGTAAGTATCGACAATCCAAGCACCCAGGATGTTGTTGTAGATGTAGTTACAGTACCTGGCAGTGCATTAGCCGGAGACGACTATACCCCTGTAACGACCACCGTAACCATAACCGCTGGAGATACCAGTGTTAATGTTCCTGTAAGTACGCTTGATGATGATTTATATGAAGGCGATGAGCAGTTCACATTAGCTGGCACGGTAACCAGTGGCAACACTTCGAATACCGATCCAGTAGGAACCGCTACAATTACAGACAATCCGAATGATCTACCTGTTGTAAGCATCAGTGATGTTATTGTTCCTGAAGGTAGTGAAGCCGTGTTTGTAGTAAGTATCGACAATCCAAGCACCCAGGATGTTGTTGTAGATGTAGTTACAGTACCTGGCAGTGCATTGGCCGGAGACGACTATACCCCTGTAACGACCACCGTAACCATAACCGCTGGAGATACCAGTGTTAATGTTCCTGTAAGTACGCTTGATGATGATTTATATGAAGGCGATGAGCAGTTCACATTAGCTGGCACGGTAACCAGTGGCAACACTTCGAATACCGATCCAGTAGGAACCGCTACAATTACAGACAATCCGAATGATCTACCTGTTGTAAGCATCAGTGATGTTATTGTTCCTGAAGGTAGTGAAGCCGTGTTTGTAGTAAGTATCGACAATCCAAGCACCCAGGATGTTGTTGTAGATGTAGTTACAGTACCTGGCAGTGCATTAGCCGGAGACGACTATACTCCTGTAACGACCACCGTAACCATAACCGCTGGAGATACCAGTGTTAATGTTCCTGTAAGTACGCTTGATGATGATTTATATGAAGGCGATGAGCAGTTCACATTAGCTGGCACGGTAACCAGTGGCAACACTTCGAATACCGATCCAGTAGGAACCGCTACAATTACAGACAATCCGAATGATCTACCTGTTGTAAGCATCAGTGATGTTATTGTTCCTGAAGGTAGTGAAGCCGTGTTTGTAGTAAGTATCGACAATCCAAGTACCGAGGATGTTGTGGTAGATGTAGTTACAGTACCTGGCAGTGCATTAGCCGGAGACGACTATACTCCTGTAACGACCACCGTAACCATAATCGCTGGACAGACCAGTGTTAATGTTCCTGTAAGTACGCTTGATGATAATTTATATGAAGGCGATGAGCAGTTCACATTAGCTGGCACGGTAACCAGTGGCAACACTTCGAATACCGATCCAGTAGGAACCGCTACAATTACAGACAATCCGAATGATCTGCCTGTTGTAAGCATCAGTGATGTTATTGTCCCTGAAGGTAGTGAAGCCGTGTTTGTAGTAAGTATCGACAATCCAAGCACCCAGGATGTTGTGGTGGATGTAGTTACAGTACCTGGCAGTGCATTGGCCGGAGATGACTATACCCCTGTAACGACCACCGTAACCATAATCGCTGGACAGACCAGTGTTAATGTTCCTGTAAGTACGCTTGATGATAATTTATATGAAGGCGATGAGCAGTTCACATTAGCTGGCACGGTAACCAGTGGCAACACTTCGAATACCGATCCAGTAGGAACCGCTACAATTACAGACAATCCGAATGATCTGCCTGTTGTAAGCATCAGTGATGTTATTGTCCCTGAAGGTAGTGAAGCCGTGTTTGTAGTAAGTATCGACAATCCAAGCACCCAGGATGTTGTTGTGGATGTAGTTACAGTACCTGGCAGTGCATTGGCCGGAGATGACTATACCCCTGTAACGACCACCGTAACCATAATCGCTGGACAGACCAGTGTTAATGTTCCTGTAAGTACGCTTGATGATAATTTATATGAAGGCGATGAGCAGTTCACATTAGCGGGCACGGTAACCAGTGGCAACACTTCGAATACCGATCCAGTAGGAACCGCTACAATTACAGACAATCCGAATGATCTGCCTGTTGTAAGCATCAGTGATGTTATTGTCCCTGAAGGTAGTGAAGCCGTGTTTGTAGTAAGTATCGACAATCCAAGCACCCAGGATGTTGTGGTGGATGTAGTTACAGTACCTGGCAGTGCATTGGCCGGAGATGACTATACCCCTGTAACGACCACCGTAACCATAATCGCTGGACAGACCAGTGTTAATGTTCCTGTAAGTACGCTTGATGATAATTTATATGAAGGCGATGAGCAGTTCACATTAGCGGGCACGGTAACCAGTGGCAACACTTCGAATACCGATCCAGTAGGAACCGCTACAATTACAGACAATCCGAATGATCTGCCTGTTGTAAGCATCAGTGATGTTATTGTCCCTGAAGGTAGTGAAGCCGTGTTTGTAGTAAGTATCGACAATCCAAGCACCCAGGATGTTGTGGTGGATGTAGTTACAGTACCTGGCAGTGCATTGGCCGGAGATGACTATACCCCTGTAACGACCACCGTAACCATAATCGCTGGACAGACCAGTGTTAATGTTCCTGTAAGTACGCTTGATGATAATTTATATGAAGGCGATGAGCAGTTCACATTAGCGGGCACGGTAACCAGTGGCAACACTTCGAATACCGATCCAGTAGGAACCGCTACAATTACAGACAATCCTGATGATCTGCCTGTTGTAAGCATCAGTGATGTTATTGTTCCTGAAGGTAGTGAAGCCGTGTTTGTAGTAAGTATCGACAATCCAAGCACCCAGGATGTTGTGGTGGATGTAGTTACAGTACCTGGCAGTGCATTGGCCGGAGATGACTATACCCCTGTAACGACCACCGTAACCATAATCGCTGGACAGACCAGTGTTAATGTTCCTGTAAGTACGCTTGATGATAATTTATATGAAGGCGATGAGCAGTTCACATTAGCGGGCACGGTAACCAGTGGCAACACTTCGAATACCGATCCAGTAGGAACCGCTACAATTACAGACAATCCTGATGATCTGCCTGTTGTAAGCATCAGTGATGTTATTGTTCCTGAAGGTAGTGAAGCCGTGTTTGTAGTAAGTATCGACAATCCAAGCACCCAGGATGTTGTGGTGGATGTAGTTACAGTACCTGGCAGTGCATTGGCCGGAGATGACTATACCCCTGTAACGACCACCGTAACCATAATCGCTGGACAGACCAGTGTTAATGTTCCTGTAAGTACGCTTGATGATAATTTATATGAAGGCGATGAGCAGTTCACATTAGCGGGCACGGTAACCAGTGGCAACACTTCGAATACCGATCCAGTAGGAACCGCTACAATTACAGACAATCCGAATGATCTGCCTGTTGTAAGCATCAGTGATGTTATTGTTCCTGAAGGTAGTGAAGCCGTGTTTGTAGTAAGTATCGACAATCCAAGCACCCAGGATGTTGTGGTGGATGTAGTTACAGTACCTGGCAGTGCATTGGCCGGAGATGACTATACCCCTGTAACGACCACCGTAACCATAATCGCTGGACAGACCAGTGTTAATGTTCCTGTAAGTACGCTTGATGATAATTTATATGAAGGCGATGAGCAGTTCACATTAGCGGGCACGGTAACCAGTGGCAACACTTCGAATACCGATCCAGTAGGAACCGCTACAATTACAGACAATCCTGATGATCTGCCTGTTGTAAGCATCAGTGATGTTATTGTCCCTGAAGGTAGTGAAGCCGTGTTTGTAGTAAGTATCGACAATCCAAGCACCCAGGATGTTGTTGTGGATGTAGTTACAGTACCTGGCAGTGCATTGGCCGGAGATGACTATACCCCTGTAACGACCACCGTAACCATAATCGCTGGACAGACCAGTGTTAATGTTCCTGTAAGTACGCTTGATGATAATTTATATGAAGGCGATGAGCAGTTCACATTAGCGGGCACGGTAACCAGTGGCAACACTTCGAATACCGATCCAGTAGGAACCGCTACAATTACAGACAATCCTGATGATCTGCCTGTTGTAAGCATCAGTGATGTTATTGTCCCTGAAGGTAGTGAAGCCGTGTTTGTAGTAAGTATCGACAATCCAAGCACCCAGGATGTTGTTGTGGATGTAGTTACAGTACCTGGCAGTGCATTGGCCGGAGATGACTATACCCCTGTAACGACCACCGTAACCATAATCGCTGGACAGACCAGTGTTAATGTTCCTGTAAGTACGCTTGATGATAATTTATATGAAGGCGATGAGCAGTTCACATTAGCGGGCACGGTAACCAGTGGCAACACTTCGAATACCGATCCAGTAGGAACCGCTACAATTACAGACAATCCTGATGATCTGCCTGTTGTAAGCATCAGTGATGTTATTGTTCCTGAAGGTAGTGAAGCCGTGTTTGTAGTAAGTATCGACAATCCAAGCACCCAGGATGTTGTGGTGGATGTAGTTACAGTACCTGGCAGTGCATTGGCCGGAGATGACTATACCCCTGTAACGACCACCGTAACCATAATCGCTGGACAGACCAGTGTTAATGTTCCTGTAAGTACGCTTGATGATAATTTATATGAAGGCGATGAGCAGTTCACATTAGCTGGCACGGTAACCAGTGGCAACACTTCGAATACCGATCCAGTAGGAACCGCTACAATTACAGACAATCCGAATGATCTGCCTGTTGTAAGCATCAGTGATGTTATTGTCCCTGAAGGTAGTGAAGCCGTGTTTGTAGTAAGTATCGACAATCCAAGCACCCAGGATGTTGTTGTAGATGTAGTTACAGTACCTGGCAGTGCATTGGCCGGAGATGACTATACCCCTGTAACGACCACCGTAACCATAATCGCTGGACAGACCAGTGTTAATGTTCCTGTAAGTACGCTTGATGATAATTTATATGAAGGCGATGAGCAGTTCACATTAGCGGGCACGGTAACCAGTGGCAACACTTCGAATACCGATCCAGTAGGAACCGCTACAATTACAGACAATCCGAATGATCTGCCTGTTGTAAGCATCAGTGATGTTATTGTCCCTGAAGGTAGTGAAGCCGTGTTTGTAGTAAGTATCGACAATCCAAGCACCCAGGATGTTGTGGTGGATGTAGTTACAGTACCTGGCAGTGCATTGGCCGGAGATGACTATACCCCTGTAACGACCACCGTAACCATAATCGCTGGACAGACCAGTGTTAATGTTCCTGTAAGTACGCTTGATGATAATTTATATGAAGGCGATGAGCAGTTCACATTAGCTGGCACGGTAACCAGTGGCAACACCTCGAATACCGATCCAGTAGGAACCGCTACAATTACAGACAATCCGAATGATCTACCTGTTGTAAGCATCAGTGATGTTATTGTTCCTGAAGGTAGTGAAGCCGTGTTTGTAGTAAGTATCGACAATCCAAGCACCCAGGATGTTGTTGTAGATGTAGTTACAGTACCTGGCAGTGCATTGGCCGGAGATGACTATACCCCTGTAACGACCACCGTAACCATAACCGCTGGAGATACCAGTGTTAATGTTCCTGTAAGTACGCTTGATGATGATTTATATGAAGGCGATGAGCAGTTCACATTAGCTGGCACGGTAACCAGTGGCAACACTTCGAATACCGATCCAGTAGGAACCGCTACAATTACAGACAATCCGAATGATCTACCTGTTGTAAGCATCAGTGATGTTATTGTTCCTGAAGGTAGTGAAGCCGTGTTTGTAGTAAGTATCGACAATCCAAGTACCGAGGATGTTGTGGTAGATGTAGTTACAGTACCTGGCAGTGCATTAGCCGGAGACGACTATACCCCTGTAACGACCACCGTAACCATAACCGCTGGAGATACCAGTGTTAATGTTCCTGTAAGTACGCTTGATGATGATTTATATGAAGGCGATGAGCAGTTCACATTAGCTGGCACGGTAACCAGTGGCAACACTTCGAATACCGATCCAGTAGGAACCGCTACAATTACAGACAATCCGAATGATCTACCTGTTGTAAGCATCAGTGATGTTATTGTTCCTGAAGGTAGTGAAGCCGTGTTTGTAGTAAGTATCGACAATCCAAGCACCCAGGATGTTGTTGTAGATGTAGTTACAGTACCTGGCAGTGCATTGGCCGGAGACGACTATACCCCTGTAACGACCACCGTAACCATAACCGCTGGAGATACCAGTGTTAATGTTCCTGTAAGTACGCTTGATGATGATTTATATGAAGGCGATGAGCAGTTCACATTAGCTGGCACGGTAACCAGTGGCAACACTTCGAATACCGATCCAGTAGGAACCGCTACAATTACAGACAATCCGAATGATCTACCTGTTGTAAGCATCAGTGATGTTATTGTTCCTGAAGGTAGTGAAGCCGTGTTTGTAGTAAGTATCGACAATCCAAGCACCCAGGATGTTGTTGTAGATGTAGTTACAGTACCTGGCAGTGCATTAGCCGGAGACGACTATACTCCTGTAACGACCACCGTAACCATAACCGCTGGAGATACCAGTGTTAATGTTCCTGTAAGTACGCTTGATGATGATTTATATGAAGGCGATGAGCAGTTCACATTAGCTGGCACGGTAACCAGTGGCAACACTTCGAATACCGATCCAGTAGGAACCGCTACAATTACAGACAATCCGAATGATCTACCTGTTGTAAGCATCAGTGATGTTATTGTTCCTGAAGGTAGTGAAGCCGTGTTTGTAGTAAGTATCGACAATCCAAGTACCGAGGATGTTGTGGTAGATGTAGTTACAGTACCTGGCAGTGCATTGGCCGGAGATGACTATACCCCTGTAACGACCACCGTAACCATAACCGCTGGAGATACCAGTGTTAATGTTCCTGTAAGTACGCTTGATGATGATTTATATGAAGGCGATGAGCAGTTCACATTAGCTGGCACGGTAACCAGTGGCAACACTTCGAATACCGATCCAGTAGGAACCGCTACAATTACAGACAATCCGAATGATCTACCTGTTGTAAGCATCAGTGATGTTATTGTTCCTGAAGGTAGTGAAGCCGTGTTTGTAGTAAGTATCGACAATCCAAGCACCCAGGATGTTGTGGTGGATGTAGTTACAGTACCTGGCAGTGCATTGGCCGGAGACGACTATACTCCTGTAACGACCACCGTAACCATAACCGCTGGAGATACCAGTGTTAATGTTCCTGTAAGTACGCTTGATGATGATTTATATGAAGGCGATGAGCAGTTCACATTAGCTGGCACGGTAACCAGTGGCAACACCTCGAATACCGATCCAGTAGGAACCGCTACAATTACAGACAATCCGAATGATCTACCTGTTGTAAGCATCAGTGATGTTATTGTTCCTGAAGGTAGTGAAGCCGTGTTTGTAGTAAGTATCGACAATCCAAGCACCCAGGATGTTGTTGTAGATGTAGTTACAGTACCTGGCAGTGCATTGGCCGGAGATGACTATACCCCTGTAACGACCACCGTAACCATAACCGCTGGAGATACCAGTGTTAATGTTCCTGTAAGTACGCTTGATGATGATTTATATGAAGGCGATGAGCAGTTCACATTAGCTGGCACGGTAACCAGTGGCAACACTTCGAATACCGATCCAGTAGGAACCGCTACAATTACAGACAATCCGAATGATCTACCTGTTGTAAGCATCAGTGATGTTATTGTTCCTGAAGGTAGTGAAGCCGTGTTTGTAGTAAGTATCGACAATCCAAGTACCGAGGATGTTGTGGTAGATGTAGTTACAGTACCTGGCAGTGCATTAGCCGGAGACGACTATACCCCTGTAACGACCACCGTAACCATAACCGCTGGAGATACCAGTGTTAATGTTCCTGTAAGTACGCTTGATGATGATTTATATGAAGGCGATGAGCAGTTCACATTAGCTGGCACGGTAACCAGTGGCAACACTTCGAATACCGATCCAGTAGGAACCGCTACAATTACAGACAATCCGAATGATCTACCTGTTGTAAGCATCAGTGATGTTATTGTTCCTGAAGGTAGTGAAGCCGTGTTTGTAGTAAGTATCGACAATCCAAGCACCCAGGATGTTGTTGTAGATGTAGTTACAGTACCTGGCAGTGCATTGGCCGGAGACGACTATACCCCTGTAACGACCACCGTAACCATAACCGCTGGAGATACCAGTGTTAATGTTCCTGTAAGTACGCTTGATGATAATTTATATGAAGGCGATGAGCAGTTCACATTAGCGGGCACGGTAACCAGTGGCAACACTTCGAATACCGATCCAGTAGGAACCGCTACAATTACAGACAATCCTGATGATCTGCCTGTTGTAAGCATCAGTGATGTTATTGTCCCTGAAGGTAGTGAAGCCGTGTTTGTAGTAAGTATCGACAATCCAAGCACCCAGGATGTTGTTGTGGATGTAGTTACAGTACCTGGCAGTGCATTGGCCGGAGATGACTATACCTCTGTGAGCATAGAGGTAACAATCCGTGCAGGTGATACTGTGAGCGATCCAATCCTGGTTCCAACAGTAGATGATACAGCATTTGAAGAAGACGAAACATTTACAGTCGTAGTAACAGTTACAAATGGAACCGTCGCAAATGGTCCTGTTGAAGCGACTGGTACAATTGTTTCAAATGAAGTTCTTGCGATCAACGATATCAACGATACGTTTGAAGGTCAGGCTGTAAGTGGCGATGTAGGCACTAATGATGAGAACCCAGACGGTCCTGTGGGCAGTGAGGTTTACACGGTAGTGACTCAGCCAACAAACGGTACATTGGTCTTCAATGCAGACGGAACGTACACGTATACACCAAACGACGGCTTTATTGGTCAGGACAGCTTCACGTATGAAGTCTGTGACGGCGGAAGCCCTCAAGCTTGCGATCAGGCAGATGTAGTGATCCAGGTATTGCCAATAGGCGGACCTGAGAATGCAGCTCCTGTAGCCAATGACGATACAGCGATTACAGAGACAGGCGTGCCTGTAGACGGTAATGTACTGAGCAATGATTTTGATCCTGATGGAGATGCAATCACGGTAACCGGTAATAGCCAGCCAGCCAATGGTACGGTAACGGTTAATCCTGACGGCAGCTTTACCTATACTCCAGAGCCTGGCTTTGTGGGTGAGGACAGCTTCACATATACTGTATGTGACAGCGGTAACCCTGCACTTTGTTCGGAAGGAAGAGTAACTATCGAGGTAGTTGCAGACACTGCTAATATAGTAGTTGCTAATGACGATGCTTACTTCGGCTTTATCGGAGATGCTATCGAGGGTAATGTACTTACTAACGACAGCGATCCTGAGGGCGACAGCTTTACTGTGACGGGTAATACCGCTCCTTCAAACGGAACAGTAGCAATAGGAACAGACGGCAGCTTCACCTATACCCCGGAGATGGGTTATAGCGGCACCGATACGTTTACCTATACGATCACAGATGCACAGGGAGCTACAGATACAGCAACGGTATACATCAGCATCGATCCTAGTCCAAACGGCGGTAACGACATCCTAGCGATCAACGATATCAACGATACGTTTGAAGGTCAGGCTGTAAGTGGTGATGTAGGCACTAATGATGAGAACCCGGACGGTCCTGCGGGCAGTGAGGTTTACACGGTAGTGACTCAGCCAACAAACGGTACATTGGTCTTCAATGCAGACGGCACGTACACGTATACACCAAACGACGGCTTTATTGGTCAGGACAGCTTCACGTATGAAGTTTGTGATGGCGGAAGCCCACGAGCTTGCGATCAGGCCGATGTAGTGATCCAGGTATTGCCAGTAGGTGGTCCTGAGAATGCAGCGCCTGTAGCTAATGACGATACAGCGATTACAGAGACAGGCGTGCCTGTAGACGGTAATGTACTTGTAAATGATTTTGATCCTGATGGAGATGCAATCACGGTAACCGGTAATAGCCAGCCAGCCAATGGTACGGTAACGGTTAACCCTGACGGCAGCTTTACCTATACTCCAGAGCCTGGCTTTGTGGGTGAGGACAGCTTCACATATACTGTATGTGACAGCGGTAACCCTGCACTTTGTTCGGAAGGAAGAGTAACTATCGAGGTAGTTGCAGACACTGCTAATATAGTAGTTGCTAATGACGATGCTTACTTCGGCTTTATCGGAGATGCTATCGAGGGTAATGTACTTACTAACGACAGCGATCCTGAGGGCGACAGCTTTACTGTGACGGGTAATACCGCTCCTTCAAACGGAACAGTAGCAATAGGAACAGACGGCAGCTTCACCTATACCCCGGAGATGGGTTATAGCGGCACCGATACGTTTACCTATACGATCACAGATGCACAGGGAGCTACAGATACAGCAACGGTATACATCAGCATCGATCCTAGTCCAAACGGCGGTAACGACATCCTAGCGATCAACGATATCAACGATACGTTTGAAGGTCAGGCTGTAAGTGGTGATGTAGGCACTAATGATGAGAACCCGGACGGTCCTGCGGGCAGTGAGGTTTACACGGTAGTGACTCAGCCAACAAACGGTACATTGGTCTTCAATGCAGACGGCACGTACACGTATACACCAAACGACGGCTTTATTGGTCAGGACAGCTTCACGTATGAAGTTTGTGATGGCGGAAGCCCTCAAGCTTGCGATCAGGCCGATGTAGTGATCCAGGTATTGCCAATAGGTGGACCTGAGAATGCAGCGCCTGTAGCTAATGACGATACAGCGATTACAGAGACAGGCGTGCCTGTAGACGGTAATGTACTGAGCAATGATTTTGATCCTGATGGCGATGCGATCACGGCGACACTCAAAGATGGTCCAACCAACGGTAGTGTAGTGATCAATCCTGACGGCAGCTTTACCTATACTCCAGAGCCTGGCTTTGTGGGTGAGGACAGCTTCACATATACTGTATGTGACAGCGGTAACCCTGCACTTTGTTCGGAAGGAAGAGTAACTATCGAGGTAGTTGCAGACACTGCTAATATAGTAGTTGCTAATGACGATGCTTACTTCGGCTTTATCGGAGATGCTATCGAGGGTAATGTACTTACTAACGACAGCGATCCTGAGGGCGACAGCTTTACTGTGACGGGTAATACCGCTCCTTCAAACGGAACAGTAGCAATAGGAACAGACGGCAGCTTCACCTATACCCCGGAGATGGGTTATAGCGGCACCGATACGTTTACCTATACGATCACAGATGCACAGGGAGCTACAGATACAGCAACGGTATACATCAGCATCGATCCTAGTCCAAACGGCGGTAACGACATCCTAGCGATCAACGATATCAACGATACGTTTGAAGGTCAGGCTGTAAGTGGTGATGTAGGCACTAATGATGAGAACCCGGACGGTCCTGCGGGCAGTGAGGTTTACACGGTAGTGACTCAGCCAACAAACGGTACATTGGTCTTCAATGCAGACGGCACGTACACGTATACACCAAACGACGGCTTTATTGGTCAGGACAGCTTCACGTATGAAGTTTGTGATGGCGGAAGCCCACGAGCTTGCGATCAGGCCGATGTAGTGATCCAGGTATTGCCAGTAGGTGGTCCTGAGAATGCAGCGCCTGTAGCTAATGACGATACAGCGATTACAGAGACAGGCGTGCCTGTAGACGGTAATGTACTTGTAAATGATTTTGATCCTGATGGAGATGCAATCACGGTAACCGGTAATAGCCAGCCAGCCAATGGTACGGTAACGGTTAACCCTGACGGCAGCTTTACCTATACTCCAGAGCCTGGCTTTGTGGGTGAGGACAGCTTCACATATACTGTATGTGACAGCGGTAACCCTGCACTTTGTTCGGAAGGAAGAGTAACTATCGAGGTAGTTGCAGACACTGCTAATATAGTAGTTGCTAATGACGATGCTTACTTCGGCTTTATCGGAGATGCTATCGAGGGTAATGTACTTACTAACGACAGCGATCCTGAGGGCGACAGCTTTACTGTGACGGGTAATACCGCTCCTTCAAACGGAACAGTAGCAATAGGAACAGACGGCAGCTTCACCTATACCCCGGAGATGGGTTATAGCGGCACCGATACGTTTACCTATACGATCACAGATGCACAGGGAGCTACAGATACAGCAACGGTATACATCAGCATCGATCCTAGTCCAAACGGCGGTAACGACATCCTAGCGATCAACGATATCAACGATACGTTTGAAGGTCAGGCTGTAAGTGGTGATGTAGGCACTAATGATGAGAACCCGGACGGTCCTGCGGGCAGTGAGGTTTACACGGTAGTGACTCAGCCAACAAACGGTACATTGGTCTTCAATGCAGACGGCACGTACACGTATACACCAAACGACGGCTTTATTGGTCAGGACAGCTTCACGTATGAAGTTTGTGATGGCGGAAGCCCTCAAGCTTGCGATCAGGCCGATGTAGTGATCCAGGTATTGCCAATAGGTGGACCTGAGAATGCAGCGCCTGTAGCTAATGACGATACAGCGATTACAGAGACAGGCGTGCCTGTAGACGGTAATGTACTGAGCAATGATTTTGATCCTGATGGCGATGCGATCACGGCGACACTCAAAGATGGTCCAACCAACGGTAGTGTAGTGATCAATCCTGACGGCAGCTTTACCTATACTCCAGAGCCCGGCTTTGTGGGTGAGGACAGCTTCACATATACTGTATGTGACAGCGGTAACCCTGCACTTTGTTCGGAAGGAAGAGTAACTATCGAGGTAGTTGCAGACACTGCTAATATAGTAGTGGCTAATGACGATGCTTACTTCGGCTTTATCGGAGATGCTATCGAGGGTAATGTACTTACTAACGACAGCGATCCTGAGGGCGACAGCTTTACTGTGACGGGTAATACCGCTCCTTCAAACGGAACAGTAACAATAGGAACAGACGGCAGGTTCACCTATACCCCGGAGATGGGTTATAGCGGCACCGATACGTTTACCTATACGATCACAGATGCACAGGGTGCGACTGATACCGCAACGGTATACATCAGCATCGATCCTAGTCCAAACGGAGGTAATGATATCTTAGCGATCAACGACATCAACGATACGTTTGAAGGTCAGGCTGTAAGTGGTGATGTAGGCACTAATGATGAGAACCCGGACGGTCCTGCGGGCAGTGAGGTTTACACGGTAGTGACTCAGCCAACAAACGGTACATTGGTCTTCAATGCAGATGGCACGTACACGTATACACCAAACGACGGCTTTATTGGTCAGGACAGCTTCACGTATGAAGTCTGTGACGGCGGAAGCCCACAGGCTTGCGATCAGGCAGATGTAGTGATCCAGGTATTGCCAATAGGCGGACCTGAGAATGCAGCGCCTGTAGCTAATGACGATACAGCGATTACTGAAGCAGGCGTACCTGTAGCCGGTAATGTACTGAGCAATGATTTTGATCCTGATGGAGATGCAATCACGGTAACCGGTAATAGCCAGCCAGCCAATGGTACGGTAACGGTTAATCCTGACGGCAGCTTTACCTATACTCCAGAGCCTGGCTTTGTGGGTGAGGACAGCTTCACATATACTGTATGTGACAGCGGTAACCCTGCACTTTGTTCGGAAGGAAGAGTAACTATCGAGGTAGTTGCAGACACTGCTAATATAGTAGTTGCTAATGACGATGCTTACTTCGGCTTTATCGGAGATGCTATCGAGGGTAATGTACTTACTAACGACAGCGATCCTGAGGGCGACAGCTTTACTGTGACGGGTAATACCGCTCCTTCAAACGGAACAGTAGCAATAGGAACAGACGGCAGCTTCACCTATACCCCGGAGATGGGTTATAGCGGCACCGATACGTTTACCTATACGATCACAGATGCACAGGGAGCTACAGATACAGCAACGGTATACATCAGCATCGATCCTAGTCCAAACGGCGGTAACGACATCCTAGCGATCAACGATATCAACGATACGTTTGAAGGTCAGGCTGTAAGTGGTGATGTAGGCACTAATGATGAGAACCCGGACGGTCCTGCGGGCAGTGAGGTTTACACGGTAGTGACTCAGCCAACAAACGGTACATTGGTCTTCAATGCAGACGGCACGTACACGTATACACCAAACGACGGCTTTATTGGTCAGGACAGCTTCACGTATGAAGTCTGTGATGGCGGAAGCCCACGAGCTTGCGATCAGGCCGATGTAGTGATCCAGGTATTGCCAATAGGTGGTCCTGAGAATGCAGCGCCTGTAGCTAATGACGATACAGCGATTACAGAGACAGGCGTGCCTGTAGACGGTAATGTACTTGTAAATGATTTTGATCCTGATGGAGATGCAATCACGGTAACCGGTAATAGCCAGCCAGCCAATGGTACGGTAACGGTTAACCCTGACGGCAGCTTTACCTATACTCCAGAGCCTGGCTTTGTGGGTGAGGACAGCTTCACATATACTGTATGTGACAGCGGTAACCCTGCACTTTGTTCGGAAGGAAGAGTAACTATCGAGGTAGTTGCGGACACTGCTAATATAGTAGTGGCCAATGACGATGCGTACTTCGGCTTTATCGGAGATGCTATCGAGGGTAATGTACTTACTAACGACAGCGATCCTGAGGGCGACAGCTTTACTGTGACGGGTAATACCGCTCCTTCAAACGGAACAGTAGCAATAGGAACAGACGGCAGCTTCACCTATACCCCGGAGATGGGTTATAGCGGCACCGATACGTTTACCTATACGATCACAGATGCACAGGGAGCTACAGATACAGCAACGGTATACATCAGCATCGATCCTAGTCCAAACGGCGGTAACGACATCCTAGCGATCAACGATATCAACGATACGTTTGAAGGTCAGGCTGTAAGTGGTGATGTAGGCACTAATGATGAGAACCCGGACGGTCCTGCGGGCAGTGAGGTTTACACGGTAGTGACTCAGCCAACAAACGGTACATTGGTCTTCAATGCAGACGGCACGTACACGTATACACCAAACGACGGCTT
Organism: Leeuwenhoekiella sp. H156; assembly: GCF_052218455.1. Taxonomy (NCBI): domain Bacteria; kingdom Pseudomonadati; phylum Bacteroidota; class Flavobacteriia; order Flavobacteriales; family Flavobacteriaceae; genus Leeuwenhoekiella; species Leeuwenhoekiella sp. H156. Next base: position 2,683,568 of record NZ_CP197499.1, read on the forward strand.
TATTGGTCAGGACAGCTTCACGTATGAAGTTTGTGATGGCGGAAGCCCTCAAGCTTGCGATCAGGCCGATGTAGTGATCCAGGTATTGCCAATAGGTGGACCTGAGAATGCAGCGCCTGTAGCTAATGACGATACAGCGATTACAGAGACAGGCGTGCCTGTAGACGGTAATGTACTGAGCAATGATTTTGATCCTGATGGCGATGCGATCACGGCGACACTCAAAGATGGTCCAACCAACGGTAGTGTAGTGATCAATCCTGACGGCAGCTTTACCTATACTCCAGAGCCTGGCTTTGTGGGTGAGGACAGCTTCACATATACTGTATGTGACAGCGGTAACCCTGCACTTTGTTCGGAAGGAAGAGTAACTATCGAGGTAGTTGCAGACACTGCTAATATAGTAGTTGCTAATGACGATGCTTACTTCGGCTTTATCGGAGATGCTATCGAGGGTAATGTACTTACTAACGACAGCGATCCTGAGGGCGACAGCTTTACTGTGACGGGTAATACCGCTCCTTCAAACGGAACAGTAGCAATAGGAACAGACGGCAGCTTCACCTATACCCCGGAGATGGGTTATAGCGGCACCGATACGTTTACCTATACGATCACAGATGCACAGGGAGCTACAGATACAGCAACGGTATACATCAGCATCGATCCTAGTCCAAACGGCGGTAACGACATCCTAGCGATCAACGATATCAACGATACGTTTGAAGGTCAGGCTGTAAGTGGCGATGTAGGCACTAACGATGAGAACCCGGACGGTCCTGCGGGCAGTGAGGTTTACACGGTAGTGACTCAGCCAACAAACGGTACATTGGTCTTCAATGCAGACGGCACGTACACGTATACACCAAACGACGGCTTTATTGGTCAGGACAGCTTCACGTATGAAGTCTGTGATGGCGGAAGCCCACGAGCTTGCGATCAGGCAGATGTAGTGATTCAGGTAATTCCATTACCAACCACGACAAATGATCCACCGGTTGCGAACGATGATACCAATATCACCGAAGTTGGGGTTCCAATTGAGGGTAATGTATTGAGCAATGACTTTGATCCTGATGGCGATGCGATCACGGTAACTGGTAATACAGATCCTGATCACGGAACTGTTGTTATCAACTCTGACGGTACCTATACCTATACACCAGATCCGGGTTATTCAGGTCAGGATAGTTTTGAGTATACTGTTTGCGATAATGGAGATCCACAGGCTTGTGCAACAGGTACTGTGACCATCGAAGTAATTGCAGATACAGGAAACACAACTGTTGCTAATGACGATGCTTACTACGGTGAAATAAATACTCCTGTGGTAGGTAATGTACTGACTAATGATTCAGATCCAGAAGGTCAGACTCAGACGGTAGACACTTCAGTATCTCCGATCGTAGCTCCTTCTAATGGTACTGTGGTTATTAATAGTGATGGTACGTTTACCTATACGCCAAATAATGGCTTTACAGGTACAGATCAGTTCACCTATCAGATATTCGATGCAGGTTCACCTGTGGCAACAGACGTTGCAACGGTGTACATTGTTATCGAAGAGTCACCGCTGTCACAACTTCAGTTTGTGAAAACTGCAGTGTTGAATGATGAAAATCAGGATGCTTTTGCACAGGTTGGAGAAACCATTACCTATACATTCACAGTAACCAATACGGGTAATACCAGTGTAAGTGATGTTGTAATAGAAGATGAAAGGCTTGATATTTCTGGACTTGCATTAGTGCCTGAAACATTAGCTGCCGGTGAGAGCGGTGTGGTAACTGCAGTTTACACGATCACTCAGGATGATATTGAGGCAGGTTTTGTTACTAACAGTGCTGTTGCTAAAGGTACAGATGAGTTTGGTGAAGAAGTTACCGATGTTTCTGATAATGGTGACGAACTTACCGATGACGATGGTGACGGAGATCCGGGTAACGATCCTACTGTAACAACCACTCCTGGATCTAAAGGATTGAGTGTCTACAAGTTTGGAACTTGGAATGACGAGGACGGAGACAATGTTCCTGACGTAGATGAGACTATTACCTATACGTTTACAGTACGCAATACTGGTGATACAACAATATTTGATATTGTGATTGATGATCCTTTAGTGCCTGTAACCGGAGGTCCGATTGATCTTGCGGGTGGAGCTGAAGATTCTACAACCTTTAGTGCGATTTATACTATAACTCAGGAAGATATTGAGTCTGCAGGAGTTACCAATAGCGCAATAGCTAGTGGAGTTTTAAGCAATGGAGATGTAATTGAAGATGTTTCAGATAATGGGGACGATACTGTCGAGTCTGTACGTAATGATGCAGATGCAGATGGAGATCCAACCAATGATCCAACATTTACACAATTAGCTGGTGTTAATCCGGCTCCGGAAGACATTATTGTGTACAATGTGATAACTCCTAACGGTGATGCATTGAACGACGTCTTTACAATTCTGAATATTGAGAACTTCCCAAATAATAAGGTTCAGATATTCAACCGTTGGGGTGTTGAAGTATTCAGTGTTACAGGATATAACAATGGGGATAAAGCCTTTGAAGGATTCTCTGACGGTCGTGCAACAGTACGCCGAGGAGAGCGATTACCTACAGGTACTTATTACTATGTTATCGAATACGAGCGTGCTGATGGAGAAATACGTCGATTGGCTTCATTCTTATACATTAATTAATAAAACATCATTAGATGAGTACTTATAAAAACAAGCTGGTAATGATGAGAAGAATAGTAAAAGGTCTGATTTGTGGTTTTGTTGTGCTTCTGAGCTTTAATGCTCAGGCACAACAGGATCCTCAATATACACAGTATATGTACAATCCTTTGGTTATAAACCCTGCTTACGCAGGTAACCGTGGAGTGACCAGTATATTGATGTTACACCGCAGCCAGTGGGTTGGACTTGATGGGGCTCCCAGAACTCAAAATTTATCTGTTCATAGTCCAATAGGCGTTGGTAAGGTAGGTTTGGGTTTTAGTCTGGTAAATGATGCTCTTGGACCTGCCAGAGAAACGTATTTCAACGCAGATTTCAGCTATACTATAGAGACCGGGCTTGAAGGTAAATTAAGCTTTGGACTAAAGGGTTCTTTGAATTTATTAGATGTAGACTTTTCAAGAACAAATCCTTTTAACGTTGGAGACCCTTTTCTTATCAATATTGATAATAAGCTTTCTCCAAACGTGGGTGTTGGTATATTTTATCACAACGAAAAGTTCTACGGAGGTTTATCTGCTCCGCAACTATTGCAGACCAATCATTTTGATCGCAGTGGTACCCAAACAGCAGAGACTTTTGTTGCTGAAGAACGCATTCACTATTACGGCTTAGCCGGTTACGTCTTTGACCTTAGTAGCGATGTTAAGTTTAAGCCTTCTACATTAGTTAAAATGGTTGCTGGAGCACCTTTAGCTGTTGATGTAAATGCAAACTTTTTATTCTATGATAAACTTACTTTGGGAGCTTCTTACCGTTGGAGTGCTGCTTTAAGCGGTCTTGTTGGTTTCCAGATTAACGATGGTTTATTGATTGGCTTTGCCTACGATCGGGAAAGTACAGATTTGGGTAACGCTACCTATAATGATGGTACATACGAAGTCTTTTTACGATTTGAATTGTTTAAAGAGTACGACAGAATGTTAACTCCGAGATTCTTCTAAAATTTAAAACTATGAACCATATGCTTCAAAAATTACTACTTTCTGTATTTGTTCTGGTTTGTTTTAGTGCGTTTTTAAATGCTCAGGAACGGGATTTAGCAAAGGGAACAAAGAAATTTAATCAATACGCATTTGTAGATTCTCAAAAGATTTTTCTTCGTGTAGCTGAAGAGGGCTATGAATCTGCTGATCTTTTTGCTAAACTGGCAGATAGTTTTTATTACAATGCAGATTATGATGACGCTGCAAAGTGGTACGCCAAGCTGGTAGAAAAATATGCTCAGGAGGTAACCCCCAACCAATATTTTAGATATGCGCAGGCTTTACGGGCAATAGAAGACTATGAGACTTCTAATGAGATGATTAGTAAATATGAAAGTCTTGCTGAAACTCAGGGAACTGACTACGATAATTCGGTTTCTATTAGTGAGCTGAAATCAGGAAATGCAATGGGTACTTTTACTGTAGAGCGTCTTAGCGCCAATACGGTAGGTTACTCTGATTTTGCTCCTGCTTATTATGGCGAAAAACTTTTATTTTCTTCAACCCGTGATACCGGTAATTTAACCAGACGTGTACATTCCTGGAATAATCAGCCCTTTTTAGATTTATATGTAGGTGATATTGTAGATCAGGGGCAGCTTAATGGTGTTTCCAAGTTTAACGGAAGTATTAATACCGAATTTCACGAGAGTACGGCCACTCTTTCACCAGATGGCAAAACCCTCTATTTTACACGTAACAATTTCACAAACGAAACCTATCGTACTGATAAACGAAATACAAACAAGCTAAAACTGTACAAGGCTACCCGTGCTGATGACGGCACTTTTGGAAATGTTGCAGAGTTACCTTTCAATAGTAATAGTTTTTCAACCGCACATCCAGCAGTTTCGCCCGATGGTAAAACGCTTTATTTCTCATCAGATCGTGATGGAACTTATGGCGAATCTGATTTATGGAAAGTTGAGATTACTGAAAATGGATTTGGAACTGTTGAAAACCTTGGTGCTGACATAAACACCCCGGGTAGAGACACCTTTCCATTTGTAGATGCAGATGGTAAGCTTTATTTCTCTACTGATGGTCGTGGAGGCTTAGGCGGTCTCGATGTTTATGTATACGATTCAGAAAAAAGCAGTATTTCAAATCTTGGTGAGCCGGTAAATAGCCCCAAAGATGATTTCACTTTTATCTTCGATGCCGAATCAGGAAACGGATATTTCGCATCTAACAGACAGAATGATCCTCTGGATGATGATATCTATACATTTACCCGTGAAGCTTGTGAAAGTACTTTAATCGTTCAGGTAATTGATAAAAACACACGTAAGCCTCTTAACGGGGCGCGGGTTGGAATTCGCGATATTGATAACGAATTACTCACCTCAGGAGTGGCTGAAGCGCCTGATGCTAAATTTAATTTTGACGACCCCGATTGTGGAGCAGACTATTTTGCAAGAGCAGAGATGGAGGGCTACGCAACTGCTGAAAAGAATGTAACAATTCCCGAGCAATCCAGTGAAGTAACAGTGGTTATTGAACTTGAGCCATCAATAGTAGATATTCCACCGGATTTTGACTTAGGTAAACTTATTAATCCAATCTATTTCGATTTTGACAAATCGTTTATACGTCCTGATGCTGCTGTAGAGCTGGCCAAGATCATTGAGATCATGAAAGAATACCCTCAACTGCGCATAGATGTACGCTCTCATACAGATAGTCGTGGCATTGACTCTTATAACATGGCTCTTTCTGAAAGACGTAACAAATCAACCATAGAATATATCGTTGAGAAAGGTGGTATAGATCGTGATCGTTTGACAGGTAGAGGTTATGGAGAAACTCAATTGCTTAACGAATGCAGCAACGGTGTTCCCTGCACTGAAGAACAACATCAGCTCAACCGTCGTAGCGAATTCATTGTACAGGATTATTAATACGCATCTAACATAATAAACCCGAAAAGCCTTCTGCACAAGAAGGCTTTTTCTATTGTTAGGCCTGTGAGGTATTTGTACATTTACCAAAAAAGGAACTATGACCGAAGAACTTGTAATTCTTGTAGATGAACATGATAACCAGGTAGGATTGATGCCGAAAATGGAGGCACACGAAAAGGCTCTTTTGCACCGCGCTTTTTCCGTTTTTGTGTTTAATAAGGATAAGGAGCTTATGATACAACAGCGGGCTCTTTCTAAATACCATTCCCCGGGATTATGGACCAATACATGCTGCAGTCACCAAAGAGAGGGAGAAAGCAATATCGCTGCGGGCAAACGCCGTCTTATGGAAGAGATGGGCTTTACCACAGATCTTGCTGAAAATATTTCATTTATCTATAAAGCTCCATTTGACAATGGTCTTACAGAGCACGAATTTGACCATATCCTGACAGGTACTTTTGATGGTGAACCTAATTTAAATCCGGAAGAAGTAGCCGCCTGGAAGTGGATATCCTTACCTGATGTCAAAACAGATATTGAACAAAACCCTCACATCTATACCGAGTGGTTCAAAATTATATTTGAGAAATTTTATAACCACATTGAGCGATGAGCCGAGTTACCGTTAAGCGTAAAGCCCATTTTAATGCAGCTCACAGACTGTACAGAGCTGACTGGGATACAGAAAAAAATCTTGAGGTTTTTGGGAAATGCAGTTATCCCAATTATCATGGTCATAACTATGATCTAATCGTAAGTGTTACGGGATTAATTGATCCTGAAACCGGGTTTGTAATTGATCTTAAAGTGCTGAAAGATTTAATTAAAGCAGAAATTGAAGATGAGTTTGATCATAAAAATCTCAATGAAGATGTGCCTGAATTTAAAAACTTAAATCCTACAGCCGAAAATATTTGCGTGGTCATTTATGATAAGTTGCGCAAAAAGTTAGACTCAAAGTTTGATCTTGAAATTACGTTGTACGAAACTGCGCGTAACTTCGTTACCTATTCAGGCTCATAAAATTTTAAATAATTAGTTCATATTATTGTATGCAAACAACATTTTACCCCTTTACGTTTCAGCCTGTATTAAAGGAAAAAATATGGGGAGGACAAAAATTACATTCCCTGTTCCAAAAGGGTGATAATGCCCGTGCCAAAATGGGAGAGAGCTGGGAAATTGCCGATCTGCCGGAGGGACAAAGCATCGTTAAGAGTGGTTCTTTAAAAGGTAAATCGCTACACGAACTTATTGAGTTAAACGCGGAAGATTTATTAGGCAGCAAGGTCTATGAGCGTTTTGGTAAAAACTTTCCGTTACTCATTAAATTTATTGACGCCACTCAGGATCTTTCTATTCAGGTTCATCCTACAGACGAGACCTCACCCACAGGTACCGGTAAAACCGAAATGTGGTACATTATGCAGGCAGATCCCGGCGCATTACTAACAGTAGGTTTTAATCAGAAAATAACCAAGGAAGAATACGATGAGCGTATTAAAAACCTTTCTATAGAGGAGGTGATGGATACGCACGAAGTTCAGGAAGGGGATTCCTTTTTTATTAATGCCGGTCGTATACACGCAATAGGAGGAGGGGTTTTGCTGGCCGAAATTCAGCAAACCTCAGATGTTACATATCGGGTTTATGATTACAACCGTAAAGACGATTCAGGAAATTTAAGAGATCTTCACGTTGAAGAATCTCGAGAAGTGTTGGATTTTGAGTTAACACAGGATTTTAAACTGCATTACGACCGAAAGAGCTCTAATAGCCCTCAGGTACTCAAGCACCACAAGTATTTTAAGACCGATTGGTTAAAGCTTGAGAATAGCAGCTATGAAATAGCGCGTACAGACTCTTTTACCATTCTTATTGCGGTTTCTGGCGGCTTTAGTTATGAAGGTAGCGGAGGGAATGGTACACTACAGGCAGGGCAGACCCTATTGATACCTGCTGCAAATAGCGGAGTGAAGATCGTGTCGGATTCCTGCGAACTTTTAGAAGTTTACCTTTAAGAAAGACAGTACAGGCGGAGATTATTTTACTAGCTAAAATAGACTTACTTTTGCATAAAATTTAGAACAATGGCAAGTATTAGAGATTTAAAGAAAGACATCAATTTTGTACTGGGTGATATTATTGAAGCAGCTTATTTTTGGGAAGCTTCAAATCCCGGAGAAGATCATAAAGAAGCAGAAGCTATCGTAGACGATTCTATTACCCTTTTTGACGAGTTAATCGCTAAGGTTAATGATCAAAGTGTAGAGAACAGAAGAAAGCATCTTAAAGCTGTAAATGCAGAACTTGAAGAAAAGGCTACTCAGTTAGCAGAACGCGTTAATGCGCTCTAAAGTTTAAATGGATAAAAGAAAAAAGCCGGTATTTTACCGGCTTTTTCTTTTTATAAGGCTTTTTAGTACTAGTCTTCTATACTGTCTGTTTCTGAAATTGTTTTGGTCATCGTTTGCTGATTCAAATCTGTATTTTTGCGTTCCTTTATATAATCTTTTAAGACTTTACCGTATTTAGATTTTCTTATTTTGGGTTCCAGAGACTTATAAATGGTGTCGAGATATTTCACATTTGCATCAAAAATTTCGGTTACCGCGAGATAGGGGGCGATCTCATAGGTTTTATTGTTCATTGCGAAATTTACCGTGTATAAATATCTACGCTTTATAAGATTCTGAATTTTTTCATCATAAAAAATGATGGAATCTTCATGATCTTCTTTACGAACTTCAAAACTCTTTTTAATAAGGTTCAGGTTTTCATCATTAAAGCGTCGCAATACTTTATTGTACTCGTCTAGCTTCAATTGATTTTCAGATCCTGTTATGGCTGCCTGACTCTGAAAATTTTTAAGTGAAGTATTAAGGGTCATTTCGCCGGGCTCGGCAAAAATCAAAATACGATCGTCAAAGTCAGAAGCATCAACCTTCTCAAGAGTAAGATAAACCACTTGCGGTTCTTTTAAATCTGCGTAAAGTTCAAATTCCGGATCACCATCTACCACTACGCTGTCCAGATTTACCAGTATGGTATCTTCAACCTTTTGCAGGTAAATTACGCCTTTTCGTAAACCATTGACTTTGCCGCTTAGAACAAAGTTGCCGCTCTTGCTGCAGCTAAGCAATGAGGTAAATAGCAATACATAAATAAGTAAATTTTTAATCTGCATAAGGTTGTTTTTAAGGGGTACAAATATGCCTAAATTCTGGAGAATATACCAGAATAAAAGATTTGGATAAAGTATTAAAGGCGTAATGGTTGAAGCCTATGCTTAACCTTTAGTTTTTTCTGATAAAAAGGCTTATTTCCTCAATCAATTCAGGGGCAACCGGAAGTCCCGGATTGCTGTAGGTTTTAGCATTGTCCAGATCGTCTCCGGTTACTTTTTTTAAAACATGGTTCATCGAGTCTATGAGAACCAGTTTGGCTTCGGGTTTAGCTTCTTTTAAGAGCTGAGACTCGCCAGGTGGCACTTGTATGTCTTTTGTTCCTGAAATCAGCAAAATGGGTATTTCCAGAGCTTGAAGCGCGTCGGCAGGATCATAAGCCATCCAGCTTTTTAGGAATGGCTGTACGGAAGGACGTAAAAGTGAAGCAAGACCTATACTGAAATTTTCTGCTTTACCCTTTGTTTTCAGATCGTCAAAAGCCTGCTTTGCATTATCTACCAAGCCCGGAGCCTGTTTCTTAAGTTGATCCAGAATAAGCAAATCTAAGGGCTGACCGCTTCCTGCAAGTGAAATCAATTTATTTACCGGCTCTTCTGCCGCAGCAAGACTGGCTATGAGCGCACCCTGGCTGTGACCTATGAGTATTATAGTAGAATAATCGTGATTTTTGAAATAGTTTATGGTGGCAACAGCATCATCTACAAAATCTTCAAAACGAAGTTCCTCCTCTTTCAACGCATTGTTGCGTAGTAATTTTAGTATTCTTTTATCGTACCTGTACGTGGCAATATTCTTTCGCGTAAGTCCTTCAGCCAGCTTTTTTAAACTGTTATTTTGCTGCATTTGCTGGTTCCCGTTACGATCTGTAGGCCCTGATCCGGCAATAATAATTGCCAGCGTGTCGGTTTTTTGTGGGGGCGTGAGCAACGTACCGCTAATCAACTCATTTATGCGTATTTCAGATTCAATCCAGTCCTGTCCTTTAGAAGAAATGCCCAGGAGCATAAAAGCCACATAAAACAGTGTTTTCATGATAAGGTTGAGTTAACCGGAATTTTATAGTAATCAAGTATCTCTTTAATTTTTTCGGGATGCTGTGTTCCCAGAAGCAACTCATTTCCATCTTTAAAGTAGAGTTGTACACCTTTATTGCCCTTGGTATTGAGGGCCTTTCGTTTTGTAAATGAAATACGATAACCCCAGCCGCCGTATTCTCTTATGGGATTGTATTTACGAACGGTGGCACTTTTGATTTCTTCCCAGGATTTAAAGCGGGATTTAATATGAAATGGGAAAAAGCGATAGGTAATTCCTTTTGAATCTATAGAAGTTTCCAGTTTAAAGACGTACCAGAATCCCAAAAACAAACCTAATATGACCAGTATGCTCAGAATTACCGAAGCGATCTCAAACCGGCTAAGTTTGAGTGTGTCCCAATCTAAAATAAGCGGACTAATCGCAATGGCAAGTATTACAACAAGCAGCAAACGTAACCACCATTGATCAAATCGTTGCACTTCTTTATAAGTATTCATATGGGACCAGTCTATAAATATTAAGTACTTTCAAAGGTATTAAGAAAAATCTAGGCTCAATCAGAATTAAACGTCAGTTATAGTTATTTGTTGCAGTTTTGAGATGCTATTCCACATCTAAAAATATACCAGAATTGCTAAAGAATCTATGTTTCTTACCGGTAATCGTGATAAAAATAGTTTGCTTAATTGTATGATATTCAATGCTGTGGTTAGCTTTTCTTTTTTTCAAATTACCGCCGGGTCTTATTTGCCATTGATAATGACTAGTTTTGCAAAAAAAACTATGTTCAGAAAGGCTTTCGCACTAGTATTTATAACCACTTTAAGTTTTTCAGTTTATGCAGATGACTGGGGACAAAAGGGACACAGAACAACAGCAGCTATTGCTTCTACATATTTGACCGGTAAGGCCAAAAAGGCAATAAAAGAGCTTCTGGATGATGAAACGCTTGTCACCATATCTACTTATGCAGACGAGATTAAGAGTTATGATGAATACCGTAAATACAGTAGTTGGCACTATGTAAATGTAGAGCCGGGTCTTACCTATGAGGAGTCTGATAAAAACGATTATGGAGATCTGGTGTCTGCAATAAGGACCTGTGAGGAAGTGCTTACCAGCGACAGAAGTTCAAAGGAAGAAAAAGTGTTTCATCTTAAATTATTGGTTCACTTTATAGGTGATTTACATCAACCCTTGCATTTGGGACGAGCAGAAGATAAAGGCGGCAACGATTTTCAGGTGCGCTGGTTCAATGACGGAACCAATTTACACTCGGTATGGGATACTAAAATGATCGAAAGTTACGGTATGTCTTACAGCGAGCTTAACACCAATTTTGGCGCTATTTCTAAAAAGAAATTCAAAGAACTAACTTCTGGCGAATTAATGTCCTGGGTTCAGGAGGGTCAGCAACTGGCACAGCAGGTTTATAATTCTGCAGATCAGGGAGAGAAATTGGGATATCGCTATGTGGCAGATCATATGGATCTCGTAACTCTTCAGCTGCAAAAAGGAGGTGTAAGACTGGCCAAGATGCTAAACAGTATTTTTGGATAGTCTTAAATACTTAGACATATCACACAATTATTCATAGCCGTGGTCTAATTTATACTGTTTGGGCGTGCTGTCGCAATACTTTTTAAAAATGCGGGTTAGATGACTTTCATCGGTAAAGCCCAATTGTATAGCTATTTGTGATACTGTGAATTCAGAATTGAGCAAACGGTCTTTTACAATATCTAGCTTATATAAGAGGATGTAGTTGTGAAGCGAGTTGCCGGTTTCTTTTTTGAAATAATTGCTGAGTGTGCTGCTCGTAATGTGAAAATGTTTGGCAATACTGGCTATTTTCAATTTTTTGGAATCGTATATGTTATAGCGTATGTATGCGTAAATTTCATCAATACGTTCATTTTTATTAGCCGTTTTAAGGAGTAATTCTTTAGAAAACTGCGTGTCAGTTACGTTTCGTGCTAAAACACTTAAAAGTGTACTCAGCATATTTGCTATAATTTCAAGATAATATTGCTCCTTTTTTGTGTTTTCCTTATTTATAAAGAAGATAATGCGCCAAACCAAATCTAAATCTTCCATTTTGCGTACCGCAACGTCAAAAGTGCGTTTGGGGTGATTAAAGATGTATTCGCACCTTCTTAACCAATATTGACGCTCAGTCAAATTAATCTTACTCGAAAACATAAGTTGAGTAAGGCGGTAGACTATAAAAGTAGTGGTCTCATATATTTTTACATCAGGAAGTTCATCTTTTGAAAAAATAAAAATATCTCTGCTTTTGTAATTAATAGTCTTACCATTAAGACTTATTCGGCCACTTCCTTCTTCAATAAAAATCATTTCAAAATAGACCTCATCACGATCAGGCATATCCCACCTCGAAGTTGTAAATCTGTTAATAAAAAAGATTTCCTGCCAATTGAGTAGAATCATGGAATGATTGATTTTTAGATTTTTGGGACTTTTAATTCTAATGCATCAATTAATAAGTAACAGTAAAAAGCATAAAGTTACATTTGTAGCTTTATTTAACAATAATGTAAGAATAAAAATCTTACATATTTTTTTAAATATACGACAAAAGGTAATAAAAAACTTAGGGAAGAATGTGATTTGGAGTGAAATAAAAGTAGTGAATTTTTTCCATGAGCCCTGCTTTTTAAGAATTATTTCTTAAAAAATTAACAAATAATAAATCGATTGTATTTTTTAGTAAGTACTGATAATTAGGTTACTACGTTTTTTAGCTCATTTCTATACGTCGAGGGGGTTTTGCCTGTAAATTTTTTGAATTGCTTATTAAAATGGCTGAAGTTGTTAAATCCACTTTCAAAACAAACATCGGTTATACTGATTGGTTTTTCGTGGAGTAGCTTGGCTGCGTGAACCAGGCGATATTCGTTTACAAACTGAGTAAAAGTCTTTCCGGTAATTTTTTTGAAATACCTGCAAAAGGCCGGTACCGTCATATTTACCAGATCGGCTATTTCTTCTAATGAGATTTGTCGTTTAAATTCTTCCTTAACAAAGTTGAATATTACGTTGATGCGGTTGTTGTCCTGAAGTTCGGTTTCGAGTATAAAACCCTGAGCATTGAGTATGGTGTAGTTGTCTGTGCGATCTAGAAGCTTTAGTATCTCTAACAAGCCTAAAAGGCGTTCATAGCTTTTAAGGTCTTTTAACGATTCAATTTTTGCCCCGATTTCTCTTTTGGACTCCCCGTGAAATACAATGCCCATTTTGGCGCGCTCAAACAAACCCTGAATACTGCGCATTTCAGGAATTTGAAAAAATGATTCCCCAAGAAAGTCAGGTCGCATTTGTATTACGGTTTCCCGCTCATAATTACTCAACGAGTCGGTAAAACCGCAATGTGGAAGATTTGAACCTATAAGTATAAGCTCACCGTTTCGGTAATACGAAATATGACTTCCTACCTGTCGCTTACCGGTACCTTTTTTTACATAGACAAGTTCGAGTTCGGGATGGTAATGCCAAAAGTTCTGATTATTATTCTCGTGATTTTCGTCGTAGGTTCGGTACGAAAATGAACTGCCAAAACCGGGTTCAATTTTCTCTAAAGCAGGTTTTGGGGATTTAATCATGGCTATGGTCTTTAATCTTTCCTAAAATTAACTAAGACAACTCATAAGCTACTATGCTATTTTAACCTTAATATGTATAATTTTCACAAAACTAAATTTTAAATCGGTTGCAGGGTTAAAATAAGACATAAATCTGCACAATCGCTTCTATTTTTCGGTGGGTCTTCCTCGTAATTTTGAACCAAACAAATAGAAAAACCCAAAACTATGAAAAGTCTATTTAAAACATTGGTTCTGTTTACTGCGATTCTGTTGAGTCTTAATGTAAACGCTGCAGACGGTATTGCCGTGACTGTAAATGACAACTTTAAAGTGAATGTTGCCTACACTAACGCCATTGAAGGCGCCCAGATTTATCTTGAGGATGCAGAAGGTGAGCGTCTTTTTAGTGAATACACCGGTGCAACTGCAAATGACAGTAAAACATTGAGTCTTGAAGAACTTCCTGTTGGGAAGTACTACCTTATCTATGAAGATGTTTACGCAAAATCATACACCACTATATCGCGTACTATTAATGGTCTTGATATTGTAAGTGATGAAGGTAAGACGATCTTTAAGCCCAGCTATAAAGTAGAGAATGGTCTTGTATTGATTTCATTTACAAATCCTAAAGAGGTTAAAACAAAAACCCGAATTTATGATGTAAATGGCGAAATCATCGAGTCTCTTGCTAATAGTGATCTTATCGTTAAGCAGGCGCTTGATCTTAACGCGCTTCCTGCCGGGACCTACAGAATAGGTGTAAGCATCGGTGATGATTTTTTTACCAAAGAAATTACCTTAAAATAGTAAAAACCTAATCCTTCTAATAAAGATAACCCTCACACTAGTGAGGGTTTTTTTATATCGATAAATAGAAATAAGCCCAGTACATAAGCCCAAATTGCAATAGGAGTCGTAATCCCAACAACCATTTGGGCAAATTAAGACCGGCTTTTTCAGATGAAAGCATGTAAACGTGTACCAGTAGAAAAACGGAGAGCATTGCAATGATGCTCCAGATAGCAAGGTTTTTAGAAGCATCGAAACATAAGAGAACACCAAGAAGTATTTCAGCAAATCCGCTTAGATAGACAAGACTTTTATGTGCCGGTAAATAGCGTGGCATAATGCGCATGTAGGCTTTGGGTTTTACAAAATGCATTACACCAGCTACAACATACATTGCAGCCATAGCAAAAAAGTGCCAGGGAGCTTGAATCATAAATTTTCATTTTAGAGAAGACACGCTAGGGCCTTTGTGTATCGCGTCCTGAACTCAGATCGGATATATAGGCTTTAAATGTTTTCAACGATTTTTGGTCTAAATATACCGGTTTGAAGCTTATTTCCTTGCCTGTATTTGACTTTAGTACATAATCTCCCTTTGCATTAATCTCAAGTTCAGTTAACTCATTTAAAGGAATCACGGTTTTCCCAAATAAGCGGTGTCTGGTAATGTGCAATTTGCTCAGGCTAAGCAAGGGTTTTTTAGATAAATAGATAAAGTAAATCAGGAAAAAAAGTGCAAAACCGCCAATCCAAAAATCGAGGGTTTCAATTTGCCGTCTTTGTATAAGCCTAAAAATCAAAATCAAAATCCATAAGATTGCTAGTAGTAAATTAAGGTATCTCTTGCGTTTCCGGTATTTAAGTGTAATCATAACTCGAATGAAATGGGGTGTAATAGATTAATAATAAGGCTCATTGAGTAGGGAGTTGCGAATATAGCCCTATCAAACCTAAATCATTTACGGAATGCCGTAAAATAATGATTTTTATTGGAAATTTTGAGGATTATAGTAGCCTATTTGGATAGGCGTCTTCAATTCATCTTCGGTATTTAAATCACGCAGAAGGTTGAAGTTTTTTTGTCCCCCGAGATGATTTGCCAGACAGAGAACCAGTGCATCTGTGATGTCATCGGGTTTTACGTGTTTACGCAATGTACTTTGAAGGATGGTCTTAAACACCGATGCACAATCTGTATCAAAACTGGCAATGAGTTCAAGACGTTCTTCGATACCCTCTTTTTCAGATTTTTTAGACTGAAGAATACTACCTTTTAAAAATTTAAAACAGAGCTCCGGATGTGATTCAATGAGTACCAGTGAATCTGGTTTCTTGTGCACAAATTGATCAACTTCCAAAATTTTAGCTTTGATATTTAAAGATTGTTCCGAAAGACTTTTTCCGGTAAGTGCGCTATTTATTTGCTTTGCCCTGTCGCGATCGGGTTCATACACCGCAGCGCGCACCGGGACACTAAAAACGGTTGAACTGCGATTGCCCAATTCTGCACGTAAGCGTTTCTCGATGGTACGCGGGAATTTTTCAGAGGCCAGTCCTATGGGCATATCAATGCACGCCCGGGCAATTTTTCCGGTATATTGAGGTAGTTCATCAATGTGTGGGACAATATGCCAATTATAAATCCCCGATTGATAGGTGATTAGTAACCAACCCGCTTTACAGCCGTCTATTCCAGCAAAAATCATAGCTTTTTGCCAAAAATACCTATTTTCTCACGAATGCAGGTGTTGCTTTGGCACTAAGCTTTAGCAGATTTCTTGCTGCCTTTGGGTTGATAATAATTCTCGGCGATAGATGCCATTTTTGCATCTCCACTAATGATGCGCTTTATTTTTAACCAGACCTCTTCAGAAACCAAATTTTTCAAAGGTTGATTAACTTCTGTAATATTCGGAAAAACTTCAAGTAGCTGTTTATCCCAGATATCAGAATAATTCAATAAATCATCAGGATATACCACCTTTCGGGAAGTGCCTTCGTCAATTCCTTCAAAAGGAGTGGTGACATTCAGATAGCCGTAATCGTCGGTAAGTTCTTCTCCCGGGTGAATGTCCCGTATGGCGATCTCAAAATCATAAGCTGTACTTAAACAATTGGATTTGAAGCTGTGGTTTACAAACCTGCCATTGTCCCAGCACAGCACCATATTCCCATTTTTGTTACGATAGGTATAGGTGTCCAGAATATGCTGATAAAGCGGATCGAGCTTTTGAAATTCGGCAGGGCTAAACTCCCGATCGAGTTTGTCTAAGGCCCAGGTAATTGTTCCTGCCGGGATGAATTGCGTCGCGACAACGCCGTGACCTTTTTGGTCGTTAATAAACCGGATTTCAGTATGTGGGTGTATCATAAAATTATGCGGAATACCGCCTTTCTGGTTGGTGTTTAAAGTGCAACAATCGCATCTAATGTAAATACTTTTTTAATTGAAAATTCATAATTTTTAAAATGTGATAAAATTATTTAGATGATGGTTAATGCGCTATTATTTAATTTTTTAGCGCAAAAAAAAGACCGCTATGAGGCGGTCTTTTAAACTTTAAGAAGGAGTTTTTAAAACAGGTCTTCGGCTAAACGAATGCGTCCTCCTTTTTCAAGGATGCGCTGTTTCATCTGTTCAAAATCAGCTTCATTCAAAGCACGTGTTGCGTCTTCGAAGAGCGTGGCCTTAAAACCTTCGGTCAGGGCATCCAGAACCGAAAATCCCACACAATATTCGGCAGCAAGACCACAAAAATAAATAGAGGTTACGCCCTTTCCCTTTAAGTAGCCGGTGAGTCCCGTCGCCTTTTGATGAGCATTGTCGTAAAAGCCGCTGTAGCTGTCAATTTTCGGATTGGTGCCTTTTCTAAATATGGCTTCGATGCGCCCGGCGTTGAGGTGGGGGTGAAAATCTGCCCCGTCTGTTGTTTGTATGCAATGTACAGGCCAGAGGGTCTGTTTAATACCATTGAGATCAATGACCTCAAATTCCTTTTTATTGTGGTGGTTTTCGGCAAAGCTGGAATGATTTTCAGGGTGCCAGTCCTGAGTGGCGATGACCAGATCAAATTTATCCTGCAGCTTGTTTACCAGTGGAATAATCTGGTCTCCGCCGGGTACAGCAAGAGCACCGCCGGGCATAAAGTCATTTTGCATATCTATGATAAGAAGTGCTTTCATATTTTATTTTTTTTGATTGATAAGGGGGGTAAAACTTATTTTGATGTAAAAGAGATCGTTGTGTTAACTGTTATTCTTTATGTTGTTCAATTAGCTTGTCGCGTTCCTGCTTGAGTTGGGTACTAATACCCACTTTGTAAATATGCGGATTATCAAAGCGTTTGTATTCTTCCGGAAGGGCATCAACCTGCTTTTTACTGAATGCTGTAATCTCTTCCAGGGATTTTTCGGGATAGGTGCGTTTACCTTCAGTCATTACCGGCTGTAACATTGGTTTTTGCTTTAAGCTGGCCAAAGTAAGATTTTTAAAGGGTTCTACCGGATGGTGCATACGATTGAGGTGCCATTCTTCTTCAAGAGCTACAGCATCTGCACCTACGAGATGACCCTCCTCGGTAAACATACGAAAGACCTGTTTTTTATGCGGAAGTGTTACCTTAGAGATACTTTCTGAAATTTTAATGCGAGGCTTTCCGTTAGCAAAAGCCAGTTTATAAACCCCGTCTAAAGCACCATCGGGTTTACCAATCACCAGATTGGTGCCTACACCGTAAATGTCTATAGGAGCATTTTGATTCTGTAAACTTTGAATCACGTACTCATCCAGCTGATTAGACGCTGCAATTTTTACATAATTAAGACCGGCTGCGTCCAGCATTTGCCGGCTGTGTTTTGCCAGATAGGCAAGATCCCCGCTGTCCAGACGTATGGCCAGCAATTTCTGATCGCGTTCTTCCATTTCTTTAGCTACGGTAATCGCATTAGGTACGCCACTTTTGAGGGTGTCGTAGGTGTCAACCAGAAGCACGCAATTTTTAGGGCGGTGTTTGGCAAAATCCCGGAAAGCACTTAACTCCTCATCATAACTTTGCACAAAAGCGTGTGCCATTGTACCGCTGATGCTGATGTTAAAATCCCTGCCGGCAATCACATTGCTGCTTCCGTCAAAACCACCAATAACCGCTGCTCTGGAAGCATAATAGCCACCCGGACCCTGTGCCCGTCGCAAACCAAAATCAAGCAGGGTTTTATTGCCGGCAACGTTGCGTATGCGACTCGCTTTGGTCGCTATAAGGGTCTGAAAGTTGAGTATGTTGAGCAAAATGGTTTCTATAATCTGGGCTTCGATGAGGTTTGCTTCTACCTGTAAAATAGGGGCATTGGGAAAAACCACTTCCCCTTCGGCCATACTTCTGATGCTTCCGCTAAAGCGAAAATCTTTCAGGTAATCTAAAAAGTCTTCCTTAAAGTCATGGCCTTTTAAATAGTTGATATCCTCATCAGAAAACCGAAGCTCTTCAATAACCTGAAGTAGTATTTCCAGCCCTGCGAAAACAGCATACCCACCCTTGTACGGAAGGTTTCTAAAATAATAGTCAAAAACGGCCTGCTGATTTTCGTTTTTATTAAAATAAACCTGCGCCATGCTCAACTGGTACAGGTCTGTATAGGTAGCGGTAAAGTTAAACATAGTCATATTTAAAGGTAGAAAGTTACCTAAAATAGCCAGAATAGAAGCGGGATGCAGGTTAAAGAAACGTTAGGATTAGAAAGGCGAAAGCATAAAAAAACCGCCCGGATATCGGGCGGTTCTTAATATGAAGTCAGGGTTTCTAGATCAAGGTTCTCAAATCTACGATCTAACTACCTATTTAATCATCTCATAGGAGCGTTTGACAAAGTTAGTTAAAGCTTCGCCTTTAAGCAAGCCCTGAGACAAACGAGCCAAATCTAATGACTGTGTGATTAAACGTTCCTGCTTTTTCTTGGTCTTGGTATTAAGGATTTCACCTACCAGTTCGCTGTTTGTATTTACGACGAGATTATACATATCGGGCATATTACCCATACCAAACATACCGCCGCCACCGCCGCTGGCCTGCATTTCTTTCATACGACGCATAAACTCAGGCTGCGTAATGGTGAATGGAGCCGTAGTACTGTCTAAAGCTTCCAGTTTTACGGTATATGCTTTATCTCCAATAGTCTTATCAAGCAATTTTTTTAGATTTTCTTTTTCTTCGTCTGAAAGTTTTGAGATGTGCTCCTCGTCTTTTTTGATGAGGTTATTGACATCATCGCCATCTACACGTACAAAGCTGATGTTTTCTTTTGAAGTTTCGAGCTTCTGCAGCAGGTGCGAAACAATAGGCGAGTTGAGCAACAATACTTCGTAACCTTTATCCTTAGCAGCAGCAATATAACTGTGCTGCGCGTCTTTATCTGAAGCGTAAAGGAAAATCAACTTACCGTCTTTATCAGTTTGATTTTCTTTGAGCTTTTCTTCCAGTTCTGGATAGGTGTAGTAGTTGCCGTCAACAGTAGGGTAGAGGGCAAAAGCTTCAGCCTTATCGAAGAATTTATCTTCGCTAAGCATACCGTATTCGATAACTACTTTGATATCGTCCCATTTCTTTTCAAAATCAGCACGATCTTCGTTAAACAGGGATTTTAGCTTATCTGCAACTTTACGCGTGATGTAGCTTGATATTTTCTTCACTGCGCCGTCGGCCTGTAAATAGGAGCGCGATACGTTAAGCGGAATATCTGGCGAATCAATAACCCCGCGTAGCATTGTTAAAAATTCGGGGACTATACCTTCTACATTATCGGTTACGAAAACCTGATTTTGGTACAGCTGAATCTTGTCACGCTGAATATTCATATCCCTGCCCAGTCTCGGGAAATACAAAATACCGGTTAGGTTGAATGGGTAATCTACGTTCAGATGAATGTGGAAGAGCGGCTCTTCAAACTGCATAGGGTAGAGCTCGCGATAGAATTCTTTATAATCCTTCTCTTCAAGATCTGTAGGCTGTTTCGTCCAGGCCGGATTGGGGTTGTTGATGATATTATCAACCGTTTTGGTTTCGGGCTCTGCGTCTTCAGCAGCATCTTCAGGTAGTGGAAGCTCTTCTTCTTTAGTGCCAAATTTAATAGGCACCGGCATAAATTTATTGTACTTGGTTAACAACTCGCGAATGCGACTCTCTTTGAGAAATTCGGTTGAATCTTCTGCAATATGCAGGATGATTTCGGTACCGCGATCGGTTTTGTCAGCCGGAGTGAGTTCAAACTCCGGAGAGCCATCACAAACCCAATGTACTGCCGGCTCATCTTTATAAGATTTGGTGATGATTTCTACCTTGCTGGCTACCATAAAAGCAGAGTAGAATCCTAATCCAAAGTGCCCGATAATCCCGCTATCTTTAGCTGAATCTTTGTATTTATCTAAAAATTCTTCGGCGCCCGAGAAAGCGATGTCGTTGATGTATTTCTGCACTTCTTCCTCGGTCATCCCGATACCCTGATCGATAATGTGCAATTTTTTTGCATCCTTGTCAATTTTGATTTCGATTTTGGGATTGCCGTAATCCACCTGAGCCTCGCCAATATTGGTTAGGTGTTTTAGTTTAATGGTTGCATCGGTCGCGTTAGAAACCAATTCACGTAGAAAAATTTCGTGATCACTGTATAAAAACTTTTTTATGAGCGGAAAAATGTTTTCAACAGCAACATTTATTTTACCTGTGGACATAGTGTGTGTATTTTAAGCGCATTGCGCATTTGAGTTAATAATAGATACACCGAGGGTTTCAAAAAAAATACCAAATAACCACCTGTGACAAACTGACACAAGTTTCAAATTTTCTGAAAGAACATTAACGTAACATTTTGTTTAAGTGTTTTGATAAAAGGTTGAACAACATTAATTTTACGAAGCAAGATTAAGACTATGACAGCGAAAAAAGCAACACCGGCAAAATCTAAAAAACAAGAACTTACCAAAAGTGATGTAATGACCATGTATATGGAATATGTCTTAGAACATGGTGCGCGACCTGCTTCGGTATTTAAATTTTGTAAAGATCACGGGATTGAGGAAGGTGAATTTTACAACTTCTTTGGATCCTTTCAGGGAATTCGCGAAGAGATTTGGATTGCTTTTTATGAAAACACCATTCAGGTATTACATAAAAACCCGGAATATAAAATGTATCCCAACCGGGAAAAAATGCTTTCTTTCTTCTACACCTTCTTTGAGGTGTTGACGGCTAATAGAAGTTATGTGCTTTTTGCCTTACACGAACAGAAAGACAGTTTAAAAAATTTAGGTCAATTGCGCGATCTGCGATTGAAAGTGCGGGAGTTTGCCGGAGATCTCATCGAGCAGGCTAATGATGAAAAGTCTTCACGATTAACCAAAAATCCGGTTTCTATATTTAGTGAAGGTGCCTGGTTACAAACCTTATTTCTTTTGAAATACTGGATGGATGATAATTCGGCCCGCTTTGAAAAAACAGATGTAGCCATCGAGAAATCCGTCAACGCTATTTTTGACGTATTTAATACAACACCGCTTGAAAGTATACTGGATTTTGGAAAATTTCTATTTAAAGAGAATTTTTCAAGAAAATCATAAAACAACAAATGAAAACCATTGACTACATACCCACAAACAAGTTGCAGCGTGCTTCACAGCTCGTCAAGACCGGAATTAAGGTTGGTGGTAACTATGCCAAATATTATGGCAAAAAGGCTTTTAATTCAGATTTAAGCCGGGAAGAGCTGGATGATGATAATGCAGAAGACATTTACGACGGGCTTAAGAGTTTAAAAGGTAGTGCACTCAAAGTTGCACAAATGCTGAGTATGGAAAAAAACATCCTGCCGAAGGCGTATGTCGAAAAGTTTTCTTTATCTCAGTTTTCGGTACCTCCGTTAAGTGCGGCTCTAGTTAGAAAGACCTTTAAAAATTATTTAGATAAATATCCTGAAGAATTATACGATACGTTTGCAACCCAAAGCGTTAATGCGGCCAGCATCGGACAGGTGCATCAGGCTACGAAAGATGGGAAAAAACTTGCTGTGAAAATACAATATCCCGGCGTTGCAGACAGCATCAGCAGCGACCTGGCTCTAGTGAAGCCGGTCGCTAGCAGGATGTTTAATTTAAAAGGAAAGGATAAAGAAAAGTATTTTAAGGAGGTTGAAGATAAGCTTCTTGAAGAGACTGATTATATCCTTGAAGTCAAGCAGAGTCAGGAAATAACCGAAAAATGCAGTGTTATTCCAAATCTGAAGTTTCCGCAGTATTACCCGGAACTTTCCAGTGAACGTATCATTACGATGGACTGGATGGTAGGGGAGCACCTGAGTGAGTTTACGGCACGCAATACAGATAAAGCAGCTGCAGATCAGGTAGGACAGACGTTGTGGGATTTTTATATGTATCAGATGCACCATCTGAAAGCGGTGCACGCAGATCCGCATCCCGGTAACTTTTTGGTTGATAAGGAACATAATTTAATAGCCATAGATTTTGGTTGCATTAAACAGGTGCCCGAAGAATTTTATACGCCTTATTTTGAACTGGCGAACCCAGAAAATATTAATAACCCCGAGGTTTTTACAGAGAAAATGTTTGAACTTGAAATACTTCGCGAAGAGGATTCCCCTGAAGAACTTAAATTCTTTTCCGAATTATTTCACGAAATGCTGAGTTTATTTACTCAGCCCTTTCACCTCGATACGTTTGATTTTAGTGATGAGACATTCTTTGCTAGAATAGCCGATTTGAGTGATAAATACTCAAAAGATACCCAACTTCGAAAAATGAATGGTAATCGTGGCAGCAAGCATTTTCTCTATATCAACCGAACCTTTTTCGGTTTATATAATCTGATGCACGATCTGGGGGCAAAAATTAAAGTGAATAATTACAAGAATTATATTCAGAACGATATTTAAGATTATTGGTTAGGTTGTTTGAGAGGCGCACTTTTTGGTTGGAGTGTGCCTCTTTTTTTTTGCAAGCCCGATAGATAAACCTCTAAACTTGAAAAAAAAGACTGTAAGCTTGCTGCTATTACTTTTCTAACTCAGTATGCGTTTACGGTATTAAGAATTTTTCAATCGCTTTTGCCACCGCATGTTGTTTGTTTGTGTACTCACTCACAAAGTCTGCTGCATCTTTCACTTCCTGAGCAGCATTGGCCATTGCTACGCCCATACCGGCTCTTTTGAGGAGTTGGGTGTCGTTAAAATTATCTCCAAAAGCTATAACGTTACTCAATTCCAGATTGTATTTGCTTTTTATCAAATCTTCGAGCGCAGTACTCTTATCGATATTTTTCGCTGAAATCTCGACATAACTATCTTTCGAGCGGTATAAATGTGCTTCATCGGGATGTCTTTCCTTTAAAAGCTCAATAAGGCTGTCCAGGGCTTTAGGAGATCCCATACACATGATTTTATGGGGTTGCTCCTCTACGGCTTCAAGAGAAGCGATGAGGTCTTTTAGTGGCACATAAACGGGTTGCATTCGGGTGCTGCGTATTTCACGCATCGTCCAGTAATCCATTTTTTCGGTGCGCCAGGTGTCTGTACAATGCGTGCTGATGTTATAATCGTAATCTTTGTGATGCTCAATAATGGTATTCAGAAGCTCTAATGATACCGTGTACGATTGCAGGGCCTTTCCAGTTTCGTCTAAAACCAGTGCGCCATTATAGCAAATAAGCGGACTGCCATAACGGCCAATTTTCTCCTGCAGGTAATACATAGCCGAAGGCATTCTTGAAGAAGCCAGGATCACCGGAAAATCTTTTGGAAGTTTGCTAAATGCGGAAGCCGTTTCAGGGGCGATATCGCGATCGGCATTCAATAAGGTGCCGTCAATATCTGAGCAGATGAGTTTAAGATCTTTATTCATACCGTAAAAATACATTTTGTATGAAAAAGCTAAAGGCAAAAATGCTTATTTCCTTTTTACCAGAAGTGGTAGAAGCGCGCTAAAGATAAGTCCCACAGCCAGGCTACCTGCGACAGCCTGAATCATATAGCTTTTGAGATTGAATAAGGCATCAGCCTCTTCGGGCGTGGTCTTGCCCGTTTGCACAGCATATTCCTTTACATTTTCAAAATAATCGGGTGTGATCCAGGTGCTGATGATGTATTGTGCAGGGGCTGCAAGAACTGCGATGCATAGCGTAATCACCAGACCGGCCAGAAACCCCTGGCGGTAGCTCATAATGCCGCCATAAAAGTTATTGCGCTTATCGGTAAGAGCCAGATAATAAATCAGTGTAGCAGGAATTAAGATAAAAAGCGTATAGATATGCTGTTGAGCAATACCCTCATCATGCCATCCCATCTGGACTTCAAAGATCATCCAGATAAACAGGAAGAACGTATAAATCACCGCCCATTTAAGCTCTAATCTGTATGAAAACATCTTTTTTAATTTGCCTCTAAGATACTATAATTCAGATAAAGAAGCATTGATTTTGATTGGGTTAGCGCTCATAAAATGCTTCCGGTCTGGTGGCTTTAGTTCCGGTTTTTTTGAGATCATAACCCAGATTGCGCAGACTGTTTTCCCAGTCTAAACGCAAAAAGGAATCGCGGGAGCGGTTAGCTTTCAGGTATTTGATACGTTGCAGTACACTTTGAATGATCAGGCAATCGGTACGGGTAAGCTCGTCTGTTGTTTTCATTAAAATACGCAGCAGTTTGTTTGACAAATCGAGCGATGGGGCGTCTTTGTAATTGGCCACGGTTATGGGTGCAATATCGGTGCGCAACCAGGCGCGCAGTTCTACCGCGTTCATATTTGTCGCGTTGAGTAATTCGTTATGCAGGCGTTCTTTTGAAAACAATTTGATTCAGATTTTGAGCTAAAATAAGGTTTATGCAATAGCACTACAAACCTCAATATTAAGTTAGTGTTAAGTATTTAGTAGCAGCTAAGCGATTGAATTTCAGGCAGAAAAAAGCCCGAAGATTTTCTTCGGGCTTCTGAATTATTTGGGAAGAATGCGTCTATTCTTCTACCAGCACCCAGTCGCCCTTATCTAAGAACGGAATGGCCTGTTTGTACTTCATAGTTTTATTTTCCCCATTCATCACGTGTTTGATAGTCACTTTATCATTACGACCTATTTTTGGGCGCTCACGGGTGATGGTTTCGGTGATCTGCTGACGTTGCGGCTGTGTGTTTCCGCTTGCAGCGCGACTTTGTGCCGCACGTTCGTCCAGATTCGGGATTTCTTCCTTAGAAGTCTGTGTTTTCTCGGTTTGCTGGATTTGACGGGCCTCACGGATTTGATTTTCCTGCTGTACCGGCAATTCGCCTTTAAACAGGAACGAAATCACATCTTTGTTTACCTGATCAATCATTTGCTTGAAGAGTTCAAAGGCCTCAAACTTATAGATAAGCAAGGGGTCTTTCTGCTCGTGAACAGCCAGCTGCACACTTTGCTTTAATTCATCCATCTTACGCAAATGCGTTTTCCAGGCATCATCAATAATTGCAAGGGTGATATTCTTCTCAAAATCGGTGATCAGCTGTTTACCTTTAGACTCATAGGCCTCTTTCAGGTTAGTCACAACTTTCAGTTCTTTGTTTCCGTCAGAGAACGGTACAACAATACGCTCGTAGTTGCTGTTTGGATTCTCATATACATTGCTGATTATCGGGAAAGCAAGAGCTGCATTACGCTCCATTTTTTCACGATAATGCTTCAATGCCGCGTCATAAATACGCACCGCTAAATCTTTCGCAGAAAGCTTGGCAAACTCGGCTTCTTCAACCGGACTGCTCATCGAGAAGAAACGGATCAATTCAAACTCAAAATTCTTATAATCCTGAGCCATTTTATTGGTCTCTGCAATCAGCTCACAGGTATCGTAAATCATATTTGCGATATCCACGCGCAAACGCTCTCCAAATAAAGCATGGTAACGACGCTTGTAAATCACTTCACGCTGGGCGTTCATCACATCATCATACTCCAGCAGTCGCTTACGTACCCCAAAGTTGTTTTCTTCCACCTTTTTCTGAGCGCGTTCTATAGATTTTGAAATCATTCCGTGCTGAATCACTTCGCCTTCTTTAAGACCCATACGGTCCATCATCTTGGCGATACGTTCAGAGCCAAAAAGGCGCATCAGGTTATCTTCAAGCGATACGTAGAATTGCGAACTACCCGGATCTCCCTGACGTCCAGAACGACCACGCAACTGGCGGTCAACGCGGCGGGAGTCATGGCGTTCGGTACCTATAATGGCAAGACCACCGGCTTCTTTTACCGCCTTACTTAATTTGATATCGGTACCCCTACCAGCCATGTTAGTGGCGATGGTTACCTGACCTGAGTTACCGGCATCAGCAACAATGTCGGCCTCTTTTTTATGCAGTTTCGCGTTCAACACGTTGTGGTTGATTTTGCGAAGCGAAAGCATACGGCTTAGCAATTCCGATATTTCTACCGAAGTGGTACCAATAAGTACCGGTCTGTTTTGCTCTACCAGATTCTGTACTTCGTCAATAACCGCATTGTATTTTTCGCGTTTGGTTTTATAAACCTTGTCGTCCTTATCGTCACGGGCAATAGGGCGGTTGGTTGGGATTTCTACCACATCCAGTTTGTAGATTTCCCATAATTCACCGGCTTCGGTTACCGCAGTACCGGTCATACCACTGAGTTTGCGGTACATTCTAAAGTAATTCTGAAGGGTTACGGTTGCAAAAGTCTGGGTAGCATCTTCAATCTTTACATTTTCTTTTGCTTCAATAGCCTGGTGCAGACCATCGCTGTAACGACGCCCGTCCATAATACGACCGGTTTGCTCATCAACGATTTTCACCTTGTTGTCAATCACCACATACTCGGTGTCTTTTTCAAACAGGGTATAGGCTTTAAGCAGCTGGTTCATCGTGTGAATACGCTCACTCTTGATGCTGAACTCACGGAACAGTTCTTCTTTTTTCTGTGCCTCTTCTTCCGGAGTAAGATTGGCGTTTTCGATCTTACTGATTTCCATTCCCATTTCGGGCATGACGAAGAAATTAGGATCGTCTTTTCCGGAAAGGTGCTCGATACCTTTATCGGTAAGTTCTATTTGATTGTTTTTCTCATCAATGGTGAAGTACAATTCGGCATCAATCACGTGCATTTCGCGATTGTTATCCTGCATATAATGATTTTCAGTTTTCTGAAGCAACTGGCGGATTCCTTCTTCACTCAAATACTTAATAAGCGCTTTGTTTTTCGGAAGCCCGCGGTATACGCGAAGCAATAAGATCGCTCCTTCTTTGGTGTCTCCTGCAGCGATTAATTTTTTGGCTTCTGCCAAAACCCCGGTAAGATTTTGACGCTGCATGTTAACCAGGCTTTCAATTTTTGGTTTTAAGGCATCAAATTCGTGCTGATCGCCTTTAGGTACCGGTCCTGAAATAATAAGCGGGGTACGGGCATCATCAACTAACACCGAGTCGACCTCATCGACGATGGCGTAGTTGTGCTCGCGTTGTACCAGATCATTTGGCGCGTGTGCCATATTATCACGCAGGTAGTCAAAACCAAATTCGTTATTGGTACCGTAGGTGATGTCTGCGGCGTACGCTTTGCGGCGCGCTGCGGAATTGGGTCTGTGATAATCAATACAGTCTACGGTAAGTCCGTGAAAGTTGAACAGCGGTGCCATCCAGGCGCTATCCCGCTTAGCCAGATAGTCGTTTACGGTTACCAGGTGAACCCCTTTGCCGGTAAGAGCATTGAGATACACCGGAAGGGTAGCTACAAGGGTTTTACCTTCACCGGTCTGCATCTCTGCAATTTTACCCTGGTGCATCGCCACACCACCTATGAGCTGCACATCGTAGTGAATCATATCCCAGGTGATGGGCTTACCTGCGGCATCCCAGCTGTTTGACCAAAGGGCATTGTCGCCTTCAAGCGTAACAAAATCCTTTTCTGCGCTTAATTCGCGATCAAAGGCGCTTGCGGTAACGGTTATGTTTTCATTGTGGAAGAAGCGCTTAGCGGTTTCTTTAACGACTGCAAATGCTTCGGGGAGAATTTCATTTAAGATATTTTCGCTGATTGCGTAGGCATCGTCTTTCAGTTTATCGATGCTGGCGTAGATTTCTTCTTTACGGTCGATATCTTCGGTTTCATCGGCTTCGGCCTCCAGTTTGAGGCGTTCGGCATTGTTGTCTGCAAGCGCATCGGCGATTTTTGCCTTAAAAGCTGTAGTCTTGGCTCTAAGTTCGTCGTGAGAGAGTTTTTCTAATTCCGCCTCAAAACTTTTGATTTTATCTACAATAGGCTGAATGGAAGCAACATCCTGTTTTGATTTGTCACCTACAAAAACCTTTAAAACTTTATCTAATAATCCCATAACTGGTTTGTGTTTTTCCGGAGTGTCTGGTTACACCTGCCCGGTTCATTAATCTCTTATAGCCCGGCCCGGGGCCGTATGTTCTACTCAGCAATCTGGTGAAATGCCGGGTGTTTGTTTATATTCGTTTTGCCTGCTTAAGGCAAAGCTGTTTTGTTCTTAAACGGGTTCAAATTTAAGCAAAAAAAAAGCCTCAATGCGAGACTTTTAAATGCTTTACCCGAGGTAACTATTAATATTCATCCTCATTCCAGAGGTAATCGTCATCAGACGGATAGTCTGGCCATATCTCATCGATAGAATCATACGAGTCACCTTCGTCTTCCATAGACTGCAAGTTTTCTACAACCTCTAAAGGTGCTCCCGTTCTAATCGCATAATCAATCAATTCATCTTTGGTTGCAGGCCAGGGTGCGTCACTCAGGTGCGAAGCTAGTTCTAATGTCCAGTACATAAGTTAACGTGTTTAATTTTTTGCAAAAATAAATTTATTAACGTAATAACCAAGTAAATAATCAATTATTTCAAAACTATTTTTAAGAACGTTTATAACTACCTGTAATTATTGGCGTTAAAGACATTTTTATTGAATACTAAATGTTTAATTCTCCTTTTCGGGAATCCATTTAATTTCTTCTGCCTGTAGCTGTTTTGACAAGAAACGTGCCAGTACAAATAGGTAGTCAGATAGGCGGTTTAGGTATTTTAAGGCATTTGCTTCAAAAGGGCTGTGCTGGTAAAGTGCTGTAGCTAAGCGCTCTGCTCTGCGGCAAACCGATCGGGCTACGTGACAGAATGACACGGTCTGATGTCCGCCCGGTAAGATGAAATGCGTCATAGGAGGGAGGGTCTCGTCCATATTATCCATTTCAGCTTCCAGCAGATTGATGTCCTCGTCTGAAATGCGCTTGATGTCCAGCCTTTTTTTGCCGTTTTTCAGGGTTTCCTTTTCAGGATCTGTGGCCAGAATAGCCCCAATCACAAAAAGTTTTTCCTGAATTTTAAGCAGCATAGACTTGCTGGAAGCATCTATGTCCTGGTCGCGCAGCAAACCCAGGTGCGAATTGAGTTCGTCAAGCGTACCGTAGCTGTCGATGCGTATGTGATGTTTAGAAACGCGGGTACCGCCAAAAAGAGCTGTAGTACCGTCGTCTCCGGTTTTTGTATAAATTTTCACAGGTGTGTTTTTTTTAAGACTGGTCTTCGCGCGATTGTTTGCGCTCTGCTTTGCGCCTTTGATAATCTGCCCTAAAGTTACGCTTCTTGTGCTCGCGCAGCTTGCTTTGGTTTTTGCGATTATTTGCCATTACGGCAAAAAAGAGCACGGCAAGAATTACAATGATTAAAACAGGCTGTAAACTTTCGGGTATAAAATCAAACATAGGGCAAAGGTATTGAAACAGGTTTGCTTATTCCATGGCGTGCCTGGCGTATGTATGCCATTTTGCAATGCAGGCAACCATATCCTCGGGCAATGCACTGTCAAAACGCAACCATTCACCGGTTTTAGGATGTTCAAATCCCAGGGTTTTGGCGTGCAGGGCCTGTCTGGGTAAAATGGTAAAGCAATTTTCTACAAACTGCTTGTATTTGCTGAAGGTCGTTCCTTTAAGTATGACATCACCGCCATAGCGTGCGTCATTGAAAAGCGTATGACCTATGTGTTTCATATGCACGCGAATCTGGTGTGTTCGCCCGGTCTCCAGCTTGCAGCTTATTAAAGTTACATAACCCAGGCGCTCAATGACTTTATAATGCGTTACGGCTTCTTTACCCTGGGAACCGTCTTCATAAACGGTATTCTGCAGTCGGTTTTTGGGATGGCGGCCAATATGACCTTCTACCGTGCCGCTGTCTGCTTCCACATTACCCCAGACGATTGCGATGTATTCGCGCTCGCTGGTCTTGTCAAAAAACTGTTTGGCCAAATGGGTCATGGCTTCTTCGGTCTTTGCCACAACGAGCAAGCCACTGGTGTCTTTATCAATACGATGTACCAAACCGGGGCGTCCGCTGCTGTTTTCGGGTAAATTTTCGAAATGATAAATCAGTGCATTGATAAGCGTACCGCTGTAGTTCCCGTGCCCGGGATGCACCACCATTCCGGCCGGTTTATTGACCACTAAAAGGGTGTCATCTTCATAAACGATGTCAAGCGGAATGTTTTCGGGCGTTAGTAAAAACTCATAAGGCGGGTGTTCAAACAAAACCCGAACGACATCGCCGGCTTTTACCTTATAATTTTGCTTAACGACCGTACCGTTAACTTCAATGTTTCCATTTTTGGCGGCCTGCTGTATTTTATTTCGGGTCGCTTTTTCGATAAAATTCATCAGGAATTTATCTACACGCAGCGGTTCCTGTCCTTTCCCAGCAGTAAAGCTGTAATGCTCGTACAGATCGTCGTCTCCTTCTTCGGGATCTTCGGTTTTAAATTCCTGCATCGTCTGTAGCTTGCTCATCCATAAATTCATCTTCAGGAACGTAATCCTCGTCATAGGTATCCATAGACTCGCTATCCTCAGGAATATACCGGCCTTCACCATTGCCCACCACCAGGTCAATTACCGAAGTTTTGCGAAGGGCATCGCCTTCTTTTAAGGTTTTCCCGTCGTGGCGCAGCTCCAGCACTTCGTCTTCAGAGATGTGATCGCGGTAGTCTATTTTGCCTATTCTGAAACCTAAAGCCAAAAGCGTAGGTTCTACCTGGCGCTGGGTACGGCCTACCAATTGGGGTAGCGTAATTTCCCTATAGCCCGATGGGTTGAGTACGAGATAGATCTTTCGGTCTTCCTTTACAAATTTACCGGGCGCCGGGTTTTGTTCGATTACCGAATACCGGGGATAGTCGGGATTAAAGTTTGAGGAGTCAATCACCACATAGCGCAAATCGGCATTCTCGAGTTCCTGCTCTACCAGACTTAAAGTCATCTTACTGAGGTCTGGTACTGCAATACGCTGGTCATGGTTGGTAGAGCTGTCTAGCCAAAATAGTATCCCAAAGCCTAATACCACTAAAACCAGTACCGCTAACAGCAGTTGTTTTAAAAAGGTTTTACTGAATAAAAATTTAAAAAATCCCATATATACCTGTGCTCCTGAGAGCTCTTTGTTTTAGTTAAAAACGACAACCTGTTCTAAAACGTATGTGTGCTTTATTCAGGGAGTCTGAATGCAATTGCAAACTTAACTTAATTTAGGCTGAAGCTCAATTACAATCATTTTTTTTGCCTATTTATTCTAAAATTGGCGTTCTTTGGAGCCGTAAAGAATACCTAACGTTAAGCTTTCGTTTTACTATGTCTAAGTTAACTATTGCGGTCCTGATGGGTGGTTATTCAAGTGAAGCTACAATTTCACAGATGAGTGGCAATACCGTTTGTAAACACCTCGACCCTTCAAAATATACCGTTTATCCTATTTCCATTTTAAAAGACGGGTGGCATTGTACGCACCCCGATCATAAACCCATTCCAGTAGATAAAAGCGATTTTTCGATAACGCTTGATGGGACAAAAATCAAGTTTGACTGCGTGTTTAATACCATTCATGGTACTCCCGGTGAGGACGGGCGCATTCAGGCGTATTTAGGCTTGCTTAATATTCCGCAGACGGCCTGCAATTATTATGAAGCTGCGCTGACGTTTAATAAACGCGATTGTATCAGTGTGCTTAGGGCTTACGGAATTAAAACAGCAACCAATTATTTTATCAATCAGGGCGATGCGATCAATGCCGAAGAAATCATCAGTAAAGTGGGCTTGCCGTGTTTTGTAAAAGCGAATAAAGCGGGGAGCAGCTTTGGGGTTTCCAAGGTTTATGCCGCGGAAGATCTGGAAGCAGCGCTGGAAAATTCGTTTAAGGAAGACGACGAGATCATTATCGAATCCTTTTTGGAAGGTACCGAAGTTTCTGTGGGTGTGATCAATTATAACGGAAAAATCACGGCCCTGCCGGTCACCGAAATTGTGAGCGAGAATGATTTTTTTGATTACGAGGCTAAATATGCCGGAAAGTCTCAGGAGATTACACCGGCACGCATTTCACCAGAGCAGACCGATTCGGTACAGCGTGAAGCAGAACGCGTGTTTAAAATTCTAAAGCTGAAGGGACTTACCCGTGCTGAATTTATTTTCCATAACGGAGAACCGCATTTTCTGGAAGTCAACACCACTCCGGGCCTTAGTCCGGCAAGTATAATCCCACAGCAGGCAAAGGTGGCGGGGATTTCGCTTTCAGATTTATTTGATAATGTTATTCAACAGGCGATTAGCGGTAGATCGTCTCAGTAGGCAGTATCAGTAAGCAGATTCTTATTTTAAACTTGTTGGTTTCCGAATGGGGTGTCATAAGGATAAGAGTAAGATGGCGAAAATTGACATAAACGATTAAACTTTTCCACGGTTCAACGGTTTTCAAGCTTGAAGTAACCGTAAACCGAGAACTGTAAACGGAAAATGATTTTAATGAGTTCCGGTTTTTGTACTTTTAATATTCAACCTTGAATTTTGAATTCCTATTTATGAAACGCGCAGTATTTCCAGGATCATTTGACCCCCTTACCTTAGGGCATTACGACATCATTGAGCGTGGGCTCAAGCTTTTTGATGAGATCATTCTCGCCATCGGGGTTAATGCCGAAAAGAAATACATGTTTACGCTTGAGCAACGCGAACACTTTTTAAAGGAATCATTTAAAGACGAATCCCGCATTAAGGTGATGACCTACGAAGGGCTTACCGTAGATTTTTGTAACAAAACCGACTCCGGCTTTATTCTGCGCGGTTTGCGCAATCCGGCGGATTTTGAGTTTGAAAAGGCCATTGCCCATACCAACCGAAAACTGGCGCAGATTGAGACTGTGTTTTTACTCACCTCTTCGGGTAAGAGTTATATTTCGTCTTCAATTGTGCGCGACGTTATTCGCAATGGTGGGGATTACACCGGGCTTGTGCCTGATGCTGTGCGTATTTAGAAAACTGCAACGCAAGTGCACTAGTCAGGTCTTTAGAGTAAGCCTACACCATTTATCTATGATCAAAAACCTTATTTTTCTTGTTACTTTTTTGATTTTCGCAGCCGCGAAAGCGCAAAATACCTCGGGTAAGGTTTATGCCGGCGATAAGCGTGTACCGGGTGTTTTGGTTGAAAACCGCACCCAAAAGAAGTCGACCGTTACTACCGATGCGGGCGATTTTAGTATCGCAGCCCGCCTGAATGATTCGCTGGTGTTTAGTGCACCTTTTATGGAAACTCAGGTCTTTATTGTGGAACAAGAGAAACTCGAGCAACGCTGGGTGGTTGCATTAAATGAAAATCTCAACGAACTTGACGAAGTACGCCTGACCGAAGCGCCGAAGCCCAAAGAATTCAATCAGGAGGAATATACAGCCAAGGTTAATGACCTGGTCAAAAGAGATTATCAGCTTAATCCCCAGGCTTACCGGCCACAATACACTTCTCAGGGTATCGATTTTATAATGTTGGCCAAACGCTTTGCAAGCTTGTTTAAAAAGGATCCCTCGAAAAAGGAAAAGGATTACGGTGTTATCTCGTATGAACGCATTCAGCAGTTATTTGCTACTGACGCCTATTTTGATCAGAAGTTTTTAAGGGAACAACTCAAGATCGAAGCCGAATATCAAAATCTCTTTTTTGAATATGTGGGCGCGGTAAATCTGGATGGAATACTGCTCGAAACCGAGCACCAACTCGATTTATTGAAAGAACTTCTTGCCCTTAGCGAAAGCTTTAATGCCGAAATTAAAAAGTTTAAGCAAGAGGGGCTGGCGAAACCCGGGAGTAATTGAAGTTATTGATTATTGGGTTATTCAATAATTCTGAATTCTGAATTTAGAATTGAAAATTCAGTCCGAGATAAAAATTAATCGGTTCGCCGGGATAGTAATATCGGGGTAAACTACCTCCAAAACCGGTCGCATTGGGTAAAATCTGTGCGGCATAGTCTGCATCAAACAGATTGTTGATGCCTCCAAATACATTCAGGTCTAAAGTCTTGCCTAACTCAAAAGCATAATCGCTACGCAGATTCACCACATTATACGAATCGCTGTAAATACTATTTGCATCATCAAGCGGAATGCTTCCGGTGTGGCGGTAATTGGTATTGAAGCTCCAGCTTTTCCACGATAGATCAAGTCCCAAATTAATCACCCGGTCTGCGACGCCGGTAAGCTCATTGCCGCTGTAATCGACGTCCCGGTCTGTGAATTTTTCGAAAGAATAGTCGTTTAGCGCTACAGATACGTAGGGCTGAAGCATCAGGTTTTCATCTATATAATCCCGGTATTGTGCGAAAAATTCTAAACCGTTGTGATCGGTTTTTCCGGCGTTGCGGCCTACGTACTGATCATTGCCCACACGTTCTGCCACCAGCAGGTTGTCAACCTGCACCGTGTAGAATGCTACTTCGGTATAGAGCCGTTTTTGCAACCATTGCCCTTTAAAACCGAGCTCATAATTTACGCCGGTTTCCGGTTTGATTTCGGGGTTGATGGCGCCTTCGGGTGTCAGGGTTTCGGCAACAGTAGGCAGTGAAAAACCACGGGCAACGGTCGCGTAGATAAACTTATCGGTAAAAGCCTCGTAGGTCAGACCCGCCTGAGGTAAAAAGATGCGGGGATAGGTATAGGTGCCCGAATTGTCTGTGCCGTTTTCGTTTAAAATAGCATCCAGAATATAACGGCTGTGGTTGTAATTAAGGCCGAAATCTCCCGTAAGCCGCTCTGTAAATTGCAGTTGTATTTGGGCGAAAAGATTCAGGTATTTTCGGTCCTGTTCCTGATCAGCAAAGCGGTTTCCCTGAATGCTTCCATTACCCGGATTGCTTTCGTAGTTATTCTCAAACAATTCGGCTTTATAGTGTTCATCAAAATATTCTACGCCAATGCTGCTTTTCGCGTTTAGCTGAAAAATTGAAAATTCAGAATTCAGATTGCTGCGTATACCGAAAGCAAGGCTGTTTTCGTCCAGAATATCAAAAGGTCTTGGCTCATAGCCGTCGCGGGTATTGGTAAATAGGCTGGTGGTCCAGCGGTTTTGAGCGTTTATTTGCCAGTCGTAAGACAGACCTGCCAAAATTTTATCGTAGGATTCATAACCCCGTGCCTGCGTCCAGGTAAATGCAGCTTTTTGCGGAGCTTCTCTAAAATCAGTAGCGTTTATCGAACTTGGAATGTAGGCTTTGAGACGGATGTAATTCCCGAAAAAACTAAGGCTTGAAACTTCGTTAAGCTGGGTTTTGGCATAAGCCGTAATACTGTTGCGGTTATACCCGCTGTTATCCCGAAAACCGTCGCTTTCCAGGTGGTTGTAGCTTATAAATCCCTGTGTTTGCTCATCTGCATACAAGCCCGATACCCCC
Organism: Leeuwenhoekiella sp. H156; assembly: GCF_052218455.1. Lineage (NCBI taxonomy): Bacteria > Pseudomonadati > Bacteroidota > Flavobacteriia > Flavobacteriales > Flavobacteriaceae > Leeuwenhoekiella > Leeuwenhoekiella sp. H156. The sequence continues at coordinate 2,719,581 of NZ_CP197499.1, forward strand.
GTCTTAAAAAGTCCGTACGAACCTGCCAGAGCATTTGAACGCACCGAAAAACCCGGTTTTTTGGGTTTGATAACCGAAAGCAGCATCGCTCCTCCCAAGCCCGCGCCGTAACTGCTGCTCGCGGGGCCTTTGATGATTTCTATGTTTTGGATGAGGCTGAGGTCTAAATCTTCAAGAGTCGTTTCTCCCTCGCCGGTAGTAAGTGGAATACCTTCCAGATACGCCTTTACCCGGTTTGTGGAGTACTGACTGCGTGCACCCAGACCGCGAATGCTGATGCGGCTGGTGTTCAGCGCACCCTGCTGCATCTGTATTCCGGGGATTTTGTTGATCTCATTAGCCACCGAAAGCTGATCACCCCGCTCTAAATTTTGGGCGGTAATTACAGCCACTGCCGCCGGAATGCGCTGCAGTTGGTTTTGAACCGGGGTTGCGGTAATCAGGATTTCGCCTAAGGTATTGCGTTGGGTCAACGAGTCGGTCGCTGTTTCTTCCTGAGAAAAGCCAAAGGACGTAACCAATAAGGTACAGAGCAGCAGGAGGTTTTTCATCTAGTTTGCTGAAACCTTCCAGATTATACCGCTGTCGTCATCGTTAACCAGCAAGGAGCCATCAGGAGCAACGGTAGTTGCAACCGGGCGACCATAAACTTCGTTTCCGTTTTCATCGGGGATAAAACCGGTAAGGAAATCAACAGCCGGTTTTGGCTTTCCGTTTTCAAAAGGAATAAAAACCACTTTATAGCCCGAGAAGGGTTCGCGATTCCAGGAACCATGCTGCCCAACAAAAGCTCCGTTTTGATATTCAGCCGGAAACTTATTTCCGGTGTAAAAGGTAAATCCTAAAGAGGCGGTATGGGATCCCAAAGGCACATCGGGAACAATGGCTTTATCAACCAAATCCTGATGCGGGTCTTCTTCCCAGCGTGGATCATTAATCTGGCCATAATAGCTGTACGGCCATCCGTACCAGCCGCCTTTTTTGACACTGGTCGCGTAATCAGGAACCAGATTATTGCCCAATTCATCCCGTTCGTTTACGGCAGTCCAAAGTTCGCCGGTAACGGGGTTCCAGTCCATTCCCACGGGATTTCTCAATCCCGAAGCATAGGTGATTTCGCCACTTCCGTCAGGGTTTACTTCTAAAATAACCGCACGACGCTCTTCTTTCTCCATTCCCTGTTCGCCTACGTTACTGGCAGAACCTACCGAAATGTATATTTTGTCTTTAGCTTCGTTGGTGATGATATTACGCGTCCAGTGGTTGTTGTAACCGCTGGCCGAAAGTTCAACGATTTTCTCGCCTTCGCCTTCCAGTTTGGTTTGACCTTCGGTATACGGGTAACGGTAAAGTCCATCGGTATTGGCGATGTAGAAATAGTCACCAAGAACCAGCATCCCAAAATTCTGATTGAGCCCATCTTTAAATACAAAACGTTCATCAACGCTTCCGTCGCTGTTGGTATCGCGAAGGAGGGTGATTTGATTGGCGCTATTTCGGGTATTTGATTCGGCTACGAAAATGTCGTTATTGGGAGCTACGTAGGTCCATCGCGGGTGCTGCAGCTCATCTGCAAAGCGGGTTACTGTAAAACCTTCAGGGGCTACGGGAGTCTTGCCTTCGGGCCAGGCGACCACCTTGCTTTCTTTGGTAACCGATTCGGAAGCAAAGGGAGCAGGAAGTTCTAAAGGTCCTACTGTGGTTTCAACCGTGACGCTGCCGTTATCGGCAAGATCTTCTTTGGTCTCTTCAGAAACCTTTTTATCATTTTTACAGGCTGTAAAAGCGACTGCTAAGGCTAGTGTGTAGAATAATTTATTCATAGGTAGTTTTTTACGAAATTAAAGTTTTTCGTATCCCCCCGGGTTTTTCGAGCAGGAGATTAGTATAAGTTTAACGGCTGGAGCTGTTTCTGTTAAAAGCTGCCTTGTGAGCGTTTTTATATTCAACTGAAAATTAAGCTATGAAGTATACTGCATCATAACTTGTGGTTTACTTTCAGGTCGAGGGTGTCACACTGAGCTTGTTGAAGTGCAGTCGAGAGCATTTAGTGTAGACTAATTACCAAAATAAGCGCTCAAGATGACGGCCGAGTTGATGTTTAGAAGGATGCAAAACGTCAAAAGCTTGTCTTTTTTGTACTAATACCTTTTAGAATTCCGCAGCAAGTAGCTAAAAACATCAGATTCTGTGGGTTCTGAAATTAAAATTCCTGTACTATTTCGTTTCGGAACGCAACCCTTAACCGAAAACCGCATCTTTTGATTAATTAACACGAACTAAACCAATCAATTATGAAAAAAATGTACTTCCTGCTTTTTGGAGTGGCAATGCTGTTGCAGTCCTGCTGGTATACCGTAGATGATGATGGGCCTCAGGTTGTAGATCCTTATCACATAGCCTACGAGCCCATTACACAAACCCGGGCCGATTTTGAAGAAACTATAAAACTGATGCCTTCGCGCCCCGTACAAAATGCGGGAAAGATTTACGTCAAAGATGCCATGATGTACATCAATGAAAAGCAGGAAGGTTTTCACGTCTTTGATAATACCAATCCTGAAGATCCGCAATCTTTGGCTTTTATCAGCATTCCCGGGAGTACCGATCTGGCCATACGGGGAACTGTGATGTACTCGCATCATCTTATTGATCTTGTCGCTTTTCGCTATGAAAGAGGTGCAGATGAATTGCAGCTGCTACACCGGGAGCAGCAAGCGTTTCCGGCTTTGATATCTCCCGAAGGTTTAAGTCCTGAAAATTATGGCGTAGAAGAGGAGTTGATTGTCGTGGGGTATAAACTAAAAGAAGACTAGATTATGAAAAATATAGGATACACGTTGTTGCTTTTTGTTTTGATCCTCACTTCGTGCGAGGGTGATACCAGTGCGGTAACCAATGACGCTGCCGGTGGGGACGGTCAGGGAGGCTCGCTGGCCCGTTTTGCCCTGGTGGGTGACTACCTCTATACGGTAGACGATCAGGCCTTGAATATTTTTGATATTACAGATCCCGATAAACCCGTTAAGACCGGTGATAAATACATTGGTTTTGATATCGAAACTCTTTACGCACTTGATGAGTATTTATTTATGGGAAGCAGGCTGGGTATGTTTATCTACGATATTTCAGATCCCAAGTTTCCGTTGAAGCTTTCTGAAGTGCAGCACGTACGCGGTTGTGATCCTGTGGTTTCGAGCGGTGATTATACCTACGTGACCCTGCATACCAACGCGGTGTGTCTGGGTACTATCAATCAGCTTCAGGTGTATGATACTAAAAATCCGCGGGAGCCGGTATTGCTCACCACAGTAGAAATGGACCGACCCATTGGCCTTGGGCTTTACGAAAACTACCTGCTGGTGACCGATGCAGGTACGGTACGCATTTTTGATGTGACCAAGCCCGCAGAGCCCGATTTGCTGGGCGGTATTGAGATCGACGCTTTTGACGTCATCATCAGAGACAATCATTTGCTGGTTATTGGAGCCAGTGAATTGAGGCAGTACGAACTGAATGCGGAGGATATTACCAATCCTGTTTTGCTGGGGAAACTGGTATTCTAAACTTCGTTGATTTTATACCAAAAAAATGCCGGTACACCTAAGTGCACCGGCTTCCATTCTACAAAGTTGGGCGAAAATGGAATTTACATTACGTAAATCTTATTTTTTATTTTGTTGATCTTTGATGGTTTTCTCATCAATATCAACCTTATTGGTTTGTTTCTTTCGGTCCCCTAAACTACTTGTGGGATCGCTATCTTTTTGTTCTACTGTTCGTTCAAATTTCTTTGCCATAATACTATCTTTTTTAAATTCAACTCAAGATAGTCATAGCGCGTGTTAAATACTGATAATGCAGTATTAAGATCCCGTTAAAATACGCAAAAAGCCTTCGCAATCAGCCACTTGTTGATTTTAGGGTCGAATTGTTGAAATGAAACGGCCAATGCCTTCTATACCATCTGCTGTGAGTGCCTTAATAAATGCCGAACCAATTATAGCTCCTTTAGCCGTTTGAGTGGCGGCTTTAAAGGTCTCTTCATCCTTAATACCGAAGCCTACAATCTGTGGGTTTTTAAGCTGAAGCTCTGCAATGCGTTCAAAATAATCGGTTTGCACCGTGCTGAAGCCTGAAGTTTTACCGGTGGTACTCGCGCTGCTTACCATATAGATAAAGGCATCACTGGCAGCATCAATTTGGCGGATGCGCGCATCTGCCGTTTGTGGCGTAATGAGGAAAATCATCTTAAGGTCGTACTTCTCAAAGATGGCTTTGTAATGCATCTCGTATTCGGCCAGGGGAAGGTCGGGCATAATAAGGCCGTCAATACCTATCTCGGCACATTTGGCGCAAAATTCTTCCACGCCGTACTGAAGCATTGGATTGAAATAGCCCATCACAATGAGTGGAATATCCACAGTCTTACGGATGTCTTTGATCTGCTCAAAAAGGGTAGCGGTGGTCATCCCGTTTTTAAGGGCTTCGGTCGAACTCTCCTGAATGGTAGGCCCGTCTGCCAGCGGATCGCTAAACGGTAAACCAATTTCGATCATATCGACACCTGCTTTTACCAGTTCGTGAATAACGGTCGTGGTATCCTGAAGCTTAGGATAACCTGCCGTAAAATAGATGGAAAGCAGTTTTTTATCTTCCTGTAGTTTTTTATTGATTCTGTTCATGTTTATATAATCTTTTAGTCATTTCCGTGAAGACGGAAATCTCTTCAATCGTATCCTTGTTTTAGTTTGGTTCCTAAGGAAATCTCTTCAATCGTATCCTTGTTTTAGTTTGGTTCCTAAGGAAATCTCTTCAATCGTATCCTTGTTTTAGTTTGGTTCCTAAGGAAATCTCTTCAATCGTATCCTTGTTTTAGATTGGTTCCTAAGGAAATCTCTCCAATCGTATCCTGATTTTTATTTAAAACCCTTTATTTAATCCGGAATAATTTCACTCAAGCATCCAACTCAAATCATTCCAATCCGGATTTATGTCGCTTATTAGATTTTCTTTCCACTCCCGATTCCATTTTTTGAGTTGCTTCTCCCTGTGTATCGCATTATTCACATAGGGAGTTGATTCAAAATAGACCAGTTTTTCTACATTGTATTTTCCCGTAAATCCTTTATTACTTTTTTGTTTATGTTGTCTTAAGCGTTTTTTCAAATCAGCGGTTACCCCAATGTAAAGAACGGTGTGGTTTTTATTGGTAAGAATATAGGTGTAAAACAATTCTTCCATTGAGCATTGGGGTTTGGATCATAAGATTTCCGCCTTCGCGGAAATGAAAAATAACACTCGACCTTCGCGGAAATGAAAAAAGTCAAACTCGCTTATGCGAGGTTGAAATATTCTATGTATGTATTCAAATCCTTGTCCCCTCTACCACTTAAATTAATCACCACCACATCGTCTTTTTTAAATTTTCGGTCTTTGAAAATGGCTAAGGCGTGTGAGGTTTCAATCGCCGGGATGATGCCTTCAAGTTTGCTGAGTTCCAGACCGGCCTGCATAGCTGCATCATCGGTGATGCTGATGAATTCCCCACGTCCGCTGCGAAACAGGTGCGCGTGCATAGGCCCAACTCCGGGATAATCCAAACCGGCCGAAATGGAATAGGGCTCGGTGATCTGACCGTCCGGCGTTTGCATAAGCAGGGTTTTGCTACCGTGAATAATACCTTCTTTGCCCAATGCTGAGGTTGCTGCACTCTCGCCGCTGTCAATGCCCTTACCGGCAGCTTCAACCGCGATGATACCCACATTCGGATTGTCAAGATAGTGGTAGTAAATCCCCGCAGCATTGCTGCCGCCGCCTACGCAGGCTACTACATAATCGGGATTTTCACGCCCTTCTTTCTCCACCAGTTGTTTTTTAACCTCTTCGGAAATCACGCTTTGAAAACGTGCTACCATATCGGGATAGGGATGCGGTCCCACGACGCTACCAATGATGTAGTGCGTGTCGGTAGGATTGTTGATCCAGTCGCGAATGGCCTCGTTTGTGGCATCCTTCAGGGTTTTACTTCCCGATTCTGCCGGAACGACCTTGGCGCCCAACATTTTCATACGGGCGACGTTTGGCGCCTGGCGTTTGATATCAACAGCACCCATATAAACGATGCACTCGAGTCCCATCAAAGCACAAACGGTAGCAGTGGCCACCCCGTGCTGCCCGGCACCGGTCTCTGCGATGATGCGGGTTTTGCCTAAACGTTTAGCCATCAAAATCTGCCCGATGGTATTGTTTACCTTGTGCGCCCCGGTATGGCAGAGGTCTTCGCGTTTCAGGTAGACTTTAGTCCCATATTTTTCAGAAAAGCGCTTCGCGAAATAAAGCGGGGTAGGGCGACCTACGTACTCGCGCAGCAGTTCGTGAAATTCGTTCTGAAATTCGGGTTCCTGCATGACCTTAATGTAATTCTGGCGCAGTTCTTCTACATTGGGATACAGCATCTCGGGGATGTATGCCCCTCCAAAATCGCCGTAATATCCGTTTTCGTTTACGTTGTAGTTCATTTTTTATTCTATATTTTCATTTCCGCGAAGGCGGAAATCTTTTATTCTTATTTCTATTTTTTATTTCGCACTATCAGGATTTCTAAAAAAGCTCAATAACTTCTCTAAATCGCTTCTATTTTTTAATCCGGGCTGGTCTTCAAATTTACTGTTTACATCAATGGCAAACAGCGGTAAATAAGTCTTCAGCATATTTTTGACGGAGTCGAGTTCGTCCAGACCAATACCTCCACTCAGTACGAAGGGCTTTTTAGAAGGATAGTCTTTTAAAACTTCCCAGTCAAAGGTGTACCCATTTCCTCCTTTTTCCTTGCCTTTGGTATCGAATAAAAAGGCATCTACATAGGGTTCATAGGCTTCTAAGACTGAAAAATCAAATGCGTCTTTTATGCTAAACACTTTCCACACTTCGACTGAGCTCAGTGCAGGTACCTCGACTGCGCTCGGTACAGGCACTTCGACTGAGCTCGGTACAGGCACTTCGACTGGGCTCAGTGCAGGCACTTCGTTATCAGGATGAGATGCTGAAACAAGTTCAGCATTGAGCTTTCGCAGCTCTGTACAATATTCCGGTGATTCGTTACCGTGTAACTGGATGACGTCAAAACCAAATTGCTGTACTTTTTCAAGAACAAAATCCAGGCTGGCATTGACAAATACGCCTACTTTTTTGACTCCGGGTGGTAACGAAGGAATCTCATTTAAATCATAATTGCGTGGACTCTTCTCATAAAAAATAAACCCCAGATAATCGGGTTGCAAGGCTGCAACGGCTGCGGTGTTGTGTTTCATCCCACAGACTTTTAGCCTCACCCCAGCCCTCTCCATCCCGAAGGTGGTCGGGAGAGCGGGAGTTTCTTTTTTATGTTGGTCTTTATTTTTCATTTTAGATTATTTCCAATCCGGGGGCAGTAGAACCACCCCTGTTTCAGCAAAGCTGAAACGTTCCCCTCCTTGGAAAGGAGGGGAGCTTTTTATCTGAGTTTATGAATAAACTTAGTGGCGCTTGCACCGGGATTATCGGTTTTCATAAAGTTTTCACCAATTAAATAGCCCTGATAGCCAAAAGGTCTTAACTCCTTAATCGCTTCGATAGTGCTGATTCCGCTTTCAGAGACTTTTACAAATTCGTCCGGGATTTCTGCGGAAAGGTTTTTACTGATATCGAGGCTTACCTCAAAGGTTTTTAAGTTTCGGTTGTTGACTCCCAGCATATCGAGCGAAGGCATAATCGATTTTTGCAATTCTTCAAGGTTGTGCACCTCCAGCAGGACATCCATCCCCAATGTTTTTGCGAATTCAGACAGGCTTCTGATTTCGCTTCGCGAAAGTACCGCAGCGATCAATAAAATGACGTCTGCACCATAAGCTTTGGCCTCCAGAATTTGATATTCATCAATCATAAACTCTTTTCGCAACAGCGGAAAATTGCTGGCAGCACGGGCTAACAGCAAATCGTCCAGAGAACCGCCAAAGTATTTCCCGTCTGTAAGAACGCTCATGCCGCAGGCACCGGCACTTTCATAACCGGTTGCGACATCCTGTACGTTGAGGTTGTGATTGATTACCTGCTTGCTGGGGGAACGGCGTTTGTGCTCGGCGATGATGCCGGTGTCACTATCGCGTAAAGCCTGAGCCAGCGAAGGCGATTTCCGGTCAAAAAGAACGGATTGTTCCAGTTGACTCACGGGAATTAGTTGCTTACGTAAGGCTACTTCCTTTCGTTTGTCTGCGATTATTTTATCTAAAATGTTCAAAACGATTACTATTGTTATTTTTATTGCTATTACCTATTAGACGTGTGAGCTTAGCTGAATTAGTTTCTCTAAGCGATCTAAAGCTTTTCCGCTGAGGAGGGTTTCTTTCGCGATGTCAAATCCTTCTTTGGGTTCCAGGCCTTTTACTGTGGCTATGGCCATACCGGCATTTGCCGCGACCACATTGTTCTGAGCTTCAGTGCCCTGCCCGCTGATGACTTTTTTAAATATTGCAGCAGAAGACTCGATGCTATCGCCGCCGTAAATCTGTTCCTGTCTAATGGTTTCTACGCCAAAATCTTCAGCGGTAAGCATACGCTCGCTGGTGTTGCGAATGGCTTTGGTCTCGCCGGTGAGGGAAATCTCGTCATAGCCGTCTATGCTGTGTAGAATAGTGAAATTCTTATCGGTTTTCTGATAGAGGTAGCCATACATACGGGCCAACTCCAGATTGAAAACCCCCACCAACTGATTGTCGGGAAAAGCCGGATTTACCATAGGGCCCAACATATTGAAAAAGGTTTTGACGCCCAGTTCGCGGCGTATGGGACCTACATTCTTCATAGCCGGGTGGAAGAGGGGCGCGTGTAACACACAAATTCCGGCCTCGTCCAGGCAACGCTTTAAAAAGTCTTTATCATTACTGAATGTAATACCCAGATGCTCCATCACGTTGCTGCTCCCACTCACCGAAGAAACCCCGTAATTGCCATGCTTGGTTACGTTGATTCCGGCTCCGGCAGCTACAAAGGACGACAGGGTCGAAATGTTGAAGGTATCCTTGCCATCGCCACCGGTTCCGCAGAGGTCAATGGCATTATAGCCTTCAAAGGGTACGGCGATGCACAAGTCTAAAAGCGCATCCCTAAAGCCGGCCAGTTCTTCAACGGTGATGCTGCGCATCATATATACCGTCATAAATGCCGCAATCTGGCTGGTGTTGTACTTACCTTCTGAAATATTGACCAGCACGTCACGTGCCTCTGATTTATTGAGTTGCTCGTGGTTGATGAGTCTGTTTAAAAGTGTTTTCATTTCCCTCTCTGCCCTTCGGGCATCTCTCCCCAGGGGAGAGAACTTTTTTTGATGTTTGTAATTCTGTTTTGCGATTTCCGCCTACGCGGAAATGTAAACTATGTTTTATTGAGATTTCCGCCTTCGCGGAAATGATAAAGTGCTACGCATTTATCCAATTTTTGATCATTTTTTTGCCTTCGGGTGTGAGTACCGATTCCGGATGGAATTGTACCCCGCGCACGTCGTATGTTTTATGACGCAACGACATGATTTGGCCGTTATCGTCTACCGAGGTGATTTCCAGTTCTTCCGGGAAACCTTCCGGCGCCACGACCCACGAGTGATAGCGACCTATTTCAAATTCTTCCGGAATGTCTTTAAAAAGCGTTTCGTCTTTCACGGTCTGTTTCGCTTTGGTGGCTACTCCGTGAAAAACCTTATCCAGATTGATCAGGCTTCCGCCGAAAACCTCGCCAATAGCCTGCTGACCCAAACATACGCCAAACATACTCTTGGTAGGCGCATATTCTTTTATGATGGCTTTCAGAAGTCCGGCTTCATCGGGAATGCCCGGTCCCGGAGAGAGCAAAATTTTATCGTAATCCTTAACTTCTTCCAGCGTAAGCTGATCGTTTCGTTTTACGGTAACCTCACAGTCCAGATCTTCCAGGTAATGCACCAGGTTGTACACAAAACTGTCGTAGTTGTCGATGACTAATATTTTGAGCCCCCCGACCCCCGAAAGGGGAGTGGATTTACTATTATTATTGCTATTACTATTAGTTTCCATATTTGGTTTAAAGTCTATTGAATACTTTAAGTTCTTTTAATTTTTTCGCTTTGCGAAAATAAGGGTTCCCCTTTGGGTACCAGGCGGCTAAATTTCTTCTGCCAGTTTGAGGGCCTTAGAAAGGGCTCCCAGTTTGTTATATACTTCTTCGAGTTCTTTCTCGGGCACGCTATCGCTTACCACACCCGCGCCGGCCTGATAGTGTAAATGATGGTTTTTACTCAAGAACGAACGGATGATGATGGCATGGTTGAAGTTGCCGTTAAAGTCCATAAAGCCGATGGCGCCGCCGTAAAAATCCCGGTTGATGGGTTCGTATTTCTCCAGCAGTTTCATCGCGTTGTGTTTGGGTGCGCCGCTTAAAGTCCCTGCGGGAAAGGTATCTGCTACCACGCGCATTGTTGAGGTTTCGGGGTGTTTGGTTCCCGTAACTTTACTTACCAGGTGAATCACGTGCGAGAAAAACTGCACTTCGCGGTAGGTTTCAACCTTTACATTACTGCCGTTACGGCTCAGGTCGTTACGCGCAAGATCAACCAGCATCACGTGCTCGCTGTTTTCTTTGGCGTCTTCCGATAATTTTTTAGCCAAAGCGGCGTCCTGCTCGTCATTGCCGGTACGTTTAAAGGTTCCGGCGATGGGGTGAATTTCGGCTTTACCATCCTGAACGATCAATTGAGCTTCGGGCGAACTGCCAAAAATCTTGAAGTTGCCGTAGTCAAAATAGAAGAGGTAGGGAGATGGGTTTACGCTGCGCAGGCTTCGGTACACATTAAACTCATCGCCGCTAAAGCCTTGCGAAAAACGCTTGGAAGGTACAATCTGAAACACATCACCACGCTGACAATGCTTTTTACAGGTTTTGACCAGCTCTACATATTCTGCATCGGTCATTACCGATTTGCGTTCCCCTTCCAGCTTAAAGTTGTATTCTGAAAAGCTCTTTACGGTAAGCAGCTGTGCGATTTGATCGAGGTTGTTTTCGCCTTCATAGGTATGCGAAAAAATATAGGCCTCGTTATTGAAATGGTTGATGGCGATGATGTTTTGATACACCGCATAATAAATATCGGGGATCTGAAGGCTGCCTTCCTTTTTAGCAATTTCAATATCTTCAAAATAGCGTACCGCGTCATAACTCATATACCCAAAAAGTCCGTTTTGAATGAACTTGCGGTCGTTGTTTTGGGTTTCAAATTTTTGGGCAAAGCCTTCGATAATACCCACGACATCGGTGTCTGCACTGATGTTTGTTTGCTGTATGCTTCCGTCAGGAAACACTTCTTTAATCTGCTCGTTTTGTACCGAAATGGAGGCGATGGGATTGCAGCAAATGTAACTGAAGGTATTGTCGTTTGCCCGGTAATCGCTGCTCTCCAGCAACAGACTGTTGGGGAATTTATCGCGCAAACGCAGGTAAACCGATACCGGAGTAATGGTATCTGCCAGAATTTTTTTGCTGTGTGTCTTTAAGGTAAATTTCATCTTTTATGGGTTTGACTACCTAAACTCATTTTATGTTGTCTTTCCGCTTTGCGTAAAACAAAAAAGACCTGTCGTGAGACAGGCCTTTAATTATGTATTTATCAAATACGAGGTTGCATCACGACATTAAAGTTGCGAGATCCACCACCAGGTATTTGCGATTCTGTTTTTCATAAGTGGCTCAAAGATAAAAATAGCTTCTTAGTTAACAAACAAAATCGGCATTTAGTTCTGAAAAAAATTAGATAGACAGGTTGATGTCCAGTGTGAAATCATCATAGATGGTTTTATCACCTAAGTTGTCGAAGAAACTACCAGAACCGTAACGTACGTCATACTTACTTCTGTCGATTGTAAGAACGGTGCTGAAGTTGCTGCCTGCACGCTCCAATTCAAAAGTTACCGGCTCGGTGGTTTTCTTAATCGTAAGATCTCCGGTTACTTTATAGGTATTTCCCTTTTTTACAGCATTGGTTATAACCAGTTTTGCAGTTGGGTAATTGTCAACGCCAAAAAAGTCGTCGCTCTTTAAGTGCCCTTCTAACTGACCTTTGCTGTCTCCGGAAAGATCGGTACATTCAATACTGGTCATATCGATATGAAACTCACCACCGGTGATGTTGTCCCCTTCCATTGTAAAGAACCCGTCTTTAAGATCGATGGTTCCCACGTGCTTGCCGGTTACTTTTTTACCCGTCCAGGTGATAGAGCTGGTTTTTACGCTTACTTTTTCCATAATAGCTTTTGTTGTGAATGATGCAGTGCCTACAGCTACTGCCAGAATTAAAATTGATTTTACTGTTTTCATGGGTTTAGAGATTTATTTGTATATACAAGTGTTGAATTAAAAAATTTTAGATCGTTTCAAACAGGGTTTCCTGTGGTCTTCTCACTTTAGGATCGTGCTGATGGCTGTCTTCTTCGCTGCGGTATCCTACAGCAACCACTGCAACTGCGTGTAAATTGGTTCCTTTAAGATTTAGGATTTCATCAAATGCCTCTGCATTGAAACCTTCCATTGGGCAGGCATCAATTTTATGAGCGGCAGCTGCACTTAATAAATTACCAATTGCGATATAGGCCTGTCTGGCTGTCCAGCCTGCTTTGGCTTCCTGTGGCAGGTTGAGCAGTGAATTTTTCATCAAATTAGCATAGTCCTGCATCGCTTCAGGCTTAACTCCGTTTGCTTCAGCAGCAATCTCGATGTAGGAGTCTACCAATTCTGCACCAAAATCGGTTTGATGTGCGAATACAAAAATTTCAGATGCATCGGTAAACTGAGTTTGATTGTATCCGGCTTCTTTCAGCTTTGCTTTAACGGCATCGTCCTTGACAACAAGTATTTTATACGGTTGTAATCCGTACGAGCTTGCAGAAAGCTGTACTGCTTTTTTAAGGGTTTCTAAATCATCTGAAGCAATCTTCTTGGTTGCATCAAATTTTTTGGTGGCATAGCGCCAGTTTAAGTCTTCTACGTATTTAGTCATGAGTTTTTAATTTATCTAAAAGTATATTTAGGGTTAGTAATTCATCTCGCGTTAAAGGAGCCACGTTTTTGGCATTGATCTCGCGGGTGAGGGGATCGAGTTGTTCTAAGATCGTAAGGCCGTCGGGCGTGATTTCGATCTCTACCATTCTTCGGTTATCGGGACACACCCTGCGCTTCACCCAATCTTTTTTAATGAGTTTATCAACCAGACGGGTGGTATTGCTGTTGCGGTCTACCATTCGATCCTGAATACAGGCCAGACTCGCAGGCTTTCCTTTTTGACCTCTTAAGATGCGAAGCACGTTAAACTGTGGGGTAGTCAAATCGTATTCCTTCAATAAGCCGGCAAATTTTTCTTCCAGAATGCGGGAAGTGTATTGCAGGTTTATTGCTGTTTTGGATTCCAGATCCAGTTTCGCACTTATATGTAAGGCTTCTTCAATTGTCATTATCGTCTATACAATATTTGTATATACAAATGTAAGGCAAAGTTGTTTTCCTGCAAGCAACGCGAACGAGTTTAACGCATTATTAAGAGACTCATCGATTTTTAAGGGGTTGCAGCGTTTAAATGTTATACAAATCTTAAAGACTGTGCAAAACCAGTTGATTTACTATAGCTTTAGCCGCTTTAAACTGATTTTTTGAGACCTTATTTGTTTTTTATGGCTGCTTTTTTGGCTTTGGGATGCACCGATGCGACCAAGGGTCAGGAGTTGCCAAAGCCCGTAAAAGTGTATCAGGAGCAGGGGTATAAGCTGCCGGTTTACGATTATGAGCACTTTAAGCCTTTTCTAAAGGTAACAGACACCGATGTGGTGCGGGTGATTAACTTTTGGGCCACGTGGTGCAAGCCCTGTCTGGCCGAGTTGCCGGCTTTTGAAACATTGCAGGCAAATTATAAAGATAAACAGGTAGAGGTTATACTGGTGAGTCTTGATTTTCCAGATCAGGTTAAGGAGCGCTTAATCCCTTTTATTCTCAAAAAGCAACTGAAGTCGAAGGTACTGCTGTTAGATGATCCGCATGGAGATGTGTGGATTCCCCAGGTTTCGGAAGAGTGGAGTGGGGCTATCCCGGCCACTATAATACTAACTTCGGAAGAATACCGCTTTTATGAGCGTTCGTTTGAATATCCGGCACTGGAACACGAATTGCTTTCCTTAAAAAGCAACTTTAATGATTAAACTATTGATGAGATGAAATCCCTAAAAATTCTTGTTGTATTAACCTTGCTTTTGGTTGTTTCAGCATTTGCATTTACCCAGATCGACACCTTTGAAAGCGGATATGCTGTGGGAGATGTTGCCACCGATTTTAAACTTAAAAATGTTGATGGAAGCTTTGTTTCCCTCTCAGATTTTGATAAAGCCAAAGGTTTTATTGTGGTATTTACCTGCAACACATGTCCGTTTGCCATGGCCAATGAAGATCGCATCCTTGACCTGGATAAGGAGTTTAAAGCTAAGGGTTATCCGGTAATCGCAATCAATCCCAATAATCCGGAGGTGCAGCCCGGTGACAGTTTTGAAGCGATGCAGGAGCGTGCCCGCGAAAAGGGCTTTACCTTCCCGTATCTGTTTGACGAAAATCAGGAAATCTACCCGCAATATGGGGCTACTAAAACTCCGCATGTATATCTTTTACAAAAAGAAGGAGAATCTCTGCTGGTACGCTATATAGGGGCTATTGACGACAGCGTTCGCGATGAGGCTACGGTGACCAAACGCTTTGTAGCAGATGCGGTACAGGCCCTTTTAGCCGGTAAACCTGTGGAGCCCAGCAACACGAAAGCCATAGGTTGCTCGATCAAAGCCTAAATAAAATTTTAGGAAGAAAATAGACAATGCCTTAACTTTGGTATTCAACCTCAAAAACAAATCATGAAAAATCTAACCCAGGAAGAATGGCGCCGTAAACTGGCCGCAGACGATAATGCCTTTATATTAGACGTACGTACCCAAAATGAAGTAGATGAAGGGATTATTCCTGATTCGCATAATATTGATATTTACGAAGGTCAGGGCTTTATCGATAAAGTAAATAAACTGGATAAGTCTAAAAACTATTATGTGTACTGCCGTTCGGGTAACCGAAGTGGTCAGGCTGCCCAATTGATGGACCAGCTGGGGTTTGAGACTACTTATAATCTAATGGGCGGTTTTATGGAATGGGATGGTGATGTTGCTTATCCTGAGGATTAAGCCTGTTGATATAGCATGAACTACAAAAGAACCTTAGGGTTCTTTTTTTGTTTGATACTTATAAGGCTCCGCACGCGATCCAATCGCGCGGTAGCTGGCTGGTGTTTGGTTATTCGTTAATTGTTAATGGTTAAATGGGTTGTTAAGTTAAGTTATTGAGTTATTTGAACGGAGCGATTTAGCATTCTGGCCTCATCCCCCCGCCTTTCTCCCACAGAGAAGGGAGCTCATTAGTGCTAATATCTTATATGATCTTCTGGTTGGGTATCTTCAACGTTACACCTGGTGTTCTGCATTTCTAATTTTGTATTTCTGATTTATTGTTGAGTTATTGAGTTATTTGAAAGCATAAAAGTCAGCATTCTGGCCTCATCCCCCCAACCTTCTCTCCCTTTACTCCTTCTCAAAGGTCGGAGAGGGAGCTCATTAGTGCTTATATCTTATATGATCTTCTGGTTGAGTATTTTCAACGTTACACCTGGTGTTCTGCATTTCTAATTTTGTATTTCTGATTTATTGTTGAATTATTGAATTATTGAGTTATTGAGTTATTGAGTTATTGAGTTATTGAGTTATTGAGTTATTTGAAAGCATAAAATTCTGCATTCTGGCCTCATCCCCCCAACCTTCTCCCTTGACTCCTTCCCAAAGGTCGGAGAGGGAGCTTATTAGTGCTTATATCTTATATGATCTTCTGGTTGGGTATCTTCAACGTTACAACTGGTGTTCTGCATTTCTAATTTTGTATTTCTGATTTATTGTTGAATTATTGAGTTATTGAGTTATTGAGTTATTTGAAAGCATAAAAGTCTACATTCTGAATTCAGCACTCAGCACTCTGCATTCTGATTTGTTATTGAGTTATTCGGTTATTTGAACGGAAAAATTTAGCATTCTGCATTCTGCATTCTGAATTATGCTTTGTTATTGAGTTATTTGAAAGCATAAAATTCTACATTCTGAATTCTGAATTCTGCATTCTGAACTCAGCACTCAGCACTCTGCATTCAGCAATCTGTGTTATCTCGATATAAATGAGTACCTTAGAATCCCTTTATCATTTATGACCCCTGAGTACAACTAAACTCAAGTTATGAATACTTCTCATTTTTACGTGGATCTGCATTGCCATCCGGCACTGAAACCTTTTGGAAAAAGTTTTAATAAAAAGCCTGCAGGCAAGAATACGGCACGGCGCAGTTCTAAACATTCGATCTGGCATTATGATCCGCCTTCTATCTTCGATAAGGTGCTTAATTATTTAACCGGTCTGACCAAATTTTCACAATCCAATTTCACTGCTTTGTCCTACGGCGGGGTTGGTGTGGTTTGCGTTTCGCTATATCCCATGGAAAAGTGGTTTGTACGCAATAAGGTTACTAACGAATTGCTGCTTGATCTGGCAGCCAATTTCGCAACGGGACTGGGCAAAAAGCGCATAGATCATATACAGGGCTTTACAGATTATTTTAAAGATCTTGAGGCTGAATATGATTTTTACAAACAGCTGGACGGAAAAGTGATTCAGCTGAAAGAGGGGAAATTCAGGTATCGTATTGTGAATTCATACAACGAGATCGAAGTTATTAAGGCGGAAGAGGTGCAGGATGGCATTGTGAGTATTTGTGTAATCATCACCATTGAAGGTATGCACGTGCTGAATACCGGTTTGTCTCCCGATCCTGACCGGCAGGAAGTGCTTCAAAACCTGAAAAGCCTCAAAAACTGGGAGCATCCTCCCTTTTTCGTAACCATGGCCCATCACTTCTGGAATCACCTTTGCGGACACGAAGAAAGCTTTAGCGGTCTTATTAAAAAGCATGCCGATCAAAGTTATGGTCTGGGGTTGGGATTTACTCCTTTGGGAAAAGAGGTCCTGGCTTTACTGCTTGACGGGCAACAGGGGCGACCCATTTTAATCGATGTCAAGCATATGAGTGTGAAGGCACGCTATGAGTATTATGAATATTTAAAAACTCACGAGGCTTACAAACTGCTGCCCATCATCATTAGTCATGGCGCTGCAAACGGTCTAAGATCACCTCAGAATCCGGTTATGACTTATCCCGAAACCGCTCAAAAACTACAGCACAGTTCCATTAATTTTTATGATGAGGAGCTTATTTTACTGGCTAAAAGCAGGGGTATTCTGGGTTTGCAACTCGACGAGCGCCGGGTTGCCAGCGAGCAAACCCTAAAAACGACCCGTCACGCCACGCAACGCCCTAAAATTATGCATTACCGCTCTGAACTGCTGTGGAATCAAATACAGCATATTTTGGAAGTGCTGGACGCCGAGGGTCTCTTTGCCTGGGATTGTATGGCGATAGGTTCAGATTATGACGGCATCATCGATCCGCTTAATTCATTTTGGACCGCGGAAGAACTCCCGTATCTGAGCGATTTCCTGGAACGTCATGCTTACAACTATTTACAAAAGAACCGAATTAAGCATGATTTCAACAAACTGGATGCCGGTGCTATCGTAGATCGCATAATGGGGCTTAATGCACGGGCTTTTTTGAAAACTTATTTTTAAGACCATTTTGGAAAGGGTTTACTTAACGGGGGAGCAGAGAGCAGAGAACAGAGAACATAGAACAGAGAACAAAGAACAAAGAGCAAAGAGCAAAGAACAAAGAGCAAAGAGCAATATTGGAAGTCATAGGTACTATAGGGTGTTTTGTTCATTTTCTTTAGCTCGCTATAGCTTATAGGTTTTGGAGCTCGTGAACCTCGTACCTCGGTTTAGCTCGCTATTGCTTATTGGTTTTTGGGGCTCGTGAATCTCCTATCGTCGATTTAGCTCGCTGTTGCTTATTGGTTTTGGAGCTCGTGAACCTCCTATCGTCGGTTTGCTTCTCCAAAGAAACCCTTCGGCTAGCGCTCAGGGCAGGCGAACCAAAAGAAAAGAGCCCCTCGCTTAGGAATTTTTCGCCTTGAGGGCGAAAACCGCCTTGTCAGCTCCGCGTCGCTATCGCTACTGAATCTCGGAGCTGCCAGCGTCTATTCTGAACCGAGGGAGGGCTAGAGAATAAAATTTTCACTTTTGGTTTAAAAGACGGCCTACAAGAAGGTGTTGTAAAATTTGAAGTGAGCGGAGCGTCGCAGGCGGTTCTGTTTGAGGCCGCCTTAGCGGTCGAGTTAAGCGCATGCAGTGCAGCGAACGATAAATTTAGACACCGTCTTGTGAGCCTTGATCTTTTGTTTCTTCTGTATCAAGACAAAAGAAAAGAAGCAAGCATAGAAATAGAAATCTTGTTTCTTCAGTTCGGGAACCCGGAATAAGATCAGAGGTTTTCGGTCCTAAAGTTGTTTTGTTCAGGCACGGGAAACAATCGCGCGGTAACAAGGGAAGCTTCGGGGTTGTTTCTTTTGTATCAAGACAAAAGAAATGGAGCAAGAAAAACTTATTTTTCATTCTATTTTGGATGGGGTTTAATTAACGGAGAACAGAGAACAGAGAACAAAGAACAAAGAACAAGGAGCAAGGAGCAAGATTGGAAGTCATAGGTACTATAGGGTGTGTTGTTTAGGGCACGGGATACAATCGCG
The DNA here is from genome assembly GCF_052218455.1 of Leeuwenhoekiella sp. H156. NCBI lineage: Bacteria > Pseudomonadati > Bacteroidota > Flavobacteriia > Flavobacteriales > Flavobacteriaceae > Leeuwenhoekiella > Leeuwenhoekiella sp. H156. The sequence goes on from NZ_CP197499.1 coordinate 2,738,399, forward strand.
CGGTAACAAGGTTTTGTTCAGGCACGCGATACAATCGCGCGATCACACTTTAACGAGCTTTTATTTGTTAAACTTATACATATATAGGTTTTAACAATCTATATCGCTAGGGATCAATGGGCTAGCTTTTTTAAGTGTCTTTAGGTGTTGATTTTCAAACGTTTTCGCGTGTTTCGGGTGTTTTTTTATTTGTTGTGGCTCCGAAATTTAATGCTATATTATCCTTGTTTAGCGACTGTTTTTACTTATTTTCGCCTTTCCAAAATGTTAAAAGACTGAATATTAAAGTTCGGTTATAAAGCGCCTTATTTCAATGAACTGGTACGTACTCTACGTGAAGTCACAAACTGAAAAAAAAACCGCTGCGGCTCTGGAGCGGATGGGGCTTGAAGTGTTTTGTCCCACTAAGACCGAAGTACGGCAGTGGAGTGATCGCAAGAAAAAGGTAAAAGTTCCGTTATTTAAATCCTATGTATTCGTACGGCTTAAGGAAGAGGAGCGCCAGCAGGTGTTTGCTGTTCCCGGAGTAGTACGGTATTTATTCTGGCTGGGTAAGCCGGCTGTGGTACGGGATGAAGAACTGGAGACTGTTAAGAAGTGGCTGGCTGATGAGCAGGTGGCCGATGTGCAGGTAAGGCAGTTTAGCCCGGGGGATCGCGTAGAAATCAAAGGCGGGGTTTTTAAAGGGCAAAGCGCCGTGGTAGACCATACGGGATCGCGAAAAATACGCTTAATTTTAAAACATCTTGACGTGATCGTCGAGGCCAGCTACCGGGACCTGGTGTCCTGATGCTGATGAAACATAACCGGAGCTTTTGAAGCTGCCGGTCTTTATTTTTTATTCCCGGTGGGACTCTAAATGGGACTCACGTGGCGAAGCCATGAGATTTAGTTATCAATTTCTAAATATGAATACGGTTTATAAATGCACTTTTTTTCTTGCTCTGATGATTTTTCCAGGCCTTAATAAAGCCTGGTCTCAGGAGCAGGTTTCGGGTTTTGATTTTTCTTTAGGTGGATTGGGCTTGGTTTCTTCAGGTTCTAATAATCCTTTTTGGATGTACAGCAACCAATACGGCAGGCAAGACGCAGAAACCCATGCCCTGGCGCTGGTACAGGCCGGCTATACGTTTCAGCTGGGAGGGGAGAATAGTCTAAAACTGGGTGGTGGTCTATTAGCCAATGACGGTATTTATGAGGATGTGCGAGCTGATGAATTATATGTTGCCTACACCAATACCTGGTTGCAGGCAAGTGCCGGATTGAAACATCGGGACGAGAAACTGAGCGGTATTTCGAGCGTGGGCGGTGATGTTGTCTGGAGCAATAATGCCCGGGCCCTTCCGGGGTTTTATGTGGAGATGCTTAAGCCATTTCCCGTTTTTAAATGGTTTGAGGTTAAAGCTACTTTTGGGCATTATTTCTTAGAAAAAGCTCGTTATGTTTCAAACGCACAGGTGCATCATAAGAGTCTTGAACTGGCACTGGTTTTTGGTAACGGCGACCGGCTCAGCGGTACGTTGAAGCACTATGTTCAATACGGAGGGACTTCTCCGGAGTTTGGCAAACAGCCTTCTGGTTTTGGAGATTATATCCGGGTGTTTTTTGGTAGTTCGGGCAGTGAAACTGCATTTGCCGGAGATCAGGAAAATGTCCTGGGAAATGCTTTGGGGTCGCAAGAAGTGGCTTACGACATGAAGCGCGACAAATTTGATCTGCGTCTCTATCATCAAAATATATTTGAAGATGGCTCGGGTATGATGCTGAAAAATTTTCCGGATGGAGTCTGGGGGGCCTATATCGAACCGAAAAAAATAGCCTGGCTGGATGCTTTTGTAATGGAATATGTGCAAACTGTATCGCAAAGCGGGCGTTTTGGAAATAGTGGAAATGGAGGTAACTTCAATGGAGGTGATAGTTATTTCTGGAACGGGATTTATCAAACCGGGTGGAGCTATCAGGATCGCATTATCGGACTTCCTTTTATCATTCCCGGGGCTTACGGGCAACGCAACATAAACGACCGCAGTTTTGTTTATCATCTGGGAGCTACCGGAAGCATCAGCAGCTGGAGCTATAAAGCAAAACTGAGTGCGGTGACCAATCTGGGTACGTACAATACTCCCTATCAGCCCAAAGAACAGGCTTTCTATGCTTATGGAGAGTTGGGCTATACCACGTCTTTTGGTCTGTTTACCGGGTATCTGGGAGGAGACCTTAGTAATCGTACCCGGGATGTGCTGGGTGTAGGCGTGGGGTATAAGTACCGGTTTAAGGAGTAAAATTATAAAGGAGACGTTCTGACACTGTGCGGTGTAAAATGGTCAGTCTGGGCCTGTCGAAGTCTTTTTGCTGTTTGTAGCTCAAGAACATCATCGTCGGGCATTGGCAGTTTGACAAGTTGAGAATGTGTTTAGAGCGTTTTGATTAAGTCAAGGAGTTAGAATTAAAAGATCCCCTTCTTCAAGGGGGTGATAAATAATTATTGATGAAGGTAAAAAATATATGCTGTATTGGGGCCGGCTATGTGGGCGGACCTACCATGGCGATCATCGCCCAAAAATCCCCGGAGATCAGGGTCACCGTTGTGGATATCAATGAAAAGCGCATCGCAGCCTGGAATGACCCTGATGTGGAAAAGATTCCCATTTATGAGCCGGGGCTTTCTGAAGTAGTGGCTGAGGCCCGCGGACGCAATCTCTTTTTTTCAACAGATGTGGATGCCGCGATTGATGCAGCCGATATGATTTTTATTTCGGTAAACACGCCCACCAAAACCTACGGGATCGGGAAAGGCATGGCAGCCGATTTAAAGTATATCGAATTGTGTGCCCGGCAAATTGCCCGGGTAGCGACCAGCGATAAGATCATCGTAGAAAAGTCAACCTTACCGGTACGTACGGCAGAGGCACTTAAAAACATCCTGGATAATACCGGGAACGGGGTGAATTTCCAGATTCTGTCGAATCCGGAGTTTTTGGCAGAAGGAACCGCGGTGGCCGATTTGCAAATGCCCGACCGCGTCCTGATAGGCGGCGATCTGGATACGGAAGCCGGAAAAGCAGCTGTACAGGCGCTGGTAGATGTCTACGGGCATTGGGTGACAGCTGATAATATTCTCACAACTAATGTGTGGTCTTCCGAACTCTCAAAACTGACAGCCAATGCTTTCCTCGCCCAGCGGGTATCTTCCATAAATGCCATGTCTGAATTGTGTGAGAAAACCGGAGCCGATGTGAATGAAGTGGCTAAAGCCATTGGGATGGACAGCCGTATAGGGCCTAAATTTTTAAAAGCCTCGGTAGGCTTTGGAGGTTCCTGTTTTCAGAAAGATATTTTAAACCTGGTCTATATAGCTAAGTCTTTTGGCTTACAGGAAGTGGCCGACTATTGGGAGCAGGTAATTATTATGAACGATCATCAGAAGCGCCGCTTTGCAGAGAACATCGTACGTACGCTTTACAATACCGTGAGCGGGAAAAAGATCGCGATGCTGGGCTGGGCCTTTAAAAAAGATACCAATGATACCCGGGAATCGGCAGCCATTTATGTAGCCGATTATCTGCTGAACGAACGGGCTGAGGTGGTGGTGTATGATCCTAAAGTTACGAAAGAACAAATTCTTGCCGATCTGGATTATCTGGGATCTCGCTCTGAAGCGGAAAACCGCGAACTCATTACAGTGGTGGATACTGCCTATGCGGCTACCCGGGAGGCCCATGCGGTGGCGATCTTGACCGAATGGGATGCATTTGTTGCACTGGACTGGGATCATATCTACAAAGCTATGCTGAAGCCGGCCTTTTTGTTTGACGGGAGGCGTTTACTCGATAAGGAAGCTCTACAGGCGAAAGGATTTGAATTTTATGCCATTGGCTCTTAACTTGAATACCATATATTAAAACCACATTATGAAAGTAGCATTAATTACCGGGGTAACCGGACAGGACGGGGCTTACCTGAGTGAGTTCCTATTGAAAAAAGGGTACGAGGTACACGGGCTGAAGCGCCGTTCGTCTTTATTTAATACCGATCGTATTGACCATCTGTATCAGGATCCCCACGTAGAGAACCGTAATTTCTTTTTGCATTATGGGGATATGACCGATAGTACCAACCTGATTCGTCTGATTCAGGAGATACAGCCTGATGAGATCTATAACCTGGCAGCGATGAGTCATGTGCAGGTTTCGTTTGAAACACCGGAATATACGGGAAATGCCGATGGTCTGGGTACGCTGCGTATTCTGGATGCGGTGCGTTTACTGGGCTTGTCTGAGAAAACTCGTATTTATCAGGCTTCTACTTCCGAATTGTACGGGAAGGTGCAGGAAGTTCCTCAGACCGAAACCACGCCTTTTTATCCCCGATCGCCTTACGCGGTGGCCAAGATGTATGCCTACTGGATTACGGTAAATTACCGGGAGGCTTATGGGATGTTTGCCTGTAACGGGATTTTGTTTAATCATGAATCGCCCATCCGTGGGGAAACTTTTGTAACCCGAAAGATTACCCGTGCAGCTTCGCGAATAGCTTTAGGGCTTCAGGATAAGCTGTATCTGGGGAATCTGGATGCCAAGCGCGACTGGGGGCATGCTAAGGATTATGTACGCATGATGTGGATGATTTTACAGGCCGATGAAGCGGAAGACTGGGTAATCGCCACCAATAAGACCACGCCGGTACGCGAGTTTGTACGTATGGCTTTTGGTCATGCCGGGATTGAGCTGGAGTTTAAAGGAGAAGGGGTTGAGGAGAAGGCTTATGTAACCGCCTGTACCAATCCCGAGTATCAGCTGGAAATCGGGAAAGAAGTATTGGCGGTAGATCCCAAATACTTCAGACCCACGGAAGTGGATTTGCTTATAGGAGATGCCACCAAAGCCAAAGAAAAGCTGGGCTGGGTACCGGAATACGATCTGAAAGACCTGGTCAATGATATGATGCAAAGCGATCTGAAACTGATGAAGAAAGATCAGTATCTGAAGGATGGGGGGTATAGAATCCTTAATTACTTCGAATAAGCACGGATTACAGGAATACGGATTACGCGGATTATTAAGGATTCCACGGATTTAGTGATTTGGTAGTATGGGGAAGTTGATTTACGAGGAAGAGCGTTATGCAATTATAGGTGCTTGTATGCAGGTGCATAAGACTTTAGGAGCTGGATTTCTGGAATCGGTTTATCAAGAGGCCCTTTCGCGTGAGTTTATAAACCGGAACGTTCCGTTTAGGTCTCAGGAAAAGCTAGAAGTGTTTTATGAAGATCAGAAACTGAAGAAATTCTTTAAAGCTGATTTTATATGCTATGAACATATAGTGGTTGAGCTTAAAGCCACGGCATTGCTTACCGAATCTATGATTGCACAAACTATTAATTATCTGAAAGCAAGTCGTTTTGAATTGGGTTTGTTAATTAATTTCGGAGCAAAGAGTCTAACCTGGAAGCGTTTGATCAATACGCCTGCTATTTGTGATAATCCGGATAAATCCGTGTAACGAACCTTAACAGTGACATCAAATACATGAGAAAAGATTCAAAAATATATGTGGCGGGACACCGGGGTTTGGTAGGCTCGGCACTTGTGAAAAATCTGACCGAAAAGGGCTATACCAATCTGGTCGTGCGTACGAGTAGCGAACTGGATTTACGGGATGCCGTGCAGGTAGCTGCTTTTTTTAAGGAAGAACAGCCGGAATATGTATTTCTGGCCGCGGCAAAAGTGGGGGGGATTGTAGCCAACAACACCTACCGGGCTGATTTTATCTACGAGAATCTGATGATTCAGAACAACGTGGTGCATCAGGCCTATGTGCACGGAGTCAAGAAGTTGTTGTTTTTGGGCAGTACCTGTATTTATCCCAAAAACTGCCCGCAGCCCATGAAAGAGGAGTATTTGCTTACCGATGTGCTGGAGTATACCAATGAACCCTATGCCATTGCGAAGATTGCCGGGATCAAGTTGTGCGAAAGCTATAATTTGCAATACGGGACCAATTTTATCTCGGTAATGCCTACCAATCTGTATGGGCCTAACGATAATTTTGACCTCGAGAAGTCTCATGTATTGCCGGCGCTGATTCGTAAGATGCATTTGGGGAAAGCTCTGGAACAAAACGACTGGGACAGCCTAAAGGCTGATTTAAATAAACTACCTATTGAGGGGGTTGATGGCAGTGCCTCTGAAGATGCGATTCTTGGCATTCTTAAAAAGTACGGCATAAGCCGCAAACTGCCTGCCGGGACTGCCAACTCCAAATCCCCCAATGGGGGCTGCCGGGAGGGGGCTGCCGTGCGGGTAGAGATCTGGGGCAGCGGCAAACCCATGCGTGAATTCCTGTGGAGTGAAGATATGGCTGATGCCTGTGTCTTTATCATGGAAAACCGAGACTTTGCTGACGTCACCCCGAGCGCAGTCGAGGGGCAACATGCAAATACCGGAGAAATCCGCAATACCCACATCAACATTGGTACCGGAGAAGACCTCTCGATTAAAGCGCTGGCGGAGTTGATTAAAGAAACGGTAAGTTTTCAAGGCGAATTGTATTTTAATACGGATAAACCGGATGGAACGATGAAAAAACTGACGGATGTAACTAAATTAAATGCTTTAGGATGGCATCATAACGTAGATTTGTATCGGGGTATTAAACAGATTTATAATTGGTATCATGAGTAACAGAAAACTATTAATTACCGGAGGAGCCGGGTTTATCGGGTCGCATGTGGTGCGGCAACTGGTATTAAAGTATCCTGGTTATGAAATCCATAATCTGGATGCTCTTACCTATGCGGGAAACTTGGAGAATATCAAAGATGTTGAAGCCCAATCCAATTACCATTTTATAAAAGGGGATATTACGGATGCAGATTTTATAGATCGGCTTTTTCAGCAGGAACAGTTTGACGGGGTGATTCATCTTGCAGCGGAATCCCATGTAGACCGATCCATCAAAGATCCTTTGGCCTTTGTAAAAACCAATGTTTTAGGAACTATGAATCTTTTAAATGCCGCCAAGAGCATCTGGCAGGGTAAATCGGAAGGCAAACGCTTTTATCATATCAGTACTGATGAAGTGTATGGCTCATTGGGAGCTGAGGGTTTGTTTACAGAAACCACCGCTTACGATCCCAACTCGCCCTACTCGGCTTCTAAAGCGAGTTCCGATCATTTTGTACGGGCTTATGGAGAAACCTATGGTCTGCCCTATGTGATTACCAATTGTTCTAACAATTATGGACCCAATCACTTTCCAGAGAAATTAATCCCCTTATTCATCAACAACATCATTAATGAAAAACCCTTACCGGTGTATGGGGACGGCAATTATACCCGGGATTGGCTGTATGTAATTGATCACGCACGGGCGATAGATCTTGTATTTCATAAAGGGGTTAACGGGGAAACCTATAATATAGGCGGGTTTAACGAATGGAGGAATATTGATCTGGTCAAATTACTATGTAAGCAAATGGATGCAAAATTAGGCAGGAACCCCGGCACCTCTGTTAAACTCATCACTTTTGTAAAAGATAGGCCCGGGCATGATTTACGTTATGCCATAGACGCCACAAAAATAAATACCGAATTGGGTTGGGAGCCTTCGGTAACCTTTGAAGAGGGACTGAGGCAAACCATAGACTGGTATTTTGATAACCCGCAATGGCTGGCTAGAGTTACTAGTGGAGCGTATCAGGAGTATTACGACACTCAGTATGAAAAATAAGGATTTTTTTAGAATTTAATGAATAAGCAAATGAAGGGAATTATACTTGCCGGAGGATCTGGTACACGCTTACATCCTCTAACTTTAACAGTGAGTAAGCAACTATTGCCAATCTATGATAAACCAATGGTTTATTATCCACTATCAGTCTTGCTTTTGTCTGGAATTACTGATATCCTGATTATATCCACTCCTTCCGATTTGCCAAATTTTCGGAATTTATTGGGAGATGGTAGTCATTTGGGTATCAGTCTAACTTATAAAGAACAACCCTCGCCTGATGGTCTTGCCCAAGCATTCTTGATTGGCGAAGATTTTATTGGAGAGGACTCTGTTTGCCTTGTCTTGGGAGACAATATATTTTACGGTGCAGGCTTACAAAATCTTTTAGCAAATTCTGTCAAAATGGTTAAAGACACTAATAAGGCCGTGATTTTTGGCAATTATGTACATGATCCTGAGCGATATGGAGTTGCTAATTTTGATGATAATAAAAATGTTATTAGTATAGAAGAGAAGCCAATTAAACCTCAGTCTAATTTTGCAGTTGTAGGTCTCTATTTTTACCCAAATGATGTAGTTAAAAAGGCGAAACAAGTAAGACCATCCAAAAGAGGGGAATTAGAGATAACAAGTCTTAATCAAATGTACTTAGAGGAGTCCAATTTAAAAATGGAAATTCTAAGTCGGGGTTTTGCCTGGTTAGATACAGGAACACATGAGGCACTCACTGAGGCTACTGAATTTGTAAAGGCTGTCGAAAAGCGGACCGGTTTAAAAATTGCTTGTATTGAGGAGATAGCATATAGAATGAAATATATTGATAAAAAACAGTTAAAGACACTGGGCGAAGCTTTGGGGAAGAGTAGTTATGGGCAATATCTTTTAGGACTTTAGATGAACCCACAGGTTAAATTTCTAAATTTTGACAGTTCTTTATTTGGATATAAAGTAGGGGCTCTGTATATAAATAGGATCGAGGATTATAAACCAAACGAACTTCCTGACGATTACCAATTAATTTATGTGTTTTCAAGCGTGGAACTACCACTTAGATTAGTTGATCGCAAAGAAAGTTATAAACGATCTACCACATCAATAAAAAACTTAAAAGAAATAGAATCTGTAACGCAACATAACTTTAATTACAAGAATCTTCAAAGGCTTGCTTTTCAAAGTGGAGTTTTTTCAAGATTTTATACAGACCATGCCTTTAAGAATTCAGAATTTCAAAAACTATACAGTATCTGGTTTGAAAAATCAATGAATCTTGAGCTCTGTTGGGACGTATTGTTTATCAAAAATGATTCTAGAGAGGTTGGTTTTATAACTTTAGGACAGGTTGACGCTGAAACGGCTAGTATTGGATTAATTGCAGTTGATGAGAAAGAGAGAGGAAAAGGGTATGCTAAATTACTTATTCAAAATGCTATTAATAAAAGTTTCCAAAATGGATTTAGTGAGATTTCAGTTGTAACTCAGGGCTTGAATAAGCCGGCTGTTAAATTATACGAAAGCCAAGAATTTAAATTAAAATCAACTACATACATATATCACATATGGAAATGATACCTTTCAATAAACCCTATTTTACAGGTTTAGAAACAACCTATATTAAAGAAGCAGTGTCATCCGGCAAGATTTCAGGGGATGGTATTTTTTCAAAAAAATGTCATAATTTTTTTGAACAGAAATTTCAATTTTCTAAGGTATTATTGACCACCTCCTGCACCGATGCCTTAGAGATGGCAGCAATACTAATTGATCTTAAGCCGGGTGATGAGGTTATAATGCCTTCTTATACGTTTGTTTCGACTGCAAATGCTTTTGTGCTTCGAGGAGCAAAAATCATATTTGCAGACAGTCATGAAGATCACCCCGGTATCGATGAGTCAAAAATTGAATCTTTAATAACTGAAAAAACTAAAGCCATTGTACCTGTACATTACGCGGGAGTAGCATGTGATATGGATTTTATTATGAGTGTTGCAACGAAATACAACTTGTTCGTAATTGAAGATGCTGCACAGGCTATAGATTCTTATTATAAAGGGAAGCCATTAGGTAGTTTTGGACATTTAGCTGCTTTTTCATTTCACGAAACCAAAAATATAATATCAGGAGAAGGCGGTTTACTTGTGGTCAATGATGAACGGTTTATGAAGCGTGCCGAAATAATACGTGAAAAGGGAACGAACAGATCAGCTTTCTTTAGGGGAGAAGTGGATAAATATGGTTGGGTAGATGTAGGTTCTTCCTTTTTACCTTCAGATATTATTGCTGCTTTTTTGTATGCTCAACTAGAAAATCTTGATACTATTCAAACCCGAAGAAAAGAGATTTGGAAGAGATACGATGACGCATTTCGAGGTCACTTGGACGTGAAATTTGGGGTTCGATTGCCATACTTACCAGATAGTGCTACTAACAATGCGCATATGTATTATTTAGTAGTTCAAAACGCTAAAGAACGTAAAGCCTTGTTGGCTTACCTCAAGAAGGAAAATATATTAAGCGTATTTCATTATTTATCCTTGCATAAAAGTAAATATTATGAGCCTTTTCACGACAATAGAAATTTGGTTCAATCAGATCATTACTCGAATTGTTTGATAAGACTACCTCTTTATTATGAGCTTACTGAAAACGAGCAAAAGCATATTGTAGATACAATATTCGCTTTTTATAAAGGAATTTAATGAAGAATTTTGGATTATAAAATAGTACATATAGCCCCTGATGAAAAATTTATAAATAGTGCGTATGATCAATTTGAAGCTATTTTACCTGATCAAAATCTTTTTTTAATTCTGGTAAATCAAACGGCAGTAACTCCTTTGAATTATGTGAGTTTAAAGAAAAATATGCGCATCGAGAGCGCTTCTATAAAAAATGCTAAAGTAATTGCTAAAAAGCTACAAAGTGTGCGATACGTTGTATTTCACAGCTTTTCTTACCAGGCAAGTATAATCGCAAACAGACTTCCTAAAGAAACTATTATTATCTGGTTACTTTTTGGGTATGAAATTTATAATAACCCTTTGATAATTAATCCTTCAAAGCTTTATGGAGATCTAACAATTAAACTTAATGATAATAAAGATAGTTTATGGAAACAGTTATTGCGTATTCCTTATTTCAGAATATTTAAAGGTACGAGATCACCGAATAATGAATGTCTATTTGCGATGAGACGAACTTCGTTTATAGGCTTACCTTACAAAGAAGAATATGAATTTATAAAAAAGAAGATAGACAATGCGAAGCTATCTTTTTTTAAATTTTCATATTACCCAATTGAAAAAATGCTTGCAGACTCTCAATCTACTGTGACCGGAAACTCTGTTTTACTTGGTAACTCTGCATTTATTGCAAACAATCATCTGGAAATTTTAGATAAGCTTAAGGATTTTGATTTAAAAGATCAACAAGTAATATGTCCTTTAAGTTATGGAGATAACGATTATGCACAATTAATAAAAGAACAAGGCGAGAAATATTTAGGTTCAGCTTTTGAGCCCTTGTTGGATTTTATGCCTTTACATAAATATAATAGCTACATTCAAAGTTGTGGTTTTGCTGTAATGAACCATTATCGACAACAGGCCGTTGGTAATGTACTTGTAATGCTTTGGATGGGAGCGAAAGTTTTTTTAAATGAGCGCAACACGTTATTTGACTATTTAAAAAGGTTAGGTTTATTTGTTTACTCAATTAATAAAGATTTAAATAGTGACCAATTGAGCACTCTACTCACACCCTTGCAAAGAGAGCACAACAGAAGACTGTTAAGTTTGGAAGTTAAAGACGAAATATTAAAAAATGAGCTTCAATCATTTTTTAATTTAACGGGTATAAAATGAGTCTGAGAACTAATATTATTTCCGGAATAAAATGGTCTAGTGCCGGTACGATTTTTATTGCAATAACGGCCGTTCTTAAAATTTCTATACTTGCCCGTGTTTTAGATAAAAGTGACTTTGGTCTAATGGCTATGGTTACATTTGTATTGGGATTTATGGACCTCTTTAATGAGATGGGGCTTACATCCGCAATTCTTCATAAAAAAAATATCTCAGACAGGGAGTATTCCAGTTTATACTGGTTTAACCTTGTAATTAGTATTTGTTTGTATGGGTTATTGCTATTAGTAGTACCTCTAATTGCAGATTTCTACGAGGAACCGCAACTCAAAATATTAATACCCTTACTTGGATTGAATTTAATCATATCCGGTTTAGGTAGAATCTTTAAAACTATAGATCATAAACATTTAAAGTTTCGTACGGTAGCATGGTTCGAAATGATTGCAGCTATGTTTTCACTTATTTTTGCAATTTACTTTGCTTATAATAATTATGGGGTCTATTCCCTTATTTACTCTGCCTTAATACAGTACTCCTTATCAAATTTATTTTTTCTAGTTTACGGGTTGCATACATATGGTCTAAAGCTGCATTACAGGTATTTAGAAGTTAAACCATTCCTTAAAATTGGCATATATCAAGTCGGAGGCCAATTGGTAAATTATTTTAATAGAGATATTGATATCTTATTGGTAGGAAAGTTTTTTTCTCCTGAAGTATTGGGGGGGTATAATTTAGCTAAGCAGCTGGTAATGCGACCAATGCAGATATTAAACCCTATAGTAACTAAAGTTGCATCACCCACTCTAGCCAAATTTCAAGACTCAATACAGGAATTAAAAAAGAATTATCTTAAACTTTTAAGTATTATTGCGGCAATCAACATACCGGTTTATATAGCCTTAATAGTATTTGCGCCATTAGCAGTCGAGATTCTTTATGGCTCGGGATTTGAAGATATAACAATATTAGTGCGTATTCTTGGATTTTATATGTTAATCAGAGCAATCAATTCTCCTATTGGGAGTCTGGTTATTGCAACAGGAAGAACTGATCTTGAATTTTACTGGAATATATTAACACTTATTTTAACTCCTATTTTTGTGATAATCGGGGTAAGTTTTGGAACCATAGGTGTTGCTCTGGCAATGATGGGTTCTATGATTTTACTTATTTATCCTGCTTGGCGACTACTTATATTTAAAATGACAGAAATTACTTTTAAAGAATATCTAAGTGCGCTTATAGTATTTAATGTTCAACATTTAAGGTTGAAATAGCCGAATAAACCAAATGAATATTCCCAATCCTTGCATAGTTGTTGTTGCCTTCAATCGGCCCAATTCCTTAAAGAGATTACTCAATTCCATTAAAATAGCAAACTATCCCAATAGATCAATAAATCTTATTATTAGTATAGATTTCCATAACAGTACTCAGCACACTGAAGTTGTAGAGATTTCTGAAAATTTTATTTGGGAGCACGGTCTCAAGGAGGTTCTTATTCATAAATCCAATCAAGGTTTAAGAAAACATGTAATTTCCTGTGGAGATTTAACTAGGAAATATGGTTCTTTAATTTTATTAGAAGATGACTTGTTTGTAAGTAAAGAATTTTACAATTACGCAAGATACACTCTTAGTCATTATGAAAATGAGGATATGATTGGTGGAGTTTCACTATATACTCACCAAAAGAATTTTGTCAATTCATTAAATTTTAGACCAATAGGGGATAATTTCGATGTTCATTTTTTACAGATTGCTTCGTCTTGGGGGCAAGCTTGGACAAAAAAGCAATGGTCAGGATTTAGAAGTTGGTATGATAAGGCACAGGACATATCCTTAATTAATATGCCCAGTTATATTAAAAAGTGGCCTGAGAGCTCTTGGTTAAAATATTTCATAGGATATCTCGTAGAAAGTAATCTTTATTTCGTGTATCCTAATTATTCTCTTGCAACAAATTATGGTGATTCAGGCACTCATAATTTAACTAGTAATCATCAATATCAGGTATCTCTCAGCAATCGTAATAGATTTGTGTTACCAAGTATTGTTGAAAGCAATAATGTTTATGATAGTTATTTTGAAATTTTACCTGATAGATTGAAGAATTTACAGCCGGAATTGAAATCTTATGACTTTACGGTTGATATGTATGGACTTAAAGAATTACAATTCATTTCAACGGAATTAGTACTAACTTCTAAAAAGGTTCGTAAAAATAAAATTTTAAAATCTTATGGTCTCAGTCTTAGACCAATAGTCAATAATATTATATATAAATCGGATAATAATTTTTTCCATCTTAGTTTTAAAAAAAATATTTCGAAAACTAATCTATATACATTAAAGAATTATTTTGTATTTGACTTTAATTATTCGAGTCCTGATTTAAAATGTTTAATAGTTTATTGTTGTCAAAAAGTGTTAAAGAAATTTTTAAGATGATATTTGATGTTATAAAGTTTATACTATCCCCTTTTTATCGTCACTTCTGCAGGGTTAATGAATTTATCAAACTTAAGAGGAAATTTCCCAGCCTAAAATTGAAAGGGATTTGTAATATATATCAATCTCAATTTGGAAAAAACGTTTGTTTATATAATTGTGATATTTCAAATTGTAAAATTGATGATTTTTCTTACATAGCTAAAAGCAGTATCTTAAATAATACTCAAGTAGGTAAGTTTTGTTCAATTGGGCCGAACGTAAAATCTGGAATGGGTATGCACCCAATAAATTGGATATCGACGCATCCAATTTTTTATTCTACAAATAATTTGACAGGAAAAATAAATAATAACAAAAATTATTTCAAAGAATACGAGAAAATTAAAATTGGAAATGATGTATGGATTGGTGCTGATGTTATTATTATGGATGGTGTTACAATTGGTGATGGAAGTATTATTGGTGCAGGATCTATTGTGACTAAAAATATACCTGATTACTCAATTGCAGTAGGATCACCAGCTAAAGTTAAAAAAATGCGTTTTGAAAATGATAAAATAGAGTTGTTAAAGGCAACAAAATGGTGGGATTATCCATTTAAAAAAATAGAGAGTCATCACATTCAATTTAAAGACATACGTAATATCGAGAAATTGAAAGTTAATTTGGAAAGGGTATAAATTAAAAGTTTTATTCATCACTAAAGCATGATTTTTTGTTAAAATATCTTTTATATAGTACAATGGTTCTAGTTTTTAGTGAATCCTTAACAATTTATGGTACTATAGACTTAAAGTTTTATTATCTAATTATTTTATTCAACCTTTTCATTATTCTCGCATTTAAAAAAAATATCTATGTATTTAAATACTTTGTTCTCTTTGCTATTTTCTTATTAGTTTCTTCAATATTAACATTTGTATTCCATAATAGTTTTAAGGGTTTTTTACAAGTCATTGGTATTAGTATTTCAGTGATTTATTTTTATAATTTCTTTAAATTATTCAAACATTACCTAGGCTTAGTGCTTGAAACATATATTAAATGTGTTTACTATGTATGCATTATTGGGTTATTATTATTCTTTTATTTCTTTCTTATCCAAGGTGATTATAGTTATCGTTTACACAGTGTACTTACGGAGCCTGCCCATTTTGCAGGTATTACTCTTCCGGCTTTTTTCTTATTGACAAAGAATTTTAGAGTTAATAAAAAAAAATGGTTTATTGTTTCATTAAGCTTATTATTAAGCTTTTCATCTATAGGATTTTTGTGTGCCGGTGTTGCATTGCTATTAACATCCGAAAAGAGAAAAGCATTTAGAATAGTTTTTGTCGTATTGATTCTTATTTTAACAGGTAACGTTGCGTATTATTCTATCCCAAACTTTAGATTGAGGATTGATGATACCTTAGGAGCTTTTGCCGAAAATGATGTTTCAGATGTTAACTTAAGTACTTACGCTCTCCTATCTAATTTTTACGTAGCTAAGGAATCATTTTTACAAAGTCCTATCTGGGGAGGAGGATTAGGTTCTCACCCCAGTAATCACGAGCGCTATATTGAAAATTTGCCAGGCTATGAAAATTTCTCAGGCCCTGAAAGATTAAAGAAGTTGAATGCTGAAGATGCTAATTCTTTGCTTCTGAGGATTATTTCAGAACTAGGCTTGATAGGTATATTTTTAGTAATTTTTTTTATTAAACAAAAATATTCAAGTCAAGCTGGTCTTTCGGAACATATCTCTCGAGCAGTGCTGGTTTATTTTATTTATAAATTAATACGGGAAGGTAATTACTTCCCTCCTGAAATGTATTTCTTTGTTTTTATGTATTATTTTAATCATCTTAACATAAAAAATAATTTAATAGGGTTAAGAAAAAGCCATAATGATAATTTAAAATATGCCTGATCCTTTTATTTTAGTAGTGACTGCAACCCTAGGTAATCGAAAGTCATTAGCGAGAACAGTAAAAAGTGTAGCTGAAATTGGGGGGGCAAATGTGAAACATGTATTGATAGCTCCAAAAGAAGAAATTCAACATTTAGGAGAAAGTCATCCTCAGCTAGAGATACTCGAAGAGCCCGGACATGTCAAAGGAATATATGCTGCGCTTAACTATGCCCTTCTAAAGTATGCTCCAAATTTTGAGTATTTAACTTTTATAAATGATGATGATTTTTGGCTGCCCGCTTACCGGAATTTAATTGACCTTGTTTTGTCAAATAAAACAGTTGATGTAGCTTACGGCAGAGTGCTGTATTATAATGAGAGCGCTAATGTGATTAGCAAACAGACTTGTTCTCCCTCTTATGAAAATTTTGAAGCGCTATTTTTTTCAGACGTGATTTTATTTACGCAGCAAAGCACGTTAATTAAAAGTGAATTATTTACTGATTTAAATGGTTTTGATGAAAGCTATAAATTAGTTGCGGATACTGATTTTTGGATTCGCGCGATCAAAAAGCGGGCTGTTTTTGAATATGTAAATGCGTTTTGTGCAGGTTATACGCTTCAGGTTGGTCAGTTATCTTCAGATGGTTCATTGCAAGATGCTGAGCATGAATTATTAAAATCTCGTTTAAAAAAGCCAGGTTTTAGTAAGAGAATAGTGGTATTGCTGGTATTTCGATTGAGGAATATGTCAATTTATATAAATCGATTAATAGCTGGTACAAAATCAATGAAAACAATCTTCCGATCTGGCAACTGATTTATGACTATACTTCACGTACTTAAAAGTATTGATCCTGAAACTGGAGGTGTTGCAAAGGCCGTTTTAATTTCTGTTGAAGCACTTTCAAGGCTGAATATCAGTTCAGAAGTTGTTAGTTTTGACTACCCCGATCAAAGTTTTGTTAAAGAATCAAAAATTAAGATTCACGCTTTAGGACGTTCTGATAATTTATACGCATATTCAAAAAAATATAGGCCTTGGGCCCGGGAGCATTTCGCATCATTTGACGTCGTTATTATACATGGTCTTTGGCAATATTCTAGTTATGGAACTTATAAGTTTTGGAGGGAATTTGTCAAAAACAAAAATAGATCTACTCAATTGTGGGTCATGCCTCATGGCATGCTAGATCCTTATTTTCAAAAAGCAAAATCAAGACGTTTTAAAGCATTACGAAATTGGGTTTTTTGGAATATTCTCGAAAAGAATGTTGTAAATTATAGTACCGGACTTCTCTTTACGTGTCAACAAGAAAAAGTATTAGCTAAACATACTTTCAACCATTACATTCCCCAACGTGAAGAAAATATAGGTTTTGGAGTAGAGCCGCCTCCAAACTGTGATTTTAATTGGATCAACGATTTTAAATTGAAATTTGGTATAAATAATAGCTATATCCTATTTCTTAGTAGAATTGATGAAAAGAAAGGTGTAGATCTGTTAGTAAAAGCGTATAATGAGATTCAAAATCCAGAGAAACCAGATCTTGTAATTGCCGGTCCAGGTATTAACTCAAAATATGGTCAGATCATTAAAGGCTTAGCTAAATCTAATGAACGTATTCATTTTACCGATATGTTAGTAGGTAAACTGAAGTGGGGTGCATTTTATGGATGTGAAGCTTTTGCACTGAGCAGTCATCAAGAAAATTTTGGAATTGTTGTTGCAGAAGCTTTAGCTTGCAGTAAACCGGTTCTTATAAGTAATCAGGTTAATATATTTAGGGAAATTGAACTGGGTAATGCCGGCTTAATTGCTCCTGATACTATAGAAGGCACAAAGACTTTATTAGAAAAATGGAATTCATTTCCAAATGAAGAGAAAATATATTTAGGGGATAATGCCAGAAAAGTATATTTAGAAAAGTTCACGCCGGGTTCATTTGCACATACCATGAAAGAGGTTTTTAAAAAGGATAATTAAAATATGACAAGTTATCAAGACTTAAATTTATTTCGTTTACCCGATACATTTAGGGGAAGGTCAAAAATCACGACTCAATTGTGGTGGATTGTGCAATCAACCTTATTTTCATGGTCTCCTCAGGTGTTTTATGGATGGAGGCGTTTTTTACTACGATTATTTGGAGCGAAAATCGGGAAAGGTGTACTCATAAGGCCGACAGCTAAAATAACTTATCCCTGGAATATAGAGATTGGAGACTACAGCTGGATTGGCGAGGATAATGTACTTTACAGCCTCGGGAAAATCTATATCGGTCGACACGTTGCCCTGGCTCATAAGGTGTATCTAAATACAGGAGGGCATGAATATAATAAAACAACTTTTGACATATTTGCTAAACCGGTGTACATAAGCGATGAATGCTGGTTGACCAATGATGTATATATTGCTCCGGGTGTCAGCCTGGCCAAAGGAACTATTATAGCAGCTCGGAGTTCAGTTTTGAAAAGCATTTTAGAAGAGGGAAAAATCTGTGCCGGAACACCGGCTCGAATAATTAAAGACAGGCTTTTATGAAGCGTTTATTAGTTACAGGAGGATCAGGATTTATAGGTACAAACATTATTGAGTATTATAAAACCTCAGGTTGTTTTGAAATATTAAATGTGGATGTTAAAGCCCCTAAACTGGACACTCATCTGGAGTATTTTAAAGAAATTGATATTACCCGCCCAGAAGAATTAGAAACCGAGATACTTGACTTTATGCCGCATATTGTAATTCATTTAGCCGCGCGTACGGATTTGGATGGAGATACCGTTGAAGCGTATGCGGCAAACACAGAAGGTGTCCAGAATTTACTTGACGTGCTACTAAAGATTGACTGCTTAGAACGAGCCGTATTTGCTTCATCCATGTATGTTTGTGAACCAGGTTATACTCCCTCTGATGATAACGATTATAATCCCCATACTATTTACGGACAAAGTAAAGTGAAAACTGAGGAAATTATTAAGAAAAATAATCCCCCTTACTCATGGTGCATTATACGACCTACTTCTATCTGGGGTCCCTTTTTTGGTGAGCCTTATAATTTGTTTTTCAAAATAGTATTAGCGCGTAAATATTTTCACCTGGGTGAAAAAGCATGTAAAAAGACTTACGGTTATATTGATAATTTTGTATATCAAATTGACTGTATTTTAAATGCAACAACAGATCAGGTCAATACCAAGGTATTTTATCTTGGCGACTATGAGCCGTATAATATAAGCCAATGGGCTAATGAAATAGCAGATGTGAAGAAGATCAAAATACCTAAGATTCCTTTTTTCGCATTTCAGGGAGCCGCCCTTTTTGGTGATATTATAAAGGTATTCGGAGTAAAATTCCCAATGACCAGTTTTCGGTTAAAGAATATGACTACAGATAATATTTATGATATGAAGACGATTAAAAATATTGCTCCAAATTTACCGGTCAGCAGACTCAAAGGTACATTTAAAACTGTGGCCTGGTTGGAACAACAAGGAGTATAACCAGCAATTCATGAATCGCATTTTAGTTACCGGAGGTGCCGGATTTATCGGGTCGCATGTGTGTAAACGCCTGCTAAAGGAAGGCAATGAAGTGATTTGCCTCGACAATTATTTTACCGGCAGCAAACAGAATGTGATTGAGCTTCTGGACAATCCCTATTTTGAACTCGTGCGGCATGATGTGACCGAGCCCTATTATGCTGAAGTCGATGAGATCTATAATCTGGCCTGCCCTGCCAGCCCGGTACATTATCAGTACAATCCTATCAAGACCATTAAAACCTCGGTGATGGGAGCTATCAATATGCTGGGTCTGGCCAAGCGGGTAAAAGCCCGTATTTTACAGGCCAGTACCTCTGAGGTGTACGGCGACCCTGCCGTACACCCGCAGCCCGAAAGTTATTGGGGGAATGTAAACCCCATAGGCTTGCGTTCCTGTTATGATGAAGGAAAGCGCTGTGCGGAAACCCTGTTTATGGATTACCATCGCAGCAATAAAGTAGACATTAAAATAGTACGCATCTTTAATACCTACGGGCCCAATATGCATCCGGATGATGGACGGGTGGTTTCTAATTTTATCGCACAGGCTTTAAAAGGGGAAGACCTTACCATCTTTGGCGACGGGACCCAAACCCGTTCGTTTCAGTATGTAGACGATTTAATAGAAGGGATGTGCCGGATGATGGCCTCAGACCCTGGATTTATAGGCCCGGTAAATCTGGGGAATCCCGGAGAGTTTACCATGCTGGAGCTTGCGGAAACTGTTTTGGAGCTCACCAGTTCGAAATCCCAATTGAAGTTTATGCCTTTGCCTCAGGATGATCCCAAGCAGCGCAAGCCGGATACTTCTTTGGCCTATGAAAAGCTAAACGGCTGGGAGTCTCGTGTGGAACTGAGGGATGGGCTTGAGAAAACGATTTCTTATTTTGATAAGGTTCTTAAGAACTCTTAGGTCAAATTTTTCATTAGTTTAAGTAGTGTCTTTGTTCATTTTCTTTAGCTCGCTATTGCTTATTGGTTTTGGAGCTCTTGAACCTCGAATCTCGGTTTAGTTCGCTATTGCTTATTGGTTTTGGAGCTCGTGAATCTCCTGTCGTCGATTTGCTTTTCCAAAGAAACCCTTCGGCTATCGCTCAGGGCAGGCTTAACAAAAGAAAGGTTAAGATATTAATGCCTATGCGCCACCTGGCTCATTCGCTAAAAAGGTCTACCAGACCTTTTCTTAACGCTCTGTCCTTGCGGCTATTCTGAACCGAGGGAAGGAAATCGTTATACCCTTCGGGTTTGTATATAGTAGGATTTTTAAACATATTAGAGTTTTGCCCCCTTTTCCTTGGGAGAAGGGTTGGGGATGAGGATAAAAAAACTCATCACTCTGCATTCTGAATTGTTTCCGCGTTTGCTGAGTGAATTTTACAGAGCGAAGCGGAGTGAAGTTTGTATCGAAGCCATAGCGTTTTGATACATACGCAATACAAAATAACTCATCACTCTGCATTCTGAATCCCCAATTATTTCCGCGTCAGCTGCGCGAATTTTACAGAGAAAAGTGCAGTAAAATTTGAATTGAAGCCAAAGCTTTGAGGTTGTTCCTTCAATACGATTTCTGCTAACGTATCAATCCGTTTAGAGACCCAAGGGAATTCAGCAATTTTTTTAATTCTTTAGACTCTATTTATGGAATTCCGTAAGCGTTTTTAATATTTTTTTAAGAGTTTTGCGTTTAATGATCACAAACGCTGTTATGATGAGACGGAATATTGTTTTATTAGCTCTGGTATTTTTTTGTTTTAATTCCTGTGTGTCTGAACTTCGGGAAGATCTGGATAACTTACGCCGGGAAGTAAATGCTCAGGCTCAAATACTTGAAGCTTTGCAGGCCAATTTGAGTATTACCGGAGTTGAAGAAGACACAAATGGTTACCGAATTGTTTTTTCGGATGGAAGTGCCATCAATTTAGAGGATGGAAAGACTCCGATCATTAAAATAGGAGCTAGTGGAAACTGGTTTGTAGATGGGGTAGATACCGGTGTCAATGCGATGGCACAGGACGGGATGACCCCTACTGTAGAAATTGGAAACAGCGGCAACTGGATAATTAATGGTACGGATACAGGTACAGCGGCCAACGGAGTTGAGGGGGCTGATGCACCCCGAATTACTGCTATTGTACAAACGCTTACCGGCTTTCAATTTGACTTTTCGGATGGTTCCATCCTGAAAGTGCCTTATGCTATAGGTAATAAGCGTATCGCCTGTTGGGGCGATAGTTTAACGGCCGGTAATCAATGGCCTGTGCTTTTACAAAATATCTTAGGGGCGACATATTCTATTGTAAATTGCGGGGTAGGTGGGGAAAATTCACTGACCATTGGAGCGCGGCAGGGCGGATTGCCGATGTATATTGATAAACCTTTTGTATTTCCTGAAGATACGGAAGAGCTGATACTTGGGGATTATGTAAATCCACCCTTTATGTCTCTACATACGCCAGAAGCGGATGTCAGACCTTTATTGCAGGGAGGTTTTTCAACTGTAAACTCCTGTAAAATAGGAGGGATTGAATGTATACTAAGATGGACCGGGACTTCCTGGAATGACGCAGATGGTAAATATACCATTCAGCGGAAATACCCCGGAGAATCCTATTCTGTGCCAGCACAATCGTTGGTATTTACTTCTTCGATGCGGGAATTGCGCAATTTGTATGCTAATATTTATTTTATCGGTCAGAATGGAGGCTTCAGTTCTCCTGATGATTTAGTTGCTCAGTATAAAAAAATCGCAGAGTTCAGTGGGTCTGCAGATTATATCATTATCGGTTTACATAAAGCAGGATCTGTATCGCGAATGAAAGCTATTGAAACCGCAATGCAGGCTGAGTTTGGAGCTCGTTTTATCAATTTGAGAAGATATCTGGCTTCCAATGCTTTACGGGATGGTGGTTATACACCAACACCCGAAGATCTATTCGCTATGGAGATGGGGGAATGTCCGCCTCAATTTCTTAGTGATGGGGTGCATTTTAATGAAAAAGGGAATCGGGTCATTGCAAATTTGACCTATCAGCGCATGCTAGATTTAGGTATGTCGGAGTAAAATAGCAGTTTAACACCGGTATAATACGTATTAGGTCCCGGCACTCTTAGTTTTGTTGAATTCGCAATACGAAATAACTCATCACTCTGCATTTTGAATTCTGAATTGTTTCCGTGTCGGCTGCGTGAATTTTACTGAGTGGTGCGGAGTAAAGTTTGTATCGAAGCCAGAGCGTTTGTAAGTAAGAAGCGAGAAGTAGACCCTTCGATACGATGCTCTCAGGGTCGCATCACTCAGGGTTCCGAAAAATAAAAAATTAGAAATACGAAATACGAAATCAGTTCAAAGTTCTGAGTTTGGAGTCAAGAGTGCGTTTTGTTGTTGAAAAGAGAACAAAGAGAAAATAGTAGAGAGAATTGAATAATACCATCAAACTCTTCATTCTGCATTCAGAATTAGTGGGCAGTCTCAGTGGGCAGTTTCAGTCATTTCGAAGGAGCCCAAAGCGACGAGAAATCACATCTGATTGAGGTTGCGGGTTGCAGGTTAAAGGTGAGAGGTGAGAAGTGACCCTTCGATACGATGCTCTCAGGGTCGCATCACTCAGGGGCCCGAATAATAAAAAATTAGAAATACGAAATACGAAATCAGTTCAAAGTTCTGAGTTTGGAGTCAAGAGTGCGTTTTGTTGTTGAAAAGAGAACAAAGAGTAAAGAACAAAAAGTAAAAAGAATTGCTTATCTCATTGAACTCACCATTCTGCATTCCTAATTCAGAATTAATCAGCAATATCAGTAGGCAGTTCTCGGACTTTTATATGGAATTAAGTAATTACAAATGAGCAGTGAAAAGTAAGAGGTGAGCGGTAGAAGGTGATAGGAAAGAAGTAAAAAAACTCTGCACTCTGAACTCAGCATTCTATATTCCTGATAATTTTTAACAAATAACAAATAACAAATAACAAACAACCCAATTCGTGAAAATATCCATCATTACCATAGTCTATAACAACCGGGAGCATATCGCTTCGTGTATCGAGAGTGTATTGGGGCAGACCTATGCAGAGGTGGAGCACCTGGTTATCGACGGGTGTTCTACCGATGGCACGCAGGAGGTGATTGAGGCCTATGCTGATAAATTGGGATACTATATCTCTGAACCGGACAAGGGGCTTTATAATGCGCTGAATAAAGGGATTCAAAAAGCCACGGGAGCTGTGATCGGCATTTTGCATTCGGATGATTTGTTTTATGCTTCCGATACCCTGGCACAGGTGGCAGCGGCCTTTGAGCACAGCGGGGCTGATTTGGTTTACGGCAATGGGATGTACGTTGACCGGGATGACATCAATACGGTTAAGCGGGTGTATCGCAGTAAGCCTTTTAAAAAGCGGTATTTAAACTGGGGATGGATCCCATTACATACCACGATCTATGTTAAACGGGAAGTTTTTGATACCTATGGACCTTATGATGAAGGCTATCGAATCGCGAGTGATTATGAGATTTCGCTGCGCTGGTTTAAGGCTCCCGCTTTAAAGACCTATTTTTTAAAGGCCTGGCTGGTTAAGATGCGTCTGGGAGGCAAAAGCACCACGGCCAGCCTGCAAAAGCGGAAGTCGACAGAAGATTTACAGATCATTCGTAAGTTTGGTTTGTTGGGGTATTATACCCTTTTTTCTAAAATAGGCCGGAAAATCCCGCAATATCTCATCCCAAAGTTTAAGAAGTTTAGTTAAAAGCATTTAGTTTTGCCGGTAGTTTAAAGCCATCATGAAGCGTTCGCTGTATATCATACCTGTAAGTATTTTGATCCATTTAACTCTGTTGAATGGATTTTTAGCCTGGTTTATTCCCGGGCTGTACTTTAACGTGAATACGATACTCTTTTACAATGCCGCCTGGCTGCTGAGTGCCTATGCGATTGACTATTATCCCACCGCCCGAAAGGAACGCTTTTTTACCAATATTCACAAGCCCATACAATTGTATGTGCTCTTTAGCCTGGCGTATTTTGCATGGTTTAGCCTGAGTAAAACCGGCCTGGGCTCTTTAGGCTATCACGCCCGTGTACTGCTGGGTTTATTTGGAAGTCTGCTGGCTTACCGGGTACTGTTCTATTATGCCCGGGCCCGGTATCGGGAGGAAGGTGGGAACGCCGTGAATGTGGTGGTCATCGGACGGGATCGCAATCTCAAGAAAATACGCAAGGTGTTTGATGAGCCCGATTTGGGTTATCGCTATCTGGGTTATTTTGATAACGCGCATTCGCCCAGCCCTACCTATCTGGGAAAGATTGAAGAAGCCTTTGGCTATATGCGGAAGCATGATGTGCACGAGATTTTTTGTATGGCTTCGCGATTGTCGCAGCCCCAGTTATTTAACCTGATTGCCTATGCCGATAACAATTTGACCAAGCTTAAAATCATTCCCGATAATAAGGAGGTATTTACCCGGGCGATGAACATCGAATTGTACGAGAATATACCGGTGCTCAATTTAAGAGAATTACCTCTGGACCGGCCCTATGCCAAAGCTGTCAAGCGGTGTTTTGATGTGGTGTTTTCGGGACTGGTGATTGTAGGTATCCTGAGTTGGCTAACCCCCATAATCTATCTCCTGATGCAACGCAGTGCACCGGGCCCCGTTTTTTTTAAGCAAAAACGGCATGGGGTGAATAAGCAGGTGTTTTGGTGTTATAAATTTCGCTCCATGATCACCACCGAAGATGCAGATCGTAAGATGATGACCAAAAACGACGACCGGGTGACGCGTTTGGGGCGGGTACTACGGCGTACCAGTATTGATGAATTGCCCCAGTTTTTTAATGTGTTTTTAGGCGATATGAGTGTGGTGGGCCCCCGCCCGCATATGGAACTGCATACCGAGCAGTATCAAAGCTCGGTAGATAAATACCTGGTACGCCACTTTGTAAAGCCTGGAATTACCGGTCTGGCCCAAATACGGGGTTACCGGGGGGAAATCGCAGAACAAAGTGATATCGTTAACCGTACCCGTTTGGATATCTTTTATGTTGAAAAATGGACCTTATGGCTGGATGTTAAAATCATTCTTAAAACCGTACTTAACGCTGTTCGCGGAGAAGAAAAGGCATATTGATTTAGTCTATCAATACTCTCTAAAACTTGTAAATTAATTCTATTTTTGCACAAAATTTTATCGATGAATATTAAAAATGTTTTATTGCTGTTGCTCATTTTTACGGGGATTACTTCCTGTGTTTCGAGAAAAGACATGGTATATTTCTACGAAAATGAAGCATCCGCGGCAAAACCCAGTGTATATGAATTGATGCAGCCTGAGCGCTCCCAATTGCGAATCAAAGCAAATGATCAGCTTACCATAAGCGTTTCAGCAGCAGAACAAGAAGCTGCAATTCCCTTTAACCTTCCTGTAGTGGGTGTTGGAAATGTGTTGGAGGGCGGTCTTCGCCCTATGGGTACCCCTCAATTGCAGACCTACTTAGTAAGTAATGAAGGTGCTATTTCATTTCCGGTACTTGGAGAAATAGATGTAGCCGGGCTTACGCGAAGGGAATTGGCTCAAAAATTGGAAGAGGCAATAGGAGTATATGTTAAAAAACCTATTGTAAACGTACGGGTAGTCAATTTTCAAATTTCGGTATTGGGAGAGGTTGCGAAACCCGGTACATTTTCAATCAGCGATGAATATATCAGTTTACCAAAGGCCTTAGGCTTGGCCGGGGATATGACTATATACGGTCGTCGGGAAAATGTATTGGTAATGCGGGAGGAAGATGGAAGGTTGATTAAGGCTTATTTGGATCTTACCGATAATGAGGTGATTAACTCCCCATATTTTTATTTAAAGCAAAATGATGTTGTAGTGGTAGAGCCCAACAGACCTGCCTTACAGGCCGCCAATTATAACCGAAATGCATCGCTCTATGTTTCTGTAGCCTCAGTACTTATTTCTTTAATTGTTGTTATTTCCCGATAGTATGACTAATCCCAATAATTTTCAGCAATTGAATACAGAAGACGAAATAAACATCCGTGAGGAGCTTGAGAAATATTTGCGATACTGGCCCTGGTTTTTAATAACGGTACTCGTAGCCATCATCGGTGCATTTGTTTATCTGCGACTTACAATACCGGTCTACAATACCGTTGCCAGTGTGATCATCAAGGATGAAGAAAGCCAGGGAGGTGGGGGAGCCGCCGAAATGGCTAATTTTAGTGAACTGGGCCTGTTAGGCGGAATGGGGACTAACTCTATAGAAAATGAAATTGGCCTGTTAAACTCCCGACGCCTGATGATCAGTACGGTTAAGGCCTTAAATCTCAATATTGAATATTACGATGCAGCAGGAGTAAAAGAGGATGAAATCTATTTAGATGCCCCTTATCTGGTCACGCTTTTAAGCGTCGATGACGCGTTGCTCCAACAGGCCACCCGTGAGGGCGAATCTGATTTTTTAATTAAACCAGCCCAAGAGGAAGGGTTTGTGGAATTGCACTTTTTAGAGAACGATAAAGTGTTGCGTGTTAAATTAAACGAAATTGTAAATCTGCCTTTTGCAACCCTGGTTGTAAAAGATAACCGGAAGTTTCACGAGGCAACAGGTCGTTTGCTTACCTCCAAAAAAAGTCAAATTGTAAAGTTAAAAACCGTAGAGCAAATCGCAGATAGATTGCGATCAAAGGTGCAGGTCAACTTAATCGATGATAATGCCACCCTGCTCGAATTCAATCTGGAAAGCACCGTAAAGGAAAAGGCTCAGGACGTTTTAGATCAGTTGATTTTTGAATACAACAAGGAAGCCATCGAAGATAAAAATGAAGTGGCCAACAATACCGCGCGCTTTATCGACGAGCGCCTGCAAATCATCAGTCAGGATCTGGATACGGTCGAAGTAGGGCTTAAAGATTTTAAGGAGGATAACCGGTTGACCAATATAGAAGCAGAGTCTTCCCTAATTATCGAAAATGCCAGTGATTACCGAAGGCGGGAGCAGGAGATCGGAACCCAATTGGAGCTGGCCAATTCGATGATTTCTTATTTACAGGATAATCCCGAAAATTCCGATTTATTACCGGCTAATATGGGATTGGAAGGCGAGGCCGTAAATGGCCAAATAGAAAATTATAATCAACTGGTATTGGAACGCAACCGAATCCTGAGCGGAGCTACCGAACGCAACCCGGCGGTAATCCGGTTAAACAGTCAGATCGAGCAATTGCGATCAACCATTTTAAGCGGCCTGCAACGTACCCAAAGCAACTTGCGAATAGCTTTAAACGATTTGAAAAGACAAAGCAATTTGATCGGTTCGGAAATTGCACAGGTACCGGCTAAGGAATTGCAGTTTCGGGACATTTCGCGGCAGCAAAACATCAAGGAGGCCCTGTATATCTTTTTACTGCAAAAGCGGGAAGAAAACTCCCTGTCGCTCGCAGCCACAGCCCCCAAGGCTAAGATTGTAGATCCGGCTTACAGTTTAGGGGATCCGGTTTCCCCCAAGCGGAACATTGTTTTGGCTGCGGCACTGCTATTGGGTTTAGCTATTCCCTTTTTGGTAATTTACATCCGTCGGCTGCTCAACAATAAAATCGAACGCCGGGATGATATCGAAAAAATTACCCGACAAATACCTATCGTAGGCGAATTGCCGCGTATTGCCCGGGGTGAGTCTGATCTGATTGTGGAAAATGACCGTTCGGTTT
Organism: Leeuwenhoekiella sp. H156; assembly: GCF_052218455.1. Lineage (NCBI taxonomy): Bacteria > Pseudomonadati > Bacteroidota > Flavobacteriia > Flavobacteriales > Flavobacteriaceae > Leeuwenhoekiella > Leeuwenhoekiella sp. H156. The sequence goes on from NZ_CP197499.1 coordinate 2,766,604, forward strand.
TAGCCGAGTCCTTTCGGATTTTGGTGACGAATCTGCAATACCTGCTGGTAAATGCCGAGACCGATGGGAAAGGCTATTGTATTTATACCACCTCTACCGTTAAAGGGGAAGGAAAAACCTTTACCTCGATCAACCTGGCGATGACCCTGGCCAATACCGGGAAAAAGGTGGTGATCATTGGGGCCGATTTGCGAAATCCGCAGTTGCAGCGTTACGACTCCGATTCTAAGAGTTTACTGGGGGTAAGCGATTACCTGGTGAGTAACGATCACAGTCTGGAGAAGCTGATACACGACTCGAAGTTTCATCCCAAACTGAAATTATTCCTGTCGGGGAGTATTCCGCCCAACCCGTCTGAACTCCTGCGTCAGCCCAAGTTTGGTAAGATGATTGCGGAATTGCGGGAGCAGTATGATTATGTGATTGTAGATACGGCACCTTCGATGCTGGTGGCCGATACCTTCCTGATCAGCAAATACGCCGATCTCATCCTTTACGTTACCCGTGCCGGCTATACCGAGAAAAAACTGTTGCAGTTTGCGGTAGATGCGCAGAATGATGGTAAACTGCACGATGTTAGTTTTGTAATTAACGATGTGAAGACCGCCAATTTTGGATACGGCAATAAATACGGCTATGCCTATGGAGCCGAGCAGCCTTCCCTTTGGGAGCGGTTTAAGAAAAGTTTTTAAATAGCGATTAGCTTTAAGACATCAGATTTTAGATAAAAGGAGACGCTAAGGCGTCTTTTTTTATTCCTTATTATTATTTCTAGTGTTATTATTATTGATGTTTGAGGTTAAACCTAAGTTTTCTAGTACCAAAGGAAAATTTGAAATACGAAATCAGTTTAAAGTTCTGAGTTCGGAGTCAAGAGTGCGTTTTGTTGTTGAAAAGAGAACAAAGAATAAAGAGCAAAGAACAGAGAACAAAGAGAAAAGAGTAAAGAGAATTGAATAATACCATCGAACTCTTCATTCTGCATTCCTAATTCAGAATTAGTGAGCAGTCTCAGTGGGCAGTTTTCAGAGTTCAGTTCAAGGTTCCAAGTTTAAAATTCAAAAAAACTCTTCATTCTGCATTCAGAATTAGTGGGCAGTCTCAGTGGGCAGTTTCAGTCATTTCGAAGGAGCCCAAAGCGACGAGAAATCACATCTGATTGAGGTTGCAGTTTAATTCAAAGTTTAAAGTTCAAAATTACATCCATCCCCGGCCCTTTGCTTCGATTAGATGCTCCCAGGGTCGCATCACTCAGGGTCCCGAAAAATTAGAAATACGAAATACAAAATCAGTTCAAAGTTCTGAGTCCGGAGTCACGAGTGCGTTTTGTTTTTGAAAAGAAAATAAAGAGTAAAGAACAGAGAATAAAGAGCAGAGAGCAAAGAGAATTGAATAATACCATCGAACTCTTCATTGTGCATTCAGAATTAGTGGGCAGTCTCAGTGAGCAGTATTCAGAGTTCAGTTCAAGGTTCCAAGTTTAAAATTCAAAAAAACTCTTCATTCTGCATTCAGGATTCATCATTCTCAAAGCGGTGGCTGAGTGAATTTCACGCAGCGTAGCGCAGTGCAATTTGTATCGAAGCAGGAGCTTTGCAGGTTTATCCTTGGATGTACCGCTTCTTTAGTTCAAAACGTTTATATGATTACCAAATCCGTTCTAAGTTCGGAGTCACGAGTGCGTTTTGTTTTTGAAAAGAGAACAAAGAATAAAGAGTAAAGAGAATTGAATAATACCATCGAACTCTTCATTCTGCATTCAGAATTAGTGGGCAGTCTCAGTGAGCAGTATTCAGAGTTCAGTTCAAGGTTCCAAGTTTAAAATTCAAAAAAACTCTTCATTCTGCATTCAGGATTCATCATTCTGCATTCTGCATTCAAAATTATCGAAGCCACAACAAATGTGCTGATTTCAGGTAAGCAGAACAGCTAAAGAACAGGAAAGCTGTAGCGGGGAAGTGCCCTTAAATTAAAGGTAAAGCGATGGTGATTTGAGTTCCTTTATTCGGCTGGGAACTGATTTCAAGATCTCCTCCCAGATCTTCAATCAATTCGCGTACAAACAGTAAGCCCATTCCAAAACCATTTGTATCTGAGCTTTGCAGGCGATCCCGGAAATCGGTCATGCTTATTGCTTCTATTTGCGCGGATGTCATTCCTACACCAGTATCTTCCACGCGCATGTTGATTTTTTCATCGATAGGTTTGAGTCCGGTCAAACTTAAATGCACACTTACCCGGCCTCCTTTATGGGTAAATTTAATAGCGTTAGAAACCAGGTTACCGATTAAGGGCAGCAGGTTTTTGCCGGTAAATTCGCGTTTCAGGCTGTCATACGTTACTTCAAAATCAATCTGTTTGGCTTCAGCCTGAGGTTTATACAGATTGCGTAATTTGGTTCCTAAACCTTCAAAGGTAAATACCGATTTGCTTTTCTTCAGATCATCCTGAATGGTGATCTCATTTAGGATTTCATCTGTAAGTTCCAGTACAGATTCGGCACTGGAGGCAATTAAAGAAATGATGTTGGTGAGTTCTACTCTTGATGTATCCTGTACATCTGTGAGTTCTACAAGTTGTGAGATACCGCTTAGCGGACTGCGTACATCATGTGCGAGCTGTCTTTTGAGTTTACGCTCTTTTAATACCGCATCCTGTGCTTGCTTCAATTCAAAGCGGAGTTCGAGCTGTTTTACGATTTGTCTGGCTATAAGATGCAGTTGTTTAATCTGAAGGTCATCCAGATCTTCTATAGATTTACCGGCCACACACAGAGCCCCTATCGCGATGTTATCATCAAATTTAAGCGGGATACCGTAATAGAGTTTATAGCCCTCATCAACCACATAGGTGCTGTTCTCGAATCTGGGATCCCGAGGCAACTGAATCATCAAATCTTTCTCTTCTTCGATGGTAAAGTTGCAGATTGCTTCCTCGCGGGGTTTCTGACTAAAACCACCCAGGGTACTGGCAACGGTCCACTGGGTGAAGTTGTCTATGAAATTCACTTCAGACAGTTCGGTGCCCGCAATTTGAGCAGCCAGTTTACTAAGGGGAGTCAATTCTTCCTTTAGTTCCTGATAGTCTAAATCCAACTCGGCCAGTTTTTTTACGCGACGGAAATCTTTAGGGTTCAAATTAAATGAATTAGGGAGTCTAAAAGTACAAAAGGCTAAGGCGAAGTTGCTCTTAAGAATCCCCTAAAATAAGGAGCCGGAAATGCGTATTCTCTTAAATTTTTAAGGTTTAATACGAATACTGAATATTTCTTTTTGAATACCACTTCCTATATTTAAAATTCCATCTCTATAAGTCACAGAAAAATCTTCAGACGTGGTGCCCTCCAAATTGACTTCTTTGTCGTTTAACCAAAGTTTTTGGGGTTTATGATCGAGGTGAAGGAGGTAGCGATAGGTTCGGTTCTCCAGCTTATATGCCTGTTTCAATTCTTTTTTGGTTAACCGGATGCGCTCCTCGTCTGCGGTAAGGCTGAACGCAGTGGTACTTAGTCTGCCTTCCCGGTAGTCCAGGCTTTTACCGTCGTCGTCATAAAGCAAAAGCGTATTTTCAGTTCCCGGATAGATGTTCAATAGGATTTCCTGCGGAGTTTCGGCATCTAAGGTCTGTACCAGCTTTTGGGTGGGTATCATAGCGCCTTCTTTTAGGAAAATAGGGATTTGATCAAGCGGACAAAGCACATTGAGGTACTGCCTGCCGGTATGTTTTGCCCCGGTCCAGTAATTAATCCAGTTGCCCTGCGGCAGGTAAAGGGTTCGGGTTTGTGCTCCTTTGGTCACCACAGGGCAAATCATCATAGCATTCCCAAGCAGGTACTGATCTGTAATGTCGTACACATTGGGATCGTTTTGGTAGTCTAAAACCAGCGCGCGCATCATGGGTTTGCCCGTCAGGTGGTTTTCATACATGGCGCTGTAGAGGTAGGGGGCAAGCTCATACCGCAGCTCATCGTATTTTCTAAAGTTGGCCAAAGCTTCCTCGCCATACGCCCAGGGCTCCTTATAATTGGGGTGTTCCATCCCAAAGAGGTGGGCGATGGGACTGAGGAGGCCAAATTGCGTCCAGCGGATGTACAATTCGGGATCTGCCACGTGCTCAAAACCGCCCATACAATGCGCCCAGTTGCTTACCCCCGAAAGGCCGATGTTTAAGCCTGCTTTAATCACGGGTTCAAAATACTGCCATTCGCTGGGCCAGTCGCCTGCAAAAATAAAGGGATAGCGCTGTATACCGGCATAACCCTCACGGGTATGATTCATACCCCGCATACCATTATATTCCTGAAACTTTTCATAGGGTGCTTTGGCATAGGCCAAAGGAAAGAGGTTGTGCAGGCGCTTGATTTCGGGCCCCTGTGGACCGGTTTTATTGCTTTCATTAGCCTTTCGGCCAAAGGCACTGCCTTCATCGGTTTTAAAAAACATAGCTCCGGTATCGGCCAGGCGTTTTGCTCCGTTTTGCCACCACCAGTCTACGGCTTTCGTATCAAAGAAGTTAACAAACTCTCCCGTATTATTGGGCTCCGGATAGACAAAGCCGGCCTCCCGGGCCTGATCGAGCAGGTTTAACGTATTGCCGTTGTCAAAGCGGGGCCGTACGTGCACCCCCACCATACTCAGGCCTTCGGCATACAGGCTGTCGAACATGGCTTCCGGATTCTCAAAAGTTTCCCGCCATTCAAAGGTTGTGGCACCGCTGCCGCCATTTTTACCAAAGATGCGCCAGGTAGAATCCAGGTGGAGGATGTCTATAGGAATATGCAGTTCCCTGAATTTACGAACCAAATCAACCGGGTAGTGGTCAGAGGTTTTTTCTTCGTGTCCCCAGGTGCCGCCGCTGTAGGTACCTACGTGCAGGCCCAAAGCTGCTTTGGGAAGAAGCGGAGCCTTTCCAGTTATACTGGTATAGCGGTCTAAGATTGCTTCAAAATCAGGCCCATATATGAAGTAGTAATCGAGTTCGCCACCTTCGGCTTCAAAGCTATAGGTTTCGCTCGTGCTATGTCCCAAATCCCAGGTTGAGGTAAAAGAGGTGTGAAAAAATATCCCGTAACCCCGTGTACTCATTATAAACGGAACGGGACTGTAGTTGGCTTCCAAAACATTATAGGCACCAATGATGTGTGGTAAACCTTCACCGCGGCCAACCGTTAATGTGGTTTTCTTTCCCCTTCGGTCTAAAAAGTCCATACGCTCTCCCAGGCCGAAGAAATGCTCATCGGGGAAAAGTTTTTTCTGCACCCCTACGTGTTGGTTGTCTCTATAATTTCCGGCGGAAGCATCGGTGTTCAACAGCCTGCCTTCCGAATCAAAAATACTGATCTGAACCGGTTGTTTTGTAATCGTTACTTTCAGTTTTTCGGTCTGCAAGATGAGCTGCTCCTCTGAGTCAGTCAGGGTATAGGAGGTTGCCGGCCAATCGTAGTTGACCACCATATAGGGTTCGTTTGCCTCAAAGTTTCCGTCCCAGGAGTTTCTGATGCGGAGCAGGGCATCTGAACAGATTTCGATACGCAGATGGGCATTATCTGTTTTGATCTGAATGTAGCTTTCGTTTTGATTTTCAATTTCCTGAAAATTGCCGAGACCGGTTTGGGCCTGAGAACTGAAAGCCAATACGAATAGAATTAAAGCAGCCTGGAATCTCATACGTGATGGTTTAGTTTCTAAAATTAAGGGAAGCCTTCTTCTTAGCTGTCCTGTACTTACCTTTTTTGGGTTAAGTGTTAATTCCAGCAGGACGGCACAGGATAGCTTTTTTGCAGGTTCAGCCTATTTTTAACCGAACTTCGTAACCGTCTTTGGTATAACTATACGTAATTAACTCCATGCCTTTTCCGTTCAAATACCTGTTTTTTTTAGTCTTTTGTTGCAGTGTGTTTTCATGCAAACCACAGGAACAGGTAGAGCCGGTGACCAGCTCCCCGGATCTTTGGCCCGATGTTGAACAAACCTCAAAGCCCTGGACGCGCTGGTGGTGGATGGGCAGTGCTGTTGACAAACCAAATATCAAAGAACACCTCATCGCTTTTCAAAAAGCCGGACTGGGAGGTGTGGAAATCACCCCTATTTATGGGGCTAAAGGAGCAGAAGATCGGTTCTTAGCGCATCTTTCGCCCCAGTGGCTGGAGATGCTAGATTATACCTTGATTACAGCAGACAGTCTGGGACTGGGGGTTGACATGGTTCTGGGAACCGGCTGGCCCTATGGCGGCCCGCAGGTAGAACAGGAGTATGCGGCTACCAAACTGATTGTGCAGCGTTACGAACTCAAAAAAGGAGAGGCTTTTAATGCTGAACTACAGCCTGATGCGAACGAAAAGCAGCCCGCCACACTAACCGCCTTGTTGGCCTATGATTCCGACGAAAACTTTAAAGATTTAACGGCTGAGGTTAACGATGGAAAACTTAACTGGACGCCGCAGGATGGGGATTATACACTCTATGCCCTCTTTACCGGAAAAACCGGGCAGCAGGTAAAACGCTCGGCGCCGGGAGGAGCAGGTTTTACCCTTGATCATTATTCACAGGAAGCTTTTGAAGATTACGTGCAGCCGTATGACACGGCATTCGCTAAACTAAAAGGCCATTTGCGGGCGATTTTTAATGACAGTTATGAAGTTTATGGTACCGATTTCACTCCGAAATTCTTCGAGTATTTTCAGAAGTATCGCGGCTATGATCTCAAACCCCATATAAATCTATTATTGAGTGATACCGATAACGATTTAGGAAACCGGGTTAAAAGCGATTACCGCGAGACCTTGTCTGACCTTTTGTTGAATCGTTTCGACGAGCCCTGGACAGATTGGGCAAACCGTCACGGTTTTAAAACCAAACTACAGGCCCATGGTTCGCCGGGTAATCTGATTGATTTGTATGCTTCGGCAGCTATACCCGAGTGTGAGACTTTTGGCTCTATGCCTTATGATATCACCGGATTTAGACGCGAGGCTGAAAATATTCGTACCGGAGATGCAGATCCCGTGATGCTTAAATTTTCGTCTTCGGCAGGACATATCGCAGGTAAACCTTTAATTTCTTCCGAAACCTTTACCTGGCTTAGAGAACATTTTAAAACGGCTTTATCCCAAACCAAGCCCGAAGCCGAAGAATTGCTGCTTAACGGCGTTAACCACATCTTTTTACACGGCTCTACCTATTCGCCGGAAAGCGCCGGCTGGCCGGGCTGGAAGTTTTACGCTTCGGTCAACTTTAGCCCTAAAAATACGATCTGGAATCACGCTCCGGCCCTGTTTTCTTATCTCACCAATGTGCAAAGCGTTTTGCAGGAAGGTAAGGCAGCTAACGAGACTTTGCTCTACTGGCCTGTTTACGATCAGTACAACAGTTTTAAAGACGGGCAGTTGTTTTTTCAGTTTAAAATACATTCGCTTAACGAGTGGTTGCTCGACACGCCGTTCTATGAAACCACAACTACCTTAATGGAAAAGGGCTACGGAGTCGATTTTCTGTCGGATGCGTTTTTGGCAAAAGCCAAAGTGCTAAATGGGAAAATCGAATTACCCGGAGGAAGCTATAAGGCTTTGGTCATTCCCGAAATGCAGTTTATGCCTTTAAAAACCCTGCAAAAGCTGATCGAACTGAAAGAGCAGGGTGCGGCTATTATTTTTACCGGTATGCCGGAAAGCGTCCCGGGATTTTTTGAATACGAGCAGCAAACCGAAGCGCTCCACAAACTGATTACCCAAAGCAAACTGGCTGTGACCGATCTGGAACCGGCGCTTCAGGCCGCTGAGGTATATCCCGAGACTTTGGTGGAAAGCGGACTGAAATTCATTCGCCGTTCAAACGGAAATTCTAAAACCTACTATCTGGTTAATCATACGGCCGCTGCGATAGACGATTTTATTCCGCTTAATGAAACCACAACCGATGTGGTGATCCTCGATCCGCTTACGCGAAAGCAGGGTAACGCCGAGACCCGTCTTGAAAATGGAAAAACACGGGTGCGTCTGCAGATCGCTTCCGGGGATGCCCTGATCCTTAAAACCCGGAAGCGTATCGATGCTGATTGGGAGTATGCAATCCCGGCGGGTAACGGAGTTGTTCTTGATACAGGATGGAAGCTAAACTTTGATGCAGGTGGCCCCGTGCTTCCCGAAGCCGCACAGCTTGATGCACTCGTTTCCTGGACTCAACTCGGAACAGATGCCGAAAACTTTTCGGGTACTGCTACCTATACCTTGAACTTTGACACACCCGAAACTCCTGCAGATGCCTGGATGCTCAATCTGGGCGATGTGCGCGAAAGTGCGGCAGTCTGGCTGAATGATGAATATATAGGCACGGCCTGGTCTGTACCGTTTCGGTTGAGGCTTCCTGATTTAAAACCTAAAGGCAACACTCTTAAAATAGCTGTTACCAATCTGGGGGCAAACCGCATCCGGGCCAAGGAACGCCGCGGTGAGGAGTGGAAGAATTTCTATGAAATCAATATGGTGAATAAAGATTACAAAGCCTTTGATGCTTCGGTCTGGGAGCCCACTCCTTCCGGACTTTTAGGCCCTGTAACTCTAATTCCGCTTAAACTGGAAACCAAATAAACATTCAAAATCAAACTCATGAAAAAATACATACTCCTCGTTTTCGGTGCTCTTTTCAGCCTTAATTGTGCTGCGCAGAAACCGGTAGAACGCGATGCGATTCTTGAAAAAATGGAACTGGCCAATGCCTATTTTATGCAGAAATGGCCTGATGTGGGCAAGACCATTATTACCAATAAAGAACGTCCCAGCAACATCTGGACGCGGGGTGTTTACTATGAGGGGCTGATGGCGCTGCACGAGATTTATCCGAAAGCCGAATATTACCGGTATGCCTTAGACTGGGCCAACTTTCACCAATGGGGCTTCCGTAGTGGGAACGAGACCCGCAATGCAGACGACTACGATGCCGCGCAAACCTATATCGATTTGTACATGCTGCAACCCGATCCTGAAAAATTAAAAAATACGCGTGCCTGTATGCAGAAGTTTTTGGTTACGCCCCAAAACGACGATTGGGACTGGATTGACGCCATACAAATGGGGATGCCGGTTTTTGCCAAAATGGGCGTCTTGGAACAAGACGAACGCTATTTCGAAAAAATGTACCAGATGTATATGGAAAGCCGAAACCATATAGGAGGTAACGGACTTTTTAATCCGGAAGACGGACTCTGGTGGCGGGATGCAGATTTTGATCCGCCGTATACCGAGCCAAACGGGGAAGATTCGTATTGGAGCCGTGGGAACGGTTGGGTGATTGCCGCGTTGGCCAAAACGCTTTCGATCATTCCCGAAGATGCGCCGCACCGGGAGCAGTATGTTGAAGATTTGCAGGCTATGGCCGAAGCCCTTGCCAAAGTGCAGCGCAAAGACGGGTTTTGGAATGTGAGTTTGCACGATCCTACCCATTTTGGAGGCAAGGAAACTTCAGGTACAGCTTTATTTGTATATGGAATTGCCCACGGCATCAATAACGGACTTTTGGATCGTGACACCTATCTGCCCGTCGTGACCAGGGCCTGGAATGCGATGATTTCAGACAGCCTGCACGAAAACGGATTCCTGGGCTGGCTGCAGTCCACCGGAAAAGAGCCTAAGGACGGTCAGCCGCTGTCTTACGACAAGATTCCCGATTTTGAAGATTACGGTCTGGGCTGTTTTCTTTTGGCCGGCGCCGAAATGTATCGTATTGATTATCAGTGTTTTGATAGTCACGCGATAGAATCGCGCGAGAACAACGAATAAGCCTTTTAAAAGCCGCGTATTTTCCAGCCTTTATTTAAATTACAGAATGAAATTAAAACACCTAATCTTAATGAGCTTATTTGTAAGCAATGCCCTTATCGCACAACAGCAGGAAGTTGCGCTTTGGGATGAAATACCCGGTCGAATTGCAGATGCAGATTACCGGGAAGAGCAGCAATTGGAAGGAGAAGCGATACGCGGTTATAATAAAGTAAGCGTACCCACTTTGAGCATTTTTAAGCCGGAAGCCGGTAATGCTAATGGCACGGCCGTAGTCATTTGTCCGGGTGGCGGCTATGGACACTTAGCCATCAACAAGGAAGGCTATAAGCTGGCAGCCTGGTTCGCCGGGCAGGGCGTAACCGGAATAGTATTGAAATACCGCTTACCTCACGATCGTATAATGAAAGACAAAAGTATTGGTCCGCTACAAGATGCGCAACGTGCCATTCGATACGTTCGGGAAAACGCTGTACAGTTGGGTATTGATACGGCTAAAGTGGGAATAATGGGTTTTTCAGCCGGAGGGCATTTAGCCGCCACGGCATCTACCCATTATGAGGATGTGGTTTATGAAAACACAGAAGGGGTTTCGGCAAAGCCAAATTTTTCCATTTTGATTTACCCGGTCATCAGTATGCAGGAGGGTATCACACATCAGGGTTCGCGAGATAATTTGTTGGGCAAAAAACCAACACAGGAAGCGGTTTATAAGTTTAGCGGAGAGTATCAGGTTACGCCGGAAACCCCTATGACGTTTTTAGTACACGCTACCGATGACGGCGCTGTACCGGTTGAAAACAGCATTCGGTATTATTCGGCTTTAAAAGATGCCGGTGTGCCGGTAGAACTGCATTTGTATGAAGATGGCGGTCACGGTTTTGGGATGGGCACTTCGGCTACTGCCAATGCCTGGCCGGAAGCTTTAAGCCTGTGGATGAAGAAGCACAATCTCATAACTGAATAAAAAGCGTAGTATTCATTTCAAGCTTTTAATAGTCAGTTCGAGCGCTCCCGAATGTTATCGGGACGAGTCGCTAACCTAATAACACGAACTAATAACCTCTCGACTGCGCTCGAGGGGACAGTCCTTTCGAATGATTATACAATACATAGCCAAAATTTTTATTATGCTCAAAAAACTGCCCGTACTTATCGTATTAATTGCAACTGCTTTCACATCCTGTAAAGCCCAGGAACCCGCCTATATTTTTACCTATTTTAAAGGTAATGGCGAAGACGGTCTGCATCTGGCTTACAGCATCGATGCATTAAACTGGAAGGCGTTGAATGATGATGAATCGGTTTTGACTCCCGAGGTGGGCGAGCAAAAGCTGATGCGTGATCCCGCAGTGATTAAAGGCGGAGATGGCAGGTATCATATGGTGTGGACGACCGGATGGACCGAGCGCGGTATTGGCTATGCCTCTTCGGCTGATTTAATCAACTGGTCTGAACAGCAATTGATTCCGGTGATGGAACACGAAGAAACCGCCCGCAACTGCTGGGCACCCGAGATTACCTATGATGCGCAAAAGGACGAATACATGATCTACTGGGCGACAACCATTCCCGGGTTGTATCCCGAAACCCAATCGGAGCTCGATGCCGGGTACAATCATCGCATATATTATACGCTTACCAAGGATTTTAAAGAGTTTACTAAAGCCCGGGTATTGTACGATCCCGGTTTTAATTCGATTGACGCGACCATACAATGGGATGGGGAGCAGTATGTGATGATTCTTAAGGATGAAACCCGTGAGCCTGCCCGTAAAAATTTAAAAGTTGCTACTGCGCAAAACCTTACCGGACCCTATTCCGAAGCCAGCGCACCCATCACCGGCAACTACTGGGCAGAAGGTCCTACCATCATTCAAAAGGATGAGAGTTGGATCGTTTATTTTGATAAATATACCGACCATCAATACGGAGCGGTTCAATCTGCAGACCTTAAGAACTGGACCGATATTTCAGATCAGGTTTCTTTTCCAGACGGGATTAGACATGGTACTGCGATACGAGTTTCTCCTGCAGAGTTGAAGCAGATTCAGGAGGTATTTAGTAATTAAAATCTAATTCCCATTATGCTCCGGTTTTAATTCATCTGGGCTGTCTTTGGTGTATTTGTCAAACTGTTGACGCGAAGGGGTTGTTATCAAATCCTGTATTAAAGCTGCGTCCAGTTGGGTTTGTGGATCGAACTCCGGCGAATTCATATAGGTTTTCAGGCTGTAATACAGTTGGTGCGCGGCGCCGTCCTTATCCGCATTGTTGAGATCAACGCTGAGCATGATCAGCTTGCCGTTGCCTACTTTGGCTTCAAAAGCCATCGCCAGTCTGCGGTTCATAAACCAGGTGTCTATAGGCTGAATCAGCGGTTTGAAATCGGGTGGAAAGTCCTCCAGATGCATCACCTGTTCCTTGTTAACGATGCTCCACCACTGCAGGTCGCTGTGCGAATCGGTAGGGAAGTCCTTAAAAAGCGGATGCTCGGGATCTACCACGAAACCCAGCGTATGCGGCGGCCGCATCTGAAACCAGGAAGTGTTCCAAAAAACCGGGAGGAAGGTCTGTGCCACTTCGGCGCCTTTGACGATTTTACCGGCTGCATTCAATAAAACGCTGCCGCCCTCATCGAGTACTTGTAACGCTTTTTCGTCTAAAACCGTACACTCATATACGCTGCCTTTTACCTCCGGGAGTGACTCCGGAAATACCCAAAAATCCCAATGATTTTTAAAAAGGCTATCCTGAACAGCAACCCTCAAGGTCAATTTTTGAGCCTCGGTTATTTCGCGAAGCGGAAACTTTACAGAACCCAAAGCGGAAAGTCCATAATCTATCGCACCCGCATCGAAAGTTTCTGTTGCGAGGACTGCGCCATCAAAGTCAGTAATCTGCCAGCTGATGGAATTTTTTAATTGTTCGACACCGTAGTGTGCAATTAGGATATCTGCGGTAAGTGTTTCGGCATTGGTAAATACAAACTTCGGAAACTCGGCTAGCGGTACGGTCTCGCTGCTGAATTCACGCCATTGCTCCGCGCTTACATACGGTTTTGGGTCCCAAAAAGCATCTAAAATCCCTACCAGCGCGGTTCCCTGACCGGAATAATCATTCAGCGAAAGCAATTGATAGCCCGAATAGCCGGGCGTACGCATCGCTTTTTCGATACTGTATTTGTAGGCCAGCACCTGCAATTTTCCCGAAGCCTTAAAAAAGGCATCCGCCTGATCAAGCATATGATGATCGGCCAGATCTTCCTGAAAAAGTTCAAAGTTTTTGGCCTTGTAGGCGCCGGTGTATTTCTTGATTTCGTCAAAATTGGGAAAAACACAATACTGCCCGGTCTCGTGGGAAACGAAAGGCACACTAAAGTTTTTGATGTTGTCGCTAAAATCAGCCGCCGACTGTGGCGCGCGGTTTTTCCAGTCCAGATCGCGGGCACCGCCACGTACCATAAATTCGTTGTTGGGAATCACGGGCCAACTGCCACCCACAGAAGCCCCGGTATACAGGCGGCGCGTGTCTTTTTGTTTCCAGTAATCGTTAAAGGCCGTGAGGTATTCCACCTGTTTGCCTCGGGGCTCGTTGCCGTAAGCCATCATCATATACGAGGCATAATTGCCATACTGCTGCATCATACGGTTGGTCTCCTCATAAATATAGCGATCGATGTTGCGGCCCACACCCAGCGCAGTACCGTGATTGGCCCAGCTGGGACCTTCGGGCTGCAGGTACAAGCCCACAAGATCTGCGGCTTTAAAAGCCGCTTCAGGCGGACACCAGGAATGGTAGCGCACGTGGTTGAGTCCGTGGTTTTTAATGATGCTGAAGATACGTTCCCAGGCGGGTACATCCATAGGTGGATAGCCGGTAAGCGGAAAAATCGCATTATCGAGAGTCCCCCTAAGAAAAACAGGTCGGTCATTGATCGTAAAGAATCTTCCTTCCGTTTTGAAGTCCCGAACACCAAATTCAACCTGCTGTTGATCTGTTCCTTTTTTGGACTTTAGGCGGAAATCAGCCAGGTATAAAGCCGGGTCGAATTCATCCCAAAGCTGAACGCTATTACCTAGGTTTGCGGTAATTTGCAGGGTATCGGTTTGCTTGTTTAGACGGAAGGATTGGGTTAGCGGTGCTAATTTTTGTTTTTCAGCCGTGTTGAAGGTTGAAAGCTGAAGGCTTAGCGATACCTTAGAATTATGGACTTCCAGTTGGTTTACAGGAATCTTGAAGGTGACTTCAGCCCGCTCGCGATTTGGATACGCCTGAATGTTGCCCATATAAATGGAAGGAGTTGCGATGAGTTTGAGCTTTCCGATAATACCATTCCAGTTTCCCTGAGTATGATCGGTAAGGCTGTGGGAATCGGGGCCTACATTGATCGCCTTGATGCGGTTGTCTACGCGAATGGTTAACGTGTGTTTGCCGGGTTTAAGTTCGGGAGGCAGTTCGTATTGATGCGGAGCCACCATCGAGTTTTGCATCCCCAGTTTTTGATCATCAAGCCAGACGACGGTTTCGGTATGCGCGCGTTCTAAAAACAGAAAAACGTGCCGGTCTTTCCAGTTTTTGGAAATGTTGATTTCTTTTTGATACCAGGCGGCACCCACGTATTCTTTTTTCGGCGTAAGCCAAAACGGAAATTTTACATCTCCGGGTTGCTGATATTTTTTAAACCGGGGATTGAAGTAAAACGAACTGTCGTAGATACTGCCCGTCCATTGCGTTTTGATCGTGATGTCGTTGCCTTTATTGTTGGTCAGCATCGAGCCGGGCAGGATGATGTTATCCTTTAGTTTTTTTGAAAACCAGGCTTCAATTTCTCCCTGATCTTCGCGGTCTATCTGAAAATCCCAGGTACCTTCCAGATCAAGCGAATCGCGGGTTTGGGCGAAAGCTGAAACCGATACAGCGAGCAAGAGTAGACTGAGGATGCGCATTTTCATAAGACTGTTTTTATTCGTTGGTTTCTAACTGCACAGGAATCAGTTTGATATTCGGTCTGGGAATGGTTTTCATTCCGTAACCGAAATAGAATCCCAAATGTGGCGGCTGGTTGTAGCCTACATTTTGCCAGGCAATACTCAGGCGGTACTGCGGATCGTGCATCAGTGTGTACATTCGTAAATCGGTTGGGATCGTGGTGCTGTAGATACGTAGTTCGGTACCGTCATTGCTGGGTAAAATGAGCTCCTCGCGCCAGTCTCCCAGAATATCTGCAGACAGAGACGGAGTGGCTTTGGTACCGTTGACGGAATGTGCGCCTTCGGCTCTGAAAATTCGGCCTTTGCCGTATTTCTCGATGTAATTGCGGTTTAGCAGTTCGCGGGTACTGTCGCCGTCCCACCAGATTAAAAAATTGGCTGCACGCGGAGCCGGACCTATTTTAGTTCCTTTAATATCGTATAAATCCCGGGAGCCCGACCACCACATCTGGGCGCCGTAGCGGGTAGAATCTATGGGTGCTGCCACCCCGCGCCCGATATCCTGATTGGGTTCGGCCTCAAACAAAACCTTGCCGTCTTCTGCCGAAAAGAGCACCACGCCGGGGCCTTTGGTGCCCTCCTCAATTTCGTGTACGCCAAAACGCTCCAAACCCGGAACTTCGGGATCCAGATCGCTTACGTGAATGGCATCGCCGTGCCGGAAACCGGTAGTGTACAGGCCGCTGCCATCATCGTCTACGGTCATCGCGCCAAAAATGATTTCGTCTTTACCATCCTCATCCACATCGGCGACCGAAAGGTTGTGATTTCCCATTCCCGAATAGGGATTTTTACTATTCTCAGAGTCAAAAGTCCAGCGGGATTCTAACTTATTGTTTTTAAAATCGAAGGCCGCCAAAACGATACGCCCGTAATAACCGCGACCCATCACAATACTGGGATTTACACCGTCGAGATAGGCCACGCAGGCCGTAAAACGATCTGCCCGGTTACCGGTACGATCATTATGTCCGTTCCCACCCACACCGCCCCAGGCGCCGATATCTCCACGGGGAGGTATATAGTCTGTTGTGGCGAGGGCTTTCCCGGTTTCTCCGTCAAACACGGTGAGGTATTCGGGGCCTTCTAAAATCTTACCGTAGGTTCGCGAGCGTTCATCGGTATCGCGCCAGTCGGCATCGGGATCACCGATAACCGTTCCCAGCGCATCGGTGGTGCCATCTGCGGTTTTGCAGACGAATTCGGCTTTGCCGTCGCTGTCAAAATCATAGACCAAAAACTGGGTGTAATGTGCGCCTTCGCGAATGTTTTTACCCAGACTCAATTGCCAGAGTAAAGTGCCGTCCAGCTTGTAGGCCTGAAAAATAGGAGGATCGGTGAGGCCGCGGTGCGAATTGTCGTGCCCCACGCCGGTCATATGCAAAACAAGCTCATATTCCCCGTCGCCATCCAGATCGCCTACCGAGGCATCGTTGGCGGTATAGCCTTCAATAGGTTGCAGTTTAAGTGAAATATAGTTTTTATGGGTTGCTCCTGCTTTTAGGGTATAGGAGCCGGGCTCTGGCTGTTCGTTTCCGTTTATAACCGAAGTGACATACCAGGTATTTTCTTTGGAAAGATCAACGTTTTGATCCGTGAAAAACGACGGATCTGCAGCCGAACCTTCTTTTACAAGCAGGGGAGCGGCATCTCCGGTTTTCCGGTAGAGGTTGAAGGCTATGTTTTCCGGATCGGTACCCAGAATACGCCAGCTCACCGCAACCGAACCTTCCTTTAGCGGGATCGCCACTACGCCGCGGTCCAGGTTTTCCATCAGGCGCTGGGCTGTGCAGCTTTGCAGGCCTAATACCGAAATCAGAAGGATAAGCAGGTAGTTGTATTTCAAGGTTTTCTTGGTTTTAGGGAGGTGTACAGCGAATCTGAAAAGCGAATTCCCGGTGAATTTTCTATTTTTAAAGTAGAGCCATCGTCAATATTGAGACTTACATTTTCAATATTCCAATTCGTAGTGTGTGTGATTTGCCCGGCTTCCGCTGCCTGAATGTGCACGTCTTTTAGGGTGATGTTTTCCACCAGGGATTGTTCCATCCCATTCACATTAATGGCGCGTTGAGCTCCTTTCACATCAATATCATAAAGCGAAATGTTTTTAAAGGTAGGAATGCCTTTTTCAGGAGGATCTACTTCCATCAATAAGGTTTTCCAGCGTTGCGGGATGCTGTCGTATTCGTAGCCTTCGGGCAGTTTGGAATAGCTGTAGGAGGGATTCCAGTTCATCGAAACCTCCATAAAGGTACGTACGCTGTCCATTTTGATGTTTTGCATACGTATGTCTTCAACGGTGCCGCCGCGGTTGGTAGCCGATTTGATGTTGAGTCCGTTTTTGGTGCCGAGACCTTTGATGTTGGAAACAAAGACGTGCCTGATGCCGCCGCTGGTCTCGCTGCCCAGCGTACACAAACCAGATCCTGCGCGGGCGATGCAATCGCGTATCACCACATACTCGGTGGGGCGGTTTACACGCAGGCCGTCCCAGTCCCGGCCGGCTTTGAGGCAAAAGTTGTCGTCGTTGCAGTCGATATCGCAATTTTGAACCAAAATATAGGTCGACGAATCGATATCAATCCCGTCTGTACTGGGGCCGTGGCCGCCAATGTTGTTTTGTATGGTGAGTCCGTCAACGGTGACATGGCTGGAGTACAGCACCTGCACCGTCCAGAAACCGGCACGCTGAATGTTGAGGTCTTTAAGCAGGGTGTTTTCCGAATTTTGAATGAGTAGGGTACGCGGGCGTTTGGCATCATAATCTACAATCCAGCGCAGGCCTTTGGGTTCGTATTCTTTTCTAAGGTTCCAGTAGTAATCCCAAAAGACCTTTCCCTGACCGTCAACGAGGCCGTCACCGTCAATTTGTACATTTTTTTGATCGAGTACGTTGATGAGTGCTGCGGGCCATTGCATCTCGATCCCGGCGATGCGGGTGTCGATTTCGGGATAATCTGCGATGTTTTGGCTGCCCAGGAGGGTCACTCCTTCGGGGATGTTAAGGCGTACGTTTTCTTTGACAAAGATTGAACCGCTGAGGTATTTACCCGGTTTAAAGCTTACGGTACCGCCGCCATTTTCGGCAGCCGCGTCAATGGCTTTTTGAATGGCGGTGGTGGCTAACGCACTACCGTCTGCGATGGCATCGTAGTCGTTAACGTAAAAAACATCGGGTTTAAAGGTGATGGTATCGGCACCTACTTCTTGAATCCATTCGGGTTGAAAGGCGGCCGGTTCGGTGACGGCCTGCTCGCCGTCTGAGTTGGTGTTTTTACAGGCGGTTAGACTTAAAAAAACAAAGGATAAAACAGATACGATTGATTTCATTGCAAGGATCTACTGGTATGCGAATCAAGTTCCTGATTTTAGCAGGATAAGGCATCCTGTTCTTACCTGATGGGTAAGATGAAAGAACTAGTTTTCTTTAAATTAAATGTAGTGTTCTGATTTTTGCTGGAATAGTAAGCAAAGTCTTAGCAATCAAAAATGGTCAATTGATGGAATTCTAATGATGAATGCTCAGTTTTATAAAGTGACCTCTTAGGTTGAAATAAGTATTTTTTATATTATGTTTTGTTCTTTTTTGCATCGCCCACCCTTCGACTGCGCTCAGGGCAGGTAAAAGAACCAAAAAAGTCTAGGCTTAAGAAACGATCTCTAAATTTATCATTCGGCTTCTAAATTTTCTGAACTCCCCTGCGGGTCAAACAGCAGAAAATTTTACGAAGCACTCATTTCAAATTTTACGAGATCTTTTCTATATGCCGATTTTATCATTCTGGAAACAAATACCATTTCCTTAATCTTTCAGGTTTGATAAGTATAGTCTCTATAAAATGTTCTGATCATTTTCTATAGTTCGCTGTCGGTTATTTGTTTTGGAGCTCGTGAACCTCCTAACGTCGATTTGCTTCTCCAAAGAAACCCTTCGGCTATCGCTCAGGGCAGGCTCACCAAAAGAAAGGAGCCTTTTTAATCTGTATCGCTTATTGTTTTGGTCAGATAGAATGTGCCTATAATGATTGGAATTCTTTAGGATCATTTAGATTGGGCATATTTCTTAGATATTTTTGCCTTATCAGGCAAAACCGTAAGAAGTGCCCTAAATTTTCTCCAAGGCTTCGAAAATTTTTAACGGGGACTGTTTGCTATGCTGAAGAAAAAGAAAGCTAAAGAATGATATTCTTAGTTCCAATTTTGGAAACGGCCTACTTTTTACATCTGTAGCAAAACAAGCAAACGCCGCAGCGCCGGGCAGTGGAGGATGGCTTAGCGCAGCGGTTTGCCATCCGCACGATAAGGAGTTTGCATAGTTTTCAAGGATGTAAAAATAAGCCTTGATCTTTTGGTTCTTTTGTATCAAGACAAAAGAACAGAAAGGCTAATTGAAGTCCTAGTTTTGTTTTAAGTACTGGCAACCTCCTGATGTCGGTTTGTGTATGCAGTACTACTATGGCATGTTCTCTTCATTTTCTTTAGCTCGCTTTCGCTTATTGGTTTTGGAGCTCGTGAACTTCCAATTTCGGTTTGCCTGTCCAAAGAAACCCTTCGGCTATCGCTCAGGGCAGGCTCACCAAAAGAAAAGAGCCTTTTTAATCTGTAGCGCTTATTGGTTTTGGACAGATAGAATGTGCTTATAATGATTGGAATTCTTTAGGATCATTTAGGTTCGGCACATTTCTTAGGTATTTTTGCCCTTAGGGGCAAAACCGCAAGAAGTGCCCTAAATTTTCTCCATGGCTTCCGAAAATTTTTAACGGGGACTGCTTGCTATGCTGAAGAAAAAGAAAGCTAAAGAATGATATTCTTAGTTCCAATTTTGGAAACGGCCTACTTTTTACATCTGTAGCAAAACAAGCAAACGCCGCAGCGCCGGGCAGTGGAGGATGGCTTAGCGCAGCGGTTTGCCATCCGCACGATAAGGAGTTTGCGTAGTTTTCAAGGATGTAAAAATAAGCCTTGATCTTTTGGTTCTTTTGTATCAAGACAAAAGAACAGAAAGGCTAATTGAAGTCCTAGTTTTGTTTTAAGTGCTGGCAACCTCCTGATGTCGGTTTGTGTATGCAGTACTACTATGGCATGTTCTCTTCATTTTCTTTAGCTCGCTGTCGCCTATTGGTTTTGGAGCTTGTGAACTTCCAAGTTCGGTTTGCATGTCCAAAGAAACCCTTCGGCTATCGCTCAGTGCAGGCTCAACAAAAGAAAGGAGCCTTTTTAATCTGTATCGCTTATTGTTTTGGTCAGATAGAATGTGCCTATAATGATTGGAATTCTTTAGGATCATTTAGGTTTGGCACATTTCTTAGGCATTTTTGCCTTATCAGGCAAAACCGCAAGAAGTCCCCTAAATTTTCTCCAAGGCTTCGAAAATTTTTAACGGGAACTTTTTGCTATACTGAAGAAAAAGAGGGTTAAAGAATAAAATTTTCAGTTCTGGTTTAAAAGACGGCCTACAAGAAGGTGTTGTAAAATTTGAAGTGAGCGGAGCGTCGCAGGCGGTTCTGTTTGAGGCCGCCTTAGCGGTCGAGTTAAGCGCATGCAGTGCAGTGAACGATAAATTTAGACACCGTCTTGTGAGCCTTGATCTTTTGTTTCTTTTGTATCAAGACAAAAGAAAAGAAGCAAGCATAGAAATAGAAATCTTGTTTCTTCAGTTCGGGAACCTGGAATAAGATCAGAGGTTTTCGGTCCTAAAGTTGTTTTGTTCAGGCACGCGATACAATCGCGCGGTAACAAGGGGTTTTAGAAAAAGCTTTACAAAAGTCTTTACAAAAGAAAGGGAACGGGGTTGAGTGTTATAGGTCCTATGGCATCTTCTTTACTTTTCTTTGCCTGTCCAAAGAAACCCTTCGGCTATCGCTCAGTGCAGGCTCAACAAAAGAAAAGACACCTTCGCCTAGGAATTTTTCGCCATCCGGACGAAAACCACTTTGTCAGCTCCGCGTCGCTATCGCTGCTGTCCTTCGGAGCTACCTGCAGCTATTCTGAACCGAGGGAGGACTAAAGAATTGTATTCTTAGTTCTAATCTTAGAAATGACCTGCAAGAGAGTATCGTTAAATTTGAGGTGCATGCAAGGTTGCAGGCTTTAAGAGCCCGAGTTCGTTTAACTGCCGGTAATCAGCTGTTCAAACGCCGCATACTCCAGTTGAATGATTGAAGATTCAGAATCTTGAAACTCCTGAGTAACCGCATTATAGTCGTCGTTGTTAGTTAAAACAACTCCGTTGCGATGCGCCTTGAGCGTGGAGAAAAACTTCACTTCAAACCACACCTTATCGAGAACCTCCTGTTCTTGGGCCGTTAACTCATTCGTTCCATAAAGGATAAAGTTCATTTGCTTACGGGCTGCATTTTTAATTTCGCTAGCTGCGTTATAATCGGTGGGCATATTACGTAAGGCCCCTACCATATAAAGTATTTTACCGTAAAACACTTTTTCAACATATTCATTCCCGTATTTCAGTTCAAAAAGGGAAGGGTCCTGTTCCATTTCTTCAGTTAGGGACAAGCGCTCCTGATAGGGCGGGAGGAAGCTGTTGCGACCCTCTATATGCTGGTAACTTAAAGTAAGAACCTGATCTTCGGTAACGGGATACTGTTCTATTATCGATTGGTAAAGTTCTGAGTTTACCGCAAATTTTGTGGCAAAAGTGGTGTTAGGAGCGTAAAATTCGTAAAAGTTACGATAGGCTGGTACGCCTTCTATAGGATCTGCATTGATTTGCCAAATAGCATCTTGAGCGAACGATTCAATAAGCTTACTATAATTGCCTTCAGGATTAGTAAAGGGGTTAGCCAGTGGGACCTGATTGTTCGTTAGTATCGAGGCACCAATATTTTCGGTGTACGGATACACTTCTTCTAAAAGGGTTGCTCCGTCTTTTTTAATAGTAACGGTTCGGGTTCCTTCGGTTTTATCGTAAACCGTTGAACTTGTTGCGTTAGCATCGGCTCTTGTAAATGCTATGGATGTAAGGTCGCCATCTTCATACTGATAAACTGAAATGCCTTTCCCGGTGTACACCTTTTTCTCTGATGCCAGTCCATCCTTATAGGTTGTCTCAAACCATAGATCACCTTCAGGGGTGTAATATTTAGACCAAAGGGGTTTATTGTCTTCACTGCGGCTCACTTCCATATACAAATGCTGCTGTGGAAAGCTGGAATAGATTTTAGCAGCTTTGAGATACCCGTTCTCATAATATTCAAATTGCTCATAGGGATTTTCCAGATTGTCTACACGCTTGGCCTCTTTGATCCAGCCATTGGGATACTTGCTGCTTATTTGGAAATACGCATCAGACTCAATAGAATAGTCGGTTTGAGAAAGATTATCATCTTCCTGGCAGGAAAGCAACAAAACTGTAATTGCAAGGAGTACTGATCGAAAAATGAAATTATTCATAAGCTAAGGAGGTGCATTTTAGAAAATATAGAAAAGCGTTTAGTGTAGGTTGGTTTGTGACCAGAATCGTTAAGAACAGTAAAGCTACGCTTACCGTTTTTGGACTCAATAGGATCAAAAAAATACAACCTGTTGAGCCTTTTTCAAAGGTATCAATTACAATGCCAATGAATGTAATGAAAATGTAAAGGCAGTTTTATTTTTTACTCGGTAATCGAGATTTAAATGCGCTGAGGCCTGTATTAGGGTAGTTTACGGGAGTCCTTTGTTGTAAAACGGATGCGTCAATAAACTGAACCTGATTGCTTTATAAAGCCGAATCCCCGGCAGGAAAATAAGGAAGGCCTTAAGCCATATTGGAAACGTTATTTTTATTTTTGGCGTTCAGTAAAATTTATGATTAGAATCCTACTTTTAGCCTGCCTTTGCCTGGTTCCAGGTGTAGGCTTCGCCCAATTGGTGAATATTGAATCCAAACGTATGCAGACCGACTCGTTGCGGTTTGCACTTAACGGCGATTTCTCGTTGAACCATACCAACAATGATGGCAAACAGGTCACGCAGATAGATATCGCCCTGACTACCCAGTTAAAATCTAAAGACCTCCGGAAGCTCTATTTCCTTATTGGAAATTACCGGCTGATTGATTCTGGAGCCGAAAACCTGCAGAACGCCTGGTTTCTCCACGGAAGATTTAATTATAAGTTTGAGGGAATGCAATGGTTACGATTTGAAAGCTTTATACAGGGGCAATATAACCAGCTGCTGGTTGTAGAACAGCGCAACCTCATTGGGGCAGGTCTAAGGGTGAAATGGATGGACAGGGATCGTTTTACCGGCTATGCAGGCAACAGTTATCTGTACGAAGTTGAGTTTAGCGAACGCGCGGGCACGACCAATTACAATCACCGCAACAGCACCTACCTAACGGTATCCTATGCTACCAAATCATCTAAATTTTCTGTAGCAAACACGGTCTATTATCAACCCCTGTACCGGGAACTGGGCGACTACCGGATTTTGGAACAGTTTAGACTGGACGTTCCTCTGGCGGAGTGGTTTAAGGTTTTTACGGCGTACAATTACTATTTTGACAGTAAAACCCCGCTGAATACCCAGGAATATACCTCCAACCTAAATATAGGGATAGGCATCAGTTTGTGATTTTTGAAGTGCACCCTATTAGCCAGGCAATACGGGTTGTGCGTTCACGTCGTGAGTAAAATCGGGGCGGTTTCCTATGCTGTTCTTGCCTGAAAGACGATTTACTTTATAAATTCTTCAAAGTAATCTCCGAGTGCTATTGAGGTGTTTTTTCCCATTATGATAAGAATATACCGAAAATTACCAAAATCGGGTAACTTAAGCAAGAGGTGTTTTTTGATAATTGGATGAAAGTCTGTTCTAGGCGGCTTTATTTAAGTGGAGCATAGATGAAAAAAGTAAAGGACTCTACAAAATCAAAACCTGTTTTTTTTTAGTAAACTCTCTTAAATTTGCACTTTGATTTTTTATTATAGCATTGCTTTTTTAGAGTTTTTTAGCTCAAAATACAATCTTCACATCTTCTTTGTAATTCTGCAATGTTCCGTTCAGGCTGGCTGTCCATCCGTCAATAAATACTTTGCCGTTTTTAATTGCTTTGGAATAATCATCGCTTGCAATTTTCTCGCTGTTGGTAACGTAATAATGGTTGTCTATTTTGTAAATGCAGTCTTTTACCACTTCTTCGGGAACTTGTGTTGGCTCGTCTAAACCAACGGTGAAAATCATATTGTAAATGCGACTTAAAGCATCCGTTTCATTTTCAGTAATTGAAATTTGTCCTTTGTCATCTACCTTCAACTGTGGTGCTTCTATACTATCAAAGACTTTAAAACCAATATCAGGAACTTGTTTTTTATCTTCCTCGAATAGACCTGCTTTGCTGTTTTCTGCTTCAATGTCTTTGTTGATTTTTTCTCCTGCTCGTTTTAATCGTTCTAAGGTTAGGCTTGAAATAGCAGGCGGCAGATTGTTATCTAAACAAAATTTATAAGCTGGCTTATCCTCTTTAATAGGTTCGTCTATTTGGCAAAGAATGAATTTGCGATTGCCATCATCTTCTCTGTTTAATTGCATTACTGCTTCTCCAGTAGTTCCACTACCTGCAAAAAAATCCAAGATTATCAATGGTTTATTTTCGGATAAATAGGTACAAGATTTAATAAGATATTCAATAAGAGCAACAGGCTTGGGATTATTAAAAAGGTCGCGTTCTCCAAAAAGTATATTTAAGTGTTCACTTCCTTTTTCATTATAACATTCGGGATCATCTAAGAGGTCACTCATTAATTTAACCTTTTTTAGTTCTTTTGGCAATAAGTGACGCCTTAGACTAAAATTGCTAGTAATATAAACTGTCTGATCAAGTAAATCTTGGCCAATTCTAAAAGGTCCTTTTATCTCAGATATTGCAGTTGTTTTACCATTCTTAACTTCCAAATCTGACAAAAGTTCAAATTCAATGGTTCTGGCCTTATATTTTCCCTTTTCGTAAACTCCATCCTGAACTCTAGCTTCAGTACCCGTAGCAATTTTTCGAGTAACAATATCATTGCCTTCATTAAAAACAGGACGAGTTTTATCAGTAAGATTACCGGCGCTAAGTGGTTGAAATAAATTTGTTTTACTATATGCTAAAATATAATCACACATATCAGACAACTTATTGCTCAAAAAAGTATTTTTACGAGCAGCACGTCTTTTTATAACGCCTATAAAATTATCTTCATAAAATATTTCGTCACAGAGTAGCTTAATATTAGCCATTTCGTTATCATCAACACTTATAAATATAACCCCTTCTTTACTTAATAAATCTCTAGCTAAAAGAATTCTTGGATACATAAAAGATAACCATCCGTTATGATTCTTTTTGGATTTAAAACTAAAGTCCATCCGTTCAAAATCACTTTCGCTCAAGTTTGCCAACCCTAATGCTTCGGCTTCTTCCTTATCAAACTTGTCTGGATATACAAATTCGTCTTTGTCGGTATTATATGGAGGGTCTATGTAAATACAGTCTATTTTACCATTATAATAATTTTTTAAAATTTTCAAACTGTCCAGGTTATCACCTTTTAAAACTAAGTTTTCAGTCGTGTCGATTTCTTTGCTAAGAAATTTACTTATGATTAGTTCTCTATCTGTCTCTTGACTATATTTAGCACGACTAAAGTTTCTGCCAACAAAATTTAATCCATACCCATTTACTTTCTCGTCAATAGGCAAACCTGCAATAGCTTTGAGTTCATTTAGATCAATTTCGTTGTCCTTTAGTACACTTGGATAGTGTTCTTTGAGAAAACTCAATAATTTGTTTTCGTATTCTTTGGACCCAACTACTGAATATCCTGCTTTTATAAAATCTTGTTCAGCCATTATTTTTATACGTTGTTTATCAATGCAGCTAATTGCGTTTTATTTATACGTTCTTTAAATGAAACTTTTATGTTTTGGTCTTTGTAGTATTCGCCTAGTGCTTCAAAGTATTTTTTAGCAAAGTCAATTTTCCCTTTTTCATCCACAGGTATAGCTGTGGATGATTTATAACCTTTGGCTTCCACTACAAGAAATATTTTGTTGCCTCCTGTGCTTTTGATTGCATAGCAAAAGTCAGGGTTGTATTTGCCTAGAGGAGTTTGAATATTTAGGCGTGGAAGTTTGCCGAAAATTTCAATACTGTCAATGTCGGGGTCTTGCTCCACAATTTCCAATTCAAAATCACTGTCATACTCAATCACTTCTTCAAATACCCATTTTGTTTTCAAAGAAAAATCGCCTGAAATTTCTTTTTGAAATTTGCCTATGCTTCCTGTGTCTAAGTATGTTTTTCCCTGTTCCGTTTTGAATACGTTTGGCAAACCTTTTCCGTTAATTCCGTCATACTTAATGTTTGCTTTGAGCATTGCAATTAAGTTCTTATTGATTATTTCGGAAATTTCCCTTTGTGCTTGTTCAGGATTGTTGCAGAGCATTTTAGTCTTAAAATCATCACTCAACGCATTGAAAACCTTTACTACAAATGAAATAGGGGTTTTAGTGCTATTGGATAAGGTGCGAACCAATTCCAAATAATCAACTTTGCTTTTGTATGAAACGGTATCGGTTAGTCTTTCTGTAATTGCACCTTGTTCGCCAATTATGTTTACGTTCAGTTCTGCACGAATGGTTTGCAACAGTATTTCTTCAATGTTTACTGCTTCAATTTGAGCTTTAATGTTTTGTATCAGTTGGGTTTCCTGTTCTTCGGTCAAAGTTTCTAAAACATAAAAAGCATTTTTATTGATAGCGTTCCAAAGGTTTTGAAACTCTTGTAAGTGGGTTGCCTTAATGAAAACTTTCTTTTTCTCTTTTTTCTTCTCGGCTTTCTGAACATATGTTTTTGTGTCGGTTGCAAACAAACTTTCGATTGCTTTTACTTGTTCTTCGGGTAAGTTTTGTTCTTTCAAAATTGCGGAGAACTCAGGTGATTTTTCGTAAATCTTTTGTCCGTCAACTATTGCCTTGCGAACAATCATTTTTTGGTCTTTCAACACATCATCAACCAAAGTAATAATGGTGTCATCATCAAAGCCTGATTTTTCTTTGAGCGTTTTAATCAGTTCTTGTTCTGTAAATGTCTCGGAAATGAGAAACGAGTTACTTAAAATCTCGTTTTGTATGGCTTCCACAAAACCTTGTTCTTTGCTGGATACAACCACATCAAGGTTGTTTATTTTCCAAAAGTCCTCTTGATTATCATTTAAGTTTTTAAGTGTGTAACGCTGTAGATTTTGATTAACGCAAATTCTCAAACCACGTCCAATCTGTTGCAATTTTGATATTTCGCTTCCTTGATTTGAAAGTTTACAAATGGTAAAAACATTTGGGTTGTCCCAACCTTCTTGCAAAGCCCAAATAGAAAAAATGAAACGTGAGGGACTTTTAAACGACAATAATTTCTTTTTGTCTTTCAGAATTTCATCAACACCTGCTTTTACTTTTTCGTCTGCGTTTCCTTTGTCGCCTGAAAAATAACCTTTGTGAACCTGCAAAGTATTATCACTATCATAATCGTTTTGCAAGAATTTGTAATAATCACTTGTTTGGTCGAGTCTGCTTATAAGCTCCGTATATTGCTTTTTATATTCTTCTTCAAAAATGGTTTTGACTTTTGGATTATCACCACGAAATAAACTGGTGTCACTTTCCATAAAAAACAAAGTGAGTGATTTTACGTCTTGCTCAAATAGTGTTTTTTCTTTCTCAAAGTGTATTTTGATTGTTTCTTTAATCATTGCTCGCAATGATTCTTCCGACAAAGAGTAATCCACTTTCTCAATTGTGTCGTCCGTTAACACAATATTGTGTTTAAGAATTTTTTTAATGCTTTTACCGTTAAAAACACCACCAACACTTAATTCCCGTCTTGCTATAATTCCATTTGTTAAAGTACTTACGTGAGCGATATTTTTAGAGCCTACTTTTTCTATTCCAATAAGAGTATCTGTGTTTTCAATCACGTCTTGCGTGTAAACCACAATTTTCTTTACCAAGTTTTGTCGGAAAGAAGAAATACTGTCTAAAACATAAGCTACGTTTGAAAGAACCAAACTATCTTTCTTCTTTGGGAATGTTGCTCCAAATCGCAAAAAGTAGTTTTCAAATCCCTCAAAGTAGGTTTTAAAGGCATTACCTTCAAAACGGTGAGGCTCGTCCATTATCACAATTGGATTTAAGCGTTTTAAACATTCCAAATATGATTTTGGCGGTTCTTGATTCTTAACAAATAATTCAGGTGTATTAATCTCCTTTTCTAATGGTCGGTTAAGAATATTGTCTTTGTGACTAAATGAACTTGGTGTCATTACCAAAACCGATAAATGCGAAGTGCCTATAAATTGCCTTACGGCAGAAATGTTTCCGCCTTCGTAAACAAAGGTTTCAATTTCCTTTTCTTTTTCGTTGGCGTAAAAGCTTTTAAAGTAATCTTTGGTGTCCTCTAAGTTACTTTTTGTTCCCTCTCTAATTGGAACAGTTGGAATAAGAACGATAAATTTTTTATATCCGAAATTTTTGCTCAGTTCAAAAATTGTTTTGATAAACGTGAACGTTTTACCCGTTCCCGTTTCCATCATTATGTCAATGTTTTTAGTGTCTTGAACAGGAAAATTGTATTTATTCTTTTTATGGTGTGCCGTTAGCACATCACCAAAATTTGCTTTTTGGCGAAGGCTTTCAAATAGACTAATAATGTTTTTTACACAATCTTCTTGGTAAGATTGTATTTCGTATTGAAACTGTTTTGTTTCTGTTTTTGGCTTCATTATAATATCCATTTTCCGATTCCAAAGTTACTTTTTCCTTACCACTTAGTTTGTTCAAGAACTTGTAAAAAATCGTTTTTTGATTTTTTACAGATTGAGGAATAGATGGGGGAAATAAAGATTCTATTCGCGTGAGTAATCTTTTTTGGTGTTGAATAACACTAATAATAAATGTAGTAGATAGAAATTTATTCTGCTTCTCTCGCTACTTACGATCTGAAACTAAACCATATTCAAGTTAACCAATGTTCTTTTGACATTCCAATGACAGCCGAATTCCCAAAACAAAAAAACAGCCGTTATCCCCTACAATAACGGCCGTTTAGAAGGCACCCGAAAGTGCCATGTTTCCACAAGTGAAATGCTTTAATTTACGGTAGCGGCGCTTTGCCTTTTCTGGTAAACCCGGCTAAAAATCAAAAAAAGCACTCCGCAACTGATCCAGGCGGGGAGGGTTAAAAACGACAGGAATACGTCGTACTCCAGCGAGATAAAATAGAATACCCCAAAGCTCAATGCCCAGGCTGCAAATACCGCCCAGTTGAATTTGATTCCGGTTTTTTCGGCATAGAAGCTTTGAATTCCGGCTTGTTTGCCAAAGAAGTATTCAAAGACAATGATGGCGCCTACCGGAGCCAAAATAAAACCGTAGAGGGCTACAAAACCTAAGAGTTTCATTGCAAAGGCAGGGAATAATCCGGCTACTGTCGCAACCGTTCCGGCGATGATGGTTACCCAAAAGGTAGAGAGTTTCGGTATAATGGCCTGAAAGGCAAGTCCGGCTCGGTAAATCGTGGGATTTGCGGTCGTCCAGCCTGCAAGGATCACGGCGATGATGCCAAAGATGCCAATGGCGTTGTAGGCCAGGGGACCTGGAGCCACCGATGGCGCTTCCCCACCGGCCAGCATCGCCTGAGCTTCGGGTGATTTGAGATAGACCGCATAGAGCAAAGCGGCGGCAATCCACGCGATGTAATGGCCTATGTAAATACCCCCGGCGGTCATCCAGCCGGCGCTGGCTTTTTTCGCAAAGCGAAATACCGACAGGTCAGACATCCCGATGTGCATGGCCGCATTAGCAAACCAGGACCAGAGCACCACATGCCAAAAGGTGTATTTAATCTGTCCCGGGAAGGGTTCACTGCCTTCGCCCCAGATATTCCAGAAATCGGAAAAGCTGTTTACATCCAGCTGAATCAGCGCTACCACACCGCAGGCGATAAAAGCCAAAACGATTACGGGCGACATCCAGTTGGCCGCTTTGGCCACGGTATTATAGCCTTTCGCAGCGATGAGCGAAATCACGGCACCCAGGGCCAATACAATGATTACCCAGGTAAGGCTGTTGGGCGTCGTGTCTGTAAGTTTGGGCATTTCCATATCAAAGGGAATCCCCACTGCCGTGGCCGATACGGTAATCATCGCTCCCGCAAGGAAGCAAAACAGGACTCCGTTTGCCAGGTTGTAAGCGGTCACCAGACGGGTGCCGCATATTTTCTCTAAATGAAAGTAGAGCGTATACCTGAATTTTGTCCCGATCTCGGCCGTCAGAAACCTCCAGCTCAATACCGCCATCAGGTTACCCAGTAACAAGCCTACAATCAGGTCAAAAGCGCTCACCCCGGTGGTTAAAAAGAGGGGGCCAATGACAAACTCGGTTCCTGCGGCGTGTTCCCCGGCATACATTCCTAAAAAGGCTTTCCAGCTTTGTAATCTCGACTGGGGTACGCGCTCGCGTTCAAATTCGCCGCCGGCAAGGGCTTCAATGGCTTCTTCTTCCTGATTGTATTGTGACATCGGTTAGGTTATTAAGTGTTTGGGCAGGTCTTCGACCCGCTCACAAACCAGTTGATCCATGACTTGTTTAAATTGGGTTTTGAGCATGCCTATGGTATGATCGCCGCCTTTGTTCCCCAAAGCGCCGCAGCCGTACATAAACGAGCGGCCCATAAAGGTAAATTTGGCTCCGCAGGCCATCGCGCGGGCAATATCAGGCCCTGAGCGCAGGCCGCTGTCCATCATCACCTCGATCTGATCGCCATAGTTAGCAGCGATTTCTTTAAGCGAATTGATGGTAGATTGGGCTGCATCAAGCTGGCGCCCGCCGTGGTTGGAGACGATAATGCCGTCAAAGCCCATACGTATCGCATCCTGCGTATCCTGAAGGGACTGCACGCCTTTAAGCACCAGTTTGCCTTTCCAGCGGTCGCGGATGGGTTTAATTTTTTCTTCGTTGAGTTTGCCTGAAAAAGTGCGGTCCATAAACGCGCCCAGTTGTTTGAGGTTTAAACCTTCAGGCGTGTAAGGTTTTAGATTTTCAAAAGTGGGCTGCCCGTATTTAAGCGTATTAAAAGCCCAGGTAGGTTTCCCGAGGATTTGCATGATGTTGCGTACCGACATTTTGGGCGGAAGCGCCAATCCGTTTTTAAAATCCCTTGGGCGAAAGCCAAAAGTAGGCACATCACACAATAGTACCAGAACCGGGCAACCGGCTGCTTCGGCGCGGTCAATAATATCGTTGCGTACCGCATCTTCCACGGGGTTGTAGAGCTGAAACCAGGCGTTTCCTTCGGTGAGTTCGCTGGCTTTTTCAATATCCATAGTCGTTACCGTACTCAGGATAAACGGAATGTTGTGCTTGTAAGCTGCTTGGGCCAGAATTGCAGGCGAATTGGGCCACATCAGGCCCTGTAAACCTACCGGCGCAATCCCAAAAGGCGCGTCAAACTCCATCCCCAAAACTTTGGTTTTGGTAGAGCTTTGACCATAATTGTTGAGGTAACGCGGTTGTAATTGTACATCGCGAATCTCGGAGGTGTTGCGTTTGATGCTTACATCTTCATTACAACCCCCATCGAGGTATTCAAACGCAAAAGCGGGTACGCGGCTTTTGGCTTTGGTTCTTAAATCGTCAACAGAAGGATACGCAGTGTCAAAAGAATTTGCCATAATGTTTAGTTTACGATGAAGGGAATATGCTTCTTCATCGAATAGTTTTTCTTGAGAAATTTTGAATTCAGTTGCGTATCTGAAATGCAAATTGCAGCGCCCAGTGCAGACCCCAGAGAAGAGTCTGTGGTGCGCAATTCCATCGTTCTAAAATGATGCGAGAGCAGTTGTATGTAAACCTCGTTGTCGCTAAAGCCCCCGTCTACAAAAAGCTTTTCGATAGGCATCGTGCCTTTTGCACTTTTGATGCTCGCGACCTGAAGCACTACCAGCTCCATCATCAGGTGATGATACGCGTGCTCAAAAGTAGTATATCTTAATGTAGTTTTGTCTGGCATATGGGGATCATCAATGGTTTCCCAGTGAAAAAGGGGCTCAAAATCTTTGTGAATCTCGTAATGAATCTCGGGATCAAAAACGACCTGTTTGTGATAAGCGGCATCTACGCCATAGTGTTTGGCAAGTTTTTTAACCTGAATGCTGTATTCATTTCCCAGAAACAAACGTGCCGCTTTTACGGGTTTGCCGTTGATGCGCATATAATTGATGCAATCGTCTGCCACATCCTGTGCGGTAAGCAGGCTATCGGTAAAGGGGTTGAGCGAAATGCTCCAGGTGCCGGTTGAGATCAGGATAAAGGGTTTGCTCAGGCTGCGCACATAGGGTAGCAGGGCGGCACTGCTGTCGTGAATACCCACACCAATCTTGATGCGCTTGCCGTTGTAATTCATATTGATGCTGGTTTCGGTAGAAACGATAGGCGGCAGCAGCTGATCGAGTTTTTCGGCATACACCCAGTCGTGATAGTCTTTTTTTTCAAAGTCCCAAAGGGCGGTATGGCAGCCTATGCTGGTATATTCGCTAAGCGGAATACCCGTAAACACATAGCTGAGGTATTGCGGCAGGTGCAGGCTGTAGCGTATTTTGGCGAATACTTCGGGTTTGGTGTGTTTCAGCCAATACAATTGCATCCCGGCATTGAGCATTCCGGCGCTGGAGGAGCCTGTTTTTCGGTGAAAATCAGCTTCGGGGCCGTATTTTTCGTAAAACGAATCAATAATTTCCTGCGGAATGCTTTTGGTATAGTTGTACATCGGGAAAATCACCTCGTGGTTTTCGTCCAGATGTACGAGGCTGGCGCCGTAAGACGAAAAGTTGATCGCCTTGATCTCGTAGTTTTCGGTCTTGAGTATGCGGTCAAAAACGCTTTTGAGCCAGTTCCGCAAAGCGGAAAGGTCTTCGGTGGGATGCCCGTCTTCGTCTTCGGTCTCCTCAAACTGGATATACTCGCGGTACACCTCCTGAAAGTCTTCATCAAAGAGGAAAAACTTCTTGTTGGTTTTACCAATATCAAATATGGCCGTTACCGTTTTCTTCATCAGGTGTTGTTGCAGATTAAAGTCCGGTTGCTACGGTTTTGTTGCCGCGTTCGTTGATGAGGTTTTTGCGAACCTCAAGCGCACGATAGGCTTCAATAGGATTAAGCGCACCTCCATGGCGCAAGCGGGCCTCGCGAATGAGCGGGCGTACATCGGTACGGTAGGCGTTTTGCAAAAGTTCCTGGCATGCGGTCACATCATTAGCTTCCTGAGCAGCGCGCAGGGCGTTTTGGTCGATGAGTAAAGCTTTCGCATAGGCTTCCTGAATGGCCTCCAGCGACTGAATCAAATCTTCCAGCGGATCTTTCACGTTGTGACTCGCATCGATCATCCAGCCCAGTTCGGGGTTTTGCGGATTGTTCTGCATCCCGTAAACGAGCTCGTTAAAAATGAGGAACAATGCATAGGGCTTGATACTGCCTACGGTAAGGTCGTCGTCACCGTACTTGCTGTCGTTAAAGTGAAAACCGCCCAGTTTGCCCTTCAGCATCAGGATTGAAACGATTTGCTCAATATTGGTATTGGGCAGGTGATGCCCCAGATCTACCAGGGTATACGCGCGTTCGCCACAGCCGTTTGCCAGCATCAGCGAAGTACCCCAATCCTGAATGACGGTGCTGTAAAAATTGGGTTCGTAAGGTTTGTACTCTATATACAGTTTCCAGTCGGCAGGCATATCCTCGTAGATTGAAATCAAACTGTTTTGGGTATGGGTAAGCGCGGTCTGAAAGTTGTTTTGCCCGGGGAAGGACGAACCGTCTGCCAGCCAGACCGTCAGGGCTTTAGAGCCCAGTTTGTTTCCTATTTCGACCACTTCTTTATTGTGAGCGATGGCCTGCTCGCGTACCGCGGCGCTGGTATTGCTCAACGAACCGTATTTATACGATTCTTTCTGGTTTTTCTGATCCTGAAAGGTGTTGCTGTTTACGGCATCAAACTTAATGTTGTGCAATGCAGCGAGTTCTTTAATGGCGTTGTAGTCGTTAGGCACATCCCACGGAATGTGCAGGGATATCGCGCCTGCGGTTTGCGTAAGGCTGTGAATAAGACCAATGTCTTCAATTTTTTGCTCTAAAGAGGCAGGTTCGCCGCTAAACGAAAACCTTCCAAATCGCGTACCTCCGGCACCTAAGGCCCAGCTGGGGATAGCCACCTGAAATTCGGCGAGTTTAGCTAACAGCGCATAGACGTCTGTACCTGAATTCGATAACGATTGAGCTAAAAAATCAAAATGCGTTTGGTGATTTTTGAGATTGGTTTTATTGAGATCTGCGAGTTGCTGTTTGTTGATATTCATGAGGAGAAAGTCATTAATTGAACCGCCGTTGGCCCCAAAAAGAGCTTCCGGCGGTTTAAACTAGTACATTGAATGTTAACGCACAAATGCGTTTGCCATACCACCGTCTACATTTATGGTATTTCCGGTGCTTTTAAGCAGGATACCCACGCAGGCAAAAACGCCGTCTGCGATATCGTCCGGAAGGATGATTTCGTTAAGGAGGTTGCGTTTGGCATAGTGAGCAGGCAGGTCTTTGACTTCAATGCCATAGGCTTTGGCACGACCTTCGGCCCAGGCGCCTTCCCAGATTTTACTGCCTACGATAACCCCATCGGGATTTACGGTGTTTACGCGTATTTTCTCTTCACCCAGTTCGGCGGCTAATAGGCGCGTCATGTGTTGCTGCGCAGCTTTGGCAGTGCCATAACCCACGTTGTTAGGTCCTGAAACCAATCCGTTTTTACTGGCGATATTCACGATATCACCGCCCAGGCCTTGCTTGCGCATTACGGCAACCCCTTCCTGAGCCATTAAAAACTGACCTTTTACGAGTACATTTTGAAGCAAATCCCAGTCTTTTTGGGTGGTTTCCTCTAAAGGTTTAGAGATTGCGAGTCCGGCTGAATGAATGACGATATCTACCCCGCCAAACTCCAGACAGGCTTTTTTATAGGCTTCTTTAATGGCTTCCTCGCTGGTTACATCGCACACCGCACCGGTAACCTGATCTTTTTTGTACGTAGCGACGGCTTCGTCTAAAGCTTCCTCGCTCATATCGGTAAGTACCACGTTAGCCCCTTCGGCAACCAGCTTATCGGCGATGGCTTTACCAATACCTCCGGCAGCACCGGTAACGATGGCTACTTTTCGCGAAAGCGGTTGCTCCTTCGGCATACGCTGAAGTTTCGCTTCTTCAAGCAACCAGTATTCAATATCAAAAGCTTCCTGACGCGGTAAGGAGGTATAGCTGGTAATGGCTTCGGCACCGCGCATCACGTTGATCGCGTTGATGTAGAATTCGCTTGCAACCCGGGTCGTTTGTTTATTTTTCGCGAAGCTAAACATACCCACACCCGGATAAATGATGATTACGGGATTGGGATCGCGCATCGCGGGGCTGTTGTCATGTTTACAGCTTTCGTAGTAGGCTTTGTATTCTTCGCGGTATTTTTCAAAGGCAGGATTCAGTTGGTCTAAAACCGCCTGAGTGTCATCGAGATCAGCGTCTTTATCAAGTTCTAATACCAAAGGTTGAATTTTGGTACGCAAGAAGTGATCGGGGCAGGAGGTACCCATAGGTGCCAGACGCTGCAGATCGTTACTGTTTATAAACTGAAGTACGGTATCACTATCTGTAAAATGGCCTATCATTCGGCTTTCTGAAGAAGCGAGCCCGCGCAGGAGTGGCATCAGTTTGGCAGCCTGATCTTTGCGTTTTTCTGCCGGAAGGCTTTCGATTTTTTGTCCGCCAAAAACGCTTCCGTTTTCTTTTACCTTTTTCTCGATATAGGCTGAAGCCGTCTCGATTACTTCAAGGCTGTTGATGTAGCACTCATAGGAGGTGTCGCCCCAGGTAAAAAGACCATGGCTTCCCAAAACGATACCGCGTATACCCGGATTTTCGTTCAGGCATTTTTCAAGCTGAAGACCCAGGTCAAAACCGGGACGTTGCCAGGGCACCCAGCCCATGGTATCTCCCCAGATTTCTTTGGTAACGCGCTCGCTGTCTTCTGCGGCAGCAATTGCGATCAGCGCATCGGGGTGCAGGTGATCTATATGTTTAAAGGGTAAAAGGCCGTGAAGTGGCGTATCTATAGATGGGGCTTTAGAGTCCAGATCGTAGATGCAATGGTTGAAAAGGCCCACCATACGGTCTTCATCTTCCAGACCGCCGTAAACGTTCTTTAAATTTCTAAGGCGTTCGGTGTACAACCCGGCAATTCCTGCGCGGGTGAGTGTGCCAATGTCCCCGCCGGAGCCTTTAACCCACATAACTTCCAAATCTTCGTTGGTGAGCGGGTCTTTTTCTATGGTTTTACAACTGGTATTGCCACCACCGTAATTGGTAATGCGTAAATCTGCCCCTAAAATATTCGAGCGGTATAAAAAGAGCGCAACCTGATCATCTCCCAATTCTGCGGCTTTTTGCTCATTCCAAAGGTAGTTTACGTGAGTAAAGGTTTTTTCCATTTTCTTAGTATAGATTAAAGCGTCTGATTTCAAAACTAGGCGCTTCATTGATTTTAGGCATCCTGTGCTGTACTGTATGAATAATCTTTAGAGAAGCCTATCTTTTATATACATTTACCGAAGTTAAAAAATTCCCAATATGGCTCAGGGCTTTACGATAGACATCAACGAAGATTCGAGAATACCCAAGTATAAGCAGATTGTAGACTCTATGATTAATGACATCGCCAACGGAAGGTTGAAGGTGGGAGAGAAGATTCCGTCTATCAACGAACTAAGCGAAGCCGCATACCTAAGTCGGGATACAGTTGAAAAAGCGTATAAAATTCTCAAGGAACGCAAGGTGATCATTTCGGTAAAAGGAAAGGGGTATTACACCGCCAAGACCGATCTGATTTCTAAAATCAATGTGTTTTTTCTCATAAACAAACCCAGTTCGTACAAGATGATGATCTACAATCATTTTGTGAATGCGATGGGGGTTAATGCCCATGTAAACCTGTTTATTTATCATTGCGAAGAATCGCTTTTTATCAATGCGATCGAGAAAAATATAGGTGCTTACAACTACTATGTGATTATGCCGCATTTTAAAGATGGCGATCTCAATCACCTGAGCTTTACGCCGCAGGTTTTGAAAGCAATCGAACTGATTCCCAAAGATCAGCTGCTTATGGTAGACAATACCAAGCCTGAAATCAAAGGAAATTACGGAGCCATTTATCAGGATTTTAAAGAGGATATCTATCAGGCGCTGGAAGAAGGCATTGAGAAGCTTAAGAAATACGACCGCCTGATTCTGGTTTATCCTTCAAAGAGCATTCACCCGTATCCCAGACGCATTGTTCACGGTTTTAAGTTTTTCTGCCAGAAGTACAATTTTGATTTTGAGGTGCTTGATGAGATCTATGAGGATATGGAATTTGAACGTAAAGACGTCTACATCACCATCGAAGAGATGGATCTGGTAAACCTGATGCGTCAAATCCGCGCGCGTAATCTGACTTTGGGTACCGATATTGGGGTGATTTCCTATAATGAAACTCCCCTAAAAGAGTTGCTGGGCATTACGGTCATCAGTACCGATTTTAAGGCCATGGGTGAGACCGCCGCTTATATGATTCTGAAGAACAAAAAAGAACGCGTTAAAAACGTGTTCAGGTACATCGAGCGCAACTCGGTTTAAAAAAATCAGAACAGTACAGGATGGTATAACGGGCACAGCTTTGTATTTTCCGTTTTTTAATATCATTTTGAATTCATGAAAACATTCATTTTCGGGTTTCTTTTCAGTTTTTCTGTGCTTAATGCGCAGGATGCAATCGATTACCATTTTGTTTTTGGTACCGAAACAGACGCAGAAAAAGCTACCGGGATTTCTACTGCACTTCCCTATCAGCCGGATACGGGCTATGGTTTTGACTTTGGGACAGCCTATCGCGTAACTCAGCATAGTGCAGGTTTTTCGGCAACTGCACCGGTTTATTTTTCGGTTGATGTACCTGAGGGGATTTACACGGTGAGTCTTGTTCTTTCCGGAAAGGATACCGAAATGACGCTCAAGGCCGAATCAAAGCGGCTCTTTGCTGCCCGGGAACCGATAAACACAGATGATGCGATTACTAAAACTTTTACAGTTGCCGTTTTCTATCCTGAAATTTCTGAAAGCTATAAAGTTGGGCTCAAAGATCGGGAGCAGGGCACGCTAGACTGGGATCATAAGCTTACACTAGAATTCCTGGGAGACATTGTTATCCACGAGATCCATATTGAGCCTTCACCCAAAACCCGCACCTTATTTTTAGCCGGTGATTCTACGGTAACCAATCAGGATGTGGAGCCCTGGGCTTCCTGGGGACAGTTCATTACGGCTTATTTGACCGATGAGATCGCCGTGTCCAACCAGGCTTCGTCAGGAGCTTCGCTGGCCTCTTTTAACGGAAGCCGTTTCGATAAAATTTTAAGTCAGCTTAAACCCGATGATTTTGTCATCATCGAGTTTGGGCATAATGACGAAAAGATCAAAGGCGAAGGCAACGGCGCCTGGGGATTGTATACCAATTTGTTGACTGATTTTATAAGCCGCATTCGCGAAAAGCAGGGCATTCCCATCCTGATTACGCCCACCCAGCGCAGGGCTTTTGAAGGTGCCAAACTGAAAGAAACCCACGGCGATTTTCCCGATGCGATGCGGAAGGTGGCGCAACGGGAAGAGGTTGCGCTCATCGATTTAACCCGTATGAGTACTGCGATGTACGAGGCCTGGGGACCCGAAGCATCCCGGAAGGCTTTTGTACAGTATCCCGCCAATTATTTTCCCGCGCAGCGCGAAGCTTTGGAAGACAATACGCATTTCAGCAATTTTGGGGCTAACGAACTCGCTCTGGCGGTAATTCACGCCCTTCGCCAAACCGATCATCCCTTAAAAAACTACATTCGAAGCGACGCACCGGCATATAACCCCGGTCAACCTAATGAAGCGGGCTCATACCACATTCCGCTGAGCAGTCGTTTTGAACTGCAAAAACCCGATGGTAATTAAACAACGCATCATGCACAAGTTTCTTCACGTTCTCATTCTCGCCGGCCTAAGCTTTACGTGTGCCAGGGCTCAGGAAACCCATAAAATCTGGCTGTCAGGAACCGACTTTGAACATCCCAAAACCTGGGATTTTAAAGTTTCAGGAGGAATCAACAGCGGGAGCTGGAGCACGATCGAAGTCCCTTCTCAATGGGAATTGCAGGGTTTCGGTGAGTATACCTATGGTCGCTGGTATAAAGAACTGGAACAGGACGAGCCCAGCAAAGAAGAAGGTTTTTATAAACTGAAGTTTGAAGTTCCCGCTTCTGCGAAAGGCAAAAGGATATCCATTCATTTTGGTGGCGTAATGACCGATACCGAAGTGAAAGTCAATGGTAAGGTCGTGGGGCCGAAGCATCATGGTGGGTTTTACGAGTTTGACTACGACATCACCCCTTTTGTAAAGCCGGGAGCTGAAAATCTGCTTGAGGTTCACGTGTGGAAGCATTCTGAAAATGGAAGTATTAATAACGCAGAGCGGAAGGCAGACTGGTGGCTTTTTGGCGGGATTTACCGTCCCGTCTGGCTAGAAATAAACCCCCAAACCCATATCGCTCACGTTGCCGTAGATCCCCAAATGAATGGGAGCCTAAAGGCCGTTTTAAAATTATCAAATCCTTCTAAGAACCTTCGTGTAAGCGCTACAATCACTCCGCTTGCGGGTGAGGCTGAAACCTTTGAAGCTGAAAGCCGGAAGCTGAGCGGGAAGCCGGAAGAACTACTCGAGTTTAACTGGGAAGGCGTTAAAACCTGGGATCCCGAAAACCCCAATCTGTATGTCCTGACCCTGCAGCTGCAGGAAAACGGGAAAACCATTCACGAAGTAACCCAACGCATCGGTTTTCGCACGCTTGAGTTTAGAAAACGCGACGGGATTTACGTGAACGGTACCAAAATCAAAATGAAAGGCATCAACCGCCACAGCTTTTGGCCGGAAAGCGGTCGCAGTACCAGCAAGCGCATCAGCATTATGGATGTAAACCTGATTAAGGACATGAATATGAATGCCGTGCGTTTTCACTATCCGCCGGACGATCATTTCTTGGAAGTGGCCGATTCGCTAGGGCTTTTTGTGCTTGACGAACTCGCAGGCTGGCAGAATCCGTATGAAACCGAAACCGGAAAAAAACTGATCAGGGAAATGGTGGAGCGCGATGTGAATCATCCTTCAATCATCATTTGGGATCAGGGCAACGAAGGCGGCTGGAACTACGAACTGGATGGGGAATTCAATAAACACGATCCGCAAAACCGCATTGTGATTCATCCCTGGGCCGATTTTGACGGTTGGGATACGCATCATTATCCCACGTATCTTACGGGTGTACACCGTTTTGGTAACGGGGAGAACGTATTTTTTCCTACCGAATTTATGCACGGTACCTACGATAACGGCATTGGTGCAGGTCTCAAGGATTTTTGGGAGCATTACAGCGAGAGTCCGCTGTTTGCAGGCGGTTTTATGTGGGTGTTTAGCGATGAAGCCGTTTTGCGTACCGACTGGACCGGAGATGAAAAATTCGATTCTAAAGGCAATCTGGCGGCAGATGGCGTTTTGGGGCCGCACCGGCAAAAGGAAGGCAGTTTTTTTGCGGTAAAGGAAATCTGGTCACCGGTGCAGTTTAAGCCCAAAGCGATCACCGAAACCTTTGACGGCAGCTTTTTGGTCACAAACGATTATTTATTTAGCAGTCTGAATACGGTCACGATGAACTATCGGGTAATTCAGGCCGATGCCAAAGCTTTATATCAACCGGGAACAAAAACCCGGGTGGTTGATTCGGGAATCATTGAAGTTCCTGATGCAGAACCCGGGGAAACCCGAAAGTTACAGATACCGGTATCACCCGACTTTTTCTACGGCGACTGGCTGGAGATTACGGCTACAGACAGCCATGGGCGCGAACTCTACACCTGGACCTGGCCAATACATAAAGCTGATTATTTTGCCGAAAAGCTTATGTATAAAGGGGAAGGCAACAAGGCTGCAACCGGCATTCGCGAGGGTAATACGGTTACATTGCGTGCAGGTGAACTAAGCCTGAAGCTGGATGCTCAAACCGGTTACATCACCGAAATTAAAGATGGAGATCGTTTGGTTCCTTTTGTGAATGGGCCACAGCCCATAGGGATGAAAGCTGAAGTTGAAAAACTAGTTCTGAGTCAGGAGGGTCAACATGCCGTTTGCCGGCTAGATTATAATGGCGGTATCGATCACATTACCTGGACGATGTATCCCGATGGACGGGTGCATATGGAATTGATCGCGCTTAAAAATGCGGGTAGAAACAGCGGTTTTGATGGTGCGTTTTACGAGGGTGATATCGACCAGTTTGGGATCAGCTTTGACTTTCCGGAAGAAGGAGTTGAGGGCATTACGCTTTTTGGCCGCGGACCCTATCATACCTGGCGTAACCGTTTGCAGGGAATCGAAACCGGAATCTGGGAAAAGGAATACAACACCACGATCACCGGAGAAAGTTTTGAAAACCTGATTTATCCTGAGTTTAAGGGCTATTATGCCAATTTTTTGGCGGGGAATTTACAGGCCGGTGACAACAGTTTTAAAGTATTTAGCGAAAGCGATAAATTGTTTTTACGTTTATTCACTCCTGATGAAGCCAAAAACGGATTTAAAGGCAGTCATTTTCAGCCGCGATTTCCGCAAGGAAACCTTTCGTTTATGTATGAGATTTCGGGAATGCGGGCTTTTAAACCTTTGGAACAACAAGGCCCCAGCAGTCAGCCTTCAAACATTCGCATCAAAAGCGGCGATGACGGCATCTCGATGAAGCTGTGGTTTGATTTTAGGAAGTAGATTTTAGACGAAAGATTTTAGATGAAAGACAATAGAGAAAAGAATATAGAAATACGAAATACGAAATACGAAATACGAAATACGAAATACGTTTTTAAATAAGCCTACACTAACGGTAGCAGGAGAACTCAATGGTAATAGGAAATTAGAATGCAGGATTCAGAATTCAGAATGATGAATGCTGAGTAAAGCGTAGGATGTCTATTAACGATTAAACGATTCAGCAATTCAACCATTTATTTTTCTTTAGCGAACACCGAACACCGAACAAATGATTACAAAACTCAGAAGAATGAAAGCCTTAAAAAAGATAAGTTACCTCATGTTTTTCGCTTTGATCCTGGTTAACTGTATGGGGCTGAATGCCCAAAAACCTGTGGTGTACTGCGTAGGAGACTCTACCGTAAAAAACGGAAGCGGAAAGGGGGATGGCGGTCTTTGGGGCTGGGGTGATTTTATCGGTCAGTTTTTAGATATGACTCAGGTACGGGTTGAGAATCACGCCCTGGGCGGAACGAGTAGTCGCACCTTTCAGACCAAAGGACTTTGGCAACCGGTTTTAGACCGTCTGCAAAAAGGCGATTATGTGTTGATTCAGTTTGGACATAATGATAGCGGGGCTTTAAATGACGATTCACGTGCCCGCGGAACGATTGAGGGAGTAGGTGAAGAAACCGAGGAGATTGATAATATGCTTACCGGCCAGCACGAGGTGGTGCACAGCTACGGCTGGTATCTGCGTAAAATTGTAAAGGAAGCTAAATCTAAAGGCGCTATCCCGATTGTTATGGCACCCATACCGCGTAACGATTGGAAGAAGGGTAAAGTGCCCCGCAATACGGACTCGTATGGAGGCTGGGCGAAACAGGTTGCAGCGGAAGAAGGTGTGACCTTTATTAACCTCAATGATAAGATGGCTTTAGCGATGGAGGCAAAAGGGGAAGATGCCGTTACCGGAAACCTGTTTTACAAACGCGATCATACGCATACTTCAGCAAAAGGAGCTGCCCTTGCTGCTTCCCTGATTGCAGAAGGTTTACGCGAGAGCGACAATACCTTAAAAAACTATTTGCTGAAAAACCCTGTGGTTAAACTTCCCGCAAAGCGGAATTTATATCTGATCGGGGATTCTACAGTGGCTGATAACGGTCAGCCTACCAAATCGGGTTGGGGGATGTTTCTGGAGCAGCATCTCGATACTACCCGTATCAATCTGCACAACAAAGCCCGTGGTGGCCGAAGTAGCAGAACGTTTAGATACGAGGGGCTCTGGGATGCTGTCAAAACGCAATTAAAACCCGGGGATTTTGTGTTGATGCAGTTTGGTCATAACGATGGCGGACGCGTAGATCAGCCCAAATATCGCGGATCTTTACCTGGAATGGGAGATGAGACTCAGGAAGTCAACCGCGATAGCACGGGTACCGAGACCGTACATACGTATGGCTGGTATATGAAACAATACATAAAGGAAACGCAGGAAGCAGGAGCTACACCTGTTGTCCTGAGTATGATCCCCCGTAATCAGTGGGATGACGGGCAGGTTATTAGGGTCTCTGAAAGCTACGGTACCTGGGCCAAAGAAGCTGTCGAGCAGGCGGGAGGCTATTTCCTCGATTTAAATGAGGCGGTAGCTCAAAAATACGAACAGTTAGGTTCTGAAAAGGTGGCATCTTTCTTTCCGGATGATCATACCCATACTAATACAGCGGGCGCAAAACTGAACGCGCTAACAGTTGCCGAAC
This sequence comes from Leeuwenhoekiella sp. H156, assembly GCF_052218455.1. Lineage (NCBI taxonomy): Bacteria > Pseudomonadati > Bacteroidota > Flavobacteriia > Flavobacteriales > Flavobacteriaceae > Leeuwenhoekiella > Leeuwenhoekiella sp. H156. The sequence goes on from NZ_CP197499.1 coordinate 2,810,074, forward strand.
TTATAGAAGGTTTGCGCCAAAGTGATTTGCGTGATTATATCTTTATAGAAACCGAATGATGCAAATTCCATTGATCTGTAGCTAGTAGCTGATAAGTTCGCCCCGGGATACAATGATCTGCCCTGCACATTTTTTTACTTCTGTTCGGTGTTAATGGAAAAACTTTGCTTTTTGTTCATTATTTTCAATCATCTTTATTTTTGTTAATTTTATTAGTAGTCTCTTTCTTTCTTATTTCTGTAGGAATTTTACCCTGATTTTGTCCTTAAAATTTCCTTAAAACCGTAATCAGCTTATTTAAACGAAGAAAATTTGAACTAGTCGAATAGTGCTCTTAAGTTCTGTTTTCGAGGCTACTAACTCTTATTTTTACCTACCCCTGAGTCTTAGTTTTTATAAGTTGAATGATGAGACAACTAGTATTCGTAATGGGGATTTTATGCGCTTTTTCACTACAGGCGCAGGTAGGCATAGGTACTACTAACCCACAGGCCACACTTCACATAGTAGGAGATTTTAAATTTATTCCCAGCACTGCTGTAAAGGCAACCCGATTGGTGGGTTTGAACAATACGGGCTTTGCCAGAGAGTTTCCTTTGGGGGATGATTTCGTCATTATTGATGGAATCATTCAGGTCGATGAGTCTGATGGTAATATTTTCTATATCGGAGATGTAAATCAATCCGCTACTGCTACCACGACGCAATATGATAATTACAATTTAGGATTAGCTACTGTAAATGAGCAGAATACCGTTATTCGATTGAGCGGTTCAAGCGTTAATTATGACATTTCCGGTTTTGCAAACGGATATGATGGTCGTGTACTCTATGTACTCAACGCCCAAAATAATAATGTTACTTTTTTCCCGGAAGACGCAGGTAGTTTACCTGAAAACCGCATCCAAACTTTAGATGGTAACAATACAGAACTGCAAGGTCGGGGTATTGCAGAGTTTATTTACAGCGGTGTACTCCAGAGATGGGTTATGATTAATGTTCGCGGGTAAACAAACCCTAATGCTATGCATTTATGAAACAAAATTATTTTTTTCTTCTTTCCTTTTTATTCACCGGCCTTGGCTTTGCGCAGGTGGGTATTGGTACTACTCAACCTGAAGAAATGCTTCACGTGGTAGGTGATTTAAAAATTGAAGGTACTTCACCTGATGATGCCGTGAAACTGGTAGGAGCAGATGATAACGGTACGCTCACCTCACTTCCCTTTTCCAGGCAAATACGCATTGTAAATAACAAAATTGAACTGGTAAGCAGTTCAGAATATCGTATAGGAGCGAAAAATCTTGCGGCTTTATTGCCCGCAGGTTCCGGGAATCCCAGAATAGATAACCTTAGCCTTGATCTTGGGCCGGGACAAGCTAATGAGGGTAAAACGGTAATACTAATAACAGGTTATGATAGAAATATCACCATTACCGGTTTTACAGGAGGCGAGGACGGAATGCATATTTTCTTTTATACAGGTCTGAAACACAATGTCACCTTTGACAACCTACGGCATTCTCAAGAAGTAAATCAAATAAATGCACTAGCTAATCCCAGCGTTTCTTTAACGGGTGGGGGCGTGGCTGAGTTTATTTATGACGGAGTTACTAAGAAGTGGATTTTACTTTCTTTACAAAATTAAAAAGATGATGATCAGCTATTTAAGGATAGGATTACAGGTTTTTTTACTAAACGCGTGTTTTCTTTTAAATGCGCAGGTAGGGATAAATACACAGAATCCTCAGGCAACTCTTGACGTTAATGGTACGGCACGGGTAACTGTTTTACCGGTTGAGAGTACTTCAGATATTACCGTTACCGGACTAACAGGAGGTGAGCAACTCAATCTTACCGAGCTGGGGGCAAATATAATTTTTGTGAATAATGAAGCGGTAATACGGCCTGTGTCCCGTACAACGGGCCAGATTGATTTGGGTATAATTACCCCTGATGCAACCAACGGTAATACTCGAAGCATTCATGTTCTTGATCCTCAACTGGGGGAAGGAGAAGCAAATGATCTGGCAACTTTTGTCACCTGTATTAATTATGCCGGTGCCAATTATGAAATTGGAGGCATTAAGGGAGGAACGGAGGGGCGCAGGTTAACGCTTTTCTTTTCAGATTCGAGTAAAAATGTGAGTTTGATGCTTGAATCCACAACAGTGCCAGACGCTTCACAGCGCATCACTTTCCCGGTAAGTAAACCTTTTTTTGGCATAAGCGGTACAGGATCTATTGAATTGGTTTATGATGCTGATGCCGGAGCTGATGGGGCCGGGCGCTGGCTCGTACTAAAAGTTCAAGGCTAGGCACCTTGGCTAAACCAATGTTCGAAAATGGAGTTTTCATGCTCCTGAGATTCGGTTAGTGCGATGCGCTCCAGATTTTTTGAAGTAGTCACATAACGCTGAACGATTCGGTCTGCATAAGCAGAACTCTTTTGACGAATCAGAAAGTTTTGATAATCATCAAGGCCATTGATTTCTTCCTGAGCGCTGATAAAACCATATCCGGCAAAACGCCCCTGTTCCAGATAAATAAACGATTTCTCTCCGGCTTCACGGCCTTTTTCAAGCAAAAGACAAGAGTCTTCGTATTGTGCAATAAAATCAAGCGCCTTACTTACACGCCGGTTGTATTCCTTGGCTGAAAGACTTCCGTCGCAGGCTCCGCTACACTGATGAATTTTATAATGAGAGCAGACTTCAACCCCGGTTTGCAGCGCGCAAAACTTCGGGCAAAGCTCAAATTTTTCACACAGCATTTCCAGAAATTCAATGGCTTCTTCACGCGTGTAAAACTGCATCCAGCTCACCGGAGCAATCTTATTTTTATGAAGGGCAAATTGTTCAATCCCTTTTTTATTGTGATAGGAGGTAAGCTTGTAAGGTTTCGTCGGGTTCTTCTGAGCCTTGTTGTATTTGGGATAGTGCTTTAGAATCAATTCTGCCTCTCGCAGCAGGGCCAATACCTCGCTGCCGGTGAGTTCGTAATCAATACTGTAGGTATCTTGCAACAGCGCATATTTTCGGTTGCTTTTTTCCCGAAAGTGCGAAAGCACCCGCTTCTGGATATTGATGGCTTTACCTATGTACAACGGACTCCCTTTTTTATCTCTAAAAAAATAAACACCGGCTTTTTGAGGTAAATCTTCAAAATCGGAAGCTTTACAATTGGGCGGAACGTAAGACTCTTTTGATTTTCGGTTTAAAAAACCACCGATGACTTCATAGTCTTCATCCAATGCGAGGCAGCGCTGAAAGAGGATGACCGTAGCTTCGGTATCACCCTGAGCGCGGTGCCTGTCGCGATGCGGGATGTTGATCGACGTACATAAATTTCCCAAACTGTAGGAGAATAAACCCGGAATGAGCTTTTTGGCCAAACGCACGGTACAGAGGCGCTTGCGGTTGAAATCGATTCCTGCTTCGGCAAACTCGGCACGTACTACATTGTAGTCAAAGCCCACATTATGGGCGACAAAAATACAGTCTTTGGTCAGGGAATTGATCTGAGGTGCGATTTCATCAAAGTAAGGGGCATCGGCAACCATCGCATCATTAATGCCGGTGAGTTTTTCGATGTACAGGGGTATTTCACGACCGGGATTGACCAGCGATACAAAGCGGTCAATTTCCTGCCCGTGCTGTAAAACAATGACGCAAATCTCAGTGATCTTGTTTCCTCTGATCCCGCCTCCCGTGGTTTCCACATCTATGATCGCAAACTTGGCCTCCTTCATACGGGCAAAGTACCGAATTTTCATGGTCTTTTAAAAGGAAAAAATCCGTTAATACGGATTTTTTCCAATAATTTTAGTTAAGCTGAAGTATTAAAGCTTCCAGCCCTCGCGGTAGTTGCGTCTTACAAACTGATTGGCCTCCTCAAAATTGGTAACCCTCATGTTGTCTGCGTCCCAAAGCATTTCGATATAGCGCCCGGGATAATCATACCGCCCGTCTTCTCGTTCTTTACGAATATCAAATCCTCGTATGGCCAGATTGGCAATAAGCAGGGTTTCGGTAAGCGGACCGGCTACACTGAAAGGCGAACTCACTTCTTTCTTGCCATAGCCGGCAAGTGCGGCTTCAACCCATTGCCTGTAATGTCCTTCAGCTCCGCCCGGAACACGCTCGTACTTTTCAGCCACCTGAGTTTCTGCGGTTTTTGAAGTAGGTAAGAGCTGGGCATTTCTACCGTAGGTGCCGCACATCATTTTTCCTTTGGTTCCTATAATAAGCACACCATTTCCGCCATCACCAAAAACCTCATTAGGCCCCAGTTCTTCAGGACGGGTAGGTTGAATGCCGCCATCCATCCAGTGCAGTTTAATGTCTCCGGTAGTTTTGTCTGTTTTAGGGAAAGTCATGGTAACGTGACTGGAAGGCGGACAACTGTCGGGGAAATACCCGCGTTTGAATTCGTCTACATAGACGCTGCCCACGCTGCATTGTACGTTTTTAGGGTATTTAAGATTGAGTACGCGCACGGGAACTTCCACCAGGTGACAGCCCATATCGCCCAGGGCACCTGTGCCGTAATCCCACCAGCCGCGCCAGTTAAAGGGTACGAGCCCGTCAACATATTCTTTGTAAGGTGCAGTATTGAGCCAAAGATCCCAGTCGAGCTCTGCGGGGATTGTACCGGAGGTTTGCGGCCACGGGATTCCCTGCGGCCAAACGGGACGATCCGTCCAGCAATAAACTTCAGTCACGTCGCCAATAAGCCCCGCGTCAAACCACTCGCTCATCAGGCGGGTACCGTCATTAGAAGCCCCCTGATTTCCCATCTGGGTGACCACTTTGTATCGTTCTGCAGCCTCGGTAAGCGCTCGTGCTTCATAAATATCGTGGGTAAGTGGTTTTTGAACATAGACGTGCTTGCCCAGTTGCATGGCAGCCATCGCCTGAACCGCGTGGCCGTGATCTGGAGTAGAGACCGATACTGCATCGATCTTATCAGCTTCTTTTTCGAGCATCTCCCGGTAGTCTTTATAATATTTTGCCTTTGGGAAACGGGCTCTGGAAGTTGCGGCTCTGCGATCATCTACATCGCATAAAAAAGCGATTTCGGCCAAACCGGAATCTGCAAAACTCTGTATATCGCTTTCACCTTTACCGCCTACACCAATGCCGGCTACCATAAGTTTATCGCTGGGTGCTGTAAAACCTACGCCTCCCAGAACGTGTCTGGGTACTATAGAAATACCCAGTGAGGCGATTGAAGCTTTTTTGATGAAATCCCTGCGAGGTGCAGAATGTAGCGGTGTGTTGCGTTTCATGTGGTTTAAATTTTAAAGTGGTTATCGGTATTTCAGTAGCGGACGAAACCTGGCTATCCTTAAAAATACACTTGAATAATTCGTATTTCGGTAAAAATTAATGCATTTTTTTGGTATTTCAAGATGTTGAAAGTTTTTTATACCCAAAGTACTTTGGCTAAACCCCCGCAATTATCCCGGTTTTTTTAGACGGAATCCATAACGGGAGCAGTGCTCTTAAACCAAAAAAATCCTGCCGAAACCGACAGGATTTTTAAAAAAGATTTTTTGTTGAAAGGCTTAGAATCTAAAGCCCAGCGTAAAAATGACACGATCGCTTTCGTCGCTCAGGTAATAGCCAATATTTGCGGTGACGGCCTTAAACCCGTTCAGGAAGATCGAACCACCGTAACTGCTATGCCACTGGTCTGAAGAACCATCTTCTGTCCATACCCTACCGTAGTCGTAACCCAATGTTGCTCCCAGACGTAAAGGCACGTAGCTGGTACGCAAGTCAGCGATACCGGTACGTAAATCAATACTTTGATAGAAGCTGCTGTTTCCGTTAAACCGTTCATTACGGAAACCTCTCAGGCTGTTGTTACCACCCAGGGTGGCACCATGGAAAAACTCATAATCACCAAAGTTTACCTGACCTTCAACCTTTGTGGCCAGCACTGCAAAACCACTAGAGTGTAACGGGAAGTCTATAGAGAACGAAGGATTGATATAGCTAAAGCTGTTGTTAAACTCGTCTTTCAAACTCGTTTTGTAACCTGCAGTCAGGTCAAACTGAAAACCTCTGCGTATAAAAGCGATTTCACCGGTTTTGTTTTTATACTGAAACCGGGCTTCGCCACCGGCATAAAGCTGATTTCTGAATACATCATTATCGGGTGTAAATTCATCGGAGGTAACACTGTTCAATCGGTCCTCGACATCAAAGTTTTCCAGCAAGGGCCCTACGCTAAAAAAGATTCGGTCTTTAGCATATTTAAGGGCAGGGCGAATATTCCAAATGGCGATACGCACCCGATTGAAATCGCGGCTTACCGCATCTTCATCATAAGCCGTGTCATTACCGGTACCAAAATAGTTGATCGCATAATTAGGACTGGTAATACGCGCATCGAGTTTAAAATTCCAATTGTAAAACGCGTGTGCAAACTCTCCCGAATAATCTAAAGATAAGCCACTGGTTGCTGAATAAAAGGCAGCGGTAAGGGTTTGCTGCGTTTTAAACGGATTGTTTGCCAGGCCGTAGGTCGTGTAGGTATCGCGTAAACCTATTTTAAAACCGGCATCAGGGTCAAAACCAATACTTGGGAATACCGTATTGGCACTTAGCTTTCGGTTTTCATCATTATAGGTGTTGATATCGTAACTGTCTACCAGCCATTTGCTGGAAGCCGCATTGGTAAAGGTATTTTTCTTGCTTTTATAGTCATAGGCCTTTACGCGTCTGTTATTCTGAAAATCGTAGACGTCGTTGTTTTCACCACCCAGAATCTTCAGTGGGATGTAATCATCACCTTCACCTTCTACCACAAAAGTGTCTTCGTCATCCAGACCGTAAATCCAGATTTCTTTAGTGAGGTCTTTGGTATAGGTACGTTCAAAATCACGGCCGCCTTCGGTTTTTAGACTTATGGTCGTCGCTCCATCTGGCTTACGGGTAATGCGGAATTCATCTTTATCTTCCGTACCCAAAATAATCTGATGGCTCATCAAATACTCATAATAGCGCTTCGCGATAGATTGCAGATTATCACGACGCAGTTTCAGGTTCTTTTTGATGTTTGTGATAGTCTCATCCTGTGTGGCTTCAGGCAGGGTTGCAAAGGCGGTTTCAATAGTCTCGTCGGTTAGATTTTCCTGAATGAAATCAACCTGTTTTTGCCAGTCTTCCCAGGTAATTTCCTTTAAGAAAGCCTGATCAAGCGGATAGGCGTAGCGGCTCATCCATTTGACGCTGTTTACATCTTCATCGTATTTTTCCATTGAGCGGAAATCAATCATTCCCATTTTAAGAATGCTCAGGATAAGTCCGTCGTATTTGGGGAATGCCTGGTCGCGGTCGCGGCGTATGGTTTTATACATTTTGTTACCGTCTTCCTGCTCGTATTCAGACCAGCGCCATTGGTCGTAGTGGCGGTCGTAATCGCCCACGACAAAATCCATTAGGCGTACTTTAAGGAAATTGGATTCATCAACCTGATGCTTTTTAGACTTGCGAATGTTGGCCAGCAAATCTTTGGTGCTTATGATATCATCTGCATCGCCAAAACGTTCAAAAGACTTGTTTTCGTCCCCGGCGTGCGCCTCGAGCATATAGAGTTTGTTGCCGTAATCTTCATTGTAAATACCCAGTTGTTTTTGTTTGGGCAAATAATAGATTTTAGGCTCTGCATTGTAAATATCCAGACTGTCAAAAATAGGGTTAAGGGCGAAAGGCGCATAGGGATGAGCCGTGGTGTAAAAATCCTGAACCACATCTTCTGCGATAGAGTTACGCATGATGTTTTCCACGTAATGATCGGTTATTTTAGACTGAATGAAGCGTACGGCACTTTTGCGGAGTTCACGGGCGGTATATTCGTGTTCCTCTTCATCTATAAGTCTGATAGAACGCGACTGGTTACCACCACCTTCAGAAATGGCGCGTACATTGCCGGGCAAAGTCGAAAGGTCTAAAACCGGAGCCTCGATCTCACGACTGTAAACCGGGCGGTAATGTTCTCCCCAAAAGAAGCGATACAGACCGTTTTTGTCTGTTTCCTCGGGTGTATAGATCGAAGTCTTAAAGGTGTCGCCAAAGTTTGAAATATCAGGATAACTTACTTCGCTCAATTTGGTTTGCTGACGGCGAATGTCTTTTTCAAAGAGTTTTTCGGAGTTACCGTTGCCTGTAGCGAAGAATTCCACTTTGGAGCTACGGTCGTTATATACTGTAAGTCTGGCAAAACCGTTGGTCTTGGAGGCAAACTGACCGTCTTTGGCATTCTTAACATTATCCAGTTTATCTGCCGCTGCACCGCTTATGATTTGCGGGATACCATCATCTTCCACATACTGCAGGTTGCGGTCGCTGGCTGAAACAAAAACCACATCAGGAAAAAGTGTAGCCAGCGTTTCGATCGTTCCGGCAAGTTTTTGACGCTGCTGGCTGTAGTAATCCTGTTTGCTAAGACCGCCAATGTTTTCGAAGAAATCCTGACGCGAGCGCGTAAGTACCGAATGGTAGATGGCAACAATTACCGTTTTGTTTTGTTCGTCTTTAAGGTCGTCTTTAAACTTCGCGAAAAAGTCATCGCGGGTTTTGATGTCGCATTTGTTGTTGAGGTACAGATGATCATCCCAATCTTCGAGAAACCATTGTGAATCTATCATCAGCAACTCGACCTTATCCATATCCAGGTCTTCTATCTCCCGTACACAGCCGTCGTTTGGCCAAAATTTCACCTCACTGTTATCCTGTATAAAAGACTCCAGATCGTCAATATTTTCGTGTCCGTTTTTATTCCACTCGTTTTTTCCGGGCATAAAGATCAGGTTGCCGTTAAAGTCTTCAAGGGGTTGCAGCAGACTTGCTTTAAGTTGCTCTTCTACCTGCTTTCTGTCTTTATCTTTTGGCGGATAGCCTTTATCGGTGATGTTACCCAAAGCCACAAACGTCGCTTTCTCATCATTCTGAGACATGGCAGTGATGGCATTGAGCACTTCAAGCGAGGGGTTTTGAGTCTGTAAAGAGGTATTTCCGGTAAAATAGAACACCTGTTCTATGCTGCGATCCTGCGCCTGTGCCCCGCAAATAGGGAGAATCAGGAGCAAAATTGCCGTTAAATAAAAAGGTAGGGTTGTAGATGTAGTGATTTTCATATAGGATTTGCTTACAAGGGCTGAAAATATGTTAAAATCACGGAGAAGCCCGAGACTTTAACCCTCATATAACACAGCTTTAAAGAAGTGTTAAGAAATAGCTTTCGTATAAGCCGGTCTAAATTGCAGTTTGGGTATTTTAATTAATTATTCTAAATAATTAATTTTCTTGTATTTAGCGGTGAACCAATTAAAGTCCTGATGCTGGTTTTCAAACCAAAAAGCTTAATAATAGGCTAAAACTGTGCTAATAAAGTGTGAATTGGGAATACGGAATGCGTTCATTTATATTGTTAATAATAATTTTGTTGAAAATTCTTGTATTATGAAAACTTCAGCCAACAGCCATTTTTCCCAAAGCCTCAACACACTTCTCAAACGATATAGTTTAAGTGAACACGAACTATTAAAATTGCGCACTATCGATGAATCGAAAATTGTGAGCCTGGCCTATACCGAAACCGGTGGCTTTGACATTCGCGATGGCGCGTTTTATTCGGAAGAGCGTGAGATCAACTACAAGCTCAAGATAGATTACCTGATGAACGGAAGCGACCGTAAGCAAACTTTGATTTTATTGCCCGTTAGTCCCGAAGAAGATATGTAGATCATCACCTCTTCAAGGAATTTTGATTAACCCGTTCAGTGCTGCTGAGCGGGTTTTTTTATGCGCTTTTGTTTTAAACACTCCAATTAAACAAAGTTATCAGAAGCTGATATAAGTCATCTTTTAAGACCTCATAAGCGTGCAATTTTGTCCTGTAGAATTAAAAGCAAAAGCTATGAGAACAAATACTAGAAAGGGTTGGGGCATGTTGATTTTCAGTGTCTTTTTTCTTGGGTTAACCTGTATACAGGCACAGACCTATGACTTAAAAGAAAAGGAGTCTGAATTGCGGGTTTTAGGAACCTCTAATATTCATGACTGGGAGCTGGAGGCAACTCGTATGAAAGGCAAAATTAGCCTGAAGCAAAGTGAGGGCCATCTGCAGGAAGTCTCAGATCTGTCGTTTAGCGTAAAATCGGAGTCGCTGTTAAGCGGCAAATCGGGGATGGACAAAAACACCTTTAAAGCTTTAAAAACAGAAGACCATCCAACAATTAGCTTTCAGTTAAAATCTGTAGAAGCGATAAAGGCCACACAATCGGGCGGGTACCTTTTACAGACAACCGGGGCGCTCACGATCGCAGGGGTTACCAAACCGGTAGCTGTAGAATTTCAGGCAGAACTTACAGCAGATAGCATACGTCTTAGCGGCTCTAAAAAACTCAGGATGACCCAATTTGAAGTGGAGCCGCCAACCGCATTATTCGGAACGATCAAAACCGGAGATGACATTCAAATCGATTTTAAAGTTTCTTTTTTCAACACAATCAATTAAATATCAATACTCATGAACAAGTCAATTACTTATTTAATAGCAGCCTTTTTTGGTCTTATTGCATTTTCGACAGAGGCTCAGAGCAAGCGTGATCTCGACAATTTCAGACAGCCAGACCAGCGCGGCATCAATCAGTTTGAAGCACCTAAAGATACCGTGTCCGGTTTTTCAGGACTGTATGTGCGATTAGGCGGCGCATCAACCCTGCAGTTTCAGGCACTGGATCACGAAAACTCAGGTAATGCCGCTACACCCGCACTACAGGATATAGGCAGCAATTTTAACCTGGCTACCGCAAACCTCGATCTCGATGTGGTTTTATACGATGGGGTGCGTATGCACTTAAGAACCTATCTGTCTTCACAGCATCACACAGAGACCTATGTGAAGGGTGGGTATTTTCAAATCGATAAGCTTGATTTTATCAAAAAGGGCTTTATGGAAGAGCTGATGAATCATATGCGTATCAAAATTGGTCATATGGAAAACAACTATGGTGATGCGCATTTGCGACGTACCGATAATGCTATGGCGCTTTACAATCCGTTTGTGGGCAATTATTTGATGGACAGCTTTACGACCGAAGTTGGAGCCGAGGTGTATTACTTCGACAAAGGCTGGTTTGGAATGCTGGGTCTGACCAACGGGAAATTAAACCAGGCGGTTACCAATCCTGAAACAACCAGTCCGTCTTTCCTCGCCAAAGTAGGCTTTGATGATACCCTTGCCGAAGATTTACGGGTTAGGCTTACCGGGTCTGTGTACAAATCCAACCAGTCAAAAAGCATTTATCTGTACAGTGGTGACCGCTCCGGATCACGATATTACAATGTGATGATTGCCGAAGATGGTACGGGAGATGGTTTTCGTGCGGGTCGTATAAACCCCGATTTACGTTCTGAATTGACCAGTTTTATGATCAACCCCTTTCTGAAGTATAAAGGTTTGGAATTCTTCGGGGTCTATGAGAATGCAACCGGAAAAGCTCCGGGAGAAACCGATAACCGCAGCTGGAATCAATATTCAGGCGAATTGATTTACCGTTTTGGTGCTCAGGAAAAAATCTATCTGGGTGGACGCTACAATTACGTTTCGGGAGAATTAGTGGGAGGAGCCGATGTCGATATCAGCCGGGTACAACTGGCCGCAGGCTGGTTTATGACTCAAAATATCCTGATGAAAGCCGAATATGTGGCTCAAAAATACACGGGTTATCCGGTAACCGATTTGCATAACGAAGCTCAGTTTGACGGCTTCATTCTGGAGGCTGTGATCAGCTTTTAATTCAAACTTTAATGTGCATTGGGATAGGTGTTGTTCTATCCCAATGCATTTTCAATTGGCACTATGAGAACAGGTTTAATTATTTTGTGGGTACTTGGTTTGTTTAGCGGATACGCTCAAAAGGAGCCGCAGGGGCTTCTGATTAACGGGTTACAAAGCAGTGTCCTTAGCATTGAAGGGTCTACCAATGTAAATTGCTTTGAATGTACATTTGATAGTGCTTATTTGGAGCCTAAAACAAGCCTGACTTACGCCAAAACAGCAAACCTGTATGTGCTTAGCAATGCCGTACTCCGGCTGGACCTGGCAGGTTTTGATTGCGGCGGAAAGGCAATAAATAAAGATTTTAGGGAGATGCTCAGGGCGGAAGCTTATCCTTCCGTTTTTTTAAATTTCACCCGGGTGTCGGTGTCTGAAAAGGGGTATGAGGCCACGGTAATTATTTCCCTTGCAGGCAAGCAGCATACCTATACTGTTCCCATTGATTACGACCGGCAGGATTTAAGCCACGCAACGGGAAAACTTGAAGTAAATATTATGGATTTTCAGCTTGAAAAACCCAGAAAACTGATGGGTCTCGTGGTCATAGACGATGTGATAACCATCCATTTTGATATTGGCGGATCTGTAGCAGATTTTTAAAAGGAAGTCAACCTGAGCTTGGTGCGTGTTCGTTATTCTTCGAGCGTAATCTCCAGCAGGGTTGCCACGCCACCGGCAGCCTCGTTTGCGATAAACAAACGGCCTTCGGGACTAAAGGCGATTCCTTCCGGCTGTTCAAAATGATAGCGGTTGAGGTTGTGTAAGGCTTTTACTTTCCCGCTTTGGGTAAGAATCAGGAGTTTTAGATTTCGCCCGTCTACCAGATAATAATCGCCGGTTTTAGGATGAATAGCCAGATCAGAAGGGTAGAAGTTGTTTTCTGCCTTTTTCTTTTGGATAGAATCAAGCGTTTTGGTTTTCATATCGATGTTAAACAAGGGATTTTCACCCATTGTTTTCGTTTCGGGTGATATGGCATATAATCCTTTGTAGCGGTCTTTTTTAAGTCCGCGATCTTTGGGTACCGTGACCAGCAAATCTGTTTTAGGATTGTAGGCTAAAGATTCCATATTGTTCTGGGCATCAAACGGCGTGTCAAACGGGGAGACGTCCAGGGTATCCAGCGTATAATCGGCAATTTCAAAAACGAGTCCGTCGCTGCGCATCACATAGGCCTGTTTGCCCTTGAGGGCAATGGCTTCATAATCTGCATCTTCCCCAAAGCGTACATCGTGGGTAATTTCTGAAGTAATTAAATTGAAATCGTAAATAACACCTTCTTCATCCTGAATGCAGGCGAGCGTAGAGTCATTTACCCAGGCAATACCGCTTACTTCATTAAGAATCTGCGGAAACTCCCAGGTTTTATGAATGGTATAGGTGGCTTTGGCAAGAACTTCCTCTTCTTCGCGCATCGATTTTTTATAAAAGAAAAAGGACAGTACGCCCGCAATAAGCATAACTCCTAAAATGATGTATAGCGAAAGATATTTCATAGAACCTTAGTTACAATTGGTTTTGAGTATCAAAGCTAAGGGCTGGCGGCTGTATTTAATGTGTTCTTAATTAAGTTTTAAGATTTAAGCAGCGGCTTTATTCAGGTTATCGCAACCCGATACCTGTCAGGAGGCAATACAAGAGTCCTGATCGAGACTTTTATAGTTGCGTACAAATTTGCAGGGAATGCTGGTTAACCTGGAGATGTATTTGTAATTCATAAAATCGGGTTTTCGGTTAGATACAATGATGATCCATTGAAAATGGCGCTCCATAGTTTCACGGTATTTCACCAAAAACAAAGGGTCTATAGAATAATCGGCTTCAACATCATTTGAAAGAAGTAGACCGATTTTAAGATTCCCATAAATTTCTGTTTTAAGCGTCTGGCATTGCGTAAATGCTCGGGCATCAAAATGATAACCTTCATTTATTTTTAATTTGATAAAATGGGGCTGAAAGTCTAAACGAAAATTGCCAAGGTTTATAGTATTCATTAGTTTTTTGGAGAATGGAGTATTTTTGGCGGACGAAATTAATTAAAATCATTCTAAATAGTAGTTATTGTACTACATAATTATCATTTTTAACAAATTGGAGCGACGAAATCTTCATTTATAGCGATTTTTTAAGTGTTTAATCTTTTTGTTTTGATCCTTATTATCAGAAGGAACCATGCACTTTTAACGGCATCGGTTGAATAAATTATCGTTTTTTTAATTTCATATTATCTGGAGCCAACCTATATTGCCGCAGACAACCAAAACTTCTTTATGGCCTCAGGTTTTTTTGCATTATTAGACGATATCGCTGCATTGATGGATGATGTAGCCGTAATGAGTAAAGTAGCGGGTAAAAAGACCGCCGGAATTCTCGGAGACGATCTTGCCGTGAATGCCGAAAAAGCTTCGGGCTTTATGTCTGATCGTGAATTACCGGTTCTCTGGGCAATCACCAAAGGCTCGTTACTCAATAAAGTCATTATTCTGCCCATAGCCTTTTTGCTGAGTGCCTTTCTGCCCACGGCGATAACCGTGATTCTAATTTTGGGCGGACTCTATCTGGCCTATGAGGGTGCCGAAAAAATCTACGAATATCTGGTGCCTCACGAGAAGCACAATGCCGTTGAAGAACTCGATAAAATGAGTGAAGAACAATTGATGGCCCGCGAAAAGGAGAAAGTAAAATCGGCTATTCTTACCGATTTTATTCTTTCGGTTGAGATCATTATTATCGCATTGGGGACGGTGGCTCAGGAGCCTATCACGACCCAAATAGGTGTGGTGACTGTTATCGCTCTGGTTGCTACGGTAGGGGTTTACGGGATTGTAGCGCTTATCGTGCGTATGGATGAATTTGGAGCCAAACTCATCAACCTGAACGACCGCGAAAATAGCTTTTCAGATAAAGTAGGTATGTTTCTGGTAAACGCGCTTCCCTGGGTAATCAAAAGCCTTGGGGTAATAGGAACCATCGCTTTAATGTTGGTTTCAGGTGGAATATTTGTACATAATCTGGAGTTCTTCCACCATTGGGAAGAAAGTTTGGGGCTTCCGGCAATTGTTTTTGAATTTTTGGCAGGTCTGGTAATAGGATTTTTGGTTTTACCGATAGTAAATGGTGCCAAAAAACTCTTCAAGGGCAAGAAGGCTTCTGCACACTAGAGTTCTTTCAGCTTTAGATCTTTAAAAATAACTCCCTGACCTTCGGCCTGTAGGCCAATATAACCGCTTTTTAAGGCTGTTCCGTCGATTTTTAAGGCGGGGTCAAAACCGTTTGCGACCTCGCCGCCTAGTTGCGTTTGACTGTACCGAAGCACTTCTTTACCGTTTACTTTATGAATAATCAGCGAATCGCTGTAGACAATCAAATCGGCCTCAACCCAGGTATCCCAGGTGTAGGTCTCAGAGGTTGAATTGATACAGTGATCGTTTGATTTTTTGCCTTCATAATAGACATCGGTTCCCGGCGAACACATATTTCCGGTAGGTCTGGGTTTTCCGGGTTCGGCTTCTGCCAGCATCTGATATTCTACCGAAAGCGGCCAGTCCTGCTCTTTCAATATGGTTTCGGGTGCCTGACTGTGAAACATCACCCCGCTGTTGCGAAAGGTGTAGGAGGGGGCATCTTCCATCCACTCATCGGTAAAGCGGTATTTGAATTTCAGGTGAAACGATTCAAAAGCTTTCTCATAAAACAAATGCCCGTAGCGCTCATTGAAGCTGTCGTATTTATCATAAGCCACCACGATACTGCTGTCTTCAACCCTAAAGGTATCGGCATAATTATCACCGGTTTCATGATGGTAGAATTTAGGCGTCCAGCCCTCCAGATTGGTGCCGTTAAAGAGTGTGATCCATTCGGTTTCCCGGGGTTGCTCCTTGCAGGAATTGAGTGCCAAAAGCAGGAGACCGGCATATAGGATTTGTTTCATAGCTTTTCGTTGAGCTCTTAAAAGTATTTAATTTTTAGGTAAGCATATGGTATACATAAACAGAAGGTCTATAATTTAGCGTAAAGCCTCTGTGATACGGGATGTTGGAATATCTAATCTACAGCGCGTAGTGATTTTAGAATAGGACTAGTCCGATGAAAATTGATCATCGGGTCGGTCTATTTTGTTGAAGGTGATAGTAACTGTTTTTTTGCCCCATTCTTTTGCCGCTTCTTCATCAAACCCCATATAAATATCAATTTTCTTCTCCCAGCGTCGGTTCATTTTATCTTTAACAATGTAGGTGCCTTCCAATCCTTCAATTTCTACTTCCTCGTTGTAATCTAATCCTAAATGTATAAGATCCCGGGATACAGCAATAGCTTTTTCGCCGGGCTCTAACCGATCCCCCCAGGCTGCGAGACCCGGATTGCCTTTTTTAGTCTGGTGTTCAACAGCATTGTAGGCGGTTGCCGTCACAGTAAGCGTAACTTTATTTTCAGGCTCTGCACAACTCCCAAATAGAATGAAAGCAGTAAGGAGAAGAAATATCTCCAATTTGGCAATTCGTGTTTTCGTTTTCATATACTTATAAAATACAAAAAACAGGCAAAACACTGATATTTAACTATATGCTGGTTTGTTTCTGAGAAATTGAGCAGCACGCGTTGGCTTTGGTAATGATTCTGGAGTTTATCTGGTTAGGGTAATTTTGTAAGCGAATTGAAGAATCCAATTTTAGAGATCAATCTTTTGATTCCTGCCGGGAACCGGAGCTTAACTTTTCTTTTTCGATGATTTCGTCAAAAAATGCATTGGCATAGCGTTCTTTAAGTGCTGCGTAGCGTTTTTTATCCTGATTTGCCTTTTCGGCCAGCTCATACTTCATTGCCTGATATGTTGTTCTGGCCCATTCATTTTTCCGTAGAACATCACGTGTTAGGATATGCCTTTGCAAGGCTTCACTTTGAGCCTTGCAAACATATAAATGATGCGGAATGGAATCTAAAACAGGATGCCCGCCCTTTTTATCGCGTTTAAATACTTCCCGATTCTCAATTCCCTGATCTCCATTATGATAATACCCAATACTTGTGAGCCTGGCTTTTAAAAGTTTAAACTCAGATGCGTTTTTGTAGATGATATCAAGGTCTATAATGGGTTTTGAATCTAAATGGGGTACCGAAGTACTTCCTACGTGCTCGATGGGCAGATTTAGTCCATTGAGACCATGTTCGATTTCCAGTTTTAAACTCTCGAACTGCTCAATCCATTTTGAGTTGTATTTTTCGATTAACATATCGTCTTTCAGCTAAAACCGAATGGTTTAGTGGAACAATCAGGATGGTTTGTATTTCGCAAATACGAAAGCATTTGTCTGTTATTTTGCAAAGCGCTTTCCCGTTTCCGGGGAATTTTGATTTTCGGTAATTAACGTTAACCGAAAGTCTTTTATCTTCTAAATAGCAGCTTACCCGTCACCTAAACAAATATAAAAGATAAACCGGGCTTTAACCCAGGCGGTAAGCATTTCCAAAATAAATAGATTTCAACTGTTCAGGATGTTGATTTAAGCTTGTTTCAAATTTTGCTTCTAAATAGTTGAGTCATTTCTAGTTTTAAAACCCCTTTCATGTATCCTATTCAAAAGTATGTGTAACCCAATCTGGCAGTGAACAAGCCTGTAACTTTCTAAATTACACCCGTAAATGCGAGCGCTTTTTGGCTCCCGGGTTAACGCATATTTTTTTTAACCGATTTACGCAATCGATTTCTTAAAACCAATTAGAACCAGAATCGGGACCTTTTAAATCCCGATCATACTAAACTGAAACCAAAAAACTACTGCCATGAAAAAACACTACACCTATTTTTTATGCCTGCTTTGTTGTCTGATGCTGTCAAACCTCAACGGGCAGGAAGTCAATGCTACGGTGCAAATCGATGCAGATGCCAGCTTTCAAACCGTTACGGGCTACGGCGGTTTTGTGTGCAGTCCGCAATTTGCCTACAACCACATGACCCCTGCTCAAATACGCCAGCTTTGGGGAGCAGACAGCGAACTGGGTTATAACATCATGCGGCTTTATATTCCCATAGGTCGTGACAACTGGCCACAGTCTCTGGCCACTGCCCAGCTTGCGCAATCCCTGGGACTTATCATTTTTGCGAGCCCCTGGTCTATGCCGGCCGAGTGGAAAACAAACAACAACATAGCCGGTATCGTAACTGACGCAAACGGCAATGAGATCGAAGGTTTTCTCAAAGAAGAAAACTACGGGGATTATGCAGACTATCTCAATGATTACGTGCTGTACCTGCGGGATAACGGGGTAGAACTGGATGGCATTTCCCTGCAAAATGAACCCGATTATAAGGTTACTTACGCGGGTTGCTCCTGGACGCCGCAGCAAATGGCAAACTTTATACGGGATTACGGCAGCCGTATCGACTGTAAAATTATCGCCCCGGAGACGGTGGGGATTTCCACGCGTTATGCGCAGGCACTGGCAGCAGACGGGGTTAACCAACAATTCGACATTTTTGCCGGTCATCAGTATGGCGCGGTGGAGACCGAAGGGATTACCTTGCAACGCAGTCAGGGGAAAGAGGCCTGGATGACCGAGTTTTTGATCAACTGGAACGCCGGCAGTCAGGCTCCGCGCGATTATAACTGGCAGCAGGACGCCTTTGATTTTGCCCGAAGCATCAACACAGCCATGCTGTCAAACGTAAGTGCATGGGTGCATTACGCTTCCAAACGCTATTACGGGATGATGGGTGATGGCGAGCGCGGTACCCAGGAAGGCGTGATTACCAAAAGGGGGTATATTCTGTCGCATTTTGCGAAATACACCACCGGTAAAAAGCGTATTGCCGCAACCTGGCTTGATGACAGCGGGCAACTTGAAGGTTCGGCCTATATTTCTGAGGATGGAAACACCCTGACGCTGCATCTTATCAATGCTTCGGCCAACACCTATAATCTTACGGCAGACCTTCCGTTTTATACCCAAAGCGGTACCCGCGTGGTCACCACAACGTCTGAAAGTATGACCACTACCGAAGTTACCTATGATTCAGAACGTTTTCGCCCGCAAATTACCGTTGCGCCCAGCAGTTTTACCACGCTGGTCTTTGAAAAAAGCAGCGAGCGGCCCGAGTCGCAAATGACCGGAAGCCCCGTATATTACAATCCCATAGAAAGCCAAAACCCCACGCAGGCAGCTTTTGGTACCGCTTATCAGCTGAGTGACCGTCAGAAGACCTTTAGCGTTAACAACCGCCTCATCAGCTCAAACACCGCATTGACTAATGGCTATCTGGCGCTTGATGACCGTTATACCAAACTGGTTTTTCAGGTGAAAAATGTGGTCTCTGCCAATCAATACAATTCAGACAATACCACCCTGCACTACGTCAACGCTGCGGGAGCTTTGAGTTCGCATAACTACGGGCGTATCAATATGCCTGCGACGGGTAATTTTCAATGGGAGTTCGATCTTTCACGGGCGGTACTTACCGATGGAATCACGGGAATTTTAGGTATCAGCAATACCAATTACAGTTCGGTGCTGACCATTGATTTTGGAGCGGTTTATTTTTTACTGGGGAATGAAAAGGCCTATGCTTTTGAAGGAATTTACAGCAAGGAAGACAGCGATTTGCTCGAAGCGCTTTCCAATCCTGATTATACCGGGATCGATTTTACCCAGACCACGGCCATCCCTGAAACTACCGACTGGAAATCTCAGGCGGCAAATCCCAACCTGTTGTTTTACACTGTCGAAAGCAGTGGATTGGATCAGCCTAATGTAGTTAGCCGCACTCAGGCTTCGCAGCTGAAACTGGAAGGCAACGGAAACTTCCAGGTGCCCCAAGGCTTTACGGCTACACAGGCCAGCTATACCCGGGATTTTAGCGGTTACGAACTGCTTATTTTACCTTTTGAAGCTTCTATTCCCGAAGGTGCAGATTGCTATACGATAGAACCCGGAACCGATGAAATTGCCTGCAAATTGATCACAGGTAACGTCATCCCGGCCAATACCCCGGTACTGGTTTTAGGAACAGGCAGCTTTAGCTTTACGGGCAGTGGTGCGGTGAGTACTCCCAAAGCCAACACCACAAATAACCTGAACGCGGTCTATATTAAAACTCAGGCCATGGCAGGGGCTTATACCCTAGCTATGGAGAATGAAGACCCGGTTTTTAAACGGGTCGCGAGCGGAACTCCGGAAACGGTAGATCCGTTTACGGCCTATCTTTCGGCATCTGCCGGTTATACGCTTGCCAGTTTACCGGTACGTTTTGATCAGCTGAGTGTCACAACTGTTAATGCTGAAGACTCGTTTAAAATCTATCCCAATCCTGCTAACGATGTGCTTCAGTTGCAGCTTAATGAGGCAAATGCATCGCAAGCCATCATTTACGATCTGAATGGGCGCAATGTGCTGGGGCCGCTTGATGTTTCGCAAACACGTACGATCCCGGTATCTTCCTTAACTCCCGGCATATATTTGATTCGTGTTACCAGCGGGGAGCAGAGCAGCACGCTTCGGTTTATAAAGGGATAATTGCACGAAATAGAAAGCAGTAAGCAGTTTGCTGGTTAGAGGTAAGTGGTTAGAAGTGAGAAGTACGAAATACGAAATTAGAAATACAAAATAATTTAGCATTCTGAATTAGTAAGTAGTCTCAGTGGGCAGTTAGCAGAATGCAGAGTTAAGAATTCTGAGTGTTGAGTTACTTTTAGCGATTCAAAATAACTCCTAACTCTGTACTCCGCATTCAGCTTTGGCCAACAGTCATTTCGAGGGAGCCCTAAGCGACTGAGAAATCACATCTGGTTGGTTCAATATTCAAGGTTTAAAATTCAAAATTACATCCATCCCCAGCCTTTTCCTTTGATTAGATGCTCCTTTGTCGCATCACTCAGGGTAATTAAATACGAAATTAGAAATTAGAAATACAGAATAATTCATAATTCATAATTCATAATTCATCATTCTGAATTCATAATTCTACATTCATAACTCTGCATTCTGAACTAGTAAGCAATTGGCAGGTTCACGCTCCTCTTTTTAGTCTTTTAAATTACTTGTAAAAACCACTCGTCTACACTTAACGACCACTCGTCTACACTTTGGGCAGGCTTCATCTAGGTTTAACTTTTGAGAACAATTTCTGATGCAATTTTGTAGCTTCCCTAACTTAAAACTTGTGATCACACGTAAAATGAATATCTTACTTATCGAAGATGACGCTATCGAAGTCATGAAACTGGAAAGAGCTATCAGCAAACTTGGCGTAGCGCATCAGCTTATCAAAGCCCGTGACGGCGAAGAGGCACTGGGCCTTTTGCAAGCCGGAGGGAGTTTGCCCGATGTTGTTTTTCTGGATCTCAATATGCCAAAAATCAACGGAATTGATTTCCTGAAAATCCTCAAGGCAGATGAGCGCCTGCGGTTTTTGCCCACTGTGATTCTCACCACTTCGGCAAACCGAAAGGATATGCTGGAGTGTTATAAAATAGGCGTTGCAGGTTACCTGATAAAGCCTCTGAAATACGACGATTACGTCAACAAAATCAAAATTGCTTTAGACTACTGGAGTATTAACGAACTTATTGATTCCTAATGAAAGGTATTGTTTTTACAGAATTTCTGGAGCTGGTAGAAGAACGCTACGGCCTGGAGATGGTAGACCATCTCATCAGCGCAGCGCACCTGCCTTCCGGTGGAGTCTATACTGCGGTAGGCACCTATCAATTTTCTGAAATGCTGAGCCTGCTGGGTGAACTCAGTGAGCAAACGGGAGTTTCTATTGACACCCTGCTCGAAGTTTACGGCGAGCATTTCTTCGGTGTGGTATTAAGAAGTTACCCCGGTTTTATCACCCAGTACACACATCCATTAGACTTACTGGCTTCAATAGAAAGCCACATCCACGTTGAGGTTCGAAAAATATATCCCGATGCCGAACTGCCCGTTTTTCGGGTACTGGAAAAAGACAGCGACAAGCTTATTTTGTTATATCGCTCCAGCCGGGCGATGTATGCCTTTGGCAAGGGGTTAATGCAGCGTACCCTTTCGCATTTTGGTCATCAGGCAGAAGTGCTGGTCGAAAAGATCAAGGATGATGGTACCGAAGTAAAATTTAGTATCCGCGTTTATGAGTGATAAGCAGCTCGAGTTGTATGAGAGGGCATTGGCCCGGGAACGTGCTGCCCGTAAAGAGGCAGAGCGTATACTTGAAGAAAAGTCCCGTGAGCTGTATTTTAAGTCTGAAGAGCTTAAAAAGACCAATCAGAAACTCGAAAGCCTGGTATATACCGCAAACTCTGAGTTGCAGGGCGTCTTTGGTAATATTGCTGATGCTTATGTGATGATGAATCTGGAAGGGGTTCCCATTAAAATGAACAAGGTTGCCGAGGGTTTACTGGGTTATACCCTTAAAGATCACATTTATTTATACCAACTGGTAACCGAAGATGACAAGCATCTGGTAGCTAAAGGTTTTGAGCAGCTGATGCAAAAAGGCTCCCTTACCAATTTTGAAATTCACATACGCCGTGCCTGTGGTGAAGTAAGCTATGTGCAAATAAATGCCAGTGTAATTTACGATCGCGACAAAAAGCCCCTGGCAGCACAGGGTATTATTCGCGACATCACCAGCCAGAAACGCAACGAGCAGCAACTGGTAGATTCCCAAAACCGCCTTTCTACCCTTATTCTCAATCTCGAAAGCGGCGTGCTTCTGGAAGATGAAAACCGAAATATAGTAATCACAAACAAACGCTTTTGCGATTTCTTCGGCATTCCCGTTGCGCCCGAACTGCTGCAGGGTCAGAACTGTGAGCAGGCTGCAGAGCAAAGCAAAGGCCTGTTTGAAGATC
The DNA here is from genome assembly GCF_052218455.1 of Leeuwenhoekiella sp. H156. Taxonomy (NCBI): domain Bacteria; kingdom Pseudomonadati; phylum Bacteroidota; class Flavobacteriia; order Flavobacteriales; family Flavobacteriaceae; genus Leeuwenhoekiella; species Leeuwenhoekiella sp. H156. Next base: position 2,832,759 of record NZ_CP197499.1, read on the forward strand.
CGGAAGATTTTGTAAACCGCATCAACGAGCTGCTGGTCAACAAGGATCAGGTGATTGCAGACGAACTCGCGATGCGCGATGGCCGCGTGCTGGAGCGCGATTTTATCCCTATCTACGAAGAGGGGCAATACAAGGGGCATCTCTGGACCTACCGTGATGTGACCCTGCGCCGCAAATACCGCGAAAGTATTGAAGCCGAACGTCAAAAATACAGCAACATCATTGCTAATATGAACCTGGGCCTCATCGAGGTAAACAACGATGATGAGATCCTGATGGTCAATCAAAGTCTCCAGGAAATGTCAGGTTATACCGAAGCAGAACTTCTGGGGAAAAAGGGAATGGACATTTTGCTCTATCCCGGGGATCGCGATAAACTCAACGCAGAGAATGAAAGCCGCCAGCGTGGTGCTTCCAACTCGTACGAGATTCGTGCCCGCAGAAAAAACGGCGAGTTACGCCATTGGCTCATCAGCGGGGCGCCTAATTACAACATCAACGGTAAAGTGGTAGGTTCTATTGGTATTCACCTCGATATTACCGACCTCAAAAACCTGGAGCTTCAAAAAGAAAATCTGCTGCGCAAACTGGAGAAGAGTAATGATGAATTGCAGGAATATGCCCACGTGGTTTCTCACGACTTAAAATCGCCTCTGCGCAGTCTGAGCGCCTTGGTAGACTGGATCAGGGAAGACAATAAAGAGCATTTTGACGAGCAGACCCTCGTTAATTTTGGCTTGATTGACCAGACCCTCGAAAAAATGGAGCAGCTTATTTCAGACGTGCTCAACTACTCGAGTATGGGTATTGAAAGCAGCAAGCGCGAGGAGGTACCGGTTAAGCAGGTACTTGAAGATATCAAGACCCTGATACACATCCCCGAGCATATTAAATTTACGTATCCCGATAAACTTCCGGTGCTGGTGGCAGACCGGGTGAAGCTGCAACAACTCTTTCAAAACCTTATCGGCAACGCCATTGCCTATTGCGATAAAAATCCGGGTTGGGTGCGTATTGCCTGCGAGGAGCAGCAACATAACTGGCTTTTTAAAGTGAGTGATAACGGGGTAGGGATTGCACCGGAGTATCACGAGAAGATATTTAAGATTTTTCAGTCTTTGCAAAAGCGAAAAGATTCTACCGGTGTGGGACTCTCTATCGTCAAAAAGATTGTGGAGTTGTACAACGGCAAGATTTGGCTGGAAAGTACGCCCGGGGAAGGAACAACCTTTTATTTCACCTTAGCCAAATAACCGATGAAAACCGTACAACTTCAGCGGAAACGCAATGCAGCCTGGCAGTACATAGGGCCAAAGCAGGACTTAAAAGAGCCTTTAGTCCTGATATTTGGTAACCGGTTTCTGCTGGAAGAGGCGGCTACTTTTGACGAACTGCGAAAACTTTTCCCCGATGGGCATTTGGTTTTTGGTTCGTCTAGCGGTGATTTGATTGCCGGTTCGGTAAACGACGAGCATCTCAGTGTCACGGCTATCGAATTGGAACGCGCCCATTTTGAAGTGCAAAGCATAAACATCAGCAGCGTGGCTTACAACAGTGAGCTGGCCGGGCGTGAGGTGGTAAGTAAATTGAGTCCCGAAGGACTCAAACACATTTTTGTGGTTTCGGAAGGCAGCTCGGTAAACGGCTCGGCACTCACCAAAGGCATGCAGGCTGCAGCTCGCAAGGTGTTGATCACCGGTGGTTTGTGCGGTGATGATGCGCGTTTTGAACGTACACTTGCCGGGTATAATAAACCGCCTGATGACGGGGAAATCGTGGTGATTGGGTTTTATGGCGAAAGCTTTGAAGCCAGTTTTTCGCTCTACGGGGGCTGGATTCCCTTTGGGCCGCAACGTGTGGTAACCCGCTCTAAAGGCAATGTGTTGTACGAGATAGATGGTAAACCTGCCCTTGACTTGTATCGCATGTATTTGGGCGAAAAGGCTAAAGAACTTCCGGGATCTGCCCTGATTTATCCGCTTAATGTTACCAGTACCGAAAACAATCAGGCTTTTGTGCGTACCATTCTTCAGATTGATGAAGCACAGAACGCGATGATCCTGGCCGGTGACGTGCCCGAGCAGGCTTTGGTACAACTGATGATGACCAATACAGACAGCCTTGCCATGGCTTCAGAAACGGCCGCTTTACGAGCGCTTGAAGGCCGCACGGCACCACCCCAGCTCGCCATCCTTATCAGCTGTATAGGCCGTAAACTGGTGCTCAATCAGCGGGTGGAAGAAGAGGTTGAAGAAGTACGGGAAGTGCTGGGCGAAGACGTGATCATCAGTGGCATGTATTCCTATGGTGAGATCGCTCCCTTTTACGGCGAACGCAGCTGCAAACTGCACAACCAAACCATGACCATAACTTTAATAAGCGAATGATATGAACGAGTTGCTTTTCCGCCAACTGCGCAAATACCTCCCCGAAGAACTTCGGGAGCGGGAGGATATGCAAGCTTTTTTGCAGGCCGTAAGCACCTCTTACGACAACCTCGAAGACCAGTTCAATATAACGCAGCGGGCGATGAAGCTCAGTTCAGACGAACTCTATCAGGCCAATGTTTCCTTGCGTCAGGAGACCGAAAAACAGCGTGCGCTTTTAAGCAGGTTTGAAGAAGTCATCAACCGGGTGGCACCGGCAAGCGGCGCACCGCTTTTAGAGGGTAAAAGTCTATCTGATTACATCAGCACACAGGCCGAAGAGCTGATTGCCGTTAATAAAAAACAGGAACGTCTCCTGCAGGAACTGGAGGAGCAAAACCAGGAATTGAGCGATTATGCCCATATTGTTTCACACGATCTTAAATCGCCTCTACGCAACATAGACGCCCTGCTGTCCTGGCTTCGGGAAGATTACGCAGACGTGCTTGATGAAAACGGACTGCAGCAAATGGAACTCATCAAAACCCATCTCGAAAAGATGGACGCCCTCATTGGCGGCATTTTGCATTATTCGACCATTGGCAGGGACAGCGGTACCGAAAGTCAGATCGATCTCAATCTGCTGCTTCAGGAAACCCTTTCCGGTATTCCCATTCCCGAAAGCATTGACGTGCAGGTACACCGTTTACCGGTGATTGCAGCAGACCGGTTTAAGATTCAGCAGTTGTTTCAAAACCTCATTTGTAACGCGGTTAAAAGCATCGAAAAACCTTCCGGAACTATCAAAATTGTAGGCCGCGAACTGGATAGTGGCTATCAGTTTGAAGTGACCGATACCGGAAAAGGTATTGATCCGAATTATTTCGACAAAATTTTTAAAGTCTTTCAAAAACTGGAGCACGATTCGGCCTCTACCGGGATTGGGCTTTCCATTGTCAAAAAAATTGTAAACTCTTATGGAGGAAGCATTTGGCTGGACAGTGAGCCGGGCAAGGGCACCACGTTTTATTTCACCCTCCCACAAACCGAAAACTACTATGAAAAGCCCTAATCTCACCTATATTGACAACCTGGCCGGAGACGATAAAAAGTTCCGCAGCCAGTTTATCGCCATTCTTAAAAAAGAGCTGCCTCTCGAAGTAGAGCTCTACCGCCGCTATATGGAGCAGGAGCAGTGGAAATCTGCAGCCGAAAGTGTGCATAAAATGAAGCACAAACTGGGGATAGCCGGGATGGACGATGCCTACGAAATCGCTATTCTTTATGAAGAAGAGTTAAAAGTCTGCACTAAAACCTCACAAATCGCCTTTGAACGGGAGCTAAACCGACTTTCTGATTTTGTAAATGACTTATAATTTGTAATTTGCTGTAGTACCCAAAAGCCTCAAATTGTGAATTGTATTATTGTAGATGACGAAAATGCTTCCCGTATGATTGTTTCACACCTGTGCAGTCAGGTGGAAGATGTTACGGTCATTGATGAATTTCCAAATGCCCTTCAGGCGATCAAGTTTTTAAACAAGAATGAAGTCGATTTTATCTTTCTCGACATTCATATGCCCGATTTTACAGGGTTTGATTTTTTAGATACGCTGGCAAGTCCGCCAAAAGTCATACTCACCACTTCAGACCGCAATTTTGCCATTGAAGCCTTTGAATACGATTGTATTGTAGATTATCTGGTAAAACCCATCACCCTTCCGCGGTTTATCAAAGCTTTACAAAGGCTCGAAAGTGCCCCGGCTGCGGCTCCTGCTGCTACACCGGTAGTAAGTAAAGAAACCTCCGCAAATCCTGAAGCTTCAACCGAAAAGGAAATGTACGTCAACATAGACCGGCGTCTGATTAAAATAGAATTTGATAAAATCTTTTTGATCGAGGCCAAAGGCGATTACATCCTCATCAAGACCGAACAGAAGAACTACACCGTTCATTCTACCCTCAAAAAAATAGAAGAGAAGTTACCGGAACATTTGTTTGTGAAGGTGCACCGCTCGTTTATTATCAATATCAAGAAGATTATTGATATTGAAGACAACAGCGTGCTCATTGCGCGGGATGTGATTCCCATCAGCCGCTCTAACCGCCCCGAACTGATGAAGCGGCTCAATCTGCTGTAAAACCGAACTAAAGTTTAAACACCGGTTTTGCTAAAAACTGCCATCTCATTTTCACGCCTACTTCGGTGAACTCAAAACCGGCAGCAGTAGCCGAAGCCACGTTGCTGTATTTGGCATAAAAACCTGCATCCAGACGATTTGATAGCGTATGGTTGATGCCTGCTTCAATCCTGAAAAGGGTAGTAGCCTTGTCTTTTTCCACAAACTGATAACCCCCGGCAGCATTGGCCGTATATTGCCAGTTTTTAATGTTTCCGTTTAAATCTGCAAACAACTCCACCGCCTGATAGCTTGACGGACTGAAATACAGCGTAGGTACCTGATCTTTAAAGCTGAGGTACTGGTAGTTGATTCCGCCTTTAAGTGCCGGAGCTTTGGTAAAGTTGTAATACAGCGAGGTAAACAACAACTTGCGCTGGTTGCCATCGGTTTGTGGCGTGAAAATAAGGCTCGTGTACCAGCCCAGGTTTACATTTGTGCCCATATTGTAATTGAGCTTGTAGTTATTCATAAAGATTTTCTGATCAATCAGCGTAGCATTAAAGTTTTGTAACTCGCGGCTGTAGCCCAGTTCAAGGTACTGTAAGGGAAGCGGGCGGGCTTTTAACAACACTGCCCCATTGACGTCTGTATAGCTGTTGACGTCGGCTTCGGCGTTAAGAATCCCCAGGTTGGCTTCAATCCAGGTGTTGTTGTGAATGCGGTACTGCACCCCAAAATTAAAACTGCTGTTTGATGCCTGCGCATCCACATTTTCATTGGATGTTTTGCGGTAGTCGTAATTGATTTGGGTACGAAAGCGGTAGGACACCGGGAACAGCACGCTCAAACCGGCGGCATAGGCCCGGTTGCCTCCGTTATCACGGGTATAGGCGGCACGTGGCATAACCTGTGGAGCAAGACTGCCCGAAAGGGTTTGCATCAGCCCCAGAGCGTCCTTTTGACCTTCGTAGTATTCCGTTGTTTTTTGGGCGAAAGCATAAGCCTGATCCAGGTTACCCTGTGCACGGTAGGCATTGGCAATACCCAGGTTTCCGTCAAAGGAGGTGGAGTCCTGTTCTAAAATAGACTGATAGTGTGCGATACTGGTCTTAAAGGTGCCGGTGTACATGCCCAGACTGGCTTTTAAGGCCAAAATGCGTGGGGCATTTCCATAAATCTGATCTAAGCTGTCTAAAGTGTGGCGTGCGGTTTTAAATTTTTGGTTCCAGATCAGGGCCTGTACATAACGCTCGCTGGCCTGTATGCTTTGCAGCGAATCTTTTGGGCTGAAATTTTTCGCTTTGCGGGAAAGTGCTAAAGCCTTTTGATCGGCACCGTCGAGATGGGCTACCAAAGCCTGCCCGGTCAAAACCGCAACCGAATCTGCCAAACGGCCATAAGTCACAAAAGCCGAATCATAATCTTTCTGTGCGATTTGCACATTGGCCCTAACCTGTAAGCTGAGGTTATCGCCTTCAAAATCCTTAAGGTTTTCATCAAGCAAAGCCAAAGCCGTACGATAATCCCCATCACTGCTTAATTGATTGGCTCTGCCCAAACGTATGTATTTACGCGAAACCAGGGCGTTTGCATTGCCCGGTTGCAGGCTCAATGCCTGATTGACGCGCTCCAGAGCTTTGTCGTATTTCTTGAGGTTAGACAGGGTATTGGCATAACCCAACACCGCCGAAAAGCTGGTGCTGTCTGTCTTAACCAGGTCTTCATACGCCGTTTGGGCTTCGTTGAAGTTTTCGGCCCATAAAAGCGATTCAGCATAGTTTAGGGCAATCTCATAATCCCCCGGATATTCGTTTTGCATTTGGGTGAAAAGAGCTCTCGCTTTCGCGGTCTCACCACTCAAACCCAGAGCCCTGCCGTAGCAGAGTTGGGCCGTTTTATTGCTAGGATAGGCTTCAAGGATTTCTTCAAAGAAGAGTTTTGCCTGGGAATACTTACCGTTTTCCAATAAGTTAAATCCGGTTGTCATTTCCTGAGCAAAAGCCCAATTGGCGAAACACATACTTAAAGCGAGAACTAGTTTTTTCATAATCGTTATTTTACTGATGCAAGTTAGAAGCAGTTGGTACAGATTCAATCTGTAGTTCCTTGCAACTCGTCGATACTTTTTGGTATTTGGAGGTGGGAGGGGAGGTGTTAGATGTAAGATTTGAGATTTGAGAAGTGAAAGGTGAGAAGTAGCAAATAAGTTCTGAGTTCTGAGTTCAGAGTGTGGAGTTGGATTTTGCGGTAGTCCTTTAGACTCTTAACTCAGCATTCATTATTCTGCATTCAACATTAGTAAGCAGTTTCAGTTGGCAGTTCTTTACATTCAAGATTTAAGGTCTAAAATTTAAGGTAGCGGAACTTACATCCAGATTACTATATCTTTTAAAAAACGGAAAACGGAAAACGGAAAACGGAAAACGGAAAACGGAAAACGGGAATAAAGAATAAAGAGCAAAGAGCAAAGAGCAAAGAACAAAGAACAAGAAATAATAAATACTGCAATCAGGAACCCTTCCACCTAAATCGATTAACTACATTTCAAAGCCGATTAAATACCATTCATCTACAGCAGGCTTCCGCTAAACGAAATTTGACCGAATCCCGGTGATTCCCGCAACATCTTTGTATCACTAAAACCCAAAGACTATGCGACTTATTCCTATCAACTCCGAATCTAAATTAAAAGTGGTGCATAATACGTACCGCCCCGCTACCCAAAATTTTCTGCGTGTGGTACACCGTAAAGCGGAAACCCGTGTCATCTCATTAGTAACCTGCTAAGACCTAACTCATGCTTGTAGTAACCAAACGCCTTCCCAAACTCCTCACCCCCGAACAAATCTTTATGGCCAGTGCCTTTGTGGTAAATGGGGGCAATTACGCCTACAACCTGATTCTGGGTCGGGTGCTGGGACCGGCTGCCTTTGCTGATGCCGCCATACTCATTACGATGCTGTTAGTCCTGTCATTTGTGGCGATGACTTTTCAGCTTGCGGTGGCTAAGTTTACCGCCGGTTTTGATCCTGACGCACGGGAAGCCTTAATCGCTAAAGCTTTGCGTTATGCGACCGGTGCAGGGATTGGCTTTGGCGTTTTGTGTGTGCTGAGCGCCCCGTTTTTACAGGAGCTGTTTCATACGGCTTCGGCAACGATGTTTGTGATTTTTGGCCTTGCGATACCCCTATATTTTGCGATGAGCGTCAACCGCGGCAACCTGCAGGGTAATCAGCTTTTTGTGCAGCTTTCGGTAACCTATCAACTGGAAATGCTGGTGCGCCTGGTGCTGACCTTTAGTCTGTTGTTGCTTTTCCAAGTCGAGGCGGCCTACGCCGTTTCTATCGCCATCGCGGTCTCGTTTGTCGCCGGAATGTTTCCCTTTCAAAAGAACGCACGTACCCCGGGTAGTCGGCCGGTACTGGCACCCGGGCAGTATAAACAGATCCTGCAGTTTTTTGTACTTACCGCTGCTTACGAACTCACCCAAATCATGTGCAACAACAGCGATATCCTGCTGGTGAAGCATTATTTTGAAGCCTACGATGCGGGTTTGTACGCCTCGCTGGCGCTGATAGGCCGGGTAGTGTATTTTGTGACCTGGATGTTTGTGATGATTCTATTGCCCAAAGTCGTCCTGCTGCGTAAAGAAGGGAAGAATCCGTTACCCGTTCTTAAGAAGTATCTGGGCTACATTGGTTTGCTGTCGCTTTCCATCACCGTCTTTACCTTTTTGTTTCCCGCTTTTTCAGTACAACTGCTCTTTGGGGAAGCTTACCTTTCTGTCGCGCCTTTGCTCGGCTGGTATGCGCTGGCGACCTCCCTGTTTGCCCTGTCTAATGTGTTTGCCTATTACTTTTTATCCCTTGATGAATATAAACCCGTAGCGCTGGCCGGTATTTTTGGGGTGGTGCAGGTACTGCTTATCGTATTCTTTCACGCCAGTTTACTCGAAGTGGTCATCGCTCAGGTGATTGCTATGGGACTGTTGCTGGGTGCGCAACTCGCTTATTTTGTGTCACATACCTTAAAACTGGAAAAGGCCTCATCGTAAGATAACTACCCTTCGTCGACACCAAACTTCAAACGAACGTGTTTCGGCAAAAACTCTTGTTTTTCTAACCCATTTTTGTCCTGAATTTAAACCTCAAGTACTCCAAATCTTAAAAACCTTGATTATGAAATTAGCTATAGTAACCGCGTATCCTCCCAGTAAAGTAACCCTTAACGAATATGCCTATCACCTGGTGAAGCATTTTCGCCAGCTTGAAGAAGTAACTGAAATCGTTTTGTTAACCGATGTAGAACCTGCTCAGGCTGACATTCATTTTGAAGAGGAAGGTTGTGACGTAAAAGTCATCAACTGCTGGAAGTTTAACAGCTATCGCAATGTGTGGTCCATTACCAAAACCCTTAAAGCCGTAAAACCCGATGCCGTACTGTACAATCTTCAGTTTATGAAGTTTGGGGACCAAAAGATTCCGGCTGCATTGGGCTTATTTGCTCCGTTTTTTACCAAATTGATGGGGATGAAAACCATCGTGTTACTGCATAACATTATGGAAGCGGTAGATCTGAATGAGGCCGGATTTACTTCCAATAAACTGAAAATTAAAGTATTCAATTTCATTGGTTCGCTGCTTACCCGCGTGGTTTTAAAGGCTGATAAAGTGGCCCTTACCATCGGCAAGTATGTGAATATTCTGGAAGAGAAATATCAGGCCAAAAACTGTATGCTCATTCCGCACGGCACCTTTGAACTGGCCAAAGAGCCCAGCTTTGAGGTAGCTGAAGGTCCGCTGAAGATTATGACTTTTGGAAAATTTGGAACTTACAAGAAAGTAGAGTTGTTAATTGAAGCGGTTGAGCTGGTTCGTACGATTAGTAAGGTAGAGCTGGAAATCGTTATTGCCGGTACCGACAGTCCAAATACGCCCGGCTATCTAAACAGTGTTCAGGAACAATACGCTCACGTCAAAAATCTACATTTCACCGGTTATGTAGCTGAAGAAGATGTACCCCGCATTTTTGCCGAAAGCGCGATGGTGGTTTTCCCCTACACTTCAACTACCGGAAGCAGCGGTGTTCTGCATCAGGCCGGTAGTTACGGTAAAGCCGTGGTTATGCCTCAACTGGGCGATCTGGCAACACTGGTAGAAGAAGAAGGCTATCAGGGTGAATTTTTTGAAGCCGGTTGTGTACGCAGTATGGCACAGGCAATTGTCAACCTGGTAGAGATAGAAGATTATCGCATTGAAATTGCCAGAGCCAACTATAAGGCGGCTAATGCTTTACCGATGTCGGTAATTGCACAACGTTATCTGGAAGCCTTTAAAGAAATTGATCAAAAAAGCCATTCAAGGATGCTTATGATGGCCTAATCAGCGGTTTTTGATGGTGTAGTACGCCTCGTCTTTCACCCCATTTTGGTCAATTATACCGAAATACTTCTGTTTGTTTTTACGCCACGGAAACCGCCCCACAACACGCTCCGGAACTTCCCTAAAGTCGAAGAGCGTCCAGGAGAGATAGTTTATACTGTCTCTCCTTTTTAGTTGTATAAACTCCTTGTAAAACGCATCCTGACTCGTTTTGCCAATACCGAAGCCATTCCAGATACCTGAATAAGACGAGTAGCCTATTTCCTGAAGCACTACGGGTTTTTTAGTCTGGTTCTTCAGCTTTTGATGTGCTTCCGAAAGGCCACTGAGATCCCGATAATAATGGTAGGAAACCACATCTACCTGATCTTCGAGCAGGACAGCCGCTTCGGGCGTTGACCAGCCAATGCTTATGGGATGTTCGGGGTCAAGCGCTCTCAGTTTTAGAATGCTTTGGCGCAGCCAAAACAAAACGGTTTCTTTTCCACGGGATTCAAAGTCCAGATCAGGCTCGTTTTTCACATCCCAACCCCACAGCGCCGGATGCTCTTTCACGTGGTTGACGATCCCGCTCAGGTGTTTGTTAGTCAACGTATTATCGCTGAGGCTGTAGTTTCCGTAGAAATCAAAAAGCGTTACCATCACTTTCAAACCGGCTTTATCGGCCTCGTCCAGGAGTTGGGTGAGTTTTTCAAGTTTTTCGGGTTTGGGGTTGGCTTTACCAAAATCTTCATAGCCTATAAATACGCGAATGCAGTTGAGGTTTAAATCGGTTACCAACCTGAAATCCTTAGCCAGTAGTTCGCGATCAAAGTTTTCGCCAAAGGTATCCCAGGGCGTCTCCTGCGGATAGTAGTTGATGCCTTCTAAAGCTTCCGCCTGCATTGGAATGGAAGCAGGTACAACCGAATCTTTACGGGCCGCGAGTCTTTCAAAATGCCTGATGCGCCAAAAGCCGTCCTCGAGCAGGAGCACCACCCGGTAATCTGCGTTGAAGGCCTGGGCTTGCAGGAGTGTATCGTTTGTATAGATCTTTTCAAAACCACTTACCTTTCGGTCTGTGAGTACGGCCAGTTTACCATCTGCACTGTAAAACTCCAGCGTGGGATGATGCGCCAGTGTTGTCGTCTCTATTTGGATTCCGTTTGCCTGGTTAAAGGCCATCAATTCTTTGAGTTTGACGCGGGCACTTGAGGTATAGTGATCGTTGATTCCGGTCTCGTCGCCTGTAAAGAGGGCGTTGTTGCGTACATACCAGGCGTCGAGGTAATCCTGTTCGAGGCGGGTCTGGTTTGCGGGTTCGAGGGGCCTCCCGGGATTTTCAACAGATTCCCAGGTTACATCGGGCAGGTAATAATCGGCGCGTTTGGCATCCAGATGCAGCATGGTCGATTTATCGGCACCCGTATTGAGGTAGGCGATGATTTGGCTGATGCCAAAAAGAATTCCGGCGTTTACCAGCACAAACAGGAGTAAAATTGTGGCTCTCAATATGGTTTTGTTTCGGTTCACTGCAGCGCGATGGTTTTTTGGGTGGTTAAACCTAAAGCTTTTACGGTAACGAGATAGTCTCCTGCGGCGTATTCTTCGGGATTCAGATCAAAGGAAGCCCGGCCATCTTTGGTTTTAAGAATTCGGGTTGTATTGCCGATCTCAACTTCGACGCTAATTCCATCGGGAATCAATTGCCCCAGATAGCTGGTAACGGGCCCTAGGTGCAGACTTCGGTCTTTAAAGCTAAGCGGGATCTCGTCTGTTGCCGGTTTAAAACTCACCTGAGCAGCGCCGCTGCGGGCAATGCCTTTGATTACGGCTTCTACCGTCCAGGTGGTGGGGAATTCCGGGTGCAGCACCGGGGCAAAGGCATAGCCGTTAAGGCTTGAGACGGCGGTTTTCCAGCGCTTACCTTCCTTATTGCGCATATAGAAATAAACCAGCGTACCGTCAGTAATCACATTGCCGTGCTCGTCCCTGATCTGATCGGTTTTAAAAGTCACCAAGGCGTTGCCGTCTGCATAGGGGTGCAGTTGCTCGATGCTTAGCCTGAAGTTTTCAGCCAAATCGGGATACACATCAGCGACGAGTTCGCGTGACGCTGCGTTGCCCAAAACACTGGCGGTAGTCACCCGGCCGGTTTTCAGGGGCGCGGGGATGTTTTTCCAGGCAAAACCTGCACGGCTTGGGCTTGGGAAAGTGGTAATCTGCTCCTGAAACTGATGTTTGATCACTACCGGTGTTCCGTCGGGTAACAGATTGTCCAGATAATCGGTAGGCAGGCTTACGAGCATGGTATAATCGCGCTCACTGGCCACAATGCTACGCGGACCCAGGTAATTCTCGAGTTCGCCCAAATGTGTCGTATCTGCAAGCAGGCTAAATTGGCCTTCCTGCAGTGGGGTTTTGCCCTCAAGCAGTTGCCAGGTGATCACTCCGGTGTGTTTGGTGAGTTCCGGCGGAATGTGGAAATAGGGGGTTTCAGTACCGGATTGGGGTTTTAAAACGGTGGTGCCATAGGTCCCCGAGGCAATAAGGCGGATGGAATCGTTAAGCGGAAGCCGGTAGGTTGAAAACCGAAGCGGTATTCCTTCGGGCGTAACGGTTTGTGAAACGGGGATTTCAAGCTTTAGGGCGTCTTCGTCCGTCTGGGTTGCAGGAGTCTGAAGCGCTTTGGCAACCCAAAACAAACCCAGCAGGAGCAGGGCTAAAGGGAAGCGGTATGTATTTCTGGTTTTCATCGCGGATTACCAATATACGCATTTGGGGTGATGCTGAGATAGCGATAGGGCATCCCGCTGATTTCGATTAATTCCTGGGCGTTGCCAAAATCGGTTCTAAAGGGTACGATTTTATCTGAAATACTTTGATTGGGGAGACCGTTTACCGAAACCGTACTCAAACCCGAAGCACAGATTTGTGGCCATGCGCCGGTGTATAAGTTCAGTTGAAAAGGCTGCTTGCGTTGTTGACGCACACTTTCGTCAACATAGGTAGCATCTACCCAAACCAGCTGCTGATTTTCATTGTAATAGGCTAACAGCAACTGCGGAATGGTCGCCGCCTCGGTAGTTGGGTTAAAAAGGAAGCCGGTAAGCTGGCGGTCTTTTTGATTCAAGGCGGAAGGTGCAACCGCCTGGTACAGATCGGTCGTGGCGACATTGGCTTTTACCTGTACCTCAAAATTTTCAATATCCCGAAGTACCGAATCTTTCTGGATTTCAATAAAATCGATACGGAAGGGTGTGGTCTCTTTGGGCAGCAGTTTGTGCTTAACCAGATCCTGCGCGTTGTAGCGGGCCTGCTCCCGGTTTTGGGCATCGTATAAAGCGCCGGTCACCGAAATATCTGCCGGGATGTTGTCTACATTCTGAATTTCGCCCACAATGTAAAACAGGCTGTCGCGCTGCACGAGTCGGGCCGAAAGCACCTCGACCACGGGCTGTTTCAGGATATCCTCGTGGTAGGTTTGTTCGGAAGTGATTTTACGCTTGCCGTGGTTGTACCAGGCTGTGGTATTTTCGGTGAGCAGCTGATCTGGCGGAATATCGGGATCTACGCTTTCGGCTCTTAAAAACCAGTCGCCTTTGCGTTTTACCAGTTGCAGGCTGTCTGTTGTTTCGATGATTTTCAGGGGTGTGACCCATTCCATCCGGGCAACGGCATGAGCGGTTGAATCGGTTGCTGCCGTCAGTTCCACATCGATGCGGTCGAGCTTGGCATACGAACTCAGCAAGCCGTCTGATACCGAAATCTCCAGCATAAACTGGGCGATACTCTTTCCGCTTTGCGGATCAATATAGGAATGCGCCCGCTCAAACTCTTTAAAGTCCATCGCATCGTAATAGGCCATCACGGCATTTTCAGGGCTCAACTGCTCTTCACTTTTGATGTAAAACAGGTACATCCCAAAACAAAAGAAACCGGTCATTAATACTACCCAAACCAGCGAAATCCGGTAAAGCAAACCGGGTATGCGATGCCTTGAGGGGATGAAATTGAAATAAGCGGCTGCGCGTTCCCGTCCTTTTTTGAAGGAGCGCGTCCACATTGATTTCAGGTGCAGCAGCAGGGCGATAATTACGGTCAGAAACGGGATGGTGCCCCACATAAGTTTTTGAAACAGGGCGACATCTTCTTTTGGGATAAAGCTGGGTAAGGGTTCTATACCTGCTTTTTCCCAAACCTGAATGCCATTTTCGAGCACGCTGAGGCGGTGCCAACCCGTAAAATACAGGAGCGGGTCGTAGAACTTGTCGTTTGAAAACACATACTTAAGATGGTATTTTTCGGGTACCGTGAGAAACTGCTGCAGTGAACCGATGCCTTCAATACCGCGGTATTTCGAATTTTCGAGACGTTCTACCGCACGGGAAGTGAGTTCGGGCAGGCGACGAGCGGAGTGGTAATCACCGTCAACCGTGGTTGCGGGAGTAAGGGCCGAAAGCCAGGCCATCTGATCGCCAAAGCCCAAAGGCAGATAGCGCCATTTGTCGTGGTTGTCCTGATTGAGGAAATTGACGATGGGCAGCATGTTTAAGGTAGCAGGCTGACTGGGCCTGAATTTACCCAGGGTAACCGTAAAAATGGCGATGGCGATAAAAACCCCGGCCAGGAAACCTCCGGCAGCGCGGTGCAGCAGTGAACCCCATTTGGCCTGCAGGTATTCTTTATAATCCCCTTCCACAAAACGATAGCAAAACTCGCCAAAAGCCGGTAAGGCCATTATGGAAGCCCAAAGTGTAAACCGGTCGAGCGTGAGTATGTTAAACGCGTTTTCGCCCAAAATCTTTAACGGAATAGGTGTGGTGCCCCCGGTTCCTAAAATGGACAACAGGGTAAAGCTGATCCCGAAAAACAAGAGACGCTTGCTGTAATAGCGGTAGTAGAAATAGGGCAGGAGCAGCAGCAAAATACCCCAGGGAATGATGAAAAACGCCAGTCCCGATGAGGTCACTTCGAGGAAATTATCCCGGGAACCGTGTGGGATGGGAACCTGGGTGATGGGATTTTTTTTGGAATTGATCCAATACGGCAATATGCAGACTACTATAAGGACCAAAGCCGAAGCACCAAAGATGATGATGCGCCTGAGATGGCTCCACAGGGTTTTGATAAACAGCATCAGGGTGACTTCACGGTTGGTGGAGACTTTTTCGCGTGTCGCATCCATAATTACCATACCTATAAGTGGAAAAATAAAGAATACCATCCCAAAAATAGGGGTGACATGGTGCGAGGTTACTGTGACCGAAAGCAGGGCCAGGGCTTTAAACAGGTGTCGTTTGCGGGCGGTTTTCAGCCAGAGGTAGATTTCAGGCAGCGCATGCATCAACACTGAAATCCCGATAATGCTGGGCAACTGCCCGAAAATATGGAGGGTTTCTACAAAGGAAGATGAAAAGACCGCCAGGATGGCCGCGTAACCCGCGACCTTTTTATCGGGTATAAGCACCAGGGTAAAGCGGTAAACGCCGGTGATGAATAAGATGATGCCCACAAAGGCGAGGGTAAACATGCCAAATTTGAGTCCGCCCACCAGCGATAGCGCCCCGATGATCTGGTGTACCAGCGGCGGATAGCCCATAACGGTAAAGCCCGTGTACCAGCTGTAGTTCCAGGGTTCAAACCAGCTGGTCGCATAATGATTGGCAAAAAATAAATGAATCAGGGCGTCGTAGGTGCGCTCCAGTGTAAAAAATATGGAGGTACCGTGCACAATAATGCCCAGCAGTACTGCGGTGACCAGGTATTTATTGGTTTGATTTGCCTTCATCAGGTGTATTGGCCCTTTTTTGTTTAAGGTAAAGATAGGATATTCGATAAATGGTTCGTCCTTCGACGAATGGTTTCCATCTACAGAAACGGTTCAGTCACAGAGAAACCACAATTTTCATCCCGAGACGCTGGTATGTTTGTACGGTAATTAATACAAACCCAAAAATCTACTACGATGAAAACAGGCATTATCATACCTTGCTACAACGAAGAAAAACGTCTTAACCAGGAAGCTTTTGTGCGCTTTGCTCAGGAGCACGAAGATTATCATTTATGTTTTGTAAACGACGGCAGTAAAGACCGTACCCTACATGTATTAAACCGTATGCGTGCTCAGGCACCTACAGGCATCAGTATTGTAGATGTAAAGAAAAACTCGGGTAAAGCTACCGCAGTTCGTGCCGGTGCCCGCTATTTGTATACTTTGGATGATATCGCTTACATCGGCTTTATAGATGCCGATTTGTCTACCGATTTCCGGGACTTTAAAGATCTGGTGACTACCCTGAAACGCGAGCGCGTATCTATGGTGTTTGGCTCGCGAAATTCGGGTGGTGGGGGTATTGAGCGCAATTTTATGCGCAGTTTATTTTCAAACTTTATCAAGCAGTTTATCCTCCTTATTTTAGGCTTACCCATCAGAGATACCCAATGTGGGGCCAAAGTATTTACCCGTGAGATCATCCCGGTATTGTACGAACAGGGCTTTGTGAGCAAATGGCTTTTTGATGTGGAAATCTTTTTAAGACTGAAAAAATACCTGGGCAAAGAACAGACCCTGAAGCAAATCATCGAACAACCCCTGATGCGGTGGGTGCACGTGGACGATTCACGATTAGGCGTAAAAGACGCTATTGAAATCCCCGGGAAACTGGCTCAAATCTGGCTTACCTATACGCTTCCTGCAGTACTACAGGCACCGATTGCTACTCCAGAACCTGCTTTTGCGGTTTATGCCGGAGTACCTGAATTGCGTGTTGCGGCTTAAAAGTTACAGGGTTGCAGGTTGCGGGTTAGAAGTTGACCCTTCGATACGATGCTCCTTAGGTCGCATTACTCCCGGTCCCGAAAAATTAGAAATACGAAATACGAAAACAGTAGGCAGTCTCAGTGGGCAGTTTACCGGTAAGAGGTAAATGGTAAGAGGTGAGAAGTTGACCCTTCGATACGATGCTCCTTAGGTCGCATCACTCAGGGTCCCGAAAATAAAAAATTAGAAATACGAAATTGAAAATACAAAATCGGGAATCTGGAATACAAAATAACTCTGAACTCAGCACTCTGCATTCAGCATTACCAAAGCGTTGGCTGAGTGAATTTTGCGCAGCATAGCGTAGTGAAATTTGTATCGAAGCCAAAGCTTGTAGGTTGACCCTTCGATACGATGCTTCTTTGTCGCATCACTCCCGGTCCTTAAATACGAAATACGAAATACAAAACAACTCATCACTCTGAACTCAGCATTCTGAATTACCAAGGCGATGAACGCCTACATTGATTCCGCGAAGCAGGGCTATTCTTTGATACATGAATTATGGGTTATAGCTGTGAAGTTTTAGCAGCAAATTTTTTTGAACGCCGCTCCATTCGGTATTGGTGATTGAAAATACTACGCTATCGCGGTAGCTTCCGTCTTTATTAAGCCGGTGATGCCTCAGAATACCATCTTGCCTTGCACCCAGGCGTGCGATGGCTTCACGGGATTTCAGATTAAACCAGTCGGTCATAAACTGTACGGCGATGCAGTCCAAATTTTCAAAAGCATATTTTAAAAGCAATAGTTTACAGTGCGTATTTACGCCAGTGCGCTGATAGTGCTTTGCATACCAAGTATAGCCAATCTCCAGTCTGCGGTGTTGAGGTTGGAGTTTACAAAATCGGGTAGAACCGATGATCTTTCCGGTTTTGACGTCGATCACGGTAAAGGGTTTCGCCAGACCTTTGGCCTGCTCATCAAGGGCGAGTTTGATGTAATCGTCAATCTTCGACGCATCAGGTACTGAAGTATACCACAACTCCCACAGTTTTCCGTCTGTCGCGGCTTCTACCAGGTCGTCCCGATGTTCCGGGCTCAGGGGAACCAGTTTTACTATTTCGTTTACCAGTTCTAATTGAGGGTCAATCCAGTGTTTCACGGTTTTCGTCTTGAATTCTAAATGTACAGATTTTCATAAAAAAAGCCCTTAAACAAATTGCTTAAGGGCTTCAATTCTTAAAAATTAAGCTAGTTATTTAACTTCTTTGTCAACAACTATGCGCTCTGCACGATTTGCAAGTTCCCAGGCGGTTAAAAATACCAGTTGCGCACGCTTGGCGAGCATCGGGTAATTGATTTTATCCGGGGTATCGGTAACCTGGTGGTAATCTTCGTGTACTCCGTTGAAGTAAAAGATAATGGGTACACCCTGCTTGGCAAAATTGTAATGGTCAGAACGGTAGTAAAAACGGTTTGGGTCGTTTTCGTCGTTATAGGTATAGTCCAGATCAATGTTCATATACTTGTTGTTTACCGCAGTCGAAATGCTATCGAGTTCGGTACTCAATTTATCTGAACCAATCAGGTAAATGTAATTTTCATTGTCTTTATGCGCCTCATCAACGCGGCCTATCATATCAATGTTAAGGTCGGCAACGGTATTTGCGATGGGGAAAATGGGGTTTTCGGCGTAATAACGCGAACCGTATAATCCTTTTTCTTCACCGGTTACGTGTAAAAACACGATAGAGCGCTGCGGTCTATATCCTTTTTCAACGGCTTGTTTAAAAGCTTCGGCGATTTCTAAAACGCCTACGGTACCAGAACCGTCATCATCAGCCCCGTTGAATACCTCACCATCCTCACGTACGCCTACGTGATCCAGGTGGGCAGAGATTACGATGTATTCTTCGGGTTTGGTGCTGCCCTCAATAAAGGCAACTACGTTTTCAGATGCTTTAATTCCGCTTCCGGCGCGGAAGAAACTCTCGGGTACAATCTGAAAGTAGCTGTCTTCCTGAGCAGACGGAATGCCATGCTCTACATAAAAATTCTTAAGCCATTCTGCAGCTTTTTTCTGTCCGGGTTCGCCGGTATTTCGACCTTCAAACTCGTCTGAAGCATATACATACAGCATTTCTTTAAGTTCGTCTGCCGTAATACTTTCAGCAAAAGGCATAGGGTCCACATCAGCCAGCGGTGTAGATTTTTCAGACGTCTCAGAAGTCGTGTTGGATACTTTTGGTCCACATTTTACAAACATCATACAGCTGAGTACAACGCCCAGCAAGAGTACTTTTTTCATAAGTTTTTTTCAATTTAAAGCGTTAAAAATACGTTTTTAGCCAACAATTTTGAGAGGCTTAGCATTTTTTTAGCGAATGGAAGATTTAAAAGCGCAATTCAAACCAGCCTGCTCCTGCATCCGCCAGCTCGACCTGCTCATAATCCTGCATAAAATGTTGGATACGGTCAATACTTTCAAATTCTTCAGGCGTGTGTGTGGTGGTAAGAATGACCGATTTGGAACCACCGTTTGCAGCAGCCTTAGCACCGGTAGGACTGTCTTCAAAAATCAGGCTTTCCACAAGCGGAATATCCAGCTCTGCGCTTACCATCTCAAAAACCTGCGGATCGGGCTTGCCTCGTTGTACCATATCGCTGTGCACAACGGTTTTAAAATAGATCTCAAGCTGAAGCGCTTCAATGGCAAACTCAGCATTTTCCCCGGGAGCTGCAGTACCTATGCCCATAGGGATTTTTAGTTCTTTGGCCTTGTCTAAAAAAGCCTGTAATCCCGGAAGCAGCTTGATTTTATCGGCATAAATTTCGCGATAGGCAGCTTCTTTATCCCAGGCGATTTGCCTGCGCTCTGCTTCATTAAAGCGATCGCCAAACAAACGTTTGATGATTTCTTCATTAACGCCATGAATGTCTCGCTTTACTTCTTCCAGGGTCATCTCAAGCCCCAGTTCGCTCAGTTTTTTTTGCCAGGCGCGATGGTGAATCATCATATTATTAAACATCGTGCCGTCCATATCAAAAATGAGGGCACGTGTACGGATGCTATTTGTAAGCTTATCTTTTTGCACAGTTATCCTTTTTATAAGTGTGGAATGCTTCCGCTTTGCGGAAAAATTCACGTGTTCAAATTCAAAAATACCATTATTCAAATCAACATGTAAGGAAATCGCGTAGTCCCGCCGGAAAGACTACGCCTTTTTCCCGCACGTGGGCGGGGATTTTACCCCTTATTCAGGACGGTAAGTGCTTCGCAATGGGTCTTTTAGGTACATTTAGTTCACAACTATCAGAATTTCAGCAAATCATGACCAAAGCACTCGTTTACGGAACCCTAATCGCCGAAGAATTAAATCTACAAACCGCCCAGTTTTCAGAATTTGAAGTGGTCACCGCGGTACAGCTCGAAAAAAGCCGCGCCGAAAACCGGCGTATTGAGCTCGAACTGAAGGATGATGATATTATTGAACTCACCTTTTCTGATCAAACTCAATGGATAGGCAATGCCCTGGATATTGAAGAAATTTACAATGCACCTGCTTCGGGTAAGCGCTCGGGAGAAGTTTTTGTTTTTGAGCCTCAGGTTACCGGAAGGCAGGCCTCCAGGGGAGCTATTGGTAGTGTGGTGGTTAAAACCTTAAAACTTATTCGTGCTAAAACACTGGGCACTGCCGCCGAGACTTCTGCAAAAAATCTGGCGATTGCCTACGACAAGCGGGCGATGCCACAGCCCGGACTTTACAAGCTTGATGCAGGCTTTCAATATATGCCGGTGGCCAAAATTGCTCCTGCCAGTACAGCCTACCTGCTGCTTATACACGGAACCTTGTCTAATACCTTTGCCGCTTTCGCCGAATTGCGCCTGGGGCAGAGTCCTATCTGGGACCAGTTGATGCGCCAGTATAATGCAGGAATTCTTGCGCTTGATCATCGTACGCTTTCTGTGAGTCCGCTGCAAAATGCGCTCGACTTTTTAGAACACGTAGACCAGTCTGTTAGTGTTGAAATATTGAGCCATTCCCGCGGCGGACTTGTCGCTGATGTTTTGGCCAAATGCGATCACCGTAATGAAGTGGTTGGCTTTAGTGACCTGGAACTGGGCATGATGACAAAAGAAGATCCCGAAGCTTTTGAGTTGATGAAAAAGATCAACACCATTGCCCGGAAAAAGAAAATTGAAGTGCGCAAGGTCATACGGGTAGCAGCCCCTGCCAGCGGCACCACCCTGCTTTCGCGCAGAACAGATCATTTTCTCAATGTGCTGCTCAATGCTTTGGGCTTGGTTGTCGGAGCACAGGTCAACGTGGTTTACAATACCGTAAAACTGTTTTTACTCGAAGTGGTAAAACAGAAAGCCAATCACGAGGCAATGCCCGGTTTGTATAGTATGGTGCCCGACAGCAGCTTTCAAAAAATGCTGAACTTTTCAGGAAGTGCGGTCGCCAATGATTTGTATGTGATTGCCAGCGATGCCGAAGTGGGAGGGCACTTGGGCGATTCGCTTAAGGTAATTTTGGCCAATTTGTTTTACTGGAAGGCAAACGATCTGGTGGTCGATTCAGACCGTATGGAGCAGGGGGCACCTCGTCTGGGCGGTATTCAATACTTTCTGTCGAAAGACGGAAGCACCAATCATTTCAACTACTTCCGCAATCAAAATACCTGTGACGCCATTCTGCAGGCTGCCGTTACGGCTCCGGGTGGTCAGGCAGGCTTTTATTCCCAGAAGTTTTCGGGAGCCGGTAACCGTGGGGTATTGCTCAGCATGTTTTCTATGGAAGGTGTGCATTATGAGCACGTGAGCGGCAATAAGCGCATAGCCATTTTGCTTCCCGGGATTATGGGTTCGAGTCTCGATCACAACGGCAATCCGCAGTGGATTGATTTTAGGGAATTAAACAGAGGAGCAATTAAAGACGATCTCGAAATCAATACCAGCGGGGTGGAAGCTTCGGGCGTGATTAAAAAATACTACGATGACTTTGTAAAGCACCTGCTTAAAACGCACGATGTGATCACCTTTCCGTTTGACTGGCGTAAAAGCGTGAAAGGTTCTGCAGCCCAACTCGCTAAAAAGGTGGAGCATTTACTGGACACTTACAACCAGCCCATTCACATCATCGCGCATTCTATGGGTGGTCTGGTAGTACGCCAGTTTATGATGGACGCTGCGCCCGTCTGGAAACGCTTTATCGAAAAACCCGCCAATAAATTTGTGATGCTGGGCACGCCCTGGCTGGGTTCGTATTTGATTATGGAAGTGCTCACCGGTCACAGCAGCCGGGTGAAGCAGCTGGCGATGATCGATTTTAAAAATTCTAAGGAAGAGTTGCTTCAGGTATTTAGGGAATTTCCGGGAATATTTGAATTACTTCCTATTGAAAACAATAGCAAACGCCCCTTCTGGGACTCGCAGTTCTGGAAAGACCGCAAAGCGGAAAGTACCGAGCCTATGGTTATTCCGCTTAAAAAAGATCTGGATCAGTTTAAAAAATACCGCGATTCTGTCCTGGATTTTGTTACACATCTAACCGAAGATGACCTCAAAGAGGTGTATTATGTGGCCGGTCACGCGGAGCAAACGGTTTATGATTATAAGACCGAATCGCGTTTTCTTTCGAATAAGAAAAAACTGGTTTACCTCGCAACCACAGCGGGCGACAGTAGCGTAACCTGGGTAACGGGCATCCCGTCGCGCATTCCAAAAGACAATGTGTATTATACGCATACCTCACACGGCGAACTCGCCAATGATCCCAGGATTTACGACGGTATCGTTGATATTCTGCTTGAAGGTAAAACCAATAGGTTACTCAAAACCAAACCCATCTCCCGCGCCGGTGAAGTCATCAGTGAAGTACACGCAGTACCTGCACCGGGCAATAACCTCAATCTGGTAGGCGATGTATTGTTTGGTATAGAACCGGCTCGAAAATCTACCCAGCCTGATCGCACGATGCTTAATGTTGCCGTTATTAATGCCGATCTTAAAGTTTCCCGATACCCCGTAATGCTGGGGCATTTTAATAATGACGGTGTGCACAGTGCCGAAAAAGCGCTCGATAACTACCTCAATGGCCGTCTGATGCAGCGCTACGATATGGGATATTATCCCGGCAAGATAGGGGAGAGTGAGGTGTTTTTTAACCTGAATACCAATCCGCGGGGAGCGATTGTGTGCGGTCTGGGCAATTCGCAGGAACTTACCCATTATTTGCTTGCCAAAACGGTAGAGATGGCGGCACTTAAATACGCTATGTTTATGCGCGATAATTATACCCTGGCAAAAGCCAAATCCTATGCCGAGGGAATCTCCTTTATCCTGATGGGTACCGGTTACGGAAGATTACAAATCGAAGATTCTATCAAGGGAATTTTACTGGGTGTAAGCAGCGCCAACCGGTTTATAAAAGAACACGGGGAAGGTTTACAGGAACTAACTCAGGTAGAATTTGTAAACCATTACGAGTCGTTGGCGAGCCAGGCCTACTGGGCGTTGAGCAGGCTCAAAAATTCAGATAACCGCTTTAATTTTGAGCTCATAAAAGGCATAGAGCGTAAGGAGGGAGCCAAAAAAAGGCGTGCATTTGTAGATGAGTCTGAAGACTGGTGGCATCATTTTAATGTAAAAAGCATTTGTGATGGCGATCGCATAACCGGGTTTGCTTACAATTCATCAAGCGGTTTGGCGCGGATAGAAGAAGAGGAAGTGCACAACGGTCTGGAACAGGTAGGGATTCTGCTGGAGCAGATGTCGCGCAGTTCGGCATGGGATAAGCGGCTTTCTAAAACCCTGTTTGAATTGCTCATACCCAATCAGTTTAAAGACATCATCCGCAATCAGAACAATATTTTGTTTAAACTCGATCTCAAAGCGGCTCAGTTCCCCTGGGAGCTGTTTCATGATTTTGAGTCTGATGAAACCCCGGCAGCCGTAAACAGCGGACTCATACGCCAGTTGCTGACTTCAGATTATGAGAGTAACCAGTTGCGCAGCGTGAGCAACAAGACGCTTATTATAGGCGATCCTATTTATAATGAGGCATCACTGCCTCAGTTAGCTGCTGCAAAAGCAGAGGCGCAAATGGTAAATGATAAGCTTAAAAATTCGGGATTTGAG
Source organism: Leeuwenhoekiella sp. H156 (assembly GCF_052218455.1). Taxonomy (NCBI): domain Bacteria; kingdom Pseudomonadati; phylum Bacteroidota; class Flavobacteriia; order Flavobacteriales; family Flavobacteriaceae; genus Leeuwenhoekiella; species Leeuwenhoekiella sp. H156. The sequence goes on from NZ_CP197499.1 coordinate 2,856,518, forward strand.
ACCTTTCCGTTGCTTAACAGCAATGCTACAGATATTATGTTGCAATTGTATACCAATGAATATAAACTGTTGCATTTTGCAGGTCATGGGCTTTACGATCCTGCAAATAACCGGGTGGGCATAGCCATTGGTAACGGCATCTGTATAGACCCTGCCATGATCAAGCAATTGAGCTATGTGCCCGAATTTGTTTTTATCAATTGCTGCTTTTCGGGAACCTTAAATGCTACCGATGATGCCTTCATGCGCTCGCGTTACAAACTGGCGGCCAATATAGGAACCCAACTTATCGCCATGGGTGTTAAAGCCATCATTGTGACCGGTTGGGCTGTTGATGACGCCGCCGCAGAAACTTTCTCAGAAGAATTTTACAGTCGTATGCTTTCCGGTTATGAATTTGGCGAAGCTGTACAAATGGCGCGTAAAAAATGCTATCAAAACCACCGGCATACCAATACCTGGGGTGCTTACCAATGCTACGGGAATCAACATTATAAGTTTTTTGAACACGTCCGCCAGAAAGAAGAAGTCTTTGATTATGTCCTGAGTTCACAGGTGTATACAGATCTTGAAAACCTTTATGCGTCTATACGTCACAGCAGTTTTAATCCTAAAACAGTAAAGCGCAAGCTTGATGAAATTCTTGAAAATGCCAGTCGAAATGACCTGATCGACGGTGTGATCAGAGAGAAAGAGGCTTTAATTTACGATGAGCTCGATATGCCCGCTGAGGCTTTAGATACCTTCAGGGCGGTTTTGACTCTCGAAGATGCTAATTTTTCGATGAAGGTTTTAGAGCATTTTTGTCTGTTACGCTCTTTGAATTTCTCTAAAGATGCCGCAGAGCGGAAGGAAGAGCTCGATCTGGTAACCAAGCTAGCCCTTATTGGCAAGACCACTTTAAGGCTGGGCATTGTGGGCAACTGTTACAAATTTGCGTCGATGCACGAAAAAGGGGAAAAGCAATTGCAATACCTGCAAACAGCACTTGATTACTATACCGAAGCTTACGATAACAGCACAAACCCATACGACGGTAAAACGCTTGACGCGTTCTCAAACATTGTGTTTTTAAGCTATCTGCTCGAAGCTTACGGTAAGGGTAATCTAAAAAATCAATTGAATAAGTACACCAAAAAACCGGTGTTTGCCTATCTGTCTGACTTTTTAAAACACCTGGATGATGTAGATCCCGCAGACCTCGATATTTCGGTGCTTTTGGGAATGACCGAAGTGAGCTTCGGTATGCTCCTGGTTAATAGTGAAAAGGGCGGAGATCAGGTTATTTTAGACGAATTAAATAAGCGCTTTGCTGAAGCATTCCAGATTTTACACAGTTCACGTCAAATACGCATAGAACTTGCGCAGCTCGACTTTCTGCTCAGTCACGAGTCGGTAATACCTAAAGAAAAGGCGAGCAGTCTGCTTAAGGTGAAAGAATCGTTATTGCGTTTTAAATAGAGCCGTCCAGAAGGGTTTAAAAACCTACCAGCACATCGGTATTGCGTTCGGCAGCTCGTAGTTTAAACTGATCCTGAACCCGTGTTATTAAGGCTTCCAGATTGGTGTTGGGCGTATTAACACAGGCGATACTTTCGGTGAAGGCATCATAGCTCGATTTGCCGTATGCTAAATTCTGAAAGGTATTCTTAAGGAAGCTTTGCATTTCTTCGGCACCAATGCGTTGTTCCAATTCTAAAAATTGACCCGGTGTAATGAGTAATGCCTGAAGCTGTGATTGAGATTCCACCGGTTTTTCAGCACTACTACCAGTCTTTACAATTCCGGTTAGGCGATTATACTGAACGCGGTTATTGGTCTCGAGATATTTAATGCGCGCATATTTAGCCAAAGCCTGTAAAAACAGCCGATCAAGTTTAGTTTTAGGCTCAAAGTTGCTGGCGAAGTAATAATAGGCCGTATCCTCGGTGAGGTTTTCATCCACTTTATTAAGGTCTACTTTGGCTGAGGTATTTACGATGGTATTGTAATTGGCTTCATTGCCATAAATGGGCGATTCCAGTTGAGCATAGACTGTTTTGCTTTGTTTTCCGGTAAACTGTGTGAATTCTTCCAGAAATTGCTGACTTTTTGAAAAGCGTGTCTGTATTTTTTGAATATCAGTATCGGAAACATTGATGTAATTGGCATAGGTATCTTCCTTAAAATCAAATGTTCCTGCAATCAATGTAATATCTCCTTCGGCGCGGTCATTGCTGAAAGTTGCTCCACTGTTTTTTGGAGTTCCCTTACCCAGGTAAATTTGATCACACTCTGCACAGGTTGCCGTGATCGAATAGGTCATATTAAACGGATTAATATATTCAGAAAGGGAACCGCTGGTGCGCACCACCTGTGGGTACCAGTAATCATTAGCACCGGCCAGAAGCACCCCATCTACGAGCACAACTTCTCCTTTATGGCGTCTCACATCCTTATCGGTTTCCAGATTTTTTATTTTTCCGGATATCTCAATCTTCAAATGATCGAGGTTGTTCAGAGGCCTGTTGATATTGATATTGTGAGTAAGGCAGTCGTTGCAATTTTGCGGATACTTGCTTGAGGCTATCGGGTCATTATTTAAATAAACCTGTTTTACTTTAAAATGTTTATTCAGCTTAAAGGAAAGTTTTTGCGAATTAACCGGTAAATTTTTCAGAACATAAACCGCGTCAAAGGTTTCCTCAGAAAGGGAAATCGAAACCTGAGCATCAAGATGGCTATTATTTTGAGCAATGGCAAATTGAACAAAAAACAGGCTGAAAAAAGAGAGAAACAGACGCATATTTGGTTGATTTTACAACGAATCTATGGTGTTTTTTCTGAAAACCTGAAAAAAAATGCATTCTGTGTAGTTGAGCCTAAAAAGCGGAATATGGTCTATTTTATTGTTAAAAAAAATACACTAAAAGATCGATATAAGCGAAAATTATATATGTCGAAGGAAAATTACTAAGATTTAAAACTAGTGTATCGGTCTTCTATAAATCAAAACCTTTTTGCCCGAATTTGAAATAACCGTTGCACGCTCGTATGCGGGTCCTTCATAGTCATCGACCAGACTTAGTTCTGATGCGTTTATGGTATAGCAAATTCCATCGAGAATATCTTTTTCATCACCGGTATAAATAGCTATAAAATAGGTTTGCGCATTCGGGTGATTTTCAGGAAGGGTAATGGTTCCCAACTTATACCCCAGTATTTTATCGGCCGTACCTTCCAGTTTCCGCTTAAACAAACTTTGCTGTATATTGCTATGCTGAAGGGTTCCGTATGAAAAGAGCCGAAGGGTTTCCATCTTCAATTCTAACGTTTTAAAGTGAAATGGCCGTTAAAACGAGTAACCACCCCATCTAAATCGGTAAGTTCTACTCGATACCAGTAATCGTCTGAAGGAAGCGCGCGATTACGGGTGGTACCATCCCAGCTTTCGCCAAAGCCATAAAGCGCTTTTAGAAGTTTTCCATAACGATCAAAAATAGTGATACTTACTGCGCTATAGTCCTGTGTACTAAGCCCAAGTGGCTCCCACGTATCGTGATAACCATCGTTGTTTGGCGTAAAGTATTTGGGAAAACCCAGTATGGGGATTTCAATACTGCTGATGCCGCATCCATTTTTATCCCGAACAAATAGGGTTTTAAATCCCGGAGTAACCCGTTCAAAAAGGGGTTCGTCACGATAGGGTCCCAGCTCATCTCCCAGAGCGAACTCATAATCGCCCTGACCCAGATTGGCGCTATTAATAATACGTACGGTATTAAATTCGCCCTCGCTGGTTACTTCGATATTTTCGGTGCTAAGCGTAGCAGCTTCAGAGGCGATGACTTCAATTTGCTGAGTTTCGGAGACACACGCCCCGTTGCCGGCGCTAACGGTATAAATTCCGGGAGTCGTGACCACTACAAAAGATTCGGTACTCAATAAAATACCCTGTTCATCACGCCATTCGTAACTGTAGGAGCCCTGTGCATTTATAGTTTCGAGAGTATATGAGGCAGCGGTACTGCAAAAACGGCCTTCATTGAAGATTTCAAATTCAGGTACGGGTAATACCTGCAATCTTAAATGGGGTCCTACTCCATAACAGCGGTTGCCGGAATTGTCTTCAACCCGAACGTAAACAACCTGCTCATCTGCAGTCTCGTTGCGGTAGGGGTTGTTAAGAGGTATTTCATTTTGATTGAGAAGCGCTTCATCCCGGGTGCGGTAATACGAAACACTTAGGTTACTGCCTTGCGGAAACTGAGCCAGCATTGCCGGCGTGGCCTCATTGAGATCAAAGTCAAAATAGCCGTCAACAGCACCATCGGTATCACAATTGGCAAGCTCATAAACAAAACCGGAAGGAAAGGAGGTGGTCGAAACTTCCAGATTTACCCGGGTTATCCCAAAACAACCATTCGTATTTTGGGTGCGGGCATAAAGTGTATTGCCAGCGCTGCTGTCGTAGTCTGAAGAACTGATTCTGGTTGTAGTGTCATTATTCTCGGCATCTGTGCGATTTGTATAAAAAATTACCGTTTCAGAAGATGAATTTGAGATATCTGCGGCAATAGTGTTGAGGTTAAAAACTGTAAAACCGTCAGGAGTACCATCTTCATCGCAATTAAAAACATCAAGTTGGGCAGCAACATTCACCGGTTCGAGTACAAGAGCCTGAACCGAGCGCCTGTTGCCTGAAGTGCAGCCCGCGGGTTCTGCGGCGATAAAAAAAGTGGTTGTTGTGTTTATATTGGTTGTGAAGTTGGCCCCTGTAAACAGAAGATTTCCGCCGGTGGCACTGTCATACCAATGAAGTTCTCCTCCGGTTCCCTGAGCATTCAGGCTTACTGCGCCCGGACCGCAACGGGTGTCGCCGGTAGTACTTACTACAGCTGCAACCCGTATTTGTGATGAGGTAGCTATTTTAAGAACCGGATCGTTAGGCATACCACCAAATTCTACTACAAATCCCTGAGGCTGATAATCTCCCGAAGGATCACCATTTAGCCGCAAATCATTCCAGGACCCCGGGTTGCCAATACTGGGAGCTGTAACGTGTAAATAGTCTTCACCGTCCCCGCCGTGAGCATTATCAGGCTGATTGACGTTCCAATTTGCGTAATTGGGAGTTGAGCCATTAGCTCCTCCGTTCCAGAATATCAAACCGCCGTTGGCTCCTTCAGGTCCGGTAACCCATTTCCAGACGCCTTCGGTTTCCCGATCTGTACCCCCAAGCCAGCCGTTTCCACTAGATTGTTTTCCTGCAAGCTGGGCTTCATCTGGAGTTGTTATGGTAGCGAGGTAACCGGTTAAGCCGTAATAATCTTTTTTCTCAGCCTCAGCACGGGCCGCATCCCAGGAGATTCCGGCATCCGGAAAGTATTTATAGTAATGTCCGGTTGATGGTAAATAGTTGGCATCGCCAATGGTGATCGAGATTTCTTTAATGCCGCTTACGTTGGTATTGGTACTGCGATAACCTACGTTTTTTATGGCTGTTTCTATCGCAGCAGGACTCAAAGTAGGGGGGAAGCTAAGTTGTAATTTACCGCTGGAAGCTGTAAAACTGGGGGTTATAGCCGTATTACTCCCGTTGTAACGCAAAAAATCACGGCCCTGCTCATAGCCGCTTGAAATTTGAACATAAATCGCGTTTATTGCCGTGCCTGAAGCATTAGTCAGTGTAAAATCTTCGACGATTGAAATCTCAGAACCGGGGCAATAGATTTGGTCTCCGGTAGCTTCAAGCTCCGGAGCCTGCGCCTGCGCTTTTAATAGACTAAGCGTAAAAATGGCGGTATAAATTAGTTTTTTGAGCATCTAATTGTCAAGATTTGTAGCCTGATAAGCCCCGGCATCCGGGTTGTTGTTGCGTTCTGTACCGCTAATGTCCCGGGGTACGCGAGCAGCTCCTGCAGCATTACCCAATGCCCGGGCAGCAGAATTTAAGCCTATACGATACATGTTAGTTGCTGTGTTTTCAAAATCAGGATCTTCACTGCGTTTAATCATTTGATATTTAGCTGTATCTGTAAAGTCATAGTTTGGCAAAGCCGAAAATTCACCAAAACGATCATCAAACCGAATCAAACTGTTACTGAATGAAAAATTGAAAGGTAGTTCTTCAACAGACCGTAATCCCAATTCTTCAGCTCTGTTACCGTAAACGATGCAATTTACAAAATCGGCCTTTGTTAGGCCTGAAGTAAGCAGGGCATCTTCGGTCTCCAAAAAATTGTCAATCTGTACGGCCGGGGTGTTGCGAAAACTTTGAATCCAATAATTGGCAAAAGTACTGTGCGTAAAGCTGTAGCTGCCGCCCATCCTGATCCATAGATTGGAAATCCCCGAATTGCCTATTACCAGGTTTTCAGCATCAATAGAAGCGGTAACGGCATATAAACCTACCAGAGCGCTGTTATAGATTTGCGTGTTTTTCAATTGGATATCGGCTTCCGCATTGCCGGTATTACCATCTGCCAGGATACCCAGATTGCTGTTTTTTAGGGTTACATAATTCATAAGCCCCGTGCTTCCCGGAGTAAACCAGACGGTACCCCATTGTCCGGGCACAGCAGCATACTCGGGCTCGAGACGATCTCCTTCTAAAATAATTTCATTTTCTAAAGTTTCCGGGTTCGTGCTTAAGCTTCCGTTAGCTTCAATCCTTCCGCCATTGCCCACAATAATGCCGCTGTTGTCGTGAAAATGCAGTCGTGCTCCTGCCTCGATGATCATAGTTTTTCCGTCAGCGATTCCGGCGTAGCCGTAAATAACATAAGGCTTCTCATTGGTAAAGCGCAATTGATCGTCAGCAAGAACAAAACCTTCTATAAGGATGGGTTCGCCCGCTTCATCAACACCTATTTGTAAAGTCTCTTTAATACCCTGGGCATTTCTACCTGGAAAAAGAAATTCAGCATCCTGCACAAGGGTCACGAGTTCGACTTTCTGGGTGTAAGGCTCAGCATCAAAAACAATCTGATCTGTGTAGATAAGCTGATCATTATTTTGAGCGTCCAGGGTGGTTTCTATAAAAATAAAAATACTGTCGCGGGGTAAAATTTCTACTTCATTAAAAACTTTTCCGGCACGGCCGTCAATATTGAGGCGATATGCCGAATTTTCACCCCTGGCCAGGCCTACCTGTGGGATACGTATAAACGCGTCACTGCGGTTGAATACTTTAAGGGTATAGGTGCTGCTGCCAATATTTGAAAAAACCGTGTCGAGATATAGGGTGTCTCTTGAAAATTCGAGCTTTCCTGTACTGCGCTCGGGCTCAAAATCATCCCTGCACGACGCTAAACTCACAAGTACTACAAGGAAGAGGGATGTCTTATACAGAAATGCGAGTTGACTTTTCACGCTTCAATTTATTTTTTGAAAATGCGTATTTCAAATAATTTGTCCCAGTGTTTGCCGGTTACATAAAGCTTTTGATTTTTTGAATCATACGCAATCCCATTGAGTACTTCATTAGCATCATCGGTAATGGAGCCTATTTGTTTCTTGAGTGATCTGAGATCGACAACGCCTTCAATAGCACCGGTCTCGGGATTGATTATGGTGATGCTGTCAAACTGATAACTGTTTGCATAAATTTTACCTTCAACCCACTCGAGTTCATTAAACTTGGAGCGCACTTTCTTATTGTCAACCACTTCAAAATATCCGGTCTCGGCATAGGTTTCGGGATCTAAAATCCAGATTTTTTCGGTACCGTCAGATTTATAGATATTTTTACCATCATTACAAAGGCCCCATCCTTCTTTACTTTGACCATATTGAAAGCTTCCGGTTTTTTTAAAGCTGTCGATATCGTAAATAAAACCCATTTTCTCACGCCAGGTTAGCTGTATCAATTTTTCATTTAAAACGGTTAAGCCTTCGGCGAAATACGTTTTGTCAAGATCAATGCGCTTTAGAATTGTTCCGCTTTGCAAATCGGTTTTAAGCAGGGCCGATTTACCATACTCGCCAATACTTTCATAAAGGCTGTCCTTGTGAAATTCAAGTCCCTGTGTATACGATTCTTTGGCGTGCGGAAAGGTATTGACGATTTCGTAGGTATACAGCACGGGAGTTTCTGAAGACAGCAAAATGAGCGTTTCATTAAGAACAGCGGTTTTATCGCCTGCGTATAAGGTTGCCTGCAGTTGCTTTTTGCCGAGCTTTTGTTCATTAAGGGTATAGGAAAGGGCCTCGAGTCCCGGCTGACTGCCTATTCTCGTATTGTCGAGCTGATAAACTACCGAATCAAGCACAATATCACCTTTTGGTTTAAGGCTTATCGTGATGTTTTCGCCGTTTTTTAAACTCTCTAAAGGCTTGTCAACAACGATCGAAAAACTTTTGGTGAGATCTTTTCCGTTTCCGCAGGAGACTAAGAAGATGCCTAAAGACAAGATAACGAGAAGATTAGAAATGCGCATGTGTTTTGGAATTTGGGGATGAAGTTAAATCAATAAATTCAGTTTAAAAAACCTTTGGCAAAGCAGATAGGTAATGTATATTTGCACCCGGCAAGTCCTACACAACCAGCTCCTGTCGAATTCCCCCAGGGCGGGAACGCAGCAAGGGTAGATGGTCGTAGCGGTGTGATGTAGGTAGCTTGCCTTTTTTTATGCCTTATTTTTGCGTAAATTCTTCGCCATTAAACGCACATTATGTCAAAAGTTGTCCTGATCACCGGAGCCTCCTCAGGCATTGGTAAATCAATCGCTGAATATTTGGTTACCAAAGGTTTTACCGTTTATGGTACCAGTCGTAACCCAAAATCTTCAACGCTTAACGGGGTCAATCTGGTAGCACTTGACGTGACCAAAACCGAAACTATAAAAGCTGCCGTTGCCACTGTTTTAGAGCAGGAAGGCACTATTGATGTACTTATAAACAATGCCGGTAAAGGTATAACCGGTCCGCTTGAGGAAATTCCGGAAGAGGAATTGAAGTCGGTTTTTGAGACTAATTATTTTGGTCCTATTGCAGTGATGAAAGCAGTTCTTCCCACCATGCGTAAACAACGCAGGGGCTTAATTATCAATGTGACTTCTATTGCCGGTTATATGGGCTTGCCCTATCGCAGTGCGTACTCAGCTACCAAAGGAGCTTTGAGTTTAACCACCGAAGCCTTGCGTATGGAACTCAGGGAATTTAATGTTAAGCTGACTAACGTGGCGCCGGGAGATTTTGCAACCAATATCGCTTCCGGTCGTTATCACGCTCCTTTGCGTGAAGATTCAGACTACGCGTCAAATTACGGGAAGTCTTTAGCTTTGATGGACGAGCACGTAGATGAAGGGGAGGATCCTATGCTTATGGCTAAAGCCGTTTTCGAAATTATCAATACCAAAGAACCACAGGTAGACTATAAAGTGGGGGCTTTTATGCAACGCTTTTCTACCTTTTTAAAAGGTGTGTTGCCCGGCAAAACCTATGAGCGACTGCTGTTGAACCATTACAAGCTCTAAAAGTTCCAAATTAATACGTAAATGTAACATTAACACTTAATTTGTATAATAACGTAACTTTACGAAAATTCAAGTTTTAATTGCTTAATTTTGACCATAAAACAATTGATAAACCAAAAATATCCTCATGAAATTTTTTATTGATACCGCAAACCTTGATCAGATTAAAGAAGCTCAGGATCTGGGCGTACTTGATGGTGTAACCACGAACCCATCATTGATGGCTAAAGAAGGCATTACCGGAAGAGAAAATATTCTTAAGCATTATGTTGACATCTGTAATCTTGTTGACGGTGATGTGAGTGCAGAGGTAATCTCTACAGACTTTGACGGAATGGTTAAGGAAGGTGAAGAGCTTGCTGCATTACACGAGCAAATCGTAGTTAAAATACCAATGATTAAAGATGGTGTTAAAGCATTAAAATACTTTAGTGATAAAGGGATACGTACAAACTGTACTCTTGTATTCTCAGTAGGGCAGGCATTGCTTGCAGCTAAAGCAGGTGCTACTTATGTATCTCCGTTCTTAGGTCGTCTTGATGATATCTCTACAGATGGTCTTCAGCTTATCGCAGACATTCGTCTGGTATATGACAACTATGCTTTTGAGACTGAAATCCTTGCAGCTTCGATCCGTCACACGATGCACGTTATTGACTGTGCCAAGTTAGGATCTGATGTAATGACCGGGCCGCTTTCGTCTATAGAAGGTCTTTTGAGTCATCCACTTACAGATATAGGTCTGGAGAAATTCTTAGCCGATTATAAAAAAGGGAATAGCTAAAAAGCCATTCTTTCAAAATAAAAAATCGCCCGTCTTAAATCAAGACGGGCGATTTTTTTATTGGATTAATTCAGCTTAAAAAAACTCCGGATTATTTATTCAAAGCTGTAAGCAGTTCGCTTTCAAAAGTTGTGCTGAACAAATTGGTGTGCGCATTAATGATAAAACCATTTTGATCTACAATAAAGGTTTTAAGTGTAGAGCTTAAAGCCAGATCCTTTACCAGTTGATTGTAATCGCCGGTAAACAGAAACTGGTTTTGAGGTTTAAAGTCATAGCGCTCAATACTGCGTTTCCAGCTGGTGTAATCATCGTTTACGTTAATGGCCATAAACGTGAATTCCGGAAATTTTTCCAGGTAACTTTCTGCAAGTTGCTGGGCGCGTTTAGCGTGGGTTTTATTATCGTTTGACCAAAAGAAAATAAAAGCCGGTTTTTTTATGCTGGTTTCAAAAGTAACCGTGTCCTGTTGCAGCGTGAGCAATTGCTCATCGGGAATGCGTTTTCCGGTTTCGATCTTTTTATTTGCCGTGTATAAATCGCGAATTTCTTTCTTATCTGCTTCCGAAGGAATTTGATTCATATACATTTCGTATAGCGTTTCGCCTCCTTTTTTATCGTTGCTGTTCGCCAGATAGTCTTTGATCGTACGGGTTAGTAAAAAGCTTTTTACCGAGTCGTTTTTGATTTCAGACTGAATGAGACGCAGCTTATGCAGGTTGTGGGTAAATGACAGCGGATTGTAAGTTTCTTCTGTAAAGTATTCTCTAAAGGCTGCCTGATTGAAATAATTGAATAAAAATCGCTGGTAGGGATAAAGCTCTATAAATTTGGCTTCATTGAAGTTTACTTTTTTACGGTAATCGTAAAACGAGTTGGGTAGGGATTTGATAAAGTCAACGCGATCTACCCCAAAATGCGACATCGGGTAGACTTCAAGCCTGGCATAGTAATCATAATCTACAAGGGCTTGCGCTATGCTTTCAAAATCATCGCTTACATCGTGACTTTTTAAAAATTCATCAAGCATGTCCTGACGTTCATTCTTAAAACTCAGAATACTTCGGCTAAAAGTCGCCGGATCCTGCTGGTAGATTTCCCGTTGAATCATCAGATTGTTTTCTTCCTCATTCTTCAGGAAAAATTCAATAAGCAGGTTGTTTTCAGATGCACCGTAACCCGTGTAGGTCAGGGTTTCGTCAAACTCAAAAGTATTTACGCGAAGCAAAAGGCTGTCCCCCGGCTCTATATATACGATCTGCTCTTCATTATGCTCAAAAGTATAAATGCCTTTTGGAGTTTTTTTGAATTGATATAAAAAGCGATTGTTTTGATCTAACGAAATACTGTCCAGAAAAATACCATCTTTAGATAGAATCACATGATTCGATACCGGGTTCACCACCTCGCCACCCAGATATGTACCGGTGTCAGCTTTAGGAGTATCACTGCCGCAACCGGCTAATAATAAAATAAGTATGAAGAAAAGTAACTTTTCAATCATAGGAAGTCAGGTCTTGAGTTTAGGGACAGTAAAAATTACTTTGATGGCTATTGGAGGCTAAATGTAGCCGTGTTGTAGATTTTACCTTGTTAATTACAAGTTAAAACATAGAATTAAAAAGTTAATCTTTCATCTTTTACGGCAATAGCTGTACTTTTGCGGCCTTAATTAAAAAGAGGTTTGACTATGTTATCAGTATCTAATTTATCTGTTCAGTTTGGAAAGCGCGTGTTGTTTGATGAGGTTAATGTTTCCTTTACTCAGGGTAATTGCTATGGTATTATAGGTGCAAATGGCGCCGGAAAATCTACCTTTTTAAAAATTATTTCAGGAAAGGAAGACCCTACCAGTGGTCATGTGCATCTCGAGCCCGGTAAGCGTATGTCTGTTTTAGAACAGGATCACTACGCCTACGATGAGCATACGGTTCTGGAGACCGTGCTTATGGGGAATAAGCCCCTTTTTAAAATCAAGACGGAAATAGATGCGCTCTATGCCGATTATTCTGATGAAAATGCAGACCGCATAGGAGAACTTCAGGTTGAGTTTGAGGAAATGAACGGCTGGAATGCCGACAGTGATGCCGCTGCATTGCTTTCAAGTCTTGGGATTACCGAAGATTTACACTATAATCTCGTAAAGGATCTTGATAGTAAACAAAAAGTACGGGTGCTTTTGGCTCAGGCACTTTTTGGCAATCCTGATGTATTGATTATGGATGAGCCTACAAACGACCTCGATTACGAGACCATCAACTGGCTTGAGAACTTTTTGGCAAACTACGATAACTGTGTGATTGTGGTATCGCACGACCGTCACTTCCTGGATGCGGTTTGTACGCACATTTCAGATATTGATTTTGGTAAGATTTCCCATTTTAGCGGAAACTATACCTTCTGGTATGAATCTTCTCAGTTAGCCGCCCGTCAGCGTGCACAGCAGAACAAGAAAGCCGAAGAAAAGAAGAAAGAACTTGAAGAATTTATCCGTCGTTTTAGCGCAAACGTGGCTAAGAGTAAACAGGCTACTTCTCGTAAAAAGATGATTGAAAAACTCAATGTAAATGAGATTAAGCCTTCAAGCCGAAGATATCCTGCAATTATTTTTGAACGTGAACGTGAGGCCGGCGATCAGATTTTAAATATTGAAAAACTGGCTTCATCTATTGACGGGGAGATTCTGTTTAAAAACATTAACCTCAATCTGGCTAAAGGCGACAAGGTTGTGGTGTATTCAAAGGACAGCCGGGCTACTACGGCTTTCTACGAAATCATAAACGGCAAACAAAAAGCCTTAGAAGGTAAGTACGAGTGGGGTGTAACTACAAACCAATCGTATCTTCCGGTTGATAATCAGGAATATTTTGAAAACGATTTGACTTTGGTAGACTGGTTACGTCAATATGCCAAGACCGAAGAGGAACGCGAGGAAGTATTTTTGAGGGGGTTTTTAGGAAAAATGATTTTCTCAGGCGAGGAAGCGCTTAAAACATCTAATGTACTTTCAGGAGGTGAAAAAGTGCGTTGTATGTTAAGCAGAATGATGATGCAACGTGCAAATGTGTTGATGTTTGATGAACCTACAAACCACCTGGATCTGGAGTCGATTACCGCAATCAATAATAGTCTCAAGAATTTTAAAGGCACAATATTGCTTACGACAAGTGACCACGAGTTTGCTCAAACCGTTGGTAACCGCATCGTAGAGCTTACTCCAAAAGGTGTGATAGACCGCCATATGTCATTTGATGACTACATGAGCGATCCTAAGATCAAGGAACAGCGTAACCAAATGTATGCTGTTGAGGCCTAAATTTTAGTATATTGGCCTTCTCGATCCCAAATCAGGAAGGCCATTATGAAAATCAGGTTACTTATTTTAATCTTAGTTGTTTCTTTAGGTATAGCCTGTTCATCTGACGATGACGCCGCTACACAAGAAAATCTGGAAGATCCCGTAAATGCATTTGTGTTTGACGGGATTTTGTTTGATATGCAAACCTTATGGATTTTTGATGAAAATACCCAAAGCGACGAACCTTCAAAAATAGGTTTCAATTTCTTCAATAAAACTACGGCTCAAATGACTTCCGGGGAAGATCTGGATGACATTACCGCGATATATTTTGCGCTTACTGATGATGTTATCAAAGCGGTTACCTACACTAACGCGGTGGATTACGAGTTCTTTGTGGAAGGAACTATTTCTGAAGGGAGCTACAGCCGCGGTGACGCGATTTTAAATTACCAGGTAACCGCAGAACAGTCAGTAGCAATAGAGGTGGTGATTAACCGTATTACAGCATCAGAAATTTCCCTTGATTTTAGCTTTACCCGAAATGACGGCGAAGTCATTTACGGCAATTATTCGGGGACGTATCTCAATCTGAACGATTAAAGGCCTACTTTCTAAAGTGATTGATGAGTGCAAACGCACTTATCGCAGCAATAAAACCACTCAAAAATATCCTGAAAGTCGACAGATCTTCTCCCTGAGTAAGTGGGTAAAGTCTCCATAGTGAATAGATAAGAAGTGCTGCGTTTATAAGCAAATTCCATTTAGAACGCTGTGGTTTTTCTCCTTTCTGAATAAGCGGTCTTCCTTCTGAGCTTACGTATCCTTCTTCTTCCAGGCGGCTCTGTGATGCTTCAGCCTCAAGTTCGCTATCGATGTATTGTTCTTCTGCAAAAGCCTTTTCGACCAGATGTTTTGCTTTTATCAGGTTTTCTTTTTCAACAAAAAGCAATACTTCACTTTCATAATTTCCAAATCCTCCGCGTAACGCGCTTTCCTTATCATTGCGCAAAATGCTCTTTATCCCCGAGTCTTCCAGATAGGTTTTAAGGTAGTTTGCATTGATTTCAGAACCCGAGTAAACGCGTTCATAATTTGAGTCTGTGATCATTTACTGGGCTTTATCATACTGACAACGCCAGATTGCTGTATTGAAATTTTTGCCCAGGGCAAAACCATAAAACAGAACCACGGCGGCGATAGATTTAAACATAAAAAAGAATACCATCACATCCTGGCTAAAATCCTGTTCTCTGGTAAACAAACCATCAGGAACTAAAAGCGTAGCCACGACACTGGATAGGAGTATCGTGAAGATAAGGTTTTCAAAGTTCTTAAAAGGCCACATCATCCACTTGCGTAAAGGATGTAAATCATTTCCCCATTTGTGTATAAGGTAATAATAGCCGTTGCCCATTGGAGCAAAGAGTAAGGGATCGTCAGTTTTACTCAAAACAAACATCTTGGAAGGCGCCATGATTTTAAAACCTTTCAGGCTTATCTCATGTTCGTTTTCAAGACGGCTTATTTCTGAAAGGGCTTCCTGCGGAAATGTACCTTTAAAATATCGGGAATCCAGAAATCGCAGACGATAGTCTACACAAATCTTTTTTATGCTCTTTTCGTGAAAAATGCGATCCGATTGCAGCAGGTCAAAATTAAACTTCACGGCATCTTCAGGAGATTCTGATGCAAGATTGTTTAAAATGCGCTCGTTCTCACTTTCGCTTTTATTTATAAAACCGGTAACCCAGCTTATAAGGCCCTTTTCGGCATTCTTAAATTCTTCACGATACAGTTTATCGTGAATATTGGTTTTCTTTAACAGCATCTTTTTCTTTTTATGCTAAAATTAACCAATAACACCCAAAATCACAACCTTATAAATGCTAAAGTATTAACGCAGAACTGCCTGTAGCTGTTCTTCAAAGCGTTTCTGCAATTTGCTCATGATCTTGTCAATTTCCGCATCGGTTAAGGTTTTGTGCTCATCCTGAAGCGTAAAACTTACCGCATAACTCTTCTTGCCCTGAGGCAGGTTTTTCCCTTCATACACGTCAAACAGGGCTACTTTTTTGAGCAGCTTGTTTTCGGTCTTGTACGCTTCGTTATAGATTTCTTCAAAACTGATCTGCTTATCCAGCAGGAGTGCAAAATCGCGACGCACTGCAGGGTTTTTAGGAATAGGCGCGTAGCTTATTTTGTTTTGCTCAATAAGTTCTAAAATCGTGTCCCAGTTAAAATCTGCGTACAGCACCTCGAGATCAATGTCAAAGTGATTGCGAACGGCTTTGGCAACCAGTCCAAAATGTACCACGGGTTTTTTGTCAATGGTGTAAGTAAGACCTTCAGAGAATTCATTGCTTTTAACCGGCTTAATCTGCCAGTCTTTTATGCCCAGCCTGTTGAGCACCACTTCAACCATTCCTTTCAGGTTGAAAAATGTGGTGTTTTGCTGTTGCTGATACCAGTTTTCCGGATTTTGTTTTCCGCACAGAAGCAAGCTTAAATGCTTGTATTCTTCACGCTTGTCACCAAACTGATGATAGCTCTTGCCAAACTCAAACAACTTGAGGTCAGACTGGCGGCGGTTGCTGTTAAAGGCGACCACTTCAAGACCCGAAAATAAAAGCGATTGGCGCATCACCGATAGATCGGTACTTAGTGGATTGAGCATCTTAACGCTGTGTTCCTCTTTGTAAGCTTCATTTAAAGTTGCGTATTCAGGGTTGGTCAGCGAGTTGTTCAGGATCTCGTGAAATCCAAGAGACGCCAGTAAACTTCCTGTGATTTGCTGCACTTTATGATCGGCAAAACGGCTGGTTTTAGAAACAGAAGCATTCAGCTTTGCTTTAAACTTGATTTTATTATACCCGTAAACCCGAAGGATTTCTTCGATAACGTCTACTTCCCGGGTCACATCGTTACGATAGGCGGGGATCGTCATCCCGATACCAGACTCGGTGATGTTGTTGATTTTAATGTCTAATGAAGATAGAATAGACTTGATGGTCTCCTTCGGAATTTCTTCCCCAATAAGCTTCTGAGCCCGTTCAAAATTTAAAATGACCTGATGGTCTTCAATCTTTTTGGGATAAATATCCACAACATCGCTGGTTACATCACCGCCGGCTAATTCTTTAATCAGCAGTACGGCACGCATCAGCGCATATTCGGTAATACTTGGGTCAATGCCACGTTCAAACCGGAACGACGCATCGGTATTTAAACCGTGTCTTTTTGCGGTCTTACGAATGCTTACCGGATTGAAGTACGCACTTTCCAGAAATATGGACGTCGTATTTTCGGTAACACCACTATTCGCTCCGCCAAAGACACCCGCAATACACAGTGGTTTTTCGGCATCGCAAATCATCAGATCTTCTGCATCTAATTCGCGTTCTACGCCATCAAGAGTGGTAAATTTAGTACCCGAAGCTACAGTCTTTACATTGATTTGTTTTCCGGCGATTTTAGAAAGATCAAAAGCATGAAGCGGTTGTCCCAGTTCGTGTAAAACGTAATTGGTAATGTCGACCAGATTATTTTTCGGCGTAAGCCCTATTGCTTTCAGGCGGTTTTGCATCCATAGCGGAGATTCTTTCACGGTAAGACCGGTCATGGTAACCCCGCAGTAGCGTGGAGCCTTTTGCGCGTCAAGCACTTCAACACTTACTTTCTGGGTGCGGTTATCTATTCTAAAGGAACTCGTGGATGGAGTAATGAATTCCGGGTGTTTGCCCAGCTGAATAAGACCGGCACGCAGGTCGCGCGCAACACCCATATGGCTCATCGCATCGGCGCGGTTAGGCGTAAGCCCGATTTCAAAAACCAAATCATCTTCAACCTCAAAAACATCAGAGAGGGGAGTGCCCGGGGCAAGATCGTCATCAAGAATCATAATACCGTCGTGACTTTCGCCAAGTCCGAGTTCGTCTTCGGCGCAAATCATTCCGTTACTCACTTCGCCGCGTATTTTTCCTTTTTTGATTTTCCAGGCTTCGCCCTTATCATCAAACAAGGTTGTGCCCACAGTAGCTACAGGTACTTTTTGACCTGCATCAACGTTTGGCGCGCCGCAAACAATCTGCACGGGTTCACCATCGCCAATATCAACGGTGGTCAGTTTTAAACGGTCTGCATTGGGGTGCTTAACGCAGGTAAGCACGTGGCCTACCACGATATCTTTAAGTCCGCCTTTTACACTCTGAAAGTCTTCAATACCTTCAACTTCAAGACCTAAATCGGTAAGGAGATTGCCGGTTTTTTCGGCTTCCCAATCAATATTTAAAAACTGTTTTAGCCAGTTGTAACTTATTTGCATGCCTTTGTTTTAGAAAGGGCAAATATACTATTTACACCGCTTTTTGGCACTCTGAGTTATCGAAAATACAGAACTCAAATAATTCTGAATTCGGAATTCTGAATTCAGAATTAATACGGGCTAACTGATGTAATTCCAGATGTTTTTAAATTTCATCAGGGCTGCGTAGGTCTGGCGAATGGGCAGGTTTTCGGGTTTTTGTAATTGTGGATCCTCTTTCAAAACGGCCGAAGCATAACCGCGGGCGGCTTTCATGATCTCGTTATCTTTTACGATATCGGCGATTTTCAGGTTGAGCACGCCGCTTTGCTGGGTTCCCATAAGATCACCGGGACCACGCAGTTTAAGATCAACTTCTGCGATTTCAAAACCGTCATTGGTGCGGGTCATTGTTTGCAAACGGGTTTTACTGTCTTCCGAAAGTTTGTGACCGGTCATCAAAATGCAATAACTCTGGTCTGCACCACGTCCTACACGTCCCCGCAACTGGTGTAACTGCGAAAGCCCGAAACGCTCGGCACTTTCAATTACCATCACCGAAGCATTAGGTACATTAACGCCTACTTCAATCACGGTGGTGGCAACCATAATCTGGGTTTCGCCGTTTACAAAACGGTTCATCTCGTAGTTTTTATCGTCGGGTTTCATCTGGCCGTGAACGATAGAGATCTGGTAATCGGGCATCGGGAACTCGCGGCTGATGCTTTCATAACCGTCCATCAAATCCTTATAATCAAGCGCTTCACTTTCCTGAATCAACGGATAAACGATGTAGATTTGGCGGCCTTTTTTGATTTCATCCCTAATAAAACCGAAGACTTTCAGGCGGTTGTTATCATACCGATGTACCGTTTTAATGGCTTTCCTTCCGGGAGGCAGTTCGTCAATCACCGAAACATCGAGATCACCGTAAACACTCATCGCCAGCGTGCGGGGAATGGGCGTTGCGGTCATAATCAAAATGTGTGGAGGCAAATCGTTTTTGTGCCAAAGTTTACTGCGCTGGGCTACGCCAAAACGGTGCTGCTCGTCTATAATCGCCAGTCCCAGATTTTTAAACTGCACCTTATCTTCAAGCAGGGCATGGGTTCCAATTAAAATGTGTAGCGAGCCGTCTTCAAGACTTTCGTGAATCACGCGGCGTTCTCTGGTTTTTGACGAACCGGTGAGCAAGGCGATTTTAATGTCCAGCTTTTGACACAATTCGCTAAGTCCCTGATAATGCTGAATAGCCAATATTTCGGTGGGCGCCATCAGGCAGGCCTGGAAGCCATTGTCTATCGCAATAAGCATGGTGAGTAGGGCAACTATGGTTTTTCCGCTGCCTACATCGCCCTGTAATAAGCGGTTCATTTGTGCGGGCTTGCCCAGATCGTTCCGTATTTCTTTTACCACCCGTTTTTGAGCTTCTGTAAGTTCAAAAGGCAGGTGTTTGTTGTAAAACTCGGTAAAGTTTTCGCCTATATGTTCAAAGGCATAGCCCTTGATTTTTTTCTTGTGCAGCAGGTTTTTAACCAGTAATTGAAACTGAATGAAGAACAATTCTTCAAACTTCAGCCTGAATTGCGCCCGTGCCAGATTTTCCTGTTTCTGCGGAAAGTGAATATTGAGATAAGCCTTTTTGCGCGACATCAGCTTGAGGGTTTCAATAATTCCCGGCGACAGCGATTCGTCCAGTTCTTTATGTACTTCCTGAAACAGGGTTTGCATCAGCCCGTTCATCACCCGGTTTGTAATGCCGCGATTGCTCAGTTTTTCGGTGGAAGGATAAACGGGTTGCATCGCCGCCCGCAATCCCTTTTCGTGTTCTTCAAGCAGTTCGAGATCGGGGTGTGCGATCGAGTAGGTGCTGCCAAAACGCTGTACCCGGCCAAAAGCCACATAGGGCACGTTGATTTTAAGGCGTTCGCGTATCCATTTCAGGCCTTTAAACCACACCAGTTCCATCGCTCCGGTTTGATCAATGTAGGTAGCGACCAGACGTTTTGAGCGGCCCTCGCCCACGGTTTTGATGTGGGTCACTTTACCTATGATTTGCACATCTGCACTGGTGGGCTGCAGTTGGTTTATGGTATAATATTGAGTTTTATCGATGTAGCGGTTGGGGAAGAGGTTGAGCAAATCCTGATAGGTGTGAATGCCCAGCTCTGAGCGCAGCAAATCGGCCCGGCTGGGGCCCACGCCCTTCAGGTAATCTATAGGTGTTTGTAGTTTGCCCGCGTTCATCGCAACGAATATATAAAACGTCTCAATTTTATACGTGTATTCACCCGCATTAAACAAGCGCTTTTAAAATCAAATCCTTAATTTGGCAGCCAATTCTGGTTTTAACTAAAAATGACAGTTAAGAAGCTTTTCGCAACTGCGTAAAAGAATACCTGTCTAATCCAATCTGTGTTACAGATTTATAAATTGATGTATTGATGAAATGGTTTTTTTCGCTTATCGCCACGCTTTTGATAAGCACAGGGTATGGCCAGCAAACGCAAATAGTAGATTTTGAACGCATCTATGCCTTGCTCGACTTTAATTTTGCCGAAGCTTCCGTAAGCGGCGATCTGGAAATCAAATTTACCATGCTCGACGATACCGATTTTGTGTATCTCGATGCAAAAAATATTCTGCGCTATGAGTCGCTGCTTAACGAGAAACTCGTGAGCACACATACCGATGAGGGGCGTATCATTTTTACCGAAAGCTTCGCAAAAGGGCAGACCTATCACCTTAAACTCAAGTACACCGCTAAACCGGACAAGGCTCTTTATTTTGTGAATAACGGCGGTTTTCAGCAAATCTGGACGCAGGGTCAGGGCAAATACACCTCAAACTGGCTGCCCAGTATCGATGATATGAACGACAAGATTGAGTTTGACCTAAGCATCGTGGCCTATCCCGGTCAGGAAGTAGTGGCAAACGGTGTTTTAAAGGAAAAGGAAGAAAACGGCGAGAAGTTTATCTGGCATTATGAGATGTCTGAGCCTATGTCGAGTTATCTGGTTGCCGTTGTACTGGGTGATTATCGAAAGCAAAAGCGTGCGTCAGACAGCGGGATTCCGATAGAGCTGTACTATTATCCGGAAGATTCTATGAAGGTGATGACCACCTACCGCTACAGCGATGATATTTTTGATTATTTCGAAGAGGAAATAGGTGTTCCTTATCCCTGGCCCAATTATAAGCAGATTCCGGTAAAGGATTTTCTGTATGCCGGGATGGAAAACACCACCGCGACTATTTTTAGCGATCAGTATGTGGTAGACCGTACCGGTTTTACAGACCGCAATTATGTGAGTGTTAATGCGCACGAACTCGCCCATCAATGGTTTGGCGATTATGTGACCGAAACCTCCGGAACGCATCACTGGCTTCAGGAAGGTTTTGCGACTTATTATGCCTTACTCGCAGAGCGAAAATTTCTGGGTGATGATGAGTTTTACTGGAAGCTTTACGAGTCAGCAGAGCAGCTTCAGGCGCTTAGCAAGCAGGGTAAAGGCGAAAAGTTGCTGAATCCCAATGCGAGCTCGCTTACGTTTTACCAAAAAGGAGCCTGGGCGCTTTTCGCTTTGCGCAATAAAATTGGAGATGAGGCTTTTAAAACTGCGGTAAAAAATTATTTAAACAAGCACAAGTTTAGCAACGTGGAGACCGAAGATTTTCTGGTCGAGGCCCGTGCCGCCAGCGGTGAAGATCTGATGGATTTTGCCGGGACCTGGCTTGAGGGAACCGAGTTTCCATACGCAGAGGCTCAGGAGCTTCTAAAAGATTCACCGGTGATTCAGCGCTATAAACGCGTAGTAGCCCTGCGAGCTCAGTCTTTTGGTCAAAAGCAGAACAAACTGTTTGAACTTTTGGCTTTGCCTGATAAGTACAGCGGTCGGGAAGTTATTTACCAGTTGGCTAAAGTGCCGGCTTCATCTGCAGCGCGTATTTATGAGCGGGCGTTTTATACGAATAATGCCTGGGTGCGCCAGGCTATTGCCGAAACAATCACCGATGTGCCGGCATTTATGAAAGTGAATTACGAGCGTTTGCTCAATGACGATTCGTATCTCACCAGGGAATACGCTTTTTTCAATTTGTGGAGATCCTTTCCGGCAGACCGTCACACGTATTTAGACAAGATGAAAGGCGTGCAGGGTTTTGCAGATCATAATGTTGAAATTTTATGGCTGGCTCTGGCTATTTCTACTTTAGATTATGAGGAAGCTTACATACGCGATCATTTCTTTAGGCTTACCCGATTTACGGGTGATCGCTATGCGTTTGAGACCCGATTGAACGCTTTCGAAAAATTATACCAATTGCAGTTGTATGAGCCCAAAAGTCTGGCCAATCTGGTTGAGGCCTGTTTTCATCACAACTGGCGTTTTGCGCAGGCTTGCAAATCGATTTTAGATGAGGTGGTCAAAAACCCGGATTATCGCAAAGAACTGGAGAAATTGAAGTTTGACAATCCAAAAGAGCAGGCTTTGGTTAATGAAAAATTACTCTAAATGCGGGCTTTAGTTATTTCCGGAGGGGGGAGTAAAGGAGCCTATGCAGGTGGTGTGGCTCAACATCTTATTGAAGAGCAGGGTCATAAGTATGATTTGTTTCTGGGTACTTCAACCGGGAGTTTGCTTATTTCACAACTTGCCAATAATAACATTAAGCGGGCATACGAGGTCTATACTCAGGTTAACCAAAACACTATTTTTAATGTTAACCCTTTTAATATCAAGAAAAAGGGCGACCGGGAGTACGTTTCTATCAACTACTGGAATACCGTCTGGCAGTTTATAAAGCGCAAGCGCACTTTTGGTGAAAGCAAAAATCTGCTTAAAAACATCCGCAAGAATTTATCTAAAGCAGAGTTTGAAGACATTAAAAGGCAAACCGCAGATGTGGTGGTTACCGTCTCAAACCTTACTAAAAACACGGTAGAATACAAGTCTATTAAAAACTGGGAGTACGACGATTTTTGTGAGTGGATCTGGATAAGTTGCAACTACGTGCCCTTTATGAGTCTGGTTAATAAGAACGGTTTTGAATATGCCGATGGTGGTTTTGGGTGCATTGTGCCTATACGCGAGGCCATTCGCCGCGGGGCTACTGAGGTTGACGCGATTATTCTGGAGTCTGAGAATATGGAGTACAACAAGGTACTGGGGAAGAATCCGTTTTCGCTGATGGTAAATCTCTTTGGCTTTTTAATGGATCAGGTAGAATACCATGATGTGATCGTGGGCAAGCTGGCCGCGATTAATAGAGATGTGCCGCTTAATTTGTATTATACGCCTTCAAAACTTACCGAAAACAGCCTGATTTTCAACAAAAAATTAATGAGCAGCTGGTGGCAACAGGGTTGGGATTACGCTGCCGCGAAAGCAAAACAGGCTCAGGAAAATAAGTTGCGCCAAATTCCGGAAACCGAATAAACACTGACCGGGAATAAACCGAACGCGTCAATTTTCCGGAAGGATTTTGAAATAATATCTAGTTCGGGCTGTTAAGACATCTTACAACATCATCCAGACCTTCTTCATTCTCTGAGAGTACGACAAGAGTATCTCCTTCATTAATTACGGTAGCACCTTTCGGCGTAAGAAACTTATCATTGCGTTTAATCATTGCAATGATTGCATTTTTAGGGAATCCCAATTCTACTATTTTCTTATTAACAGCAGTACAGCTGGGTTTGATGACGATTTCTTTCATTGCCGTTTTAGGAATTTCAGATATCATACCGGCCATATTTTGCTTTGGTTTTTCTTCATCGGGCAGGCCTACATTAAGCCACCTCGCCACAATTGAAAGTGTAGTTCCCTGTATTAAAACTGAAGTCAGTGAGATAAAAAATACAATATTAAAAATCATATGCGCTTTCTCAATACCCGCGAGCAGCGGATAAGTAGCAAACACAATAGGCACCGCGCCTCGCAGTCCCACCCACGAGATGTAAAACCTGCGTCTCATTTTCATTTTAAAGAACATCAGGCTTATAAAAACGCCTATGGGTCTGGCAAGGAAAATGAGAAATAAGGAAATCATAAGACCTATCCCAATGAAAGGAACTACCTGAGTGGGAAATACTAATAAGCCAAGGGTTAAGAACAACACGATTTGCATAAGCCACGCAAGACCGTCAAACATTTTGAGGATTGTTTGTTTATGTATTAAATCCTGATTACCCAAATAAACTGCGCAGATGTAAATAGCAAGGAAACCATTTCCGCCAATAAATTCGGTAGCAGAAAAGGTTATAAACATCAGTGCAATTACCAGAACCGGATATAATCCTTCAAAACCCAATTCGATTTTATTGATGATAAGTTTGCTTAGTTTACCAAAAAGAAAACCGGCGATCCCGCCTAAAATCATTTGCCTCAATAGCATGGGTACGACCGAAAGCAGCCCCTGATCTTCATTGATCACTAAAGAAAGAAACGCGATGGTAAGCACGTAGGCCATGGGATCATTGCTGCCGCTTTCAAGCTCTAAAGTGGGTCTCAGATTGGTTTTGAGCGCCAGGCTCTTAGACCGTAAAATGGAAAAAACGGCAGCTGCATCGGTTGAAGAAACAATAGAACCCAGAAGCAAACTTTCGTAAATGGTGAAGTCTGTGATATAATACACAAAGAGGCCTAAAGAAACTGCAGTAAGCAGAACGCCCAGGGTAGAGAGCGCAAGACCTTCCCTAAGAATGGGTTTTACAGTTGACCAGTTGGTATCTAAACCCCCTGAAAAAAGAATAAAATTGAGGGATACGATGCCTATAAACTGCGCAATTTGCGGGTTGTCAAAATGAATACCGCCTATACCATCAGAACCTGCAAGCATGCCTACCACCAAAAACAACAGTAAAGTGGGAACCCCAAATTTATAAGAGGTCTTGCCTACAATGATGCTGATTAATAGTAAGACAGAGCCTACAAGAACAATATTTTCTATTGTTAGGTTCATTTGGAGACTTGATAAAGGATTTTTTTTATTGGATACGTTTTCCCTGTACGCTAAAAGAAAGGCCTTGCGTGCCGCGGGTTGAGATCATAATTCCTTCAAAAAGCGGGTCTGTTACTTCAGGATCATCAAGCCAGTCGAAGATAAAATTGCCGCCTGTGCCTCCTGTTTTGTCGCCTTCTTCAATGATGATTTCAACAGTCTCCAGTGGTTTTAGCTGAATGGGGAAATCAAAATAGGTGCGTATGGGATTACCCGCGGTATCGTAATAAACTCCTTTGGTCAAAATCACCGTATCGTTTTCACTGGTATTTCGCAGGCTTACCGTTACCGTAAGGTCGTGGGTGTTGTGTTCTGAAGTGCTGTAGATCTCCGAATAAATACCCAGATAGGTTTTGGCGGTTGTAAGCGAATCGGTTTCAGGCAGTTCAATGCGGCGATTTTCCCAGTTTATGGGATCAAGCGACTTTGAAGTAGGTTTAGTATTGTCGCAGGCTAAAAGCAGAAGCAATACCGGGATGAAGAAAAAAGTAACGCGCATAGACTTCGGTTTTAGTTGTTTATATTTATAAGGATTGGTTTATTCACTTTCATTTAAAGATTTAATCTTCGAAATTAGTGGGCTAAAATTTTCAAAAACAGTTTTTGAATTTTGCTTTAAAATAAAATCTTCAAATTTAGGTTTATCTAAATTCGATACTAAACCGCCATCTTCTTTTGACTTGGTTATGTAATATTCTTCTGTAAATAGACCTTCTTCGAATAGATTTTCAATGCCTTTTAATACCTTAGTATTTTTGACATTTTGATCGAAAATAAAACCATATGTTTTGTTCTCCTCCTTAATATCTGTTTTTACGTCACAATCATAAACAAATAGTATTTTATTATTGTGATTTGTTCTTTTGAAAAAGTCAAATAGAGTTGATAGTTGATTTTTGCCTGTACGATCTTTTAATTTTTCGACTATTTCAACTGAATTAATTAAACTTGGCTCTAAAATTTCAATTGCCTTTTTTATATAGGATATATTATTTCCTTCTGTAAAAATTGAAATTTTTTTATCGCTGAATTGGTCGAAAATAGTAATTCCTTCTTCGATTGTTATAAAGCCTTCAGACAATATTTTTATGGCGTGTTCTTTTTTTTCTTTTCTTATCAAACTTTCATTAGAGTTGTCAATTACATAGATAGAGTTTTCTTCAGCTAATGCTATACTTGTAACAGAATGCGTAGCCATAATAATTTTTAATTTCTTCTTCTCAACAAAAATATTCTTTAAAACATTCAGTAGTCTTGTGATCATTGTTGGATGGAGCGCAGAATCTATTTCATCTAATAATAATATTCTAGGTACGAATTTTTTCTTTGACTTATATATTAGCAAGGAAAGTGTAATTAATGTTTTTTCGCCAGATGAAAGTTGGGAGAAGCTTGTGCTATAACCTTTTTTTTTATTGATTAATTGTAGGTTTATTGGAAAATTAGCTCTGTCTACCCCTAATTGAATATCTAAATTATTAGATTGAAGAAAATATCCATTTGTATCATATTCAGTTAAAACCTGATTAATCTCTTCGACAGGTGATATTCCATATGTGTTGATAAATTCCTGTTCGGTCAAATAGGGTAAATTCTTATTGTTTTCAATATTTAAAGTTTTGTTGAATGAATTTTGTAGTTTAAGAAATTGATAATTTTTTTCTTTTTCAGCTATTTCTCCTAACAAAAAATCTGAAGTTTCAAAGTCATTAATACCTAATTTACTTAGGCTTTCAACTAAATTACTATTAGATAAGTAATCATACAGGTCTTTATCACTTTCTAATAAGATTTTACGAAATTCTGCTTCATATTCTGAATTAAATTGTTTTTCTTCTTTTTTAAAGAGATCTTTTAAAACTTCGATGTCATATTTGCTTCTATCGATGTCGTGTCGATTATTGAGATCCAAAAGAAAGTTGAAAACTTGTGAATTAAGATTGTTATGATTGTTCATTAACTCCATCTCAAACTGATTTCTGTCCAATTCTTTTTTCTTGAGAAGATGTAATCCACTATTTTCTTTAAAGAAAGTTTCAAAATTGTAACCTTTTTGTTGAATAAGATTGAAAATAATTTGTTGAAAAATATCTTTATCTGCTAAGTATTTTTTATTCAAATTTTGTTTAATAACGGATAATTTTTGGATAATTTGATTTCTTCCATTGTTCCAATTCGACTGAGATCCGTCATTATTTTGTGCTTCTATACTAAAACTATTGTAGTTATAATACTGTATTTCATTATTGCTAATTTTATCTATAAGTATATTTCCATTATTTATAGCTTGCAAAAAATGAGTTTTTCCGGCTCCGTTTATTCCCGTCAGTATCGAAAAATCACTAATTTCTATTGGGTCAAATTTTTTTATTGAAATATAATTATTCCTAAATGTGATTTTCATCATGCTATTTTTTACAATAAATAAGACTTTAAGATTTCAATTATCGAAAGGTGATTAGGTTAAAATAAAACCATAGTTTTTCTAAGTAAATCTGTTAGATTCTAATTGAAAAGTTCCCGGACCTCGGTTTTTAAATAGTCCAGAGCCACTCGTGTGGGATTTTCCTGCCCATCCGGATTCTGAATAAGATATTCCCTTAATTGATGGGCTGAGGTGATTTCGCTTTTTGCCACAGATTTACGCAGTTGTTGTATAAGCGCATTTTTTGAGGATTTAATCACACCCCAGCATTCTGAAGACAGGTAAATCTGTTGCGTAAGATTGTGTTCAAATTCCTGCTCGATGGTTGCGGCGAGCAGATCAACATAGGCTTTCTTATCGTCAGTCACCGGTTTCACGCGTATGAGCAATTGAGTGGGGTTTATGCGTTCTAAAAATAAGGTCAACCGCTCATAGGCCTGCAGTTTTAAAGGGAGCACGTCTTTTTGAGTCTCTTTATGTAATAAGAAACGGCGGCGGCCTTCTTCATTTTTCAGGAAAGAATCAAAAAAGTAATAGGCGATAACACCTACCACAATGGCAGGTCCTACAGCAATTGCAATTTCCAGGATTTGGTCCATAAATTAATAACGTACTTTTTCAGGTTTTTGTTGAATTTCTTTTTCAGTCTTAGCTGTTTTGGGGTCGTAACAACCTCCCAGATGCGGGCAATCAATGAGGTCTTGCATCGATTTGAAAGGCACTTCCACCTTGTTATAGCTGAAGCAGGCCGCCAGGGTCTGGGTGAGGTTTTTATCTCCAAGGGACAAATCTACGTCTTCTGTAGTCAACTGGCACGGATGTTCATAACCACAGGCGTGTGTAATTTCAAGCAACTCCTTCCGGAAATTTTTAAAGTAAAAATTGGTACGTACCGCCTTATCTTCAATATTGATACCGGCCTGCAACCATTTGTTTTGCGTCGCCACGCCGCTGGGACATGTGTTATTGTGGCATGCTTTAGCCTGAATGCAGCCTATTGACAGCATAGCCTCGCGGGCGACGTTTATGATATCTGCACCCATAGCAAAAGCCATAGCGCCCTTCGCCGGAAGCCCAAGTTTACCGCTGCCTATAAAGACAATGCGTTCGGTAAGGTGGTGCTTTTTGAAAATCTTGTAGAGGTCGCTAAACGCATACACCCAGGGCAACGAAACGTGATCTGCAAAACTGGGTGGTGCTGCTCCGGTACCGCCCTCGCCGCCGTCAACCTGAATAAAATCGGGGCCTTTATTGGTTTTCACCATAATCTGGGCGAGTTTTTCCCAGTCGTGTAATTTACCTATGGCTGCCTTAATCCCAACCGGAAGACCGGTAGCTTCGGCGATGGCCTCTACAAACTCAACGAGGCCTTCAACATCTGTAAAAGCCGTGTGTGTTGCAGGCGAAATCACATCCTTGCCCATAGGAACATGGCGTATTTCTGAGATTTCCTTAGTGATTTTTGATGCCGGAAGCACGCCGCCTTTTCCCGGTTTAGCTCCCTGAGAAAGTTTGACTTCAATGGCTTTTAGCTGCGGATTTTCTTCAACCAGCTTTACCAGTTTTTCCATCGAAAAATTACCCGCTTCATCACGTACCCCAAAATAGCCGGTCCCAATCTGAAAAATCACATCGGCGCCTTGTTTGTGATAGGGGGAGAGTCCGCCCTCACCGGTGTTGTGATAGGCGTGAGCCAGTTTGCAACCTTTGTTGAGCGACTCGATCGCACGTGCCGAAAGCGAACCAAAACTCATCGCCGATACATTGATTATTGAAGCGGGACGATAGGGTTTACGCCGCTTGTTGTAAAGCCCCATAACTTTAGCCGAGGGCAGAAAATACGGGTTTTTGGCATTGGGATGATCGGGCGGAATGCGGAAGCCCATCATCGCGTTATTGATGAAGATATAGTTGGCTTCGTAAATATTCTGATCGGTACCAAAACCCTCGTAGTTGTTTTGGTTTTTAGCGGAAGCATAAATCCAGCCGCGTTCAATACGGTTAAACGGAAGCTCCTCACGGTTATTAGCAACGATGTACTGGCGCAACTCGGGGCCTATACTCTCAAGCATATAGCGTATGTGCCCAACTACGGGGAAGTTGTGCGTGATGATATGCTTCTTATTAAAAAACACATCGCGTATAGCGATTACAGCGAGTGCGATGAGCACCCATCCCCACCAGGGTATGGATTTTAGGATGTCAAAAAATTCGGTCATACATTTTCAAAGTTACTGCGCATTCAGATAATCAAGGGTAAGCTGGCTCATGGTTTTTACACCCAGCAGCAAACCGTCATCATCTATCATAAAATCTGGAGTGTGATGCGGATACGGAGTGGTGTTTCCGGGGGTCATTCCTCCTAAAAAGAAATAAAAGCCGGGCACTTTTTCCTGAAAAAAGCTGAAATCCTCACCGCCTGTAGTGGCTTTTACCAGATTCACATTTTCGGCTCCTGCCACGTTTTGCAAGGTAGGTAGCATTTGAGCAGTAAGCTCTTCGTCGTTGTAGGTAATCGCTGTGTTATTTTGAAACTCAATTGTCGCACTGCCTCCGTAGGTTTTAGCCAGCCCTTCGGTCATTTCGGTCATACGACGAATGATGAGTTTTTTCATATCGGGATCAAGTGTGCGTACGGTTCCTATCAGTTCCGCTTCTTCCGGAATGATGTTAAAGCGAACACCTGATGTGATTTTGCCAACGGTAATCACCGCCGGTTCTACCAAAAGATTGGACTCCCGACTGATAATTGATTGATATCCGTCAATGATTTTCGCAGAAATGTAAATAGGGTCCACTCCGCCCCATGGCTGTGAACCGTGAGTTTGTTTTCCTTTTACTTTTACTACGAAACGCTCTACAGCCGCCATCGTACCACCGGGCTTGTAATTGATTTGTCCTACCGGGGTTGCGCTGTTGATATGCAGACCAAAAATAGCATCCACATCAGGATTTTTTAGTACTCCTTCTTTAATCATCAAAGCTGCACCTCCTTCTTCTCCCGGTGGCGGTCCTTCTTCAGCAGGCTGAAAGACGAATTTTACCGTACCATGTATTTTGTCTTTATGTTTTGAAAGAATTTCGGCAGTACCCATCAGGATAGCAACGTGTGTGTCGTGCCCGCAGGCGTGCATCACACCGGTCTCACTCCCCAGAAAGTTGGCTGTATTTTTGCTTTTGAAGGGCAAATCATTGCGTTCGGTTACCGGTAGGGCGTCTATGTCTGCGCGCAGCGCAACCACTTTGCCGGGATGATCGCCTTTAAGAATACCTACCACACCGGTTTTGGCAACTTCGGTTTGTACTTCTATACCTAATGATTTTAAATGCGCCGCGATTTTTGCTGCGGTTTCGAATTCGCGATTGCTGAGTTCGGGGTTTTGATGAATCTCGTGTCGCCATTGTATAACCTGGTCTTCTATAGATTCTGCTGCAGCCATAAGCTCCTTGTCCGGAGACTGGGCAAAAGCACTCGTGCTTAAACCAAGTAAGGCCAGAAGGTGTAGTTTCTTCATATCTGTTATTTTAAATAATTGATTTTTTGAATTTAGAAGGAAATTAGGGCATAGCCTAAATCCTGATAATGAATTAAAGCCGTCATTGCCGAAAGTGCCAGTTGCGTATGCTCCCAGCGTTTTTCCTGAGGGATATTGCGCTTACCGGCTGTTTGCCCGCAAAGGATAACAGGGATGTCTAGTTTGTGAAACGCTTCCAGAAGCGGAAGATTGGGGTTGTCAACGCCGTATTTTTCGCTGTAATCCTCATTTTTTAGCAAGTCAAAAGCAGCGCTACCGTGAACCACCAGAACGGGTTTCAGGTTTTGCTGAGGCACACCGGCAGCCGCGTGCATATTTAAAAAGCGGGCAACGGTGTTGAAATACAGGTTTAGTTCGGCGGGATCTTCCGGAGATTGAGCAATGTCAAAAACCACCTTGTAGATTTTTTCAGAATCGGCAGATAAATCGGCTTCAGGCACTGTAAACGTATCCCCAAATCCTTCAATCAATGGACCTGAAATAAGCTGCTGGGCCTGTGTTGTTTTCGCGAATGCGATACTAAAAAACAAAAGAATCGTTGATTTGTAAAATGGCATATGGGTGCTTTAGTGATTTAAAGATATTTAAAATGTGGGGAACCCATTCTTAAAAGCCTTATTTTCTGAACTGACGAAAAATCAGTTTTTTTCCAATTGACTGATTGCGGTTTTTTTCATTTAAATAAACGGACATTATTTGATAATTTTTTGATAACTATATGTAGAACGGGACCACAAAAATGGGAAGTTTCCTTATTTTTCCGCTCCTGCGAAAAAGGCAGAAAAATTTTAAAAAAGAACATGTTTTGGAGGCACTTTTAGAAGGATTGAATGACGCGCAGCGCGCACCGGTTTTACAGAAAGATGGCGCGATGATGGTGATCGCCGGTGCAGGCTCGGGTAAAACCCGGGTGCTCACGATGCGTATCGCTTACCTGATGCAACAAGGTGTAGACGCCTTTAATATTTTGGCACTTACCTTTACCAATAAAGCCGCGCGGGAGATGAAAAATCGTATCGGTACCATCGTAGGTAACAGCGAAGCTAAAAACCTGTGGATGGGAACCTTTCACTCGGTTTTTGCTAAGATTTTGCGTATTGAAGGGCATCATCTGGGGTTTCCGCCCAACTTTACGATTTACGATTCTCAGGATTCGCAACGGCTTATTTCGGCGATTATCAAAGAAATGGGACTTGATAAGGATATTTATAAGTACAAGCAGGTGCACAGCCGTATTTCGTCTTTTAAAAACAGCCTGATTACGGTAAAAGCCTATTTCCAAAACCCCGAACTTCAGGAAGCTGATGCGATGTCTAAAAAGCCTCGTATGGGGCAAATCTATGAAGAGTACGTAGAACGTTGCTTTAAGGCCGGTGCGATGGATTTTGATGATTTACTCCTGCGTACCAATGAACTTCTGGCGCGTTTTCCGGAAGTTCTGGCAAAATATCAAAAACGTTTTCAATACATTCTGGTTGATGAGTACCAGGATACTAACCATTCTCAGTACCTGATTGTAAAGGCACTGGCAGATCGTTTTCAAAATATTTGTGTGGTGGGTGATGACTCGCAGAGTATTTATGCCTTCCGCGGAGCGAACATCAATAACATTCTCAACTTTCAGCGGGATTATGATGACGTAAAAGTGTACCGTCTCGAGCAAAATTACCGCTCCACCAAAAACATTGTAGAGGCGGCAAACTCGGTGATTGAGCACAACAAGACCAAACTGGATAAGGTGGTCTGGACGGCAAATGATGAGGGACCTAAAATCATCGTGCACCGTTCCCTGACCGATGGGGAAGAGGGGCGTTATGTGGCCAGCAGCATCTTTGAAAATAAGATGAACAACCAGCTGAAGCACAGTGATTTTGCCATTTTATACCGTACAAATGCCCAGTCCCGTGCGATGGAAGATGCGCTGCGCAAGCGTGAAATCCCCTATCGCATTTTTGGTGGTTTGTCTTTTTATCAGCGAAAAGAAATCAAAGACGTCCTCGCTTACCTGCGTTTGCTGGTGAATCCTAGCGATGAAGAAGCCATTAAGCGGGTCATCAATTATCCGGCGAGAGGGATTGGGGCAACAACCATAGATCGTCTTGTGATTGCGGCTAAGCAATACGGGCGTTCAATTTTTGAGGTGATGGAAAATATTCAGCATTTGGATATTAAAATCAACTCAAGCACCAAAAATAAGCTGTACAACTTTGTCAATATGATTCGCAGTTTTCAGA
Organism: Leeuwenhoekiella sp. H156; assembly: GCF_052218455.1. Classification (NCBI taxonomy): domain Bacteria; kingdom Pseudomonadati; phylum Bacteroidota; class Flavobacteriia; order Flavobacteriales; family Flavobacteriaceae; genus Leeuwenhoekiella; species Leeuwenhoekiella sp. H156. The sequence continues at coordinate 2,889,558 of NZ_CP197499.1, forward strand.
TTACTGCGGAAAATGCCGATGCGTTTGTGGTTGCCGAAGAGGTTGCCCGAAAAACCGGTTTATTGCAGGAACTGAAAAAAGACGGAACGCCCGAAGGGATTGCGCGTATCGAGAATATTGAAGAACTGCTTAACGGGATGCGCGATTTTGTGGAAGGACAAAAAGAGATCGCAGATGCCACCGGAAGCCTTTCGGAATTCCTGGAAGATGTAGCCCTCGCTACCGATATGGATAAAGACATCGACGATGTGGACCGTGTTTCGCTGATGACCATTCACCTGGCTAAAGGTTTAGAGTTTCCGTATGTGTATATCGTAGGTCTCGAGGAAGATTTATTCCCAAGCGGGATGAGTATGAATACGCGCAGCGAGCTTGAAGAAGAGCGTCGCTTATTCTACGTGGCACTTACCCGTGCTGAGAAACAGGCCTATCTTACCTATACCGAATCGCGCTACCGCTGGGGTAAACTCATCGATGCAGAACCCAGCCGGTTTATTGAAGAGATCGATGAGAAATTTCTGGATATCCAGACACCGCTAGATACGTATCGCTATAAGCCGATGATTGACAGCGATATTTTTGGAGAACCCGATAAAAGTAAACTGCGCCTTAAGAAACCCGTGGGCAGCGCACCTCCTACAGTGGGTAAACCTACCGAAGAGCAATTGCAAAAGCTGCGTAAATTAAGACCTCAGTCAACTCCCGGTATTCAGACTGATGATTTGAATGATAACCTTTCTAAAGGAATGCGTGTGGAGCACAGTCGTTTCGGGCAGGGAGAGGTCTTGAGTATTGAAGGTATAGGTCAGGATCAAAAGGCAGAAATCCGTTTTCAGACCGGCGGAATCAAGAAGCTGTTATTACGCTTCGCGAAATTGAAGATTTTAGACTAGGCTACGCAACCTGTTGAGAATATGTGTATCTAAGTGGGGAACATCTAATCAATCAACCCATGAAAAATTTAATCTTAATTGCGATTCTAGCTGTATTTATAATCTCTTGCGATCAGGATGATCAGGATCTGATTAACCCGGAAACTGCCAATCTTAAAGGGGACTGGTTTAACGGAAGCGAATTGGATGAAGGTGCAACTTTATATCGATTTACCTATACCTTTAAAGGAGACGGCACTTTTGAAGGAGTGAGTACCTTCAGGAATGCAGAAAGCAATGAATTATTAGGTTATGATTATAAGGTTTCGGGGGACTATGAGTTAACCAGAGATTCTATTATCTTTTTCACAACAAAACAATTTTATATCGAAGCCGGAACACCAGCTTATGTGCCAGCCCTTGATGATTTGGATGTTCGGGATATCTCAGAGCGTATGGCTGTGGGCTACAGGATTACCGAAAACCAGTCGGTGTTAACCATCAATTTTAAACCCTGCGGTCCTACTGAAAATTGTGTAGACAAAATTGTCTATTCAAGACTTGAGGATTAACGCATCATTTTTATCGAGGCCAACAGGCTTACCGGGTCAATCTCTGTATTAACCGACTCGTCTTCCTGAGCCAAAGCGAGATTTTGCTTTTCATATTCCATCAGTGACCAGGTTTTTTTGTGGTATTCCAGAGCGGTTAGGTTCTCGATCCAGTCGCCGCTGTTGAGGTAGAGGCAGCAACCTTTTTCGGTCTTTATCTCGCGCATTTGCGGCTGGTGAATATGCCCGCAGATGACATAATCAAAGTGGTTTTCGATTGCGAGTTCGGCGGCGGTATCTTCAAAATTGGTGATAAAGCTCACCGCTTTTTTTACACTGTTCTTGATTTTTTTGGAAAGGGAATATTTCGGTCTTCCAAGTTGCACCAAACAGAAGTTGATGAAACTATTCAGCACAATTAAAAAATCATAGCCCCAGCCGCCTAGTTTTGCAATCCATTTGGTGTGCTGTATCGAAGCATCAAATACATCTCCGTGGAAAATCCAGGCTTTTTTTCCGTCCAGATTTAAAACCAGTTTATCAAGCACCGAAATATTACCCAGCTCCACCGGACTGAATTTGCGCAACTTCTCATCGTGATTGCCGGTTATGTAATAGACTTTGGTGCCTTTCGCAGCAAGCGAGATGATTTTTTTAATCACCTGCAGATGTGATTTGGGAAAATAACGTTTCCTAAACTGCCAGATATCGATGATATCCCCGTTGAGAATAAGGGTTTTGGGATTGATACTTTGGAGGTAGTTTACCAGGTTTTTAGCCTGCGAACCATAGGTGCCCAGGTGTACATCAGAGAGGATGACAAGATCAACTTTACGTTTCAAAGAATATGATTTTTAACAAATTACCTCATTTGGTGTTACCTGAGTATTAGGGGAGCATTAAATAATTTTAGTCTTTTCAGCTTTTTAGGGTCAAATAGGCAATTAATAACAAGGCTTTTAGCTGAAAACATTTTAATTTCGCCGCTCAAATACACGTTATGGCAGGTAATACTTTCGGAAAATTATTCACACTTACCACTTTTGGGGAATCCCACGGCGAGGCGATAGGAGGAATCATAGACGGCTGTCCGGCCGGAGTTGAGATCGATCTGGATTTGGTCTATAAAGATATGGAACGTCGTAAGCCGGGACAGTCTAAGATTGTTACCCAGCGCAAGGAGCCGGACAGTGTGAACTTTTTTTCAGGGATTTTTGAAGGAAAAACTACCGGGACGCCTATTGGTTTTAATATCGTAAATACCAATCAAAAATCTCACGACTACAGCCATATAAAAGACACGTATCGCCCGTCTCACGCTGATTATACCTATGACCAAAAATACGGAATACGCGATTACCGTGGCGGAGGCCGGTCTTCTGCACGGGAGACCGCTAGCCGTGTTGCGGCAGGAGCAATTGCCAAGCAATTTTTAAAAAATATCAAAATCAATGCTTTTGTAGATCAGGTGGGTGATATACGTATGACCACGCCTTATCAGGAGCTTGATTTTGATAAGATTGAATCAAATATCGTGCGTTGTCCCGAAGAGGCCTTCGCCGAAAAAATGATCGATAAAATCAAGGAAATACGCAAAGCCGGTGACACCATTGGCGGGACGGTAATGTGCGTGATACAAAATGTACCTGTGGGTCTGGGCGAACCTGTTTTCGATAAATTACACGCAGAGTTGGGTAAAGCGATGCTTTCGATTAATGCGGTGAAAGGTTTTGAATACGGTAGCGGTTTCCACGGAGCCTCTATGCTGGGCAGTGAGCACAACGATCTGTTTAATAAAGACGGAAGCACCAAAACCAATCTCAGCGGGGGTATTCAGGGTGGAATCAGTAACGGAATGGATATTTATTTTAGAGTTGCCTTTAAGCCGGTAGCGACCATTATGCAGAATCAGCCTACCATAGATAAGGAAGGAAACGAGACCGAAATGCAAGGCAAAGGGCGTCACGATCCTTGTGTGGTACCACGCGCGGTGCCTATTGTAGAAGCTATGGCTGCACTGGTACTTGCAGATTATATGCTGATTAACAAAGCGGCTAAGATCTAGTTAGAATTGACAAATAGAAACCGGAAAACCTGAATGCAATGCAGCATTCAGGTTTTTTTATGTTCAATTTATTTAGGTAAAAATGCTTTTATAGATACGAAAAAATACCTTTTTTTGAGCAAATAAGTTGATTATGAGCTATACAGAGTTTGATAAAACACCCTTAGCGCTCAATGAAGCGGCAGTTATATATTATCTGGAGCATACCGTTGTTGATGTTGCTACCTTAGATAAACTTCGGGAAATGGCCCATTTTAATGAGGCGGAAATTGCAGAATGGCTCAATGTCAACGTTAAGACCTTAAGAAATTATAAGAGCAATCATACAGTTATAAAAGATCACGTTCAGGAAAAGATTGTATTGCTTATTGCCCTGTTCAATCACGGAAAAGCTGTCTTTGGTTCATTTGAAGCATTTTCAGATTGGCTTAAAAAGCCTAATTTCTTTTTTGACAAAAAGGCCCCAGCCAGTTTTTTAAACACCTACAGCGGCACGAAGTTTATTGACAACCGTCTTACCGGGATGGAGTTTGGGGATAACGTTTAAGTTTTGAGATGGAAGTCTATCGCATCTCGGCAGAACACTACGCGAATGCTTTAACCTGTTCAGGAGCTGAAGCTCGATGGAACCGGGCCGGGGAAAATGTACTTTACACCTCGGGTAGCAGGGCATTGGCTTCTCTGGAGCTTGTAGTGAACCGTATGGCTATTCCAACAGGAACTCATTACAAGGTCATGGTCATTTCTTTAGCAGATGACAGTTCGCTTTATGAGGAGTTGAAGAAGGAAATGCTTCCGCTAAACTGGCGCGGACTATTCGCTTACCCTCAGTTGCAGCAAATGGGCTCAGAATGGTACCGCTCTAAACGCAGCCTGATTTTAAAAGTGCCTTCAGCGGTGATCCCCCAGGAATACAATTTTATCATCAATACCTCACACCCGGAATTCTCTAAAAAAGGCTCTCTGGTCAGGACCGAAGATTATTTCTGGGATCAAAGATTGGCTTAATCCATAAGCATCGGTTTAAAATAAATCGATTTTGTTTATCTTTCGCCTTAAGGCTAAGTCAATACACAAAACATCAATTCATGAAAAAACTTGCACTGCACTGGAAGATTATAATAGGTCTGGTTCTGGGTATTATTTGGGCATTAATTTCCAGTAAACTGGGTTGGAGCCAATTTACCATCGACTGGATCGCGCCTTTTGGTGAAATCTTCATCAATTTGCTAAAATTAATCGCAGTGCCTCTTGTGCTTTTTTCAATTATAAGTGGTGTTGCAAACCTGGGCGACCCGGCCAGTCTGGGTAGAATGGGAGGTAAGACCCTTCTGGCTTATCTGGTTACTACCGTCCTTGCAGTGGGAATGGGACTTTTTCTCGTAAACCTTATCGGTCCCGGGAAACTGGTAGATGAGCAAAGCCGAATTGATAACCGTATTGGTTATGAAATTTGGGCTGCCAATGAAGGCTATGTGATCAAAGATGGAATCAACTATTTACAGGATCCTGAATTTATGGATCGTGCCAAAGAAATTTCAGATCTTTCGCGAAGTGAGCTTCAGGATGCTTCAGTAAATGATAAGATGGCAACTGCCAATGCTACTAAAGATGCCGGACCCCTTCAACCGCTGGTAGACATTGTTCCCGATAACTTTTTCAATTCTTTAGCCGATAACGGTCTGATGCTTCAAGTGATTTTCTTCGGATTATTTTTCGGGGTAAGTATGCTGTTTATCGACCCTAAAAAGTCGGCTCCCGTAACACGTGCGGTTGATGGTATTATGGAGGTATTCCTCAAAATGGTTGACCTCACAATGCAGGCAGCGCCGTTTTTTGTTTTCGCCTTGCTTGCCGGTGTCGTGAGTCAAATGGCCGGTAACGATATAGGTAAAGTGGTCGAAATATTTAAAGGTTTAAGTTGGTATTCACTCACAGTAGTTCTTGGTTTGGCCTTAATGATTTTTGTAATCTATCCCCTCATATTTAAAATATTTGTGCGAAAGGTTTCCTATTTCGGTTTTTTCAGAGCGATGGGACCTGCGCAAACGCTTGCTTTTTCGACTTCGAGTAGCGCTGCGACGCTTCCGGTTACTATGGAATGTGTAGAGGATAACCTGGGCGTTGATAAGAAAGTGACCAGTTTTGTACTTCCCATTGGTGCTACCGTAAATATGGACGGAACCTGCCTGTATCAGGCGGTTGCCGTGGTCTTTTTGGCACAACTGCATATGATTGATTTGACTTTAGGGCAGCAATTAACCATTGTTTTAACGGCTACTCTTGCGTCTATAGGTTCTGCGGCAGTGCCCAGTGCAGGTCTGGTGATGCTCATTATCGTTTTAGAATCTGTAGGTTTAAACCCGGCGTGGATAGGGATTATCTTTCCTGTAGATCGTATTTTAGATATGTGCAGAACGGTTGTAAATGTAACCGGTGATGCTACGGTTTCTTCCGTGATCGCCAAGGGTGAAGGCTTGTTTAATTACAATCCTGATAAACAACCTGATGCAGCTTTTGATGTTGATAATGAAAAATAGGAAGACACAAAATTTCTGATTTTCGTATTTAATAATTTTTTAAATTGGTGATACCCAACTACCTATACGTTGGCCCTACACAACTTTAAAACTTGACTTACCATTTATTGACTTAAATAGGTAGGTATGAAAGTTTTTTATCTCGTTTTAGCGTTATTAAGTTTTTCAATTCAGGCTCAGGTAGGTATTGGTACCACTACACCGAGTCCCGCTTCTATGCTTGAGATCAGCAGCGAATCATCAGACGGAGGTTTTAGAGGTCTGATGCCGCCAAGGGTTTCCACTCTTGCTGCCTTAAATGACATTGCTTCACGTGCAACGCTTGCCGACATTGGTCTCGTGGTTTTTTACAATGAAGAGGGTGTAGAGCGCTGCCTGAAAATGTGGGATGGGATTCAGTTTAAGAATGTCTATTGTTTAAGTACCTCTTCAGAGTCTGCTACAGTATCTTTTACCACTGCCAGACAAACGATACTCGAAAATTCCGGTGGTATCCCGCTTTCATTTTCTATTGAAAACCCTTCGCCCTTTAATAGTCTGGTGCTTACCGTGAGTGCTAGCGATTATACCCATTTGGTACAAAACGGGCCGGTTACTATTACCGTTTCGCGTAGCTATGACAGCTTTACAACCTCTTCAGCCTTTTCGTATTTAGACAATACGGCTATTCAGGGAAATTCAAACATCGTATTTACGATTGAGAGTATAGCCGGGGGTGATGGCACACCACAAATAGGTTCTCAAAATACGCATACATTAGGTGTCATTGATGACGATCAGAAATTGTGGATCAATGAATTTCGCTACGAAAATACGGGTTCTGATATTACTGCCGATGAATTCGTTGAGGTTGCCGGGAATGCATTAGATGTTAGCGGCTATCAAATTGTGCATTACAACGGTTCAAACGGAACTATTATAAAAGCCGTGGCTTTAAGTGGAGCAATCCCAAATCAACAGGCCGGTTATGGTACGATGAAAATTCCGCTTAATATGCAAAACGGTCCTGATGGGATTGCGCTGGTTGATCCTTTAGGTAATGTAATGCAGTTTTTGAGTTACGAAGGAAGTTTTACAGCTGCCACAGGGCCTGCAGCCGGAATGACGGCTACAGATATTGGTGTTTCCATGCCAGGTGATGTACCCATAGGTTATAGTTTAAAATTAATAGGAACAGGTAATTCCTATGCAGATTTTGACTGGGACGGCCCTGATAGCCAAAGCCCGGGAGTTATCAATTCAGGACAAGCGTTTAACTAAATCCTTGAGGTCTTTACAATCATAGGTAGGTGCTTCGGCCAGTGGATATTTGAACTTACCATCCCGTGCAATGAATGCGGTTTGAAGACCGGCACGCTTAGCGCCGGTGATATCCCAGCCGTGCGCAGCGACCATCAAACTTTCCTGAGCTTTGACCTTTAATTGATCGAGAACGAAGACATACGGCTTTGGATTGGGTTTAAATGCCCGCGCTTCATCCACGCTAAAAATACGTTCAAAGAACTGGTTGATTTCTGCAAAAGTGAGTTGCAACTGAGCGACGGTTGGATTTCCATTGGTAAGAGCAGCCAGCAGAAAGCCTTTTTGCTTCAAAACCTGTAAAGCTTCTACCGTATCGGGATGTGGGGGTAGTTTTTTTATCAATCCCAAAATAGACTCGATTTCTTCTTCAGGAACTACTTTTTTAAATTTAAAGGCTGTCATCTCAAAAGTTGCCTTGGCAATTTTGCTAAAATCCTCGTGATTTCCTGTGGTCGTTTCCACCAGTGAGTAATGCAAAAGACTGCTAAACCAAAGATCAAAAGCCAGATTGTTGCTCAATGTGGTATTGATTCGCCGTGCCAGAGGCTTGAGGTCAAGCAGGGTTTCGTTTACGTCAAAAAGGAGGAGTTTGGGTTTCAAAACAGGTAATTATAGATTTATATTTCGACCTTTCGGATAACGTACTTCATACGAAAAACTTTTTGTGACAGAAGCCTTGGGTTCTAATAGGAGTTCCCATTTTAAAATACCGGTATCTTCTTTATATGATGCATCTCCTGTTTCCTGATCTGAGACCTTAATATCCTTATTTTGTGAAACGGGGATTCGATCTTCAAGAAGTAAATTCACAGCAGTACTTTTATTATTTCGTACGGTAATCTCGTAAGCTTTATCAACAACTCGGGTAGAGCCCAGCAGGGATTTACTTTTGAAGTTGTCTTTCTTTTCGCGCTTTACTATTATGTTCGGGTCGATGCCCAGAGAAATTTCAAGACTGTCTGTAGTAGCAAGCGGACTAATAGCAGTTTTGCCTGCGTAGCTTCCTTCAAAATAAATATTGGCCTCACCTTGCAGTAAATCATAGCGCTCCCAGTCTGTGACGGTCGCAGTTAAGAACACATTCTCATTGAGCTCAGGAGCAGCATAATGCTGATAGCTGGCAGGTAAATCAAATTGGTCAATCTCAATGGTTGTAATGTCCTGATTTGAGACAATGGTATAGCGTTTTTTGATCTCAAAACGCGTATTGGTAAGGCTTTCCTGTTTTGCTTCTACGGTTTCATTGTATGCTTGAGGTATAGGCATTGAAGTTCCTCTAATGCTCATTCCCGCAGCTTGGCCTTCTAAAGCAGTTACCGCCGCATTTCTTTTCTGAGTACCATAACCAACTACAACAACTTCCTCAAGAGCTTCCTGAGCGGCATTTAATGTAACATTCATTATTGACCCATAGATAGGTCTGGATTCTGTATCAAAGCCTATATAACTGTACACTAAATCTTCCCCTCCATTGCCTTGAATATTAAGTTGGTATTGACCATTGAAATCTGTAGTCGTGCTGTTTGATGTTCCTTTTTGTATGACATTTGCTCCGGGAAGAACTTCTCCGGAGTCATCTGTTACGATACCTGAAACACTGCGAATTGTTGGATTGTATTTGTAATTACTTCGGCTTACGGCTGAAGAATTGCGGTAGTTACGGCTTACAAAATTGAGGTATTTAGGCTCCAGATTGGGTTTGAAATTATTGGTATTGGGATCTCCTGTTGAAAGAATTAATTTGACGTCCTGCCAGTCAATTCCGCTTTGCTGATAAACATTGGCTTTGTAACTAAGTTGAATAGGGCTTGAAGCATTTTCAGCCCTGATGTCGTACAAGGGAAACCAACCGGCATTCTGAATGTTATACGATAACTCAATGTTTAGCGTAGTAGCACGTTCACTTTGTAATTTCACAGTAATCTCGCCACGGGTTTCTTTGCGCGAATCTTCCAGATTACTCATCTGCTGCCGGTAGTCGTTTATCTTCCGATCTAGATCCTGAGTATCTCGTTTTATCCTGTAAATGGTATTCTGAATTTCGGTGCTGCGTTCCCGGTAATAGGCGCTTATCTGCTTTACTTTCTCAAGGGAAAGGTCTGTGTTATCACTATTTATTTTTTGGTTTTCGCTCAATAATCTAAGTTCACGCTCATAGCCTTCAATTGAATTTTGGAGCGCGTTTTTCTCAAATAGAAGTTTATCCAAATCACTTTTTAGTGTTTCATATTCTGCAGAGGTTTCTTTTTTATCTAAAAAATCGAGGTTAAATGCGATAGAAAGAATGCTTGCCTTTTCAAGTCCGCGTAACTGAATACTACTTTCCAGAATATCCGGAGAAAGGTTGTTGAACACGATTTCGTTGACACCTCCAACCACATTTACAGAAGCTGATCGTTCAATGGTCGCGCCTTGAAGAAAGACGGTTACCTTTTCGATTTTTGACTTTTGAGGAAGAACTGGATTAGTAATCGCCCAAATTTGGGAAGTAGAAATAAAAAGGCAGAGAAAATAAGTTATAGCGCGCATAAAATGAAAAGTTTATCTAAAAATAAACGAAATCTTTAGTTTACAATGCATTAAATAGAGATATAGTAATTTCTTAATCTAAAAATCGGCTTTTCAGCTCAGGTGTGGGAATCATACAGCTCTCTTTTTTACCAAACCACTTGTACCGGTTGGCGGCGATAAAGTCGTAAACCGCATTTCTAATAAAACCGGGAATGATCATAAAAGCGTAGAGCAGGGGATAGCCTCTGTTCAAATATTTGGCAATGCGCAGGGCTGCCGAAGATTTGACAGAAACGCGCTGGGGTTCTATCAAAACGATAGAATCGGTTTCTTTGGGATTGATTTGATGCTGCGCAAGAAGTCTTTGCCCGTTTTCACCCTGAAGGGATGCGAACTTAAACTGTGCCTTGGGATCATGCTTTATGATGAAATTGATAGCGCCATTGCACAAATTGCAAACTCCGTCAAACAATATGATTTTTTCGGAACTCATTTTTTGGGTCTTAGCACAAATTCGAGCATATCGAGATCTACCTGCGTGGTAAACATACCGTAATTTACCGTTGCTTTTCCTTTTTCAATTTTATCTAGCGTTCCTGTTGCACGGCCATCCGGCAGGCGTACGCGATCCCCTATTTTAAGTTCTATTTTGGGCTTTTCGGCTTCAATTTTTACAGCCTTTTGCTTTTGCTCTTTTTTCTTCTCGCGTATGACTTCAACCTTTTTCTCAGCTTCCTGTTTTATTTTCTGTTCTTTGGCTTTTTGCGCTCTTTTTTCTTTTGCAGATTGCTTGGCACGCTTCGAATTTTCGATTTGCACCACTTTATACAGCTCATCCATAAGCTGTTTTTTGTTTTTGTTGGTGAAAAACTTATCACTAAGATCGTCCAGTTTTTGGCCCAAATAAATGAGACGCTGATTGCTGTCGTAGAGTTCCTGATAGCTTTCCAGTTTCTCCTGAATGCGCGCATTGGTTTTATCGAGTTCCTGCTGCTGTTTTTGTGCCTGCTGCTCTTTAGTTTTAAGCGCATTAGTGGTTTTGGCCAGCTTACTGCGCTCTTTCTGAAGATCGGCGATACTCTTATCAAAGCGTATTTTGCCGCGCTCTACTTTCTTTTTAGACCGGTTGATCAGCGAATACGGAATCCCATTTTTCTGTGCCACCTCAAAGGTGAATGAACTTCCGGCTTCCCCCACATACAATTTATATAAAGGTTCTAGCGTCCGCGAGTCAAATAGCATGTTTGCATTAGTGATGGCTTCGGTCTCATTTGCCATCATTTTTAAGTTGGCATAATGCGTCGTGATAATACCATAACTGCCACGCTCGTAAAATACTTCAAGAAAGGTTTCCGCCAGCGCGCCACCCAACTCGGGGTCACTACCGGTACCAAATTCATCGATGAGAAAGAGCGTGTTGGCGTCGCATTTCCGCAGGAAATAATTCATATTCTTCAGGCGGTAGCTGTAGGTGCTCAGGTGGTTTTCGATACTTTGATTGTCGCCGATATCGGTCAGTATTTTTTCGAAAAGGCAAAACCGCGAATACTCATGTACGGGCACCAGCATGCCGCTTTGCAACATAAGCTGAAGCAATCCAACGGTTTTTAAGGTTATACTTTTTCCCCCGGCATTAGGCCCACTAATTACGATAATGCGGTTATCGTTGTCGAGACTGATATCCTGCGGGAAGGTTTTCTCACCACGTTTGCGGTTGTTGAGCAAAAGCAGGGGATGGTAAGCCTCTTTTATTTCGAGTTCACGCTCTGTCGTGATCTTGGGCAATACCGCATTGAGTTTTTTGGCATATTTCGCTTTCGCGGAAATAACATCAATGGTACTCAGCAACTTTTGATAATCTTCAAGCAAAGGCGCAAACGGCCTTACATAATTGGTAAGCGCTTTGAGAATGCGCTTTACCTCTTCCTGCTCGTCGTAAAGCAGGTTGTTGAGTTCGCGTTGTGCATTTTGAGTAGCTTCCGGCTGAATGTACACAATGCTTCCGGTCTTTGAATTACCCATTATCGAACCCTTCACCTTGCGGCGGTGCATTGCAGTTACGGCTAAAACCCGCACATTGTCTACGATAGATTCTCTGATCTCATCGAGATAACCGTAAGAAGCATATTCTGAAAGTGCTTTGGCAAAGCTGCTGTTGATTTTTCCTTTTTCGATATTGATGCTTCGGCGCGTTTGCTGAAGCAGGGGAGAGGCGTCATCTTTTATTTCGCCAAAACGATCTATAATTCTGGAGATTTCGTCAGTAATTACCGTGGTATATTCGGTATCAAGAACCGTTCTGTAAAGAACCGGAAAGGTCTCCTGAAACTTTTTAAAATACCTGAGGTGATTGTTTGCAGTTTCTGAAAGGCTCCCTATTTTTCTAAAACTGCCCAGCTCTAGCGTGGTATCTTCGATACTCAGCATTTTGAGTTCGTGATCAAGCGCGTCAAAGCCGTGATTGGGTATGGGCGTTTCGTGGGTGTCTGAGTTGATGTATTCCTTGGTTTGATCAAGTGCAAAAAGCGTCTTTTTAAAGCTGCGCTGAGGATGCAGTTTAAGGGCTTTCACTTTACCTTTTTCGGTAACGCAAAGCGCACTAACCTGAGAACAAACGGTGTGGAACTCTAAATCTGCAAGTGTTTTAGGATGAATTTTTATCATAGCAAATGCCTAATTTTAAGGCGTAGCTGAATTTTAAACTTGTATTCATTCAGCCCTGTAAATTTAAGATATTCATGAACGTTGACATACACCCCAGCTGGAAAGCTGTTCTGGAACCTGAATTTGAAAAAGATTACTTTAAATCACTTGCGACTTTTGTGCGTGAGGAGTACACCCGGCATTCCTGTTACCCAAAAGGGAAAGATATTTTTAAGGCCTTTGATTTTTGTCCTTTTGATGCCGTTAAGGTGGTTATTTTAGGTCAGGATCCGTATCACGGGCCCGGGCAGGCGCACGGCTTGTGCTTTTCGGTGCCCGAAGGTATTGCGATGCCGCCTTCTCTGATCAATATTTTTAAAGAACTGGAGACTGATTTAAATAAGCCTTTTCCGAATAGCGGAAACCTGGAGCATTGGGCTAAACAAGGCGTACTGCTTCTAAATGCTACACTTACCGTAAGAGCCCATCAGGCAGGTTCACACCAGAATAAAGGTTGGGAAACTTTTACCGATGCGGTAATACGCAGAATCTCTGAAGAACAGCAAGGTGTTCTGTTTTTGCTTTGGGGTGGTTTTGCTAAAAAGAAGGCCTCCTTGATAAACACTCAAAAACATACGGTTTTAACCAGTGGTCACCCATCACCTTTAAGTGCCAATCGGGGTTATTGGTTTGGTAACAAACACTTTAGTGAAACAAACCAAAAACTCGAAAACGCAGGAAAAACCAAAATTAACTGGTAAACTATAAACAAAAAAATGCCTTGAAATTTTCAAGGCATTTTCTAGAGGTTTTGGTTTTAAATCTGTTTATGATGCTTTGTTAAGCGCATAGGCAGACTCGTTAAACGTTGTTTCGATAGGGGCTACACGTTTTTTCGGTTTTTGAGCGGGACCTCCTGCTACACTATATTTAAATAATAGCACGTTAATCAACAGGAGGATACCTAAAATTGTAAAAAAGGTAACCATGTTTGAATTATTTAAGTTGTTTAATTACTTCGGTACAAAAGTGTGCAATATTTTTCTATGAATGAGACAATTAAATGTAAAAGTTTCATTAAATCTTAGTTAATTACTATTTATAGTAATAGTTTATTTCTACTATATTTAATTGTTTTAAAAAGGATACAATTTGCTCAGATTCAGCCTCCGGGAGCTTCTCTTGTGACCAGTTTGTAAGAGATAACCACTTTTGAATATCCTTTAGTTTTTGATCATAGCGCTCTGCAAGAATAAGATCAATTCCTTCAATATTTTTGAAAATTTTGGTTTTGGCATTTACAACTCTTAAGAATGCCGAAAGCTCCTGACTTTTGTTTTTTAGTGCAGTTTCGGTAGCTGCAAAAACAAAACTGGACCAGGGGGTAGGGAAATCTGCAACACGACGGAAGATGCCCCGATCTACCAAAGGTTTTGTGGTAAAATGCTCCCACATAAAATAATCTGCTTCACCATTTTGTAGCGCTTCAATCGCATTGTCCAGATTATTTACCACCACGCACTCCAGTTTTGAGGTGTCCCATCCCAGTTGATGTGCCTGAATAAAAGCCATCACGTGAGAACCTGAGCCAAACCTGCTAATGGCCGGCCTGGCATCTTTTAAATCGTCAATGCTCTGAAATGCGCTTTCAGCGGCAACGTGAACACCCCAGATCAATGGGCTCGATACATAATTTTGAATAATTTTTGACGGATTCCCGTTTGCAATGTCGCGTATGATACCTTCGGTCAAAATAACGGCAACGTCGATTTCTTCATCTCGTAAAGCAGCATTCATCGCTCCGGTTCCTCCCGGAAATTCTACCCATTCCACCTCAATTCCTTCAGCCCTAAAAAGACCTTCTTCGATGCATAAATGTATGGGGAGGTTAAAATGCTCGGGCACTCCGCCCACTTTTAAAGTTTTCATGGTTTAGTTTTTGGCCTTTAAAAAATCATAGATCGCATATTGCGAGCGTATGGCAGATTCGCCGGGCTTTTGAGGTACATAGGTGTTTGTTTCTTCGGCATCCTGTAGACGTGCCTTTACATTGTCCTGAAGCTGAATGAGCAAAATTGCTCTTAGCTCTTTAAACAAATCTTCGTCATAAATAGGGGTCAATACCTCAATGCGTCGGTCTAGATTACGCGTCATCCAGTCTGCCGAGCCCATAAACATTTGCTCGTCGCCACCGTTGTGAAATAAATAGATACGACCATGCTCCAGATAACGATCTACAATTGAGGTCATTTCGATATGCTCGCTTAAGCCTTCAACTCCGGGTATCAGGCAGGTAAAACCGCGAACGATAAGACGTATTTTAACTCCGGCCTGGCTCGCTTTGTACAGCAGCGCAATGATATCAGGGTCTTCAAGGCTATTCATTTTTGCTGTAATGGCCGCCGGTTTACCTTCAAGAGCAGTATCAATCTCCTGTTGTATCAGCTTTTCAAAAATACGACGGGTGGTAAATGGAGAAATAAGCAAATGCTTGTTTCGGGGGATGATTAACTCTCCTTCCAGAACCCTAAAAACCCGGTGTATTTCTTTGGTGATTTTTGGATGCGCAGTAAAAAGACCGTGATCGCAATAGATTTTTGAGGTTTCGCCGTTGAAGTTTCCGGTGCCTATGTAGGCGTATCTTCTGGCTTTATCGTCTTCATTGCGTATAATCATCAAAATTTTAGAATGCACCTTGATACGCGGATAACTGTATATCACGCGACCGCCCTTGTCTTCAAACTTTCGGCCCCAGCTGATGTTGTTTTCTTCATCAAAGCGCGCTTTAGCCTCAATAAAGATCGTGACATCCTTACCGTTGTCAATGGCCTGAAGCAGCGCTGTGGTTAATACCGACTCGTCTGCAACACGGTATAATGAGATTTTGATATGCGTTACATCGGGATCTGTAGAGGCTTGCTCTACAAGACGTTCAATGTAATTAAAGGTCATAAACGGAAAATGCACCAACTGATCTTTCGCTCTGATCGTCTTAAAGTAATCCTTTGATTTCTCTAAAACCTTATGTGGGATGAAAGGTTTTTCGGCATAATGCAACTCCGGGTTTTCAGTAGGATCAGGGAATTTGAAGAAATCATTAAAATTATGATACCTGCCACCGGGCATCATGTCTATTTTGCCCAGATTAAGCAGCTTGCGAAGCTTTTTGGCCTCATCTTTCGGCATAGCCGAATCATAAAGCAAGCGTGTAGGTTGACCTTCCTGACGCTGCTCCAGGGATTTATAAATGCGCTCAGCTAAAATTCCGTCGAGTTCGTCATCGATGTACAATTCGGCATCCCGCGAAAGTTTCATTTCATAAACACCTTTAACGGTGTGATCAAAAAGGCTCTGAACCTTGTAGCGTATGATATCGTCAATAAACGTTATGTAATAGTTGCCCTGATGCCTGCCCAGATCTACAAAACGCGAGTTGCTGTCTGTGGGTATTTTTACAAAACCAAACTGCTTATCATCTTCAAACGTCACGCAGAAATACAGGGTTTGGTTTTCAATAAAGATCGAATTGCCTTTTGAAGGGACAACCAGCTTCGTTTCCAGGGTATTTTTAAGATGTGTGGTGTACCAGATGTCTGCTAAATCTCCGTGAACCGAAGTAAAATCGGTATCGCTTACCAGCCTGATGTTGTTTTTAGCAAGATCGGGAATGATTTGATCTTTAAAAATGGTGCCAAAACGTTCCTGCTGTTCCTTTACCCGGGCCAGGATTTTTTTGACCGTTTTGTTAGGTTGCAGTGAAAGTTTCTTGCGTATACTTTTTTCGATACGCTTCATTTGTCTTAACTGACTCACGCGAACCCTAAAATACTCATCCAGATTTGAGCTGTAAATCGCAAGGAATTTCATACGCTCGTAAAGCGGATTGCGCTCGCGGTCTTCCGCTTCCTGTAGCACACGCTCATTAAAACTCAGCCAGTTTAAGTCTCTGTGCTTTAAATGTCGGGATTGGTCAGTTTCCATAGGTTAGGCTTGTATTTTGACCAAAAATACGAAAGCCCGTCTCGCGCAAAATTAAGCTTTTGTTAAAAAGCCTTTAGAGTTCTGCTATGCGTTCCAGGGCTTCAGTAATCATACGTTCGACGATTTCAGAAGGATTTTTGCTGAATTTTCCTGTGGTACGATTGGCCAAAATTGCATTTACAGATAATGCGCGGTGCGCCAGAAGTTTACTCAGCCCATAAATGCCTGAAGTTTCCATCTCCAGATTGGTGATTTTTTCAGACTGAAGGCGAAAGGATTGCAGCTTGTCATTAAGAGCTACGTCTTCAGTCTGAAGGCGTAGGGTACGACCTTGCGGACCGTAGAAACCCACGTTAGTTACCGTGGTTCCTTCAAAATAGTTGGGATTTTTGAAGTGATTAAGCAAAGCGGAATCGGCTTCGACACAATAGGGAGTGCTTTTTTCAGGATTTAATTGCAGGTGTGCTGAAAATGCCTCTTCAAATGCGTGGTCACGTACCGAAGCACTCTGATAAAAATGCAGTAAGGAGTCAAATCCCAACGCACGTTTGCTTAAAAGAATAGAATCTACCGGAATGTCTGACTGAATGGCTCCACTGGTACCAAGTCTTATTAGTTGCAGGGATTTTTTTTGCTCTTTAATTTCCCGGGTTTCAAAATCGATATTGACTAAAGCATCCAGCTCGTTGAGAACGATATCAATATTGTCTGTGCCAATTCCCGTAGAAATCACAGAAATGCGTTTGCCTTTAAATGTTCCCGTTTCGGTTTTAAATTCCCGCTTCTGGGTGCTGAATTCAATATGTTCAAAATGTCTGCTAACTTCAGCTACCCGGTCTGGATCTCCTACAGTTATAACAACATCAGCAAGGTTTTCAGGCTTAAGGTGTAAATGATAAATACTCTGATCTTCGTTTAAAATAAGCTCTGAAGAGGCTAAAGGCATAATTAGTGTGATCTTACCAGTTCGTGATTGTTTGAATTGTAGAGGAAATCGTATTTCTGTGTGCCACCATAAAAGGACTCATCTTTTAAGGTTTCGTAAAAATTTTGAGACCCCTCAAGTACAGCCTGTCCCTTGGTGTTTAAAACCAGCTTGCCTTCTTTCATTTTGAAAAAAGGTTTTAAGGCTTTGATCATCCTTTCGATTTGCATATCGCCATAACCGTAATAGCCTTGATACTTCAACACATAACCACAAAGTTGATGTGTTGAGGAAACTTCGTGTAAATCTATAAGCTTAAGAATGTTGGTTTCCAGCGTGTTCAGACCGGTTTTGCTGTTGGGAAAGCGTTCTACATGGGCGCGTAAGCAACTAGACAGGTATTTGAAGTTAGAGCTTTTGGTAATTTCGGCTTTAAGCTCTATGGGTTTTTCATCGCAGTACAACTGCCAGATGTGGTGCGCGACTGCAAGGTCTTCAGGGGCAAGTTTGAGTTTGTTTTCGTAGTGCTTAATAAATTGTTCATCGGTAAGCTCCGACAAGCCTTTAAGCTGTAATTCGCCATCTACCCAGCCGCTGCACACGACGTAGATAGGCATTATTTTCTTATTCTGTATGAGGTAACTTATTGCTGCAAGCATATTAACATGGCAGAATAAATCAAATTCAAACCAGAGCACAATCTTTTCATAGCCGTTAATGGCAGCCAGTTTATTCAGTTCTGAAACAAACTTGTCCTCGTAATCTGCTTCGGTAATATTATAATTCTCTTTTAAAAAATGCTTCCGGGCTTCGATAAACTGTTCTGAACCTACTTCTTCAACGGTGGGGCCTTCGCAGAGCATTTCGCGCCAAACAATTCGATCTCCATTAAAATTTAGGGCATCAAGGCGTTTTAGTACCATATCGCCGTTGGTGATATGCAAGGTATTTGAATTCATATGAATAGGGTTTTAACCACCCACGCGTTTTACCCGAAATCCCTTGTCTTTTAAAAAAGTCATGATTTTATCGCGGTAATCCCCCTGGATTAGAATGCTTTCTTTTTTAAAACTTCCGCCCACACCCAGCATGGTTTTAAGCTCTTTTGCAAGAATTTTGAAATCAGAATCAGCGCCCGTATAGCCTTCTATGATGGTTACCGGCTTGCCTTTTCGTTTTTCATATTTGCAGATTAGTGGATCATCCTGCATCCATATTCCTAAATCATTAGCATCTTCAGCCTCTTGTTGAGGCTCCGGCTCATGATCGGGAAATAAGTTTTTGAGTTGGTCCTGTAAATCCATAAACTATTTTTTAATAAGTCCTATTTCCACCAGGCGTTGATGTAGAAATTCGCCGGCAGTAATATCTTCATAGGCTTTAGGATGTTCTGCATCAATACATTCCTCAAGACAATTTAATGGCATTTCGCTACGCGGATGCATAAAAAACGGAATCGAGTATCGCGGAGTGTCCCATTCTTCCCTTGGCGGATTCACGACACGGTGAATGGTAGAACGCAATTTATTGTTGGTGTGACGCTCCAGCATATCGCCCACGTTGATCACCAGTTCATCTTCATTGGGTATGGCATCAATCCACTCTCCATCTTTGCGTAACACCTGCAAACCACCGGCCGAAGCACCCATAAGCAGCGTAATTAAATTGATATCACCGTGTGCCCCGGCGCGTACAGCACCTTTTGGTTCTTCGGTAATGGGAGGATAGTGTATAGGTCTGAGAATACTGTTTCCATTTTTGACCCATTTGTCGAAATACATTTCGTCAAGACCAATGTAGATAGCAAGAGCACGCAGCACATAAATTCCGGTTTTTTCAAGCATTCTATAGGCTTGCATCCCGGTTTCGTTAAAGTGCTCCAGTTCTTTTACGTGAACATTTTCCGGATATTCTTCAGTTAGGTTAGCATCAGGTTCAGGATCCTGACCAAAATGCCAGAACTCTTTAAGATCGCCTTCTTTCTTTCCTTTAGCGTGCTCTTTCCCAAAAGAAATATAGCCCCGCTGACCGCCCAGACCTTCTATTTCATAAGCTTTCTTGGTATCTTCGGGTAAGTCAAAAAATGCTTTGACTTCTTTATACAGATCGTCTACCAGATTGTCGTCTAAAAAATGGTTTTTGAGCGAAACAAAACCAATTTCCTCATAAGCGCGACCTATTTCATTTACAAATTTTTGCTTTTTTGAAGGGTCACTGCTTAGAAAATCAGAGAGATCTACACTGGGGATGTTATTCATAATTAAGGAATACTGAGAATTTATTAATACGTAAATATATCAAATTTTAAGAGGGGGTGATTTTAAACTAAACTTAAAATTCTATGGTTTGAAAGGCTGAGCGCATTTCATTGCGTTTTTCGTTATTTTTATTTTATTAATTGAGGATATGTCAACAGAAGATACAGTTACCAATATTTTAGACTTTAGCAATGCTCGGGTTGATGCCGCGATGCAACTCTCTTTATATGAACGGCTACTCAAACCCCGTTTAGTAGAAGAAAAAATGCTTGTGCTGCTCAGACAGGGGAAAATCTCCAAATGGTTTAGCGGCATAGGTCAGGAAGCCATATCGGTAGGAGTGACGGCAGCCCTGCATGAATATGAGTACATTATGCCTATGCATCGCAATCTGGGGGTGTTTACGAGCCGAAATATTCCGTTGCAGCGCTTATTTAGTCAATGGCAGGGCAAGCGCAACGGCTTCACAAAGGGTCGCGATAGGAGTTTTCATTTTGGCACTCAGGAGTACAAAATCATTGGCATGATCTCGCATCTGGGTCCTCAGCTAGGCGTGGCAGATGGTATCGCACTGGCTCATAAATTGCGCAAAGAGCAAAACCTTGTTGCCGTGTTTAGCGGTGAGGGTGGGACCAGTGAAGGCGATTTTCACGAAGCACTCAACATCGCTTCGGTCTGGGATCTGCCGGTCCTGTTTTGTATTGAAAACAACGGCTACGGCCTTTCAACGCCCACATCAGAACAATACCGTTGCGCGAATCTGGCCGATCGGGGAGTGGCTTATGGGATGGAAAGTCACATCATAGATGGTAATAATATTTTAGAAGTCTACCAGCGCGTTTCAGAACTTGCGCAATCGGTACGTGAAAATCCGCGGCCTGTTTTGTTAGAATTTAAAACCTTCAGAATGCGTGGTCACGAGGAGGCTAGCGGAACAAAATATGTACCGCAAGAACTTATGGATCACTGGGAAAAACGCGACCCTGTTGAAAATTTCCGCAGCTATTTAAAAGAATCCGGTTTGTTGTCTGAAGATCAGGATATGCAGATACGCGCAAAAATTCTGGAAGAAATTGACGCAGCCCTTGCGGAAACTTTTGCTGAAGAACCTATATCCTCAACTGCTGAGCAGGAGCTTGACGATGTTTACGCGCCTTTTGATTTCGTTCTCAAACCTCCCAAAGGATCTGTACAGGAACTTCGGTTTATTGATGCCATTAGTCAGGGTCTCGACCAAAGTATGCAGCGCTTTGAAAACCTGGTTATACTGGGACAGGATGTTGCTGAATATGGCGGTGTCTTTAAAATTACCGAAGGCTTTGTTGATAAATACGGAAGAGATCGGGTGCGCAATACGCCTATATGTGAGTCGGGCATTATTGAGACTGCGATGGGACTTTCGATAAATGGATTTAAATCTGTAGTAGAAATGCAGTTTGCAGATTTTGTAAGCAGCGGATTTAATCCTATTGTAAATTATTTAGCTAAATCACATTACCGCTGGGGGCAATCTGCAGATGTGGTTATTAGAATGCCCTGTGGGGCGGGAGTGGGTGCGGGTCCCTTTCACAGCCAGACTAACGAAGCCTGGTTTACACATACTCCGGGTTTAAAAGTGGTATATCCTGCATTTCCTGAAGATGCTAAGGGTTTACTTGCTACTGCAATTGAAGATCCCAACCCGGTTTTATTTTTTGAACATAAAGCCCTCTACCGAAACATCAGAGGTCAGGTTCCTGAAGCCTATTACAATCTGCCCTTTGGTAAAGCGGCACTATTAAAGTCGGGCGAAGAGATTACCCTCATTACTTATGGAGCAGCGGTTCACTGGGCGCTTGAATCGCTTCAGGATAAACCGGACTTCAAAGTAGATCTTCTAGACCTGCGGTCACTGGTGCCATTAGACCGGGATGCTATAAAGCAGTCTGTTCAGAAAACCGGCAGGGTTTTGCTTTTATGTGAAGACAGCGCTTTTGGTAATATTATGGCAGACATTGCGGCATTTATTGCAGAAGCGTGTTTCCAGTATTTAGATGCGCCGGTAAGACGTTTAAGCAGTTTAGATACCCCCATACCTTTCGCTCAAAATCTGGAACAGCAATATTTGCCCAAACAGCGCATAGCCCAGATTTTACAGGAGCTAAGAGCCTTTTGAAAGTTGTAAATGTTAAAATTTTATTGAATTGTTTGTTTGTGGTTTTTTTCGTTAACGCATTTTAACAGCGGCGAGTTAAACACTATTAATAAATAACATCGATCTCCATATCGCTGCTATTTTTGACTCATTACTAACCAATAAAATTTACAACTATGCTTAAGTGGACAGTTATATTTATCATCATTGCAATTGTAGCAGCAATCTTTGGATTTGGAGGAATTGCTTCCGGTGCAGAATCAATCGCTAAAATTTTATTCTTCATTTTTATTGTTCTTTTTCTGATCAGTTTACTGTCAAGATTGTTCAGATAATTTAGATCTTTTAAACCCTAATAAATTATGAGAAAAGTAATCAGCATTTTAATTTTGAGTGTCATTCTGGTTTCTTGTGGAGGTACCAGTGAAGTTGTTAAGCAATCGCGTAAAACACTTAAAGGTTATTGGAATTTAGATAACATCAATTATAACAATGCAACCGGAATTTATGATGTAACTCTTTTTGGAGATGTTTCATCAGAATGTATGGTAGGAAGTACCTGGAGATTTATACCGAATAACAACTTCGGTAATTATGAGATTACCAGTACCACCTGCAACCCCGGAAAGCGTTATTTTGTATGGAGCATTCCAGATCAGGAAAATGCCATATCCTATGACATTTTGTTGAAGCCAACTGACGAGAAAATGAATTCGACTATGAATGATGCTGGATTTAGATTAAATATCAACTACCTTTCTGATAACGAATTGACATTTACCCAGACCGTGCAGGTTGATGGAAAACCGTTTAAGATTGTAATGAATTTTTCAAAAATATCTGAATAAGTAAGAGTTCAGAATGGGTAACCCCTTAATTTAATTAAAACAATTTTTATGAAATCTATATTGAAACAAGCTGCTGTAGTTGCAGTAGCCTTAACGATGCTAACTTCTTGTGAGGCAACCCGTAATGCAAATAATCAACAAAAAGGTACTGCTATCGGTGCAGCCGGTGGTGCCATTATTGGTGCCGTGATAGGTAACAATGTGGGTACTAAAGGTGATGGTGGTGCATTGGGTGCTGTAATTGGTGGTGTTGTAGGTGGTGCTGCCGGTAATGTAATCGGTAAGCGTATGGATGAGCAGGCCAAGCGTATTGAGCAGGAAATTCCCGGAGCTGAGGTAGAACGAATTGACGACGGTATCGTGGTTAATTTTGACGAAAACAGTGGGGTGTATTTTGCTACAAACCAGTACAGCATTAACGCCGCTTCTCAGCAAACACTTAATGGTTTGGCTAAAGTTATGACCGAATATCCTCAAACTAACGTTCTTGTGGTGGGTCATACAGACAGCACCGGTTCTGCGGAATACAACATGACACTTTCTAAAAACCGTGCTCAGGCAGTTACTAATTATTTAGTAGGTCAGGGTATCGCTTCCGGAAGATTTACAACGCAGTGGTATGGTGAAGAACAACCAAAATACACCAACGAAACCGCTGAGGGACGTTCTAAAAACCGTCGTGTAACTCTAGCTATCGTTCCGAATCAGGAAATGGTAAATGAGGCTAAGCAACAGGCAGGTGAGGGTCAATAATAAATTAATTTCCTTTTGACAGGATTTTAGAAAACCTCCTGGCAGTATTTACTGTCAGGAGGTTTGTTTTTTTACGCATCTCAGGGCTATGTTTCAGTCTCAAAGAAGCCTTGAATTAGCAATTGAATGAGTATCTTGAGCCTGCATTGAAAAAGAACTTAAAAATAGCTATAGCAGGTGCCGGTCTGGCCGGGTTGACCGCAGCAATACATTTGCTTCGCGCAGGTTTTCAGGTACACCTAGTTGAGAAAGACGCGTACCCTAAACATAAGGTTTGCGGTGAGTACATCTCCAATGAAATTCTTCCTTACTGGCAATCTCTGGGTATCAACCCTTTCGATTGGGGCGCTGTGCAAATTGAAGAATTTGAACTCAGCTCTCGCTCCGGGAAAACCCTTAAAACCGCATTGCCGCTGGGTGGTTTTGGCATCAGCCGTTATACGCTGGACTTTAAACTGGCTGAATTGGCAAAAGAAAAGGGAGGTACGTGGACGCAGGATACTGTTGAACGCATCGAACATAAAAACACCGGTTTTGAGATTTTTTGCCGGTCCGGTGAAAGCTTTGAAAGCGATTTGGTCATCGGGAGTTTTGGTAAACGTTCGGTTTTAGATGCTGCGCTTTCGCGAAAATTCTTCAGCAACAAAACCCCCTGGATGGGCGTCAAAGCCCATTACGAGGCAGATGTTCCTGAAAACGTGGTAAGCCTTCACTCTTTTAATGGCGGTTATTGCGGTATTTCAAAAGTTGAAAACAATCGGGTAAATGTGTGTTACCTCACGCATCTCGATGCTTTTAAAGCTTCCGGCAATCTGGAAGGTTTTCAGCATGACGTACTTTCGCAGAACCCACGACTTAAGGCCTTCTTCAATCAGGCAACTCCGGTGTTTGAAAAGCCGCTTAGTATCAGCCAAATTTCATTTCAGCCTAAAGAATTGATCACGAATCATATTTTGATGTGTGGTGACAGTGCGGGGCTCATTCATCCGCTTTGCGGTAATGGGATGGCAATGGCGGTTCATTCGGCTAAACTCTTAGCAGAAAGTATTGTGGAGTATCACTTCAAATCCCAAGACCGTGAAGAGCTTGAGCAAAGCTATATCAAACGCTGGAACAGCACATTCTCCGGTCGTTTGCAGGCAGGCCGGGTTTTGCAGCGTATTTTGCAGCACGAAACAGCTACCAATCTGGGTATAAGCAGCCTGCAACGGATACCCGGAGTGCTGCCAAAAATCATCAGTTTAACCCACGGTAAACCTCTGGAAATTTGAAAGAACGAAGCCTCCTTCCCGAATTGATGGACGATCCCTCGCTTGACGCGGTTACCCTGCAGCAGGCGCTTAACGAGGTTACTCTCGTAAACCGCATTTTGGGAGGAAATAAAGTCACCACTCACGGACTTGATTATTTTTTTGAAAAATTTCCGAAGAAACAGTACAGCATCGCAGATATGGGTTGCGGTGATGGGGCGACGCTTAGAACTGTAGCCAATTACTGCCGTAAAAAAGGAATTTCTGTGAGTCTGCGGGGTTATGATTTTAATCCCAAGAGTATTGCGTTAGCACGTGAAAAATCAACGGATTATCCCGAGATTCAATTTGAGGTTCAGGATATTTTAAAGTTGGATGCTGATCATTTTTCGTGCGATATTATCCTGTCGGTACTTACAATGCATCATTTTACCAATGCCGAAATCGACCGGTTTTTAAATCAGTTTTTACAGTTATCCCGCTTGGGAGTTGTGATCAATGATTTACAGCGCAGCCGTTTGGCTTACGTGCTTTTTAAGGGCTTCAGCCGGGTTTTTATGCGCAGTCACATTGCGCGTTACGATGGTTTGATCTCCATCAAACGGGCATTTACAAAAAAGGAATTAGTAACTTTCACAAAAAAGCTTCCGGTTACCCGCTATCAGTTGAGTTGGCGCTGGGCTTTTCGCTATTTATGGATACTAGAAAAACAGCATTGAATTCCCCAGAACCAACTAAAAATCCGGTAAAAATTTGTGAGGTGGCCAAAGCTATTCCGCATTACCACCGCGAGACTCACGAAATATTACCCCTTGTAGATCTTTGGCTTGAAGGGCAGGACGAACGCTTTCGCCGTAAGGTCAAAAAAATATTCAGCAATGCAGCAGTAGACAAACGCTACAGCATTATGGCGCCCGAAGAGGTGTTTACCGCAACTTCGTTTGAAGACAAAAATGATATTTACACCCGTGAAGTGATCAAACTGGGTGAACAGGCACTCACCGATGCTTTGCAGAAAAGCGGTTGGGATGCGCAAAGCCTCGATTACATCATCACGGTGAGCTGCACCGGTATTATGATCCCTTCGCTGGATGCCTATCTCATCAACAAACTGCATTTGCGGCAGGATATCACCCGCCTGCCGGTTACGGAGATGGGCTGCGCAGCAGGAATTTCAGGGATTTTATATGCCAACGATTTTCTTAAGGCCAATCCCGGGAAACGGGCGGCTGTCATCGCGGTAGAAAGCCCTACGGCCACCTTTCAGCTCAACGATTACTCGATGGCTAATGTGGTGAGCGCGGCGATTTTTGGCGATGGCGGTGCCTGTGTATTGCTTTCGTCCAAAGCAGAAGACGAGGGGCCGAAAGTGGTTGATACGGGGATGTATCACTTTTTTGATGCCGAGCATATGATGGGTTTTAAACTCACCAATACCGGACTCAAAATGATTTTAGATCCTTCAGTCCCCGAAACCATTGCAGGGCACTTTCCGCAAATCATCGATCCGTTTTTGGCAAAAAACAACATAGATATCGATGCGGTAAATCATCTGGTATTTCATCCCGGAGGCAAAAAGATTGTGCAAACGGTTGAAGCCCTCTTTGGGGAGCGTGGTAAAACAATTGACGACACCAAAGAAGTTTTACGCCTGTATGGCAATATGAGCAGCGTTACGGTGTTGTATGTTTTGGAACGCTTCTTAAACCGCAAAATTCCTGATGGAGATTACGGTCTGATGCTTAGTTTTGGACCCGGATTTTCGGCACAACGCATTTTGATACAATGGTAACAGCATTTGAATTTAACACCAGCCCTGAAGCGAACTTATGGGCATTAATCCTGGGAGGCAGCAGCGGCTTGGGACTGGCTTCGGCAAAAAAACTGGCTGAAAAGGGCCTGAACATTTGCATCGTGCACCGCACCCGGCGGAGTAAACTGGGTGATTTTGAAAACGATCTAGATGGGATGCGGGCCTTTGGCGTGGAAGTAGCCGAATTCAATACCGATGCCTTGAGTGCTGAAACCATTCAAAAATTACTTGATTTTTTTAGGGCGAAAGAAGGCCGGCTTCAGTTAATGTTGCACAGCATTGCCAAGGGAAATCTAAAACCTATTTATACCGATAATCCTTCGGAAGCGACCCTGAGTGGGAAAGATTTTATGCTTACTGCGGAAGCTATGGCGGTTAGCCTGTACGACTGGGCAAGCGCTTTCGCGAATGCGAAATTATTTGCATCCCACGGCAAAATCCTTGCGTTTACCAGCGAGGGTAGTAGCAAACCCTTGCCTAACTATGCCGCGGTATCCGCCGCAAAAGCAGCGCTCGAGGCTATTGTGCGCAGTCTCGCTTTTGAGCTTGCACCCTTGCAAATCACGGCAAACTGTATTCAGGCGGGAGTGACCAATACCGAAAGCCTGCAGCTGATACCGGGAAGTGAACTTTTAATTGAGCAGGCGATGGCCCGCAATCCCAACCGACGGCTTACAACCGCCGAAGATGTCGCTAATGCAGTCTACCTGCTTACCAGACCTGAAGCAAACTGGATTAATGGAGCCGTGATTCCGGTGGACGGCGGGGAGCATTTGAGATAAACAGATACAACATAAAACGGATTTTTTTAGCTTTAAAACCGTTTAGAATTTGAAGGAATTTATGATTATAGATTTAAGGAGCGATACGCTTACCAAACCCACCCCCGAAATGTTGCAGGCGATGATGCAGGCCGAAGTTGGGGACGATGTATATAAAGAAGATCCCACGGTTAATAAACTCGAGGAGCATATCGCACATCTTTTTGGGATGGATGCAGCGCTGTATTTCCCTACCGGAAGTATGACCAATCAGGCTGCGATTAAAATTCATACCCAGCCCGGCGAACAACTCATCGCCGATAAATATGCGCACGTGTACAACTACGAGGGCGGCGGGGTTTCGTTTAACAGCGGGGTTTCGTGCAAGCTGGTAGACGGTCATCGCGGGATGATCACCGCCGAGCAGGTGGAAGAAAACATCAATCCGCCCGATTTTTACCACAGTCCGCTGACATCACTGGTCTGTCTTGAGAATACGACCAATAAAGGCGGCGGGGCCTGTTATGATTTTAGGGAAATTGTCAAAATCAGAAAAGTTTGCGACGAGCACGGTCTGGGCTTACATCTGGATGGTGCCCGCCTTTGGAACGCGCTGGTTGCTACCGATGAATCTCCAAAAGATTACGGGGAGGTTTTTGATACGATTTCGGTGTGCCTGTCAAAAGGCCTGGGTGCGCCAATGGGCTCGGTGCTCGTAGGTAAACAAAAATTTATGGACAAGGCGATGCGCGTACGCAAAGTTTTGGGTGGCGGGATGCGTCAGGTAGGCTTTATGGCTGCCGCGGGTATTTATGCCCTGGAACATCACTGGCAGCGTATGGCAGAAGATCATCGCAAGGCTCAGGAGCTGGCTACAGCACTGGCGGCACATGCTAAAGTCGCTCTGGTAGAGCCGGTAGAAACCAATATCCTTATTTTTAAATTGAGACCTGAAGTTGATGAGTTGAAGTTTATTCAGCAGCTAAAAGAAAAACAGATCTTCATCAGCGCTTTGGGTAAAGGCAAGCTGCGTATGGTGACCCATTACGATTATACCGATGCGATGCATGCGCATTTGCTCGATTTGCTTTCGTCTAAAAATCTGTAGAAGTCATTTTTAAAAAATGATTTAAATCCCTGTTTAGATAGCGAATGAGATATTATAAACCCATCTCATTAGCGATTTTCTAAAAATAGAGGGCATAGCCGGAGTTTTTGACCAAAGCTTCGGCTTTTTAAGGTTTGGAACACTATCTTAGTAGAGGTTGTACCGCATCATAAACGCAGCACAACCCTAACCAAAACTGTCCATTTATGGCTCTCAAAGTCGTTATTTCACATAAAACGAAATATAAATACGACAAGCGCATCTCGCTGTCACCGCATATTTTTAGATTAAGACCTGCACCGCACAGCAGAACACCCATTGAAGCGTATTCGTTAAAAATCAAGCCTGAAAATCACTTTTTCAACTGGCAGCAAGATCCTTTTGGGAATTATCTGGCGCGCGTGGTTTTTCCGGAAAAGACCGACGAACTCTCTATTGACGTAGAAATTCTGGCCGATCTCAAAACCATCAATCCCTTTGATTTTTTTGTAGAAGAAGCGGTAGAAGAGTTTCCGTTCACCTATAAAGAATCGCTTAAAAAAGAATTATTGCCCTATCTGGAGGTGACCGATGACGGGCCCTTGCTACAGAAGTTTCTAAAAACTGTAGATACGAGCAAGCAAAAAACCATCTACTTTTTAATAGGGATCAACCAGCACATCAACCAGTACCTCAATTATACGGTGCGTATGGAGCCGGGTGTGCAAACCTGCGAAGAAACACTTGAAAGGAAACTGGGTTCCTGCCGGGATTTTGCCTGGCTTTTAGTACAGTCGTTGCGTCATCTGGGGCTTGCAGCCCGTTTTGTTTCGGGATATTTGGTGCAGCTCAAGTCTGACGAAAAAGCTTTGGATGGTCCGTCTGGCCCTGAAGAAGATTTTACCGATTTGCACGCCTGGGCTGAGGTTTATGTGCCCGGTGCAGGATGGATTGGTCTTGACTCGACGTCCGGATTACTGGCCGGAGAAGGTCATATTCCGCTGGCGTGCACACCTTCTTTTGAAAGTGCGGCCCCGGTGACCGGCTTTTCAGATCCTGCAGAAACCGAGTTTGAGTTTGAGAATTCGGTTACACGAATTTTCGAATCGCCACGGGTTACCAAGCCCTATACTGAAGATCAATGGGAAGCCATAGATGCGTTGGGTAAAAAGGTGGAGCAGGAGTTACAGGACGGCGATGTGCGGCTTACAATGGGTGGTGAACCCACATTTGTTTCTGTTGACGATATGGAATCTGAGCAGTGGAATACTGAAGCTGACGGTCCTGAAAAGCGCAAGCTGGCAGAAGGTCTTTCAAACCGCTTACTGCATAAATTTGCGCCAGGGGGTATGTTTCATCACGCTCAGGGCAAGTGGTATCCCGGCGAACCCATACCGCGCTGGTCGATAGGAATTCACTGGCGAAAAGACGGTAAACCCATCTGGAAGGACGAAAGCCTGATGGCCTCTTTTACCAAAGAATACGATCTGCCCGAAGGCATTTCTAAAAAGTTTCTGCAGGAACTTGCGATAAATCTTGGGGTGCGTCTGGAATACATTATGCCTGCATACGAAGATGTGTTTTATTTTATGTGGGAAGAAGGCCGCCTGCCGGTAGACGTTGATCCGCTTGACAGCGACGACACGGTTACATCAGTCCGAAACCGGCTGGCGCGAATTTTACAGCAGGGTCTTGATAAAAAAATAGGCCATATTTTGCCGCTGGCGAACATTCAGGGAAAATGGGTGACCAGCCCCTGGCAGTTTATACGCAAGCATTTGTTTTTGATCCCCGGGAATTCACCTGTAGGGCTTCGGTTGCCGTTAAACTCACTCATTGAGGAACCTGATGTTCCGTCGCAACCCATCACAGATCCTGATCTTTTTGATAAACGCAAACCTTTTGGTGACTACGCTGAAGCGCTCGAGAAACGTAAAGCTTTCGCGAAAGCGAGAAAAGGAAAAATAGATTATAACGCCGATAAAAAGGAGAAGAACCCCTTTGCACGTACCGCTTTGTGTGCCGAAGTACGCGACAAGAAATTATACTTATTTCTGCCGCCTCTGGATAATGCCGAAACCTTTCTGGATCTGATGGCTTCTATCGAAGCTACGGCGAAACAGTTAAACATACCCGTGTTGATTGAAGGCTATGAGCCGCCGCGCGATTACCGTCTTGAAGTACTTAAAGTGACTCCAGATCCCGGTGTGATCGAGGTGAATGTACATCCTGCAAAAAGCTGGGACGAACTTTCTAAAAATACCTTTACGCTTTATGAGGAGGCCAAAAAGAGCCGCCTGAGCACCGAAAAATTTATGCTTGACGGTAAGCATACGGGTACCGGTGGTGGTAACCACGTTACGCTGGGAGGAATCACTCCGGCTGACTCTCCGCTACTTCGCAGACCCGATTTGCTGCGCAGTCTGCTTACCTTCTGGCAACACCATCCGGGATTGTCGTATCTGTTTTCGGG
The DNA here is from genome assembly GCF_052218455.1 of Leeuwenhoekiella sp. H156. Lineage (NCBI taxonomy): Bacteria > Pseudomonadati > Bacteroidota > Flavobacteriia > Flavobacteriales > Flavobacteriaceae > Leeuwenhoekiella > Leeuwenhoekiella sp. H156. Next base: position 2,920,325 of record NZ_CP197499.1, read on the forward strand.
TTCTTTTATAGGGACTACGAGCCAGGCACCGCGTATCGATGAAGGCCGAATGGAAAACCTGTATGAACTGGAAATCGCTTTCAGTCAGATTCCCGAAGATGAGGATGTTCCCTTTTGGCTTACCGACCGTTTATTCCGTCACCTGCTTACCGATATTACCGGAAACACGCACCGCGCGGAGTTCTGTATAGATAAATTGTACTCACCCGATTCGTCCAGCGGTAGACTGGGAATCCTTGAGTTGCGCGGCTTTGATATGCCGCCACACGCACGCATGAGCCTTACTCAGATGTTGCTCGTGCGTACCCTCGTAGCCTGGTTTTGGCGTGAGCCTTACAAACATAAACTGGTGCGCTGGGGTACCCGCCTGCACGATAAATTCCTGATGGAACATTACGTGAAAGAAGACCTTAAAGACGTGGTGACTCAGCTTAATGCTGCGGGATATCCGTTCAAATTAGACTGGTTCGATCCGTTTTTTGAGTTTCGTTTCCCGCTTTATGGGCAGGTTGAGGTCAAGGGTATTCAGATTGAATTGCGCTCTGCCATTGAACCCTGGAATGTTTTGGGAGAAGAAATGACCGGAAGCGGTACCTCCAGATACGTTGACTCGTCGCTCGAACGTGTTCAGGTGAAGGTGACCAACTTTAATCAGGAGCGTTATGTGGTGACCTGTAACGGGGTTAAGGTTCAAATGAGTAATACGGGCGTGGAAGGCGAGTATGTTGCAGGGGTACGTTACAAGGCCTGGCAGCCCTGGTCTGCCCTGCATCCTACCATTGGGGTAGATACACCTTTGGTTTTTGATATTGTCGATCTGTGGAACGAGCGTTCGGTTGGCGGCTGTACTTATTTTGTTGCGCATCCGGGCGGAAGGTCTTACGAGACGTATCCTATCAACAGTTTGGAAGCCGAATCGAGACGTATTAACCGTTTTTGGGAAATGGGTCATACCCAGGGAACGATAACGCATTCAGAATCAGAACCTAATCCGAAATTGGTAGGGCGTACGCTCAAGACCAATACTGTGGAAAAAACCTTTGATTTTAAAGAGATACCTGTGAACCCGGAATTCCCACATTTATTAGATTTACGCAAGAAATACTAAGCTAGACCCCTAACTATGACCGTTGCCACAAACACCTGGTTTACCCGGTATTTTACAGATAATACCTATGACGAGATGTTTTCTCCTGATCTTTCTGTAAAAGGAAACTGGAAAGAACTGCTTGAGAATTTCAAGCGCATAGGTACAGACGGGCTCAATCAGCGGCAGAACGATATTGACTGGTTACTCGAAGAAAACGGGGTTACCTACAATGTCTACAATGATCCTAACGGACTCAACCGCCCGTGGAATCTTAATGTGATCCCGTTTTTGCTGCATGCAGACGAGTGGCAGCAAATTGAAAAAGGATTGAAACAACGGGCAGAGCTGCTCAATCTGGTTTTAAAAGATATTTATGGCGAGCGGCGCCTCATCAAAGAGGGGGTGGTGCCGCACGAGGTGATTTACGGACATCGCGGTTTTTTAAGGCAGTGCGACAAAATTCAATACAAACTCGATAAACATTTACTCCTGTATGCGGCCGATCTGGCCCGTGGCAGTGATGGTCGTATGTGGGTGGTGAACGACCGCTCCCAGGCACCGTCCGGTATGGGATATGCGCTAGAAAACCGCTCTACCACAAACCGGGTTTTGTCTGATATATTCGTGGATATGAATGTCAGACGCCTGTCTGAATTTTTTAAAGATTTTAATGATCTTTTGGTTGAGGCTTCGCCCGAAAAGATCGAAAACCCGAACATCGTGATTCTTACGCCGGGATCGCATAACGAGACCTATTTTGAGCACGCGTATCTGGCTTCCTTTTTAGGGTATCCGCTGGTGCAGGGGAATGATCTGGTGGTGCGGGAAGGCAATCTGTATATGAAATCCCTGAAGGGCTTAAAACGCGTACACGTGGTGCTGCGAAGGGTAGACGATATTTTTACCGATCCTTTGGAGCTTCGGGAAGATTCGCATCTGGGTGTTGCCGGTTTGCTCGATGTGGTTCGCAGGCAAAATGTGGCCATTGTAAATCCCATAGGCAGCGGAGTGCTTGAAAACCCGGGATTAATTCCTTTTATGCCGGCTATTTGTAGATTTTTCCTGAATGAACCTTTAATGCTTCCGCAGATTGCTTCATGGTGGTGCGGACAGGAAAAGGAAAAAAACTACGTGCTCGAAAACCTGCACAATTTGGTCATAAAACCTATAGATCGTACCAATAGGGAGCATATTCATTTTGGTTCGCTGATGTCCAAGGCAGAGCTCGAAAAGCTGAAAAACGAAATTCAACGCAAACCCTATCATTTTGTAGCTCAGGAGCGCATCAGCTTTTCTACGGCACCCAATTTTACTAAGGGAACCTTTGAGCCACGCAATATGGTAGCGCGTACCTTCACCATCGCCGGTAAAAAAGGCTATAATGTGATGCCCGGTGGCCTCGTACGCGTTGCACCCGACCGTAATACTTTAAGAGTGAGTAATCAGCGTGGGGGTACGAGCAAGGATTTTTGGATTATTGACCCCGATCGGAGTGAGGAAACTCCAAATTTTAACTGGAACCGGCGTTCGGCGATTTCGGTAAGCGGTCTTGCCGATTTGCCCAGCCTTACGGCCGAAAACCTCTACTGGGCCGGCAGATACGTAGGACGTACTTTGGTTAACGCCCGCTTTTTACGCATGGTTTTAAAACAAACCAGCGCTACTGAAACCATTCTTCAGGAAGAATGCTCGGTAAAACTGAATATTCTCTACAAGGCCGTAACCCAGATGACCGGTACCTATCCCGGATTTATGGAAAAACGGGAAGATGGTACCTATGCGATGAGCAATCCGCTAGAGGAGATTTTTGATGTCATTCTCAATCGGGAACGGGTAGGAAGTCTGGGGCATACCATGAGTATGTTCAGCAGCTCGTATTATTCCATTCGTAATTTGTGGAGCAGCGATATGTGGCGTGTTTTTGAAACCATTCAAAAACTGTGGCGCAATCTGGAAAACGAAAAAGACCTCACGGTTACCAAGCTTATTAAAGGTCTTAACCAACTCATTACCCGTCTCATTGCTTTTATGGGACTTATTGAAGAAAGTATTATGGTAGAGCAGGGGCTTTTGCTCTATTTTATAGGTTTACAGCTCGAACATAGCAGCCTCACCATCACAAAATGCCGCGCGCTGTTAGTAAACAAACAGGCGGGTCAAACCGAATATGAGATTCTTGAAGCTTTGCTTAGCAGTCACGAAAGCCTGAATATATACCGCTACAGCTACCGCTCGTTTATCCGGGTAGAACCAGTGATTAACCTGATGTTGATGGATTTGAAATATCCACGATCCCTTACTTTTTTATTAGGTCGTCTGCAGAAGGATATCGCCAGGTTACCACATTCGCAGCGATCTGATACGCTTACGCAGTACGAGAAGAATGTTTTTGAGGCATTCAGCAAGTTGCGTTTAGCGAGTTCAGAAGCTCTCGCGATGACTGCCAACCCCGAAAGTTATGTGCGTGAAGATCTGGATGACCTGCTCGAAGAGTTGAGCGAATTGTTGTTTCAAACTTCACAATCTATCACCAACACCTATTTCAATCATACCTATAAGCAGAGTCAGCTGGTAGATCAAAATTTTTCCATTTAATGTTATACGCTGTCTCGCATACCACGACCTATAATTACGATGCTCCGGTAAGTTATTGCCACAACATCGCGGTACTCAAACCCCGAAAATCACCGGGCCAGGAACTGCTGGAATATAAAATGCAAATCAGTCCCGAAGCTGATGAAATTTCAGAACGGGTAGATTTCTTCGGAAATTATATCACCCGTTTTTCGATACAAAAAGAGCATAAGCAGCTCAAGGTTACCACGGTGAGTAAGCTGAATCGGGATTATGAATCGCATCGGGCATCTTTTCGCATGGAAGCCTGTACAGGAATCACGTTGGAGCAGGCGCGTAAAACCCTTCAAAAAACAGAGGCAGATATTCTGGAAGCCAAACAATTTGTCCTGGAGTCTATTTTTATAAGACATTGGGGCGAAAACATTCGGGAATATGCCAATAAGAGTTTTACACCGGGACGTTCAGTATTTGAAGCCGCCGAAGAACTGATGCAGCGTATTTATGTGGATTTTGATTTCGTATCGGGTTTTACTAGTGTTTCCACACCCATAAATGAAGTGATGGAAGAGCGTAAAGGGGTGTGTCAGGATTTCGCTCAGATAGCTATCGCCTGCATACGCTCTATAGGATTACCGGCGCGCTATATCAGCGGGTATATTGAAACGCTACCACCTCCCGGAAGGGAAAAGCTGGTGGGCGCAGATGCCAGTCACGCCTGGTTTTCAATTTTTATTCCCGGTTTTGGCTGGGTAGATTTTGATCCCACTAACAATCAGATTCCGGGCAATCAACATTTAGTAACCGGCTGGGGACGGGACTATTACGATGTTCCGCCACTTAAAGGAGTGGTTTACGGCAGCGGAAGAAGCAAACTTAACGTCGAGGTTGATATCGCCCGAATACCCTAGAGCCTTTCCAGTTTAATTATTGCGGCCCCAGGTATTTTAAAAAACACATACTGCCACCAATGCCGCTGTATTGCCCGTAGTTTGGGATGATATCGTATTTACGTCTCTTGTAAAGCGCAATTGCAGGAGGCTGAAAAATTCCGGTTTCCAGGATGCATTTGGTATAGCCTATCTCGTGGGCCCAGTTTTCTAAAGCTTCAAGAATAGCGCTGGCGTAGCCTTTTTTGCGGTGAATAGGCTTGGTATACATCCTTTTGATTTCGACACTTTTAGGGCCGTACTCCCGGAAAGCACCACATGCAACGGCAAGCCCGCCGTCGTAAGCCACAATCACATTTTTTATACGGTCAAGGGAGTTAAACTGATTGTAAAACTCATGATCGTCACCATCTGTAAGTTTCAATGTCTCGTCAAGTTCTTTTACCATTTTCAAGAAATCCGGATTCTTTGAATCGGTACGTACAAGATTTAGCATAGTTGAGGTCTTTGGTTGATGTGTGGCTGCGCAGGCAGCGAACTGCGCTTAAACACAATTTTATGAATTTGAAAAAAATACTGGGTAAAACTAGGCGCCTATGATAATAAGCAGTGTTAAATTTAGTTAATTTCTGAGAACTTGAACAGTTATAGGGTGTTTTTAAGGAAGGAATTTTAGCTACACAATGTTGTTCAGATTCACCTCTTTTTAAGTGTTTGAATATCAGTTATTTTAATTTGATAAACAGAAAAAAAATACCCGTCATAAGACGGGTATTTAAGTATAATCTATACGAAAATCACTGTATGGCCGGCCTTGTAATGGCTTTTAAACTTCGCGGGAAGTCGAAGAAACAGCGAAAGGATCGGGCACTATTTTTTTTTCGTTAATGCTTAAACCCAGACGTTCAATCTCTTTTTGAATTTTCTGAAACACCTTGGGACCTGTAAATTCTACAAATAACACTCTCTTGTTAAGATTTAAATCAAGAATGCGTACTTCCATAATACGGTTCAGGCAACGTACGATTGCCTCTTGTTGAAATGAGCTTTTAGCTTCGGTTAGTTGTAATTGCGCCCTCATGATGTACTGGTATTATAGCGTTAGCAGAATTTTAGTTCGCTGTAGGGGGACGATAAAATAACGCCATCCCCAATTATTTTGCTAGAACTGTACTGTTAAAGTTAGCTTAAAAACACATTGAAAATGAATTAGTTACGAGTAATTTTTTGCTAAATCGGTTTAGCCTTAAATCTGTTTAAGTATAAAAGGAACGGAATATTTTGAACAAAAAGACGGTTTTCAAGCCCTTGTCAGACATTTAAAAATGTATTTATTAATTGACAATCAAATCTTTAAACGGACAGTTTTCGATCTTTAAATAAAAATGCAGCACGTTTTGGAAGTATTGATTTCTAAAATCAACCTGCCTGAGAAAAGAGTTGCTTTTTGTATTTCGATTTGCATTTAAAAACAAAAAAGCACCCTAAAAGGATGCTTTTTCAGATAATTAAAATGTATTCTATTCTTATTAGAACGCGTTTGCAACGATTTGCTCAAACAATTCCTGCTTACCGCTAAATTGTTTTGGCTCCCCGGTTTGCTTCCCGATCTCGCTCAATTGCTCCAGTGTAAGTTCTCCTTTTTCAAATTTAGCACCATTACCACCGTCAAAAGACTCATAGCGTGTTTTACGCAAGTCGCTGTATTTAGTGTTCTGAAGAATGTGATCTGCTGCGATAAGTCCGCGTGCAAATACATCCATTCCTGAGATGTGCGCAATAAATTTATCTTCCAGGTCGGTAGAGTTACGACGTACTTTAGCGTCAAAGTTTACACCACCACCTTGAATACCGCCGCCTTCTAAAATGATAAGCATAGCCTGGGTGATTTCGTAAATATCAATCGGGAACTGGTCTGTATCCCAACCGTTTTGGTAATCACCACGGTTAGCATCTATACTTCCCAGCATACCGTTATCTACAGCAACCTGCAGTTCGTGCTCAAATGTGTGACTTGCCAGTGTAGCGTGATTTACTTCCAGATTCAGTTTAAAGTCGTCCTGTAAACCGTATTTGTTGATGAATCCTAATGTTGTAGCTGCATCAAAATCATACTGATGCTTGCTGGGCTCCATAGGTTTAGGCTCGATCAGGAAGTTTCCTTTAAATCCTTCTTTACGCGCATAGTCTTTTACCATAGTAAGGAAACGACCCATATGGTCAAGTTCGCGCTTCATATCGGTATTCAACAGGCTCATATACCCTTCACGACCTCCCCAGAACACGTAGTTCTCACCACCTAAAGCGATGGTTGCATCTACGGCAATTTTCAGCTGAGCTCCGGCGTAGGCTACCACGTCAAAATTAGGATTGGTAGAAGCCCCGTTCATATAGCGTGGGTTACTAAACAGGTTTGTGGTTCCCCAAAGCAGCTTGATTCCGCTTTCTTTTTGCTTCATTTGCGCATACTCCACCATTTGGTGCATGCGTTTTTCAAACTCATTTAATGAAGGTGCTTCATCTACCACATCAACATCGTGAAAACAGTAGTAAGGCAGATCCATTTTGGTCATAAATTCAAAAGCAGCATCCATCTTATCTTTTGCACGTCCTACCGGATCGGGATTTTTGTCCCATTCAAAAGTTTCGGTAGGTGCACCAAACGGATCACCTCCTTTGTTATTAAGCGTATGCCAGTAGGCCATAGCAAAACGAAAATGCTCCTTCATGGTTTTTCCTGCAACAACCTTATCTGCTTCATAATATTTAAAAGCTAACGGATTGTCACTGCCTTTTCCTTCAAATTTGATTTTATCAATGTTCTTAAAATAGGTACTCATAGTTTTTGAATTACTCGTTTATTTTTATGTTGTTTTTCCAGATTTGATACCAGTCTGAATAGATTTTTCCCTGTTCCTTTTGAGGTTCCTGCGTGCTTATCAGACTTAATCCCTCGTTGGCTTCGTTAAGTGTTTTATAATGCCCAAAACCGTATGCAGCGCCACGTGCCGCTCCTTCAGCCCCATTGGTTTCATACAATTCGAGCGTAGTTTGGGTAGTGTTGACAAAAATCTCGCGAAACACCGGACTCAAAAATAAGTTGGCGTGTGTGGCTTTTACGCGCTGGCCCCCGGCACCTATTTTTTGCATGATTTCGAAACCGTAATTCATAGCAAAAACAATCCCCTCACAGGCAGCTCGCACCAGATGCGAATTTTCGTGACGGTTAAAGTTGAGATTCTGTAAGCCGCTGGTAGCATCTTTGTTATTGAAAATGCGTTCTACACCATTTCCAAAAGGGTAAAAACGCAAACCATCGCTACCGGCTTTTACTTTTGAAGCCTGCTCGTTTAAGAATTCGTAGGAAACCAGATCTTTAGAACCGGCTGAAACGGTTTTGCGAAGCCATTGGTATAGAATTCCTGAGCCGTTGATACACAGCAGCACACCGTTACGCTTCTGTTGCTCTTCATTATTCACGTGTAAAAACGTATTTACACGGTTTTCGGGATCAAACGAATCCTGATCGGTCACCGAATAAATAACGGCAGAAGTTCCTGCTGTGGTAGCGATTTCTCCGGGTTGGTTAACATTTAATGACAAGGCATTGTTAGGCTGGTCGCCGGCACGGTAGGTAATTTTGACATCTTTAGAAAGTCCCAGATCAGCAGCGATATCAGCAGCAATTTGAGCCTGATGTCCAAAATTAGAAACGATTTCAGGAATCAGGGATTCGGGTAGTCCCATAGCCTCCAGAACATCTGTTGCCAGAGTTCCTTTTTTGAAATTCCATAAAGCTGCTTCAGAAAGGCCCGATTTGCTGGTTTGGGCTACGCCCGAAAACTTCGCGGCAAGATAATCTCCCGGAAGCATCATATAAGCTGCCTTTTCAAAAAGTTGCGGCTCATGTTGCTGCACCCATTTCAGCTTGGAAGCTGTAAAATTTCCGGGACTTCCCAAAATGCGGGAATGGAAAAAGGCACTTCCTTTTTGTTCGTAAATTTCACGTCCCACACCGGCAGCTCTACTGTCGCACCAAATGATTGAAGGTCTTAAAACCTCAAGATCTTTAGTCGTAAGAACCAGACCATGCATTTGATAGGAGATACCAATAGCTTTTATACGTGAAACGTCAAGGCCGTTAGCTTTTAATTTTTTTATACCGTCGCAGGTGTACTGCCACCAGCTTTCCGGGTCTTGTTCTGCCCAGCCCGCTTGAGCCGCGTGCATCTGCATTTCGTGGTCGGGTACCGTCACATGAGCAATACCTTTACCGGTATTACCGTCCAGCACTGCAAGTTTGATGGATGAACTGCCTAGGTCAATTCCTAAAAAATACATAGGGTTAAATTTGGTTTAACAAGTTACTTATAGTAATATTGACTACAAGTATACGGATAAAAATCTGAAATTTATCAATTTTTTATACTTTAGCTGTACATTTTTAACCCTATGGATGCTCAATCGACCTCAATGCAAATACCCGAAGATGAAAAATCTGTTATTCTGGATAGTATTACCATTGATTGCGTGATTTTTGGTTTTAAAAATGAAGAACTCGAGGTTCTTCTGGTTAAGCATAAAGAGGGGATAAGTAAAAATAAGTGGGGTTTACCCGGAGGGTGGATCTACGAAAATGAGGGTATTGACGATGCTGCAAACCGTCTCCTGCTTGAGCTTACCGGGATTAAAGATGTTTATCTGGAGCAGTTGCGGGCTTTTGGTGCACCCGATCGTTTTCCGCTTTCGCGGGTAATCACTGTGGGCTATTATGCACTGATTAAAGAAGAAGACTACGATTTGAAAGCAGGTTACACCGCTGCCGAAGTTGCCTGGTTTAAAGTCTCTGAAGTCAAAGATCTGATTTACGATCACCAGCAAATTCTGGAAATCGGTCAAAAACGCCTGCGCAGACGCATCAAGCAGGAACCTATAGGCTTCAATTTGCTACCCGAAAAATTTACGTTACTCCAGTTGATGCACCTGTACGAACAGATTTTGGGTTATGAGATGGACAAGCCCAACTTCAGGCGTAAAATTCTTAAAATGGATTTGCTTACGCCCCTGGCCGAAAAGCAAAAAGACGTTTCGCACCGCGCAGCAAAACTGTATCGCTTCAATCCTGAAACCTATAAGAAGTTGCTGGAGAAAGGTTTCAACTTCGAATTTTAAACTTCAATTTCATCTTAACTTTTCCGCTGCCGGCACTCAACCGGTTTAAAAAAGTTAGGGAAACTCATTTATAATTGCTAAACTTGTAGTCAATAATACTATAAGCTGTTTTTTCAGCTTTGAAGAAACCCATACTTAAGACTAAACACTAAATTAAATCCTATGAAAGAACCCAGATATCTGGTGGATCATGCGTATATGGCAGATCCTTCGGCACATGTTTTTAACGGCAAAATTTATATTTATCCTTCTCACGATGTAGAATCGGGCATTCCTGAAAACGACAACGGCGATCACTTTGACATGCGGGACTATCACGTCTTTTCGATGGAATCTATTGACGGGGAAGTTACCGATCATGGTAAGGCACTTGACGTAAAAGACATTCCGTGGGCGGGTCGCCAGCTTTGGGATTGTGATATTGCCCATAAGGACGGGACGTATTATTTGTATTTTCCGCTGAAAGATCAAACCGATATTTTCCGCATTGGTGTAGCTACCAGTGACAAGCCCGAAGGGCCTTTTAAGCCGCTTGACGCGCCTATGAAAGGCAGTTTTTCTATCGATCCCTGTATTTTTGAGGAAGATGGAAAGCACTATATGTATTTTGGCGGAATCTGGGGCGGACAGTTGCAGCGTTACCGTGATGGCAAAGCCATCGAGTGCGGTTCAGAACCGGCAGAAGATGAGCCTGCATTACCGGCACGTATAGCCCGTTTAGCCGATAGTATGCTCGAGTTTGCAGAGCCATCTAAAGCAATTGTGATTTTAGATGAAAACGGAAAGCCGCTAACTGCGGGAGACCACGATCGCCGCTTTTTTGAAGCTTCGTGGATGCATAAATACAACGGCAAGTATTACTTCTCGTATTCTACAGGAAACACGCACCGCCTGTGTTATGCAACGGGAGACAATCCATACGGACCGTTTACCTATCAGGGAGTGATTTTGACTCCGGTGGTGGGCTGGACCACGCATCATTCTATAGTTGAATTTAAAGGGAAAAGCTATTTATTTTTCCACGATAGTGTACCTTCAGGCGGAAAAACCTGGTTGCGCAGTATGAAAGTGGTAGAGCTTGAATATGATGCTGAAGGAAAAATCAAGACTATTGAAGGTCAATAAATTTTTTAGTCTATAAAATTTAAAAGGCTGTCCCGGGTGTTTCTCAACTAACACTTAAGACAGCCTTTTTTTTGATTATTGAGCTTTTGTTATTCAGCCGAAATCCGATAGGTTTCTCCGGTATTTGTTTCAAAACGGGTGAGGTAATACATTCCTACTTTTTGGCTTTCAGCCGAAACCCCTTCAATCTCTAAAGGCAGCGCGGTGCGTATAACCAGATTACCACCGGACTCTGAACGTATTGTTGCAGCTTGGAGCTCGTTTTCTTTCCATTCAATATGCACTTCAAAGTTTCCACGGGCCTTAAGACCTTTAACGGAACCGCTTTTCCAGGCACCGGGCAGGGCAGGAAGCAGGTGCAATTCACCCAGATGGCTTTGCAGTAACATTTCGGCTATGCCGGCAGTGGCTCCAAAATTCCCGTCAATCTGAAAGGGTGGATGCGCATCGAATAGGTTGGGATACGTCCCACCTTTATGCTCTTTGAAGTAGGGGTCAACGTACTGCATCAATTCGCGGATCATCTTGTACGCGTGATCGCCATCGAGTAAACGGGCTGCAAAATTGATTTTCCATGCTTTGCTCCAGCCGGTTCCTTCATCGCCGCGCAGTTCAAAGGTTTTTTCGGTAGCCGCAGCAAGCTCCGGAGTGGTGAGCGGCGAGATGGACGTGCCGGGATGTAAGCCAAACAAATGCGAAACATGACGGTGATGCGGATCTTCTTCTTCAAAGTCCAGATTCCATTCCTGCAATTGGCCTTTGGCACCTATTTGATAGGGAATCAAACGCTCCCGGGTAGCGACAAGCTTTTCTCTAAAATCAGTGTCGGTACCCAGTATTTCTGAAGCTTTAATGGTATTGTTTAACAATTCGCGGATGATGGCCATATCCATCGTGGCGCCTTCCGTTAGGGCATAATTTTTACCATCAATTTTAAAGAAATTTTCAGGGGAGGTAGAAGGCGCAGTAGTCAATTGCCCATTGCGTTCTACCAGCCAGTCTAAGGTAAACAGGGCCGCTTCTTTCATTACGGGATATACGTTCGACAGATAATCCTCATACTGAGTAAAAGCATAGTGCTCCCAGAGGTGCAGCGTAAGCCAGTTACCACCCATATACCAGTTTGCCCATAGCGGGTCGCCATTACCACGATCGCCCACCGGGTTTGCAGTCGCCCAGATGTCTGAATTGTGGTGCAACACCCAGCCGTCTGCATCGTAAAACTCTTTAGCCACACGGCTTCCGGTCACTGAAGCATTTTGGATATAGGCCAAAAAGGGCTGGTGCATTTCGCTTAAATTGGTGGTTTCTGCCGGCCAGTAATTCATTTCGGCATTGATGTTTGTGGTGTAATTTGAACTCCACGGCGGACGCATTTCGTTATTCCAGATTCCCTGAAGATTGGCTGCGATTCCGCCCGGTCTTGAGGAAGAAACCAGTAAGTATCTACCATACTGAAAATACAGAGCTTCCAGATTGGGATCGTTAGCTCCCTGGGAATAGGCTTTTAAACGGGCATCAACAGGTTGTTTTAAAAGGTCTTCCGGAGTTGTGCCCAAATCAAGCGCGACACGGGTCATATAGGCCGAAAAATCGGCGATGTGATCTGCTTTGAGTTGGTCATAAGTTTTAGCTGCAGCCGCCTGCATAGATTCACTCGCGAGTTTTGCTTCGTCGAGTCCATCTTTATCCGGGCATTTGTCAAAACCGTTAAAACTGGTTGCCGCGGTAAGCAGTACAACCACTTCGGAAGCATCAGCGATAGCCAGACTGTTATTTTGCACACTGAGATTACCATCGGTTTTAAGCACTTTGATGCGGTATTGAAAACGCATCCCGTCACATCCTTCAGGATCTTCGTAAGTAATAGGTTCTACGCCTTCGGGATTGTAATAATTGGGATTTACATGTGCCGGAGCCTTCCCGCTGACCACCAATTCCTGATCTTCAGTTACCGAAACTTCAGCGTGCAGTTGGCTTGCTGCCGAAAGATTCAGATTTAAGGCTTTTGCGGCATCTGCGGTAAGTTTTATTACCAGAACATTATCGGGTGCTGAAGTAAACAACTCCCGGGTGTACTTAACGCCATCCGCTTCAAATACAGTAGTAGTTATGGCATCGGCAATGTTCAACGTACGTTTGTAGTTTTGAACCGAATCGTTTTTCAACTCCTGATGCAGTAACAAATCGCCCATAGGCATATAAGACTGGGTGTAATAGCCCTGCATCTTTTTGGCCAAAAGGGTTGCCTGCTCATAGTTTCTGGAGAAAATGGCTTCGCGTAAAGGTTGCAGATAGGAAGCGGCATCGGGATTGATGCTTTGGGGTACGGGACCACCGCTGTAGAGCGAACTTTCATTAAGCTGAATCAATTCTTCACTCACACGCCCAAACACCATCGCGCCAATTCTGCCATTTCCCAGCGGCAGGGCTTCTACCCATTCACGGGCAGGGGCGTCGTACCAAAGTTCAGGAATTTCGCTTTTTGAGGTATCTAACTCCCGGGTTTTATCATTTTTACAGGAAGCTAAAGCTAAAAGTACAAAGATTATAAAACGAGGTAGGCTAAAAGAAAATGTCATAGGTGAGGATGAAGTCAAACAAGGAGTTTTAAAGGTATTGATCATTTATTGAAACGAAATTAGATCTTGACGTAGATTTTCTTTTTGTCCATCCAGTAGCCCAAAGCCCAGCACAGGAGCATAAAGACAATAGCGGTCATCAGTGCCCCGAAAGATCCGGGGAAGATGCGCTGAAAGATTTCTTCACTTACCCATTCAAAAGCATCCTGATTTTCGTTTACCGGTATCAGACGCAGCGTGATGTAAAACAATTCAGAAAACAGGTAAATCACCAGCGGATTCTTTCCGAAGGTGTTGAAAAAATCACTGCCGAATTTGATGTTCTTCAATTCTACCGCAAAGATGAGTGCGGCCAGTATAGACAGGTTAAGGCCTATGGTTAATAGCGCAAAGGGACTCGTCCATAATTTTTTTGATATAGGGAAAATCAAGCCCCACCATTCGGCTAAAGCAAAAATGATGAACCCGGCCAGCATCAGTTTGGCAATGGTTTCAAAGGTTTTGCCTTTTCGTCTGATAAACACACCGGCGAGATAACCCGCAAGTACATTTACAATACTGGGCAGGGTGCTCAAAATACCTTCCGGATCAAAAGGGATGGCGTCTTTTTTATAGATATGGCCCTCGCCCAAAATGGCAAAGTCAAATTTAGCGGCGGCATTGGTTGCCATTTCGAGTTCGCGTCCCGGTTCGCCAAAAGCATACAGAATTCCCCAGTAGGCGAGGAGCATCACAATACACGCGATGAAAATAGCTTTGACTGAACAATACCTTACCATCACTGCACCAAAAAAGTAGCACAGAGCAATGCGCTGCAAAACACCCATAACCCGGGTTTCCGAAAATGGGGATAACTGCAGTTGCCCGTCATTGTATTCAAAAAACGGAAACCAGTACATCAGGAATCCCAGCAGAAAGATAATTGCAGTACGCTTCAGCACTTTTTTCCAGAAATCTGCAGGTGCAGCCTCCTGGAAGCGGCGCATCGAGAAGCTCATCGCATTACCCACGGCGAATAGAAATGAAGGGAAGACTAAATCTGCCAGAGTAAACCCAAACCATTGGGCATGCACCAGATACGGATACATTTCGGCACTGGTGCCCGGCGTGTTTACCAAAATCATCAGGGCGATGGTAAGCCCTCTGAATACGTCGAGCGATAAAAAGCGTTCTGAAGTTTTTACGGTCATAAGCAGCTGTTAATAGTTGTAGTCAATAGGCGGCATGATCTTCGTGATCGGGGTGATTTTGCTTCGGTATTTTTTGTGAAGTGCTTTTGCTATTTGGTAAGCGTCACCGCTGGCCTCAGTGGGATACGATTCTTCTTTGTTGACCCATTCCCATTCCCATTGTTTGATTTTTTCGTCAAAAGCTTCCTGATCAAAATTGCCCCATTCGGCTTGAACATCGTTGATGAATTGTTGCCAGCGTGGTTTGTAAAAATCATTAAGCACCCCGCTCCATTGGCGGCAGGAATACTCGTGCAGCGGATTGTCAGGACCGCCCCAAAGCGTGATGAGGTCGCGGGCATTGCGCTCGTAAAGGGCTTTTTCTTCAGGTGTGGTGCCCCAGCTTCGTGCATCAGCAATCCAGGGCCCCAGCAGGAAGTCTTTTCGCGTAGCGAGCAATTGATCCAAATCGCTGATGAGCGTCAACAATTCTTCGCTGTGCTTTTTAAAAGCTTCCTTATCGTTGTTGCGATAGGCAATAGCCATTTGTTGCTGCACGGGCAGCGCATAGTTGGCAAGCACCTGACGGGTAAGATCAATCAGATCGTATTCAAAACCATCAGCATTTTTAAAGGTATCACTTGCGCCAATAAACAAATCCCAGGCGGGCAGCAGGTCAAGCGGATCGTAATTCATCTTGGTGCGTGCCCAGCGGCGGTAGCCTTCAAAAGTAGGACGCGCAGCGATGATAGACTCGGCACCATCGCGTATCGTGGTACCGTTGTAAGCCGTTTCTACCAGAATATCCCAGGCTTTGATGATGCTGTCGTTTACCGCACCATAGCGGTTGCGGGTGTACTGCTTCAGCCAGGGCTTGAGCTCAATGGGTGTGTCGCGCCAGGTATTATCGGTCATCAGTTCGTAAAGCACCGGGTTTTGTTCTATGGCTTCCATAGTAAGACCTATTCCTTTTAAATTACCCGAAGTGCTGTCGTTTAAAGCTTTTGCGGGTTCCTGTGCCACAGTCTCGATGCGGCCAAACATACTGATGTTTCCGCCAAAATTGTGCAGCATATTCCAGATCCATTGTTTGCCGTAGAAGGCTTCGGTTTGTTTCCAGACCGGTTCAATTTCGGTAGCCAGATCGAGAATGATCATACGATCATCGGGCACGGTGCTGAGCAAACCTTTGATTTGAGGGGTTTTCCAGAAGTCTTTGTGACTGTAAAACAACCAGCCCTGCATCACCCAGATTGCCTCGGGATCTGCGGCTTTCATGCCTTCAAAAATCTTTTCGCTCAACTCACCCAAATACTGCGGATCGTCTGAAGGCGGCTCGTTTTCGTTAAAGGTATCTGCCGTGTAGAGGTGATCTGTACCAAAAGCTTCTTCCTGTTTTTCTAAAAAGCGTTTTCCTATTTCTGCGAAAAGCGGATCGCCTGCATCCAGGATGTAGGTGTCGCCAAAATCATTGCCCCAGTTGGTCTTTTTAAGGTTGGCATCGGGGAAGAATTTTTTGAAGGAAGCCGGAACATGACCGGTAAACGCCGGAAGCACGGGCTTCATTCCCAGTTCGCGTGAGCGCTGTAAAATCTTTTTCTGCAGATCGCGATGGCTTTCTTTCCAGCTTTGCGGAAGCGGGCCGCCCCAGCCGTCCAGATTTCCCATCCAAAACCAAGAGAAATACGAAGGGCCGCTGAAAAAGTCGTTGAGGTCTTCATCGGTAAAGCCGTACGACTTGTAAACTTCGTCCCAAATGTATTCTTCACCGGTTATGGCTAAAGGCATATTGATACCGTGAAGCGCCATCCAGTCGATTTCTTTTTCCCAGCGTTCCCAGTCCCACCAGCTCATTGAGTAGTTGAAGGTGCAGTAGTTGAGGTAATAGCGGTACTCGTAAGGCGATTCTTTGCGTACAGGCTGCTCAGGCAGGGGCAGGGTTTCCGGGAAGTTGAGGTTGGTGCCATTCCAGGTGATCTGCCCGTGAGCATACTCTTTGATATAATAATACAGGGCCGAAGCAATAGCCACGCCGTTATTTCCCCTTAAACTGATTTTACCATTCTGAGCTGCAATTTCAAAGGTCTGATCGCCGGCTCCTGGTAGCGAATCGATACTAAATTGGTCTGCATACTCGGGTACCACCCGTTTTAGGAGACTCGTGTAGGGCGTTTCTTCCTGAGCCTGAATTTCTGCTTCTTTTTCTTTTTTACAGGAGTTAAGCCCTGCAAGTATAAAAAGGCAACAGGCAAGCTTTAAGACAGATTTGTATTTCGGTTTAAGAATCATAACAGGTACTATAAAAATAATCTAAAACTTCAGGGTGTCCGGCAGGAATTTGGCAGCCAAATCCTCATAATAGGGACGCAGTTCTTTTACGTTTGGCGGGGTAGGAGCCTTGGAATACAAATCATACGGATTGAATTTATCAACCCACTTAAACATCTCGTGATCGTGTTTGCTCATCAGGTGATCGTAAGCGCCCTCGCGGTGCTGCGAGTAAAACGAATGATAGCGTATCATATATAAAGCCGGCTCGGGCAAATAGTCTTTCATAATGTGGTAGAGGTACTCATCGTGACCCCAGGACATGTGCACGTTATCTAAGCCGCAATTGGGTTTGTAAACCCCATATTTGGTATTGAGGCGCTCATTAGTATAATCGGGGTTTTGCTTAAAAAATTCCGGATACACGATTTTGTCTGAATAGGCACAACCTACCGGAAAGGTATCGCCCACAACAGCCCACTGCGGTTCGCCAAAAAGGCACAATACTTTACCCAGATCGTGTAAGAAGCCGGTAAGCACAAACCAGTCCGGATGCCCTTCTGCGCGTATGGCTTCAGAGGTTTGCAGTAAGTGCTGGGTTTGATCGAGGTCAATGTCCGGGTCAGAGTCATCAACAAGCGTATTTAAAAATTCGACTGCATCCCATAGAGACATCTCACGACGGTTAAATTTGAGGAAGTCGTTTTTCTTTTCGAGCACAAAATCATAGGTCTGGTTGATGTGATTGATGCGGTAAAACTCTTTTACCGTATCACGAGCCGGAGCCTCGTAATTGCGAAATTCTTCCTTGGCTTTATGTGCCTCTTCAGGATAACGGCGCACCACATCATCTTCCCACTCGTCAAGACTACCCAGCGGTTGCGCGTTTTGATTGCTATCTTTCATAACTATAAATTCAGGTTAAACAGTTCTTTTTAGTTCTTCATTTTAACGGCCTCTAAGCCTATTCATCAATTAAGACCCGAGGGAGACCATCAGGTAGAGTAATCCAATAATTAGCAGTACAATGAGGCAGGCGAGCAGGAAGCCCGTGCTGTCTTTTTTATTCCAGGTGTACAATTCCCAATTGCTGTTGGGGAATAAGAGTTTTTCGGTAACCGGTTGATTCTTTAAGGTACTGTTATCAATCGCCCGGGTGCGCATCTTCTGGTAGAAGAACTTTAAATGTTCGTCGGGATCAGGTTTTGTTGCCAAAGCGATGAAGATGAGTATCAAAAACGGAAACAGCAGGCGTATGCCCAGTCTTATGGTTTCGTTTAAGGCATAGGGATTCTTGGAAAGATCCCAGCCCAGACGGTCGAGCAGGTACAATTCCAGGTAAATGTAGCCGCGGCCGTAGCGCTCATCAGCTTTATTTACCGAAACTCCTTTAGACCAAAATATAGCCTGTTGCGGCATCGCATAGTCTACGGCGTTAGTACCGCCCAGCACAAGTGCTTCCGGTTTTTTGATTTGATCTTTTTCGCTTTGCGGAAGTTTTTCCCATTGCGCGATATCGTGCTTTCGGTTTTCAAGATCAACTTCTTTTATCTCGTAATTTCGGGTGACGATGCGTGATTCGGTGAGCTTTGTCAGGCTTTCATCGGTACGCATCTCCGGAAATACTATGGGTAAAAGCATGGGGATAAAATAAAAAAGCAAAAAGGTAAGCAGGATCGAATACCAGGCAGCAATTCGATTGGCACGTCGCCATTTTAGTCCCAGCCAGAATGCGGCTACAAACACCACAAAAAACTCCCAGATAAACTTTAAAATCTGCAGAATGGTGTCAAACTGAGTCGTAATTACCGCAGCCCCGATGAGAAAAATAGCGCCCGATATTCTCCCGGCCCAGATGTAATGTCTGGCAGACTTATCGGGGATGAAGTATTTGTAAAAATTGTTGACTACCAGTCCAGAAACGGTAATCATCAGGCAGTCTGCCGTTGACATCAAAGCCGCCATCAGACTGGCCAGCATCAATCCTACCAGACCTAATCCCAGCGGTGCCAGCAATTGGGTGGTGGCATGACCCCAAACAAAATCGGAGTTCATGATTTTACCCCCGTAGAGCAAAATGGCACAAAGCCCTACCATTCCCCATAGGATGGTCACTATACGTTTCATAAAAGTGCCGGTCACAAAGCCGGTGCGTGCCGCGTCTTCACTTTTTGCGGCTCCTGCTGTTACCAGCTGGTTAGGCTGGGCTACAACCGTCATCCCCGATACCAGGGCCGCCATAATGATAAAATACCAGGTAAAGTCTAAGGTTGCAGGTGAACCAAAAACTTCAAAAGTGCTTTCGGGCAATTGCTCGTGTAGATTGCTGAGCGCCTGCATCATGCCGCTGCCGCCAAATTGCTGATTAATCGCCTGCCAGGCGAAGGGTATGAGAATGATTGAAAGCAGAATGATAAAAATACCCTGAAGCAAATCGGTGTAAAAAGCGGCTTCGAGTCCTCCCAATGCCGTATAAAACAGTACGATAAAACAGATGGTCCAGATGAGTACATCTTCAGAAAAATAACTGAAAAGCGCCCGTGGATTTTCCTGTCTCAGTTCGGTTAATTCCTGTTTTTCGGCCTGAGAGAGGTAGGTGAAGTTTTCGTTGGAAAGTTCAAAAAGGCGATCTGCTTTTTCTTTTTCGAGCTTTTCGGTTGCAGTTAGTGCAGTTTCCGGCTTTCCGGTCATTGCCAGAGCCGTGGTGGTCACCGCCTTATAACCTACCGAAAGCAAACCCATCATCCCAATGGTTCCCACTAAAGCATAGGTTGCGGCCATTTTTCGCGAAGCGTAACGCTCCTCATAAAAATCACCCATCGTGGTGATGCGCAGGCGTCGCAACCAGGGTGCCGTAATCCAAAACAGGGGAGTGGCAAAAAGCATTAAAAGCGAACTCCATATGCCGCTGGCGCCGTTTTTAAAGGTTGTGGTCGCCACACCCGCAGGGCCATCGGCTGAGGTGGCCTGCCCAAAACTGGCAAAGGTTGAGAAGAGTTTTCCAAATTTTCTGCCTCCCAGAAAATAGTCTTCTTCCTTTTTAATTTTCAGGCTAGACCGTATGCCGATATAAACAATGACACCAAAGTAAAGCGCCAGTACTGCAATATCCAGATATGATAAGCCTAAAACCATGATTAATTTGAAATTTTTTCGAGTTGTGTTTGTCCCTGTTTAACGATGCTTTCCAGATGATCAAATGCGGCCTCCCCCTTAAAATTATCGAGCACCAAAGAGGTTATATTTTCGGCATAAAGCGCGTTACCGTAGTAATCTGGTCTTTGAGTTCCCCAGTTTACCGTGGTGTTTGAGATGTAAACATTGCTGGCATTTACCATATAAAAACCGGCGGTTTGCTCGCCGATGAAATCAGCATCCTTGCAGGGTCTGCAATCGTAATACCCTCCCGGATATTTGGTGGTTTTTGAAATCTCGAGGTCAATATCGTTAAAGCGAATGTTATCCAGAAGATCTGGCGATGCTGCTCCCAGAAAAATCCCGTTTTCGCTCTTGCATCTGATGTTTGCAAAGGTGATGTTAGAAACCTTACCAATACCGGCTTCGGCAGCTCCGGGTTTCAATCTCCAGCCCGCGTCTTTGTGATCGTGCGAGGCACGTGGATAGGCCGTGATGTAAATAGGCTCTGCCATTCCCCACCAGACGTCAGAAAACTGCTTACATTCGACCATAATATTCGAAAAAATGATGTCTGACACGGTGCCTTCATCGCGGTTTTGAATGCCGATACCCCGGCAACTGCCTGTAATGATGCAGTTATTAAAGGTAACGTGGCTGATGGCATCCATATTTTCAGAACCAATTTTTATAGCGCACGAAGTGCTGATCAGGGTGCAGTTTGAAATTACGATATTTTTACAAGGGCCTAACTCTTCGTATTCCCTTCGGTTTTTAAGGCAAATACAGTCGTCGCCAGACTCGATATGGCAATTGCTGATGCGTACATTTTGGCAGTGATCGAGATCAATGCCGTCGCTGTTGCGCACTTTAAGATCGTTATAGATCGAAATATTTGCGATAGAAACGTCGTAGCAACCTATAAAATGCAGGGCCCAGTAGGCAGCATTGCTTACCGTAATGCCGTGCATCTTTACATTTTTACAGGATACCAGTGTGAGTATGTGCGGTCTGGGATCGATGGTTTCAAAAGGCTTCAGTTCGTAGGAATCGTGAAGCTCATCACCCATAAAAAAGATTCCATTGCCATCTATTGTTCCTCCACCGGTAATAGAAATCTGGTTGAGGTTTTTACCACCTATCCAGATCGTGCCTTCCCCCAGATTTTGTCTAAATGCACTTTTAGTATAAGCACCTTCGTCGGGGAATGCTTTAAGCACAGCGCCCTGTTCCAGGTGCAATTCAATATTTGATTTGAGGTCAAAAGGTCCCGACAGGAAAGCTTTACCGGCAGGAATAACGACTTTTCCGCCCCCCAGGCCGGCGCAATGATCAATTGCTTTTTGAATGGAAACCGAATTATTTGTAAAATCGTCACCTACGGCTCCAAAATCGTGTATATTCGTTATGTTCATTAATTTTATATGTAGGACATAATTTAAATAGCAATATATTTAAAATATGTGTTAAAATTACATTTAGAATGTCTTAAGTTTTAGTTGTTTTATCAGAAATTTACCACCAACCATCAAATCTATGTCTACTAAAATTAAACCGATTAAATCTGTATCTCTGGTCGAGCAGGTAGAACAACGTATTCTTGAATTTTTAAAAGAGAATCGTTTCAAATCTGGCGATTCACTACCCGGAGAAATTGAGCTAGCCGAAAATCTGGGCGTTAGCCGTAACATCGTGCGTGAGTCTCTTAGCCGTTTGCGTATGCTGGGCGTTGTTGAGTCTAAAAAACGCAAGGGGATGTTTATAGCAGAACCCGATATTTTAAGCGGAATAGAGCGCATTATGGACCCGGACCTGCTTGGTGAAGAAGCTATGCAACACATTTTTGAGCTGCGTCTGGTGCTTGAAGTAGGTATGAGTGAGTTGCTGTTCATTAGAAAAAAAGATTCTGATGTTGATAATTTACAGGAGATTGTAGACCGGGAGGCTAATGACCCGCTTTGTAAAACCGATCTTCAAACCCGTCTGGCTTACGAGATTGAATTTCATTCCTATCTCTATAAAATGTCCGGGAACGGGACTTTAAACCGTTTTCAATCTATGCTTTTACCCGTTTTTCATTATATGATGCAGCAGGAGTCTAAGTCTGCCGCAGAACCCAAGCGGGGTAGTATCTCGCATAATGATCTGGTTGAAACCTTGCGTAGCGGCACTGCTTATGAATTCCGAGAAAACATGCGCAATCACCTTACTCCGCACTTTAGCAAACTGAGCTAAACGCTCAATTAATAATTGAATAAAAAAATCCGTCAATCTTAAGGCTAAGCCCGGGATTGACGGATTTTCTAGTTTTAGTAACCCGGGTTTTGGCTTATTGTTTTTCCGGAAGCATCAATCTCAGACTGGGGTATGGGTCTCAGACGGTGTTTTTCGGCTATTGCATTGTTAAGCGCTGCGTGCGGGTTGTATTCTAAAACTCTTGATATCAAAGTACCGGTACGTTTTAGATCCATCCAGCGGTTTACTTCGCCAATCAATTCACGGGCACGTTCATCTAAAATAAGAGCCAGATCTACATCTCCTGCAGTAAGCGGGGTTGTGATACCGGCACGTGAACGTACGGCATTAAGATAAGTGGCAGCAGCACCCGGATTATTGTTTTGCAATGCAGCTTCAGCAGCAATCAGATAGGCTTCAGCTCCACGCATAATAACCATATCGCGATCACCAAAGGCACGCTCGTTGGCATACGTAAATGGAGCGCCCGGGTCGTCAAATTTCTTAAACATCGGCCAGTGAACATTCGTAACTCCATCATTAACCAGATACTGATCTGGATTGATTACCGCGTAAGGCTTGCTGTCTATACGTTCCTGAGTCCACGCCGTTTTGGGGAAATAAATTGCCGTATCGCCTACTTCGAGGCCGTCTTCAGCTACGTCTGCGTAAATAACATATCTCAGGGTTTCTTCATCACGGGTATCTTCCTCATCAAACATATTGAAGAAAAACGGAGTTGGCATTCTACCGATACCATTTTGATATAAGCTACCACGAGCTAAACCGGGATAGTTGAAGTATTCAAACTTGTACAATAAGTGTTTGGTATTACCCCAGCCCAGGCTAGAGGTTTCGGTACCAAACAGGAAAGAGAAGACCACTTAGTCATTGCGTTGGTTTTCAATATCAACCACATCGGCAAAGGTAGGCTCAAGCGGGTGATTGTTGATCACCGTTTCGGCCAGGGCAATTGCACGGGTGTAATCGTCTGATGCCGCAAAAGACTTGTAACCACGGGTCAGGAGAACTTTAGAAAGTAAGTGGCGTGCGGCATCTTTAGATACACGGCCAAATTCTTCCGGATTTTCATCAACCGCACTGATGGCATCGTTAAGGTCGTTAACGATCAGCTCATAAACTTCCTCTTCTTCGGCACGGGTAAAATCAGATTGGGCTGTAGTGATAGGTTCGGTGACAACGGGTACACCGCCATAGTTTTCAACCAGATTGAAATAGGACCAGGCTCTGAAAAATTTGGCTTCGCCGACCCCTCTGTTTTTCAGACTTTCTTCAACACCATCAATCAAATCAGCGTTTGCAAGCAGGGTATTTGCCGCTGCGATCTGCTCATATTGATTAGCCCAGTAGACCTGCATCACATAATTGGAAGCGTTCATATCCACATAGTCGTTAATCGCATCTGTCCCTGTAAGAGGAGAGGCGCGGGTCACGATATCGGTACCCAAATCTTCCAGCAAATAAAGCATATTAGGCTGATAGTGGGTGGTGTTTTCTCGGGTTATTTCGTAGATATAGTTCACGAGTTGGATGAAGCTTTCTGTATTCTCTCGTGAAGATGGAATACTGATTGCCTGTCTGTTTGTTTCCTCCAGGAAATCATCGCAACCGGTAAGCAGCGTACCGGTAAGCAGTAAAGCGAGGGCTGAAGTATAAATTGATTTTTTCATAATACTAATATTTTTTAGAATGTAAAGTTTATACCGGCCATATAGGTGCGAGCCATAAAAGAGGCACCATAGTCGTTTCTACCGGCGTTTTCAGGATCCCAGCCATCATAATCTGAAAAAGTGAATGGGTTTTGAACCGTAGTGTATAAACGTAGTTTTTGAATTCCGAATTTTCGAATAGTCTCCTGAGGAAGGGCGTATCCCAAAGTCATAAAACCAACTTTTACGAAAGACACATCCATATTTTTAATGGCTTGCTGATACGGGCCACCATTACCGGGCTGAAACCAGTTGTTAGTGGGGTTGGTTGGTGTCCAATAGTCAGTGTCGTAACCATTCCATAAACGGGCGGGTTCACCATCATAGGAGAAAGCGCGGGAATTGTGAAAATTACTGGATATCGTCACACCCTGACTTGTATACACAAAGAAGGAGAAGTCAAAATTCTTATAGTTCATCGTACTGGTAATACCACCGGTCCATTTAGGAAGTGGGTTTCCAAGAATTACGCGGTCTCCCTGCTCTGTGATTTGACCGTCACCATTTACGTCAACAACACGTACCTGACCCGGCTTTTGACCGTAGGTTGCAGCTTCTGCAGCTTCATCCAGTTGCCAGATTCCGTCAAACTTGAAGCCGTAAAGTGATCCTGTAGCCTCACCCACACGATGAATAAAGGTACCGCCCTGTGCTCCAAAAATGATTTCATCACTATTACCGTAAAGATTTACAATCTCATTGCGATTGCTGGCAAAGTTGATGTTTGTACTCCAGGTAAAGTTTTCATTGTCAATAATTTTGGCATTTAGACCTACTTCAATACCGCGGTTACGGGATTCACCGATGTTATCAAAAGTTCCTCCAAAACCGGTTACTGTAGGTAAAGGTCTGTAGAAGATGATATCTTTAATATCTCTGTTGTAGAGGTCAACACTACCGGTAATTCTGTTGTTTAGGAAGCCGAAATCAAGACCAAAGTTAACCTCAGAAGTACGCTCCCAGCTTAGATCCTGGTTTGCCAGGCCGTTCACATACAAAGTAGGTACACTGGCATCGCCAATATTAGTATAGCTTGACTCAAGTAACGAAAGGGTACCTAAAGGATTTAATCCTCCACCAATACCGTTATTACCGGTCTGACCATAACTTAAGCGCAACTTCAGATCTGAAAATACGTTTTGGTTACGCATAAAATCTTCACGTATCACACGGTAAGCGAATGAAGCGGAAGGGAAAAAGGCCCATTTGTTGTCGTCAGATAATACAGATGCCCCGTCATATCTACCGGTAAGGGTAAGAATGTAGCGATCCATCAAGTTGTAATTAACCCGAGCGGTGTAAGATTCCAAAGTTTGTCTGCTAAACCCACTACCGTAGGAGTTTACGTTAGAACCGGCTCCCAGATTATAGAACAAGAAGTTATCTGATGTAAAATTTCGCACCTGAATTCTATACGATTCATTGTCCTGTAAAAACCGTGAATAAACCAAAGTAGCGGCAAGACTGTTGTCTTTATCAATATCAAGGCTGTAGTCAACAATGTTATCCCAGGTATAGGAGTAATCGAGATAGTTATTTACTTCAGCACGCGTATTGCTTTGGTTGCCGATGGTACTTTTGGTTAATAAACCACGGTATTCCCCTAAACGGGTGTATTTTACGTTAGGAGCAAATTTTGTAGTGATACTTAGACCCTCTACCGGTTTTACGCTAAGCGAAATATTGCCGATAAAATTGATGTATTTGTTCTCCAGTTTCCAATTTTGTGTATCGAAAATAGGGTTGCTTACCTGAGTTTCCTTTTGGGTTGGTAAGAAAAGTAAATCACCATTGTCGTCGTAAGCTCTACCTATTGGTTTTAGACGGTACGCACTTCTAAAGGCTTCCAAACTACCTTCATTGGTCGTAGCCAAAGTGATGTAATTGTCATACCCAAAGGTCAGCCAGTCTGTAATATCACTTTGAATATTTCCTTTTAGGGTATAACGCTTAAAGTCTTCCCCGTAAATGGTTCCCTGATCTTCAGTATACCCTAAACCGGCAGCATAAACGGTTTTATCGTTCCCTCCACTCACATCAAGTGTATGGTTTTGTTGGAAACCGTTACGGGTGATGAGGTCTACCCAGTCTGTACTTACGCCGTTTGCGATGTTTTCGCGTTCTTCGTCACTCAAATATTCATTGATGTCAACAGTATCTGCAGAATACTGGCTGAAGTTTCCGTCTTTATTAGACGCAAATTGATTACCTACTATAACATCTCTTAAGAATGGGATATAGGTTTTGCCGTTAAAAATTGGAGGCAGATTGTATATTTCTTTAAAACCGATGTAGTTGTTGTAACGTACGGTAAGCTTGCCTTCTTTACCTTTTTTAGTCTGAATAATTACAACCCCGTTTGTACCACGTGAACCGTAGATCGCAGCAGAAGCCGCATCTTTAAGTACATCCATACGTTCAATATCTGCAGGGTTCAGGAATGAAATATCATCAACAAAAATTCCGTCTACTACAAATAACGGATTTTGTCCCGGGCTGTAACCTCCGTTATCTCCGGCGGTATTAATGGTATTAGCTCCCCGTACACGAATGTTGAAACCTCCTGCACCGGGCTTGTTGTCTGTGCGTTGCACAGTAACACCGGCAACCTGCCCCTGAATAGAAGAAACCGCGTCTACCTTGTTAGTTTGTTCAAGTACTTCACTGCTTACGGTAGATACAGACCCGGTAAGATTAGATCGTTTTACCTTACCATAACCAATGATTGCCACCTCTTCAAGTGACTGAACATCGGTTTGCATATTTACGGTGAGCGAAGTTTGATCGCCTACAGGTACTTCCTGCTTCATATAACCTACATAACTAAAAACCAAAACGGCGCCGGGCTCAACCTGTAGTTGAAACGAACCGTCTAAATCTGTAATGGTACCGGTGTTGGTGCCCTTAATACTCACACTTACACCGGGAAGAGTCTCTCCCGATTCGGTGTCGTAAACAACTCCCGAAATCGTTTTCTGATCATAGTGGTCAAAAATTTCTCCCAAAGCCGGAGAAGCCATAATTGTGGTTGTTCCCAGCAATGCCAGCATCACGAGTGTGATCTGTTTAAGCATCCTGAGTGGTAAAAATGTTCTCATAAATGTTGTTTTAGTTTTGATATTCAAATCATTATGTATTTATGTAATTATGTAGTACATAACAAGATTAAGAAAATATTCTGATAGTTTCAGCTAAAGGCTTAAAATTTTAACATTTGTGTGGAATTTGCTGTTTTTGGGTTGAATTATTCAAACTAATTGAGACGAAAATATGCGGCCCCCTGATACAGAAAAAGGTCTAAAAAGTATACAACTGAATACTTTTTAGACCTTCCTAAGTTAAAGATGCTTAACCTTTTATCGCGAATAGGCGCGGGCTGTTTGTCTGGAAGTTCCCAGACCTTCAATACCCAATTCAACCACATCGCCGGGTTTTAAATAGCGTGGCGGTTTAAAGCCCATTCCCACACCAAAAGGAGTACCGGTAGAAATAATATCTCCCGGAAGCAGGGTCATAAAATGACTGATGTAACTCACCACCTGCTGCACATTAAATACAAAATCAGAGGTGTTGCTGTTCTGCAATTGCTCCCCATTCAGCTTTAGCCATAAATTGAGCTTGTTGGGATCTTTGATTTCATCTTTAGTAGCGATAAACGGACCTAGAGGCGCAAAGGTATCGCAGCTCTTCCCTTTAACCCATTGCCCGGCACGCTCAATCTGAAAAGCCCGCTCGCTGTAATCGTTATGCAGGGTGTAACCGGCCACATAATCTAAAGCTTCGGCTTCACTCACATAAGAGGCTTTTTTGCCTATAACCACTGCAAGCTCCACTTCCCAGTCGGTTTTCTCACTGCCTTTAGGGATGATCACATCGTCGTTAGGGCCCACGATGGCCGAAGTGGCTTTAAAGAACAAAATGGGTTCTTTGGGTACTTCCATTCCGGTTTCTTTGGCGTGCGAAACGTAGTTAAGACCTATACATACAATTTTGGAGGGTCTAACCAAAGGAGCGCCAAGTCGGGTTTCTGCGGAAACTTCCGGACAATTATCCTGTTCTTTGCTCAACCACGATTGTAAGCGGTTAAGACCGTCAGTTTCAAAAAAGGCTTCGGTGTAATCTTCTCCAAAAGCCGATACATCTATGCGTTTACCGGAGTCGAGTTGTACTCCGGGTTTTTCTTTTCCGGCTGCGCCGAAACGTATTAGTTTCATAATCTTCTAGTTAAAAAGTTATCCATTAAGTTTTATAAATCCGCCATCAATCGGGAAATCGGTCCCGGTGATGAAGGAGGCTTCATCAGAGGCGAGGTACAGCGCTAAATGCGCGATTTCTACAGGTTTACCCATACGGCCCAAAGGTTGGGTTTTGGAGAGTTTTTCAAACATTTCCTCCTGATTGTCGGGGTAATTTTTGGCAATAAACCCGTCGACAAAAGGGGTGTGTACGCGGGCAGGGGAGATGCTGTTGCAGCGAATGCCCTGATCTACATAATCTTTGGCAATCGAATAGGTCATTGTAAGCACCGCTCCTTTAGACATGGAGTAGGCAAATCGGTCTGAGATCCCCACCGAGGAGGCAATAGACGCCATATTGATGATGACTCCGTTGTTGCCTTTCATATGTTTGATTACCGCTTTGGCACAATTGTACACTCCTTTAATATTGATCGAATAAATACGATCGAGGTCGGCTTCGGTGGTGTTTTCGATATTTCCCACGTGGGCTACGCCGGCGTTGTTTACCAAAATGTCAATTTTATTTTGGCTAGCGATATCGTCAACGATTTGCTGTACTTCTTCAGCTTTTGACACGTCGCATATTGTATACTGAAGCTCTAAACCTTCGGCCTTAAAAGCTTCAACAACTTCTTTAGCCTGCGTTTCGTTAAAGTCCAGAATAACTACCCGGGCGCCGTTTTTGGCAAATGTTTCCGCGATAGCGCGACCTATACCACTGGCGCCACCGGTGACTAAAGCTGTTTTATGTGTTAGTTGAAATGGTTGCATAATCTTAGTTTTTTTGAGCGATTTCCCGCCAGATTTTACCTTTCGGAAACTCGTAATCTTTTAACGAATCGGGTTTCATCGTGATGCTGTAACCCGGTAACTGCGGTGGCATATACGCGCCGTTTTTAATCACTACGGGATCAAAGAAATGTTCGTGCAGGTGATCTACATATTCAATAATGCGATTTTCGAGCGAACCGCTTATCGCAATATAATCAATCATCGATAAGTGCTGTACATACTCACACAGGCCTACACCACCGGCGTGCGGGCATACCGGAATCTCAAACTTGGCCGCCATCAGCAATACCGCAAGCACCTCATTAACACCGGCAAGCCTGCAGCTGTCTATCTGACAAATCTCAATAGCGCCTGCCTGCATCAGTTGTTTAAAGATCACCCGGTTTTGACAGTGTTCTCCGGTGGCAACTTTAATGGGAGCAACGGCTTTGGCAATGGTTGCGTGGCCCAAAACATCGTCTGGGCTGGTAGGCTCCTCAATCCACCAGGGATTGAATTTTTTGAGTTCGGCCATATTTGCGATGGCTTCGGTCACATCCCATTTTTGGTTGGCATCCATCATCAGCTTCAGGTCGTCTCCTATTTCTTCCCGAATGATCTGAGCCCGACGCATATCGTCTTTAAGGTCTTTACCTACCTTGATTTTCATATGCTTAAAGCCTTCGGCTTTGGCCTCGCGGCATAATTTGCGCATTTTCTCATCGCTATAGCCCAGCCAACCCGCAGAGGTGGTGTAGGCCGGGTAGCCCTTTTGAAGCAACTTATCAATACGCTGCTGCCTGGTATCTTCCAGCTTTTTGAGCATTGCTATCGCTTCGGCCGGAGTAATTGCATCCGTAATGTAGGTGAAATCAACACACGACACGAGTTCTTCGGCACTCATATCGGCAAGTAATTTCCACAGAGGCTTTTCTTCCGCCTTGGCGTATAAATCCCAAACGGCATTGACCACAGCTCCGGTTGCGAGGTGAATCACTCCTTTTTCGGGCCCTAACCAGCGTAACTGACTGTCACCGGTAATCATTTTCCAGAATGCACCCATATTAGCCGTAAAAGAAGCCAGGGATTTGTTGAGAATAAGAGGCATTATCGAGTCGATAGCCGCCACACACAGCTCGTTACCGCGACCAATGGTAAAGGTAAGGCCGTGCCCTTCGAGTCCTTGCTGCGAAGTTTTTAAAATGACGTAGGCGGCAGAATAATCGGGGTCGGGGTTCATAGCATCTGAACCGTCGAGAAACTGACTGGTAGGAAACCGAACGTCTACAACCTCATAGCCGGTAATGATTACCTCTGTTTTCATAGTATTAAAATTAAAGTGAAGGTTTCAAATTTAACCCGGGCATTCTTGATTTACCGACCGTTTTTTGGCTAAGAATGATACTATTTTTGCTTAACTGTCAAATTAGAGAAGTTTTGAGTGAATTTCTGCGTACTCTTTTGGAGTTTTTCCGGTCACTTTTTTAAACTGCCGGTTAAAATTAGAAAGACTGTTGTAGCCCGAAGCAAAACCAATTTCGCTTACCCGTTCGTGCGGTTCCATAAGGAGTCTGCAGGCATAGCCAATACGAATCTCGTTGAGGTAGCGCATCAGGCTTTTTTTGTGAAATTTGCTAAACAACCTGCTAAAGGCCGAGGGGTTCATCGGGATAAGTGCTGCCACATCCTCAAGGCTTATGCTTTCCCTGAAATTTTTGTAGAGGTATTCATACACCTTGTCAAAATTCCCCGCGCCGGTGTTATAGGCCTCGCTCAAATAGCCCGCGCTGGTGAGCGGTGTATAGTCTAGCATGGCAAGTTCTTTTAATAGCTGAAGCAGGCTCAGGCTGCGTTCAAAAGCTTCGAGATTTTCGAGATTTTTAAGCTGGTTCAGAATCTCCTGCGGAATGTTTTCAAATACAAGTCCGCGCTGTGCTGCCTGCAACAACCGGGCAGGAATGCGCATTTCGGGTCTGCTGAAAAAATCTGCTCCCAGAAAATCCTGTTTAAAATGTATGGCAAGGGCACTGGCCTGAAGCTCGTTATTTTCTTCAAAATAAACCGGATCGTTAAGCCACATATGCGGCAGATTAGGACCCAGCAACACGAGTTCGCCGGGAGTGAATTTGGCAATCGAATCCCCAATAAAGCGGGTTCCTGTACTTTCTAATAGGAGCACCAGTTCGAGTTCGGGATGATAATGCCAGATTTTTAGAAAATGCCGGTCGCGGGTGTGATTGATTGTAAAGGAGCAATCATCGTGGCTTTGCCTGTCGAGTTTGATGAGTTTCATGGCGGCGGGTTAGGTGATTTGCAGGTTCTGTTTTCGGTAAGCGCCCGGCGTACTGTTGAGGTGGTTTTTAAAGACTTTGGTGAAATGGGGCAGGTTGTTAAACCCGGTTTCGACGGCGATATCCAGCAAGGTCTTGTTTGTGGTCACAATGAGGTATTGCGCGCGCTCGATGCGTTTTTCGTGAATGTAGGCCAGAGGACGTTTACCCGTATGTTCTAAAAATTCCCGGGAAAAATAATCCCGGTTTTGATTGGCTTTTTCGGCGAGTTCGGTTACGGTAATGGTCTTATTTAAGTTAAGCTGAATGTAATTCATAGCATCAAGAACCACCGAAGGTATTTTAGGGTTTTGAATTGCCGAATAGCGTATCGATTCAATAAACCGGGAAAGCAAAATTAGAATGATTCCCTGGGTTTCAAACTGTACCGAAGTTTTCATGTTTCGGTTTAAGTTTTGGTACTCCTTGTAAAAAGCCTCTTTTTCATAAACTTCCGGATTGTCAGACCGGTTTATCCCACGACCCGGATTCAGTTTAAGCAATTTCTTAAACAGCATCACATCGATTTCCGAAGCTTTAAGTTCCATAATCTGCCGGTTGTCTTTAAAAAGCGCTCCGGTATCTGGCGATTCCTCAAAAAACTGCACAAAATACTGCTGCATATAACCATCGCATTTAAAATCACAAAGCGTAAAATTGGGAATCAGGTAGAGATAACCGGGTCTTAGAGTTACTTTTTTTGACAAGCTTGAAAGCGAACCGCTGCCGGCCTCGATGTAATAAATGCGGTAATAGGGGCTTATCACGTTTTTGTAGTTCCAGCGGCTTGACAATTCTACAGCATCAACGTTAAGTAAAGAGAAAGTCTGCGTGAAGCGTTTTGAATTCAAAATTGCTGATTTAGGTGATAGCACCGGTTCTTAAACAGATAAAAATAAGTCGTTTTTGTATAACTGTAAAAGGGAAGACTAAAATATCTTTGGACGTTTATCCTTATAAAATTTCAATCGAAATCGTTGTAATTGTATGGTTTGATGGAAATATATACAGCAATACTATTAAGCAAAGACGGAAATATATAACTTTTTGAAGACTATGAAACGCAGAGATGTTATAAAAATAAGCGCAGTAGCGGCAGCAGGATTGTACTTAAAACCCTGGACTGCCCGTGCCAATTATTTGTTTAATAATCCGCAGAAGGTCTTTGAACCCAACTGGGATTCGCTTTCGGAATATCAGGTTCCGGAGTGGTTTCGCGATGCGAAATTTGGCATGTGGGCAAATTGGGGGCCTCAGTGCGAGCCCGAATCTGGAGATTGGTATGCCCGTGGGATGTATCAGGAAGGTTCCTGGCAATACGATTTTCATGTCAAAACGTATGGGCATCCGTCAAAATTTGGTTTTAAAGACGTGATCAACGTTTGGGAAGCAGACAAGTGGAATCCGCAGGAACTCGTAGATCTCTATAAAAACGCGGGTGCCAAATATTTTATGGCGATGGCCAATCATCATGATAACCTCGATTTATGGGATAGTACCCATCAGCCAAACTGGAATTCAGTAAAAATGGGCCCCAAAAAAGATATTATTGCCGGCTGGGAGCAAGCAGCACGCAAGGCAGGTTTGCCTTTTGCGTTAAGCGTTCACGCGGCTCACGCGTGGAGCTGGTATGAGCCGTCACAACGCGCAGACCAAAACGGACCCTTAGCCGGTGTTCCTTATGACGGAAACCTCACTGTCGAAGACGGCAAGGGTACCTGGTGGGAAGGTCTGGATCCACAGGAATTGTATGCTCAAAACCACCCTTTGAGTGAAGGCAGCCTTGACAACGGGAAAATTCACAGCCAGTGGAACTGGGGCAATGGCGTTACTCCACCCTCAAAAGAATATTGCGAGAAATTCTACAAGCGTACGATAGATCTGATAGATACATTTAATCCAGACCTGCTTTACTTTGATGACACCGCGCTGCCCCTGTGGCCGGTAAGTACTGTAGGACTTGAGATTGCTGCCTATATGTACAACAAGAGTCTTGACAAAAATGGCAATCCGCAAGCTGTGGTTACCGGTAAAATTTTGGATGAAGAGCAGCGTAAAGCTTTGGTTTGGGATATTGAAAAAGGTCAGAGCAACGAGATTGAACCCTTACCCTGGCAGACCGACACCTGCATTGGCAGCTGGCATTACGACCAGGGGATTTATCGCGATAAACGCTATAAATCGGCCAAACAGGTCATACACAGTCTCATTGACGTGGTAAGCAAAAATGGAAACCTGATGCTGAATATTCCGGTTAAGGGCGATGGAAGCATTGATGAGCTGGAGCGGGCTATCGTTGAAGAAATAGGAGTGTGGATGCGTCTTAACGGCGAGAGTATTTACGGCACGCGTCCCTGGAAGATTTTTGGAGAAGGACCGCAGCAGGGCACTGCAGCTGAGCTTTCAAATCAGGGCTTTAACGAGGGTAAAGGCAAGCCCTATTCATCTTCCGATTTTAGGTTTGTAACCAAAGGGGATACGCTCTATGCGACGGTTATGAGCTGGCCCGAAAACGGCAAAGTGTTTATCAACGCGTTGCGTTCCCATTCTCCTTACCGAAGCAAATCCATCAAAAAGGTGAAGCTCGTGAGTACCGGAAAAAAATTAAAATTTAAGCAAACCGCTGAGGGACTTGAAGTGTATTTTCCGCAGGAAAAACCGGCTGTTTCCTATGCAAATGCTTTAGAAATCAACTAACAGATAGAACATATCATGAATTATATAGTTTGTGAAGAACCCGGAACCTTTTTATTAAAAGAACAGGATATTCCGAAGCCGAAAGCGGGAGAGTCGCTGCTGCGCATCCGTAAAATAGGTATTTGTGGTACCGATATTCACGCTTTTGGCGGAACCCAGCCGTACTTTAATTACCCGAGAGTTTTGGGTCACGAGCTCGCAGCTGAATATGTACAAGGTAATGCCGCCGGTTTTAATACCGGCGATGCGGTGAGTTTTATCCCATATTTCAACTGCGGAAGTTGTGTCGCCTGCCGCAACGGGCTGAGCAATTGTTGTACCTCGATTAAGGTTTTTGGGGTACACATTGACGGCGGTATGGCTGAGTATGTAGTTGTACCTGATGGGTATCTGCTGCACGGCGAGGGTCTTGATTTTGATGAGCTCGCGCTCGTGGAGCCTCTCGCCATTGCTGCTCACGGGGTGCGACGGGCAGGAGTGCGTGAGGGAGAGACGGTTTTGGTAATGGGAGCAGGCCCTATTGGTATTGGCTTGATTCAGTTTGCGCAGCAGGCAGGAGCAAAGGTCATTGCCCTTGATGTCAACGAGCACCGTCTTGATTTTTGTAAAGACGAATTGGGTGTCTGGCAGACTTTAAACCCGATGAATACTGATGTTATGGAGCGTTTGGCAGAAATCACAAACGGCGATATGCCTACAGTAATCATTGATGCAACTGGTAATCGCAATGTGATGAACAGCGCATTTCAATATCTGGCCCACGGTGGCCGCTACGTTTTGGTAGGCTTACAAAAAGGCGAACTAAGCTTTAGCCATCCCGAGTTTCACAAGCGGGAATCTACCCTGATGAGCAGCCGCAATGCTACCCGCGAAGATTTTCAGTATGTCATTGAAAGTATCAGGAGCGGTACCATCAACCCGAAAAAATACATCACACACCGTATCGCTTTTAAAGATTTGCCATCGGGCTTTGAGGCTTTGTTGGCCCCTGAAAATAACGTGATTAAAGCTTTGGTTGAAATCAATGACTAATCTTGCATTATGATTATAGACACCCATCAACACTTTTGGCAGTACAACCCCGTAAAACACAGCTGGATTGATGACGAGATGGCTGTAATACGCCGTGATTTTATGCCTCAGGATTTAAAACCGGTTTATGAGGAAAACAATATCACCGGCTGTATCGCAGTACAGGCAGATCAAACCCTTGAAGAAAACACGTTTTTACTGAATCTTGCTTCTGACTATGATTTCATCAAAGGTGTAATCGGTTGGGTTGATTTTCAGAGCGATTCGGTGCAGCAGGATCTGGAGTATTATGCCGAAATGCCTCTGATGAAAGGCTATCGCCATGTCGTGCAGGCCGAGGCTGACAACTCGTTTTTACTGCGAAAAGCTTTTTTAACCGGAATCTCAAAGCTGAAAAATACCGGAGCGGTGTATGAAATTCTTGTTTTTTCGCATCAGCTTCCGGCAGTGCTCGAATTTGTAAAGCTTTTTCCCGAGCAGCAATTTGTGATCGACCACATCGCAAAGCCCTACATCAAACAAGGCTATATTGATTCATGGGCTTTGCTGATGAAAGCCATTGGCAGTTACGAGAACGTAAGCTGTAAAATATCGGGTTTGATTACCGAAGCCGATTATAAAACCTGGAAACCTATAGATTTAATGCCCTATATGAACGTGGTTTTGGAGGCTTTTGGTACCAATCGAATCGTTTACGGTTCAGACTGGCCGGTATGCCTGGTTGCCGGAAGTTATGCTCAGGTTCTTAATGTAGCCAAAGCCTTTTCAGGTCAACTTTCTAAAGACGAACGCGAACTTTTTTTCTATAAAAATGCCCAGCGCATTTATACAATTTAATCGATGAACTTAAACTTAAAAGATAAAATTATTGTGGTAACCGGTTCTGCCGGAATGCCCGGAAGCATTGGTCACACCATCATTTTTGCACTAGCTGCAGAAGGAGCAATCCCTGTTTTGTTAGACCGAAATGCCCGCGGGTTTGAGTATGAAGCCCGGTTGCGGGAACAGGGATTGGATAGTACATTCTATCAAACCGATCTTTCCGACGCTGAACAAATAAAAAAATCAATAGAGCAACTTTCGGCTAAATATGGGCGAATAGATGCTATTATCAATAATGTGGGCGTAAATGACGGCGTTTCGCTCGAAGGTTCGCTGGAAGATTTTATGTATTCGCTGAAGCTAAACCTCGTTAGTTTTTATGCCACCGTAAAATATGCACTGCCCTTGCTTAAAGCAAGTAAAGGAAACATTTTGAACGTAGGTTCTAAAGTGGCAATTACCGGTCAGGGCGGGACTTCTGGCTATGCTGCCGCTAAAGGAGGCGTACTGGGATTAACCCGCGAATGGGCGGTAGATCTCATTAAATTCGGCATACGCAGCAATGCACTTATCATTGCCGAAAGCTACACACCGGCTTATGAAAACTGGATTGAAACGCTTGACAACGGTGCCGAAAAACTAGAGGCTATTCGCAACACCATTCCGTTAGAAAACCGAATGACTACCACTCAGGAAATAGCAGACACGGCTTTATTCACCATCTCTGAAAAATCATCACATACCACCGGGCAGTTTCTATTTGTCGACGGTGGTTATGTACATCTGGATCGCGCTTTGCTTCCGGCTAAAAACTAAATTATGAATACCAATCAATCAAAAGTTCCGGTAGTGGCCAAATCGGTTTTACTGCCGTTTATTCTCATCACCTCGCTTTTTGCCTTGTGGGGTTTTGCAAACGATATCACAAACCCTATGGTTTCGGCATTTAAAAAAGTGCTGGAGCTGGATAACTTTCAGGCTTCGCTGGTTCAGTTGGCCTTTTACGGCGGCTACTTTACGATGGCCTTACCGGCGGCGATTTTTGTAAACCACTATTCCTATAAAAAAGGAGTGTTGCTGGGTCTTGGCCTGTATGCATTGGGAGCATTGCTGTTTTATCCCGCCGCAGCTTATGAAGAGTTCGGCTTTTTTCTCGCGGCGCTATATATTCTGACTTTTGGTCTGGCGTTTTTAGAGACTACGGCAAATCCGTACATCCTTTCGATGGGATCCGAAAAAACAGCAACTCAGCGTCTCAATCTGGCTCAGGCCTTTAACCCGATGGGGGCTCTGCTTGGTTTGATTGTGGCTCAAAAATTCATTTTGGCCTCGTTACAATCAGACGATTTATTACCTGATGGAACCACGGTCTATTCGACACTTGGAGAAGAGGCCAAGGCTGTTGTGCGTACCGCAGATTTGGCGGTGATACGCGATCCGTATGTGTTACTCGGGATTGTGGTTATTGGTTTTCTGGTCGTAATCAGTCTGGTGAATATGCCACAAAACGAGCATCAGGAAAGTAAAGTGAAAATAGGACCATCTATAAAACGGCTTTTCAAGGCCCGCAAATTCACCGGCGGAGTAATTGCACAGGCTTTTTATGTGGGTGCACAAATCATGTGCTGGACCTATTTGTATCAGTATGCAGAATCTTTTGGTATTGAAAATACCGAAGCTGTAAACTACGGGATCGCTGCTCTGGTGGTATTTCTTATCGGCAGATGGGTGGGTACCGCATTATTAAAATATATAGACTCGGGTAAATTGTTGCTGTTTTTTGCCATAGGAGCAGCGCTCGCTACTCTGATTACGATTATGGTACCGGGAATGACAGGCTTAATCGCTTTGGTAAGTATTTCATTTTTTATGTCCATTATGTTTCCTACTATTTACGGAATTGCTTTAGAGGGGCAGGGGGAAGACGCGAAGTTTGGCGCAGCATTTCTGGTCATGGCGATTGTAGGCGGCGCCCTGATGCCCACCCTTCAGGGTTTGATTCTCGATTTGGGTGGAGCCGGTTATACCGATATCAGCATTTTGGGAGTACCTGAAGTCAATTTTTCTTTTATTCTGCCTTTTATCTGCTTCGTGGTTATTGGGATCTACGGAAGAGACGTATATAAGAAATACAATATGAAACTTCAAGGATGAAAACAACCCGATATTGTTTTGCCTGTGATCTCAAAGATGATCAACAGCTCATTGCCGAATATGATGCCTATCATAAGGCGGTTTGGCCCGAAATACTTAAGAGCATCAAAGATGCCGGAATAAGCTATATGGAAATTTACCGCTGCGGCAACCGTCTCTTTATGATTATGGAAACCACGCCAGAATACAATCCCGAACGTAAAAAGCAGATGGATTTAAGCAATCCTAAAGTTCAGGAATGGGAAAACCTGATGTGGAAGTATCAGCAAGCGCTTCCATTTGCCAATGCGGGTGAAAAGTGGATTGAAATGAAGCAAATTTTCAAATTGGCCAATTAGGCCGATCTAATTTCCGATTTTTCAAAAGATAATCCCCGAAGCGAATTGGTCTTCGGGGATTTTTTATTTTAAGATACAGGATTCAATTTTCAAAAAAGTGGATAATGAACATCCCGCTTGCGGGTGCCGAAACCTTTTCGTTAAAAATTTCACACTTGTTTATACCAGCTATGGGTTTATTTTCTTAAAAATTTAAGAACTCCCTGAGCTCATTTTCTTCCCTTTTTAGGAGTGATTTTTTTTATTAGGTAACAAAAAACAGGCTTTTGCGTGTACATGTAACCTACGCCAAAGTATATGTAACACCCTTGTAATAGCGCTTCAGCATTAGCAGATACATTTGTTACGTGTTGTTGTGTTGAGAATATGATAATTATCAACATACGATTTTAGACATTCTATAATAGAGCGTCTTTTTTTAGAATAACCTTAACAGAGTTGAGGAGATCTTGAAAGAAGGCTCAGCTTTCAAAACAGATTAAATCCATTTGTTTTGAGGTGTAGCGAAAAGGGATGTTATGATCTGAATAAACATTTAAATAAATCATAAGAGCCTATTTACGAAATCGATTTCTTAAATCAAAAACAGGAAAGCTAAACTATAATATGAAAATACCGTTGATTAAAACTGCTCACGTTTCAAAGACTTTGATTTTAGGGATTTTGTTCCCATTATTTGCTGCAGCAGCAGAAGAAAGGTCTAATGCCTACTCACCTTACGAGACCAATATAAGTGAACAACAGGTAGCCATTTCGGGTACTGTTGTTTCTGCCGATGATGGTTTACCATTACCCGGTGTTAATGTTATTGTAAAAGGGCAGTCCGGCATGGGTGCCGTTACTGATTTTGATGGTAAGTATACTATTAACGCGCCTTCATCAGAAAGTGTTCTGGTATTCAGCTTCGTAGGTTTTAAAACTGCAGAGCGTCGGGTGGGTTCCAATACTACTATTGATTTGCAAATGGCAACCGATGAAAACGCACTTGAGGAAGTTGTAGTTGTAGGTTACGGTCAGCAAAAGAAAGAAAGCGTCGTTGCTGCAATAGTACAGGCTAGCGGTGAAGACCTGGAGCGTGCCGGTAACGTGCCAAATATTGGTTCTGCATTAGCAGGTAACGTGCCTGGTGTTATTACCACCTCTAGTACCGGTTTACCGGGAGCAGAGGATCCTCGCATTTTCATACGGGGTTTAAGTTCATTCAACAATGCAGAGCCTTTGATTTTGGTAGACGGTATAGAACGACCTATGAATACCGTTGCTATTAGTTCTGTGGAGTCTATATCTGTTTTGAAAGATGCTTCGGCGACTGCAGTTTATGGGGTTAGAGGCGCAAATGGAGTTATACTTATTACGACCAAACGCGGAAAATCGGGTAGAGCTGTGTTGCGTGCGCGATTAAATACTACTGTAAAGACAGCCTCTAAACTTCCGGGCAAAAAGGATTCCTACGATACCTTCTTAGTGCGTAATCAGGCTATTGAAAACGAACTTTCTATTCGTCCCGAATCATGGGGTGCGTATATGTCTCAAGATATTATTGACAAATACCGTTTTCCGGCAAATCTGGCAGAGAGCGAGCGCTATCCTAACGTAGATTGGGATGAAGCACTGTTTAAAGATTTTGCACCTGCTTACAATGCAAACTTAAACATAAGTGGGGGATCGGACTTTGTAAAATACTTCGCCGGAGCTGATTTTCAGTACGAAGGCGATTTGATTAGAGAATATAACAACAGCAGAGGATACCAACCGGGTTTTAACTACAATCGTTTCAACGTACGTACAAATTTGGATTTCCAGCTTACACCAACAACAGTACTTAAAGTAGGACTTTCAGGTTCTTACGGGGTACGTAAAACGCCGTGGAATTTTAATGGAAACCAATATGTTTATTGGATTGCTGCCTATTCTACTCCACCAGACATTTATTTGCCGCAATATTCTGACGGAACCTGGGGTTACGATGCGCCATCCGGTGGAGGTGAAGGAAATGCAATTAGAAATTTGGCAATTAGCGGGGTACAATATCTTACGACCACTCAGTTACAAACCAACTTTACTCTGGAACAAAAATTAGATGTAATTGCTAAAGGATTGACTTTTAATGGGACAGTCGCTCTTGATAACACCTTTATCGAAGCCAACCGGGGGGTGAATGATTTGTTTAACGATCCTCAGGAAAAATGGATTGATCCCACAACCGGGATTGAAACCTTTAGAAGAACGTATGATGCAAATACCGGTTTTGATTACGCACAGGGAGTGCGCTGGACAGCTCAGGGTGGTGGTGTAAACGATGGAGCATCCTACCGAAGATTATTCTATCAAACACAACTTAATTATACCACTACAATAGAAGACAAGCACGACGTAACCGCGATGGGCCTTTTCAATAGAAATGAATATGCTACCGGTAGTATTTTACCTTTTTATCGTGAAGACTGGGTATTTAGAGCTACTTACGGTTACGATAACCGCTATCTTATTGAATATAATGGAGCCTATAACGGGTCAGAACGTTTTGCTGCAGGTAAGCGCTTTGCGTTCTTTTCTTCAGGTGGTGTTGGCTGGAACATTATGAATGAAAGTTTTATGGATAAGGTTGATTTTATTAACAACCTAAAGATCAGAGCATCTTATGGTCAAATAGGAGACGATAATATTGGAGCCCGATTTTTATACCTTACTTCGTGGGGGTATGGTGGGCAGTCCCGTTTGGGTGTAACCGGCGAGCAGGCTGAAGCCAGCCCGTATGTTTGGTACAGAGAAACCCAGGTGGGTAACCCGGGTGTAAGCTGGGAATCGGTAAAGAAAACAAACATAGGACTTGACTATGGCTTCTTTAATAATGCTATAAGCGGAAGTGTTGATTTCTTTCGTGATGACCGTGTAGACGTATTAGTAGGAGGTGGTGACCGTGCGATTCCTGATTATTATGGTACAATTGCGCCTGTGGCTAATTTAGGTCGTGTCAAAAACGAGGGTTATGAACTAGTACTTAATCTTAACCACAATTTTACACCAGATTTAAGGGTGTGGGCAGATTTGAACATGACACACGCCGAAAACGTTACCGTTGATCGTGATGATGCAGAGTTGGCACCAGCATATCAAAAGCGTGAAGGTTATGCGATCAACCAGGCCCGTACCTTTATTGATAACGGTTTCTACAATACCTGGGATGAACTCTACGGTACTACACAACATAATACAAACGATAATCAAAAACTTCCGGGAGGATACCAAATCATAGATTTTAACGGAGACGGAGTTATTGATGATTTTGATCAGGCTCCTTATGGTTTTGCCGGAGCCCCGCAAAACACCTACAATGCCACAGTTGGTTTTGATTGGAAAGGCTTTAGTGCTTTTGTACAGTTCTTTGGAGCCAATAATGTTACCAGACAGGTAGTTTTTAACAGTTTGGGTAACCAAAACAACATTGTCTATGACGAAGGCTCCTACTGGAGCAAAGACAATACAAATGCTGATGCGCCGGTGCCCAGATGGGTTTCTACGCCTAACGGAGCAAGTAACGGTTCCCGCTTTTTCTACGACGCATCTTATGTGCGTTTAAAGAATGCTGAAATAGCATACACCTTTACCGCAGATTCAAAACTACTGAAGACCTTCGGCTTTGATAGCCTGCGCCTCTTTTTGAATGGAAATAACCTGTACGTCTGGACCAAAATGCCAGATGATAGAGAATCAAACTTTGCAGGTACAGGATGGGCTTCTCAGGGAGCCTACCCAACCGTAAAGCGATTCAATTTTGGATTGAATATCACCTTTTAAAAATTGTTATTATGAAAACGTTTACTAAAAATTTAATTAACTATTGCCTGGTGATTGTTTCTGTTTTGATGGTGACCTCGTGCGAGGAATACCTTGATAAGGAACCTGAATCAATCATTTCAGAAGAAGAAGCTTTTAAGAACTTCAGAAACTTTCAGGGATTTACAGAAGAGTTATACCACTGTATTCCCGATTTTTCTAATGCTTACTGGACCAATTCCTGGAACTGGGGCGATGATGAGATCACTTCGGCAGACATGAACTTCCATGTCATTCATAAGTTTGACGATGGTAATTTTTGGGGTTGGCAAAGTGAGTATGACGGTTGGGGTGCATCCTGGTTAAATCAGGCAGATGCCTCAAGAAATGACGACCGGTTCCAAAAGGATTTATGGAGAAACGGCTGGTACGGTTTACGTAAGGTAAATTTAGGATTAGAGAATCTTGATCTACTAGTAGATGCAACACCGGAGGAACGTGATTTTATAAAAGGACAACTTTTATTTTTTAGAGGATGGTTCCATTTTCAAATGATCCAGTATTTTGGAGGTCTTCCTTACATAGATTATGTACTTCCCAGTGATGAACCTTTACGTTTGCCGCGCTTAAGTTATCATGAGTGTGCAGATCGAGCAGCTGCAGACCTTAGAGAGGCTGCAAATCTGTTACCGGTAAACTGGGACGGTACTCAACCGGGTGCTGCAACCAGTGGTAAAAATGACCTGAGAATCAATAAGATCATGGCGCTGGGTTATTTGGGTAAAAATTACCTATGGGCTGCAAGTCCGTTGATGAATTTAGAATCTACAGGCTCTCGCCAGTACAACTCAGATTATGCTAAGAAAGCCGCAGATGCTTTTGGTGAATTGCTATCTCTTGTTGAAAGTGGAAGTACTCAGTACGATCTTATTCCATTTGAGCGATATAGCGATAATTTCTACACTACCGGTCAGGGATGGAGAATTCCGGGAGGTACCGAAGCTATTTTCAGAGGACCTTATTTCGGTGCAAATGGTTCTAACTGGGGTACCAGTAAGCAATATCAGCCAGCAATTATACAGGACGGCAGCAACTTCATGCCTACTGCAAACTATGTCAACTTTTACGGTATGGCCAACGGTTTGCCTATTGCAGACATTACTAAACCAGATGCCGTATCCGGTTATGATCCCGAATACCCATGGAAAGATCGTGATCCTCGTTTTTACCACGACATCATTTTTGACGGCGTTAAGGTTGTGCAGGGTGCTATGCCCGCAGACGTAGAGCAGCATCGATTTGCCAACTTATATTCTAAAGGTAGTTATCGTGATGTAAGTACCGGTAGTCGCTCCGGGTTTTTGAACTACAAGTTTATACCGATTACGGCCAATAGATATGATGATGGTTTTAATTATGGAGCAAACCTAAACCTGCATTTACCCTGGATGCGCTTGTCTGATGTATACCTGATGTATGCTGAAGCTGCTGCTCAGGCTTATGGAAGCCCCAACGGGAAATCAGGAAATTTTTCAAAAACAGCTATCGAGGCGGTAAATGTTGTGCGTAATCGCGCGGGTGTTGACCCTGTAAGATTGGGTGTAGGTGCTGTACCGGCCGGCATAGACGGCTTTATGAGTGAGGTGCGCAGAGAGCGTGCTGTAGAACTTTCTTTTGAAGGTCACCGTTTTAATGATTTAAGAAGATGGTTGCTACTTATCGAAAAACCCTATACGCTTAAAACAGCCCTGGAGTTTGACCGTGCCGGTAACTTCGACGCTGAAGATCCAACCGCAAACCGTGTACTAAATATTAGAGAAGAAGTAATTCTGGAGCGTGATTATTCTACAAAGCATTACTGGCTTCCTCTGAAAAATTCGGATGTAAATATTTATCTGGAGTTTAGTCAGAACCCGGGATGGTAATTTCATAAGACCGCACTTTAATTAAAATAATCCAAACGAAATACTAAATGAAATACTTACGAACAAAAATTGTCTTGTTTGCTTTAATTGCTTTGACTTCGCTTAACCTAACCGCTCAAAGCGAAGAGCAAATAGTCGTTGAAGCCCGTATTTTGGATGCATCCGGTGAGCCGGTTCAAGGCGCTATAGTTCAAAATAAGCAAGAAGATGTTTTTGCAATAACTGATGAAACGGGGCAATTTACAATTTCCGTAAACCCGGGATCATTTCTCCAAATAACTGCAGAAGGTTTTAAATCTATTTCCATAACTGCAGATGAATATCAGGAAGACATTGTTCTGGTTAAAGGATCAAACAGTGAAGTGCAGATTGCATTTCAGAAGGTCGAAGAAGGTGAGATTGTTGCAGGGGGTACTTCACACATTAATCTTCCGGAAATTCTGGACAAAAATTACACAACGTATAGTTTGGATGGTTTAAATGCCTTCATAGGAGGCTTTAATGGCGGTAACATCTGGGGAATGGGAAACTATCTCGTTTTGGTAGATGGAGTGCCGCGAAGTGCGGGAAGTGCTTTACCTGTTGAAATTGAACAGGTTACTTTTCTGAAAGGGGTAACGGCAGCTGCCTTATACGGTAGCCGTGCCGCTCAGGGTGTAATTCTTATTACCACCAAACGCGGAGAAATTGGTAAGCAACAGATCAGTGCGCGTGTAGATGCAGGTTTATTTGTTCCGAAGCGATACCCGCAGTATCTGGGTTCTGCAGAATATATGACTT
This sequence comes from Leeuwenhoekiella sp. H156, assembly GCF_052218455.1. Classification (NCBI taxonomy): domain Bacteria; kingdom Pseudomonadati; phylum Bacteroidota; class Flavobacteriia; order Flavobacteriales; family Flavobacteriaceae; genus Leeuwenhoekiella; species Leeuwenhoekiella sp. H156. The sequence goes on from NZ_CP197499.1 coordinate 2,965,159, forward strand.
ATTATAACGAGGCCAGAGCCAATGATGGGATCTCAGCATTGTATTCAGACGAGGAAATATTTAATCACGCATCAGGTAGTAATCCATTTAGATACCCCAGTGTCAACTTTTACAGCGATGAGTATTTAAAGCCCGTTTATGAACGTTACGATGCTACCGTTGAAATTTCAGGCGGAAATGAATCAGCACGTTATTATACCGATATCGGCTTTTTTAGAACCGGAAACCAAATTGATTTTGGTGAGGCCGTAAACAATAAGACAGAGCGGTTTAATGTAAGGGGTAATGTCGATTTAAAATTAAATGACTGGATCTCTGCATCATTAGGGGCTAATGCCATTTACTATAGTGGTAGAGGCGTTAATGCAAATTATTGGGGAAATGCAGCAACGGTAAGACCTAATCGTTTTTCACCGTTAATTCCTTTAAGTTTTATATCTGAGGGTAACGAAACCGCCAGAATCCTGGCTCAAAACAGCTCAAATATTATCGACGGCAGATTTTTGCTTGGAGGTTCTCAAATTGATCAGACCAACGCTTTTGCCTCTATTTATGCAGGGGGTTACAATACTTTTACCAGCAGGGAATTTCAATTCAATACCGCTATAGATGCAGATTTAAACCGGGCTTTAAAGGGATTGACTCTTAACACTACCTTTGGTGTAGATTATTCAACTTCATACAATCAGTCTTACAACAACCAGTATTCGGTTTATGGAGCAAATTGGATAAATGTAAACGGACAGGATGAGATCGGAAGCTTAATTCGATATGGTGAAGATGCCAGAACCGGTATTCAAAACATTAGCAATAGTTTCTATCAACAGACTATCTCATTTTCCAGTCAACTGAATTATGAAACTGAATTGGCCGAAAATCACAATCTTTCAGCAATGTTGGTGGCAGGAGGATGGCAACAGACCCTCTCCGGACAGTATCACCGCATTAGCAGTGCTAATTTAGGTTTACAGCTGGCTTACAATTACAAAAACAGATATTACGTACTCTTTAATGAGGCAGTTGTACATTCTGCCCGATTTGCTGAGGGCCAGCGCACAGGATATTCACCCACAGCTACAGTCGCGTGGAAAATAGGACGCGAGCCGTTCCTGGAAAATTCTTCAATCGTAAATGACTTAGAGCTTTCGGTTTCTGCAGGGGTATTGAGCACCGACTTGGGATTAGTTGATTTAAATGCTAACCAACCTTACAATAGATATTATGCTCACGAGACTATCTATTCTCAAACGGAAGGAGCCTGGTTCAGCTGGAGGGACGGAGCGCTTACGCGTTCAACCAATTCGCTTCAGGCAGGAAATCCCGAACTTACTTTTGCCAGAAGAAAAGAAATCAATGTAGAACTTAAAGGTTCACTGTTTAATAATTCGATCAGCTTTCAAACCGCATTTTTCGCAAACCGAATGAAAGGAAACATCATTCAGCCCGGAGTGTTGTATCCCAATTACTTTCAAACCGGTTTTCCAGCAAGTTCGTTTGTTCCTTATATAAACTACAATAACGATGATCGTATTGGTTTTGATTTTGATATTACCTATTCTAAAACTATTGGTAGCATCGACTGGACTGTAGGTTTAGCAGGTATCTACTACGATACAAAGGCATCGCAGCGAGCAGAATTATTTGAAAATGAGTATCAAAACCGCGAGGGGAAACCTATCGATGCGATGTTTGGTCTACGCAGTGATGGCTTCTTTAGTTCAGACGAAGAAGTTGCAAGTGCTCCCAATCAGGATGCCTTGGGAGGTAGAGGTACAACTGCTGGTGATATACGTTATGTAGATCAAAACGGTGATGGAATCATTAATAATGAAGACGAGGTTTATCTGGGTAAATGGGGCTGGAGTGGCGCACCGCTTTCAGCAGGAATTCATCTGAGTGCCAAATGGAAAAACTTAACCTTCTTTGTTTTGGCGACCGGTCAAACGGGTGCACATGCAATGAAAAATGGTTCGTACTTCTGGATAGACGGTGAAGATAAATACTCAACTGTGGTTAGAGACCGCTGGACACCGGAGACTGCTGCAACAGCAACCTACCCCAGACTTACTACACAAAATGGGGAGCGCAACTTTAGAAATTCAGACTTCTGGATGTATAGTACAGATCGCATAGATCTTGCTAAAGTTCAGGTGAGTTATGACATCCCAGCCGGAATCCTGGGTAGCGATTCGTTTCTAAAAAACCTAAACATTTATGTAAGTGGAGCAAACCTCTTTACATTCTCATCAGAGCGTGAGTTGATGGAGCTCAACATAGGTAATGCTCCACAAACGCGATTTTACAACCTTGGCCTTAAAGCGCTGTTTTAATTAATTCTATATGTATCAAAAAAATATGAATACTAAGATCTTACTTTTTCTACTCGCTATTTTAACACTTACAGGCTGCGATGATTTATTTGAACCTGCAATTGAGAATAACCGGGATTTAGATGATGCGTATAATGACCCGACGTATGCCGAAGGATTGTTGCTTAATGCGTATTTAAGAATACCTACTTTAAACTGGTCTTTTGATGATGTAGCTACAGATGATGCGGTTTCTAACGATATCGACAATAACTTTCGTAGAGCAGCTACAGGGCAGTGGGCTTCAAACTTTGATCCGTTTACTCAGTGGCAGCGTTCCCGATCAGCGATACAATATTTAAATATTTTCCTTTCGGAAGCAGATAATGTAGAGTGGGCAACAGATCCCAATATTAATGCCTTATACAACCGAAGATTAAAAGGAGAGGCATACGGACTTAGAGGCCTGCATATGTATTACCTGCTACAGGCTCACGCCGGGTTTGCTAACGGTGAGCTATTGGGAGTGCCCATTATTCTCGAGCCTGAAAATCCTGAATCTGAGTTTAATCTTCCCCGAGCAACATTTAACGCCTGTATGACGCAATTGATGAATGATCTCAATCAGGCAGATGAAATGTTAGCTTTAGATTATGAAGATATAAACGACCCCAGCTTACTGCCTAGTGGTATTACAAACACAAATGACTTCAACCGGGTTTTTGGTGAGCGTGGAAGACAACGGGTAAGCGGCAGAATTGTCAAAGCTTTAAAAGCACAGGCAGCCCTTATGGCAGCGAGCCCGGCTTATAGTGATATAAGCGATATTAGCTGGGAAATGGCCGCAAATTATGCCGGTGACGTACTCACACTTAATGGGGGAATAGGCGGCATTGCAGCAAATGGTCATACCTGGTATACAAATATCGCGGAAATAGCAGCTTTAGGAGGAGGATCAAATCCTCGTGAAATTTTGTGGAGAGGGGATGTTAGTAACAGTAATAACCTGGAAGCAGATCATTTTCCGCCTACATTAAATGGACGTGGAAGACTTAATCCAACTCAAAATCTTGTAGATGCCTTTCCTACGGTTAATGGATATCCCATTTCAAATCCTGCAAGTAATTATGATCCTGCCAATCCCTATACTAACCGCGATCCAAGATTGCGTGCATATGTTCTGGTAAACCGTGCAACTGCAGGTGTAAACGCATCGACTATTATAACAGCTGCAGACGGTGGTACTGATGATGCTTTAAATGAAGAGGCGACTTCTACGCGTACGGGATATTATATGAGAAAATTATTAAGACAGGATGTAAACTTAAGTACGGCAACCACCACACAACAGTTGCATTACAAACCCCGCATTCGGTATACCGAACTTTATCTGATCTATGCCGAGGCTGCAAATGAGGCCTGGGGACCTACCGGTACAGGTTCTTATGCATTCTCTGCTTATGATGTAATTGCCGCAATACGCAGACGTGCCGGTATTACTCAGCCCGATGCTTATCTAGAATCTATTCGCGGGGATAAGAACGCCATGCGCACGTTAATACGCAATGAGCGCCGTCTCGAGCTTTGCTTTGAAGGTTTCCGTTTTTGGGATTTACGTCGCTGGGGTCTGGACCTCACAGAAACTGCTGATGGTGTTTCTATTGTTAACGGCATTTTCAATAGGATTGATGTAGAAGAACGGCAGTACCAGGATTATATGCAATATGGTCCTGTACCTTATCTGGAAACTTTAAAGTTTGATGAACTGGAACAAAATCGGGGTTGGTAAAACTCACTTAAAAAATAATTAGATGACAATGAAAAAAAACATTTTTATAACTCTTTTACTTCTTATCACCCTTTTCAGTTCTTGTGAAAATGGAGAATGGGACTTTCCTGACTACGACTATCAGGTTGTGTATTTTGCCTATCAATATCCGGTGAGAACCATTACGTTAGGTGAAGACATATTTGATACCACTTTAGATAATGAAGGTAAGTGTATGATCATGGCCACGCTTGGAGGGCTTTACGAGAATGAGTCAAATGTGACTGTAGATTTTCAGGTAGATAATGCAATGGTAGATGGTTTTGTATTTGAAGGATCAGGTGAGCCTGTTCTGGCGCTTCCATCAACTCATTACACGTTAGCTGATAACCGTATCGTAATCCCAAATGGTGAAATTGCCGGAGGTGTTGAGGTGCAGTTAACAGAGGCTTTCTTCGCAGACCCTAAATCTTTAGGGCGAAACTACGTGATCCCCTTACGTATGACTAATGCTACTGTGGTAGACACTATTTTATCAGGAGAGCCACAGGTGGCTAATCCACGCCGGGGTGTAGCAACAGACTGGGCGACACAGCCTAAGGATTTTATTTTTTATGCGGTAAAATATATAAATCCTTATGAAGCATTTTACCTGCGTAGAGGTGAAGATGTTATTGTTGGTAAAAATGGTAATACGTCTTTGAATGAGACCATTACCCGTCAGGAGCAGTATGTTAAGGATGATGAGGTGGTTAAGTTAACTTCAACTAGTAGAAGACAGGTACGCTTCCCATTGTCATTACAGGATGGGGCTGGTGTTGATCGAAATATTGTACTGCTTGTAAATATTGATGATGAAGGTAATGCTACAGTAAGCTCCTCAGAACCGAATGAATACACCGCTACAGGGAGTGGCTCCTTTGTAAAGGATGGCGAGAAAAACAGCTGGGGCAGTCAGGACCGTGACGCTCTATACCTGAATTACGAGCTTGATCTGGACGATGTACGCGTGACTTCTACAGACACACTGGTAGTACGAAACCGTGGTGTAACTATAGAAACCTTTACACCCATTTTAGAGTAGGACTTTTTTGACTTTAAAAAATTTGAAATATGAAAAATATACATTTTAGAATCATTCCCGCGGCTGTTTTGGCACTTTGCATGGCAAGCTGCGCAGACATGGAAATGCCTGAATTCGATGTGGAAAAACCTCTTAGCATTCAGAATCAGGAAGCAATTAACGGTTTGCAAAATCTCAAAACCTATGTTGCTAATCCTAACTTTAAATTAGGAGCTGGTATAGGTATAGGTACCTATAATAATCTTGGGCCCATGTATTTGCTGGCTAATACAAATTTTCAGGAGCTTACAGCCGGTTACGCTATGAAGCATGGTGCTGTTGTGCTCAACGATGGTTCCCTCAGCCTTGATGCTGTTTCACAATTTGTTGAAAATACTGCCAGAAATGAAGTCTCTATTTACGGTCATACGCTCGCTTGGCATGCCAATCAGAATGCTACTTTTTTAAACAGTACAATCGCTCCTGTTGAAATTCCTTCACAGTCATTACCAGATTGGGAGGTTATTCTTGATAAGTCGTTTGAGACAGATGATGCTTCAGGTTACCAAAGTAACGGAGCTAATGCTATACTTGGGTTTACTGCAGATGGTGCAGGTTTTAATAATACCGGGCGAGCGCTGAAAGTTACAAACCCGGCGGTACAGACAGACGATTGGAGATCGCAACTCTTTGTGACCTTTTCTCGAAGAACAGCTGTGGGAGATAAATACAGATTGGAAGTGGATGTGCGAGCAGACGCAAATGCCAATATGGGGACTCAGGCTCAAACCAGTCCCGGAGGTTATAAGCACTGGAATTTCTTTGGTGCCGTAGCTGCACAACCCCAATGGAAACATATTTCGGTTGAGGTGACAATTGCAGATAATACTTCAAATTGCAATACAATCGCATTTAATTTAGGAAACACAGCCACAACTTATTATTTCGATAACCTTAAAGTTAGCTGGTTTAATGATGAAGCAACAGGCAGCACTTTTATAGAGCGTACACCCGAAGAAAAACGAGATACGCTTACCTATCACCTTGATAAATGGATATCAGGTATTATGGAGGTATCCAAATCCAACACACACGCCTGGGATGTCGTTAATGAACCTATGGATGATGGTAATCCCTACGAATTGAAAACAGGAATTGGCAAAACAAAGGCTGCTGACGAGTTTTACTGGCAGGATTATCTCGGAAAAGATTATGGCGTTGTGGCTTTTAAGATGGCCGAAATGTATGGTAACCCTGATGACATTTTATTTATAAATGACTATAATCTGGAGTATAATCTTGATAAATGTAAAGGAATTATAGAGTACGTAAAATACATTGAAGAAAAAGGTGCCCGTGTTGACGGAATAGGAACACAAATGCACATAAGCCTGGACTCAGATAAAGGCAAGATTACCGAAATGTTTAAACTCCTGGCTGCAACCGGTAAAATGATAAAGATATCTGAATTGGATATTGGCGTTGGTGTTCAAACCACAGAGGCTACAGAAGAATTGTATCTGGCTCAGGAGGAGATGTACCGCTTTGTATTAGAGCAATACTTTACTTTAGTACCTCAGGCTCAGCAATACGGTATTACAATCTGGAGCCCAACAGATAGTCCCGCAAATTCTTCGTGGAGAGCAGGCGAACCCATTGGCCTCTGGACACAGGGCTTTACCCGTAAACCGGCCTACAGAGGTGTGGTTGAAGGACTTGGAGGAAACGTTGTGAATTAGTTAGTTTTTTGAAGGCAAAACCCAATGTATAACATGCATTGGGTTTTGTTTTTTTTAATGTGCGGCTTTAAACCAATAGCCATTTTAGTAACTATATATTCCCTTTTTAATAGCATGTCTGTAAGCTCCCACGATCCAAATCAAAAAAAGAAAAAATGTTTTGGGGTAATAGCAAATTGACGCAATCGATTGCTTAAATTAGCAATGTTCTAATTTTGAGAACTCCAATAGTTTAAAAACAATCTAAACCAGGTAATCTTTTAGAAGTAGGAATATCCCTGAACCTTTTATGTATAAAATTTAATTTAATGAAAAACCTAATCTACCTTTTTTTAATCGCCACGCTCGTTTTAAGCTGCAAGCAAAAGGCATCTGAAGCTGATACAGCCATGCTCGAAGCTGAAAAACCTTTAGTCTTAAAAGACGCCCTGGCCGGTAAGTTTTTGTTGGGCACTGCCCTTAACGAACGCCAGATCAATGGCTACAATCCCGAAGAAATCGAGGTTGTAAAGGCTAATTTTAACTCAATCGTTGCAGAAAACTGCATGAAAAGTGAGCGGCTTGTACCCGAAAAGGGAAAATACCAATGGGACACTGCAGATAAATTTGTAGCCTTTGGGGAGGAAAATGGTATGGTCATACACGGGCATACACTAATCTGGCATTCACAAACACCTAAATGGTTCTTTAAAGACGATGCAGGAAATGAGATCGATAAAGACGAACTTATTAAACGCATGAAAGAGCACATTACAACCGTGGTTACCCGCTACAAGGGACGCATAAAGACCTGGGATGTGGTTAATGAAGCGGTTTTAGACGATGGCAGCCTTCGTGAAAGCAAATTTTATAAATTACTGGGAGAAGACTTTATCAAGCTGGCTTTTGAGACTGCACACGAAGCAGATCCTGAAGCAGAACTTTACTACAATGATTATTCTACCTCAGTTCCCGAAAAAAGAGATGGAATCGTGAGAATGATCAAAAAATTACAGGAACAGGGTGTGCCTATTCACGGCGTTGGAATGCAAGGTCACGTGGGTATGGACTATCCCGAACTTGAAGAGTTTGAAAAAACCATTGAAGCGTTCTCAGATCTTGGACTTAAGGTTGCCGTAACCGAATTTGACATCACCGTACTGCCTTCTCCCTGGAAAAATCAGGGCGCAGAGGTATCTGCAAATTTTGATTATGAAGATCGTATGAATCCCTATCCGGATAAATTACCCGATAGCGTAAGCATCGCTTTTAATGCGCGTTGCCTTGATTTCTTCAAACTTTTTCTAAAGCACGAAGACAAATTGGACAAGGTTACATTTTGGGGAGTTAACGACGGCAATTCCTGGAGAAACAACTGGCCTGTTGGCGGGCGTACCGATTATCCTTTACTTTTCGACAGACAAAATAAACCAAAAGGGGTAGTAGACTCTATTATGCTGCTAGCTCAAAAGTAATCATCCATGTTAAACAGCTTTTTCAAATCTGCCTTTCTGTGCGGGGCTTTCCTTTATTGCTCGTTTTTTACGGTCAGCGCTCAGGAAGTAGCACAAAACCCGCTGATACATGCAGACGTCCCTGATATGTCAATCATTCGCCGGGGCGATACCTATTATATGAGCAGTACTACGATGCACATGAGTCCGGGTGTTCCTATTATGAAATCTACAGATCTCACAAATTGGAAGCTGGTTAATTATGCCTACGATACCTTGGTAGATAACGATGCGATGAATCTTGATAACGGAGAGCAAACCTACGGGCGGGGTTCCTGGGCTAGCTCCCTGCGCTATCACGAGGGGATGTATTACCTCTCAACTTTTGCCGCAACATCAGGGATGACTCATATTTATACCACAAAGGATATTGAAAACGGTCCCTGGGAAGTACACGAGTTTAAACCGGCGTATCATGATCACACGCTTTTTTTTGAAGACGGAAAGATTTACATGATCTGGGGTGCGGGTGAGCTCAGTATGGTAGAGCTAAAAGAAGACCTTTCTGGCGTAAAAGAAGAAACCAAACACGTGCTTATCAAGAATGCAACAGATCCTATAGGTTCTAATTACATCCTGCCTGCTGAAGGTTCACAGGTGTTTAAGCACGACGGTAAATTTTATTTATTCAATATCACCTGGCCACGCGGCGGAATGCGCACCGTAGTCGTACATCGTGCAGACCAGATCACGGGACCTTATGAAGGCCGTGTTGCCCTTCAGGACAAGGGTGTAGCTCAGGGCGGACTCATCGATACTCCAGATGGCGACTGGTATGCCTATCTGTTTCAGGACAGCGGGGCAGTGGGTAGAATTCCTTATCTCGTTCCTGTAGAATGGAAAGACGGCTGGCCGGTACTAGGTGTAGATGGTAAAGTGCCGGAGACCCTTAATTTACCCAAAAACGAAAGCATTATTCCCGGTATTGTGCATTCAGACGATTTCAGCCGGGAAAAGGGGGACCCGGCTTTGCCTTTGGTTTGGCAATGGAATCACAACCCGAATAACGACCTGTGGTCTGTTGAAGAGCGTCCCGGTTTTTTACGACTTAAAACCGGAAGAATCGATACCGCTTTTATTCAGGCTAAAAATACCCTCACGCAGCGAACGTTAGGACCGGTTTCCAGCGGTACCGTAAAACTTGATGTTTCTCAAATGAAAGCCGGTGACCACGCAGGCCTATCGGTTCTTCAAAAAAAATACGGGATTATCGGAGTGCGGTCTAAGGCCGACGGAAAAGAAATTTACATGAGTAAAAATGCGGAAGACGGCGGTGTTATAGCAACCTTACCCTTCAATCAAAATGAAGTATTCCTTAAGATCGAATGCGATTTTAGAGACCGCACCGATAAAGCCTATTTCTATTACAGCCTTGACGGACAGACCTGGAACGAGCTGGGCAGCGTTTTACAAATGCAATACACCTTGCCTCATTTTATGGGCTACCGCTTCGGCCTGTTTAACTATGCTACTGAAACACCCGGAGGCTGGGTAGACTTTGATTATTTTGAGATTGAAGATACGATTAAGCATTCCCAATAAAAGAACGTTCACTGATGCGTATCCCTTCAAAAATCACTTTTATTACACTTTTGGCGATCTGCCTGAATTTCTTTTCAATACGGGCACAAAATCCGTTGATTTTAGATCAGTATACAGCAGATCCAACGGCCCGGGTTTTTGACGGCAAGCTTTACGTGTATCCCTCGCACGACATTTTATGTACCGAAAATAAAGGACGCGTAGGCTGGTTTTGTATGGAAGATTACCACGTATTTTCTTCAGATAATCTCACAACGTGGAAAGATCACGGAGCGATTTTAAGTCAGACCGAAGTGGCCTGGGCAGATCCTTCGGGCTACAGCATGTGGGCTCCGGATTGCGTGGAGCGCGACGGCAAATATTATTTTTACTTTCCTACCAAACCGAAAGATGCGAAAGGTTTCAAAATAGGAGTAGCGATCAGCGATTCGCCTGAAGGGCCTTTTGTTCCTCAGGAAAATCCCATTGCCGGAGTAGACGGTATAGATCCAAATGTCTTTATAGATGCAGACGGGCAAGCCTACTTATATTGGTCAGGAGGAAACATTTTTGTGGCTAAATTAAAGCCTAATATGACCGAACTGGCCTCAGAACCTCAGGTAATTGCCAATCTCCCGCAGGAAGGACTTAAGGAAGGGCCTTTTGTTTTTGAGCGAAACGGACTCTACTATCTTACCTATCCACACGTGGAGAATAAAACCGAGCGTTTAGAATACGCTATGGGTCCCACGCCTGAAGGTCCCTTTACCGTAACTGGTGTCATTATGGATGAAAGCCCTACGGGATGCTGGACAAATCATCAGTCGATAGTAAACTTCAAAGATCAATGGTATTTGTTTTACCATCATAACGACCTGTCTCCCGATTTTGATAAAAACCGCTCTATTCGCGCAGATAGTCTTTCGTTTAATCGGGATGGTACGATTAGAAAAGTACAGCCAACCTTGCGTGGTATTGGCATAAATAAAGCCACCGAAACGATACAACTAGACCGTTACAGCAGTAAGAGCGACTCGGCAGCAATTCAGTTTAACGATCCCGAAACGCCTTTTAAAGGTTGGCACGCAGTTTTAAGTGCAGGCGACTTCATTCGCTACAATCAGGTTGATTTTGAGAGCGGACGCTCTGAGATTCTTCTTCGTGTAAAGGCGGAAGGAGGAGCAGTACTCGAACTTTCCTTCGCAGATACTAATAAGCCCATTACAAAACTGAATATTCCCGATAGTACAGGCTGGAGCAGCCTTGATTTTGAACTTGCTAATCCGGAGGTTGGGATACACGATCTTGAAATCAAAGTGATTTCCGGCGCAGCCGCAATAGATTGGATTCAGTTTAAGTAAGAGTACTTTTAGGAGCTTAGCGGGTGCGTCTGGCGTGGGTTTTATATTGTTATCATTTAAACCAAATCTATGTTCAGACGTATTCAGCGTGGTCTCATTTTCACCGTTTTCGTACCTCTTTCGTTTTACAGCCAAAACACTTCAGCATTAAGAGACAGTATAAACAGGTCTAGTTATGCCGATTTTCTTCAAATGAAAAAGACTTTGGGGATTGATGAGGAAAACCGGCCCGGTCCTTCCGGTAACCCGAATGATCCCAACGCCGCTAATTTTGATGAAAATCAGGTGGGTGCGTATACATTACCCTCTTTATTGACAACCCAATCAGGCAAAACAATCAATTCGGTAGCAGACTGGGAAAATCTAAAACGGCCCGAGTTAATAGCGGCTTTTGAAAGCGAAATGTACGGTGCCTTACCTGATGCTATTCCGGCAGTTTCTTGGATCGTCAAATCGGAAAAAGATACCGTGATTGGTGGTATTCCGATACTGGAACAACATCTTGTGGGAACTGTAGATAACAGCAGCTATCCCAAGCTTAGCCTGAGTATCGAAGCACTTTTGGGTATTCCTAAAACAACTGGAGATTCAACGATTCCTGTTGTAATTCAGTTTGGATTTTTAAACGCTCCTTTTGGCAAGACAGAAGAACCCCGCAGTTATTTTAGCTCCCCTTATGAGCCGGGCTTTAAACAGCAACTGGCATATCAGGGCTGGGGTTATGCCATTTTAGACGTTTCTTCCATTCAGGCAGATCACGGTGCCGGCTTAAACACCGGAATCATTGGTCTGGTCAATCAGGGTAAATCCAGAAGCCCTGAGCAATGGGGCGCTTTGCGTGCGTGGGGCTGGGGTGCGAGCAAATTAATTGATTATTTCGAAACCCGAACAGATCTGGATTCCAAGCGGATTGCAGTTGAAGGTACATCGCGATACGGGAAAGCCGCTTTGGTAGCGATGGCCTTTGACAGACGTATTTCACTGGGTTTTATTGGTTCGTCAGGAGCCGGTGGTGCGTCTTTATTACGCCGAAATTTTGGTGAGATGCTCGAAAACCTCGCTTCTCCTGCCGAATACCACTGGTTTGCCGGGAATTTTCTCAAGTATGCCAGTATCAAAACGCTAACTGATTTACCGGTAGATGCACATCAGCTCATCGCGCTCTGTGCACCCAGACCTGTCTTTATAAGCGCGGGCTCTCCTAAAATAGAAGGACAGTGGGTAGATGCCAAAGGCATGTTTGAAGCAGCGGTTGAAGCTGCACCGGTTTATGAGTTGTACGGCCTAAAGGGGCCGGGAACTACTGATTTTCCGGTTATGGGAACAGCACTTACCTCCGGGGAACTGGCTTTTAGACAGCACGGTGGTGGCCATTCTACGGGGCCTAACTGGAGCACCTGGATTGCGTGGGCACACCGGTATTGGGATTAACCTTTTTCAGTCTTATTCTTTAAGATGGGTCTCCTGGTACTTTTTAGGAGGAATTCCGTAGAGGTTTTTAAAGCTGGTGGAGAAGGTTGATAAATTGGAGAAACCTACCGCATACGCTACTTCTGCCACACTTATAGATTTTGCAGCCAAAAGATCTGCCGCTTGTTTTAAACGAATGTTTTTCATCAGATCGCTAGCCGATTGATTGGTCAATTCTTTTAGTTTGCGATACAGGTGCACGCGGCTAATACCTACAGCATTGGCGATCATTTCAACATTCAGGTTGGGGTTATCTAAATTATCGTTGATATAACCCATTACCTTTTTCAACAGGATTTCATCAGAACTTTCCAGCTCTACCTGTTTAACCTTATCTTCCTGCAATTGACTGCCGTCGTAGTTATTCTTAAGCAGCTTGCGGTTTTGAATGAGATTCAGCGCTGTTTTTTGTAAAATGGCCACGTCAAAAGGCTTGGGAATATAGGCATCAGCCCCGAGATTCAAACTTTCCAGATTGCGCTCCTGTGTTGATTTAGCCGTAAGCAGTATCACCGGAATGTGGTTGATGTTGATGTTTTTCTTGATGCGTCTGCACAGTTCTAAACCGTCCATTTCGGGCATCATAATATCGCTGATCACGAGATCGGGAGCTTCTTTCAATACATAGGCCAGCGCTTCTTTTCCGTTAGCAGCCAATGCTACTTTAAAGCGGTCGCCCAGCTCTCTTTTGATGTATTTGCGTATTTCGAGGTCATCGTCAACAACCAGGATTTTAGTGCCGCTTTGCGTGACTTCTTTCTCCGGAAGTGCTTCAGACCTGGTGATTTCCTGTGGTGCAGGCTCATTCCCGGAATGCTTCAATTCACTTTCATACAACTGATGCGGAAGCAAATGTGCATCTCCAAGAGGAATGCGGGTTACAAACTTACAGCCTTTGCCATCTTCGTTATTTTCGGCATAAATGGTACCATGATGCAATTCGGCGATAGAGCGGGTTAGGTTGAGCCCTATACCTGTTCCTTCCAGATGATGCGGAGTTCCCTTAACCTGGTAGAACCGGTCAAAGACTAAATTTTCCATACCTTTCTTAATGCCGATACCATCATCAATAACACAAACTTCAAAGAAGCCCGGGTGATTTGCCTGCTCTTCATTGGGTTTGGTTTCGAGCACTACCTGAATTTTTCCGCCTTTTTTGACAAACTTCAGGGAGTTTGCAACCAGGTTTTGAATGATCTTATCAAAGTAATTGGGATCTACCCAGGCAAAAAGCGCATCCATTTCGTGTTTAAATTCAAACTGAATCGCTTTGGCCTCAATTTGATCCTCAAAAATGGCACAGATTTCTGCTATATAAGAAACCATTTCGACCTTCTCAAAACGAAGCTCGAGTTGACCGCTGTCAATTTTGCGCACATCAAGAAGCTGGTTTGCCAGATGGTAAATGCGGTCTGTATTGCGCATCATCGTTTTGTATGATTTGCGGCGTATGGGATCTTCATCCGTGTGCAGCAACTTTTTAAGCGGATTGATGATCATCGTAAGCGGCGTGCGAATATCGTGCGAGATGTTAGTGAGAAATTGCAGTTTGGCCTCGTTGATTTGTCTTGATTTTTGATATTCCCTCAGTCGGTTTCTGCTTTCCTGACGTTGTTTTAACTGGTAGATTACAAAGGCAATGATGATTACAAAAATGATAAAATACCCCAGTTTGGCGGCAGGCGATAGATACCAGAGCGGGTGTATGATGGCTGTAAAATTCTTGATTTCCGAAAACTGGTCGTAGTCTTTAGCCCGCAGTTTAAAGTTATAGGTGCCGGCTTCCAGATTGTCAAAAGCCACGGTGTTAACTCCCTGCGTAAGATTAATCCAGGGACCGTTATTTATCGCGTAGGCATAGGAGATGCGTTTGGGATTCCGGTACTCCATCGAAGAAAATTCCAGACTGAATGAATTGTCCCGATAGGCCAGATTGATGGTGTCTGCCTCGATAATGGCTTTATCTAAAATTTCATAGGAGCCCGATTTCATGCCTTTGCGAATGGGCGTATTTTGCAGATAGACATCTATAATGTAGATATCTGGTTTCTTGTCTGTTTCTAAAATGGTTTGTGGGTTGAAATAGGTGACCCCGTTAATTCCGCCAAAGATCAACTGATTTTCTTCATACAGATAAGAAGCATTTTTACTAAACTCATTGCCCTGTAAACCATCGTTGAAGTAGTAATTGAGAAAGGTTTCCTTAGGCGGATTAAATTCTGAAATTCCCTGATTGGTACTTACCCACAGCATCCCGTTGCTGTCCTGTTCTATAGCGCAAATGGTGTTGTTTGGCAGGCCGTCTTCTATGGTGTAGTGGGCCAGTCCATTCAATTCCCCGTCTATTTTCTTCAGACCGTTTGCGGTACCAATCCAAAGATAAGCTTCGGCGTCTTTGAGAATGGTGTACACGATCTCGCCGTCAAATCGGCGAATACCGGTTTCAAAAGACAGGAATTGCTCTGTTTTGAGATCAAACCTGCTGATACCGTCATACGAAGCTACATACAGGATATCCTGACTTTCACTAAGTAATAAATCATTTATCCATCTGTTGTTGAAAAATTTAGGTCCTAATGGCGCATCTGCTATTTGTACATTACATGCCGTGATGGCATTGGTGTTGAGACTGAGTTTAAAAAGACCCGAACCCATAGAGCCCAGCCACAGATTTTGCCGGGAATCTTCCACGATACTGTAAATACTCTTTACGGGATTTCCGTATTCATCCATCAGATCGGTTACAAAATCAATGGTTTCAGAGTTTTTTTTGATTTTGGCCAGGCCATTTAAATAGGTGCCAATCCAAATGGTATTTTGGCTGTCTTCATAAATAGAGACTACCGTGTTGAGTTTACTCCCGAGGTAGTTTTGGTCTTTATAATGTTTTAGTACTTCATTTTGGGGTGAAATACTATAAAGCCCGTCTCCATCGGTCCCCACCCATAAAATACCTCTTGAATCTTTAAAAACAGACATCACGCAATTAGAACCTATAATGTCCAGTTTGCTCGACTCGTAACCGATGTAATTAAAATTGTTTTCCTTTTTAGGAAGCAGAACTACGCCTTTTTGATAAAGACTCAGCCAGGTGTTTCCTTCGTTATCCTCAACGATATCGTGAACTTTTGATCTCGAAGAGTCAAAACTGGATATGATGATAGGATAGGGTTCCAGCTTTTGTGTGGAAGGATCAAATTTATAAAGTCCGTCCCCGTCTGTTCCAACCAGCATTTCATCTTCTGAGTTGAGGTGCAGACTGTGAATGACCAGGTTTTGAGTATTGGGAATCGATTCAAAAACCTTCTCTTTTTCGTTGTATTTAAACAGACCTTCAGTGTAACTGCCTACGTAAATAGTACCGTTTTTACCTTCTGCCACGGTAGACACTGTTGCGCGCACTTTACCATTCTGTAGCAGGGGTGTTACGGTATTATTTTGATCCACGAGAAAAACTCCTGTTTCCGGGGTAATAAACCAAAGCCTGTGCCGGCTGTCCTGATAAATATGATCAACAAAAGCAGTGGGTAAAAATCCCGGAAGATTTTCGGCCAGATAATCATCACCCTGTTTCTGTAGCCGGAATACCCCTCGGCCCGAGGTACCTATGAGAATTTCACCGTTCTTGCGCTGGGTCAGCGACGTGACGTGCGCATCGTAAGCATATTCTAAACCAATAGAAAGCGGAATTTGCTTAAACGCGTCTGTAGCATGGTCATAAATCTGTAGCCCGTTAAAAAGGCCGAAATACAGATTGTTATTTCGGTCTTCAAAAATGCTTTTTACGTAATTATTCAGGAGGGAAGTAGAATCGTTTGCATTCTTTTTATAGGTTACAAATTTAGCACCGTCGTATTTGTTAAGCCCGTCTTCGGTAGCAATCCAGATGTAGCCTTTATGATCCTGATAAATAGCATTGATTAAACTACTTGACAATTCTGAATCTGAAGAAAAAATCCTTCCGTTTTGGGCATAACTGCCCAAGACAAAAACGAGTTGAAAGAGTAGATAAATTCGTATTTTTTGATTCAAGAGAAACAGTTTATAATGGGTTGACGCGCTTTCCGGGCTGATGATTCATTTTGGCTGTCAGAACTTGATTAATATACAGATTTTCAGGTTACAAGATATCGAATTGCTTGCGATATACTGAATTTTTCAGGGCTTTAAAATGCGTTTCCACAAGTTAGTCTTTTAATCCCGCAATCGTTACAGGAGCCAGGTAGAAAGACTGATTATTCGTTTCTGCCCGGATGATGATGTGCTGCAGTACAATTGCAGGATCTACCCCGTAAATTTTAAGCTGGTGTGCACCTTTTTGAAGACGTACGGGAGCTACAACGCGGGTGGTGTTATTGGCTACGCTGCTGTTCCAGTTGTCGGGTGTGTCTTTATGCATATTGAGCGTCTGTACAGGCTCGTCGTCAATCTGATACTGAAATTTGAGTCCGCCCTGATTTTTAAAATCGAGGGTGGGAGACAGGTTAAAGGTTATGGTTCCATCAATTGCCTCGTTTGCGTAAAGCTCGTAGGTAAGAGCGGTGTTTTCAGGTGTTATACCTTTTGAGAATTTAGTCTCAGGTCGCAAGGCGTTGTCCTGTCTGCCCAGATCGGGAATTTGCTCCCAGCCTGTGTTTGCTGTAAATGCTGTAGCCGGTATGCTGATCAAGCCGGCGTAAGACACGGTACCTTCAGTACCGGCAGGATAGGGATTGTAGCTTACCTGTAGGGTCGCCATTCCGTGATCTGACTGAATACTGATGACGCCCTCCTGATCTGAAGCAGGTAATTTACCGGGAATTAAACTCAAAGTAAGTTGCTCTTCGGTTTTTACGGCACCTTTTTTCTGATCAACTTTCAGCCATTTTGGTAATTTCTTGATTTTGTAGTCAACCTCTTCCTTTCCGGTATTGAACAGGGTGAGTTGCTGATGCTGATGCGACTGGTCAAAGGGCAACACATTTAAAACCTGATCTTTCGGGAAATAGGCTTCGGTTCCTGCAATGGAGATCCCCAAATGTCCTTCCTGCGGAATTTCAATCTGTTTGGTTTCAGGAATGACGTTTTGCCTGGGTTCCTGCCAGTACGTATAACCAATGTGGGTCTGATCCATAAAATGATTCCATTTTGAATCATTCAGACTGTGATAGGCCCGGGTGAGTTCTTTGTCTTTCTCAAAAAATTCGGCTACCTGTTCCGCATAGGCGTTTGTGGTATTTCGGCCCTGCTCGGCATATAAGTGGTTTTTTGCTGCGGCGATATACAATCTGTTGAGATTTGCCATCGCTTCAATGGGAAACAAAACCAATTGATAATAAGCCGATTGATACGAATCGTCAAGTTCTTCTTTTATTCTTTTAGCCTCCTGCTCCAGCTCGTCATATTCCTGCAGAATACGTTGAGCTTCATTAAAATGATGTAGGCTGAAGGTTTTCGGACTCAATAGCTCGGGTTTGCGACGGCTGGCCAATGTACTGTAGTTCTGAATCAACCCGGCAATTTCAGAAGCGTAAGTGTCGCCAAATTGCGCTGCAGCCCATTGCTCCGGATATTCTTTTAAATCAGCAAGGTCGAAGCTTTCCGGATTCCAGGCATAGTCCAGAAAGAAGCTGATGGGATATTCCATCGGTTTAATGTCGCCCACGTTTACAATCCAGATTTTGCGGGCATTATATTCGTAAGCCAGAGACATCTGTTCGTAAACACGGGAAATCTGATTGGTGTTGAGCCATTTGTAGTTGCGCGGCCCTCCCACGTAATCAAAATGATAATAGATACCGTAACCTCCGGTGCGCCCGGCATCTTCCGGATTGGGCAGTTTGCGGATATTTCCCCAGTTATCATCGGCCAGGAGCAGCGTAACATCATCAGGAACACGCATCCCCTGATCGTAATAATCCTGCACTTCCTTATAAAGCGCCCAGAGTTGTGGGGTCTCACTTGCAGGCTTTCCGGTAACGTCTTCAATAATTTGGCGTTGGTCTTTTACAATCCCTTCCAGCAGTTCGATAGCGGTTCCTTCGGTCATGGGTTCGTCGCCATCGCCACGCATTCCAACGGTTACAATACTTTCGTTGTCGCCCATACGCTCAATCCCTGCTTTCCAGAAGTCCCGTAAAACTTCGGGATTGGTGGCATAGTTCCAGTCGCCTTTCCCGTAACGATCCCATTCTACGTGAGCCCGCATCAGGGGTTCGTGGTGTGAAGTACCTATCACCACGCCGTATTTTTCGGCCTGTACGGCATTTTCAGGATCATCGTCGTAAAAGGCACGTCCCCACATCGCCGGCCAGAGGTAATTGCCTTTCAGTCTTAAAATCAGTTCAAATACGTGCTCATAAAATTCGTGGTTAAAGCTGCCGTAATTTTCACCCACCCAGCCCGATAGGGCAGGGGCTTCATCATTGATGAAAATACCGCGGTAGTGCACTTTAGGTCCGGGGTTGGTGTAGTTTGCAGCATTTACATAAAGCTGCTCCGATTTCTTAACAGGTACGTCTGCCCACCAGTAACAGGGCGATACGCCTATGGCTTCAGAAAGGGTGTAAATACCGTAAATCGTACCGCGTTTATCGCTACCTGCGATAACCAGATTTCCGTCTACCTGCTGAATGCTGAAGGCTTCCCACTGGTTTTTAATAGCGGAAACATTCAGCTTACCGGTTTGTGCCAGCGAGTCAATAAAGCTGCTCTTTCCAAGCGTACCGATAATCAATTGCGGTTTGCCCGAAAGCTTATTGAAAACTTCTGGTTTTTTGCCGGTGACCCGCTCCAGATCGAGCTGCAGGTTTTTAGCGGCGATATGCACGCCTTCATAATCTGCAGCATCGACAATCAGGTTTGCGGTGGTTTTAGAATCACTTAGCGTAAAGCCTTCGCTAACAGGTGTGGTTGATACCAGATTTTGCTGAGCAAGGAGTCCTTGAAAAGAGACCAGGGCAACAAGGACTACGAGTTTTTCGAGGTTCAGCCTGAATGATTTTAAAAACATAAGTTGAATTTTTTAGGTTTTCTACACCCGATTTTAGATTTTAATTTTTCTGCAATCCCAGCTCCAGACCGGTGAGTTCAGCCAGACCTTTCAGTCTGCCTATAAACGAATAGCCTACATAATAGGGCTTGTGCTTCTCCAGGGCGTGTAAATACCCGTGGTCAGGGCGCATTGGGATTCGTTTACCGTTGGCGGTAGTGTAATCGATGATTTGGCGCATCACCTGCTTCATAGGTACGTCGCCGTCCAGATGATCTGATTCGTAAAACGAACCGTCTTCAAATTTCTGTACGTTGCGCAGATGCAGAAAATGCACCCGCTCTTTATGCGTGTCAAAAATTTGAGGCAAATCATTCGCCGGGTTGGCGCCTAGCGAACCGGTGCAATAGCAAAGGCCGCAGGAGGTTGATTCGATCTGCGAAAAAATGTAGTTAAGGTCTTCTGCGGTGCTCACAATGCGTGGTAATCCCAGTACCGAAAACGGCGGATCATCCGGGTGAATGGCCAGTTTGGCACCCACTGCATCTGCAGTAGGCGTTACGGCTTTTAAGAACAGTACCAGATGCTCGCGCAATTTGCTTTCATCAATATCCTTATATTCGGCGAGTTGATTCAGGAGATCTTCGGTAGTGAAATCTACGGTGCTGCCGGGTAAGCCCAGCATCACACTCTTTTTAAGCACGTCGCGCTCTTCTTCAGATAGCGAGTCGTATTTCTCTTTAGCTTCGGCAATCTGCGCTTCGGTATAATCGCTTTCGGCTCCGGGTCTTTTCAGCATAAACAGATCAAAAGCCTTAAACTTTACGGGATCGTATTTTAAAATTTCGGCACCTACCGCATTTTTAAAGCGGTGATCGGTGCGCACCCAGTCCAGAATGGGCATAAAGTTATAGGTGATTGTGTAAATGCCCTGATCGGCCAGATTCTTCAGGCTTACTTTATAATTTTCAATAAGCTCTTCATAGTTGCCGGTGCGTTTTTTAATGTTTTCGTGCACAGGTAAACTCTCGACTACATCCCAGCTCATTCCGGCGGCTTCGATCTTATCTTTGGTTTTTTTGATTTCTTCGGGAGACCAAATATCCCCAACCGGAATGTGATGCAAAGCGGTTACAATACCGGTAATACCTGCCTGACGTAAGTCTTCAAGGCTTAATAAATCGCGCTCTCCATACCAGCGCATCGTTTTGATAATGGTTGTATTCATTTAAAATCCTATTGAGTTTCCACCGTCTACACAAAGCACGGTGCCAGTTGTAAATTTAGAAAGGTCGGAAGCATAGTAATAAACGGTATCGCCAATGTCTGCCGGTTCTCCCAGCTTGCCCATCGGGGTACGGCCCAATACCTTGTTTTTTCGTTCCGGGTCACTGTCAAGCGCTTTGCTCGACATATTGGTTTTGATAAAACCGGGTGCCACGCAGTTCACACGTATGCCAAAGGGCGCCAGGTCGACGGCCATGGAGCGCGTCATTCCCTCAATCGCCGATTTGCTGGCGGTGTAGGCAACGACCTTGGGAATCCCGTACTGGGCTGCCATCGAACTGATGTTGATGATGCTGCCCGAATTTTGACTTTTCATCACTTTGGTCACTTCACGGGTTACCACAAACACACTGGTCAGGTTGGTGTGAATGATGCGTTGAAATTCGTCATCGGTAACCTCAAGAAAGTCTTTTTTCATATTGATGCCTGCATTGTTCACCAAAATGTCAATGCTGCCTGCTTCTTCCGCAATATGTGCGATGGCCTGCGGAATTTTATCGAGTTCCGCCAGATCCAGAATATACGTCCGGGCGTTGGGACCCAGCTCCTGCCGGGCCTGCTCCGTTTTTTCGGCGTTGCGGCCTATGATGTAGGTGATGATGTTTTCATCACAGAGTTTTTTTGCGGTTGCGAAACCTAAACCGGCATTGCCGCCGGTAACTAATGCTACAAGTTGTTTCATATTAATCCCATGAAGGTTTTATACCGGGCGCATACGGGTCCCGGATGGATTGGTAATAATCAAGAGTGTGTTTGGCTTCCGGAATGAATTCCGGCATTTCTTTGTTTGAAAACTGCTGAAAATACAGCAGGCACGAGTCGCGCCACCACTGGGCTTCCTCAAGCTGAATGCTCAAAAGCATACGGGTTTTTTCATAAACCTGTTCGCCTACATAAGGCTTCATTTCCTGCCAGGTGTTGATCATGGCTTCAACTTCTTCCACGCCATCCTGGTATTTTCGTGCCAGGTTGTACCAAAGCGTTTCACCGTTATCGAGTTTATAATCCCAGGGCACATGGTGAAACCAAAGCAGGTATTGCTGTGGTGTTGTTTCTATATTTTCGTAGGCTTTTTCAATTTCAGGAGCGTATTGAGCAAGCGCATCGCTACCGGTGGAGGTGCGGTCAAAACCAATCCCAAGGCTGTCTGCCTTGTGATAGTACACCGAAGTCCAGTCTTCCCTGCCCAAATCTTTAACCCAGGGTCCCGGACCCTGATGATGCCCTTCGGCCATGATGTGATGCAGTCCCAGCGGCGTCATATAGTTTACCACCGCTTCGCGCGAATCGAGCAGGAGGGAGGTCATTGGCTTTACAAATTCGGGATTAGGCGTAAAGGTCTGTGCCAGCCATTCTTCAGCGATGGTTTTGGCGCTGAGTTCAGGATTCCAGGCCAGGCGGCCAAAGCCGTACCAGTTTGCCTGTGCAAAGGGATGCCCGGTCCAGTTACGCGCGTTACCGATGTTTGAGACACCGGCCATCCCGGTTAATTGGGTGTTGGTAAGGCTGCCGTCAACCACTTTTGCTACCGTGCTTCCGGCTCCTTTGGCGTAGGTATCTGCCTGCAGGGTTTCTTCGAAAAGTTTGGGTAAAAATGCCAGATGAGACATTCCGCCCAGATATTCCTGAGTGATCTGAAATTCCATCATCAACGGAGTTTCGGGCATCGCGCCAAACAAAGGATGGAAAGGCTCACGCGGCTGAAAATCGATAGCCCCGTTTTTTACCTGAACCAGTACGTTATCTTTAAATTTTCCGTCGAAGGGAACAAACTCACTATAGGCCTGCTTTGCCCGGTCTTCCGGCTTTTCATCGGAATACACAAAAGCACGCCACATTACAATTCCGTTATAGGGTTCCACGGCCTCAGCCAGCATATTGGCGCCGTCTACGTGAGACCTGCCGTAATTGTTAGGTCCCGGTTGTCCTTCCGAATTGGCTTTTACCAGAAACCCGCCAAAATCAGGAATCAGCGTATAAATTTCTTTGGCTTTTTCATTCCACCAGTTTTGAACTTCGGCATTAAGCGGATCTGCAGTTTGGAGTCCGCCAATTTCCAGGGGTGCCGAAAATCGAGCGGTTAGGTACACCTGTATTCCATAAGGTCTGAAGGCGTCTGCAAGCGCTTTTACTTTTTGCAGGTAATCGTCCTGAAGGATGTAGGCGCTGGCGTTTACGTTGTTTAAAACCGTACCGTTAATGCCGATTGACGCATTGGCGCGGGCATAATCTATATATTCTTCTTTGATCAGGTTAGGCAACAGATGCCAGTCCCAGATCGAGAAGCCGGCGTAACCGCGCTCTATGGTGCGGTCCAGATTATCCCAATGGTTGAGCAATCGTTTTTTGATTTTTGGAGCATCGGTGATGTCCAGCTGCGACAGGTCTTTGTGCTGCTGCATTTCCCGCAGGTAGGCAAACGTGCCGTAAAGCAAACCTTTTTCAGAAGCAGCACTAATGACGATCACATCACGTTTATCCAGGCGCGTTGCGCGTATTGCATACGCATCTTCCGGCAGGTCTTCGAGTGCTTTAAATTGGTTCTGAAGCTTTTCGGGAAGAGCCGATGTTTTAAGAATAAGCAGTCCCGGTGCGTCCCCATTTAATTCAGGGCTAAGATTCAGCATACCTTCAAAAGCGGTGTTGAGCTCTTCGTGTATGACTTTTGCAGTGGCACTGCCGGTGTCGAGTTTTAGGTTTTTATTGTAAGCGGTGTACTGCTCTGCACGTTGAGGCTGTTCTATTTTGGAGTACTGAAGCCATAATTTATAACCATCCTGAGCGGAAAGGCCCTGAACAAGGAGCAATACAAGAAGCGCAATTTTTTGTTTCATAGCGGGATCGACATTTTTTCTCAATCGATTGAAAAGTGGTTTAAAATGGAAATTTACTGAAAATTAAACAATCGATTGCGTTATCGTGTAAGTATTTCAAGTGCGATTCTGTTTTTATGGATTGTTTTTGCGGTTGCTCGAAGCTCTGATAATGAGATGGGTATCGAGCACGCTGCGTTCCTCAATTTTTGGTGTTCCTTCTTTTTTAAGCACATGTTGTAAAATGCGTCGGGTACAGAGTTCGCCCATTTCCTGCGCAGGATGCGAGACGGTAGAGAGCGCTGGTTCTACAATAGAAGCAATGGGATCGTCGTTAAAGCCGATTACGGCCACTTCTTCCGGAATTTTCACGCCCAGCTTTTTAAGCGTTAAGATCGCGCTAACAGCCGTGGTATCGTTAGAGCAAAAAATACCATCGGGTGGGTTGGCGGTTTGCATCAGTTGTTCGGTCGCGGTTTCCCCTTCTTCGGCGCTTAAAGACTTCATGGTAATGATTAGCGAGTCGTCAACAGCAAGGCCATTTTTTATCAAAGCATCTACATAGCCCTTCTTTCGGCCTCTGTAAACATTGAGATGCTGAGCACCTGCAAAATGGGCAATGCGTGTGCAACCTTGCTCTATGAGGTGAATTGTGGCATTAAACGCGGCGGTATAATTATCAATAACCACGGTATAGCTTTCAAAATCTGCCGGCACGCGATCTACAAAAACCACGGGGACCCCAATCTTTGCAAACTGGTCAAAATGCTTGACGTTTTCGGTTTCCATTCCCAGAGTGGCGATAATACCACAAACTCTGGAGTCGAACAGCGCTTTTACACTGGCCACCTCGTTTTTATACAGGTCATTAGACTGGCTGATGAGAATGTTGTAGCCTTCTTTACTTGCGGCATTTTCAATCCCGCTGATGAGTGACGAACTGAATGGGCGGTTGATGCGGGTGACCAAAACCCCTATGGTTTTGCTTTGATTGTTACGCAGACTCGCCGCCAGGATATTGGGGCGGTAGCCTTCTTCCTCGGCAGCTTTTTTAACTATTTCGATGGTTTTCTCGCTGATGCTGTGATGGTTTTTCAGCGCTCGTGAAATCGTACTTGGAGAGTAATTGAGTTTACGCGCCAGGTCGTAAATCGTAAAAGATTTCTTTTTTTTCATTTTTTAGGGTGGTTAGCAAAACAAATATAGCTTTTTAGAAAGTCATTGCTGAAAAAGCATAAGTTATGTACAGTACCCGATTTTCATGATTTTGCGGCTGGTTGAAGTTTTTTAATCGCTGATTTTTTTGATTTACTGAAAACCTGAGTCTTAAATAAACCGGACAGTTTTAATATTGAAAAACCGAAAGAGGCCGGTCGTTATTGATTACGAGCAGATAATTTTCGGTCTTTGTGGTAAACGGATGAAGGTGGCGTGTATTTGCACCTGTGTAAAAATTTCGGTCTTTGTAGGGCTTGAAATTTCCTTTGGTATCATTCAGCAAAATATAGCCCACATTGGCATCGTAGCGCACGGTCTCTACTTCGGCTTCATAAATGCCTCCCGCACCAATAATATCGGTGTACCCATCTTTATTTACATCAGCAAAGGCAAACGACATAGTAGGTCCCAGTTGGGCGGTTGCCGGTAAGTATTTCAGATTAAAGTTTCCGTTTCCGGTATTTTCTAAATACACAGACCGAAACTCTGTGACTTCCTGCCTGTACGAATTGGAAAGCTGATCGCTTCCATAGATATCTTCCATAGACGAACTCGCAAATTCTTTAAAGCTTTTAATTTTTTCGCTTACAAATGAATTTTGAGCTGTCGAACATTCTTTGCCGCGCACGGGAACCAGATTACCCTGATAGGTTTTACTGAGCACCATATCGTAGGTTTTGTCGTTGTCAAAGTTGCTGCCAAAAATGTACAGCGGTTTTTCAGGTGTAGGATGAAATTTATTATTTCCGCCCAGATTGCCTACAAAATAATCGAGGTCACCGTCGCCATCAAAATCCATTTCGGCAATGGTATTCCACCAGCCTGAAGTATTCATTAAGGCGTCAACCTCTTTTCTTGAAAATTTTGAATCCTCAAGATCAAAAAACTGAATGGGCATCCACTCGCCAACAACGATCAATTCGCCTATGCCATCGCCGTCGTAATCGCTGATAAGCAAATCGTTTAGGATGCCTAAATTCTCAAATTGAGGTGCTATCTCGCGGGTCACGTCTGTAAAGCTTCCGTTTGTATTTTGCAAAACATAAGAGCGTGCGCTCAGGGGATATTTTCCGGGAATCACGTGACCGCCCACAATTAAATCTAGATCCCCATCCCTGTCGTAATCGTAAGCTACGACTGCTTTGGTATTGGTGAGCATCTTTGGCAATGCACCGGTTTTTGAGAAATTGCCCTTCCCGTCATTGAGGTAAAGGCGGTCCTGAAGCAGCGCAGCGTTTTCGTCCAACTCATAGGCTCCGCTGGCTACATAAAGGTCGAGATCGCCATCAGCATCAGCATCAAAAAATACGGCGTCCTGATCTTCGTATTTTTGGTCAGCTTCTAATGCCGGCTGTGCCAGTGCCTTAAACGTGCCCGATTGTTCCCGCAGATAAATGATGCCGGGTTGATCTTTAGCACCTCCTATAAACCAGTCTTCCAGACCATCATTATTGAGGTCAGCTGCAGCAAAGGCCGGGCCTTTTTGCGATTGTTTTTGAGGCAAAAGTACCTGCCGGTCAAAGTCATTGTAGTAATTTTCGCGATGCGCATACTCCAGGCCAAGACTTTTGGGATTTATAGATTTCCAGTTTTCAGGGATTGGCTGTTGTAGCGATTTAGCAGCAGGATTAGAGTCTTTGTAATCGATTTGTAAAAACTGATTGACGTCCAGATTTTCTGCTGTATAGATTTTACCATCACCCCATGCGACTTCAATTCTGGTGATGTATTCTTCGGAACCAAGACCAAAAATAAGCCTGGGCGATACCGAAGACTGAAAGCCTCTTGAAAGATACAAGTGCTGCTGTTGCTGGGTGCTGTCTGTATAAATGCTCACAGTTGCGCCCAGGGCCAGATTGTTTTTACCGGGGCCCTTAAGTTCTACCGAAAGGAAATTAGCAGTTGAATTGTTGCGATACACCGAGGCCCGGTCATCCATATTGTTGAGAACAAGGTCCAGATCACCGTCATTATCGAGGTCGCCATAGGCGGCGCCGTTTGAATTTAGGGCCTCATCAAATCCCCAGGCGGTGATGGCATTTTCAAAATCAAGCAGGCCGGTGTTTTTGTAGGCGTAATTCTTGAGTTTATTGCTGGGTAATTGCTCTAAAATGGTTGCAATAGGAGTTTCGCCCACATTGAATTTACCCGAATTGTGAATGAGATTCCCAAAATCCTGATTGCCCAGTTCGCGCCTGATTCCGTTAGTGATAAAAATATCTTTATGACCGTCCTGATCAAAATCGGCTAAGAGCGGCGCCCAGCTCCAGTCGGTCTTGGCAACGCCGGCGTACTGCGCGATATCGCTAAAATAGCCATTGCCGTTGTTGAGGTTAAGCACATTAGACATGTAAGCGTAGTGATATCCGGATAGGGCGGTCTTCAGGAACCCGTTTGTGTCCATACTGGGCATATTCTGCTTGCCGCGCTGGTGATCTTCGGCAGACATATCAAGCACGAGTAAATCGGGTAGCAAATCGTTGTTGATATCTGCATAGTCAGAACCCATACTGCTATACGAGGTATGCTTAACCCGCGTGTTGATGTGATTGCTAAACGTGCCGTCCCGGTTGTTGAGGTACAATTTATCGGGCGTGATAAAATCGTTTGCCACAAAAATATCGGGCCAGCCGTCGTTATTAAAGTCGCCTATCGAAGCACTGAGGCTAAATTCTTTATTTATTATGCCGCTTTCGAGGGTGACATCGGTAAAAAACGAACCCTCATTGCGGTACAAATGGTCTGAAGTCTGCGGAAAAAAGTCTTTATCGGCCAAAAGCGCATCAAGATCTATGGAATTGAAAAAGTCGTCCCGGTGATTGATGAGGAACAAATCGAGATCTCCATCGTTATCGTAATCCAAAAAATAGGATTGTACCGAAAAGCCGTCATCGTCAATGCCCCATCGGTTAGCTTCCTCTTTAAAGGTGCCGTTTTGTTGATTGACAAACAATAGGTTTTTGCGCAATGCAGGTTCATTTCGCGAAGCCGATTTGCATACATACAAATCGAGCCAGCCGTCGTTATTGATATCGATCATCGAAACGCCGGTGGTCCAACCCTGCGCGTCTGCGACTCCGGCCCGGTCTGTGATGTCCTCAAACTTAAGGTCTCCTTTATTAAGGTAGAGTTTGTTTGCTGTTTGATTTGCGGTGAAATACAGATCGTCCAGACCGTCGTTGTTGATGTCACCAATGGCCACGCCGCCGCCGTTATAGATATAGGGATAGTTAAAGGGATGAAAATCTTCAGTCTCCTTTACCAAATTGGTAAAGCCTATACCGGTCTGCTCTGCGGGTACTTTGGTGAATAGGGTATCGTACGTCATATCACTCTTTTTGGAAGTGGTATGCTCACAGGAGCTGACAATGAGCAACTGCAAAATAATCAACAGGGTAGGGGACTTACAATTCATAGCTTTTGCGGAACCAGAGATACTAATAGTCGAATATACTATAATATCCCTTGAAGACAAAAAAGCTTTTGATTTTGAAGGGATATATAAAGCGGAAAGCCTAGGCTTTTAAGCTGTGTATGTTTTAGTTTGGAGGTAGTGCTCCCAAAGCCTGATGCTTCTTTTTCGTATTCTTGGGTATAAGATAGTATCTTTTTAGGGATTAGAGGCTTGTGCGACGATTACCAATGTTAGCCACAGTATTTATTTCGTTTTTATTTTAATTATAGTATCTGTTTCTACAGTTATGTCAGGTCCAAATTCGTATTTATTATACCTGACTTTTAATTCAATCTTTCCATTTTTACTTTTTAGAGAGGCTTTGTCAAAGTCAATAGATTCATTAAGATTTATTTCCGTTATTTTATTTTCCAGCAACCAAAATTTCTTTTCAGTCACTTCGTACGGACAACAAGCTCCTATAAAGCCATTGTATTTGCTGTAAATCACAATTTTGTCATTTTCCAATTTTATTTCTTTCGGATAAATTGGGTAGAGGACAATCGAGGCTAAAAGGCCAAAATATATTCCACCAAACAACCAAAAAAGTAAAGTCAAAATTGGTGTTATGAAATAAATACTAAAATAGGTTACTCGTTTTTTGAATGGCTTGAAATTCAAGAAAAAGAGAATAATTCCACTTGTATAAATCAAAATCGTTATTAAATAGGCGAATCTGTAATTTAGACTTATTTCAATTGTGTTTTTCAGAGTAAAATTCAGTAAAGTAAATCCCAAAAGATAGAAATGGATCTTGGTAATTATATCTTTGATTTGGGTTTTGGTCATATTTTGGTTAACGGTATCGGCTATGAGTAGTTGCGTGGTTTAGCACTTAACGTTACAAGTACATATCAAACTGAAAATCCGCGAGGATTTTCAGAAGTAGGCGAGAACAAGCAATTACTTATAGCCAATGTTGTAGTGCGTTTTTTTATTTCAACTTTCAATTGTTATTTTTTCAATTTCTCCGTTCCTGTCGAGAACAATAACTAAAATTTCATCAGATAATTCACTGAAAACTCTATAGTCAAAAACAGCAATTGATTTTGGACTATCAGGATAAAATCCAATTCGTTTAAGTTTAGTCTTACTAAATAATCGCAATTCAATCGATAGGTTTTGGTCAGTATCTTTTATATAATCATTAAGTGTTTCAGAATCGATTTCGTCAATATGAAATTTAAAATATTCTTTAACCACTCCATCTTCGTCAAGATATTCAAGTATTTGTTTTTTTATTTTTTTATCAATGTCCGAAATGTTGTTTAAAATTTTGCGAACACTTTTTAATGACTCTGGGTTTATTTTGTCTTCCTCAAAATTTAGGTCAATTGAAACGATATTGTCGTTGATTTTTACATCATCAATTTCGTAACCACGAGCGTTTGAAAGAGTTATTTCTCCAAAAAACGGAAGCATTTCGGTTCCGCTTTTAATTTCCGTTTCCGATGCATTTTTTTCGTTTGATTTTGACTTATTGTTTTTACCACAACCGAAAAAAGAGAACATAATTATTACTATTAAAATCTGTTTCACAATGTTTGTTTTAAATGCACTACAACGTACGTATAACACAACCAGTTGTGTTATATCCACTTTACAGTTCCCGTAAATATAAACCAGCAGATTATAAGTCTGTTACGGAATACCTCATTTTCTTAAAAAAACCAGCTGCATTACGTTCGCGCGCGATTGTATCGCGTGCAAATAGTAATTCCCATTCTACCTTAAGCAACCGCTCCTGCAAGTCTTTGATTTTTACCGTTTGAGTTTACGAGCTCCCTTGAGATAATAATCATGCGAGTAAAGAAAATGAACGGAAGATGATTTAGAACCTATAACTTCGATTCATATTCCTGTTCATTTTTTCCATCGATGAAAAAACGAACCAACCCGTCTAGTCAGCCGGGCAAGAAAATCTAGGCTTACAGGAGGTTCTCTAAATTTATCGTTCACTCCACTGCATGCGCTTAACTCGGTTGCTATCGCGCCCTCAAACAGAACCGCCTGCGACGTTGCGCTCACGTCAAATTTCACGAGAACCTCCTGATAGGCCGATACTGGCGTACTAATTGACATTCTTAGTGTTAAATTAATTCTCCTGACGAGGAACTGTGATAGGATAGAAATGACATTTCTGATAATCAAGGCTGCGCGACAGGCTTATATTATAAACTGAAGAGCGTTTCAGGTAACATCCATCCCAAGCCCTTTCTTCAGAGGAAGGGAGTGTTTTCGCGAAACTTAAAGCCTCCCTTTGAAGGGAGGTTTGGAGGGATGTTTTTCTGTTTTCTTTTTAGGATGTTTCCTGCAAAGTAGATTTTGGATACATCGGTCTCACCGCTCGTTTCGAACGCCCTTACTTCTCGACTGCGCTCAGTTTGACACGCTCCAGCTACTAAAGAGATTAAATTTTAATTAAATGATAATTCCAACTGCTAATTGTATTTCTGTTCTTTTGTCTTGATACAAAAGAACCAAAAAATCAAGGCTTACAGGAGGTTCTCTAAATTTATTGTTCGCTGCACTGCATGCGCTTAACTCGGCCGCTCTGGCGGCCTCAAACAGAACCGCCTGCGACGTTGCGCTCACGTCAAATTTCACGAGAACCTCCTGATAGGCCGATACTATGTACTAATTGACATTCTTAGTGTTAAATTAATTCTCCTGACGAGCAACTTCCGTGTGATACGATCGAAATGACATTCCTGATAATCAAGGCTGCCCGACAGACTTACATTATAAATCGAAGTGAATTTCAGGTAACATCCATCCCCGGCCCTTCCTTCAAAGGAAGGGAGTGTTTTCGCTAAACTTAAAGCCTCCCTTTGAAGGGAGGTTTGGAGGGATGTTTTTCTGCTTTTTAATTAGAGTACAACTCATCCTTCGCGCGAGATTGCATCGCGTGCAAGTAATGTTTCTAATTCTATCTTTCGCACTCACTTCCCATAAGGTAAACGGATAGCTCTCCCTAGGTTTAGAATACGCATTTAGACCCTTCCCGAATTATTCCTCTTTACAGAAATATACAATAGCAGGTTTCCTTTTGGTCAGTATAGCGGCGGTGCCCCGTTAAAATTTTTGAAGCCTTGGAGAAAATTTAGGGGCACTGCTGCGGTTTTCGCCCTTAAGGCGAAAAATACCTATCCAAAAGGTGTCTTTTCTTTTGTTACTTTTCTTTGGACAAGCAAAGAAAAGTAAGGAACAATCATTGATAAACTAATTCCTCAAACCAACCATAATAGATTCACGAGCTCCCTTGAAATAATAATCAGGTGAGCAAAGAAGACTAGTTACAACTTCAGTTCATATTCCCTTTCTTTTTTGCATCGCTCAAAAAAGAAACAACCCGTCTAGTCAGCCGGGCAAGAAAATCAAGGCTTACAGGAGGTTCTCTAAATTTATCGTTCGCTGCACTGCATGCGCTTAACTCGGTTGCTATCGCGCCCTCAAACAGAACCGCCTGCGACGTTGCGCTCACGTCAAATTTCACGAGAACCTCCTGATAGGCCGTAACTTTCTAATCAAGTGACTTTTGTGCACTTAATTATTAATAAGCTCATAAAAATAATTTTATAAAGAATCTTAACAGATTACGTCCTAAACACCTTCAGCACCTGCGTGGGATTAAAATCTTTTGAATTCATACATACTTTCCCCATCCGAAAGTCTGCGGTATAGTAAAACACCCCTGCTGTAACCAAAAGCAGGGCCTCTGCAGGCAATGCAGTCGTGGTGTACTGGGTTGCAGGGATACTTTGCGTTTTATGGGGAATGGGAATACAAAAGAGTTCGTGACGCAGCACCTGGTAGGTTTTGGAGTCATAGACGCTGATCCAGTATCCCAGTTCGGCTTCACTGGTCTTTACCGGCCATTGGAGGTGGTTATCCGCTTTAAATTCAGGTACGCTGATTTCCAAAGTTCCCGCTTCGAGGCTTAGCTCCAGCCCGGGCATTTGCACGTATCGCGGATACTGATTTTTCAGGTCGGCTTCCAGACCTTCCAATACGGTGGGCTCCCCCTGCCAGAGATCCAGACTGCCCTGGGGGAGGCTGTCGTTCATTTTCATTCCCTGATACACTGCTTTGCGAAAGCGGTTAAAAAACTGGGAATCGTACATACTGCCTATAAAAGGTCGTAACCCCCTGATGATACTGCTGGTGGTTCGGGAGGCGCGCCCAAAATCGGTAGCGGTTTGTTTTGCGCGTCCTTTTCGGGCTTTACCGCCGGTATCGGGCCGTGACTGTACAATGGTTTTACCATTCACATTTCTAAATACGAGATCACCGATGTTGCCTTTAAGGCCGGTCTTGGAATCGAGCTCTGCCATAGCCTGGAGGTGTTAATTTATATATGATAATAGAGTGCTACTTGATTTCAACCAATTTCACCCACAAAAACTGTGGTAAAGTGTGGTTGGAGTGTGGTAGCAC
The DNA here is from genome assembly GCF_052218455.1 of Leeuwenhoekiella sp. H156. Classification (NCBI taxonomy): domain Bacteria; kingdom Pseudomonadati; phylum Bacteroidota; class Flavobacteriia; order Flavobacteriales; family Flavobacteriaceae; genus Leeuwenhoekiella; species Leeuwenhoekiella sp. H156. The sequence goes on from NZ_CP197499.1 coordinate 2,998,062, forward strand.
TGTGGTTGCAGTGTGGTAGCACTGTGGTTGCAGTGTGGTAGCACCTGCACTATGACTAAAGTAATACAATAATCAATATGCCAGATAGTTAGGTTTATTTTTTTAGTAGTTGAGGTTTCAATTGGTTAAAAAAAGAAGTGTAGTCCCCAAAAGGCCCAGTGCACGTAAGAACTCAGGAGCAGGGCCGTGCTGGAGAATAAGCGATTTGCAGGAATGACTTTCACTTATATATGGGACAAAGTTAAACCCATTGGTTTTAGACAAATAAAAAGATTCACTTCCGATTTACCGGAATAAAAAAAGCAGCTGCATCAACTGCAACTGCTTTCTTAAAATGTGTAGCGAGAGGGGGGCACGATCCCCCGACCTCCGGGTTATGAATCCGACGCTCTAACCAGCTGAGCTACCTCGCCAAAATGTAAATGTGCTCAGGCCTTCCCTAAGCGGGTGCAAATATAAAAACATTTGTTTAGCTGGCAAGCAGGATATTTATAAAATAACACCTTGCTATTAAATAAAACTACATCTGTAAGAAATTTCTTTTAGTAAGAGGTTTGTGAACTTATTATGATATAAGAATCGCTTTGAGTTCTATAGAAAACACTTCGATTAAGAATGTGATTAGTGTGATATAGTATTTTGTTCATTTTCTTTGCTTGTCCAAAGAAAACGAACCAAAAGAAAGGACACTTTTTCTTAGGCATTTTTGCCTTATCAGGCAAAACCGCAAAAACTCCCCTAAATTTTCTCCAGGGCTTCGAAAATTTTTAACGGGGATCTTTTGCTATGCTGAAGAAAAAGAAGCCTAAAGAATATATTAGATCATATCATTAAAATTTATTTGGTAGTAGTATTAATTGTAGGTTCTTTCGTAAATCATCGAAGAAGCCTTTGGAAAGCATCGATAAAATAAAAAAATACCCCTAATCTTTTTTACTGTACAATTAATATTTATATTGGCAACCCAACCGAATAAATGACCATGGAAGAAAAAGTAAAATTTGAAATCGAGTTCCCTATACAGGCCTCACCGTCTTTATTATATCAATATATGTCCTCACCTTCAGGTATGTCTGAGTGGTTTGCAGATAATGTAAACTCTCGTGGAGAGTACTATACCTTTATTTGGAATGGGAGTGAAGAGAAAGCAAAACTGCTGGGTAAAAAGAGCGACGAGCGCATTAAATTCCGTTGGATGGATGATGTGGAAGATGAAAACCTGTATTTCTTTGAATTACGCATCCAAGTAGATGAGATCACTAAAGATGTTTCCCTGATCGTTACAGACTTTGCCGAACCTGATGAAATTGATGAAGGCAAGATGTTCTGGGAAAACCAGATCTCAGAACTGAAACACATCATCGGTTCTAACTAGAAAGCAGTACATAAAACGTATATTTGTCCCTTCTAAAAAAAGGGACTTTTTTTATGGTAAATTTTGACGGAACACTTACCGATAATCCACAGTTTTCGCCTAATAACAGGGGTATGTTTTACGGGGATGCAGTATTTGAAACCCTGCGCTACTCGGGTGATAAAATCGTATTCTGGGAAGATCATTATTTTAGACTGATGGCCTCAATGCGTATTCTACGCATGCAAATCCCCATGCAGTACACCCCCGAATATTTTCAGGAAGAACTAATCCGCTTAATTGAAGCCTGCGGATTAACCGGAAAACCCGCCAGAATTAGACTTACGGTTATACGAAATGAGGGAGGCACTTACCTTCCTACAGACAATGGCGTTTTTTATTATGCCCTGGCCGGTGAACTGGACCAGGCTTTTTACGTTTTAAGCGATAAGCCTTATGAAGTAGAGCTGTATAAAGATCATTATCTGAATGCAGATCTGCTTTCGACTTTAAAAACGGCCAATAAGTTAATCAACGTCACCGGAAGTATTTTTGCTGAGGAAAACGGTTTTCAAAATTGCCTGCTCTTAAACACCAATAAATCTGTTGCCGAAGCCCTCAATGGAAATCTCTTTTTGGTAAAAGGGACTACTATAAAAACACCACCGCTTACAGACGGTTGCCTGCGCGGCATCATTCGTAAACAGTTGATTGAGATTTTGGGCAAGCTGGATACTTATACGCTTGAGGAAGCTTCAATCTCGCCTTTTGAGCTTCAGAAGGCAGATGAATTGTTTATTACCAATTCCATACAGGGTATTGTGCCTGTGACCAAATACCGCAAAAAAACCTACGATACAAAAGTTGCTAAAGATTTGCTGGGTAAGCTCAACGCTAAGGTGCGTCTGGCAAATTAGTTAATTGTAACTGGGGTTTTCGGGTGCGTTTGACCAGATCAGGTATTCACCGCCCAGCTCAATCATTTTCTCTTTCCAGAAATCCGGGAAGCATTTGTTGATGATTTCCTTATGATAGTTGTTTTCGGCAACGATCCAGGCATTTTCATTGAGTTCGTGCTCCAGCTGATCGCTGTCCCAGCCGGAATAGCCCAGGAAAAACCGAATCTGATCTTCAGAGAGTTTTTTGGAAGAGATAAGCTCTATAACGGTGTCAAAATTTCCTCCCCAGTAAATGCCGCTGCTGATCTCAATACTATCGGGAATAAGCTCCGGGACCTTGTGTATAAAATACAAATTGTCCTGTTCTACGGGCCCCCCGTTGTAGATCTGCATTTCTACCTCTATTTCAGGTATAAGTTCATCTAAGGTAAAATTAAGAGGTTTGTTGAGTATAAAACCTACCGAGCCGTCCTCGTTATGATTGGCCAGCAAAATGACCGAACGGTTAAATGAAATATCCCCGATGATCGCCGGTTCAGCTATAAGTAGGTTGCCTTTTTGTGGTTTGTTTGTAGTCATGGGGAAAACAATTTCTTCTAAACTAAGCTATTTTTTGATATTAACAAAAAAATAACATACATAAAAAAAGCCCTCACGAGAGGGCTTTTCTAAATTGTATAGGCAGAACGATTAGTTTACTGCATCAGATAATTCTGAACCTGCTTTAAACTTAACTACGTTTTTAGCTGCTATTTGAATGGTTTTTCCGGTTTGTGGGTTTCTTCCTTCACGAGCTGCACGTTTAGATACAGACCAAGAACCAAAACCTACTAATGAAACACGGTCACCACCTTTAAGTGATTTCTCAACATTTCCTAAGAAAGATTCTAAGGCTTTTTTAGCTGCTGCTTTAGTAATACCAGCATCTTCTGCCATTGCGTCGATTAAATCTGATTTGTTCATAATGTAAAAAATTAAAAAATTAATTGTCGGTTAAACTTTTGTTTATTGTTTAAACAAATTTAGACGGATAATTCATCCACGCAAGCAATAGCGCAGGAAATCGGGTATTATGTTGATAACTTTAACTTTTTGTTGATAACGATTGCGTATTTTAACAAAATTTCAACCAGCCTAGTATTGATGCGGTCTTAGATAACTTTTGCCTTTTCAGAAAAACTAAATCCATTTAATAAATCTTTTACCGGCATTCTTCGCTTGCCCGGAAGCTGAATTTCTTCCAGCATCAAACGGGCATTTTCTAAAGGTATATACAGTTTGTCGCCATTAGCAATAAGTTTACCGATTTGTTTTTGATCGTTCTCACGGGCTTCCTCCAAAGAAGCTTTGTAGATTTTAAGCTGCTGCCCGGTATCGTCTCCGTTTGTAAAAAGCGTCCAGGCTACGGGATATGGGCTTAAACCCCTAATCAGGTTGTAAATCGTTTCAGCCGGTTTATCCCAGTCGATGCGAGTATTGTCCCGGTTTAATTTGTAAGCGGTGTTCAGTTCTTTGTGATCTGCCTGTTTTTGGGTTCTGGCGGTACCTGCTTCAATCTGCTTTACGGTCTCTACAATAAGTTTGCTTCCTAAATGCATCAGACGATCGTGCAGACTGCCTGCATCTTCATCCGGTTCAATTTTTGTTTTCTCCTGAAGCAGGATGGCGCCGGTATCAATCTTTTCGTCGATAAAAAATGTGGTGACGCCGGTTTCGGTCTCTCCATTTATAATCGCCCAGTTTATGGGTGCAGCACCCCGGTAATCGGGCAGGAGGGATGCGTGCAGGTTAAACGTGCCGTATTCGGGCATTTTCCACACCGCTTCGGGCAGCATTCTAAAGGCCACCACGATTTGCAGGTTGGCATTAAGCGACTTTAATTCTTCTAAAAAAGAAGGGTCTTTTAAATTTGTAGGTTGCAATACCTTTAAGTTATGGCTTACGGCAAATTGTTTTACCGCGCTTTCCTGAAGCTTTTGACCACGTCCTGCAGGACGATCGGGAGCGGTAATTACACCTGCAATGGTATATTGCTCTTCTAATAGTTTCTGGAGACCGGCCACGGCAAATTCGGGCGTGCCCATAAATACAATTCGTAAATCTTTCATAGTATAGTATATCGGTTGGTTGGGGTGAGTTTTATTTTATGGGTATTCAATAAGTCTTTTAAAGCCTTTAAGATGTCTTTTTCCTCGTAGTCTTTCAATACATCAGCCAGTTCGCGGGAGGTGTACTGCTGTTTGCTCAGGAGCAAAAGCAGGTGTTCTTTTAACCGGGGGGCTGCGGGTTGCGCAGATTGCTTTTTTCGGGAGCGGCATACATCACAGATTCCGCAGGCTTCTTTCTGATGTTCTTCAAAATAGGCCAACAATTGTTTGCTACGGCAAACCTCCTTGTTTTTCACATAGCTTAAAATCGCCTGAACCTGTTTCAGTTTACGGGTATTTTGAGCTTTGATCGCAGGAGCGATGGGATTGATGCTAAAATCATCTTCCCGCTGTACCAGAAAGGTTATTGCGGTATCAAACTGCGTATGATCGTATACAGCCAGTTCATCTTTTTCCAGTTGCAGAAAGGCCTCGTGTACCTGTGGCAGCGCGACCCCTGCTTTTTTTGAGATCAAAACGTGGTCTACCGGCATAGGCTGGTCGTAAATACCCGCATAGGTTCTAAGCACGCTTTTAACGACGCTTTCTAAAGCCGGATTCTGAATGAGGTAATAGGTGAGCTGTACAGGCGAAATATTTAATTGCAGGGTTGCCTTGCGGTAGAATTCCTGCGAAAGTATGATGATGCTGTTGCGGTCTAAAAGCTGCAGGGCATTATAGGTGATGAGTGTATTGAAGGCGTAGGTCTTGCAAAACGAACTGAAATCAAAGCGGAAGGTTTCCTGCTCGCCGCCACCGTATGGAACCTGAAAAAAGCTGTTGAGCTTTTTGTACACTTTTTTTACAAAGGAGACCGAAGGCAACACATTCAGAAATTGATTGGCCAGCCGTGACTCATCTGAAGGATTGACGAAAATTAAGCTTCGGGCAGGTTCTCCGTTGCGTCCCGCACGTCCCGCTTCCTGAAAATAGCTTTCCATACTTTCGGGCAGCTCTACGTGCACTACCGTAGAAACATCGGCTTTATCAATTCCCATCCCAAAAGCACTGGTTGCTACCATAACCTGGACCTTATTAGAAGACCAGGCTTCAAACCGCGTTTGTCGCTCTGCGCTGCTCAAACCACCGTGATAAAAGTGTGCAGAAACACCGCTTTGATGCAAAAATGCCGCATAATCCATTGCGGTTTTACGGCTGCGCACATAGACGATACCGCTTCCGCTAACGTGTTTAAAGAGTTGTACCAGCCTGTTGCGCTTATCTTCTTCCCACAAAACGCGGTAAGCCAGATTCTTCCGCTCAAACGAGTTTTTAAATACAGCGGGTTCATTGAGCTGCAATTGTTCTATGATATCTTCCTGTACCTTTCCTGTTGCCGTTGCAGTAAGTGCAATGCAATTTACATCGGGAAGGCTTTCGCGAAAGCGTGAAATCATACGATAGGCCGGTCTGAAATCGTGCCCCCATTGCGAAATGCAGTGCGCCTCGTCAATAGCGATCAGCGATACATACATCTGCTTGATGCGCTCCAGCACCAGTTCGTTTTGTAAACGTTCGGGAGAGAGGTAAAGCAGTTTATAATTCCCGTAGATGCAATTGTCGAGTAAGGTGTCGAGTTCATGATAGGGTATTCCGCCGGGAATGTAAAGAGCCTTGATGTTGCGTTTTTGCAACTGCATTACCTGATCACGCATCAAAGAAAGCAGGGGCGAGATCACCAGGCTTATACCGGGCTTCAGCAAAGCGGGAATTTGATAACAAACCGATTTTCCGCCACCGGTAGGCAACAGGGCAAAGGTATCGCGTCCCTCGAGCACCGCATCAATCAGCTCTTGCTGACCGGGCCTAAACGAATCGTAACCCCAGTAGGATTTGAGTACATCGAGGGGGCGTAGGTTCATGGGTTGAGTTGTTGTAAAATAAAGTTTACGCGATTTTCTACCGATGTCTTAGGAACCTCGACACAGTCATAGCCCAGACCTGTGTAGGTATTGAGAAGTTCTTCCTGTATTTTTTGGGCTTCCTCAAGGCTTTCATAACGTTCATTATCGGTCTCATAGATTTCTTCCCAAACGGGCAGCGCAAAAACCCGGTCATACACGTAGTTGGTGTTAGCCTTCTTAAAACGCTCCGGGTAATTTTGACCTATAAAATCCATATACGCGCTTACGTCGGGTATGCCGCGGTCGATAAATACAAAATTGGCCTTGATTTTTGCAGCTTCAAAATACTGCGCAATGCGGCTTTCGAGCAATTTATCGCTAAAAAGCAGGGGCTCCGTTAAAAAAAGCTGTTCAATCCCTTCTTGCTGGGCAGCCAGAGTAACCTGGCGGGAAACCTCCTCAAGGCAATGGTATCCCATGCTTTTGAGAGCATTTAAAAGAGTGGTCTTGCCGGTACCCGGCCCGCCGATCAACACGATGCGTTGTGGTATCAAATTTTTAGGATTTAGAATTTTGAGCAAACAGGAAGCACAAATAAAAGCTTTGTACTGTACAAATGCCGGTAAAAATACTCAAATAGCATTCGATTCTAAAATTAGGATGAGAATGGTATCTTTGCAGCCTAAAATCAGGCTATGAGCACCGAACAAAATCCGGAAGAGTTTTACGCAAAATTAAAAGGAAGATTAGAAGAGACCACCGCAAAATGGCCTTTGGATTATTTGTATAAATTCATCGTACCTTCAGATAGTCAGAAAATTGCAGAGATTGAGGCTATTTTTGATAATATGGGCGCAGTAATCAATACCAAAGCTTCCAGCAAAGGTACGTATACCAGTGTGTCTATTCACGTGAAAATGGAAAATCCCGATGCTGTAATCGCCAAGTACAAGGAAGTTTCGGTCGTAGAAGGGGTAATTTCGTTATAAGAAGGCTAAAATTGATGCTCCTTGTGGGCTTTTAGACAATTTTTAGTACTTTGCCAAATGTTTTCCTGCGGAAACATACTTCACTCGATTATCGAGATAGATTGCCCGGTGGCTTACCACGTAACAAAATGCGAAGACTTTTAGAGTTTGTGGGATTACCTCCGAAGAAATTCATTTAAAATTTTACAATTGATAGATCAATTAGAATACAATACTGAGCGCGAACAGCTCATTATCCCTGAATATGGCCGCCATCTGCAAAAAATGGTCAATCAGGCAATAGCCGAAGAAGACGAGAAAAAACGCAACATCATTGCCCGAAGCATCATCGCTGTAATGGGTAATTTGCAACCACACCTGCGGGATGTGCCCGATTTTCAGCACAAGCTTTGGGATCAGCTGTTTATCATCAGTGATTTTAAACTGGATGTGGTTTCTCCTTATGGGAAACCTTCCCGTGAAAAACTCGAAGAGCGTCCTGAGCCTTTAGATTACCCGCAAAACCATCCTAAATACCGTTTTTACGGTAACAACATCAAGCGTATGATTGATGTTGCGGTACAATGGGATAAAGGACAAAAACGCGAAGCACTTGAGTTTACCATCGCCAATCATATGAAAAAGTGCTTCCTCAACTGGAATAAAGATACCGTTGATGACGAAGTAATCTTTAAGCACTTGTTTGAACTCAGTGACGGGCAAATCAATTTGGCTAAAAAAGACGAAGACCTTAAGGAAGCGCAAAAACTGATGCGCAGCAAAAAAACAGGCAAATCCAATTCCGGTAAGTCTAACTACCGAAAAAAATCAGGACGCGGTAAAAAGCGTTACTAATTTCTAGTATTACAATTACATGGGAACATTTCAGATAGAAGGAGGGCATCAGCTTAAAGGATCCATCCAGCCGCAAGGCGCAAAAAATGAAGCTTTACAGATACTTTGTGCCGTATTGCTAACTCCTGACGAAGTCATTATAAACAACATACCCGATATCGTTGACGTAAACAAGCTCATTGATATCCTGAGTAATTTAGGTGTAAAAATCCAAAAACTGGGTAAAGGCAAATACTCATTTAAGAGCGATGCTCTAAACCTGGAATACCTCGAGAGCGAACGCTTTAAAAAAGAAGGAGGCGGTTTGCGCGGTTCAATTATGGTCGTGGGCCCTTTACTTGCCCGTTTTGGCAAGGGTTATATCCCACGTCCCGGGGGTGATAAAATAGGTCGCCGCCGTCTGGATACCCACTTTGAGGGAATGATTAAGCTTGGGGCGAAATTCCGCTACAACAAAGAAGAACGTTTTTACGGGGTGGAAGCTCCCGAAGGCTTGCGTGGTACATTTATGCTGCTCGATGAAGCTTCGGTAACCGGTACGGCAAACATCCTTATGGCTGCGGTTATGGCCAAAGGCGAAACCACCATCTACAACGCCGCTTGCGAACCTTATTTGCAGCAACTGTGTAAGATGCTTAACAAGATGGGCGCCAAGATAAGTGGCATTGGCTCAAATATGCTTAAGATCGAAGGCGTGGAAAGCTTAACGGGTTGCGAGCACACCATTCTGCCCGATATGATCGAAATTGGTTCCTGGATAGGTCTTGCAGCGATGACCCGCAGTGAGATCACCATTAAAAATGTAAGCTGGAACGATCTGGGACTTATTCCCGCAACGTTTAGAAAGCTTGGGATTACCTTGGAGAAAAAAGGCGATGATATTTATATCCCGGCACATAAAGACGGCTACGAGATCGAAACGTTTATAGACGGCTCGTTTATGACCATTAGTGACGCACCCTGGCCCGGTTTTACGCCCGACTTGCTGAGTATCGTGCTCGTGGTGGCAACGCAGGCTAAAGGTGAAGTGCTCATACATCAAAAGATGTTTGAAAGCCGTTTGTTCTTTGTGGATAAACTTATTGATATGGGGGCCAAAATTATTTTGTGTGATCCCCACCGTGCTACTGTAATTGGTCACAACTTCAAGTCAACCTTAAAAGCAACTACAATGACCTCGCCCGATATCCGGGCCGGTATTTCGCTTTTAATCGCTGCATTGAGTGCCAAAGGAACTTCGACTATTCACAACATCGAACAGATTGATCGCGGTTATGAAAACATCGATGAGCGTTTACGAGCCATTGGTGCCAAAATCATACGTACTACCTAATAGCCTGTTGGTTTAAAACATAAACCTCACCGGTTTTAGAAACGGGTGAGGTTTTTTTTATGCTTAAGCGGTACGGGAAAATTGGGTATTCTTTGAAGAATGAGCGTTTTATAACAACATCTTCGCAATAGCTTCCCAGGTATCTGCACGGTCAAAACCCTGAGTATGGGCATTATGAGGCGAAGAGAACTGAATCCCTCTTCCGTCAAAAGCTTCCAGATTGTAGGAGCGGTCATCGATTAAGATGTCGCCTTTCAAAATATGTTTGTGTCCACAAAGGATTCGGTTTTGCCACGGAATAAACGGAAAGTGCGCATCTAGCCAGTCGGCTTTTTCTTCAAGACTGGTTTTAAACTGCATCGCAGCCGAAGCGATATACACCTCATATTTGTCCTGCAGGGCCCGTAAAACTTCCTGACTGTCTTTGATCACCTTAAGATCGATAAAGAAGCCTCTTTCGTTAGCGTGATTGCGCACGTAATGCTGATGCTCTTTTGGAACCATTTGCCAGACTTCAGAGCCCAAGCAATCTTCTTTTTTTAGGTTTGCGTTGTATTTGTTGTTGTACAAATCGATGTGCGCCTGATACGTATCTGCGATCACCTCGTCCATATCTACAAATAGGGTCATAATTTTTTAGAGTTTAGGTAAGCTGCCAAAATACATTTTTGAATTGAAACCGATTTTAAATTCTCCTTAAAAATCGGTTGGAAAGCGCTAAATGCTTCTGAAATTGGCTATTTTTAATAGCCCAGCCAATCCTATGATCCAATTCTATAAGGATATCACGTTTTATGCCTTGCTTTTTGCAGTAGTCAGCATCCCGCTGGCGGGTTTATATGGTGCGGTGATGGTATTTGGCATTTTTGGTACTCCCGTGGGCCTGCTGATGTTTAATTATTTTCACAGGCACGAGTTCTACGGCTATTACAATCGCGGCTTTACCAGACATTACCTCATTTTACGCACGTGGCTGATTAATTTTTTAGTGAGTCCCGTGTTGCTGCTTGTTGTTTTTTTAATCTTTAAACTGATTGGTTTTGGCGCTCTTAAAGGTTAGTTCGATACAGAAAAGCTTCGGTGCCAAATCACTTCTCAATGAGGTGGATTTTGAGTTGCAAACCGGTGAAATTCTGGGAGTTTTTGGGCGAAATGGTTCCGGAAAGAGTACACTTTTAAAAATTCTTTTTGGTACCCAAACTGCTGAAGCCGGAAGGCTCAAAATAAATGAGCGTTACTATCCGGTTCGTAAGAATATTTGGCACAAATCCCGAATTATTGAAAGTCAGCAAATAGGATATCTGCCGCAATTCAGTTTTCTGCCGCAGCGTGTAAAAGTTTGGGATATCATTCCGCAATACTTTAAGGGGCAGGAGCAGGATCTGGTGTTTCAGGCACCGCGTATGCCCAAAATTGCAGGTAGAAAAGTAGGGGAACTCTCCATGGGTGAACGGCGCTATCTGGAAGTACTGCTCATTGGTAATCTGGACCATCCTTTTCTGCTGCTCGACGAACCCTTTTCGATGGTAGAACCCCTATTTAAAGATTTAATTCACGAGTTTTTGATTTCGCTTAAAGTTCAAAAGGGCATTTTGGTAACTGATCATTATTATCAGGATGTCTGGCAATTATCAGATCGAAAAATGGTGTTGAAAAGCGGTAAGCTGACTTCCATTACACAACCGGAAGAATTGATACAGGCCGGATATTTACGATCTATTAATTAAAGGATGAAAGATAATTTTTCAAACCACGCTGCGGACTATGCAAAATACCGCCCTGTTTATCCTGAGGTATTATATAAACATCTTTTTAGTTTATTAAAGAATACTGATGCGGCCTGGGATGTTGCGACGGGCAACGGTCAGGTAGCGGCTGTTTTGGCTCAACATTTTAAACGGGTTTTAGCCACAGATCTTAGCGCACAACAACTGGAGCAGGCCCTTAAAATGCCTAACATTGATTATCGCGTGCAAACTGCCGAGGAAGATTTTGATGCGAATGAGCAATTTGATTTAATAACCGTGGCACAGGCGATTCACTGGTTTGATTTTGAAACGTTTTACAAACAGGTTTACCGGCATTTAAAACCGGAAGGTATTTTGGCGGTAATTGGCTATTCCGTCTTAGAAACCGACGGAAAACTCAATGAGGTCATTCAGCATTTTTATACTGTAATAATTAATGAGTATTGGGATCCCGAGCGTAGGTATCTGGATGAGAACTATCAAAGTATTCCGTTTCCGTTTGAAGAAGTAGAACTCCCGAAGCTCCAAATGCAGGTATGCTGGACTCAGGACCAACTTCTTAATTATCTCAATACCTGGTCTGCCGTAAAACATTATGAAAAGGAGCATCATTCAAATCCAATGGCTTTAATAGCTGAAGCAGTAAAGGAAAACTGGGGACCTGATGAATACAGAATGTTTGAATTTCCGTTAGTACTGCGGGTTGGAAAACTGCCTAAAATAAAAATCCCGACCTGATAGCCGGGATTGTATTGTATGTAAGAAACATATTAGTTCTTCTTATTTTTCTTGCGTTTCTTCTGCTGCCCGGGAGCGAAAGCTTTAGCACTTTGGGCTCCGTAGTATTTCTTTACCTGGCCGGGTGCGGCGTTATTTCCGTTAGAGCGGTTCACTCCGTAGGTGCTGGAGCACGATATACCGGTCAATAAAAATGCACCCATACTCAATATCACGATCAATTTTCTCATAACTTTTTCTTTATTAGTAAAGTTATAAAGCTTCAAAGAACATACCGCGCTCATTAAGTAAAGCTTAGAAGAACTTTAGCAGGTTTTAAGAAACCGCAGCTTTATAGGTTTCAAGGCAACGCTCACGGGCTTCTTTATGGTCTACCATCTTATCGGGATAATCGTCAGTATCGTATTCGGGTACAAAGGCTTTGATGTATTTTTTGTCTTTGTCAAATTTATCTACCTGCGTCATCGGATTAAATATGCGAAAATAGGGTGCTGCATCTACACCGCTACCGGCTGCCCATTGCCAGTTGCCAACGTTGCTGGCCTGCTCATAGTCCAGTAATTTTTCGGCAAAATAGGCTTCGCCCCAGCGCCAGTCAATCAATAAATGTTTGCATAAAAAGCTTGCTACCAGCATACGCACCCGGTTGTGCATATATCCGGTTTTGTTGAGTTGGCGCATGCCGGCGTCTACCAGCAGAAAACCGGTTTCGCCTTTTTTCCACTTTTCAAATTCGTCTTCATTATTGCGCCATTCAATACGGTCGTATTTTTTATGAAAAGCATTGTCTACCGTCTCGGGATAGTGATACAGAATTTGCATAAAAAACTCCCGCCAGATCAGTTCACTCCAAAACACTTCGTTTTTCTCCGCAATGGCTTTCTTCACCATTTTACGTACACTCACGGTGCCAAATCGCAGATGCGGTCCCAGGCGCGAAGTACCTTCCTGAGCCGGAAAGTTTCGGGTGTCTTCATAATTTTGAATCAGGGTAGGGGTAACGTCGTAATCGGGCACCTCAAGGCTTGATTTCTTAAAGCCCATATCGCTTAAGCTGAGATTTGGCAACCGACTGTTTTCGATTAAATTATTCAGGTGCTGACTCGTATAATGTATTTTTAAATGCGCATCTGCATCGAAGTGTTCCTTCCATTTATTTTTATACGGCGTATACACTATATAGGGATCACCATCGTTTTTGACGACTTCATCTTTTTCAAAAATCACCTGATCTTTAAAAGTTTTGAATTCGATTTCATGGTCTTTCAGTAATTTCTCAATGGCTTCATCGCGTTCTTTCGCATAGGGTTCATAATCCCTGTTAGTGAACACGCTATTAACCGTGAACTCTTTCAGTATTTGTTTCCAAATCTCCTCAGGTTTGCCATAGTACATCGCGAGCGAACTGCCGTGTTCATCCTGCAAGGTATTTCGCATTTTTTGGAGTGTTTCAAAAATGAAAGTCACCCGGGCATCATCTTCCGGGAGTTTGTCAAGAATTTCCTTGTCAAAAATGAAAAGAGGTAAAACCGGATGATTACCTTTTAAAGCTTCCAGGAAGCCCACATTGTCATCCAATCTCAGATCTCTTCGGAACCAAAATATGTTTACTGTACTCATGCTTTTTAATATCGGTTGGTTAGGTTGGTCAATCGGGTTTAGGGACCTCGACTTAATTTACATTCAGGGTAGACATACCGCCATCTATACCCAGTACCTGACCGGTAACCCAGCTGCTGTCATCGCTTAATAAAAAGCTGGCTACCCTTGCGATATCATCGGCTGTACCCACGCGTTTTAATGGATGGCGTTCATCCATCTTCTCGCGTTTTTTATCGTTGCCCAAAAGTTTTTCGGCTAATGGTGTATCGGTAAGGGATGGTGCAATCACATTTACACGAAAAGCCGGTGCGTACTCTGCCGCAAGAGCTTTTGCAAAGCCCTCAATAGCACCTTTTGAAGCTGCCACACTGGTATGAAAAGGCATACCTATTTTTACAGCCACCGTGCTGAAAAATACCAGACTGGCCTGTTCTGATTTTTTAAGACGATCTGTGACCGTTTTTAGGGATTTAACCAGACCAAAGAAATTAAGCTGCATATCTTCTGCAAAGGTTTCTTCGCTCAGCATTTTAAAAGGCTTAAGATTTATGGTGCCCGGGCAGTAGACAAAGCCATCCAGAGTTTCAGGTAGTGCTGCTGTGTCCAGGCTTCCGCTGTTAACATCATATTCGATGTGTGTAACATCTGCATCGCCCAGTTCATCGCTGGTTCGTGAAGCCACAAAAAGATTGTGGTCATTTTGCAGGTGTTCAACGATAGCACGGCCAATTCCGTGCGAACCGCCAATAAGTAAAATATTCTTTTTCATAGGATTTAGTTTAAAATGTCGTGCCGGGTTATTCCGTCTTCAGTATTGATTTTCTCAGAATAGGTGCCAAAAAGTTCTGTCAATTTTTTCTTTCGGTATTCAAATATTTCCTGAAGCTTGGGTTTTACCAGAAAAGGATGCGCCCATTGACCCAGAATACCCATAGGTAATTTATAATCTACAATATCTTCCATCTCCACACCACCCGGAATTTCTTTGATAAAATGCTTATGGTGCCAAAGCGCATAAGGCCCAAAGCGCTGCTCGTCTACAAAAAATTCTAAATGCTGTACATGGGTAATCTCTGTCACCCATTTGGTTTTAATACCGGCTATAGGGGTAACGATGTATTGTATGAGTTGTCCCGCATACATAGGCCGGTCAGCACCCGACTGGATCTCAAAACCCATATAGTCTGGCGTGATGGTTTTTAAATTAGCGGGGTTTGATAAAAAATCCCAGGCCTCTTTAAGAGTTATGGGAAGTTTTTGTTTTTCGTGAAGTGTATAAATTTTCATAAAGCTGAAATCTAAATAGAGAAACCCGCTGATTTAAGCAAGTTGTGTAAAGATAATGGGTGTTTTGTTTAACCTAAAGACTTTGAAGTTAAACAAAATCTAAAGTTACGTTTGTTAGCCGGTTTGTTTTTTAAATTCAAGAGACTTTTTAATATTTTGGCAATTAGTTATTTAGGTTAGTATTTCGAATTCAGTAATTAATAAAATGTTAACGAAAACTGAATATTTATTGACTTATCTTGACTGCGAAATCATTTTAAAACAAAACTCTGATTTTCAAATAATTAATTAAAAACACAAATTGAAAATGAAACGAATTCTTTTAGCATGCTTTATCGCCCTCGGCTTCTCGACTCAGGCGCAGATACAAACTCCTGCTGCCAGTGCGCACGCATCACTGGAGCAGACCGTAGGTTTAACTACTGTAAAAGTGGATTACTCAAGACCCAATATGAGAGGTCGTGAGATCTTTGGCAGCATGATTCCTTACGGATCAATCTGGCGTACGGGTGCAAATGCCACCACCAAGTTTATGATCGACAAGCCGGTAATGATTTCCGGAAAGGAATTAAAGCCAGGAACTTACAGCCTGTACACCGTTCCCGGTGAAGATATGTGGGAAGTGGTTTTTTATACAGACGATTCTAACCCATTAATTAACACTTTTGAGGATGACAAAGTAGCCTTACGCACTATGGTTGAGCCTATGGAAATGCCTATGAATATGGAAACCTTTACCATTGTTATCGATGATGTAATGGCAGATAGCGCAGTACTTAATCTGCTTTGGGCAAATACGGTGGTACCTATTAAATTTAATGTGATGACCGATGCTGAGGTGATGAAAAACATCGATCGTGCACTTGCAGGACCAAGCGCCGGTGACTATTACAACGCGGCTGTTTATTACTTAAACTCAGGAAAGGATATCGAGAAAGCCAAGACGTGGATGAATAAGGCAATGGATATGACCGAAAAACCGGGCTTCTGGCAATACCGTCAGCAATCGTTGATCCTCGCTAAGGCAGGAGATAAGAAAGCTGCGATTGAGGCTGCCAAGAAATCACTGGAAGGTGCTAAAACTGCCGGAAACGCAGACTACATTAAAATGAATACCGACTCCTTAAAAGAATGGGGAGCGATGTAATCGCAGTTCCTAAAAAGATAAAACCGCCGTTCACTTCGTGATCCGGCGGTTTTTTTATGCTTCAAAATTAGGAGTTAAGCTTTAAGGTCGTATTCAAGGCCTATCTGCTGGCGTATTGTATCTAGCGTATGTATGAGTGTCCGGCTGAAATCATAGGTCATGATAGGGCTTTCTTTTTTATCTGCCCTAAGCAGGTCGGCAAAATGCATAATCTCAAAGTGGTAACCTTTTGCCTTATAGCCAAAATCGTGATCTACTTTAACACCATCAAGCACGGTGGTGACTTTATCTTTCATATGAAATTGTCCCTGCATAATGATCATCCCATTTTCACAAACAAAGGTTGCGAGCGACGGGGTTTTAATTTTAATGCTCGAAGCTAAATGCGCTTTAGTGCCGGAGGCGTAGGTAAAGGTCATTTCGGTTTCTTCATCAACCCCGGTTTTTCCTATTTTGGCTTTCGCTGAAATAGTCTCGGGTTTACCCAGCATAGCTAAAGCCAGAAAGGCAGGATAAATACCAATGTCCAGCAACGAACCGCCACCCAGGTCTTTATTGTACAATCTGCCTTCGGGATTGAAGGGGGCATCAAAGCAAAAATCTGCAGTAAGTGTTTTTACAGCACCATATTTTCCGGAGGCCAATTCGTCCTGTACAAATTTGAAATGCGGCATAAAGCGCGTCCAGAGCGCTTCCATCAACAGGACCTTATGCTGTTTTGCGGTGGCGATCATTTCTTCAACCTGACCCAGGTTCATTGCAAAAGGCTTTTCGCATAAAACCGCTTTCCCGTGCTTCAGGCAGAGTAAGGTGTCTTCATGATGCCGTACGTGCGGAGTTGCAATGTAAATGGCATCAACATTGGGGTCCTGAGCCAGCTTTTCGTAGCTGTCGTAGCAATGTACAGCCTTGTATTTGGCACCAAATTCATCCGCTTTTTCCTGCGAGCGCGAGGCTACGGCATAAACTTCAGATCCTTCTACAATTTGCATATCTGTAGCAAAACTGTTTGCAATTTTTCCAAGCCCCAGAATTCCCCAGCGTATCGTTTTCATGAATAGGTAAATAAGATTAGTTTGTTAGTTGTTTTTCTTCGGTACCCATAGAGCCTTGCAGAATCAATCCCAGTAAAATAACCAGGCCACAACCTACAAAATTGAGCCATAAATACGGCAGTCTGATCACCTCATAATAGTCAAGACAGAAGAGTAAAATAACCGCGGCCTGCGTAATCAGGGCAGAGATGAACACTGCTTTGGCTTTTATTTTTTTGATGAAAAAAGCACTCATAAATATCCCCAGAATCGTTCCGTAAAAAATGGAACCAATGATGTTTACCAGCTGTATGAGGTTGTCAAAAAGATTTGCGGTACAGGCGATTAAAATAGCGAGAATTCCCCAGCTTAGCGTAAACCATTTGGTTGCTCCCACAAAGTGGGCTTCGTCTTTCTCCTCGTCCAGATTACGCCGGTAAAAGTCTACAGTTGTTGTCGCAGCAAGTGCATTGAGCTCTGATGCGGTAGATGACATCGCTGCCGAAAGAATCACTGCGAGTAAAAGTCCTATGAGACCACGCGGTAAATTATTTAATATGAAGTGAATGAATACGTAGTCCTTATCATTAGTCTCCACGTTTTTATCAGCCTGGCTTATAACTATTCGGGCTTTCTCCCGTATGGCATTTTCCTTTTTATTAATATCCTGTAAAGCTTCTGAAACCGAAACTTCACTGCCATCGGGCTGTATAATGTTGACATCAGGAGCGGAAACCACTTTATGACTCAGTTCAGACTTGTCAGAGCGCAGTTCGTTAAGTTCGTTTTGAAGCAGGTTGTATTCTTTTTCGAAAGGTGTACCCTGTATGGCTTGCGTCGCGGCGGGATTAAAGTTAAGCGGGGTAGGATTGAATTGATAAAATACAAAAACCATGACGCCGACAAGCAGGATAAAGAACTGCATAGGTACTTTGAGGATGCCGTTGAAGATCAGACCCAATTGCATTTCGCGCATAGACTTACCGCTCAGGTAGCGCTGCACCTGACTTTGATCGGTTCCAAAATAGGACAGCATTAAAAAGGTTCCGCCCAGAATACCGCTCCAGACAGTATAGCGGTTATCAAAGTCAAACGAAAAGTCGAGAATATTCATCTTATCACTTGCGCCGGCGATTTCTAATGCATTGGCAAAATTGATGTCTTGCGGCAGGTAGCTGATGATGAGAAAAAAGGCGACAAACATTCCTAAAAAGATGACCGCCATTTGTTGCTTTTGCGTAACGGTAACCGCTTTGGTTCCTCCCGAAATGGTATAGATTACCACCAGCGAACCAATAATGATGTTAAGGGTATTGAGATCCCAGCCCAGAACGGCTGATAGAATTATCGAAGGTGCAAAAATGGTAATCCCCGCTGCCAGGCCACGGGACAGTAAAAACAAGCCTGAAGCCAGAGACCGCGTGCGCTGGTCAAAGCGGTTCTCGAGATATTCATAAGCCGTGTAGACATTCAGCCGGTGGTAAATGGGAATAAAAAACAGGCAGATGATGACCATTGCAATGGGAAGCCCAAAATAGAATTGAACAAAACCCATTCCATCATTAAAAGCCTGCCCCGGTGTACTTAAAAAAGTAATGGCACTGGCCTGTGTTGCCATTACCGACAGACCTACCGTCCACCATTTCGATTCATTACCTCCGCGTATATAATCCTGAACGTTTTTACGCCCCCGGGTTTTATACACCCCGTAGATGACGATAAAAGCGAGTGTAGCAACAAGAACAATCCAGTCTATATCTTGCATATCAGGAGGCGTAAGTATTCATAAGTATTAAAAATACAATGATGTACACGACATTCAGTACGAGTACGAGCGTGTAAAAGTTAGACCAGCCTTCTCGCTTTGGTTCTATCATTGTTTGATTTTTTGATCGTTCTTTCCTATCGAAAGCATATTGGCAAAAAGCCGGTAGGCTCCCGAAACCCCGGCAGGTAATTCCCTGAAAAAGCTGAGGCCGGTATAAATATAATGACCTTCACCGTATTTCGCTATCAGTAAACTGCCTTCGCTCGGTTTTTCGCCCTCATCGCCTATGGAAATCACAGGCTCATAAGAGGAGTCGTACTGGTCCGGAAAGTACAGACCGCGCTCCTGTACCCAGCCATCAAAATCATTTTGGGTTATTTTATTGGGGTAGTTTAAAATTTCGGCGTCGGGATTAAGAACCTTCACTTTTGCCGTCTCATCGGTAACCCGGTCGCTGCTCAACTGAAGCGGGTAGGGTCCCAGATTGGGGAAATTAAAACCCCGGGCGGTGTTGTATTGTACAACCATAGTCCCGCCATTTTTTACATAATCGAGCAGGATGGGTTGTTTATACTGAAGTTCTTCAACAACGTTATACGCCCGTACGCCCATTACCACAGCATCAAATTCCGCAAGATTTTCTGGAGTGATTTGCCCGGGATCTACCGTCACAACCGTATAGCCTATTTGCTGTAAACTTTCAGGAATCACGTCTCCGGCGCCTGCGATATAGCCAATGTAATTTCCTTTTTTAGCGATGTCAAGCCGTACCAGTTTATTGGTGGAGGGCAGTACCAAAGTTTGCAACGGGATGTGATCGTAATCAATGGTAACCGTTTTGGTCGTGATGGTCTTTCCATTGATCTGCAGTTGGGGTTTGAGTTCGCCCTCGCTCGCTTTTGCGGGCGGCGTAACCGTAAAATCAACTCCTTTGGTTTCTCCTTTCTGAGCAATGCTAATTTGCTGAGGTGTGCTTACCTGCCAGCCCTGTGGTACCTGAAGCATAACCTGAGCCTTAAGATTGGAAGTATAGGCCGTGACTTCAGCGGTAATGGTTTTGGGTTGCGCATTCGCGAAAATAATAACGGGATCTTTCACGGCTACTGAAGCTTCCGGAACAATCTCGAAAGGCTCATAAACTTCTCCATCTACACGGTCGTTGTATTTGTACACCAAATCAGTAGTTATGGGGATGAGCTGATCTCCTATTTGCAGATTGAAAACCGCCTTAAATTCCCGGGGTGTTTCGGGCAGACCAATGAGTTTTTGATCGGTAACCTTATACATGCCTACCGAACCTTCGTCTTTCAGCCAATACGCCGTGGTAAGATCGGCAGCGCCGGTATTGATGTTTACCTGTTTTTCAAAGTCGCTATTGAATGCCAGGTTTTCAGCCACTTCAATCTTTTCGCCGCCAGGCAATACCACATTTTGTAAACGTATAGGGAAGTCACTGCGATTGATGGCTTCCAGATTGAGGCTTATGTTTTCATTAGCCACTGCGGTCTGTTGGCCTGTCGCGGCTTCTACATACAGACCTGCACAGGCTTTGATGAGCTGGGTAAGTTGTTTGGTTTTGAGTTCGCGCCAGTGCGTATCTTCCAGGTTTTGGATCAGCGGATAAGCCTCAAGCAGACCCGGCAAACTTGCCGCCGGATTTTTAAAATCGTAATTTGCTTCAACCTCATTTAGAATTTCGCCGATTGCCGCACCATCTTTTACACGATTCCAAGAAGTGTCAATACCTTCAAAAAGGTTTCCGTTTGAAGGCAGGTCTCCTTTAAGCAGTTCAAGGTATTCTATTTGCTCGCCACGCGAACCGGTATTTCCAAACCCCTGGGATTTATGCTGACTGCGGCTGAGGGCCGAAATTTCGGTATTGCTGAGTCCGTAAGCGGGGTAGTAGCTGCCTACATCAACCGAAACCAGATTGTCTTTGTTGGCTTCTTCAAAGGCTTCACGGCTGCCGTAAAACCACCACGAAGTGTTGAAAAATAAGCGTTTAGGTTGCCAGGTTTCGGTATATTTCAACTGATCGGGAAAAACCGAAGCATCACCTACCAAATCAAAAGCCTGAACACCCAGCATCGCCGAGAGCGTATGATGGCCGTGGGTGCTTCCGGGAGAGCGATGGTCAAAACGATTGATGATCACATCGGGTTTAAAATTGCGAATCGCCCAAACCACGTCACGTAAAACTTCATCTTTTTCCCAAAACTCGAGCGTTTCTTTAGGGTTTTTAGAATAGCCAAAATCATTTGCGCGTGTAAAACGCTGTTCGCCGCCATCGGTGCGCCGTGCCGCCAGCAATTCCTGCGTACGGATGACGCCCAGAAGTTCTCTGATTTCAGGACCAATTAAGTTTTGACCTCCATCGCCCCGTGTAAGTGCCAGATAGCCGGTGCGTGCGTGAACGTCGTTGACCAGATACGAAATAAGCGCAGTGTTCTCATCATCGGGATGTGCCGCAAGGTATAAGGCGGTGCCTAAAAAATTGAGCTGCTGCAGCTGCTCGTAGATTTCTGAAGACGATGGCTTTTTGGGTTTTTGAGCGTGTAGCGGTAACGAAACACAACAGAGCAGAACGATTAAAAAGCGCATGATATGAACGGGTTAAAGGATTTTTGAGATGCTCTCAAAGATAGGTAAAACGCTATCTAAGCCTGTTCTATTAAAGCTTCTTTAACAATTCTAAAGTCCCAAACTATCGCGCAGGTTAGTGAATTTTTCAGCGTTCTGTTTCCAATACGGTGTTTTGAGCGATTTGATGCGTGTGGCGGTAGCGGTCATCTCCTGATTTCCACTTGGAAAACGCTCGGTCCAGCCGGTGATGGCGTAGGGGAAAGTCTTCTCAAAATTGATGGTGAGCGTGCGGCTGAGCTCGGGGTATTCTATGCTGTAGCTGCCGTTTGACAAGGTACAAACAGCCTTATACGGTCTGAGCTCCAGATGATGCAGGCGCAGGTATTCTATAGAGGGAATGATTTTTTTTGTTCCCTGAGGTAACTCATTGGGGTCAACCCGCAGAAGCGCCCAGATTTCATCTTCAACCGTACCACGAGGCAGCGTAAACTTTTGATCGGCTTCTCCTTCAAAATAGCTGTGTGATTCTACGTAATATTCCCCGCGATTATTCAGCTGGGTGTACATTTGCCCGCACCATTCCTGAGTGCTGTTGGTCACTTTTATGGCGTGATTTTTTGTTGCCAAAGGTAAAAACGCGCTGCTCATAATGGAGTAGGGGTAGATGCCGGTCACGTAATTTTTGGTGGTATTGAGTTTTAAAACGGGCAGATTTTCCGGGTTTTGCGCATTGGCCTTTACCTGAACCTTCGGCAGAAAATCTTCGGTAACAAAAATTAAAACGGCATTGCCACTGCGTAATTCGCCATAGCGGGGTTGTTGCAGTTGATAGGAGGTGATTTCGGCTTCGCCGGAATACCAATAGTCTTTAAACTCCTGAGAAAGCTGGCGGTCTTCAGCGCGGGCGACCGACTCAAAGTTTTCCTGATTTTTACAGGAAAGTACCAGTACAGATAACAGGAACAGGGATAACGAACTGAAGGAAAACAGCTTTTTTTGCATGGCGTAATTTTTATCTAAATTACTAAAAGTCTTTAGACTACCACCTTATTTAGCAAATCATAAAGCAGGTGTGTGGGCAAGCCCATAACCGTGTTGTACGAACCCTCTAATTTCTGAAGGGCCACATGGCCAATCCACTCCTGAATACCGTAGGCACCGGCTTTGTCAAAAGGTTTGTAGGTGTTGATGTAATGTGAAATTTCTGCTTCTGTAAATGTTCTAAAATGAACCGTGGCCTTATCGTGATCCATAACTTGTTGAGTTGAGGTCGTCACGCAAATGGAAGAAATAACTTCGTGTGAAGTACCGCTCAACAACTGTAGCATCTGCCTGGCTTCTGCAGCATCTTTAGGTTTCCCCAGAGCCTGATGGCCTTTAAAAACAAGGGTATCTCCGGTAATCAGAATTTCGTAAGCCTGCAAATCTGCTTCAAAAGCCGCGGCTTTCTTTTGGGCAATATATTCCGCGATTTCCCCGGGTTGCATACCGGGAGGGAAGGATTCATCAACCGGCTTAAGACGGACTTCAAAATTCACTTCCAGCGCAGCGAGTAATTCCTGCCGGCGTGGCGATTGCGAAGCGAGAATGAGTTTTTTTGATTTTAAAAGGTCTTGGAGCATGTTCAAAATTTTAAAGTCAACGTCAATACACCCAAACTTAAAATGCCCAGAAACATGATCAGCTTTAACACTGAAGAAAGGTGTGTATAATGAGCCTGTTTATCGGCATATCGGGCTTTGATACAAAAATAAACCAGGGGAACAACTACTGCAGCAACCAGGTAGATCGAAGTCCATACGTTTGTTTGCAGCCATACGTAGATATATCCCAGAATGGTGAAAATATACACCACAGCGATATAAGCCGAAAGCTTCGAAGTGCGTTCCAAGCCCAGCGCGATAGGCAGCGATTGTATACCTACGGCATAATCCCCTTTGGCATCCTCGATATCTTTGATGATTTCCCGTAAAAAATTAAGCATCAGCGCAAAAAGCGCATAGTCTCTGAGTACAGAAACAGGTGTCACAAGTTCTTCTCGATACTGGTTGAGCAGCGGAAGCATATCGTAAATGATCAGGATAAAAATAGAAGCTGCTACTGCGATGCTTACGACGAGGTTTCCCACCAAAATGACCCGTTTTAAAAAGTTGGCATACACATAAAGCAATGCCGAAATGAGAACAAAAACGGTAGCAAAATTGGTCAAACCCATCTGATAACTCAGCAAAAAGCCAAGTCCCACACCGCTAACATTAAAAACGAGGTAGAGATTAAAAGCTGCAGATTCTGAAAAGGGTTTTGGGATATAGGTTTTAACGGGTTTGTTGATGCGGTCACTTTCGACATCATTGATGTCGTTGATGATGTAACCGGCGGCTGCAATGCAAAGTGTGGCAACAACTAGAAGCAAAAACTGAAGGTCTGTAAGTGCAACAGGAATATCAAGTGCTTTTAAAAAGCCGTAATGCACCAGCACCTGCGTGAGCAGGATCATCAACAGATTTTTAAAGCGTATTAAATGTAATAATGCCAAAGGAAGGAATTAGTAAAAATCCAAATATAGTAATTTAGGGTAGGTGATCGTGGGTTGGTACTGATAATAGTACAAAAAGAAAAAACCACCTTAATGATTTAAGATGGCTTTCCCCGATTGATTTTTGATTGATGAATTTTTTTATTGTTTGCTTACGTCTCCACCGGAACTTTCAGAAACCGCAACTTTTTCAGGTTCGCCCCAGTAGTTGATATCACCACCGCTTGAAGCCTGACTTTCGAGCTCTTTGGTTACATACACCTTAATAGTACCAGCGCTTGATGCCTGGGCATTGCACACCTGTGCTTTTAGATCCTTGGCATTAATGGTTCCGGCCGAACTGGCTTCAAACTTGAGGCTTTGAGCCTCACCGTTCAGATTCAGGGTTCCCGCGCTGCTTGCCTCGGCATTGATCTCGCGTATTTCAACCGGTATCTTAATGGTACCTGCACTCGAGACGTCCAGATCAATATGACTTCCGGTCAGCGTACTTTCAGAAATAATGGTTGAGGCACTGCTGGCTTTAAGGCTTTCAAGAGCATCAACATACGTAACGAAAACCTTTCGTGAAGTCGCACTGCCTATGTTTGAATTATCTGTAGACTCGATACGCAAGGTGTTTCCTTCATAATGTACATCCAGATATTCGAAGAGGTTCTCATCAAGTTCTGCGCTAACTGAAGGAGAAGTGCCTTTCTGAAGCACAACATCCCAGCCGTTGCTGCTGTGCACTTTAGTAAATGCCTGGGTCATGTTGAGGTCTTTGGTCTTTACATTACCGGTACCTTCAATTTGCCCCATTTCAAGACTGAAATTACAGGAGGTCATAAATACCGCGGTAAGTGCAGTGACGATAATTTTGATTAGTGTTGTCATTTTTGATTGGTTTTTTGGTTGATGATTTCAGTTTAGTTTTTTAGTCTAAAGAATCCCGTTTTGTTACAGTTTCTTTAACCTTAACTGCATCACGATCAGGAGCTACCTGTTCTTTATACTCAGCCGGATTATTGGTTACCGTAGAATCCTCAACAGTTTCAGAATACTCCCATTCATTAGACTCTTCTTCCAGTTCCTCAGGCGGACAATCGGTACAGATGAGTTTAGAATCCTGCATAATCGAGTAATAGCCTATGAATTTGCGATCGAGTAAATCGGAATACCAGTTTCTGTGGTAGCTCGCGATGTTTTCGTCTGTAAACACGGTCATTCCTTCAGGGATCGCAAGAATAAGATCTATCTGCTGATCACGATATTTGTTTTTTAATTCGGTGATAAAAAAGTTATCCAGTAACACGGTGTTTCCTACAGTCTCAAAGTTGTAAATGATATTCTCTGCACGTGCCTGTGCTTCGTCATAGGAACTTCCCTGAGCCAGTTTTTTGATAATTAGCTTGGCTTCCGGAGAGTCACTTTTCTGAATACTTAAATCGACATCTCTGTTGTAGATCACCTTGTTTCCATCAGCATCAACGCGAATTTTCCAGCTTCGATTGTGGTACTTGTCTGCCCCGTATTTATTTTGGGTTTTCATCCTGACGGTCAGCGTATCGTTGGGTTGAATTTGTAAAACTTCAGTAGTGACAGATTCTCCTTCTACAGCTGTGGCAATTCCCTGACGCACTCCTAAGACTGCGATGGTAATTACGGTCACCAGCCAAACACCAAGCAGGCTTAATTTCGCCGTAAGGCTTAATCTTTTGAGCGTATTGACCAGGATACGCAAACCCAGGTAGAACAGCATGAAAAAGGGTATGCCCACTGCGATAAAAGCCAGAATTACCAGAAGCCATAAAGGTGCTCCTGAAGTATTGGCCATATCTACATAATCTGCTACACTGCCCCCAAAGAAATCTAAACTTCCTGCGGAAAATAAGGCTACAAAGAGTGCAATTAACGTGCTGCCACCTATAAGTATGAGTAAAATGCCAACAAACTTGACAATGACTTTAAGAATAAACCGAATTATCCTGCCCAGCGCATCGGCAATAGAACCTGCACCTTCGCGTGCTTTATTCCCATACTTAACATAGTCAACATTTTTTACCGATTCGGCAACTGTGTCAAAACCTTCCTTGACCTTACGCTGAATATTGTCTATGTTGACGGGCTTTCCCCGCATTTCCAATATTTCTGAGGTGGTTTTCGCTTCCGGAACAAAAATCCAGAAAGCGATATAAATCAATATAAAGCCACCCCAGGAAAATATGGTAAGAAGGATCAGTGCGATGCGCAACCAGACGGCATCAATCTGAAAGTAATGACCGAGACCTGCACAGACACCTCCTATATAGGATTTTTCGGTATCCCGATAGAGTTTTTTACCAGATTCCTGAGTATACCTTTGTTTTTTAGCCGGTTCGTCTTCAAACAATTCTTCGTCCAGACGGTAATCTTCCGGCTGCCCCATGATGTTGATAATTTCGTCTACATCGGTGAGACCTATAACCTGACGTTCGGTTTTGATACGCTCGGTAAAAAGTTCGGCAATTCGGGCTTCAATATCCTGTATGATCTCATCGCGACCCTGTGCATCGGTAAACGAGCGTTTTATAGCTTCGAGATAGCGTTGCAACTTGGCGTAAGCATTTTCATCAATGTGAAAAAAGAGCCCTGCTAGATTTATATTAATTGTCTTATTCATTTTTTTTGGCTTTTTGATTGGTTACCAGGGTTACGGCCTTTTGAAGGTCGTCCCAGGTTGATGATAGTTCATTTAAGAAGAGCTTGCCGGTGTCGGTTAGTCCGTAATATTTACGGGGTGGTCCGCTGGTTGATTCTTCCCAGCGGTAATTGAGCAGGCCGGCATTCTTGAGGCGGGTAAGAAGCGGGTAAATAGTACCCTCAACTACCAGTAGCTTGGCATCTTTAAGCGTGTCTAGTATTTCGGCTACGTAGGCATCTTCATCTTTTAAGATAGAAAGAATGCAGTACTCCAAAACACCTTTACGCATTTGCGCCTTTGTGTTTTCAATCTTCATAGATTTTCATTGTTAAGCGATTAATAACTGTTCGTTTTGTTCCGCAAAGCGGAAATTGATTGATGATGGTTGCTTAAACTTCAGATGATGAGGCTGAAGCGGTTTCCTGTTCAGAAGCCCCAAGCGGTTTTAAAAAATTGATACTAAGCGGATATTTGTATTCTTCTCCATTACTGGCGCTAACTGCAGCCGAAATAACCGAGAATAGCGTGATGACAAATAGCGCGAGCAGGAGCAGGGCAAATACCAGTGCAGTAATGATGAGTCCGCTGGCCTGTCCCGGAAAAACCATGTTTGCAAAAGTCTCCTCACTGATATAGCCTTGCTCCCCGGCCGCTATAAGACCCTGCCAAACCAGAAAGGGAATGGCTATAAGTACTAAGCCGATAGCGTAGAGAAAAGTGCTCATCTGAAAATTCAGTGCGCGTCTTCCGTGATTGTCTACAAATAGCGAATCCCTTTTTAAAGCTGCCCAGATTATTAGCGGCGCGATAAAATTTCCTAAAGGAAAAAGGAACTGACTAAACACCGAAAGGTGTATAAAAGTAGCGGTGTTTTTTTGACTTGTGGTAATACTAGTTTCCATTGCTTATTAATTTCTTATGCAAATATATATCTAAAAGAAGGTATTATGCAATACAAAGTACTTAAAATTAACTTTTACTTAACATATTAAAAAGCTGTGTAATGTCATTTCAGAAGTCTATTTTTGGAATCTAAAACCACTAGTTATGGCTGTTACTCCGGGGAAATTCAATACTTTTTTAATGTTTAAGTTGCCGTCTGCCTGGCTTTGTGGCGTGCGGGTGCGTGCAATTTCTGCGACAAGCTGTACCACCACCGTCACGCACCGATGGATTAACCAAAACCCTTTTAATTCTATGTTTTGGGCAGTGCAGGGTATGGCTGCAGAATTAAGCACCGGGACTATGGTTATTGATCAGATACGCAACAGCGGTCATAAAATTTCGATGCTGGTCGCCAACAACAAGGCTTCGTTTACCAAGAAAGCAACCGGTAAAATCACCTTTGTTTGTAAAGACGGGGATAAGATCGAAAAAGCTATTCGTGCCACGCTAGAAACCGGAGAAGGCCAAACCTTCTGGATGCAAAGTGTTGGCACAAATAAAGATGGGGTAGTGGTAAGCACCTTTGATTTTGAGTGGACCGTACGGGTTAAGAATTAAGAATTCAGAGTTTAAAGCTCAAAATTCAATTCGAGGTCGAGAACTTTAATCCGGAATTTTTCATCCATCTGATTGTGTCTCCCTTTTTTTTTTTCTGGATTTTTCCGATTGTATTGAAAAAGCCATTGTAACAAAATCAAATTTCGCGCTACCTATTTGGTAAATCAATCCAATCAAAAACGAATATACTATGGAAGCACACGAAATAGACTACCAGATTTTTGGTGAAGAAATGCAATATGTAGAGATCGAACTCGATCCTCAGGAAGGCGTTATTGCCGAAGCCGGAACTTTTATGATGATGGAAGACGGGATCAGGATGGAAACCATCTTTGGCGACGGTTCTAAAAACGATACTGGCTTATTAAATAAGATCTTTGGTGCCGGAAAGCGGTTGCTTACGGGTGAAAGCATGTTTATGACGGTCTATTACAATACCGTAATGGGCAAAAAGCGCGTAAGCTTTGCCTCTCCCTATCCCGGTAAAATTATTCCCATTGACCTTTCTAAAAACGGAGGCCGTTTTATTTGTCAAAAGGATGCTTTTCTCTGCGCAGCTAAAGGTGTATCAATAGGAATCGAGTTTTCCAGAAAACTGGGCCGCGGACTTTTTGGCGGTGAAGGTTTTATTATGCAACGGCTTGATGGCGACGGGATGGCCTTTGTGCACGCCGGCGGTACAACCTTTAAAAAAGAATTGCATCCCGGCGAAAAGCTTAAAGTAGATACCGGCTGTATTATAGGTTTTGACCATACGGTCAATTACGATATTGAGTTTGTAGGCGGTATTAAAAATACACTCTTCGGTGGTGAAGGAGTTTTCTTTGCAACCCTTACCGGTCCCGGAACGGTTTACGTGCAATCTCTTCCGTTTAGTCGTCTGGCTAAACGCGTTTGGGCAGCAGCACCGCAGGGAGGTGGTAAAGATAAAGGGGAAGGCAGTATTCTGGGAGGACTTGGCGATTTGCTCGATGGCGATAATCGTTTTTAATGAAATTATACGGAATTAAGTTTTGGAATTATAGGTATTTCCAGAACGGATTTCGAAGCTATTTTTCTAGTTTTTCGTCTTAACTTTTAACAGCGCTCTGAAACTTAACTGTTTAGTTGAAGTGGAATCTTTAAAGTTTACAACTAATCCGATTTAGTTAATAGGATTTTAAACTGTTAACAATTATTTAAGGTTTAAAGTGTTATTTTTAAGAGGAATTAAGAAATCCTATAGCCTATTAGACCCAAAACTACTTAAACAATACTTTAACCAAAAACTATTCAAAGATGGCAAGAGCAATGTTTGAGTACACCAAAACTGTCTTAAAAAAAGTGAGTTTTGATAGTGTGCTTTTTTGCAAAGAATTACAAAAGGCTGCAAAACGTTTACTTCCTTATGAAATTGAGGAACTACGGGTTTGGATTCAGGACCTTACCAAAGCAAATCCTGAATTAAATCAATGTATCATTTATCTTAACTAAAAAAATAAAAAGGCTTCTCGATCGAGAAGCCTTTTTTAATTTTTGATAGGTTTGCCCTGTGGCAACGGACTAATGATTTGCACATTTTGAAAGGTAATGGCTCCTTTGACCACCCCGGCGATGGTATTGCGCAGGGCTTCAATAATCTGCATTTTAAGTTCGCTTTTATGATACAGCAGGCTCACTTCCCGGGCAGGCGCGGGATCCTTAAAATGGTGCAGGTACTTTTGCTCCTCACTTTTTATTTCCAGCGTGTGCAGGTAAGGTAATAAGGTCATGCCAAGGCCTTCGTTCGCAAGTTTGACGAGGGTTTCAAAACTTCCGCTTTCCAGCGAAAAGGTTTCCTCCTCATAATTTCTATTGGCCTTGCATAGATTAATAACCCCGTCTCTAAAGCAATGTCCATCCTCCAGAAGCAGCATATGATCCAGGTTCAGACTGGCAACATCGATCTTTTCGTTTACCTGAAGATTTTGATTTTCGGGTATGTAGGCTACAAAAGGTTCGTAGTACAGCGGGCGTTCTTTGATGTTTTCTAAGTGCAGAGGCGTCGCGGCAATCGCAGCATCCAAATGTCCTTCTTCCAGTCGCTCAATAATGGTTTCGGTTGGCAACTCTTCAATCTTAAGCTTTACTTTGGGATACTTCTTGATGAAATTTCGCAAAAACATGGGGAGCAGGGTGGGCATCACGGTGGGGATGACACCCAGTTTAAACTCTCCGCCTATATAACCCTTTTGCTGATCAACAATATCGCTGATACGGTTTGCTTCATTAACGATATTTCGCGCCTGCTGAACAATCTTTCGCCCCACATCGGTGAGTTCTATAGGCTTTTTGCTTCGGTCAAAGATCAAAATATCCAGTTCGTCTTCCAGTTTTTGTATTTGCATACTTAAAGTAGGCTGGGTTACAAAAGTCTTTTCGGCGGCTTTGGTAAAATTTTGATTTTCGGCAACAGCTAAAACGTATTTCAGTTGTGTAATGGTCATACTTATATATTATACTTCAAAAATAGAGTGACCATTTGGTTTTTTAATGAAAAACAAAGGGAAATTAAACCCCCGGCTTTTTTTAAATTTTCCCATCAACGTACTCAGCCTAAAACCGGATCTCAATTGAAACAGATTCGTTACCGATCTCAAATTTACTATCCTCCCAGCTTGGCGGGCCCATTGTCATACTATTATTTGAAGTGCCGTAGGATTCCTTAGGCATCCCGTTTGCTTCAAAATCCATCTTATTGTTGGCGTTGGCATCGTGAAATGAAATGACCGCATAAATACCGGGTTCCAGATTTTCAAATACCACAGAAGCTTTTCCGTCTTTAATAAGGCTGCCTGCACTTTTTAATGGGGGAGCTTTCATAAAGTTATCCTGGGTGTACAGGCCAAATTGGACGGTACCTTCATCAGTCGTGGCGTTTGTAACCTTTACCTCAAGTTTTACCGGTTCCTGAGAAAACGCATTAAGGCTCAAAGCAATTAAACAAATAGTAATAAGAGTCTTCATGATAATAGTGTTTAAGTTTATTTGAATGCTAAACTAACCGCATTAAATCTAACCGGAAACTTTATTGTGCTCAATTGTCATATATAAGGTGTGAGTTGTTGCTTTCTTAGCTTTTCGTGGGGCTTTGATTGCTTTGGGCAATCACCGCGCTGTCGCTACTCGCTTTTTTCACTTCCCTTCGGTCGTAAAAAAGAGCTCACACATGCCGCTCCATCGCTAAGCCGTATTGCAGATAGATGAGTTTAAGATGATGCATTGTTTTTTAGTAGGCTTTTGTCTGTTGTTGACGTCTTTTAGAAAGATGCCGGCTGCTGTTTGTAAACTTTATAGGTAATTAAGTAAATCTTGAGTCTTAAAATGGCGAATTGCATTTTGACGTTTTTTTGAGGGAATATCAGGGTATTTGCAGATTTTAGGATGTTGGTAGATTTAGCAGATACTCTTATAGAGCTTAGATTTTAGAAAATTTTAAAATTATTTCAGGGCCTAAGTATTTGGTAATAAGGCTTTAGTTGAATGGTGGTAAAAAAGTTTTGAAAAAGCCCTTGCAGGGTTGGATATTCGTTCTATATTTGCCGCTCCAAAATCGCTGATAAAAAAGCGGTTTACGTTCCTTAAAAGAGTTGTCAAACAAAAGAAAAAATATTTTTAAAAAAGTTTCTTTGTTAATCAAAAAAAAGGTTGTATATTTGCAGCCGCTTTCGCAGAGAGCAACGCACGATGAAATAGAGTGATTTGGTGATTTAGAAATGGGGTTCGATTCCCTGACACTTAGCGAGAAAATTTCTTCTTGAGATATTAGGAGAAAAGTTATTTGACATATTGAATTGACAACGCGTCCCGATTTTATATCGGGATTGAATTAAAACTAGAACGACCATTTTGAGCTTTCTTAGGAATAAGAAGGTGATTAAATTTCCTTATATCGTGGGATATTATATAAGACACTACGATGAAGAGTTTGATCCTGGCTCAGGATGAACGCTAGCGGCAGGCCTAACACATGCAAGTCGAACGGTAACAGGGAAAAGCTTGCTTTTCTGCTGACGAGTGGCGCACGGGTGCGTAACGCGTATGCAATCTGCCTTGTACTGGAGTATAGCCCAGGGAAACTTGGATTAATCCTCCATAGTCTATATTGATGGCATCATTTATATAGTAAAGGTTACGGTACAAGATGAGCATGCGTCCTATTAGCTAGTAGGTGTGGTAACGGCACACCTAGGCAACGATAGGTAGGGGTCCTGAGAGGGAGATCCCCCACACTGGTACTGAGACACGGACCAGACTCCTACGGGAGGCAGCAGTGAGGAATATTGGACAATGGGCGAAAGCCTGATCCAGCCATGCCGCGTGCAGGAAGACGGCCCTATGGGTTGTAAACTGCTTTTATACGGGAAGAATAAGTGTTATGTATAGCACGATGACGGTACCGTAAGAATAAGCACCGGCTAACTCCGTGCCAGCAGCCGCGGTAATACGGAGGGTGCAAGCGTTATCCGGAATCATTGGGTTTAAAGGGTCCGTAGGTGGACTAATAAGTCAGTGGTGAAAGTCTGCAGCTTAACTGTAGAATTGCCATTGATACTGTTAGTCTTGAATTGTTGTGAAGTAACTAGAATATGTAGTGTAGCGGTGAAATGCATAGATATTACATAGAATACCGATTGCGAAGGCAGGTTACTAACAATATATTGACACTGATGGACGAAAGCGTGGGGAGCGAACAGGATTAGATACCCTGGTAGTCCACGCCGTAAACGATGGTTACTAGCTGTCCGGCTCAATTGAGAGCTGGGTGGCCAAGCGAAAGTGATAAGTAACCCACCTGGGGAGTACGTTCGCAAGAATGAAACTCAAAGGAATTGACGGGGGCCCGCACAAGCGGTGGAGCATGTGGTTTAATTCGATGATACGCGAGGAACCTTACCAGGGCTTAAATGTAGTCTGACAGGGGTGGAAACACCTTTTTCTTCGGACAGATTACAAGGTGCTGCATGGTTGTCGTCAGCTCGTGCCGTGAGGTGTCAGGTTAAGTCCTATAACGAGCGCAACCCCTGTGGTTAGTTGCCAGCGAGTCAAGTCGGGAACTCTAGCCAGACTGCCAGTGCAAACTGTGAGGAAGGTGGGGATGACGTCAAATCATCACGGCCCTTACGTCCTGGGCCACACACGTGCTACAATGGTAGGTACAGAGAGCAGCCACCTCGCAAGGGGGAGCGAATCTATAAAACCTATCACAGTTCGGATCGGGGTCTGCAACTCGACCCCGTGAAGCTGGAATCGCTAGTAATCGCATATCAGCCATGATGCGGTGAATACGTTCCCGGGCCTTGTACACACCGCCCGTCAAGCCATGGAAGCTGGGGGTACCTGAAGTCCGTCACCGCAAGGAGCGGCCTAGGGTAAGACCGGTAACTGGGGCTAAGTCGTAACAAGGTAGCCGTACCGGAAGGTGCGGCTGGAACACCTCCTTTCTAGAGCTTTGCTGCTTAGCAGACAAAGACACGACTATAAGGAAAGGACTCGTTTTGGTTTTAGTTGTCAATTCAAGATATTTTTCAGTTGATGGTCCCGATACAAATCGGGATCATTCAATTGATCAATAGGACAGTCTCATAGCTCAGCTGGTTAGAGCGCTACACTGATAATGTAGAGGTCGGCAGTTCGAGTCTGCCTGAGACTACTGAGTACCGAAGGTACGAAGTATATCCGCGCAGGCGGATATCTTTAAGATTAAAGTCACAGACTTTGGTTTTAGAGGAAGTTCATACACACAGATTGAAGGAAATTTTAGAAGTTGGGTAACCCAGTTTGCAGTAAGCAGCAACAGTTAGCAGTAATCATAGACTGTGTACTGAATACTGAAACTGCCGGCTATAAGAAATGGGGGATTAGCTCAGCTGGCTAGAGCGCCTGCCTTGCACGCAGGAGGTCATCGGTTCGACTCCGATATTCTCCACAAAAGCCCCCCGACCCCCGAAGGGGGAGGGTTTAAAGCTTAGTTCCCCCTTTGGGGGCTAGGGGGCAGAACGTTCATTGACATATTGGGAAATAATAAGAATACGAGAGAAACAAATTTTTAGTTAGCTAGCGATAGTTAATTATATATTATAGATAGAACTCATTAGAATACAATAATAAAAGGCTTAGTAGCAATACTATAGTCCTTATAAGAGCAAGAAGTACAATAAGCTAAATAAGGGCGTATGGGGAATGCCTAGGCTCTCAGAGGCGAAGAAGGACGTGATAAGCTGCGAAAAGCTGCGGGGATTGGCACATACAAATTGATCCGCAGATATCCGAATGGGGCAACCCACTATACTGAAGGTATAGTATCCGCAAGGAGGCAAACCCGGGGAACTGAAACATCTAAGTACCCGGAGGAAGAGAAAACAAAAGTGATTCCGATAGTAGCGGCGAGCGAACTCGGATTAGCCCAAACC